>NZ_CP108088.1:0-2665000 GCF_036192275.1 Streptomyces sp. NBC_00250 | reverse complement strand
TTGCGAGGTTAACCCGTGTGGGGAAGCCGTAGCGAAAGCGAGTCCGAATAGGGCGATTCAGTAGCGCGCTCAAGACCCGAAGCGGAGTGATCTAGCCATGGGCAGGTTGAAGCGGAGGTAAGACTTCGTGGAGGACCGAACCCACCAGGGTTGAAAACCTGGGGGATGACCTGTGGTTAGGGGTGAAAGGCCAATCAAACTCCGTGATAGCTGGTTCTCCCCGAAATGCATTTAGGTGCAGCGTCGTGTGTTTCTTGCCGGAGGTAGAGCACTGGATAGGCGATGGGCCCTACCGGGTTACTGACCTTAGCCAAACTCCGAATGCCGGTAAGTGAGAGCACGGCAGTGAGACTGTGGGGGATAAGCTCCATGGTCGAGAGGGAAACAGCCCAGAGCATCGACTAAGGCCCCTAAGCGTACGCTAAGTGGGAAAGGATGTGGAGTCGCAGAGACAACCAGGAGGTTGGCTTAGAAGCAGCCACCCTTGAAAGAGTGCGTAATAGCTCACTGGTCAAGTGATTCCGCGCCGACAATGTAGCGGGGCTCAAGCGTACCGCCGAAGTCGTGTCATTGCAGCAATAGGGCCAACGCCCGCTGTGATGGGTAGGGGAGCGTCGTGTGCCGGGTGAAGCAGCCGCGGAAGCGAGTTGTGGACGGTTCACGAGTGAGAATGCAGGCATGAGTAGCGATACACACGTGAGAAACGTGTGCGCCGATTGACTAAGGGTTCCTGGGTCAAGCTGATCTGCCCAGGGTAAGTCGGGACCTAAGGCGAGGCCGACAGGCGTAGTCGATGGACAACCGGTTGATATTCCGGTACCCGCTTTGAAACGCCCAATATCGAGCCCATTAATGCTAAGGCCGTGAAGCCGTTCCGGACCCTTCGGGGAAAGGAAAGTGGTGGAGCCGCTGACCCAAGGTGGTAGTAGGTAAGCGATGGGGTGACGCAGGAAGGTAGTCCAACCCGGGCGGTGGTAGTCCCGGGGTAAGGGTGTAGGGCGTTGTCCAGGTAAATCCGGACAGCACATAGCCTGAGACCTGATGCCGAGCCGATTGTGGTGAAGTGGATGATCCTATGCTGTCGAGAAAAGCCTCTAGCGAGTTTCATGGCGGCCCGTACCCTAAACCGACTCAGGTGGTCAGGTAGAGAATACCGAGGCGTTCGGGTGAACTATGGTTAAGGAACTCGGCAAAATGCCCCCGTAACTTCGGGAGAAGGGGGGCCACGTCTGGTGATCGGATTTACTCCGTGAGCTGGGGGTGGCCGCAGAGACCAGCGAGAAGCGACTGTTTACTAAAAACACAGGTCCGTGCGAAGCCGTAAGGCGATGTATACGGACTGACGCCTGCCCGGTGCTGGAACGTTAAGGGGACCGGTTAGCTCTGTTTCGACAGGGCGAAGCTGAGAACTTAAGCGCCAGTAAACGGCGGTGGTAACTATAACCATCCTAAGGTAGCGAAATTCCTTGTCGGGTAAGTTCCGACCTGCACGAATGGCGTAACGACTTCTCGACTGTCTCAACCATAGGCCCGGTGAAATTGCACTACGAGTAAAGATGCTCGTTTCGCGCAGCAGGACGGAAAGACCCCGGGACCTTTACTACAGTTTGATATTGGTGTTCGGTTCGGCTTGTGTAGGATAGGTGGGAGACTTTGAAGCCGTGACGCCAGTCATGGTGGAGTCGCCGTTGAAATACCACTCTGGTCGTGCTGGATGTCTAACCTCGGTCCGTGATCCGGATCAGGGACAGTGTCTGATGGGTAGTTTAACTGGGGCGGTTGCCTCCCAAAGGGTAACGGAGGCGCCCAAAGGTTCCCTCAGCCTGGTTGGCAATCAGGTGTTGAGTGTAAGTGCACAAGGGAGCTTGACTGTGAGACCGACGGGTCGAGCAGGGACGAAAGTCGGGACTAGTGATCCGGCGGTGGCTTGTGGAAGCGCCGTCGCTCAACGGATAAAAGGTACCCCGGGGATAACAGGCTGATCTTCCCCAAGAGTCCATATCGACGGGATGGTTTGGCACCTCGATGTCGGCTCGTCGCATCCTGGGGCTGGAGTCGGTCCCAAGGGTTGGGCTGTTCGCCCATTAAAGCGGTACGCGAGCTGGGTTTAGAACGTCGTGAGACAGTTCGGTCCCTATCCGCTGCGCGCGCAGGAATATTGAGAAGGGCTGTCCCTAGTACGAGAGGACCGGGACGGACGAACCTCTGGTGTGCCAGTTGTCCTGCCAAGGGCATGGCTGGTTGGCTACGTTCGGGAGGGATAACCGCTGAAAGCATCTAAGCGGGAAGCCTGCTTCGAGATGAGTATTCCCACCTCCTTGAGAGGGTAAGGCTCCCAGTAGACGACTGGGTTGATAGGCCGGATGTGGAAGCCCAGTAATGGGTGGAGCTGACCGGTACTAATAGGCCGAGGGCTTGTCCTCAGTTGCTCGCGTCCACTGTGTTAGTTCTGAAGTAACGAACCGTGCCGATATCCGGTTGGTCAACTTCATAGAGTTTCGGTGGTCATAGCGTTAGGGAAACGCCCGGTTACATTCCGAACCCGGAAGCTAAGCCTTTCAGCGCCGATGGTACTGCAGGGGGGACCCTGTGGGAGAGTAGGACGCCGCCGAACACCCGCCCTTTTAGCTCAGTCGGTAGAGCGTCTCCATGGTAAGGAGAAGGTCAACGGTTCGATTCCGTTAAAGGGCTCCAAGTAAGAAGGCCCCCGCCTTGTGGCGGGGGCCTTTTTGCGTTCCCGTCGCTCTCGTCGTTCTCGGCGGTCCCGTCGTTTCCCTGGGCGGGCAGCTGTGGCCGGCGACCCCCTTTCGGGGATCGCCGGGACGCTGTCAGCGGTCGTCGGGCTCCCGGAGGCGCATCGCCAGGATGGCCATGTCGTCGGAGGCGGGGGCCTGGGCGAAGCGCTCCACCGCGCGCAGCACTCGGGAGGCGACCGCGCCGGCCGTCAGGCCCGTACAGGTCTTGAGGACCTCGGCCAGACCGTCGTCGCCGAGCATGCGGGTACCTTCGCGGCGTTCCGTCACGCCGTCCGTGACGCAGAGGAGGACGTCGCCCGGGTCGAGCGTGATCGTCTGCTCGTACAGCTCGAGGTCCTCCATGACGCCGAGGAGCGGCTGCGGTTCGGCCGCGGGGCTCACCGAGCCGTCCGGGCGGAGGCGGAGGGGGAGCGGGTGGCCGGCGCAGACGACCTTGAGGATCGCGGAGCCGTCGTCCTGCGGGCGCATCTCGCCGTACAGGAGGGTGAGGAAGCGGCTGCGGGCGCCCTCGTCGAGGATCGCCGCGTTCAGCCGTTCCAGGACGGCCGGGCCGCCGAAGCCCTCGCGGGCCAGGAGGCGCAGTGCGTGGCGGGCCAGGCCGGTGACGGCGGCCGCCTCCGGGCCCGTACCGCAGACGTCGCCGATGGCGAAGCCGTAGGCGCCGTCGCGGATGGGGAAGAGATCGTAGAAGTCGCCTCCGACCTCGTTGCCCTCGCCGGCCGCGCGGTAGATCACGTCGACCTCGACGCCCGGGATGTGGGGGAGGCCGGGCGGCAGGAGGCTGCGCTGGAGGGACTGGCTGATCGCCACGCGCTCCGAATACAGGCGGGCGTTGTCCAGGGCCAGGGCGGCCCGGCGGGAAAGGTCCTCGGCGAGCTCCAGGATCTCCTGGCGGAAGTGGTCCTCCGAGGGCCTGCCCAGGGTCAGCATGCCGATGACGCGGTTGCGGGCGACCAGGGGCAGGACGACCGTCTCGCCGGCGACCGCGGTCGCGGTGGCCAGGGTGGTGTCGATGCCGGAGGAGAGCGGGCTCGTGGGGTGGTCGAGGGCGCGGACCGAGGCGGTGAGCGCGGCCCGGTGGGCGGCGTCGCCCGGCGCCGTCCAGACGCGGGCGCCGGGGGTCGGCACCGGGTCGGGCGGGGAAATGGAGGAGAGCAGGTCCTTGAGGCCGTCGATGCGGTCCTCGTCCTCGTGGAGCACGTACGAGAGGTACGGGTCGGAGGCCTGGTCGGCGATCGTGTAGACCGCGCACCAGGTGGCGAGGGTCGGGACCGTCATCTGGGCCATCAGGGCCAGGGTCTGGTCGCGGTCGAGGGTGCCGGCCAGCAGGTCGGAGGCCTCGACGAGGAAGCTGAGGGAGCCGCGGCGCAGGCGCTCGAGTTCGCCGAGGCGGGCGGACTCCACGGCCAGGGCGATGCGGTCGGCGGCGAACTGGAGGCGGAGGGCCTCTTCGTTCGAGTAGCGGTTCGCGGTCTCGGCGGCCACGCCGAGGGAGCCGGTGAGCCGGCCCTCGACCTTGAGGGGGACGGTGACCACCGAGCGCATGCCGGTGCCTTCGAGGAGCGGGACGGCGCCGGGGACGGCGGCCAGGTCCTCGTGCACGGCGGGCATGCGGGCGGAACCGTAGCGGCTGGCGCCGGTCTCGACGGGGACGCGGGCGAAGCGCTGGCGGGCTGCCGGGAGGCCGGTGGTCGCCCGTACCTCCAGTTCCGTCTCGTCGTCGGTGGCGAGGAGGAGGAAGGCGGCGTCGCCGTCGAGCATGTCGCGGGCGCGTTCGACCGTGCGCTGGAGGAGGCCGTCGAGGTCGTCGGGGGCCGGGGAGCCGATGAAGACCTCGAAGGGGTCGGCGGTGCGGCTCTCGGAGCCCGGCTCGGCCGCGGGGCGCTGCGGGGTCTGGAGGACGGCCCGCTCGTGCTCGCGAACCAGGAGGCAGACCGTGGAGGGTTCGCCCTGGGTGTCGCGGACCCGGAGGTGTGCGGCGTACACGGGGATGACGCGGCCGTCGGCGCAGCGGATGCCGTAGCTGCCCTCCCAGCGGGAGAGGCGGAGGGCCTCGGCGAGGCCGGTGCCGATGCCGGGGGTGTGGGGCCAGGCGGCGAGGTCGCCGAGGGGTTTGCCGGTGACCTGCTCGGAGGCGTATCCGAAGAGTTCGTCCGCGTCCTCGTTCCAGGCGGTGATCGCTCCGCCGCGGTCGATCTGGACGACGGCGACGCGGACGCGGCTGTCGGTGACCGGGAGGAGGGCGTCGGGGAGGACGGGGCCCGCGGAGCGGGTGCCGACCGGGCGCTGGGCGAGGTCGAGGTGGAACCAGACGTGCTTGCGGGTGGGGGAGTAGTCGACGCCCCAGCGGTGGGCGAGGGCCGCGCAGAGCAGCAGGCCGCGGCCGTTCTCGCGGTCGGGGCTGCCGAAGGTGCGGCCGCTCTGGACGGGGATCTCGCGCTCGGGGTAGCGGTCGGCGACCTCGACGCGGATGCTGTCGTCGGCGCGGAGGCAGAGGACTTCGGCGGAGGTGCCGGCGTGGATGACGGCGTTGGTGACGAGCTCGCTGGTGAGGACGACGGCGTCGTCGACGAGTTCGGGGTGTCCCCAGCCCTGGAGGGTGTCCCGGACGAAGGCGCGGGCGGCCGCGACGGACCGCCCGACGGGCTCGAAGCTGGCAGTCGCCCGCGCGGTGATCACAGCACTCCTCGTACGCGTCTCGACGCCCGGCTCTGCCATGCTCGGTCTGTCCCTCCCGCTGCCCGGTGGTCGTACGCGCACCACACCGCCCCCGCCGGGCGGACCGGGGCGGTTGGACAGCCGGAAGCCAGGTTACTTACCTTCGCTGTCCGAGCGGATGCCGGTCATCGCTGAATCCGTCCCCAGGGGGTAGGGACGCTGTGCGAAGCTGCCGAACTGTTATCGCCTGGTTCGGTGGCGGTGAAACACTGGGCAGGCTACCGGCGGAAGCCGGAGCGGTACGGTCGACCCCTTTCGGGAGGGACACGGTGGAACCTGGCACGGCGGCGCGACGCGGCGGAGGCAGCGGTACGCGCGCGAGGGGCGGGCGTTCCCGTGGGGGGACGGTGCAAGTGGACGCGGCGGCGCTGGAGCGGCTGCTGGCCGCACTGGTGTCCATGCGGGACGGGAACCTTCGCAGGCGGCTCACGGTGTCCGGCGACGGGGTCATGGCGGAGATCTCCGCCGTGTTCAACGAGGTCGCCGACCGGCAGATGCATGTGACGGGGGAGCTGTCGCGGGTCCGCCGGGTGGTGGGACGCGAGGGCAAGCTGTCCGAGCGGCTGGAGGCGGGCGCCACCGAGGGGGCGTGGGCTGCGGCGATCGAGGCCGCGAACGCGCTCGTCGACGATCTGGCCCGGCCCGTGTCCGAGGTGGGACGGGTGCTCTCGGCCGTGGCCGAGGGTGATCTGGAACAGCGGATGGACCTGCGTTCGGAGGGTGCCGACGGGACGGTCCGGCCGCTGCGCGGGGAGTTCCTGAAGGTCGCCCGTACCGTCAACAACCTGGTCGACCAGCTGTCGGTGTTCGCCTCCGAGGTGACCAGGGTCGCCGTCGAGGTGGGTACGGACGGCAAGCTGGGCGGGCAGGCGCAGGTGCGTGGCGTGTCCGGTTCGTGGAAGGACCTCACGGACTCGGTCAACACGATGGCGAACCGGCTGACGGCCCAGGTGCGGGACATCGCCCTGGTGACGACCGCGGTGGCCGACGGTGATCTGTCGCAGAAGGTCACGGCGAACGTGGCCGGCGAGATGCTGGAGCTGAAGAACACCGTCAACCGGATGGTGGACCAGCTGTCGTCGTTCTCCTCCGAGGTGACCCGTGTCGCCCGCGAGGTGGGTACGGAGGGCGAGCTCGGCGGTCAGGCCGAGGTGGCCGGGGTCGCCGGTGTGTGGAAGGACCTCACGGACTCCGTCAACACGATGGCGGGCAACCTGACCAACCAGGTGCGGGGCATCGCCGAGGTGACCACGGCGGTCGCCAACGGCGACCTGTCGCAGAAGGTGCGGGTGTCGGCGCGCGGTGAGATCGCGCAGCTGGCGGACACCATCAACCAGATGACGAAGACGCTGCGGATCTTCGCCGACGAGGTCACCCGGGTGTCGGGCGAGGTCGGCGCGGAGGGCCTGCTCGGCGGGCAGGCGCAGGTGCCGGGGGCGGCGGGGACGTGGAAGGACCTGACCGACTCCGTCAACACGGTCTTCCGGAACATCACCACGCAGGTGCGTGACATCGCGCAGGTGACGACGGCGGTGGCCAACGGCGACCTGTCGCAGAAGGTCACCGTGGACGTGGCCGGCGAGATGCTGGAGCTGAAGAACACCGTCAACACGATGGTGGACCAGCTGTCGGCCTTCGGTTCCGAGGTGACCCGGGTGGCCCGGGAGGTCGGTGTCGAGGGTCTGCTCGGCGGTCAGGCCGAGGTGCCGGGCGCGGCGGGGACCTGGAAGGACCTCACGGACTCGGTGAACACGGCCTTCCGGAACCTGACCGGTCAGGTGCGCGACATCGCGCAGGTGACGACGGCGGTCGCCAACGGCGACCTGTCGCAGAAGGTCACCGTGGACGTGGCCGGCGAGATGCTGGAGCTCAAGAACACCGTCAACACCATGGTGTCGCAGCTGTCGTCGTTCGCGGACCAGGTGACCCGGATGGCCCGGGACGTGGGCACCGAGGGCCGGCTCGGCGGTCAGGCGCGGGTGGACGGTGTGTCGGGGCGTTGGCGGGAGCTCACCGACTCGGTGAACTTCATGGCCGGCAACCTGACTTCGCAGGTGCGGCAGATCGCGCAGGTGACGACGGCCGTGGCCCGTGGTGACCTGTCGCAGAAGATCGACGTGGACGCGCGCGGCGAGATCCTGGAGCTGAAGAACACCATCAACACGATGGTCGACCAGCTCTCCGCGTTCGCCGAGCAGGTGACCCGGGTGGCCCGCGAGGTGGGCACGGACGGGCGGCTCGGCGGTCAGGCGCAGGTGCCCGGTGTGGCCGGTGTGTGGCGTGACCTGACGGACTCGGTGAACGGCATGGCCGGGAACCTCACCACCCAGGTCCGTAACATCGCGCAGGTCGCCACGGCGGTCGCCCGCGGTGACCTGTCGCAGAAGATCGACGTGGACGCGCGCGGCGAGATCCTGGAGCTGAAGAACACCCTCAACACGATGGTGGACCAGCTGTCGAACTTCGCCGAGCAGGTGACCCGAGTGGCCCGCGAAGTGGGCACCGAGGGCATTCTGGGCGGTCAGGCCGAGGTGCAGGGGGTCTCCGGCACCTGGAAGGACCTCACCCAGTCCGTGAACTTCATGGCGAACAACCTCACCATCCAGGTGCGGAACATCGCCGAGGTCACCACGGCGGTCGCCAAGGGCGACCTCTCGAAGAAGATCACGGTCGACGCCCGGGGCGAGATCCTGGAGCTGGTGACGACCGTCAACACGATGGTCGACCAGCTGTCGAACTTCGCGGACGAGGTCACGCGCGTGGCCCGTGAGGTGGGTACGGAGGGCATCCTCGGCGGCCAGGCGCGGGTCCGTGGCGTCACCGGCACCTGGAAGGACCTCAGCGACAACGTCAACCTGATGGCCAACAACCTGACCAGTCAGGTGCGGAACATCTCCCGGGTGTCGGCGGCCGTGGCCAACGGCGACCTGACGAAGAAGGTGACGGTCGAGGCGCGCGGCGAGGTCGCCGAACTCGCCGAGACCGTCAACACGATGGTGACGACCCTGTCGTCCTTCGCGGACGAGGTCACCCGCGTGGCGCGTGAGGTGGGTACGGAGGGCGAACTGGGCGGCCAGGCCCGGGTGCCGGGTGTCTCGGGCACCTGGAAGGACCTCACCGAGTCGGTGAACTCGATGGCCGACAACCTCACCGGTCAGGTGCGGCAGATCGCCGCCGTCACCACCGCCATCGCCAAGGGCGACCTCACCAAGAAGATCGACATCGACGCGCGCGGTGAGATCCAGGAACTGAAGAACACCATCAACACGATGGTCGACCAGCTGTCGAACTTCGCGGAGGAGGTCACCCGGGTGGCCCGCGAGGTGGGCACCGACGGTCAGCTCGGCGGCCAGGCCCGGGTCCGGGACGTGGAGGGCACCTGGAGCGATCTGACCGAGTCCGTGAACGAGATGGCCGGGAACCTCACCCGGCAGGTGCGGGCCATCGCGGCCGTCGCCACCGCGGTGACCCGCGGCGACCTCAACGTCAAGATCGACGGTGTGGACGCGGCCGGCGAGATCCAAGCGCTCCAGGACAACATCAACACGATGATCGCCAACCTGCGCGACACCACCCTCGCCAACGACGAGCAGGACTGGCTCAAGAGCAACCTGGCCCGCATCTCCGGCCTCATGCAGGGCCGCCGGGACCTCGACGACGTGGCCTCGCTCATCATGAGCGAGCTGACGCCGGTGGTCTCCGCCCAGCACGGCGCCTTCTTCGTGGCCGTACCGACCGGCTCCGCCCACAACGACGCCGAACTCGTCGGTGGGGGCGACGGCTCGTACGAGCTGCGGATGCGCGGGAGTTACGGCTACTCCACCGGGTCCATGCCGACCTCGTTCCGGCCCGGGGAGACGCTCATCGGGACGGCGGCCGACGAGAAGCGGACCATCCAGCTCCATGTGCCGCCCGGCTATCTGAAGATCTCCTCCGGGCTCGGCGAGGCCTCACCGGCGCACGTGATCGTCCTTCCGGTCCTCTTCGAGGGCAAGGTCCTCGGCGTGATCGAGCTGGCCTCCTTCCAGCCGTTCACCCAGATCCAGCGGGACTTCCTCAACCAGATCGCCGAGCTGATCGCGACCACCGTCAACACCATCAGCGTCAACACCAAGACCGAGGTGCTGCTCCAGCAGTCGCAGGAGCTCACCGAGCAGCTCAAGGAGCGCTCGGCCGAGCTGGAGCACCGGCAGAAGGAACTCCAGGGTTCCAACCTGGAACTGGAGGAGAAAGCCGAGCTCCTCGCCCGGCAGAACCGCGACATCGAGGTGAAGAACACCGAGATCGAGGAGGCCCGGCAGGTCCTGGAGGAGCGGGCCGAACAGCTCGCGGTCTCCATGCGGTACAAGTCCGAGTTCCTGGCCAACATGTCGCACGAGCTGCGCACCCCGCTCAACTCGCTGCTGATCCTCGCCAAGTTGCTCGCGGACAACGCCGAGACCAATCTGACGCCGAAGCAGGTCGAGTTCGCGGAGACCATCCACGGCGCCGGTTCGGATCTGCTCCAGCTGATCAACGACATCCTCGACCTGTCCAAGGTCGAGGCGGGCAAGATGGACGTCTCGCCGACCAGGATCGCCCTCGTCCAGCTCGTCGACTACGTGGAGGCGACCTTCCGGCCGCTCACGGCGGAGAAGGGGCTCGACTTCTCGGTGCGGGTCTCGCCCGAGCTGCCGGCCACGCTCCACACCGACGAGCAGCGGCTGCTCCAGGTGCTGCGCAACCTCCTGTCCAACGCGGTGAAGTTCACCGACACGGGCGCGGTGGAGCTGGTCATCCGGCCGGCCGGCATCGATGTGCCGCAGTCGATCCGCGAGCAGCTCCTGGAAGCCGGGTCGCTGCGCGATCCGGAGGCCGATCTGATCGCGTTCTCGGTCACCGACACCGGGATCGGGATCGCCGCGAGCAAGATGCGGGTCATCTTCGAGGCGTTCAAGCAGGCCGACGGTACGACCAGCCGGAAGTACGGCGGTACGGGTCTGGGGCTTTCGATCAGCCGGGAGATCGCACGGCTGCTCGGCGGCGAGATCTTCGCGGCCAGCGAGCCGGGCCGCGGTTCGACGTTCACGCTCTATCTGCCACTGAGCCCGACGGAGTTGCCGTCGGGCGCCTACGGGCAGGGGGCGCAGGACGCCGACGACCCGCAGCACGGCATCGAGGAGGGGGCGGCCGGGGCCGTCCACCCGTTCCCGCACTTCCCGCCGCCGCCCGTACGGACGGAGGCGCGGTCCGGGGCCGGGGCGCTGTTCCGGCACCGGCGGAAGGCGGCCGCGGAGGCGACCGGGGCGCGGACGGCGGTGCCGGGGCAGTCCGGGCAGCAGATCGCGGCAGGCCGGGCGGAGCAGGAGGTGGAGCCCGAGCCGCGCCGTACCTTCAGCTTCTCCGGCGAGAAGGTGCTCATCGTCGACGACGACATCCGTAACGTCTTCGCGCTCACCAGCGTCCTGGAGCAGCACGGACTGGCGGTGCTCTACGCGGAGAACGGGCGGGAGGGCATCGAAGTCCTGGAGCAGCACGACGATGTGACGATCGTCCTGATGGACATCATGATGCCCGAGATGGACGGATACGCGACGACGACCGCGATCCGGCGCATGCCGCAGTTCGCGGGGCTGCCGATCATCGCGCTGACGGCGAAGGCGATGAAGGGCGATCGGGAGAAGGCGATCGAGTCGGGTGCCTCGGACTATGTGACGAAGCCGGTCGATCCCGATCACCTGCTGTCCGTGATGGAGCAGTGGATGCGGGGGGAGTGACGCCGCACGGGCCGTGGTGCGCGGGGGTGCGCTTCCGTGCCCGGGGCCGTGGCGCGGGGGAGCGCCCCCGGCGTCGCGGGCCCGTGGTGCGGGGGAGCGCCCCTCGCGCCACGGCCCTGGTGTGGGAAGGGTGCCGGGCCGCTACGGGGGACGGCGTCTCCGTGACGCGGGTCCGCCGGGTGGTGTCGCGTGGGCTTCCGGGTGCTCGCTGACGGACTGTCGCCAAGGGGGTGTGAGAGGCCGGGATACGGGGAACCTTCTGGTCTCCCACCGCGTTTCCGGTACGTGCACTGTGACATCGCGGTGACAGGGTGTGGCGACGGGCGGGGTGCGGCTACGATGACCGGCACAAGGACGGACGGCGTTACGGAGTCGTCTTCAGGGGCGGCGCCCGGTGCTTCCCCCGGTTCCGGGAGCCGGGGAGAGCCGTTGCCGGGGCGAGGAGGACGGGGCATGGTGCAGAAGGCCAAGATCCTCCTGGTCGATGACCGGCCGGAGAATCTGCTGGCGCTGGAGGCCATTCTCTCCGCGCTCGATCAGACGCTGGTGCGGGCATCGTCCGGGGAGGAAGCGCTCAAGGCGCTGTTGACGGACGACTTCGCGGTCATCCTGCTGGACGTCCAGATGCCGGGGATGGACGGTTTCGAGACCGCCGCCCACATCAAGCGGCGGGAGCGGACCCGGGACATCCCGATCATCTTCCTCACCGCCATCAACCACGGCCCCCACCACACCTTCCGTGGGTACGCGGCCGGGGCGGTCGACTACATCTCGAAGCCGTTCGACCCGTGGGTGCTGCGCGCCAAGGTCTCCGTCTTCGTCGAGCTGTACATGAAGAACTGCAAGCTGCGCGAGCAGGCCGCCCTGCTGCGGCTGCAGTTGGAGGGCGGCGGCGAGGCCGGTCACGGCAAGGAGGCCGCCGGTCTGCTCGCCGAGCTGTCGGCCCGTCTCGCGGCCGTCGAGGAGCAGGCGGAGGCGCTGTCCAAGCAGCTCGACGACGACTCCGCCGACGCGGCCGCCGTCGCCACCGCCGCGCATCTGGAGCGCAAGCTCACCGGTCTGCGCCGGGCGCTGGACGCGCTGGAGCCGGGCACGGGCGCCGCGCCGACACTGCCGGCCCAGAGCTGACGCACCGTCACCGCCTGTTCCGGACCGCCGCGATCCGGCGGAGGCAGGCGTGAGGCGGCGTCAGCATCGCGCCCGGGTAGGGGCGACACGAACGGGTGAGGCGGACAGCCGGTCTTCACAACGGTAACCTCGGCATCATGGCTTCACGTACGTCCGGCAAGGGTTCCCAGAGCACGGCGGGCACCGCAAAGCCGCGCGCCGGCCGTACGACGGGCGCCGCGAAGAAAGCGGCACCCGCGAAGTCCCAGGCGAAGGCACCCGCCAAGCCGCCCGCGAAGAAGGCACCGGCCAAGAAGGCGGCGCCCGCGAAGCGCGCGCCCGCGCGGAAGACGGCGGCGAAGAAGCCCGCCCCCCGGCCCGCGCCGTCGCCCACCGGGGGCATCTACCGGCTCGCGCGCGGCGCCTGGCTCGGCCTCGCCCACGCGGTGGGGGCGATGTTCCGGGGGATAGGGCGTGGCGCCAAGGGCCTCGATCCGGCCCACCGCAAGGACGGGCTCGCGCTGCTGCTCCTCGGCCTCGCGCTCATCGTCGCCGCGGGCACCTGGTCCAACCTCCGCGGCCCCGTCGGCGACCTCGTCGAGATGCTGGTGACCGGCGCCTTCGGCCGCCTCGACCTGCTCGTACCGCTGCTCCTCGGCGCGATCGCCATCCGGCTCATCCTGTACCCGGAGAAGCCCGAGGCCAACGGCCGGATCAGCATCGGTCTCTCCGCCCTCGTCATCGGAATCCTCGGCCAGGTGCACATCGCGGTCGGCTCGCCGGGCCGCGGCGACGGCAGCGCGGCCATGCAGGACGCGGGCGGTCTCGTCGGCTGGGCCGCGTCCCAGCCGCTCGTCTTCATGATGGGCGAGGTCCTCGCCGTCCCGATGCTGGTCCTGCTCACGATCTTCGGGCTGCTCGTCGTCACCGCCACCCCGGTCAACGCGATCCCGCAGCGGCTGCGCGCCCTCGGCGCCAAGCTCGGCATCGTCGAACCCGCGTACGACCCGGCGGAGGCCGAGGCCCACGGGGCCCCCTCCGAGGAGTACGAGGGGTACGACGAGGAGTGGCGGGAGGCCCGGCCGCAGTCCCGCACCGCCCGGCCCGTGCGACGCCGCGGCCCGGCGGATCCGTACGACGTGGACCGCGCCGAGGCCGAGATGCTCGAACGGCGCAGCCGCCTGGCGCGCCCGCCGGCCGAGCGGTCCGCCTTCGACCACGGCCTCGACCCGGTCGACGTCGCCGCGGCCGCGGCCGCCGCACTCGACGGCGCGGTCCTCAACGGCATGCCGCCCTCCCCGATCGTCGCCGACCTCACCAGGGACGTCACCGCCGACCGCAAGGCCGCCGTGGACGCCGCCGCCGCGAAGGCCGCCGCCGAGGCCGCCGAAACGGGGGCTCCGGCCGCTCCCGTACCGCCGGCCCGTGGTGGGGGCCAGCGGCCCGGCGGAGGCGTACCGGATCTGACCAAGCCGGCGCCCGAGCCGACCGATCTGCCGCCCCGGGCCGAGCAGCTTCAGCTGTCCGGGGACATCACGTACGCGCTGCCGTCGCTGGATCTGCTGGAGCGGGGTGGGCCGGGCAAGACGCGTAGTGCCGCCAATGACGCCGTGGTGGATTCGCTCTCCAACGTCTTCAGCGAGTTCAAGGTCGACGCGGCGGTCACCGGTTTCACCCGGGGGCCGACGGTCACGCGGTACGAGGTCGAGCTCGGGCCCGCGGTGAAGGTCGAGAAGATCACGGCGCTGACCAAGAACATCGCGTATGCCGTGGCCTCGCCGGACGTGCGGATCATCTCGCCGATCCCGGGCAAGTCCGCGGTCGGCATCGAGATCCCCAACAGCGACCGGGAGATGGTCAACCTCGGCGACGTGCTGCGGCTCGCGGCCGCGGCCGAGGACGACCACCCGATGCTGGTGGCGCTCGGCAAGAACGTCGAGGGCGGCTACGAGATGGCCAACCTGGCGAAGATGCCGCACGTCCTGGTCGCCGGTGCCACCGGCTCCGGCAAGTCCTCCTGCATCAACTGCCTGATCACTTCGATCATGATAAGAGCGACTCCCGAGGACGTCCGGATGGTCCTGGTCGACCCCAAGCGGGTCGAGCTCACCGCCTACGAGGGCATCCCGCACCTGATCACCCCGATCATCACCAACCCGAAGCGGGCCGCCGAGGCCCTGCAGTGGGTGGTGAAGGAGATGGACCTGCGCTACGACGATCTGGCGGCGTTCGGCTACCGGCACATCGACGACTTCAACCAGGCCATCCGGGACGGGAAGATCAAGCTGCCCGAGGGCAGCGAGCGGGAGCTCCAGACGTACCCGTACCTGCTGGTCATCGTCGACGAGCTCGCCGACCTGATGATGGTCGCGCCCCGGGACGTCGAGGACTCGATCGTGCGCATCACGCAGCTCGCGCGGGCCGCCGGCATCCACCTCGTGCTCGCCACCCAGCGGCCGTCGGTGGACGTCGTCACCGGTCTCATCAAGGCCAACGTGCCCTCCCGGCTCGCCTTCGCGACCTCCTCCCTCGCCGACAGCCGCGTCATCCTGGACCAGCCGGGCGCCGAGAAGCTCATCGGAAAGGGTGACGGACTGTTCCTGCCGATGGGTGCCAACAAGCCCGTCCGCATGCAGGGCGCGTTCGTCACCGAGGCCGAGGTCGCGGCCGTCGTGCAGCACTGCAAGGACCAGATGACCCCGGTCTTCCGGGAGGACGTCACCGTCGCCACCCGGCAGAAGAAGGAGATCGACGAGGACATCGGCGACGACCTCGACCTGCTGTGCCAGGCGGCCGAACTGGTCGTCTCCACACAGTTCGGCTCCACATCCATGCTCCAGCGCAAACTCCGCGTCGGCTTCGCCAAGGCCGGACGGCTGATGGACCTGATGGAGTCACGGAACATCGTCGGACCTAGTGAGGGGTCCAAGGCGCGGGACGTACTGGTCAAGCCCGACGAGCTGGACGGCGTGCTCGCCGTGATCCGGGGGGAGTCGGAGGCCTAGGGGCCCAGGGGTCCGGAGGGCGTGAGCGGGGACCGGTCGGAGTAGCGGCCGGGGAGCGGGGTACACGATCGAGACCGGGCCGAGACTCACTCGTAAGGGAACGGAGGGCAACCGTTTCCCCTGGCCGTACGTCAAGTTGAGCGGAGGGACAGAAGGATGTCCCAGCCTCATGGCGTACAAACAGCACCCGCCCGGTTGCCCCACCCTTTCGTACCACCCATAGACTGAACGTCCAGCAGGTGGCTACACGCTCGAAAGGCGCTCTCGTGTCCATCGGCAACTCCCCCGAAGACGACCGGATCTTCCCGGCAGACGACCGGGACTCGATCGGTCGCGCTCTCCAGCAGACCCGCATCGCCGCCGGTCTCACCGTCGAAGAGGTCAGTGCCTCCACCCGTGTCCGGATTCCGATCGTTCACGCGATCGAGGAGGACGACTTCTCCCGCTGCGGCGGCGACGTCTACGCCCGCGGCCACATCCGCACGCTCGCGCGTGCCGTCGGTCTCGATCCGGCCCAGCTGATCGAGCAGTACGACGCAGAGCACGGTGGTCGTCCCGCGCCCACCCCCGCCGCCCCGCTGTTCGAGGCGGAACGCATCCGCCCCGAGCCGCGCCGGCCCAACTGGACCGCCGCGATGGTCGCGGCCATCGTCGCCGTCGTCGGTTTCGTCGGCTTCACGATGTTCAACGGCAACGACGGACCCAAGGGCACCACCACCGCCGACGGCGGTCCGGCGCCCGCGCCGGAGAAGGCGACCTCGGCCGCCAAGCCGAAGCCGGTCAAGCCCGTCGCCCCGAAGCCCACCGAGAGTGCGATCGCCGCCGTCCCGCAGGACAAGGTGACGGTGAAGATGACCGCCACCGACGGCAAGAGCTGGATCTCGGCCAAGGCCGCCGACGGCAAGCTCCTCTTCGACGGTCTCCTCATGGAGGGCGAGTCCAAGACCTTCCAGGACGACGAGCGCGTCGATCTGGTCCTCGGCAACGCCGGCGCCGTCGAGCTCTACGTGAACGGCAAGAAGGTCGCCGACAAGTTCGAATCCGGCCAGGTCGAGCGGCTGACCTACACCAAGGGCGACCCCGAGGCCGGATGAGCCCGTGGTACGGCCCGCGTCAGGGCCCGTGATGTGACCTCTGTCGCGCAGGTGAACCCTGCGCGACGGGGGAACGGCCGGGACGAAGTAGTCTTGAGCTCATGCCCGAACGCCGTACCGTCGCCCTTGTCACTCTTGGCTGCGCCCGTAACGAGGTGGACTCGGAGGAGCTCGCAGGCCGCTTGGCAGCGGACGGCTGGGAGCTCGTCGAGAACGCCGAGGACGCGGATGTCGCCGTCGTCAACACCTGTGGATTCGTCGAAGCCGCCAAGAAGGACTCCGTCGACGCCCTCCTCGAAGCCAATGATCTGAAGGACCACGGCCGCACCCAGGCCGTGGTCGCCGTCGGCTGTATGGCCGAGCGGTACGGCAAGGAACTCGCCGAAGCCCTCCCGGAGGCCGACGGCGTCCTCGGCTTCGACGACTACTCCGACATCTCCAACCGCCTCCAGACCATCCTCAGCGGTGGCAGTGTCGAGGCGCACACCCCGCGTGACCGGCGCAAGCTGCTGCCGCTCTCGCCCGTCGAGCGCCAGGAGGCCGCCGCCACGGTGGCCCTCCCGGGCCACGGCGTCGTGGACGCCCCCGCCCCCGCCGTCGCGCCCGAGGGTGTGCCGAGCGACCTGCCCGACGGTCTCGCGCCCGCCTCCGGGCCGCGCGCCCCGCTCCGCCGGCGCCTGGACACCAGCCCCGTCGCCTCCGTGAAGCTGGCCTCCGGCTGCGACCGGCGCTGCTCCTTCTGTGCCATCCCCTCCTTCCGCGGCTCCTTCGTCTCGCGCCGTCCCTCGGACGTGCTCAACGAGACGCGCTGGCTCGCCGAGCAGGGGGTGAAGGAGGTCATGCTGGTCTCCGAGAACAACACCTCCTACGGCAAGGACCTCGGCGACATCCGGCTCCTGGAGAGCCTGCTGCCCGAGCTCGCCGCGGTCGACGGCATCGAGCGCGTCCGCGTCAGCTACCTCCAGCCCGCCGAGATGCGCCCCGGCCTGATCGACGTCCTGACGTCGACCGAGAAGGTCGTGCCGTACTTCGACCTGTCCTTCCAGCACAGCGCCCCCGACGTGCTGCGGGCGATGCGTCGCTTCGGCGACACCGACCGCTTCCTGGAGCTCCTGGAGACCATCCGCGCCAAGGCTCCGACGGCCGGCGCCCGCTCCAACTTCATCGTCGGCTTCCCCGGCGAGACCGAGGCCGACTTCGCCGAGCTGGAACGCTTCGTCACCCACGCGCGGCTCGACGCCATCGGCGTCTTCGGCTACTCCGACGAGGACGGCACCGAGGCCGCCACGTACGAGCACAAGCTCGACCAGGACGTCGTCGACGCGCGCCTCGCCCACCTCTCCCGGCTCGCCGAGGAGCTCACCGCCCAGCGCGCGGAGGAGCGGATCGGAGAGACCCTTGAAGTACTGGTCGAGTCCGTGGACGACGAGGACGGCGTGATCGGCCGCGCCGCCCACCAGGCGCCCGAGACCGACGGCCAGGTCGTCCTCACCACGGCCGGCGGTACGAGCCCCGACCTGGCTCCGGGCCGTATGGTCATGGCGAAGGTCGTCGGCACGGAGGGCGTCGACCTGGTGGCCGAGTGTCTTTTCGAGGAGGCAGGCAGATGACCGGAGTCCCGGCATCCGCGACGGGCGGGACCGGTAGGCCGGCGCCCCGCGGCAAGCTGGGCACGGCGGCCGTCAACCAGGCCAGCCTGTGGAACATCGCCAACATCCTGACCATGATCCGGCTCGTGCTCGTGCCGGGCTTCGTGCTGCTGCTCCTCCAGGACGGCGGTCACGACCCCGCATGGCGCGCGTGGGCCTGGGCGGCGTTCGCCGTCGCCATGATCACGGACGTCTTCGACGGCCACCTCGCCCGGACGTACAACCTCGTCACGGACTTCGGGAAGATCGCCGACCCGATTGCCGACAAGGCGATCATGGCGGCCGGACTCATCTCGCTGTCCGCGCTCGGCGACCTGCCCTGGTGGGTCACCGGAGTCATCCTGGCCCGCGAGCTGGGGATCACCCTGATGCGGTTCTGGGTGATCAGGCACGGGGTCATCCCGGCCAGCCGCGGCGGCAAGATGAAGACGCTGGCCCAGGGCACGGCGGTCGGCATGTACGTGCTGATGCTCACCGGACCGCTGGCCACCCTGCGCTTCTGGGTGATGGCGGTGGCCGTCGTGCTGACGGTCGTCACCGGTCTGGACTACGTACGGCAGGCGGTCGTGCTGCGCCGCAAGGGGCTCGCCGCCGAGCGGGCGGCCGCGCGGTCGGAGGCGGCGACGCGATGAACGGGGCCGCCCGGGTGCTGGCACTGCTTGCGGAGCGTGGTCACACGCTGGCCGCCGCGGAGTCGCTCACGGGTGGTCTGGTGGCCGCGGAGCTCACCGGAGTGCCCGGTGCCTCGGCCTCCTTCCGGGGGTCCGTCACGGCCTACGCCACGGCCCTCAAGCAGGAGCTGCTGGGTGTCGACGCGGCCCTGCTCGCCGAGCGCGGAGCGGTGGATCCCGAGGTCGCGCTGCAGATGGCGGCCGGTGTACGGGCCCGGCTCGGCGCCGACTGGGGGATCTCGACGACCGGGGTCGCAGGGCCCGATCCGCAGGACGGACAGCCGGTCGGCACCGTCTACGTGGCGGTCGCGGGACCTGCCGCGACCGGCGCCCGCGCCGGGAAAGTGGTCTCGTTGAGGTTGAACGGCGACCGCGCGGACATCCGTAGAGAGAGCGTACGGAGCGTGCTGGAACTGCTCCATGAGGAACTCTCGGGAAATGCGCGGGCACAGGATACGGAACACAACGGGGGGAATTGATGTTTGCAGCCCTGAGTGAACACGACATCGCTCCCCGCACGGCCGCAGCGCGAGGCGGTACGGTGGGGCGTGAAGGATGCGGCTACGCGGTCCGAGGAGGGAGCCACCGATGATTCTGCTCCGTCGCCTGTTGGGTGACGTGCTGCGTCGGCAGCGCCAGCGCCAAGGCCGTACTCTGCGCGAAGTCTCCTCGTCCGCCCGAGTCTCGCTCGGCTATCTCTCCGAGGTGGAGCGGGGGCAGAAGGAGGCTTCCTCCGAGCTGCTCTCCGCGATCTGCGACGCGCTGGACGTACGGATGTCCGAGCTCATGCGTGAAGTGAGCGACGAGCTGTCACTGGCCGAACTGGCCGAGTCGGCAGCGGCGAGCGAACCGGTGCCGACGCCGGTACGCCCGATGCTCAATTCGGTGTCGGTGACGTCGGTGGCCGGTGTGTCCACCGGGCGGGTGACCATCAAGGCGCCCGCGGAAGCGGTCGACGTCGTCGCCGCCTGAGTCGTCGCCCGGCGGCCGAATGTGTCGCTGCGTGAAACGAAGTGGGGTCAAGCCCCGGTCGGTGCCTCCCTGAGGGGCACCGACCGGGGCTTTTCCCTTGATCAGGGATGGTTTCCCGGTATTGGCCCAATTGCTGGAGATGCCGGGTTCACGTGTCACGTGCCATGGTGGGGGGACGTACGACTGGGCCGTGTGCGCCGGGTTTGCCTCCGGTGCGCCCTCCCGCAGGGTGATCCTGCCGGTCTAGCGTCGACGGCAGGAGGCGGCCATGGTACGGCGACGTGTGCCGCCGGCGACGCTCGCGCTGGTCGCGATCGGGCTGGTGGCCGGGGGGCTCTGGTGGTGGGCTGTGCTGCGCCTGCTCCTGGCGCCGGGCGACGCCGGGCCGGTCGAGGGGGCGGTGGCCGCGGGTGGCTGGGGGCTGAGTCTGCTGCCGGTCCACGTGGCGGCCTCGTCGGGGCGGCCGGGGGCGCTCGTCCGACGGGTCACCAGGGCATCGCGACGCCGCCGTTGGGGCGCAGGATCTGGCCTGTCGTGAACGCGGAGGCGTCCGACGCGAGGTGCAGGACGGCGTGGGCGATGTCCTGGGCCTCCCCGACCCGGCCCAGCGGTGAGTGACGGATCATCGCGGCCTCCGCCTGCTGTTGGGCGGCCGGCTCGTGGCGGTCCGTCATGGGGGTGCGGATCCAGCCCGGTGCGACCGCGTTGACCCGGATGCCGTGCCGTCCGGCCTCCGTCGCCAGGGTCTTCGTCAGCTGGACGACGGCCGCCTTGGTGACGCTGTAGCAGAGCAGCCCGGGGCTCGCGGTGTCCATCGCACCCGATGCCATCGTGACGATCGAACCGGGGACGCCGGCGGCGATCATCGAGCGGGCCGCCTCCTGGCACGCGTAGAGAACGCCCTTGAAATTGACGGCGAGGACGCGGTCGAGATCCTCCTCGCGGGTCTCCAGGACCGAGCTGGTGTGCATGATCCCGGCGACCGCGGCCATGACGTGGAGGGGGCCGGCCGCGCCGACGGCGGCGGCGAGGGCGGCTCGGTCGGTGACGTCCAGGGTGTGCGGGTGTGCGGTGCCTCCCTCGCGGGCGATGAGGGTGACCGTCTCCTTGAGGCCGTGCTCGTCGCGGTCCGCGCAGTGCACGCTGGCGCCGGCCTGGGCGAGGAGGACGGCGGTCGCGCGGCCGATGCCGCTCGCGGCGCCGGTGACGAAGGCGGTGCGGTCGGTCAGGTCGTAGGCGGGGAGGAGCGGCCTGTTCGCCTTGTTCGCCGCGCTTGCCTTGTCCGCCTTGATCGGCTTGCTCGTTGGGCTTGTTGCGCTCGATTCGTTCGCCGTGTCCGTCATGGTCGGACCGTACGACTGGATCTGACGGATCGTCAATTATCGGGTGGGGGTGGGGCGGTCTTGTCGTCGGGGCCTCGTTGGCAGCCCGGGCACCAGTACGTGACCCGGTCCCCGAGTTCCGCTTTGCGGACCGGGGCGCCGCAGCGGAGGCAGGCGTGTCCGGCGCGGCCGTAGACGTGCAGCGGGGTTCCGGGGCGGCGTGTGGTGGTGGTGCGCCGGTCGGGGCGGTCCTTGTTCGCGTCCAGAAGGCGGTGCGCGGTCGCCACCAGGCGGGCGGGGACGCCGGGGGCCAGGTCGCCGACCGGGAGCCAGGGCGTGACGCCCGCCAGGAACGCCAGCTCCGACTTGTACACGTTGCCGATGCCCGCCAGGTTCCGCTGGTCGAGCAGGGCCTCGCCGAGCGGCCGGACGAGGTCCGCGGTCAGCCGACGGACGGCCTCCTCGGCGTCCCAGTCGGGGCCCAGCAGGTCCGGGCCCAGATGACCCACCGCGTCCGCCTCGTCCGCGGTGCGGATCAGCTCCAGGACCGGGAGCCGGTAGCCGTACGCGGTGGACTCGGCGTTTCCCAGGATCGCCCGGATCTGGTGGTCGGGGCCGCCGCGCGGGCGCTCCCCGGTGGCGTACACCCGCCATGCGCCGTCCATCCGCAGATGGGAGTGGAGCGTCAGACCGCCCTCGATGCGGGCCAGGAGGTGCTTGCCGCGCGGGGTGACGTCGAGGAGCGTCCGGCCGGTGAGGTCGGCGGTGGCGAAGCGGGGCACCCGGAGGTCCGAGCGGGTCAGGACCCGCCCGGCGAGTGCGGTGTGCAGGCGGTGGGCGGCCTGCCAGACGGTGTCTCCTTCGGGCACGGTTCCATTGTGGAGGTGGGTGGGGTGGGGGTCATGCGCGGAGGCGGAGGCCCCTTGGGGTGGCCACGAAGCCTGCCTTTTCCAGGGGTGCGGCCAGGGGGGAGGTCAGGGACGTCGTGCCGTTGATCCGTTCCACCGTCACCGTGCCCAGCGTGCCCGACTTCGCCGAGGTGGCCAGGGCTTCCGCCGCGGCCGTCAGCGTCGGGTCGTCCGGGTCCGTCGGCCAGGACAGGAGTGTCTTGCCGCCGCGCTCCATGTAGAGCGTGAGTTCGCCGTCGACCAGGACCACCAGGGCGCCCGCCTTGCGGCCCGGCTTGTGCCCGGCGTCCGTCGGCGGCTCCGGCCAGGACAGGGCCGCCCCGTAGGCGTTCGCCGGGTCCGCCGCGGCGAGCACCAACGCGCGGGGGCCGGCCGCGGCCTCCGCACCCCGGTCGCGGGCGGTCGCGGCGGCCCGGAGGCGGTCCACCGCCCCGTCCATCGCGAACTGGGCCGCGCCGAGGCCCTCCACCACATAGCCGCGCCGGGCCTGCCCGCTGTCCTCGAAGGCGGCCAGGATCCGGTACGTGGCGGAGAACCCGCCCTCTACGCCCTCGGCGGCCACCGCGCCCCGGGTGACCACGCCGTGCCGGTCCAGGAGGGTGCGGGCCAGGGCGTGTGCCCGGTGGGTCGGCTCGGGCTCCGGCGGAGGCAGCAGCGACCAGCGGCCGGAGACGGTGGGCGGGCCCGTGCGGGAGACGGGGCGGGCGGCCGCGGTCAGCGTGCCGTAGCGGCCGCGCGGGACCGTGCGCCGCGCGCGGTGGGCGGTGGATCCGGCCGTACGGCCCGAGCCGAGGAGCGAGCGCAGCGGGGCCACGGTGTCGTTGGTCAGCCGGCCGGACCAGGCCAGGTCCCAGAGGGCGTCCGCCAGCTGCGGGTCGGTGGCGTCCGGGTGAGTGGTGGCCCGGACCTGGTCGGCGATCTGGCGGAAGAACAGGCCGTACCCGCCGGAGAAAATCGTGAGCACCGACTCGTGCAGCGCGGACAGCTCCAGCGGGTGCGGCGGTGGGAGGAGCAGTGGCGCCGCGTCCGCGAGGTACAGCGAGACCCAGCCGTCCTTGCCGGGCAGCGACCCGGCTCCCGCCCAGACCACTTCGCCGGTGGTCGTCAGCTCGTCGAGGAGCGCCGGAGAGTAGTCCCCGACGCGGGACGGCAGGATCAGTTTCTCCAGGGCGGAGGCGGGCACGGGCGCGCCCTGGAGCTGCTCGATCGCGCGGGCGAGGCCGTCGATGCCGCGCAGGCTGTTGCTTCCCAGGTGCTGCCACTGGGGCAGGAAGGTGGCGAGCGCCGCCGGGGGCACCGGCTCCAGCTCGTGGCGCAGGGCGGCGAGGGAGCGGCGTCGCAGCCGGCGCAGGACGGTGGCGTCGCACCACTCCTGGCCGATGCCGGAGGGGTGGAACTCGCCCTGGACGACCCGGCCCGAGGCCGCGAGGCGCTGGAGGGCGCCGTCGGTGACGGCCGCTCCGAGACCGAAGCGGGTCGCGGCCCCGGAGGAGGTGAACGGGCCGTGCGTGCGCGCGTACCGGGCGAGGAGGTCGCCCAACGGGTCCTTGACCGGCTCGGTGAAGGCCTCGGGCACGCCGACGGGCAGGGCGGTGCCCAGGGCGTCCCGGAGCCGTCCGGCGTCCTCGATGGCCGCCCAGTGCTCCCGGCCTCCGATCCGCACCCGGATCGCACGGCGCGCGGCGCCTAGCTCGGCTGCCCACGCGGTTTCGGCGCCGCGCTCGGCCAGCTCGGTGTCGGTGAGCGGGCCGAGGACCCGCAGCAGATCGGCGACGCCCTCCACGTCCTTGATCCGCCGGTCGTCCGTCAGCCATTGGAGCTCCCGCTCCAGCTCGGTCAGGACCTCCGGGTCGAGCAGCTCGCGCAGCTCCGCCTGGCCGAGCAGCTCGGCGAGCAGCCGGGAGTCCAGCGAGAGAGCGGCCGCTCGCCGCTCGGCGAGCGGGGAGTCGCCCTCGTACAGGAACTGCGCCACGTAGCCGAAGAGCAGCGAGCGGGCGAAGGGGGACGGCTCGGGGGTGGTGACCTCGACCAGGCGGACCCGGCGGGCCTCGATGTCCCCCATCAGCTCCGTCAGGCCCGGGAGGTCGAAGACGTCCTGGAGGCATTCGCGGACGGCCTCCAGGACGATCGGGAACGAGCCGAACTCGCTCGCCACCTGGAGGAGCTGGGCCGCGCGCTGCCGCTGCTGCCAGAGCGGGGTCCGCTTGCCGGGGTTGCGCTTGGGGAGCAGCAGGGCGCGCGCGGCGCACTCGCGGAAGCGGGACGCGAAGAGCGCGGAGCCGCCCACCTGGTCGGTGACGATCTGCCCGATCTCACCCTTGTCGAAGAGGGCGTCGGCCGCGCCGACGGGCGCCTTGTCGGCGTCGTACGTCGTGTCGAGGTGCCGGCCGGGGTCGACCGGTTCGTGATCGAGGAGGTCCAGGCCCATGTCCAGGCCCATCAGGTCGGCGTCCGGCAGGCGCAGCACGATGCCGTCGTCCGCGTGCATCACCTGTGCGTCCATGCCGTACCGCTCGGCGAGCCGCGCGCCGAGGGCCAGCGCCCACGGGGCGTGCACCTGGGCACCGAACGGGGAGTGGATGACGACCCGCCAGTCCCCGAGTTCGTCCCGGAAGCGCTCGACCAGGATCGTCCGGTCGTCCGGCACGTGGCCGCAGGCCTCGCGCTGCTCCTTGAGGTACGCCAGGACGTTCTCCGCGGCCCAGGCGTCCAGGCCGGCGGCGAGCAGCCGCAGCCGTGCGTCGTCGTCCGCGAGGGCGCCGACCTCGCGGAGGAACGCGCCCACCGCCCGGCCCAGTTCGAGTGGGCGGCCCAGCTGGTCGCCCTTCCAGAACGGCAGCCTGCCCGGCACCCCGGGCGCCGGGGTGACGAGCACCCGGTCGCGGGTGATGTCCTGGATCCGCCAGGAGGTGGTGCCCAGGGTGAAGACGTCGCCGACCCGCGACTCGTACACCATCTCCTCGTCGAGCTCGCCGACCCTGCCCCCGCCCTTCTTGGGGTCCGAGCCCACGAGGAACACCCCGAACAGGCCCCGGTCGGGGATGGTGCCGCCCGAGGTGACGGCGAGCCGCTGCGCGCCCGGCCGTCCCGTGACCGTCCCGGCGACCCGGTCCCAGACCACGCGCGGACGCAGCTCGGCGAAGGCGTCCGACGGGTACCGGCCGGCCAGCATGTCCAGCACGCCAGTGAAGGCCGATTCGGGCAGTGATGCGAACGGCGCCGCCCGGCGGACCAGGGCGAGGAGGTCGTCGACCTGCCAGGTGTCGAGCGCGACGATGGCGACCAGCTGCTGGGCGAGGACGTCCAGCGGGTTTGCGGGGATCCGCATGGACTCGATCGAGCCCGAACGCATCCGCTCGGTGACCACCGCAGCCTGCACCAGGTCGCCCCGGTACTTGGGGAAGACCACGCCCGTCGACACCGCACCCACCTGGTGGCCGGCGCGGCCCACGCGCTGGAGCCCGGAGGCCACCGAGGGCGGCGACTCGACCTGCACGACCAGGTCGACCGCGCCCATGTCGATGCCCAGCTCCAGGCTGGAGGTGGCCACCACGGCGGGCAGCCGGCCCGCCTTCAGGTCCTCCTCCACCTGGGCGCGCTGCTCCTTCGACACCGAGCCGTGGTGGGCGCGGGCGAGCAGCGGCGGGGCGCCCTGCGCCGCCCCGGACTGGGCCATGATCTCGGCCGGGGGAGCGCCGTCGGGGAGGGGCTCGCCCGTCGCGCGCTCGT
Source organism: Streptomyces sp. NBC_00250 (assembly GCF_036192275.1). Lineage (NCBI taxonomy): Bacteria > Bacillati > Actinomycetota > Actinomycetes > Kitasatosporales > Streptomycetaceae > Streptomyces > Streptomyces sp. NBC_00250. The sequence continues at coordinate 2,639,313 of NZ_CP108088.1, read as the reverse complement.
ACGCGATCTCGTTGAGCCGGTTGCACAGGCGCTCGGCGAGACGGCGGGAGTTGGCGAAGACGATCGTCGAGCGGTGGGCCTGGACGAGGTCGGCGATCCGCTCCTCGACGTGCGGCCAGATCGACGGCTTGTCGCCGCCGTCCTTGCCCTCGGAGGCGGGGGAGCCTCCCAGCTCGCCCATGTCCTCGACCGGGACGACCACGGAGAGGTCGAACTCCTTGCCCGACGGCGGCTGCACGATCTCCACCGCGCGCCCCGGCGACAGATAGCGGGCCACCTCGTCCACCGGGCGGACGGTCGCCGACAGACCGATCCGGCGGGCGGGGCGGGGCAGCAGCTCGTCGAGCCGCTCCAGGGAGAGGGCCAGGTGCGCGCCCCGCTTCGTGCCCGCGACCGCGTGCACCTCGTCCAGGATGACCGTCTCCACGCCCGCGAGGGCCTCGCGGGTTGCGGAGGTCAGCATCAGGAACAGCGACTCCGGAGTGGTGATCAGGATGTCCGGCGGCCGGGTCGCGAGCGACCGGCGCTCGGCCGGCGGGGTGTCGCCGGAACGGATGCCGACCCGGATGTCCGGCTCGGGCAGCCCGAGCCGCACGGACTCCTGCCGGATACCGGTCAGCGGTGAGCGCAGGTTCCGCTCGACGTCCACGGCGAGGGCCTTCAGCGGCGACACGTACAGCACGCGGCAGCGCTTCTTCGGTTCGGCCGGCGGGGGTGCGGAGGCCAGCCCGTCCAGGGAGGCGAGGAACGCGGCCAGCGTCTTGCCCGAGCCGGTCGGAGCGACGACGAGCACGTCGGAGCCCGCGCCGATGGCGGTCCAGGCGCCCTCCTGTGCCGCCGTGGGCGCGGTGAAGGCCCCGGTGAACCAGCTGCGGGTCGCGGGGGAGAACGAGTCGAGCGCGGACCTGACCATGTCCCCCATCCTGCACCTCGGCACTGACAACCGCCCGGACCTGGGGATATCCGGACCGGGATGCTCGTACGCGGCACGGCGACGCTCCGGGCCCTGTCGCAGAATGGAGGCATGGCGAACGGGGAGCGGGCACGGTACTGGCAGTACTCCGAGCTGCCCGGGGTCGACCTGCTGCACGCCCACTACATTCGGAAGGCCTTCGCCCGGCACACCCACGAGACCTTCGTCTTCGCCGCCATCACCGAGGGCGTCGAGGCCTTCCACTACCGAGACGATCTCGTTCACGCGGGCCCCGGACAGATCGCCCTGGTGAACCCCGACACCCCGCACACCGGGCACGCGGGCGTGCCCGAGGGCTGGACGTACCGGACGATCTACCCCGACGCGGAGATCGTCCGGTCCATCGCCGCCGACACCCTCGCCCTGCGCGGCTCGGTCGGCTTCACCTCGCCCGTCGTGGACGACCCGTACGCCGCCCGGCTCGTCGTCGGCGTCCACCGGGCCGCCGAGGAGGGCAACGCGCTCGCGGCCGACAGCCTGCTCCGGCTGGTCACGGCCCGCATGCTGCGCAGCCACGGCGGGATCGTCACCCCGCTGCCGCCCCGCTCGGCGGGAGCCAGGAACGCGGTACGCGCGCGTGCCGTCCTGGAGGACCGCATGATCGAGCCGCCCACCCTGGAGCGGCTCGCCACCGACCTGGGCACCAGCCCCTTCGCCCTCCTCCGGGCCTTCCGGGACACGTACGGGATGCCGCCGCACACCTGGCTCACCGACGCGCGCGTACGGCGGGCCAGACAGCTGCTCGACGCGGGGACGCCGCCGGCGGAGGCGGCCGCGGTGGTCGGCTTCACCGACCAGTCGCACCTCAACCGGCACTTCACCCGCAGTGTCGGTGTGCCGCCGGGGGCGTACCAGCGCGCGCGGGGTACGGGGAAGCGGCAGTCCTCGTAGGGGGGCGGGGTCGTTCCTCCGGCTCCGCCGCAAGAACGTACAAGACCGGGCCGCCGGGGCTGCCGTAACGTCCCTGACGTGGCAGAACAGACAGCATCCCCCGTCATACGCGACGGCACACCGGCCCCGGCCAAACCCGACGCGGCCGTCGTCCGCGACGCCCTCGGCGTCGGCGTCGCCGTCGGGCTCTCCGGCTTCGCCTTCGGCGTGACCTCGGCGGGCTCCGGCCTCAGCGTCCTCCAGACCTGTGTCCTCAGCCTGCTGGTCTTCACCGGCGCCTCGCAGTTCGCCCTGGTCGGAGCGCTCGCCGCGGGCGGCAATCCGTTCACGGCCGCCGCCGGGGCCTTCTTCCTGGGCACCCGCAACGCCTTCTACGGGCTGCGGCTCTCCCAGCTCCTCGCCGTGCCGAAGGCCGTCAGGCCGTTCGCCGCGCACTGGGTGATCGACGAGACCACGGCCGTCTCCCTCGCGCAGCCGACCCGCCGGGCCGCCAGGATCGGCTTCACCGTCACCGGACTCACGCTGTACGTCCTGTGGAACGCCACCACCCTGCTCGGGGCGCTCGGCGCCGAGGCCATCGGCGACACCGCGGCCTGGGGGCTCGACGCGGCCGGCCCGGCCGTCTTCCTCGCGCTGCTCGCCCCCATGCTGAAGTCCACGACCGAGCGGGCCACCGCCGGGATCGCCGTCCTGCTGGGCCTCGGGCTGCTGCCCGTCCTGCCCGCCGGCGTCCCGGTCCTCGCTGCGGCCCTCGCCGCGCCCCTGGTGCTCTGGTTCCAGGGCCGCCGGATGGGCCCCGCCGGACGAGAGAAGGACTCCCGATGAACGTGTGGATCGCGATCGCCCTGACCGCCGCCGGGTGCTACCTGGTGAAGCTGGTCGGCCTGCTCGTGCCGGCCGGAGCGCTGGAGCGGCCGCTCGTGCAGCGGCTCGCCGCCCTGCTTCCGGTCGCTCTGCTCGCCGCGCTCACCGCGCAGCAGACCTTCAGCTCGGGCGGCGCCGTCGTCCTGGACGCCCGCGCCGCCGGGCTTGCCGCGGCGGCGGTCGCGCTCGTCCTGCGGGCACCGTTCCTGGTCGTCGTGGGTGCGGCCGTCGCCGTCACGGCGGGGGTACGCGCGCTGGGCTGGTGAAAGCGGGACCGTGTGGACCCCGACCCCGACCCTGAGCGCGACTCCGACTCCGACTCCGACGTCGGCTCCGACCCCGACCCTGAGCGCGTGAGCCGGTCCCCGATGCCGCGTGCCGTACGGGTTCGGCCGACGCCCGCCCCCGCCCACCTCGTCCTCGGGATCAGTCGACCGGGCGGCCGTGGGCGCGCAGGGTGCGCAGGGCCTCGACCGTGACGATCGGGCGCCCCTCCAGGGCCGACCCGGGGGCCCAGGCGCGCCAGCGGATCGGCCAGCCGCCGTCCTCCTGCTGGTCGGTCTGGAGCCAGTCGAGCGACCGTGTCATCTCCTCCTCGGTGAACCAGCGGGTGGCAAGCGAGTCCGGCACGCGCGCGTAGTCGTGCGGGAAGTGCAGTTCCCCGGGCGCGTACCCGTCCGCCACCGGGTAGTCCTTCTCCCGGTCCGGGTCCAGGACGGCGAGCCGCTGCTCGCGGACCATGCGGCCGAGCCGGTCGGCGGCGGCCTCGGCACGCGCGCGGTCCGGGGCCCCGTCCAGGAAGGCGACGGCGGCCTGCACCTCGTACGGATGCGACTTCTCCAGTGCCTCCACCGCGGACCAGCAGAACTCGGTGGCCCGGAACAGCCACGCGTGCCAGACCTGGTTGCGGTGCAGCACCCCGACCACCGGGCCGGTCGTGAGCAGTGCGCTCGGCGGGGAGTCGACGACCGGGACGAACGGCGCGGACGGGTAGGCGCGCTGCGACGGGTGGATCGCCGGGAGCGCGCCGTCGTGTGTGGACACGTCCGTGAGGTAGCGGCAGATCCGCTCCACGCGCAGCCCGCCGCAGCGGCCGATGGAGTCCAGGACCCGCAGCGCGTGCGCGGTGTGGAGGGGCTGGCTGATCGGTCCGCGGAGATCGGGTTCGAGCGCGTGGCCGAAGCCGCCGTCCTCGTTGAGGTACGCCGAGAGGGCCGTCTCCACCTGATCCGCGCCACCGCGCAGGAAGTGGTAGGCGAACCGGCGCTGTTCGAGGACACGGGCCGTCAGCCAGACGAAACGCTCGGCGCGGGCCAGGGGGGTCGCGGGCGGGGAGGAGAGGGGTTTTTCGGCCATGCTCCGACCGTAGGGCGGAAAGTCGCGGTGACAAGGCCTACGGAGCGGGCTGCACTCTTGGGAGCGGGATACTGGCGTCATGCGGTTGACGATTTTCTGGGAACGGATGGCGGACCACTTCGGTGCGTCCTACGCCGAGTCCTTCGCGCGTGACCATGTGATGTCCGAGCTCGGGGGGCGGACGGTACGCGAGGCGCTGGACTCCGGCTGGGAGGCGAAGGACGTGTGGCGGGCCGTCTGCGCGGCCGTCGACGTACCCGCCGACAAGCGGTGACGTCGGACCACCGAAGGCGATGTGCGGGGTCCCGGGTGGAATGTCCGTGCGGTGCGCGAGACTGGCGGGGTGGCTCCGACTGACGACACCGACTCGACCGACCTGACCGCATCGACAGATTCGACCGGATCGACCGGATCGACGGCCCCGGCTGGACCGACCGGCCCGGTCGGGTCGACTCCTTCCGTGGCGTCGGCCGGTGGCGGCGACGGTGGCGGCCCAGCGGCCGTGCCCGCCGCTCAGCCCGCCCGGATGCCGCGGTGGCTGCCCCGCGCGCTCGTCCTGGCCCTCGCGCTCTACGCCGTCTTCCTCCTCGGCAACTGGGCCTTCCACCAGCTCGTCGGCCTCCTCGTCAACATCCTGCTGGCCTTCTTCCTCGCCCTCGCCATCGAACCGGCGGTCGGGCGCATGGCGGCGCGCGGGATGCGCCGGGGCCTCGCCACCTTCCTCGTCTTCTTCGCCGTCCTGATCTTCGGCGTCGGCTTCGTCGTCCTCCTCGGGTCGATGCTCGCCGGGCAGATCGTGGACATGGTCGAGAACTTTCCCAAGTACCTCGACTCGCTGATCAACTGGATCAACCAGAACTTCCACACGGACCTGTCGCGGGTCGAGGTCCAGGACAGCGTCCTGAGCTCCGACTGGCTGCAGAAGTACGTGCAGAACAGCGCGTCCGGCGTGCTCGACGTCTCCGCCACCGTCCTCGGCGGCCTGTTCCGGCTCCTGACGATCTTCCTGTTCTCGTTCTACTTCGCGGCCGACGGGCCCCGGCTGCGGCGCGCGCTTTGCTCCGTCCTGCCGCCCGCCCGGCAGACCGAGGTGCTGCGGGCCTGGGAGATCGCGGTCGACAAGACCGGCGGCTACCTCTACTCGCGCGGTCTCATGGCCCTCATCTCGGGCATCGCGCACTTCGTGCTCTTCGAGATCCTCGGCGTGCCGTACGCGCCCGCGCTCGCCGTGTGGGTCGGTCTGGTCTCGCAGTTCATCCCGACCATCGGCACCTATCTGGCCGGCGCGCTGCCGATGCTGATCGCCTTCACGGTGAACCCCTGGTACGCGCTGTGGGTGCTCGGCTTCGTCGTGATCTACCAGCAGTTCGAGAACTACCTGCTCCAGCCGAAGCTCACGTCGAAGACGGTGGACATCCACCCGGCGGTCGCCTTCGGTTCGGTCATCGCGGGGACGGCGCTGCTCGGCGTCGTCGGCGCGCTGATCGCCATCCCCGCCGTCGCCACCCTCCAGGCCTTCCTCGGTGCCTATGTGAAGCGGTACGACGTGACGGACGACCCGCGCGTGCACGGGCACCGGCGGTACGGCGAGGCCGTGGTGGCCCGGTTGCAGAAGGCTCTTCACCACAAGAAGGAGGCCGCCGCGGAGGTGGAGTCGGGGTCGGCGTCAGGGTCGGGGTCGGGGTCGGGGTCGGAGAAGTCGACGCCGTCGGAGGGGTCGTCGCCTTCGCGGGCGGAAGGGCCGTCGGTGGCGGAGGGGCCCTCGCCGGCGGAGGGGTCTTCGCCGGCGGAGGGGTCTTCGCAGCCGGAGGAGACCGAGCGCCGGCCCGAGGATTCCTGACTCGCCCGCTCAGAGGTACGACGGCCCGGTGACCCGGTGCCGGAAGGTGTGCCAGATCCACGCCTGGACGGCCACGAGGAACGGGGTGACGACCAGCAGGGCGGGTACGAGCAGACCGAGCGTGGTGGGGGAGGCCGCCCGCTCGGCCAGCGGGAGCGCGGTCCCCGCCCAGAGCGGCAGCCCCGCCATCAGGACCGCGGTGAACGCGAACGACTGCCATGGGCGCCCGGCGCGTCCGACGAGCCGGCGGGCCCGCTCGTACGGCAGTCCCGTGAGCCGGAGCGTGGCGAAGCCGAGCCCGTGCGCGGCGAACAGCGCGGCCACCGCGAGCGCGGTGAGGACGGCCGTGGGGCCGGTCGCCGGTGCGTACGGCCGCCCGGTGAGCAGGGCCGCGAGCAGCCATCCCCAGGAGAGCGCCACGGTCCAGCTCCCGCAGGTCACGGCCGCGTCGCAGGCCGCGCGCCAGCGCGGACCCGGGCCGCGGCCGCGCGACCAGAGGCCCGCGTCCCGGACGATCCAGCCGGTCAGCAGGGCCACGAGAACCAGGAGCCGGCCGCTCAGGAGCTCCCCTTCGAGGGCGGGGAAGCAGCCGATGAGTACCCCTGCGGTGGCGACGAGCCAGACCTCGTTGCCGAGGAAGAAGGGGGCGAAGGAGGCGAGGACGAGACGCCGCTCGCGGTCGCTCCGGCCGAGCCAGGGCGTGAGCATGCCGGTGCCGATGTCCGCCCCGGCGAGGACGAACCAGCCCGCCGCGAAGAAGGCGAGCAGGGCGATGGCCAGGGTCTCCACGGGGGCTCCTCGGGCTTTCCTCGGTGGTTCGGTCAGGAGTCAAGGGACAGGGGACAGAGGTCAGGCGTCAGGGGTCAGGCGTCAGGGGTCAGGGGGACAGGGTCAGTAGCGGGGCGCGGGGAGGGCGTCGGCCGGGTCCGGCGCTTCGTCCTCGCCCTCCCCGTCCTTCCCGTCCCCTCCCCGGGAAGGACGTTCGTCGTGGCCGAGACCGGAGTCGACCGGGCCTCGACGGGCGTGCCGGGTGAGCAGCCAGGCGTTGAGGACGGCGAGCAGGAAGAAGACCGTGGTGAAGACGATGAGGGAGAGGCGCATGGTGCCGGAGGAGAGGTCCGAGACCGCGTCCTCCGTCTTCAGCAGCCCGTAGACCACCCAGGGCTGCCGGCCGGACTCCCGGAAGACCCAGCCGCTGATCATCGCGATGTACGGCAGCGGTACGGCCGCCATCAGGACGAGATGCCACAGCCGGAACCGGAAGACGGCCTTCTTGAAGGCAGCCAGGATCACCCCGGCGAAGCACAGGTACATCATCAGGGCGAAGCTGATCAGCATCAGTAGGGCGCCGCCCCGGGTCCATGCCTCGGAGGGCACGTAGTCGCCGGGCCCGAAGCGCTCCGTCAGCTCTGCCTGGACCCGCGCGATCTCCGCGGTCTTTCCACTGAACACGGCCGACTTCATCGGCTGGAAGGTGTCGAGGACGGCGAACTGCACCCCGCCGAAGATTGCGGTCACCATCAGCGCGGGCGCCGACAGGAACACCCCGATCCGCAGACTGCGGCCGAAGAACTCCCACTCCGGGCTGCGCCGGAACAGGTGGTACGCGCTCACCCCGGCCATGAAGAAGCCGGCCGTGAGCAGTGCCCCCGCCACGATGTGCCCGAAGGCGAGCAGCGCGGAGGGGTTGGTCAGGACCGCGAGCGGGTCGTCGAGGACGAGCTCGCCGTCCTCGGAGCCGTAACCCACTGGGTGGTTGAGGAAGCCGTTGGAGACGAGGATCCAGTACGCCGAGACGTAGGCGGTCAGGACGACGATCCAGATCGCGGCCAGGTGGGCCCAGCGGTTGAGCCGGTTCCAGCCGAAGATCCACAGACCGAGGAAGGTCGACTCGACGAAGAACGCGACGATCGTCTCGACGGCGAGGGAGGCCCCGAGGATGTTGCCCGCCTCGTGGGTGAGCCCGCTCCAGGCCATGCCGAACTGGAACTCCATCACCAGGCCGGTGACGATGCCGACCGCGTAGTTGATCACGTACAGCTGGCCCCAGAACCGCACCATGCGCGCGTGCAGCGGCTTCCGGCTGAACGTGGCCCGCGTCTGGAGCACGGCCACGACGGTCGCGAGCCCCAGGGTGAGGGCGACGAAGAGGAAGTGCCCTCCGGCCGTGAGGGCGAACTGCAGCCGCGCGAGATCGAGTACGTCCTGATTCACCCGATCAGCGTCGGCGTACGGTCAGGGGCGTGGCGTCACCCCCGGGAGGACAGTGGCCGTACCCCAGCGGTTGTGCCTGCCCACGCGCGCGTACCCCGTGAGTTGTGCCGAGCGCTTCCCGCCACCTAGGGGTCGGGGTGCCGCCGAGGGGGACGGCCGTCGGTCAGGCCAGCCAGCCCGGCGTGATCATTCCGGACTCGTACGCCAGGATCACCAGCTGCGCCCGGTCCCGTACGGCCAGCTTGGTCATGATCCGGCTGACGTGCGTCTTCGCGGTCGCGGGGGAGAGGACGAGGCGGCCCGCGATCTCGTCGTTGGAGAGTCCGGCGCCCACCAGGCCGAGAACCTCGCGCTCGCGCTCGGTGAGGGCGTTGAGCCGGGGGCTCGGGTCCGGCTGCCGGTCGGCCCGGCCCGCGAACTCGGCGATCAGACGGCGGGTCACGGCCGGGGCGATCAGGGCGTCGCCGCGCGCCACGACCCTTACCGCGTGCAGCAGTTCCATCGGCTCGGTGTCCTTCACGAGGAAACCCGACGCGCCCGCGCGCAGCGCCCCGTACACATGGTCGTCCGCGTCGAAGGTGGTCAGGATGACCACCCGTACCCCTTCGAGCCGCTGGTCGGCGGTGATGCGGCGGGTGGCCTCCAGTCCGTCGAGCACCGGCATGCGGATGTCCATCAGGACCACGTCCGGGCGCAGTTCACGGGCGAGCGCGATCGCCTGCTCGCCGTCCCCCGCCTCGCCGACGACCTCGATGTCCTCCTCGTCGGAGAGGATCGACCGGAAGCCGGCCCGGACCAGGGTCTGGTCGTCGGCCAGCACGACACGGATCATCGGGGGTCCCCCTCGGACGTGGTGGGTTCTGTGAGCGGGAGGCGGGCGTCCACCAGGAAACCGCCGTCGGCCCCATTCTCGGCGGTCAGCTCGCCGCCGTACGCACGGGCCCGCTCGGCCATGCCCCGGATGCCGCTGCCGAGAGGCCGGCCCTCCGGCGCGCCCTCTCCGTCGTCCGCGATCCGCAGCCGTACCGCGTCCGCGCCCCAGTCGAGGGTGATGTGGACGGTCCTCGCGCCCGCGTGGCGCGTGATGTTCGTCAGCGACTCCTGCACGATCCGGTACGCGGCGAGGTCGACCGGCGGCGGCAGGGGTACGGGCGTGCCCGTGACGTCGGTACGGACGTCCAGACCGGCACTACGCGCGCGTGCGACGAGGTCGCCGAGGAGCGCCAGGCCCGAGGAGGACGGGGCGGTCGGCGTGGGTTCGTCGGCGCGGCGCAGCACCCCGAGGGTCGCCCGCAGCTCGCGCAGCGCGTCCTTGCTGGTGGCCTTCACCGCCTCCAGGGCCTCGGTGGCGGTGACGAGACCTGCTTCCGGGGCCGGCCCCTTGCCGAGGTGGTGCAGGGCGGCACCGGACTGGACGTTGATCAGCGAGATGCTGTGGCCGAGCACGTCGTGCACTTCGCGGGCGATCCGCAGCCGCTCCTCGGTCGCGCTCTGCCGGGCCCGGGCCTCCTGCTCCCGCTCGGCGGCGAGCGCCCGCTGCTCCACCTCGTGGAGATAGGCGATCCGGGTGCGCTGGGCCCGTCCCACGGCAACGAGGCTGACCAGCCAGCCGGCCAGCATCACGAGCGAGGTGTCGTCGATCTGCCGGTGCCCCGGCCGCTGCCGGATCTCGCCGAGTCCCACCGCGAGCAGGGTGACGGCGGCGAGCGCGACGGAGGCGGAGAAGCGGCCCTCGGCGGCGGTCGTGTAGAGCGCGAGCGCGAAGGCGATCATGAGCGGGCCGTCCTGTGCGGACAGCGGGTAGTAGACGACGCAGGCGAGCAGCGTCACGACCGCGACGGCGACCGGCTGTCGCCGCCGGAAGTACAGCGCCCCGCACCCGACCAGGATGAGCGCCCAGCCGAGCACCGTACGGACGGCGGGCTCGCTCGCGTACTGCGCGGAGACGAGCGTCCATACGGCGACGACGACCAGGACGACACCCGCCACGAGCGCATCGGCGGCCCGCGGCGAAAGACGCCCGCCGCCCGGGGAACGGAGGGGGAGGGGCATGCGTCGAAGGATAGGCGGGGGACGGTTCGTGGGGACGGCAGTGTGCGGGCCGAGGGGCTTGGGGGGCTTCGATGATGTTCGGGTACTCGGACGAGTGGTGGGCGTTGCTGTTCGTGCCCGTGGTGCTGTGGGTGCCGTTCGGGCCCTTCGTCATGGGTGGAATGGGGGTGTGGTGCGCCCGGCGGCCCGGGTGGTGGCCGCGGCTCTGGTCCGTCCTGCTGCCGCTGGTGCCGGTCGCGGTCTCGGCGACCGTGATCGTCCTGCCCGCGGACAGGTGGGACGAGTCCACCTACGGTGAGGACGTGCTCGGTTACGTCCTCGTGTATGTCCTGGGGATCACCGTGCTGCCCTGGGTGCTGGGGTACGGGATCACTCGGGGGGTGCGGGGGGTGCGGGCGCGTCGGGAGCGGGAGCGGGGACGGGGCCAGAACCAGGACGTGGAGCTTGACCGGGGCCTGGAGCAGGGTCAGGGCCTGGAGCAGGGCCGTACGGAGTCCTAGGCGGTCGTGAGGGGGTTGGGCACCGGGAGGTAGTGGGGCGCGGTGCCCTCCGCGCGGAGCCAGCGGGAGAGCAGGTTGGCCTTGCCGGGGACGGTGGGGGAGTCGAGCAGGGCCTTGATGTCGGGGAGCACCGGCAGCCGGGCGCCACGCTCGAACTCGGCGCGGGCCATGGCCCACAGCGCGGGGCCGGAGTCCGGGAAACGGTGAGTGAGGGCGCCGGCGATCTCGGAGAGGTTGTTCACGACGAGGCAGTACACGAGCCTGCGCCAGGCTGCTGCGCGAGGCATCTCGGGGATCGCCTTGGCGCCCTCCGCGTCGCGGAAGACGGACTGGACGGGTGTGCCGTGGGTGTCCACGGCGATCAGGGTGTTCTGCAGGTGGCACTCCACGACGACCCCGAAGCGGGCGAACGCCTTCAGGACGGGCGCCACGACACATCGCAGATACGCCGCCCACCAGGGCCTGGGGTTGGTGATCCGGTCGAGGGGGTTGCCGGGGAAGCCCTCGGCGAGCGCGGCGGACAGCACCGCGGTCGAGCCCGGGGCCAGATGCCGGTCGAGGCCGTCCCGGACGAGGACGGCGCAGGTCTCGAAGAGACCGTCCACGGTGCGGTAGCCGCGGTCGCTGAGCCAGGACGCCGGGCCGCCCATGGTGGCGAAGGCGGCGGTCACGACGGGGTCGGTGCGGCGCACCTGGAGCAGTTCGTGCCGCCGCATGCGGCGGATGTCGTTGGTGATCCGGACGTCGAGACTGAACTTGAGGAACAGGTCCCCGGTGCCGGTGGTCCGCGCATCGTCCCCGGGCAGGTGCAGTGTGCGGACCGAGGCGGTCGGCCGGGCCGGCCGGGGTGTGACGCCCAGTCGGATGAGCTTGCCCTCGGCGAAGGCGGCACGCACGCGCGTAGTGCGGTCGGAGAGCGCGAGCTGCCAGGGGTGGGCCGGAAGCAGGCGGTAGCCGGGGGGTGCCTCGCCGAGGGTGTCGAGGGCTCGGGTGTCGCCGTCCTCGACCACCGCGTCCTCGCGTACACCGAGCAGCACGAGCGGGAACTGGGCATGCGCCTCGGGCGCGTAGCGCAGCCAGTCGGCAGGGGGGCCGTCGAAGACGCGTGCCTTGGGGGCCGGGTGGTACGGGTGGCCCATGACCAGTGCCTGTTCGGAGCGCAGCCAGGGGTCCTCGGGCGGCGCCACGCGGGCGCGTGCGGCGAGCACGGCCTGCACGGCGGTGCGGCTGGCGGTCATCTCGGCGGCCAGGGCGGGATTGCCCCGGCCGGTGGAGGCGTACATCTCCTGGACCGCGAGGTCGACGAGCTCGGCGTGGCGGAGGATCCGCCAGGTGCGCCCCGTCCACAGTTCGGGGGCGGAGGGGCGATGGCCGGGACGGACCCGCAGGAGCCGGCCGCTGACGCGCAGGCGGTGGACGGCGTACGGGGTGGTTTCGCTGGTGCTGGTGCCCTGGTTTCCGTGGCCGGTGCGGGGTGGGGCCGTGGACAGGTCCGTCGTCGGGTCAGCCGGGTCCGTCGTCGGGTCTGCCGCCTCGCGGAGCAGGCAGTTGAGCAGGGGCGTCACCGCCAGTGCGTCGGCGGCCCGCGCGAGTGAGTTCATCGACTTCAGTATGTGTGGATCGCGTTCGACCGCGATAGAACATCCGCATGGGCCGAACCGTCGCGGAGCGGACGCTCGCCGCCGAGCTGGACACCGTACGACCGGCGCTGACGGCCGCGTACGCCGCCGAACTTCCGGGCGCGAGGGCCGCCGTGCTGACCCGGCTGTGGCGCGGGCTCGTCCATGAGCCGTTTCCCTGGGTCGCCGCGCGTACGGTCGGCCGAGAAGGCGTCACGCTGCTTCTGGAGGACGGCCGGCGACTGTGCGGTCCGCAGTCGGATCCCTGGGCGACGGCGGTGTCCGCGACCGGGCTGGACCTCGACGGGGTCCGGTACGACCATCCGGCTGAGCTGGTGGTGGCCCTGACCGTTCCGCAGGGCGGGCGGCTGGCAGCCGAGCTCGACCACAGCGTCGCGTCGCTGGCCCTTTCCCGCACGGCCCCTCGGCGGGAGGCGCCGCCCGTGGACCCGTGGGAGTGGGAGCAGGGGGAGACCGACGGGCATCCGTACCATCCGTGCTGCCGCTCCCGGCCCGGCTTCTCCGCCGCCGAGCAGCTCGCGTACGCGCCGGAGCACCGGCCCGTGGTCGGTCTGCGGCTGGCCGCGGTCGAGGGGGCTACGGTGTCGGGGGAGTGGCCGAGCGAGCTTCGCGACGGATCCACCGTGCTGATCCCCGTCCACCCCTGGCAGGCCAGGCACGTCCTGTCCGGCCCTTCCGGCCCTTCCGGCCTTTCCGGCCTTTCCGGCTTCGCGTTGCGGCCCGGTCCGGACGCCCACCCCCTGCTGTCGCTGCGGACGCTCGACATGGGAGGCGACACCCACGTCAAGACGTCGTTGACCACCCGGCTCACCTCGACCGTGCGGGACATCTCGGCGTACACCGTCACTCATGCCGTCGCGACGTCCGAGTTCGTCGAGCGGCTCGCCCGCCGGCTCGACGGCCGGCTGCACATCGCGCGGACGTCGGCGGCGGCCGGGGCGGGAATGGCCGATCTCGCGGCGCTTCTTCGGGAGTCGCCGCATGTCCACGCGGACTCGGCCGCCGGGGAGAGGGTCGTTCCGGTGGCGGCCCTTCCCGCGCTCCTCGCGCCGCGTGCGGCGGGTGAACGGCTCGACCGGGTCGTCGAGTTCGCGCGCCTCGCCCTCGACGTCTGCCTGGAACTGCTCGACCTCGGGGTGGCCCTGGAGGCGCACGGCCAGAACCTGCTCGCTGTCGTCGACGCCGAAGACCGGACCCGGCGCCTCGTCTACCGGGACCTCGCCGACATCCGCATCAGCCCCGCCCGACTGGCCCGGCACGGCATCGCGGCCCCGCCCATCAGCGGGCGCCTCCTGAACGACGACCCGGCCACGCTCCGCCGCAAGGTCCTCGGCAGCCTGGTCACCGGCGCGCTCGGCCCGCTGGCCGGCGACGCGCCGACCCTCGGCACGATCCTGGAGACGGCCACCCGGGACCTCGCCCCCACCGCGGACCTCCATGCCCTGCGGACGCAACCGCTCCCGGCGAAGGCGCTCACGCTGATGCGGCTGGACACGGGCGGCGGGGACCTGTGGACGGTGCTCCCGCACCCTTCGGCGGACGGGTAGGGCCGTCTGCTGAGCGGCCGGACGCCACAGTGCCTCGCGAGAGCCGTACGAGAGTGTTTCTGCCGCTGCCCAGTTGGGGTGTCGGCGTTGGCCTCGGGCTCCGGGCGGGCTGGGCTGGGCTGGTCGAGTTACGCGGGCGGTACGGCTGCCTGGACGTGCTCGGCGGCCTCGGCGGCGCTGTAGGAGGAGGCGAAGGTGAACGCGCGCGGGGACGGGCCGTGTGCCCGCAGGTCCGCGAGCCGTTCCAGGGCCTCGCCGACGGTCGGAAGGTGTCCGGCGGGGACCCACCAGAGCACCATGTGCGCCTCGACGTGCCGTTGGAACCACTCGCGCCGCCGCCGCATCACCTCCAGGTGCCCGCTGCGGTAGGCGAAGTCCCACAGCGCGTCCTGGTTCTCCCACACCGACAGGTTGACGATCACGTCCTCGCCCGCCGGGCGCAGGCCGGTGGCGTCGGCCGCGCCTTCCTCCACCAGCCGCCACACGAAGCCGGGCGCGCCGTCGGCGGCGGAGTTGACCGGATCGAGCATCTCGATGAACGGCGCCACGCGCGGGTCGTCGAAGGGGTGGAGGAGCGTGGCGATGTTGAGCTGGGCGAGGTGAGCGGCATGCGCGGATGCGGTCATGGCCCCATCCCAGCACGGCCCGCTTTTCTATGTCAATCAACATTGTTTTTAGAAGGTTCGACCACCACGCAGCACTCCCCGGGTCGTGCGTCCATGCGGGCGCGGACGGGGCCGTCCGTGCCGAGCAGCCCCTCAAGGAGTGCGAGGTTCATGCCGCAGACGAGTGGCGGGAAGCGTTCGGCGACGGCGTGGAAGGGGCAGTTGCGCATACGGACGACGGGGCCGGCGGCGGCCCCGGGCTCGGGACTTTCGGCATCCCTGGCACCGGCGGTATCCCCGACATCCCCGGCACCCCCGATATCCCCGACGTCTTCCAGGTGCGGTTCGTATCCGCGTGCGGCCAGCGTCTTCATGGCCTCATCGAGGTCGCCGCAGGGTGCGGCCGAGCCACGCATGGCCTCACCGCGGCGGCGTGCGGCCGCGCAGAGCGCGGCGTCGAGCCCGGCGTGCTCGGCGGCCTCGGCGAGCAGCTCGGCGGCAATGCGGTAGTCGCGGGCGGGCAGCGACACCGACCGCTCGGTCGCCGCCCGCGTGTACACCTTGGCGGGGCGGCCCGCTCCCGGCCCTGAGCGGCCCGTCAGGCGGCGGCTGCCGCTTTCCAGGAGCCCGGCCTCGGTCAGCTTGTCCAGATGGTGCGCGGCGAGCGTGCGCGCCACCCCGAGGGCCTCGGAGGCCTCGTTGCGGCCCACCTCGCGGCCCTGTGCCGCCACGTACTCGTACAGGCGGCGCCGCACCGGATCCTGCAGCATGGCGATTGCTTCGATGTCCTCCACCTGGCCATTCTAGGAACAACGCAGGTTGGAGATAGAGACGCCTGCTCGCGCTCGCGTCCTGCTCACGGGTCGTTCGAGTGCTCGGCGGAGCGGGCGCGCCGGTGGGCCGCGACCCGTTCGCGCCTGGGGCATCGGCAAGAGCGGGAGCGGCGTTCCGGACCGGCGCCCTGGGTGAGACATGGCATCGGCCCACGTCGCGCCCCGGCCCAAGCTCCGGTCGGACATGGCCGCGTCACCGAGTGGGACATCGGGGAGGCGTGGCACTCGCCCGGCCGGCCCCCGGGACCGTACGACGTGCGCCGCCGACGTACGGAGGAGCAGGTCCAGGCCCGCCTGGTCAGCGGGACTACGGCTCGGAGTCGTCCCACTTCCAGCCTGTTTCGGGGAACTGCTCAAGCAGGGCGGACAGCGAAACCGCCTGGTGGATGGCGGACGACCAGGCCTGAGCGGAAACGTCGATCAGCGCCAGAGGTGGAGGTTCCTGCCGGAAGTCGTAGGCGAGCATTTCGCGGCTTCCGTCCCCGCCGATGACGAGGCTTCCGGGAAATCGTCGCCGGAACTCTCCGGCCTCGTTGACGGCGATCAGCTCGGTAACGTCGTTGATCATCAGGAAGTCGTCTGCAGGGGGAACGAACCGGCTCATGCTCCCCTGCGTGGACAGGAAGTGCCGGTAGTCCGGTGGCAGACGGACTCCGAAGTGCCGTTCGACCTGCGTGATCGCGTCGTCGTCGCTGGAGCTCATGAGGCCATTCTGTTGTCGAGGTGCCGGAGATGGGTGGGGAAGGGCGTGACCGTCCTGACGGGGACGAGGCGCCTTCCTGGCGCCTTCTCCGCGCGCGGACCGTCGGCGCGCGGACGGTCAGCGCGCGGCGGCCCGCACCCGGTGGGCAGGCGGCAAGGAGCTCGGCATCTCGTCGCCGATCCAGGCGTACTCCAGGCCGGCCAGGGTGGTGCCCTTGTCGGTCCACACCAGCAGCTCCCCGCTGTACTCGCCGGACTTGTCATGGATTGAGCGTCGACGGGCACCAGCTCGTCGGGCTTGGCGGCAGGCTGCGCCGGAGGCAGGGCGCGCAGATCCACGCTCATCGACCCGGGCGCTCAGAGGGTCACGACCTCCGTCCGGTCCAGGTGATTGCGAAGCTCCGACGCCCCCGTGAAGTCGGCCGAGAGGATGTGCTCCAGCACGGCTCGCTCGGAGGCGTTCAAGGGGCGCCGAGGTTCTACGGGCAGGCGGGACATGGGCTGTCATCCCGGGCCCGTGTCCCGCGGACGGCGGCGAGGGTGGGGTCGGCGTCGCCGCTGCGACGCTCGGTGGCCAACGGGAACGCTCGGTCGCATCAGGTCGGCGTGTCACCCCGGAGTGTGCTTGACACTGAAATCGAACATCCATTCTCATGGAAGCCCGGCCCTTGGAATCTCGGGCTTGTCGCCGAGTTGTCCACAGGCCGGAGGGGACGTCGGGGCCCATTGTCAGTGGCAGGGGTTAGCGTCTTTCACATGAAGCGATCGACTCAAGCAAACCGGGTGGAACCCATGGCAGGAACCGACCGCGAGAAGGCGCTCGACGCCGCGCTCGCACAGATTGAACGCCAATTCGGCAAGGGCGCCGTGATGCGCATGGGTGACCGCGTCCAGGAGCCGATCGAGGTGATCTCCACCGGATCGACCGCCCTCGACATCGCCCTCGGCGTCGGTGGCCTGCCGCGCGGCCGTGTCGTGGAGGTCTACGGACCGGAGTCCTCCGGTAAGACGACCCTGACCCTGCACGCCGTGGCCAACGCCCAGAAGGCCGGCGGCCAGGTGGCCTTCGTGGACGCCGAGCACGCCCTCGACCCCGAGTACGCCAAGAAGCTCGGCGTGGACATCGACAACCTCATCCTGTCCCAGCCGGACAACGGCGAGCAGGCCCTTGAGATCGTCGACATGCTGGTCCGCTCCGGCGCCCTCGACCTGATCGTCATCGACTCCGTCGCCGCGCTCGTCCCGCGTGCGGAGATCGAGGGCGAGATGGGTGACTCGCACGTCGGCCTCCAGGCCCGACTGATGAGCCAGGCGCTCCGGAAGATCACCAGCGCGCTCAACCAGTCCAAGACCACCGCGATCTTCATCAACCAGCTCCGCGAGAAGATCGGCGTGATGTTCGGCTCGCCGGAGACCACGACCGGTGGCCGCGCCCTGAAGTTCTACGCTTCGGTGCGTCTCGACATCCGCCGTATCGAGACCCTCAAGGACGGCACGGACGCGGTCGGCAACCGCACCCGCGTCAAGGTCGTCAAGAACAAGGTCGCGCCCCCCTTCAAGCAGGCCGAGTTCGACATCCTCTACGGCCAGGGCATCAGCCGCGAGGGCGGTCTGATCGACATGGGCGTGGAGCACGGCTTCGTGCGCAAGGCCGGTGCCTGGTACACGTACGAGGGCGACCAGCTCGGCCAGGGCAAGGAGAACGCCCGTAACTTCCTGAAGGACAACCCCGACCTCGCCGACGAGATCGAGAAGAAGATCAAGGAGAAGCTGGGCGTCGGCGTCCGGCCCGAGGCCGCGAAGGCCGAACCGGCGACGGACGCGGCTGCCGCCGCGGACGCGGCCGGCACGGACGACGCCGCCAAGAGCGTCCCGGCACCCGCGAGCAAGACCGTGAAGGCGACCAAGGCCACCGCGGTCAAGAGCTGAACCAGTGACCGGTCGCACCGAATGGCCGGGTGACAGCCCCGACTCGTCGAGGGCCGAGAAGGAGCTGTCACCCCAGGATCCGGCTGAGCGGGCGCGGGCGATCTGCCTGCGCCTGCTCACCGGGACCCCCCGCACGCGCAAGCAGCTCGCCGACGCGCTGCGCAAGCGGGAGATCCCCGACGAGGTGGCCGAGGAGGTCCTCTCCCGCTTCGAGGACGTCGGGCTCATCGACGACGCCGCCTTCGCGGGGGCCTGGGTGGAGTCCCGCCACCACGGACGGGGCCTCGCGCGCCGGGCCCTCGCCCGCGAGCTGCGGACCAAGGGCGTCGAGCCGACCCTCATCCAGGAGGCGGTGGAGCAGCTCGACTCCGACCAGGAGGAGGCCACCGCGCGGGAGCTCGTCGCCCGCAAGCTTCGCGCCACCCGCGGTCTCGACCGCGACCGGCGCCTGAGACGGCTCGCCGGGATGCTCGCCCGCAAGGGCTATCCCGAGGGCATGGCCCTCCGTGTCGTCCGCCAGGCCCTGGAGGCCGAGGGCGAGGACACGGACGGACTCGACGAGTCCTTCTGATCCCCGGGGGAGATCAGAAGGACTCGGTCGAGGCCGCGCCGGTGGCAGTGCCGGTGGCCGAGCTCATGGCCGCACCCGTGGCCGAGCTCACGGCCCGAGCTCATGGTCGTGCTCATGGCCGCGCCCGTGGCCGAGCTCACGGTCCGAGCTCATGGTCATGCTCACTCACGGTCCGAGGCCACGGTCGAGCTCACGGTCCGGTTCACGACTGTGCTTCGTCAGCCGGTCTTTGTCGGGAGCAGCACCGGGAGGCCCGCCGCCTTCCAGGCCTGGAAGCCGCCGATCAGGTCGGTCGCGCGGTGCAGGCCCAGGCGGCGCAGGGACTCGGCCGCGAGGGAGGAGGCGTAGCCCTCGTTGCAGAGCACCACCACCAGCAGGTCGTGGCTGTCCGCCTCCGGCGCGCGGTGGCTGCACTGGGGGTCCAGCCGCCACTCCAGCTCATTGCGTTCCACCACCAGTGCGCCCGGGATCAGACCGTCCCGCTCGCGCAGGGCTGCGTACCGCGTATCCACCAGGAGTGCTTCACCCGCCTCGTACGCCTCGTGGGCGGCCTTGGGCTCGATCCGGTCGAGGCCGGACCTGACCCGGTCCAGGAGTTCGTCGATGCCGACGCGGTCGTCGTCGCTCACTGCCAGTCCTCCGGGCGTTCGACCTGCTCAAGGCGGAGTACCGCGCCCGCCCGGCTGAAGCGTCGGATCAGCGGGAGCGGCGGGTAGTAGGCGTGCACGGACACCGCGTGGGTGTCCCGGGACTCGTTGAGGACCTCGTGCACATGGTGGCGGCCGAAGGCGCGGCCGACGCCCTCGCCGAGGCGGCGGGAGCGGTCGAGACCGTCGGCCAGTTCCAGGGTCTTCCAACCGCCCGCCGGCAGTCGGACCGCCAGCGCGTTCTCGGTGAGCGTGCCGCGCGCGGTGGCGAAGGCGCCCAGAGACTCGGCATGGTCGTGCCAGCCGGTGCCGGTGCCGGGCGGCCAGCCGATGAGCCAGGCCTCACTGCCGCCGGGGCCGTCGAGCCGCACCCAGGTACGGCCCTCGGGGTCCAGCGGCAGGGAGTCGACCAGTTCCCGGTCCGCCGCCGTGCGCCGGACGAAGTCGAGGAGATCGGCCGCCGTCGGGGCGCCGGAGGGGCCATCGGAACGGCCGGGGGTGCCGGAGCTGCCGGTCCGTGCGGCGGGGGAGTCGTCGGTGGGGGTCTTCGGGGGGCGTGCGGGGGCGGGGTGTGACACGGGTGACCGTCCTGGGTTCGCTGAGAGCGCGCGGCGGCAGCACGGCACACGGAGGTACGAGGGACGTACGTCGGTGGCGGGGCGCGCGCGGGGAAGGGAGCGAGATCAGCAGGACGGGCGACACACGCAGCCCGCATAGCGGACGAGGTCCATATGGACCCTCCGCCACAGGCGCACATCGGTGTCGGTCACGCTCCGGAGTACACCATGTGCGCCTGGGGGAATCAATGCATGTCCGCTGTGCGGTCACTCCCCGCGGTCACCTCGGCGCCCGATCGAGGGCCTGATCGAGGGCCCGAATCGGCGTCCGACCCGGCGTTCGTTCCCGCGTCCGACCCGGTGTCCGACCCGGTGTCCGCCGCGGCATCCGCCCGAGCGTTCTTCCCGGCCTTCGACCCCGCCTTCGTGCCCTGCGGTTCGGTCGCCGGGTCCTCCGTCGCGGAGCCGCCCCGGGCCGCGTCCGCCGCCGCGTACAGCTCCTCCGGGTGGACCCCGGCGAAGGCCGCGACGAGATGCCCGTCGGGCCGTACCAGCAGGACGGCGTGGGCCGGGGCACCCGGGTAGGCCTCCGTCACCAGGACCTCGGCCCTCGCCGGGAGGGCGGCGACCGCCTCTTCGAGCCGGGGCATCACCCCGGCGCCGCGCCAGTGCCGCCGGTCCCACACCCCGGTGCCGGGGGCGACCAGGAGGACCAGGAGGCGGCCCTGACCGAGCCGGTCCCGGAGCCGTACGGTCGTGCCGTCGGGGGCGGTCACGCGGACGTCCTCGACCGGGGCGCCCTCCGGGGTGCCGACCGGGGTCCGCCCCTCGGTGTACGGAGGCGCGAGGGGGGAGTGGGGGTACGCCGGGGGCGCGCCCAGCGGGCCGCGCCCCACATGGCCGTCGGTGAGGAGGGCGTCGTGGCCGCGCGTGGCCCCCGGGAGGTACGTGCGCAGGCCGCCGCCGCCCCGCAGGACCGGCAGCGACTGGTCGGCGCCGCGCAGTCGGTGGGCGACGGCCGAGCGACGCTCGCTCTGGTAGCTGTCGAGCAGCCGCTCGGAGGCGCCGTGGTGCCAGGTGTGGGCGAGTTTCCAGGCGAGGTTGTCCACGTCCCGGAACCCCTCGTCGAGGCCCTGGGTGCCGACCGCGCCCAGCAGATGGGCCGCGTCCCCGGCGAGGAGGACCCGGTCGACCCGCCAGCGCCGGGCGAGCCGGTGGTGCAGGGTGTGGACGCCGGTGTCGATGAGCTCGTACGGGGGTGTCACCCCGTCGCACCAGCCGGCCAGGGTCTCGCGGATCCGGGCGACCAGCGCGTCCGGGGTGACGAGGTCGCCCCTTGGCGGCAGCAACCAGTCGATCCGCCAGACCCCGTCGGGCAGCGGCCGGGCGGTGATCTCGTCGGCGGCGCCGCGCCACGGCGGCTGACGGTGCAGCAGGGCCTCGCCGGGCCAAGGGAGTTCGGTGCGGAGCGCGGCGACCGCGTGCCGCTCCACCGCCGTGCGGCCGGGGAAGCGGATCCCGAGCAGCTTGCGCACGGTCGAGCGGGCGCCGTCGCAGCCGACGAGGTGGCTGCCCCGCCACCAGGTGCCCGCCGGGCCCCGGGTGTGGGCGACGACCCCGTCGCGGTCCTGCTCGATGGTGTCGAGGCGGGCCTCGGTGACGAGCCGGATCAGCTTCTGGTGGGCGATGGCGTCGCGCAGCCCGCGCGCGAGGGCGTGCTGGGGGATGTGCAGCGGTGCGGCCGGGGCGGAGGGCGCGGCGGGGTCCTCGGACCACTCCTCCGTACCGCCGAGTCCCAGGTCGAGCGCGAGGTGGCGGACCACCTGGCGGCGGCGCATCCCGCGCCAGCCGACCCAGCGGACTCCCTCGTCACGGAGGGTGGTGCAGCCGAGCCGCTCGACCATCGCGGCCATGTCGGCGCGCAGCACGACGCTCCGGGCAGGGCGGGGTTCGTCCTTGCCCGAGCTCTCGTCGAGGACGACGCTGGGCACGCCCTGCGCGGCGAGCGCGAGGGAGAGCGCGAGGCCGACAGGCCCCGCGCCCACGATGATCACCGGGTCCACGGCGCGGCTCCTGAAGGCCGGACGGTCATGGGGGCAGCACATCTGAGTGTGGCACGAGCCCGGTGCTTGATCACAGACCGTATGCAACCCACTGAGGGTGCTTGCGTCAAGCGACGGGGTGGGCGCGGTGCGGCTGACCTGAAGTCAGTACCGCTCCGGCCCACCCCTGTTGTCCCACGGACCCCGTCGGGTCCCACCGCTCACTGCCGGTGGGCCTGCCTCGGAGTCAGGCGCCGGTGACGGCGTCGCTCTTCACCTCGGTCGCTCCGGGCTGGGCCGGGATGGTCACCGCGGCGGACTTCTTGCCCCGACGCAGGCGCTTCTCCAGGCGTCCGGCGAGGTTGGTGAGGATCGCGTTGATGACGATGTAGATCAGCGCGATGACCGTGAACGTGGCGATCGTGTTGGCGCCGTAGTTGGCCGTGATCTGCCGGTTCTGGCTGAGCAGCTCCGCGAAGCCGAGCAGCGCGCCACCGAGCGCCGTGTCCTTGACGATCACGACGAGCTGGCTGACGAGGGCGGGGAGCATGACGGTGACGGCCTGCGGGAGCAGGACGTACAGCATGGTCTGGCCCTTGCGCATACCGAGCGCCTCGGCCGCGTCGCCCTGGCCGCGGGGCAGCGAGAGCACGCCGGCGCGGACGACCTCGGCGATCACGGAGGCGTTGTAGAGCACCAGGCCGGTGACGACCGCGTACAGCGGGCGGAAGTCGGAGCTGACGGTCGTGAACTCGCGGTACAGGGCGGCCGCGAACATCATCAGGAGCAGGACCGGGATGGCGCGGAAGAACTCCACGACGGTGCCGACGGGCACCCGTACCCAGCGGTGGTCGGAGAGCCGGCCGATACCGAGGAGCGCGCCGAGCGGCAGCGCGATCAGGATCGACAGCGCGGCGGCCTTCAGGGTCTCCGTCAGACCGGGCAGCAGATACGTCGTCCAGACCCGGGAGTCGGTGACGAACGGACTCCACTTGTCGGCGTCCAGCTGGTTCTTGTCGGCCAGGGCCGCCAGTACCCACCACGCGACCAGGCCGAGGACGGCCAGGAAGCCGATCGTGTAGAGGACGTTCCGCCGCTTGGCGCGGGGGCCGGGAGTGTCGTACAGGACGGAACTCATCGCTTCACCGCCAGACGCTTGGCCGCCCAGCCCAGGATCAGGCCGGTGGGGAGGGTGAGGAGGATGAAGCCGAACGCGAAGACGGCGAAGACGGCGAAGAGCGCGTCGGCCTCGTTCTCGATCATCTCCTTCATCAGGAGAGCCGCCTCGGCGGCGCCGATGGCCGCCGCCACCGTGGTGTTCTTGGTGAGGGCGATGAGGACGTTGGCGAGCGGGGTCACCACCGCACGGAAGGCCTGCGGGAGCACCACCAGGGTGAGGACCTGGGTGAAGCCGAGGCCGAGGGCGCGGGCGGCCTCGGCCTGGCCCGGCGGGACGGTGTTGATGCCCGAGCGCAGTGCCTCGCAGACGAAGGTGCCGGTGTACGCGACGAGCCCGAGGATCGCCAGCCGGAAGCCGATGTCCTCCGAGCGTCCGCCGCCGAGCGTGATGCCCAGGGTCTGGTCGAGACCGAACGAGCAGGCCACGATGACCACGGTCAGCGGCGTGTTCCGGACGATGTTGACGTACCCGGTGGCGAAGGCCCGCATGACGGGCACCGGGCTGACCCGCATCGCTACCAGGGCGGTGCCCCAGATCAGCGAGCCGATCGCCGAGTAGAGGGCGAGCTGCGCCGTCACCCAGAAGGCGCCGAGCAGGTCGTACTGCCCGGAATCAAGAAAGTCGAACACGATGCCCGCGCTCTCCCCTGGTGGTCGGTCGGTGTGGAGGCCGGTGCGGGGGCAGCGGCCGGTGCCGGTGCGACGGCCGCCCCGGGTGGGGGGCGGCCGTCACGGCCGGTGCGGGTCAGGTCAGTTCTGGACCTTCGGCGCGGGCTCGTACTTGTAGCCGGAGGGGCCGAAGTGCTCCTTGACGAGCTTCTCCCAGGTGCCGTCGGAGACCATCTTCTCCAGCGCCTTGTTGATCTTGCCGCGCAGCTCGTCGTCGCCCTTCTTGAGGCCGACGCCGTAGTTCTCGTCGCTCATCTTCAGGCCGGCGAGCTTGAACTTGCCCTGGTGCTCCTTCTGCGAGGCGTAGCCCGCGAGGATCGAAGCGTCCGTGGTCAGCGCGTCGACGCGCTTGTTCTCCAGGCCGGTGAGGCACTCGGAGTAGCCGCCGAGCTGCTGGAGGTCGGCCTTCGGGGCGAGCTTCTCCTTGACGTTCTGCGCGGAGGTCGAGCCGGAGACCGAGCAGAGCTTCTTGGAGTTGAGGTCCTCGACCTTGGTGATCGAGCTGTCGTCGGAGCGCACGAGCAGGTCCTGGTGGGTCAGGAAGTACGGACCGGCGAAGTCGACCTCCTTCTTGCGCTTGTCGTTGATCGAGTAGCTGGCGACGACGAACTTGACGTCACCGTTCTTGATCAGGTTCTCGCGCTCGGCGCTGGGCGCCTGCTTGAAGTTGATCTTGTCCTCGGCGTAGCCGAGCTCCTTGGCGACGTAGCGGGCCACGTCCACGTCGAAGCCGGCGTACTTGCCGTCCGGGGTCTTCAGGCCCAGGCCGGGCTGGTCGAACTTGATGCCGACGTTGATCTTGTCACCGTTGCTGCCCGAGTCGGAGCCGGTGCCACAGGCGGTGGCGGTCAGCGCGAGGACGACGGCGGCCGCGGCGGCGGCGGGGGTGCGACGAAGCTTCATCGAGGAATGTCCCTTGGTCTAGAAGTGAGTTGGGAAGAATAGGCCCGAACTCGCTCAGTGGTGAAGGATCTTGGAGAGGAAGTCCTTGGCCCGGTCGCTGCGCGGGTTGCTGAAGAACTCCTCGGGCGTCGCCTGCTCGACGATGCGACCGTCCGCCATGAAGACGACACGGTTGGCGGCGGAGCGCGCGAAGCCCATCTCGTGGGTCACGACCACCATCGTCATGCCGTCCCGCGCCAGTTGCTGCATGACCTCGAGGACCTCGTTGATCATCTCGGGGTCGAGCGCGGAGGTCGGCTCGTCGAACAGCATGACCTTCGGGCCCATCGCGAGCGCGCGGGCGATCGCCACGCGCTGCTGCTGGCCGCCGGAGAGCTGCGCCGGGTACTTGTCCGCCTGGGTGCCGACCCCGACCCTGTCCAGCAGGGCGCGGGCCTTCTCCTCGGCGGCCTTCTTCTCCGTCTTCCGGACCTTGATCTGGCCCAGCATCACGTTCTCGAGCACCGTCTTGTGCGCGAAGAGGTTGAACGACTGGAAGACCATGCCGACGTCGGAACGCAGGCGAGCGAGCTCCTTGCCCTCCGCCGGCAGCGGCTTGCCGTCGATCGTGATGATGCCGGAGTCGACGCTCTCCAGCCGGTTGATCGTGCGGCACAGCGTCGACTTGCCGGACCCGGAGGGTCCGATGACGACCACGACTTCGCCGCGGCTGATCGTCAGATCGATGTCCTGGAGGACATGCAGTGCGCCGAAGTGCTTGTTCACGCCGGACAGTACGACCAGGTCGTCCGCGGCGCGCGGGGTGTCCTCGGGACCCTTGGACACTGACTCTCCGCTCATCGGGCTCTAGCTCCGTCCTCCTCGGTTGGGGAGGACACTAGAGACCCGATGTGATGACCGTCATCACATCTGAGCGGAAATTGAGGATAACGATCCGGCCGCAACCGGACACAGTGTGTGAACGGGACACCCCGGGCCGTACCGGCTGCATAACAGAAACACCGGCGTCACCGGGCGACACTTGACTGCAACACCACTCGGCACCGATGTTCGGTGTTCATGCCCTGGTACCACCTGGTACACAGAGAGCCGTCATCAGCACATCACCACGGAGGAGGTACGTATGCGACTGCTGCTCGTCGAGGACGACGATCATGTCGCCGCCGCCCTCTCCGCGATCCTCGCCAAGCACGGCTTCACGGTCACCCACGCCCGCAACGGCGAGGAGGCGCTCCAGGCCGTCCTGCCCACCGCGCAGGGCGAGCGCCCCTCCTACGGGGTGATCCTGCTCGACCTCGGTCTGCCCGACCAGGACGGCTACCAGGTCTGCGGACGCATCCGGAAGCTCACCACCACCCCGGTGATCATGGTGACCGCGCGCGGCGACGTACGCTCCCGGATCCACGGCCTCAACCTCGGCGCCGACGACTACGTCGTCAAGCCCTACGACCCCGGCGAGCTCCTCGCCCGCATCCACGCCGTCAGCCGGCGCCACGCGGGAACCGAGGAGTCGGCGGGCGGCGGCGGCACGACCACCGACGGAAGCCGACTGAGGCTCGGCTCCGTCACCATCGAGCTGCCCACCCGCCGGGTCAGCGTCGACGGCGAGAGCGTGCCCCTCACCCGCAAGGAGTTCGACCTGCTCGCCCTCCTCGCCCAGCGCCCCGGCGTCGTCTTCCGCCGCGAGCAGATCATCAGCGAGGTCTGGCGCACCAGTTGGGAA
Organism: Streptomyces sp. NBC_00250; assembly: GCF_036192275.1. Classification (NCBI taxonomy): domain Bacteria; kingdom Bacillati; phylum Actinomycetota; class Actinomycetes; order Kitasatosporales; family Streptomycetaceae; genus Streptomyces; species Streptomyces sp. NBC_00250. The sequence goes on along the minus strand of NZ_CP108088.1, from coordinate 2,613,076 downwards.
GGGACCGGCCGCACCCTGGAGGTGCACGTCGCCTCCCTGCGCTCCAAGCTCCGGATGCCCGCCCTGATCGAGACCGTGCGGGGCGTCGGCTACCGCCTGGTCGCCCCCGCCGCCTGACCGCCGGACGGCCCCTTCGTGCGCACCCGCCTCCTTCCGCTGCTCATCATCCTGATGGCCGGCGTCCTGCTCGCCCTCGGCTTCCCGCTCGCCGCCAGCCTCGCCGCCTCCGAACAGCAGCGGGTCGTCGTCGACCGGCTCGACGACTCCGCCCGCTTCGCCGCGCTCGCCCAGTTCGTCAGCGAGACGAACCCCGGCGCCGACGAGCGGCGCACCACCCTCGGCGGCGAACTCGCCAGCTACTACGACGTGTACGGCATCCGGGCCGGCGTCTTCTACCGCGACAACCGGTCCATGGCCGCCGCACCCGAGGACTGGGTCGTCCCGTACGAGGGGGAGGGCCGCCGTGCCTTCCGCGAGGCTCTCCTCGGCCGGCGCAGCCACGATCCGCCGCAGGTGTGGCCCTGGCAGGGCCACGCACGGCTCACCGTCGCCTCCCCGGTCGTCAGTGACGGGGACGTCGTCGCCGTCGTCGTCACCGACTCGCCCACCGGACAGCTCCGCCTCCGCATCCTGCGCGGCTGGCTGCTGATCTTCGCGGGCGAGTCCCTGGCCATGCTCGTCGCCGTCGGTGCCGCCTTCCGGCTCACCGGCTGGGTCCTGCGGCCCGTACGCGTCCTCGACTCCGTCACCCACGACATCGCGACCGGGCGCATGAACTCCCGGGTCGCCGCGACCGGCGGACCGCCCGAACTGCGGCGCCTGGCGCTCTCGTTCAACGAGATGGCCGACAACGTCGAGGAGGCGCTCGAACAGCAGCGGGCGTTCGTCGCCGACGCCTCCCACCAGTTGCGCAACCCGCTGGCCGCGCTGCTCCTGCGCATCGAGCTCCTCGCCATGGAGCTCCCCGAGGGCAACGAGGAGATCGCCTCCGTACGGACCGAGGGCAAGCGCCTCTCCCAGGTCCTCGACGACCTCCTCGACCTGGCCCTCGCCGAGCACGCGGCCGCCGAGCTGCGGCTCATCGACGTCGGGGCGCTCACGGCCGAGCGGGTCGCGTCCTGGCGGCCGGTCGCCGACGACAAGGGTGTCGTGCTCGCCGGGGACTGTGGGGCGGTCACCGCCTGGGCGGACCCGGTGGCGCTCTCCAGCGCGCTGGACGCGGTGATCGACAACGCGCTGAAGTTCACCCCGGCCGGGGAGGAGGTCAGCGTCACGGCCAAGGCCCTGCCCGGCGGGGAGAGCGTCGCCGTCGTCGTCGCCGACCAGGGCCCCGGACTCACCGACGAGGAGCTGGGGCGGGTCGGCGACCGCTTCTGGCGCTCGGGCCGACACCAGAACATCAAGGGATCGGGCCTCGGCCTCTCGATCACCCGCGTCCTGCTCACGGCGGGCGGCGGCGGCATCGCCTTCGCACCGAACGAGCCGCACGGGCTGCGTGTCACGGTCACCGTGCCCCGTAACCCTCCGGCGGCGAGGGGCGACCGCGAGGCCGAGGGCTTCACCGGGCGGTAGCGACACGGGAACGCCGGGCCGTCAGCGCCGGACGGGCAAGGCCGGGAGTAAGAGCCGGGCGGGCAGGGCCGGAAGGCAGGCCCGACGGGCAGGGCCGGAAGACGGACGGGGCCGGACGGCCGGTCCCGGGCCGGTCGGGAACGGGCCGATCGGGAACGGGCCGTCAGGGCGGGAAGCTCAGGGCTTCACCGAGCGGTAGTAGCGGCGGGCGCCCTCGTGGAGGGGCAGGGGTTCGGTGTAGACGGCGGTCCGCAGGTCCACCAGCTGGGCCGGGTGGACCTGGCTGCCGATCCGGTCCCGGCTCCTGATCACCGTCCGGGTGAAGCCCTCCACCAGGTCCGCGTCCGCCTCCACCGTGGTGACCAGGAGGTTCGCCACGGCCAGGGTCTCTATCGGCCGGCCGTCCTGCGCCTTGGCGTACGCGTCGGCCGGGATCACCGCCGACCGGTAGTGGCGGGTCGACCCGCCGACGTCGTGGAGCCGGTCGACCAGCGGCGCGTCCAGGGGGAGCAGCCGGATCTCGAAGCGCTCGGACAGCGTCTGCACCGCCAGGGTGGGGAGGCCGCCCGACCAGAAGAAGGCGTCGAGCTCGCCGCGCTCCAGGAGCTCGGGCATCGTGTCGATGCCCGCCGAGACCGCCTCGACGTCCCGTATGGGGGTGAGGCCCGCCGCCGCGAGGACCCGGTCGGCGATCAGTCGTACGCCGGAGCCGTCCTGGCCGACGCCGACCTTGAGACCGCGCAGGTCCTGCACCCTCCGCAGCGTGGAGCCCTTGCGCACCACGAGCTGTACGTAGTCGTCGTAGAGGCGGGCGCAGCCGCGCAGCCGCTCGAAGCCGGGCCTGCGCTCGCGCTGGTACTGGGCCACCGCGTCGGCCGTCGCGATGGTGAAGTCGGCCTGGCCCGAGGCCACCCGGGCCAGGTTCTGCTGGGAGCCCTCACTGCGCGTGAGCTCTATCGAGACCTCGGGCAGGTCCTGTGCGAGGGCCTGCTTGAGCAGCTTTCCGTACTGCTGGTAGACGCCGGTGGGGACTCCCGTACTGAAAGTGACGGAACCGCTCGGTACGGGGGTGCCCCAGGGCACCAGCCACCACACCAGCACCCCGCACACCGCGAGCAGCGCGGCCGAGACCGCCAGGACACGGCGGCGGGCGGCACGGGAGAGCGAGGCGAACATGCTCGCGATCCTGCCAGGCCACCGGTGTGTCTGGCCAGGATCGGAGGTGTGGGCCCGCTCTCCCGTTGCCGCCGGGAGGGCCGCGCGGGCCCGGCGAGGGGCCCGCGCGGCCGTGCCGGGTCAGTAGGCGAACGCGGACTTGCCCGTCACGGTGGTGGCGACGTGAGTGATGCCACTGCCGGGCGGCAGCGCCACCGTGGTGCCGGTGGGGTTGGTGGTCGTGCCGTCGCCGAGCTGGGCGGCCGCGTTGGCACCCCAGCCGATCACCGAGCCGTCGTCCAGCGCGGCCACGGTGAAGTCGGCCCCGCCGGCGATGCTCTGGACGCCCTTGAGCGTGTCCAGGACGACCGGGGTGGTGCGGTTGGCGTTGGTGCCGTCGCCGAGCTGCCGGTCGGTGTTCTTGCCCCAGCCGGCCAGGCTGCCGTCGTCGAGGACGGCGAAGCCGGACGCGGAGGTGGCGAAGATCCTGGCCACGGCGTCGAGGTAGGCGACGTCCACCGGCTTGTTGCTGTCGGTGGTGGAGTCGTTGCCGAGCTGGCCCTCGGCGCCCTTGCCCCAGGACTTGACGACGCCGTCGGCGGTGAGTGCGAGGACGTGGTCGCAGCCCACGGCCACGGACTCGACGTCGACGAGGTCGGGGACCTTCTGCGGGGTCTCGCGCGTGGTGTTGTTGCCGGTGCCCAGACGCCCGTTGTCGCCCTTGCCCCAGGTCCAGACCGTGCCGTCCTGCCGGAGCGCCACGCTGAAGTCGCAGCCCGCCCCGACGTCCTTCACCTTGTCCAGGCTCTGCACGGGGATCGGGGCCTTGTACGGGTTGGTGGTGTCCTGGCCGGTGCCGAGCTGCTTGGAGGCGTTGCTGCCCCAGGCGAGGACCCGGCCGCCCTTGACGGCGAGGGCGTGGTTGAGGCCCGCGGAGACCTCGCTCACGCCGGAGAGTCCGGCGACGGTCGCGGGGAAGGACTGGGCGACGAGGGTGCCGTTGCCGAGCTGGCCGGTGGCGTTGTTGCCCCAGCTCTTCACGGTGCCGTCCTTGAGGAGGGCGACGGCGAAGCCGTTGGCCGCCGCCGCGGCGCCGCCGCCTCCTCCGGAGAGCTCGCGGACGTCGTCACGGGTGATGCCGAGGACGGCGGCGGGGGTCTGCTGGGCGAGGACGCTGCCGTTGCCGAGCTGGCCCTGGGCGTTCTCGCCCCAGGCGCGCACCCAGGGGTCGGTACCGGCGGCGGCGGGGAGGGCGGAGGCGGTGAGGGCCGCGAGGGACAGCGCGGCGAGGAGGGTGAGACGCAGGGGTGGGGTCATCTGCGTGCCTTTCGCTTCATGAGGGTCGTGGGGGTCGAGGAGTCAGGGGGGTCAGTAGGCGTAGCTGGATTTGTTCGCGACGGAGGCGGCGACGCGGGTGACGCCGCTGCCGGCCGGCAGGGCCGTGACCGGGGTGGGGGACGAGTCGGTGGTGCCGTTGCCGAGCTGACCGTTGCTGTTGTTGCCCCAGGCGAGGACGGACTGGTCGGAGAGGGCGGCGAGGGTGTGCTGCCAGCCGCCGGCCATCTCCTGGACGTCGCTCAGGCCGGGGAGGGGGACGGGAGTCGCCCGGTCGACGGTGGTGCCGTCGCCGAGCTGGCCGAGTCCGTTCCAGCCCCAGGCGCGTACGGTGCCGTCGTCCAGGACGGCGTAGCTCTGGTAGGCGCCCGTGATGATCTTGGTGGCGCCGTCGAGGTGCCGTACGTCGACGGGCGCCGGACTGTCCTCGGCGCTGTCGTTGCCGAGCTGGCCCTTGTTGTTGCGGCCCCAGGCTTTGACGGTCCCCTCGGCCGTGAGGGCGAGGGAGTGGGCGCAGCCGGCGCTGATGGCCACCACGTCGTCGAGGCCGGGCACCTTCTGGGGCGTGTTCCGATCGGAATAGGCGCCGTTGCCGAGCTGTCCGAGGTGGCCCCTTCCCCAGGTCCAGACGGTGCCGTCCTCCCGGAGGGCGACGGAGTGCTCGCAGCCGCCCGAGACGTCCTTGACCTTGTTCAGGCTCTGGACGGCTACGGGACGGGTCGCGAGGCCGGCCGTGTCGGGGGTGGTGAGGCCGTTCCCGAGTTGTCCGTAGGCGTTGGTGCCCCAGGCCAGGACGCGGCCGCCGCGCACCGCGAGGGCGAAGGGGCCGCCGGCGGCGGCGATCGAGGACACACCCGAGAGTCCGGCGACCGTCGCGGGGAAGCCCCGCTGGGTGGTGGTGCCGTCGCCGAGCTGGCCCGAGGTGTTGCCGCCCCAGGACAGGACCGTGCCGTCGTCGAGGAGGGCGAGGGCGAAGGAGAGGTTGCTGTTGAAGCCTCCGGCGGAGAGCTCGCGGACGTCGCCGCGGGCGACTCCGACGACCGAGCCCGGGGTGGTCTGGTCGAGCGTGGTGCCGTTGCCGAGCTGGCTGCCGATGTTCAGGCCCCAGGACCGTACCCACGGGTCACGCGGTTCGGCGTGCGCGAGTGCCGGAGAGGCGGCCAGGGAGGCCAGGGCGAGGGCGGCGGCGACCACGGCCCGTACGTACGACGGGTACGACATGCCGTTCACCGGCCTCAGTACGCGTACGTCGTGTTGCCGCCCAGGGAGACGGCCACCGCCTTGATCGCCGAGCCCTCGTTGAGGATCTTCACCGACTCGTAGCGGGCGACCGTCGTGCCGTTGCCGAGCTGGCCCTCGCCGTTGTGGCCCCAGGTGAAGACCTCGTCCGCCGTGACGGCGACGCCGTGCCGGGCTCCCGCCGCGAGGTGCTGGACGCCTTCGAGGCGCGGGATCTCGACGGGGGCGGTGCGGTTGGTGCGGGAGACGTTGGAGTCGAAGGCCTCGTCGGACTCCAGGAGCTGGCCGTACTGGTTGTTGCCCCAGCCCCAGACGTGGCTGTCGCTCGTCTTGACGTAGTTGTGGAAGGCGCCCGCCTCGATGTCGGAGACGCCTTCGATCCAGTCCACGTCGACGGGGAGGGTGGCGGACTTGGTGGAGGAGTTGCCGAGCTGGCCGTAGAGGTTGTAGCCCCAGGACTTGACCGTGTCGTCGGCGGTCAGTGCGAGGGCGTGGTGGCAGCCGGCGTCGATCTCCACGATGTTCTCCAGGCCGAGGACCTGCCGGGGTACGGAGCTGGTGGCACGGGTGCCGTTGCCGAGCTGGCCGTGGATGCCGCGGCCCCAGGCGTACACCTTGCCGTTCTCCAGGAGCGCGAGGCTGAAGTCGCAGCCGGCCGAGATCTGCTTGACCTTGGGCATGCCCTGGACGCGGTCGGGGACCGTACGGCTGTCGCCGGTGCGGTTGTTGCCGAGCTGGCCGTACGCGTTGTCCCCCCAGGAGTAGACCTGGCCGCTCGTGTCGAGGGCGAGGCCGTGCTTCCCGCCCGCGGCGACGTCCTTGATGTTGTTCAGGCGGGGCACGGTGGTGGGAACGGCCTGGTTGGTGTTGCCTCCGTTGCCGAGCTGGCCGGAGGAGTTGTGGCCCCAGGACTTGACCGTCTTGTCGGTACGGGCGAGGGCGAACGAGTCGGCGGACGAGGTGCCGCCGGCCGACATCTGGTCGACGTCGCCGCGGAAGAGGCTGGTGACCGAGGACGGGCTGAGGCTGTCGGCGAGGGTGCCGTTGCCGAGCTGGCCGGTGCGGCCCGCGCCCCAGCTCAGCACGGTCGGGTTGCCCTCGTTGGCGTTCGCCGCGGGGGCGAGGGCCGGTACGGCGGTGAGGGCTGCCGCGGTGAGGGCGGCGGCGGCGAACCGCCGGGAGCGTGGTGTCGTGCGCGAGGGACTGCGTCGTGAACGGGACATGGCTCTGCTCTCCTTCGACGGGGACATACGGGAGCGCGGCGTCCGGCCGGTGGCGTCCGCGGGGAGCGCGGAGGCGTGCACGGGCCGGTCGCGGGTCATGCGAACACGTCGTGCCGGGCCCTTGGGCATGGGGCGCCCACGGCCGGGTGCGGCGGCCGGGACGGGCCGCCGGGCACAACAGCAGACTGACCGAAAACGATCACCGAGGCGCGCTGGAGCCGCTGAAACACCCGTTTGTCGGACGTCCGTTCGGGGTGGTGAGATGGGGGCGCATTCACCCCTGCCGTGGACCCGGGGCGAGACGCGGGCGGTGTTGGGGACGGACGGCCGAACGGCGGCGGCCGGGTGAGTGAGAGGCCCCGCCGGACACGCCTGCCCGCTCTCTCGTCCGCACCCCCGAGTCCCTACGAACGGGTGGACCGGCGGGCCGGGGGACGGGCCCGCCGGTGCCCCGGATCCGGGCCCTCGGGGCAGCCCCGTGTGCGCTCCGCCGAAGTGGTGAGCGGCTCTTGGGGTGCACGCCGCGCCGTGTGTCCTGCCGGAGTGCCGAGGCCTCGACGGCTAGCGTCTGGATGCGCTCGGTGATCTTGAGGACAGTCCCCTGTCCGCCCCTGGCGTCCCCTTCCGAGCTCACCAAGTCACCCCTGTCCCAAGGGAGTTCTCATGTCCGAATGGAAGACGTCGGCACGCCGTGTGCTGACCGCAGCCGTCCTCGCCGCCGCTCTCGCCCTGCCCCTTGCCCCCACCGCGTACGCCGAGGAGTGCAAGCCCGAGGACCAGGCCTGCCTGGACAAGGAGGCCAACGCCAAGGAGGCCAAGGAGATCGACGAGCAGCAGAAGAAGACCCAGGAGGCGGCCGGCCAGGCCGACAAGGACATCAAGGCGGCCGGCAAGAAGCTGGAGGAGTGCCCGCCCGGCTCCAGCTCCTGCATGGAGAAGCTGGCCGATACGGGCGGCCGCGAGGAGGACGGCCTCAAGGAGATGGGCACGACCATCTCCACGTACAAGCCGGAGCCCGCCGAGAACGCCGCTCAGGCGGTCGACTCCACCTGCGCGGCCTTCCCCGCCTCCCTGCCGCAGGGGTCGAGCGACCCGGGACAGTCCCCCTTCCCGGCCTCCCAGCTCTGCTCGCTGCTCGGTTCCTGACCCACTTCCCTTCCCCCTCCCTTCTCTCCCTCTCCCTTCCTCCCCCCTGTACTCCTTCCGTCCCGAAGGGCTCCTTCGTCATGCCTGAACGTCGTCCCCACGCCGTCCCGCCCCTGGCCCGCTCCCTCACCCTCACTCTCGCCCTCGGGCTCACCGCGCCCCTGGTCCTGCTCACCCCGCCCGCCGCCGTCGCCGCCGAGGAGGGGCCGGGCGAGACCCCCGTCGCCCGCGCAGTCACCGCCGACGGGCGGCCCGCGCGGATCGCCGACGTCCTGGAGTACTGCGGGACCAAGCGCACGGCCTGCACGTTCGCCATCGACCCGGCGCGGGACCGCGAGTACGCCACCGCCGTCAAGTCCCTCGGCAACGCCGTCGTCAACTGCACGACCAGTGACATGGGCGTCGACCGGACGGTCACCCTGAGGACCAGCAGCACCGACAACATCGGCGGCGAGATCTCCGGGAAGATCACGGCCGAGGGCACGATCACCGCCTCCGGCGAGGTCACCACCAACCTCAGCAACGACATCACCAGCGAGAACAAGACACCCAACCTGAAGGACGGCCCGACCTCGACGAACGGCACCAAGACCACCGTCGCGGGCGGCGCGAAGGTGGCCGGTTCGCTGAGCGCCAAGCTCGCCTTCGAGGCCGCCTTCAAGGCCACGTACTCCAAGTCGTGGACGACCGAGAACACCGAGGCGACGGTCTACAAGACCACGGTCAAGCCGTACGACATGCTCGTCTTCGGCGCGAGCGCCGCCATGCGGCGGGTGGTGGGCGATCTCGTCACGGACACGGGCAAGAAGATCCTCAACGTGAGCGTGGACAGCCCCTCCATGGTCAACACCAGCAGCTTCGTCGCTCAGACGTACGCCGTCCCCGACCGGCTCTGCGGCCGCAAGCGTCCCGCCGGTGACACCGCGTCCGACGCCGACAACAGCACCCCCGGCGGGCTTCGGAGCGGCGCCGCCGTACGGGAGGTGCCGGCCGCTCGGGCGGTGCCGCCGGGTGCCGACCCGAAGCGCGAAGTCGTCCTGCCCGCCAACGGTTTCTGATCCCGGAGGAGTCCCCTCATGCATCGCTCCCTCTCCGCGCTCGCCGTCCTCGGCGCCGCCGGGATCCTGATCCCCCTCCCCCTCGCCCCCCACTCCGCCGTCGCCGCAGCCGCGGCCGCCGCCGCGCAGTCCGTGCCCGTCCTCAACGGCGACTTCGCCGACCCGGTCATGAAGGGCGACGGACCCACCACCGTCGGCATCGACTTCTGGACCGGCTCCAACCAGCGCTACTCGCCCACCGCTTCGGGCCGCACCGACGCCTCCCACGGCGTCGCCCTGCAGAAGGACGGCAACACCCTCCAGCAGCGGCTGCGCGGCGTCCGCGCCGGCGCCAAGGTCACGGTGAGCTACGAGGACAGCCCCGCCGTCTCCAAGGAGTGCACCGGCGAGCAGGTCGTCGCCGGGCAGCCGTACGCCGTCGTCGGCTCCGGCGGTGCGGTCCAGGAGGCCACCACCGCTGGAGACCCCGACCGTACGAAGGGCAAGCCCGGTCCCGGCCGTTGGACCGCCCGCAGCTATGTCTTCACCGCGAGCGAGAACGAGCCGCTGCTCACCTTCACCTCCCGGGTCACCGACTCCCGTACCCATGTGACCTGTTCACCGATGATCGCCCGCATCCGCGCGGTCGAGGTGCCGCGGGACCTCGACAAGACCGTGAACAAGACCGCGCTCGGCACCTCGGAGGCGTACAAGGGCAACGACCGCGAGAGCACCCTCCACAACGCGGCCGCAGCCTGCAACGGCGAGAACGCCTGCACGTTCCAGCCGGACACCCGCATGTCCTTCCGCTACTACGACCGGGCGAGGGTCGTCGGCGAGGCCTTCGTCAACTGCACCCGCAACCCGCTGGAGCACTCCCGGCTCCTCTCCTACGCCGAGCGGGGGCACGACAGCATCTCCCAGACGTACGCCGACGCGAACCTGGCCCTCAACGAGGTGGCCAGGCTGCCCACTTCAGGCGTACGGGACGAGGACGAGAAGCGCATCAAGGAACGGCCCATGGCCGCCCAGTTCGCCCTCGCCTACGAGAAGGGCTGGCAGCGGCCCTGGCAGTGGTTCAGCAGCGACCAGCGGACGATCGTGGAGAAGATCCAGCCCGGCGAGGTGAGCTGGGTCGAGATGCAGCCCAGCCGGGAGCGGGTCGAGGGCTGGTTCGTCAGCAAGAAGGACGACTACCGGCTGCACGCCGTCATCGACGGACCCTCGCGGGCCGTGCCCGACCGGCTGCTTCAGCGCACCGGTCCCATGTCCGAGGCGGAGAAGCAGCGTTGCGCCGCCGCCCGGCCCATGACCACCACCCCGGTCGGCGCGGACGCGCCCGCGAGCTCCAGCGACAAGGGCCTCCTCAAGATCCCGGCGCCGACGGCTCCGGGTGCGCGCTCCTCGGAACGGAGCATGCCGCTGGACTGACCCCTCTTCCGGTGCCGGACCGCCGCCTCACCCCGCCACGGCGGTGAGGCGGCGCCCGTACGCCGTCCGGGCCGAGAGCGCGGGCCACGGCGAACAGGTCGGGGCCGCCAAGGAGGTCGTCGACGTGGACGCCGGCTGCGTACGATGACCGGACGGCGGTGGCGGGAAGGGGTGCGGGCGTGACCGACCTTCCGGACCTGAGGAAGCTGCGGGTGCTGCGGGAACTCAGCGAGCGCGGCACCGTCAGCGCGGCCGCCCAAGCGCTCCACCTCACCCCACAGGCCGTCTCGCAGCAGATCAGTGCCCTGGGGCGTGAGTTGGGCGTCCCGCTCACCGAACCGTCCGGGCGCCGGCTGCGGCTCACGGGAGCCGCCCGGATCGTGCTCAGGCACGCCGACGCCGTCTTCACCCAGGTCGAACAGATGCGCGCGGAACTGGCCGCCCACCGGAGCGGAGAGCGCGGGGAAGTGGCGGTCGCCGGCTTCTCCACCACCCTGTCGGCGCTCATCCTGCCCGCCGTGGCCCGACTGCGGGAGACCCGACCGCTGTTGCGGACCTCGCTGGCCGAGGTCGACCCGCCGGAGAGCTTCTCCCTGCTACGGCGCGGGGAGACGGACGTCGTGATCTCCGCGGACACGACCCGGCCGTCGCCCGGTGCGCCGAGTGAGGAACGCCCTTCCGCCGGGCTCCCCGACGGACGCACCGATGGGCCTCCCGACGAACGCACCGACGGACGCACCGACGGACGCACCGCCAGGACCTCCGACGGACGCACCGACGGGCGGTTCCACCGGGTCGCGCTCTGCGACGACCCCTTCGACATCGCCCTGCCGGCCGGGCACCGGCTGCTCGACAGCGAGCGGCTGCTGCTCGCCGACCTCGCCGACGAGACCTGGATCTTCGCCACGACGGGCCTCTGCCACGACATCGGCGTCGCCGCGTGTACGGCGGCCGGGTTCACCCCGCGGGCCTCCCACGCCATCGGCGACTGGGACGCCACGCTCGCGGCGGTCCGGCTCGGCCTCGGGGTCGCGCTGGTGCCGCGCCTCGCCAAGCCGGTCCCGCGGCCGGAGGTGACGATCCGCGCGTTCAGCGAGCGGGCCCCTTCACGTACGGTCTTCGCGGCCGTGCGGGAGGGCAGCCAGACGTCGCCGGAGATCGCCGCCGTCCTCGACGAGCTGCGTACGGCGGCCAGGGCGGCCGTCGTCGGCTGAGCGGGCGCAGCCTGCCCCTCCACGGCTCCGGCCCGCTGGGACGCGATTCGCCACGGCTGGTGGACGGTACCTTCCACCAGCCGTTGCTGGACCCGTCCGACGGCCGGTGCGAGGCTCGGTGCCGTACCGCGGAGAGCTCCGCGCGTCCCCTTGCTTCGTCCTCCTCTTCCTCCTCATCCTCTTCATCCTCTTCCAACTCCTTGCCGAGCCTTGAGCTTCGGAGAGCGGGAACACCCATGTCCAAAGCCACCTACACGCGGCTGGCCGCACTGAGTCTCGTCTGGGGCTCCGTCTTCCTGTGGATCAAGATCGCCGGGTACGGATTCTCACCCGTGCAGATGGTGCTGATCCGGCTCGCGCTCGGCGCCGTCGTCATCCTCGCCCTCGGTTACGCGAAGGGGCTCCGGCTCCCGAGGGAAGCCGCCACCTGGGGCCATCTGACCGTCGCCGCGCTGCTCGGCAACGCCGTCCCGTGGACCCTCTACGCCGAGGGGGAGATCGCCGGATCGAGCAGCGTCGCCGCCGTGGTCAACGGCAGCGCGCCGATCTGGACCCTGGGCGCCGCCCTGCTGCTCGGCCAGGAGAAGCGGGTCTCCGGCTTCAAGGCCGGCGGCGTACTGCTCGGTCTCGGCGGCACCGCGCTCATCGCCTCCCCGTGGAACTCGGCCTCGTCCGGCACCGGTTGGAGCGTCCTCTGCTTCGTCCTCGGTTCGATCAGCTTCGGCGCCAGCTTCGCCTACATGGGCAGGTTCCTCGTGGGCAAGGGCATTCCCCCGCTGGTGCTCGCCGGAGGGCAGCTCAGTGCGGCCACCGTGCTGCTCCTGGTCGCCTTCCCCTTCCTGGGGCTCCAGACCATCACCTGGCGCGCCGACTCGGTGATCTCCGTCCTGATCCTCGGCGTCGTCTGCACCGGCTTCGCCGCGCTGCTCAACTTCGAGCTGATCATCAAGGACGGGCCCACGGTGGCCTCCACCGTCACCTATCTGATGACCGCCGTGGCTGTGGTCCTGGGCGCCGCGGTGCTGCGCGAACCCCTCGGCTGGACCGTGTGGCTCGGGGCGGTCGCGGTGCTCGCGGCCACCGGTCTGCTCCGGCGCAAGCCGCGGCCGGCACCCGAACCTGCGCCCGGGACCGCCCCCGCACCGACGACGGCGGCCGAATAGCGCGCTCCCTTCCCTGAGGAACTGCCGTTACCGCCGCGCGAGTCGCGGGTCCGGCACCCGTTCCGCGGGTCGTTCGCCCGGCCGTCCGCCCCGCCCTGCCGCCTCGCCCCCCGCCCAAGTCCTGGGTCTACCGCTCGTGTTCGCTCCGACAGCCCGTCCCCTGGCCGTACCCCTGCTTCTCGGGGTTCGGCCCCGCACCCACCGGCACAGGCCCCGGCTGCGGCAGCCGCAGCTGCCGGGTGTCGTCGTCCGCTTCGGCCGCGTGCCGGCCGCGTCGTCGTGTGGCGGCGAGGCCGCCCGGCCACCAGTTCCACCGGCCGAGGGCCGTCATCAGGGCCGGCAGGACGAAGACGCGGATCACGACGGCGTCCAGCAGGATCGCCGCCGCCAGGCCGACGCCCAGCTGCTTGAACTCCACCATGCTGAGCGTCCCGAAGACGGCGAATACGGCCACCATGACGATCGCCGCGCTGGTGACGACGCCGGCGGAGCGGGTGATGCCGTCGCGGACGGCGGCGCGGACGTCGGCGCCGTCGAGGGCCGCCTCGCGGATCCGGCTCACGACGAACACGTGGTAGTCCATCGAGAGTCCGAAGAGGACGACGAACAGGAAGAGCGGCAGCCAGGAGACGACCGCCCCCGAGCTGTGGAAGTCGAGCACGCCCTCGGCCCAGGTGTTCTGGAAGACCGCGACGAGGACACCGAAGGACGCGGCCGCCGACAGCAGGTTCAGGAGGATCGCGGAGAGCGCCACGGCGAGCGAGCGGAAGATGACGGCCATGGTGGCGAAGGTCAGCAGCAGGACGAAGCCGACCACCCACGGCATCCGGTCCTCCAGGTGGCCGGTGAAGTCGACCCCTTGGGCGACCTTGCCGCCGACCGCGCTCTCGGCGTCCTGGACGGGTGCGATCGCCCGGGGCACCCAGGCCCGCAGCAGTTCGAGGGAGTGCCGCGCCCCCTCGCTCCTGGGCGAGTGCGGCGTTCCGACGGCAACGGTGTGGACGCGCTTGTCGGCCGACGCGCGGATCGTGGGCGTCCGGTCGTGGGCGAACAGCTCCTGGCCCCCGGTGCGGTCCAGCAGGGTCCTGAGCGCGGCCTCCACGTCACCGGCCCGCTCGGCCGGGGCCCGTACGGCCACCTGGTGCACGGTGCCCTTGCTGGGGAAGGCGGCGGTCAGCCGGTCCATGGCCCGGACGACCGGGATGTCACGCGACAGGTCGTCGGAGCCGGGCTGCTTCAGCTTCATGTCGAGGGCGGGCAGGGCGAGGGCGAGCAGGGCGCCGACGGAGACCACCAGGGTGAGCACGGGCCGTACGAGTGCGGGGCGCAGCAGCACGGGCCAGAGCCGGGACTCGCCGGAGCGCATGGTGAGCCGCCACAGGAGCGGCACCTTCGGCCGGTCGACCCAGCGGCCGAGCTTGGCGAGGAGCGCCGGGAGCACGGTCAGCGAGGCCAGGACGGCGACGGCCACGACGATGATCGACCCGGTGGCCAGGGAGGCGAAGGTGGCCTCCTGGGCGAGGTAGAGACCGGCCATGGAGACGATGACGGTGGTGCCGGAGACCACGACGGTGTGTCCGGAGGTCTCGGCGGCGATCTCGATGGCGTCGAGGTGCGAGGCGCCCTTGTGGCGTTCCTCGCGCTCCCGCTTGAGGTAGAAGAGCGAGTAGTCGACGCCGACGGCCATTCCCATGAGCAGGATGACGTTGCCGACCGCGCTGGTCTCCGGCAGGACGTGCGAGGCGAGGGTCGACAGGCCGATCGCGGCGCCGACGCAGGACATGGCGAGCAGCACGGGGACACCTGCGGCGATGATCGCGCCGAAGACGACGAGCAGGATCAGCAGGGTCAGCGGAAGGCTGATCAGCTCGGCCTTCTCGAAGTCCTCGCCCAGGGTCTCGCCGAGTCCCTTCGCGGTGGAGCCGGTACCGATCTGGTCGATCCGGATGCCCTCGTGGGCCTTCTGGGTGGCCGCGCTCGCGTCGAGGAGCGGCTGGACCCGGGTGTCGGCGTTCTCGGTGTCGCCCGTCATCGTCACCGGGAGCAGCAGGGCCGTGCCGTCGGGGGAGGGGAAGGCGGTGCCGACGCTCTCCACCTCGGGCAGGGCCCTCATCCTCCCGGTGAGTTCCGCGGCCGCCTGCCGCGCGGTGGCGACGTCCACCTTCCCGCCGTGGGCGGCGGTGATGAGGACGTTCTCCTCGGGCTTCTCGGTGAAGTGCCCCGAGGCGGTGATCCGGCCGGCGCGCCCGGATTCGCCGACCCCGGACTCCTCGTCGCTGATCTTGTTCGTGCCGGCGGCTCCGCCCAGGAAGAGACAGAGAGCGACGAAGACCACCCAGAGCCCGATGGCGGTCCACGGATGAGTGGCGCTCCATCGTGCGATCCGTACCGTCGCCGGTTTCCTTCGCATTTTCCGTTCCTCCCGTTGTGCTTCCGTTTCGCGACGGGAGAAACGCTATTCACGGGAGAATGAAGGGAGTACGAGGTAAACCGGTGCGGTTTCCCGTAACGCCGTGCAGGGAGTTCCAGGAGCTACGGCTTTGGATACCGGGCGGGCTTGATGGCGGCGTCGCCAGTGGGACCGGCGGAACCGGTGGGCCGGTGCGGCGGTTGCGGCGGACCAGCAGTTGGTGGTGTCCCGGCTGCGCGTCGGCGAGGTCGGCCAGGGCCCAGTCGTAGGGGCGCAGTCCCTTGGCTCGGTGGCCGCGCCTGTCCCCACACCGCCCCTGGCCAGCTAGATCGCGGCCTACGGCTGGGATACTTACGATGAGCATGCTGGTCAATCTCGGCGCCTTCGGTTGGAGGAGGTTCGCGATGACACACGATGGCGGGCTGAGGCTGCATCTGCGGCGTGTCCTCCGCGCACCGCGCTCGGTCATATTCCGAGCATTGACCGAACCGCAGGAACTGGCCAAGTGGTGGGGCCCTGACGGGTTCACCATCCCACGTGTGGAAAGCGACCTTCGGCCAGGCGGTAGGTATCGGATCGCCATGCAGCCTCCGGAGGGCGATCTGTTCTACCTGGTGGGGGAATTCGTTGAGGTCGACCCTCTGGAACGCCTGTCCTACACCTTCCGATGGGAGGATCCCGATCCCGAGGATCGGGAGACGGTGGTGACGCTGTCGCTTCGCGATATCGGCGGTGCACGGGCCGAGTTGGTCATCAGCCAGGGTGACTTCGCCACCGAGAGGCGCCAAGCTCTTCACGAGGAGGGCTGGACTCAGAGTCTCGACAAGCTGGAGGAGCTGGTGTCGTCGGCCTGAGATCTTTGCCGCGAGGAGGGGCCCTGACGGTGGCCGTACCTGTCTTCGCACCGCCCCTGAACAGCAAGATCGCGGTCTACGGCTGGAGTACTAGGACTCCAGATAGCGGAGCACCGCCAGGATCCGTCGGCTGTAGCCGGTCGTATGCGTGAGTTCCAGCTTGTCGAAGACGGTGTTGAGGTTCTTCTCCACCGAACTCAGCGAGATGTGCAATTTCTGCGCGATGGCCGCGTTCGTGTGCCCCTCCGCGAGCGCCTCCAGGACCGTCCGCTCCCGGGGCGTCAGCCGCGCCAGCGGGTCCCCGTGCGTGGTCCGGATGACCAACTGCCGTACGACCTCCGGGTCGATCGCCGCACCGCCGGCGTGGATCCGTTCGAGCGCGTCGAGGAACTCCTCGACCTGCGCCACCCGGTCCTTGAGGAGATAGCCGACCCGCTCGGCATTGGCCGCGAGGAGCTTGGCCGCGTAATTCCGCTCGATGTGCTGCGAAAGGACGAGAACACTCACCTCGGGCCAGCGCTCCCGGATCTCGACGGCCGCCCGCAGCCCCTCGTCCGTATGGGTCGGAGGCATCCGGATGTCGACGACGACGATGTCCGGCCGCCGCTCCTCGACCTCCTTGAGCAGCGTCACCGCGTCACCCAGCGCCGCCAGGACCTCGTGGCCCTCCTCGACGAGCAGCCTGACCAGGCCTTCTCGCAGCAGGGTCGAGTCCTCGGCCAGGATTACGCGCATGGCAGCTCCGCGGTGACGGTGGTCGGTCCCCCGAGGGGGCTGTGAATGTGCAGCACGCCGTCGAGCGCGGCCACCCGGCTGCGCAGTCCGGTCAGCCCGCTGCCGGTCTCGCTCGCGCCACCCGCGCCGTCGTCCTCGACCCGTACGGTGAGCTGCGCCCCTTCGAGCGCCACCGCGACCGAGATCGCCGAGGCCGAGGAATGCTTGGCCGCGTTGGTCACGGACTCCGACACCACGAAGTAGGCGGCCGTCTCGACCGGCCGGGGCAGCGGGGCGCCGACCTCGAAACGGGTCCGCAGCGGAATGTCGCACCGCTCGGCGACGCCGCCGATCGCCTCTTCGAGCCCGAGGCTGTCGAGCGCGGACGGGTACACCCGCCAGGCCACCTCGCGCAGTTCGGTCAGGACGCCCTGGGACTCCTGGTGTGCCTGGAGCAGCAGCGCGGCGGCCTGCTCGGGGTCGCGGCCCCGGCGCGCCCGGCCGATCAGCATGGCGAGCGCCACCAGGCGCTGCTGGACACCGTCGTGCAGATCGCGCTCGATGCGCCGCCGCTCGGCGTCCACGGCCTCGACGACCGCGGCCCGGCTGGTGGCGAGTTCGTCGATGCGGCGCTGGAGCAGTTCCCGCTCGGAAGGCCCGAAGCACTCCCGGGCGGAACGGGCGTCGAGCGCGGCCAGCGAGTACAGGCCCTGGACGTCGAGGAAGAGCAGCACGCCGCCGAGCAGGACCTGGGTGAGCAGCTCGTCCCAGCCGAGGGTGCCCCGGACAGCGCCGTGGGCGAGGAGCCCGGCCAGGACGGCGCCGAACACGAGCAGCCCGATCACCACCGCGCAGAGCAGACCCGTGTAGCTGCGGATCGCGAGATAGCGCAGCATCTTCTGGTCCGAGGCCTTGTAGTGCTCGGGGAAGAGATCGGCGAAGAAGGCGGAGCGCCGGGCCCGTTCGACGGTGACCAGGCGCCGGGCGCCGGCCATCAGGATCTCCCGAGCGCTGGACCGGGTGCGCGGCCAGAGCAGGAACGGGCCGAGGGCCGCGCCGACGACGAGGAAGTAGAGGGCGCCGATCAGAGCGGTCGCACAGCCGAGGAGGGTCCCCAGTCCGCGCCGGGGCCAGTACGGGGTGGTGGTGCGGGTGACGGTCCCGTGTACGCCCCCGCCGTTCCCGGTGTCTGCTGAATCCCCTGAATCCCCGTCCCCGTGCACGGGGCCCGACACTAATGCGCCCGCACAGCCCGGGCAAGATCGCCAGGGCTGGGCGGGAAGCGGTGCCGTACCGGTGGGGCGGGAGCCGAGGGTCACGAGGCGCGCCGGTGCTGGGCGGCCTGGCCGCGACCGCGCAGCCGGACCGCGACGTAGGCCACGACGGCGATGACGACACCCACCAGGACGGCCTTCGACAGGACACCGACGTAGGTCTCCACGACGTCCCACCGGTCGCCCAGCCAGTAGCCGGCCATCACGAGGACGCTGTTCCAGACGAGGCTGCCGAGTGTGGTGAGCATGATGAACAGCGGCATCGGCATCCGCTCGACACCGGCGGGCACCGAGACGAGGCTCCGGAAGATCGGCACCATCCTGCCGAGGAAGACGGCCTTGGTGCCGTGCTTGGCGAACCACTCCTCGGTACGGACCAGGTCCGAGGACTTCACCAGGGGCAGCTTCCGCCAGATCGCGTGCACCCGGTCCCGGCCGAAGAGCACCCCGATCCAGTAGAGCGCCACCGCGCCGACCACCGAGCCGAGCGTCGTCCAGAACAGCGCCGAGGCCAGGCTCAGCACGCCCTGCCCGGCGGCGAAGCCGGTCAGCGGCAGGATGACCTCGCTCGGCAGCGGCGGGAAGAGGTTCTCCAGGGCGATGGCGAGACCGGCGCCCGGGCCGCCCATGGTGTCGACGAGGCCGGCGGCCCAGCCGGCGACGCCGTCGGCGGGCTGCTGGGACTGCTGGGCGATCACCGTCGTCGTGAGGTTCATGAGCGACTCCAAGCGGGCGGGGAGGTCGGGGGCGGGCGCCCCGTTCTTCTCCGTCAAACCTAGAAATCCCTGATCAGCGCCGGTATGAGGGTTGCCGTTCAACCAGGTGGTGTTCTCCGCACCCCCGACCCTGCGGTTTTCCGCAGGGTCGGGGGTACGGTGCCCCGCCGCCGGGCTCCCCGGTTCGGGCGGAGGCCCTCCACGGACCGCCTACCCTTGGACGCATGACGAGCAGCAGCGACCGGAGCACCGCAGTGAGCGTTGACGGCACCAAGACCTATGAGATCCGCACCTACGGGTGCCAGATGAACGTCCACGACTCCGAGCGGCTCTCCGGTCTGCTGGAAGAGGCGGGTTACGTCAAGGCCCCCAAGGGCTCCGACGGAGACGCCGACGTCGTCGTCTTCAACACCTGCGCGGTCCGCGAGAACGCCGACAACAAGCTGTACGGCAACCTCGGCCGGCTCGCCCCCATGAAGACCACGCGCCCCGGCATGCAGATCGCCGTCGGCGGCTGTCTCGCCCAGAAGGACCGCGACACCATCGTCTCCAAGGCCCCCTGGGTCGACGTGGTCTTCGGCACGCACAACATCGGCAAGCTGCCCGTCCTCCTGGAGCGCGCCCGCGTGCAGGAGGAGGCGCAGATCGAGATCGCCGAGTCCCTCGAGGCGTTCCCCTCGACCCTGCCGACGCGCCGCGAGTCCGCGTACGCCGCCTGGGTCTCGATCTCCGTCGGCTGCAACAACACCTGCACCTTCTGCATCGTCCCCGCCCTGCGCGGCAAGGAGGAGGACCGCCGCCCCGGCGACATCCTCGCCGAGATCGAGGCACTGGTCGCCGAGGGCGTCTCCGAGATCACCCTGCTCGGCCAGAACGTGAACGCGTACGGCTCCGACCTCGGCGACCGTGAGGCCTTCTCCAAGCTGCTGCGCGCCTGCGGACAGATCGACGGCCTGGAGCGGGTCCGCTTCACCTCCCCGCACCCCCGCGACTTCACCGACGACGTGATCGCGGCGATGGCCGAGACGCCGAACGTCATGCCGCAGCTGCACATGCCGATGCAGTCCGGCTCGGACTCGATCCTCCGGGCGATGCGTCGTTCCTACCGGCAGGAGCGTTTCCTCGGCATCATCGAGAAGGTCCGCGCGGCCATCCCGCACGCCGCCATCTCCACCGACATCATCGTGGGCTTCCCCGGCGAGACCGAGGAGGACTTCGAGCAGACCATGCACGCCGTCCGCGAGGCCCGCTTCGCGAACGCCTTCACCTTCCAGTACTCCAAGCGCCCCGGGACCCCGGCGGCCGACATGGACGACCAGATCCCCAAGGCGGTCGTGCAGGAGCGCTACATGCGGCTCGTCGCCCTCCAGGAGGAGATCTCCTGGGCGGAGAACAAGAAGCAGGTCGGCCGCACCCTGGAGGTCATGGTCGCCGAGGGCGAGGGCCGCAAGGACGGCGCCACGGACCGCCTCTCGGGCCGCGCCCCCGACAACCGTCTCGTCCACTTCACGAAGCCGGACGAGGACGTCCGCCCCGGCGACGTCGTGACCGTCGAGATCACGTACGCCGCCCCGCACCACCTGCTCGCCGAGGGCCCCGTCGCGTCGGTGCGCCGCACCCGCGCCGGTGACGCCTGGGAGAAGCGCACCACCGCGGCCGCCGCGAAGCCGGCGGGCGTGCTGCTCGGGCTGCCGAAGATCGGGGTCCCGGAGCCGCTCCCGGCGGCCGAGGTCCCGGCCTGCGGGAGCCACTGACACCGTTCGTACCTGTGGGGGGAACGCATGGAGAGCACGGAGAAGTGGATCGTCTTCGCGCAGTACAAGTCGGGTGACTCCTGCTTCACCGAGGTGGTCTCCCGGGTGACCGGCACCCGGGAGGACGCCCGGGAACAGCTGCTCGCCGCCACTCGGGCGTACCACGCGCCCATGCGGGAGAAGTGGCGCGAGGTGTACCGCATGCCGGGCGGCGACAGCTATCTGGTGATCGTCAAGGGCGCGGTGACGCTCTCCGAGATCACGATGGGCATCGCGGAACTGGTCCACGACTCGAAGGACGGCAAGACCGAGTAGACGCCCGGTCGGACCGGGACGCCGAAGCCGATGCCCGGTAACGCGGGGACAGAGCCGGCCGACACCCCCGCGGAGGGCCCCCGTCGACGCTCCGGCCCGACGGCCCGGCCGGGGCCCACCAGACCACCGTGCCACCAGGTCACCGTGCCGCCAGGTCACCGGTGTGTGAGGGAACCCGGCCGCGTGAGCCTCGCGCAGTAGGCTGCGGATCATGCTTGTCGCCGCAGCCGTCTGCCCCTGCCCGCCGCTCCTCGTGCCCGAGGTCGCGACCGGTGCCGCCCCCGAACTGGATGCCGCGCGGGCGGCCTGTACGGACGCCGTCGGGCTGCTCGCCGCCGCGCGCCCCGACCTGCTGTACGTCGTCGGTCCCGCCGACGAGGGCGCCCACGGCGTCTTCCCGGCCGGCTCGACGGGCTCCTTCGCGGGCTTCGGCGTCGACCTCGCCGTACGGCTGGGAGGCTCCGCGACGCCGGGAGACCCCGCCGGGCACGGGGACTCCGTACCGTCGGCCGAGGGGTCGGTCGCCGACCGGCCCCTGCCCGCCTCCCTCGCCGTCGGAGCCTGGCTCCTCGGCCGGGCGGGCTGGGCAGACGCGCCGATCGAGGGCCTGGGCGTCGACCCGTCGGCCACACCCGACGTCTGCGCCGGGATCGGTCGCGGGCTCGCCGACTCGGCCGATCGGGTCGTTCTCCTGGTGCTGGGCGACGGCAGCGCCTGCCGGACGGTGAAGGCCCCCGGCTATCTCGACGAGCGGGCCGCCGGCTTCGACGCCGAGGCCGCCCGCGCGCTGGGCACCGCCGACGCCGCCGCGCTGCTCGCCCTGGAACCGGAGCTCGCATACGAGTTGAAGGCGGCCGGACGCGCCCCCTGGCAGGTCCTCGCGGGCGCCGCCGAGGGCGCGGGCCTCGACGGCCGGCTGCTCTTCGAGGACGCCCCGTACGGCGTGGGGTACTTCGTGGCCGCCTGGTCCTGAGTCCGGGAAGAGTCCCGACTTCGGAACGGATCCGGAAGGAAGCCCTAAGAGAACGGCGGACGGCCGCGGAGCGAGGTGCTCCGCGGCCGTCCGCCGTGCGGAGGGACCGTCGGGTGACGCCGGACGTCAGGCGGCCGGCGGCGGGGTCGCGCCGCCGCTGCCGGAGGTGCCGTCGTCCTTGTGACCCATCCGGTCCAGTGCGCCCTTGGCCTTGTCCGTACCGGAATGGATCTTGTCGCTGTACTTGCCCTTGGTCTTCTCGTCGACCAGCTTCGCGGCCTTCTCGATGCCGTGGTCGATCTTGCCCCCGTGCTGCTGCGCGAGGTCGGCCACCTTGTCCTTGGCCGGGGCGAGCTTTGCCTTCAGCGAATCCAGGAGACCCATGGGCCACCTTCCCTCCGCGGACTCCCCAGGAGTCCGTGTTCCGAGTCCTGCCTACTTACGGGCGCCCTCGCCGGCCTCGTTGTCCGCGGCGGCCTCGGCCGACTGCTGCTTCGGGATCTCCACGACCTCCGCGGCGACCGCACCGGTCGCCGCCTCGCCCGCGTCGACATCGTCCGCATCCACGTCGCCGCTCGCGGTCTCGACCTCGCTGCCGGCCTTCGCGGTGTCGGCCACGGCCTCCGGGGTGTCCGTCCCGGACTCCGTGTCGCCGTCCTCCGCCGGAGCGACGGCCCCGGTCTCCTCCGGCGAGGCCGCGGCCGCATCCTTCTTCTTACGGCTAAACACTGCAAAAACGCCCATATTCACTCCATAGCGTACTCGGATGGGAGGGATTCCGTGGCGATCGACGGCCGGAACCTCGCAACAGGCAACGAAGCCGGATGAGGGCCCGTCACGTAACTCATTCGGGGACCGGTCGGGAGGTTTGCGAGACTGGGGTGGTGAGAAGCGCAGCTCCCGCCCCGCGGGTCATCGCCGTCGTCGGCCCCACGGCGGCCGGAAAGTCCGATCTGGGTGTATTCCTGGCCCAGCAGCTCGGGGGCGAGGTCGTCAACGCCGACTCGATGCAGCTCTACCGGGGGATGGACATCGGCACCGCCAAACTGACGCAGGAGGAGCGCGGTGGCGTTCCGCACCACCTCCTCGACATCTGGGACGTGACCGAGGCCGCCAGCGTCGCCGAGTACCAGCGCCTCGCCCGCGCCGAGATCGACCGACTGCTCGCCGCCGGCCGCACCCCCGTCCTCGTCGGCGGTTCCGGTCTGTACGTACGGGGGGCCGTCGACGCGCTCGAGTTCCCCGGCACCGACCCCGCCGTCCGGGCCCGGCTGGAGGCCGAACTGGAGGAGCGTGGCTCCGGCGTCCTGCACGCCCGGCTCACCGAAGCGGACCCCGAGGCGGCTCGTGCGATCCTGCCCAGCAACGGGCGCCGGATCGTCCGCGCCCTCGAAGTGATCGAGATCACCGGCAAGCCCTTCACCGCCAATCTGCCGGGCCCCGACTCGGTCTACGACACCGTCCAGATCGGCGTCGACGTGGCCCGCCCCGAGCTGGACGAGCGGATCACCACCCGCGTGGACCGGATGTGGGAGGCCGGCCTCGTCGAGGAGGTGCGCACCCTGGAGGCCCAGGGCCTGCGCGAGGGGCGCACCGCGGCCCGCGCCCTCGGCTACCAGCAGGTCCTCGCCGCGCTCGCCGGGGAGTGCACCGAGGAGGAGGCGCGCGCCGAGACCGTGCGGGCCACCAAGCGCTTCGCCCGCCGTCAGGACTCGTGGTTCCGCCGCGACCCGCGGGTCCACTGGCTCAGCGGAGCCGCAGATCACCGGGGGGAACTCCCGGGGCAGGCGCTGTCGTTGGTCGAACGAGCGGTTACAGCCTGATCACGTGATGGCATCGGGACGCCCTGCCCGTCATTTCGGCGGTCAGGAGCGTGCCATCATCGAGCATCGATCGACCAAGTGGAGTCCGAGTGGGGAGGGCGCGTGGCGATGGAGGCCGGCCCTCGCGACAGAGAACAGCACGAATCGGCGCTCGGTGACCCGACGGGTGACACACCGGGCAGACCGACCGACGGCGACCTTCCGGTCGGCGCCTCCGGGTTGACCCCGGACGGCCCCGACGACGCGGTGGGCACCGCCGTGGAGGTGGACGCCGACGAGGTCGAGGTCGAGCTCCGTCCCCAGCGTCGGCTGAGGATCTGGCAGCTCGCCCCGATCGTGGCTCTGGCCGCAGTCGGCTCGCTGATGTTCGCGTTCCCGCTCGCCTTCGGGTCGGGGGACGGCGGCGCCGTCCTCGCCATGCTCGGACTGCTGATCAGCTTCTGCGCGGCCGGCTGGGGCGTGATGGCCGCCCGCAAGGTGGGCTACACCTGGCCGGGCCTCCCGCAGCGCGGCTCGGGCGAGCGCCCGAACTGGCGTTACCTCGCGCTGTACGTGACGACGATCGCGGCCCTGGTCGCCCTCGCGGTCTGGCGCGTCGCCCGCCTGCGCTGAGCCCCGCCTGCGCTGAGCCCCGCCTGCGCTGAGCCTCGGCCGACAGGGCGTGGCCGCTCCGCCCCCGTACCGGCCGGCCCGTACCGACCGCCCTCGTACCGACCGGCCCGTACCGACCCCGCTGGGGGCGCCCGACCGTCCCGTGGACGATCAGGCGGCCTGTCAGGGGCACCCCGTACAGTTGATCGCGTGACCAGCACGCAGACCTCACCGCTCCCCTCCCTCAGGTTCCTCAAGGGCCACGGCACCGAGAACGACTTCGTGATCGTCCCGGACGCGGAGAACGCCTTCGACCTGCCGCCGGCCTCCGTCGCGCGCCTCTGCGACCGAAGGGCCGGCATCGGCGGCGACGGCCTGCTGCACGTCGTGCGCAGCGCCGCCCACCCCGAGGCCCGGCACATGGCCGACGAGGCCGAGTGGTTCATGGACTACCGCAACGCCGACGGCTCGGTCGCCGAGATGTGCGGGAACGGGGTCCGGGTCTTCGCCCGCTACCTGGAGCACGCCGGGCACGTCACCACGGGCGAGGTCGCCATCGCCACCCGCGGCGGGATCAAGCGCGTCCACCTCGACAAGGACGGCTCCGTCACCGTCGCCATGGGGCGCGCGGTCCTTCCCGACGCCGGTGTCACCGTCACCGTCGACGGCCGCAGCTGGCCCGCGCGGAACGTGAACATGGGCAACCCGCACGCGGTCGCCTTCGTCGAGGACCTCGACCACGCGGGCAACCTGTTCACCGAGCCGCCGTACGCGCCGGCCGCGGTCTACCCGGACGGTGTGAACATCGAGTTCGTCGTCGACCGCGGCCCCCGCCACGTCGCCATGCGGGTCCACGAGCGCGGCGCCGCCGAGACGCGCTCCTGCGGCACGGGCGCGTGTGCCGTGGCCGTCGCCACCGCCCGCCGGGACGGCGCCGACCCCGCCGAGAGCGGCACCCCCGTCACGTACACCGTCGACGTGCTCGGCGGGACGCTGGTCATCACCGAGCACCCCGACGGCCGGATCGACATGACGGGCCCCGCCGTGATCGTCGCCGAGGGCACCGTCGACCCGTCCTGGCTCGGTTGAAGCGGGCCTTCGCGGGGCGCGGGAATCGAAGGAAGCGACGAAATCGAAACAGTCAACGACTGATTTGTCGCTCGAATGGGTGATCCGATTCACGCTGAGCGAGAGCGTGACTGCGCCACGTGGTGGGGTCGGTAGCATCAAGCACCGGCCCCCCGGGTACGCCTGGCCCGCCCACCGCCGGTCGACGTTGCCGGAGGTGCCCCATGAGCGCAGAGGCCACCAACCCTGTGAGCGCGGCGGAAGCCGCCGTCACCGATGCGACCGCCCGCAGACGCGGACGCGCCCGGATCGACCTGCGCCGGATCGGCCGCGCCGCCCTGCTCGGCGCCACCGCCGGACCGGCGCCCCGTGACCGGCTGCCCGACGCGATCAGCCATGTCGCGGAGGCGCACCGCGCCCACCATCCCGATGCCGACCTCATGGTGCTGCGGCGGGCGTACGTACTCGCGGAGTCCTCGCACCGCGGCCAGTTCCGCAAGAGCGGCGAGCCGTACATCACCCACCCGCTCGCGGTGACCCTGATCCTCGCCGAACTCGGCGCGGAGACCACCACCCTGACCGCGTCCCTCCTCCACGACACCGTCGAGGACACCGAGGTGACGCTCGATCAGGTACGCCGGGAGTTCGGCGACGAGGTCGCCTATCTCGTCGACGGCGTCACCAAGGTGGAGAAGATCGACTACGGCGCCGCGGCCGAGCCGGAGACCTTCCGCAAGATGCTCGTCGCCACCGGCAACGACGTCCGGGTGATGTCGATCAAGCTCGCCGACCGGCTCCACAACATGCGCACCCTCGGGGTGATGCGGCCCGAGAAACAGGCGAGGATCGCCAAGGTCACCCGGGACGTCCTCATCCCGCTGGCCGAACGGCTCGGGGTCCAGGCCCTCAAGACCGAGCTTGAGGACCTCGTCTTCGCCATCCTCCACCCGGAGGAGTACGAGACCACCCGGGCGCTCATCGCCGGCAACCCGCACGCGGGCGACGCGCTGGGCGCCGTCGCCGAACAGGTGTCGACGGTCCTGCGCGAGGCGGACATCGGCGCCGAAGTCCTCGTCCGCCCCCGGCACTTCGTCTCCGTCCACCGGGTCCGCCTCAAGCGCGGCGAGCTGCGCGGCTGTGACTTCGGCCGCCTCCTCGTCCTGGTCGCCGAGGACGCCGACTGCTACGCGGTCCTGGGCGAGCTGCACACCTGCTTCACCCCGGTGATCTCCGAGTTCAAGGACTTCATCGCGGCCCCCAAGTTCAACCTGTACCAGTCCCTGCACACCGCGATCGCCGCCCCCGACGGCGCCGTGGCCGAGGTCCTCATCCGCACCCACCGGATGCACAAGGTGGCGGAGGCGGGAGTCGTCGCCCTCGGCAACCCGCACCCGGGTCAGGACACGACGGGCCAGCCGGCGGGAACCGGCGGCGGGAAGGGGAGCGAGGGCGGGGACACCGGCGCCCTCGCCGCGCTCCCGACGAGCGCCGACGAGCCGGGAACCACCGCTTCGGCGGACGGTGCCGAGGACGGCGAGCGCGTCGACCCCACCCGCCCCGGCTGGCTCTCCCGACTCCTCGACTGGCAGCAGGCCGCCCCCGACCCGGACACCTTCTGGACCTCGCTCCGCGCCGACCTCGCCGAGGACGACGAGATCACCGTCTTCCGCGCCGACGGCAGCGCGCCCGGCACGATCAGCCTGCCCGCCGGAGCCAGCTGCATCGACGCCGCCTACGCGCAGCACGGCGACGCCGCCCACGCCTGTCTCGGCGCGCGCGTCAACGGGCGACTCGCGCCGCTGAGCACCGTCCTCGGCGACGGGGACACCGTCCAGCTGCTGCTCGCCCAGGACACCGTGTCCGGGCCGTCCCCCGAATGGCTCGACCACGCCCGTACCCCCGCGGCCAGGATCGCGATCACCGGCTGGCTCCGGGCCCACCCCGAGAGCACCGCGCCCCCCGCCGCCACCACCGGGACCCGGCCGCAGGCCGGCGTCACCGCCGACCACCGCTCCGGCGCGGAACTCCACGCCGACCTGGAGGGCGAGCCGCGCGCCTCCGTCCGTCCGGCCGGCTGCTGCACCCCCGTACCGCCCGACAAGATCACCGGTTTCCGGGTACGCGGCGGATCGGTCACCGTCCACCGCACGGGCTGCTCCGCCGTCGACACCATGCGCAGACTGGGCCGCGACCCCGTCGCCGTGCGCTGGGGCGACACGGCCCAGGGCAGGGTCACCCTCGTCGCCGAGTCCTTCGGACGGCCCGGTCTCCTCGCCGACCTCACCGAGGCCATCGCCGTCGCCGGAGCCGCCGTCGTATCGGCGACCGTCGAGCCGCCGAGCGAACAGCTGGTCCGCCACACGTACACCCTCCACCTGCCGGACGTGGCCCGGCTCGCCGCCCTCATGCGGGCCATGCGGGACGTGCCAGGGGTGTACGACGTGAGCCGCGCCCGCCACCGCTCCCCGGAGCCGCGCCGGGCCTGACCGTGCACGGAGGCGGGGTACCGGCGGTGTCCACAGGGTGCCGCGCGGGACCCGGGCCATGACCCCCTTCGGGTGGCGGGCGAGCGCGCCGCCCGGGGGAGCGGGCCCGGCACTGGTAGCCGTAGGGCCAGTCCTCCGGAAAGGCCTGGCCCATGCCGCTCGTCCGAACTCCCCTGCCCCGCGCGCGGTGGCTCCGCTCCGCCGTCCTGGTCGCCGCCTCGGCCGGCCTCGTCGCCGCCGCGCTGCCCGCCCCGGCGCCGCTCGGCATCGGGGACCCGCTCTTCCCGCACCTCGGCAATCCCGGCTACGACGTCCTCGCGTACGCCGTCGACCTCACCTACCCCGGGGTCAACACCCAGCCGCTGGCCGCCGTGACCCGGATCGACGCGCTCGCCACCGACGACCTGGAGCGACTCAACCTCGACTTCACCCACGGCACGGTCTCCGCCGTCAGCGTCGACGGCCTGGCCGCCACGTTCGCCACCAGCGGCGAGGACCTGGTCGTCACCCCCGCCGTACCGATCGACGAGGGCGAATCGATCGAGATCACCGTCAAGCACACCAGCGACCCCAGCGGTCCCGCCGACACCGGCGGCTGGGTCCGTACCAGCGACGGACTCGCCATGGCCAACCAGGCCGACGCCGCCCACCGGGTCTTCCCGTCCAACGACCACCCGTCGGACAAGGCGTACTTCACCTTCCGCATCACCGCCCCCAGTGAGCTCACCGCCGTCGCCAACGGCCTGCCCACCGGCCGGGTCACCCGGGGCGCCACCACCACCTGGACGTACCGCACCGGCCACCCCATGGCCACCGAACTCGCCCAGGTGTCCATCGGCCGCTCCACCGTCGTGCACCGGGCCGGACCCCACGGCCTGCCCGTACGGGACGTGGTGCGCACCACCGACCGCGCGCTGATGGAGCCCTGGCTGCGCCGCACCCCCGGACACCTGGAATGGATGGAGCGGCAGGTCGGCGCGTACCCCTTCGAGACGTACGGGGTGCTCATCGCGGACGCCACCACGGGCTTCGAGCTGGAGACCCAGACCCTGTCGCTCTTCGAGCGCCGCCTCTTCACGGAACCGGCCTACCCCGAGTGGTACGTCGACTCGGTCATGGTGCACGAGCTGGCCCACCAGTGGTTCGGCGACAGCGTCTCGCCCCGGACCTGGTCCGACCTCTGGCTCAACGAGGGGCACGCCAGCTGGTACGAGGCGCTCTACGCCGAGGAGACCGCGGGCAAGTCCCTGGAACGGCGCATGAAGGCCGCCTACGCCGCCTCCGACGGGTGGCGTGCCGACGGCGGCCCGCCGGCCGCCCCCGAGCCGCCCTCGCCCGGCCACAAGATCAGCCTCTTCCGGCCCGTCGTCTACGACGGCAGCGCCCTCGTCCTCTACGCGCTCCGCCAGGAGATCGGCACCGAGGCCTTCCGGCGCGTGGAGCGCCGCTGGGTCGCCGACCACCGGGACGGCACCGCCACCACCGCCGACTTCATCGCGCTGGCCGGTGAGATCGCCGGACGCGACCTCACCGCCTTCTTCCGCGGCTGGCTGTACGAGGCGAAGACCCCGGCCATGCCCGGGCACCCGGACTGGCGCAGCCGCCCCGCCGGGGCAGCCAGGACCGCCCCGAAACCCGGATGACGGGCCCCGCGGGGCCGTGACACCATCGTCAGGTCGGCGACGCGGCCGACGGCCCGGGAATCTTCCGGTGCCCTCACGCGTTGTGACGGCATAAGACTCATCGCTTCCTCGACCACCATCGATGTGAAGCAATCGACGTAAGGATCAAATGACCTCCTCTTCTTCCCCTTCCCAGGACGAGCAGCGCTTCGCGGAGACGAGCCGTACCGAGAGCCTTCGGGCCGATGCCCTGATGGAAGAGGACGTCGCCTGGAGCCACGAGATCGACGGAGAGCGGGACGGCGACCAGTTCGACCGCTCCGAGCGCGCGGCTCTGCGCCGTGTCGCCGGCCTCTCCACCGAGCTCGAGGACGTCACCGAGGTCGAGTACCGCCAGCTGCGCCTGGAGCGCGTCGTGCTGGTCGGTGTGTGGACCTCGGGGACCGTCCAGGACGCGGAGAACTCCCTCGCGGAACTCGCGGCCCTCGCCGAGACGGCGGGCGCCCTCGTGCTCGACGGCGTGATGCAGCGCCGTGACAAGCCGGACCCGGCGACCTTCATCGGTTCCGGCAAGGCACGCGAGCTGCGGGACATCGTGGTCGAGACCGGTGCCGACACCGTCGTCTGCGACGGCGAGCTCAGTCCCGGCCAGCTCATCGCCCTCGAAGACGTCGTCAAGGTCAAGGTGGTCGACCGGACCGCCCTGATCCTCGACATCTTCGCCCAGCACGCCAAGTCCCGAGAGGGCAAGGCGCAGGTCGCGCTCGCGCAGATGCAGTACATGCTGCCGCGCCTCCGTGGCTGGGGTCAGTCGCTCTCCCGGCAGATGGGTGGCGGCGGCGGTGGCGGCATGGCCACGCGTGGTCCCGGTGAGACCAAGATCGAGACCGACCGGCGTCGTATCCGCGAGAAGATGGCGAAGATGCGCCGGGAGATCGCGGAGATGAAGACCGGCCGCGACATCAAGCGGCAGGAGCGGCGTCGTAACAAGGTGCCGTCGGTCGCCATCGCCGGATACACGAACGCAGGCAAGTCCTCCCTGCTCAACCGCCTCACCGGCGCGGGCGTGCTCGTGGAGAACGCGCTGTTCGCCACGCTGGACCCGACCGTCCGCCGGGCCGAGACTCCCACCGGCCGGGTCTACACCCTGGCCGACACCGTCGGCTTCGTCCGGCACCTGCCGCACCACCTGGTCGAGGCGTTCCGCTCCACCATGGAGGAGGTCGGCGAGTCCGACCTCATCCTGCACGTGGTGGACGGCTCGCACCCCGCGCCGGAGGAGCAGCTGGCCGCCGTGCGCGAGGTCTTCCGGGACGTCGGCGCGGTGAACGTGCCGGAGATCGTCGTCATCAACAAGGCGGACGCCGCGGATCCGCTGGTGCTCCAGCGACTGCTGCGGATCGAGAAGCACTCCATCGTGGTCTCGGCCCGTTCGGGCCAGGGCATGGAGGAGCTGCTCGCGCTCATCGACTCCGAGCTGCCGCGCCCTCAGGTCGAGCTCGAAGCCCTCGTGCCGTACACGCAGGGCGGTCTCGTCTCGCGGGTGCACGCCGAGGGCGAGGTCGAGTCCGAGGAGCACACCCCGGAGGGCACCCTGCTCAAGGCCCGGGTGCACGAGGAGCTGGCGGCGATGCTCGCGCCGTACGTTCCCGCCGCGCACTGACCTGAGGTACGACTGAGGCGCCGGCCTCCTCCCGCGAGGGAGGGGACCGGCGCCTTCTGTCATGGCGAGCTGTCATGGCGAGCTGTCATGACGAGCTGCCATGAGAGCTGTCATGGCGAGTGCCGTGGTGTCCAGGCCCGCCGTGTCGTGACGGGACGGGTCAGCGGGCGAACTTCTTGCTGACCATCTCGTGTGCCGCCTTGGCGCCCCGGCCCAACTGCGGTCCGGCGAGCCAGCCGTTGCTGCCGGCCGGGCCGATCGAGGTGTTCGACACGAGCGCCGTCTTGCCGTTCGGCAGCACCCGGAACCAGCCGCCGCCGGACGAGCCCGCCGTCATCGTGCAGCCGATCCGGTACATCACCGGGGTGGCGGGCGCCGTGGTCAGTCGCGTCGCCCGGTCCAGGCACTTGTGCATGATCACGCCGTTGTACGGGGCGGCCTGCGGGTAGCCCCAGGCGCCCACCGTGCCGGACTGCGCGGGCGCCGGTGCGGAGAAGTCGACCGGCAGCGCGGCGCCGACGGTCTCCTCCAGCGACTTGCCGCCCCGCTGCGGGTT
Organism: Streptomyces sp. NBC_00250; assembly: GCF_036192275.1. NCBI lineage: Bacteria > Bacillati > Actinomycetota > Actinomycetes > Kitasatosporales > Streptomycetaceae > Streptomyces > Streptomyces sp. NBC_00250. Next base: position 2,581,742 of record NZ_CP108088.1, on the reverse strand, counting down.
CACGTGCAGCACGGCGTAGTCGTACGGCCAGGCCTGGTTGGTGCCGCCCGAGTTGATCCACTCGCCCGAGGTCACGGCCCAGTCGGCCCAGTACTGGCCGTACGGGTAGACCTCGTGCGGCTGCGCGTTGTTGAGCGCGGCGGGGGACTTGCCCAGGTCGTTGAAGGCCGGGACGAAGGTGATGTTGCGGTACCAGCCGCCCTTCTTGCCCGCGTGGACGCAGTGGCCGGCCGTCCAGACCATGTTGGACTTACCGGGCCGACGCGGGTCCTTCACGATGGTGCCGGAGCAGACCATGTGGCCCTGGGGCGAGTCGAAGAAGATCTTCCCGACCGGAGCCGCGTTGCGGTGGTACGGCGTCTTCTCGCGCTGCGCCTTCACGGGGCGGGGCGTCGGGTCGGTGCCGCCGCCTCCGGCCTGCGCGGTGATCGTCGGGTCGGGGCTCTTGGCGGACTGCATCCGCGCCGGGTCCCAGAGGCCGTCGATGACCGGGTTCACGAAGTCCTCGGCCTCACGCAGCCAGGTGTTCGTGTCCCAGTTCTTCCATTCGCCGTCCTTCCACTTGTCCAGGTCCACGCCGTGCTTCTTGAGCTTGTCGGCGAGGTCCTTGGTGAGGTCGGCGCCACCGTCTCCGGTGGCCGCGTCGTCGGCGCCCGACGCGGAACTGCTCGCTCCGGCGGCCGGCTTGTCGGCCGCCGGGGTTTCGGTGGGGCCGCAGGCCGTGGCGGTCAGCGCGAGCGCGGTGGCCAGGCCGAGAGCGGCGGGTAGGAGTCGTATGGAACGCATGTGGTGATTCCCCCTGAGATGTTTCCCGCGTCCGGGACGGGCCCCGTTTCCGGCGCGTTCTCGCCTTGACGTTGCCATGGACGCGTCACTTGCGGTGGACAGTATGCCGGTCGGACGGAACCGGACGGAATCCGGGCGGGACGCGGACGGAGCCCGGGCGGGACGCGGACGGAATCCGGGCGGGACGCGGACGGAATCCGGGCGGGACGCGGACGGAATCCGGGCGGGACGCGGACGGAATCCGGGCGGGACGCGGACGGAACCCGGGCGGGACGCGGGTCGCGCCCCGCCCGGACATGCCCGGACATGGGGGAGGCGGGACCCGTGGGCCCCGCCTCCGCGCCGTGCCTACTGCCCGGCGTACTTCTTGCTGACCTCGTCGAACATGGCCTTGGCCTCGGGACCGAGGCGCGGACCCGCGAGCCAACCGGCCGTCGACGGGCCGATCGAGGTGTTCGACACCAGCGCGGGCTTGCCGTCACTGCCCTGAGCGACCCAGCCGCCACCGGACGAACCACCGGTCATCGTGCAGCCGATGCGGTACATCGTCGGCTGCTCCGCCTTCAGGGACAGCCGGCCCGGCTTGTCCTCGCACTGGAACATCTTCTGGCCGTCGAACGGCGGCGCCGCCGGGTAGCCGGTCGCCTCCATGCTCGCGATCTTCGGCACCGCCGGCGCGTTGAAGTCCACCGGAAGCGCCGAACCGACGGTCTCCTCCAGGGACTTGCTCGTGCCGCCCTTCTCCGGAGTCACCTTGATGACCGCGAAGTCGTAGGGAGCGCCCGCGCCACCGGTCGACGCGCCCTCGGCGATCCACTGGTCGGAGGTCTTGACCCAGTCCGCCCACCACACGCCGTACGGCGCGATCTGCTCGCGCGTCGCCTTCTCGAGGGCGGCGGTCGACAGGGCGGAGTCGTTGTACGAGGGAACGAAGGCGATGTTGCGGTACCAGCCGCCCTTCTTGCCCTTGTGGACGCAGTGACCGGCCGTCCACACCATGTTCGACTTGCCGGGGTGCGCCGGGTCCTGCACGACCGTGGCCGAGCAGACCATCGAGCCCTCGGGGCCGTCGAAGAAGACCTTCCCGGACTCCGCGGCGTTTCCGTGGTACTTCGGCGCCACGGCCTTCGCCCGCACCGGGTCCGGCGTCGGGTCGGTCACGCCCTCGTCACCCGAGATGTCCTCCTCCTCGACCGGCTTGTCGGGACGCTCGGCGTCCCGCATCCGGTCCGGGTCCCAGAGGTCCTCGATGATCGGGTTGACGAAGTCCTTGGCCTCACGCAGCCACTTGTCGCGGTCCCAGTTCTTCCACTCGCCGTCGCGCCACTTGTCGACGTCGATCCCGTGCTCCTTCAGGCGATCCTTCAGGTCCTCCGGAATCTTGATCTTGTCGGCCGGGTTCTGGGCGGTCGCGGGCGAGCTGGGCTTGTCTCCCGCGTTCTCCTCGCTCGGTCCGCAGGCCGTAACGGTGAGCGTCAGCGCCGCGACGGCGGAAGCCGCCGTCAGCAGCGGACGAATCGATCGCATCTCGTGATCCCCCTGGGACTACGTCAACTTGTGCATGGACAGCGGCCGTGCCCGCATGGGCAGCGGCCGACGGCCCCCACTATGCCGGTGCCGGAGGGGACGGTACGCGGCCGGTCGGCGGTTCCGGCCATCGTTCGGCCGTTGCCGTGCCGTGATCCGGGACACGCCAAGTTCTTGTCTCCGGCCCGTGATCCAGGGCAGTTCGCGTCGTTGGTACGTACGGGGGACACAACGGTGGCGTTCTGGGCGGCCCTTGCGGCGGCTTCACGACGTCCCGATGTGCAACGCAACTGTTACAGTGGGAGGACACCGAGCCGTGGCCGTGACCGAATCAGCTCCGGCCGTCCCACCGGCCGCGCGGACGCAGACCCGGACGCCCGAAGGGCCCATCGCCGGACCGCCCGAAGAAGCCGGCACCGGGACGCACACCCCGACGGTCCGACCCACCCCGGACCGCGAGGTCTTGGACCGCGGGGCCTTGGACCGCGAGGTCTTGGACCGTGGCGCCCCGGAGCGAGGGGCCCTGGAGCGAGGGGCCGCCCCGCAGGGGACTCGGGGGCGAGTGGCCACGGACCAGGGCGGCGGGGGGTACGAGGGCATCCTGCGCCGCCAGTCCCTGCGCGAGTCCGCCGCCCGCACCTACGCCCGCTCCCTGCCGATCGTCCCGGTGCGGGCACGGGGGCTGACCATCGAGGGCGCCGACGGCCGCCGCTACCTCGACTGCCTTTCCGGCGCGGGGACGCTGGCCCTCGGCCACAACCACCCCGTGGTCCTCGAAGCCATCAAGAAGGTCCTCGACTCCGGCGCACCGCTCCATGTCCTCGACCTCGCCACCCCCGTCAAGGACGCCTTCACCTCCGAGCTGTTCGCCACCCTGCCGGGTGAACTCGCCGACAACGCCCGTATCCAGTTCTGCGGCCCCGCCGGCACGGACGCCGTCGAGGCGGCCCTCAAACTCGTCCGCACCGCCACCGGCCGCAGCGGACTCCTGGCCTTCACCGGCGCCTACCACGGCATGACGTCCGGCGCCCTCGACGCCTCGGGCGGAGCGACCGACGTCCGCGTCACCCGGCTGCCTTACCCGCACGCGTACCGCTGCCCGTACGGCGTCGGCGGCGCCCGCGGCGCCCAACTCGCCGCCCGCTGGACCGAGAACCTCCTCGACGACCCCAAGAGCGGCGTCACCACCCCCGCCGGAATGATCGTCGAAGCCGTCCAGGGCGAGGGCGGGGTCATCCCCGCCCCCGACGACTGGATGCGCCGGATGCGCCGCATCACCGCCGACCGCTCCATCCCGCTCGTCGTCGACGAGGTCCAGACCGGCGTCGGCCGCACCGGCGCCTTCTGGGCCGTCGAGCACAGCGGCGTCGTACCCGACGTGATGGTCCTCTCCAAGGCCATCGGCGGCTCCCTCCCCCTCGCCGTCATCGTCTACAGGTCCGAGCTCGACGCCTGGGAACCCGGCGCCCACGCCGGCACCTTCCGCGGCAACCAGCTCGCCATGGCCGCGGGCACGGCCACCCTCGCGTATGTCCGCGAGAACAAGCTCGCCGAACGGGCCGGCATCCTCGGCGCCCGCATCCTCGGCCAACTCCGGGGCCTCGCCGCCGCCCACCCCTGCGTCGGCGACGTCCGCGGCCGGGGTCTCATGATCGGCGTCGAACTCGTCGACCCCGACGCGGCGGGACCGGACGACCCCGTACCCCCCGCCGCCCCCGCCCTGGCCCTCGCCGTCCAGCAGGAGTGCCTCGCCCGCGGACTCATCGTCGAACTCGGCGGCCGCCACTCCGCGGTGGTCCGGCTCCTGCCCCCGCTCACCCTCACCGACGAGCAGGCCACCGCCGTCCTGGACCGCTTCGCCGACGCCCTGGCCGCGGCCGAACGGGCCCACACCCCCCAGCCGCCCGCAGCCCGCCGGCCCGCCGCTCCCCGGACCGCCCCCGGGCCGTCCCACTGACCCGGGCCGCCCCCGGCCCCACCCCCAAGGAAGCCCCCGTGAACGCCACGCCCCCCTCCCCAGCGCCCGAGACCGAGGCCCCCCTCGCCGTCAACCAACTCGGCTCCCAGGTCCTCACCTCCCAGGTACTCGCCTCCGCGACCCTCGACTCCCCCCTACTGACCGCCGAGGCCCTCGGCGCCGAACTGCTCACCGCCGACGAAGCCCCCTCCCAACCCCCCGCCCCCGAGGCACCAACCCGCCCCGAACCCGCCACCACGGAACCGGGCCGCACCGAACCCGGCCGCACCGAACCCGGCGCCACGGGATCCCGCACGGTGGGAGCCAGCGTCACGGGATCCGGCACCGTGGGACCCGGCGCGATGGGATCCGGCGCGATGGGATCCGGCGTCACGGGATCCGGCACCGTGGGACCCGGGTTCACGTCGCCTGCTTTCGCGGAGCCTGGTGTCAGGGAGCCCGGCGTGACCGAGGCCGGTCCGGGCGCGGCAGCCGCCGACCCGACCGTCCCGCGCCAGCACGTCGGTCCGTACGACCCCCGGCCGCACCGCCCGGTAACCGCCGCCGGCCCGTCGGGCGACCGTGACCCGCAGCGCCCGGCCGGTGCCGACCCCCTGGACGACCCGGACCCGCAGCGCGCCGCCGACGCGGCCGCCGTCGAGAACCTGCTCCGCTGCTGGGTCAGGGAGAAGAACCTCCCCGCCCCCGACTCCGCCACCCTGCGCATCCCCCTCGACGCCAGTGGCACCGCCCTTCTCGCCCCCGTCCGCTACTGGTCGCCCACCGGCTGGCACCGCTTCGATGCCCCCTCCCTCGAAGGGCTCCCGGCCACGGCCCCCGCCGTCGACGCCGTGACCGTGGCCGCCCTTCTCAGCCGGGAGAGCGGCCGCCCCGAGGGCACCGAACTCGTCGGTCGAGTCGCCGACTCCGCCCGCCGCACCGCCGACTTCCTCACCGAGCGCCGCCGCCGGCCCCAACCGCATCCGGACGCCGACCTCTTCCTCGCCGCCGAACAGTCCCTGCTGCTCGGCCACCCCCTCCACCCGACGCCCAAGAGCCGCGAAGGCCTCTCCGACGCCGAGGCCCGGCTCTACTCACCCGAACTGCACGGCTCCTTCCCCCTCCACTGGCTCGCCGTCGACTCCTCCCTCCTGGCCTCCGACTCCGCCTGGACCGAACAGGGCCGTCCCGTCTCCGCGGAGCAGATCGCCATCGGCCTCGCCGAAGGGCTCGCGCTCCCCGCCGGAACCGCGCCCCTGCCCGTACACCCCTGGCAGGCCCGCGAGCTCCTGCACCGCGCCGACATCCGCGCCTTCCTCGACGCCGGCCTCGTCCACGACCTCGGCCTCCACGGCAGCCCCTGGCACCCCACCTCCTCCGTCCGTACCGTGCACCGCCCCGGCGCGCGGGCCATGCTCAAGCTCTCCCTCGGCCTGCGCATCACCAACTCGCGCCGCGAGAACCTCCGCAAGGAACTCCACCGCGGCGTCGAGGTCCACCGGCTGCTCCGCACCGGCCTCGTCGACGAGTGGCAGGCCGCCCACCCGGGCTTCGACATCGTCCGCGACCCCGCGTGGCTCGCCGTCGACGCCCCGGACGGCGCCCCCGTCCCCGGGCTCGACCTCATGATCCGCCACAACCCCTTCGGGCCCGGTGACGACGCCGTCTGCATCGCCTCCCTCACCGCCCCCCGTCCCTGGCCGGGCGCCCCCGTCATGCGCTCCCGCCTGGCCGACGTCATCGGCCGCCTCGCCGCACGCACCGGCCGCCCCACCACGGCCGTCTCCGCCGAGTGGTTCCTCCGCTACCTCGACCAGGTCGTCCGCCCGGTCCTCTGGCTCGACGGACACGCCGGCATCGCCCTGGAGGCCCACCAGCAGAACACCCTGGTGCTCCTCGACCCCGACGGCTGGCCGGTCGGCGGCCGTTACCGTGACAATCAGGGCTACTACTTCCGCGAGTCCCACCGGAGCGAGCTGGAGAGCCGCCTCCCCGGCATCGGCGCCGACAGCGACACCTTCGTCTCCGACCAGGTCACCGACGAACGCTTCGCCTACTACCTCGGCATCAACAACGTCCTCGGCCTGATCGGCGCCTTCGGCGCCCAGCACCTCGCGGACGAGCGCGTCCTGCTCGCGGCCTTCCGCAGCTTCCTCACCTCCGCCATCAGCCTGGGATCACCCCTGCCGCACCGCCTCCTGGAGGCCGCGACCCTCCGCAGCAAGGCCAACCTCCTCACCCGTCTGCACGGCATGGACGAACTCGTCGGCCCCGTCGACACCCAGTCCGTCTACGTCACCGTCACCAACCCCCTCCGCACCTGAGCCCGCCTTTCGAGGACCCACGACCCGACCGCACCGCCGAGAGGAGAGCGACACCGTGTCACCCACCCGCCCACCGGCCGACCCGCCCGGCGACGACACCCTCGACCTGAGGCTCGACGAACTCGTCGCCCTCCTCGAAGGCGGTCACGCCGACGCCGGACTCCTCGACGGCGACCTGCTGGACTCCGTCGCCTCCTGGGACCCGGCCGATACGTCCGTCGGCCACTTCCAGCTCGTCCCCGTGCGACTCGAACGAGACCTGCCGCTCCTCACCCGATGGATGAACGACCCCGCCGTCGCCGCCTTCTGGGAACTGGCCGGACCCGAGACCGTGACCGCCGAGCACCTGCGCGCCCAACTCGAAGGCGACGGCCGCAGCGTCCCCTGCCTCGGCGTGCTCGACGCAGCGCCCATGAGCTACTTCGAGATCTACCGCGCCGACCTCGACCCGCTCGCCCGGCACTACCCGGTACGCCCCCACGACACCGGTATCCATCTGCTGATCGGAGGCGTCACCGACCGGGGCCGCGGCGTCGGCAGCACACTTCTGCGCGCCGTCGCCGATCTCGTCCTCGACCACCGTCCCCGCTGCACCCGCGTCGTCGCCGAACCCGACATCCGCAACACCCCCTCCGTCTCTGCCTTCCTCAGCAGCGGCTTCCGCTATGCGGCGGAAGTCGACCTTCCCGACAAACGAGCGGCGCTCATGATGCGTGACCGCGCCCTCCGTCACGTTCTGTGAACAACCCTCTGTCTTCTATACACCGCTCGATCCAGAGCGGTTCCCACTCCGAGGAGTCCTCGTGTCGATGTCCCCTGCACCCCACGACTCCGCACAGCCCACGCACTCCGCACCGTCTCCCGACTCTTCGCCCACGGCCGGAACGCCGCCCGTACCCAAGCCGACTCCGGCACCCAAGCCGATTCCGGCACCCGGACCGGCGCCGGCACCCGCACCGACGACGGCACCCGAACTGCTCGCGCCCCCCGAGCTGAACGCCGCCGCCTGGAGCAGGGCCTCCTCCCGACTGCTGGCCAAGGCCGTCGCCGAGTTCGCCTACGAGGAGATCGTCGAACCCGCCCCCGTGGCAGATCGACCCGACCTCCACACCCTGCGGCTCGACGACGGCACCGCCCTCACCTTCCAGGCCCGCCGAGGCGCCTACGGCAGCTGGTACGTCGCCGCCGACTCGATCACCCACGAGGGCCGGCCCATGACCGACGCCCTCGACTTCCTGGTCCGGGCCCGCCGACTCCTGCAGCTCGACGGCGCCACCCTCGGCCATCTCATCCGCGAGCTCTCCGCCACCCTCGCCGCCGACGCCCGCCTCGACCACACCGCCCTCCCCGCCGCCCGGCTCGCCGACCTCTCCTACGCGGAACTCGAAGGGCACCAGACCGGCCACCCCTGGCTCGTCCTCAACAAGGGCCGCATCGGCTTCTCCGCAGCCGACGCCGCGCGCTGGGCCCCCGAGGCCCGCCGCGCCACCCGGCTGCCGTGGATCGCGGTCAGCAACCGCCTTGCCGCCTACCGGGGGGTGTCCGGCCTCGACACCCCCGACCGCCTCTACGCCCAGGAGCTCGACCCCGAGGTCCAGGCGGCCTTCCGCGCCGAGCTGACCGCCCGCGGCCACCAACCCGACGGCTACCTCCTGCTGCCCGTCCACCCCTGGCAGTGGGACGAGATCCTGCTCCCGCTCTACGCCCCGGCCATCGCCGCCGGGACCGTCGTCCCGCTCTCCTCGGACGGCGACCTCCGCCTGCCGCAGCAGTCGGTCCGTACGTTCCTCAACACCAGTCGCCCCGACCGGCACACCGTCAAACTCCCGCTGTCGGTGCTCAACACCCTCGTCTGGCGCGGACTGCCCACCGAACGCACCCTCGCCGCACCCGCCGTCACCACCTGGGTCCACGGCCTCCGTGACGCCGATCCGTTCCTCCGGGACGAATGCGGGGTGATCCTCCTCGGCGAGGTCGCCTCCGTCACCGTCGAGCACCCCCTGTACGACCGCCTGCCCGAAGTCCCGTACCAGTACAAGGAACTCCTCGGCGCGATCTGGCGCGAACCGCTCCGGCTGCCCCCGGGGGAGCGGGCCCGTACCCTCGCCTCCCTGCTCCACACGGACCCCGCCGGGCGGGCGTTCGTCGCCGAACTCGTCGAGCGCTCCGGGCTCGCCCCCGACGTCTGGCTCCAGCGCCTCTTCGCCGCCCTGCTGCCGCCGCTGCTGCACTTCCTCTACCGGTACGGCACGGTCTTCTCCCCGCACGGCGAGAACGCCATCGTCGTCTACGACGAAGACGACGTCCCCGTACGTCTGGCGATCAAGGACTTCGTCGACGACGTGAACATCAGCGCCCAGCCACTGCCCGAGCACGACACCCTGCCGGACGACGTGCGCGCCGTCCTCCTCACCGAGGAACCCGACTTCCTCGTCCAGTTCATCCATTCGGGGCTCTTCGTCGGTGTCTTCCGTTATCTGGCTCCGCTCTGCGAGGAACAACTCGAGGTGCCCGAGACGGACTTCTGGTCCCTCGTCCGCGCCGAGATCCTCCGCCACCAGGCGCGCTTCCCCGAGCTGAAGGAACGGTTCGAGCTCTTCGACCTCCTCACCCCCCGGATCGAGCGGCTCTGCCTCAACCGCAACCGTCTGCACCTGGACGGCTACCGGGACCGCCCCGAGCGCCCCCACGCGGCCGTCCACGGGACCGTCCCCAACCCGCTCGCGTGACCCGCGCGCGTGCTCTGGCTGTCAGTGGCGCCCCGTAGGCTGGAACCGCTATGACGAAGCCATCCCTCCCCGACCTCCTCCACGCCGCCGTCTCCGCCGTCGGCGGCACGGAGCGGCCCGGCCAGGTCACCATGGCCGAGGCCGTGGCCGAGGCCATCGACGACAACTCCCACCTCCTCGTCCAGGCCGGTACCGGCACGGGCAAGTCGCTCGGCTATCTGGTGCCGGCGCTGGCCCAGGGTGAGCGGGTGGTGGTGGCCACGGCCACCCTGGCGCTGCAGCGCCAGCTCGTCGAGCGCGATCTTCCGCGGACGGTCGACGCACTGCATCCGCAGCTGCGTCGCCGCCCGCAGTTCGCCATGCTCAAGGGCCGGTCGAACTACCTCTGTCTGCACCGGCTCCACGAGGGCGTTCCACAGGACGAGGAGGACGGCCTCTTCGACCCCTTCGAGGCGGCCGCACCCACCAGCAAGCTGGGCCAGGACCTGATGCGGCTCCGGGACTGGTCGGACGAGACCGAGACCGGGGACCGGGACGACCTGACTCCGGGCGTCTCCGACAAGGCCTGGGCTCAGGTCTCGGTCTCCTCCCGGGAGTGCCTCGGCGCGAGCAAGTGCGCGTACGGGCCGGAGTGCTTCGCCGAGGCGGCCCGAGAGCGGGCCAAGCTCGCCGACGTCGTCGTCACCAACCACGCCCTGCTCGCCATCGACGCCATCGAGGGCGCCCCCGTGCTCCCGCAGCACGAGGTGCTGATCGTCGACGAGGCGCACGAGCTGGTCTCCCGGGTCACCGGGGTCGCCACCGGCGAGCTCACCCCGGGCCAGGTCAACCGTGCCGTGCGCCGGTCCGCCAAGCTGGTCGACGAGAAGGTCGCCGACCAGTTGCAGACCGCGGCCGAGGGCTTCGAGCGGGTCATGGAGCTGGCCCTGCCGGGCCGCCTGGAGGAGATCCCGGAGGATCTCGCGTACGCCCTGATGGCGCTGCGGGACGCGGCCCGCGCGGTGATCACGGCGCTTGGTTCCACCCGCGACCGGTCCGTGCAGGACGAGGACGCGGTGCGCAAGCAGGCGATGGCCTCCGTGGAGACCGTGCACGGTGTCGCGGAGCGGATCACGCAGGGTTCGGAGTACGACGTCGTCTGGTACGAGCGTCATGACCGCTTCGGGGCATCGGTGCGGGTCGCGCCGCTCAGCGTCTCGGGCCTGCTGAGGGAGAAGCTCTTCACGGAGCGGTCCGTGGTCCTGGCCTCGGCCACGCTCAAGCTGGGCGGCGACTTCAACGGCGTCGGAGCCTCGCTCGGCCTCGCTCCGGAGGGCACCACGGGCGACGACCTGCCCGTCTGGAAGGGGATCGACGTCGGCTCGCCGTTCGACTACCCCAAGCAGGGCATTCTCTACGTCGCCAAGCACCTCTCCCGCCCCGCGCGGGACGGGGACCGGGGCGACATGCTCGATGAGCTGACCGAGCTGATGCAGTCGGCCGGCGGCCGGACGCTCGGTCTCTTCTCGTCCATGCGTGCGGCGCAGCAGGCGGCGGAGGAGCTGCGGACCCGGGTTCCGGAGCTGCCGATCCTGCTCCAGGGCGAGGACACGCTGGGCGAACTGATCAAGAACTTCGCGGCCGATCCGAAGACCTGTCTCTTCGGCACGCTGTCGCTCTGGCAGGGCGTGGATGTCCCGGGGACCAGCTGTCAGCTGGTCGTCATGGACAAGATCCCGTTCCCGCGCCCGGACGATCCGCTGATGAGCGCCCGGCAGAAGGCCGTCGAGGAGGCGGGGGGCAACGGCTTCATGGCGGTCGCGGCGACCCATGCCGCCCTGCTGATGGCCCAGGGCGCGGGCCGCCTCGTGAGGGCCACGGGAGACCGGGGTGTCGTGGCGGTGCTCGATCCCCGCCTGGCGACGGCCCGGTACGGCAGCTATCTGAAGGCCTCGCTGCCCGACTTCTGGTACACGACGGACCGCAACCAGGTACGGAAGTCGCTGGCGGCCATCGACACCGCGTCGAAGGCCGCCGGCGCCTGACGCTCACCACGACCGATCCCCGCTACCCCGGGGCCCTCCCCGGACACGGCAGGGCCCCGGGACCGGCGCAGTGGGTCCCGGGGCCCGGTCAGAGCCGGCGAGGTGGGTCACACCCGCCGCAGTACCGCCACGACCTTGCCGAGGATCGTCGCCTCGTCGCCGGGGATCGGCTGGTACGCCGCGTTGTGCGGGAGCAGCCAGACATGACCGTCCTCGCGCTTGAAGCGCTTGACCGTGGCCTCGCCGTCCAGCATCGCCGCGACGATGTCGCCGTTCTCCGCGACGGGCTGCCGCCGGACGGTGACCCAGTCGCCGTCACAGATGGCGGCCTCGATCATGGAGTCGCCGACGACCTTGAGGACGAACAGCTCGCCGTCACCGACCAGCTGCCGGGGGAGAGGGAAGACGTCCTCGACGGACTCCTCGGCGAGGATCGGGCCACCGGCCGCGATCCGGCCGACCAGGGGCACGTACGACGCGGCCGGCTTGCCCGTGGTGTCCGTCGGCTGGGTGCTCGGCTGGTCGGAGCCGCGTACCTCGTACGCCCGGGGGCGGTGCGGGTCGCGGCGGAGGAAGCCCTTTCGCTCGAGCGCCATGAGCTGGTGCGCCACCGAGGACGTGCTGGACAGGCCGACCGCCTGTCCGATCTCGCGCATCGACGGCGGGTAGCCGCGCCTCTGGACCGAGTCGCGGATGACTTCGATGACCCTGCGCTGCCGGTCGGTGAGACCGGAGCTGTCGGCTCGGATGCCTGGAGGTCGCCCGGGGAGGGCGCGGGCAGGTCGCCCGGGGTCCTCGCCGTTCATGCTTGTGTCATTCATGGCGTGCACCGGCTCGAGTCGGCCCTGGGAGCGGTCCTGGGCGGTGATGGTGGCACTGTCTGCGGTGGTGGTCACGTCGTCGGCCCCTCTCGAATGGTCTCCCTGGCTGGCACAACGGTAGTGGCTTTCGAAAGGTTGCGCCAAACACACGTTCGAGTGAAAATTCGCAGATTGCCTTACGCCTGTACGCATGCGGGTGTATGAGCACTCTCGCGCCGCCGTCCCAATTCGGTCGTTACGGTAACCTTCGCCGCTGGGTCGCGCGCGGTGCACCCTCCCAGTGTCGCACCCGGAGGGGCGGAATCGCGGGAGTGGGCGCGCTGCGACACGCGGAGCGTCCGGAAGCGCCCCCAACCCAAGATCTAGTGGTTGGATGGCACCGGCCACCCAGGGGTAGTGGTCCCCGGTCTGCCGGGGGTGCCCGCATCGCCTATGCTGGTGGTCGCTTCGCAGGGCCTTGACGGTCGGGTGAGGTTCACCAGTCGTGCCATGAGGGAGGGTCGGAACCAATGCACTGCCCCTTCTGCAGGCACCCCGACAGCCGTGTCGTCGACAGTCGCACCACCGACGACGGGACGTCGATCCGACGCCGCCGCCAGTGCCCCGACTGCTCCCGTCGTTTCACGACGGTGGAGACGTGCTCGCTCATGGTGGTGAAGCGGTCCGGTGTCACCGAGCCCTTCAGCCGTACCAAGGTCATCTCCGGCGTACGCAAGGCGTGCCAGGGGCGACCGGTCACCGAGGACGCCCTCGCCAAGCTCGGCCAGCGGGTCGAGGAGGCGGTGCGCGCCACCGGCAGCGCCGAGCTGACCACTCACGACGTGGGTCTGGCCATTCTCGGCCCGTTGCAGGAGCTCGACCTCGTCGCGTACCTGCGCTTCGCGTCCGTGTACAAGGCTTTCGACAGCCTCGAAGACTTCGAGGCCGCCATCGCGGAACTCCGCGTGCGGCCTCCCGCTGAGAACCGCGGGACCGGTGCGACCCCTGAGGTCCCCGTTCCCGCCACCGCCGCCGACTGACCGGCGGTCCGGGCCGCGCGCCCGGCGACCGGCCGCCGAGCGGCCCGGCAGACGTGCCCCGAGCGACCCCCCGTGGCGCTCGTGGCAGCAGTACAGAACGACGTACAGAAGACGGTGCCCTGGGACTATCTGGGCGCCAAAGTGTGTTTTGCCCGTATATGGGAGGCGGCATGACAGAGACGGCGAGCGGTCCGGCACGTGGTTCTCGTTCCAAGGGAACGAAGGCGACGAGCAAGGGCCTGCGTATCGAGCGCATCCACACCACCCCCGGCGTGCATCCGTACGACGAGGTGGCGTGGGAGCGCCGTGACGTCGTCATGACCAACTGGCGCGACGGCTCGATCAACTTCGAGCAGCGTGGCGTCGAGTTCCCCGACTTCTGGTCGGTGAACGCGGTCAACATCGTCACCAGCAAGTACTTCCGCGGGGCCGTCGGCACCCCGCAGCGCGAGACCGGTCTCAAGCAGCTCATCGACCGGATCGTGAAGACGTACACGAAGGCCGGCGAGGAGTACGGCTACTTCTCCTCGCCCGCCGACGCCGAGATCTTCGAGCACGAGCTGGCCTACGCCCTCCTGCACCAGATCTTCAGCTTCAACTCGCCGGTCTGGTTCAACGTCGGTACCCCCCAGCCCCAGCAGGTCTCCGCCTGCTTCATCCTGTCCGTCGACGACTCCATGGAGTCCATCCTCGACTGGTACAAGGAAGAGGGCATGATCTTCAAGGGCGGCTCCGGCGCCGGCCTGAACCTCTCCCGCATCCGCTCCTCCAAGGAGCTGCTCTCCTCCGGTGGCAACGCCTCCGGCCCGGTCTCGTTCATGCGCGGCGCCGACGCCTCCGCCGGAACGATCAAGTCGGGCGGCGCGACCCGCCGTGCGGCCAAGATGGTCATCCTCGACGTCGACCACCCCGACATCGAGGACTTCATCGAGACCAAGGTCAAGGAGGAGGAGAAGATCCGCGCCCTCCGCGACGCGGGCTTCGACATGGACCTGGGCGGCGACGACATCACGTCCGTCCAGTACCAGAACGCCAACAACTCCGTCCGCGTGAACGACACGTTCATGAAGGCCGTCGAGTCCGGCGGGAAGTTCGGTCTCACCTCCCGTATGACCGGCGAGGTCATCGAGGAGGTCGACGCCAAGTCGCTCTTCCGCAAGATGGCCGAGGCCGCGTGGGCCTGTGCCGACCCGGGCATTCAGTACGACGACACGATCAACCACTGGCACACGTGCCCGGAGTCCGGCCGGATCAACGGCTCGAACCCGTGCAGCGAGTACATGCACCTGGACAACACGTCCTGCAACCTCGCCTCGCTGAACCTGATGAAGTTCCTCAAGGACGACGGCAAGGGCAACCAGTCCTTCGAGGTCGAGCGCTTCGCCAAGGTCGTCGAGCTCGTCATCACCGCGATGGACATCTCCATCTGCTTCGCCGACTTCCCCACCCAGAAGATCGGCGAGAACACCCGCGCCTACCGCCAGCTCGGCATCGGCTACGCCAACCTCGGCGCCCTGCTGATGGCGACCGGCCACGCGTACGACTCCGACGGCGGCCGCGCCCTCGCCGGCGCCATCACCTCCCTGATGACCGGCACGTCGTACAAGCGCTCCGCCGAGCTCGCCGCGGTCGTCGGTGCGTACGACGGCTACGCCCGCAACGCCGAGCCGCACCAGCGCGTCATGCAGCAGCACGCCGACGAGAACACCAAGGCCGTCCGCGTGGACGACCTCGACTCGCCGATCTGGGCCGCCGCCACGGAGTCCTGGCAGGACGTGATCCGCCTCGGCGCCAAGAACGGCTTCCGCAACGCCCAGGCCTCGGTCATCGCCCCGACCGGCACCATCGGTCTCGCGATGTCCTGCGACACCACCGGCCTCGAGCCCGACCTCGCCCTGGTCAAGTTCAAGAAGCTGGTCGGCGGCGGCTCGATGCAGATCGTCAACGGCACCGTCCCGCAGGCCCTGCGCCGCCTGGGCTACCAGGAGGAGCAGATCGAGGCGATCGTCGCCCACATCGCCGAGAACGGCAATGTGATCGACGCCCCCGGTCTGAAGGCCGAGCACTACGAGGTCTTCGACTGCGCCATGGGCGAGCGCTCCATCTCCGCGATGGGCCACGTCCGCATGATGGCCGCCATCCAGCCGTGGATCTCGGGCGCCCTCTCCAAGACCGTGAACCTGCCGGAGACGGCCACGGTCGAGGACGTCGAGGAGGTCTACTTCGAGGCCTGGAAGATGGGCGTCAAGGCGCTCGCCATCTACCGCGACAACTGCAAGGTCGGCCAGCCCCTCTCCGCCAAGAAGAAGGAGGAGGAGAAGGTCGAGGTCGCCGCGAAGTCCGAGGCGACGATCCGCGAGGCCGTCGAGAAGGTCGTCGAGTACCGTCCGGTCCGCAAGCGCCTGCCCAAGGGCCGTCCGGGGATCACCACCTCCTTCACCGTCGGTGGCGCCGAGGGCTACATGACCGCCAACTCCTACCCGGACGACGGTCTCGGCGAGGTCTTCCTCAAGATGTCCAAGCAGGGTTCGACGCTCGCCGGCATGATGGACGCCTTCTCCATCGCCGTCTCCGTCGGTCTGCAGTACGGCGTCCCGCTGGAGACGTACGTCTCGAAGTTCACCAACATGCGCTTCGAGCCGGCCGGCATGACCGACGACCCGGACGTGCGGATGGCGCAGTCGATCGTCGACTACATCTTCCGTCGCCTGGCGCTGGACTTCCTGCCCTTCGAGACCCGCTCCGCGCTCGGCATCCACTCGGCCGAGGAGCGTCAGCGCCACCTGGACACCGGCTCGTACGAGCAGTCCGACGAGGACGAGGTCGACATCGAGAGCCTCGCCCAGTCGGCGCCCCGCGCCCAGGAGCTGAAGGCCGTCGCGGCCCCGGCCCCGAAGATCGAGGTGCCGGCCCCCAAGCAGGCGCACACCTCGGCGGAGCTCGTCGAGATGCAGCTCGGCATCAGTGCCGACGCCCCGCTCTGCTTCTCCTGCGGGACGAAGATGCAGCGCGCCGGCTCCTGCTACATCTGCGAGGGCTGCGGCTCGACCAGTGGCTGCAGCTGACATCGAGTAGGTGCTTCATGAAGGGGACCGGCCCTGTGCCGGTCCCCTTCGCTGCGTCCCGGGCCGGATGTCCGCGGTTTCAGGGGCGTACGGAACCCAGCACGGTGCCGAACAGCTGGGGGTCGGCTTCGAAGCCGTGGCTGATCGGGCGGTACGTCCAGCCTTCGGCGCCGTCCCTGGTGAACTCCACGACCGTCGCCGAGAGGGCGTCCGGCACGTCCGCGAAGTCGTGGACCAGCAGGTCCGTGTAGCCCTCGCGGACCCGGACGCCCGTGTTCGCTATGTCGCCGAAGGTCCGCCGCCCGCCACCCTGCTGTATGGCGACTCCCACCACCACGCGCGCGTACCGAGGTGCCAGCCGGTCCAGCTCCAGAGTCATGGCCTCGTCGTAGCCGAATCCCTGGCCCGTACGGCTGTCGCGGTGCAGCGTGATCGTGCCGTCGGGAGAGCGACTGCCGAAGTGCACCAGGTGGACCGGCGCTCCGTTCGGGTCGTCGGCCGTGAAGACGCCGGCGACGATGTCCAGGTCGTGGGCGGGCGCGCCGATCGGGGCAGGGTCCCACTTGAGCGTCACCTCGACCCGGCCCACCCCTTTGTTGAGTCCGCTCATGGTGCTTCCCCTCTCCGCGCACGCCCCCGCGCACGCCTCGCGTCGTACCGTCGACCCGCTCAAAAGCCCGTGGTCCTGGGCCGATTGCTCATGGTGTCATGGGGTTACGACAGCGGACCCGAGGGTTGAGGGGGAGAGCGGTTTGTGGAGTGGTGAGGAGCTGGATCTCGACGCATATCTGGCTCGAATCGGATATGAGATCGAGCGAGACGGGGAACTCGCCCCTGATCTGCCGTCCTTGACGGCCCTTCACCGGGCGCACGTCCGGGCCATTCCGTTCGAGAACCTCGACGTCGCCCTCGGGCGACCGGTGCCTCTGGACCTGAAGAGCCTGCAGGGCAAGCTCGTCGGGAGGCGGCGCGGCGGCTACTGCTATGAGCAGAACTCGCTGTTCGCGGCCGTCCTCGAACGGATCGGCTTCACGGTGTCCGGGCGCGGAGCCCGCAACCGGTCGCGGGGCGCGGCGCTGCCGCCCATCACGCACGCGCTGCTCGTCGTGACGATCGAGGGCGAACAGTGGCTTGTCGACGTCGGGTTCGGCTGGCAGGGGCCGATCGAACCGGTGCCCCTGCGCGACGGGGCGCGCGTCGAGCAGGGCGGCTGGACGTTCGGGATCGGCGCCGAGGACGAGGGCATCCACGTGCTGCGTTCCCTGTCTCCGGAGGGCTGGACCGATCTGTACGCCTTCTCCCCGCAGACCCTCTACCCCGGTGACTTCAGTGTCATGAACCACTACAGCTCCAGCCATCCGCAGTCGCGTTTCCTCGGCCAGGTCGTGGCCCAGCAGCCAGGTGCGGAGGTGCGCAGAGTATTGGTGCGCGACACGCTCTCGACGGTGCGGACGGGCGGTGTCAGGGAGGAACGCGTCGTGACGGTGGGTGAGTTGATCACGACGCTCGAAGGCGACTTCGGGATCGAACTGGACGACGAGGAGCGCGCGGGTCTGGAACGAATGCACCCGGCGGGAGCCTGACGAGGTCTGCCGGGGCGGTCATCGGCCCCGTACGATGGCGCGGTGCTGGTCAAGTGGATTCGCTGCACCGTGATGGACCGTCGAGGGTTCGAGCGGGGGCAGCGGAAATGGGCGGGGCTGCTCGGTGAGCCGGGATTCCGGGGCCAGGGCGGAGGGTGGAGCCGGGCTCGGCCGGACGTCGCCCATATCTTCGCGTTCTGGGAGAGCCGGGCTTTCTACGACTCGTTCATGGCACGCTCGCACGATCGCCTTGCGGCGTCCCAGATGGGTACCTACAAGGACATCCAGGTCAAGTTGTTCGACCACCGCTTCGACGTGAAGACGGGGTTCGAGCCGCGGTTCTCCGACGCCGACGTGGCCCGGGTGGCGCACTGTCGTGTCCACGAGGACCGCGCCGAGCACTTCGCGCTCATGCAGGAGAAGGTGTGGAACCCGGCGATGGCCGGGTCCCCCGGCATGCTGCGCGGTCTGTTCGGCGAGGCACCCGGCAGTGAGTTCCTGGTCCTGTCGATGTGGCAGTCCGCCGCGGAGCACGGCAAGTACCGGGTGGAGCGGATCGAGCGGCTCGGGCTGCGGGCCAGAACCGCGGCCGATGTGGCGGCGCTGGCCGGGGACGTGGTGCAGCTCGAGGCGTCCTGGACGGTCTGAGCCGCTCGGGCGGTCTGGGGCGGTCCGGGACGGTGAGTCGGTCCGAGACGGTGAGCCGGCCTGAGGCGGTCTAGGCCGGGAGGAACGCGCCCGCTTCGATCCCCGCCAGAACCGCGCGTGCCGCCTGGTCCGCGAGTGCGCCGTCGATCGGTTCGCGGGTGACGAAGAGGCGGAGGAACAGGGGGGCCGAGACCGCCCGGACGACGGCTCCCGCGTCGGTGTCCCGTGGCGCTTCGCCGCGGGCGACAGCCCGGGAGACGACCGCCTCGCAGCGCCGGAAGCGCTCGGCGTAGAAGGCGTGCAGGGCGTCGGCGGCGCGCGCGGACTGGAATGCGGCGCCGACGAACGCCGTCGGGGCGGCGCCGGCCGCGGGATGGCCGAAGGCGTCGACGACCTCGTGCGCGAGTGCGCGCAGATCTCCGGAGAGACTCCCGGTGTCCGGCGGCGTCCAGGCGTCCTCGCTCGCCAGGTCGAGCGCGTCGGCCAGGAGGCCTTCGACGCTGCCCCAACGGCGGTAGAGCGTCGTCTTGTGGACGCCCGAGTGCTCCGCCACGTACTCCACGGTCAGGGCGGGGTAGCCGTGCTCGGACAGGCCGGTCAGGACGGCGTCGCGGACGGCTGCCCTGGTACGGGCGGTGCGGCCGCCGGGGCGCATGCTGCCGGGCGCCGGAGTGGTGCGCTCCTCGGTCGAGTCATTCAATTGCTACTCCCGTTGCGTTAGGGGTCCGAGTGTGCCACACTCGCCTTAATGCGATCGATGTTGCATTTGACGGTCTATGCATGGAGGCGCCCTTGCCCACTCAGATCTCACTGCACGACGTCGTCGTGTCCCGTGGCGAACGACTGCTTCTCGACCAGGTCTCGCTCTCCGTGCGCCCCGGGGAGCGGATCGGGATCGTGGGGGAGAACGGCGCGGGGAAGTCGACCCTGCTGCGCCTCCTCGCCGGGGCGGAGCAGCCCGACGAGGGCAGGGTCGTCACCGTCGCCGACGGTGGTCTGCGGATGCTCGCGCAGACTCCCGAGCTGCCTCCCGCTGCCACCGTCGGTGACGCGATCGAGGCCGCGCTCGCCGAGCTCCGTGCCATGGAGCGGCGGCTGCGCGCACTCGAAGCGGGACTCGACGCGGCGGACGGGGCGGAGCTCGACGCGTACGGCGAACTCCTCACCGCCTATGAGCTGCGCGGCGGGTACGAGGCGGACGCCCGGGTCGACAAGGCCCTTCATGGACTCGGCCTCGGCGGCACCGGGCGCGAGCGGATACTCGGCAGCCTCTCCGGCGGCGAGCTCGCCCGGCTCGGCATCGCCTGCGCGGTCGCGGCCGGCCCCGAAGTGCTCCTGCTCGACGAGCCGACCAACCACCTCGACGCGCAGGCGCTCGACTGGCTGGAGAGCGCCCTTCTCGCGCACCGCGGCACCGTCGTGGCCGTCTCCCACGACCGGACCTTCCTGGAGCGGGTCGCCACCGCGATCGTCGAGGTGGACGCCGACCGCCGTGCGCTCGTGCGGTACGGCGACGGATACGCCGGCTATCGCGCGGCACGGGTGGCCGCACGGCGACGCTGGGAGGAGGCGTACGCGGATTGGTGCGAGGAGACGGCACGGCTGGAGGCATACGCCTCGACCACGGCTCGCGGTGTCGCACCCGGGAGGGAGATGAAGGACAACAACAAAATGGCGTTCGACCGGGCTGCGGGCCGCGTCCAGGCCTCCGTCTCGGGGCGGGTCCGCAACGCCAGGGAGAGACTGAGACGACTCCGCGAGGAGCCCGTGCCCCAGCCGCCCCCGCCCCTCTCCTTCACCGCCCGGCCCCTGGCGGGCGGTGCCGAGGGAACGCTCGTCGCCCTGACGGGGGTGCGGATCGCGGACCGCCTCGCCGTGGACACGCTCAGCGTCCGGGCAGGGGAACGGCTGCTCGTCCACGGAGGCAACGGCGCGGGGAAGTCCACGCTGCTCCGGATCATGGCGGGGACCGTCAGCCCCGACACCGGGGACGTCCGGCGCGCCGGCCGGATCGGGTACCTGGCCCAGGACGTCACCGTGCGACGCCCGGAGGAGCGACTGCTCACCTGCTTCGGGCGCGGGCTCGCCCTCCCCGAGGACGAGCGGGCAGAACTGCTCCTGTCGTACGGCCTGTTCCGGGCCGCCGACCTGAGCGTGCCGGTCGGTGGTCTCTCCGCGGGCCAGCTCCGCCGGCTGGCGCTCGCCCGGCTGCTGGCCCGGCCCGCCGACCTCCTCCTGCTCGACGAGCCGGGCAACCATCTCTCCCTGGGCCTCGTGGAGGAGCTGGAGGAGGCCCTGGAGCACTGGAAGGGAGCACTCGTCGTGGTCTCGCACGACCGTGCGCTGCGCCATCGCTTCACCGGGCACATACGCCGGATGGACTCCGGGCGCCTACTCGGCTGAGCCGGCCCGGGACCGGCGATCTAGGGTCGGGGTATGGCACGACCGCGGCGCATCGTTCTCGTACGGCACGGAGAGTCCGAGGGCAATGTCGATGACACGGTGTACGAACGGGAGCCCGACCACGCCCTGCGGCTCACGGAGACAGGGTGGCGGCAGGCGGAGGAGACGGGGGAGCGGCTGCGGGAACTCTTCGGGGACGAGGCGATCAGCGTCTATGTCTCGCCCTACCGACGCACCCACGAGACCCTGCGTGCCTTCCGGCTGCCCCTGGAGCAGGTCCGGGTGCGGGAGGAGCCCCGCCTTCGGGAGCAGGACTGGGGCAACTGGCAGGAGAGGGAGGACGTACGGCTGCAGAAGGCCTACCGGGACGCGTACGGGCACTTCTTCTACCGCTTCGCCCAGGGGGAGTCGGGGGCGGACGTCTACGACCGGGTCGGGGCGTTCCTGGAGAGCCTGTACCGCAGTTTCGAGGCGCCCGACCATCCGCCCAACGTCCTGATCGTCACCCATGGGCTGACCATGCGCCTGTTCTGCATGCGTTGGTTCCACTGGTCGGTCGCGGACTTCGAGTCGCTGTCGAATCCCGGCAACGCCGAGACCCGCGTCCTCCTGCTCGGCGAGGACGGGAGATACCGTCTTGACCGGCCGTTCGAACGCTGGCGTACCCCGGAACCGTACGGCCCTACCGGATAGAGTGGCAGACCGATGACCGCTGACTCCTCACTCGACCGGCGCTTCGACCGCGCCCTGGACAGCCTGCGCGGGCTGTCCGTGGGAGACGCCCTGGGCTCCCAGTTCTTCGTACCCGCCAACTACCCCCTGCTGAAGCGGCGCGAGCTGCCCGACGGCCCTTGGCAGTGGACCGACGACACCGAGATGGCCTGCTCCGTCCTGGCCGTCCTCGCCCGCCACGAACGGATCGACCAGGACGCCCTGGCCATGTCCTTCGCTCAGCACCACGACTTCGACCGGGGCTACGGTCCGGCCGTCAACCGGATGCTCCGGCTCATCAGGGAGGGGGGCGACTGGCGGGAGCTGGCCGCCGCGCTCTTCCAGGGGCAGGGCTCCTGGGGCAACGGCGCCGCGATGCGGATCGCCCCGCTCGGCGCCTGGTACGCGGACGACCCGGAGCAGGCGACGCACCAGGCCGAGATCTCCGCGTACACGACCCACCAGCACCGCGAGGCCGTGGTCGGAGCCATGGCCGTCGCCGCCGCGGCCGCGCTGGCCGCAGACCCGGCGGGGCCACCCACACCGGAGGCGCTGCTCGACGGGGTCATCGCCCTGGTGCCGCGCAGTGCGGTCGGGGCGGGGCTGCGCCGGGCCCGCGACATGCTCGACTACGGCGACGCGGGCACGGTCGCCGCGGTCCTCGGCAGCGGTCGGCGGACGAGCGCGCACGACACGGTTCCGTTCGCCCTGTGGTCGGCGGCGCGTGGCCTCGGCGATTTCGAGCGGGTGTTCTGGACGACTGCTCAGGTCGGTGGCGACGTCGACACGACCTGCGCCATCGCCGGGGGCGTGGTGGCCGCCGCGACGACCGGGGCGCCGCCGGCGGAGTGGCTGAGCCAGACCGAGGACCTTCCGGAGTGGGCTTCGGTCGCGACGGCCTGAAGCAGCACGCGGCCTGAAGCAGCGGCCTCAAGTGGGCGCGACGGCCTGCGGCATCAAGGCGGCCCCTGAACCCCTGTGCGGGATTCAGGGGCCGTCGGTGTCCGCTCAGGCCACCGGCCCGGCGGCCTCAGCTCGGCCGCTCAGTGCTTCCAGGTCGCTCTTGCGGACCCTGACCATCAGGACGGCCGTCACCAGCGCGATCAGCACCATCGCGACGGCGGCCGTGAACGCCGAGGAGATGCCCGCGGTCAGCACCTCGTGGCCCCAGGGCGGGGGCAGCTCCTGCGTCTTCATGGCCTCGGCCTGCTGCTCGGGCGTCGAGTTCGCGAGGAAGCCCGGCATCTGCTTGTCGCCCTCCTCGCGGCTGGCGGTGCCGAAGACCGTGACCAGAATGGACAGGCCGAGCGAACCGCCGACCTGCTGCGTGGCGTTGAGCAGGCCCGACGCGGCTCCTGCCTCGTGCTGGGCCACTCCAGAGACGGCCGTGAGCGTGAGCGTCACGAAATTGAGGCCCATGCCGAAGCCGAAGAGGACCATCGGACCGAGGACACCGCTCACGTAGCTGCTGTCCGAGGTGATGAACGTCAGCCAGAACAGAGCCGCACCGGTGATCGCCGAACCGCTCACCATGAACGGCTTCGGGCCGAGGACCGGCAGCAGCCGCTGCGCGAGTCCCGCGCCGGTGACGATCGCGACCGTCACCGGAAGGAAGGCGAGCCCGGACCGGATCGGGCTGTACCCCAGGACGCCCTGGACCCACAGCACGATGAAGAAGAACATGCCGAACATGGCGGCCGCCAGGCTGAGCATGATGATGTACGTGCCCGAGCGGTTGCGGTCCGCGAACATCCGGAGCGGGGTGATCGGTTCCTTGGCGCGCGACTCCACGAGCGCGAAGGCCACGAGCAGGATGACCGCCGAGACGAACGAGCCGATGGTCAGCGCGTCCTCCCAACCCTTCTCGGACGCCCGGATGAACCCGTACACCAGTGCGGCCATGCCCAGGGTCGAGGTCGCGGCACCCGCGATGTCGAACCGACCGGGGTGGCGCTCGGACTCGGCGATGAAGCGCGGGGTCAGGAAGGCGATCAGCAGTCCGATGGGGACGTTCACGAAGAGGACCCAGCGCCAGTCCAGCCACTCCGTGAGCATGCCGCCGGCGAGCAGACCGATCGCGCCACCGCCCGCGGAGACGGCGGCGAAGACGCCGAACGCCCGGTTGCGCTCCGGCCCTTCGGGGAACGTCGTGGTGATGAGCGCGAGCGAGGTGGGCGAGGCGATGGCGCCGCCGACGCCCTGCAGGGCCCGCGCGGCGAGCAGATGCCAGGGCTCCTGGGCGAAGCCCCCGAGCAGCGAGGCGAAGGTGAAGAGCAGGATGCCGGCCATGAACACCCGGCGGCGCCCCAGGATGTCCCCCGCGCGTCCGCCGAGGAGCAGCAGGCCGCCGAAGGTGAGCGTGTAGGCGCTGAGCACCCACGACAGGTCGGTGGTCGAGAAGGACAGCGCGTCCTGGATGTGCGGCAGTGCGATGTTCACGATGGTGGCGTCGAGGACGACCATCAGCTGGCAGGCGGCGATGACGGTCAAGGCGATACCTGGCCGACCTCCGGCGCGAGCAGGCCCGTCCTTGGTCTGTGTGTCCACCGGAGATGTTGTCACTATGGATCCCCCACGGAAGAATTAGTGAACGCACCCGTTCACTGTTCTCCACGGTAGTGAGTCCCCCTCAGTGGACGCAACCGTTCACTGAGCGCTGCCGACGACATGACATCGCCTCAACGGAGAGATCCTGATGGTTACTTCGCGCTCCGCGGCCGCCGCCCGGCCGGAAGGGGCGTCGCTGCGACGCCGCGGTCCGGTACTCGAACGGGCGATCCTGGAGGCCGCACTTGAGCAGCTGGGCAGCGTCGGCTGGAACGGTCTGACGATGGAGGGTGTCGCGGTCGGCGCGCAGACGGGCAAAGCCGCGGTGTACCGGCGCTGGCCTTCGAAGGAGGACCTCGTCGCCGACGCGCTCCAGGCCGGACTGCCGACCCTCGACGAGGCCCCGGACCTCGGCGGTGTGCGCGAGGATCTGTACGAGCTGTGCCGCCGGGTCAGGGACGTCATGTACTCCAAGCCCGGCTTCGCCCTGCGCGCTGTGCTTCACGAATGCGATGCCGAGGCCGCCGAGAGGTTCCACGGCCTGATCGTCTCGGGGGTGGTCGAGCCCTCGGCCCGACTCTTCCGTGATGTTCTGCACCGCGGAATCGCGCGCGGGGAGGTGCGGGCGGAAGCGGACAACGACCTGGTGATCGACGTCATTCCCGCCATGATGATGTACCGATCAAAGGTGTGCGCGAGCGAATGGCCGGACGGTGAGCTCGCCGATCTGGTCGACCGGATCATGGTGCCGCTACTCCGTGTCTGACCCCGCCGGGACGGCCTCCGAGAGGCGGCGCGCACGGGTCCGGGGGCACGACGCGAAGCCCCCTCGGGCGCCCGAGGGGAAACCGGGTATCGCACCCGGCACCAAGCGGCGTAACCTGTCAGGCGCCATGCCGTACGAACCACCCACCCACACCGTCGAGCGATCGCTCCGAGCCACCACCGGCGCCAAGATCGTCGCCGGAGTCGACGAGGTCGGACGCGGGGCGTGGGCCGGCCCCGTCACCGTGTGCGCGGCCGTCACCGGCCTGCGCCGGGCGCCCGAAGGGCTCACCGACTCCAAACTGCTCACCCCCAAGCGCCGTACCGCGCTCGCCGCGGAGCTGGAGAAGTGGGTCACGGCCTACGCCCTCGGCGACGCCTCCCCGCAGGAGATAGACGAGCTCGGCATGACAGCCGCGCTGCGGCTCGCGGCCGTCCGGGCCCTCGAAGGCCTTCCCGTGCGGCCCGACGCGGTGATCCTCGACGGCAAGCACGACTACCTCGGCAGCCCCTGGCAGGTCCGTACGGTGATCAAGGGCGATCAGTCCTGCATCGCCGTGGCCGCCGCCTCCGTGATCGCCAAGGTCCGACGGGACGCCGCCATGGCGGAGCTGGGGCTCGGGGCCGAGGGGTACGCCGCGTACGCCTTCGATGCCAACGCGGGCTACCCTTCGCCGGTCCACAAAGCGGCGCTCGAAGAGCTGGGGCCCACCCCTCACCACCGACTCTCCTGGTCGTACCTGGACGCGATGCCCAGGTGGCGCCACCTCAAAAAGGTCCGCCTCTCCGCCGAGGCGGCCGCGCTGGAGAGCGGGGGCCAACTCGGCTTCGACTTCTGAACTTCCGGTCGCGGGGCCCCGCCCAAGGGGCTCCCAAGCGGCCGGGGTGCACATGTGTGCCCACCCGCCGGTGCCTCGCGCAGCGGCGTTTGATAGACATCCACTCATGCCTCTCATCCCCGAGGAGCCTCAGATTCACGAGAGCGCCCAGGGTCCCCGCGCCACCGCGTCGACCCCCCGTCCCGTACCCGGCCCGCGTTCCGCGGCCTCACCGCGTCCCGGACGCCCCGTTCCCGGCCCCGCCAGGCCCGCGGCGCCGGCGCAGCGCCCGCACCCCGGTGCCGGGCCGTCTCCGGCGAACGCCCCGGAGAATCGTTCCGATCAGCGATCCACGCCGCAGCTCCAGCTGATCCCGGCCCCCGTCGACGGCGCGCTCGACGCCGCCGAGGAGGCTCTGGACCTGCTTCTGGAGAGCGGACGGGCACCGGGTGAGGTCCTGGTGCTCACCACCGGTGACCCGCACCCGTGGGCCACGCACGAGCTGACCTTCGGCGAGGCCGCCTACTGGGCCCAGCAGGCCACCGGGGACGACGTGTTCTTCGCGGACGCCGCCTCCGTGGAGCGGGCGACCGCCCGTCCCGTGGTGATCGTCGCCCTCAACGGCGGGGATGACGAGACGGCCGCCAAGGCCCTGCCGTCGGCGATGGCCCGTGCCGCCGCGCTGCTCGTCGTCTGCGGTGACCCGCAGCGCGTCACGACGCTCCTCGGAGCTGGCGCCGGAGTCTGACCGACCCCGAGTCCGACCGACAGCCCTCCGCCGGACCGAACCCGGCCCGGCGGGGGCCGGTGTCGTCCACGCGGTCAGCGTGCGGCGACCCGGCGCAGGGGCTCCGTCGCGCCGCTCGCGGTCCTCGGCGTCAGCCGGCCGAGCTCGGACGGCTCCTCTCCGAGCGGCAGCGGAAGCGAATCGGAACTCGGACGACGGCCGACGCGGCCCTCACCGAGCACCTGCCAGCCCCCTCGGGTCAGCGTGATGTACGCGCCGCAGCGGAGTCCGTGCAAGGTGCAGGCGTCCCGGAGCCCCCACATCCAGGCTCCGTCCTCCTCCGTCCAGCGCTCGTCACCCTCGCGGCAGTACAGCAGGACCGCGGTCCGTACGGGGGCGCGCCTGCGGAGGTCGTGTGGAATGACCCGCCGCAGATGCGCGAGCAGAGCGTTCCGGAAATCCCAACCGTCCGCCGGGGCGGGGGCGGGCCGTCGGACGAACGAGGCGCTGGCTGCGAGCCGTTCCTCGTGATCCAGGATTGCGAGGACCGCCGTCGAGGGCGTGGGGGTATGGCGCGAGTGCAGGCCGCTGACGACCTCACGCGGGTTGCGCAGTAGAGGGATCCCCGCCGCGGACCACTCCGCCGGTTCGAGTATCCGAGCGAGGCGGTTGGCGGACTCGGACGAAGATCTGAGCGAGGTGGCTGTGGGCGGAGCGAATCCGAGGGTCACGGTCCTCCCTTCGGATACGCGCCCGCGAGGCGGGCAAGGTCGGGTGAGGGCGCACCACGGCACAACCCATCCGGACCGCTGACGGGGCGTGTTAGGCGGTTTCCCAATTCTTGCTGGCCCGTGCGCGAGCGGCAACGAGCAATTGAGGCCGCTGACGGGATTGCGTCGGTATGCCTTTCATATCCCTGCCCAGTTGCCCATTGTTCACTCCCCGTTTCCCCTCCTGTTTCACCCCTGGACGGCGAGCACCATCGGAAACACCCCTTCCGCTCCGGCCCGCCGCAGCAGCCGGGCCGCCACCGCCAGGGTCCACCCGCTGTCCGACAGATCGTCCACGAGGAGGACCGGCCCCCCGGCCGAGGCCAGTCGGCCGCTCAGCTCGGCGGAGACCGTCAGGGTCCGCTGCAGCCCGACCACCCGCTGGGCGCTGTTGGTTCGGGACAGCCTCGACTCCTCCGCCTCGGGCGCGTACTCCACCGCGCCGAGCAGCGGCATCCTGCCGATCTCGGCGATCCGCTGCCCGAGCGAACCCACCAGCCGGGGCCGGCGGTGGGAGGCGATCGTGACCACGCCGGCCGGCCGGGCAGGCGCGCCGGGCGCCCCGGAGGCCCAACCACCGGGCCCCTTGGCCCAGTCGGCGAGCACATGCACCACCGCCTGCACGACATCGTCCGGAACCGGACCGTCCGCGGCGCTGTCGGCCAGCAGCGGACGCAGTCGGTTGCCCCAGCCGATGTCCGAGAGCCGCCCCAGAGCCCGGCCGCCGAAAGCCTGCTCGCCGGGCGGGATACGGCCCTTCAGATCGACCCCGACCGCGGCGAGCCCGGTCGGCCACATCTTTCGGGGCTCGACCTCCACGCCCGGCCGACCCAGCTCGCCCTTGGCCGAGTCCAGCGCCGCGTCGGACACCTTCGGATCGAACCGGCTTCCCGCGCAGTTGTCACAGCGACCGCACGGCGCGGCCTCCTCGTCGTCCAGCTGACGGCGCAGGAACTCCATCCGGCACCCCGTCGCCGCCGCGTAGTCCCGCATCGCCTGCTGCTCGGCCGCTCGCTGCCGGGCCACCCAGGCGTACCGCTCCGTGTCGTACACCCAGGGCCGGCCGGTGCTCTCCCAGCCGCCCTTGACCCGCTTGACGGCCCCGTCCACGTCGAGGACCTTGAGCATCGTCTCCAGCCTGGTCCTGCGCAGTTCCACCAAGGGTTCCAGCGCGGGCAGGGACAAGGGCCTGCCCGCCTGCGCGAGCACGTCGATCGTGCGGCGCACCTGCTCCTCGGGCGGGAAGGCGACCGAGGCGAAGTAGCGCCAGATCGCCTCGTCCTCCTGCCCTGGAAGCAGCAGCACCTCCGCGTGCTCCACACCTCGCCCCGCCCGGCCGACCTGCTGGTAGTAGGCGATCGGGGAGGAGGGCGACCCGAGGTGCACCACGAAACCCAGGTCGGGCTTGTCGAAGCCCATGCCGAGGGCCGAGGTCGCCACGAGGGCCTTGACCCGGTTGGCCTGAAGATCGTCCTCCGCCTGCTGCCGGTCGGCGTTCTCCGTCCGGCCCGTGTACGAGGAGACCGTGTGCCCGCACTGGCGCAGATAGGCCGTGACCTCATCGGCCGCGGCGACCGTCAGCGTGTAGATGATTCCGGAGCCGGGCAGTTCGCCGAGGTGGTCGGCCAGCCAGGCGAGCCGATGGGCCGCGTCCGGCAGCCGGACCACGCCCAGGCTGAGACTCTCCCGGTCCAGCGGCCCGCGCAGCACCAGGGCGTCCGTGCCGGCGCCCGTACCCAGCTGGTCGGCCACGTCCGCCGTCACCCGGGCGTTCGCCGTGGCCGTGGTGGCGAGCACCGGAACCCCGGACGGCAGGTCGGCCAGCATCGTGCGCAAACGGCGGTAGTCGGGCCGGAAGTCGTGCCCCCAGTCCGAGATGCAGTGCGCCTCGTCGACCACGAGCAGCCCGGTGGCGGCCGCGAGCCGAGGGAGCACCTGGTCGCGGAAGTCGGGGTTGTTGAGCCGCTCGGGGCTCACCAGGAGCACGTCCACCTCGCCGGCGGACACCTCCTCCTGGACCGTGTCCCACTCCTCCGTGTTCGACGAGTTGATCGTCCGGGCGCGGATACCCGCCCGAGCGGCCGCCTCCACCTGGTTGCGCATCAGCGCGAGCAGGGGAGAGACGATCACCGTCGGGCCGCTGCCGCGCTCGCGGAGCAGTGAGGTCGCCACGAAGTACACGGCCGACTTGCCCCAGCCGGTCCGCTGCACCACCAGGGCCCGGCGCCGGTCGGCGACCAGGGCCTCGATGGCCCGCCACTGGTCCTCGCGCAGTCTCGCCTTGCCCGTCGGATCCGCGACGAGACGGGCGAGCACGGCATCGGCGGCGGTCCGGAGCGCGGCACGGTCTTCCAGGGGGTCTGCGTGGGTCATGCCTCCATGCAACCCGATGCCTCGGACATCGCGCGAATGAGCGCCGAACCTGTGGACAACTCTGCGGGATGACGGAAGCCCCGTTCCAGGAGTTATCCACAGGGGTTTCGGATTTCGGGAGATCACGAGACCGTCCTGACCATGAACGCGAATCACCACGAATCCAGCGGACCCTCCCGTACCCAGCAGATCGCCCTGCGCGGCCCGGCGGACCTCGCCGACGCCCTTCCCTTCGTGCTGGGCTTCCACCCCACCGACTCCGTCGTCCTGGTCGCCCTCCACGGCGAGCACGGCCGCTTCGGCGGCCGCGTCAGGCTCGGCATTCCCCGCTCGCCCCGCGAATGGGCGTCCACCGCCGATCACCTCGCCGAATGCCTCGTCGAGGGCGGCAGCAAGAGCGGCACCCGACCGGACGGCATCGTCGTCTTCCTCTGCCAGGACCCCGGAGCAGGCGAGACGGGCCGCCGGGTCATGGAACGACTGCGTCCCTTCGCCCAGCGACTGCGCACCGCATGCGGGGCCCTCGACATCCCGGTCTACGAGGCCCTCTGCATCTCCGACGGGCTCTTCTTCTCCTACTGCTGCCCCGACGCACGCTGCTGTCCGCCGGACGGCACCCCGCTCGCGCTCAGCGGTACGTCGGTGATGGCCGCGGCCGCGGCGTACGCCGGAGTCCAGGTGCGGGGCTCACTGCGAGACATGGAGGGCCGGTTCAAGCCGACCGGCGGGCCCGGGGAGGAAGAGCAGCGCGCGGCGCTCGACGCGACGGCCGCCTCGATCGTCCCCCGGATCCTCGAAGGCGCCGAGGGCAAGGGGCGGGAGGAGGTACGCGAGTCCACGCTGCGACTCGCCCGAGAGGTCCTTCGCAGGTTCGTCAACCCGAAGGGTGGGGCGAACCCGGCCGGCCGTTCCGGCAACCCGACGGGACTGCCGGGGTCGGCCACCACGGGGAGGGCCGTCGTCGGAACGGTCGAGGGCGACGCGGCCGACGACGCCCTGGTCGAGGCCGGGGAGGCGGCCGCACTGATCCTCGGCCTCCAGGACCGGATCACCCGCGACCGTGCCGCCGAATGGATGGAGGGCTGGGAAGGCACCGCGGCCCTGCGCCTCTGGCGCGTACTGGCCCGGCGCTGCGTCGCCCCCTACCAGGAGCACGCCGCCGCGCCGCTCACCCTCGCGGGCTGGGTGGCCTGGTCCACCGGCGACGAGCCGACCGCCCGGGTCGCCCTCGGACTCGCGCTCGACGCCGACCCCGAATACGTCTTCGCCCGACTGCTTCATCAGGCGTGCAACGAAGGGCTCGACCCCGAGTCGCTCCGATCCTGTCTGCGGACCGAGCGGGACGGCCGGACCGCCTCGGACCGGGCCGCTCCCGCCACCTCACGGCGGCTCCGGGCACGCACGGCCCGCCCGCAGAGCAGCCGAGGGACCCTCCGGAAGCCCGGTCGCCAGACCGGCGGAGGGGAGCGCCGTTCGGCGGCCGGAGTGCGGCCCGGGGGACCCGCCACGGGGAGGCCGGAGAGCGGGTCCCCGAGGCAAGGTGGACAGCGCGGCACCAGGAGCGGGCGATGAGGACCGTGACCCGGCCGCCCGTCGGCGCGTTCAGCTCTCTGGCGGAGTCGTCCGAACCGTCCCGCCGACACTCCGCCGGCCGCCCGGTTCGCACAGAGAGCACCCCGTACCCGCCATGGCCCTCAGCCCTGTACCGGCCCCCGGCCGCCCCACCGGTCACGCACCCGGCGGTCCCACCGGACCCCCCACCGGCCATGCCCCCGGGGGTCCCGCCGGACTCCCCACCGGCCAGGCGCCCGGACGTCCCGCGGGACGCCGGCCGGGCGCCGGAACCGGCGCCGTGCCCGCGCGCGCGGCGCGTCCCGCGGAGCTCCCCTCGGTGCACGGTGCGCTCCTCTGCGTGGCCCTGCCCGCCCTCGCCGTCTGCGCCGAGCACGGCCAGCTCACCGGTGAGGGCCCCGAGGGCGTGTACGCGGCGGGGCGACGGCTCCTATCCCGCTGCGTCCTGCGGGTGGCGGGGCGCGAGCCCGTCGCCCTCCAGGGCCGCATGGCGACCGCCGACCGAGCGGTGTTCCTCGGCGTCCTCCGTGTTCCCGGAGACCTCGGACCCGATCCCGGTCTCACCGTCGAACGCACCCGGAGCGCCGACGGGAGCGAACGGATCACCCTGCGCAGCGCCGTCGCCCGCCCCCTCCGGCTCCCGATGGAAATCGCTCTGGGCTCGGATCTCGCGGACCTGGGCGCGGTCGCGTCCGGCCGACCCGGACCCGAGCTCACAGCGAGCGTCCACGGCACCGGACTGCGCTGGACCGGCGACGACGGGCGGTCCGTCGCCGTCACGGCGGACCCGCCACCCATGGACGCCCTGGCGGCGGCGGGAGTCCTGCGCTGGGAAGCCGACCTGGCGCCGGGGGGCACGTTCACGGTCCGGTTACGGGTACGCGACGGCTCGCCCACCCGCCCCACCGGCTCTTCGGGCGCGGGCGCCGGACGGCCCGGTGGCCACGTCCTCGCCGAGGCCCTCGCCGAAGGTGACGACCGGCGTCCGGGGGAGCTGCTGCGCGCGTCCGTCGAGGACCTGCGGGCCCTGCTCCAGCGGGACCCGGCGCACCCGGCGGACGTCCACCTCGCGGCAGGAGTCCCCTGGCGCTGCGGACCGGTCACCGCCGAGGCGCTCTGGGCGGCCCGGATGGCCCTGCCCCTCGGTACCCGGCTCGCCGTCACCACCCTGCACGCCCTCGGGCGCACCCAACTCTCCGGCGGCGGATCCGAGTCCGGCCGTCTCCGCGGACCCCTCAGGGACGCCGGCCCGCATCTGCCGCCCCGCTGCACGGGCGTCGAGGCCACCCTGGCCTTTCCGGTCGTGCTCGCCGAGGCACGCCGCTGGGGATTGCCGGCAGCGGACCTGGACGAGCTGCTCCCCGTCGCGGAACGCTGCCTCGGCTGGCTGCTCCGGACGGTCGGCGCGAGCGGCCTCGTGCCGGACCCCGGCCCCGCCGGACCCTGGCGGGCCGAGACACAGGCACACGCGCATCGCGCGGCCCTGCTCGGAGCAGACCTGCTCGACGCCTGCGGGGGATCCGGGGGAGACGCGCTGCGGGACGCCGCCCGGACACTGCGTGAGCGGTTCCGACGGGAGTTCTGGCTCGACGACCCGGCGGGCGGCCGACCCGCCGTCGCCCGCGGACCCGACGGTCGGAGCTGGTCCCAGTTCGGCGGCTGGGCCGCGCATCTGCTCGACACCGGGCTGCTGGGCGGCGGCCGCCACGGGCAGGGCCTGCTGGACAGGACGGAGACCGAACAGGTGGCCAGGCTGCTCGGCACCCCGGCCCTGGACTCCGGCTGGGGGCTGCGCAGCCTGGGTGCCAAGGAGCCGGGACACAACCCCTTCGGTCACCGGGCGGGTGCGGTGCGGGTGCACGAGACGGCGGTCGCGGTGGCGGGACTCGCCGCCGTCGGCCACGAGAAGGAGGCCGCCGCCCTGCTGCGCGGGCTGCTCGACGCGGCGGAGGCCTTCACCTACCGGCTGCCCGAGATGTACGCGGGGGAACAGCGGACGGCCGGCGGGCGCCCGGTGCCGCACCCCGCCGCGTGTCGGCCGGCGGCCGTCGCGGCCTCCGGCGCGGTGCACGCACTGCTCGCGCTCGCCGGAATCCGGCCGGACGCGCCGGGCCGGTCCGTCTCGACGCATCCCCTGCGGTCGGCTCCGCTCGGAGCGATCCGCTTCTCGGGGCTCGTGGTCGCGGGTGAGCCGTTCGCGGTGCGGGTCGGCAGGCTCGGTCTCGGTATGGTCGAGGAGGCCGCAGAGGGCCTTCAGCTGGGGGTGTGACGGGATGCCGGTGACAGACACGACGGAAGCCTCGCGGCAGGGTGAGGAAGTCATCGGCGATGCTTCCGAGGGGCGTGCTTATCGTCAGGAAGACGACTATGATCGCGGCATGCCTCCCTACGACCCGTCGGCCTTTCCGCCCTTCGCCGTGACCGTCGATCTGGTCGTGCTCACCGTGCGCCGCCATGCGCTCTGCACCCTGGTCGTGCGGCGGGGGGAAGCGCCGTACCAGGGGCGTTGGGCGCTGCCCGGCGGCTTCGTGCGCGCGGACGAGGACCTCGGTGCCGCCGCCGCGCGCGAGCTGGTCGAGGAGACGGGTCTCTGCGCCCACGATCCGGCCGCTCCGCCGCCGGTGCCGAGCAACGGCGCGCACCTGGAGCAGCTGGCGACGTACGGGGCGCCCGACCGTGACCCGCGCATGCGGGTGGTCAGCGTCGCGCATCTGGCCCTCGCCCCGGACCTTCCCGCGCCGAGGGCCGGCGGCGACGCGAACAGCGCCCGTTGGGCCCCCGTCGAGGAGCTGCTCGGCGAGGACGCGCTCGCCGGGACCGCAGAGGCCGTCGGAGCGGCGGGGGAGTCGGTGGCCGAGGAGAAGGAAGGGGGGCCGGCGGCGCTCGCCTTCGACCACGCCCGGATCCTCGCCGACGGCGTGGAGCGTGCCCGCTCCAAGATCGAGTACTCCTCCCTGGCCACGGCCTTCTGCCCGCCGGAGTTCACGGTCGGAGAGCTGCGGCGCGTCTACGAGGCCGTCTGGGGCGTGGCCCTGGACCCGCGCAACTTCCACCGGAAGGTGACCGGCACGCCCGGCTTCCTGGTTCCCGCCGGTGGTACCACGACCCGTCAGGGCGGGCGCCCCGCCCAGCTCTTCCGGGCAGGTGGGGCCACTCTCCTCAACCCGCCGATGCTGCGTCCCGAGGTCTGACGGACCGGCACTTCCGGCGCCCCTGGGCGCCAACCCTGCGCCGAAAGTCCGAAATGTAGCGTTATCTTGCTGCGAAAGCGCCGCCCTGCCGCGGAGCGGTGTCATCTACCGCGAGAGAAGCGATGCTCCAGGCAATCGGACTGACCAGCACTCCCCTCCGCGATCGCCCGCCCGCCGTGGACGATCTGACCTTCGAGGCGCGGCCGGGTGCCGTGACCGCTCTCCTCGGCTCCTCGGGCTCAGGCAAGACCACCACGCTCCGGCTCATGCTCGAACTCGAGCCGGGACGCGGGATCACCTACTTCCGGGGCCGACCGCTGCACCGCATCGCCCACCCTCCGCGCGAGGTCGGCGTGCTCCTCGGCAACATCCCCGGGCACCCCTCCCGGACGCTCCGGGGCCAGTTGCGGATGCTCTGCGCCGCCACGGGGGTTCCCGTCTCACGGGCCGAGGAGCTGACACGGGCCGTCGGCCTCGACGGACTGGAGCGCCGAAGGATCGGCACCCTTCCGGTCGGGGCCGATCGCCGACTCGGCCTCGCCTCCGCAATGTTGGGCGGCCCCCACACCCTGCTGCTCGACGAGCCCGGCGCCGGCCTCTCCGCACCCGAGGGCGTCTGGCTGTACGAGCTCCTGCGGGCGCACGCGGACGCCGGCGGCACCGTGCTCTACACCACGGCCGACCCCAAGGACGCGGCCCGCAACGCCGACCGGGTCGTCACCCTCGACGGCGGGCGGCTCGTGGCCGACCAGGACGTCGCCGAGTTCGCCCGTACCCGGCTGCGGCCCCGGGTCGCCGTCCGCACCCCGCAGGCCGCGCGGCTGGCGGCGGTCGTGACCCAGGAGGCCAGGGCCGCCCGGCGCCCCGTCGAGGTCGTCGCCGAGGACGGCAATCGCCTGTCCGTCTACGGGAGCGACTGCGCGGCCGTCGGTGACACGGCGTTCCGCCACGGCGTGCCGATCCACCGGCTCGCCGCCGAGACGGGCGACACCGGGCCCGTTCCGCGTACCCGGGCGGGAGGCGTCCACCCGGACTCCGGCCACGAGGGCGAGGCCGCCGGGCCCCGTGAGGCCCCGGCCGGGGAGCCCGGTGGGGCCCGGAAGCCCGCCCGCTCGCCCCTGCGCCCGCTGCGGTACGAGATCCACCGGCTCCTGGGCGTGCCGTCCACCCCGCTCGTCGTGGCGGCCGTCCTGCTCGGCTCCGTGACCCTCGCCCTGCTCCTCGGGCGGGGCGGCCACGCCGCGCTGCCCGCCGTCCTCGCGGGCTGGCCCGCCCTCTCCCCGCTGCCGCCCGCGGCCCTCGGCGCCGGGCTGCTCGGCGCCTTCTCCTTCGGTGAGGAGTACCGCTACCCCGCGCTCACCACGGGCCGGGGAGCGGTGCCCCGCAGGCCCGGCCTCCTGCTGGCGAAGCTCGCCGTGGCGGCGGCCGTCGCCCTGCTGCTCGGGGCGGCCGTCGTGGTGGCGGATCTGGAGGCCCTGCGGTTCGTCTACGGCGGAGAGTTGATCTCCGTACCGAAGAACTGGCCGACTCTCTGTGCGAGTTGGCTCGGCCTGATGGTCGGCTGCGCCTGGGCCGGGGTGCTCGGTGCCGGGGTGTTCCGGGCGGCGGCGGCCGGGGTGGCGGCGGTCCTCGCGGTGCCGGTCGCCTTCGTCCCGCTGCTGCAGAAGGTGCTGACCGGGCCCTCGGTACGGTCGGCCGCCGGACTCCCCGCGCGGTTGCGCGAGTTCGCCGGTCCGCAGTGGTCACCCGCGGTGGACCGCTGGCTGACGGGCGGGCTGCGGGTGCTCGGGCAGCCCGCGGGAGTGGCTCTCTCGCTGACGTTGACCGGGTTGCTCTGCGCTTATGTGTTCACCGGCCTTCGCCGTAAGGCGCGTTGGTGATCACTTGCGGACCGAAAGGTTCCGGTTCGCGTCCAACTCCCTTGAAATCTAGCCGATATGTCCGATTAATCGTCAATTGTGTAGGGGGTGCCGATCACCCTTTCGTGTGCTTTTCACCAAAGACCTCAAGGGTCACGGAGGCAACGCCGACAAAGGATGCGTGAGTACCCTTGCGCACACCATGATGACCGCCGCCCGCTCCGTCGACTCCGGCCTCGGCGCCCCGGGCGATCTCGACCGCTACCCCTACGCGGAGGCGCCCGCCGCCGGCCGTGTGGGCCCGCCCTCCTGGGAGGGGGTGGACACCGACCTGGGCCGCGTCGGCCGCCGGAGCACCGGCAACCGGGGGCGCGGGCTGCACGGCCAGCTCGTCCAGCAGCTCGGCCAGATGATCGTCTCCGGCGACCTCGGGGCCGACCGCCCGCTCGTCCCCGAAGAGATCGGCCAGCGGTTCGAGGTCTCGCGCACCGTCGTCCGCGAGTCCCTGCGCGTCCTGGAGGCGAAGGGGCTGGTCAGCGCCCGCCCGAACGTCGGAACCCGCGTCAGGCCCGTCAGCGACTGGAACCTCCTCGACCCCGACATCATCGAGTGGCGGGCCTTCGGCCCGCAGCGCGACGACCAGCGCCGCGAGCTGA
Organism: Streptomyces sp. NBC_00250; assembly: GCF_036192275.1. Taxonomy (NCBI): domain Bacteria; kingdom Bacillati; phylum Actinomycetota; class Actinomycetes; order Kitasatosporales; family Streptomycetaceae; genus Streptomyces; species Streptomyces sp. NBC_00250. The sequence continues at coordinate 2,544,867 of NZ_CP108088.1, read as the reverse complement.
ACGAGCTGCGCTGGACGATCGAGCCCCTGGCCGCCCGCCTCGCCGCCGGGCACGGCCGCGAGGACGTGCAGCAGCGTCTCGCCGACATGGTCGAGATCATGGGCCACGCGTTCGCGCAGGGAGACGGCATCACGTTCTCCCGCGCCGACACCGAGTTCCACTCGCTCCTCATCCAGCTCGCCGGGAACCGGATGCTGGAGCACCTCTCCGGCATCGTCGCCGCCGCGCTCCAGGTGTCCGGCGGCCCCGTCACGGGCTGCGACCGTCCGAGCGAGGCCTGCCTCTCCCACCACGCCCGGATCGTGGACGCGCTCGCCGCGGGCGACGCCCTCGGTGCCGAGACGGCCATGCGGGCCCTGCTCACGGTCCACCCCGAGGTGGACCGCGTCGTCCCCGCCCCCCGCGAACACTGACCCGCGGGCCGTGGCCGGGAGCGCCGAGGCGCGGACATCGCGTGCCGCCGGGTCCGAGCGGCACCCGGGGAGCCCGGAAGGGTTTCCCGGGTGGTGCCAGGATTCCGGCGGCGTGAATGTACGCTGATATATCCCTCTGCGTCGGTTTGTCGCACATGAGGTGTGACTCGGGCCACGAAGATTGGGCGTAACACTCCTCCGAGCCGTGCGATGACCTAAGAGGTGACAGCCGAGGAAGGAATACAGCAGCCGATGGAGGCGCTGTGCAGTTCCCCGGTCCAGCCCGCGCCGTCGGCACATTCCCCGTCGACGGTCGTCGGCTCCAGCCCGATCCCGGGCGGGGCCGGAAGCCGTTTCCATCGTTCCGAGAGGTTGTTCGTGTCGGCCAGCACATCCCGTACGCTCCCGCCGGAGATCGCCGAGTCCGAGTCTGTGATGGCGCTCATCGAGCGGGGAAAGGCTGATGGGCAGATCGCCGGCGATGACGTGCGTCGGGCCTTCGAGGCTGACCAGATTCCGCCAACCCAGTGGAAGAATGTTCTGCGCAGCCTCAATCAGATCCTCGAGGAAGAGGGTGTGACGCTGATGGTCAGTGCAGCGGAGTCGCCGAAGCGCGCCCGCAAGAGCGTCGCAGCGAAGAGCCCGGCCAAGCGCACCGCCACCAAGACCGTCACCGCCAGGACGACCGTGACGAAGACGACCGTCACGGCCGCCACGGCCTCCGCGGCAGAGGGCGCAGACCCGGCCGACGAGGCCGGATCCGCCGCCAAGAAGGCGGCCGCGAAGAAGACCGTCGCCAAGAAGACGGTGGCCAAGAAGACCGTCGCGAAGAAGACGGCGGCAAAGAAGACCACGTCCAAGAAGGACGCCGACGAGATCGTCGAGGGCGAAGAGCTGCTCGAGGACGTCGCGCCCGGCAAGGGCGAGGAAGAAGAGACCGAGGGCGAGAGCAAGGGCTTCGTCCTGTCCGACGAGGACGAGGACGACGCTCCGGCGCAGCAGGTCGCCGTCGCCGGTGCCACCGCCGACCCGGTCAAGGACTACCTGAAGCAGATCGGCAAGGTCCCGCTCCTCAACGCCGAGCAGGAGGTCGAGCTCGCCAAGCGCATCGAGGCCGGCCTGTTCGCCGAGGACAAGCTCGCCAACTCGGACAAGCTCGCGCCGAAGCTCAAGCGCGAGCTGGAGATCATCGCCGAGGACGGCCGCCGCGCCAAGAACCACCTCCTGGAGGCCAACCTCCGTCTGGTGGTCTCCCTGGCCAAGCGCTACACCGGCCGCGGCATGCTCTTCCTGGACCTGATCCAGGAGGGCAACCTGGGTCTGATCCGCGCGGTCGAGAAGTTCGACTACACCAAGGGCTACAAGTTCTCCACGTACGCCACCTGGTGGATCCGTCAGGCGATCACCCGCGCCATGGCCGACCAGGCCCGCACCATCCGTATCCCGGTGCACATGGTCGAGGTCATCAACAAGCTCGCGCGCGTGCAGCGCCAGATGCTCCAGGACCTGGGCCGTGAGCCCACCCCGGAGGAGCTGGCCAAGGAGCTCGACATGACCCCTGAGAAGGTCATCGAGGTCCAGAAGTACGGCCGCGAGCCGATCTCCCTCCACACCCCGCTGGGTGAGGACGGCGACAGCGAGTTCGGCGACCTGATCGAGGACTCCGAGGCGGTCGTTCCGGCCGACGCGGTGAGCTTCACGCTCCTCCAGGAGCAGCTGCACTCGGTGCTCGACACGCTCTCCGAGCGTGAGGCCGGCGTCGTCTCGATGCGCTTCGGTCTCACCGACGGCCAGCCGAAGACGCTGGACGAGATCGGCAAGGTCTACGGCGTGACCCGCGAGCGGATCCGTCAGATCGAGTCGAAGACGATGTCGAAGCTGCGTCACCCGTCGCGTTCGCAGGTGCTGCGCGACTACCTCGACTGATCCGTATCCCGACGTCCGTGCGAGCTGCGGACACGAGGCATGGAGCGGTACGCGGAAGGGCCCGGTTCCCCGAGGGGGAGCCGGGCCCTCCGGCTGTGCGGGGGTGCACGGCGCGGTCGCGTGTTGGACGCTGGGTGAACCGACATCACCGGAGAGTCAGGAGGCTCCATGCGTGGTTCCCTCACCCGAGCATTGACGGGTGCTCTGGGCCTGATCGCAGCGGCGGCGGGGCAGCTGGCCACTGCCGCACCCGTGGCCGCCGACAGCGTCGTGGTGGGCGGCCGGCAGGCCCAGATCGCCGACGCGCCGTGGGTCGTGGCACTGTCCAGCCGTGACCGGTTCGGGGGTACGCGCGCGGGGCAGTTCTGCGGGGGCGTGCTCGTGGCGCCGACCAAGGTGCTCACGGCGGCCCACTGCCTGGGCCGCGAGGTGCTCGGCGGCGAGCCGTGGGAGGTGCGCGACTTCGTCGTCATCGCGGGCCGGGCCGCGCTGGGCGGGCAGGGCGGCCAGGAGGTGCGGATCTCGGACACCTGGGTCAATCCCGACTACGACCCGACGACCAACTCGGGCGATCTCGCGGTCCTGACGCTCGTCAGCGCTCTGCCGCAGTCCTACGTGATCGGCGTCGCTCGTGCGGGAGACGCGGCGTACACGCCCGGTACGGAGGCGGACGTCTACGGCTGGGGTGACACGACCGGCAGCGGGACCTATGCCTCCACGCTGCGGACGGCGCGGGTCCAGGTGCTGCCGGACAGCGCGTGCGAGCGGGCGTACCCGGGCGGATTCGGCGTCCCGTACCGGAGCGACACGATGCTGTGCGCGGGCGACCCGCAGGGCGGCAAGGACGCGTGCCAGGGGGACAGCGGAGGCCCGCTCGTGGCGAAGGGGCTGCTCGTCGGCCTGGTGTCCTGGGGCAGCGGTTGCGGGCAGGCGGAGAACCCGGGTGTGTACACCCGAGTCTCGGCGGTGCTGCCGGCGCGCTTCTGATCAGCGCCGCTGATCGGGGCCTCTGACCAGGGGTTCTGGCCGGGTTCTCCGGCCAGGCCCGCCGGTCGGGCCCGCTGCCGGGTCCCGGCGGTGATCGGTCCAGGACGCGCGGGATACGAGAACGGGCGGCCACTCCCCTCGGAATGCGGGGGTGGCCGCCCGAAGTCCGGTCAGTGGCCGGATCTGGGCTCGTCGTGGATGCGAGGCGTCAGTGGTCGTCGCCCATCGTGCGGGCCGGCACGTCCGTCAGGCGGTCCGTCTCATCCTGTATCTCAACGGCGATCTTCTTGAGTTCCGGCTCGAACTTACGTCCGTGGTGGGCGCAGAAGAGCAAGTCACCTCCGCTGGTCAGGACAACACGCAGGTATGCCTGGGCGCCGCAGCGGTCGCAGCGGTCAGCGGCCGTCAGGGGGCTCGCGGGGGTCAGAACAGTAGTCACGTCGCCTCTTCTCTAGCTCGACGAGCTGTCGTACCAGGGTCAACATCCAACCAGGCCGAAAACGTTCCCGCTCGCGGCTTTTCCTTGAAACTTCTTCCGAGGTGGCTGTCTGCTGCCGGTTGGCGGCGAATGAGCCGTATTGCGTCGCTCTACGGATTTCGCGTTGCTTGTGTCGGTCAGTCCTCCCGGCGTGGTTGCCGGTTGTTGATGAGGACGTGCCCGGAGCCTAAATGGTTCATGCCTGGAAGGGAACGTGATGTTCGCGTCACCCCATCGAGGGATCGAACATCCATACGACGCTGGACTAGCATGAGGAATCGGGGAGGGTGGCGTGACAACGGCTCTACCAGGCATCGGTACCCTCTGACCGGTGACCGACGCCGGGCCTTACCCCATCGGGCCAGATTTCAAATTCAGCGAGGAGCGAACCGCGTGACCGCCGAAACGTCCGTGCCGTCCAGTGCGCTGCTGACCGCAGACCGTGACGCTTCCAACTACACCGCGCGGCACCTGCTCGTACTCGAAGGGCTCGAAGCGGTCCGCAAGCGCCCCGGTATGTACATCGGGTCCACCGACAGCCGCGGCCTGATGCACTGCATCTGGGAGATCATCGACAACTCGGTCGACGAGGCCCTCGGGGGCTACTGCGACCACATCGAGGTCATCCTCCACGACGACGGATCCGTGGAGGTCCAGGACAACGGCCGGGGCATCCCGGTCGACGTCGAGCCGAAGACCGGACTCTCCGGAGTCGAGGTCGTCATGACCAAGCTGCACGCCGGCGGAAAGTTCGGCGGCGGATCGTACGCCGCGTCCGGCGGTCTGCACGGCGTCGGCGCCTCCGTGGTCAACGCCCTCTCGGCCCGTCTCGACGTCGAGGTCGACCGGAACAGCGCCACGCACACGATCAGCTTCCGCCGTGGCGTCCCGGGCATCTTCACGGAGCAGGGCCCCGACAGCCCCTTCGATCCGGGCAACGGCCTGCTCAAGGGCAAGCGCGTCCCCAAGACCCGCACCGGTACGCGGGTGCGCTACTGGGCGGACCGGCAGATCTTCCTCAAGGACGCCAAGCTCTCCCTGGAGACGCTGCACCAGCGCGCCCGGCAGACCGCCTTCCTCGTCCCCGGCCTCACCATCGTCGTCCGCGACGAGCGGGACCTGGCGGGGATCGGCAAGAGCGAGGAGACCTTCCGCTTCGACGGCGGCATCAGCGAGTTCTGCGAGTACCTCGCGCAGGACAAGGCCGTCTGCGACATCCAGCGCCTCACCGGCCAGGGCACCTTCAAGGAGACCGTCCCGGTCCTCGACGAGCGGGGCCACATGACCCCGACCGAGGTCACCCGCGAGCTCGCCGTCGACGTCGCCCTGCGCTGGGGCACCGGCTACGACTCGACGGTCAAGTCCTTCGTCAACATCATCGCCACCCCCAAGGGCGGCACCCACGTCTCGGGATTCGAGCAGGCCATCACCAAGACGGTGAACGAGGTCCTGCGCTCGGCGAAGATGCTGCGCGTCGCCGAGGACGACATCGTCAAGGACGACGCCCTGGAAGGGCTCACGGCCGTCGTGACGGTCCGCCTCGCCGAGCCGCAGTTCGAGGGGCAGACCAAGGAGGTCCTCGGCACGTCCGCGGCCCGCCGGATCGTGGCGAACGTGGTCGCCAAGGAGCTCAAGGCCTTCCTCACCTCCACCAAGCGGGACGCCAAGGCGCAGGCCCGTGCCGTCCTGGACAAGGCCGTAGCCGCCGCCCGTACCCGGATCGCGGCCCGCCAGCACAAGGACGCGCAGCGCCGGAAGACCGCGCTCGAGTCCTCCTCGCTGCCGGCCAAGCTGGCCGACTGCCGCAGCGACGACGTGGAGCGCAGCGAGCTCTTCATCGTCGAGGGCGACTCGGCCCTCGGTACGGCCAAGCTCGCCCGCAACAGCGAGTTCCAGGCCCTGCTGCCGATCCGCGGCAAGATCCTCAACGTCCAGAAGTCGTCCGTCTCGGACATGCTGAAGAACGCCGAGTGCGGGGCGATCATCCAGGTCATAGGAGCGGGCTCGGGCCGCACCTTCGACATCGACGCGGCCCGCTACGGGAAGATCGTCCTGCTGGTCGACGCCGACGTCGACGGCGCCCACATCCGCTGTCTGCTGCTGACGCTCTTCCAGCGCTACATGCGGCCGATGGTCGAGGCCGGGCGGGTCTTCGCCGCCGTGCCCCCGCTGCACCGGATCGAGCTCGTCCAGCCCAAGAAGGGCCAGGACAAGTACGTCTACACGTACTCCGACAACGAGCTGCGCCAGACTCTGCTCGAGTACCAGCGCAAGGGGGTCCGCTACAAGGACTCCATCCAGCGCTACAAGGGCCTGGGCGAGATGGACGCCGACCAGCTCGCGGAGACCACGATGGACCCGCGTCACCGCACCCTGCGCCGGATCAACATCGGCGACCTGGACGCGGCGGAGCAGGTCTTCGACCTCCTCATGGGCAACGACGTGGCGCCCCGCAAGGAGTTCATCACCGGCTCCGCGGCGACCCTCGACCGCTCGCGCATCGACGCCTGAGGCGCTCCACCCGTGGGTGGAGCAGAACGCTCCACCCACGGGCCGATCACACGTCCGGCGACTCTCCGTAACATGGGAAATGTCGGAGGGGGACGGACATGGAGGAGACGCGCGACCGAGCGCGCACGAGGAGTGGTGAGGCCCTGGGGGGTTCCTGGAAGGCCTGGCCGTCACGGGAGGCGCTCACCCGCCTGGGAGTACCCCGGGGGCGCATCGTCCTCGACTACTGCCTGATCGCGGGCCTGAGCGTCTGGGTACTGAGCGGCTGCTACACCTCGGGGGCTTTCGACGGTTGGTACGCGCCCGTGCCTCCGATCGGGTTCGGGCTCTGTGTGATGGCCGCCCTGGCCTACCACCACACGACCTTGGGCCACCGGCTGCCGGCCTCGCTGGGGCTCCTGGCGGTGATAGCTCTCTGTGGTCTCGGGGCCTACGCGGCCGGCGCTCCGACGTCCGCGACCGTGATGTGGATAGTCGTCTCGGTCATGGCGATGGAGCGACTGCCGCTTCCGGTCGGCCTCGCCACCGTGGCGGTGCTCGTCACCGGCTTCGTGGAGGCCGACGAGACCGGGATACTCGGAGCGGGTGTCACCACCGCGGCCGTGCTTCTCGCTGGTTACTCACTCCGGCTGGACGCCCAGGCCCGCGGTGCGGGGTTCCAGCTGCTCGCCCAGGAGCGACTCGCCCGGGAGGCCGAGGCCGCTTCGGCGGCGCTCGCCGAGCGGGCCAGGATCGCCCGCGAGATACACGACGTGCTCGCGCACAGCCTCTCCGCGCAGATGGTGCATCTGGAGGTCGCACGGCTCCAGATCGAGTCGGGATCGGAGAGGTCGGAGATCCTCAAGCTCGTTACCTCGGCCCGCTCCATGGCCAAGGAAGGCCTCGCCGAGACCCGGCACGCGCTGTCGGCGCTGCGCGGTGACATGGTGCCCGTAGAGGACTACCTGCGGGACCTGGCACGGGAGGACCGCGCCCAGGTCGACGTCACGGGCGAGCGCCGGGACCTGCCCGCCGAAGCGTCCCAGGCAGTACGACGAGTGGCACAGGAGGCTCTCACCAATGTCCGCAAGCACGCCCCGGGAGCCCGGACCCGGATCCGGCTCGCCTACGAGGTGGACCGGATCTCCCTGGAGATATGTGACTCCGGGCCACCTCCGACGGCAGAGGGCGGTCCCGACGGGTACGAGCTCGGCTCCTCCGGCTCCGGATACGGGCTGCGCGGCATGAGGGAGCGTGCCGAACTGCTGGGCGGCAGCCTGGACGCGGGGCCGGAGGGCCAGGGGTTCGCGGTGCGGCTGCGGGTGCCGGCATGAGCGGCCGGCAGAGGGCAGACGGCGGCCCGGAGAAGGTCGACCGCGGTCAGGAGGGCCCCGACCACGTCGAGCAGAGGGCAGACGGCGGCCCGGAGAGGGCCGACCACGGTCAGGAGGGTGCTGACCGTGGGCAGGAGGGCCCCGACCGTGGGCAGGGGGGTCCGTCCACTCGGGATTCCGGTGTGCCCGGGGGTCTCTCCGCGCCGGAGAGCGCCGGTGCTCCCGGGAAGGCTCGGGTGATTCGGGTGGTGGTCGCTGATGATCAGGCCGTCGTGCGGGAGGGCATCGTGATGCTGCTCGGGTTGCTTCCCGGGGTCGAGGCCGTGGGGGCGGCCCGGGACGGGGAGGAAGCGGTCGCGCTGACCGCCGAACTGGAGCCCGACGTGGTCCTGATGGATCTGCGGATGCCCCGTTGCGACGGCGTCGAGGCCACCCGCCGGATCCGCGAGCTGTACTCCGGGACGGAGATCGTGGTGCTCACCACGTACGCCGACGACGAGTCGCTGTTCCCCGCGCTGCGGGCGGGAGCGCGGGGCTACCTGACCAAGGACGCGGGCGGGGACGAGATCGTACGGGCCCTGAGGGACGTGACCGATGGGCGGGCGGGGCTTTCCCCCACGGTGCAGCGGCGGTTGCTGGAGCAGCTGTTGGAACGGGGGGAGCGTCCCGAGTGGGCGGAGCCGTCGGGAGGTCCCGGACCGCGGTCGGCGCAGCCGGGTGCCGCCGCCGGGCCCTTGGCCCCGGAGGCCGACGGGCTCACGGAGCGGGAGACGGAGGTGCTCGTGCTGGTCGCCGACGGGCTCTCCAACCAGGAGATCGCCGTGCGGTTGCGGATCTCCACGGCCACGGTGAAGACCCATATCAACAACCTCTTCGCCAAGACGGGGGTGCGCGACCGGGCGCAGGCCGTGCGGTACGCATATCAGCACGGTCTGGTCAGGGCACCTGGGCGGAGAGTCACCTGATGGGGTGAACAGCAGGAGGAGAAGAGTCCGGGATCTTCCCGCTCTGTCCATCCTTGGGCACGCGGCCGAAACGGTTCGCTTGTCAAGGAGAGTTGGCCGGTGGAGCAGGTGGACAAGCAGGAGGGGCTCGACGCTTCGGCGATGCCGGTCGACGACCCCTGGAACGACGCGACGGCCTCCGGCCGGGACGAGCGGACGGGGGCCGGGGGCCCCGGCGACGGCCGGCCCGGCGCGGTGCCGCGACAGCGGGTCCACAGCGCGGCGGAGATCTATCTGGAAGTGCAGCGGAGCCCCGCCTTCCAGGAGGTGCGCAGCCGCTACCGCCGGTTCGTCTTCCCGGCCGCCCTCGCCTTCCTCCTCTGGTACCTCGCCTATGTCGTGGCGGCGACCGCCGCACCCGGCCTGATGGCCCGGCCGGTCGCCGGGGTGGTGAACGTGGCGATGGTCGCGGGGCTCGGGCAGTTCCTCACCACCTTCCTGCTGACCTGGGCGTACGCGCGCCACGCGCGGCTGCGCAGGGACCGGGCCGCGCTCGAACTGCGCTGGGACACCCAGGAGATGACCCGAGGGGTGGCGCAGCCGTGACCGGAGACCACCAGACCCTGGCGCTCGTGCTGTTCAGCGTCTTCATCGCCGTCACCCTGGGGATCACCACCTGGGTGAGCCGCAACCGGCGCGGCTCGGCGGAGGAGTTCTACGCCGGGGGCAGGCTCTTCTCTCCCCTGGAGAACGGATTCGCCATCGCGGGCGACTACATGTCCGCGGCCTCCTTCCTCGGCATCTCCGGGCTGATCGCGCTCTACGGCTACGACGGCATGCTGTACTCCGTCGGATTCCTGGTCGCCTGGCTGGTCGTCCTGCTGCTCGTGGCCGAACTGGTCCGCAACTGCGGACGGTTCACACTGGCCGACGTCGTCGCCGCGCGGATGGCCGAGCGCCCGGTGCGGATCGCCGCCGGAACGTCCTCGGTGGCCGTCTCCGTGCTGTACCTCGTGGCCCAGATGGTGGGCGCCGGAAGCCTGGTGGCCCTGCTCCTGGGCGGCACCAGCGAGGCGGCCCGCTCATGGACCGTGATCGGCGTCGGCGCGCTGATGGTGATCTACGTGTCGCTCGGCGGCATGCGGGCCACCACCTGGATCCAGATCGTCAAGGCGGTCCTGCTCATGGCGGGCACGATCGCGCTCACCGTCCTCGTCCTGCTCCGCTTCCACGGCGATGTGAACGGCCTGCTCTCCACCGCCGCCGAACGCAGTGGCCACGGCCTGGACTTCCTCGCCCCCGGGCTCCGCTACGGCGGGGACTGGACGGCCCGCCTCGACTTCATCAGCCTCGGCGTGGCACTGGTCCTGGGTACGGCGGGACTGCCCCACATCCTGTCGCGCTTCTACACCGTGCCGACCGCCCGGGCCGCCCGACGCTCCGTCGTCTGGTCCATCGGGCTCATCGGCAGCTTCTATCTGATGACCATCGTGCTCGGCTTCGGCGCGGCCGCCCTGATCGGCCCCGACGAGGTCCGCGCCTCCAACGCGTCCGGGAACACCGCCGTACCGCTGCTCGCCCTCGACCTCGGCGGCGGCGCGGGCTCCACCGGCGGCACCGTGCTCTTCGCGATCGTCGCGGCCGTGGCCTTCGCGACGATCCTCGCCGTCGTCGCGGGGATCACGCTGGCCTCCTCGGCCTCCGTCGCCCACGATCTGTACGCATCGTTGCGGCGCCGGCACGCGAAGCAGTACAGCGAGGTGACCGTGGCCAGGGTCGCCGCCGCGGGGATCGGGGCGGCCGCCATCGGCCTCGGGCTGCTCGCGCGCGACCTCAACGTGGCCTTCCTCGTCGGGCTGGCCTTCGCGGTCGCGGCCTCCGCCAATCTGCCGGTGCTGCTGTACTCGCTGTTCTGGCGGAAGTTCACCACCCGGGGCGCGGTCTGGTCGGTGTACGGCGGCCTGGTCCCGGCGGTGCTGCTCGTGCTCGTCTCGCCGGTCGTGTCCGGCAGTCCCGAATCGATGTTCCCCGGCGTCGACTTCCACCTCTTCCAGCTGCAGAACCCGGGCGTGGTCTCCATCCCGCTCGGCTTCCTCGCCGGCTGGATCGGCACGGTCACCTCGACCGAGCCGCCCGACGAGGCACGGCACGCCGAGACCGAGGTCCGGGCGCTGACCGGCGCGGGCGCCGCCTGACGGGTCCCGACGCGGACCGGCCCGAGTCCCGGAGGGTCCCGGCGCGGACGTGTCAGCCGGCCTGCGGGGAGGCTGCCCAGGCGTAGCGGTGCTCGGGTCGGCCCGTCTCGCCGTACCGGAGCGAGAGACGGACCCGGCCGGTGCGTTCGAGGAGTTTGAGGTAGCGCTGGGCGGTCTGACGGCTGACGCCGGCCCGCTCGGCGATCTCCTGCGCGGACAGCGGACCGTCGGCGGCGAGCAGCACCTGGCGGACCAGCTCGGCCGTCGTGGGGGAGTGCCCCTTGGGCAGGTCCGGGGCGACGGTGCCCGCCGACAGGACCCCGAAGATCCGGTCCACCTCGGCCTGCTCGGCCTCGCCCCCGCTCTCCAGGGTGCTGCGGAGCGTCGCGTACGCCTCCAGCTTGGCGCGCAGCCCGGCGAAGTTGAACGGCTTGACCAGGTACTGGAGGGCGCCGTGCCGCATAGCCGCCTGCACCGTGGCCACGTCCCGGGCCGCCGTGACCATGATCACGTCGCACTGGTGGCCGCGCGCCCGGAGTTCCCGTACGGCCGCGAGCCCGTTCTCGTCCGGCAGGTAGTGGTCGAGGAGGATCAGATCCACCGGATGCTCGTCCAGGGCGGCGAGTGCTTCGGCGGTCGAGTGGGCGGTGGCGGCGACGCGGAAGCCGGGCACCTTGGTGACGTAGGCGGCGTTGATCCGCGCGACCAGCACGTCGTCGTCCACGACGAGGACGTCGATCATCGTGCCTCCTCGACGGGCTCGGGAAGCGGACCTGGCCGCGGCGCGCCGGCAGTCACGTCCGGGTCGGGAAGCGGACCTGGCCGCGGCGCTTCGGCGGTCACGTCCGGGTCGGGTTCCGGCTCGGTCAGGGCGTCCGGGAGGACGACGGTGAACTCGGCGCCCCCGTTCGGCCCGCCGGTCACCCGCGCGGTGCCGCCCCGGCGCTCGGCGAGCCGGCGCACCAGGGCGAGGCCGAGGCCGCGCTTTCCGTGCGACGGAAGCGCCTTCGTCGACCAGCCCTCGGTGAAGATCAGCTCGCGGCGCTCCTCGGGAACCCCCGGGCCGCTGTCCGTGACCCGCAGGACGACCGTACGCCCCTCGGTGCGGAAGGAGACGTCGATACGGGCGCCGGGGGTGCCCGCGACGGCGTCCAGGGCGTTGTCGACCAGGTTGCCGACGACGGTGACCAGTTCGCGCGGGTCGACGAGCCGGTCCGGCAGCAGCGAGTCGGAGGTGAGCCGCAGGGAGGCGCCCCGCTCGGCGGCGACGGTCGCCTTGCCGACCAGGAGCGCCGCGAGCAGCGGGTCGTGGACCTTCTCCGTGACCTGCTCGGCGGTGGCCCGGTGCACGCCGACCACCTCGGTGACGAAGTCGACCGCCTCCTCGTGCATCTCCAGCTCCAGGAGTCCCAGGAGGGTGTGCATCCGGTTGGCGTGCTCGTGGTCCTGGGCGCGCAGGGCGTCGATCAGACCCCGGGTGGAGTCCAGCTCGCGGCCGAGCCGTTCCAGCTCCGTGCGGTCGCGCAGGGTCGCCACGGCGCCGCCGTCGTCCGTCGGCATCCGGTTGGCGACGAGCACCCGGTGGCCCCGGACCGTGACCAGGTCGTCGCCGGTCACCCGGCCCGCCAGGACGTCGGCGGTACGGCCCCGGCCGAGGACCTCGTCGAGCGGCCGGCCCGCCGCCTCGGGACCGAGGCCGAGGAGCCGCTGTGCCTCGTCGTTCATGAGCCGTACGGAGCCGTTGCGGTCCAGGGCCACGACCCCCTCGCGGATGCCGTGCAGCATGGCCTCGCGTTCGGCGAGCAGCGCCGAGATGTCGGAGAAGGCCAGGTCATGGGTCTGCCGCTGGATGCGCCGGGAGATCAGGTACGCGGCCACGGCGCCGGCCGCGAGCGCCCCGCCGGCGTAGGCGAGGAGGCCCGGGATCGCGGCGAGCAGCCGGTCGCGGACGCTGTCGTACTCGATGCCGACGGAGACCGCGCCGACGATCCGCCCGTCCGCGTCCCGCAGCGGCATCTTGCCGCGCGCCGAGCGGCCCAGGGTGCCGCTGTCGATCTCCATCACCTCGTGCCCGGCGAGGACGTCGCTCGGATCGGTGGAGACGCGCCCGCCGATCGCGGCGGGATCGGTGTGCGACCAGCGCACCCCGCGCGTGTCCATGACGACGACGTACTCGGCGCCGGTGGAGGTACGGATCCGCTCGGCCTCCGTCTGCACCGGGCCCCGCGCGGACGGCGGGCTTCCGGTGAGGTCCGCCGCCATGCGGGGGGACGCGGTGGTCCCGGCGATGGCCAGGGCCCGGCGCATCGCCTGGTCGTCGAGCTGGGCGCTGAGCGGGGCCAGGAAGAGCCCGGTGGCGAGGACGGTCACACCGGTCGCGATGGCCAGCTGCATCAGCAGGACCTGCGAGAACACCCGCTGGGGCCACCCGAACCGCCGACGACGCGCGCGGGGGCGCGGGGGGCTGGTCTGTGCGGGGCTCATGCCGGAAACGGTAAAGGGCCACGCCCCGCGACCGGAAATGACGTCCGCGTGGGTGTCCGTGCCGGTACCTAAGCTGGGGGTCCCACAGCCGTGGGAAACGAAGGAACCGGAGGCACGTCCCTTGACCACGCAGCAGATCCCCGTCGTCGTCCTGGCCGGGTTTCTCGGCGCCGGGAAGACCACGCTCCTCAACCACCTGCTGCGCAGCGCCCGGGGCACCCGTATCGGTGTCATGGTCAACGACTTCGGCGACATCGGCATCGACGCGATGCGGATCGCCGGACAGGTCGGCTCCACCGTCTCCCTCGGCAACGGCTGCCTGTGCTGCGCCGTCGACGCGAGCGAGCTCGACGAGTACCTGGAGGTCCTCACCCGGCCCGAGTCGCGGCTCGACGTGATCGTGATCGAGGCGAGCGGCCTCGCCGAGCCGCAGGAACTGGTCCGGATGGTCCTCGCCAGCGAGAACGAGCGGATCGTGTACGGCGGGCTCGTCCAGGTCGTCGACGCGGCCGAGTTCTCCGCGACGCGGGAGCGGCACCCCGAGACCGACCGGCACCTGCCGATCGCCGACCTCGTGATCGTGAACAAGGCCGACCGGGTCTCCGGGGCCGAGCTGCGCGCCGTCCGCGAGACGGTGGGCGGTCTCGCCGGGAAGGCCGTGGTCGTCGATGCCACCCACGGACGGATCGACCCGGAGCTGCTCTTCGACCGGGTGGTCCCCGAGGGGGAGATCGAGGGACAGATGTCCATCGAGGACATCCTGTACGGGGACGGGGACGGGGACGGGGACGGCGGACCGCGGGCCCACACCCACACGTCGTACGAGACGGTCTCCCTGACCGCTGCCACCCCGCTCCACCCGCGCCGGCTGATGGCCTTCCTCGACGCGCGGCCCGAGGGCCTCTACCGGATCAAGGGCTTCGTCGACTTCGGCGCCGCCGATCCGGACAACCGCTACTCCGTGCACGCGGTCGGCCGGTTCCTGCGCTTCTACCCCGAGCGGTGGCCCGAGGGCGAGGAGCGGCTCACCCAGCTCGTCCTGATCGGCTCCGGCGTCGACGCGGCCGGCCTGCGCAAGGAGCTCGCGGAGTGTGAGCTGAACGGCCCGCAGGACGCCCCCGACGAGCACAGCATGTGGGGCGTCCTGCGGTACGTACAGCAGACGGAGGAGGAGCCGGAGGCGCCGTAGGACGCCTCCGGGATTCCGGCTAGCTCGCCGGGCTCGCCACCACGTCCACCGGGTGGGGGAGCGGGGTGCCCGAGCCGTCCCGGCGGGGGTCCACCTCCGGGAGTTCCACCGGGGCACCGGTCTTCTGGGCGGCGCGGGCCGGGGTGGTGCCCGCCCAGGCCAGGATCAGGACGTCCTCGCCCTTCAGGAAGCGCTGGCAGCGGACGCCGCCGGTCGCCCGGCCCTTGCGCGGGTACTGGTCGAAGGGCGTCAGCTTCGCCGACGTACCCGCCGAGGAGTCGAGGGTGCCCGTGGAACCCGCGACGGTGAAGACGACGGCGTCCGCCGCCGGGTCGACCGCCGTGAACGAGATCACATCGGCGCCCTCCGTCAGCTTCACGCCCGCCATGCCGCCGGCCGGGCGGCCCTGGGGCCGTACCTGCGAGGCCGGGTAGCGCAGCAGCTGGGCGTCCGAGGTGATGAAGACGAGGTCCTCCTCGCCCGTCCGCAGCTCGGTCGCACCGACGATCCGGTCGCCCTCCTTGAGGGTGATGACCTCCAGCTCGTCCTTGTTCGCCGGATAGTCCGGGACCACGCGCTTCACCACGCCCTGGAGCGTGCCGATGGCGAGCCCCGGCGAAGCCTCGTCGAGCGTGGTGAGGCAGACCACGGTCTCGTCCGCCTCCAGGGACAGGAACTCCGACAGAGGTGCGCCGCCCGCCAGGTTCGGGGCGCTCGCGGTGTCCGGGAGCTGCGGCAGATCGATCACCGCGATCCGCAGGAGCCGCCCGGCCGAGGTCACCGCGCCGACGTCACCGCGCTGGGTGGCCGCGACCGCCGACAGGATCACGTCGTGCTTGACGCGGGTCGCCTCCGGGTCGACCGCCGGAAGCTCCGCCGTCGCCGTACGGGCGAGGAGCCCGGTGGAGGAGAGCAGCACGCGGCACGGGTCGTCCGCGACCTCCAGGGAGACGGCGGCGACGGGCGCGCCCGCCGATTCGAGCAGCACCGTCCGCCGGTCCGTGGCGAACTTCTTGGCGACCGTGGCCAGTTCCGCCGAGACCAGCTTGCGCAGCTCCGCGTCGGAGTCCAGGATCCCGGTCAGCTCGTCGATCTCGCCGTTGAGCCGGTCGCTCTCGGTCTCCAGCTCGATGCGGTCGAACTTGGTGAGGCGGCGCAGCGGGGTGTCCAGGATGTACTGCGTCTGGATCTCGCTCAGCGAGAAGCGCTCGATCAGGCGCTCCTTGGCCTGCGCCGAGTTCTCGCTCTCCCGGATCAGCCGGATGACCTCGTCGATGTCGAGCAGGGCGACGAGCAGGCCCTCCACCAGGTGGAGACGGTCGCGCTTCTTGGTCCGGCGGAACTCGGAGCGGCGCCGGACGACCTCGAAGCGGTGGTCCAGGTAGACCTCCAGGAGCTCCTTGAGGCCGAGCGTCAGCGGTTGGCCGTCGACCAGCGCGACGTTGTTGATGCCGAAGGACTCCTCCATCGGCGTCAGCTTGTAGAGCTGCTCCAGGACGGCCTCGGGCACGAAGCCGTTCTTGATCTCGATGACCAGACGCAGCCCGTGGTTGCGGTCGGTCAGGTCCTTGACGTCCGCGATGCCCTGGAGCTTCTTGGAACCGACCAGGTCCTTGATCTTGGAGATGACCTTCTCGGGGCCGACCGTGAACGGCAGCTCGGTCACGACGATGCCCTTGCGGCGCGCCGTCACCGTCTCCACGCTCGTCGTGGCGCGGATCTTGAACGAGCCGCGGCCCGACTCGTACGCGTCCTTGATGCCGGAGAGGCCGACGATCCGGCCGCCGGTCGGCAGGTCGGGGCCGGGCACGAAGCGCATCAGCGTCTCGAGGTCCGCTCCCGGGTGGCGGATCAGATGGCGGGCGGCCGCGATGACCTCGCCGAGGTTGTGCGGGGGCATGTTGGTCGCCATGCCGACCGCGATGCCCGACGCGCCGTTGACCAGCAGGTTCGGGTAGGCGGCGGGCAATGCCACCGGCTCCCGCTCCTGGCCGTCGTAGTTCGGCGCGAAGTCGACCGTGTCCTCGTCGATGGACTCGGTCATGAGCAGGGCGGCCGGGGCCATCCTCGACTCGGTGTACCGCATGGCGGCCGGCGGGTCGTCGTTGCCCAGGGAACCGAAGTTGCCGTGGCCGTCGACCAGGGGCAGGCGCATGGAGAACGGCTGCGCCATGCGGACCATCGCGTCGTAGATGGACGCGTCGCCGTGCGGGTGCAGCTTGCCCATCACCTCGCCGACGACACGGGCGCACTTGACGAAGCCGCGGTCGGGGCGGAGCCCCATCTCGCCCATCTGGTAGACGATGCGGCGCTGGACCGGCTTCATGCCGTCACGGGCGTCCGGCAGGGCGCGCGAGTAGATCACCGAGTAGGCGTACTCGAGGAAGGAGCCCTGCATCTCGTCGACAACGTCGATGTCGAGGATTCGCTCCTCGAACGCGTCGTCCGGCGGCGGTGTCTTCGTGCTGCGGCGGGCCATCGCGGCTGCGGCTCCTTCACCAACAAGGTTGATCTGACGCGGACCATTGTGGACCGTGCCACCGACAACGCCGACCGCGACCCGGAAGAGGGACATCTCGAGGGGGCGGGAACTTCGCCAGGTGTCGGCGCGCTTGCATACAGTGGCAGGACTTTTTCACATCGCGATCGAAGGGACGTACATGCCCATGGGTCACACGGCCACGGCCGAGGCCGGCTCCGGCGGCCTGACAGCGACCGAGCACCGGTTGGCGAACGGCCTGCGCGTGGTGCTCTCGGAGGACCACCTGACCCCGGTCGCCGCGGTCTGCCTCTGGTACGACGTCGGCTCGCGTCACGAGGTCCCGGGCCGCACTGGCCTCGCCCACCTCTTCGAGCACCTGATGTTCCAGGGCTCGAAGCAGGTCCACGGGAACGGGCACTTCGAGCTCGTGCAGGGCGCCGGCGGCTCGCTCAACGGCACGACGAGCTTCGAGCGCACCAACTACTTCGAGACCATGCCCACGCACCAGCTGGAGCTCGCGCTCTGGCTGGAGGCCGACCGCATGGGCTCGCTGCTGGCCGCTCTGGACGACGAGTCCATGGAGAACCAGCGGGACGTCGTCAAGAACGAGCGCCGCCAGCGCTACGACAACGTGCCCTACGGCACGGCCTTCGAGAAGCTGACCGCCCTCGCCTACCCGGAGGGCCACCCCTACCACCACACGCCGATCGGCTCCATGGCCGACCTGGACGCGGCCACCCTGGAGGACGCGCGGAACTTCTTCCGCACGTACTACGCCCCGAACAACGCGGTGCTGTCGGTCGTCGGCGACATCGACCCGGAGCAGACCCTCGCCTGGGTCGAGAAGTACTTCGGCTCCATCCCCGGCCACGACGGCAAGCCCGAACCGCGCCCCGGCGACCTCCCCGGCGTCATCGGGGAGCAGCTGCGCGAGGTCGTCGAGGAGGAGGTCCCGGCCCGCGCGCTGATGGCCGCCTACCGGCTGCCGCACGACGGCACGCGCGAGTGCGACGCCGCCGACCTGGCCCTGACGGTCCTCGGCGGTGGCGAGTCCTCCCGGCTCCACAACCGCCTGGTCCGCCGCGACCGTACGGCCGTCGCCGCCGGCTTCGGCCTGCTGCGGCTCGCCGGCGCGCCCTCGCTGGGCTGGCTGGACGTCAAGACCTCCGGAGGCGTCGAGGTCCCGCAGATCGAGGCGGCCGTCGACGAGGAGCTCGCCCGGTTCGCCGCCGAGGGCCCCACGCCCGAGGAGATGGAGCGCGCGCAGGCCCAGTTGGAGCGCGAGTGGCTCGACCGGCTCGGCACCGTGGCGGGCCGCGCCGACGAACTGTGCCGGTTCGCCGTGCTGTTCGGCGACCCGCAGCTCGCCCTCAGTGCCGTCGACCGGGTCCTGGACATCACCGCGGAGGAGGTGCGGGCGGCCGCAGCGGCCAAGCTGCGCCCCGACAACCGCGCGGTGCTGGTCTACGAGCCCCTGGCGACCGAGCAGGGCGACGACGCCGACGGCGATGACGAGGAAGAGGGAGCGGACCAGTGACCGACGCCGCCGCGTCTTTGACGAGCATGGACTTCCACCCGCAGCCGGCGCCCGGCGTCGCCAGGCCCTGGGCCTTCCCGGCCCCGGACCGCGGCGCCCTGGACAACGGTCTGACGGTGCTGACCAGTCACCGCCCCGGCCAGCAGGTCGTGGCCGTGGAGATCTTCCTGGCGGCCCCGCTGGACGCCGAGCCCGCCGGTCTCGACGGTGTCGCCACCATCATGGCCCGCGCGCTCTCCGAGGGCACGGACAAGCACACCGCCGAGGAGTTCGCGGCCGAGCTGGAGCGCTGCGGCGCCACGCTGGACGCGCACGCCGACCACCCGGGCGTACGGGTCTCCCTGGAGGTTCCCGTCTCCCGGCTGCCCAAGGCGCTCGGTCTGGTCGCCGAGGCCCTGATCGCACCGGCGTTCCTCGAGACCGAGGTCGAGCGCCTGGTGCGCAACCGCCTCGACGAGATCCCGCACGAGACGGCCAGCCCGCAGCGCCGCGCCGCCAAGCAGCTCTCCAAGGAGCTGTTCCCGGCCGAGGCCCGGATGTCCCGGCCGCGTCAGGGCACCGAGGAGACCGTCGCGGCGATCGACGCCGCCGCGGTCCGCGCCTTCTACGAGGCGTACGTCCGGCCCGCCACGGCCACCGCCGTGGTCGTCGGCGACCTCACCGGGGTCGACCTGGACAAGGTCCTCGCCGAGACCCTGGGCGCCTGGACCGGCGAGCCGGCCGAGCCGCTCCCGATGCCGCCGATCACCGCGGACGACACCGGACGGGTCGTCATCGTGGACCGTCCCGGCGCCGTCCAGACCCAGTTGCTGATCGGCCGGATCGGCGCCGACCGGCACGACAGCGTCTGGGCGGCCCAGGTCCTGGGCACGTACTGCCTCGGTGGCACCCTCACCTCGCGGCTCGACAAGGTCCTGCGCGAGGAGAAGGGCTACACGTACGGCGTGCGGGCCTTCGGGCAGGTGCTCCGCTCCGACGGCAAGGGGAACGGTGCCGCGATGCTCGCCATCAGCGGTTCCGTCGACACACCCAACACCGGTCCGGCTCTTGACGATCTGTGGAAGGTGCTGCGGACGCTGGCCGCCGAAGGCCTCACGGACGCCGAGCGCGAGACGGCCGTGCAGAACCTGGTGGGGGTCGCGCCGCTCAAGTACGAGACGGCCGCATCCGTCGCCGGGACGCTCGCCGACCAGCTCGAGCAGCACCTCCCGGACGACTACCAGGCCCAGTTGTACGCGCGCCTGGCGGAGACCGGCACGGTCGAGGCGACCGCGGCCGTGGTCAGCGCCTTCCCCGTGGACCGGCTCGTCACCGTGCTCGTGGGCGACGCGGCGCAGATCGCGGAGCCGGTGCGCGCGCTCGGCATCGGTGAAGTGACCGTCGTGACGGGCTGATTCAGGCCTCTGACGGCTTCTGGCATGACAAGAGAGGGCCCCGACGGCATAGTTCGTCGGGGTCCTCCCCTTTGTCCGTATTGATGGCAAGGGTGC
Organism: Streptomyces sp. NBC_00250; assembly: GCF_036192275.1. Taxonomy (NCBI): domain Bacteria; kingdom Bacillati; phylum Actinomycetota; class Actinomycetes; order Kitasatosporales; family Streptomycetaceae; genus Streptomyces; species Streptomyces sp. NBC_00250. Next base: position 2,524,918 of record NZ_CP108088.1, on the reverse strand, counting down.
TTGTATGACCTGTGGCATGTCTTACAAAAGACGTGTCTGGTTGGTGATTGAAAGACGATCCGCATAGCGTCGGGGCGGCTGTTCGTCAGTTGCACGTGCCGCAGCCGCGGCATCGGACAGTCATCGCCGAGTCCCCGTCAGGCGCGAGCCTGGGGAGCCGGGGACCCACATGTAGTCCCTGGGGTGAATCGGGCGCCTTCGTCTCGTACGGAGGGGCTCGTAGGAGACCTTCCTGCTCCGAACCCGTCAGCTAACCCGGTAGGCGAGAAGGAAGGAAAGGATCAGCCCCTACATGGCGTTCACCCGTGCCACCGGGAAGCATCGTGGTCCGAGCCGGATGGCGCGCCGCAGCGTGGGCATCGCCGGCGCAGCGACGCTCGCCGGCGCCGGCGTCATCGGAACCCTCGCCTCCCCGGCGCTCGCCGCCGACACGGACAACCGCTCCGTCGAGGACACCGGCCTCATCAAGGTGATCACCGAGGACTCCCTCGCGGACCGGATCGACGCCCAGGCCGCCGCCCAGGAGCAGGAGGCCTTCGAGGTCGCCGCCAAGGCGAAGGCCAAGGCCGAGGCGAAGCGCAAGGCCGAGGCCCGCGCCAAGGAGATCCGTGAGGCCGAGCAGCGCGCCGCCCGTGAGGCCGAGCGCCGCCGCCTGAACTCCTTCCAGCTCCCCGTCGAGGGCACGTACGTGTCCACCGGCTACCAGACCAGCGGCTCGCTCTGGTCCTCCGGCAGCCACTCCGGCATCGACTTCCACGCCTCCTACGGCAGCAGCGTCGTCTCCGTCGGCTCCGGCACCGTCGTCGAGGCCGGCTGGGGCGGCGCGTACGGCAACAACATCGTCATCCGGATGAACGACGGCACGTACACCCAGTACGGTCACCTCTCCTCCATCGGCGTCTACGTCGGCCAGAGCGTCGAGCCGGGCCAGCGGATCGGCATCTCGGGCTCGTCCGGCAACTCGACCGGCCCGCACCTTCACTTCGAGGCGCGTACGACCTCCGAGTACGGCTCCGACATCAACCCGATCTCGTACCTGCGCGCCCGCGGCGTCAACGTCTGACCCGGACGTCCGTCGCGCACCCGCGTCGTACCGCAGCGCATCGCAAAAGCCCCGGCTCGTACTGAGCCGGGGCTTTTCGTCGGTCGCAAGACATTCATATTCCGCTGGGGCATCGGAAATTCCGGCGCACTGCAATAGAGTCGCAGATCGGGCGCAGAACAGGCGCCGCTCGAATTGACTCGCGCAGACCAAGGCGGAGGTCGGACATGCGCATTCCCGCGCACTCGGTATGCACGGCGATCCGGGACGACATCGTCTCCGGCGTCTTCGAGCGCGGCAGCCGGCTGACCGAGGAACAGCTCGCCCGGCGGTACGGGGTCTCCCGCGTCCCGGTCCGTGAGGCGCTGCGCACCCTGGAGTCCGAGGGCTTCGTCGTCACCCGCCGTCACGCCGGCGCGCATGTCGCGGAGCCCACCGAGCAGGAGGCGGCCGATCTGCTCGACATGCGGGCGCTGCTCGAACCCCTGGGGGCCGCACGCGCGGCCCAGCGGCGCACGGAGGCCCATCTCAAGGTGCTGCGGGGCCTGGTCAGGCTGGGGCAGGAGCGGGCCAGGCGCGGCCAGGGCGAGGATCTGCGCTCACTCGGCGGCTGGTTCCACGAGACGCTCGCGCAGGCTTCCGGCAGCCCGGCGCTGACGGCGCTGCTGACCCAGCTGCGGCACAAGATCGCCTGGATGTACGCCGTCGAGCAGCCCGAACGCCCGGTGGACGCGTGGGCGGAGCACGGCGCGATCGTGGACGCCGTGGCGCGCGGTGACGCCGAGCGGGCACGGGCGCTGACCGCGTCGCACGCGGAGCGCTCGCAGTCGCTGCATCGCCTCAAAAGGCCGGACCGCGGCCGTGTGAGGGTTTCGCAACATGCAGTCAACACGGCGAGTGCCCGGAATTAACGTGCGCACCGTATACAAAGAATAGGAATTCGGCGGCGTTGTTCCGTGCTGCCCAGAACAAGGGCCGGCGGAAATGCGAAAGGCCGCGACCGCCGGAATTCCGGCAGTCGCGGCCTTTCGTCGTGCGGGGTGGGGTCGACCCGGATCAGACGGTCTCGGGAAGCTCGTCGAGACCCTCGGCGACCAGCTTCGCCAGGCGGTCCAGAGCGGCCTCGGCGCCGTCGGCCTCCGAAGCGAGGACGATCTCCTCGCCGCCCTGCGCGCCCAGGCCGAGCACCGCGAGCATGGAGGCGGCGTTCACCGGGGTGCCGTCGGACTTGGCGATCGTCACCGGAACGCCGGAAGCCGTGGCGGCACGGACGAAGATGGACGCGGGGCGGGCGTGCAGGCCCTCGGCCCAGCCGACGTTGACGCGGCGCTCAGCCATGGTGTTGCCCTTCAAGTCTCAAGCGGGTTGTCTAGACCAGTCTCTCACGGGATGCTGCGTGCTCGCGCCGACCTCCGGCCCGGATCGGACCGCCGTTCGGCCCTCCCTCGCCGCGCCCGGCGTCCCCCCTACCTTGCACGGCGCCCACCCGCAGCGCGAGCGGTGCCACCGCCGTGTCGCGGTCGTAGGCTGACCCCATGCAGAGCGCGTCGGAGCAGTCGGAAGCGGCGGACCAACCGGCACCACCGGCGCGTCCGGAGTCATCGGACCGGTCGCCGGACCACGACTACCCCGACCACTGGGAAGCCGACGTGGTGCTCCGGGACGGCGGCACCGCGCGCATCCGGCCCATCACGGCCGACGACGCCGACCGCCTCGTCAGCTTCTACGAGCAGGTCTCGGACGAGTCGAAGTACTACCGCTTCTTCGCCCCCTACCCGCGGCTCTCCGCCAAGGACGTCCACCGCTTCACCCACCACGACTTCGTGGACAGGGTCGGACTCGCGGCGACCGTGGGCGGCGAGTTCATCGCCACCGTGCGCTACGACCGCATCGACGACCGCGGACTGCCCGCCTCCGCCCCGGCCGACGAGGCCGAGGTCGCCTTCCTCGTCCAGGACGCCCACCAGGGACGCGGAGTCGCCTCCGCCCTGCTCGAACACATCGCGGCGGTCGCGCGCGAGCGCGACATCCGGCGCTTCGCCGCCGAGGTGCTCCCCGCCAACACCAAGATGATCAAGGTCTTCACCGACGCGGGCTACACGCAGAAGCGCAGCTTCGAGGACGGGTCCGTACGGCTCCACCTCGACCTCGAACCCACCGACCGCTCCCTCGCCGTCCAGCGCGCGCGGGAGCAGCGGGCCGAGGCCCGCTCCGTGCAGCGCCTCCTCACCCCCCGGTCCGTCGCCGTCATCGGCGCCGGACGGGCACCGGGCGGCGTCGGCCGGACCGTCCTGCGCAACCTCCTCGGGGCCGGGTACAGCGGACGCGTGTACGCGGTCAACGCGGCGCTCGCGGACCACGGCGACGGGGTCGTCGAGCTCGACGGCGTACCCGCGCACCCCTCGGTCGCCGCCATCGGCGGGCCCGTCGACCTCGCGATCGTCGCCGTCCCCGCCGAACGGGTGCCGGAGGTCGTCGCCGACTGCGGCGAACACGGAGTCCAGGGCCTCGTGGTCCTCTCCGCCGGATACGCCGAGAGCGGGGCCGCCGGCCGGGAGCGGCAGCGTCAGCTCGTACGGCAGGCCCGCTCGTACGGCATGCGGATCATCGGGCCCAACGCCTTCGGCATCATCAACACCGCCGCCGACGTCCGGCTCAACGCCTCCCTCGCCCCGCAGATGCCGGCCGCCGGACGGATCGGGCTCTTCACCCAGTCCGGCGCGATCGGCATCGCGCTCCTCGCCGGACTGCACCGGCGGGGCGCCGGGCTGTCCTCCTTCATCTCGGCGGGCAACCGCGCCGACGTCTCCGGCAACGACTTCCTCCAGCACTGGTACGACGACCCCGGAACCGACGTCGTCCTCCTCTACCTGGAGTCGATCGGCAACCCCCGGAAGTTCACCCGGCTCGCCCGCCGCACCGCCGCCGTCAAGCCGGTCGTCGTCGTCAAGGGCGCCCGGCACAGCGGCAGCGCCCCGCCCGGCCACCGGGTGCCCGTCACCCGCATCCCGCACGCCACGGTCTCCGCGCTGCTCCGCCAGGCCGGTGTCATCCGCGTCGACACCGTCACCGAACTCGTCGACGCCGGACTGTTGCTCGCCGCCCAGCCGCTGCCCGCCGGGCCCCGGGTCGCGATCCTCGGCAACTCCGAGTCCCTCGGCCTCCTCACGTACGACGCCTGCCTGACCGAGGGGCTCCGCCCGCTCCGGCCGCTCGACCTCACGACCGCGGCGGAGCCCGCGGACTTCCGGGACGCCCTCGCGGCGGCGCTCGCGGACGAGACCTCCGACGCGGTCGTCGTGAACGCGATCCCCTGGGTCGGGGAGAACGGCGCCACCGAGTTCGGCGACGGCGAGGTGCTCGCGGCCTCCCTTCGTGAGGCCGTCGCCGCCGCCCCGACCCCGACCAAGCCGGTCGTCGTCGTCCACGTCGAGATGGGCGGCCTCGCGGAGGCCCTCGCGGTCGCCACGAGCACGCGACCGGCGGCGCCGGGTCGGGGCGCCGCCACCTCCGGCCCCCGGCCGACCGGAACGCCCACCGGGCCCGGCCCGGACCAGGTGCCCCCGGGCGTCGGGCGCCCGAGCGGGCCCGGCTCCGCCCCGCCCGCGGCCGGCCCGAACCCGGCCGCGCCCGGAGCAGGCGTGACCCCGCCCGGAACAGGACCGTTCGCGTCCGCCCCGGGTCAGGCCCCGTCCGCCCCCGGCCAGGCCCCGTCCGGCACCGGTCAGGCCGCTCCTGCTCCCGCCCCCGTCGTCGCCCCGCCCGCCACCATCCCCGCCTACCCCGCCGCCGAGCGGGCCGTGCGGGCGCTCGCCGAGGCCGTGCGGTACGGGCAGTGGCGGCGGCAGGCCGCCGAACCCGGGCGGGTGCCCGAGTACGAGGACATCGACGAGGCCGGGGCCGCCGCCCTCATCGAGCGGGTCCTCGGCGGCGGCGAAGCCGACCCGAGGGGTGTGACCCTCGACACCGCGCAGGCCGGGGAGCTGCTCGCGCGGTACGGCATCGCCGTCCTCCCGACCCTGCCCGCGCCCACCCCCGACGCCGCCGTCGCGGCCGCCGCCCGCCTCGGCTACCCGGTCGCCCTCAAGACGACCGCGCCCCACCTCCGGCACCGCCCCGACCTCGGTGGCGTACGGCTCGACCTGGCGTCCGAGGAGCAGCTGCGCACGGCCTACGCCGAGCTGACCGAGGTCCTCGGCAAGCCCGAGGAGCTCCAGCCGGTGGTCCAGGCGATGGTTCCCCGGGGAGTCGACACCGTCGTCCGCTCCGCCATCGACCCGGCCGTCGGCGCCGTCCTCTCCTTCGGCCTCGCGGGCGCCGCGTCCGAGCTGCTCGGCGACACGGCCCACCGCCTGGTCCCGGCCACCGACCGGGACGTCGCCGAACTCGTCCGTTCCCTCCGCACCGCCCCGCTGCTCTTCGGCTGGCGCGGCTCCGCCCCCGTCGACACCCCCGCCCTGGAGGAGGTCCTGCTCCGGGTGTCCCGGCTGGTCGACGACCACCCCGAGGTGGTGGCCGTCTCCCTGGAGCCGGTGGTCGTGGCACCGCGCGGACTCTCCGTCCTCGGGGCCACCGTCCGACTGGCCCCGCCGGCGCCCCGCACCGACCTCGGGCCGCGCAGCCTGCCGAGTTACTGAAGGGCCCGAGGGGGCCCCACGGCCCCGTAGGATGGAGTCCATGGCGAAGACCGGTACGACGACCCAGGGGCTGCGCGCGGCGATCGAGCGCAGCGGCTACTACCCGGCCCTCGTGGCCGAGGCGGTGGAGGCCGCCGTCGGCGGCGAGGCCGTCGCGTCGTACGTGGTGCACCAGGAGACCACCTTCGACGCCAACGAGGTCCGGCGCCACGTCACCGTCCTCGTCCTGACGCCGCACCGCTTCATCGTCAGCCACACCGACGAGCAGGCCGCCGACACCAGCTCCCCGACGCCGTACGCCACGACGTCCACCGAGTCCGTGAAGCTCGACCGGATCTCGTCCGTCGTGGTGAGCCGTGTGGTCGCCAATCCTGAGTCGTACACGCCGGGCACGCTGCCCCGTGAGGTGGTCCTCACCATCGGCTGGGGTGCCGTCTCCCGGATCGACCTGGAGCCCGCCGCCTGCGGCGACGCCAACTGCGACGCCGACCACGGCTACACCGGCAACGCCACCGCGGACGACCTCAGCCTCCGGGTGAGCGAGGCCGGGGACGGCCCGGACACCGTCCGGCAGACCCTCGTCTTCGCCCAGGCCCTCTCCGAAGCCATCGCGGCCACCGCCGCCCCCACCCGCTGATGGTGCAGCCGACCGCCGTGACCCACGGCTGGCCCGACGACCCGGTCCCGCTCGCCCCGGAGGCCGCGCCGGTCCCCGAGTACACCTTCGGCTCCCTCGGCGACGTGCTGCCGACGCTGGTCGCCGGCCAGGACGTGCCCGGATTCGCGCCGCGGATCGCCGAGCTGGCCCCGGCCGACCGGAACTGCCTGTTCCTGATCGACGGGCTCGGCTGGGAGCAGATCAGGAACCACCCGGACGAGGCCCCCTATCTGACCTCGCTCCTCGGCTCCTCGCGAGGTGGCACGGGCCGGCCGATCACCGCCGGCTTCCCCGCCACGACGGCGACCTCGCTGGCCTCCGTCGGCACCGGCCGCTACCCCGGCACGCACGGACTGCCCGGCTACACCGTGCGCAACCCCGACACCGGCGAGCTGATGAACCAGCTGCGCTGGAAGCCGTGGACCTCGCCGCGGGTCTGGCAGCCGTACCCCACCGTCTTCCAGCTCGCCCACGAGGCGGGGATCCACACCGCCCAGGTGTCCTCCCCGATCTTCGAGCAGACCCCGCTCACCAAGGTCGCGCTCAGCGGCGGAAAGTTCCACGGGCGGCTCTCCGGCGAGGAGCGCATGGACTTCGCCGCCGAGCAGCTCGCCGCCGGTGACCGCTCGCTGGTCTACACGTACTACAGCGAACTCGACGGAGCCGGACACCGCTTCGGCATCGACTCCGACGCCTGGCGCGGCCAGCTGATGTTCGTCGACCGGCTGGTGCAGCGGCTCGCCGAGCAGCTGCCGCCCCGCTCGGCGCTGTACGTCACCGCCGACCACGGCATGGTCGACATCCCCTTCGACGAGCAGCACCGCATCGACTTCGACGAGGACTGGGAGCTGCGCGCGGGCGTCGCCCTCCTCGGTGGCGAGGGGCGTGCCCGGCACGTCTACGCCGTGCCCGGCGCCGAGGCGGACGTCCTCACCTGCTGGCGCGAGGTGATCGGCGAGCAGTTCTGGGTGGCGAGCCGCGACGAGGCCATCTCGCTCGGCTGGTTCGGCGACGAGGTCGACGAGCGCGTGTACGGCCGGATCGGCGACGTCGTCGCCGCGGCCCACGACGACGTGGCGATCACCGCCTCGGTCAACGAGCCCCACGAGTCCGCGATGGTCGGCATGCACGGGTCCATGACCCCCGCGGAGCAGCTCGTCCCGCTGCTCGAAATCCGCTCCTGAACCGTTCCCGCCCCGGAAATCCTTCCCCCTCCACGACCTGAAAGGTCCCCGTCCCGTCATGCCCGAGCTGGTCTTCTTCTCCGGAACCATGGATTGCGGGAAGAGCACCCTGGCGCTCCAGATCGCCCACAACCGCGACGCGCGGGGGCTGCAGGGCGTGATCTTCACCCGTGACGACCGGGCGGGCGAGGGCAAGCTCTCCTCCCGGCTCGGCCTGGTGACGGAGGCCGTCGAGGCTCCGCAGGGCATGGATCTGTACGCGTACCTCGTCGCCCAGCTCTCCCAGGGCGGCAAGGCCGACTACGTGATCGTGGACGAGGCCCAGTTCCTCGCCCCCGAGCAGATCGACCAGCTCGCCCGGGTCGTCGACGACCTCGGCCTCGACGTCTTCGCCTTCGGCATCACCACCGACTTCCGGACCAGGCTCTTCCCCGGCTCGCAGCGGCTGATCGAGCTGGCGGACCGCATCGAGCAGCTCCAGGTCGAGGCGCTGTGCTGGTGCGGAGCCCGCGCCACGCACAATGCCCGCACGGTGGGCGGCGAGATGGTCGTCGAGGGCGAGCAGGTAGTCGTCGGCGATGTGAACCGGCCGGCCGAGGAGATCGGTTACGAGGTGCTCTGCCGGCGCCATCACCGGCGCCGGATGACCTCGGCCTCTGCCCACGCGGGGGCCCTCTCCCCGGACGTGCTGCCGGTCAACGGCTGATCCCTCGCGGATCCGGTCCCCACGGGGGGACCGGAGCGGGAGGGAAACGGTATCGGGGCGCTCGACTCTGGCGGAGTAGTTCTCTGCAGGAGGAGTCATTCGATGAAGCATCCCCCGGACCGGATCGACGTGGCCGAGGGGCTGCGCCACATCCTTCAGGAGCTGTCCGCCGTCGAGCGGTCGGCCGAGGGTGAGCGCGCGGGCCTGCCCGATCCTCGTACGGACGGAGAGGAGTCCTGGGACGGGCCCGAGTTCACCGTCGAGACCGTGAGCGACAACAGCATGCACGCCGTGGTGGACATCAGGGCGCTACGCGGCCCCGGCCAGTCTCCGCCCGACCGCGCCGGGCCCGACGAGGAAGAGGTAGCCGCGCTGCGCGCCACGGTGCGGGCGCTGCTCGATCTGGCGGACATCGGCTCCGGCCGCGTGAGCACCACCGTGGTCCTCACCACGCGGGGGCCACGAGTGGTCAGTTGTCGGCTCGGCGGCGGCGCGACCGTGTTCGCCCGCGAGCGGCGGCCCGGGGCGGGGTGAGTCGGCGGGCGGCGGATCGGGGCGGGGTGAGCCGGCGAGCGGCGGATCGGGGCGGGTGAGCGCGCGGGCGGGAAGACGGTTGCACCCGGGCTGACCTGGCGTTCCCGGGTGCGTTCCCGTGCCGTCCCGGTGGGCGGTATCGGCTCGGGAACGGTCCGGGAACGGGTCGCCGGAGAGTACGTGGTGTCGGGAAGCAGAACCGGAGAAACCGCGTAAAGGGGATAGGCCATGGGACGCAAGTCGACTGGACTCGCCGGGATCGTCGTCGCCGCCCTCGCCTTCGGGCTCGGGGTCACGGTCGAGGCGGGTCACTCGCAGAGCGGGTCGGTCGGCGTGCAGGTCCAGGCCGACGACCAGGGTCCGACGGTGATCGGGAAGGGCGGGGTCGTCCGGGCCGCGGCCACCGACGACCAGGGTCCGACGGTCATCGGGAACGGGCGGGTCGTCCAGGCCGCCGCCACTGACGACCAGGGCCCGACCGTGATCGGGAAGAACGTCGTCGTCCAGGCCGCCGCGACCGACGACCAGGGCCCGACCGTGATCGGGAACGGGCGGGTCTTCCAGGCATCCGCCACCGACGACCAGGGCCCCACCGTGATCGGCGAGAACCCGGTCGCCGGCGCCGGTCAGAAGCTCTTCGCCGTCTGAGCCCGTCTGCGCCTGTCTGATCCCGGCCGCCCCCCCCGGCCGCCCCCCGGCCGCCCCCCCCGGCCGATCCTCTCCCCCCGGGCCGATCTCCCCGGTCGATCCCCCCGGCCTCTCAGCCGCGCCGGCGTTCCGCCGGTACGCCCATCTCGCCGAACAGGTCCTCCGCCGAGCGTTCGTTGCGGGTCGCCTCCTCCGAGCGGCCGAGGGCCGCCTGGGCGCGGGCCATGCCGGACAGGGCGTAGGCCATCTCGATGCGGAAGTCGAGGGAGTGCGCCACCTCGTGGGCGCTCTCGTGCAGGCCGAGCGCCGCCGCGTAGTCCTTGCGCTTGTAGAGGTAGCGGCCGACGGTGTTCTCGACCTTCGCCCGGCGAAGTGGAGAAACGTTTGGCCCGATCGTCTCCATGGCGCGGTCCGCGTACCTGACCGCCTGCTCGTCCCTGCCGAGACGCTGGGCGACCTCCGCGAGCAGGGCCAGGGCCAGGGCCACCTGCCCCGGGTCGCTGTTCTCGGTGCACAGGGCGCGCGCCCGCGCGAGGCACGTGTCGGCGGCCTCGTCGTCGCCGAGGCAGGCGTGGGCGAACGCCAGGTCCGTGAAGGCGACCAACTTGTTCTCGTGCTGCCCGAGTTCGTCGCAGAGGGCGATCGCCCGACGGGCCGCCGAGGCGGCCTCCTCGTGCCGCCCCCACTGCTCGTACAGGGTGCTGAGCAGGGTGAGGCTCTCCGCCTCGGCGCGGCTGGCGCCCAGCTCCCGCTGGTGCGCGATCGACTTCTCCAGATGGGACAGCGCCTGCGGGAACCGGCCGAGCAGACTGTTGAGCTGGCCGAGGGCGCCCTCACTGTGGGCCAAGGTCTGCACGTCGCCCAGTCGTTCGGCGACGTCCCGGCCCTCCGTGGCCACCTCGATGCCCTCGGCGAAGCGGCCCAGCTTCCAGCAGGCGACGCCCAGATTGGACAGGCTCACGCCGAGCAGCGGCAGTTCACCGAGCCGGCGCGCGGCGGCCACCGCCAGGAGACCCATCGAGCGGAACTCCTCCAACTGGCCGCGCGCACTGAGCTGGAAGGCCAGATTGCGGCTCAGGAACACGGTGTGGCGGTCGTGTCCGAGCCGGTCGGCCAGACAGACCGCCCCCAGCAGGGACCCCTGCTCCCGCGCGAACCACTGCTCGGCCTGCCCGCTGTCCGCCAGCAGCGGCAGTCGCGTGGCCCAGGCGCCCTCCTTCTCCACCTCCGCCACCTCGGTGGGAATGCGTCGCCTGCCCGGGAACATCACCTGGCACGCCGACTCCGTCGCCGCCAGGTAGTAGTCGAGCAGCCGGCGCGTCGACGCGGAGTCGTCGTTCTCCGTCGCCGTCGACCTGAGGCTCTGCGCGAAGCTGCGCACCAGGTCGTGGAAGGTGTACAGGCCGATCTCCGGCTGCTGCAACAGATGGACGTCCAGGAGGAGTTCGAGGATGTCCTCGGCGTCGGCCGGGTCGGTCTCCAGGAGGGCGGCCGCCGCGTACACGTCGAGGTCGCCGCCGGGATGCAGCGCCAGACTGCGGAACGCGGTCCGGCAGTCCTGCGCCAGGGCCTGGTACGACAGACGCAGGGTTGCGGCGACACTGCGCTGGCCCGAACTCAGCTCGTCCAGGCGGCGCGTCTCGTCGCGCAGCCGGTCGGCCAGGTAACGCAGGGTCCAGCGAGGCCGGTTGCGCAGCCGGGCGGTGGCGATCCGCAGGGCCAGGGGAAGGCGGCCGCACAGCCGGGCCAGTTCGGCCGCCGCCTCCGGCTCCGCCGCGTACCGCCGTTCGCCGAGGGTCTCCGCCATCAGGGCCGCGCACTCGGCCGGCGACATCACGTCGATGGAGATCCACTGGGCCGAGTCGAGCTCCATCAGCCGGGCCCGGCTGGTGATCAGGACCAGGCAGCCGCCCGAGGTCGGCAGCAGCGGCCGTACGTCGTCCGCGTCGGCCGCGTTGTCGAGGAGGAGCAGCAGCCGCTTCCCGGTGACGGTCGCCCGCCACAGTGCCGTACGGCCCGCGAGGTCCTCGGGGATGCGGGCGCCCGGCACGCCCAGGGCGCGTAACAGACTGTCGAGGGCCCCGCCGGCGGTCACCGGCTGCTCGCCCGGGGTGTATCCGCGCAGGTCGATGTAGAGCTGGCCGTCGGGGAACTCGCCCGCGAGGGTGTGCGCCGCGTGCACCGCGAGGGAGGTCTTGCCGCTGCCGCCCATGCCGTCCAGGGCCACGATCCGGGAGTGACGCGCGCAGTCCAGGCCCGCCGAGTCGAGGAGTTCCCGTAGCTCGTCGCCGCGACCGGTGAAGTCCGCCAGGTCGTACGGCAGGGTGCAGGGGGCGTCGGGGGCCGTGCTGTCCGGGACGGGGACCGGGGCCGCGGCGGGCGGGGGAGCGGGGGCGGCCAGTTCCGGGCTGTCGCGCAGGATGCCCTCGTACACCTTGGTCAGGCGGGGGCCCGGGTCGACGCCCAGCTCCTCCACGAGGAGCTCACGGACCCGGCTGTACTCCTCAAGGGCCTCGGCCTGCCGGCCCGAGCGGTACAGGGCGAGCATCAACTGGGCGCGCAGCGACTCGTGGAGGGGGTGGGCCTGGACCAGATCCCTCAGGTCGACGATCAGTTCGGCGGTCTCGCCGAGGCCGAGACGCAGGTCGAAGAGCTGCTCGGCGGCCGCGAGTCTTCGCTCCTCCAGCGCGGTGGCCGCCGCCTCGATGACCGGGCCGCCCGCCCCGGACAGGATCGGGCCCCGCCAGAGGCCGAGCGCCCGGCGCAGTGCCTCCACCGCGTCGACGGTCCGGCCCTCGCCCGGTGCGTCCCGGGCCGCTTGCACCAGTGCGCCGAACTCCGTCAGGTCCAGCTGTCCGGGGCCCAGGATCACCCGGTAGCCGGGGCCGTCGGTCACGATGACCTCGCTGCCCGCGGGGATGCGCCGTCGGAGATCGGCGACCGCCTTGCGGACCTGGTGGGAGGCGGTGGCGGGCGGGTCCTCGGCCCAGGCCGACTCCACGAGCCGCCCGATCGGCAGTACCCGGCCGGGCTCCAGGAGCAGAGTGCCGAGCACACGTTCCTGGATGAGGCCCCCCAGCCTCAGCCGCGAACCGTCCGCCCAGCCCTCCAGCGGGCCCAGCACGTTGAATCTCAGCGATGGCTCCCCGGCATTGGTCATGTGCCGCGAGCACCCCCCCAGGTCTCCCGCCGACGCCCACGGCGCCGGGTGATTGCGGATCCTAGCCCGTTCCCGTGACCCCCGGGAACGAGGCGGTACGGGATCGGTAAGCGGCCCCGCCACCGTATGACCCACGAGGCCGACTCCTTCACGGCCCTCGCGACTGAGGACCCCCCATGCAGCAAGGAGACTGGTCATGACCGAGCAGGCATCGCCGGACGGGCTCGCCGAACAGCTGCGGGCGGCACGGCAGTGGGCCGGCATCACCCAGGAGCAGCTGGCCGGGCTGTCGACCGTCAGCGTGCGGGCCATCCGCGATCTGGAGCAGGGACGGGTGCGGCACCCGCGCCGGGAGACGCTCCGGCTGCTCGCCGGGGCCATGCGGCTGAGCGATGCCCGCCGCGCCGCCCTCGAACTGGCCGTCGAGGGGGCGGAGGCCGGCACGGTGATGCGCGAGGCGTACGGCGCGGAACTGGCGCCGCCGCCCAAGCCGTTGCGCCGACTGGTCGGCCGCGCCGAGGAACTGCGCTCCCTGACCGGCTTGTTGGCTACCGAGAGCGAACGGCTGCTCAGCGTGGTGGGTCTGGCCGGTGTGGGCAAGACCCGACTGGCCCAGGAAGCGGCCCTGTTGCTCCACGGCCGCGACCGGACCCCCGTCGTCTGGGTGGACATGAACGAAGCCGCTCCGCCGGCGTCCGGGCCCGCCGGTACCCGCAGCCCGCGGTCCGCGCTGACGGGCTGGGCCCGCTCCCTGGCCCTCGGCGGAAGAGGCCTGGACGAACTCGCCTCCGTGATACGCGGCCGGGCCACCCTGCTGGTCCTCGACGGCCACGACACCGCCCCCCACATCACACCCCCGCTCCTCGAACTGCTGCACGTCTGCGAACACCTCAAGGTGCTGATCACCACCCGGGAGCCGCACCGCACCCCGGGCAACCGGATGCTGCCGCTCGGCCCGCTGCCCGTACCCGACCCGGAACCGTCGGACGACACCGGCACACCGCAGCCCGGAGCGTCCCTGACCGCCGGGCAGCCCGCCGTCGAACTCATGCTGTCGTACGTCGGCCACATGCGCCCCGACCTGATGCCCGGCGACTCCCTGGTGCGCACGGTCGCGCACCTCGGCCGGGCCCTCGACGGCGTCCCCCGGGCCATGGAAGCCGCCGCGTCCTGGCTGCTGCTGCGCTCGCCCGCCGAACTGCTGCGGATCGCCCTGACCACACCGCTCGACGTCGTGGACGACGTGACCGCCGGCGACACGGGCGGCGAGGGACTCGCCGCCCTCCTTTCGGCGGCCGTGCACCGGCTGGACGACGGTCCGGCGGCGCTGCTCGGCGACCTGAGCCTGCTCCCCGACGGGTGGAGCGCCGACCAGGCCGCCGCCGGCCTGTCGACGCCCCCGGCCGCCGTGGTGCGCGACGTGCACGCGCTGATGCTGCGCGGTCTCGTCCGGAGGCTGCCCGGCGAGGAGGACGGCGCCCCGCGGTTCGGGGTGCTCAACCTGGTGCGGCAGCTCGCCGCCGAACGCGCCGCCTCGCTCGTCCCGGCGGCGGCCCTCGTCTCCTCCTGAACACACCCCGCTCTCCCACCGGTTTCCCCCTTCCTCGAAGAAAGGCCCGCCCGCCATGCGCAACCTGATCTCGCTCGCCGACCTGAAGCCCGAGCAGCTCGCCCGAATCGTCGCCCGCGCGGTCGAGTTCGGCGCCGGCGGCGTCGACGACAAGCCGTTGACCGGACGTCAGGTCGGTGTCTACTTCCTCAAGTCGTCCACCCGGACCCGGACTTCGTTCTGGGCCGGGGCCACCCGGCTGGGCGCCGACGTCATCACCTTCGGGCCCGACGAACTCCAGCTGACCACCGGCGAGACGGTCGAGGACACCAGCCGGGTCCTCGGCCAGTACCTCGACGCGCTCGTCGTCCGCACCAACGGCGACGTGGCGGAGATGCGCCGCCTCGGAGGCAGCCCCGACCTCGCCGTCGTCAACGCCCTCAGCCTGGACGAGCACCCGACGCAGGCGATCGCCGACCTGACCACGCTCGCCGAGCACTTCGGTGACCTCGCCGGACGCCATGTGCTCGTCGTCGGTGAGGGCAACAGCTCCGGCGCGGCCCTCGCGCTGGCCGGCGCGCTCACCCCCGGGCTGCGGATCACCCTGCTGAGCCCCGAGGGCTACGAGGTGCCGAAGACCACCATGGACCTGGTCGACGAACTCAGCGGCGGCGACCACCTGGTGAGCCGGATCACCGATCCGGCCGCGGTCGAAGGACCCGTCGACGCCGTCTACACGAGCCGCTGGCAGACCATGGGCGTGCCGAAGGCCGACCCCGACTGGCTGACGTCGTTCGAGGGCTTCGCCGTCGACCGGGAGTTCTTCGAGCGGTACAGCGGACCGGACACCGTCTTCCTGCACGACCTGCCCGCCGTGCGCGGCCAGGAGGTCACCGACGAGGTCCTCGACGGGGAGCGCAGCCTCGCCTGGCGGCAGGCCCACCACAAGATGACGGCGGCGATGGCCGTACTGGAGTGGTGCGTCGTCGGCGAGAACTGAGCGGCACAGGTCCGAAACGGACGGGGGCGGCGTCGGTACGGGTTCGGGGAACCCGGTACCGACGCCGCCCCCGCGTGTGAGCGACGGTCGTCAGCCGCCCATCGCGGCGACCACCGAACGAGGCCGCAGATCCGTCCAGTTGGCCTCGACGTACTCGGCGCACTCCTGCTTGCTGCCCTCCTCGCGGACCAGCTGCCAGCCCTCCGGGCGGCGGATCCGGGCGGGCCACAGCGAGTGCTGGCCCTCGTCGTTGGCCAGGACGACGAAACGGCCGTCGGCGTCGTCGAACGGATTGGTTGCCATGGCTTCACCTCTGTGGGTTCCGTGGAACGGGGATCCGGTGCCGCACCGGTGCCTCGACGCTACGAGACCGGGAGCGCCGGTTCGGGCAGCCCGGGCGGCAGTTGGGCGGCAGCCGCCCGGACCTCGTGCCCGGCGGCCGGCCCCGCGCTCGGGGTCCTAGGGGGTGTCTTGCCGATCAGGCCGGGCTCGCGGCCGGGCTGATCGACAAGACACCCCCTAGACGAGGACGCGGGACACCTCGTTGGCGCGCGTCACGGCGATCCCGGTGGCGACCGCGGCGGCACGCACCGAGCCGAGCGCCTCGCGCAGCAGCTCGGTGCGCAGCCGGGGCTGGTCCGCCAGTTCCGGCCGGTCGGCGTCGATCAGCTGCATCGCCGCCTCCAGGACCGCGAACTTGGCCTCGCCCAGGGGCTCGTGACGATCGGCGTCGGACATGACGTCGCGCAGGGCCGCGGCCAGTTCCGCGGCGGGGGCGATCTGGGACATGGGTCCACTCCTCAGGGTTCTCGGACGCGCGTGCTCCCGCGTTCCGCTCCGGCCGACGGGGCTTCGGAGCGGCGGATCTCGACTGTAGGGCGGGCCGTGAAGACGGCGGCGGCCGCGACCGGCAACTGCCGCCCGGCTGCCGCCCGGGGCGCCGGTCGGCGGGGTCCCGCGTTCCTACGATCGATGCCGAAGGGAAGTTCCGAGCGATCCAGGACCTCCTTCTCCCACTTGTCATCCCACGATGTGGACGAAGTGATGATGCAGACTGCGGAATGGGCGTCCCGAGAGCGATCCGGGCCGCTGGACGTCGTTGTCACCGGACTGCCGTCCGATGCGCACACCTGGAATCTCGTATTCATCCAGCTGCTGATCGAAGACCTGGGACACCACGTCATCAACCTGGGCCCGTGCGTGCCCCAGGACGAGATCGTGGAGTCCTGCGGCAAGTACCAGCCCGACCTGCTGGTGGTCAGCAGCGTCAACGGCCACGGGTTCCAGGACGCCGAGCAGCTGATCCGGGCGATCCGCTCGCGCTGGGAGCTGGCCGGCCTGCCCGCCGTCATCGGCGGCAAGCTGGGCGTCCTCGGCGCGGAGGGCCGGGCCGGGCACGGCCGCCGCCTCCTGGAGGCGGGCTTCGACGCGGTCTTCCAGGAGGACCAGGGCCTCGACGCCTTCGCGGCGTTCGTCTCCCGACTGGCCTCCGAGCGCGTCCCGGCCGAGCCGGCCGCCCCGCTGGAAGGGGCGGCACGGTGACGTCCTTCGGACGGTTCGTGGCCGCCGCCCGGGCCCGGGGCGCCCTGGTGGTCCAGCCCCGCATGGGCTTCTCCGCCCCCGCCCGGATGCGGGCCGGTCTCGCCGCCACCAAGGGTGCCGCCGACGCCGTCGCCGGCACCCTCACCATCGACAGCTACACCCGGGTCGGCGACGAGCCGTCGGCCGTCCGTGCCCTGGGCGGCGGTGTCCCGCTCAACGGCTACCCCATCACCTCCTACAGCCCGGACACCTCGCGCTGGGTCCTGGACGGACTGGCCGACGCGAGCTTCCCCGTGCAGGTCCGGCACGGCTCCGCGCACCCGCAGCGGATCGTCGCCGCGCTCGCCCGGCTCGGCCTCACGGCGACCGAGGGCGGCCCGGTCTCGTACTGCCTGCCCTACGGCCGCACCCCGCTCGTCGACTCGGTCCGCAACTGGCAGGAGACCTGCGAGCGGCTGGCCGCCCTGCGCACCGACGGGGCCGAACCGCACCTGGAGAGCTTCGGCGGCTGCATGCTCGGCCAACTCTGCCCGCCGGGACTGCTCGTGGCGATCAGCGCCCTGGAAGGACTGTTCTTCCACCGCGCCGGGTTGCGGTCCGTCTCGCTCAGCTACGCCCAGCAGACCAGCCCCGCACAGGACCGGCAGGCGGTCCGCGCGCTGCGCCGCCTGGCGGCCGAACTCCTCCCGGACACCGACCGGCACATCGTCGTCTACACCTACATGGGCGTGTACCCGAGGACCACGCGCGGCGCCCACGCCCTCCTGGCGGACTCCGCCGAACTCGCCGTCCGCGCGGGCGCGCAGCGGCTCATCGTCAAGACCGCCGCCGAGGCCCACCGCATCCCGACCGTCGCCGAGAACGTCCGGGCCCTGCGCATCGCGGCGGACGCCGCCCGCCGCGCCGCGACCGCGACCTCGGTCCCGGAGGACGCCGACGACGTCGCGGACAACCCCGTCTACGCCGAGGCCCGCGCCCTCGTCGACGCGGTACTCGACCTGGACTCCGACCTCGGCAGCGCGCTGCTGAAGGCCTTCGAGCGCGGATACCTGGACGTCCCCTACTGCCTGCACCCCGACAACGCCGGCCGCTCCCGCAGCCACATCGACGCGACGGGCCGGCTGACCTGGTCGGACATCGGGGCCATGCCCATCGGGCGGGTCACCGGACGGCGCGGCGCCCGGCTCACCGCGACCGGACTCCACGACGCGCTGACGTTCGTACAGCGCCGTTACGACCAGCTCGACGAGCACTCCGTACACCACTCCGCAGCCCACCCCGAGGACGCCGGCCGCACCCCCGCCGACGCCCTTCTCCTTCAGGAGGCATGACCGTGACCGTCATCATCGCCGAGGCCGTGGACGAGGCACTCCTGCCGTTCCCGGCGTCGCCCGACGCGCATCTGACCGATCCGCTCACCCGGGCGACCCTGCGGGTGCAGAGCCACATGCTCACCGCCACCCGCGCCTTCCTGACCGCCCGCGGCTTCCAGGAGCTGCTGCCGCCCATCATCGGTCCGGTGACCGACCCCGGCATCCGGGGCTCCAAGCAGGTGGACGTCGACTTCTACGGCCACAAGTACAAGATGATGACGAGCGCGATCCTCTACAAGCAGGCCTCGCTGCTCGCCTTCGACAAGATCTTCTACATCGCGCCCAACGTCCGGCTCGAACCCCTAGAGACGGCCGTGACCCACCGCCACCTCGCCGAGTTCCACCAGATCGACGTGGAGATCCGCGATGCCCGCCGCGAGGACGCGATGGACCTCGCCGAGCAGCTCGTCAGCCATGTCGTCGGCGAGGTCCTCGCCACCATGCCGGCCGAACTCGACCTGCTCGGCCGCGACGCCGACGCCCTGCGCGAGGTGCTCGTCGGAGCCTTCGGCCGCGTCGGCCACCGGCAGGCCACCGCCGAGCTGATCGGCCTCGGCCACCCCCAGGACCCCGCCGCCGAGATCGACTGGCAGGCCGAGGAGATCGTCTCCGCCCGCGCGGACCGCCCCTTCTTCATCACCGACTACCCCAAGGGCTCCCGCGGCTTCTACGACAAGGAGAACGCCGAACAGCCGGGTGTCCTGCGGAACTTCGACCTCATCGCACCCGAGGGGTACGGCGAGCTGGCCAGCGGCAGCGAGCGGGAGCACGACTACGCCACCCTCGTCACCCGGATGCGGGAGACCGGCGAGAACCCCGCCAAGTACGGCTGGTACCTGGACCTGGCCCGCCGCGGCATCCCCGCCAGCTCCGGTTTCGGCATCGGCCTGGAGCGCTTCACCCGCTACGTCACCGGACGGCAGGCCGCCTGGCAGGCCAGCGCCTACCCGAAGCTCCCCGGGGTGGTGTCGGCGTGAGCACCGCACTCGTCGCGGACGGCTTCCCCGAGGAGCAGGTCCGGCTGCGCGCCCGGCACGGTGCCGGAGCGGTGTTCCCCGCCGAGGCGGGCTACGGCACCGGGCTCCTCGGCGCCGCGTCCCCCGCAGGGGCCGGGCACGACCCGGACGACGTGCTTGAGCGGATCCGGATCGTGCCGCCCGTGTTCATGCCCGAGCGGCTGAAGAAGCTCATCGACCTCGCCCGCGAACCCCTCTACAGCGACGTCGAACTCGACACCGTCATCGGCGGGTTCACCAGCCGACTGCCGCTGTACGTGTCGGCCTTCGGGTCCACCCGGGTCGCCAGCCACGACCTCGGCGAGGCCGCGGGACGCCAGGCCGGAGCGCTCGGCATCCCCCTGGTCATCGGCGAGAACGTCGTCCCTGTCAACGGCTACCGCAGCGCCGGCGAGGCCGGCGCCTCCCCGCTGCTCGGCCGGATCGCCGCCTACGCCGAGGCCGCCGACGACGAGCACGGCGGCGTCGTCGTCCAGCAGTCCACCGAGGACGCCGACGCCGAGGTGTGGAACCTCGTCTACAGCGACCCGGTCACCGAGCCCCTGCTCGCCACCGGCCGTCTCGCCTTCGAGCTCAAGGTCGGCCAGGGCGCCAAGCCCGGTCTCGGCGGGCTCACCCTGCTCGGCCGCGAGGCGGCGGGCCAGGTCGCCGAGCAGTACTCGCTCGACGAGGTGTTCGGCGCCGGCAGCGACCAGGTGCTCCGGGTCGCCAGCCCCGGCACCTTCACCGAGGAGATCCTGCGCCAGCAGATCCGCCTCATGCGCAACAACTTCCCCCGCGCCCGGGTGTGGGTGAAGCTCCACCCCGGCCGGGACGTCGCCCACGCCGCGGCCACCGCCTGGGCGGCCGGCGCGGACTCCGTCACCGTCGACGGTGCGGAGGGCGGCACCGCCTGGGCCCCCACCGGCTTCCTCACCCATGTCGGCCTGCCGCTGGCCGACTGCCTGCGCCGCGTCGGCCGCACCGACCACTGCCTCCTCGCCAGCGGACGCATGTGGGAGGGCACCCGCGCCGTCAAGGCCCTCGCGCTCGGCGCCCGCGCCGTCGGCCTCGGCCGCGCCGCGCTGCTCGCCGTCGACGAGGACCGTGAGGCGGGCCTGACCCGTCTCGTCGAGGCCCTCGCCCTCGAACTGCGGATGCTGACCAGCGCGGTCGGCAAGTACCACGTGAGCGGCCTGCACCCGGAGGACCTGCTCCTGCCGGACCGGTGGGAGCAGGCCCCGGCGCCGCTCGGCGCCGCTCGGCCGGCCTAGCCCGCCTCAGCACCACACACGCGATTCCCAGTCGTGGCCGTACGGGACGTCCGGCACGCCGCGAGACCCGTATCCGCCCGAACCTTCGAGAATGGTGTCGAGAAGATGTCTCACCAGCACTCCGTCCAGGCTCCCGCCGTCGACATCGACGCGTACAACAGCACCGCCGTGCGGCTCCCCGAGGGCGCCCTGCACGAGTTGTTCGCCGCCCAGGCCGCACGGACGCCGGACGCCGTGGCGCTGGTGTGCGGGGATCGCGAACTCAGCTACCGCGCGCTGGACTCGGCCGCCACGGCCCTGGCCCACCGGCTGCGGGACCGGGGCGTACGGCCCGGCGACGGCGTCGGCCTCTTCCAGGACCGCTCCCTCGCCTACGTCGTCGCTGTCCTCGCCGTCCTCAAGGCGGGCGGCGCGTACGTGCCGCTCGACCCGCGCCAGCCGGAGGAGCGCCGGGCGTTCATCCTCGCCGACACCGGAGCCGTACTCCTGCTCACCGACCGCGACGAGCGGGAGGTGGCCTTCGCCGGCGACCTGCCCGTGCTGCGGCTGACGGACGACGTGACGGTTCCGGAGCGGGACGAGGTGGCCGCGCTCGATGTGGCCGTCCATCCGGACCAGTTGGCGTACGTGATGTACACCTCGGGTTCGAGCGGTACGCCGAAGGGTGTGGCGAACACCCACCGGAACGTGGTCGAGCTGGCGCTCGATCCGTGGTGGGGGTCGGGGTCGGGGGAGCGGCACCGCCGGGTGCTCGCGTACTCGCCGCCGGCCTTCGACTCCTCCACCTACGAGCTGTTCGTGCCGCTGCTGAGCGGCGGGACCGCGGTCGTCCTGACCACCCCCAAGATCGACATCGCCGAGCTGGGCGAGGCCCTCGTCGAGCAGGAGATCACCGCGGTGTACTTCACGACGGCCCTCTTCGACGCGATGGCGTCGGAGGCGGTCGAGTCGCTCGCCGGACTCTCGGAGATCTGGACGGGCGGTGACGTCCTGTCACCGGTGGCGCTGCGGCGGGTCCTCGACGCCTGCCCGGGTACGTCGGTGGTGCATGCGTACGGGCCGACGGAGTCGACGGTGTTCTGCAGTTTCCAGGCGTTCGGGCCGGGTGAGCGGACGGTGGAGCGGCTGCATCTGGGTGTGCCGATGGCCAACACCCGGATGTACGTGCTCGACGGGGGTCTGAGGCCGGTGGTTCCCGGGGTGGTGGGGGAGTTGTACGTCGCCGGCAGTCATCTGGCCCGGGGGTATGTGGGCCGGTCCGCGCTCAGTGCCGAGCGGTTCGTCGCGGATCCCTTCGGTCCCGCAGGGGAGCGGATGTACCGGACCGGGGACCTGGCCCGGTGGAACGAGTTCGACGAGATCGTCTTCGAGGGGCGCGCCGACCAGCAGGTGAAGCTCCGCGGTTTCCGCATCGAACTCGGCGAGATCGAGACGGTACTGGTGGAGCACGCCTCCGTGGCGCAGGCCGCCGTGATCGTCCGCGAGGACCGGCCCGGCGACAAGCGACTCGTCGCCTACGTCGTCCCCGCCTCGGACCGACGCGTCGACACCCACGCCCTCCACGGCCACACCGTCGCCCGCCTCGCCGAATACCTGGTCCCCTCCGCCTTCGTCGAACTCGCCGAACTCCCGCTGACCGCCAACGGCAAGCTCGACCGGCGCGCCCTGCCCGCACCGGCCCTCGGCGGCTCCGGCGGAAGGGCACCCCGTACGCCCGCCGAAGAAGTGCTGTGCGGACTGTTCGCCGACGCCCTCGGGGTGCCCGCCGTCTCCATCGACGACGACTTCTTCCTCCTCGGCGGACACTCCCTGCTCGCCACCCGCCTCGTCGGCCGCATCCGCACCGCCCTGGCCACCGGCCTCTCCCTGCCCGACTTCTTCCAGAGCCCGACCGTCGCCGGGCTCGCCCGGCGGATCGCCTCCGGCACCGATCAGGCCCCGCGCCCCGTGCTCACCGTCACCGGCCGGCCCGACGACGACCTCCCGCTCTCGGCCGCCCAGCGCCGACTCTGGTTCCTCGACCAGATGGAGGGCCCGTCCGCCACCTACAACATCCCCCTCGCCGTACACCTCACCGGCACCGTCGACCAGGAGGCCCTGCGGCAGGCACTCGGGGACGTGATCGCCCGCCACGAGGTCCTCCGCACCAGCTACCCGGTGCACGAGGGCGAACCGCACCAGCACATCGCCGACCCCGACGAGGTGACCGTGCCGCTCACCGTCGCCGCCGTCACCGAGGACGAGCTGCCCGCCCGGCTCGCGGAGGAGACCGCCCACCTCTTCGACCTGGCCGCCGAACTCCCCCTGCACGTCGTGCTCCTGGAACTCACGCCGACCCGGAGCGTGCTCGTACTCGTCGTCCACCACATCGCCTCCGACGGCTGGTCGAACACGCCCCTCATGCGGGACCTCGGCGCCGCCTACACGGCCCGCACCCAGGGCGCGGCGCCCGACTGGGAGCCGCTGCCGGCCCAGTACGCCGACTACGCCCTGTGGCAGCGGGACCTGCTCGCCGACCAGGAGGAGAGCCAGCTCGCCCACTGGCGCGAGGCGCTCGCCCAGCTGCCCACCGAGGTCACGCTGCCCACCGTCCGGCCCCGCCCCGTCGTGGCCTCCTACCGCGGCGCCACCCACACCGTGCACTGCCCGGCCGAGACCCACCAGGCGCTCAGCACCCTGGCCAGGGAACACGGCGTGACCCTGTTCATGGTCGCGCAGGCGGCCACCACGGCCCTGCTGTCCCGCTCCGGGGCGGGCACCGACATCCCCCTCGGCTCACTCGTCGCCGGGCGCACCGACGAGGCGGTGGAGGACCTCGTCGGGTTCTTCGTCAACACCCTCGTGCTGCGCACCGACGCCTCGGGCGACCCGACGTTCCGGGAACTCCTCGACCGGGTCCGGGAGACCGACCTGGCCGCCTGGGCCCATCAGGACCTGCCCTTCGACCGGCTCGTCGAGACCCTCAACCCCGAGCGCTCCGCCGCCCGTCACCCCCTCTTCCAGGTCATGCTCACCCTGGCCGAGGCCGCCGAGGCCGCGCCGCGGCTGCCGGGCGTGCGCACCGAGACCCGGCAACTGAGCGCGGGCATCGCCAAGTTCGACCTCACCGTCAACTTCTACGAGCACCGCGACCGGGTCGGCCACCCCAACGGCCTGGACATCGTCCTGGAGTACGCCACCGACCTGTACGACCCCGACACCGTCGAGGCGGCCGGCGAACGGCTCGCGCGGGTCCTGGACGCCGTGATCGCCGACCCGGACGTCAAGATCGCCGACATCGAACTGCTCTCCACGGCGCAGCGCCACGCCCTGCTCGCCGACTACAACGACACCGCCGTACGGCTCCCCGAGGGTGCGCTGCACGAGCTGTTCACCGCCCAGGCCGCACGGACCCCGGACGCCGTGGCGCTGGTGTGCGGGCAGCGGGAGGTGACGTACCGCGAACTCGACCGCGCCTCGGACGCGTTCGCCGTCCGCCTGGCCGAGCGCGGTGTCCGGCCGGGTGCGGCCGTCGGTCTCTTCCTCGACCGGTCGCCGGAGTTCGTGGTCGCGGTCCTCGCCGTCCTCAAGGCGGGCGGCGCGTACGTGCCGCTCGACCCGCGCCAGCCGGAGGAGCGCCTCGCGTTCATCCTCGCCGACACGGGCGCGCCTCTTCTCGTCACCGATCGTCCGTCCCGGGACGTGGGGTTCGCGCGGGAGGTGGACACGCTGCCGGCCCCTGACGTGCGGGCGCTCCTCGACGAGGACGTCGCAGCGACGCCCGAACGGGTGACCCACCCCGATCAGTTGGCGTACGTGATGTACACCTCGGGTTCGAGCGGTGTGCCTAAGGGTGTGGCGAACACCCACCGGAACGTCGTGGAGTTGGCGCTGGATCCCTGGTGGGGGTCGGGGGAGCGGCACCGCCGGGTCCTTGCGTACTCGCCTCTCGCGTTCGACTCGTCGACGTACGAGCTGTGGGTGCCGCTGCTGAGCGGCGGCACGGCGGTGGTGCTGCGGGCGCCGAAGGTCGACATCGGCGAGCTGGCGCGGGCGATCGTCGAGCAGGAGATCACCGCGGTGTACTTCACGACGGCCCTCTTCGACGCGATGGCGTCGGAGGCCGTGGAGTCGCTGTCGGATCTGGAGGAGATCTGGACGGGCGGTGACGTGCTGTCGGCGCCGGCGCTGCGGCGGGTGCTTGAGTCCTGCCCGGGTACGTCGGTGGTGCATGCGTACGGGCCGACGGAGTCGACGGTGTTCTGCAGTTTCCAGGCGTTCGGGCCGGGTGAGCGGACGGTGGAGCGGCTGCATCTGGGTGTGCCGATGGCCAACACCCGGATGTACGTGCTCGACGGGGGTCTGAGGCCGGTGGTTCCCGGGGTGGTGGGGGAGTTGTACGTCGCCGGCAGTCATCTGGCCCGGGGGTACGTGGGCCGGTCCGCGCTCAGTGCCGAGCGGTTCGTCGCGGATCCCTTCGGTCCCGCCGGGGAGCGGATGTACCGGACCGGGGACCTGGCCCGGTGGAACGAGTTCGGCGAGATCGTCTTCGAGGGGCGTGCCGACCAGCAGGTGAAGCTCCGCGGTTTCCGCATCGAACTCGGCGAGATCGAGACCGCGCTTCTCGCCCATGACTCCGTGGCGCGGGCCGCCGTGATCGTCCGCGAGGACCGGCCCGGCGACAAGCGACTCGTCGCCTACGTCGTCCCCGCGCCCGGGACCCGCATCGACACCGACGGTCTCCGTCGGCACTGCGCGCAGCGGCTCGCCGAATACATGGTCCCCTCCGCGTTCGTCGAACTCGACGTCCTCCCGCTGACCGCCAACGGCAAGCTCGACCGCCGCGCCCTGCCCGCACCCCGGCTCGGCACCGGACCCGGCGGCCGGCAGGGTCGTACCCCCGTCGAGGAGGTGCTGTGCGGGCTGTTCGCCGACGCCCTCGGACTGCCCGCGGTCTCCATCGACGACGACTTCTTCCGCCTCGGCGGACACTCCCTGCTCGGTACGCGGCTGGTCAGCCGCATCCGGCACACACTCGGTGCACAGGTGTCCGTACGGGACCTCTTCCGCTGCCCCACCGTCGCCGGACTCGCGGAGTTCCTCGCCGACGTCGATGCCGGTGCCGACGGTCAGGGCCGACGCCCGGCCCTGGCGGCGGGCGTACGGCCCGAGCGGGTGCCGCTGTCCGCCGCCCAGCGGAGGCTCTGGTTCCTCGACCAGCTGGAGGGTGCCTCGGCGACGTACAACATCCCCCTCGCCGTACGCCTCACCGGCACCCTCGACGCCGACGCGCTGCGGCTGGCCCTGACCGACGTCGTCGGGCGGCACGAGGCGCTGCGCACCGTCTTCCCCGCCGAGCAGGGCACACCCCACCAGGTCGTCGTGCCGGCCGCCGAGGTACGGCTAGACCTGCCGGTCATCCCGGCGACGGGCGAGGCGCTGCCCGCGGTGCTGCGCGACCTGTCCGCCACGACCTTCGACCTGGCCCGCGAACTGCCCGTCCGCGCCGACCTGGTGCGGCTCGCGGACGACGAGCACGTCCTGCTCCTCGTGACCCACCACATCGCCTCCGACGGCTGGTCCAACACGCCGCTCATGCGGGACCTCGGCGCCGCCTACACGGCCCGCGTCGAGGGCGCGGCACCCGACTGGGCGCCGCTGCCCGTCCAGTACGCCGACTACGCCCTCTGGCAGCAGGCGCTGCTCGCCGCCGACGAGGAGCGGCAGCTCGACCACTGGCGCGAGGCGCTCGACCGGCTCCCGGAGGAGGCGACGCTGCCCGCCGACCGGGCGCGCCCGGCCACCGCCTCGTACCGCGGCGCCTCCCTCACCGTCCAGTGCCCCGCGGACCTGCACACCGCGCTCACCCGACTGGCCCGCGAGAACGGCACGACCCTCTTCATGGTGGCGCAGGCGGCCACCGCGGTCCTCCTGTCGCGCTCCGGCGCCGGAGCCGACATCCCGCTCGGCTCACCGGTCGCCGGACGGACCGACGAGGCCGTCGAAGACCTGGTCGGCTTCTTCGTGAACACGCTGGTGCTGCGCACCGACGTCAGCGGCAACCCGACCTTCCGGGAACTCCTGGAGCGGGTGCGGGCCACCGACCTGGCTGCCTGGGCGCACCAGGACGTTCCCTTCGACCGGCTCGTGGAGACCCTCAACCCCGAGCGCTCCGCCGCCCGTCACCCCCTCTTCCAGGTCATGCTGTCGGTCACCGACGCGGCCGGTCCCGTGCCGCGACTCCCGGGCCTGCGAGCCGAGTCGGAGTTCACCGCCCTCGACATCGCCAAGTTCGACCTCACGTTCACCTTCCACGAGCACCGGGCGGCCGACGGCGGCCCGGCCGGCCTCGGCGTCACCGTCGAGTACGCCACCGACCTCTACGAGGCGGCCAGTGTCTCGGCCGTCACCGCCCGTCTGGTCCGGCTCCTCGAAGCGGCGGCAGGCGCCCCCGACGTACCGATCGGAGACCTCGACGTCCTGGCCGCCGACGAGCGGACGCGGCTCCTCGACACCTGGCACGGCACCCCGCACTCCCGCCCGGCCGCCTCGCTGCCGCAGCTGTTCGCCGTGCAGGTCGCCCGCACCCCCGAGGCCGTCGCCGTCACTCTGGGCGGGGAGCGGCTGACGTACGCGGAACTCGACCGGCGCGCCAACCGGTTGGCCCACCGGCTGATCGCCGAGGGGGTGCGACCCGGCTCGCGGGTCGTCCTCTTCCTCGAACGTTCCCTGGAAGCCGTCGTGGCGATCCTCGCCGTGGTGAAGGCGGGCGCGGTGTACATACCGCTGGACACCCGCTATCCGGCGGACCGCATCGAGCTCATCGTGCGGATGTCCGGCGGGTCCCTGTTCGTCACCGACCGCGACTCATCGGACATCGAACTCCCGCCGGGCGCACGGGCGATGACGATCCACCAGTCCTCGGCGGACATGCCCGACACCGATCCCGAGGTCGACGTCCACCCCGAGCAGCTCGCCTACGCGATGTTCACCTCCGGATCGACCGGTGTGCCCAAGGGCGTCGCCGTCACCCATCGCAACATCGCCGAACTGGCCGCCGAGACCCGGTTCACCGGCGACGCCCACCGCCGCGTCCTGCTGCACTCGCCGCTCGCCTTCGACGCGACGACGTACGAGCTGTGGACACCCCTGCTGTCCGGCGGCACGGTCGTCGTCGCCCCGCCGGGCCTGCTCGACACGGCGGCGCTCGCCGCGGTCCTCGCGAAGGAATCGGTCACCGGAATGTTCCTGACGGTGGGCCTGTTCCAGCTGGTCGCGGAAGAGGATCCGGGGGCGTTCGCGGGGCTCGGGGAGGTGTGGACGGGCGGGGACGTGGTGCCGCCGAACGCGGTACGCCGAGTGATGGAGGCCTGCCCGGACCTGACCGTGTTCAACGTCTACGGTCCGACGGAGACGACGACGTTCGCGACGTCCCACCCCCTCCACCGGCCCTTCGACTACACGGGAGCGCTGCCCATCGGCCGCCCCCTCGACAACACCCGCCTGTACGTCCTCGACGAACACCTCGGCCTGCTGCCCGCCGGCGTCCAGGGCGAGCTGTACATCGCCGGTACCGGACTCGCCCAGGGCTACCTCGACCGGCCGGCGCTCACCGCCGAGCGGTTCGTCGCCGACCCGTACGGGCCGCCGGGTTCACGGATGTACCGGACCGGGGACCTCGTCCGCTGGTCGCCGGAGGGCGAGATCGAGTACCTGGGGCGGGCGGACCAGCAGGTGAAGCTGCGCGGGTTCCGCATCGAACCCGGGGAGATCGAGTCCGCCCTGGCCGCCCACGACTCCGTGGCGCAGGCCGCCGTGATCGTCCGCGAGGACCGGCCCGGCGACAAGCGCCTCGTCGCCTACCTCGTCGGACACGCCGGTACCGCCCCCGCACCGGACCCCGACCTGCTCCGCACCCACGCCGACGGGCTCCTGCCCGACTACATGGTCCCGTCCGCCTTCCTGGTCCTGGACGCCCTGCCGCTGACCTCCAACGGCAAACTCGACCGCCGCGCCCTGCCCGCACCGCCCGCCGCGACCGTCAGCACCGGCCGGCAGCCGCGCAACCCGCGCGAGGAAGTCCTGTGCGGGCTGTTCGCCGACGTTCTCGGCGTCCCCGCCGTCACCATCGACGACGACTTCTTCCGCCTCGGCGGGCACTCGCTGCTCGCCACCCGGTTGATCAGCCGGATCCGCACCGCCCTCGGGGCGGAACTCCCCGTCCCCGCCCTCTTCGAGAACCCGAACGTGGCCGCCCTGGCCGAGCGACTCGACCGCGCCGAGACCGCGCGACCCAAGCTGCGGCCGATGCGCCGGATGGGAGCCTCCCAGTGATTCCCCTGTCATACGCCCAGCAGCGCCTGTGGTTCCTCGCCCAGCTGGAGGGCCCGTCGGCGACCTACAACATCCCGCTGGCCCTCCGCCTCACCGGCACCCTCGACACCGAGGCACTGACCCTGGCCCTCGGTGACGTCGTCACCCGGCACGAGAGCCTGCGCACCGTCTACCCGGAGCGCGACGGCACCCCCTACCAGGAGATACGCGAGGCCGCGGACGTACGGCCCGACCTGCCCGTCCTCACGGCCACCGAGGAGACCCTCCCGGGGGTCCTCGCGGCCGAGTCGGCCCATGTCTTCGACCTGGCCGCCGACCTGCCGGTGGAGGCGCGCCTGATCCGCCTCGCGAAGGAGGACGGGCAGGCGGACGCCGCCGACGACGAGCACGTCCTGCTCGTCGTCATGCACCACATCGCCTCCGACGGCTGGTCCATCGCCCCGCTGCTGCGCGACCTCGCCCACGCCTACCGTGCCCGCACCGCCGGCCGCGCCCCCGAGCAGGACCCCCTGGAGATCCAGTACGCCGACTACACCCTCTGGCAGCACGAACTGCTGGGCGAGGCGGACGCCGAGGACAGCGTCATGGCCCGGCAGATCGGCTACTGGCGCGAGCGGCTGGCCGGACTTCCCGCCGAGGCCACCCTGCCGACCGACCGGCCGCGCCCCGCCGTCGCCTCCTACCGCGGCGACACCCGCACCCTCCACTGCCCGCCCGCGACCCACGCGGCGCTCGTCGAGCTGGCCCGGGGGAGCGGCGCCACCCTCTTCATGGCGGCGCAGGCGGCGCTCGCGACCGTGCTGGCCGCCTCCGGCGCCGGGAGCGACGTCCCCGTCGGCTCCCCGGTCGCGGGCCGCACCGACGAGGCACTCGACGACCTCGTGGGCTTCTTCGTGAACACCCTCGTACTGCGCACCGACGTGAGCGGCGACCCGACCTTCCGGGAGCTCCTGGAGCGCGTACGGGCCACCGACCTGGCCGCCTGGGCGCACCAGGACCTGCCCTTCGACCGGCTCGTCGAGGCCCTCAACCCCGAGCGCACCGGCGACCGGCACCCCCTCTTCCAGGTGATGCTGACCCTGGTGCAGGCGGGAGCGGAATCGGGTACCTCGTCCGCCGGCGCCGACTTCCCCGGCCTCGTGACGCGCGCCGAGTACTCGCCCACCAGCACCGCCAAGTTCGACCTCACCGTCGGATTCGACGAGCACCTCACCGACGAAGGCCGCCCCGGTG
This sequence comes from Streptomyces sp. NBC_00250, assembly GCF_036192275.1. Classification (NCBI taxonomy): domain Bacteria; kingdom Bacillati; phylum Actinomycetota; class Actinomycetes; order Kitasatosporales; family Streptomycetaceae; genus Streptomyces; species Streptomyces sp. NBC_00250. The sequence goes on along the minus strand of NZ_CP108088.1, from coordinate 2,495,070 downwards.
GTCTCGACATCACCGCCGAGTACGCCACCGACCTGTACGACCCCGAGACCGTCGAAGCCCTGCTCGCCCGGCTCGGCCGGCTGCTCACCGAGGCCGTCGCCCACCCCGACACACCGCTGTCCGGACTCGACCTGCTCGACGAGGCCGAGCGCACCCTGCTCCTGGACACCCGGACCGGCCGCGCCACCCCCGTACCGGACGCCTCGCTCGCCGCCCTCTTCGCCGAGCAGACCGCACGCACCCCGGACGCGGTGGCCCTCACCCAGGCCGGCCGCGGCTACACGTACGCCGAGGTCGACGCACTCTCCAACCGGTTCGCGCACCACCTCGCCTCGCTCGGGGTCGGGCCCGAGACCGTCGTCGCCGTCCTGATGGAACGCTCGGTCGACCTGGTCCTGTCCCTCCTCGCCATCACCAAGGCCGGTGGTGTGTACGCCCCGCTCAACTCCGTCGACCCGGCCTCCCGGCTCGCCCGCATCCTCGCCGACACGGCCGCGCCCCTGCTGCTCGTCGACCCGACGCTCGCCGACCACGAGATCCTCACCGAGACGACCGGCGTGCGGACGGTGCTGGTCGACGGCCTCGACCGGGACCCGGCGCTCGCCGCCCACCCGGAGACCGCCCCCGAGGTCACCACTCACCCCGACCAGTGGCTCTACGTGATGTTCACCTCGGGCTCGACGGGGGTGCCGAAGGGCGTCGCCATCACCCACCGCAACGTCGCCGAACTCGCCCTGGACCGGCGCTGGACCCGGCCCGCCCACGCGCGCGTGCTCTTCCACTCCCCGCACACCTTCGACGCCACGACCTACGAACTGTGGGTGCCGTGGCTGACGGGCGGCACCGTGGCGGTCGCCCCGCCCGGCGTCCTCGACACGGCGGCGATGGCGACCGTCCTCGCCGAGGAGTCGATCACCGGCCTGTGGCTGACCGCGGGTCTGTTCCGGCTGGTGGCGGAGGAGGACCCGGCCGCCTTCGCGGGCCTCGGAGAGGTGTGGACGGGCGGTGACGTGGTGCCGCCGGAGGCCGTACGCCGGGTGATGGAGGCCTGCCCGGACCTGACCGTGGTCAACGGCTACGGTCCGACGGAGACCACGACGTTCGCGACCTCGCACCCGGTCCGCCGGCCGTTCGCCCACGACGGCGCGCTGCCCATCGGCCGCCCCCTCGACAACACCCGGCTGTACGTCCTCGACGACCACCTCGGCCTGGTCGCGCCCGGAGTCCCCGGCGAGCTGTACATCGCGGGCGCCGGCCTCGCCCGCGGCTATCTGGGCCGCCCGGCGCAGACCGCCGAACGGTTCGTCGCCGACCCGTACGGCTCCGCCGCCGGATCCCGGATGTACCGGACCGGTGACCTCGTGCGCTGGTCGCGGGAGGGCGAGATCGAGTACCTGGGGCGGGCGGACCAGCAGGTGAAGCTGCGCGGGTTCCGCATCGAGCCGGGCGAGATCGAGTCGGCGCTCGTGGCCCACGCCACGGTGGCGCAGGCCGCGGTGATCGTCCGCGAGGACCGGCCGGGGGACAAGCGACTCGTCGCCTACGTCGTCGGCGACGGAGGCGAAGCGGTCGACACCGGCGCCCTGCGCGGTCACGCCGTCGACGCCCTGCCCGAGTACATGGTGCCGTCCGCGTTCGTCGTCCTCGACGCCCTGCCGCTGACCGGCAACGGCAAGCTCGACCGTCGCGCCCTGCCGCAGCCCGTGCTGAGCGGCGAGAGCGACGGCCGCGCCCCGCGCACTCCCGTCGAGGAGGTGCTGTGCGGCCTGTTCGCCGACGTCCTCGGCCGCGCCTCCGTCACCGTCGACGACCACTTCCTGCGGCTCGGCGGCCACTCCCTGCTCGCCACGCGGCTGGTCAGCCGCATCCGTGCCGCTCTCGGTACGCGGATCACCGTGCGCGACATCTTCCAGCACCCGACCGTGGCCCAGCTCGCCGAACTCGTCGCGGCGGGCAGCGGCGAGCCCGCCCGCCCCGCGCTGACCGTCCAGGAGCGGCCCGAGCGGGTGCCGCTGTCGTCCGCGCAGCAGCGCCTGTGGTTCCTCGACCAGATGGAAGGCCCCTCGGCGACCTACAACATCCCGCTGGCCGTACGGCTCACCGGCACCCTCGACACGGAGGCGCTGCGCCTCGCCCTCGCCGACGTCGTCGTACGCCACGAATCCCTGCGGACGGTCTTCCGGACCGCCGACGGCGAGGCCCACCAGCACATCCTCGCCGCCGACGGGATCGAGGTACCTCTGACGACGGCGCAGGCCACCGAGGAAGACCTCCCCGGACTGCTCGCCGAGGAGAGCGCCCAGGTCTTCGACCTCACCACCGAACTGCCGATCCGCGCGGCCCTGTTCGAGCTGGCGACCGAGGAACACGTCCTCATGGTCGTCACCCACCACATCGCCTCCGACGGCTGGTCGAACGCCCCCTTCTTCGCCGACCTCGGCCGCGCCTACGAGGCCCGCGGTGCGGGCGCCGCGCCGGACTGGGCGCCGCTCCCGGTCCAGTACGCCGACTACACGCTGTGGCAGCGAGACCTCCTCGGCGCGGAACAGCTTCCCCAACTCGACCACTGGCGTCATGCGTTGGCGGACCTCCCCGAGGAGGCCACACTGCCGGCGGACCGGCCCCGGCCCGCCGTCGCCTCCTACCAGGGCGCCACCCTCACCGTGTCCTGCCCCGCCCCGGTCCACCGGGCACTCACCGGGCTCGCACGCGAAACCTGCACCACCGCCTTCATGGTGGCCCAGGCCGCCGTGGCCACCGTGCTCTCACGGTGTGGTGCCGGTACAGATGTCCCGATCGGTTCGCCGGTCGCGGGGCGGACGGATCAGGCTCTCGATGATCTCGTGGGCTTTTTCGTCAATACGTTGGTTCTGCGTACGGATGTGGGTGGTGATCCCACCTTCCGTGAGGTGTTGGGCCGGGTGCGGGAATCGGATCTCGCCGCATGGGCTCATCAGGACCTTCCGTTCGACCGGCTCGTCGAGGTGCTCAATCCGGAGCGGTCGGCGTCTCGGCATCCGTTGTTCCAGGTGATGCTCACCGTGGGTGACACGGCGGTGGGCGCACCTGGGCTCGGGGATCTGCGGGCGGAGTTCGTGGCTCCGGAGTTGCGGATCGCGAAGTTCGACCTGACGTTCGCCTTCGGTGAGCGGCGTGCGGCCGACGGGAGTCCGGACGGGCTCGACATCACCGTCGAGTACGCCACCGACCTCTACGAGCACTCCACGGCCGAGGCCGTCGCGCACCGCCTCACCCGCCTCCTGACGGACGCGGTGTCCGACCCCGACCGGCCGATCTCCCGGCTGGCGCTGCTCAGCGAGGAGGAGGACCGGCACCTGACCGAGTGGTCGGGGCCGGCCACCGACGCGCCCCGTCTGGGCCTCGACGGTCTGTTCGCGGGGCAGGCGGCGCGGTCGCCCGAGGCGACGGCCCTCGTCTTCGAGGATCAGGTGGTGTCGTACGGGGAGTTGGATGTCTGGTCGAACCGGCTGGCGCGTCATCTGACGGGTAGGGGTGTGCGGCCGGGGGATCTGGTGGGTGTGCATGTGGAGCGTTCGCCGCAGATGGTGGCGGCGTTGCTTGCCGTACTGAAGGCGGGTGCGGGGTACACGATGCTGGACCCGCTGTTCCCGGTGGAGCGGCTGAACGGTGTGCTTGGGCAGGTGGCCCCGGCCGCGTTGATCACGCAGACGCATCTGCCGGCGCTGTCCACGGGTGCGGTGGTCGTCGATCTGACGGCGGAGATCGTCGAGGTGAGCGGGCTGTCGGGCGCGGCGGTGGAGACGGGCGGGTCGCCGGAATCGGTGGCGTGCGTGATGTTCACGTCGGGTTCGACGGGTCTGCCGAAGGGGGTCATGGCCTCGCACCGGGCGTTGGCGGCGACGTTCGTCGGTCCGGACTATCTGGCCTTCGGTCCGGAGCAGACCTTCCTGCAGTGCTCGCCGGTGTCGTGGGACGCGTTCGCCCTTGAGGTGTTCGGTCCGCTGCTGCACGGCGGTGTGTGTGTCCTCCAGCCCGGTCAGCACACGGACCCGCTGCTGATCGCCGAGCTGGTGGAACAGCACCAGGTCACCACGCTCCAGATGTCCGCGAGCCTCTTCAACCACATGCTCGACGAGCACCCGGCGGTCTTCAGGGGAATCCGCGAGGCCATGACGGCGGGCGAGGCCGCCTCACCGGCACACGTCACCCGAGCCCTCACCGACCATCCGCAGCTGCATCTCCTGAACGGTTACGGGCCGGCGGAGAGCATGGGGTTCACGACGGCGTTCGTGATCGACCCGGGGGTGGCCGCCGGTGCGGCGAGCATTCCGGTGGGTGGTCCGCTGGCGGGCAAGCACGCGTACGTTCTGGACGCGAATCTGGAGCCGGTGGCTCCGGGTGTGCCGGGGGAGTTGTACGTCGCGGGGCACGGTCTCGCCCACGGGTACATCGGTCAGCCGGCGCTGACGGCGGACCGTTTCGTCGCGAATCCGTACGGTCCTTCCGGCGCGCGGATGTACCGGACCGGTGACCTGGCCCGCTGGAACAAGCAGGGTGCCCTGGAGTATCTGGGCCGTGGCGATGAGCAGATCAAGCTGCGCGGTTTCCGCATCGAACCCGGGGAGATCGAAGCGGCGTTGATGGCGCACGGCTCGGTGGTCCAGACTGCCGCGGTCGTACGGGAGGACCGGCCGGGCGACAAGCGTCTGGTCGCGTACGTGGTCGGGGAAGCGGCACCGGAGGAGCTGCGTCGGCACGTCGCCGCCCGGCTGCCCGAACACCTCGTGCCCTCGGCCTTCGTCGTCCTCGACGCCCTGCCCCGTACGGTCAACGGCAAGCTCGACCGCCGTGCCCTGCCCGCCCCCGACGACGCCTCCGCCTCCGAGGGCGGACGGGCTCCGCGCAATCCGGCCGAGGAGATCCTCTGCGGTCTGTTCGCAGACAACCTCGGCCTCGACTCCGTCGGCATCGACGACAACTTCTTCCACCGCGGCGGACACTCCCTCCGCGCCACCAAACTCACCTCCAGGATCCGCGAAGCCTTCGGCGTGAGGCTCGGAGTGCGGGAGATCTTCCAGCACCCCACCGTGGCGCGGCTCGCCGAGCTGATCGCGGTGAGCGACGGCGGCGAGGAAGAGCGCCCCGCGCTGGTGGCAGGGGAGCGGCCCGAGCGGCTCCCGCTCTCCTCCGCCCAGCAACGCCTGTGGTTCCTCGACCAGATGGAGGGTCCCTCTCCCACGTACAACATTCCCCTGGCCGTACGGCTCACCGGCCGCATCGACGTGGAGGCCCTGCGTCTCGCGCTCGTCGACGTCGTCGTGCGCCACGAATCCCTTCGGACCTCCTTCCCCTCGGAGGGTGGCTCGCCGCACCAGGCGATCCGCTCCCTCGCGGCGACCGACCTCGCGCTCCCGGTGACCCCGGTGACGGAGGAGTCGCTGCCCCAGGTGCTGGCCGGACTGTCCGGCACCACGTTCGACCTCTCCACGGACCTGCCCATCCGCGCGGACCTGCTGGAGCTGTCCCCCGGGAAGCACGTGCTTCTGGTGGTGATGCACCACATCGCCTCCGACGGCTGGTCGAACGGCCCGCTCCTGCGGGACCTCGCCACGGCGTACACGGCCCGCGGCGCGGGCGCCGCCCCCGACTGGGCGCCGCTCCCGGTCCAGTACGCCGACTACACCCTGTGGCAGCGGAGTCTCCTCGCCATCGATGAGGAGCGCCAAGTCGCCTTCTGGCGACAGCAGTTGGCCGATCTGCCCGAGGAGGCGACCCTCCCTGCGGACCGGCCCCGGCCGGCCGTCGCCTCCTATCGCGGGGCCACCCACGAGGTGACCGCCCCCGCACACACGCACGCTGCCCTGACCGGGCTGGCGCGGGAGACCGGAACCACCCTGTTCATGGTGGCCCAGGCCGCCGTGGCCACCGTGCTCTCACGGTGTGGTGCCGGTACAGATGTCCCGATCGGTTCGCCGGTCGCGGGGCGGACGGATCAGGCTCTCGATGATCTCGTGGGCTTTTTCGTCAATACGTTGGTTCTGCGTACGGATGTGGGTGGTGATCCCACCTTCCGTGAGGTGTTGGGCCGGGTGCGGGAATCGGATCTCGCCGCATGGGCTCATCAGGACCTTCCGTTCGACCGGCTCGTCGAGGTGCTCAATCCGGAGCGGTCGGCGTCTCGGCATCCGTTGTTCCAGGTGATGCTCACCGTGGGTGACACGGCGGTGGGCGCACCTGGGCTCGGGGATCTGCGGGCGGAGTTCGTGGCTCCGGAGTTGCGGATCGCGAAGTTCGACCTGACGTTCGCCTTCGGTGAGCGGCGTGCGGCCGACGGGAGTCCGGACGGGCTCGACATCACCGTCGAGTACGCCACCGACCTCTACGGCCCCGAAACGATCGAGCGTCTGCTGGACCGCATGCTGCTCCTCCTGGAGTCCGCCGCGACCGAACCCGACGCCCGGGTCGGCACGATGGCGCTCCTCCAGGAGGACGAGCGGGATCAGCTCACGGCGTGGGCCGGCGCACGGACCGACAGCCCGGAACTCGGTCTCGACGGTCTGTTCGCGGGGCAGGCGGCGCGGTCGCCCGAGGCGACGGCCCTCGTCTTCGAGGATCAGGTCGTCTCCTACGGGGAGTTGGATGTCTGGTCGAACCGGCTGGCACGTCATCTGACGGGTCGGGGTGTGCGGCCCGGGGATCTGGTGGGTGTGCATGTGGAGCGTTCGCCGCAGATGGTGGCGGCGTTGCTTGCCGTACTGAAGGCGGGTGCGGGGTACACGATGCTGGACCCGCTGTTCCCGGTGGAGCGGCTGAACGGTGTGCTTGGGCAGGTGTCCCCGACTGCTCTGATCACGCAGACGCTTCTGCCGGCGCTGTCCACGGGTGCGGTGGTCGTCGATCTGACGGCGGAGATCGTCGAGGTGAGCGGGCTCTCAGGGGCTGCCGTGGAGACCGGCGGATCACCCGAATCCGTCGCGTGCGTGATGTTCACGTCGGGTTCGACGGGTCTGCCGAAGGGGGTCATGGCCTCGCACCGGGCGTTGGCGGCGACGTTCGTCGGTCCGGACTATCTGGCCTTCGGTCCGGAGCAGACCTTCCTGCAGTGCTCGCCGGTGTCGTGGGACGCGTTCGCCCTTGAGGTGTTCGGTCCGCTGCTGCACGGCGGTGTGTGTGTCCTCCAGCCCGGTCAGCACACGGACCCGCTGCTGATCGCCGAGCTGGTGGAACAGCACCAGGTCACCACGCTCCAGATGTCCGCGAGCCTCTTCAACCACATGCTCGACGAGCACCCGGAGACCTTCGCCCACGTCAAGGAGGCCATGACCGCCGGTGAAGCGGCGTCCCCGACGCACACGGCCAGGGCCCTGGCCGACCATCCTCGGCTGCATCTCCTGAACGGTTACGGGCCGGCGGAGAGCATGGGGTTCACGACGGCGTTCGTGATCGAGCCGGGTCTCGCGGGCGCGGCAAGCATCCCGGTCGGCAGTCCCCTCGCCGGTAAGCACGCCTACGTCCTGGACGAGAACCTGGAGCTGGTGGCCCCGGGTGTTCCCGGTGAGTTGTACGTGGCGGGGCACGGTCTCGCGCACGGGTACATCGGTCAGCCGGCGCTGACGGCGGACCGTTTCGTCGGGAACCCCTACGGGCCCGCCGGTGCGCGGATGTATCGCACGGGTGACCTGGCCCGCTGGAACAAGGAGGGCGCCCTGGAGTATCTGGGCCGTGGCGACGAGCAGATCAAGTTGCGCGGCTTCCGGATCGAGCCGGGCGAGATCGAGTCCGCGCTGATGGCACACGCCTCGGTGGTGCAGGCCGCCGCCGTCGTGCGGGAGGACCGGCCGGGCGACAAGCGTCTGGTCGCGTACGTGGTCGGTGAGGCGGCACCGGAGGAGCTGCGTCGGCACGTCGCCGCCCGGCTGCCCGAACACCTCGTGCCCTCGGCCTTCGTCGTCCTCGACGCCCTGCCCCGTACGGTCAACGGCAAGCTCGACCGCCGTGCCCTGCCCGCCCCCGACGACACCACCGGCTCGGAGGGCGGACGAGCCCCCCGTAACCCCGCCGAAGAGATCCTCTGCGGGCTGTTCGCCGACAACCTCGGCCTCGACTCCGTCGGCATCGACGACAACTTCTTCCACCGCGGCGGACACTCCCTCCGCGCCACCCGGCTCATCAGCCGCATCCGTGCCGTCTGGGACACCCGCATCACCATCAGCGATCTGTTCCGGAGTCCCACCCCGGCCCTGCTCGCCGAGCAGATCGCGGCGGGCAGCGGCGAAGACCCCCTCGATACCGTGCTGCCCATCCGGGCCGTCACGGAGACGAACTCCGGTGAGCCGCCGCTGTTCTGCGTCCACGCCGTGTCCGGGATGAGCTGGGGGTACGCCGGTCTGCTGCCCCACCTCGACCAGGACCGACCGGTCATCGCGCTGCAGGCGCGCAGGCTCGGCGGCCCGCACGACGCGCCGACCGCCATCGAGGAGATGGCCGACGACTACCTCGCCGAGATCCGCAGGATCCAGCCGCAGGGCCCGTACCACCTGCTCGGCTGGTCCTTCGGCGGTCTGGTCGCGCACGCCGTCGCGGCCCGTCTCGAAGCGGCGGGGGAGGAGGTCGCCCTGCTTGCGCTCCTCGACTCCTATCCGCTGCCCGACGGATTCCGTGCGCCGGAGATCGACGGCCGGCACGTGCTGACCGCCCTGCTCGGCTCAGCCGGTGAGACGATCGCGGTGCGCTGTGCGGACACGGCGCCGGACATCGGTGAACTCGCCGAGGCGCTGCGCCGGTCGGACCCGGTGCTCGGCGCCCTCGAACACGCGCAGGCGGCGGCCGTCGTGGCGGCCACCCTCGACAACCTGCGGATGCGCTACCGGTACGTGCCGGACGTCCGCTTCGGCGGGGACGCGGTGTTCTTCGACGCCACCGGCACTCCGGCTCCCTCCTCGGGCGCCGAGGCCTGGGCGCCGTATGTGAGCGGCCGTGTCGAGGAGTTCGCCGTCGACTGCGAGCACGCCCGGATGACCGAGGCGGAGCCGCTGCGGGCGATCGGCCGGGTCCTGGCCCGCAGGCTGCGACCTGCCCGTATCTGAACACCTGGACGGTCAGGGGCCCGTACGGCAGCACCACCGCCGTACGGGCCCCGGCGCGTCCGGCTTCGTACGGGCCACAGCCTGCCCGACGCCGGCCCTCCGCGCCCCTGCGCGACGCCCCCGGCGCGTCCCCCGTCGGTCGGCCGCGCACCGAACTGCCCGCATACTGCCGCCCGAGCAGCCGGATCCGGGCCTGCGCGCTGCCTAGCGTGTGGGATGTCCGCACGATCGGCCAGGCCTTGTGAGTGGTGCGGTCCGGCCCCCAGAGGAAGTCAAGGACATGGTGGATCATTCCGGTTGGCGGGTCGGCGTCGCCTCGGCCCCGATACATCACGGCGAAATTCTCCAGGGCGTCTTTCCGCACCAGGGCCAGCTCACCCGGGGGCTGGTCACCTTGCCCTGCACCGTCCACACCACCCGGGCCTCCTTCATCCCCGCGCGGGGCGAGGAGCTGACCGTTCACCCGGCCTGGAAGTCCAAGGCGGCGCGGGCCGCGCAGCTCACCGCCGAGGCCTGCGTCCCGCCCGGGGAGGGGCCGGTGGGCGGGCATCTCGAACTCACCGGCGACGTTCCGCTCTGCCGTGGCTTCGGCTCGTCCACCAGCGACGTCCTCGCCGCGGTCTGGGCCGTGCAGGACGCCCTGGTGTCCCCGCTGCCCCCCGAGGAGATCGCCCGGATCGCGGTGCGGGCCGAGACGGCGTCCGACTCCCTGATGTTCAACGAGAGTTCGGTGCTGTTCGCGCAGCGGGAGGGCAAGGTCATCGAGGACTTCGGGTACCGCATGCCGGTGCTGCGGGTCCTCGGCTTCGGCTCGCGGCCCGAGAACGAGGGCAAGGGCATCGACACGCTGGCCTTCCCGCCCGCCGAGTACGGCAGCGCGGAACTCGAACTCTTCGCCGAACTCCAGGTGATGCTGCGCGAGGCCATCCACACCAAGGACGTCGCCCTCGTCGGGGCGGTCGCCACCGCCAGTACCGACATCAACCAGCGGCACCTGCCCATCCCCCGCCTCGACGGCCTGCGCGCCATCGTCCGGGAGACCGGTGCCCTCGGCATCCAGGCCGCGCACAGCGGGGACATCGCCGGGCTCCTCTTCGACCGCGACGACCCCGAGGTCGAGGCCCGCACCGAGCACGCCCAGCGACTGCTGCACAACATCGGCATCCACGAGCAGTGGATCTTCACGACGGGTGACTGACATGACTACGACCACGATCGCGGGCGCCGGCAGGCTGCACGACTCGGTGGTGGACGCCACCGAGCTGCCCCGCATCATCCAGGTGACCGACAACCTCTACGCGGCGGCGTTCAGCCTGATGAAGCTGCTGCCGGCGCGCTACATCATCGACCGCGCCGAGGCCGCCGGACTGCTGCGCCCCGGCAGCCGGGTCATCGAGACCTCCTCCGGCACCTTCGCGCTCGGCCTGGCGATGGTGTGCCGACTGCGCGGATACGACCTGACCATCGTGGGCGACTCCGCCATCGACCGCGACCTGCGCAACCGCCTCGAAATGCTGGGCGCCACCGTCGAGATCGTCGAGTACGCCGGGCAGAGCGGCGGCATCCAGGGCGCCCGCCTCGCCCGCGTCGAGGAACTGCGCCGGCTCCACCCCGACAGCTTCGTGCCCGGCCAGTACGACAACCCCGACAACCCCGGCGCCTACGCCGCGGTCGCCGACCTCATCGGCGAGACCGTCGGCTCCGTGGACTGCCTGGTCGGACCGGTCGGGTCCGGCGGCTCCACCGGCGGCCTCGCCGCCGCCCTGCGCCCGGCGGACCCGGCGCTGCACCTCGTCGGTGTGGACACCCACGGCTCGATCATCTTCGGCTCGCCCGACGGGCCGCGCACGCTGCGCGGCCTCGGCAGCAGCATCCACCCGGGCAACGTGCGCCACAGCGCCTACGACGAGGTGCACTGGGTCACCGCCCCCGAGGCCTTCCACGCCACCCACGAACTCTTCCGCACCCACGGCCTGTTCATGGGCCCCACCAGCGGTGCCTCCTTCCAGGTCGCCTCCTGGTGGGCCGCGCGCAACCCGGGCAGCAAGGTCGTCATGGTGCTGCCCGACGAGGGCTACCGCTACCAGTCCACCGTCTACCACGCCGAGTGGCTGCGCGAGCAGGGCATCGAGCCGGCGCCGACGGCCGGCGGCCCGGTCACCGTCGACCATCCGCTGGACGCCCCGTCCTCGTGGACCCGTCTGGTGTGGGCACGCCGCGGCTTCGACGACGTCATGACGCCGGAGGCTGCCGACCTCGGTGACGTCATGACGCCGGAGGTCCACGACCTCGGTGCCGTGATGACGCCGGAGGCGCGGTCGTGACCACCCCGCTGCTGCTCCTCGTCGAGTCCAATACCACCGGCACGGGACGCCAGTTCGCCCAGCGGGCCCGCGATCTCGGAGCCGTACCCGTCCTGCTGAGCGCGGATCCCGCCCGCTATCCGTACGCCGCCGAGGACGGTCTGCGCACCGTCGTCGTGGACACCTCCGACGATGACGCCCTGTGGGCCGCCGTGACCGGCCTCGCCGCCGCCGCGCCGGTCGCCGGGGTGCTCTCCAGCTCCGAGTACTACGTCGCCACGGCCGCCGGCCTCGCCCGGCGCCTCGGGCTGCCGGGGCCGTCCGCCGACGCCGTCCGGGCCTGCCGCGACAAGTCCGCGCAGCGCCGCACCCTGGACACGGCCGGAGTGCCCGTACCCCGCTTCTCGGTGGCCGGCGACGTCGCCGAGGCGCTCGCCGCCGCCCAGTGGCTGGGCGGTCCCGTCGTCGTCAAGCCGGTGCAGGGCTCGGGGAGTCTGGGCGTACGCCTGTGCCGTGACCGGGACGAGGTCGCCGAGCACGCGAAGGGCCTGCTGGCCGCCACGGTCAACGAACGCGGGCTGCGCACCCGGGGCGTGGTCCTCGTCGAGCAGTACCTGACCGGGCGCGAGTTCTCGGTGGAGGTCTTCGGCGAGGAGGCCGTCGTCACGGTCACCAAACACGTCGGCGCGCCGCCGGTGTTCGTCGAGACGGGGCACGACGTGCCCGCCGTCCTCCCGGCCGCGCAGGCCGCCGCGCTCGTCGACACGGCCGTGCGCGCCGTCAAGGCCCTCGGCCTCGGCTGGGGCGCGGCCCACGTCGAGCTCCGGCTCGACGGCGACGTCGCCCGCGTCATCGAGGTCAATCCGCGGCTCGCCGGCGGCATGATCCCGGAGCTCGTGCGCCGGGCGCGCGGCGTCGACCTGGTCGGCGCCCAGGTGCGGGCCGCACTCGGCGAACGCGTCGACCTCACCGGTACGCCGGACGCGGCGGGCGCGGCCTCGATCCGTTTCCTCACGGCCGGCACCGACAGCGTCCTCGCGGACGTCGCCGCCGCCGAGTCGGCGGCCCGCGCGGTGCCCGGTGTCGTCGACGCCGTCTTCTACCGCCCGGCCGGAACCCGGGTCGCACCGGCCGAGGACTTCCGCGGACGGGTGGGCCATGTGATCGCGACCGGTACGGCTCCGGGGCAGTCGGCCGAAGCGGCCGGGACCGCCCTCGCGCTGGGACTCGCCGCAGCACTGACGCCCGTGGCGGCCGACGTGCCGGTGAGGGAGGCGGTGCCGGTATGAGCGGCCCGCAGGAGGCGGGAACGCACACCCCGCAGGAGGCGGGCGTCCACACCGGGCGGCTGCGCACCGGGCTCGACCCGCGAGCCCATCGCATCGTCTACGACCAGTACCGGACCGACGACGGCGACCCCGTCGGCGACGAACTGCGGCTGATCAGCGAGGTCGACCGGGCCCATCTGGTGATGCTCGCCGAGCGCGGCATCGTCGACGCGACCCGCGCCGGAGCTCTCCTCGACACGGTCGAAGCCCTGCGCGCCGAGGACTTCGCCCCCGTCCGCGCCCGCCCCATGCCGCGCGGCCTGTACCTGGCGTACGAGGGCTGGCTCGTCGACCGGCTCGGCCAGGAGACCGGCGGGGTGCTGCACACCGGGCGCTCCCGCAACGACCTCAACGCCACCACCGTACGACTCAAGGTGCGCGGCCCGTACGGCCGACTCCTGGACGAAGTCGTCGGGTTGGCGCAGGTCCTGCTCGACAAGGCGGAGGCGTACCGGGACGTCACCATGCCCGCGTACACCCACGGCCAGCCCGCCGTGCCCGTCAGCTACGGACACTATCTGACCGGGGTCGCCGGCGGCGTGCTGCGCTCGCTGGCCGGACTGCTCGACGCCGGGCGGGAGATCGACGTCAACCCGCTCGGCGCGGGAGCCGTCGGCGGCACCTCCGTGCCCGTCGATCCGGACCGCACCGCCGACCTGCTCGGCTTCACCGCCGCCGTGCCGAACTCGGTCGACGCCGTCGCCTCCCGTGACTTCGTGCTGCGCATGCTCTCCGCCGCCGCCGTCCTCGGCGTCCTCATGGCCCGGGTCGCCCGCGACCTGACCTGGTGGACCACCGAGGAGTTCGGACTGCTGCGGATGGCCGACGACCTCGTCGGCTCCAGCTCGATGATGCCGCAGAAGCGCAACCCCTTCCTCCTCGAACACATCCAGGGCCGCTCGACCGCCGCCCTCGCCGGCTTCACCGGCGCCGCGGCGGCCATGTCCACCGCCGGGTACACCAACGCCATCGCCGTCGGCACCGAGGCCGCCCGCCACCTCTGGCCCGGCCTCGCCGACACCACCCAGGCCGTGACCCTGCTCCGGCTCGTCGTCGACGGAGCGGAACCCGACCGCGAGCGGATGCGCGACCGCGCCCGGGAGGGCTTCACCTCGGCGACCTACCTCGCCGAACGCCTCGTCGTCGACGGCACACCCTTCCGTACCGCCCACCACCTGGTCGGCGAGACCGTCCTCGCCGCCCTCGACAGCGGTACGCCCCTGTCCGAGGCGGCCCGCACACAGCCCGACGTGGCCGCGGCCGCCGCCGGGTACCCCGCCGACTGGCTCGACCCGGAGACCGTGGCCGCCGCCTGCGCCCACGGCGGAGGCCCCGGCGGCACCGCACCGACCGAGGCGCTGGCCCGGGCACGTACGGAACTCGCCCTCCTCGCCGACGAGTCGGCCGCCCGGCGGGCGCGCTGGGCCGACGCCGCCGAGCGACTGTCCGCCGAGGCCGCCAAGGTGGTGGCCGCCACGTCGGCCGATGTGCCGGGCGACGCGCCGGGCGACGCGACCACCAAGGTGGTGGCCGCCCGATGAACGCGCGGCGCCGGGACGGGCTGCTGCGGCAGCGTGACTTCCGGCTCCTGTGGGCGGGGGAGACCACGAGCCGCTTCGGCAGCAACATCACCGGTGTCGCCATGCCGCTGGTGGCCGTGGTCACCCTGGACGCGAGCACCTTCTGGGTGAGCGCCCTGGCCGCCGCCGCCTGGCTGCCCTGGCTGCTCGTCGGACTGCCCGCCGGCGCCTGGGTGGACCGGCTGCCGCGCCGCCCGCTGATGGTGGCCTGCAACCTCGGCTCGCTGGTGCTGCTGCTCAGCGTGCCGGCCGCCGCCTGGCTCGACGTACTGACCATGACCCAGCTGGTCGTGGTCTCCCTGCTCACCGGACTCGCCAACGTCTTCTTCTCCATCGCCTACCGGGTCTACGTACCGTTCGTGGTCCCCCGCGAACACCTCACGGAGGCGAACGCCAAACTGCAGGGCAGCGAGTCGGCCGCGCAGCTCGCCGGGCTCGGCGGCGGCGGAGTCCTGGCCGGCGCGTTCGGCGCGGTCAACGGACTCCTCGCCGACGCCGCGACCTTCCTGGTCTCCACCCTGTGCCTGCTCGGCATCCGTGCCAGGGAACCGGAGCCGGAGCGACCCGAGCGGCCCACGGCCCTGCGCAAGGAGGTCGCGGAGGGGTTGCGGCACACCGTGCGCGACCCCTACCTGCGCGTCCTGACCACGTACGGCACCGTCACCAACCTGCTGCTCACCGGCTACCAGGCCATCCTGACCGTGTTCCTCGTCCGCGAACTCCACGTCGGCGAGGCCGCGGTGGGCTGGCTGCTCGCGGGCGGCAGCGTGGGCGGACTGCTCGGCGCCGTCGTCGCCACGCCCATGGCCCGGCGCTTCGGCACCGCCCGCGGCATGCTGCTCTGCAAGTTCGCCACGGCCCCGTTCGGGCTGCTCATCCCGCTGGCCGAACCCGGCTGGCGGGTCGTTCTGCTGCCCGTCGGCGGCGCCGTCCTCGCCCTGGGCGTCGTGTCCGCCAACGTCATCCAGGGGGCGTTCCGCCAGCAGTACTGCCCGCCGCAGCTGCTCGGCCGGATCACCGCCAGCATCTCCGTCGCCAACTTCGGTGCCATTCCCGTCGGTTCGCTGCTCGGCGGAGTACTCGGCGGCCTGCTCGGACTGCGGCCCGCGCTCTGGCTGCTCACCGCCGGCCTCGCCGTCAGCTCCGCACTGCTGCTCGCAGGTCCCCTGCGGGCCCGCAGGGACCTGCCCACCGAACCGCCCGCCCAGCCGCCCACCGAACCGCCCACCGAGTCGCCGACCCGGTCGCCCGTCCCACCGCTCGCCCGCCCGCCCGTCCGACCGCCCGCCGATTCGGCCGAGTCGGGGGGTCCCCCGGGCGCGGCTGTCGCACCGCGGGCCTCCCGGTACGCCGTACCCGAACAAGGCTGATCCGTCCCGACGGCCACCCGCGCCCGCGCATCCGTCATCGAACAGGAGGGGTCCCGTGAGTGATCCCAGAAGCGGTCCCTGGAGTTCCGCGAGCGGCACCCTGCTGCTCGCCCCCCTGCCACCGCCGCGCGACCTGCCGCGGCCCGGGTCCCTCGACCTGTGGCTGCTGAGGGTCTCCGACGCCCGGGGCACCGGCCTCGACACCGGTGTCCTGGACGCCACCGAGCGGCAGCGCGCGGCCGGGCTGGCGCACGCGGAGGACCGGGTCCGTTTCACCGCCGCCCATCTGGCGCTGCGCCGGCTGCTCGGCACGTACCTCGACACGCTGCCGCAGGACATCCGGTACGGCCGTGAGACCTGCCCGTGCTGCGGCGGCCCGCACGGTCGGCCGACGGTCCTGGGGGCCACGCGCGGACTGCACTTCTCGCTCTCCCACCGCGGGGACCTCGTCCTGGTGGGGACGGCGGTGGCGCCCATCGGCGTCGACGTCGACCTGGTCGCCGACCCGGGCGGCGCGGCGGAACTCGCCGCCATGCTGCACCCCGCCGAACAGCGCGAGATCGAGGCCCTGCCACCCCCGCGCCGCCCCAGGGCGCTGGCCCGGCTGTGGACCCGCAAGGAGGCGTACCTCAAGGGCCTCGGCACCGGCCTGGGCCGTGACCCGGCGGCCGACTACGTGGGCTCGGGCAGTCCCGACGGGGCACTGCCTCCGGCCGGTTGGACCCTGCTCGACATCCCCGTCGACCGCGGTTACGCGGCGGCGGTGGCCGTCCACGGCGAACTGACCACGCCGTCGCCCCGGGTGAACCGCCTGTCGGAGCGGGACATCCGGGGGGACCCACCCGGCCGCGAGTGAGCGACCTCGGCGCATACGTGGAAGGTCCCCGGACCGCATGTCCGGGGACCTTCCACGTATGAGGACAGGGATCGTACGGCCGGAGGACCGGAGTTCAGCCGGCCGCCGCGATCCACTCGTCGAGCTGTTCCTTCGTCGTGGCCGGATCGGCCACCAGATCGGCCAGCTCGTCGCCGGCGTGGTGGCGGGTCGAGACCGCGGGGCAGCGCGCGCACGCGGCGACCCCGGTCTGCTTCCACCACTGGCACCGGGCCCGGAGGTGACACCGCGGGACGTGGCCGTCCTGCTGGGCGGGAGGCCGGGACACCATGCGCTCGACGAGCGTGCAGTCGGCGCCCCTGCGATTGACGCAGTCGCTGACACAGTGCGAGGCGAAGCGCAGGACGCGCCGCGGCTCGATGCCCTCCGGCACGTCGCCGAGCACCTCGGCCGCCGGAACGGGATCGGCCAGGTACACCACACGCCCGTCCTGCCCGGACCGTACGCCCAGGACGACGGACTCGGGTGCGTGCGCCGCCCCGCTGGGACACCAGGTCTGCGAGGAGCCGGCCTCGCCCACGGTGGTCACCTCGGCCTCAGCAGGTGCCGGACTGGGTGCCGGCGGCCTTCGTCACCCTGCCGCCGACGCTCTCGCTCAGCCCGTTCGCCCCGGCCTGCTCCTCCTGGGCGACGGCGAGCCGGATGCTGTCCTTGAGCTGGGCGGTCGAGGTGATGCGCTCGGCCCCGCCGGCCTCCGACGCGCTCGCGGCACCGGCACCGGTGACGACGAGCCCCGCGGCGAGCAGAGCGGCGGCACCGGCCGCGGCCACCTTACGAGTCGGGTTCTCCATGGCGTACTCCTCCTCCTGGTGATGGGAGTTGCGAGCGTAGGCCTGTGGAGAGCCGTGGCCGGTTCTTTGCGGCGGCAGCTGACCGGCAGTTTCCCCGGCCCCTCCTCCGTCGCCTTCCGCGGCCCCTCCCCGGTCCCCTTCGGCGTCTTCCGTTACGTCTCCGAGGGCGGCGCCGACGGGAGCAGCGCGTCGGCCAGCCGGTCGAGGGCGGCGCCGCTCGGGGTGGCCGTTCCCGTGAGGGTGCCGACCAGGGCCTGGGCGAGGACGGTCGCGGTACCGATCCGGGTGTCCTCGCGCTCGTCGCCGGTGACCTTCCCGATCACCGCGTCCCGTACGGCCGGAGAGGTGGTGGAGTCCCCGAAGAGGTCCGGGAACGACAGCGCCATCATGCACACGCCCACGTTGGCGGAGAGGATCGAGCGGCCCGCGAGGTCCGGGGTCGTCCTCAGCCGTCCGGCGTCACGGCAGCGCTCCACCGCCTTCAGGAGGATCGCCTGCGCCTCCTTGATGGCCCCCGGCTTGGAGTCGCCGGTCGGCGTGAACATCAGGCGGTAGAGGTGCGGGTTGCGGAGCGCGAACGCGACATGGCTGTCCCAGGCCGTCCGCAGGTCCGCCACCGGATCGTCGGTGAGCGGGTTGCGCCGCTTCTCGGCGAGGAAGCGCTCGAAGCCGATGTCGGCGACCGCCGTGAGAAGCCCCTGCTTGTCGCCGAACTGGCGGTAGATCTCGGGCATGCCGACCTTCGCCCGGTCGCAGATGGCGCGGGTCGAGATCGCCAGTGCGTCCTTGGTGGCGAGAAGTTCCTCGGTGGCTTCCAGGATGCGCTCTCGTGCCGTCGACATGCCTCTCACGATAACAGCGCTAACAGTCCCTTGTAATCGATGATTACGAGCTGTGTTAGCGTTGAAAACGTTCGGGGGTCGGCGCCGCCTCCGGGCTGTCCGACCGTTCGCAACGAGAGAGCTGGTGTTCCCCCATGAACCGTTCGACGTTCCGTCGCATCGCCGCAGGCGTCGTCGCGGCCACCGTCGGCGTGACCCTCCTGGCAGCCTGCGGGGGCGAGGACAAGGACGCGGCCGACGGGGGGAAGGCATCCGCGAAGGCATCTGCGAGGGCGTCCGCGAAGGAACCGGCGAAGGCCTCCGCGAAGGCGTTCACCGCCACGCACGTCGGCGGGCCCACGACGATCCTTGAGGTCGGCGGCCTGCGCATCCTGCTCGACCCGACGTTCGACGCGCCGAAGAAGTACAAGAGCGGCCTGGAGAAGACCCGGGCCCCCGCCTTCGGCATCGACAAGCTCGGCGCGATCGACGCCGTACTGCTCTCGCACGACCAGCACGACGACAACCTCGACGACGCGGGCCGCGCCCTGCTCAAGGACGTGCCCGTGGTGCTCTCCACGCCAGGTGCGCACCAGCGTCTCGGTGACCACGTCACCGGTCTGAAGAGCTGGGAATCGCAGGAGCTGAAGACCGCCGGCGGCGCCGTCGAGGTCACCGCCGTGCCCGCTCTGCACGGCCCCGACGGCGTCGACCGCGGTGCGGACGGCGAGGTCACCGGCTTCGTCCTCAGCGGCCCCGGCGTCCCCACCACCTACATCTCCGGTGACAACGCCTCCGTGAAGGTGGCCAAGGAGGTCGGTGACCGGATCAAGAGGGACATCGGCCCCGTCGACACGGCCGTCCTCTTCGCCGGCGCCGCCCGTACACCCGCGATCCTCGACAACGCCCCGCTGACCTTGACGTCCCGGAACGCGGCCCTGGTGGCGAAGGACCTCGCCCCCCGCAAGGTCGTCCCGGTGCACACCGACAGCTGGAACATCTACTCCGAGAACACGCGGTCCCTCGTGAAGGCGTTCGAGGACGAGGGTGTCGACGCCGCGCTCGTCGACCTCGCGCCGGACGGCACCCCGAAGAACCTCTCGTAGCCCCGCGCCGTCCCCCCGTCCCCTCCCGCTGCCCCACCGTGAAAGGAACCCCCATGACCGCCTCCACCACCCTCCGCGACGTGATCGGCCTTCCCCAGGAGCTGCCCCGGCTGAGCGAGTCGGCCCTGATCATGATCGACTTCCAGAACACCTACCGCACCGGCGTCATGCGGCTCGACGGAGCCGACAAGGCCGTGGCCGCAGGCGCGCGACTGCTCGCCGCCGCCCGCGCCGCGGGTGCCCCCGTCGTCCACGTCGTCAACGACGGCGGCGAGGGCACTCCGTACGACATCCGCGCCGAGATCGGTGCGATCAGCGACGAGGTCGCCCCGATCGAGGGCGAGAAGGTCGTCGTCAAGCAGTTCCCCAACGCCTTCCACGCCACGGACCTCGAAGAGGCCCTGAAGGACCTCGGTGTGAGCGGGGACCTGGTCATCGCCGGGTTCATGACGCACATGTGCGTCCTCTTCACCGCGCAGGGCGCCTTCAACCTCGGCTACCGCCCGACCGTGGTCGCCGAGGCCACCGCGACCCGCCCCCTGGAGTCCCCGGAGGGCACCGTCCTCCCGTCGGAGGCGCTGCAGACCGCGAGCCTGACGACGGTCTCCGACCTGTTCGGCACCGTGGCGCGCACGGTCGACGAGCTCATCGCCTGAGAACGACACCGGGAGTTCACCCGAGGTGTACCGGAACAGCGCCTGATGATCGGTTACGGGTCGCCCGACTCGGCGGTAATGGCGGTCGGCCCGTGCCGCATCACCCGGGCGCTCCCGTTCCGTACGCCCCCTGCCCCCTGGAGGACGTGTGCCCCCCGCCGCCGAGACCGTGCTCGACGAGGTCGACGGCGAGGAGGGGGCGGGCGGCCCGGCGCATCCGACCGGCTCCGTACGGCGCCGCCTGCGCTCCCCGGCCGTCGCCGGTCCGCTCTCCGCGGCCCTGCTCACCGCCGTGCTGCTCTGCCTCGCCACCCGGCTCTCCCGCAGCTACCCCTTCGGGCCGGTGACCAGGAACATCGTCGACCTCGGCCAGCAGTACCTGCCGTTCCACGCGTACTGGCGCTCGTTCCTCCTCGGCGAGACCCACGGGGACGCCTTCCTCAACTGGAACTCCGGCTTCGGCTCCGGCTTCCTCGGCGACGTCGGCACCTATCTGAGCAGCCCCTTCGACCTGCTCGTCGTGCTCTTCCCGGCGGACCGCGTCGAACTCGCCCTGTACGTCGTCACCGCCGCCAAGATCACCGCGGCCGGAGCGGCGATGGCGCTGCTGCTCCTGCGGATGCGCCCCGGCCCCTGGCCGGTCGCCGCCGTGCTCGGCAGCGCGTACGCCCTCTGCGGCTGGACCTTCGACTTCGGCGCCACCGTCCCGATGTGGCTCGACGGGCTCGTCGCCTTCCCGCTGCTCTGCCTGGTCGGCGAGTGGGCCCGCACCGGGCGCCGCCCCGTTCTCGGCCCGCTCGTCGTCGCCCTGGCCTGGACCGCCAACTTCTACACCGCGTACATGGCGACGATCGGCGCCGCCGTCGTCCTCCTGGTACGGCTCCTCACCGCCGAGGAGTCGGCAAGCGCCCGGCAGCGCCTCGCCGGGGCGCTGCGCGCCGCCCGGGGCGTGGTCATCGGCATCGGCCTCGCCGCACCGCTCGTCGTGGTCGTCTTCCTCGGCACCAGGGCCGCCGATCCCACCCCCGAGACCACCTTCGCGCCCGCCGCCTGGGCGGACGTCCTCGCCCGGTTCCTGCCGGCCACCGCGAGCCTGTCGAGCCCCGCCCTCTTCATCGGTACGCCCGCCCTCGCGCTCGCCCTCACCCTGCCCTTCAACCGGGCCGTCGCCCCGCGCGTCCGGGCCGGCTGGTCGGCCGCGGTCGTCCTGGTGACGCTCTCCCTCCAGTGGGAGCCGACGCATCTCCTCTGGCACGCGGGCGCCTCGCCCAACGGCGGCCCGTACCGTCAGACCTTCGTCCTGTGCGGGCTGCTGATCACCGCTGCCTGGCTCTCGACCGCCCGGGGCGTGCCGCGCCCGACGGCGCTCCTCGCGGGCGGCGCGCTGCTCGGGATCCTGGCGTGGGCGGCCCGCGGCAGCATCGACCTCGACCGGTGGACCTATCCGGCCTTCGGCGTGGCAGCGGCCCTGGCGATCGCCGCCGCGCTCGTGGCCCTCCTGGCCGACCACCGGAACACCGCGCGCGTACGGCCCGATTCCGGCACCGCCCGCGTACCGGCCGTGTCCCGCACCGCGCGCCTACTCCCCGTTCTCGCCGTCGTCCTGCTCGTCGCCGCGCAGGCGGGCGAGGCCGTCGTGACCGGGAAGCGGATCGAGGAGCAGCAGCGCGAGAAGGTCGCCTGGTCCCCCCGAGTCGGCCCCTGGCACACCGCCGTGGCCGACGAGGTGGCCCGCGCGGACGCCTGGCCCCGGCACCGTACGGACCCCGGCGAGGTCCCCGGCGGCAACGACGCCCTGATCGTCGGCGGACAGGGGGCCGACTACTACAGCAGCCTCACCGCAGAGGTGACCTCCCGCACCCTCGCCTCCCTGGGTTTCGGTTACTACGCCAAGGGCCGCCACCCGGTCACCCTCGACAACCCGGTGACCGACGCCCTCTTCTCCATCGGCACCCGGATCCGCTCGCAACCCACCGAGCCGGTGCGGCAGGACGTGCTGCCCCGCGCCTCGGTCTCCGCCGTCACCACGCCCGTACCCCCGCTGGTCACCGTCCGTCCGGCGAAGCGGCCGGCCACCCCTCCCGGGGACTCGGCGTTCGCCGTGCAGGAACGCCTGCTCGGCGCCGAGGTGTACGAGCTGCCGGCCGTCTCCCGCGACGGACGGACCGTCACCGCCCGCTGCCCGGCGGGCTCCCAGGTCTGGTTCTGGGCCCCCGAGTACCGCGGCGGGGCGACCCTCGCGGGGGAGCCGGGCGTGGACTTCGAGGGCAAGCCGCCCGCCGTCCGGGCTCCCATGCGGGCCCTCGGCACCGCGCCCGCGTCCGGCGACGTACGGATCGGGCTGAGCCCCGAGGGCAAGGTGCGGCTGCCCCGTCAGCCGGTGGGCTGCCTCGTCCGGGCCGAGCTCGACTCCGCCGTACGGCGGTTGACCGCCACCGGAGCCATCGAGGTACGGGCCACCGGACACACCGTCACGGCCGAACTGCCGCCGGGCAGCACGGGGACCGCCGTGCTCGCCGCGCCCCGCATCTCCGGCTGGCGCTGTGCCGCCGGTGGAGCGGATCTCCGTCCCGCGCGCGCGTACGAGGGCCTCGTCGCCGTCCCGCTCGACGGACGGGCGACCACGGTCCGTTGCTCCTTCCGTCCCCCGGGTCTCACGCTCGGCAGCGCCGTCGCCCTGGCCGCACTGCTCGCCCTGGTCGCGACGGGGGTCCTGAGTCGGCGCGGAGGGGGAATCCCGCGCCTACGGAGCGACCGACGGGCCGACCGACGGAGCGACCGACGGGCCGACCTACGGGCCGGCCGGTGAGGCCGCTTCCGCGTGGACTTTCCGCGGGGGACGACAAGAGTTCACCCGGAGTGCACCCGCGGATCGTTCGCCCGGGAAAGTGGAGCGTTACCGTACCCGCCGTAGCGGCGTTTAATTGTTCGATTCAGTATGGGGATTCCGAGTGCCGAAACTGTCCGTCGTCGTACCGTTCCACAATGTCGGGGCCTATGCGCCCGACACCCTGCGCAGTCTCGCGAACAACGCGGATCCGGAATTCGAGTTCCTGCTGATCGACGACTGCTCGACGGACGACACCCCGGAAATCCTCGACCGCTGGCGCGACCGTCTCCCGAACGCCACCGTCATCCGGCACGAGACGAACAGTGGTGTCGCCCAGGCGCGGAACACCGGAATCGACGCCGCCCGCGGGGACTACATCACCTTCCTCGACGGCGACGACTGGTACGCGCCCGGCCACCTCAGCGCCACCGTGTCCGGAATCGAGCGTCTGGGCTGCGATTTCGCCCGTACCGACCACGTCCTCTCGGAAGGCCGGAAGCGGAACATCCGATACGCCCCGGCCAAGCGCCGTGACACGGTGATGGACCCCCGCGACGGAATTTCGCCCGCCAGCATGGTGACGATGGTGGACTATCCGTTCGTCCCCTTCGGTATTTACAGCTCGCGGCTCTTCGAGAACGGCGCCTCGCGTTTCGAGACCTCCCTGAGAACGGCCGAGGACCGCCTCTGGGTCTGGCGGCTCCATCTCAAGGCCCGGACTTTCGCGGCGCTTTCCCTGCACGGTGTCTTCTACCGGCGAGGCGTCACCACCTCGCTCACCCAGATCACCGACAACCGGCAGCTGGACTTCATTCCGTCGTACGACACCCTGCTCGACGACGTCTCCCGGGACGCGGAAGCGGACCGGTTCCTCCCGAAGGCCGTCCGCACCTACTGCGCGATGATCGCCTTCCACATGGGCAAGGTCGACAAGTACGAGCCCGCCGTCGCCGAGCGGCTCCGCGCCGACGTCCGCGACGCCCTGCACCGCATGCCGCAGCAGGTCCTCGAAGAGACCCTGGCCACCATGGACACCCCCCGCAGCACCCTCCTCCGGAGCCTGCGCGACACCGTAAGGACCGCCTGACCCATGGCCCCCGCTCCCGACAAGGCACCGGCTCCCGACGAGGCACCGGCGCCCGCCCCGGCCGACGACGGCCGACCGGTCCAGATCTTCCAGGTGTCCACCCTCTACGGCGCCGCCACCCTCGCGGCCTCGCTGGACGCCGGCCAGTTCGGCCCCCGCGCGGACGCCCGCAGGCTCCTGCTGATCTCGCACAACGCCGAGATCCCGGAGACCGCGCTGCGCCTGGAGACGATGACCG
This sequence comes from Streptomyces sp. NBC_00250, assembly GCF_036192275.1. Taxonomy (NCBI): domain Bacteria; kingdom Bacillati; phylum Actinomycetota; class Actinomycetes; order Kitasatosporales; family Streptomycetaceae; genus Streptomyces; species Streptomyces sp. NBC_00250. The sequence continues at coordinate 2,470,997 of NZ_CP108088.1, read as the reverse complement.
GCTACGAGCGGCTCGCCGCCCGCTTCGACGGCGTCCTCGACTGGAACGAGACGATCCACCCGTACCACCCCGCCACCTGGGCCCCCCGCCCCGAGGAGGCCCCGCTCTGGCAGCGCGTACTGCGCACCGCGTGGGACCTCGGCAGCGTCCCGGTGGAGCTGATCGTCGAATCCATCCAGGTAAACCCCGCCAAGGCACTGGCCGGCACCTTCCCCGAGAGCTCCCTCCACGTCTACGCCGACGGCCTCATGAGCTACGGCCCGACCCGCAACGACCTCGCCCAGTCGATCGCCTGCCGCATCCGGCGGGTCCTCCACCTCGACCTGGTGCCGGGCCTGCGCCCCCTCCTCCTCAGCGAGTACGGGGTGGAGCCCGAGCTGGTCCCCGACGACGCCTTCCGCGCGGTCCTCGCCGAGATCGCCGAGGAGGCGGCCGACGACCCGGACATCACCCGGGCGGCCGCCGCCGAACCCACGGCCCTGCTGCTCGGCCAGTACCTCGCGGCCCTCAACCTCCTCACCGCGGAGGAGGAGGAAGAGCTGCACGTACGCATGCTGCGCGGGGCGGCGGCCGCCGGACACCGCTCGGTGGTCTTCAAACCGCACCCGACCGCGCCCGCCAGCTACTCCACGGTCCTCCAGGAGGAGGCGGAACGGACCGGGGTACGGCTCACCGTCCTCGACGGACCCCTGCTCGCCGAGACCTTCTACGAGCGCTGCCAGCCCCGGCTCGTCGTCGGCTGCTTCTCGACCGCGATGTTCACCGCCGCCGTCTACTACGGCATCCCCGTCGCGCGCGTGGGCACGGCCGAGGTCCTCGAACGGCTCACCCCCTTCGAGAACAGCAACCGGATCCCGCTCACCGTCGTCGACCACCTGATCGCGGACCTGGAGCAGGGCGAGGAGCCCGCGGTCCCCGGAGCGGCCCCGGACTCGCTCACCCCGCTCGTCCGCGCCGTCGGCTACTGCATGCGGCACAAGAGCCACCCGGGGATGCGGGAGGAGACCACGGTCTACCTGGCCGCGCACCACGCGGACCCCGACATCGCGCACCACTTCGACACCGACCGGCTGACCCAGCTCGGCCTGCCGGGCGGCACGGAGGCACCGGCGCGCGGCGGCACCACGCCGTCCCGGCTCCGCAGGGGTCTCGTACGGTCCCGCCGGGGCTGATCCGGCCCCACCGCGGACGCGAGCCCGCCCTGCCGGCGGCACCGATCGGAGTCGTGGCGGGGGTCGTGGTGGGAGCCCTCCCCGTCAGCCGTGCCGGCGTCGGCTCCTCCGGGTCACGGGGCGGGGGACCTGACGAGGGTGAAGACCGCGCCCTCCGGGTCCGCCACCACGGTGAGCCGCCCCGCCGTGGCATCGCGCGGCGGGCGCAGCACATGGCCGCCGAGCTGCAGGACGAGCCGGGCGGCCGCGTCCGTGTCGGCGACCTCGAAGTACGTCATCCAGTGCGGGCCCCGGTCCCGGGGCAGCGCGTTGCCGACGCCGTGCAGCGAGGCCACCGGCAGCCCGTCCACATGGAGCGTGGCGTAGTCGTGGTCGGCGGACACGACCGGTTCCACCTCGTAGCCGAAGACCGTCCGGTAGAACTTGCCGACCGAGGACGTCTCGTACGTGAGGAGCTCGTTCCACACGGGCGTCCCGGGCGGTCCCGCCGTCGCCGTGCCGTGGTGCGCCTCCGCCTGCCAGACGCCGAAGACCGCGCCCACCGGGTCGGAGCAGACGGCCATCCGGCCGGCCTCGCCCGCGTCCAGCGGGCCCACGGCCACGGTGCCGCCGCAGCAGCGGATGCTCTCGGCGGTCTCGTCGGCGTCCTCGGTGGCCAGATAGGGGGTCCAGGCGATCGGCAGATGCCGGTCGGGCGGCAGCTGGCCGATGCCGGCCACCTCCTTGCCGCCGAGCAGCGCGCGCACGTACGGGCCCAGCTGCTCCGGACCGGGGATGAACTCCCAGTCGAAGAGCGCGTTGTAGAACTCCTGCGTCGCGTCAAGCCCGTGCACCATCAAGCTCACCCAACAGGGTGTGCCGGGTGTGCGCCGAGTCGCCTCGGTCATCGTGACTCTCTCCTCGGACCATCGTCGTGGCCGTACCCCCTCCGATGGTGTCACCGACGGGGCCGCGGCGCGCCCCGGTCGCACCAAAGAGTGGCGCGATCCCGCAGGGGTGACGCGGGAGGACGCCGGGTTCGTCCCCCGCGGCCGTGCGGCTGCGCGAGGATGGCACCCATGAAGCCCATCATCGCCGTAAGCGAACTGCTGAGCGAGTCGGCCGGGGCCCGGCCGCCGGTCCTCCTGGACGTCCGCTGGACGCTGGGCGGCCCGCCCGGACGGCCCGCGTACGAGGCCGGACACCTCCCGGGAGCGGTCTACGTCGACCTGGACACGGAACTCGCGGGTTCTCCCGGCAGCGGCGGACGCCACCCGCTGCCCGACCCGGAGGCTTTCGGGGCCGTGATGCGCCGCGCGGGTGTCTCGGCGGACACCCCGGTCGTCGTCTACGACGGCGGCCTCGGCTGGGGCGCGGCCCGCGCCTGGTGGCTGCTCCGCTGGGCCGGCCATCCGAATGTCCGGGTCCTGGACGGCGGTCTCGCAGCCTGGACGGGGGAGCTGACCGAGAAGGCCCCCACGCCGGAGCCGGGCGATTTCCGGCCGGAGCCGGGCGCGCTCGGGCTGCTCGACGCCGACGCGGCGGCGGCGTTCGCCGATTCGGGGCTGCTCCTGGACGCGCGGGCGGCCGAGCGCTACCGCGGGGACGTGGAGCCGATCGACCGGGTCGGCGGGCACATCCCGGGCGCGGTCTCGGCGCCGACGACCGAGAACGTGGACGCGGAGGGGCGTTTCCTGGCGGCCGACACCTTGCGGGACCGTTTCTCCACTCTCGGCGCCGCCGAGGGGCCCCCGGTCGCGGTCTACTGCGGCTCGGGTGTCTCCGGAGCCCACGAGGTCCTGGCCCTGGAGATCGCCGGCATCCCGGCCGCGCTCTACGCGGGCTCGTGGTCGGAGTGGTCCGCCGACCCCGACCGTCCGGTGGCCACGGGCCCGGACCCGCGGTAGTCCCTCGCACGGAGGAGGCCCGCGCCGATCCGGCGCGGGCCTCCTGCGTACAGCTCGCGGACCTTTCCCGTACACCTACGGGCGTCAGTCCTGCTTCTTCCTTCGCGTGCCGAAGACGATCTCGTCCCAGCTGGGCACCGCCGCGCGGCGGCCCGGACGGACACCGTCCGCCTCGGCCTGGCGGTCCGTGGTGCCGGTGAGGCGGTCCCGGTGGCCCGAGACCGCGCGCGGCATCAGGACATCGGCGTACGCGGAACCGGCACCCGCCGAAGCGGCCGGGGCCGGCGGCTCCTCCGCCTCGGCCTCCTCCGACGGCTCCGTGTCCGGGGGATCGGGCACGACCATGTCGCCGCGGAAGCTCGGCACAGCCTCCAGGAGGCTCGTCAGGGAGTCCCGCTCCTCCTCCGGCTCGGCGGGTGCGGACGCGGACGCCCGCTCCAGCTGGCGGTGGTCGAGCTGACGGTCCAGGGCGCGGTCCAGCGGCCGGTCCCGGGGCAGCCGGGCGATGCGCGGCACGAACGGGAAGCTCGGCTCCGGCGCGGCGGCGATCGTGTCGTCCGTCTCGCCGATCAGGGCACGAGCCTCGTCGTCCACGGCCTGGACGAGCCGCCGGGGCGGGTCGTACGTCCAGCTGGCCGTGTGGACCTCGCCGGCGACGCGGTAGACGAGCAGCACCTCCCAGGTGCCGTCGTCACGCCGCCAGGAGTCCCACTGCACGGTGTCCTTCTCGGCGCCGCGCAGCAGCAGCCGCTCCTGCACCGCCTCGCCGAGCTGGGGGCCGCTGTTCTCGCCGGGCCTGCGGACCGGGGTCTTGCGGGCCCGCTCCGCCATGAAGGCGCGCTCGGCGAGCACCGGGCCCTCGAAGCGGCGCACGCGGTCGACGGGGATGCCGGCGAGCTGGGCGACCTCCTCCGCGGAGGCACCGGCTCGTATCCGTGCCTGGATGTCGCGGGGGCGGAGGTGGCTCTCCACCTCGATCTCGATCTGACCGAGGCGCGCGCGGTCGTTGCGCACGGCGGCGCGGAGGCGCTCGTCGATCGGAAGTGTGTACTCCGTGCTGTCAGCAGCCTTCAGCACCAGTCGTGTGCCGTCGTTGGAGACGGCCACGACACGCAGTTCGGGCATGGGGACCTCCCGGGTGGTGCCTGCCGACGTCACGTGCGTCGCTGCTTCCGCTAGTCGAGTGTGGCCTGCCCGGGTGCAGCCTGCCACTACCTTGCCGAGTTGCCCGGCGTGTCGGGCGTGGACCCTGGAACGCCGTTATGACACGGTTACCTGTTCACTACCCGGAGTGACGGGCGGTCACTCTGTGCAGTCGGTTTCCGTGCGATGCCGCGGCGCCGCCGGTTCGAGCGCCGTGTCCGGCCCCCTCCCCTTGATCCCGGGCACCCGTGAAGGCGTCCGGACCCAGGGTTCGTCAATGTACTCCATTCGGGCCACCTGGGTGGACCGGCGCGCCGCCCAACTTCTCGGGCGGTACGGGAGTTGAGTGTCCGCGATCTTCCCCCGTACGTGTCGCTCTTCACAGAAACAGCAGAAACGGAACTATTCCCTTCGCCCATTTGTCCCTTCTGGGTGCAAGGCGAACGGATGAGCCGTCAGGGGCTGGAGCAGGGGTCGGAGATGCGTCACAGGCCGGATATCGACACGGACGAGCCGGAGGAGAGGGGTGAGACGGCGGAGAAGGAGGAGGGCGGCAAGAGGCGGATCGACCTGAGCGTGGCTCAGGTCTCGGGCAGCGCCCTGGCCGCGGTCATCGCCGCCAAACTCGCCTCCACCCTCGGCGTGTACGGCACGATCCTGGGCGCCGGTGTGATCAGTGTCATCGCCACCTGCGGCGGCCCGCTCTTCCAGCACCTCTTCCGGCGCACCGGCGAGCAGGTCCGCGACGCGACCGTCGCCGCCAAGCCGAAGGCCCGTCAGGTGCCGCTCGCGCCCGGGTCGCAGGACGACCGCACCCTGATGCCGGGCACCGTCCGGGCGCCCGCCCCGTACGGCGAGGTGCTCGACGAGGAGTTCGGCGCGGCGACCACCCACGGCACCCGGGTCCGGGGCTGGAAGCGCCCGGCGATCGCCGCCGCCCTCGTCTTCGGCGTCACCATGGGCGGCATCACCACCTACGAACTGGTCTCCGGACAGGACTTCAGCGGAACCCAGGGCACCACCACCTTCGGATCCGTCGTCCGCGGCGGGGGAAGCCCGGGGCAGGACGCGCCGCCGGCCGGGGACAAGGACCCCTCGCCCGCGCCTTCCGGGTCCGCCGACGGCACCGGGCGGCCGGACGACGGCGCCGGCAGCCCCTCCACGGGCGGCACCCCGACCCCGGGCGAGCAGGGCACCGGGCAGGACGGCACCGCGACCCCCTCGCCGGAGCCGACGCCCTCCGGCTCGACCGACGGCGAGGCCACCCCGACGCCCACCCCGACCCCGACCGCTCCGACGACGGAGCCGACCGCCCCCACCGAGGAGCCGACGACCGGCACGGGGCAGCCGGAGACCCCGTCGGCCCCGACACCGGCGGGAGCCGGAGCCGGAGCCGACGCGGGGACCGAGCAGTGACCGTCGGTCAGTCGCCCAGGACGCGGCGCAGATAGTCGTTGGCGAACAGCCGGTCCGGGTCGAGCCGGTCGCGCAGCGCCGTGAACTCGGCGAACCGCGGGTAGACCTCGGAGAAGTAGGCGGCGTCACGGGTGTGGACCTTGCCCCAGTGGGGGCGCCCCCCGTGCGCCGTCATGATGCGCTCCACCGCGGTGAAGTACGCGCGGTGGGGCGTTCCCTTGTAGAGGTGGACGGCGATGTACGCGGTCTCCCGGCCCGAGGCCGTGGACAGCGCGATGTCGTCCGCCGGGGCCGTCCGCACCTCCACCGGGAAGCTCACCTTGAGCGGCGAGCGCTCGACCATCGCCTTGACCTCGCGCAGCGCGGCGACCGCCGCCTCACGCGGAAGCGCGTACTCCATCTCCAGGAAGCGCACCCGGCGCGGCGAGGTGAAGACCTTGTACGGGATGTCGGTGTAGGTACGGGCCGACAGGGCCCGGCTGGAGAGCCTGGCGATCGAGGGGATGGCCGGCGGCACCGCGCGGCCCAGCGAGCACGCCACCTGGAAGAGCCCGTTGGAGAGCAGCTCGTCCTCGACCCAGCCGCTGACCCGGCCGGGGGGAGCGGCGGGACCCGCGCTGCGGTTGTTGCGCTTGGTGTTGCAGTTGTCCGTGTGGGGGAACCAGTAGAACTCGAAGTGCTCGTTCTCCGCGTGCAGCGCGTCGAACTCCGAGGCGACCCGGTCGAAGGCCATCGGCTCCTCGCGCGCGGTGAGCAGGAAGACCGGCTCCACCGCGAAGGTGATCGCCGTGACCACACCGAGGGCGCCGAGCCCGATCCGGGCGGCCGCGAAGACCTCCGGATTCTCCTTCTCCGAGCAGGTGAGCAGCTCGCCCGAGGCCGTCACCAGCTCCAGCTCGCGGATCTGCGCGGCTATCGAGGCCGAGTCGCGGCCCGTGCCGTGCGTACCGGTCGAGGTGGCCCCGGCGACCGTCTGCTCCATGATGTCGCCCATGTTCGTGAGCGACAGGCCCTCCCGGGCCAGCGCCACGTTGAGCCGCTTGAGCGGGGTGCCCGACTCGACCGTCACGGTCATCGACTCACGGTCGATCCGCCGGATCCCGGTCAGCAGCCCGGGCCGGATCAGGACGCCGTCGGTGGCCGCGATCGAGGTGAAGGAGTGGCCGGTACCGACCGTCTTCACCCGCAGCCCGTCCTCGGCCGCCCGGCGCACCGCCTCGGCGAGCTCCTCGGCCGAGGCCGGGCTCACCTCCCGCACGGGGCGGGAGGTGACGTTCCCCGCCCAGTTACGCCACGGGCTGTTCGCCGTCCTGGCGCTCCCCGACCCCACTGTTGTCGTCCCGCTCACGCTGCCCCTCCCGGTTCGGCGCCGGCCTGCGCAGCCGGCGGTGTCCGAGGAGACCCACCGCGACCGCGAGCGCACCCGAGACGACGGGCACCACGTACCCCGCCTCGGCCCCCGACGCGTCGACCACCCAGCCGGCGGCCGAGGAGCCGAGCGCCACACCGATCGCGAGCCCGGTACCCGTCCAGGTCATGCCCTCGGTCAGCTTGGTGCGCGGTACGTGCGCTTCGACGAGGGCCATGGTCGTGACCATCGTCGGTGCGATGGACAGGCCCGCGACAAAGAGCGCCACGGCCAGCAACGGCAAGTTCCCGGCCAGTAGGAGGGGGATCATACTCACGGCCATCGCGCAGATGCCCAGGAGCCAGCGGCGGGACGGCTCGCTCTTGAGGTGGAGCAGTCCGAAGACGGCGCCGGCCAGACCGGAACCCAGCGCGTAGACGGCCAGAACGAGACTGGCGGCGGCCTTGTGGCCCTGCTCCTCGGCGAAGGCCACCGTCACCACGTCGACCGAGCCGAAGATCGCGCCGGTGGCCACGAAGGCGAGGGCGAGGACCTGGAGGCCGGGGGAGCGGAGCGCGGAACCGCCGCTGTCGCCCTGCTGGGGGTGCGGGACCGGCTCGGTGGCGCGCTGCGAGGTCAGCCAGAAGACGCCGATGGTCAGGAACATCCCGGCGAACAGCGGACCGGCCTCGGGGAACCAGGTCGTCGACAGACCGATCGAGAGGATCGGGCCGAAGATGAAGCACACCTCGTCGACGATCGACTCCCAGGAGTACGCCGTGTGCAGGCGCCGTTCGTCGCCCCGGTAGATCTCCGCCCAGCGGGCGCGGGTCATGGCGCCGACGCTCGGCACACAGCCGATGACGGCCGTGAAGACGAAGAGCGTCCAGTCCGGAGCCTTCTGCTGCACACAGACCAGGAGCCCGGCGGCGGCCACGAGCGAGACCAGGGTCACCGGGCGCAGCACCCGGCGCTGCCCGTGCCGGTCGACCAGGCGGGAGACCAGGGGGCCGAGGACCGCGGCGGACATCGCGAGGGTCGCGGACAGGGCTCCGGCAAGGCCGTACCGGCCGGTGACCTGCGAAATCATGGTCACGATGCCGATGCCCATCATGGACAGGGGCATCCGGCCGAAGAATCCGGCGACGGAGAACGCGGTGGTGCCGGGCGCCTTGAAGATCGCGCGGTAGGGACTGGGCAAGAGGCTCTCCGGATCTCCGTGCTTCGGAGCGGGCTCCGCGCGACGACTCAACACGTGTAATTAATAGCTAAAGCCTACGGTGTTGAAGTCGTTGGGTCATCCCCTATTTTCCGGACGAGTGCCGAGGTGACGGATTCCGGCGCCGATTCCGGACCCGGGGCTTCGGACGGGCCGCGCCGTTCCCCTTCGGAGGCGGGTGGGAGGATCGGTGCCATGTCCGATCAGCACGATCCCGCCCCGTACGACGCCCTGCTGCTGCTCTCGTTCGGCGGCCCCGAGGGCCCGGACGACGTGGTCCCGTTCCTGGAGAACGTGACGCGCGGCCGAGGCATCCCGAAGGAACGGCTCAAGGAAGTGGGGCAGCACTACTTCCTCTTCGGCGGCGTCTCTCCGATCAACGACCAGAACCGCGCGCTCCTCGACGCGCTGCGGGCGGACTTCGCCGGGGCCGGCCTGAAGGTGCCCGTCTACTGGGGAAACCGGAACTGGGCCCCGTACCTCACCGACACCCTCCGCGAGATGATCACCGACGGCCGACGCCATATCGCCGTCCTCACCACCAGCGCGTACGCCTCCTACTCCGGCTGCCGCCAGTACCGCGAGAACCTCGCCGACGCGCTCGCGACCCTGGAGGCGGAAGGGCTCCCGCTGCCCCGGGTCGACAAGCTCCGGCACTACTTCAACCACCCCGGCTTCGTCGAGCCCATGGTCGAGGGCGTCCTCGCCTCCCTCGCCGAGCTCGACCCGGCCGTCCGCGAGGGCGCCCACCTCGCCTTCACCACCCACTCCATCCCGGACTCCGCCGCGGACTCCTCGGGACCCGTCACCGAGCACGGCGAGGGCGGGGCCTACGTCCGGCAGCACCTCGACGTGGCGCGGGTGATCGTCGACGCGGTCCGCGAGCGGACCGGGATCGACCACCCCTGGCAGCTCGTCTACCAGTCCCGCAGCGGCGCCCCCCACCTCCCGTGGCTGGAGCCCGACATCTGCGACCACCTGGAGGAGCTGCACGGCGCCGGGGTCCCCGCGGCCGTCATGGTCCCGATCGGCTTCGTCTCCGACCACATGGAGGTCCTCTACGACCTCGACACCGAGGCCACGGCCAAGGCCGCCGAACTCGGACTGCCCGTCCGGCGCTCCGCCACCGTCGGCGCCGACCCGCGCTTCGCCGCCGCCGTCCGCGAACTCGTCCTGGAGCGGGCCGCGTACGAGCGGGGGACCCGGGCCGAGCGGTGCGCCCTGGGCGCCCTCGGGCCCTCCCACGACCTGTGCCCGATCGGCTGCTGCCCGGCCAGGGCGGAGCGCCCGGCGGCGGCCGGCGCCGACAGCCCGTACGCGTAAGGAACCCGCGTGACCGACATGGCCGACGACGTGACCGAAGGGACCGACGTGACCGACCCGCTGCTCACCGAACTGCTCGACCTCGCCCTGGAGGCCGCACGGCGGGCCGGAGCGCTGCTGCGCGACGGCAGGCCGGACGACCTGACGGTGGCGAAGACCAAGTCGAGCCCCATCGACGTGGTCACCGAGATGGACATCGCCGCCGAGAAGCTGATCACCGGCTTCCTCGCCGAGCACCGCCCGCAGGACGGTTTCCTCGGCGAGGAGGGCGCGTCCAGCCCTGGCACCAGCGGCATCCGCTGGGTGATCGACCCCCTCGACGGCACCGTGAACTACCTGTACGGCCTGCCCACCTGGGCGGTCTCGATCGCCGCCGAACGGGACGGCGTGACGGTGGCCGGCGTCGTCGAGGCCCCGATGCGCGGCGAGACGTACCGGGCCGTCCTCGGCGGCGGCGCGTACACGGGCGACCGGCGCCTCGCCGTCCGCCCCTCGCCCCCGCTCGACCAGGCACTCCTCGGCACGGGCTTCGGGTACGTCCAGTCCCGGCGCGCCCACCAGGCGGACGTCGCCCAGCGCGTGATCCCGCGCGTCCGCGACATCCGGCGCGGCGGCTCGGCCGCCATCGACCTCTGCGACGTCGCCGCCGGGCGTCTGGACGCCTACTACGAGCGGGGCCTCAACCCCTGGGACCTCGCCGCGGGCGCCCTGATCGCCCGTGAGGCGGGCGCGCTGACCGGGGGGCGCCCGGGAGAGCCGGAGTCGGGCGAACTGACCCTGGCGGCCTCTCCGGGCCTCTTCGGACCCCTCCAGGAGCTCCTGGAGGAGCTGGGCGCCTGGCACGACTGACGCCCGGCACCACCGGCACACGTGTGAGGGCCCCGGCGCCGTTCCCGGCACCGGGGCCCTCACACGTGGGTGGGGACGGGTCAGACACCCGGCACGGCAACCTCCACGCCGTGCTCGGCGGCCAGTCGGTGCAGGTCGTCCAGCTCCGCCTGCTCGACCTCCGCCAGGTAGTCGTCGCCCGTCTCACGAGCCCGCGTGAGGTCGGTCTGCGTGGTCCTGATGCGGTGCAGCAGGCCTGCGGTGAAAGCGTCCATCGTGCGCCCCCTCGTCATGGGTCCGGTGGCACGGGGGTGTGCCGAGGGTGGGTGGATCACACACTGCGGTCTCTGGGGGACAGAGAGCGGTAGGTGGCGCGCCACATACAGGGCGTGATCACGGGGTGTGCAGTCGTCCTCCCCAGCCCTTTCCTCAGAGAAACCTCAACTGGCCCGCGAATCCGGTGAATTCTTCGTTCCCGGCCAAGCGCCCCGTCGCGCGCCCCCCGTTCACCCCCCGCCCGCCCAGGGCCCCGCACGGCCGTCTTACAGCCGGTTTACGCGCGTACGGGGCAGGATGGACACGCACAGTCAGTGCTCAGGTTTCAGCCGGTCCGGCTCCGGACCGCAACTCCACGGGAAGGATGTACGACGTGCGCGTACTCGTCGTCGAGGACGAGCAGCTGCTCGCCGATGCGGTGGCCACCGGACTGCGCCGGGAGGCCATGGCCGTCGACGTCGTGTACGACGGCGCCGCGGCCCTGGAGCGTGTCGGGGTGAACGACTACGACGTCGTCGTCCTCGACCGCGACCTTCCCCTCGTCCACGGTGACGACGTCTGCCGCAAGATCGTGGAGCTGGGCATGCCCACCCGCGTCCTGATGCTCACCGCGTCCGGCGACGTCAGCGACCGGGTCGAGGGCCTGGAGCTGGGGGCGGACGACTACCTGCCCAAGCCCTTCGCCTTCACCGAGCTCACCGCGCGCGTGCGGGCCCTCGGCCGGCGCACCAGCGTGCCCCTGCCGCCCGTCCTGGAGCGCGCCGGCATCAAGCTCGACCCGAACCGCCGCGAGGTCTTCCGCGAGGGCAAGGAGGTGCAGCTCGCGCCGAAGGAGTTCGCCGTCCTGGAGGTCCTCATGCGCAGCGAGGGTGCCGTCGTCTCGGCGGAGCAGCTCCTTGAGAAGGCCTGGGACGAGAACACCGACCCGTTCACCAACGTCGTCCGCGTCACCGTCATGACCCTGCGCCGCAAGCTCGGTGAGCCGCCCGTCATCGTGACGGTCCCCGGTTCCGGGTACCGGATCTGACTCGATGCCCACGACCTCAGCGCCGCACCCCGAGGCGCCTCCGAAACCGACCTGGGACCCCAGGGACCCGGTCCGGCCCCTGTTGCGGCCGACCATCCGGATACGGCTCACGCTGCTGTACGGCGGGATGTTCCTGATCGCGGGCATCCTGCTGCTCTCGATCATCTACCTGTTCACCGCGCAGGCGCTCACCGACAGCGTGGCCCAGCTGCCGTTCAAGATCGTCAAGGGTGAGGTCCAGCCCACCACCTCGTCGTGCCACCTGCCCGCCACAGGCACCGGCGAGCAGTTCAACGACGCCGTGTCGGTCTGCCTCCGGCACCAGAGCGACATGGCTCTGGACGACCTCCTGCGGCGCTCGCTGTTCGCCCTGCTCGGCATGAGCATCATCGCCTTCGCCTTCGGCTACGCCATGGCGGGCCGGGTGCTCTCCCCGCTCGGCCGGATCACCCGGACCGCCCGCCAGGTGGCCGGTTCCGACCTGTCCCGGCGGATCGAGCTGGACGGTCCCGACGACGAGCTCAAGGAGCTCGCCGACACCTTCGACGAGATGCTGGACCGCCTGGAGCGGGCCTTCACCGCACAGCAGCGGTTCGTCGCGAACGCCTCGCACGAGCTGCGGACCCCGCTCGCGATCAACCGCACCCTCCTGGAGGTGCACCTCTCGGACCCCGGGGCGCCGATGGAGCTCCAACAGCTGGGCAAGACGCTGCTCGCGACCAACGAGCGCAGCGAACAGCTCGTCGAGGGTCTGCTGCTGCTCGCCCGGAGCGACAACCAGATCATCGAGCGCAAACCCGTCGACCTCGCCGAGGTCGCCTCGCGGGGCGTGGACCAGGTCCACGCCGAGGCGGAGGCCAAGGGCGTCGAGATCCGGGGCGAGCGCAAGCCGGCGGTCGTCCAGGGCAACGGCGTCCTGCTCGAACGGATCGCGCTGAATCTGGTCCAGAACGCCGTCAGGTACAACGTGGCGGAGGGAGGATGGGTGGAGGTGACGACCGCGACCGAGCACGGTCAGGCGGTCCTGGTCGTCTCGAACACGGGTCCCGTGGTCCCGGCGTACGAGATCGACAACCTCTTCGAACCGTTCCGGCGGCTCCGGCAGGAGCGGACCGGCAGTGACAAGGGCGTCGGTCTCGGCCTGTCGATCGCCCGGTCCGTGGCCCGCGCGCACGGCGGCCGTATCATCGCGGAGCCCCGCGAGGGCGGCGGTCTCGTGATGCGCGTCACTCTGCCGATCTGACACACTGCACGAGCCGACCCGGTTCCGTTCGCTTTGCGCGGAATTCCAGGGGCCCGATTCTGAGACGCTCATGTGTGATCGATCACAGGAGAGGGTGTCCGGACCTCCACTCTCCGTGACGGAGAAACCCCCAGAAAAACCAGGAAAAGTCCGGGTTTCCGGGGCCCGGAATGACGGGAAGTACACGGGGTGGCGCCTGTGAAGGGCGCCCGTAGGACCGTGTACGGTCCGGTTCGCCACCCGAAGCCGATCACTCGCGAGAGGACGGAACGGGTGTCGATTGAGTAACAGACCTTGATGTGAGGCAAAATCTCCGCCTCAGGTCGGGCACAAGTCCGACCTCTCACGCGTTACGTGCGCTGGAGACACCGCAACCACCCAGAGGGGGAGAGCGACATGGCAACGGATTACGACACCCCACGCAAGACCGACGACGACGTCGATTCGGACAGCCTTGAAGAACTGAAGGCCCGCCGGAACGACAAGTCGACCTCGACCGTCGACGTCGACGAGTTCGAGGCCGCCGAAGGCCTGGAGCTTCCCGGCGCCGACCTCTCGAACGAGGAGCTGGCCGTCCGGGTCCTGCCCAAGCAGGCCGATGAGTTCACCTGCATGAGCTGCTTCCTCGTGCACCACCGCAGCCAGCTGGCCAGGGAGAAGAACGGCCAGCCCATCTGCCGCGACTGCGACTGAGACCCTCGGTCGTGGCTGGCGACACACCGTCCCGGAAGCGGCGTCTGAGGCTCCCTGGGAGCATGAAGACGTACAAGGGCGGCTCAGGCCCGGCAGAGGGTGCCCAGGAGGCCCCTGAAGCCGAGCACACCCCCTCCCCGCCCTCCCTCGGCGTACGTGACGACGAGCGAGGCCTCCCGGCCTCGCTCGAGGCAGTCATCGAGCCGGACCCGGCGCACCTGCCGGTGGAGCGGGGGACGGGGCGGAACGACCCGCTGGACGAAGCGGGGAACGACGAGACACAGCGGGACGGGCGCTTCGGCGCCGTCAAGCGGCTCGCCAATCCCGCGCGCGCCCAGCTCGACAAGATCAAGATCGATTCCGACCGGATCGACGCCGTCCGGCGCGGCGTCGCGCAGGGCGTCCGTCAGGGCGTGAAGCGCGGCGGAGACAGCGCCAGGGCCGGCATCGGTCATCTGGCCGACCGGCTGATCGACCTCGCCCCGCGGATCCCCGTCCGCGATCTGGCGACCCTGCGCAAACAGTTCCCCGGGCTCGGGCCCGAGGCGCTCGCCGACAAGCTCGTCGCGGGCGCGGCGAACGCGAGTTCGACCGTGGGTGCGAGCATCGGCGCCGCCGCCATGCTCCCCGTGCCCCCGGCCATGCCTGCGGAGCTCGCGGCGGAGATCACCGGCGTCGCCGCCGTGGAACTCAAACTCGTCGCCGAACTGCACGAGGTCTACGGGCTGCGGCCGCCCGGCCGGCTCCCTCAGCGCTCGACGGCCTATCTGACCTCCTGGGCCGAGGAGCGGGGCATCGACCCCACCAAGCCCACCACGGTCAACGCCGCGCTCGGCGGACAGCTCAAGCGCGAGCTGCGCCAGCAGATCATGAAACGCATGGTGCGCAACCTGCCGAACCTGATGCCCTTCATGGTGGGCGCGGCCGTCGGCGCGGTCATGAACCGCCGCGACACCAAGAAGCTCGCCGCGCACATCCGCAAGGACCTGCGCCGCCGCCAGATCCCCTGGGACGCCCTCCGGGAGCTGCCCCCGCTGGAACAGCCGGAGAACCCGAAGGAGCTCGGGTTCTAGGGGCTGTCCTGTCGGCCTCTTCGGCCCCGCTCAGTCCCGGGCACCCGCGCGGACGGCGTCCAGGGCGGCCGCCAGAGCCTCCGGCTCACGGCTGGAGAGGTACACGTACGGCGTCGGGTCCGACGGGTCCGTCACCTCGATCCGCACCGCCCGGGGCACATAGCTGCGCATCAGCATGAACGCGCGGGGGTCCGCCTTGTGCATGCGCCACGCGCGCGCCTCCTCCGCGTCGAGCACCTCGGCCGCGCCGAGGGCCGCGACCGGAATCCGCGCGTCGCCCGCCACGAGCGAACCGGCCACCACCCGGATCCGGGCGGAGCCGTACGAGGAGACCGCCGCACCGGCGAGCACCGCCGCCACGATCAGACCGCCGAGCAGCGGGACCGTACCCAGCGGGAACATGACCAGGCCGCCGGAGAGACCCAGCAGGCCCGCGATGACCCACCACGAGCGCGGCGCCGTCAGCCGCTCGTCGAAGTGCGGCGCGACGGAGGGCACGGGGGAGACGGGGGACGATGCGGAAGGCTCCATACGTCCAAGCTTGGCACGGCGCGACCAGGGCACTGTCGCGCGGGTAAGGTCTGCGCCTGTGACAGCATCATCTGCCCCCCTCACCCCGCCGGCCGACGCCATACCGCCGGTACGCCACCCCGACGCGCCGGCCCCCGGCGAGCTGCTCGGTTCGCACTACGAGTACTGCTTCGGGTGCGGCGGCGGGCAGCCGCACGGCCTCCACCTGGAGGCGCGCGCGGGCGAGGGCGTGACCGTCACCGCCGAGTTCACGGTGACCCCCGACCACCAGGGCGCCCCCGGCCTCGCGCACGGCGGCGTGCTCGCCACCGCGCTCGACGAGACCCTCGGCTCCCTGAACTGGCTGCTGCGGGTCATCGCCGTGACCGGACGGCTGGAGACCGACTTCGTCCGGCCCGTCCCGGTGGGCACCGTGCTCCACCTTGAGGCCGCGGTCACCGCCGTGCGCGGCCGCAAGATCTACTCGACCGCCGTCGGCCGGATCGGCGGGCCCGAGGGTCCCGTCGCCGTCCGCGCCGAGGCACTCTTCATAGAGGTCAAGGTCGACCACTTCATCGACAACGGCCGCCCGGAGGAGATCCAGGCAGCCATGTCCGACCCCGACCAGGTCCGGCGCGCCCGCGCCTTCGAGGTGAACCCCTGATGCGCAACCCTGTCGACGTACTCATCCGGCGTGTGGACCCGGAGGTGCCGATCCCGGCCTACGGGCATCCCGGCGACGCCGGGGCCGACCTCGTCACCACCGAGGCCGCCGTGCTCGCCCCCGGGGAGCGGGCCGTACTGCCCACCGGGGTCTCCATCGCCCTCCCGGACGGGTACGCGGCCTTCGTGCACCCGCGCTCCGGACTCGCCGCCCGCTGTGGAGTGGCGCTCGTGAATGCCCCGGGGACGGTGGATGCCGGGTACCGTGGAGAGATCAAGGTGATCGTGGTCAATCTCGACCCGCGCGAGACCGTGCGGTTCGAACGATTCGACCGGATCGCCCAACTTGTCGTCCAACAGGTCGAGAAGGTGCGCTTCCACGAGGTGGCGGAGCTTCCCGGCTCGGCGCGGGCCGAGGGGGGCTTCGGGTCCACCGGCGGTCATGCCGCCGTGGACGGCACAACGGGTGGGAATCGATACGCTTCGGTCGTATCCGACCGGGAAGGACAGTGACGTGTTCGGACGTCGCAAGAAGAGCGGTGCCGCAGAGGACGCGGCGGGCGAGGCCGAGCAGGTCGTCGACGCGGTGGACGGCGAGGACGCGGACGACGCGGCCCCGCGCCGTGTGAACCTTCCGCCGGCGCCCCGGCCCGACGGACCCTGGGACATCTCCGAGGTCACCAAGCCCGAAGACGGCCGTGTCGACCTGGGCGGCGTGTTCGTCCCCGGTGTCGAGGGCATGGAGCTGCGGGTGGAGGTGGCGGGCGACGCGATCGTCGCGGCCACCGTCGTCCTGCGCGACAGCGCCGTGCAGCTGCAGGCCTTCGCCGCGCCCAAGAACGAGGGCATCTGGGGTGAGGTCCGCGACGAGATCGCCACGGGCATCACCCAGCAGGGTGGGGTCATCGACGAGGTCGAGGGCCCGCTGGGCTGGGAGCTGCGGGCGCAGGTCCCCGTACAGCTGCCGGACGGCAACCGCGGTGTGCAACTGGTCCGCTTCGTGGGTGTCGACGGACCTCGCTGGTTCCTGCGCGGAGTGATCTCCGGGCAGGGCGCGGTCCAGCCCGAGGCGGCCGGTCTCCTGGAGCAGATCGTCCGGGACACCGTGGTCGTCCGCGGCGAGGGCCCGATGGCCCCGCGCGACCCGATCGTCCTCAAGCTGCCGAACGACGCGCAGATGGTGCCGGACGGCGTGCAGCAGGAGGAGCAGGAGAACTCCCGCTTCTCCGGCGGCATGGGCCAGCTCCAGCGCGGTCCGGAGATCTCCGAGATCCGCTGACCGATCGCCTGAACCGATGGGCCGCTTTCCGTACCTCTCGTACGGGAAGCGGCCCATCGGCCGTTTTCCACAGGTTCCGACCTCCGGCTCTGGCCCTCGGACCGGGCAGCGGACCATACTGGCGGGCACATGTTCGAGGAGGGGGAGCACAGGGTGAGTGAGAGCAGCACGCGGTCCGCGACGGCCGTCGCCGAGGACCCGGCCGGCCTGCCGATGGTCCGTGTGGAGAACCTGCGCCGTTCGTACGGCACCGGGGAAGCAGCCGTCCACGCCCTGCGCGGGGTCTCCTTCGACATCCCGCGCGGCGAGCTCGTCGCGCTCAAGGGCCGCTCGGGCTCCGGCAAGACGACGCTGCTCAACCTCGTGGGCGGCCTCGACAGCGCCGACGGCGGCTCGATCGTCATCGACGGCACCGACCTCGCCACCCTCGGCGAGAACGGGCTCCTGGAGCTGCGCCGCGACCGGATCGGCTTCATCTTCCAGTCCTTCGGACTGCTCCCGATCCTCTCCGCCGCCGAGAACGTCGGCGTACCCATGCGGCTGCGCAAGGCCGACCCGAAGGAGCGCGAGGAGCGGGTGGCCCTGCTCCTCGGCCTGGTGGGCCTCGCCGACCACGCGAACCAGCGGCCCGGTGAGCTCTCCGGCGGCCAGCAGCAGCGCGTCGCCATCGCCCGCGCCCTCGCCAACAAGCCGGCGCTGCTCATAGCCGACGAGCCCACCGGCCAGCTGGACCAGGAGACCGGGCTCGCCGTCATGCAGCTGCTGCGCGCGGTGGTGCGCAGCGAGGGCTGCACCGCCCTCGTCGCCACCCACGACCCGCAGCTCCTGGGCCTGGCGGACCGGGTCCTGGAGCTGAGCGACGGCGAGATCATCGAGCACTGAGGCGTGGCGTCCCGGGGCTCCGGCCGAGCCCCGGGGCCGCCCCATCAGAAACGCGTCAAGACCGCCGCGGCCCACTCTCCGCGTACGGAATGTCCGATTGGCTGGACGTATGGTCGTCCCATGGGACGCGGCAAGCTTCGGATATACCTCGGCGCTGCGCCGGGCGTCGGCAAGACCTACGCGATGCTCTCCGAGGGGCACCGCCGGGTGGAGCGCGGCACGGACTGCGTCGTGGCGTTCGTGGAGCACCACGGACGGCCGCGCACCGAGGTCATGCTGCACGGCCTGGAGCAGGTGCCGCGCCGCACCCTGGAGTACCGGGGGTCGGCGTTCACCGAGATGGACATCGACGCCGTCCTGGAGCGGCGCCCCGCCGTCGCGCTCGTCGACGAGCTCGCCCACACGAACGTGCCCGGCTCCCGCAACCCCAAGCGGTGGCAGGACGTCGCCGAACTGCTCGCGGCCGGCATCGACGTCGTCTCGACCGTCAACATCCAGCACCTGGAGTCGCTGGGCGACGTGGTCGAGGCGATCACCGGCGTACGGCAGCGGGAGACCGTCCCCGACGAGGTGGTGCGCCGGGCCGACCAGATCGAGCTGGTCGACATGTCCCCGGAGGCCCTGCGCCGCCGGATGGCCCACGGCAACGTCTACACCTCGGACAAGGTCGACGCGGCCCTCTCCAACTACTTCCGCCCCGGCAACCTCACCGCGCTGCGCGAGCTGGCCCTGCTCTGGACCGCCGACCGGGTCGACGAGTACCTCCAGCAGTACCGGGGCGAGCACAACATCCGCTCCACCTGGCAGGCCCGCGAGCGCATCGTCGTCGGTCTGACCGGCGGTCCCGAGGGCCGCACCCTCATACGCCGCGCGACCCGGCTCGCCGAGAAGGGCGCCGGAGGCGAGGTCCTCGCCGTCTACATCGCCCGCAGCGACGGCCTCACCGCGGCCTCGCCCAAGGAGCTGGCCGTCCAGCGCACCCTGGTCGAGGACCTGGGCGGAACGTTCCACCATGTCATCGGCGACGACATCCCCTCGGCACTCCTGGAGTTCGCCCGGGGAGTCAACGCCACCCAGATCGTCCTCGGCTCCAGCCGACGCCGCACCTGGCAGTACATGCTCGGCCCCGGCGTCGGCCAGACCGTGGCCAGGGAATCCGGACCCGACCTCGACGTCCACATCGTCACCCACGGCGAGGTCGCCAAGGGACGCGGACTCCCGGTCGCCCGGGGCGCCCGCCTCGGCCGCTCCCGGATCATCGGCGGCTGGGGCGTCGGCGTCGCCGGCCCCGTCCTCCTCGCCCTGCTCCTCACCCATGTCGACGCCGACCTCGGTCTGGCCAACGACATGCTTCTCTTCCTCGCCCTCACCGTCGCGGCGGCCCTGCTCGGCGGATTCCTGCCGGCGCTCGCCTCCGCCGCGGTCGGCTCCCTCCTCCTCAACTGGTTCTTCACCCCGCCCGTCCACCGGCTCACCATCGCCGACCCCAAGAACATCGTGGCGATCGCCGTCTTCCTCGGCGTCGCCATGTCGGTCGCCTCCGTGGTCGACCTGGCCGCCCGGCGCACCCACCAGGCCGCCCGGCTGCGCGCCGAGTCCGAAGTGCTCTCCTACCTCGCCGGCAGCGTGCTGCGCGGCGAGACCAGCCTCGACGCCCTCCTCGAACGGGTCCGCGAGACCTTCTCCATGGAGTCCGTCGCCCTCCTCGAACGGGTGGACGACGTCGAGCCGTGGACGTGTGCGGCCGGCGTGGGCCCCCACCCGGCGGCCCGGCCCGAGGACGCGGACGTGGACATGCCGGTCGGTGACCATCTGGCCCTCGCCCTGTCCGGCCGGGTGCTGCCCGCCGAGGACCGGCGCGTCCTCGGCGCCTTCGCCGCCCAGGCCGCGGTCGTCCTCGACCGGCAGCGGCTCGTCGGCGAGGCCGAGGAGGCCCGCAAACAGGCCGAGGGCAACAAGATCCGCACCTCCCTGCTCGCCGCCGTCAGCCACGACCTGCGGACCCCGCTCGCGAGCATCAAGGCCTCCGTCTCCTCCCTCCGCTCCGACGACGTCGAATGGTCCGAGCGGGACCGCGCCGAGCTCCTGGAAGGCATCGAGGCCGGCGCCGACCGCCTCGACCACCTCGTCGGCAACCTCCTCGACATGTCCCGCCTCCAGACCGGCACCGTCACCCCGCTGATCCGTTCCGTCGACCTCGACGAGGTCGTCCCCATGGCCCTCGGGGGAGTGCCCGACGGCAGCGCCGAGCTCGACATCCCCGAGACGCTGCCCATGGTCGAGGTCGACAAGGGCCTCCTGGAGCGCGCCGTCGCCAACATCGTCGAGAACGCCGTCAAGTACAGCCCCGAGGGCCTGCCCGTGGCGGTCGCCGCCAGCGCCCTGGGGGACCGCGTCGAGCTCAGGGTCGTGGACCGCGGCCCCGGCGTGCCCGACGAGGCCAAGGAGGGCATCTTCGCGCCCTTCCAGCGCTTCGGCGACGCCCCCCGCGGCGCCGGTGTCGGACTCGGCCTCGCGGTGGCCCGCGGCTTCGTCGAGGCCATGGGCGGGACGCTCGGCGCCGAGGACACCCCGGGCGGCGGTCTGACGATGGTCCTCACCCTGCGTGCCGCCCGGGGCGGGCCTCCGGCACCGGCCCCCGACCTCCCGGCGCACGCCGTGACCTGAACCCGCCGCGACCCGGACCCCCCGGTCCCGGAGCGTGCCACCCGCCTCCGTCCCGAAGCGCGCCTCCGAGGCGCACCGGCCGACTCCGCTCCGAAGCGCACCTGCGAGGCGCACCACCCGCCCCCGTCCGAAGCGCGCCCCGTTCGTTCCCGTACTCCCCGCACCACCCCCTCCGCTCCCGTACTCTCTTGCTCCCGCCCGCACGGGCGACCGAAGAAGGAAGGCCCCCTCCATGACCCGGGTCCTCGTGGTCGACGACGAGCCGCAGATCGTCCGCGCCCTGGTGATCAACCTCAAGGCGCGGAAGTACGAGGTCGACGCCGCGCCCGACGGTGCCACCGCCCTCCGCCTCGCCGCCGAACGCCATCCCGACGTCGTCGTCCTCGACCTCGGCCTGCCCGACATGGACGGCGTCGAGGTCATCAAGGGCCTGCGCGGCTGGACCCGGGTGCCGATCCTGGTCCTCTCGGCCCGGCAGACCTCCGACGAGAAGGTCGAGGCGCTCGACGCCGGCGCCGACGACTACGTCACCAAGCCCTTCGGCATGGACGAGCTGCTCGCCCGGCTGCGCGCGGCCGTCCGCCGCGCCGAGCCGGTCGGCGGCGCCGAGGACGGCGTCGTGGTCGTCGAGACCGCGGGCTTCACCGTCGACCTCGCGGCGAAGAAGGTCCACCGCGACGGTCGGGACGTCCGGCTCACCCCCACCGAGTGGCACCTCCTCGAAGTCCTGGTCCGCAACAGCGGCCGCCTCGTCAGCCAGAAGCAGCTGCTCCAGGAGGTCTGGGGACCCTCGTACGGCACGGAGACCAACTACCTGCGGGTGTACATGGCGCAGCTGCGCCGCAAGCTGGAGAGCGACCCGTCCCACCCCCGCCACTTCGTCACCGAACCGGGCATGGGCTACCGCTTCGAACGCTGAACCAGCACCCGTTCGGGGGCAGGTCCCGGTGACGGCGGTGGCCGGTACGCTTTCTGTATGAGTGCTGCACCACGTACAGAGAAGCCGGCCGGTAGGTTCCGCCGGATGCTCGACCGGCTCTCCTCCTCCCCGGAGGACCTGGAGTCGGAGGAGCTCCAGGAGGACGCCGAAGCGTCGGGGTGCACGCGTATCTGCGACTGCTCCGACCGCCAGATAGTCAAGGTGACTGGTACCTTGCGCACGGTCACGCTGCGTCCCCGGGCCGGTGTGCCCGCGCTGGAGGCCGAGCTCTTCGACGGCACGGCACCGCTCGACGTCGTGTGGCTCGGTCGGCGCTCCATCGTGGGCATCGAGCCGGGCCGCAAGCTGATCGCCTCCGGCCGCATCTCCATGAGCCACGGCCGGCGGGTCCTCTTCAACCCCAAATACGAGCTCCGACCGCTCGGACAGGAGTAGCCGGTGACGTCCCTCGACAAGCCGACCACCACGGACCAGGACGCCCAGGCATCGAAGGAGGTCACCGAGGCCGCGCTGTTCGAGGCCTTCGGCGGCCTGCGGGGCATGGTCGAGACGGTCGTGCCGGGCCTGTTGTTCGTGACGATCTTCACGATCAACAAGAACCTGCAGATCTCGGCGATCGCCGCCCTCGCGGTGTCGCTGGTCCTGGTCGCCGTCCGGCTCATCCGTCGGGACACCGTCAAGCACGCGTTCAGCGGCGTCTTCGGTGTCGCCTTCGGTGTCGTCTTCGCGATGATGACGGGCAACGCCAAGGACTTCTACCTGCCGGGCATGCTGTACACGCTGGGCCTCGCCCTCGCGTACATCGTCACCGCGATCGCCGGAGTCCCGCTGATCGGCCTGATCCTGGGCCCGGTCTTCAAGGAGAACCTCTCCTGGCGGACCCGTAACCCCGGCCGGAAGAAGGCGTACACGAAGGCCAGCTGGGCCTGGGGCCTGATCCTGCTCGGCAAGTGCGCCATCCTCTTCCCGATGTACTGGTGGGCCGACACGACCAAGTTCGGCTGGGTGCTCGTGGCGCTCAAGATCCCGCCGTTCCTGCTCGCGGTCTACCTCACATGGGTGTTCCTCGCGAAGGCTCCGCCGCCGATCGACGTCTTCGCCGAGATGGAGGCCGAGGAGCTCGCCGAGAAGGAGCGCAAGGCGGCCGCCGCCGCGGCGCAGAGCCACCCGGAGGCCTGAGAAGGCACGAGAGAGGGCCCGGACCTGACGAACAGGTCCGGGCCCTTCCTCGTACACCAGGTGCTCAGGACTCCGTCGGCTCCCGGCGGACCTGCAGCAGGTCCTCCAGCTGCTCCTCGCGGGCCTGCGCGGCCACGAACAGCAGCTCGTCGCCCGCCTCCAGGGTCTCCTCGGGGCTCGGCGTCAGCACCCGCGAACCGCGGATGATCGTCACGAGCGAGGTGTCCTGCGGCCAGGCCACGTCCCCGACGGCGGTGCCGGCGACCGCCGACTCCGGCGGCAGCGTCAGCTCGACCAGGTTCGCGTCGCCGTGGCTGAAGCGCAGCAGCCGGACGAGGTCGCCGACGCTCACCGCCTCCTCCACCAGGGCCGACATGAGGCGCGGGGTCGAGACGGCCACGTCCACGCCCCAGGCCTCGTTGAACAGCCACTCGTTCTTCGGGTTGTTCACCCGGGCGACGACCCGCGGCACGCCGTACTCGGTCTTGGCGAGCAGCGAGACGACCAGGTTCACCTTGTCGTCGCCGGTCGCCGCGATCACCACGTTGCAGCGCTGGAGCGCCGCCTCGTCGAGCGAGGTGATCTCACAGGCGTCGGCCAGCAACCACTCCGCCTGCGGCACCCGCTCCACCGAGATGGCGGTGGGCGCCTTGTCGATGAGCAGGACCTCGTGACCGTTCTCCAGGAGCTCGCCCGCGATGGAACGGCCCACCGCACCCGCGCCCGCAATAGCGACACGCATCAGTGACCGCCCTCCTCGGGACCCTCGGCGAAGGCCTCCTCGACCTTCGCGATCTCGTCCGTACGCATCATCACGTGCACCAGATCGCCCTCCTGGAGCACCGTCTGCGAGGTCGGCAGAATCGCTTCGCCCAGCCGCGTGAGGAACGCGACGCGCACGCCGGTCTCCTCCTGGAGCCGGCTCACCTTGTGGCCGATCCAGGCGGGGGAGGTGTGCACCTCCGCGAGCTGCACGCCACCGCTCGGGTCCCGCCACAGCGGCTCCGCGCCCGAGGGCAGCAGCCGGCGCAGCATCTGGTCGGCGGTCCAGCGGACCGTCGCGACCGTCGGGATGCCGAGGCGCTGGTAGACCTCGGCGCGTCGCGGGTCGTAGATCCGCGCCGCCACGTTCTCGATGCCGAACATCTCGCGGGCGACCCGCGCCGCGATGATGTTCGAGTTGTCGCCGCTGCTCACCGCGGCGAAGGCGCCCGCGTCCTCGATGCCGGCCTCACGCAGCGTGTCCTGGTCGAAGCCCACGCCCGTCACACGCCGACCGCCGAAACCCGACCCCAGACGACGGAAAGCCGTCGGGTCCTGGTCCACGACCGCGACGGTGTGCCCCTGCTGCTCCAGGGTCTGCGCGAGAGCGGCTCCCACTCGCCCGCAGCCCATGATGACGATGTGCACGTCCCCTTACCCCGCACTCCTGATCGTCTTACTGACCTGCGAAAACACCCTGCTCACAACTTTCCTCACCCGATGCGCCCGGGTCGGGGCGGGCAACACCCTGCCGGGTCACCCGGTCCGAGCTTAAGCGGCAACGCTGGCGGGGACCGCATCCGAGGTGGTACTCAGGGAGATTCGGTGCCGATCGGGGGTGCCGGTGCGCGTGGCTGTTTTCGAACGCTTACGATCCTCTCCGTGTCCAAACTGACCGACCTTCCCAAACGGATCCTGATCGGGCGGGCCCTGCGCAGCGACAAGCTCGGAGAGACTCTCCTCTCCAAGCGGATCGCGCTCCCCGTCTTCGCCTCCGACCCGCTGTCCTCGGTGGCGTACGCACCGGGCGAGGTGCTCCTCGTTCTGTCCGTGGCCGGTCTGTCGGCCTACCACTTCAGCCCGTGGATCGCCCTCGCGGTCGTCGTCCTGATGTTCACGGTCGTCGCCTCGTACCGGCAGAACGTCCACGCGTACCCGAGCGGCGGCGGCGACTACGAGGTCGCCAACACCAACCTCGGGCCCAAGGCCGGACTGACGGTCGCGAGCGCCCTGCTCGTCGACTACGTCCTGACCGTCGCCGTGTCGATCTCCTCGGGCATCGAGAACCTCGGCTCGGCGATCCCCTTCGTGGTCGAGCACAAGGTGGCCTGCGCGGTCGGCGTGATCGTGCTGCTGACCGTGATGAACCTGCGCGGCGTGAAGGAGTCGGGCTCGCTCTTCGCGATCCCGACGTACGTCTTCGTCGCCGGCGTCTTCATCATGATCGCCTGGGGCGCGTACAAGGGGATCGTCCTCGACGAGACCATGAAGGCGCCCACCGCCGACTTCGAGATCAAGGCCGAGCACGAGGGTCTGGCGGGCTTCGCGCTCGTCTTCCTGCTGCTGCGCGCCTTCTCCTCCGGCTGTGCGGCGCTCACCGGTGTCGAGGCCATCTCCAACGGCGTCCCCGCCTTCCGCAAGCCGAAGTCGAGGAACGCCGCCACCACGCTCGCCCTCATGGGCGGCCTGGCCGTCACCATGTTCTGCGGCATCATCTTCCTCGCCATGGCCACCGACGTACGGATGGCCGAGAAGCCCACCGAGGACCTGCTCGTCAACGGCGTGCCGGTCGGCGAGGGCTACGTCCAGGACCCGGTCATCTCCCAGGTCGCGGCCGCCGTCTTCGGCGACGGAACGTTCTTCTTCATCGTGCTCGCCGCCGCCACCGCGCTCGTCCTCTTCCTGGCCGCCAACACGGCGTACAACGGCTTCCCGCTCCTCGGCTCGATCCTCGCCCAGGACCGTTACCTGCCGCGCCAGCTGCACACCCGCGGCGACCGCCTCACCTTCTCCAACGGCATCGTGCTCCTCGCCGGCGCCGCGGCCCTGCTCGTCTGGGTCTACGGAGCCGACTCGACCAAGCTGATCCAGCTGTACATCGTCGGCGTCTTCGTCTCCTTCACGCTCAGCCAGACCGGCATGGTCCGGCACTGGAACCGGCACCTGAGGACCGAGAGGGACCCGGCCAAGCGCCGCCACATGATCCGCTCCCGCGCGATCAACGCCTTCGGCGCCTTCTTCACCGGCCTCGTCCTCGTCGTCGTCCTCGCCACCAAGTTCACCCACGGCGCCTGGGTCGCCCTGCTCGGCATGGTGATCTTCTACGGGACGATGTCCGCGATCCGCAGGCACTACGACTCGGTCGCGGCCGAGATCGCCGCCGCCGAGGAACGCCCCGACGAGTACGTACGCCCGTCCCGGGTCCGCTCCGTCGTCCTGGTCTCCAAGCTCCACAAGCCCACCCTCCGCGCCCTGGCCTACGCCAAGCTCATGCACGCGCACGAGCTGGAGGCGCTGACCGTCAACGTCGACCCGGTCGAGACGAAGGCGCTCAGGGAGGAGTGGGAGCGGCGCGGCATCAACGTCCCGCTCAAGATCCTCGACTCCCCGTACCGCGAGATCACCCGCCCGGTGATCGAGTACGTCAAGAACATCCGCCGTGAGAGCCCGCGCGACGCCGTCTCCGTCTACATCCCGGAGTACGTCGTCGGGCACTGGTACGAGCACCTGCTCCACAACCAGTCCGCACTCCGCCTCAAGGGCAGGCTGCTCTTCACCCCCGGCGTCATGGTCACCTCGGTCCCGTACCAGCTCCAGTCCTCCGAGGCCGCGAAGAAGCGGGCCCGCAAGCGCCAGGACTGGAACGCGCCCGGCTCGGTCCGCCGCGGCCCGGTGGAGAAGCGCCAGAAGGAACCGACCGCAAAGAGCAACTAGACTGGTGGGCTGCCGTCCGAACGGCAGCCCGCAGTCGCTTCCCCTGTTCCTCCCCCTTGGAGTCTCCCCGCCATGCAGAACACCCCTGTTTCGTCGTTGGTCGGGGAAGAGTACGAGGTCGAGGTCGGTCCGGTGGCCCACGGCGGCCACTGCATCGCCCGCACAGAGGCGGGCCGCGTCCTCTTCGTCCGCCACGCACTGCCCGGCGAGAAGGTCATCGCCCGCGTGACCGAGGGCGAGGAGACCTCCCGCTTCCTGCGCGCGGACGCGGTGTCCGTGCTCGAGGCGTCGAAGGACCGCGTCGAGGCCCCCTGCCCGTTCGCCGGCCCGGGCAAGTGCGGCGGCTGCGACTGGCAGCACGCCAAGCCGGGCGCCCAGCGCCGCCTCAAGGGCGAGGTCATCGCCGAGCAGCTCATGCGGCTCGCCGGCCTCACCCCCGAGGAAGCCGGCTGGGACGGCACCGTCATGCCGGCCGAGGGCGACAAGCTTCCGCAGGGCGAGGTCCCGCAGTGGCGCACCCGCGTCCAGTACACGATCGACGCGGAAGGCCACGCGGGCCTGCGCAAGCACCGCTCGCACGAGGTCGAGGTCGTCGACCACTGCATGATCGCGGCGCAGGGCGTCTCGGAACTCGGCATCGAGAAGCGCACCTGGGAGGGCATGGCCTCGGTCGAGGCCATCGCCGCCTCCGGCTCGGGCGACCGCCAGGTGATCCTGACCCCCAAGCCCGGCGGCCGCCTCCCCCTGGTCGAACTGGACAAGCCGGTCTCCGTCCTCCGCGTCGACGAGAACGACGGCGGCGTCCACCGCGTCCACGGCCGAGCCTTCGTCCGCGAGCGCGCCGACGACCGCACCTACCGCGTCGGCAACGGCGGCTTCTGGCAGGTCCACCCGAAGGCCGCCCAGACCCTCATGCTCGCCGTCATGCAGGGCCTGACCCCCCGCAAGGGCGAAACCGCCCTCGACCTCTACTGCGGCGTCGGCCTCTTCGCGGGCGCCCTCGCCGACCGCGTCGGCGACCAGGGCGCGGTCCTCGGCATCGAGTCCGGCAAGCGCGCCGTCGAAGACGCCCGCCACAACCTGGCCGCCTTCCCGCGCGTCCGCATCGAACAGGGCAAGGTCGAATCGGTCCTCCCGCGCACCGGCATCACCGAAGTGGACCTGATCGTCCTCGACCCCCCGCGCGCCGGCGCCGGCAAGCAAACGGTCAACCACCTCGCCGCCCTCGGCGCCCGCCGCATCGCCTACGTAGCCTGCGACCCGGCAGCCCTGGCCCGAGACATCGCCTACTTCGCGGACCGCGGCTACAAGGTCCGCACGCTGCGGGCGTTCGACCTGTTCCCGATGACGCACCACGTGGAGTGCGTCGCCATCCTGGAGCCGGTGAAGAAGGACGCCTGACCTGCGGATTTGCGGGTGCGCAGTAGGTGCGGTGTGAGCGTTACGGGCGACGTCTTGACGCTGAAATGACGCGCGTGACGCTCACTGACACTCGTTCTGATGGGGCGTCACCTGGCTGATTGTGCAGGTCTGCTGGGTGGGAGGCGCGCTTCCCTAGGGCTGGCTTTCCGGGAACTTGAGGAAAATCATTCGGGTTCCCTCGCCGCTGATTGCTGCGGCAGGCGTGCTGCCGCAGCAATCCGGCGGGCCGAACATCTGGCGCAGTGGGCCCTCACCGGCTCAGCTCCCAGCGGGCTTCCATGCCCCGTCGCGCAGGTGGGCGAGGAAGAGCCCCTTTCTGGTGCTCGCCGGCAGCGGGGTCGCGGTCGTGACGATCGCCTCTCTCCTGGCCGATGCGTGACGCCACTGCCGCAGCATCGCGGACACTGCGGACCCCGCCACTGACAGTCCCCGCTGACCTGCGCGGACGGCGTGCCGTGATCGCTCACCCGCCCGTCAGTCCACCCGCGGCGGGCGTATCACCACCGCACCGGCAGCGTCCGCCTCCCCCGGATCAGCATGCCCGGGAGCCACTCGCCCGGCTCCCCGTCCGCCGCCAGGTCCGGGCAGCGCTCCAGCAGCGTGCGCAGCGCGACCTCGCCCTCCAGGCGGGCGAGAGGGGCGCCCAGGCAGAAGTGGATTCCGTGCCCGAAGGAGAGATTGCTCCGGGCGTCGCTGCGCCGTACGTCGAAGCGTTCCGGGTCGGGGAAGCGCGCCGGGTCGTGGTCCGCGCCGGCCATGGCGATCAGCACGATGGCGCCGCGCGGCACCCGTACACCGCCGATCTCGGTGTCCTCCAGGGCGATGCGCGGCGTGGTGGTCGCCACCGGCCCGTCGTAGCGCAGCGTCTCCTCCACCAGCCCCGCCGCCAGCCCGGCCGGATCGGCCCGTACGGCCGCCAGCTGGTCGGGGTGATCGAAGAGCGCGCGCACCGCGTTGCCGATGGTGTTGACCGTCGTCTCGTGCCCGGCGACGAGCAGCAGGAAGGCCAACGAGATCAGCTCGTCCTCGGTGAGCCGGTCGCCGCCCTCGTCGACCGTGTGGACGAGGGCGCTGAGCAGGTCCTCCCCGGGGCTCTCGCGCTTCGCGGCGATGAGGCCGGCGAGATACGGCATGACATGCTCGTACGCCTCCTTCTCCGCCTCGGGGCTGGTGGGCGCGAGGGTCTCGTTGGACCAGGCGTGGAAGGAGGCGCGGTCCAGGCCCGGGACGCCGAGCAGTTCGGCGATGACGATCATGGGGAGCGGGGAGGCGAAGGCCTCGATGATGTCGGCGCCGCGCGCTCCGTCCGCCGTCATGCCGTCCAGCAGCTCGTCGGTGATCTCCTGGACGCGCTGCCGCATCCCCTCGACCCGCCGGGCCGTGAACTCCTGGGACACCAGCTTCCGTAACCGGGTGTGGTGGGGCGGGTCGCTCATCAGCATGTTGGAGTTGCCGAGCATGTTCAGGGCGTACGGCGGCTCCCAGCCGGGCTGCCGGTAGTCGCGCTGCCAGTCCCGGCTGAGGTGCGGGGAGCCGAAGGCCTCGCGCGCGGCCTCGTACCCGACCACGAGCCATACCACCCCCCTGTCGGGCCCCACCACCTGGTGCACCGGACCGCGCTCGCGCAGCCGGCGGAAGGCGGTGTACGGGTCGGCGGTGAAGTCGGGGCTGAGCGAGGCGAGAACCTCGATCCCGCCGAGGCTGTCGGGCTGGTCTGTTCTGTCGGGTATCGCGGGATCGGCTGCGGATTTCACGGTCTCGGTCACGACGGAATTCCCTTCCCTCAGGCCCGGGTTACCGGCCCCCGCCGGCCACTCCGAGCACGGCCGCTGACTCTAATCCCGCACCTCCACCCACACAACTACCCACTAGCCCCGCATTTACCAAACTGACAAAGAACATCAAAAGAATTCGCTTACCGGAGCCACATATGCGAATGCGTCGGCAACGCGCCTGTGCGGACACGTCAACTCCGTCCCTGTGCTTCGACGTGGGGTTCCGCCGCATCGGCCGCCCTGTCCGCAGGGGGACAGGGCAACTGCGCCGCTCCTGGCCGGATTCAAGCGTCGATAATTTCCTTCTGCACCAATTTTTGCAGACGTGGTCTCGGTTCTGCCGCTGTCAAGGTCATCCATGGGGCTGAACTCTGCCTGGTTTCAAGCCAATTGAAACTCCGTCACACCCTCCGCTCTGAGCGAACGACTTCTCAACTCCCCCTGGATGGGGGCGGAGTGCGTGTTAGCTTCGTTAAGCGGGAGGGGGTGAGTGGAATGCTGCTTCCGGCTCCAATTGGTCGCCGCCGTTGACGAAGGCGTGAGGGCCCTTGCCTGGGATGTGCGGCAGCCGACGGCAGGCGAGGCGGAATGGGCCTTTCCGGCACTGTCCTCGAAGGCTTTGCCGCCGCCGATCCGGCGAACGAAAGCTGGACCGGGCCATTGTCGTGCCAGACGGAAGCCCGTGAGGTCTGACGTCGTCGAGCCCCAGAATGGCGACGTCTATGCCGTCCCGTGTTCGCCGCGTCTCCTCGGGGTCCCAGCGCAACTTGTTCATCATGTCCTGATGCAGTTGCGGGGAAAGTATCCGCAGCCGGTTGCCCGCCCCAGGACCCGGCCCATCTCGTCCAACCGATCGCGGCCGGTGACGAGGTGGAGTCAGGCACCGCTCTCGGTGGCGCTCGACAGCGGGCGCGCGCGGGCACCGGCAGGGCTGGGCGTCGCCGAGGACCCAGGTGCGGCCACGAGTGCCGGGCAGGGCACAGCCGTCGGCGCGGTCAGCGCCGACCGTACCGGCGCTGATCCCCGTTACGCCCATCTGGCGCTCGTTCTGATGGGGAGTCAGGACGGTCGGGGCCATGCGTGCGACACGCGGGAGGGAAGACGCGTCATCGGCGTGCGCGGACGCCCGACGGGCACGGGAGGCGGTAAAGGCTTCTTCCCGCGCCCGTTCACGTCGCCCCTACGGGTTTCAGGACGAATCGGGTGGTCGCATCCCTACGTCGGCCTGAGCGTGCGTGGCAGTCAGGAGTCGAGGGGCGGTGTGAGCCCCGGCTCGAACGTCGAGCGGAGGTAGATGCGCGTCGTGCCCGGGGTGTACTCGTGCGAGAACACCTTCACGCAGTACGCGAGGTGCTCGGTGTCGGGCGAATCCACGTTGTCGGGGCAGAACCCTCCCATCAGCAGCCCGTCGACGAGCGTTTCGGGTTCCGGAAGCTTGAGGTGCGTGAATCCGGCCGCCGGACGGTAGTCCGACGGTTCGGGCTCCAGGTTGCGGATCATGCGGGCACCCTTGGGCGTCAGTGGAGCCAGGTACGCCTTCGCTTCGGGGGTCGGCAGTGTGAAACTGAGCAGCCCCGTGTCGTACCGCTCGCCGACCTTGTATCCGGCCCGCCGGTCCGCGGCGTTGTCGGGGACGCGCAGGCCGATCTGCTCACTCATCCACGCGGGTGTGGCTCCGGTCTCCCAGCAGCACACCTTCTCCTTCCGGGCCGAGTCCGAGTGCCATGCGTCCGCGAGCAGGTAGAACGCGCCGAGTGCCACGACGACGACTCCCACGAGCCCCGCGGCTGCGGCAAGCAGCCGACGCCTCAGGCGTGAGTCACCTGGCCGCATGCTGTTCACGTCACTCACCTGCCCGTACCTGCCCGTCCCTCGCGTGTCTCCCGACCGTTGTCCGTACGGCCTCCCTCGCGGCCCGGCTCGTCGGGTTCTGGCAGCGGACCGTCGTTCGGTGTCGAGGAGCCGAGATCGTAGTGCTTGACGGAGCTGCTTCCTGACATGTCGAACTCCTGCGCGAGGCCTGTTGTGTGCAGTCGTGCCATCTGACCGTCGGGAATGTCCATCACACCGAAGATGTCGACGCCCTTGTTCTCGTCCCAGTTGTAGCGGTCCCAAGCGTTGGCCTGGTAGTCGAGGCCGACCTTGGGGTTGCCGTCGGCATCCGGGACGACCGTGACGACGCCGGTGACGTTCGCCCTCGTGGAGCCGACCGCGTAGAACCAGTTCGGGTTGCTGTCCCGGGTGAAGCTGTAGTCGTTGATGTTGGGCGTCTCCACCGGGATCGACACCGGCTTCCCGCCATTGGCCTTGAACTCGGCGAGAGCCATCTCCCGCCATCCGTCCTGGTACATCCTGATGTGCCCGTCGATGTGCTTCCTGAAGCCGTCGTCGTCGGCCATCATCTTGTCGACGGGCAGGTTCATGGGCGTGCCGTCATTGTCGAGGTAGTGATCCATGTGGCGGCCCGCGTCGACCAAGTCCATCGCGTCCCCGCCTTCCGTGATTCCCCGCATCTTTGCGAGCGTGGCCCACTCCTGGAAGCCCGGCTTCTCCACGTCGTACGGACCCGATCCCTTGTCCGGGGCGATCTGCTTCATGGCCGGGCTGAGCAGCCCGGCCGCAACCAGGTTGTCTTCTTGTTTCGCCCACAGGTCCGCTCTGGCTTCCGGACTCAGGGAACGCCACAGGCGTACCAGCTCAGCACGTTGTTCGTCGTTCGCACCCTTGCCGAGCGACGCGAGCCTGGTCGCGCGGGGCAGCTGGTCCTCGTCGAGCGAGGTGTACTTGGCATGGCCGGCATTGTGCACATCGCCGCCGTGGCTGCGCTTCAGGGCCCGGGTGGCGGCGGCGTCGATCTCAGCGGCATGGGAGAGGAGGCCGGTGAGGGTGTCTGCGTACCACTGCATCAGGTCCTTGGTCCGCTGCGTCGTCCCCTCCGGGGTGCACATCGCCTCCATGACGCGGACGGTGCCGTTGCCGCCGTCCGTCACCAGCAGACCGGGGTCCTTCTCCGAGCCCTTGGCGGCTTCCTCGGTGAGCGCCTTCGCCCGCTTCTGGATGCTGACGAGCTCCGTGTGGGCGTCCGCGAGAACGGCGTGGATGCTGGTGGCCTCGGACTTGAGATCCGTGATCTCCTTCGCGGTACCGGCCACGAACTCCCTGGTGACGTCGGCATCGACGCCTTTCCACCGGGCCTGTTCCGACGTGCGGAGCAAGCCGTCCCTGGCGGCGGTCTCCAGCGCGGCGAGCTTGCCGGCCATGGCCTTCCAGTCACCGACGGCGGTATCGAGCTTGCCGAGGTCCATGCCTATGAGGTCGGTATATGTGAGCGTCATCGGTCCACCGTCCTTCAGCGCACGTACGTGGAGATCTCCGACACCGAGACGGCGGTGCCGTCGCGGTGCCGCAGCGAGTCCTCGATGCGCTTGTCGTTCTCCGCGTACGACCTCTTCGAGTAGTCGAGGTGGTTCGAGATGTGCGCGCACATTTGCAGGACCGTCTTCACCTGTGAATCCCACACGGAGAGTGTGGTCAGCAGCTCATTGCCCATCGTCATGTGCCGCGAGGACAACTCGTCGGCGGCCTGCGCCGTCGCCCCCTCGCCGCTCTTGTCGCCGCCGACGCCCGCGACGTCGGGCTCTTCGCGTAACTGCTCGTGCAACAGATACGCCTCGTGCCCCACGGCGCCCAGGTCGTCCTGTGCGACGACCAGATTCATCGACCCCGAACCCGCACCTCCGGGACCGGCCGAGTTGAGCCGAGTACTCGCCGACTGTCCATCCCGTGACGCGGACACGACCGCGGCCCACTCGTCATCGAATCCCATGACTTCCCCCGCTCTACGTCAATGGAGTGCCGAAAGGCCCATGGTAGGCAGGGTGTTGGCGTCATTGCACATGCTATGAGGTGACCACGCCTGTACGAGGGGGCCCGATGGCCGAATGGGGATGTCGGTTCACATCCGCACAGCACTGGACACCCCTTCCCTTCGGAGTTGTCGTCACCATCCACGCCCGCGCGAAGTCCCGGGCGATGCCGGCCTGCTCGTCCATGAACGCCTTCTTCTGCGCCGCGGTGAGCGAGCGCCACCAGCGGTCGCCCTTCTCGTACGCGTCGCGGACGTGGCGTACGAGGAGAAGAGCAGGACCCTTCGTGGTCCGGAGGCGAGTTCCTCGTCTCCGCCGGATCGGGTGTGCCCTGTCAGACCAGCCCACCATGATGGGTGACGCAAGGGGCATCAAGAGGAGGCCGAGTTGGAGAAGCTGACCGCCACACAGCTCAAGGAGGTGTTCGGGTTGTCGGAGGAGGCTTGGTCGCGTCTCGCGGACGGCATCATCGCGCCCCTCGACGACGGAGCCTTCGCTGATGGCCCGAAGAGATGGTCCGGAGACGCGTTTGCGCGGTGGCTGGCCTCTTCCCACCCTGAACTGGCGGGCTCGGGGCCTCTCCTGCTGCGTCCTGCACCCTTGGTCGAGTCCCGGTATCTGGGGGGCGAGTACCGCGACGCGGACGACGGAACGGACGTCGGTGCCGAGTACTTCGCCGGGCGTTGGGACACCCCGGAGGGTGTCATCGCCATCGTCTTTCCGTGTGACGGCATGCCCGACGCGAGGAGCCTTCTCGACGTGCACACGGACACCGCCGTCCTCGTCGTCGTCGAGCACTTCTACGCCTTCGACGGGCCTCAACTGCAGGCGGTGGACCGAGAGCGGCCCGAGCTCGTGTACCACCCGTGGTGGAGCGACCTGGCCGCGCACGTGGGCGGCCCCGTCCCGTGGTGGCCCAGCGCGTTGCGTCGCCGTGCCCACCTCACCGCATGGGCCCCCGGAGCCGCTCCTGTCCCTGTCGATGTGGCCACCTATCCCTCCTGGGAGCCGCTCTACGAGCTGGCGCGACAGGAACCCGAGGGTTCCCCGGTGCGACGCGCCTGCTTCACGATCGGCCACCGCATCGCGACCAGTGAGGCGGAGCACGCGTCGTGGGAGATGGAGAACCTTCGTTCCTGGTCGCAAGGGCCGGGCGACTCGATGGTGCATCCGGCCGTTCCGAACGTGTCCGACCCCGGAGCCGGAGAACTCACGACGGACGCTGTCGTCGGCGCCGGACTCGCCGAACTCTGCGGGCGCACGGATGACCTGGCCGTGGAGTGCCTGGAGAATGTCAGTGCCTGGAGCAGCGAAGACCTTCCTTACGGTGGCACGTTCCAGGTGACGCGATCGGACGTCACCCGAGTCGCGGCGGAGTGGATCAACCGGCTGCGTGACGTCCCGCCGACCGCTCTGCACCGGGTGTGGGCCGAGACCTACGACACCGTGGGCACCTTCGTCGATCCGGTGACCGGCAGCCCGGTGGTCGCGGTGAAGGGGAGGTTCGCCTTCCGTCGTGTCAGTGAGATCACCTACATAGGCCGGGCGCCCAAGCGCCTGCCCGAGGGGACGGTCCTCAAGGAGGTCATCCTCGACGATCCGATCTGGGTGCGCACCGACGACGGAGTGCTCTACCCGGCTCCTGTCATGGACGCCCCGGGGCTGTCCTGGGGGTACGACGGTTCGGGACCCCTCACGCTCGCCCAGTGCGTAGGGCGGCTCCTCGATGACGGAGGCGCCCACGCGGTCACCTATGGCGACGGTGGGAAGGACGAGCCAGGGCTCGGGGAGTACTTCCGGATCAAGCACAAGCGCGGGACACGTCTGACGCGGCATGACCTCGTCCGTGCCCGCAGCGGCGGATGACCC
This sequence comes from Streptomyces sp. NBC_00250, assembly GCF_036192275.1. Classification (NCBI taxonomy): domain Bacteria; kingdom Bacillati; phylum Actinomycetota; class Actinomycetes; order Kitasatosporales; family Streptomycetaceae; genus Streptomyces; species Streptomyces sp. NBC_00250. The sequence continues at coordinate 2,435,602 of NZ_CP108088.1, read as the reverse complement.
GGCGCCGCACCCCTTCACGACTTCACGGCTCGTGAGCGCGTCCCGGCCCCCACGCTCCACCCCTTCCGAAAGGCTCTTCGTTCATGTCCCGACGCCGCCCGCGCCCCGCCTGGCAGGTCGCCGACTTCTTCGCTCTGGAGCGGGAGGCGGAGGTGTACCTTGCGGCGATCGATGCCTGCCTGGCCGTGCCGGCCGTCGCACGGCGTCTCGGTGTGCGGCCCCAGGCCACGGCCGAGAACGCCCGTGCGGCCATGCTCACCGAGGCCAACGTCGAACGGGCTGTCGCGCCTTGCCGGGCCACCCAGGAGCGCTTCCGCGTGCTGCTGGAGCGAAGCGAGCGGCAGCGTCGACGGCTCGACTACCTCCGTGACCGCACGCATCCGCTGACTGTGGTCCTCTGCGGAATCACCGTGCTCGCCCTGCTGGTAGTGGTCTTCTCCTCCTGGCCGACAGCCCTCGCCGCAGCGTCGGCTCCGCCGCTGACCGCGGCGGTGATCTGGCGGCACCAGGTGTGGCGCATGCACGTCCTGCTCAACCTGCGGGAGTGGGTTCTGCGTCCGCGCGTCGCCCTGCTGGACAGAAGGACCACGTGGGCGGCAGTCGCCTGGAGCCGGGACCTCCAGGGAAATGGCGTCCGTCCGCTGATCGACCGGGTGGTCGAGGCACTGCTCGGCGAGGACCACGACTCACTGCTCCTCGCGGACAACTTCCACGGCCTGCGCTCGCCGCGCAATCCGCGGTACGTGGTCGAGAGCCTGGCCGCCCGGAGTCTGACCCGCAAGATCGCCCAGCTGGAGAGCGGCGGGACGATCGCGGTCAGCGGCTCCCGGGGCGCGGGCAAGTCGACCCTCCTGGAGACCTGCGCAGGCGAGGCCGGCTTCGCGGTCGTCGTGCAGGCCCCGGCCACCTACTCGCCACACGACTTCCTGCTGTCCCTCTACGTTCGAACCTGCGAGAGCTATCTCGCACACATGGGTCACGAGGCCCCCGCGTTCCTCCGGCTCTCGCCTTTCCGTAGAGCGGCGCGCCGACTGTTGCCGGCCATGTGGAGGGGGCTCACGGTGCTGGCCTTCGGGCTGGCGGCGGGCTCACTTGTCGTGCTTGGTCTGGCCGCAGTCGTGCGTTCCCTCATGGTCCGGCAGTGGCCGACCGTGCGCGCTTGGGCGAGGGACATCTGGAGCCAGGCGCTGGATGTGGTGTTCGACATCTGGGAGGGCGAGCGGATCGGCGCGGCGGTCCTCGTCGTGGTCGCCGGCGTCCTGTTGTGGAGCCTGCGGCGGTGGAAGCGGTGGCGAGCCGTTCGCCGAGGCGCCCGGGTCACCCTCGTCTTCGCGGGGGCGGGGCTGGTCGTCGCCGCCTTCGGCTCGCTGTTCGGCGATGACGACGTGCGCACCCTCCTGGGAGAGGCCGTCGGCAAGGCCGATGGAAGGGGCTTGCTCCTGCTGCTCGTCCCGCTCGTCGGCCTTCTCAACGTTCTCACCGAACGGCCGTGGGAGATCCGTGGGCGCGTCCTCCTCACCCAGCGCCGGCGGCGCCTGGCCGGATGGGCCCTCTTCCTCGCAGGTGTCGCGCTGCTCTTCACCGTGCCCCTGACACAGGCTCTGGCGGCCGACCGCGAGAACCCGCTTCGCCTCGCCGTCGCTCTCACGGGCCTGGTGCTGATCAAGATGGCCACGTGGAGCCCGGCGAGCCCGATCCCGCCGCTCGTCACCGCCTGCCGCGACGAGCTGTATCGGCTGCAGACCGTGCAGACGGCCTCCTCCGCCGTGACGGCCGGACCGCCACAACTGCTCACCGCGCAGACGACGTCGCTGTCGACCATGCCGCCGAACTTCCCGGAGCTGGTCTCCGACTTCCGTGCACTGCTGACGGAGATCGCCGCCGAGCAGCACCGGCTGGAGCAGCGGGTCGTGATCGCGATCGACGAGGTGGACCGCCTGGGCTCCGACACCGCGGCGCTCGCCTTTCTCGGCGAGATCAAGGCCATCCTCGGCGTGCCCCATGTCCACTACCTGATCTCGGTCGCCGAGGACGTCGGCGCGTCCTTCGTGCGTCGTGGGCTACCCCATCGTGGGGTCACCGACAGCTCGCTGGACGACATCGTGCACGTTCTGCCCTGCACGCTGGAGGAGTCCAAGGAGATTCTGGAGCGTCGGGCGTCCGGTCTCTCCGAGCCCTACAAGGCACTCACGCACGCCCTCTCGGGCGGCGTACCCAGGGACCTCATCCGCTACGGCCTGCGTCTGGACGAGATCGAGGCCAAGACACGGTTCGTCGAGCTCACCGACATCGCGGGGCAGTTGATCCTCGAGGAGCTCAGCGACACGCTCGCCGGGTTCCGTACCCTCCTGGGCAAGCAGCGGTGGACGGCGCGGACCGGCACGATCCTCGTCGCCTTCCGGAACGCGATGGACCATCTGCGTCCGGCCTGTCCCTGTGGCTCGGCCGAGCTCCGGTGGGCCCTCGAACACGTGGCCTTCCACGACCTCCGCCGGCATCTGGGCGAGGAGGCGGCCGCAGAGGTCTCGGACGAGGCCCGGGAACTCCTCGACGAAGCGTCGGCCTACGCCTTGTTCTCCCTGACCCTGCTCGACGTCTTCGGCAGGGGGGACTTCGCCCGCCGCCGGGATGAGGCAGCGGCCCGCGGCCCCGCCGGGGCTCTGGAGCTGCTCGGCCGCGCCCGTCAGGAGCTGGAGGTGTCCCCTTACAGCGCACGGCACTTGATCGGATCGATCCGTACGGCGTGGCGGCTGCCGGAGGGGCCGACCGCCGGCCCCTCGGCCACGATTCCGGCGCCCCGCGGCGCCGACTGCCCGCGCCATCCGAGGGTGTCGGCCTGATGCTGTCCGCACAGCGTCGTTCGGCTGCCCGTGTTGCTGGTGGAGAGTCAGGAGAATGTGGCGGATCGGAAGGTGGTGCGGACTTCTGTCAGCGGTTCACGGTCACTGGTGACGACATCGCCTGTCCGCACACGTCGCACTTCACGAGAGACTCGGCGACGAAGCGCGGTTGAGGTCGCGCCAGTCCCGTGGAGTGAGGCCGTACTCCTGCTTGAACACCTTGCTGAAGTGAGTCGCGTCCACGAAGCCCCAACCACGCCCGATCGCGGCGATCGTTCGGTGCCGGGCGTTCGGCGCGGCCAGTTCCCGATGGCAGCCTGCCAGACGCTGGGAGCGGATCCAGTCGCCCAAGGTGATACCCGACCGGGCGAGCAGCGTGTAGAGGTGCCGGACCGAGACGCCGTGGACGGACGCGATGCGCGTAGCCGACAGGTCGCGATCACGTAAGTGCTCCCGCATGTATCTCATGATGCGAAGGTTCAGTGTCGTCTCCATCGATTCCCGGGCCAGCTGCGAGTCGCCGAGCCGGGAGGCGACGGCCGCGCGGATCAGTTCGACGCTCGGCTCAGTGATCACCTGGGCGTGACGTTCGTGGCGGAGTCCGTCCGTGACGGCCAACTGGGAGAAGTACGCGAAGGTAAGGGCGACCACGGGGTTGTCGGCGCCGAACGTGACCGCGGTCATCTCTCGTAGCGACCGCTCGGGTAGCGCGAGCGCGCTGCGGGGAAAGCGCAGAAAGTGATGGTCGACACCGGCCTCGAAGGAGAGCGCGTACGGAACGGATGTGTCGTAGAGGGCGAACTCTCCCGCTCTCAGTACTGCCTGCCGGTCGTTCTGTTGGACCAGACTGGTTCCCGTTGCCTGGAGGCCGAGAAAGACGTACGGCTCGGTGTCCTCGCGCGCCAGCTGTTGCGTCCGCCGTATTGTCAGGCTGGTTGCCTCTCCTGAACAGATGACGATGCAACCGACCGTATTGAGACTGACCTTGACCGAGATATCCTGCGGCGGATGATGGTGGTCGATGTCGATTTTCACGACCGACTCCCAGATGGCATGCCGGACCGCTTCCGCTCGCTCCTGTGGGGAAAGAGGAGCGGTGTCCAGGGTCGCACTCACCTAGCGGACCATCCTCTTCTTCAGCCGGGCTGTGCGCCGCAGGTGGCCGACACCCGCGACCTTCGCCCCGGACCGTGCTGCTCGCCCACCGAGTCATCCTCCCCCGCGTAGCCCTGCGACCAGAGTGCCAGGGCCGGGCAGGGCGGGCAACAGGGCCCGGTGAGGCCAAGTTCCCTGGACCCAGGGCTTGTTGGTCAGGGTGTGGGTGACGGGCGGCGGGGCCTGGTCCCGACGTGGAGCGCCTGTGCACAGCTGACCAACTTCTCTGCAGGCACAGCACAGTCGGCGTGACTCGGGGGACCTAGTTTGAAGAGGAAGCAACCGCGGAGAGCCGCGGAGCCGCTTCTCAAGGAACCGCGTTCGATGTGCACCTCGGCGTGATCCGGAGCGTGATCCACGAAATTCTCCACCAGCACTCGGATGCGCGATCTCGTTCGCCGCTCGGAGTCAGTCCTGAAGGAGAGAGATGAAGAGAAGTATCAAGGCTGTCACCACATCGCTGATCGCAAGCGGTGTGCTGCTGATGGCGCTGCCCGCAGCAGCATCCGCAGCCGAGATCCCGTCGTATCCCGGAAAGGCTCAGGCGGCCGCCGGATACAACGGTGCCTGCGGCAGCGGGTACACGGTGATCGACAGCCTACGGCTGGAGTCGGGCGCCAACGTCTTCCTGACCTATTCGGCCAGTGGCTACAACTGTGTCGTGACAGTCGCCGAATACCCCGGGTCTCCCAGGCCCATGTCAGCGTGGATCCAGCGGACCGACGACGAAGCCTCCCGTGACTCCGACAGTGCCGAATACACCGCCTACGCCGGCCCGGTCTACGTCTACGCCAAGGGAAGCTGTGTCGACTGGGGAGGCTCGTACGCATACGGGAAGTACCAGCAATACGGCGCGCACTGCGATTGATGTCGTACCGCGGCACTTTCCGATTCTCCGTGTCCCCGGGCATTCCGGCCCGGGCCACCCGCCTCACTCGCTCGACCGATCGAACGAAGGAGCCTCTGTGAGGAAGATCCGGTCACTCTGTCTCCGCGCGGGAGTCATCCTGTCCGTAGCGGCGGGCCCGTTCGTCCTTCCGGCCGCGGCCGAAGCTGCCCCGGTCAACGGGACCTACAACGGATCGTGCGGGTCCGGATACGGCGTGGTCGATTCCCTCGACATCAGCGGTTACGGACGCGCGTTTCTGACCTGGAACAAGTCCAATGGCCACAACTGCGTCGTCACGCAGAGGTACGGGGCGAACGACGGTCCCGTCGAGCTCTACTTCATGACGGCCTGGATCCAGCGGACCGCGGACGGCTTCGAGGAGGAGGACAAGGGTCTGTACCGCCACTACGCCGGTCCGGTCTACGCGGACGGGCGGGCCACCTGTATCGACTGGGGCGGCTATGTGGACGACGCACCCACCGGGTCGTACCAGTTCGAGTCGCACTGCGGTTAGCAGGCGGAACGGGGAACGTTCATGAGCGTCGACGCATGCGGCTCCCGGCGGCTCCGGGGTCTCCGGATCTCCGCTTCCATGGTCACCGCAGGGGCGATGACGGCAGGACTGATGGTCCTTGCCGCTCCCGCCGCCGAGGCAGCCGGGTACGGGCTCTGCGGGAGCGGCCACAAGCTCATCGATTCCGCACCGATCGGGAACCTCGGAACGGCATACCTGACCTGGAACGCGGAATCGGGCCGGAACTGCCTGGTCGTCGTGCGCGGCGATCCGGGCGCCCCTCTGCGGATGAGTGCGGTGATCGGGCGGGACGACGGCGTCCAGGACTCCGACTCCGGCTCCTACAGCTCATACGCGGGCCCGGTCTACGTGGACGGCCGCGGCAGCTGCATCGACTGGGGCGGTGTGATCCACGACCAGGAGATCAACCGCTGGCACTCTCACTGCGGCTAGGCCGTGTCCGGAACGTCCCGCCCGTTCCGGAGCCTCCCGGTGAGACGCGCACTTCACCTGACGAGAAAGGGAGAGATCTGATGATCGGCACTCGCAGAAGGATCGGCACGCTCGCAGGCGGCCTCGCTGTCGCGTTGGCCGCCGTGGCGCTGACTCCGGGAGTGGCCAACGCGGCCTCCAACCCCTACAACGGAATCTGTGGCGCCAACTACACCGTCATCGACCATCTCAAGATGACCAGCGGTGGAACGCACCTGGGGGACGCCTACCTCACCTACAACTCCTCCAACGGCTACAACTGTTCGATCATGCAGATCGTGCCAGGGTCGGGAACCATCTTCGCGGAGACCACCCTCCAGCTCACCGGTGGCGGCGACGGGGACTCGGATTCCGGCTATTTCTCCTCGTATGCGGGGCCCGTCTACCTTTCCGCGAAGAACAGGTGCATCGACTGGATAGGCAGCATCGGGGGAAACAGCTCCGAGAGGCTCGCGAGTCACTTCATCGGCAACTCCCACTGCGGGTGACCTTCGTACGATCCGACCCCGGGTGCTGTTCGCAGCACCCGGGTAGCCGAGGGGGCGTCGAGGACATCCTCCGCCTCCTCGACGACGTCGGCATGGCAGGCCGGGGAGACGGTCGGGACGATGAGGCCGAGCGCATGAGCTACTGCCGGCGGCGAGCGAGCGTCCGACGAGGCGGGGGGACGTGGCCGGGTCCGGCGAGGGCGGGCGCGCGCCCGGGTCTCCGTGGCGGGCCGTACGGCGACCCGGCCGGACAGCACGTCGGAGACGGTCTGCTCGGTGGCGCCCGTGCGCTCCGCCCCGTCCAGCGTCGGCGCCGTGAATGTCTCGATCGTGCCGGTCGAGAGGGTGGCGTGCATGGCCGCCACGGGGAGCGACGGCCGACGTGCTCCGCTCGGTGATCGCCTGCGTCGGCTCGTGACGGAAAGTCCAAGCGCCGTGGCGATTCATCCCTAGGCGTCATGACGCGGGTGCGAGCAGTCTGAGTGCCGCCAAGCACATCCTTACCGACGGGTGGACAGCGGATGAAGGTCCTGCCTCGTGCCGCCCCCAATAAGCGCCACCGCGCCGAACAGCGGTCCGCTGAAGCCTCGAAGTGCTCGGAAGGTCAGCGGCGGTCGAGACCCGATCTGCCGCTGACGATCCCGACTCATCGCGTGGCGGACCGGGGCACCGGGCTCGTGACAGTGGTCGCCCGACCGGTCGGCCGGCACAGAGCCACCCGGCAGGGATCCGGTCCGCGTTCCGCACCGCCCGGGGCGGGTCTGTTCAGCCGCTGATGGGGAGCCGGCCGCACGGGCCGTGGCGCCGTCGCCCGAGCACGACCGCCGTCCCCCGGACGCCGGACCATCCACGGAGCCGTCCCCTCTCGGCTCCTCCGACCAAGGAGAACCATGCGCACTCCTCGAAGCAGACTCGCCGGGGCGCTCGTCGCCGCCGCGCTGGTCGCGGCCGGCGGCGGCACGCTGGCGACGACCACGGCCTCCGCGGCACCGGACGCCGCCACCTACACCGTCACCATCGGCGCCAAGGGCTCCTGGACGCACCCCGATGACACGCCCGCCGGCACGTACATCGACAAGGACGGCACCTTCTACTTCCAGCAGGCCCACGCGCTGTACGGCGCGAGCGATCCCCGTAAGTGGACCTTCTTCACCGGAACGAACCTCGACACCGCCACCCGGTCCGGCGCCATCAGCGACGCGGTGAACCCGGCGAACTCCAACGACCGCAACAACGACACCACATGGCGCTGCAACAACAGCCCGACAGGTGTGGAGTCCACCCAGGCGCCCTCCACGGCTTCCTACGCGCACCGCAACTACTGCGACCTCGCCGGTGTCTGGGTCGACCCGGACACCGGCGACTGGTACGGCCTCGTGCACAACGAGTTCACCCCGCAGCCCTTCGGTGACGGCCTCCACTACGACGGCATCGACTACGCCGTGTCCAAGGACCAGGGACGTACGTGGGCCATCAAGGACCACGTCATCACCTCGCAGTACAGCACCGAGCGCGGCGACACCGCTGCCTTCCCGCAGCAGACCTACCACTACGGCACCGGTGACCAGCGCCTGTTCGTCGACACGGCGTCCGGCTACTTCTACGCCTTCTACGGCTCCCGGATCGTGAACAAGGGCGGCGGCTGGGCCGCGTTCTACGGGCACGTCGCCCGAGCTCCGATCTCATCGAAGATGGCGCCCGGTTCCTGGCAGAAGTGGTACAACGGCGCCTGGTCCCAGCCAGGCGTCGGAGGCCGCGAGAGCAACATGGTCCCGGTCGGCCCCGGCAGCACGACGGGCTACACCCCGCCGTCGAAGGAGTACAACCCCGCCAACAGCGGTGACGTGAACCAGCAGGTGGCAGCCGGTCTGATGCCTCCGACGTCCCCGATGTTCGTCATGGACATCACCTACAACGCCCATCTCGGCCTGTACATCGGCCAGCCCCAGGGGGTCGACCAGAGCGGCAACGCCTCCCAGGAGATCTACGCCACCGACAACCTGGCCACGCAGAAGTGGTTCCGCCTGGGTGACACCGGCAGCTACCGGAACGCGTCCTGGTACCGCTGGTTCCTCGACAGCTCGAACAAGACCAGCTCCGGGATCGTCGGCAAGGACTTCCGCTCGTACTGCTCCTTCGGCTGCTCCAACGGAGCGAGCAGCGAGTACGTCAACCTGACGATCGGCACCACCCAGCCCGCGACCCCGGTCGACACCTCCCAGGCGTACCGCATCGCCGGCGCCGGCGGCCGCGTCCTGGCCCAGGTCTCCGGCAGTTCGGCCACCACCTCGCTTGCCGCCGCCACCGGCTCCGGCCTGGAGTCGTGGATCTTCACCTCGAACGGCGACGGCTCGTACCGCATCGCCAACTCCGCCTCCGGCCGGCTCCTCGGCGTGGGCTCCACCTCCACCGCCACCCGGGCCTGGGGCACCAAGCCCACCGTCACGGACGCCGCACCCAGCGGTCCCACCGTCGGACAGCAGTGGTTCGTCCTCCGTGGCACCTCGCCGACCGACGGCTCCGCCACCGGCACGTACAAGATCGTCAATCGCTACAGCGGCCTCGTCATCGGCCTCTCCGCCGACTCCGGTCGCCTCGCCGAGACCACGCCCACCCGTAGCTGGAACAACACCACCGGCAACGCGGTCGGCGGCACCCGGACGGCCGGTGAGCAGGTCCTGACCCTGACGCCCACCGCCCAGGTCCCCGAGACGGTGACGGTCGGCAATCCGGGCAACCGGACGGCCACCCTCAACAAGGCCGTCTCCCTCCAGCTTGTAGCGACCGACTCCGCCGGAAAGCCCCTGACCTTCACTGCCACCGGCCTTCCCGCCGGTCTGAGCATCAGCACCGGCGGACTGGTCACCGGCACCCCCACCGCGGCGGGCGTCTCCACGGTCACCGTCACCGCGTCCTCCGGCAGCGCCGGCGGCACGACCACGTTCACCTGGACGGTCTCGGCCCCTCTCGACGGAGTCCACACCCTCACCGCCGCGGGCAAGGCGCTCGACAATCCCGACCACGGCACCACCGCCGGTACGCAGCTCATCACCTGGGCACCGACCGGTGGCCTCAACCAGAACTGGCGCTTCACCCAGCAGGCCGACGGCTCCTACGAACTCAAGAACAGTCAGTCCGGGATGTGCGCCGACGTCGAGGGCGGCTCCACCAGCGCCGGCGCGAAGATCATCCAGTGGACCTGCACCCAGGGCGCCAACCAGCGCTGGAACATCGTCCGTCAGGCCGGCGGCACGTACACCGTGGCTTCCGCGGGAAGCGGACTGCTCGTGACCACGGCCTCCTCCGCCGACGGGTCCCTCGTCACCCAGCAGCCCGACACGGGCTCGACGCGCCAGCAGTGGACCATCAACTGATGCCGCCGCGGCCGTAACCGGCCTGCCGGGTCCCTGCGCAGCACGCAGGGGCCCGGCAGGCTCTCGAAGGCCGGGCCCGCCCCGCCCGGTGTGCCGCCTGCTTCCTTCGCGCCCGTCCCCGGCCTCAGTCGCCGGAGGCGGGCGTTCGGCGGTTGGGGCGGGCGCGGACGTGCATGCGCTCGCCCTGGCGGCCGAAGAGGCTCAGTACTTCGACCGGGCCCTGCCCCGTGCTGCCGAACCAGTGCGGTAGTCGTGTGTCGAACTCCGCCACTTCGCCCGGGTCGAGGACGATGTCGTGGTCGGCGAGCACGATCCGGAGCCGCCCGGAGAGCACGTACAGCCACTCGTATCCCTCATGGGTGCACAGTTCCGGGGTGTCGCGGCTCGCCGGCAGCACCATCTTGTAGCTCTGCAGCGGGCCGGGCTGTCGGGTCAGCGGCAGCACGGTGTTGCCGTTCACCGCGTGCGGTTTGAGCCGGACCCTCGGGTCGCCCACATCGGGGGCGCCGACCAGTTCGTCGATCGGTACCTGGTGGGCCTGCGCGATGGGCAGCAGCAGCTCCAGGCTGGGGCGGCGCCGGCCGGCCTCCAGGCGGGAGAGGGTGCTCTTGGAGATGCCGGTGACCTCCGACAGTGCGGCGAGGGTGACACCGCGAGCGGTGCGCAGCCGCTTGAGCCGGGGGCCTACGGCGGACAGGGCCTGGGCGATGGACGAGGGCTGCTCCACACCGTCATTACATGCAGTCGCGGTGGAGTGTGCAACGAGAGGCGCTGTTTTCGGACTCGTCAGGGTCATGACGCCGGGTCAGTCGTCCGTCGGTCCGGGGATCGGCTTAGCCCGGTTGCGGGTCATCGTCCGGTCGGCCAGGACTGCCGGGACGGTGAGGACGGCCAGGGCCGCGCCCAGCCAGGGGATCGACGTGAGGCCGGCACCGGCGCCGAGCGCGACGCCCGCGAGGACGGGGACCACGCTGATGCCGAGCTGGAACATGGAGACGGCGGTGGCCCCGGCGAGCGTGGGCGCGCCTGCCGCCACGGTGAACACCCGTCCGTAGACGGCCGGGTTGAGGACGAAGCCCGCGACGCCCAGGACCAGGACCAGAGGGACGACGGCCAGGGCGTGATCTGCCAGGAGTGCGAGCAGCACGGAGCAGACCAGGATCCCGCCGGCCCCGATGAGGAGGGCGTGGTGGGGGCGCCCGTCGGCGATCCGGCCCCCGACGGAAAGGCCGATGAAGGCCCCGACGCCGAAGAGGACGAGGATGCCGGGCACCCACACGGAGTCGATGCCCGTGATGTCCGTGAGGAAGGCCGCGAGGTAGTTGTACGAGATCATGTACGCGGCGGTGCTGAGCAGCGTCGCGGCGTACACCACCCACAGCTGCGGCTGCCGCATCGTCCGCAACTCGCGCTTCACGCTGGGCTCTTGAGCCGCCTTGGTGGCGGGAACGGCGACGGTCGTGGCGATCGCGCTCAGCGCGGTGAGCGCGACCACCGCCCAGAAGCCGCCCTTCCAGCCGGTGAAGTGGCTGAGGAAGGCACCCGCCGGACCGCCGGCGACCATGGCGATGCTGAGACCGCTGACCACCACGCCGGAGGCCCGGGCGGTGCGGTCGGGTGGGACGAGGGAGATCGCGGTGACCGCGGCGACCGCCCAGAACCCGGCGTACGCCAGGCCGATCAGGAAGCGGGTGACGAGCAGCACGGTGAAGTCGTCGGTCAGCAGGCCGACGGCCACCCCCGCGGCGAACACGGCCTGCGAGATCACCAGGGTCGTGCGGCGCGGCCAGCGCAGGGTCAGCACCGCGAGCGGCGGACCGCCGATCACCACGCCGATGGCGAAGGCCGAGATGAGGGCGCCCGCGGAGGACAGCGAGATGTCGAGGTCGTCGGCGATGTCCGGGAGGACACCGGCGAGCAGGAACTCGGCGCTCCCCATCGCGAACAGGCTGAACGCGAGCAGGTAGACGGGGAGCGGTAGCCTCCCGCCGCCCTTGGGCGCGGTGGCATCCGGTGGTGCGGTGGTCTCCTGCGGTTCGGTCGGCTCGATCGGTTCCGTCCGGACGCTCATCGGAGGCCACCTCCCGCCCGCCGTGTGTGGTGCGCGACGGGTCGCGCGGTGACGCTTCGCACTGGCCCAGGGGTGGTCGAACGCATGGGCGGGCTCCTCGTTCTCGCGGTCGGGCATACGGATCAGGGCGGATGCGCGCCGATATGCCGGCCTCGTCGGTCTGCCGGATCGTGGTGATCACCGGTGCCCTCATGCTCGAACCGGGCGTCCCGTGGGGACAACATTTGTTGCCGAAACCGGGACGCGGAAGGCAGGACGCAGGGTGCGGGACGTGGGACGCGGCACCCAGGGCGCTGGGCGCGGGACGAAGGACGCGGGACGCAGGGCGATGGACGAAGGGCGCGGGACGTGGGTACGGAGGTCGAGCCCGGCTACGGCTCGATCAGCCCCACCCGGATCGCGTAGCGCGTGAGCTCCAGGCGGTCTCGCATGCCCAGCTTCTGGAGGAGGTTGGCGCGGTGGCGTTCCACCGTCTTCGGGCTGATGACGAGGAGGTCGCCGATCTCCTTGGAGCTGTGGCCCTCCGCCACCAGTTTGAGGATCTCCTCCTCGCGTTCCGTGACGGCCTTGTCCGGGAGGGGCCTGCCCTGTTCCGCTCGGTCGAGGTACGTGCGGATCAGGGCCGTTTCCGCGCCGGGGTAGATGAAGGGCTCGTCGCGTACCGCCGCCCGGCATGCTTCCACCAGGTCGCGGTCGGCCACCGACTTCAGGACGTAGCCGCTCGCGCCGGCCTTCAGCGCCTCGAAGAAGTACTGCTCGTTGTCGTACATCGTGAGGATCAGGATCCTCAGCTCCGGCCGGAGGCGGCTGAGTTCGCGGGCCGCCTGGAGGCCGGTCCTGCGGGGCATCGAGATGTCCAGGACCGCCAGGTCGATCTGTTCCGAGCGGGCCAGCGCCACCGCTTCCGCGCCGTCCGACGCCTCCGCCACCACCGTCAGGTCCGGTTCCGCGTCCAGGATGAGGCGTACTCCTCCCCGTACGAGCGCGTGGTCGTCCGCCAGCAGGATGCGCGTGGGAGTGCTCGGTTCGGTGGTCGGGCCCGTCATGACATCGCCTTGTCGCGCTTGGTGTTCAGGTGGACTTCCGTGCCGCCGCCTTCGCCTTCGCGGATCGTCAGTTCCGCGCCGATCAGCAGCGCGCGCTCCCTCATTCCGCTCAGGCCCGCGCCGTCCGGCGCCCGGCCGATTCCCCGGCCGTCGTCCTTGACCAGGAGGCCGATCCCACCGTGGGGGAGTCGGCGGAGACGTAGATCCACGTGTGTCGCCGCCGCGTGCCGGGCCGTGTTGGTGAGGCCCTCCTGCGCCACCCGGTAGAGCACCAGCTCCGTCTCGTGGTCGAGTCTCGGGAGCCCGGACTCGATGTGGGGCCGTACGGTCAGGCCCCGCGTCGAGAACTCCGAGGCCAGCGACCTGAGCGCGCTGTGCAGGCCCAGCTCCTCCAGGACTCCCGGGCGCAGCCGGCGTGCGATGCGGCGGATCTCGTCCAGGCTCGTCCGGGTCGTCTCCTGCGCCTGGTGGAGTTCCGTCCGCAGGTCGTCCGGAGCGTGGTTCGCGGCGTGCTTCAGCTGGAGGAGTACCGCCGTGAGGGTCTGCCCGACCTCGTCGTGCAGCTCCTGCGCGATCCGCTGCCGCTCCTCCTCCTGCGCCGAGAGGACCCGGGCGGTGCTCACGGCCCGTTCGGCTTCGAGCCGGTCCAGCATCGTGTTGAACGTACGCGTCAGGTCCGCGATCTCGCCGCGCCCCGCCACCTCCGCCCGGCGGCCCGGCCTCAGCAGGTCCGCCGTCCGCATCGCCCGGGTGAGGCGCTGGAGCGGTGCCAGGCCGAGCCGCAGCAGGAGCGCGTTCGCGAGGAGCATCGCGACCAGACCGGCCACGAGCACGATCGCCTCGCCGAGGAGTACGGGGGTGGAGACCGTCACCGGGCCGAAGAGGAGGAGGACGGCGACGATCAGCACCGAGGCGTTGAGAAGGAAGATGCGCCAGTACAGCGACACTGTTGCGGCTCTCTCCCTCTTGTTCGCCCCCGGCTCCCACTACCTGGCTCCGGGCCTCTGACCTGCGGCGGGATCCATGTCCCCGCCTCATCCTGACCAGTTTCCGGTGGCTTGTCCATCCGTGCCGACACCCATGTTCCGGGGCTCCTCGCGGGTGGCACCATGGCCCCCGACCACCGACCTGATCACCCTTTGACATGACAACAGGAGGGACGGGCCCTTGCCTGCTCCGCGGATGAGAACGACACCCCTGCCCGGTATCGGAGTCCAGTACGACTTCACCACCCGGGAGCACCGCCAGCTGTCGGTCATCGCGCACCGCGACGGGACCCGGACCGTGAACGTGTACCGGGGCGACGACCCCGACGCGTGCGCGCAGTCGCTGCACCTCACCGAGGCCGAGACCGCCTCGCTGATCGACGCGCTGCTCCCCGCCCACCACAGCCCCAACGTCCTGCACACCACCGACCTGGGGCTCGTCGCCGAACGCATCGAACTGTCGGCCCACTCGCACTGGAACGGGCGCCTGCTCGGCGAGACGCGGATGCGCACCGACGCCGGAGCCTCCATCGTCGCCGTACTGCGCCGCTCCGGGGCGATACCGTCCCCGACGCCGGCCTTCCGGCTCGCCGGCGGCGACACGCTCATCGTCATCGGCACCCGCGAGGGCGTCGACGCGGCCGCCGCGATCCTCGGTCGGGAGTGAGGGCGGCGTGCACTCCGCGGTCTTCCTGATCGAATTCGGCGCCATCATCCTCGGACTCGGCCTGCTCGGACGCCTCGCCGGCCGGTTCAGCTTCTCCCCGATACCCCTCTACCTCCTCGCCGGCCTCGCCTTCGGCAAGGGCGGCCTGCTGCCGCTCGGCACCAGCGAGGAGTTCGTCGCCATCGGCGCCGAGATCGGGGTGATACTCCTGCTCCTCATGCTCGGTCTCGAGTACACCGCGAGCGATCTCGTCTCCAACCTCAAGACCCAGTACCCCGCCGGACTCGTCGACTTCGCCCTCAACGCCCTGCCCGGCGCCGCCGCCGCGCTGCTCCTCGGCTGGGGACCCGTCGCCGCCGTCGTCCTGGCGGGCGTCACCTGGATCTCCTCCTCAGGTGTCATCGCCAAGGTCCTCGGCGATCTCGGGCGCCTCGGCAACCGTGAGACGCCGGTCATCCTCAGCATCCTGGTCCTCGAAGACCTCGCCATGGCCGTCTACCTGCCCATCATCACGGCCCTGCTCGCCGGGGTCGGCCTCGCAGCGGGCAGCGCCACCCTCGCCATCGCCCTGGGCGTGGCCGGCGCCGTCCTCTTCGTCGCCGTCCGCTACGGACGGCTCATCTCACGGTTCGTCTCCAGCGACGACCCCGAGAAGCTGCTCCTCGTCGTCCTCGGTCTGACGCTGCTCGTCGCCGGTGTCGCCCAGCAGCTCCAGGTCTCCGCGGCCGTCGGCGCGTTCCTCGTCGGCATCGCCCTCTCCGGGGAGGTCGCCGACGGAGCCCACGCCCTGCTGAGCCCCCTGCGCGACCTCTTCGCCGCGGTGTTCTTCGTCTTCTTCGGACTGCACACCGACCCCGCGAGCATCCCGCCGGTGCTCCTCCCGGCCTTCGCCCTGGCCGTCGTCACCGCGCTGACCAAGATCGCCACCGGTCACTGGGCCGCGCGCCGCGCCGGGATCGGGGTCAAGGGTCGCTGGCGGGCGGGCGGCACCCTGGTGGCGCGCGGCGAGTTCTCCATCGTCATCGCCGGGCTCGCCGTCACCGCCGGGGTGCAGCCCCAGCTCGGGCCCTTCGCCACCGCCTATGTGCTCATCCTCGTGGTGATCGGGCCGCTCACGGCTCGCTACACCGAGCCGATCGCCACCTACCTCACCCGTCGGCGGGCCACTGTGCCCCCGGGTGGGGGAGGAGCCGCCGTACCCGGGCCCGAGGCCGTACCCGGGCCCGAGGCCGTGCCCGTACGTGTGCCGGAGATCGGTACCGGGTCGGCGTCCGCCCGTGTGTCCGAGCCCGGTACCGGGTCGGCGTCCGCCCGTGTGTCCGAGCCCGGAAACGAATCGGCGTCCGACCGTGTGTGAGTGACGCGGTCCTTCTCAGTCCGCTATCTCGACCGACTCCCGCTGCGGCTCCCTCTGCTGCGGCTTCCCCTTCTGCGTGATGCCCTGGAGGAGCTGGGCGAGGTCCACCCCGGTCGTGGACGACAGGAGTTCCATGCCCTGGGCGACGTTGTCCGTGACGGTACGGGTCAACCGGCTCGCCCCGTCCGTCGAGATGACCGTCATCTTCTCGACGGCCGACAGCGGCTCGGACGCCTTGGCCACGACCTGGGGCAGGACTTCGACGAGCATCTGGAGGACGGCCGCGTCCCCGTACTGGGCGAAGGCGTCGGCCTTCTTCTGCATGGCCTCGGCTTCGGCGGAGCCCTTCGCGGCGATCGCCGCGGCCTGGGCCTCGCCCTCGATGCGTACGGCGTCGGCCAGGGCCGCGCGGTGGGCCTTCTCGCCCTCACCGGTGAGCCTGGCCCGCTGCGCGTCCGCCTCGGCCTCCTTGACCAGGGCGATACGGCGGGCCTCGGCCTCCTGCTCGGCCTGGTAGCGGGCGGCGTCGGCGGGCTTGCGGACCTGGGTGTCGAGCTGGCGGTCGGTCAGCTCGGCCTGGCGCGCGGCGACCTTCTCCTGCTCCGTCAGGATGTCCTGCTGGCGGGCGGCCTCGGCGAGCGGGCCTGCGGCGTTCGCCTGGGCGGCGGCCTCGTCCGTCTGCGCCTTGATCTCGGCCTGCTTCAGGTAGAGGGTCCGCTGGGCGATCGCGATCTCCTCCTCCGCCTTCAGCCGCGCCTGCTCGGCGGCACGCCGTGCGACGGCCTCGGCGATGTCCGCCTCCTGCTTGGCGCGGGCGGCCTCGGGACGGCCGAGGTCTTCGAGGTACGAGCCCTCGGTGGTGATGTCCTGGATCTGGAAGGCGTCCAGGACCAGGCCCTGGCCGGAGAGACTGGCCTCCGCCTCCTCGGCGACCTGCCCGGCGAACGCCGCCCGGTCCCGGATGATGTCCTCGACGGACATCCGTCCCACGATGGAACGCAGCGCGCCCGACAGCACCTCCTGGGTGAAGCCGACGATGCCGTTCTGCTGCATCAGGAATCGCTGCGCGGCCGCCCGGATCGAGTCCTCGGTGCCGCCGACCTTGACGATCGCGACGCCCTCCAGGTTGGCCTTCACACCGCGCAGGGTGACCGCGCCGCGCACCGCGACCGGGATGTGACGGCTCGACAGGTCGAGCGTGAACTTCTGCTGCACGAACGGGACGACGAACACACCGCCACCGACCACGACCTTCTGGCCGCTGTTGTCGGTGAACACCCGCCCCGTGGCCGGGTCGGTGGCCTTCTTGCCGCGCCGGCCGGTGATGATGAAGGCCTCGCTGGGGCCGGCCACCTTGTAGCGCGTGACGACGACGAGGCCGAGCAGGACGACGAGGACGACTATTCCCACGACAGCGGTGAGGACAGGGCTCATGCAGAAATCCCTCGAATTGAGTGAACGGATCGATGAACGGATCAATGAACAGATCAGCGAATGAAGAGAATTGGTCGAGCGGTCGAGCGGTCGAGCGGTCGAGCGGTCGAGCGGTGCGAAGGTCAGCGTTCTACGGGGCGGACCGTGACCGACGTCGGTGACAGCACCGACTCCACCCACACCTCGGCACCCCGCTCGACCGGAGCGGCCGCCTTCGCCGCGTATTTCACCGGCTGTCCGGCCAGATACAGCAGGACCTCGCCATAGCCCCCGGCGGGAATCGCCGTGACGACCGCGCCCGATGTGCCCGTCAGGTCCTCGCCCCGCGGTGCGGGCGCGCTTCCCTCCCGGAGCAGCGCCCGGCTGAACCGCCAGGTCAGCCAGCCCACCAGGACGCCTGCGGCGATGCCCGCGAGGGTCGCGACGATCGCCCCGGCACCTGCCGCGCCCGTCGCGATCGCGCCCGTGAATCCGAGCGCCGACACGAATCCGGCGATCACGGGGAGCGAGATGAATCCGTCGAGGCCGCCGCCGATGCTTTCCGGGATGCCGTCCAGAACGCCGTCCAAGAAGCCGTCGAGGACGAGGGAGAGCGCCAGGACGACAAGTCCCGCGATGCCGAATCCCAAAAACCATTCCATGCGCCGATCCCCCTTGCTCGCCTGCTCCCCCTCGATCCCCCTCTTTTTCTGAATTGTTCCATGTAAGCAGCGTGTAGGACATGGGTGTCAGCACCCATTGGCCATCGATGGGGCTCCCGCCGTTCAGTACGATGGGCTGCTGTTCCTACGTGGAGGAGGGCGACGTGACGGACCGGAGCGAGGTCGGGGCGGAGCCCTCCCCGCGCAGGCGTGGCCAGGGCGAACTGGAGTCCCAGGTGCTCGCCGTGCTGCGCGAGGCGTCCGAGCCCGTGCCCGTGGCGTGGGTACGGGAACGCCTCGGCGGCGCCCTCGCCTACACCACCGTCATCACCATCCTCACCCGCCTCCGGGCGAAGGGCGCCGTCGAGCGCGAGCGCGCCGGCCGCTCCTTCCGGTGGACGGCGGTCGCCGACGAGGCCGGGCTCGCCGCCCTGCGGATGCGGAAGGTGCTGGACGCGGAGGCGGACCGCCAGGCGGTCCTCGCCAGTTTCGTCACCGGGCTCTCGCCGAACGAAGAGCGACTCCTTCGTGAACTGCTCTCCAAGGCCGCCGAGGAGGAGGAAGGCTAGCCGCCATGGGAGTCTTCGTCTTCCTTCCCCTCGTCCTTCCGCTCACCGCCTGGCCGGTCGCCCGCCTCGCGGAACAGCGGCTCCACCCCCGTACCGCGACGCGCCTGCTCGCCGCCGTCGCCGGTGTCTCCGCCGTCTGCAGCACCCTGTGCCTCGGCCTGCTCATGATCGTGGGCACCGCGCAACTGCCGGGCAACCCGCTCCCCGACAGCTGGTCGGACCCCGACGTGCGCGCGGCCCTCCCGTACGACGAGATCGCCGGCCGTGCGGCCATCCCGGTGCTGCTCGCCGTCCTCGTCTCGTGCGGCGCGGCGGCCTGGCGTCAGCTGCGGGTACGCCGACGGGTCGCGGGCGCGCTCGGCGGGCTGCCGCCGACGTCCGTCGCGGTGCTGCCGGACCGCACCCCGTACGCGTACGCACTGCCCGGTGGGCGGGGGCGCGGGCGGGCGCCGGGGCGGGTCGTCGTCAGTACCGGGATGCTGACCGGCCTCACCTCGGCCGAGCGCCGGGCCCTCTTCGCCCACGAGCGGGCCCACCTGGCCGGACGTCACCACCGCCATCTCCTGACGGTCCATCTCGCGGCGCGCGCGAACCCGTTCCTGCGCCCGCTGCGTACCGCCGTCTCGTACACCGCCGAACGCTGGGCCGACGAGGAGGCGGCCGCCGAGGTCGGCAGCCGTCGCTCCGTCGCCCGCGCGATCGGCAAGGCGGCCCTGCTCGCGCCGCGCGCCCCGGCCGCCACGCTCCCCGCCCTGACGGGCGCGGGCGCCGGCCCCGTGCCCCGGCGGGTCGCGGCCCTGATGCGCCCGGCCCCGGTGGGTCGCGCATGGCCGCCGGTCGGCACCGCCGTCGGACTCGCCGCCTGGGGCGCCGCCTTCGGTACGACGGTGTCGGCACTGTCCTCGGCCAACTCGGCGGTCACGCTGTTCCTGGTACTGCGCGGGGTCGCCGCACCCGTGTAGCCGTGCGCGGGGTCGCCGCACCGGTGGAGCCAGGCGGCGTTCGCCCAGGACGAGTCCTGGATGCGTCCCACGCGACTCCTACCTATGCGACTCCTGGACGAGACCTCGACGAGTCCTGGGCGGGTTCTAGAGGTCGAACTCGTGGGGCGGCAGGTCGAGGGTGAAGCACGCCTCGCGGACCACGGCCTGCTCCGTCTTGTCGAAGTCGCCGTCGGCGCCGCCGATGACGATGCCGATCTGGATGACGGCGCGCGCCTCGGCCGGCTTCTTCTTCGCCTTGGCGATCTCCTGCAGCACGCTGACCTTGCCGAAGTCGAAGTCGGCGGTCAGCTTGTTCAGGTTGTCGTCGAAGCGGCGCTGCAGATCGGTCGCGTCGAAGTTCTGCAGCACTTCGTTGGTCGAGATGAGCTGGGCGACCCGGCGGCGCTCGGCGGGGTCGATCGTCCCGTCGGCGGCGGCGACCAGCGCGCACATGGCCATGCTCGCGTCCCGGAACGCGCCGCTCTTCAGGTCGTTCTTCTTCGCCATCAGCTGGGTCT
This sequence comes from Streptomyces sp. NBC_00250, assembly GCF_036192275.1. Taxonomy (NCBI): domain Bacteria; kingdom Bacillati; phylum Actinomycetota; class Actinomycetes; order Kitasatosporales; family Streptomycetaceae; genus Streptomyces; species Streptomyces sp. NBC_00250. Next base: position 2,415,578 of record NZ_CP108088.1, on the reverse strand, counting down.
GCATCGTCGATGCGGATTCCTTGAAGCGGTCCCACAGGGCCATGAGCTCTCCAGACGTCGATTACTTCTACGGTCTTGTAGAACGTAGCAGTGGGGCGTGGAGTTCCCGGGACGTGAGAGGCGACCGCGCCGTCAGATGCCGAGCAGGTGGAGCGAGGCCCACAGGGCCACCGTCGAGGCGGCGAGGGTGGCCGGGACCGTCAGGAGTCCGAGGCGGGTGAACTCCCCGAGGGCGACGGGGTGGTCGTGGTCCTGGGCGATGCGGCGCCAGAGGAGGGTGGCGAGGGACCCGGCGTACGTGAGGTTGGGGCCGATGTTCACCCCGAGCAGTACGGCGAGCACCGCGCCCGGGCCCGAGGCTGCCGCGAGGGGGACCAGGGCCAGGGTCGCGGGGAGGTTGTTGATGAGGTTGGCCAGGACCGCCGCCACGGCGGCGATGCCGAGCAGGGCCGGGAGAGAGGTGCCGTCGGGGAGGACGAGGGCGAGGGCGTCGCCGAGGCCGTTGTCGACGACGGCCCGGACGACGACCCCGAGGGCCAGCACGAACGCGAGGAACGGCAGCGACGCCGAACGCACGAGCGCGCGTGGGGTGGTGCGGCGGCCGGCCAGGGCCCGTACGGCGAGGACGGTGGCGCCTGCCGCGGCCGCCCATGCGGGGTCCACGCCGGTCGCGGAGGCGAGGGCGAAGCCGCCGAGCGTCGCGGCCACGGTGAGCAGGGCGAAGAGGGGGAGCGCGACGGGCGCCGACGGTTCGGTGGGGGTCGCCGGGGCGGCGAGGTCGCGTGCGAAGAAGCGGCGGAAGACGGCGTACTCGACGGCGATCGCGGTCAGCCAGGGGAGCAGCATCAGCAGCGCGAACCGGGTGAAGCCGAGCCCGGTGGCCGTGAAAGCGAGCAGGTTCGTCAGGTTCGAGACCGGCAGGAGCAGCGAGGCCGTGTTGGAGAGATGGGCGCTCGCGTAGGCGTGGGGTCCGGGGCGGGCTCCCATCCGGGTGGCGGTCGCGAAGACCACCGGGGTGAGCAGGACGACCGTCGCGTCCAGGCTCAGGGCGGCGGTGATCAGCGAGGCGAGGGCGAAGACGGCGCCGAGCAGTCGCTGCGGGCGGCGGCGGGACCAGCGGGCCATCCAGGTGCCGCAGGCGTGGAAGAGCCCTTCGTCGTCGCAGAGCTTGGCGAGGACGAGGACGGCCGCGAGGAAGCCGATCACCGGTCCCAGTCGTTCCGCCTCCTCGCGCACGGCCGCGGGGGTGATCGCACCCACGGCCAGGACGGCGCCGGCGGCCGGTACGGCGAAGACCGCCTCGGGCAGGCGGAACGGGCGGACGACGGCGCAGATCAGCACCACGGCCAGGGCGAGCAGGGACACGGACGCAACGAGCATGTGTTCGATGATCCGGGTCGCCTGGAGCGGCCCCTCCAGGGGGTGCCTCTGCCGGGCCCTCGGCGTCCGCCGGGCCCGGTCCCACCACCACGCGTTGAGCCGTACACCGAGGACCACGCGCAGACCCGGGGGAGCAACGTGACATTGTACGATGCTCCCCCGTGACTTCTCGGAGGGCGCACGATGGGTGACCTGAAGCAGTACGGCCTCGTCAGAGCGCAGGAGCGGCTCCGCGACCAGGTCGGGCACGCCCTCCGCGCGGCCCTGATCGCCGGTGAGCTGCGGCCCGGCCAGGTCTACTCGGCCCCCGGCCTCGCGAGCGACCTCGGCGTCTCCGCGACCCCGGTCCGTGAGGCCATGCTCGATCTGGCCCGGGAGGGACTGGTCGAACCTGTCCGAAACAAGGGCTTCCGCATCACCGAGGTCAGCGAACGGGACCTCGACCAGTTCACCGAGCTGCGCACCCTCATCGAGGTGCCCACCATCGGCCGCATCACGAGGAAGGCCGACCGGGAGCAGCTGGAGGCGCTGCGGCCGGTCGCCGAGGAGATCGTCTCGTGCGCCCGGGAGCACGACCTCATCGGCTATCTGGAGGCGGACCGCCGCTTCCACCTCGCGCTGCTCGCCCTCTCCGGCAACGACCGCCTGGTCGAGACGGTCGGGGAGCTGCGCAAGCGCTCCCGTCTCTACGGTCTGACCGGCCTGGACGAGGCGGGCAGGCTCGTCTCCTCCGCCGAGGAACACCTGGAACTCCTCGACCTGATGATCGCCGGCGACGCGCGGGGCGCCGAGGCGTGCATGGTGCGTCACCTCGGCCACGTACGGTCGCTGTGGGCCGACGCCCACGACGAACCCGTCGGCCGCGCGTAGGACCGAAGGGCCGGGCGGGTGCCTCGAAAGGGATCAACTGGGCGCGCTTGCACCGGGGTTAGAGCACCTGGACAGCGTCTTGAACCGCTATATGCTGACACCCATGCCCTCTGCCGCCTCCGTGCCCGCGAACGCCGCAGCCTCCGCCTCCTCCGCGCCCACGCCGGCCACCGCGTCCCGGCTGGCCAGTGTCGGTTCGTCGCCGGTACGGGAGATCCTGGCGCTGACCGCACGGCCCGAGGTGATCTCCTTCGCCGGCGGCCTGCCCGCTCCCGAGCTGTTCGACGTCGCGGGCATCCGGGCGGCGTACGACGGCGTCCTGGCGGACAACCCGCAGTACGCGCTCCAGTACTCGACGACCGAGGGCGACCCGGAGCTGCGCACCGCCGTCGCGGCCCGGCTGACAGCACGCGAACTGCCCACCGACGCAGACGACGTGCTCATCACGACGGGCTCGCAGCAGGCCCTCACGCTCCTCACCACCGCGCTCGTCGAACCGGGCGCCGTCGTCCTCGTCGAGGACCCCTGCTACCTCGCGGCCCTCCAGACCTTCGGCTTCGCCGGCGCGCGAGTCGTCCCCGTGCCCACCGACGACCAGGGCGTCATCCCGGAGGCCCTCGACGAGATCGCGGCGCGCGAGAAGCCGACCCTGCTCTACCTCGTGCCCACCTTCCAGAACCCCACGGGCCGCACCCTTCCCGCCGAGCGCCGCACCGCCGTCGCCGAGTCCGCCGCGCGGCTCGGATTCTGGATCGTCGAGGACGACCCGTACGGCGAGCTGCGGTACGACGGCGAGCGCGTCCCCTGGATCGCCGCCGACCCCGCGGCCGCCGACCGCACCGTGCTGCTCGGCTCCTTCTCCAAGGTGATGGCCCCCGGCCTCCGGCTGGGCTACCTGCGCGCGCCCGCCGGGCTGCGCCGCGCCTGCGTGATCGCCAAGCAGGCCGCCGACCTGCACACTTCGACCATCGACCAGGCCGCGGCCGCGCGGTATCTGCGCGACAGCGACCTCGACGCGCACGTCGCGGTGATGCGGGCGGCGTACCACGAGCGCCGGGACGCGATGCTCGAAGGCCTGCCCGCCGCGCTGCCCGGAGGCAGCCGCTGGAACCGGCCGGAGGGCGGCATGTTCATCTGGGTGACCCTGCCCGCCGGCCATGACGCGACGGCCCTCCTGAAGACCGCGGTCGGCCACGAGGTGGCGTACGTGCCGGGGGCGCCGTTCTTCTGCGGCGAGCCGGACCCGGGTGCGATGCGGCTCTCGTTCACCACGCACTCGGCCGACGAGATCAGGGAAGGGCTGCGCAGGCTGGCCAAGAGCTTCGCCTGAGGCCGCACGGAAGGGGCGGGCCGCAGGCCGTGGGACAGCGGAAGGCGGCGTCGTGATCATGCACCCGCCGAGCGCTGCCGGTACGAGCACCACGACGGTGAAACGCGCCCTGGCCGGTCGAGCCCTGGTCGGCCGGGCTCTGGCAGGTCAGTCCTGGCAGGTCGAGCCCCGGCCGGTTCACGTCCGGCCGGGGAAGAAGTCGGCGCTCTGGACGTACTCCATCGCCTTGGTGAACTCCGGGTCGCCGAGGCGGTGTTCCATCTCCTCCGGGCTCAGGTCCTCCACACGGGTCTGGATCCAGTACAGATTGCCCAGCGGGTCGCGCACCCGCCCGACCCGGTCGCCGAAGAACAGGTGGGTGACCTCGGTGACCGAGGTGCCGCCGGCCGCGACGGCCTGCCGGTGCGTGGCGTCGGCGTCCTCGACGTAGAGCCGGAGGAAGCCGGGGGTCGGCGGCCACTCCGGCCGCGCGTCGAACATCATCACCACCGAGTCGCCGATGCGGACCTCCGCGTGCTGGACGGTTCCTTCCTCGTCGGCCATGCACGCGAGCTCCTCCGCGCCGAAGGCCCTCTTGAGGAAGTCGATGAGCGCCACGGTGTCGCGGGAGATGATCCACGGCGTCACCGTGTGATAGCCCTGGGGGACGGGATTCACGGACATCTGGCTGCCTCCTGGGGTGCGAGTGCCTTTGGGGCGCCTCGTCGGGCGCCTCGGCGGGTGCCTCAAGGTGATGACGACGCTAGTCCCGATCTAGGACGATTCGTGTCCTAGACGGGTCTCGTTCGGCGTTCGAACCGTCCTGGACCCCGCACCGGCCCATCACCTCGTGTCGTTGTTGGGCCGAACGGGTGAGGAGCGGGAGGATGTGCCCATGAGTAGGTACGAGAGGTACGACGTCACCGACGAGCAGTGGGAGGGCCTCGCCCAGGTCGTGCCCCTGCGCGGCCGTGACGAATGGCCGTCCAGGGTCGACCACCGCACGATCCCCGAGCAGTACGAATCCGCCGAGCAGCGCCGTATGGTCGTGCTCCGCGTGCAGGTGTTCGCCGACGCCCGTGAGGTCGCCGAGTACCTGATCGCCCAGATCCCGGTGCTCCTCGATCTGACGAGCGCCGACACCGAGGTCGCCAAGCGCATCCTCGACTTCAGCAGTGGTGTGGTCTTCGGTCTCGGCAGCGGGATGCACCGCGTCGACCGGAACGTTTTTCTTCTCGCGCCGGCCGGTACGGAGGTCGAGGGTGCGGAGGGCGAGGACGAGGAGGGTGTCGTGGGCGGCCGGACCGCCGGCGTCCCCCGATCGTAGGAAGGTCATCTAGCCGTAACGGTTCGTCAGGGAATGACCTGCGTACGGTCCGATCATGGATCTCACCGGCGGCTTCACGCTCGACCATTCCTCCTCCACGGCTGCTCCTTCCTCCGGCGCTCCTCGCATCGGGGCTCCGTCCACCCGCGCTCCGTCCCCCCGGGTTCCTTCCAGCGGGGCTCCTTCCACCGCAGCCACTTCCGGAGCCGCCTCGGCGGGGGCCGCGCCCCGGCTGCCGTCGCAGGGTGGGGCCGGGCGTCGGGCGGAAGGCGGATCCGCGCGGCTCTCCGAAGGCGGATCCGCCGGTGGGGGAGGGGGTGGGGGACTCCGGACGCGGCCCGCCGTCACCGAACTGCGGCTCTCCGCCTTCGCCGGTCACCGCTCCGCCGCGCACGCGCTCGGGCCCGTCACCCTCTTCGCCGGGCCCAGCGGCAGCGGCAAGTCCACCACCCTGCGGGCGTACGAGGCGCTGGCCCGGCTCGGCGCCGGTGACACGCTCGACGAGGTGTTTCCCGATGCCGTCGACTGCGTCCCCGAGCGGGCCCGGCCCGACGCCCAGGGCAGGCGGGGGTTCCGCATCGGGTGCACGGTCGACGGACCCGAAGGCCCCGTCCACCTGGACCTCGCCGTGCAGGCCGAACCCCGGCTCCGTATCGTCGGCGAGCGGCTCACCGGGCGCGGGCGCACCCTGCTCGCCACCGCGCTGCGCGATCCGGGCCGCACCACCGTCCAGGCCGAGTGGCACACGGCCGGCACCACCCCCGTCACACGGGCACCGTTCCCCGACGATCTGCTCGGTACGGCCCTGCTGCCGCTGCGGGTCGCGGGCAAGACGCCCGGACAGCTGGAGGTCCTGGCCGCCGCCGAGCAGGTCGTGATCGGACTGCGGTCCGCCTTCGCCTGCGACCCCCGGCCCGAGCGCATGCGGGCTCCCGTACCGCCGGGCGAGGGGCGGCTGCGGCGCGGCTGCGGCAACCTCGCCGAAGTCCTGCACCGCACCCATACGGACTGCCCGCGCCGTCACCACCGCCTCGCGGCCGTCGCGGGAGCGGGCTGCGCGGGACCCGTCACCGGGGTCGGCGTGCAGGAACTCCGGGACGGCGCGGTCCGGGCTGTCCTCGAACGGGGCGGCAGGCCCGCGACGCCGCTCGGGCGGCTCGGGGACGGGGAGCTGCGCTACCTGGCGCTAGCGCTCACCCTGCTCACGGGCCCCGGCGTCCTGGAGATGGACCGGATCGCCGAGGTGCCCGACGCCATGCAGTCCCTGACGCTGCTCGCCGACGGCCTCGACCGCGATCTCGACGCGCGGCAGGTGGGCGAACTGCTCGGTCTCGCCACGGGCATCGCCGCCGACGGACACATCCGGGTCGCCGGCGCGGTCGGCGACCGGACGGCGGCGCAGGCGCGACGGATGCCCGGGGTGACGGTGGTAGACCTGGGCACGTGACGGACAACGACGTAGCGGGACTGCAGCGCAGGCTGGCCGAATTCGCGGCCGCCCGCGACTGGCAGCCTTACCACACGCCCAAGAACCTGGCGGCGGCACTCAGCGTGGAGGCGGCCGAACTCCTGGAGATTTTCCAGTGGTTGACTCCCGAGCAGGCGGAGCGGGTGATGGACGACCCCGAGTCGGCGCACCGGGTCGCCGACGAGGTGGCGGATGTGCTCGCCTATCTCCTCCAGTTCTGCGAGGTGCTCGGGGTCGATCCGCTGGCGGCGCTCGCGGCCAAGATCGACCGGAACGAGGTCCGATTTCCCGCTCGGGGGCGCGGCGGAGACCGCGGCGGAGAGGGGGAAGAAGAGGATTCGATCAAGGATCGTCACTCTTCGGAGTGATCGACTTTTCCCCGTCGAGCCTCCTGTCCACAGATTTCCGAATTCCCCTGCCGTTGGGGCTCAGGTCGCCTCACTCTGGGTAGTGGACTGAGTGGGCAGATAAGTCGTACGAACGGGGGCGGCGTTGATGGAAGCGGAGCGGCTCATCGCGCTTGGCCGGCACGGGCTGGCCGAGAGCGGAACGGCGCAGGACATCGTGGCGGAGGCCTGGCAGGCGCAGGCGCTCGCCCAGGCGATAGGGAACCAGCTGGCGCTCTGCGGACCGCAGGAGTTGCGCGGCGAGGCGCGGGGGCTGAGCGAGATCGGGGAGTACCCGGCGTGGGGCGCCGGTGGGCCGCGTGCGGCCCAGCTGACCGAAGTGGCGGACCCACGGGGGGCGTTGACCGCGCTCGGGGAGCTGCTCGGGGAGGTCGGCATCGCGCTGGTCGGCGTGGCCTGTGCCACGGATGACGAGGGGCTCTACTGGCAGTGCATCGAGGCCATCGACGCCGCCGACGAGTCGAGCGACCGGGTCCGCGGGATGTTGCGGCGCCTGGCCGTGCGGGACGGGGAGCGGGCCCGCCCGCCCGACCCCGCCCGAGGCCGCGCGGGCCCCGGCCGGGGCCGCTGGTGAACGGCGTGGGGCGCTCGGTGCGTCCCGAAGCCCTCCGCCGGATGGCCCGCCCGTGGATCGGCGGCCTGCGCAACCCCCGCCTGCGAGACCCCCGTCGGAACTCTCCCGTCCGGGTGCGGGGGCGTTCTAGCGTGGTTGTCATGACCTCGTACAGGTTTTGGCGGGCGCCCTTGCTCGCCCTCGCGGCCGCCCTGTTGCTCGTTCCCCAGGCAGCCGTGGCGCAGGACCCCGTGGAACCCGCGGACTCGGCGCCCCCTGTGCGGGTGGCGACACCGGACCGGCCCTCGTACGACGTGGTGCTGCGTGCCGACGACGACGGCTCGCGCTGGACCGGTCGCCAGACGGTCTCCTTCCGTAACGCCTCCCGCACTCCGCTGAGTTCGGTCGACGTACGGCTGTGGGGCAACGGCACCGAGGGCTGCGGAGCCCCCGACAGCCCGTCCCCGGTCCGGGTGAGCGGGGTCGCCGGAGGCACCCCACGACCGCTCGACGTGGACTGCACCGCGCTGCGGATCGACCTTCCCGCGCCGCTGCCGTACGGGGCGCGGGCGAGCGTCTCCTTCGACGTCGCGATCAGCGTCCCGGACCGGATCCACCGCTTCGGCAAGGACGGCGCGTACCGCTACCTGGGCAACGCGCTGCCCCTGCTCGCCGTGCGCGACGCGCAGGGCCGGCACCTCGATCCGGACGTCGGCTTCGGCGAGAGCTTCCACACCCTGACCGGTGACTTCCGGGTCGTCCTCGACCATCCCAGCGAGCTCGTCGTGCCCGCGACCGGCACCACCACCCGACGCGCGGGCGCACCCGGCCGCGCGATCAGCACCAGTGTCGCGCGGGGTGTACGGGACTTCGCGTGGGCGGCGGGTCCCTTCGGTTCGAAGACGGTGACCAGTCCCGGCGGGATCCGGCTGAACGCGTACTGGACCGCCACCACGCCCCCCGAAGGCGTCGCGAAAGCTCTGCGGGAAGGCGCCGGCTCCGTCGACGAGTTCGGGAAGCGGTTCGGGCGCTACCCGTACGGAGAGCTCGACCTCGTCATGAGCGACCACCTCGACGACTTCGGCAGCATGGAGTTCCCGGGACTCGTCCTGCTGTGGACCGAAGCGGAGGAGTCGGGCGCCGTCCACGAGATAGCCCACCAGTGGTTCTACGGCATCGTCGGCAACGACCAGTTCGCCGCGCCCTGGCTGGACGAGTCCTTCGCCCAGTACGCGACGCTGCTGTACTACCGGGAGGACACCGCCACCTGCTGGGAGGACCAGGGGCAGTGGCCCGGCGACGAGGCCGCCCTCACCCGGTCCATGGCCTACTACGCGGACGGCCACCGTTCGGAGTACGGGGCGGTCGTCTACAGACGTGGCTCCTGCGCCCTGCACGATCTGGAACGTGCCCTGGGCGGCCCCGCGATGGCGCGCATGCTGCGCGGCTACGTACGGGACCACTGGCTGGGGGTCGCCACCACCGCGGACTTCAAGCGCGCGGCACAGGCGGCGACGGCGAAGGACCTCGGCCCGTTCTGGACGGAGCACAGGATCCACTGAGCGCCCGGCCGGGGCCGGACAGCCCTTAGAACCGGTGGGGCTCGTGCCCGTCACGGTCGGCACGGTCCGGACCGGCACGGTCCGGGTCGAGGCGGTCGGGGTCGAGGCGGTCAGACGTGGACTGGAGGTCGGCGTCCAGCTGGGTCAGGTCGGCGGAGAGCGCCGCCATCAGTTCCTCCATCTGCTGGAGCAGGCCCTTGGGGGCGCCGGCGCCCTTCTGCTCGGGCACGGACTGCGGCACCGGCTGCTGGGGGACGGCCTGCTCCGGCGCGGCTTCCTGGGACATGGGGGCCTCCTCGGCCCGGACCCCGCCGCCGAGGACGGGGCCGCGAGAGAGAGCGACGCACCGGCAGCGGCCGCCGGCGCGCGGGCCGGGCGGTCCGGCTCCGCCCGAGCCAACGACGGGTGCCGGGCCCCGGTCACTGGCCGGGGCGGACGCGGCCCGCCAGGGGGCGGGATATTCACCCGACCGGGCCGGGGCGCACAAGGAGCTGACGGAGAGGTTGACGCGCACCCGACGGTGCAGGATGGAGGTATGGATCTCCGCATCTTCACCGAACCCCAGCAGGGGGCCGACTACGACACCCTCCTCGCGGTGGCACGGGCCACCGAGGAGCTCGGATTCGACGCCTTCTTCCGGTCCGACCACTACCTCAGCATGGGTTCCGCCGACGGGCTGCCCGGGCCGACGGACGCCTGGATCACCCTGGCCGGGCTCGCCCGGGAGACCAAGCGGATCCGCCTCGGCACCCTGATGACGGCCGGGACCTTCCGGCTCCCGGGTGTCCTCGCGATCCAGGTCGCCCAGGTGGACCGGATGTCCGGCGGGCGGGTCGAACTCGGGCTCGGCGCGGGCTGGTTCGAGGAGGAGCACAAGGCCTACGGCATTCCGTTCCCGAAGGAGCGGTTCGGCCGCCTGGAGGAGCAGCTGGCGATCGTCACCGGTCTGTGGGAGACCGGGATCGGCAAGACCTTCACCTTCGAGGGGGAGTTCTATCAGCTCAGCGACTCCCCGGCGCTGCCCAAGCCCGCCCAGGACAGGATCCCGGTGCTGATCGGCGGGCACGGCGCGAGCCGTACGCCCCGCCTGGCCGCGCGGTACGCGGACGAGTTCAACATCCCGTTCGCCTCCGTGGAGGACAGCGAGCGCCAGTTCGGCCGGGTCCGGGCCGCGGCGGAGGAGGCCGGGCGGGCGCCCGACGACCTGGTGTACTCCAACGCGCTGGTCGTCTGCGTCGGCAAGGACGACGCAGAGGTGGCCCGCCGGGCCGCCGCCATCGGGCGGGACGTGGACGAGCTGAAGGCGAACGGTCTCGCGGGTTCGCCCGCCGAGGTCGTCGACAAGATCGGGCGGTACGCGGCGATCGGTGCCTCCCGGGTCTACCTCCAGGTCCTCGACCTGGACGACCTGGACCACCTGGAGCTGATCTCCGCGCAGGTCCAGTCGCAGCTGGGATGAGCGGGGTGATCCGATGAAGCCGGTCCGTACGCTCGCCGAGGCCCTCGGCGCGGGGGTGCTCGTGCTCGACGGCGGGCTCTCCAACCAGCTGGAGGCCCAGGGCTGCGACCTCTCGGACGCGCTCTGGTCCGCGCGGCTCCTGGCCGACGGCCCCGAGCAGATCGAGGCGGCGCACGCGGCGTACGTACGGGCAGGTGCCCGGGTCCTCATCACCTCCAGCTACCAGGCCACCTTCGAGGGCTTCGCCCGGCGGGGCGTGGACCGGGAGGAGGCGGCGCGGCTCCTCGCGCGGAGCGTGGAGCTCGCCCGGACCGCTGCGGCGGTCGTGCGGGAGGAGGTGTGGGTCGCCGGGTCCGTGGGGCCGTACGGCGCGATGCTCGCGGACGGCAGCGAGTACCGGGGGCGGTACGGGCTGTCCGTACGGGAACTGGAGGCGTTCCACCGGCCCCGGATCGAGGTGCTCGCGGCGGCGGAGCCGGACGTCCTGGCCCTTGAGACCGTTCCGGACGTCGAGGAGGCGGAGGCGCTGCTGCGGGCGGCGGACCGGTGCGGGGTGCCCGTGTGGCTGTCCTACACGGTCGAGGGCGGGCGGACCCGGGCCGGGCAGGACCTGGCGGAGGCTTTCGCGGTGGCCGCGGGGAACGACCGGGTCGTCGCCGTCGGGGTCAACTGCTGCGATCCGGCGGATGCGGGGCCCGCGGTGGAGCTGGCCGCCGCCGTGACCGGGAAACCGGCCGTGGTCTACCCCAACAGCGGCGAGCGCTGGGACGCCCGCGCGAGGGGCTGGCGCGGCGACATCGCCTTCGACCCGTCCCTCGCCGGCGGCTGGGCCGCGTCCGGCGCCCGGCTCATCGGCGGCTGCTGCCGGGTCGGCCCGGAGAGGATCACCGCCCTTGCCGCCACCCTTGACGCCCCCTGGTCCGGCGACCCGGCCCGGCACGCCGACCGGCAGGACTGAGCCCCGTCCGAGTGGGCCCGGCCTCGCGGAAAATGCCTGGTCGGGAGGGCAGCGGCGAACCATACTCGGAAGTGTGTTCCTGACGATCAGTACGACCGGCAACCCGGAGCGTCCCGCGACCGATCTCGGCTTTCTGCTGCACAAGCATCCCGAGCGGGCGCAGGCGTTCTCGACTTCGCACGGCACGGCGCACGTCCTCTACCCCGAGGCGAGCGCCGAGCGGTGCACGGCGGCACTTCTCCTGGAGGTGGACCCCGTGGCGCTGGTGCGCCGCGGCAAGGGCAAGGGCCGGGGCGGTGCCCCGGACTCCGCGCTCGCGCAGTACGTGAACGACCGGCCCTACGCGGCGTCCTCGCTGCTCGCCGTCGCGCTCGCCACGGTCTTCAAGACGGCGCTGCACGGCGACTGCAAGGCGATGCCCGAGCGGGCCGCGGCGCCGCTGCCGCTGCGTGTCGAGGTCCCCGTGCTGCCCGCCAGGGGCGGTGCCGAGCTGGTGCGCAAGCTGTTCGGGCCGCTGGGCTGGGACACGGTGGACGCCGAGCCGGTGGCACTGGACGGGCGGTTCCCCGAGTGGGGTGACTCCCGCTACGTACGCCTGGTTCTGGAGGGCGAGCTGCGGCTCGCCGACGCCCTCAACCACCTCTACGTACTGCTGCCCGTGCTCGACGACGCCAAGCACTACTGGGTCGCGCCCGACGAGGTCGACAAGCTGCTGCGCGCCGGCGACGGCTGGCTCGCCGGTCACCCCGAGCGGAAGCTGATCACGGCACGCTACCTCTCCCGCCGCTGGGGCCTGGCCCGTGAGGCGACGGAGCGGCTCGAACTCGTACGGCTCGCCGAGGCCGAGGGCCTGGACGTCGACGCCGTCGACAACGCGGTCGACGAGTCGACCGACACCGAGGAGCGGCCCGTGCCGCTCGCCGAGCAGCGCCGGGAGGCGATCCTCGCAGCCCTGGCCGCGGCCGAGGCGAGCCGGGTCCTCGATCTGGGCTGTGGCCAGGGCCAGTTGGTACAGGCGCTGCTCAAGGACACCCGATACACGGAGATCGTCGGTGTCGACGTGTCCGTCCGAGCCCTGACCGTCGCCGCGCGCAGGCTGCGGCTGGATCGGATGGGGGAGCGGCAGGCGGCCCGGGTGAAACTGCTGCAGGGCTCGCTCGCGTACACCGACAAGCGGCTGACCGGCTACGACGCGGCCGTGCTCAGCGAGGTCATCGAGCACCTGGACCTGCCGAGGCTGCCGGCCCTGGAGTACGCGGTGTTCGGCTCGGCCCGGCCGCGTACGGTCCTCGTGACCACGCCGAACGTCGAGTACAACGTGCGCTGGGAATCGCTGCCCGCCGGTCACGTCCGGCACGGCGACCACCGCTTCGAATGGACCCGCGAGGAGTTCCGGAGCTGGGCGGCCTCGGTCGCCGAGCGGTACGGGTACGACGTCGGGTTCACCCCTGTCGGCCCGGACGACCCGGAGGTCGGCCCGCCCACCCAGTTGGCCGTCTTCAGCCGCACCCCGGACCCGGCCACGGAGAAGACCCGCACCCCCGCCCTGACGGCCGAGAAGACCCGCACCCCCGCCGCGGCCACCGAGAAGACCCGCACCCCCGCCGCGGCCACCGAGAAGACCCGCACCCCCGACCTGACCACGGAGAAGGAGGAACAGGCATGACCACCGAAACCGTGTCCCCGGCCACCACCACCCCGGCCCGCCGGCTGCCCGTCACCGACCTGTCCCTCGTGGTGCTCGTCGGCGCCACCGGCTCCGGCAAGTCCACCTTCGCCCGGCGCCACTTCAAGCCGACCGAGATCGTGTCCTCCGACTTCTGCCGGGGGCTCGTCGCCGACGACGAGAACGACCAGTCCGCGAGCAAGGACGCCTTCGACGTCCTCCACTACATCGTGGGCAAGCGCCTCGCGGCGGGTCGCCTCGCCGTCGTCGACGCCACCAACGTGCAGCAGGAGGCGCGCCGTCAGCTCGTCCAGCTCGCCCGGTCGTACGACGTGCTGCCCATCGCGATCGTCCTCGACCTGCCCGAGGAGGTGTGCCGCAGCCGGAACGCCACGCGTCCCGACCGCGCGGACATGCCCGCGCACGTCATCCAGCGGCACCGCCGCGAGCTGCGCCGTTCGCTGCGCGGTCTGGAGCGCGAGGGCTTCCGCAAGGTCCACGTGCTGAAGTCCGTCGAGGAGGTCGACGCGGCCGAGGTCGTCCTGGAGCGCCGGTTCAACGACCTGCGCCACCTCACCGGACCCTTCGACATCATCGGTGACATCCACGGCTGCCGCTCCGAGCTGGAGACCCTGCTCGCGAAGCTCGGCTACGTCGACGGGCACCACCCCGAAGGGCGCACGGCGGTCTTCGTCGGCGACCTCGTCGACCGGGGCCCCGACTCGCCGGGCGTCCTGCGCCGGGTGATGGCGATGGTCGCCTCGGGCGACGCCCTGTGCGTGCCCGGGAACCACGAGAACAAGCTGGGCCGCTGGCTCAAGGGCCGGAAGGTGCAGGAGACCCACGGACTGGCCGAGACCATCGAACAGTTGGGGCACGAGAGCGAGGAGTTCCGGGCCGAGGTCGGGACGTTCATCGAGGGCCTCGTCAGCCATTACGTCCTCGACGGCGGCAACCTCGTCGTCTGCCACGCCGGTCTGCCGGAGAAGTACCACGGCCGGACGTCGGGGCGGGTGCGCTCGCACGCGCTGTACGGGGACACCACCGGCGAGACCGACGAGTTCGGGCTGCCGGTGCGCTACCCGTGGGCGGAGGAGTACCGGGGGCGGGCCACCGTCGTCTACGGCCACACCCCCGTGCCCAGCACCTCCTGGATCAACAACACCCTCTGCCTCGACACCGGCGCCGTCTTCGGCGGCAAGATGACCGCGCTGCGCTGGCCCGAGCGCGAACTCGTCGACGTACCGGCCGAGCGCGTCTGGTACGAGCCGGCCCGGCCGCTCGCGACCGAGGCTCCCGGCGGGCACCAGGGTCGTCCCCTGGACCTGGCGGACGTGCACGGACGCCGGATCGTGGAGACCCGGCACCTCGGCAACGTCGCCGTGCGCGAGGAGAACGCGGCGGCGGCCCTGGAAGTGATGAGCCGGTTCGCGGTCGACCCGCGGCTGCTCGCCTACCTCCCGCCGACGATGGCGCCCACGGCGACATCGAAGGAGGACGGCTACCTGGAGCACCCGGCCGAGGCCTTCGCCCACTACCGGGCCGACGGGGTCGAACGGGTCGTGTGCGAGGAGAAGCACATGGGATCCCGGGCGGTGGCCCTGGTCTGCCGGGACGCCCGGGCCGCCCGCGAACGCTTCGGCATCGAGGGCGAGGGGGTGACGGGCGCGCTGCACACCCGTACCGGGCGGCCCTTCTTCGACGACGTGGCCGTCACCGAGCAGGTCCTCGACCGGCTGCGCACCGCGATCGGCGCCGCCGGGCTCTGGGACGAGCTCGACACGGACTGGCTGCTCCTCGACGGCGAGCTGATGCCGTGGTCGCTCAAGTCGGCCGGGCTGCTCCGCGCGCAGTACGCGGCGGTCGGAGCGGCCTCGGGCGCCGTCTTCCCCGCAGCGATCTCCGCGCTCGAACAGGCGGTGGCGCGCGGGGTCGAGGGGATCGACGGGCTGCTCGGGAAGCAGCGGGAGCGGGCGGTGGACGCGGAGGCGTTCACCGAGGCGTACCGCAGGTACTGCTGGCCGACCGAGGGCCTGGAGGGGGTGCGGTTCGCGCCCTTCCAGCTCCTGGGCGCGCGCGGACGGTCGCTTGCGGCCGTACCGCACGACGAACAGCTCGCCTGGCTCGACCGGCTCGTGGAGCACGACCCGACCGGGCTGCTCCAGGTCACCCGCCGGCTCGTCGTCGACACCGGCGACGAGGCCTCGGTCCGGGCCGGCGTCGACTGGTGGCTGGACATGACCGGCGCGGGCGGCGAGGGCATGGTCGTCAAGCCGCTGGCCGCGCTCGTCCGTGACGCCAAGGGCCGACTCGGCCAGCCCGGCGTCAAGGTGCGTGGTCGGGAGTACCTCCGGATCATCTACGGCCCCGAGTACACCCGGCCGGAGAACCTGGAGCGGCTGCGGCAGCGCTTCCTCGGCCACAAGCGGTCGCTGGCACTGCGCGAGTACGCCCTCGGCCTCGAAGCCCTCGACCGTCTCGCGGAGGGGGAGCCGCTGTGGCGGGTCCACGAGGCCGTGTTCGCGGTCCTGGCACTGGAATCGGAGCCGGTGGACCCGCGACTGTGAGGTGCTGAGGTGCTGAGGTGCTGAGGTGCTGAGGTGCTGAGGCCGTGATGCCCTGAGTGCCGGAGCCCAGAGGGCAGTGATGCCCCGAAGGCCCGACGCCTGAGGTCGCGATGCCTTGATGCCCTGAGGCCCTCGCGGAGACTCTGCCCGGGACCGGGTGGGGCCTTCGCGGGGGCCTCGCGCGTGCGCGCGGCCCGGCCCCTGCCTGTGCCCTGCCTGTCCGAGGCCTCTGTGAGCCTTCCGGGCGCCTCCGGGGCCTTCGCGGGGTCTCCCCGGCACCTCGCGTCGGCTTCGCCCCGCGTTCGCCCCGCTTCCGTGAAGGCTTTGCGTGGTCTTCGGGAGGTTTTCGCGTGGACTTCGCACCGCCTTGACGGGGGCGCAGAGGCGCCGGGTCCGGCGCTCCCCTGCGCCCCCCGTGCCCGTTGTCGCGTTTCTTCCGCACCCTCTAGCGTTCTTCACCCCATGACGTGACACAGCGTCAACAGTGTGACGTGGCAGGTCACATGGGGTGGGAACACACACGCGAATGCGCCGGTCGATCACCGGCGAGCGGTCTTCCCCGGACGGCCCGGGGACGGTACGGGGGTGAGCGGGCGGTGAGTCTCTTCGGCCAGGACCGCTCCTTCCTCCACGCCCTCCCGGCGGCCGACCGGAGGTTCCTGCTCGCCGAGGGGGCCCGGCGCGTCTACGAACCGGGGGAGGTGATGATCCGCGAACGCGACACCACCGCCTTCGTCCTCGCGCTCCTCTCCGGCTGGGCCGTCGTCTCCGTCGGCACCGAGCGCGGATCGCGACTCATCCTCGCCCTCAGGGGCGCCGGCGAGGTCGTCGGCGACCTCGCCGCCGTCGACCGGCGCCCGCGCAGCGCCAGTGTCACCGCGCTCGGCAGGGTCGAGGCGGTGGCCATCTCGGGTGACCGGTTCCGGCGTTTCCTCGCCGCCCGGCCGCACGCCACCTCGCTGATCATGCGCCAGCTCGCCACCCGGCTGCGCAGCGCCGACGTCGAGCGCCGCGCGCTCGCCTCGGAGACCGTCCTCCAGCGCCTCGCGGCCCGCCTCGTCGAACTCGCCGAGCGCGCCGGACGGCGGGCCGACGCCGGGACCGTACTCGAACTTCCGCTGCCCCAGCACGACCTGGCGGCGGCCATCGGAGCGACCCGGGAGGCGGTCGCCAAGGCGCTGCGCCTGCTGCGGGAGCAGGACGTGGTCCGCACCGCGAACCGCACCGTCATCGTGATCGACATGCGGGTCCTGGTGCTGCTCGCGGAGGGGCGCGCGCGCCCCGGCGGAGAACCGGCGGACGAATCTCCGCCGGATGTGTAAACGGCTACATCGCAGGTCGCGGAACGCGGCCAGTCTGGACACGCACCACCACGGCACCAACGGCACCAGGGCGACACACAGGGAGTCCGAGAGTGAGCAGTGCGGGAGTGAACGGGGAAGTGGGCGGAGAAGTGGGCGGCATCCACCGGTTCGTCGTCTTCGGCGACATCTGCGGCTCCGGGACGCTCGAACTGGCCGAGAAGAAACACCAGCGGGCGGCGATGTACGCAGCCTTCGACGACGCGTACAGCTCCGTCGGCGTCGAGCCCGGGACCTACCACCAGGAGGACCGGGGGGACGGCATCCTCGCCGCCCTGCGCCCGGACGTGCCGCCGACCCTCATGGTCGGACGGTGGATCGACACCCTGTACGAGAGCCTGCGCACCCACAACCAGGGTCGGACCCGGCCGCTGCGGCTGCGGATCGGAATGAACGCGGGGCTCGTGGTCCAGGACCGGCACGGGCTCGTCGGACGGGCGGTGGACCTGGCTGCCCGGCTCTGCGACAGCCCCCCGGCCAAGCGGATCATGAACGAGACCCCGGAGATCGCCCTCCTGGTCGTCGTCTCCGACTGGCTGTTCGTGAACGTGGTCGCCGAGGGCGGGCGGTACGTCGAGCCGGACCACTACCGGTCGGCACGCATCCGGTCCAAGGAGACCGACGAGGCCGCCTGGTTCCACGTACCGCGCAGGCCCGAGCCGCCGCTGATCGGGCCCGACGGGGAGCTGCCGCCCGAGGGGGAGGGGGAGCCGGCGGCCGCGGGGGAGCGGCCGCCGGTGGCGGCGGCACGGACCGGCGTTGGGCCGTCGCGGGGGGACGGCCCAACGCCCCGGCCCGTGGGCGGGAGCCGTACGTACCACGTCGGGGGTGACCTTCTCGACGTCCACGGCAACACCATCCACGGGGGCTTCACCGGAATCCGCAAGGACTCCGGATCCAGGACGGATTCCGGATCCAGGACCGATTCCGGTTCGGACTCGGGTTCGGGTTCCAGCTCCGGCTCCGGCTCCAGCTCCGGCTCCGGTTCGGGGGCGGGTGAGTCGAAGTGAGCGACCAGGACGACGCCTCGCCGCAGAACGACGGTCCGGACGCCGGGCAGGGACACGGCGGCGACCGGGCGGACGCACACGACCGGGGCTCCGACCGCGGTTCCGACCGGGGTTCGGATCGTGGCTCGGATCGCGGCTCCGATCGTGGATCGGATCGTGGTTCCGACCGAGGCGACCGGGAAGGCGACCGGGCCGGCGGGTCCGAGCGTGCCGACGGCGCCGAGCAGCCCCGCGAGCCGAGCGTCTTCGCGGCCGCCGACCGGGGGCCCCTCGGCGGCGAGAGCGACACCGGCGGCGCCGCCACCGCCCGCCGAGCCGTCCGCACCTGGGCGGGCGCCGCGGCCGACCGCCTCACCACCATCCACGGCGACGGCACCGTCTTCGAGGGCAACCAGATCTTCGCCCTGTACGGCTCCGACCGCACGTCGCACTTCGTCCAGGGACCCGTCCCGCCCGAGACGCTCGACCACCTCGGCCGGGTGTACTGCGCGACCGCCGGCTACCGCCGGATGCGGGACCGGCTCCGCGACCACCGGGTCCTCGTCCTGTGCGGCGAACCCGGCAGCGGCCGCAAGGCCACCGCGCTCGCCCTCCTCGACGAGCTGACCGGCGGCAAGGTCTTCCGCCTCGACCCGCGCCACGGCGTCGACGAGATCACCGAGGAGGTCCTCCAGGAGAGCGGCGGCCACCTCCTCGAACTGCTCACCGAGGACGTACGCGCCGAGAGCGAACCGCGCGCCTCCCGCTCCGGCCGGGGCGACCACACCACCGTCACCCGCCGTTCCGTCACGCGCCTCTCCGAGCTGCACCTGGACCGCTTCGGCGATCTGCTGCGCGGGCGGGACGCGTACGGGGTCGTCCTCGTCGAGAACGGAGAACTCGCCGACCGGCTGCTGCGCGGCCGGTACGGGATGTACTGCCCCCCGCCCCCCGCCGACGAGGTCCTCCACCGCCACCTCTGGAACCAGCTGCGCACCGAGTCCGACGACGCCCTCGGCGATGCGCGGGCGCGCGGCGCACGGCGGGACGTCGTCGACGCCCTCGGCCTGGAGGAGCTGCGGCCGCGCGAGGCGGCCCGGCTCGCCGACCATCTGGCCCGGCACTGGCGCGGCGAGGTGACGGACGAGCAACTCCTCAGCGAATGTGCCTCGTTCGTACGCTCCCAGGCCCGCGAGTGGTTCGCGGGCGCCGACCGTCCGGGCGCGCTCCCCGAGGCGCTCCCGGCCCTGAACGCCGGGGCGTTCCGTATCGCGGTCGCCGTCTTCAACGGCTCCGCGTACAGCCTCGCCGCCGAGGCCGCCGAACTCCTCGCCTGGGAACTCGCGGTCACCCTCGACCCCGAACACGCCCCGGGCCGACGCCTGTTCGGGACGCACGCCGAGCACCGGCCGGTGCAGGCCCGGGCCGTCCTGGAGGACGGCGAGCTGGACCTCGGTCCGGCCAAGGTGCCGGTGCGCGCCGTCCGCTTCCAGGGCGAGGCCCTCGCCGGAGCCGTCCTCGGCGAGATCTGGCACGGCTACCACAACGTCCGCGGCCCGGTGGCCCGTTGGCTGCGCTCCCTGTGTGACGACCCGCGCTCCGAGGTGTGGGTGCGGGCCTCCGTCGCGGCCGGCGTGCTCTGCTCCTGGGACTGGATCCACGGCTTCCGCGAGCTGGTGGTGCCGCTCGCCGCGACGGACGATCCGGTCGCCCGGATGGCCGCCGCCACCGCGCTCGCCGAGTCCGCGCGCGACCCGCGCGTCCGGCCCGCCGTCGCCGACGTGCTCAAGAACTGGGCCGGGTCCGACGACGACATGCTCGTCAGGACCGCCCTGCTCACCCACGGCTACGTGCTGGCCGCCGGGAGCGTCTCCGGTTCCCTCGACGCGCTCGCCCGGGTCGTCAGGACCCGCGAGGCGACCGACATCGGGGTCCTCGTGCCCGCCTCCTTCAGTGTGGCGCGGCTGCTCGCCTCCGGCGAACCCGTGCCCGTGCTCCGGCGGCTCCGGCAGTGGCTGGAGGACGGTCGGCTCAACCTCGCCAACCTGGTCCACCTCGCCGTCATCCGGGCCCTGAGCACCCGCACCACCCATCTGTGGGGGCTGCGGGAGGTCCCCGAACTCGACGGGCACGCGGCCCGCCCGCTGCTGATCGCCCTGCTGGCGACCCGGCCCGAGCTCGCCGCCGAACTGGCGGTGCTGCTGCGGCAGACGCTCGCCACGGCCCGCTCGGGGGAGGCCGCCCTGGAGGCGCTCGGCGGGATGCTCCGGCGGGCCGCGAAGGATCCGGAGTCGCTCGGGCACGTCTGCGCCTTCCTGCCGCGGCTCGCGGTGGACCGCCGTGACCGGGACCGGCTCAGGGGCCTGCTGAACGAACTGGTCCGGGACCGTGACCGGCCCCTGGACAGAGGCGCGGCGCGCCGGATGTGGGACGCCGTGACGGAAGGAGCGAACCGATGACCGGGCCCGAGCAGAACAGGAACGGGCGGCCTGACGAGCGGACGCGCTGGATCGACCGGGACCGCGACGACCGCGGCGGCCAGGGCGGGGGACGGGACGAACGTGCCCGTGACGGGCGGCCGCAGGACGAGCGGGCACGAGCCGGCCGTGACCGGGACGCCCGGGAGCGGCAGCGGTACACGGGCCAGCCGGTCGACGGTCAGCCGGTCGACGGTCAGCCGGGCGGCGGACAGCGGGGCGACGGTCAGCGGGGCGGCGGACAGCGGTACGGCGGGCAGCGGTACGACGGACAGAACGGCGGTGGCCGGCACGCCGGTGGCCGCGACGACGACGAGGACCTGGACATGGACCCGGACGAGGACCTGGACCGAGAGCAGGAACAGGGGCAGGGGAACGCGCGCGCAGGGGGACAGGGCGGGCGGTGGGGCGGGGAGGCGGGCCGCGGTGCCGGGTCGGGGTCCGGCGCGGGCACGCGCCCGCGCGGTCCGCTGATCGCCGAGTACGCGCCCCCGTACCGCCACCGGAGCGGCCGGGTCGCAGCCGTGCTCCTCTACCGCAACGGTGGCCACCGGGTGGTCTGGCCGGACCGTAGGGAGGACGTGAACAAGCCCATGTTCGGCTCCCCTTACACCGTCTTCGAGGTGCAACTCGGGCGCAACAGCACCGAGTTCAGGCTCCAGTTGCCGGCCGCCGGGGACGGCGTCTTCTTCGATGCCGTCGTCACGGTCCACTGGGAGGTGACCGACCCGCACCTCGTCGTGCAGGAACAGGTCGAGGACGTCGCCGCGTTGCTGCACGACGAGCTCCTCGACCGACTGCGCAGGCTCTCCCGGCGGTTCCGGATCACCGAGGCGCAGCGCGCCGACGAGGCCGTCCGGGAGGAGCTGAGCGCCGGACGCCTCAGGTTCGGCGAGGACGTCGGGCTGCGGACCCGGGTCTACGTCTTCATCGACCTCGACGACTCCGTCAAGGCCGAGGTCTCGCGCCGGGACAAGATCGGCGTCACCATGGAGGCCGACGCGCGCGTCGCCGAGGCGGAACGGCGCAGGGACGCCGCCGACCGGGCCCTGGTCGCCGACCGCGCCCGCGAGATGGAGACCCTCTTCCGGCGCGGCGACCTCGCCCAGATCGCCCACCACATGGCGATGAACCCCGACAAGCAGTGGGAGATCCGCACCCAGCTCCAGCGGGAGCGGCGCGAGGGCCAGGAGGACTACCTGGCCGTCTTCAACCGGCTCCTCGACACCGGAGTCCTCGAACGGCACGACATCGGCGAGCAGATGTACCAGGTGCTCATGTACCTGCGGACCCAGACCGGCACCGTCATCGACGGCATCACCGACCGGGTCCTCAACCCCTCGGGCGGCACCCCGCCGGCCCGCCTCGCCCTGGAGAACGGGGTGCCGGAGCCGAGCCGGCCCGAGTGGTACGAGGAAGCGGAACCCCAGGACGCTCCCGACGACCCCCGGGTCTACGAGCCGACCCGCGTCGAGTCCGGCTCCGAGCGGGAACGCGAGCGGGGGAGGGCGCGCGAGCGGGGCCGCGACGGCGACGACCGGAACCGGGGCCGCTCGCGGGGCCGTCACGACGACGGCTTCGACGACGGGCCCGACCGGTACGAGGACGCGGACGGGTACGGGCGGAACGACGCGTACGGCCGGAACGACGCGTACGAGCGGAACGAACGGTACGACCGGTACGACCGCGAGGACCCCTACGACAGTGACGAACGGCCCGACCGGCCCCGGCGGTCCTCCCGCCCCGCCCGCCCGGCCAGGCCCAGCTCCGAATTCGACGACTGGGACGACGCATGACCACCGCCCCGGGGCCCGCGCCGGACTCCGGTCCGCCTTCCGGTCCGGACCGGTCCCGCACCACCGCGCCCGCGCAGGCATCCGCGCCCGCACCCACTCCCGTACCCGCCGAAGAGCTCAGGTTCATGGCCGAGCGGCTGCTCGCCACCGTCCGCGAGGACATCGGCCGGGCCGACACCAAGGCCGCGATCCTGCTCTCCGGCGCCCTCGCCTTCCTCGCAGTCGTCTTCTCCGGGGACCGGGCCCCGTGGCCCGACTCCGGAGCCGGGCTCGTCCTCCTGCTCGTCGCCGGAGCGCTCTGGACGGCCGGCGTCCTGATGCTCGTCTCGGTGGTGCTGCCCCGCACGCGGATAGGAGCCGACCGCACGTTCCTGCGCGAGCTGACGGCCGGGCCGTCGGAGACGGCGCTGCGTGAGCGGCTCGCCGCCCCCGGCGCGGACGCCACCGGCTGGCTCCTCGAACAGGCCAGCGTGCACGGCCTCGTGCTCGCGGCGAAGTACCGGTGGCTGCGCCTGGGCGTCTCCGCGCTCGCGCTCGGCGCCCTCCTGGCCCTCTTCAGCGAACTGTGGTGAGAGAGAACATGCAGTGGACCAACAAGGGGGGCGTCCTGCTCCTCGCCGGGGCGCTCCTCGCGCTCTCCGGCCCGCTCGCGGCGACCGCCGCCGCGGGCGCCCCCGGCGCGCCCGGCGGTCCCGGGGCGAACGCCGTCCCCCGTACCGCCGCCACGCAGGCCGACCCGCCCGAAGGACCCGACCCGATCGACTTCGCCGTCGTCGTCGACCAGTCGGCGAGCCTCGCCGACAAGGACCTGGCACGCGAGACCGAAGCGGCGGCGCTGCTCGTCCAGGGCGAGATATCGGAGCGCTCCCGGGCCGCCGTCATCGGCTTCGGCAGCTCGGAGAAGCGCGGCCAGTCGCCCGTACGCGAGGTCTGCCCGCTCACCGTCGCCGACGCGGCGGGCCGTGAGCGACTCAGCGACTGCGTCCAGGAGCTGGGGCGGCGCGACGAGGCCCGGATGGGTCCCGGCACCGACTTCCCGGCGGCCGTACGCCAGGCCGTCACCCGCCTCACCGGAGCCGGACCCGGACCCGGAAAGGGCACCGGCACCGGCGGGACCAAGGCGCCCGCCGCCCCCAAGGTCGTCTTCCTGCTCACCGACGGCAAGCTCGACGTCGCCGACAGCCCCGAGTACGGCACCGACCGCGAGAACCGCCAGTCCAACGGAGCGCTGCGCCTCACCGAGGAACTCGCCCGCGCCCGCGCGGCCGGCGTACAGATCTGGCCCCTCGGCTTCGGCAGCGAGATCGACCGCGCCGCCCTCACCGCCATGGCCCAGGGCGGCTACCGCGGCGCCTGCTCCGAGATCCCCGACTCCGAGCCGCGCATGCGGGTCGTCGACACCTCCGCCGAGATCGACAAGGCGCTCCAGGAGACCTTCGCCGCCGCCCGCTGCGCCCGGATCGCGCACGGAACCGTCGGCAAGCCGCCCGCCGACCTGACCGTCACCATCCCGCCCATCGCCACCGACGGCTCCCTCACTGTCGCCAAGCACGACCCGAAGGTGCAGGTCACCTACTTCGACCCGGCGGGCCGCAAGGTGCCCCTCCGGGACGAGTTCGACGGCTCCACCTTCGAGGTGAGCGGACAGAACGGCCCGGTCGAGGCGCTGCGGGTGAAGAACCCGCTGCCCGGTGCCTGGCGGGTGCACATCGAGGCGCCGGAGGGCCACCGCGACCGTGAGGTCGCCGTCCGGGCGATCTGGCAGGGCCGGCTGCAGTCCGCCGTCGTCCTCGACCCGGCGTCCCCGCGCGCGGGGGAGCAGGTGAAGGTCGAGGTGCAGATGCAGACCCGGCGCGGGGTCGTCATCACCGACCCGCGTCAGCTCGCCGGTCTCTCGGTCGCGGCCGACCTGAGCGGGGAGGGCTTCCGGCCCGTCAGCTTCAAGCTCGCCGATGACGGGAAGGCCCCCGACGCCAAGGCCGGCGACGTCCGGTTCACCGGCACGCTCACCATCCCCGCGAGCGCCACCGGCGACCTGGAGCTCGTCACCCGGATGGAGGCGCCCGGGATCACCTCCGACCGGCGCCCGCTGCGCACCCGTCTCGCCGAGGACGCGCCGCTGGTGACCGCGGCCGTCACCGTCGACGGGGCCACCGTGCACCCCGGAGCCACCGTCCGCGGCACCCTGGACGTCACCAACAACGACTCCGCGCCGCGCACCCTGCGGCTCGCCCTGGACAACCAGACCCCGGGAGCCGAGCTCGCCGTCTCCCCGGCGACCGTCACGGCCCCGCCGAACAGCAGCACCCAGATCCCCTTCACCGTCACCCTCGGGAAGGGCACACCCTTCGGCGCACTCGCCGGACAGGTCACCGTCGTGGACACCGCGGACAGCGACCGCCCCCTGCGCGGCGCCTTCCTGAACGTCCGGGTGGTGGAGCCGCCGACCTGGTGGGAGCGCTGGTGGAAGGCCGTGGCCGGCGGCGCCGCCCTCGCCCTCGTCATCGGCATCTTCGTCGTCATCCGGGTCCTGGCCAGGCGCCGCCGCCGCGACCTCACCGGCGTCACGATCGAACTCTGCCAGGGCGAACGGTCGCTCGACTCGCTGACCGTCCGCCGGGGGCAGAGCCCGGGCGGCGTCTTCGCCTTCGCCGTCGACGAACCGTACGGCACGCCACCCACCCTCCGCCGGATCCCCGGCGGCGGCTCCTCCACCGCCCATGTGCTGCGCCGCAACGGCTCGGGCGAGATGGCGCTGCGCACCCGGGGCGGCGGGCAGGTCCCCGTGCGGACCGGTGAGCCGGTCGGGATCGGTGACCACGAGCTGGTCGTACGGGGCGGCCGCCCGGCGCCGGCCCGCGGCCGGGGCACACCGTGGCTCCATCGCCCCCGCCGCACCGGCCCCGGTGCCGGAAGCGGAGGCGGAGGCGGCAGTACGGGTGCGGGTTCCGGTTCCCTCTCCGGAGCGGGCACGGACGGCTCGCCCGGAGCGCCCGACTACGACATCAATTTCTGAACGGGTCTCCGAGGAGAACGACATGAAGATCTATCAGCCCATGCTCTTCGTCGGACTCGGCGGCACCGGCGGAAAGATCGGCACCGAGCTCGAACGCAGTCTGCGCCGGGAGCTGTGCGGACCCGACGGCACCGACCTGTTGGACGGCGGGCGCCGCCTGCCCTTCCAGCTGCCCGACTGTCTCCAGTTCGTCTACGCCGACTTCAGCGAGGCCGAGCTGCTGAACTACCCGCAGTTCAAGGCGAAGGGAGCCGAGGGCGCCGCCTTCGCCCGCACCTCCCGGATCGTCCGCGACCTGCTGCCCACCGACTTCGACTCCTCGCCCGAGGTGACGCGCATGCTGCGCGTCACCGTCCCCGACGAGACCCGGCTGTGGCTGCCGCCGCAGGCCCGCCAGCCGCGCGTCGCCCCGCTCAACAGCGGCGCCGGGCAGCTGCCGACCGTCGGACGCTCCGCGCTCTTCGCGACCCTCCGCTCCGGTCTCGAACCCGTCCTGCGCCAGCTCCGCGAGGCGATCGGGGCCATCGGCCAGTCCGCGGGCGACCTGCGGAGGGTCGGTGGCGGCCCGATCCGGGGCTGCGACGTGTTCGTCGCCTTCTCCGTCGCGGGCGGTACCGGGGCCGGCATCTTCTACGACTTCATCCACCTCATCGGGCACGAGTTCCGCAACGCCCGAGTGCCCGGGGTGAAGATCTACCCGCTCGTCGTCATGCCCTCCGCCTTCCCGCCCGAGGCCGGCGGCGGACGCGAGGCCGAACTCAACTCCGCTCGCGCCCTCGTGGACCTCTCGCGGCTCGTCGACGACCAGAACGTGCCCGACGCCCTCGACCAGGTCGGCGACGTCGAGGACCGCGGGCGGCTCAGCGTCACGTACCCCGGCGACGGCGTCGTCGCGCTGCGGCCCGCCACCATGCAGACCGCCTTCCTCTTCTCCAAGCCCTCCGTCATCGGCAGCGAGGACCTGCGGCGCTCCATCGCCGCCATGGTGATGTCGCTGATCGGCACCGACCTCGGCCAGGACACCGGCTCGGCGACCCGCGCCGAGGACGACTACCAGTCCTTCGCCGCCAGCTTCATCAACAAGAGCGTGGAACGCTCCACCCCGGCCCGTACCGGCATCGGCTACCGCGGCATGTCCACCAGCCTCGCCGCCTCCCTCACCGTGCCCGTCGACGACCTCGCCGAGATCGTCGCCGCACGGCTGCTCGCCCAGGCCGTCCGCGGCATGACCGAGCGCGCCAGGCGCCCCGACCGGGAGGGACAGGACCACGTCAGGGAGCTGTTCAACCGCTCCGCCATCGGCCGCCTCTGGACCCGGGACGCCCCGAACGTCCCCCTGCCCGAGCAGATCCCCCGGGGCAAGTCGAGGATCACCCAGGAACTGCGCAACCGGCTGGGGGACATGGAGGAGGCCCTGCGCCGCCTCGACGCCGGTCTCGCCCGGGAGATCCCACGCCTCACCGAGGACTTCAGGCCGAGTACCGGGGTCCGCGAACTCCTCGGCTCCATGGACCCGTTCCAGGTCGAAGTCATCCTGACGGGCCTGCCCGGTCACCCCGACCGGGTGGCGAGGGAAGGCTTCACCGGCATGATCGACAACCGGCGCAACGAACCCGAACGACCGCCGAACGTCCACACCGCCGCCCCCAACATCCCCCCGATCAAGGGCGCGGTCGGCGGGGTCGTACCGGCCCGGTGGAACGACCCCGACGTCCAGGACGCAGTCGCCGCCCAGCAGGCCTGGTACCAGTGGCGGGCCCGGACCCTCTGGCACCGCGGCTGGCAGGCCGGTGAATCCCAGTGGCGGCCCGCCCTGCACAAGGCCGGCTCCGAGGTCGCCGAACTCACCAAGGCGCTCCGCGCCCACGAGCAGGACGAGCCCAAGGCCTTCGCCGACAGCCGCCGCGACCTCTACCGCGACGACCGCGCCGGCATCGCCTACCTCCTGCCCCCGCAGAACACCCTGCGCGCCTTCTACGACGACGTCGTCGACCGGCTCGCCCAGAGCGAGGGCCTGCCCGAGGCGGCCGACGCCGCGACCCTGCTCGGTCGGCTCGTCGGCCCCGAGGACTGGCGGCGGGCCCTCGACGCGGTCCGCCGACAGCCCGGCGCGGCGGTGAAGGAGATCAAGCAGGTCGTCGAACGGCGGGTCAAGCGGCTCTTCGGCGAGGCCAACGAGGACGCCTTCGCCCGCCCCCTGCTGCCCTCCATGGAACTGCTGCTCCGGGCCGCCGCGGGCGACGAGACCGCCGAGGCGAAGATCGACCCGCGCTGGCTCGACCAGTTCCGTTCGCGTCTCGCCGGCCTCATCCCGGTGGGCTTCGTCCCGGACGGCAGCGGCCCCCTCAAGATCCTCATCGTGCACCCGGCGAGCGAGTCCGACGGCCGGGCCCGCGACTACCTGGAGCAGGCGCTCAACCTGCCCGGACGGGTGACCCCGGAGAGCCGGGCCGGCGACACCGACGCCATCACCGTCGTCTTCTTCCGCAGCGGCATGAACCTCACCGACATCTCCGAGGTCCGCAACATCCTCAGCCTCTGGTCCGAGGCCCGCGACTCGGCCGGCGAGGACGACTTCCTGCACTGGCGCCAGCGCCTCGGCTACCAGGACGACTGGCTGGTCTCCACCGAACACGACCGGCAGCGCATCCTGCACCGGCTTCTCTGCGCCATGTGGAACGGGCACATCGACACCGAGGGCCCGATCGGCTCGCCCCACCGCGTCCGCATCCGGCTCCAGGACGGCGAGTCCGCGACCATGACCCTGCGTCTGGAGGACTTCGACGGCTCGCTCACCAGCTGGGCGGGGCTGCTGCGCGCGTACGAGCGGTGGGCGCTGCTCGACGAGGGGCAGATCATCGAGCAGTTCTGCGAACGCCTCATGCAGGCCCTGCCCAAGGGCCTCGCGCAGGTCCCGGTGCCGCCGTCGCCGCTCTTCACCCACTTCGTGGAGCAGGTCGCGCCGCGGCAGCTCGGCCTGATCGCCCGACTCGTCGCCGAGTACGGCGAGTACGGCGAAACCGACACCGAATGGCTCGCCCCGATCCGCCACTTCTGGGAAGTCACCTTCCCCGGCGCCCTCGACATGCGCTTCCCGAGGGCGGCCCGCGCGACCCGGGCGAGCCTGCGTGCCCTGTACGAACGGCACGCGTCGCGCGCCGGGGTGACGCAGGGCCAGGGCCAGAGCCAGAGCCAGGGGCCGGGCCAGGGGAGGCCGCCGGGGCAGCGCCAGGGCCACGGGCAGGGCCAGGCCCAAGGCCACGGGTACGGGCAGGGCCAGGGTCACGGTCGCCGGCCCGCGCAGGACTTCGGCCCGCAGGGAGCGCACAGGCGTGAGGGGTACGAGTACGGCCCCGGCCCCGTGAGCGAGAACGGGGTTCACCCCGAGTGGGAGAACGGCCCCCGTCCGGGGAGCGAGAACGGCGCGCGCCCCGAGTGGGAGAACGGCCCCCGTCCGGGGAGCGAGAACGGAGCCCGGCCCGAGTGGGACAACCGCCCCGGTCCGGGGAGCGAGAACGGTGCGCGCCCCGAGTGGGACAACCGCCCCGGTCCGGGGAG
This sequence comes from Streptomyces sp. NBC_00250, assembly GCF_036192275.1. Lineage (NCBI taxonomy): Bacteria > Bacillati > Actinomycetota > Actinomycetes > Kitasatosporales > Streptomycetaceae > Streptomyces > Streptomyces sp. NBC_00250. Next base: position 2,386,855 of record NZ_CP108088.1, on the reverse strand, counting down.
CGAGAACGGCGCCCGGCCCGCGTACGGGAACGGCACCGTGCCCGATCCCCGCACCGCCTACGGGAACGGAGACACCCCCGGCACCGGTCCCCGTGCCTCCGCGGGGTCGCCCCAGCAGGCCGGTTCCTCCGCCTTCGAGGAGGACTGGGAGCAGGAACCCGAGCCCGATTTCGGACCCGAGTACGACGACGGGGCCTCCTACCGCGACCGGGCCGGGGAGGCGGAGTGAGCGCGCGCGTCCTGCCCGAACGGCCCCTGCCCGGCCACGCCGTCTGCCTCGACCTGCGGACGGCGGGGGCGTACGACCTCGACGCCGTCGTCCGTGCGGCCCTGGACGCCCCGCAGCCCGGTGGCGAGCGGCGCTTCCTCGTCCTCGACGAGGCCGACCGGCTCGTCGCCCACCAGCTGCTCTACGAGCGGCTCTCCTCCTACGGGCCCGCCCACATCGTCTGCCTGGCGGTCGGCGTCCGGGGCGAGCGGACGCTGAGCCGCACCCTCACCCTGCGGCCGCCCGCCGCCGGGGTCCTGTGGGTGTTCGACACTGCGGAGGACGGTGTCCCGGGTGAGGCCGTCCTGCGTCCGCTCGTCGACGTCCTGTCCACCCCCGAGGTCTTCGACGCGGTGCTGCGCGCGCTCGGCGAGGTGGTGCACGGCGTCGCCGTGCCCGCCGTGCGCGTCCTGGAGCACGACCTCACCGACGAGGCGCGGGCGCGGGCCTGGCGGCAGTCGGTGGAGGGGCTCACCGGGCCGGACGTCCCGGCCGGTACCGTCTCCGCCGAGCAGGTGCCGGGGCCGCTCGCGCTGCTGCTCGACGAGGGCGTTCCGCGTTCCCTCTCCGACCACCGCTGGCTGCCGGCCCAGGGCAGGGCGGGGCTCCGGCTCGCCGCCTGCGACGAAGCGGTCGGGGACGCCGTCGACGGCTACCAGCGGATCCGGGGCGCGGCGGGGCTCCTCACCGGGGTCGGCCGCACGGTCGATCTGCCGGGTGACATCGAGCGGGTGACGGGGGAGCTGGAGCGGTTCCGCGCCACCGTCGCGGACGCCTTCGCCGCCGCGGGCGGCAGCCGGCTCACGGTCGAGCACCGGGGGGTGCTCCGGGACCGTGGCATCGAACTGCCCGAGATGCCGAGGGAGATCTCGCGCACCGGGATCGTCCCGGCCCTGCGCGACCACACCCACGAACTGATCGGCAAGGGCCTGCCGTTGCGCTCGGTGGCCGCCCGGCTCGCGGCGCTCTCCGCGCGCACCGCGCCCGTCGGCAGTGCCGCCCGGCTCGCCCGGCTCGACGCGATCTGCGGGCCGGAGCGGCTGCGGCGGCTCGGCGGCCGGTACCCGTTCACGGCGGGCGGTTCGCGCCCGGTGGCCTTCGCGGTGACCGGGGCCCTGGCGCTGCTCGCCGGGGTCTGGCCGGTGCTCGGCTGGGTGCTCGGCCCGGCCGCCGGAGTGCTCGCCGCCGTGCTCGCCCATCTGATGCTCAGGCGTCGGCCCAACCGTTCACCGGACGGGCGGATCGACGGCGGCGGTGCCACGGGTGCGGCGCCCCGGCTCATCGGGGGTGTGCTCGGCGGTCTCGTCGGGGCGGGCCTCGGACAGTTCCTCGGCCTTCCGCTGTGGGCGGGGGCCGTCGCGCTCACCGTGTCCCTGATGGCGATCGTCCTCCTCGCGCTGCGCGACTGGAGCCGGGCCGTGGACGATTGGTGGGCGCGGGCGGACCCGGAGGAGGCCTGGCGGATCCTGCGCGAGGTCCAGAACCTGGTGGTCACGACCGCCGTTCACGACTGGCTCTTCGCCGAGGTGCGGCACCACTGCTCGGCCGGCGCGGGCGCGGTGGCCCGGCTGCTCCGCGGCCTCGCGGACACGGCCGAGGCGCACGGGCAGAGGGCTTCGTACCTGCCGCCGGACGGGCCGTCGGAGGAGGGGTTCCGGACGGAGTCCGCCGTACCGCCGGACCCGGACGGCGCCGGGCCGTCCTGGAGCTGGGACGAGTGGGAGGGCGAGGACGACCTCTGGCCCGACATGGACGAGGAACCCGCGCCTCCCGGGCGGCAACCCGCTCCGCCCCCTTCCGGATCCCCGTACGCGTCCGGCCGGTCCGGCCCGTTCGAGCGGGACCCCGCCGTCTCCCTCGGCGGGGTGTCGGCCGTGTCGGGACCCGTTCCCGCGCCCGCGTGGCTGGAGCGGCGGTACGGCGACGGCGGCCCCCTCCTCGTCGACACCCTCGTCGGCGACCTGGTCGCCGGTACCCTCCTGATCCTCGACCGGTGCTGGGCGGGCGTCGAACGCGACCCCGGAGCGATGGCGCCAGGGGTCCACGAGCAGCGGATCGTGGAGCTCCTGGACGACACCCGCCTCCGGCTGGAGCGCGATGTGGCCGCCTCTCCGCCGCCCCGGAACGAGGGTCTCCGCGAGCCGGACGCGCTCTCCGGTCTGGTCGCCCTCACCGACCGTTCCGACCGGCCCGACGCCGCCCGGCTCACCGGGGTCGCCCCCGACGCCGTGGCCCGGCTGCTCCTGGCCGACGACGACCCCGGCCGTACGGTCGCGCTCTGCGGCCCGGAACACCTGCGGCTGCTCTCCCATGACCCGATCGCCGCCCGGCAGGTCCGCTTCGTGCCCGAGGCGATGCGGCGCGGGGCCGCCGGGGACGACGTCTGGCGGGGCACCGCCGAGGACGTCGTGTGGACCGGTGCGGGACGCCACGCCGGAATCCTCCGCCTCGTACCACTGCGCGCGGACGTCGTGCACACCGTCCGCGCCGAGGAGGCGGGAGAACCGTGACCGACCCGAACCATCCGAACGATCAGAGCGACCCGAGCCATCCGAACGACCGGAGCGACCCGAACCGACCGGGCCGTCCGGCCGACCCGAGCCACCCCATCGGGCCGGACCACCCCGACCACCTGGCCGAATCGAGCCCGCCGCCCCATCCGTACTACCAGGAGCTGGAGTTCCTCAACCCCCGGGAGGCGCAGAGCCGCTTCGTCGTGCGGTACGGCGACGACCGCACTCCCGCCGGCCGCCCCGGATTCCTCGCGCGCCGGGCGTTCCTGGGGACGGCGTCCGTGCCGGTCGTGCAGTACAGGCTGGTCTCGTCCGGGCAGGGCGACCCCCGGGCGTACGGACTCCTGGAACGGGAGGTGGCGGCCGCCGTCGCCCTCGAACGGCGGTACGGCTCCGAGAAGTTCGGTGCCGTGCTCACCCGGATCGTCGGCTTCGACCTGACCGCCGCCGAACCTTTCGTGCTCTACCGGCCGCCGATCGGGCACCCGCTCTCCGACTGGTCGGGGCGGCTCGGAGCCGAGGACCAGGAGCGGATCACCGGCCAACTCGCCATGGCCGTACGCCTCCTCGGCGAACTCGATCTCGTCCACCGGGCGATCACGCCCGAGACCGTACGGTGGGACGGCACCCGGATCCGGCTCTGCGAACCGTACGCGGCGCTGCGCACCGGGGAGGCGCGCGAATCCTTCGGTACGGCTCCCTGGTCCTCACCCGAACAGCGCGCGGGGCGCGGCGCCGCCGACCCTCGCGACGACCTGTGGTCCGTCGCCGAACTCGCCTACTACCTGCTCTCCGGCCGCCCCGACCGCGGCGAAGGGCCTCCCGCGGATCTCGCCGACTACCGCCGCCTCGCCGCCCTCCAGCACAGCGGTCTCTTCTCCCCGCGGGCGGCGGAACGCCCCGACGCGACCGAGCTGTTGAGGCTCCTGAACGTGCCGGACCCCGTCGCCGTGGAAGCCGATCGGCTCGACCGGTGGCGGGCCGAGTACGACCTCCAGATCGCCCGGAAGGCCGCACTGTCCGGGGGAGGCCCGGCGGGCGTCGGGCGGGCCGGGGCGGAGGGTGCGGAGCCCCCCTTCCCCGCCCCGCCTCCCTCCCGTCCCACCTGGCGCGAGCGGGTCTTGGGCAACCGCGGGGGGACCGCCCGCCCCGGCCCGTCCGTGCCGCCCGCCGAACCCGTCCCGGCGCCGCCGTCGCGGGGCCGGATGTGCCCGCACTGTCTGCTCCCCGTCGAGTACGACGAACGGCTGCTCGTCACCATCGACGCCAAGGGCAACCGCATCCCGCTGGACCTCGCCACCGAACGCCGGCCCGACTACAAGGCGGACGCCCTGCGCAAGGCGTACCACCTGTGCCCGCACACCGTGGACGGTGAGGAGGGGCACGAACTCCCCGTGCCCTACCTCAAGAACGGGGAGCCGCTCTCCATCGCCCTCGTCGGCAGCTCCTCCGTCGGCAAGACCCACCTGCTCGCCGCGATGCTCGGCGAGGTCGAGCTCGGCGGCCTCGAACCGTACGGACTGAAATGCCTGCCGCTCAACCACGAGGCGCACCGCACCTATCTGCGTGAACGCGTCCAAAGTCTGCAACAGGGGCGGCAGTTGGGACGCACCGGACAGCAGACCTTCGCCCGGTTCGCCGACGGGCTGCTCGTCTCTGCGGGCGGCGCCACACCCCGGCCCGTCGTCTTCTTCGACCTCGCGGGCGAGGACCTCGCCCAGGACAGCGAGGTCGGCCGCTTCCTCATGGGCGTCGACGCCTTCATCTTCGTCCTCGACCCGCTGCGCGCGCTCCGGCTCCCCGCCCTCGACCCGGTGCGGGAGGAGAGCGGACTGCGGCGGCGCGACCTCGGCGACGAGGCCTTCGCCACGGTGCTCAACCGGATCCCCCGGCAGCGCGGCGGACTCGTCGCGGCCCCGGCCGCGCTCGCCGTCAACAAGAGCGACCTGGTGCGCTTCGAACCGGTCGTCGACCGCTGGCTCGGCCGGGCCCTGCCCGCCCGCCACGACCCCGCCGCGCTGCGGGCCGAGAGCCGGGACGCGTACGCCTTCCTCGCCCACTCGGCCAGCCCCGCCTGGCTCAAGCCGTTCGACGACTGCGCCGACTGCTCCCTGCACTTCGTCGCCGCGACCGGCGGACAGGCACGCGGAGACCGATTTCCGCACGGGGCCCGGCCGCGCCGGGTCCTCGCACCACTGCTGTCGCTCTTCGCCATGTGCGGGCTGCTGCCCGGGACGGAACCCGCGGGACCCAGGGAGAGGATCGTCCGATGACACGGTCGGAGAACGAGGTCGACCAGATCGTCTTCCGCTGGGACAGCGAGAACCTCACCGGCAGCACCGGCTTCGGACCGGTGGCCTGGTCCGGGCCCCGCGACGAGGCCGAGAACCTCTTCCGGACCTTCGGGACCGTGCTGCGCGCGAGCGGCGAGGAGACCCGGCCGGCCCTGGTCCGGCTCGAAGGCCGTTCGACGGTGATGCTGGTCCGCCGTAGCCCCTTCACGGACGCCGGCGGCGGGACCTCCGCGCTCTGCCACGCCCTCGTCGGCTCGACCGAACTCCTCCAACCCGCCATCTGTCTCGGGCTCCACGCCTGGAACTGGGAGGGCGCGGACGTGAACGCCGCGCGGGTGCGCGGGCCGCTGCCGGTGATCCAGGAGGAGGTCCTCGTCCCCGCGACCGGCCGGGGGCAGGGGGAACTCGACGGCGCGCTGGAGTACGCGTCCGAGGAACTCACCGGGACGGTCGCGGAGTTTCTGCGCCACCCGGACGAACGATTCACCGTCCTGGACGAACGGGGCGACACCGCGGCCCCCGTGCTCTGGGGGCTGCACAGCATGTTCGGCGGGCTCACCAGCCGCCGGTGGACCTTCGCCACCCACGACACCGTCGAACTCACCACGCTCCGCTTCGTGTTCGTCGGCCGCTGGTCCGGTGCGGCGAGCCGCAACACCGGGCGTCGCCGCATCGACCCGCGCGAACGGATCGGCGACCCGGCGGAACAGGTCGCGGCCCGGCTCGTCCGGCACCACCTGCGGGGGATCGAGGAGGGCGGCGGTGGCGAGTACGCGATCGGCAGAGCCCTCCACGAGGTCTCGTCCGGGTCGGCCGCGCGTCGCACCCCCCTTCTGGAGACGGCCACGCGCGCGCTGGACGCCCTCGACCGCCGCCGCGCCGCCGGCCCGACGGCCGGCCCCACCCCCCGGCCCCGTTCCGAGCCCCCCACCGGGCAACCCCCCACCCCGCAACCCCCGACCCCGCAGCCTCCGCCCACCGACCCGCCCCAGAGCACTGCGGGAAGGTTGTGGGCGTGGGCCTCGGGCGGCCGCGCAGCCGAGGACGACCCACCGCCGGAGACCGGGCCCACGGCCGGTCGTGGCGGGACTCCCAGGGCCGGCGAAGCACCCGCGGCCCCGGCGGGACCCGCCCCGGGAGAGCTCCGGGCCTTCGACCGCCCCGGCCCGTCGGACCGCCCGGACTACTGGTTCCGCGAGGATCCACCGGAGAAGCCCCGAGAGGAGAACCGGCGGCCATCGTCCCCGCAGTCCGACCCGTACGACCACCGGCCGCGTTCACCGGAACTCGCGGACCCGCGGTCCCGCCCTTCCCGGGCCCCACGTCAGGAGCCCCCGGCTCCAGGTCTTCCGGACGACCGGGAGGCCTACGCGGACCACCGCCCCACCTCGGACGCTCCGCACCGTGCCGACCTCTCGAAGCGTCCCTCCGAGGCCGGCGACGGCCGGTCGGCCTCGCCGGGGGACGACGACCCGGGGAGCCGTACCGAGCCGCACCTCCCCGAGGGCCCCGGTCGCCCGGCGGCCCAGGCGCGGTCGCACCACCGCCCGCCCCAGGGACCGGGAGCCGACCCGTACCCGCGCCCCGTCCTTCCCCGGGCCGAGCCCGTGTGGACCGGGCCCGCCGCGGTGCGAGGGCGGCCCTGGGCCAAGGTGCGGGGCCGAGGGCGGGAGCGGGAGGTCGAGACCGGCCTCGTGCACAAGCTGTCCGTCGCCGACACCGTGGAAGAGGCACGCCGGCTGGTCGCGGGGGGCGGCAACCGCGAGCTGCTCGACGCGCTGCGCCGCCCGCAGGCGTACCTCTTCCTCACCCTCCTCCTTCGCGAGACCGCCCGGCGCCTGCCGTCCTGGGAGCACGCGCTGCGCCGGGAACTGTGCGAGGTGGCCATCGGAAGGGAGTTCTGGGCCGTCGCGCCGCCGGGCGCCGAGGCCGACACCTCCGACCCGCCGGAGGAGCAGCGTGCGGCCAACGCCGCCGAGCTGTACCGCTGGGCGGTCCGCCCGCTCCTCGCACGCGGCGACGCCCCGGTCGGCACGCTCGCGGAGCTGCTCGCCCGGCTCCGTACGGGCCCGGCGCCGTCCGCCCGCGAGGCCTTCTGGCTGATCGTCGACGGCGAGCGGCCGGGCCTGCCGGAGGCGGTCTGGCTCACCCTCCTCAAGGAGGCGTACGGGGTGCCCCGCACGGCGCCGCGCCCGGGAGCGCCCACCCCCGGAGCCGCCGCAGGGCACCCGGACGATCCCGGCAACGCCTACACCCGCCGCTTCCTGGGGGGCGCCGGAGCGCTGATCGGATTCCTGGTGGTCGCGATCCTCGTGATCGCCGTACGGGGGTGGTTCACCTGACAGGGGCGACGGGGGGCGGCCGCCCGGCGCGCCCCGCCCCTGCCTGTCCCGAAACGCAGGCCGCGGCCGCCCGGCTCCGTCAGGATGGACGCATGGGATTCCATGTCGATTCCGAGACCGGGCGGCTGCGCCGCGTCATCCTGCACCGGCCCGATCTGGAGCTGAAGCGGCTCACCCCGTCCAACAAGGACGCCCTGCTCTTCGACGACGTGCTCTGGGTGCGCCGGGCCCGGCAGGAGCACGACGGCTTCGCGGACGTGCTGCGCGACCGGGGCGTGGAGGTGCATCTCTTCGGGGACCTGCTGAGCGAGTCCCTGGAAGTGCCGACGGCCCGCGCGCTCGTGCTCGACCGGGTCTTCGACGAGAAGGAGTACGGGCCGCTCGCAGCCGACCATCTCCGGGCCGCGTTCGACTCGCTGGACCCCGGCGCGCTGGCCGAGGCGCTGGTCGGCGGGATGACGAAGCGGGAGTTCCTGGCGGCGCACCGGGAGCCGACCTCGGTCCGTTTCCACGCCATGGACCTGGACGACTTCGTCCTCGGCCCGCTGCCGAACCATCTCTTCACCCGGGACACCTCGGCCTGGATCTACGACGGCGTCTCGATCAACGCGATGCGCTGGCCCGCCCGGCAGCGCGAGACCGTCCACTTCGAGGCGATCTACAAGCACCACCCCCTCTTCACCGGCGCCGAGGCGGGCGCCTTCCATCACTGGTCGGAGGGGCAGACCGACTACCCGTCGACGATCGAGGGCGGGGACGTCCTGGTCATCGGCAACGGCGCCGTGCTCATCGGGATGAGCGAGCGGACGACGCCGCAGGCGGTGGAGATGCTGGCCCGGGGCATGTTCGCGGCGGGTTCGGCGCGCACGATCATCGCGCTCGACATGCCGAAGCGGCGGGCGTTCATGCACCTGGACACGGTGATGACGATGGTCGACCAGGACACGTTCACGCAGTACGCGGGGCTCGGGATGCTCCGTTCCTACACGATCGAGCCGGGGGACGCGGGCCAGTCCCTGCGGGTGACCGACCATCCGCCGGAGCAGATGCACAGCGCGATCGCCGCGGCGCTCGGGCTGCAGGACATCCGGGTCCTCACGGCGACGCAGGACGTGCACGCGGCCGAGCGCGAGCAGTGGGACGACGGGTGCAACGTGCTCGCGGTGGAGCCGGGGGTGGTCGTCGCGTACGAGCGGAACGTCACCACCAACACCCATCTGCGCAAGCAGGGCATCGAGGTGATCGAGATCCCGGGCAGCGAGCTGGGCCGGGGGAGGGGCGGCCCGCGCTGTATGAGCTGCCCGGTGGAGCGGGACGCGGCCTGAGGCGCGCGACGCCGGCCCTGGGCCCGCGACGCGACCCCGAGGGTCGCGTCGCCCGACGGCCGGTCTGCCGGTGTCGGCCGGGACCCCGGAGGGGGCTGTATATAAATGTTGAAGTGCGTATAGACTTCCAGGGTCCCCGATCGCCGATCCCTCGATCGCCGTCCCCTCGACACGTACCCCCAGGAGCGCGTCCCATGGCCACAGACCTCATCGGCCGCCACTTCCTCAAGGAGCTGGACTTCACCGCCGAGGAGTTCCGCGGCCTGATCGAGCTCGCCGCCGAGCTCAAGGCGGCCAAGAAGGCCGGCACCGAGGTTCAGCGGCTGCGTGGCAGGAACATCGCGCTGATCTTCGAGAAGACCTCGACCCGCACCCGCTGCGCCTTCGAGGTCGCCGCCGCCGACCAGGGCGCCTCCACAACCTACCTGGACCCCTCCGGCTCCCAGATGGGCCACAAGGAGTCGGTCAAGGACACCGCCCGCGTCCTCGGTCGGATGTTCGACGGCATCGAGTACCGGGGCGACGGCCAGACCGTGGTCGAGGAACTCGCCGCCTTCGCGGGCGTCCCCGTCTTCAACGGGCTCACCGACGACTGGCACCCCACCCAGATGCTCGCCGACGTCCTCACCATGACCGAGCACACGGACAAGCCGCTCGACGCGATCACCTTCGCCTACCTCGGCGACGCCCGCTTCAACATGGGCAACTCCTACCTGGTCACCGGCGCCCTCCTCGGCATGGACGTACGGATCGTCGCCCCGCGGGCGTACTGGCCGGCCGAGGGCGTCGTCGCCGCCGCCCGTGAGCTCGCCGAGACCAGCGGGGCCACCGTCACCCTCGTCGAGGACGTGGCGGAGGGGGTCCGGGGCGCCGACTTCGTGGCCACCGACGTCTGGGTCTCCATGGGGGAGCCCAAGGAGGTCTGGGACGAGCGGATCGCCGCCCTCGCCCCGTACTCCGTGACCATGGACGTGCTGCGCGCCACCGGGAACCCCGACGTCAAGTTCCTGCACTGCCTGCCGGCCTTCCACGACCTGGGTACGGCCGTCGGGCGGGACATCCACGCCCGGCACGGCCTGACCGAGCTGGAGGTCTCCGACGAGGTCTTCGAGTCGGCGCACTCGGTCGTCTTCGACGAGGCGGAGAACCGGATGCACACGATCAAGGCGGTCCTGGTCGCCACGATGGCCCCGGTGCATTGATCACGAACGGGTCCGCTGCGCCGGTATCCCCGGGAGCGTGAACCAGACCGCCTTGCCCTGCGCGGTGGGGCGGTGCCCGCAGTCGCTGCTGAGCGCCCGGATGAGGAGCAGGCCCCGGCCGTGCTCCTGCCAGGGGTCGACCTCGGCGCCCGGGTCGGGGCAGACGAGCTCACCGGGGCGCGCGGGCTCGGAGTCGTGGACCTCGATCTGGCAGCCGCCGGGCGTGGCGAGCAGTTCGACGACCAGCTCGATGGGCCCGCGGCCCGCGGTGTGCTCGACGGCGTTGGCGACCAGCTCGGCGGTGAGCAGTTCCGCCGTGTCGCGGTCGGGGCGGTCGGCGGCCTCGGGGGCGAGGTCGAGGTCGGTGAGGGCGGTACGGATCAGGGCGCGGGCGATCGGCACCGCGGCGGTCGTGTGAGGCAGCTGGACCCGCCAGGCGGCGGCGGGCGGTCCGTTCGCTGCGGGTCCGGTGGCATCGGGCATGGGGCAGGCTCCCTTCACCGGGTGGGGGTGGGCGAGTGGGGTGGAGGCATCCCGAGACGTCCTGGTTTCAACCTTACGAGGTGCAAATTTTTTCGTCAGAGGCACCCCTCCCTGACGGGTAGGGACCTCGGTCACCGACTGCCGGGACTTTGGGCGGTCCATCCCCACACCTCCTTTATCGCGCACTCGTGACGACGGTCACAACTGAGTGATACCCTCCGAATGGAGGAAGGAGGCCGTTCCGGATGAGCCCCTTTACCGGCTCCACGCCCCGCACGCCACGCTGGCAGCACCTGCGCCTCGACATCGACCGGGGCGTCGCCACCGTCACGCTGGCCCGCCCCGCGAAACTCAACGCCCTCACCTTCGGCGCCTACGCCGATCTGCGCGACCTCCTCGCCGAGCTCTCCCGCGAGCGGTCCGTCCGCGCGCTGGTCCTCGACGGCGAGGGCCGCGGGTTCTGCTCCGGCGGCGACGTCGACGAGATCATCGGCGCCACCCTCTCCCTCGACACCGCCCAGCTCCTCGACTTCAACCGGATGACGGGCCAGGTCGTCCGGGCCCTCCGCGAGTGCCCCTTCCCGGTCGTCGCCGCCCTCCACGGCGTCGCCGCGGGCGCCGGGGCCGTCCTGGCGCTCGCCGCCGACTTCCGGATCGCCGACCCCACCACCCGCTTCGCGTTCCTCTTCACCCGGGTCGGACTCTCCGGCGGCGACATGGGCGCGGCCTATCTGCTGCCCCGGGTCGTCGGCCTCGGCCACGCCACCCGGCTCCTCATGCTGGGCGAGCCCGTCCTTGCCCCCGAGGCCGAGCGCATCGGCCTGCTCTCCGAGCTCACCGAGGAGGGCCGTGCGGGGGAGCGGGCCGCCGAGCTGGCCCGCCGCCTCGCCGACGGCCCGGCCCTCGCCCTCGCCCAGACCAAGGCGCTGCTCACCTCGGAGCTCGACATGCCGCTCGCCGCCTCCATCGAACTGGACGCGGCCACCCAGGCCCTCCTCATGAACGGCGCGGACTACGCCGAGTTCCACGCCGCCTTCACGGAGAAGCGGCCCCCGAAATGGCGGGGGTGCTGACGATGCCGGGCCCCGGCCGGGGTGTCGGCACGGGTCAGGGCGTCGGCCCCGCCCTCTCCCGTATCGCCGTGGTCGGCGGCGGTCCCGGCGGGCTCTACGCCGCCGCCCTCCTCAAGCGCCTCGACCCCGCCCGCGAGGTCACCGTCTACGAGCGGAACGCGCCCTCCGACACCTTCGGCTTCGGCGTCGTCCTCTCCGACGAGACCCTCGGCGGCATCCGGGACGCCGACCCCGTCGTCTACGAGGCACTCGGCCGCGACATGGTCCGCTGGGACGACATCGACGTCGTCCACCGGGGCCACCGCACCACCTCCACCGGCCACGGCTTCGCCGCCCTCGGCCGCCGTCGGCTCCTGGAGATCCTGCACGCCCGCTGCACCGACCTGGGCGTACGGCTCCGCTTCCGCACCGAGGCCCCGCCCGCCGACGTCCTCGCCGCCGGCCACGACCTGGTCGTCGCCGCCGACGGCGTCCACAGCCGCACCCGCGAGGCCCACGCCGGGCACTTTCGCCCCCGGATCACCACCCACCGCTGCCGCTACATCTGGCTCGCCGCGGACTTCGCCTTCGACGCCTTCCGCTTCGAGACCGCCGAGACCGAGTACGGCGTGATGCAGCTGCACGCCTATCCCTACGAGGCCGGCGCCTCCACCGCCATCGTCGAGATGCGCGAGGAGGTCTGGCGGGCGGCCGGGTTCGACGAACTCGACGAGGCCGAGTCCACCGTCCGCTGCGCCAAGCTCTTCACCGAGGCGCTGGGCGGCCGGGAACTGCGCTCCCACCACTCCGCCTGGACCGCGTTCCGCACGGTCGTCAACGAGCGCTGGTCGTACGGCAACACCGTGCTCATCGGCGACGCCGCCCACACCGCGCACTTCTCCATCGGGTCCGGCACCAAACTGGCCGTCGAGGACGCCCTGGCCCTGGCCCACAGCCTCCGCGACCACCCCGCCCCCGACGAGGCCCTCGCCGCCTACGAGGCCGAGCGCCGCCCCGTCGTCGAGTCCACCCAGCGCGCGGCCACCGCCAGCCTCCAGTGGTTCGAGGAGCTCGCGGGCCATGCCGACCGGCCGCCCCGCCGGTTCGCCTTCGACCTGCTCACCCGCAGCCGCCGCGTCACCCACGCCAACCTGCGGCTTCGCGACCCGGCGTTCACCGCCACCGTCGAACGCGACTTCGGCTGCCCGCCCGGCACCCCGCCCATGTTCACCCCCTTCCGGCTCAGGGGACTGACCCTGCGCAACCGGATCGTCGTCTCACCCATGGACATGTACGTCGCCGAGGACGGCGTCCCCGGCGACTTCCACCTCGTCCACCTGGGGTCCAGGGCCCTCGGCGGCCCCGGACTCGTGATGACCGAGATGGTCTGCGTGAGCCCCGAGGGCCGCATCACCCCCGGCTGCACCGGCCTGTGGACCGACGAACAGGCCGCCGCCTGGGCCCGTATCGCCTCCTTCGTCCACGCGCAGGCACCCGGTACCGCGCTCGGCGTCCAGCTCGGCCACTCCGGCCGCAAGGGCTCCACCCGGCGCATGTGGGAGGGCATCGACCAGCCCCTGTCCGAGGGCAACTGGCCCCTCGTCGCCGCCTCACCCCTCCCGTACCGGCCCGGCGTCAACCAGACCCCGCGCGCCCTCGACCGCGCCGGACTCGCCGCCGTGCGCGAGGAGTTCACGGCCGCCGCCCGGCGTGCGGCCCGATCCGGCTTCGACCTCCTCGAACTGCACTGCGCCCACGGCTACCTGCTCTCCGGCTTCCTCTCCCCGCTCACCAACCACCGCACCGACGCGTACGGGGGAGACCTCGACGGCCGGCTGCGCTTCCCGCTCGAAGTCTTCGACGCGGTACGGGAGGTGTGGCCAGGGGACCGTCCCATGACCGTCCGCATCTCGGCCACCGACTGGTCCGGGGGCGGTACGAGCGACGAGGACGCCGTCGCGATCGCCCGGGCCTTCGCGGACCACGGAGCCGACGCGATCGACGTCTCCACCGGCCAGGTCGTCCCCGACGAGGCCCCCGCCTACGGCCGCTCCTACCAGACCCCGTACGCCGACCGGATCCGCAACGAGGCCGGGGTCCCCGTCGTCGCCGTCGGCGCGATCTCCTCGTGGGACGACGTCAACTCCCTGCTCCTGGCGGGCCGCGCGGACCTGTGCGCCCTGGCCCGCCCGCACCTCTACGACCCCCACTGGACCCTGCACGCGGCCGCCGAACAGGGCTACGAGGGCCCCGCCGCACCCTGGCCGGCGCCGTACCGCGCGGGCAACAGGCCACCCCCGACCGGCCGCCGGGGCTGAGGGCGCCCCGGGGTCCGTGGACGCCCGCGTATGCGGGGGCGACGCACAAGCATGGTCCGCGGCACCGCCCCTGCTCTTGAATGGGGACATGACACAGCAGCGGGGTGGGAAGGGTGCCGGGGCGGTCCTCGGCGCGGCGACGGCGGCGACCGGACTGGTCGCGGGGGTGTGGTTCGCGTACGTCTGCTCGGTGATGCCGGCGCTGGCGCGCAGCGACGACCGGGTCTACGTCGAAGTGATGCGGAACATCAACGACGTGATCCAGAACCCGCTGTTCTTCAGCGTGTTCTTCGGGGCGACGATCCTCACGGCGGTGGCGGCCTGGCAGTACCGCGCCACCCGGGCGCGGGTCTGGATGTTCGCCGGGCTGGCCCTCTCGGTGGCCGTCTTCCTGGTCACCTCGGCGGTGAACGTGCCCCTCAACGACGCCCTCGCGGCCGCCGAGGACCCGTCGGCCGCCCGCGCCGCCTTCGAGGGCCCCTGGGTGACGTGGAACATCGTCCGCGCGGTCCTCAGCACGGTGGGCCTCGCCTGCCTCCTCCGGGCCCTGTCGGTGCGGACCCGGTCCGGGGACTAGTCCCCGGACCCGGACAGGAACGGGCGGACGAACTCCGCGCCCCGGTCCCACAGCAGTTCGTGCAGGGCCGCGAAGACCTCCGCCGAGCGCCGGCCCGGCCAGTCGTCGGGCAGGAGCTCGGCCGGGAGCACCGGGTCCGCGTACGGCAGGCGCCGCCAGGAGTCCAGGGCGAGCAGATAGTCCCGGTAGGCGTCCTCGGGGGCCGCCGGGGCCGTCCGCCAGGCCCGGAGCACCGGCTCGTGGGCGGCGAGGAACTCCTCGTGGAGCGCGGCGATGGCCGGCAGGTCCCACCAGCGGGCCACCGCCCCGGCCGTCGCCGCATAGCCCAGGTGGTCGCCCCGGAAGAGGTCCACGTACGGGGAGAGCTCCAGGCGCTCCAGGGCGTTCCGGGTCTCCTCGTACAGCCGTGCGGGTGCGATCCAGACGCCGGGCGCCGCCGTGCCGAAGCCGAGGCGGGCGAGCCGGGAGCGCAGCAGGTGCCGCTTGTGCCGCTCGGCCTCGGGGACCGAGAAGACGGCGAGGACCCAGCCCTCGGCGAGCTTGGGCTCGGTACGGGCGTAGATGCGGCGGTCACCGTCGTCCAGGAGCCTGCGGGCGTCGTCGGAGAGCGCGTACCCGGCCGCCCCGTCGGCCGTCCGGCCCGGCAGCAGCAGTCCGCGCCGCTTGAGCCGCGACACCGAGGAGCGCACCGAGGGCGCGTCCACCCCGAGGACCGCGAGCAGCCGGATGAGCGCGGCCACCGGCATCGGCGCCCCGTCGGGCGCACGGCCGTACGCGCCGTAGAGGGAGACGATCAGGGATCGGGGAGTGTGCTGCTCGGCCACGTGATCACTTTAGAGGGTGGTGCCGCGGTCACGCCCGGTCGTGCCGGATGGTGCCCCGCTCACGCCGGGTCGCGCAGCCGGAAGCGCTGGAGTTTGCCGGTGGGCGTGCGCGGCAGCGCGTCGAGGAAGACGATCTCGCGGGGCGACTTGTACGGGGCGAGGCGGGCGCGGACGAAGGCCCGCAGCGCGGCGGCCGTGCCGGAGTCGCGCGGCACCCCCTCCCGCACGACCGCGTAGGCCACGACGACCTGTCCGCGCAGCTCGTCGGGGCGGCCGATCACCGCCGTCTCCACCACGTCGGGGTGGTCGAGGAGGACCTCCTCGACCTGCGGTCCCGCGATGTTGTACCCGGCCGAGATGATCATGTCGTCGGCCCGTGAGACATAGCGGAAGTAGCCGTCCGGCTCGCGGACGTACGTGTCTCCCGTGACGTTCCAGCCCTCGCGTACGTACTCCGACTGGCGGGGATCGGCCAGATAGCGGCAGCCGACCGGGCCGCGTACCGCGAGCAGCCCCTCCTCGCCGTCCGGGACGCCCTTGCCGTCGTGGTCGACGATCCTGGCCTGCCAGCCGGGGACCGGGCGGCCGGTGGTGCCGGGGCGTATGTCGCCGTCGGCGGCGGAGATGAAGATGTGCAGGAGCTCGGTGGCGCCGATGCCGTTGATCAGGCGCAGCCCGGTGCGGGCGTACCAGGCCTTCCAGGTGGCCTCCGGCAGGTTCTCGCCGGCCGAGACGCAGCGGCGCAGCGAGCCGAGGTCCGGGGCGGTGCCCTGGGTCAGCTCGTCGAGCATGACCCGGTAGGCCGTGGGGGCGGTGAAGACCACCGAGACCCGGTGCCGCTCGATCGCGGCGAGCAGCTGCTTCGGTCCGGCCTGTTCGAGGAGGACCGCGCTCGCCCCGGCCCGCAGGGGGAAGACGACGAGGCCGCCGAGGCCGAAGGTGAAGGCGAGCGGCGGCGAACCGGCGAAGACGTCGTCGGGCAGTGGGCGCAGGACGTGCGCGGAGAAGGTGTCGGCGACGGCCAGGACGTCCCGGTGGAAGTGGACGCAGCCCTTGGGCCGCCCGGTCGTGCCGGAGGTGAAGGCGATGAGGGCCACGTCGTCGGCGGCCGTCTCCACGGCGGTGTACGGGCCGGGGCGGCGGGCGGCGAGGGCGAGGAGGTCGTCGGGTCCCTCCCCGCCGAAGGTGGTGATGCGGAGCCCCGGGATCCGGGCGTTGTGGAGTTCGTCGACGGTGTGGACGTCGCAGAGGGCGTGGCTGCAGCGGGCCGCGTCGGCCATCACGGCCAGCTCGGGGGCGCGCTGCTGGGCCAGGACGGTGACGGCGACCGCGCCCGCCTTCATCACGGCGAGCCAGCAGGCGGCGAGCCAGGGGGTGGTGGGGCCGCGGAGGAGGACCCGGTTGCCGGGCCGGACCCGCAGGTCGGAGGTGAGGACGTGGGCGATGCGGTCGACCCGGTCCTGGAGGTCTCCGTAGGTCCAGACGCCGCCCTCGCCGTCGTGGAAGGCGGGTCGGTCGGCGCCGAATCGTTCCGTCGTACGGTCGAGGAGTTCCGCGCCGCAGTTGAGCCGGTCGGGGTACGCCAGCTCCGGGAGGTCGAAGAGGAGACGCGGCCACCGGTCCGGCGGGGGCAGCCGGTCGCGGGCGAACGTGTCGAGATGGGCCGAGGGTGTCAGCTCCATGAGTCCGTCCCCCTGTCGTGGTGGGGTCGTCCGTCGCCCCACGAGCGTATCGTGTTGGTGACGACAGTCAACGGTTCGCGACAAAGGTGCTTGCTGGCACCCCGCCGGAGGCGCCGGACGGCACGGTGACGCCGGACGGCACAGGGACGAAGACGCCCGAGGGCGTCAGAGAGGGCCCACATGCCCGCATTCTCGCTCGATCCGGAACAGACCACCTGGTGTGCGGAGCTCCGCACCCTCGCCGCCGAACGCCTGAAGCCCCTCGCCGACAAGGGCGAACCAGGCCGGGTCAACCGCCCCCTCGTCGCCGCGCTCGGCGAGCTCGGCCTCCTCGCCCGGCTCTTCGACGCCGGCGCCCTCGAACTCTGCCTCCTGCGCGAATCCCTCGCCCGGACCTGCACCGAGGCCGAGACCGCCCTCGCCCTCCAGGGCCTCGGCACCCACCCCGTCGCCGCCTTCGGCACCCCCGCGCAGCGCGCCCGCTGGCTCCCCGAGGCCACCGCGGGACGGGCGGTCGCCGCCTTCGCGCTCTCCGAGCCCGACGCGGGCTCCGACGCCGCCGCACTCGCCCTTGAGGCCCGTCCCGACGGCGCGGGGGGCTGGCGCCTCCACGGAGAGAAGCGCTGGATCTCCAACGCCCCCGAAGCCGACTTCGCCACCGTCTTCGCCCGCACCACCCCGGGCGCCGGAGCCCGCGGCGTCACCGCCTTCCTCGTCCCCGCCGACCGGCCCGGACTCGGCGGCGAGGCCCTCGACATGCTCGCCCCGCACGCCCTCGGCACCCTCACCTTCGACGGCGTCCCCGTCGGCCCCGAGGACCTGCTCGGCGAACCCGACCGGGGCTTCCGGGTCGCCATGCACACCCTCAACCTCTTCCGGCCCAGCGTCGGGGCCTTCGCCGTCGGGATGGCCCAGGCCGCCCTGGACGCCGCCCTCGCCCACACCGCCGGCCGCCCCGCCTTCGGCGGACACCTCGCCGACCTCCAGGCCGTCGCGCACAGGATCGCCGAGATGGCCACCCGTACCGAGGCCGCCCGCCTCCTCGTGTACGCGGCGGCCACCGCGTACGACGAGGGGGATCCCGACGTGCCCCGGCGCTCCGCCATGGCCAAGCTCCTCGCCACCGAGACAGCCCAGTACGTCGTCGACGCCGCCGTCCAGCTCCACGGCGCCCGAGCCCTGCAGCGCGGCCATCTCCTCGAACACCTCTACCGCGAGGTCCGCGCACCCCGGATCTACGAGGGCGCCACCGAGGTCCAGCGCACGATCATCGCCAAGGAGCTGTACGCGTCCCACCGCCGTACCGTCAACGGGAGCCAGGAGGAGCCGTCGTCATGAGCCTGCACCGGCACAACCCCGCCGAACTCGCCCCGCCCACCGGCTTCTCCCACGCCGTGACCGCCACCGGCACCCGGCTCGTCTTCCTCGCCGGCCAGACCGCGCTCGACAGCGAGGGCGCCGTCGTGGGGGACACCCTCGCCGAGCAGTTCACCACCGCGCTCGGCAATCTGCTCACCGCCCTGCGCCACGCCGGCGGCACCCCGGCCGACCTCGCCCGCGTCACCGTCTACACCACCGACGTCGAGGACTACCGCACCCACGCGTCCGAACTCGGCCGCATCTGGCGCCGGTTGGCAGGCCGTGACTACCCGGCGATGGCCGTGATCGGAGTCGTGCGCCTCTGGGACGAGCAGGCCCTGGTGGAGCTGGACGGCTTCGCGGTCCTGGACGAGCCCGCGCATGCTTGATCAATTGGTCACCCACGCAGGCCGGGCTTAGTGTCGAAAGGTGGACTGACCGGCCCACGGCGCCTCAAGTGAGGGCGTGATGCGCCATGAATAGCCATGAGTAGCACACCCGAGCCGAAGACACCGACGGCGACCGTCCCCCGCAAGAGCGGCGGAGACGGCAAGGGCATCGCCCTGTTCGTGATCGCCTCGTGTCAGCTGATGGTGGTCCTCGACATCACCATCGTGAACATCGCGCTCCCCCACATCCAGACCGCGCTGGACTTCTCCACCACCAGCCTGTCCTGGGTGGTCAACGCCTACACCCTGACCTTCGGCGGTCTGCTCCTCCTGGGCGGACGCGCCGGCGACATCCTGGGCAGGCGCCGCGTGTTCATCTTCGGCGTGCTGCTCTTCGGGCTCGCGTCGCTCTTCTGCGGACTCGCGCAGAGCGAGTGGCAACTCCTCGCGGCGCGCGCCCTCCAGGGCGTCGGCGGCGCGATCGCCTCACCGACCTCGCTCTCCCTCATCACCACGACGTTCGACGAAGGCCCGGAGCGCAACCGGGCCTTCGGCGTCTTCGCGGGAGTCTCGGCCGGCGGCGGCGCGATCGGCCTGGTCGCGGGCGGCATGCTCGTCCAATGGCTCGACTGGCGCTGGATCTTCTTCGTCAACGTGCCGATCGCCCTGATCATCGCCTTCCTCACCCCGCGACACGTCAAGGAGTCCGAGCGCCACCCCGGCCACTTCGACCTGGCCGGCGCGCTCACCTCCACGCTCGGCATGGTGGCTCTGGTGTACGGGTTCATCCGGGCCGCCCAGGAGGGCTGGAGCGATCCGTACACGATCGGCTCGTTCGTCGCGGCGGTCGTCCTCCTGGCCACGTTCATCCTGATCGAGCGGCGCTCCCAGCAACCCATCACACCCCTGCACATGTTCGCCGACCGCAACCGCTCGGGCACCTACGTGATCATGCTCTGCCTGGCGGCGGCCATCTTCGGGATGTTCTTCTTCCTCACCCTGTTCGTCCAGCAGGTGCTGGGCTTCAGCCCCCTGGCGACAGGGCTCGCGTTCCTGCCGGTCAGCGCGATCATCGGGGTCGGCGCCGGCCTCACGTCCAACCTGCTGCCCCGGTACGGCCCCAAGCCCTTCATGGTGACGGGCTCGGTGCTCGCCGCGGCGGGACTGTCCTGGCTGACCCTGACCGACGTCAACTCCACCTATCTCGGCAGCATCCTCGGCCCGATCCTCGTCTTCGGTCTCGGCATGGGCCTGATGTTCGTCTCCCTGACCATCATGGCGCTGTCGAACGTCGAACCCCAGGAGTCGGGCGCCGCGTCCGGCCTGCTCAACGCCATGCAGCAGGTGGGCGGTTCACTGGGCCTGTCGATCCTGGTGACGGTCTTCGGCACGGCCAGCCGCAACGAGGCGGACGAACAGGTCGCCGCCTTCCTCTCCCAGGCCGGCCCGCTGGAGAAGGCCCAGTTCGCCAAGACCGGCCAACTGCCCGCCCCTTGGAGCGACCAGGTGCTGACCTCCGGCGTCTCCGCGGGCTTCGTCACGGCGGCCATCTTCGCCGTGGTCGGCGCACTGGTCGCCCTCTTCGTGATCCAGGTCCGCCCCTCGGACATCGAACGTCTCAAGGGCGGGATTCCGGGCCCGGGCGGCTGAACCGCCTCGGTCGGATCTTCCCGGCCGCACCCCGGACCCCGCCGCGCACGAACGCCCGACCGAAAGGTCGGGCGTTCGTGCGCGGCGGGGTCCGCCTCACGTCGTCGAATAGTCATTTGTCGGCCTTGGGCGAACGGGAATAGACCCATGTGCAGCGATTGTTCCGCAGCACTCCGCATTGCCGTTGCGGCAGGTACATACCTCTTTGCTCGCCGCGAAAAATCCGCCTGACACGTCCCGCTCTGTGATCACGCACCACCGATGAGGTGCAGTGCCACAAGATGTCCAGCTTCGGCATCGCCGCAGGTAACGGGCTGGTCAACACCCCTTAGCCGCACGTCTGTTCGCGTAGTCTGCGGAGGTCCCTCCGATGCCGGAACCGGCACGGGGAATGAATAGCTGAGGAGAAGTGAGTGCAAGGCATACGTAGATGGGGGCCGGTAGCGGCTGCGCTGACGCTACTGGCGGGGGCTTTTCAGGGAATTCAGGCCTCCCCGGCGGCCGCAGCCGGCTGCTGGCGCGCCTCTTGTGAGGGCAAGGACCCCATTCAGATGGGATGTGATGCCGATGCCCAGATTCTGCAGCAGATCACCGAGTCGGACGGCTCGGTCGCGATCCGGCTGATGTGGTCACCGCAATGTCAGGGGGTATGGGCGAAGGTCTCACGCGATCTCGACACGTCGCCCGACTACGTGTACCTGACGCTGTGGGCGACGCGTGATCCCGACGGCGGCATCCAGGTCTACGACACGTCGGGTCTGCTCGGTGACGGTGTGGCAGGTGCCTACACCAAGATGCAGAACTGGAAGGGCACGACGGCGAAGGCGTGTTGGAACGACGTCGACGGCCGGTTCGACCCGGCCCCGATGAAGTACGTCATCAACGACCCCACCGTCACCTATGACAAGCCGGTCGACTTGAGCCTCCCGATCCAGCACGGCCGCTGCACGGACTGGATGTAAGGAAGAAGATGATGCGCAAAACACGTCTCAGAAAATACTTCGCCATGAACCCGCTGCTGGTCATGAGCGTGGTGGCGGCCTCCGCCGCCCTGGTTCCGCTGGCTTCCGCGGGCAGCACGGTGGCGCCCGCCGCCGCGGACACCACGACGCCCCGCCTGTTCTCCACGCCCGGCAAGGACCTGGGGTCGGAGTACGCCTCCTCGTCGGACGCGATCGTGCAGGCCACCGGCGACGCCGAGGGGCTGCACATCCTCTCGGCGAAGGAGAGCGACGGGTTCTCCTTCTACGAGATCGCCCGCCTCAACCGCAAGGAACTGTCCGACGTCGGCCCCTGGACGGGCTACGTCTGCACCACGGGTTCGGGTAACTACGCGGCGGCCGTCTACGCCCCGTCGGCCTGGTCCAACGAGCCCGGCGCGTACTGGAACGGCGCGTTCGCCGCGGTGATCCGTCTCTCCGACGGCAAGGTCACCGAGGTTCCCGACCGGGTGCAGCTGGCGTACTTCTCGCCGGGCTGTGGAACGGGCGACGAGGTGGCGTTCACCTCCAGCTCGGCCACCGACACCTCCGTCGGCTCGACGACGGTGATCTCGGTCGACGCGGCCACGGGATCGGTCTCCTCCCGCCGCACGGTCGAGGGCTTCCTGACGCACGTCACGCCCACGAAGGACAGCACCGTCGGTGTGCTCGCCGGCAACCTCGTCGACCTGAAGGGCAACGGCAAGAAGCTGTCCGCCCGCAAGCTCTCCAAGGTGCCCGGCCCGATGTTCGCGCTGACCGCCTCGAAGAACGGCGCCGTGGACATCGGCACGGTCCAGGGCGAGAACAGCGTCATCTCCCGCTTCAACGGCAAGGGCTTCACCGAACTGGGCCGCGCCCCCAAGGGGAAGGTCAAGCTCCTCCCCGTGGCCGACGGCGCCGCTGTCGTCGGTGACGTGAAGGGGATCGACACCAGCAAGGCCCCGGGGCTCGCCAAGCACGCCGTGGAAGGCCGGGTGGCCGGTATCTCCCGCCACGGTCACCTGGTGACCAACTCGCTGTTCTCCGAGCAGATGAAGGGCATCACCAAGCGCATCGGCTCGCCGTCGACCGAGGGCGCCGGAACCCTGAACGTCGAGGCCACCGCAGTCAAGACCGGTGCGAAGGCCACCAAGCTCGTGGACTCGGACCGCAAGCGGCCGCAGTCGGACTCCTCGCTGCCGATGGACCCGGCCGCGTTCATCACGGCCGATGACGACGATCCGCCCAACTGCGGTGAGGGCGGCCCGGAGACGAAGTGCATGTCCGGGTACGGTGCGCCCGTCTGGGGCAAGGTCGGGACGATGGAGACCCCCTGCATCGTCAAGCGCAACGACCCCAAGCGCCAGGCGCTCCAGGCCAGCGCGAACCAGGTCGAGTGGGCGGTCGACCAGGCCGTTCACGGCCAGCTGAACATCTCGCGCCCCGCGAACTGGCACGACACCGGTCTTCCCGCGTACACCCCGCAGGGCCTGTTCCCCAAGCCGGGACTGACCGGCGGAGGCGACATCCCCGCGCAGGTCATGCTGGGCATCCTGGCCCAGGAGTCCAACTTCAAGCAGGCCTCCTGGCACTCCATGAACGGTGACTCGGGCAACGTCACCCGGTCCGACTGGCTCGGCAACGAGAACGGCACCCACGGGTACCCCAACCGGGGCAAGGCCGACTGCGGCTACGGCATCGCCCAGGTGACGACCGGCATGTCCGAGCTGCACGACACGCAGCTCGATCCCACCCGCGCCGGCGCCGTCACCACGGACTACGCGGCGAACATCGCCGCCGGTCTGGGCATCCTGGCCGAGAAGTGGAACCAGCTCAAGGCCCTGGGCATGAAGGCCAACAACGGCAGCCCGGCCTACATCGAGAACTGGTACATGGCGCTGTGGGGCTACAACTCCGGCGTCTACACCACCGGCAAGGTCGGCGTCGGCTTCTTCAACAACCCGATCAACCCGGAATACCCCGCCGACCGGCAGCCGTTCCTGCGCTACAGCTACAACGACGCCTCCCGCCCCGGCGAGTGGAACTACTCGGAGAAGATCCTCGGCTGGGCGGAAGTCCCGCAGATGACCTGGAACGGCGAAGAGTCGTACTCCGAGCCGAACATGCCGATGGGCGTCATCAAGGTGGCCCCGAAGAACCTGTTCTGCACCCCGGCCATCAACGCGTGCAACCCGTCCGCGGCCGACCCGTGCCCGACCTGGGACGACCAGTGCCGCTGGAGCGGCAGCGCGGACTGGATGGGCCCGCAGAGCACCAGCAACTCCAGCACCGAGAAGCTCAGTTACTCGCTCGGTTCGGGGGAGCCCGCCCTCCAGAGCAAGTACGGTCACGGCCCCTGCTTCGGCCACCCGGGCCCCTACACCGGCGCGATCATCGTCGATGACCTCGGACAGCACGAGGACACCTACGACTGCGGGGACTTCGAGGGAGCCGACGACGGCAAGTTCACCCTCCAGTCCGGTGACAACATCACCACGCTGAGGAGCGACGGCACCTACCGCGCGACCCCCTACATCGCGAACATCGACCTCCACCAGCTGGGCGCCGGGTACGACCACCACGTCTACTTCACGCACAGCTACGACTACACCGAGCCCTTCCACCGGGTCACCGGCCGCTGGCAGGTCAACCAGAAGAAGCTGCCCTCCGGGGACCAGCCCGGCCAGCGCTACAAGGTCTACCTCCACCTGCCCAGTCACGCCGCGGAAGCGGTCGTCCGGTACGACTTCATCCCGGGCGAGAACACGGCGGGCGCCAAGGCGGACTTCTGCAACGTCAACCAGGCGACCCGCAGCGCGGGCAAGGACACCTGGTTCGAGATGGGCACCTTCACCTTCTGGAAGGGTGGCCGGATCGAGATGGACAACATCCAGAAGGGCGCTACCGGGGACGACAACGTCGTGTTCGACGCGATGGCGTTCGTTCCGTACAACTACAAGGAGCCGGGCCCGTGCTCGCTCGTCGACGGTGGCCTGTGATCCGCGCTGCCGTCCGTGTTCCCGTCGTGCTGATGGCTGTCGTCATCGGCACGGCGGGAGCCGTCTCCTGCAGCCGGGACAACAGCCCCGGCACCGCGGCGTCCCGGAGTCCGAAGGCCGCGGCGGCCCGTCCCGAGCCGGCCAAGACCACGGCGCGGACCGCGCCGCGTGCCGCCGATCTGCCGAAGCACGCGGTGGCCAGCGACGAGCGGCCCACCTTCGGCGCGGCGGACACGATGGCCACCGGATACACCGGGAAGGATTTCCTCGCCGGGCTTTCGAAGGACTGGAAGCTGAAGCTCGACAAGCCCGTCGAGCAGGAGATGCCCGACGGAAAGAAGAGGACCTACGTCAACGGGCGCGGTGGAAGCGGGGCGACGGTTTCGGCCGGATACGCCGATCACGAGGACATGTCGTCCCTTGTGTGCAGAACCGGCCCGAAGCAATCCGACGGCCTTGACTTCCTCACCGCCTGCACCGGTTTGGACGTGACGGGAGTCGACCACGCCAAGGCGTCCTCGTGGCTCCGGCAGGCGAAGAAGGAGACCGATTCCCTGTACGGGAAGAAGGTCGCCGAGACCGGTAACAAGAAGGAGTACGTCGTCAGCGCGGTGTTCACCTCGGGGCCCGTGGCAATGGTCCTGCACCGGGCGTACGACAAGTACTCGCTGAGGATCCTCGGCGGCGCGGTGGCGCAGGACAAGTAGCCGGGCTTCCGTACGCGAAGGCCCCTGCCGGCAACGGCAGGGGCCTTCGTCGCGCATCCGCCAAACAGAGGTCAGCAGATGAGTGCGGTCTTCGCCTTGTAGTCCTGCATCTCGCCCGCCTCCCAGCCGGCTTCCTTCAGGCCCTCCATCAGAGCTGCCGTGTCGCCGCACAGGCGGGGACGCTGCTTGTCCAGGTAGGACTTGACGCCTTCGGCGCTCAGCTCCTCCCAGGTCTCTTTCATGTCCTGGTTCTTCTCGTGCGCGTAGGAGAACTCGACCCATTCCTTTTCCTGGTCGTTCAGGCTGGATGTGTCGACAGATCCGCTACTTCCTCCGCACGCGGCGACCATGAGAGTGCATGCCACCACGAGACATATGCGCGCTTTCTTCACGATGCTCTCTTCCGAGTAGATCCAGGAGGCGCAATTGTATGCACCCCGCCGAATCTGCGGGAATGCGGATCGGGCGGGGTGCGGGGGGAGTTGTCCTGCGTATTCTCAGATATCCCGGAAGATCTCGATCTGGGCGCCGATCGAGTTGAGGCGCTCCGCGAGGTCCTCGTAACCGCGGTTGATGACGTACACGTTCCGCAGGACCGAGGTGCCCTCGGCCGCCATCATCGCGAGGAGGACGACCACCGCGGGGCGCAGGGCCGGCGGGCACATCATCTCGGCGGCGCGCCAGCGGGTGGGGCCCTCCACCAGGACGCGGTGGGGGTCGAGGAGTTGGAGGCGGCCGCCGAGGCGGTTGAGGTCCGTGAGGTAGATGGCCCGGTTGTCGTAGACCCAGTCGTGGATCAGGGTCTTG
Organism: Streptomyces sp. NBC_00250; assembly: GCF_036192275.1. Taxonomy (NCBI): domain Bacteria; kingdom Bacillati; phylum Actinomycetota; class Actinomycetes; order Kitasatosporales; family Streptomycetaceae; genus Streptomyces; species Streptomyces sp. NBC_00250. The sequence goes on along the minus strand of NZ_CP108088.1, from coordinate 2,361,102 downwards.
CCCTGGGCGGTGGCCGCGATCGCCGCGAAGAAGGGCACGTTGTCGATGTTCAGGCCGGGGAACGGCATCGGGTGGATCTTGTCGATCGGCGCCTCCAGCTTGGAGGGGCGGACCGTCAGGTCGACCAGGCGCGTCCGGCCGTTGTCGGCCGGGTACTCGGCCGAGCGGTCGTGGTCGAGGCCCATCTCCTCCAGGACCGCGAGCTCGATCTCCATGAACTCGATCGGGACGCGGCGGATCGTCAGCTCCGACTCGGTGACCACGGCGGCGGCGAGCAGGCTCATCGCCTCGACCGGGTCCTCGGAGGGGGAGTAGTCGACGTCCACGTCGATCTGCGGCACGCCGTGCACGGTGAGGGTGGTGGTGCCGATGCCGTCGACCCGTACGCCGAGGGCCTCCAGGAAGAAGCACAGGTCCTGGACCATGTAGTTGGAGGAGGCGTTGCGGATGACGGTCACGCCGTCGTGCCGGGCGGCGGCGAGCAGCGCGTTCTCGGTGACGGTGTCCCCGCGCTCGGTCAGCACGATGGGGCGGTCGGGTGAGACGGAGCGCTCGACCTGGGCGTGGTAGATGCCCTCGGTCGCGGTGATGTCGAGGCCGAAGCGGCGCAGCGCGATCATGTGCGGCTCGATCGTGCGCGTACCGAGGTCGCAGCCGCCGGCGTACGGCAGCTTGAAGCGGTCCATGCGGTGCAGCAGCGGGCCGAAGAACATGATGATCGAGCGGGTGCGGATCGCGGCCTCGGCGTCGATGGACTCCATGTCCAGCTCGGCGGGCGGCGCGATCTCCAGGTCGACGCCGTCGTTGATCCAGCGGGTACGGACCCCGATGGAGTTGAGGACCTCCAGGAGCCGGAAGACCTCCTCGATGCGGGCGACCCGGCGCAGGACCGTGCGGCCCTTGTTGAGGAGGGAGGCGCAGAGGAGCGCGACACAGGCGTTCTTGCTCGTCTTGACGTCGATGGAGCCCGAGAGCCGGCGGCGGCCGACGACCCTGAGGTGCATCGGTCCCGCGTAACCCAGGGACACGATCTCGCTGTCGAGGGCTTCGCCGATCCGGGCGATCATCTCAAGGCTGATGTTCTGGTTGCCGCGCTCGATCCGGTTGACGGCGCTCTGGCTCGTGGCCAGTGCTTCGGCGAGCTGCGTCTGTGTCCAGCCGCGGTGCTGCCGGGCGTCACGGATGAGCTTGCCGATGCGTACGAGGTAGTCGTCTGCCATGGCGTCACGTTATCTCAGATATGAGATGCCACTCGCCGTTGGGGTGGGCCGTCAGGGTGACAGGTCGAGCGCGGTCGGGTGACGCGGTTCGTACAGGGGGAGTTCGGTCCCGCTCGGCAGCCGCACGGCGGCGAGCAGACCCCAGCCCTGATCGGTGATGGCGCGTGAGATCTCCGCGCCCTTGTCCTCCAGCTCCGTCAGGGTCGCGGTGAGGTCGTCGCACATGAGGTAGAGCTCGTGCTTCGGCTCCTCCGTCGTCGGGTGGACGGCGACCTCGGCGGGCGGCAGCTTGAAGATGAGCCAGCCGCGCCCGGCGTCCACGTGCGGGAAGCCGGCGACGTCCTTGAGGAAGGCCCGGTCGGCCTCCGCGTCCCGCGTGTAGAGGATCACATGCGCGCCACTGAACATGCTCCGATCCTCGACCGCCCGTCCGGCCGCGGCAATTCGTCCGCGGCCGTACGGGCGGGCAGGTGTACGGGGACGGGGCTGAGGGTCAGTGTGCCGCGCAGCCGCACGCCCGGTGCCGGCCGCCGTGCACGGCCGCGTACGCCGAGGGCCGGGGCGCGGACACCGCGCGGGCCAGACCCGCGGAGGCCGTACGGCCCGAGGCCGACTCGGCGTCGTGGACCACCCGGCCGCCGACCAGCGTGAGCCGCACCGTGGTGTCGCTGATGTCGGCTACCGGACATTCCATTACATCTCGGTCGAGCAACAGGAGATCGGCGGCCCGTCCCGCCCGGATCGTCCCCGTCTCCCCGTCCATGCGGAGCTGCCGTGCCGTGCCGTAGGTGTGCATCCGCAGCGCCGAGGTGCGGCTCAGGCCCTCCAGCTCCCGGTACAGCGGGCCCTCGCCGTACGCCCCCTGCCGGTCGATCGCCGTCCGGATCTGGTTCCACACCTGGAGCGCGTCCACCGGCCAGTCCGAGCCGGCCGAGAGCAGGGCGCCGTGCCGCTCCAGCGAGCGCGCCGGGTACATCCACCGGTGCCGCTCGGGTCCGATGTACGGCAGGAGCGCCTCCATCGTCCAGGTGTCCCGGGCCGCCCACTGCAGCTGCATGCAGGCCGCCACGCCCAGTTCGGCGAAGCGCCGCAGATCGGCCGGGTCCACCACCTGGAGATGGGCGACGGCGTTGCGGGCGTCGCGCAGGCCGGTGGCGCGGCGGGCGTACGCGTACCCGTCGAGCGCCGTCCGGACGGCCCGGTCGCCCAGGCCGTGGGCGTGCATCTGCCAGCCGGCCCGGTTGAAGGCGGCCGACAGTCGTCCGTAGTCCTGGGCGGAGACGTACAGTTCGCCCCGGTTGGTGGTGGGTCGTCCCTCGCCGTCCAGATACGGCTCGAGGAGCGCCGCCGTCTGCGCCGGGTACTCGATCACCCCGTCCAGGAACACCTTGATCATCCCGAAGCGCAGCCCCCGGACGTCACCGAACTCCCGGCGCAGCCCCCGGGCGTACGCGAGCGCTGCCGCCGGGTCCTTCGCCTGGTCCGAGTCGAGCCGGATCGCCGGGACGATCCGCTGCGGCAGCTTCCCGGCCGCCGAGAGGGCCCGGTACGTGCTCAGCTCACCGCGTCCGACCAGGGCGTCCATCATCGTGGTGACGCCCGAGGCCGCCGCCTGACCGAGCACCCGTGCGCACGCCGCGACCAGCTCGGCCTCGCTCGGCTCCGGGATGTGCCGGGTCACCAGCGGCTGGGCGTCGTCCTTGAGCACCCCCGTCGGCCTGCCGTCCGCCCCCTTCACGATCTTCCCGCCCACCGGGTCCGGAGTGGCGGCCGTGATGCCGGCGATCTCCAGGGCGCGGGCGTTGACCCAGATGTTGTGACCGTCGCCGCCGACCAGGGCGACCGGGCGGCGGGTGGGCAGGGCGTCGAGCAGCGAGTGGTGGGGGAGGGAGCCCTGCGGCAGCAGCCCGACCGGGTTCCAGTCCTCGACCACCAGCCAGCCGTCCGGCTCCTGTCCCGGGCTGTCCTTGAGGAAGCCGGTCAGGATCGCGAGGAGTTCGTCCCGCGTCGTCTCCGCGCCTTCGAGGGAGGGCCGCAGCGAGCGACTGCCCGCGCCCAGCGGGTGGACGTGCCCGTCGTGGATGCCGCTCATCACGGTCGCCCCGCGGGCGTCGACGACCTCGGTGTCCCGGCCGACGAGGCGCCGCAGCTCGTTGCCCCGCCCGGTCGCCAGGATCCGGCCGTCGCGCCCGACGGCCACGGCCTCGACGGGGCGGGCGCCGGACAGGCCGGTGAACACCCGCGCGTTGTGCACGACCAGGGCGGCCGACCGGGGGCGCGAGCCCGCCGCCGCGGGGCTCCCGGCGGCCCCGACGAGACCCGCCGCACCGGCGGCGGCGAGAACGGTGCGCCGGCTCAGGGAAGAAGTCATGACCACTCCAAACATTGGCTGTGGCCGGACGCTCGCTGATTAACGTCGTAACCAGTACCCTCCCCGGACCGCGAAATCCGTACGATGGCGCGCATGCCAGGGCCCACCCTCACCGACATCGCCCGCGCCGCGGAGGTGTCCACCGCCACGGTGTCCCACGCCCTCAACGGCACGGGCCGGCTCGGTGAGTCCACCCGGCGCAGGGTCCGCGAGGTGGCGGCGGCCCTCGGCTACGGCTCGCGCCGGACGCCCCTGACCCGGACCAGGACGCTCGGCCTCGCCGTCACCACCTACGCGGGCACCCCCTGGAACTTCCTCGCGGTCCCCTACTTCTCGCGTCTGCTCACCGCCGCCGCGGTCACGGCGCACGCCCACGGCTACGCGCTCACGGTCCTCCCCGCGGCCCGAGGCGGCGAGACCCTGTGGCACACCCTGACCGTCGACGGAATGCTCCTGCTCGACAGCCCCGAGGACGACCGGGTCCTGCGCGCCCTGCGGGCCCGGGGGATCCCCGTGGTCTTCGACGGCCGCCCCGTGGACCCGCGTCCCGACGACATCTGGGTCGACAACGACCACGCCACGACCACCCGCGAGGTCCTCGACCACCTGGCGGCCGCCGGTGCGCACCGGATCGCGTTGCACGCCGGGTTCGGCCGGGAGTACTACACCGGCGCCGTGACCCGGGCCTATGAACAGTGGTGCCGGGAGCACGGCCAGGTGCCGTCGGTGATCGCCTTCGACCCGGACGACGCGCCCGGCCACGCCTTCGACCGGGCCTTCTCCGACCGTGCCTGCGACGCCGTCCACTCGGTCTACGACCCCGGCGGCCGGCAGGTCCGGGCGGCGGCGGCCCGCCACGGCCTGCGGATACCCGACGACCTGCTGCTCGTCTGCACCAGCGAGGATCCGGCCTACGCCGATACCGACCCGTCCGTGACCACGGTGACATTGCGGCCGGAGACGATCGCGGAGACGGCCGTCACGACCCTGGTCGCCCGGCTCGACCCCGCGCTGCCCAGTCCCGCGCCGGGCGGCCTGATGATTCCGGCCCGACTCCACCCGCGCGCCTCGACCCGCCCCAGGGGCGAGTGAGGGCCGTGTTCGTGGCACGGCGCGGCGGCCCGGCCGGCCGGACGGTCCTCAGGATGACGGCCGTCACAGCCATGCCGGGCATGACCGGGCGGCGGGGATGCACTAGAGTTATCTCGACATCGAGATAACTGCTTACGGCGCACCGTGGCCGCCCACCCGGTAAGGGTTACCTAACTAAGCCTTACCTTAGCGGATCGGCGAGGAGTCGTGGCGGCAGCATGGCGGTAATACGCGCACATTGATGAAGGAGACTGTCGTGTCGGCGAACAGCTTCGACGCCCGCAGCACGCTGCGCGTGGGCGACGAGTCGTACGAGATCTTCAAGCTGGACAAGGTCGAGGGCTCCGCGCGCCTCCCTTACAGCCTGAAGGTCCTCCTGGAGAACCTGCTCCGCACCGAGGACGGCGCGAACATCACCGCCGACCACATCCGGGCCCTCGGTGGCTGGGACTCGCAGGCCCAGCCGAGCCAGGAGATCCAGTTCACGCCGGCCCGCGTGATCATGCAGGACTTCACCGGCGTTCCCTGCGTCGTCGACCTCGCCACCATGCGTGAGGCCGTCGCGGCACTCGGCGGCGACCCGGCGAAGATCAACCCGCTCTCCCCGGCCGAGATGGTCATCGACCACTCCGTCATCGCCGACAAGTTCGGCACGAACTCCGCCTTCGCGGAGAACGTCGAGCTGGAGTACGGCCGCAACAAGGAGCGCTACCAGTTCCTGCGCTGGGGCCAGACCGCCTTCGACGACTTCAAGGTCGTCCCCCCGGGCACCGGCATCGTCCACCAGGTGAACATCGAGCACCTGGCCCGTACCGTCATGGTCCGCAACGGCCAGGCGTACCCCGACACCCTCGTCGGCACCGACTCCCACACCACCATGGTCAACGGCCTCGGTGTGCTGGGCTGGGGCGTCGGCGGCATCGAGGCCGAGGCCGCGATGCTCGGCCAGCCGGTCTCCATGCTGATCCCGCGCGTCGTCGGCTTCAAGCTGACCGGCGAGCTCCCGGCCGGCACCACCGCCACCGACCTGGTCCTCACGATCACCGAGATGCTGCGCAAGCACGGCGTCGTCGGCAAGTTCGTCGAGTTCTACGGTGAGGGCGTCGCCGCCACCTCCCTCGCGAACCGCGCCACCATCGGCAACATGTCGCCGGAGTTCGGCTCCACCGCCGCCGTCTTCCCGATCGACGGCGAGACCCTGAACTACCTCAAGCTGACCGGCCGCTCCGCTCAGCAGGTCGCGCTCGTCGAGGCGTACGCCAAGGAGCAGGGCCTCTGGCTCGACCCGGCCGCCGAGCCCGACTTCTCCGAGAAGCTGGAGCTCGACCTCTCCACGGTCGTCCCCTCGATCGCCGGCCCCAAGCGCCCGCAGGACCGCATCGTCCTCGCGAACGCCGCCGCGCAGTTCGCCCAGGACGTCCGCAACTACGTGGACGAGGTCGACGAGGCGGGCAAGGAGTCCTTCCCGGCCTCCGACGCCCCGGCGAACCACCCCAACGGCGCCCCGTCGAAGCCGGTCACCGTGACCGCCCCCGACGGCTCGACCTACGAGATCGACCACGGCGCCGTCACCGTCGCCGCGATCACCTCCTGCACCAACACGTCGAACCCGTACGTGATGGTCGCCGCCGCGCTCGTCGCGAAGAAGGCCACCGAGAAGGGCCTGACCCGCAAGCCGTGGGTCAAGACCACCCTCGCCCCGGGCTCGAAGGTCGTCACCGACTACTTCGACAAGGCGGGTCTCACCCCGTACCTCGACAAGGTCGGCTTCAACCTCGTCGGCTACGGCTGCACCACCTGCATCGGCAACTCCGGCCCGCTGCCGGAAGAGGTCTCCAAGGCCGTCAACGAGCACGACCTGGCCGTGACCTCGGTGCTCTCGGGCAACCGCAACTTCGAGGGTCGCATCAACCCCGACGTCAAGATGAACTACCTGGCGTCCCCGCCGCTGGTCGTCGCGTACGCCCTCGCGGGTTCCATGAAGGTGGACATCACCAAGGACGCCCTCGGCGTCGACCAGGACGGCAAGCCCGTCTACCTGGCCGACATCTGGCCGACGGAGGCCGAGGTCAACGACGTCGTCGCCAACGCCATCGGCGAGGACATGTTCAACAAGTCCTACCAGGACGTCTTCGCGGGCGACGCCCAGTGGCAGGCGCTGTCGATCCCGACCGGCAACACCTTCGAGTGGGACAACGAGTCCACCTACGTCCGCAAGCCCCCGTACTTCGAGGGCATGACGATGGAGACCACCCCGGTCACCGACATCGTCGGCGCCCGCGTGCTGGCCAAGCTGGGCGACTCGGTCACCACCGACCACATCTCCCCGGCCGGCGCCATCAAGGCCGACACCCCGGCCGGCAAGTACCTCACCGAGCACGGTGTGGAGCGTCGTGACTTCAACTCCTACGGCTCGCGCCGTGGCAACCACGAGGTCATGATCCGCGGCACCTTCGCCAACATCCGCCTGCGCAACCAGATCGCGCCGGGCACCGAGGGCGGCTTCACCCGCGACTTCACCGTCGAGGGCGCGCCCGTGTCGTTCATCTACGACGCCTCGCAGAACTACCAGGCCGCCGGCACCCCGCTGGTCATCCTGGGCGGCAAGGAGTACGGCTCCGGCTCGTCCCGCGACTGGGCCGCCAAGGGCACCGCGCTCCTCGGCGTCAAGGCCGTCATCACCGAGTCGTACGAGCGCATCCACCGCTCGAACCTCATCGGCATGGGCGTCCTGCCGCTCCAGTTCCCGGCCGGCCAGTCGGCCGACTCGCTCGGTCTGACCGGCGAGGAGACCTTCTCCATCGCGGGCGTCACGGAGCTGAACGAGGGCACCACGCCGAGCACGGTCAAGGTCACCACCGACACCGGTGTCGAGTTCGACGCGGTCGTCCGCATCGACACCCCCGGTGAGGCGGACTACTACCGCAACGGCGGCATCATGCAGTACGTGCTCCGCAACCTCATCCGTGGCTGAGCACAGCCGCGGCTGACACCGGCGCGGATCCGGTAACGGGAAGGGCCCCGCTCCTCGGAAGAGGAGCGGGGCCCTTTCGCTGCGCCTGGAGGCTGCGGATCGGCGGATCAGAAGATCTCGCGGAAGCCGTTCCAGCCGGAGGTGCCGATCTTCACGCGACCGGTGTACGGGCTCGACGGGTTGCCCGTGCCCTTGTACAGCCACAGCGCGCCGGCGCTGTCGCGGGCGACCAGGTCGGCCCGGCTGTCGAAGTTCAGGTCACCCGAGGAGGCGATGAGGTTGTAGCCGTTCCAGCCGCTGCCGATGCGGGTGCGGGTGGTGAAGGGCGACTTGTAGTTGCCGGTGCCCTTGTACAGCCACAGCACGCCGGAACGGTCGCGGGCGACGAGGTCGGCCCGGCCGTCACCGGAGACGTCGCCCTTGCCGGCGATCTGGGTGTAGGCGTTCCAGCCGCTGCCGACCCGGTAGCGCTGGGTCAGGCCACCGTTGCCGTAGCCCAGGTAGTGCCAGAGCACACCGGAGCTGTCGCGGGCGAGCAGGTCGTCCGCCACGCCGCCGCCGGTGTTGGAGGCGGAGATGATCTTGTTGTAGGCGCCCCAGCCGCCACCGAGGTCGCGCGGAGCACCGACCTCGGCGTAGTTCAGACGGCCGTTGCGGACGGCGTAGAAGCCGTCGGAGCCGCCGTCGCCGTCCATGTCGGCCTGGCTGAAGTGCTTGTGGCTGTTCCAGCCCGTGCCGGAGTTGTCCGCGAGGCGCTGGATGGTGCCCCCGCCGACCGGCTGGTAGCCCCAGATGGTGCCCGCGCTGTTGACGCCGTAGAGGAAGTTCCGCGGCGTCGCGGCGGCGGTGGAGGCGGCCGAGAAGGCGCTCGCGTTCGAGGCCTTCTGCTCGGCGCCGAAGGAGGCGCTGGGCGCGTCCGCCGCGACCGCGGCGGTGGTGGTGCTCACGAGGGCGGCGGTTATCGCCGCGACCGTCACGCGGGACAGGACGCGCGAGCGGTTCAGGCCAGAAGAGTTGGCCACGTAGTACTCCAGAGTGAGAGGAAACGAAGGTTCCACCGTTCGTCCGTACACGAGGACGGAGACGGCCGGACCCCCATGATCCCGGATCGTCCTTACAGGAACTTCACCAGGAGGGGGGTCTGTGACACAACTGTTTCGATCCCGGCCGAATGCCCTATTTGCACCCCTCGTGTCGGGGTGTCGACGCCCTTACCCGCGCTGTGACCCTCCAGTACGGGTAGTCCTGAGGCACTGTCAAGGGCATTCGCGGACGGATGGTTGGACGAAACGCCGCAGATCGCGCGTGCTTATCCCGGAGGTCTCAACTCGGGAAAGATGGCCGTGAAAACCTGCTTTCGATCTTGCTCAGGCGAAGGGAAGTGGACTATACCTGTCGGCGTCCAGCCAGTCGTATCCATCACACGACGGCCCGACGCCTGCACGACCCGGCTGCAAATGACCGCGGTGGCGGGGCCCTTCGCCTGTGGCGAGAGTACGGGCGACCGGTACACCGCCTGAGTCCTGAATGAAGGCGAGGACTTGAGCATGGGATCCACCTCCGCTCAGACCAATGAGGGCCTTGGCCGTCGCGATCTGATCAAGCGTTCCGCCGCGATCGGCCTGATTTCCGTGCCGACCATGGGCTTCCTCTCCGCCTGTGCGAGCAGCAGCGGCGATGGCAACGAAAAGGTCGAGAAGGGACAGAAGACCGACAAGAACCCGCTCGGGGTGAACGAGTCGGCCCCGCTCGATTTCGTTCTCTTCGACGGCGGATTCGGACAGCAGTACGCCAAGGACGCGATCAAGGTCTACGAGACGAATTACCCCAAGGCCAAGGTCAAGTTCACGCCCACCCAGAAGATCACCACCGAGCTCCAGCCGCGCTTCAACGGTGGCAACCCGCCGGACCTCATCGACAACTCCGGTGCCGAGCAGATGGACATGGGCGTCCTCGTCGGACAGAAGCAGCTGGCCGACCTCACCGCCCTCCTGGACTCGGCCTCCGTCGACGACCCGAGCAAGAAGGTCCGCGACACCCTGCGGCCCGGCATCGTCGAGATGGGCCAGTTCGACGGCGACCCGGTCTGGATCCTCTACTACGCCTACACCGTCTACGGCGTCTGGTACTCGCAGAAGCTGCTCGACTCGCTCGACGCGAAGTACCCCGAGACCTGGGACGAGATGCTGGCCGTCTGCGAGAAGGCCAAGAAGAAGGGCATCGCGGGCTGGACGTACGCGGGCAAGCACCCGTACTACCTCCCCTTCTCGCTCTACCCGATGATCGGCAAGGTCGGCGGCCGCGAGGTCCTGGACGCCATCGACAACCTGGAGCCCAAGGCCTGGGAGCACCCCGCGGTCAAGGCCTGCTTCGAGGCCTACTACGAGCTCGTCCAGAAGGGCTACATCCTCAAGGGCACCCCCGGCCTCGACCACATCCAGTCGCAGACCGCCTGGACCGAGGGCAAGGCGCTGTTCATCCCGAACGGCTCCTGGGTCGAGAACGAGGCGGCCAAGACCATGCCGGCCGACTTCAACCTGGCCGTCTCCGCCCCGAGCGGCCTCGACGCCTCCGACAAGATGCCCTTCGGCACGATGTGGGCGTCCGGCGGCGAGCCGTTCATCGTCCCGGCCAAGGCGGCGAACCCCGAGGGCGGCATGGAGCAGCTGCGCATCATGCTCAGCGAGGCCTCGTCCAAGAACTTCACGCAGTCCGTGAAGTCCCTCTCCGCGTACAACGGCGGCACCGACGGCATCGAGCTGACGCCGGGCCTCAAGTCCGGTGTCGCGGCTCTGGAGAAGGCCGGCCAGAACGTCGTCAACCCGCGCCTCCAGGACTGGTACGTCGCCCTCCAGAAGGAGAAGATCGGCGTCGCGGGCATCGGCGAGATGATGGCCGGCCGTGCGACCCCGGCCGAGACGATCAAGAAGATCCAGAAGTTCGCCGACGAAGCGGCCAAGGACTCCTCGATCAAGCACTACAAGCACCAGTGAGCAGTGCCGGGGCCCCTTCCCGCCGACCGGGAGCGGGCCCCGGCCCCTTGGCGCGCGGCACCCGCGGCGCGCCTCCGCGGGAAGATCGGGGTCGGTAGGAATGCAGCACGGCAAGTACCGTTTCATCGTGGGGTTCCTGGCGGCGCCCCTCGCGCTCTACGCGCTCTTCGTCATCTGGCCGTTCATCCAGTCCATCTACTACTCGCTCACGGACTGGACAGGGCTGAGCCCCGAATTCGGCTTCGTCGGATTCGACAACTACAGCAGAATGCTGGACGACGAGATCTTCTGGAAATCGCTCCAGCACAGTCTGACCCTCGCGGTGGTGCTGCCGCTGGTGACCGTCGGACTCGCGCTGTTCTTCGCGTTCATGCTCAATGTCGGTGGTCGGCGCCGTCGTGGAGCGGCCATCGCCGGCGTGCGCGGATCAGCCTTCTACAAGATTGTGTACTTCTTCCCGCAGGTGCTGTCGATCGCCATCGTCGCGCTGCTCTTCCAGTTCGCCTACAACCCGAATAGCGGAGCCATCAATTCCGCTCTGCAGCTCGTGGGTCTCGGCAGTATTCAGCCGGACTGGCTGGGCGATCCGGACCTCGCCCTCCTCTGTGTGATGGCGGTTCTCGTCTGGTCCACGGTCGGCTTCTTCGTCGTCCTCTTCTCGGCCGGCATGGCGTCCATTCCGAGGGACTTCTACGAGGCCGCCCTGCTCGACGGCGCCAACCGCTTCACGACCTTCTTCAAGATCACCCTGCCGCTGCTCTGGGACACCGTGCAGTCCGGCTGGATCTACATGGGCATCCTGGCGCTCGGCGCGGAGTCCTTCGCCGTCGTCCAGATCATGACCGTCGGCCCCAACGGCGGCGGGCCCGACTACTCCACCGTCGTCCTTCCGCTGTACGTGTACCAGAAGGCGTTCCGGGACGGTCAGGCCGCCTACGCAACGACCATCGGTGTCGCGCTCCTCCTCGTCACGCTGGCCTTCGCGGCCATCGTGATGAAGCTGGGCCGGCGCGAGCGGCTGGAGTTCTGATGAAGACGACCGACACTGCCACCCCCGGCGTCGAGAGCCCCGGCTCCCCGGGCGGCTCGGGTCCCACGGTCATCAAGACGGTGGCGCCCGCGGCCCGCAAGGAGTCCAAGAGCGAGGGCGCGGTCCTCAACGTCTTCTCGCACGGCGTCCTGATCATCTGGGCGATCATGGTCGTCATGCCGCTGCTCTGGGCGGTCATGACCTCGTTCAAGACCGACCGGGCGATCTTCACCTCCCCGTGGTCACTGCCCGACGGACTGCACTTCGAGAACTGGTCGCGCGCCTGGTCCCAGGCACACATGAGCGACTACTTCCTGAACACGATCGTGGTCGTCGGCGGTTCCCTCATCGGCACGCTGCTCTTCGGCTCGATGGCCGCCTACGTGCTGGCCCGCTTCGACTTCCCCGGGAACCGCTTCATCTACTTCCTCTTCATCGGAGGGATGAGCTTCCCGATCATCCTGGCGCTCGTGCCGCTCTTCTACGTGATGCAGAACCTGGCCCTGCTCAACACCCCGCACGGCCTGATCCTCGTCTACATCGCGTACTCGCTGCCCTTCACCGTCTTCTTCCTCACGGCCTTCTTCCGCACACTGCCGACCTCGGTGGCGGAAGCGGCCTTCGTGGACGGCGCCTCGCACACCAGGACCTTCTTCCAGGTGATGCTGCCGATGGCCAAGCCGGGCCTCATCAGCGTCGGCATCTTCAACTTCCTCGGCCAGTGGAACCAGTACCTGCTGCCCACCGTGCTCAACACCGAGCAGGACCAGAAGGTGCTCTCCCAGGGCCTGGTCCAGCTCGCCACGAGCCAGGGCTACAAGGGCGACTGGTCGGGTCTCTTCGCCGGTCTGGTGATGGCGATGCTCCCGGTGCTCGCCGCGTACATCATCTTCCAGCGGCAGGTGGTGGCCGGTCTGACCGCCGGCGCCGTGAAGTAACCCGTTCCCGCAGCCTCCAGGGCCCCCGGCGCACCCGCGCCGGGGGCCCTGCGCGTCGTGTGACACAGACCCTCCGCCACTCAAGGTCTTGACGGGGAGCAAGCCGAAAGCGTCCCCTTAGAGTTCACATGTTGGAGAAAACGGTGGGAGTGAGTGAGTCGATGGAGACTCCGGGGTCGCAGACGTCTCTGCACAGGGCCAATCTCGAACGGGTCGTCCGGGCGGTGCGCATGGCCGGCTCGCTCACCCAGGCGGAGATCGCCCGGGCGACGGGCCTGTCCGCCGCGACGGTCTCCAACATCGTCAGGGAGCTGAAGGACGGCGGTACCGTCGACGTCACGCCGACCTCCGCGGGCGGCCGCCGGGCCCGCAGCGTCTCCCTCTCCGGGGACGCCGGCATCGTGATCGGCGTCGATTTCGGCCACACCCATCTGCGGGTCGCCGTCGGCAACCTCGCCCACCAGGTGCTCGCCGAGGAGGCCGAGCCGCTCGACGTGGACGCCTCCGCCGCCGAGGGCTTCGACCGGGCGGAACAGCTGGTCAACCGGCTGATCGAGGCCACCGGGATCGGCCGGGACAAGGTGATCGGCGTCGGGCTCGGCGTACCCGGCCCGATCGACGTCTCCTCCGGGACCCTCGGCTCGACCTCGATCCTGCCGGGCTGGAGCGGGATCAACCCCGCCGAGGAGCTCTCCGGGCGCCTCGGAGTCCCCGTGCACGTCGACAACGACGCCAACCTCGGCGCGCTCGGCGAACTGGTCTGGGGCAGCGGGCGGGGCGTCAAGGACCTGGCGTACATCAAGGTGGCGAGCGGCGTCGGCGCCGGCCTCGTCATCGACGGGCGGGTCTACCGGGGCCCCGGCGGTACCGCGGGCGAGATCGGGCACATCACCCTCGACGAGTCGGGCCCGGTCTGCCGCTGCGGCAACCGCGGCTGCCTGGAGACCTTCACGGCCGCCCGGTACGTGCTGCCGCTGCTGCAGCCCAGCCACGGCCCCGATCTGACCATGGAGCGGGTCGTCCAGCTGGCCCGGGAGGGCGACCCGGGCTGCCGCCGGGTGATCGCCGACGTCGGGCGGCACATCGGCAGCGGCATCGCCAACCTCTGCAACCTTCTGAACCCGAGCCGGGTGGTGCTCGGCGGCGACCTCGCGGAGGCCGGGGAGCTGGTCCTGGCGCCCATCAGGGACTCCGTCTCGCGGTACGCGATCCCCAGTGCCGCCCGGCAGCTCTCGCTGGCCCAGGGGGCCCTGGGAGGCCGCGCCGAGGTGCTCGGCGCCCTCGCTCTCGTACTGAGTGAAATGGGCGATTCGACCCTGTTGGAGAGTGCGCTGCCCACGGCCGCTCCGGTCTCCCGGCTTGCCTTCACTTAGATAACGAACACCACCGTTGTCATCTCGTTAAGAATTTACTTCTTGACGGCAACGTTGCGGCCGAGTTGACTTCGGGACACCTCGGCCGCAACGTCGCGGCCTCGTCAGGGAGGCAACCCCACATGAACGCAGTGACGCGTCGTGCCGTCATAGCAACGGCCGCGGTTTCGATGGCCCTCTCGCTCGCCGCCTGCGGCCAGGCCGGCGGCGACAAGGAAGACAAGGGCAGCTCGACCAAGATCGGTCTGCTCCTTCCCGAGAACAAGACCTCGCGCTACGAGGCCCTCGACAAGCCCCAGTTCGAGAAGGCCGTCAAGGCCGCGTGCGGCGACTGCGAGGTCGTGTACAACAACGCGGTCTCCGACGTCGTCAAGCAGAAGCAGCAGTTCGACCAGCTGATCGCCGACGGCATCAAGGTCATCGCGCTCGACCCGGTGGACGCGACCAAGGCCGAGGGCTGGGTCGCGGAGGCCAAGGCCAAGGGCGTCAAGGTCGTCGCGTACGACCGTGCCGTCAAGGGCGCCGACGCCTACGTCAGCCACGACAACAACAAGGTCGGCGAGCTCCAGGGCCAGGCCCTGCTGGCCGCCCTCGGCACCAAGGCCGCCGCCGCCCAGGTCGTCATGATCAACGGTGACGAGAAGGACCCGAACGCCGCGCTGTTCAAGAAGGGCGCCCACGCCGCCCTCGACGGCAAGGTCGGCAAGATCGCCTACGAGGCGTCCGGCGAGTGGGACCCGAAGGTCGCCGGCGAGAAGATGTCCGCCGCGATCTCCTCGGTCGGCAAGGACAAGATCGGCGCCGTCTACTCCGCCAACGACGGCATGGCGGGCGGCATCATCACCTCCCTCGAGAACGCCGGCATCAAGAGCATCCCGGTCGGCGGTCAGGACGCCGAGGTCGCGGGCATCCAGCGCATCATCGCCGGTTCGCAGACCTTCACGATCTACAAGTCGCCGCTCCAGCTGGCCCCCGAGGCCGCCAAGTTCGCGGTGAACCTGCTCCAGGGCAAGGAGCTCGGCGCCCAGGGTGCGACCGACGGCGTGCCGTCGACGCTGTTCCCGCCGGTCGTCGTCGACAAGACCAACATCCAGACCACGGTGATCAAGGACGGCATCTACAAGGCCGCCGACCTCTGCACCTCGGACCTGGCCGCCAAGTGCACGGCCCTGGGCGTCAAGTAACCCCCTGAGCCGAGCCCGCCGGGCCCCCCGAGGGCCCGGCACCACGGATCCCGCCAACCGGCCCGTGTACAGAGGGTGAAGACCCCACCGGAGTGTGACCCCCGAGACGGAGGGTCACCCCGACGGAGCGTTCGCCCCCCGTACGACCCCGGCCCACCACCGCCGGATCCGCCCCCCTGCCCGTCCGGCCCCCGGCCGACCCAGACCCCGCTGTCGGTCCGGGGGCCGGACGAGCTCAGCCCCCCCTCGAACTTTGGCGCTGCCCGGCGGCGCGACATGCCGCCGCCCGCGCGCGGCGAAGGAGTTGGTTCACGTGTCCCAGACGCCCGTGCTGGCGTTGCGTGGGATCTTCAAGCGATTCGGAGCGGTTCAGGTCCTCTCCGGTGTCGATCTCGAAGTCCACGCAGGAGAGGTCGTCGCGCTCGTCGGCGACAACGGAGCGGGAAAGTCCACGCTGGTCAAGACGATCGCCGGTGTGCACCCCATCGACGAGGGCGTCATCGAGTGGGAGGGCGAGCAGGTCGAGATCCAGCGCCCGCACGACTCCCAGAACCTCGGTGTCGCGACCGTCTACCAGGACCTCGCGCTCTGCGACAACCTCGACGTCGTCGCCAACCTGTTCCTCGGCCGCGAGATCAAGAAGGGCGGCGTCCTCGACGAGGTCGCCATGGAGAAGCGGGCCAAGGACCTGCTCTCCACCCTCTCCATCCGCATCCCCAGCGTCCGCATCCCCGTCGCCGCCCTCTCCGGCGGCCAGCGACAGGTCGTCGCCATCGCGCGCGCCCTGGTCGGCGACCCCAAGATCGTGATCCTGGACGAGCCGACCGCCGCCCTCGGCGTCGAGCAGACCGCCCAGGTCCTCGACCTGGTCGAGCGGCTGCGCGAGCAGGGCCTCGGCGTCATCCTCATCAGCCACAACATGGCCGATGTGAAGGCCGTCGCCGACACCGTGGCCGTGCTCCGTCTGGGCCGCAACAACGGCACCTTCCCGGTGGCCACCACCACGCACGAAGAGATCATCGCCGCGATCACCGGTGCCACGGACAACGCCGTGACCCGCCGTCAGGCCCGCAACGCGGAGGTAGCGAAGTGAGCAACACCCCTCCCACCGCGAGCGAAGAGGCAGCGGTGCCCGAGCCCCGTACCACCGAGGAGACGACCCCGGTGAGCGAGGCCCCGGCCGCCGCCGCGATCCCCGCCGTCGACCCCCGCCTCCTCGTGCGCGAGCAGGGCTTCAAGGGTTACGTCGAGGAGTTCAAGCGCAAGATCCGCTCCGGTGAGATCGGCTCGCTGCCCGTCGTCGTCGGCCTGATCGTCATCGGCATCGTCTTCCAGGCCCTCACCGGCAACTTCATCACCTCGTACAACCTCGACCAGATCACGCTGTACGCGGTCGGCCCCGGCATCATGGCCGTCGGCATCGTCTTCGTGCTGCTGCTCGGCGAGATCGACCTCGCCGTCGGTTCCGTGGCGGGTCTGGCCGGCTCGGTCTGGGGCGTCCTCGGCACCGACATGCCCGACGGCCTCGCCATCATCCTCGGCATCCTGTCCGGCACCCTGCTCGGCGCCTTCCACGGCCTGGTCTTCGCCAAGATCGGCGTGCCCGCCTTCGTCGTCACCCTGGCCGGCTTCCTCGGCTGGGCCGGCCTCCAGACCTGGGTGATGGGGGACAAGTCCACCATCCCCACCCCGATCGGCAGCTTCGTCGCCGACCTCACGAAGTACTACTTCGCCGACGTCGCCGCCGCCTACGGCCTCGCCGTGGTCGTCGTCGCCGCCTTCTACCTCGCCCAGCTGCGCGACTCCCGCCGCCGCAAGGCCGCCGAGCTGCCGCACCGCCCGCAGAGCGAGATCATCCTGCGCACCGCGGTCCTCGCGGTCCTGGTCCTGGTCGCCGCCTACGGCTTCAACCAGGAGCAGGGCCTGCCGCTCTCGCTGGTGATCTTCCTGGTGATCCTGCTCGTCACCGACTTCGTGCTCCGCCGCACCACGTACGGCCGTCAGGTCTTCGCCGTCGGCGGTGGCATCGAGGCCGCCCGCCGCGCCGGCATCAACGTCTCGTGGATCCGGATCTCGGTCTTCATGATCTCCGGCACGATGGGCGCGATCGGCGGTCTGTTCCTCGCCTCCGCGACCGGCGGCGCCGACCGCTCCCTCGGCGGCGGCAACCAGCTGATGATGTGCATCGCCGCAGCGGTCATCGGCGGTACGTCCCTGTTCGGCGGACGCGGCAAGGTCTGGTCGGCGCTCCTCGGCATCCTGGTCATCCAGTCGATCGTCCAGGGCCTCAACCAGATGAACCTGTCCTCCAACGCGATCCAGTACATGATCACCGGAGCGGTCCTGCTCATCGCCGTGATCATCGACTCGGTCTCCCGCAAGACGCAGAAGACGGCAGGACGCGCCTAGGTCGCGTAACGCTCGCCACACCGCCCGGCGCCGTGAAACCGGCGCCGGGCACTGCTGCGTCCGGAGCAGTGCCCGGCCCGTACAGAGCCGTACAGATCAGCGACATGTAGGCCGTGAGGGTGACGCCTCACCCCCCGGCCCGATGCCCACGATCCAAGACGGAACATTAGACTCGACAAATCGGCAAGCTCGACCAGCTCAAACGCAAGGAGGCACGGGTGGCTCTGCTGACCCGTATCAGGGGACCGCGAGATCTGGACCGGCTCTCCCCGGAACAGCTGGACCAGCTGGCCGACGAGATCAGGACGTTCCTCGTGGACGCCGTCTCCAAGACCGGCGGGCACCTCGGGCCCAACCTCGGCGTGGTCGAGCTGACCATCGCCCTGCACCGCGTGTTCGACTCCCCGAAGGACAAGGTCCTCTGGGACACCGGCCACCAGAGCTACGTCCACAAGCTGCTCACGGGCCGCCAGGACTTCTCCAAGCTCAAGATGAAGGGCGGCCTCTCCGGCTACCCCTCGCAGGCCGAGTCCGAGCACGACGTCATCGAGAACTCGCACGCCTCCACGGTCCTCGGCTGGGCCGACGGCCTCGCCAAGGCCAACGAGGTCCTGCGCAAGGACGACCACGTCGTCGCCGTCATCGGCGACGGGGCCCTCACCGGCGGCATGGCCTGGGAGGCGCTGAACAACATCGCCGCCGCCAAGGACCGCCCGCTCGTCATCGTCGTCAACGACAACGAGCGCTCCTACGCGCCCACCATCGGCGGCCTCGCCAACCACCTGGCCACCCTGCGCACCACCGACGGCTACGAGCGCTTCCTCGCCCGCGGCAAGGACATCCTGGAGCGCACCCCCGTCGTCGGGAAGCCGCTCTACGAGACCCTGCACGGCGCCAAGAAGGGCCTCAAGGACTTCATCGCCCCGCAGGGCATGTTCGAGGACCTCGGCCTCAAGTACGTCGGCCCCATCGACGGCCACGACATCGAGGCCCTGGAGTCGGCCCTGACGCGCGCCAAGCGCTTCGGCGGCCCCGTGATCGTCCACTGCCTCACCGAGAAGGGCCGCGGCTACCAGCCGGCCCTCCAGGACGAGGCCGACCGCTTCCACGCCGTCGGCAAGATCCACCCCGACACCGGCCTGCCCATCGCCTCCTCCGGCGCCGACTGGACCGGCGTCTTCGCCGAGGAGATGGTCGCGCTCGGCAAGGAGCGCGCGGACATCGTCGCCATCACCGCGGCCATGCTCCAGCCCGTCGGCCTCGACAAGTTCGCCAAGGCCTTCCCCGAGCGGGTCTTCGACGTCGGCATCGCCGAGCAGCACGCCGCGGTCTCCGCGGCGGGCCTCGCCACCGGCGGTCTGCATCCCGTCTTCGCGGTCTACGCGACCTTCCTCAACCGTGCCTTCGACCAGGTCCTGATGGACGTGGCCCTGCACAAGTGCGGCGTCACCTTCGTCCTGGACCGGGCCGGCGTCACCGGCACCGACGGGGCCTCCCACAACGGCATGTGGGACATGTCGATCCTCCAGGTCGTACCCGGCCTGCGGCTCGCCGCCCCGCGCGACGCCGACCAGGTCCGCGCCCAGCTGCGCGAGGCCGTCGAGGTCACCGACGCCCCCACCGTGGTCCGCTTCTCCAAGGGCGCCGTCGGCCCCGCCGTACCCGCCCTGCGCCGCGTCGGCGGCATGGACGTGCTCCGCGAGCCCGGCTCGGACCGCCCGGACGTCCTCCTGGTCTCCGTCGGCGCGCTCGCGCCGATGTGCCTGGAGATCGCCGACCTGCTCGACCGGCACGGCATCTCCACCACGGTCGTCGACCCCCGATGGGTCAAGCCCGTCGACGAGGCCCTCGCCCCGCTCGCCGAGCGGCACCGGGTCGTCGTCACCGTCGAGGACAACAGCCGCGTCGGCGGCGTCGGCTCGGCCGTCGCCCAGGCGCTCCGCGACGCCGGCGTGGACGTGCCGCTGCGTGACTTCGGCATCCCGCCGCGCTTCCTGGACCACGCCTCCCGCGGCGAGGTCCTGGCGGAGATCGGTCTGACCGCCCCGGACATCGCCCGTCAGGTCACCGGTCTGGTCTCGCGTCTGGACGGACGTTTCGAGAGCAGCGCGCAGGCCGTGGAGCCCGCCCGCGACTGACCCCCGACCCGGGGCAACGGTCACCAAGCGTCACCTTTGGGCCGGTCGGCTCACCCTCCCGGGTGCCGACCGGCCCTTTCGCGTGCATTCTGACTCTGTGTGGGCAGGCGTAACACAGCCACCCGACCGCGGTGGTCGAGAGCGACCGAGGTTCAAGTACGGCGCGGAGGTACCAGGGTGAGTACGGACCAACAGCCACGGGCCAACTCCGGAATCTTCCGGACCAAGTCGGTCGAGCAGTCGATCCGCGACACGGAGGAACCGGAGCACGCACTCCGGAAATCCCTGTCCGCCTGGGATCTGATGGTGTTCGGCGTCGGCGTCATCATCGGAACCGGCATCTTCGTCCTCACGGGCAAGGTCGCCAAGGAGAACGCGGGCCCGGCCACGGCCCTCGCCTTCGTCGCGGCGGGCATCGTCTGCGCCCTCGCCGCCCTGTGCTACGCCGAGTTCGCCTCGACGGTGCCGGTGGCGGGATCGGCGTACACCTTCGCGTACGCCTCGATCGGCGAGCTGCCCGCCTGGATCATCGGCTGGGACCTCGTCCTGGAGTTCGCCCTCGGTACGGCGGTGGTCGCCGTCGGCTGGTCGGGCTACGTCCGCTCGCTCATGGACAACATCGACTGGCACCTACCCGCGGCGCTCGAAGGCCCGGACGTGCCGGGCGGCTCCTTCGACATCCTGGCCTTCCTCCTCGTCCTGGTGCTGACCGTCGTCCTCGTCCTGGGCATGAAGCTCTCCGCCCGGATCACCGCGCTCGTCGTGGCGATCAAGGTGACCGTGGTCATGATCGTGATCGTCGCCGGTCTGTTCTTCATCGTCGGCGACAACTACAAGCCCTTCATCCCGCCGGCCGTCACCCCCGAGGGCGGCGGCTCCAACTGGGACTCGCCGCTCGTCCAGCTGATCTTCGGGTACGAGCCGACCAACTTCGGCGTCATGGGCATCTTCACCGCCGCCTCCGTCGTGTTCTTCGCCTTCATCGGCTTCGACGTGGTGGCCACCGCCGCCGAGGAGACCAAGCTGCCGCAACGGGACATGCCCCGGGGCATCCTCGGCTCGCTCTTCATCTGCACCGTGCTCTACGTGGCCGTCGCCCTGGTCGTCACCGGCATGCAGCACTACACGGAGCTGTCCGTGAGCGCCCCGCTCGCCGACGCCTTCAAGGCCGCCGGGCATCCCTTCTACGCGGGCGTGATCAGCTTCGGCGCCGCCGTCGGCCTCACCACGGTCTGTCTGATCCTGCTCCTCGGCCAGACCCGCGTGTTCTTCGCGATGAGCCGCGACGGCCTGCTGCCGCGCTTCTTCTCCATCACGCACCCGCGCTTCCGGACCCCCTACCGGCCCACCATCCTGCTCGGTGTGATCATCGCCATCGTCGCCGGCTTCACCAGCATCAACGAGCTCGCGACCCTGGTGAACATCGGCACGCTCTTCGCCTTCGTCGTGGTGGCCGTCGGCGTCATGGTGCTCCGCCGCACCCGCCCCGACCTGCCGCGCGCCTTCCGCACCCCCTGGGTGCCGGTGCTGCCGATCCTCTCCATCGCCGCCTCGTTCTGGCTGATGCTCAACCTGCCCCTGGAGACCTGGTTCCGCTTCGGCGTGTGGATGGTGATCGGCATCGTCGTGTACTTCCTGTACGGGCGCAGTCACAGCCGGCTCGGGCAGGTGGGCCAGGACGCTAAGTACTGAGCGGGCGACAGGGCGGCCGATTCCGCAGGCGCGGAAGGGACCGTTCGGGAGGGCGACTACAGTCGGTTCGTACCCGAACTCCTTCCGACGACCGGAGTGCTGGATCCCCCCATGGCTAATCGATCCCAGGCCCCCACCGCCCCTTCCCACGGCTCCTCCACCGCCCCCCTGCTCCAGGGAGCCTGGCTGACCAGAGGGGCGGAAGGCCGGTTCAGCGCCTACCTGCCCAAGGACGGAGAGGTGGTGCGCTGGACCGAGCAGCCCGACGGGAGCTGGAGCGGGCCCGTCTCGCTCGGCGGCGACGGTCTGACCCCCTTCCTCGCGGTCGGCCAGGGCGCCGACCGCTACGTCCACCTCGTCGGTCTGCGGCCCACGGACAGCGGCGACGACCACGTGGAACTGGTCCACAGCGTCCAGTTCCAGACGGGCCGCCCCGCGGTGGCCTGGCGCTCGATCGGGCACTCCAACGGCAAGGGGCCGTGGACCGGCAACCCCGCCGTCGCGGTGGACGGCCAGGGCCGCGTGTACGCCTTCATGCGCAACGGCGGCGGCGGGCTGAGCGTGCGGGCCCAGAAGGACGCCGGTGGCTGGCACCCCTGGTGGGACCTGATGGGTTCAAAGACCGACCCCTCGCCGGTCGCGGTCACCAACGGCTCCGGCTTCGTCGAGCTGTACAGCTCGCACGCCAAGGGTCTCGTCCGCTACGTGCAGCGCGAGTCCGGGGCCAAGCCGATCCGCGAGGAGCTGCTGCCCGCGTCGGTGACCATGGGCACCCTGGCGGCCACGACCGGCCCCTCCGGGCACGTCACGCTCTTCTACCTCGACCTGGACGGCCAGGTCCGCGCCTGGTCGCCGGAGCGCTCCCTGGAGCCGACGGTGCTCGGCAAGGCCGTCGGCACCGGACGGCTCGCCGCCACCCGCTGCCTCATCGACGGTTTCGACTGCACGGTCCTCGCCCAGCAGTCCGCCGACGGACGGCTCGCCCTCGCCGCCTACCCGAGCGAGCAGGAGGCGGAGGGCATCCACTGGTCGGAGACCGGGGAGCCGCACGGCGAGCTCGCCACCGTCCTGACCCGCGGGCTCGACGGGCGCCTGGTCGCGATGGCCCGGATCGGCGCGGGCGCGCCGATCACCACCCGCCAGAAGGCGGCGTCGGAGGGTCTGCTCCTGGAGGGCTGGCGCTCCATAGGGTGACGCCCCGAAGAGCTCGGGGCTCCCAGGCCCGCCCGAGGAGCCCCCAGGCCCGCCCGAGGACCCTCCCAGCACGGCCGAAGGGCTTCCAGGCGCGACCGAGGTGCTCCAGAAGAGCGTCTGACGGTACGCGAACGGCCCCGGCACCTGAAGAAGGTGCCGGGGCCGTTCTCGTACGCCCTGGGGCGCGAGGCCGGTGTCGTTACGCCGGGACGCTCGCCACGCCCTGCGCCAGGAAACGCTTGCCGTTGACGCGCTCGGAGACACCCTCACGGTCCAGGTACGGCGTGATGCCGCCCAGGTGGAAGGGCCAGCCCGCACCGGTGATCAGGCAGAGGTCGATGTCCTGCGCCTCGGCGACGACACCCTCCTCCAGCATCAGGCCGATCTCCTGCGCCACCGCGTCCAGGACGCGGTCGCGGACCTGCTCCTCGGTCAGGACGGAGTCGCCCTGGACGAGGAGGGCGGCGACCTCCGGGTCGAGCTCCGGCTTGAAGCCGTTCTCCGCGTTGTAGACGTAGAAGCCGCGCTTGCCGGCCTCGACCACACGCTTGAGGTTCGGCGAGACGGTGAAGCGCTCCGGGAAGGAGCGGTTCAGGGTCTCGGAGACGTGCAGACCGATCGCCGGGCCGACGAGCTCCAGGAGCACCAGCGGCGACATCGGCAGACCGAGCGGCTCGATGGCCTTCTCGGCCGTCTCGACCGAGGTGCCCTCGTCGATGACGTTCTGGATCTCGCCCATGAAGCGGGTCAGGATGCGGTTCACGACGAACGCCGGGGCGTCCTTGGTGAGGACCGCGGTCTTCTTCAGCTTCTTCGCGACACCGAACGCGGTGGCGAGGGAGGCGTCGTCCGTCTTCTCGCCGCGCACGATCTCCAGGAGCGGGAGGATCGCGACCGGGTTGAAGAAGTGGAAGCCGACCACGCGCTCCGGGTGCTGGAGCTTGGAGGCCATCTCCGAGACGGACAGCGAGGAGGTGTTGGTGGCGAGGATCGCGTGCGCCGGGGCGACCGCCTCGACCTCCGCGAACACCTTCTGCTTGACGGACATCTCCTCGAACACGGCCTCGATGATGAAGTCCGCGTCCGCGAAGCCCGCGGCCTTGTCCAGGACACCGGAGACCAGGCCCTTGAGACGGTTGGCCTTGTCCTGGTTGATGCGGCCCTTGCCGAGCAGCTTCTCGATCTCGGCGTGGACGTAGCCCACACCCTTGTCGACGCGCTCCTGGTCGATGTCGGTCAGGACGACCGGCACCTCGAGGCGGCGCAGGAAGAGCAGCGCGAGCTGGGAGGCCATCAGACCGGCGCCGACGACACCGACCTTGGTGACCGGGCGGGCCAGCGACTTGTCCGGGGCACCGGCGGGGCGCTTGCCGCGCTTCTGCACCAGGTTGAAGGCGTAGATGCCGGAGCGCAGCTCGCCGCCCATGATCAGGTCCGCGAGGGCCTGGTCCTCGGCGTCGAAGCCCTTCTGCAGGTCGCCGTCCTTGGCGGCCTCGATGATCTCAAGG
Organism: Streptomyces sp. NBC_00250; assembly: GCF_036192275.1. NCBI lineage: Bacteria > Bacillati > Actinomycetota > Actinomycetes > Kitasatosporales > Streptomycetaceae > Streptomyces > Streptomyces sp. NBC_00250. Next base: position 2,336,986 of record NZ_CP108088.1, on the reverse strand, counting down.
GCGCGGTAGGCGGCCGGGGCGGCACCGTGCACCTTGGAGTCGGCGATGGCGCGGCCCTTGGCGACGGCCTGGTCCCAGGCCTCGCCGCGGTCGATCGCCGGGCGCTCGACGGTCACGGAGCCGTTGAGGACGGAGGCCGTCCAGATCAGCGACTGCTCCAGGAAGTCCGCGCCCTCGAACAGCGCGTCGGCGATGCCGAGCTCGAAGACCTGCTTGCCCTTGAGCTGACGGTTCTGGTTCAGCGAGTTCTCGATGATGACCGAGACGGCCTTCTCGGCACCGATCAGGTTCGGCAGGATGGCGCAGCCGCCCCAGCCGGGCACCAGACCGAGGAAGACCTCGGGCAGCGAGAAGGCCGGCAGGGCCTTCGACACGGTGCGGTAGGTGCAGTGCAGACCGACCTCGACGCCGCCGCCCATGGCCGCGCCGTTGTAGTAGGCGAAGGTCGGCACGGCGAGCGCGGACAGCCGCTTGAAGACGTCGTGGCCGCCCTTGCCGATGGCGAGCGCCTCGTCGTGCTTCTTGAGCAGCTCGACGCCCTTGAGGTCGGCGCCGACGGCGAAGATGAACGGCTTGCCGGTGATGCCGACGCCGGTGATCTCACCGTTCGCGGCCTCGGCCTCGACCTGGTCGATCGCCGTGTTCAGGTTGGCGAGCGACTGCGGGCCGAAGGTGGTCGGCTTGGTGTGGTCGAAGCCGTTGTCCAGCGTGATCAGGGCGAACCGGCCCGCACCCGCGGGCAGTTCGAAGTGCCGTACGTGGGCGCTGGTGACGACCTCGTCGGGGAAGAGCTCCGCGGCGCCCTTCAGAAGCTCGGCGGTGGTGCTCACTTGCCCTCCCAGTGGGGGTTTTCCCAGATGACCGTGGCGCCCATGCCGAAGCCGACGCACATCGTGTTGAGGCCGTAGCGGACCTGCGGGTTCTCCTCGAACTGGCGAGCCAGCTGCGTCATCAGACGGACGCCGGAGGAGGCGAGCGGGTGACCGTAGGCGATGGCGCCGCCGTACTGGTTGACGCGGGCGTCGTCGTCGGCGATGCCGTAGTGCTCCAGGAAGGCGAGGACCTGGACCGCGAAGGCCTCGTTGACCTCGAAGAGGTCGATGTCCTCGATGGACAGACCGGCCTTCGCGAGGGCCTTCTCGGTCGCCGGGATCGGGCCGTAGCCCATGACCTCGGGCTCGACGCCGGCGAAGGCGTACGAGACGAGGCGCATCTTCACCGGGAGGTCGTGCTCGCGGGCGAAGTCCTCGGAGGCGATGATCGAGGCGGTGGCGCCGTCGTTGAGACCGGCCGCGTTGCCCGCGGTGACGTTGCCGTGGACGCGGAACGGCGTCTTCAGGTTGGCCAGCGACTCCAGGGTGGTGCCCGGGCGCATCGGCTCGTCGGCGGTGACCAGGCCCCAGCCGGTCTCACCGGTGGAGGCGTCGGTGCGGCGGACCGAGATCGGCACCAGGTCCTGCTGGATCTTGCCGTCGGCGTACGCCTTGGCGGCCTTCTCCTGCGAGCGCACGGCGTACTCGTCGGCGCGCTGCTTGGTGATGCTCGGGTAGCGGTCGTGCAGGTTCTCGGCGGTCATGCCCATGAAGAGGGCGGACTCGTCGACGAGCTTCTCCGACACGAAGCGCGGGTTCGGGTCGACGCCCTCGCCCATGGGGTGGCGGCCCATGTGCTCGACGCCACCGGCGATGACGGCGTCGTAGGCGCCGAAGGCGATCGAACCGGCGACGCTCGTGACGGCCGTGAGCGCACCGGCACACATGCGGTCGATGGAGTAGCCCGGCACCGACTGCGGCAGGCCGGCGAGGATGCCCGCCGTACGGCCGAGGGTCAGACCCTGGTCACCGATCTGCGTGGTCGCGGCGATGGCGACCTCGTCGATCTTCGCGGGGTCGAGGCCGGGGTTGCGGCGCAGCAGCTCCCGGATGGCCTTGACGACGAGATCGTCGGCGCGGGTCTCGTGGTAGATGCCCTTCGGGCCCGCCTTGCCGAACGGGGTGCGGACGCCGTCGACGAAGACGACGTCCCTGACGGTACGAGGCACGATGGCTCTCCTCCAGGGTGCGGGATGGCACTGCTGCGGCACGCCTAAGCGTGCGCTTGCTTCCCCCATGCTACTTGTGGGTAACCAAGCTGCCCAGCCCCTGGGGCCCAAGCGGCGAAGGTCACACCCCGAAGCCTGCCGGACATGACGGAGCCCCCGGCGCATTTCGGCACGCCGGGGGCTCTCGGATCGGACGGCGCGCGGGGTCACGCGGTGGCCGTCAGCGCCTTCACCAGGAGCGGGGTCACCAGTTCGACCTGCCAGGGGCGCGCGCCGTGGTCCGCGAGGGCGGCGGCGACGCCGTCCGCGTCCGCCGCGGCCGGCGGCTCCCAGCACACCCGTCGCACCGTGTCCGGCGTGATCAGGTTCTCCTGCGGCAGGTTCAGCTCCTCCGCGAGGGCCGAGACCGACGCGCGCGCCGCCGACAGGCGGGCCGCCGCGACCGGGTCCTTGTCCGCCCAGGCGCGCGGCGGGGGCGGGCCCGCCACCTGCTGGCCGGGCTGGGGAAGCTCGCTCTCCGGCAGGGCGCGGGCGCGGTCGACGGCCGCCTGCCACTGCTCCAGCTGACGGCGACCCATCCGGTGCCCGAAACCGGGCAGCGCCGAGAGTGCGGCCAGGTTCACCGGCACCGCGAGCGAGGCCTCCACGATCGCCGCGTCGCTCAGCACCTTGCCGGGGGAGACGTCCCGCCGCTGGGCGACCTTGTCACGGGCCGTCCACAGCTCCCGTACGACCGCCATCTGGCGACGGCGGCGCACCTTGTGCATGCCGGAGGTCCGCCGCCACGGGTCCTTGCGCGGCGGGGCGGGCGGGGCGGAGGCGATCGCGTCGAACTCCTGGTGCGCCCACTCCAGCTTGCCCTGCCGGTCGAGCTCCTTCTCCAGGGCGTCCCGCAGGTCGACGAGGAGTTCCACGTCGAGTGCCGCGTACCGCAGCCAGGGCTCGGGCAGTGGCCTGGTGGACCAGTCCACGGCGGAGTGGCCCTTCTCCAGGGCGTAGCCGAGGACGGACTCGACCATCGCGCCGAGGCCGACGCGCGGGAAGCCCGCGAGCCGCCCGGCCAGCTCGGTGTCGAACAGCGAGGTCGGCAGCATGCCTATGTCGCGCAGGCACGGAAGATCCTGGGTCGCGGCGTGCAGGATCCACTCGGTCCCGGCGAGCGCGTCGCCGAGTCCCGAGAGGTCGGGGCAGCCCACCGGGTCGATGAGCGCGGTGCCCGCGCCCTCGCGGCGGAGCTGCACGAGGTAGGCGCGCTGGCCGTAGCGGTAGCCGGAGGCGCGCTCGGCGTCCACGGCCACGGGGCCGCGGCCCGCCGCGAAGGCGGCGATCACCTCGGCGAGGGCGTCCTCGGTCTCGACGACGGGCGGAATCCCCTCGCGGGGCTCCAGCAACGGGATCGGAAGCCCATTCGCAGGGACATCGTCGTCCGGGGGGCCGCCCCCGGTGGTGCGCAGTGCTGTGTCTGCTGCGGTCTCTTGGGCGTCGGTCACCTGTCAAGGGTATCGGTGAACGGCAAGCGCCTGTCGACGGAACGTTCCGTCGACAGGCGCCGGCTTCTCGTGGACCGATCCGTCAGTGGATGATCCCCGTCCGCAGGGCCACCGCGACCATGCCGGCGCGGTCGCCGGTGCCCAGCTTGCGGGCGATGCGGGCGAGGTGGCTCTTCACGGTGAGGGCGGAGAGGCCCATGGAGACGCCGATCGCCTTGTTCGACTGGCCCTCCGCGACGAGCCGGAGCACTTCGACCTCACGGCCGGAGAGCTCGCGGTAGCCGCCCGGGTGGCTCGGGGCACCCGGGGGGCGGCGGTGGCCGAGCCGCGCGGCCGCGGCGCCGATGGGGGCGGCGCCGGGTCGGGTCGGGTGGCCGATGTTCGTACGGGTACCGGTGACTACATAGCCCTTCACGCCGCCCGCCAGGGCGTTTCGTACGGCGCCGATGTCATCGGCGGCCGAGAGGGCGAGGCCGTTGGGCCAGCCCGCGGCGCGGGTCTCGGACAGCAGGGTCAGGCCGCTGCCGTCGGGCAGGTGGACGTCGGCAACGCAGATGTCGCGCGGGTTGCCGACGCGGGGACGTGCCTCCGCGATGGAAGAAGCCTCGATCACGTCGCGTACTCCGAGGGCCCACAGGTGGCGGGTCACGGTGGAGCGGACGCGCGGGTCGGCCACGACGACCATGGCCGTCGGCTTGTTCGGGCGGTAGGCGACCAGGCTTGCGGGCTGCTCGAGGAGAACGGACACCAGGCCTCCTGGGGGGGAAGGATGCGGGACGGAGCCGGCTCGGGGAAGAAGCCGGGGGCGAACCCGTGCAGTGAAGGGGTCACTGGTTCCTTCGGCAGCTGGGCCGCCCGCCTTTAGGGAAAGATCACGATTTGGTGAGTAACAATTAGGGCAATTCGGACGCGTGATCGATCATCCTACGAGCGGGCCCCGCCCCGTCACCCCTGAGGGGGAGTGTCGGGGCCGTCGTTCGGACACTCCGAAGAGTGGCTTGATCCAGTCCCTCAGGCCTGCTGCGGCCCCCGCCGCTGGGGCAACGAGACGACCCCCGCGCCCGACACCGTCCCCGTCGCCCCCGTCGCCGGTTCGGCCGGCGCGGGCGGCAGCCCCGCGATCTGGCAGAGCAGATCGCACCAGGCCGCCAGGTGCGCCCCCGTGTCCGGCACCCCGCCCAGACCCTCGTGCGGCGTCCAGGACGCCCGGATCTCGATCTGTGTCGCCGGCCTGCGGTCCGCCAGCCCGCCGAAGTAGTGCGAGCCCGCCATCGTCACGGTCCCGCTCGCCTCCCCGTACGCGAGCCCCCGGGCCTCCATGGCCCCCGTCAGCCAGGACCAGCACACCTCGGGCAGCAGCGGATCCGCCGCCATCTCCGGCTCCAGCTCCGCCCGGACGAGCGTCACAAGCCGGAACGTACCCTTCCAGGCCTCGTGGCCGTCCGGATCGTGCAGCAGCACGAGCCGCCCGTCCGCGAGGTCCTCCTCGCCGTCCACGACGGCCGCCTCCACCGCGTACGCGTAAGGGGCGAGGCGCTGCGGGGGCCTCGTCGGGTCGATCTCGATCTCGGGTCGCAGCCGCGCCGAGCGCAACGCCTCCACCGCCCGCCGGAACACGGGTGGAACCGGGTTCGCCTCCGTACTGTCCGCCGTTTCGTCCGTCCCTCGATCGCCGTCGGAATGATCGGAAAAATGTCCCTGAGCCGCAGCCATGCGGGGAAGAGTAGGCGGAACGGGGCCTCCGTGCAGGGAGGGACACCCTGCCCGGACGAGCGGCTTCCCGCCACATGCGAAGATTCTGGTCGTGAGTGCCAACGACCGCCCGCAGGGCCAGCAGACGAAGCAGCAGTCGCGGACGTACGACTCCGCGTTCCTCAAGGCATGCCGGCGGGAGCCCGTGCCGCACACCCCCGTCTGGTTCATGCGGCAGGCCGGGCGCTCCCTCCCCGAGTACCTCAAGGTGCGCGAGGGCATCCCCATGCTGGAGTCCTGCATGCGGCCCGAGCTGGTCACCGAGATCACGCTCCAGCCGGTCCGCCGCCACAAGGTCGACGCCGCCATCTACTTCAGCGACATCGTCGTCCCCCTCAAGGCCATCGGCCTCGACCTCGACATCAAGCCCGGCGTCGGCCCGGTCGTCGCCGACCCGATCCGCACCCGCGCCGACCTGGCCCGGCTGCGCGACCTGACCCCCGAGGACGTCCACTACGTCACCGAGGCCATCGGGATGCTCACCGGCGAGCTGGGCGACACCCCGCTCATCGGCTTCGCGGGCGCGCCTTTCACCCTCGCGAGCTACCTCGTCGAGGGCGGTCCGTCGCGCAGCCACGAGCGCACCAAGGCGATGATGTACGGCGACCCGCAGCTGTGGGCCGATCTCCTCGACCGTCTCGCCGAGATCACCTCGGCCTTCCTCAAGGTCCAGATCGAGGCGGGCGCCTCCGCCGTCCAGCTCTTCGACTCCTGGGTCGGCGCCCTCGCCCCGGCCGACTACCGCCGCTCGGTGATGCCCGCCTCGGTGAAGGTCTTCGACGCGGTCGCCGGCTACGGCGTCCCGCGCATCCACTTCGGTGTGGGTACGGGCGAGCTGCTCGGCCTCATGGGCGAGGCCGGCGCGGACGTCGTCGGCGTCGACTGGCGCGTCCCGCTCGACGAGGCCGCCCGCCGCGTCGGCCCCGGCAAGGCCCTCCAGGGCAACCTGGACCCGGCCGTGCTCTTCGCCGGGCGCGAGGTCGTCGAGGCCAAGACGGACGAGGTCCTGGCCGCCGCGAAGGACCTGGAGGGACACGTCTTCAACCTGGGCCACGGCGTCATGCCGTCGATGGACCCGGACGCCCTGACCCGTCTCGTGGAGTATGTGCACACGCGGACGGCGGTCTGAGGCACACACGACGCCTGTCCGACGGCCACCGGGGGAGACCCCCGGTGGCCGTCGCGCTTTCGTCAGACGGCCGCGCGGACCGCCGCCGTCGCCTTGCGGGCCGCGATCAGGACCGGGTCCCACACCGGCGAGAACGGCGGCGCATACCCCAGGTCCAGGGCCGTCATCGACTCCACCGTCATCCCCGCCGTCAGCGCCACGGCCGCGATGTCCACCCGCTTCCCCGCGCCCTCCCGGCCCACGATCTGCACCCCGAGCAGCCGGCCCGTGCGCCGCTCGGCCAGCATCTTCACCGTCATCGGCGCGGCCCCCGGGTAGTAGCCCGCCCGGCTCGTCGACTCCACCGTCACCGTCACGTACCGCAGCCCCACCTCCCGGGCGTCCTTCTCCCGCAGGCCGGTCCGGGCGATCTCCAGGTCGCAGACCTTCGACACGGCCGTGCCCACGACCCCCGGGAACGTCGCGTAGTCACCGCCCACGTTCGCCCCGATGACCTGGCCGTGCTTGTTCGCGTGCGTCCCGAGCGGCACGTACCGCTCCCGGCCCGAGACCAGGTCCAGGACCTCGACGCAGTCGCCGCCCGCCCAGATGTTCGCGTGCCCCCTGACCCGCATCGCCAGATCCGTGAGCAGCCCGCCGTACGCCCCGAGCGGCAGCCCCGCCGCCCGGGCCAGCGAGGTCTCCGGCACCACCCCCATGCCGAGGACCACGACGTCCGCCGGGTACTCGGCCTCCTCCGTCGCCACCGCACGGACCCGGCCGTCCTCACCGGTCAGGATCTTCGTCGCCGCCGCCGAGGCGACCGTCGTGATCCCCAATCCGTCCAGCGCCCGGTGCACCAGACGGCCCATGTCCGGATCCAGGGTCGCCATCGGCTGCTCGCCCCGGTGCAGGAGCGTCACCTCGTAGCCCCGGTTCAGGAGCGCCTCGGCCATCTCCACACCGATGTAGCCCGCGCCGACCACGACCGCCCGCCGCCCGGGCGTCCCGTCGAGGGAGTCGAGGAGCGCCTGCCCGTCGTCCAGGGTCTGCACCCCGTGCACCCCGGGCGCGTCGATCCCCGGCAGCGCCGGGCGCTTCGGCCGGGCGCCCGTCGCGACCACCAGCTTGTCGAAGCCCGTCCAGGCCTCCGTGCCCGTCTCCAGGTCCCGTGCGAGGACCCGCTGCCCGGACACGTCGACCGCCGTGACCTCCGTCCGCATCCGCAGGTCGATGGCGCGCGCCCGGTGCTCCTCGGGGGAGCGCGCGATCAGCTCGTCGCGCGTGGCGACGTCGCCGCCGACCCAGTACGGGATGCCGCAGGCCGAGTACGAGGAGAAGTGACCGCGCTCGAACGCGACGATCTCCAACTCCTCCGGCCCCTTGAGCCTGCGCGCCTGCGACGCGGCGGACATCCCCGCCGCGTCGCCACCGATGACCACCAGTCGTTCGCTCACCTCTCCATTTTGGGCTCGGTTCGCCTCCGGGGCGCCGAAGTCGGTGGAACAGCCCCGACCGTGCTCGCCTCCTCCGTCCCTCAGGGGGCTCCGCGCGCCCGGGACCGTTCCACCGGCGCGCCCCTTCGGCTCACTCGCCGGTGCTGGGGGTGTCGGGCGTCTCCGGGGGTACGGGGGCTCCCGCGGCGTTGCGGCGGGCGGCCGGGACGGCGGGCGGGGTCTCCGGCAGGGCCGCTGGGCCGGCGGCCGTGCGCCCGGCGCGGCGGGGGCGGACGACGTGGCGCCACACGAGGTAGACGATCAGGGCCACGGCCAGCCAGGGCGCAAGGGCCGCGAGCACGACGACCGCCCAGGAGACCGCGGCGACCAGGGCGTTCCAGCCGCCGCTCAGGGCGTCACCGAAGCCGGGGCGGCTCTCCTCCTCGGGCTTCTCGGCCGGCGGCTTCTCCTTCTGCGACAGTTCCAGGGTGATCGTCGCGAGCGACGTGCGGTCCTTCAACGAGGACTGCTGGGCCAGCAGCGACTCCAGGTCCGCCTGGCGGCGGCTCAGCTCGCCCTCCAGGGTCACCACGTCCGTCAGCCTCTCGGCCCGCTCCATCAGCGCCCGCACCCGCGCCACGCTCGCGCGCTGGGTGGCGATCCGGCTCTCCACGTCCACCACCTGCTCGGTGACGTCCTTGGCGTCGGCCTTGCGGGCCAGCAGCTTCCCCGTGCCCGTGAGCTCGGTGAGGACGGAGTCGTACCGCTCCTGCGGCACCCGCAGCACGATGCGGGAGGTGACGTACCCGTCGTCGATCCGCTCCGTCGTCTCGTTCTCGACGTGCCCACCCGCGCCTGCCGTCACCTCGCGCGCCGTGGCCAGTGCCTTCGTCACGTCAACGACCTCGACCGACAGGGAGGCGGTACGGATGACGTGCTGCTGCTGGGCGGGAGCCTTCGACGGCGCCGACGGGGCCTTCTCGGCGCCCGAGCCCGCGTAGCCGTCGGCGGCGCCCTTGGCGTCCGCGGGCGCCGCCGCGCTCAGGTCCCGCTTCGAGTCCCCGGCCATGTCGGTGCCGCCGGCTCCGCAGCCGGTCAGCACCAGCGCCGCGGTGAGCAGGACCGCGCCCGCCGCCGCCCGCGTTCTCGCCGTCGTGTGTGAGCTCCGCATCGAGTCCCCCCAAGGGTGGTAGGTGTTGCCGGTTCGACGCACCAGCCCACCGAACGGGTTGCCCTCCGGCGGTAGCGATGCGGTCACGGTCCGGCCTCGGAACGGGAGCGGCGGGAAGAGGCGGCCTCGGAACGGGAGCCCGTGGGCGATTTGAGAGAGTGGTCCCATGAACGCGGACACCACGGGACAGCACGCCGGGCCTCATGTCGTCGTCGCCGGAGGCGGTGTCGCCGGACTCGCGGCCGCCCACCGGCTGGCCGTCGCCGGCCACCGCGTGACCCTCCTCGAAGCGGGGAGCCGCCTCGGCGGCAAGCTGCTCGCCGGGGAGATCGCGGGCGCGCCCGTCGACCTCGGTGCCGAGTCGCTCCTCGCCCGCCGCCCCGAGGCCGTCGCCCTCGCCCGCGCCGTCGGCCTCGGCGACCGGCTCCAGGCCCCCGGCACGACCACCGCGTCCGTCTGGTCCCGGGGCGAGCTCGTCCCCATGCCCAAGGGGCACGTCATGGGCGTCCCGGGCGACGCCCACGCCGTCGAAGGCCTCCTCTCCCGGGAGGGCGTGCGCCGGATCGGCCTCGACGGCGAACGGCCCCCGACCGAGATCGGCGAGGACATCGCCATCGGGGAGTACGTCGCCGCCCGCATGGGCCACGAGGTCGTGGACCGGCTCGTGGAACCCCTCCTCGGCGGGGTGTACGCCGGTGACGCCTACCGCATCTCGATGAGGGCCGCCGTCCCCGCCCTCTTCGAGGCCGCCCGCACCCACCCCACGCTCACCGCCGCCGTCCGCGCCGTCCAGCGGGCCGGGGCGGCCGTCCCCGCCGACGCGGCGGGCGCCGCCACCGGCCTCGGCGGCTCCGTCTTCCTCGGCGTCGAGGGCGGTGTCGGCACCCTGCCCGGCGCCGTCGCCGACGCGATCCGCGCCGCCGGCGGCGAGATCCTCACCGACGCCCCCGTGAGCGGGCTCCGCCGCACCGGGGCCACCGGCTGGCAGGTCGTCAGCGGCGACCGGGTCCTCACCGCCGACGCCGTGGTCCTCGCCACCCCCGCCGGACCCGCCGCCGCGCTCCTCGCCCCGCACGCGCCCACCGCCGCCGCCGAGCTCGACGAGATCGACTACGCCTCCATGGCCCTGGTCACCCTGGCCTTCCGCCGCACCGACCTGCCCGCCCCGGCGGGCACGGGTCTCCCCGCCCTGCCGGGCTCGGGTTTCCTCGTGCCACCCGTCGACGGCCACACGATCAAGGCCTCCACCTTCTCCTCGCAGAAGTGGCGCTGGGTCACCGACGGCGCCCCCGACCTGTTCGTGCTGCGCACCTCCGTGGGCCGCCACGGCGAGGAGGAGCAGGTCCACCGCGAGGACGCCGACCTCGTCGCCGCCTCCCTCAAGGACCTCGCCGCCGCCACCGGGCTCGCCGCCCGCCCCGTCGCCACCACGGTCACCCGCTGGATCGGCGGCCTGCCCCAGTACCCGGTCGGCCATCTCGCCAGGGTCGCCCGGGTCCGCGAGGCCGTCGCCGCCCTCCCCGGACTGCGGCTCGCGGGCGCCGCGTACGACGGTGTCGGCATCCCCGCCTGCATCGCGTCGGCCCATCGAGCGGCAGACGAGATCATCGCCACGTCGAAAAGGACCGACCCCGGTGCGGGGCACTCCCTGTGACGGGCGAGAATAGGCGTATGAGTGCGCCCGAAAAGATCCCGAACGCCGGTAAGAAGGCGAAGGACCTCAACGAGGTCATCCGCTACACCCTGTGGTCTGTCTTCAAGCTGCGCGACGTTCTCCCCGAGGACCGCGGCGGCTACGCCGACGAGGTCCAGGAGCTGTTCGACCAGCTCGCGGCCAAGGACATCACCGTCCGTGGCACGTACGACCTCTCCGGTCTGCGCGCCGACGCCGACGTGATGATCTGGTGGCACGCCGAGACGAGCGACGAGCTCCAGGAGGCGTACAACCTCTTCCGCCGCACCCGCCTGGGCCGCGCCCTGGAGCCGGTCTGGTCGAACATGGCGCTGCACCGCCCCGCCGAGTTCAACAAGTCGCACATCCCGGCCTTCCTGGCCGACGAGAACCCGCGCGACTACGTCTCGGTCTACCCCTTCGTGCGCTCCTACGACTGGTACCTGCTGCCGGACGAGGACCGCCGCCGGATGCTCGCCGACCACGGCAAGATGGCCCGTGGCTACCCGGACGTCCGCGCCAACACGGTCGCCTCCTTCTCGCTCGGCGACTACGAGTGGCTCCTCGCCTTCGAGGCCGACGAGCTGCACCGCATCGTGGACCTGATGCGTCACCTGCGCGCCTCCGAGGCGCGGATGCACGTCCGCGAAGAGGTCCCGTTCTACACCGGTCGCCGCAAGAGCGTCGCCGACCTGGTGGCGGGCCTGGCCTGACGGCCGTACGAAAACCTGGTGGTGGCCCGGCTCCCGGCCGGGCGCGCCACCCCTTGACCCGGAAGATCAGACGACAGGCGGAACATGGCCTGCCGCTCCAGCGACACCGGGTCCGGCTCCGGGTGCGGCGCGCATGACGCGCGCCGCACCGGCGTCATTTCCGGGGGCATTTCCGGCGTCGTTTCCGGGGTCGTTTCCGGGGTCGTTCCGCCTCCGGAATCCTTTCCCTCTCAGCGCCGGCCGCGCAGAGCCGCTCTCAGCTCCGGCTCCAGGACCGCGGGCCCACGCGTCGCGAGGGCCGTCAGGGGATCGGTGACCGACAGCCTCGCGAGCAGCCGCTGACCGGCCGGCGAGGCCCAGCGGGTGTGCGGGTAGACGTCGATCCGCCCGATCAGCAGACAGAGCCCCGACGCGAGCAGCGGCAGGGCGAACCCGGCGAGGACCGGGGCCCGTTCGGCGGCGGGCACGAGCAGCGCCGACGCCGTCCCGAGGGCGAGACTCAGCAGGAAGCCGGCCCGCACCGCCCCCAGCCCGGCGTCGACCTCCCGCCGGCCCGACGCGGACACGGCGAGCCCCCGTTCGACCAGCCGCTCCGCGAGCAGGTGTACGGGGTCGGTGGCGGCGACCACCGGACGTACGGCGGGAATCGGCGCCTGTCCACCGGGCCCGAGCGCGCCGATCACGGCCCGCTCCAGTTCGTCCCCCGCGCAGGCGTCGGCGTTCACGACCGTCGCCCAGCCGGTGCGGGCGAGCAGCAGCCGCCGCGCCCGGTGCATCGACACGAGGGTCAGATCGGTGACCCGCAGCGGCCCGCCGGCGAGGTAGGCCGCCTCGCCGACGGTGAGTTCCGGCGCGGCCCCGGCCGGCGTGTCCCCGGCGGACGTGTCCCCGCGAGCGGGCCGGGCCGCCGCGAGCGCCGCCCGGCAGAGCCGCGCACAGCCGACACCGGCCACGACACACGCCACGAGCAGCAGCGGAACCCAGACCATGTTCGATTTCTACGGGAGGCGGGGCGGGCCCGCCACCGGAAGGGTCGATCAGCTGCTTGAGCTGGAGCACGAACTCCCGCTGGAACTGGAGCTGGAGCACGAACTGGAGCTTGAGCTGGAGCACGAGCTTCCGCCCCCGCCCCCACCGCAGCCGGAGCCGCCCCCGGAACAGGACCCGGACGAGCACGACGACCCGGACCCGCCGCCGGAGCAGGACCCGCCGCCCCCACCACCACCCCCGCCGCCGCAGGCGCTGGTCCCCGCGCACCACACGGCGGCCGCCCCGAAGTCGTCGCCCGCGTCCGTGCTGTCGTACCGGTACGGCGCGGGGCGCCTGCCACCGCCGCCGCGCCGCCGGGGCGGCCCGTAGAACCGGGCGGCGGCCAGGATCTGCTCCCGCAGCACCGGATCGGGGAGGGCCCGGAGCCCGTGCAGGGCCACCAGCAGAGCAGGGTCCGCGAGATGGGCGTGAGCCCGCCCGTACGCGAAGACCGCGCTCCGGCCGGCCGGGGTGACCTGCCGGGCGGCGAGCGACCCGCAGACCAGCGCCGTGAAACCGGCGGCGAGTATCACCGGCACCACCTTGAAGACGAACGGGAACGGGGGCCGGGGGGAGGCGGCGATGTCCACGGCCGTGAGGACGATCGACACCGGGAACAGCGCGAGGGCCGTGAGGCCGAGCACGGCGCACCACCGGAGCGTGGTGCGCCGGGTCGCAGGGTCGACGACGAGCCCGCGCGCCGCGAGCCCGTCGCCGATCTCCTGGACCGCCGGGTGCCGCATCACGGCCATGCGCAGATGGTGCAGCGCCCCGTGCGGGGCGGCGGCGTGCGCCTGGAGCACGGCGCGCTCCACCGGGTCGTACGCGGTGGGGCGGACGACGGCCACGATGCCGGGGCCGCCGATCGCCAGCCTGCCGTCCGCGTGGAGGGCGGCGAGGGCGGTGTCGACGACCCTGGCGGGGCCGCCGTCGAGGAAGGCGGCCTCGTACCGGTCGTGGACGGGTCCGCCGGGCCCCCTTCGGGTCCGGACGACCCGGGTGACGAGCAGCGTGATGCCGGTGACGCCGGCGAGGTAGCAGAGCGCGGTCAGGACGTCCACGGGCACCTCATCTCCTTACCAGTGCGTGGCGGGCGGCCCGTACGAGCCGGGTGGCGCGGCCCGGCGGGCGGCTGCCGGAACGGTCCTGCCACCACTCCGTGAGCCGCCGTCGTGCCGCCGGATCCTCCGGTCGCCCGGCGACCAGCAGATGCTCGGCGAAGTCGAGCGCGTCCCGGCGGTAGCCGCCCGTCATGGGACGGTATCTGGCGTACGCGAGGAAGGCGGGCCGGTAGCCCTTGCCCAGGATCTCGGGCAGCTCCGGTGCGACCTTCGCGACGACCCCGGCCCGCTTGGCCGCGAGCGCCCGGCTCTGCACGCCGAGCCGTCGGCTGTCGAAGCCCTCGGGCACGGGGGTCCCGGCGACCAGCGCCGACAGCAGGGCGGCCTGGGCGACGGCGACGCGCTGCCGGGCCCCGGGCTGCGGGGCGGGCGCGGTCTCCGGTACGGCGAGGGGCGCGTCGGGCACGTCGCGCGCGCCGCCGGGCATGAAACCGCCCGAGACGCGGGCACCGGCCCCTATGAGGAGCGGCGCTTCGGGCGCGGGTCGTGAGAACGGGGCGCCGTGCTGGTGGGCCGTGCCCACCCGTGCCGCCCCGGCGGAACGTATCCCCGCAGCGGCGGCGGCCGTCATCCGGATCGCGCGCAGTTCATCGGCCAACTCCTCCGCCGCCGGAAAGTCGTCGTCCCGCTCAAGCAGCACGCCCGGCGGCGCGACCCGGGACGCGAGGTCCGCCAGTACGTCGAGCACCGCCCGCGGCACGGGATGCGCGTGCGTGTCGTGCCAGACCCCGTCCCGCTCGACACCCCCCGCCACGTGCACATAGGCGATCGCCTCCACCGGCAGCTCCGACAGCGCCCGCGCCGGGTCCTCGCCCCGGTTGACGTGGTTGGTGTGGAGATTGGCGACGTCGATGAGGAGCCGTACCCCCGTACGCTCCACCAGCTCCGCCAGGAACCGCCCCTCGCTCATCTCCTCGCCCGGCCACGAGACGAGCGCCGCGATGTTCTCCAGGGCGAGCGGCACGGGCAGCGCGTCCTGCGCGATCCGTACGTTCTCGCAGAGCACGTCGAGCGCGTCCCACGTCCTGGGCACGGGAAGCAGGTGGCCCGCTTCGAGCTGCGGGGTCGCCGTGAGCGGCCCCCCGGCCCGGACGAACGCGATGTGTTCCGTGACCAGCGGCGCCCCGAGCGCCACCGCCTTCTCGCCGAGCGCGGCGAGCCGCGCCGGGTCGGGCCGGTCGGCGCCCCCCAGCCCCAGCGAGACGCCGTGCGGCACGACCGTGACGCCGCGCTCGCGCAGCCGGGTCAGGGAGTCGGGCAGGTGGTCCGCGCAGATGTTCTCCGCGACGACCTCCACCCAGTCGACGCCGGAAAGACCCTCCACCGCCTCAGCGATCTCGGGGCGCCAGCCGATGCCGATGCCGAGTTCCGTCATGTCCCCCTCCTTCGGTCCTCAGTCACCCACCTGATGGCCCCGGCGGAAACGTTCGAACCCCGAGAGGGCGACCTTCAGAGCTTGATTTGAGGTTCCATTTCGGTCACGCCGAACGGGGGGTGGCCCTCCGCTAGAGCGGGGGGCCGGCACCAGTGCGCCGGGCTGCGTGACGCACGAGGCTGAACGGGTCGTACAGGAAGCCCACTTGGAGGAAATCGTGGTCACGCGCTTGTCGGTGCTGTGCTGCATTCTGCTGCTGGGAGGACCGGCCGTGGCCGCTGCCGCCCCCGCCTCGCCGCAGGCCCGGGTCCAGGTCCAGACGCGGCACGAGGAGCGGGCCCGCGGCACCCTGGTCTCCGCCGTGAAGCTGTACACGCTCGACTCCGCGCAGGCCGTGACCGACGAACTGGGCAGGGCCGGTTTCGACGGCGACGTCGTCGAACACGGAGTGGTCGCCTACCGGCTGGTGTACCGGACGATCGACGCGCAGGGGCGGCCCACCACGGCGAGCGGCCTGCTCGCGCTGCCCCTGAGCGGTGAGCGGCGGCTGCGGGTGGTCTCCTTCGCGCACGGCACCGGCAGCCACAAGGACGACTCCCCGTCGATGCGCCGGGGCGCGTTCGTCTCCGCGCCGGTGATCGCGCACGCGTCGGCGGGAGCGGCCGCCGTCGGACCCGACTACCTGGGGATGGGCGTGGGTCCCGGTCCGCATCCCTGGATGGACATCGAGTCCGAGACCACGGCCTCCCTGGACATGCTGAGGGCGGCCCGCAGCTTCGCGCCCCGCACCGGGCGCGTACTGGAACGCGAGGTGCAGGTCACCGGCTTCTCACAGGGCGCGTCGGCGGCTCTGGGGCTCGGTCGGGCGCTTCAGGCGGGCGAGGACCGCTGGTTCGGGCTGGGCGCGCTGGCCCCGGTCAGCGGCGCCTACGACTTCGGCGGCTCGGAGCTGCCCGCGCTCCTCGCGGGCCGGCTCGAAGCCAAGTCCGGCGTGCTGTACGCGGCCTACACCCTGGTGGCCTTCAACCGGCTCCACCCCGTCTACGACCGGCCCGACGAGGTCTTCAAGGCCCCGCACGCCGACACGGTCGAGGCCCTCTTCGACGGAGCGCACACGGGCGAGCAGCTGATGCGCGGCACCCCCGGCACGCTCGACGCCCTCCTGACCGCCCACGGCCGCGAGCTGCTCGCGCGTCCGACGGGAGGCCTGGCGGCGGCGCTCCGCGACACCGACGCCGTGTGCCGGGACTGGGCTCCGCGCACACCGACCAGGCTCTACGCGGCGACCGGCGACGAGCAGGCCGTCACGGCCAACACCACGGTGTGCCGCACGGAGTTCCTGAAGCGCGGCGTGGACGTCCCCGTCGTCGACCTCGGCCCCGTCGACTACCACGGCTCCCGTCACCTGGGGTCGAACGTCGCGGCCACGACGGAGATCGTCCGCTGGTTCGAGCAGCTGCGCGAGCGCTGACGGAGAGGCGGGGAAGGGCAGGGCCCGGCCGACCCGGCTCAGCCGGCCGGGCGGGGGAACGCGGACACCACCGTGCACGAGCCCGGGGCGATCTCCGTGAACCCCGCGTCCCGTACCACCGGAAGGCCGCTCGTCGTCAGCGCGGGCCAGTCCCCGGCCGCCGCGGTCCGGACCGCGAGCGGGAAGCCCGCCTCGTGCCAGGTCTTCCGGTCGGCGTCCGTCATCGCCCACCACAGCAGCTGCGCGCCGTGTCCGGCCTGCGCCATCGCCTTGCCCGCCGACATGTCCAGCTCGGGGTTGAGCCACAGCACGGCCGCCCCCTCCGGTACGGGACCGGGCGCGGCCGGGTCGTCGAGATCGGTGCCCGAGACCTGGAGCTTGGCCAGCTCCTTGGGCCAGCCGTCGAGCGGGACCGGCGGGAAGACCCGTACCTCCGCCTCGGTACCGGTGACGGTGATCCCCGGGAGCGCGCCCGCGCGCCGCCACTCCGCGCCGCGCGCCCGGCGCACCACCTTGCGGATCCGGGCGTCCTGCCAGTCGGTCATCACCTGGGCCCACTCGCCCTCGCCGAGGGAGCGGTCGTCGGTGAGGATCTCCAGGACGGCGCGCGCGGCGGTCTCCAGGGCGTCGGTACGGGACGGCGGCGCGTCCCGTTCGATCCGTACGACCAACGGCAGGACGAACTGGGGCTTCTCATCGCGGAGATCGGTCTCGTTGCTGCTCACCGGGCAAGTCTGCCACTGCCGTCACGAGTGATTCTTGTAGGAATGGGCAGTTCCGGGCCAGGATGCCCCCCATGAAGAGTGATCTTTTCACCGGCGAACACCTCGCCGAGACCGCGGACTTTCCGGGGATGACCCTCCAGAACGCCAAATCCGTCAAATACACCGTCAACGGCGAGATGCACGCTCGCCAGGGATCGATGATCGCCTTTCGCGGCGACCTCCAGTTCGAGCGCAAGGGCCAGGGCATCGGCGGCCTGCTCAAGCGCGCCGTCACCGGCGAGGGCCTGGCGCTGATGGCCGTACGCGGCCAGGGCGAGGCGTGGTTCGCCCACGAGGCGCAGAACTGCTTCATCGTCGAGATCGAGCAGGGCGACGCCTTCTCGGTCAACGGCCGCAACGTGCTCTGCTTCGACTCCACCCTCCACTACGAGATCAAGACGGTGAAGGGCGCCGGCATGACCGGCGGCGGCCTCTTCAACTCCGTCTTCACCGGCTACGGCAACGTCGCCCTGATCTGCGAGGGCAACCCGATCGTCATCCCCGTCACCCCGCAGGCCCCGGTCTTCGTCGACACCGACGCCGTCGTCGGCTGGAGCGAGCAGCTGCGCACCTCGCTGCACCGCTCGCAGTCCGTCGGTTCGATGATCCGCGGCGGCTCGGGCGAGGCGGTGCAGCTGAAGCTGGAGGGCCAGGGCTTCGTGGTCGTCCGTCCCAGCGAACTGACCCCGCAGAAGACCTCGAATTGAGGCTGGAGCGGGTCGGGCGCCGACACGGCCTCCGGGGGCCGTGGGTCCTCCGTGAGGTCGGTCTCGACCTGCCCGGCGGGACCCTCATCCGGGTCGTGGGCGCCAACGGCACCGGCAAGTCGACCCTGCTCCGGCTCGTCGCCGGCGTCGACGCGCCCACCGAGGGCCGTGTCACCGGCCGCCCGCCCCGCACGGCGTACGTCCCCGAGCGCTTCCCGGTCGCGCTGCCCTTCACGGCCACCGACTATCTGGTCCACCTTGGGCGGATCCAGGGCCTCGGCGGGGCCGCGGCGCGGGCGCGGGCGGGGGAGTGGCTGGAGCGTTTCGGGGCGGGCGGGCACGCCCGTACGGCCATGGCGGAGCTCTCCAAGGGCACCAGCCAGAAGGTCGCCGTGGCCCAGGCCCTTCTCGCCGACCCGTCCCTCCTCGTCCTCGACGAGGCCTGGACCGGCCTCGACACGGGCGCGCGTGCGGAACTGGACGCGGCGGTCCGCGAACGCCGGGCGGCCGGCGCGACGGTCGTCTTCGTCGACCACGACCCACGACGGCTGGCAGGGGAGCCGGACGCGGTCCACGAGGTGAGGGAGGGGCGGGTGCGGGAGGCCGCGGACCCGGCCCGCCCGGACTCCGGGCTGCCCGCGCCCCGCGTCCGGATCACCGTCTCCGGGGGCCGCCGCCCGCTCCCGGACCACCTCCCGGGCAACCCCGTCACCGAACCCGGTCCCGAGGACGCCACCACCGGCCTCACCGTCCTCACCGTCGACGCGGCGCACTCCGACGCGCTTCTGGGCGCGCTCCTCGCCGCCTCCTGGCACATCCACCACCTCGGCACCGAAGGCGTACGGGTATGACGGCGCTCCTGAGCTACCAGACCGGGCTGCTGCTCCGCTCCCAGCGCTGGCTCGCACCGCTGCTCCTGTACGCGGCGTTCCTCGGCGTCGGCGTCAACGTCGGCGAACCCGTCCTCGGCGCGCTCGGCTTCACCGCCGCCGCGCTCCTTCCGGTGACCGCCTGGACCGTACGGATCTGCCTCACGCAGGAGCCGCCCGCCGCCCGGAACGTGGTCGCGGCGGCGGCCGGCCGGGGCCGCGCGCATCTCGCGGCGCTCGTCACGGGCACCGTACTGCCGGTGCTCGTCGGCGCGGTCGCCGTGCTCGTGGTGACGGCGACCGGCGACCGGCGCGGCGTCACCACGCTCGCCGCCACGACCACCGGGCTCCTGGCGGCCCTCGCCTGCGCCCTCACGGGCGCCGCCGTCGGCGCGCTGGGCTCCCGCCCGTTCGTCCGGGCCCCCGGCTGGTCCGTCGCGGCCCTGGTCCTGGGCTCGCTGCTCGCCCTGGTGACCACCGGCTCCCCGGCCAAGCACGCGATGACGGCCCTGATCACCGGGGCGCGCACGGCGACCGCGGACCCGCCGTGGCTCGCCTGCGCGGGTGCCGCGCTCCTCGCGGCGGCGTGCGCGGCCCTCGCCTGCCGGGCCACGGCACGCCTGGAGTGAGTACGCTCGAAGACATGAGCGAGTCCATGTCGTACTGCGCCCCGGAGCCCGCCCCGAAGCCCGAACCGGCGACCGAGGGCCCGTTCGCCGCGTGCGTGCTGTGCCAGGAGCCGACCGAGTACCCGGAGTCGACGAAGGGCATCACGCTGTGTCCGGTCTGCGAATGGCAGGAGGCCCAGCGGACGGCCTGCTCCGGCTGACCCGCCCCTTACCCGCCCATCAGCTCCGAGACCTTCACGAAGCGGTAGCCGCGGGCGCGGAGTTCCGGGACGATGCGGCGGATCGCCTGCTCCGTGACCGGGGCCGCGCTGCGCGTGCAGTGCATGACGACCAGGGAGCCGGGCTTCACGCCGTCGAGGACCTGTTCGGCCACCGCGTCCCCGTCCTTCGCGAAGGCGTCGCCGCTGACCACGTCCCACTGGACGGCCGTCACTCCCGCCGGGGCCAGCGCGCGGAGGGCCGCGTCGTCGTAGCAGCCGCCGGGGAAGCGGAAGTAGGGGACGACGTTCATGGCCCCGGCGTCGCGGAACGCGTCGAAGGCCCGCTGCACGTCCGATGCCATGTCCGGTCCGGCGACGGTCGGAAGGCCGTAGCAGGGGGAGGCGAAGGCGTAGTGGCTGTAGGAGTGGTTCGCGATCTCGAAGCGCGGGTCGCCGCCGATGGACCTGGCCTGGTCCGGGTACTCCTCCGCCCAGCGGCCCGTCATGAACACCGTCGCGTCCACCTTGAGCCGGCGCAGGGTCGCGATGAGCCGGGGGTTGTCGAAGTGCTCGCCCCGCGCGGCCCGGGGCCCCTGGTCGGCCGTCATGTCGGCGTCGAAGGTGAGTGCGACGACCTTCTCCGCGCCCTTCGTCCGGCGCGTGTACACGGGGGTGAGACCGCCGGGCCCCGGCGCCATGGTGGGGGGCGCCGCGCGTTCGGCCGCGGGCTTGGGTCCGGGCGCCGCGCTCGCCCGGGGCGAGGGGCTGTGGGTGACGGCGGGGCGTGGTGCCGCCGGTTCCTTCGCCGGGGAGGTCTCGGCGGCGTCCCGGCCACAGCCGACGAGGACGGCGCCCAGAAGACCGAGCGCCGCCAAGTTTCGTACAGAAATGTTCACGATCGGAAGTTAACTGATCAAAGTGTCTAACGCTCGCGACTCGACAGCAGCAGCACCCGAGTCCACGCGCTGAGCTGACGCACCATCGCGTCGGCATGCGCGGCCCGCTCACGGCGGAAGGGGAGCACGAGCAGCGCGGGTACGAAGGCGAGCGTCACGAGCAGCAGGGGCAGGGTCGCGACGAGGACGATGAGGGCACGCTGGGCCCAGCGGAGAGTACGCATGCGGGTTCCTTCGGTTCCTTCGGGTCGGGGAGGGGCGAGCCCCCACCGTCGGACCCGTCCGGTACGTTGCGAAAGCCGCAACCGTTGCCGTCGCGGCGTCAACACCGCGGGGGGAGAGGCACCATGACCGAAGTCGCCCGTAGGCAGGGCAGTTCGTCGGAGATCGAGCGCGGAGGGGTCGCCGAAGTTGCCGCCCTCGGCAACGTGTTGACCGGACTGTTCAACCGTCTCGGCATCAACCGGACCCAGTACGCCCACCGCGTCCACCTCGACAAGTCGGCCGTCTCCCGCTACCTGAGCGGCCGCCGGCTCGCACCCCAGGAGTTCGTCGACCGGCTGGTGAGAGAGGTGGAGGAGCACGTCGGCGCGCCCCTCCAGCCGGAGGCGAAGGAGGCCCTCCGGAACCAGCGGCTCGACGCCCTGCGCGTCTGCAACCCGGACGAGTTCCAGCTGGAGAGCCTGCGGGGAGAACTGGCCCGCTCGCGCCGGGACACCCAGCGCGCCGAGCGCAACATCGAGGCGCTGCACACCCTCCTGGAGAGGAAGGAGGACGAGGTCCGCCGCCTCGCCGACGACCTCACCCGGCTGCGCCTGGACCGGGGTGCCGAGCGCGCCGACCCCGCCCGCACCTACGACCTGCTGCGCGAGATCGCGCAGCTCCGCGAGGACCTCGGCGACGCCGAACGCCTCCGCTCCGACGCGGAGCGCCACCGCGAGGACCTACGGGACCGGGTGCTGCGCCTGGAGGAGGAGCTGTCGCGGCAGCGCCCCTCGACCGGGGACGTGCCCCTGGAGGCGCTCAAGGCCCAGCTGGTGGAGCTGTGGGAGGAGGAGAACTTCCCCGAGGCGAGCCGTGACCTGACGGAGGCGGCGTGGTCGCGTCCGCCGGACGAGCTGGGTGGGTTCCTGGACTGGGTGAAGGAGACGGCGGGGCTCACCCCGGCGGTGACGTTCGTCGCCGATGTCGCACGGCTCAGGCCGTTGGAGGACGTGCTGGCCTTCGCCCCGGAGGTGGCATGGCAGGGGCGGTCCCGGATCCAGGAGTCGTGGACCTCCGCGGTGGCCGCTCGGGTCACCTCGCGCAACGCGGCCGTCGTCTTCCAGGGACTGCGGAAGACCGAGACCCGCTCCGACTCCGAGAGCGACCGGGTGCTCGCCGAGGCGGTGTCCCGGGTGCGGAGCGACGCGCAGGCCGTCGCTCTCGTCACGGCCGCGCTGTCCGGCACCGCGGCGCCGGGGCCGCTGAAGCGGGTGGCGGCGACGCTGGCCTGGAGGCGCCGGGCGGATCGGTTCGGACTGCGGGTCGCGGTCGGGCTCGCGGAAGCCGGCAGGTACGACGTGGCGGCCCTCGTGCTCGACGCCGCCTGTCTGGGCGAGACCGCCGTGCACAACGACGACCTGACGCTTGAGGAGTCCCTCCCGAACGAAGCCTTCCTGGGGCTCAGCACGGCCGTCCGGGACCTGGGCGACACCCGGATCGGCGTCTTGTTCGATCTGGTGACGTGGCTGGACGACACGTACGTCATGACCGCCTTCGCCGTGTGGCTGGCCCACGACGACGAGCCGCACCTCTTCGACCGGCTGCTCGCCACGATGGCGGATCAGGGCCGGCTGGGCGTTCTCGACCTCCGGATGTCCGGGACGCTGAGGGCGGGCGTCAGGGACTGGCGGCGCCGCTCACGTGGCCAGTAGCCTCCGTCGGCACTCGGCCACGTCGAAGTCCCCCGGCGGGTACGTCGGGTCCAGCGCCTCCAGGTGTTCGAGCAGCAGCTTGCTGATCGCCCAGTTGCGGTACCACTTGCGGTCCGCCGGGACCAGGTACCAGGGGGCCTTGTCCGTCGAGCAGCGTTCCAGGGCGATCTCGTACGCCTCCCGGTACGCCGGCCACAGCGCGCGGTCCTCGATGTCGCCCACGTTGAACTTCCAGTGCTTCTCCGGGTTGTCCAGGCGCTCCAGGAGGCGGCCGCGCTGTTCCTCGTACGAGATGTGGAGGAAGACCTTGACGACCGTCACGCCGTCGTCGGCGAGGGACTGCTCGAAGCGGTCGATCTGGCCGTAGCGGCGGCCGAGCTGGGCGCGCGGGACCAGCTCGCGTACGCGGGCGATGAGCACGTCCTCGTAGTGCGAGCGGTCGAAGATGCCGATCTCGCCCGGACGGGGGAGCGCCTTCATGATCCGCCAGAGGAAGGGGTGGTTCTGCTCCTCCGGGGTCGGCGCCTTGAAGGCGTGGATACGGCAGCCGGACGGGTTGAAGAGGCCGATGACGTGCTTGACCGTGCCGCCCTTGCCGCTGGTGTCCATCCCCTGGAGGACCAGGAGCACGCGTCGGCGGTCACCGGCCGTGCTCGCCGCGTACAGGCGTTCCTGGAGGTCGGCGAGGCGCGGCGCGAGGGCGGCGGTGGCGGCCGCACCGGCCGCCTTGTCGGCGGGGCCGGCCGGGGTCGCGGAGGCGTCGTACGAGGTGAGGTCGATGCGCTCGCCCTCGGGGACGCGGAGCAGCTCCCGCAGGGACGCTTCCCGATGCTTCCGCTTCTTCTTGCCGTCCGGCTTCCCGTCCTTCTTGCCGTCCTTCTTCGCCACCTCGTGCCCCTTCCGCCGCGCCGTTCGTCCGTCCTCCCCCGATCGTGCGACGGAACCCGGCCGCCCGCGAGTGCGGGCGGCCGGAGGCCGGCCCCTCAGCTCAGCACCACGGGCCCGTCACCGCGAACGTCGTCCCCGGCGTGTAGCAGTTGACGTACATGGTTCCCCGGTCGGGCGAGAAGGTGACGCCCGCGAACTCGCCCCACTCCGGCGCCTCGGGCGTGCCGATGTTCTGCGCGCCCCGGGCGATCGCGTACACCTCGCCCTTCTCGCTCACCCCGAAGACGTGCTGCGCGCCGTCGCCGTCCTCGCTGACCATCAGGCCCCCGCTCGGCGCCAGACAGATGTTGTCCGGCGACTCGCCGGGGAGCTGGATGTCGGTGTCCGGGCCGAAGACGACGACGAGGGTGAGCCGGCGCCGGTGCGGCTCGTACTTCCAGACCTGGCCGAAGTGGGTCGCGCCGGAGCCGTCCTTGGCGCGCGCGAAGGAGGACACGAAGTACACGGCTCGGCCGCCCCAGTAGCAGCCCTCCAGCTTCTGCGCGTGCGTGATGCCCTGGGGGCCGAAGTCCTGGAGCCTGATGGGGGTTTCCGCCGCCTGCGGATCCGGTACGGGGACCCATTCGACGCCTTCGAAGCGGGAGCCGGTCTCCTGGATCACCGAGAGGTCGGGCACGCCCGGCACCCGCATGGCCTCCAGGGCGCCGCCCGCGCGCAGCGAACCGGTGCCGCCGAGCGGCTTGTGGGGGAGGAAGCGGTAGAAGAGGCCGAAGGGACGCTCGAAGGCGTCTTCCGTCTCGTACACGATCCCGCTCGTCGGGTCGATCGCGATCGCCTCGTGCTGGAAGCGGCCCATCGCGGTGAGCGGGACGGCGCCGGTGCGGTGCGGGTCTGCGCCGTCGACCTCGAAGATGAAGCCGTGGTCCTTGGTGTAGCCGTTGGTACCGGCCCTGTCCTCGGTCTCCTCGCAGGTCAGCCAGGTGCGCCAGGGGGTGGGCCCGCCCGCGCAGTTGACGGCGGTACCGGCGATGGCGACCCGCTCGCCGAGGACGTTGTTGCGGCCGTCGAGTTCCAGGGCCGTACAGCCGCCCTTGGCGGCCGGGTCGTACGTCAGACCGGGGACGGTCGGGACGGCGATCTTGCCGGTGACCCGGTTCTCGTGGTTGCGGACGAGGTGCACGCGGCCGCGACGGCCGGCGAAGGCGCCCATGCCGTCGTGGTTGCTGGGGACGGGGCCCTCGCCGGAGCGGAGCGGATCGCCCTGCCGGGAGAGGACCTTGTAGCGGAAGCCGGCCGGGAGGTCGAGCAGGCCGGCGGGGTCGGGGACGAGGGGTCCGTAGCCGGCCCGTCCCGTGTGGCCGCCGGTCGCGGCGCTCGCGCTGCCGGCGAAGAGTTCGGAGAGGGCGCCGGTGAAGGCGATCCCGGCGGCGGTGGCGCCGGTGCGGGACAGGATCTGACGTCGAGTCGCGGAGGACATGAGGCAACAACTCCCTGCTGGCGGACAGGTGTGTGACGCGTGACCCGCATGTGTGTACCACGCACTGTGGTGACGGGTGAACCATGCGGGCCACAACTGCCTCATGTGGCGCGTGTTCTGACCGGAGGTCAGATGGCTCCGGGGGTCAGACGAGCTTGGCCGTGAGGGTGATCGTCGTGCCCGTGAGCGCCTGGCTGACCGGGCAGTTCTTCTTCGCGTCCTCCGCGAGCTCCTGGAACTTCTCCGCGTCCAGACCCGGGACCTCGCCCTGCACGGTCAGGTGGATGCCGGTGATGCCCTCACCCGGCTGGAAGGTGACGTCGGCCTTGGTCTCCAGGCGGGCCGGCGGAGCGTCGGCCTTGGCCAGGATGTTGGAGAAGGCCATCGAGAAGCAGGAGGAGTGCGCGGCGGCGATGAGCTCCTCGGGGCTGGTCTTCCCGTTGGGCTCCTCGGTGCGGGCCGGCCAGGAGACGTCGTACGAGCCGAGACCGGAGGAGTCGAGCGAGACGACACCGGAACCCTTGAGGAGGTCGCCCTGCCAGATGGTGTGGGCGTGACGCACGGTGGCCATGGTGGATCCCTTTCGATCGGGTATGGCCTCCAACCTACTGCGCCACAAGCCCCTTGGCGTCGCGGGCGAGCGCGGTGAGCCGGGAGATCGCCCGGAAGTACTTCTTGCGGTATCCGCCGTTCAGCATCTCGTCGCTGAACAGCCGGTCGAAGGGCAGTCCGGAGGCGAGGACGGGTATCTCGCGGTCGTAGAGCCGGTCGGCCAGGACGACGAGCCGCAGGGCCGTCGACTGGTCGGGGACGGGCTGGACGTCGGTGAGGCAGACGGCGGTGAGGTCGTCGGTGAGCGCGCCGTACCGGCTGGGGTGAACCCTGGCCAGGTGTTCGAGCAGGTGCGGGAAGTCGTCGAGGGAGGCGCCCGGCGTCGCGTACGCGGTCTCCGTGACGACCTGGTCGGAGTAGGGGGCCGGGGCCTCGGGCAGACCGCGGTGGCGGTAGTCCTCGCCGTCGATCCGCAGCGGCATGAAGTGGGAGGAGAGGCCCTGGATCTCGCGGAGGAAGTCGGCGGCGGCGAAGCGGCCCTCGCCGAGCTTGCCCGGGAGCGTGTTGGAGGTGGCGGCGAGCGCCACACCGGATTCGACCAGCTTGCCGAGCAGGCTGGAGACGAGGACGGTGTCGCCCGGGTCGTCGAGCTCGAACTCGTCGATGCAGAGGAGACGGTGCTCGCCGAGGGTCTTCACCGTCTGCTGGAAGCCGAGCGCGCCGACCAGGTTGGTCAGCTCGACGAAGGTGCCGAACGCCTTCAGCGCGGGATCGGCGGGGGTCGCGTGCCAGAGCGAGGCGAGCAGGTGGGTCTTGCCGACGCCGTACCCGCCGTCCAGGTAGACCCCGCGCGGCCCGGTGGGGGCGGCCGGCTTCCGGGCGAACCAGCGGCGCTTCCCGGCACCGGAGGCATGTGCTCCGCCCAGGCCCTCGGCGAAGGAGCTCAGCGCCTTGACGGCGTCCGTCTGGCTGGGCTGGTTCGGGTCGGGGAGGTACGTGTCGAACCGTACGGAGTCGAAGCGCGGCGGCGGGACCATCTCCGCGACGAGCCGGTCGGCGGGGACATGGGGCTCTCGGGAGCAGAGCGAGAGCGGGGCCGCCGGGGTGGCAGCGGCTTCGGTGAGGGCACGGGTCGACACAGTTCCCCACTGTAAGCGCCATGTCAGACTCGAAGGATGCGACGACTGCTCCCTGTGACGGACATGACAGCATCCGGGACCGAAGCCGGTTCCGAAGCCGGTTCCGCGGCCGGTTCCGCGGCCGGGCAGGTGGGCCCCTCCGGGCGGGACTGGTCCCTGGACGAGCTCGCCGACGCCTATGCGTATCCGGAGGGGGACGGTGTGTGGCTGCGCGCCAACATGGTCTCCTCGCTCGACGGGGCCGGGCAGCACGACGGGCGCTCCCAGCCGCTCTCCTCCGAGGCGGACATGCGGATCTTCGGCACCCTGCGGGGCCTCGCCGACGTGGTCGTCGTCGGTGCGGAAACGGTACGCCTGGAGGGTTACCGCCCGGCACGCGCGCGTGAGGCCTTCGCGGCCCGCCGTGCCGCCGCCGGACAGGGCCCGGCCCCCGTGATCGCCGTGGTCAGCGCCTCCCTCAACCTGGACTTCTCGCTTCCGCTCTTCACCGAGCCGCTGGTGCCGACCCTGATCCTCACGGGGGCCGCCGCGCCCGCCGAGCGGGTCCGGGCCGCCCGTGAGGCGGGCGCCGAGGTGCTGACGGCCGGAGACGGGGCCGGGGTCGACCCGGCCCGCGCGAAGGCGGCGCTCGCGGAGCGCGGGCTCCGGCGGCAGCTGACCGAGGGCGGGCCCCGGCTGCTGGGCCAGTTCGTGGCGGCGGGGGTGCTCGACGAGCTGTGTCTGACGGTCTCGCCGACGATGACGGCGGGTGACGCCCAGCGGATCGCCGGAGGCCCTTCGGTGGCCGTCCCGACACGCTTCGCCGTGGCTTCCGTGCTGGAGCAGGACGGCTTCCTCTTCACCCGCTACCGTCGGATCTGACAATCGGCGGAATTTGTCGTTCCGCTTACCGTCCGCTGGGCACACTTACTGTCGCAGACCCCGTGCGGGCACGGGGAAGGATGGTTTCCGCAGAAGGGCTCCTGAGGTGTTCACAAGCGTTCTGATGATCGAGAAGCCCCTGACGTCCGTCGACGTGGAATTCGTCACCACCCTGCACGGCGACGAGGGCGTTTCCTTCATCGTCCTGATGCAGCCGCGTGGTGACCAGGCCGATGTACTGCTGCGTGCCATCGACGACGTGGCCATGGGCGAACTGAAGGAAGCCGCCCGTGAGGGCGACGAACCGGAGGGCAAGGAGGCCAGGGTCCCCGCCGAGCAGGCCCTGGAGTACTCGCTCCGGGCCCTGAGAAACGCCGGTTGCGAAGCGGTCGGCCAGGTCGTCGAGGACCACCCGCTCAACAAGATGAAGGCGGTGGTCGACGAGTCGGAGGCGGACGAGGTGATCGTGCTCACCGCCCCGCACTACGTGGAGGAGTTCTTCCACCGGGACTGGGCCTCCCGGGCCCGCCACAAGGTGGGGGTCCCCGTGCTCAAGCTCTTCGCCCACAGCGAGGAAGCGGCGCAGTGACCGCCCGGTGACCGCAGGCCCGGGCCCGCGCCCCGTGCAGGGGGCGCGGACCCGGGGACCCGTACGGCCCCCGGGCCCGGCTGCCGGACACGGGTCCGGCGCCCGCCGGGCCCACCCGGCGCGAGCCACTAGGCTGGGGGCTTCCACGCACGACGCACCCAGGGGAGAGATCCGCATGGCACCCGCCATCCCTGCCGCCATGGAACGGCCGCACTTCATCGGCATCGGCGGTGCCGGAATGTCGGGCATCGCGAAGATCCTCGCCCAGCGCGGCGCCAAGGTCGCCGGCAGCGACGCCAAGGAGTCGGCGACCGCCGAGTCCCTGCGCGCCCTGGGCGCCACCGTGCACATCGGCCACGCCGCCGAGCACCTCGCCGACGACGCCTCCGCCGTCGTCGTCTCCAGCGCCATCCGCGCCGACAACCCCGAGCTGGCCCGCGCCGCCGAGCTGGGCATCCCCGTCGTCCACCGCTCCGACGCGCTCGCCTCCCTGATGGACGGCCTGCGCGCGATCGCGGTCGCCGGCACGCACGGCAAGACGACGACCACCTCCATGCTGGCCGTCGCCCTCACCGAGCTCGGTCTCGACCCCTCGTACGCCATCGGCGGCGACCTGGCGGGCCCCGGCACCAACGCCCTGCACGGCGCCGGCGAGGTCTTCGTCGCCGAGGCCGACGAGAGCGACCGGAGCTTCCAGAAGTACGACCCCGAGGTCGCGATCGTCCTCAACGTCGAGCTGGACCACCACGCGAACTACGCCTCCATGGACGAGATCTACGAGTCCTTCGAGGCCTTCACCGCCAAGATCCGCCCCGGCGGCACCCTGGTCGTCGGCGAGCACGCGGGCGCGCGCGAGCTGGCCCGCCGGGTCGCGGACCGCGAGGGTCTGAACATCGTCACGGTCGGTGAGACCGAGGACTCCGACGCCCGCATCCTGAAGATCGTCCCCAACGGGATGAAGAGCGAGGTGACGGTCGCCCTCGACGGCGCCGAGCACACCTTCACCGTCTCCGTCCCCGGTCGCCACTACGCCCACAACGCCGCCGCGGCCCTCGCCGCCGGCGCCCGCGTCGGCATCGACCCGGCCGAGCTCGCCCAGGCCCTCACCGCCTACACCGGCGTCGGCCGCCGCCTCCAGCTCAAGGGCGAGGCCAAGGGCGTCCAGGTCATCGACTCGTACGCGCACCACCCCACCGAGATGACCGCCGACCTGGAGGCCATGCGCGGCGCCGCCGGAGCCTCCCGCCTCCTGGTCGTCTTCCAGCCCCACCTCTTCTCCCGCACCCAGGAACTGGGCAAGGAGATGGGCGACGCGCTGGCCCTCGCCGACGCGTCCGTCGTCCTCGACATCTACCCGGCCCGCGAGGACCCGATCCCGGGCATCACCAGCGAGCTGATCATCGCCGCCGCGCGGCAGGCGGGCGCCGACGTGACGCCCGTCCATGACAAGGCCACGGTGCCCGAGGTCGTGGCGGGAATGGCCGGACCCGGCGATCTCGTTCTCACCATGGGCGCGGGCGACGTCACGGACCTCGGCCCGCTGATCCTGGACCACCTGTCGAAGTAGCAGAGGGAGCGAGCTCATGGCGTACGACGTCGAGAAGCCGGACGAGCAGTGGCGTGCGGAGCTGACCCCGGCGGAGTACCAGGTGCTGCGCCAGGCGGGCACCGAGCCCGCCTTCCGGGGTGAGTACACCGACACCACCACCCAGGGCGTGTACTCCTGCCGGGCCTGTGGCGCGGAGCTGTTCACGTCGAACGAGAAGTTCGAGTCGCACTGCGGCTGGCCGTCCTTCTTCGACCCGAAGGACAGCTCCGCCGTCGAGCTGATCGACGACCGCTCCCACGGCATGGTCCGCACCGAGGTCCGCTGCTCCCGCTGCGGCTCCCACCTTGGCCATGTCTTCGAGGGCGAGGGCTACCCCACCCCGACGGACCAGCGGTACTGCATCAACTCGATCTCGCTGCGGCTGGAGCCCGGCGAGAGCTGACCGGTCGAGCAAAGCGACGGCGGCAAGGGATTCTTCCCTTGCCGCCGTCGTGCTGTTCCACCAGGGAACCTCGGACCCACCGTCAGGCGTCCCCTGTGGTAGGACTGTTCCGCATTGCAAAGAGAAGCATCAACGGGGGTGGGGGATCGTGGCTGTCACGGTGCCGGGCTGGGCGGACACGCTGCTCGATCTGATCGGAGTGGCCTGGCCGAACGTCGACGAGGACGCGTACCGCGAGATGGCGGACGCCTTGCGGGAGTTCGCGGAGGACCTGGAGGACGACGGCCAGCTCGCGAACAACCACTTCGAGCGGCTGCTGTCCTCGGGGCAGGGCGAGTCGATGGACGCGCTCAACGAGCACTGGTCGAAGGTCAAGACCAAGCACATCAAGGACATCGCCGGTGCGGCGCGCACCATCGCGGGCGGTCTGGACACGGCGGCCGGTGCGATCGAGGGCATGAAGCTCGCGGCACTCGTCCAGCTCGGCTACCTGGCCGCCGAGGCGGGCATCGCGCTCTCCCTCATCCCGGTGACCGGTGGTCTGTCCGCCCTGATCGGCGCGGGCGCGATGCGCGCCACGCAGGAGGTCGTCAAGCGGCTGATCAAGGAGTGCGTGGAGGAGGCCGTCGGATACGTCGTCGCCGCGATGACCGAGCCGGCCGTGGCGGCCCTGGAGGGCATGGCGGCCGACCTCGTCGTCCAGCTCGGCGCGATGGCGATCGGCCTTCAGGACGGCGTCGACCTCGACCAGACGAAGAACGCGGGCAAGGACGGCTTCAACGAGGGCGTCCAGTCCGGCAAGGAGGCCATGAACCTGGCCTCCGCCGGCGGTGGCGGCGGCGGCTCGAAGGGCAGCGGGTTGAAGAACCTGCACATCGAGCACTCCGAGCACACCCACGCCTCCACCCAGCTGAACGGCGTGAGCGCCGGCATCCACGGCAAGACGGCCGGCAAGCTCACGAGGGCGAAGACCGCGCACGGCCGGGCCCGGGGCCGCGACTCGATCGCCGACGCGATCGATCCGGTCGCCGACAAGGCCCTGGAGGCCCTCACCAAGGCCGCCAAGAGCATGGGCGACCACGTCGGCCAGACGCTGCCCAAGGTCGTCAAGCAGATCTCCGTCGACCACAAGAACACCGACGACGACCTCCGCGACCGCTTCGCCCGCCAGCGCAAGGGCGACGACGACGGCGGCGGCAAGGGCGGCGGTGGAGGCGGTGGCGGTGGCGGTGGTGGTGGCGGTGGCGGCGGGAACGGCGGCTCCGGCTACAACCCCGGCGGCAACCGCATGACCCCGCCCCCGCCGTGGCACGGCAGCTCCGCCGGTAACATGAGGCACCACCGGACGGACCCGCTCGACGTCAGCCACCTCACCCCCGAGCAGCAGCGCGAGGCGCTCGTCCAGGAGGCCCGAGACCTGGCGAACAAGGCGCGCAAGGCCGACCCCGAGAACCCGAACGACCCCAAACACAAGATCGACTTGGCCAAGACCCACTTCCCGCCCGGTACGAACCTCCTCGACGGATCGTGCTCCGGCAGCCTCCTGCACGACGGAGTCGTCACCAGCCACTCCAGTGCCACCAAGGGGGCGGGCCAGAAGACCCCGGACCTCCACCCCGCCATGAAGTCGATCTACGACGACGTCGAACGGCAGATCAAGGCCGACGGAGGTTTCCCCGGCGCGGGTCACGGCAAATGCGCCGAGGCGAACCTCGTCTCGGACCGGCTCCGGCAGCTGGACCCCGACGGCACCGGGATCTCCTCGGTCGACCACGTCCGCGACGCCATGCGCGGATCGCAGGTCTACAGCGTGCAGATCGGCGAACAGATCAAACCTCACCCCCTCGGCCACGGCGAGTACAAGCCGCCGTGCCGGTCCTGCGCGATCGCCATGGACATGGCCGGCGTCACGGCGTACGCCGGATAAGGAGCACACATGCCGCACTTGAACACCCCGGAGGACGTCGACGCCTGGTTCCGGGACCACGGATGGTTCCCGGGACGGGACGTGGCCGGCACCGTGCCGGCGATGGTCGACGAGATCACCGGGCAGTACCGGGAGGCCGGGTTCCCCGTGGAGCCCTTCGAGGCCGCGACCGCCTTCCTCGCCGAGCACGGCGGACTGCGTCTCACCATCGACGCCGCGCGAGAGGACTACCTCTACTTCACCCCCTACCTCGGCTTCCGGTCCGCCCCGGCGGAGGTCGCCGAACTGAGCCGCGAACTCGGCGTCCGGCTCTTCCCGGTCGGCCTCGACGGCTCGGAGGGCTCGCCCGTGCTCATCGACGAACGGGGCCGGTTCTTCTTCGTGCACCACACCGGCGCCTACTACATGGGCGCTGACAAGCACGAGGCGATGATCGGTCTCGCCCACGCCCCCATGCAGGACGCGGAGGACTTCTATGTCTGACCTGATTCCCGGAACGGCGGCCTCGCTGCTCATCCACGGCACCATCACCAGCCACACCAACCTCACCGGCGACGGCGAGCCCCACCTCCACCCCGCCGTGCGGGAGTTCTTCGACGGGCTCCCGCCCGCCCTGCGCGTGCCCTTCATCGGCTACTGCGCCGAGTCCGCCCTCGTCTCCGACGAGCTCTTCGGCCTCGACCGGCAGCGGGGCGACGACCGGACGGTCACCCTGGACGAGGCGGCATCGCACTTCGCGGGCGCCGCGCTCGTCGCCCGCAAGATCCGCCCGCACGGCGACCCCGAGCACGGCACCGAGGCCGACGTCTGCCGCTCGTGCTCCGCGCTCCTCGACCGGCTGGGGATCTCGATCCTCCACGATCAGACATGACGGGCGTCCTGACGGAGGCGGGCTGGCGGCCCGGCCGTGACGCGGGGGACGCCGCCATGCTGGCCGTCCTCATCACGGTGACGGTCGGCGCGGAACTGTTCCCGGCCGCCGAGCGGGCCCTGCGCGAGTTCCACGGCCTGCACGTCCACCCCGCCGCCGACGGCGGCCGGGAGGTCGCCGCGATCGGCAGCGTCGTCGACCCCCGCGAGGCCCGCCTCGACGTCCCGTCCCTGAACCGGCTCGCCGACTCCCTCGGCGTACGGCTCTTCCCCTTCGGCCGTACGGACACGGACGCGCCGCTCGCGGTCGACGCACACGGCCGGCTCCTCATGCTCGGCCCCGGCGGGCCCTGGCTCCTCGGCGAGACGGTCCACGACGGTCTGTCGGCGCTCGCCACCGGGATCGCGCCGGTACGGCTCCGGGCCCCCCGGTGGCGCTTCCCGCTGCCCGGCCGTCCGGCCGATCTCGACGCGGCCGTACGGGCCGTGCTCGTCGCCGTGTTCGTCCTGCACAGCACGGGTGTGTTCAGCGCCCGCCGGGTACGCCTGCGGGCGACGACCCTGCGGGGGGTCGGCGTCGTCGCGGTGGACGAGGAGTTCAAGCTGGGCCGGGGGTCGTTGGAGAGCAACGCGGAACCGCTGACGGAGGCGATGACCGCCCGGCTCGACGCCGCCGGCGTGCGCGCGGGCGGCTGCGAGCTGGTCCTGACTCTCCCGGTCCCCTCCGGTACGGAGGGGCCGTCGGCCACGGTGGAGTGCGCCGTGACGGTGGGCAGTTCGGCCGACGGCCCCGCCCTGACCCTGTCCGCCGGCCCGTCCGCGTCCTTCGACCCCACGGCGAAGACCCTTGGCGCCTGCGCCCAGGCCCTCGCCGACTGGTCCGGAACCCTGACCGACGCCGCCGCTCGCTGACACGTAACGGCAGGGCGCGCCCCGCGCACCCTCAGTGGACGGAGAAGCCGCCGTCCACGAAGAGGGACTGGCCCGTCACGTACGCGGACGACGGGCTCGCCAGGAAGACGGCCGCGCCCGCGAAGTCCTCGGCGAGGCCGTTGCGGCCCACCATCGTGCGGGCGGCGAGCGCGGCCACCTTCTCCGGGTCGGAGGAGAGCCGCTGGTTGAGCGGGGTCATCACGAAGCCGGGGACCAGGGTGTTGGCCGTGACGCCGTACGGGGACCAGGCCTCCGCCTGCGAACGGGCCAGCGACTCCAGGGCGCCCTTGGACACCCCGTACGCACCGCTCTGCACGAACGCGCGGTGCGCCTGCTGGGACGTGATGTGGATGATCCGGCCGAAGCCGCGCTCGGCCATGCCGGGGCCGAAGCGCCGGCCCAGGAGGAACGGAGCCTCCAGGTTCACCGTCATCGTGGTGTCCCAGACCTCGTCGCTCAGGTCGCCGAACGGGGGCCGGAGGTTGATGCCCGCGGAGTTGACCAGGATGTCCGGCTCCCCGAACACGGCCGCCGCCTCTTCCGCCCCCGCCTTGATCCCCTCACGGGTGCTCAGGTCGGCGCTCACCCAGGCCGCCCGGCAGCCGTCGACGGTCAACTCGTCGACGGTCGAGATGAGTTCGGCCTCCTTGCGGGCCATCACGACCACGCTCGCCCCGGCACGGGCCAGCGCTCCCGCGATGGCCCGGCCGATGCCGGAGCTGCCACCCGTGACGAGGGCGGTACGCCCTTCCAGGGAGAAGAGGCCGGAGAGGTAACCGCCGGGGGTGGTGCTCATGGATGTCGCTCCTCGCGTCGCACGGCACCGGCCGCTCCACGTGCGGGTGGAGGGCCGGTACACGCATCCTGGCACAGGGCCCACGGGGCCCATGAACCCCGTGCTAACGGACCGGACCGGTCTCGTCGACAAGGAAGGTCGGCTCCGAAAGGAAGACCTCGCGGTCGACGGGACCGTAGGCGATGTTGAAGGTGTCGAGCCAGTACGACCAGTCCTGCCGCCCGGTGAAGCTGCTGAACCGGTAGTTCAGCTGCCAGCGGACCCACTGGCCCGGTTCCAGCCGCACCGCCGGCGGTCTGCGGCGCCGGGGCGGCAGCCCGCAGTAGGGATCCACGCGAGGGAGGACCCGGAGCCGGCCACCCTCCTCCTTCAGGCTGACGTCGATCTGGCGACGGGCCTTCTCGCTCTCGCGAGGAAGGAACCCGTCCTCCTCCCGCATCGAGACGAAGTGACCGAACTCGACGTCCGTCGGGGGCAGGGCGAAGCCGACCGGCGCCGCGTTCCTGAGGGCGGCGGCCTCGCCGCCCCGGGACTCCTTCGTCCAGGACGTCTTCACCCACTGCACGGTGATCTCCATGGCCCTGCCCCCTCCGTACCGACTCAGCCGAGCCGCGCGAGCAATTCGCTCCAGGCGGCGGGGGACAGGGCGAGCTGGGGGCCGGTGGGGTTCTTGGAGTCGCGGACGTGGACGGTGGAGGGGCAGGCGGCTACCTCGACGCAGTTGTCGCCGTCGCCGCCGCTGTAGGTGGACTTGTGCCAGGAGAGGGCGACTTCTACGCAGTTGCCGCCGTCACCGGTGCTGTAGCTGCTCTTGAACCAGGCCAGTTCAGTCGTGCTCATAGTGCTCCTCGGATCTCCCGCAACAGGCTCACGGTCGCCTCTACGGACAGAGCCTGTGTCCGCATCCTGGCATACCGCTGCTGGAGGATGCTGACCACTTTGGGGTCGGAAATGAGCTGGCCGGTGCCTTGGCCCTCGCTGTACGCGTACCAGGTGTTCTCCTCGGTCTCCAGGAGGCACAAGGGGCCGTCGAGCCCCGCGTGGTGTCCGCGCGATTGCGGCATGATCTGGATGTCGACGTTGCGCCGTTCGCAGAGGTCGAGGATGTGGTCGATCTGCTCGCGCATGATCTCCGGGGTGGCCACTTGGCGGCGCAGCGCGTGCTCCTCGATGACGAAGCTGAAGATCGTCTCCGGGTGCACCGTGAGGATGTGCGTGCGCTCCATGCGGGCGGCCAGGTTCGACTCGATCTTGTCATCGCTCATCGCCGGGAGCTGCTTCTCGAAGAGAGTCCGGGCGTATGCGGTTGTCTGGAGCAGCCCTGGCGCGAGTCGAGGCTCGTAGGTATACAGCGTCACCGCCATAGGCTCCAACTCCGCCCACTTCTCGAACCACTTCGCCAAACCCGCCTTGCGCGTCAGGTGCTTGGCCGCCGCCCGGAGGGCGCCGAACGCGTCCAGCACCTCCTCCGCGCGGTCCACGAACTCCTTCGACGGCAGGCGCCTCCCCTGTTCGATCGAGGCGACCATCGGGACCGAGTAGCCCACCTGCGGGGCGAACTGTTCCTGTGTCAGGCCCGCCCGCTTCCGGAAGACCTTGACCACCTCGCCGAAAGCCTTCAGGCTCTCCGACGTCTCCGGTTCGCTTCCCTTCGGAACCTCGTCCGTCACCCCGCCACCTCCCGTACCCGTGTGCTCGCGCCGAACGCAACAAGGCTCACTGATAGTCACCGGTACAGTCCAGAGGGTGAACCCGTACGCTGTGCAGCGTACGAGTTTCTGAGCTGGCAACTCCCCCCGGGGATCGCCACATTGGCCCCATGACCTCCCCCGTGACCCGCGAAGCCCCCGTCACCGTACGTGTGTTCACCCAGCGCTTCAGCTCGACCCCGCGCGGCGCCCGCCTCGCCCGTCGGCTCGCTCTCCACCAGTTCGACCGCTGGAACATCCCGTACGGCTCCGAGGTCTCCGACGCCGCCGCGCTCCTCGTCGCCGAACTCGCCGCCAACGCCGTCACCCACGGCCGCGTCCCCGGGCGGGACTTCGAGCTGGTGCTCACCTGCACGACCGGACTGCGGCTGCGGATCGACGTCACCGACACCCGGGGTGAGCGCCGCCCCGCCGCCGCGACCCCGCAGCCCCTCGACGAGGGCGGGCGCGGCCTGCTCCTCGTCGGCGCGCTGGCCTCTCGGTGGTCGGTGCTCGACCGCGTACCGGTGGGGAAGACCGTACGGGCCGAGCTCGACCTCGACTCCTGACCTCGTCGTCCCGGACCGCACTCCGAGCGGGCGTCCGGTCCGTGGGGTCACCACGGACCGGACACCCCTCACCCTGCACCCCTCACTCAGTCGGCCTGACCCCGGGGTGCGGGGGCGTACCCCGCAGGGCGGGTCGTGAACGTGCCCCGGCCCTGGGTGCGGCCGCGCAGGCGGGACGCGTAGCCGAAGAGTTCGGCCAGCGGCACCGTCGCCTCCACCACCGCCGTACCGGAGCGGGTCGTCTGGTCCGTGACCCGGCCGCGGCGGGCCGCGAGGTCACCGAGGACCGAGCCGACGGACTCCGCGGGGACGGTGACCGTCACGTCGGTCACCGGCTCCAGGAGGGTCATCACGCTCGCGCGGAGCGCCTCGCGCAGCGCGAACCTGCCCGCCGTGCGGAACGCCATCTCCGAGGAGTCCTTCGCATGCGTCGCGCCGTCCGTGAGCGTGACCCGGACACCGGTCACCGGGTGACCGCCGAGGGGACCCTCGACGAGCGCGTCCCGGCAGCCGGCCTCGACCGCGCGGACGTACTCCTGCGGGACCCGGCCGCCCGTGACGGTCGACGTGAACGCGAACTCCTCTCCCTCGCCGAGTGGTTCGACGTCGATGACGACATGGGCGAACTGGCCCGCGCCGCCGTCCTGTTTGACATGACGGTGGAGCAGCCCGGTGACGCCCTTCGTCACCGTCTCCCGGTACGCGACCTGCGGACGGCCGACCGTGACCTCAAGGCCCCGGTCGCGCCGCAGCTTCTCCACCGCGACCTCCAGGTGCAGTTCGCCGAGACCCGACAGGACGGTCTGGCCCGTCTCCGGGTCGGACCGCACGACGAGCGACGGGTCCTCCTCGGAGAGCCGGGCGAGAGCCGTCGCCAGGCGGCCGGTGTCCGTGCTCCGGCGGGCCTCGACCGCGACCGAGACCACCGGGTCGGCGGTCGTCGGCGGTTCGAGGACGATCGGTGCGCCGGGGGCGCACAGGGTCGACCCGGCGCGGGCGCCCTTCGGGCCCACGACGGCGACGATGTCCCCGGCGCGCGCCACGTCGACCTCGGTCGCCCGGTCGGCCTGGATCCGCAGGATGCGGGCGATCCGCTCGGTGCGGCCGCCGACGGCGTCGAGCACGGTGTCCCCCTTCCCGATCGTGCCCGCGTACACGCGGACGTAGGTCATCCGGCCGGTGGCCGTCGCGCTCACCTTGAACGCGAGCGCGGTGAACGGCGCCTCCGGGTCCGCCGGCACCTCCCCGCGTACCGGAGGCATGTCCGAGGGCGCCGGGAGGTACGCGACGACGGCGTCGAGCAGCGGCTCGATGCCACGGTTGCGGTACGCCGAGCCGCACAGCACGACCACGGCCTCGCCGGTGAGGGTGAGGTCGCGGAGCGCGCCCGTGAGGGTCTCCGCCGAGAGAGCGCCCTCGCCGCAGAACTCCTCCAGGGCGCCCGGATGCAGCTCCGCCACGGTCTCCTCAAGGCGTCGCCTGCGGTGCCGCGCCTCGTCCCCGAGGTCGTGGGGGACCGGCTCGTCCGTGTACGTGTCGGCGCCGTCGGCCCACACGTACGCCCGCATCCTGACCAGGTCCACGACGCCGGTGAAGCCGTCCTCGCGCCCGATGGGCAGCTGTACGGGCAGCGGGACGGTGCCCAGGCGCGTACGGATCGACTCCACGGCACCGTCGAGCTCCGCGCCCGCGCGGTCCAGCTTGTTGACGAACGCGATGCGCGGAACGCCGTGGCGGTCGGCCTGGCGCCACACCGTCTCGCTCTGCGGCTCGACGCCCGCGACGGCGTCGAAGACGGCGACGGCGCCGTCGAGGACGCGCAGCGAACGCTCGACCTCGTCGGAGAAGTCGACGTGCCCCGGAGTGTCGATCAGGTTGATCCGGTGCCCGGCCCAGTCGCAGCTGACGGCCGCGGCGAAGATCGTGATGCCCCGGTCCCGCTCCTGCGGATCGAAGTCGGTGACGGTGGTGCCGTCGTGGACCTCGCCGCGCTTGTGGGTGGCACCGGTGAGGTAGAGGAACCGCTCGGTGACGGTGGTCTTGCCGGCGTCGACGTGGGCGAGGATGCCGAGGTTGCGGACGCGGTCGACGAGGTGGGTACGCACGGTGTCGTGCCTTTCGCTGCTGCTGGGTGAAGACAGGGCAGCGCGATTCCCGGACGACGGGCCGTCAGACGGACGGGTGGGACGTCACGGGTCGGCGATGGCGGGCGCGCAGCCGCCACCGGCCGGAGGGAGAGGCGAGGATCACGTCGTACCGGGCACGGGCGGACGACACGGCGGCGGCGTTACGGCAACGCATGGTCGTCTCCCCTCGGTCGGACGTCTGACGGCGCATCGGTCGATGCGCCGCGAGACGTGAGTGTAGGGAGGGGAGCGGGCGGCGCGACAGTGGTTTTCCACCGGGCTCGCCCGGCGCCGACGGTACGCGGGGACGTCGGGAAGGGGCCCGGACGGGGGTCGCGGGAAGGCCGAGGAGAAGGCCGTGGGGAAGGCCCGTGGAAAGGTCTGACGGAGGGGCGCGTGAAAGGCCAACTCCCGGCCAGAATGGCGGATTGGCTGTTTCTCGTCTGCCTG
Source organism: Streptomyces sp. NBC_00250 (assembly GCF_036192275.1). Taxonomy (NCBI): domain Bacteria; kingdom Bacillati; phylum Actinomycetota; class Actinomycetes; order Kitasatosporales; family Streptomycetaceae; genus Streptomyces; species Streptomyces sp. NBC_00250. The sequence continues at coordinate 2,297,770 of NZ_CP108088.1, read as the reverse complement.
ATGGCCCCCCTCGGGCGCTTAATGGTGCTCCCGCGATGGGCGGGTGGGAGCGACGAGAACACGGGGGATCACATGTCCGTCACAGGAAACGTCGGTCCGCCGCCCGGTCCCCCGTCAGTGCCCCCGTCAGGGCCTCCGTCGGGTCCGCCGGCCGGGTCGCCGCCCCCGCCGCCCCCGGATCCGCCGGACCTCCGCAGGGGAGGCACGCTGCACCTCCGGGTCAGCCGCCGGATGCTGTGGGTGGGCTCCGCGGCCTTCCCGCTGCACAACATCACCCGCGTCGAGGCCTTCAAGCTCAAGCCCGACCGGGGCGCGGCCTTCCTGCGCTTCCTGAAGTGGCTCTTCGTCGCCGGGCTGGTCTACGCCGCGATCAACTACGCCAGTGAGGGCGAGGCGAGCGGCGGGGGCGTGTTCCTCGTCGTCCTGATCGCCCTGGTCGTCTTCGTCCTCAAGGAGCTGTTCGAGCCGGCGAGGCCGGTGCTGCTGGTCGAGATGGCGAGCGGCTCCGCCGTGGTCGTGACGCTGCCGAACGTGGACGAGCTGCGGGACATCGCCGGACTGATCGCCCGCGCGATCGACAACCCGGCCGCCGAGTTCAGCACGGTCGTACGGCAGTTCAACAGCAACACGAACAACTACGGCCCTGTTGTCCACATGAACGGCGGCCAGAACAACAGGGGGATCAGCCTGTGAGCGACACGACGAACAACTACGGAAACGTGGTCAACATGAACGGCGGCCACGACAACGTGGGCATCAACTACGGCACCGTCGGCGGCGCCCAGGACGGCGAGCTCCGCGCCGCCGTCGAAGCGCTGACCGACCTCCTCCGGGAGCTGCGGCCCCACCTCACCCCGGAGCAGGACCGGACCGTCGAAGACGCCCTGCCCGAACTCGTTCCCGACCGCGGCGCCCTGCGACAGCGCGGCCTCGTGCTGGCGTCCGTCGCGCAGGTCGCCGCCGCGGCCGGGCCGGTGGGCCAGTCGGTCGTGGACGCGGTGGGACAGCTGGTCGACCTGCTGCGCTAGGCCCCCCGCGCCGCCGGCTGGAGGAGGTCCCAGCGGTTGCCGTACAGGTCCTCGAAGACGGCGACCGAGCCGTAGGGCTCGTGGCGCGGCTCCTCCAGGAACTTGACGCCCGCCGCCGTCATGCGCGCGTGGTCGCGGGCGAAGTCCTCGGTGTGCAGGAAGAAGCCGACCCGGCCTCCCGTCTGGTTGCCGACGGAGGCCTCCTCGGCGTCGTTCTTGGCGCGGGCCAGGAGCAGGCCCGCGTTCCCGAGGCCGCCGACCCCGGCCGCACCGGGCGGGCGGACGACGACCCAGCGGCTGCCGTCACCCCGGTCGGTGTCCTCCACGAGGTCGAATCCGAGGGCGTCGGTGTAGAAGGCGATGGCCTCGTCGTAGTCACGGACGACAAGGGTCACAAGTGCGATGGACGGCATTACCCCAACGTAATACGCGGAAGCGGTAGCAATCTACCCGCGTCAACCCGTGTCGACGTCGGCGCGACCCTCGCCGATTGCAGGGTGCGAACGAGGGTCCTTGGAGGGGTGGGCGAGGGTCGGGGTCGGGGCCGCGGGCGCGGAGGGCCGCGCGCCCGCACGCGGTGCGAGAATGCCCCGCATGGACGCGCAGCAGTTCGACCGCCTCGCCGCCCGGGCGCGGGCCCTCGCCGAGCGCCCCGGGGACGGCCGCCCGCCGCGCCGCGTCCTCGGGCTGGCCGGCGCGCCCGGTGCCGGGAAGTCGACCCTCGCCGCGCGGCTCGTCGCGCGCCTCGACGGGCTCGCCGTCCTCGTCCCCATGGACGGCTTCCATCTGGCCCAGGCCGAACTGGAACGCCTCGGGCGGGCCGGCAGGAAGGGCGCGCCCGACACCTTCGACGCCGCCGGATACACCGCGCTCCTCTCCCGGCTGCGCACCCCGGTCCCCGGCACCACCGTCTACGCACCCGCCTTCGACCGCTCCCTGGAGGAGCCGATCGCCGGGGCGATACCCGTCGGACCCGAGGTCCCGCTGGTGATCACCGAGGGCAACTACCTGCTGCACGACGAGGGCGCCTGGGCCGGTGTCCTGCCCCTCCTCGACGAGGCCTGGTACCTCGACCTGGACGCCCGGCGCCGCGTCCCCCGGCTCGTCGACCGCCATGTCCGCTTCGGCAAGGACCGCGCCCACGCCGAACGCTGGGTCCACGACTCGGACGAGGCGAACGCCCGCCTGGTGACCCGCGGCCGCGACCGCGCCGACCTCGTCGTGCCGATGGCCTAGAACGGGCCGGAACCTCCCGGCGTCACCAGGCCCGATTCGTAGGCCAGGACGACGAGCTGAGCCCGGTCGCGGGCGTCGAGCTTGGTCATGGCACGGTTGACGTGGGTCTTCGCGGTCAGCGGGCTGATCACCATCTGGTCGGCGATCTCGTCGTTGGACAGGCCGCTCGCGACCAGGGCGACGGCCTCGCGTTCACGGTTGGTCAGCTGCGTCAATCGGTTCCGGACACTCGCGGGCGGGGGCTGGGTGACGTACCGGTCGATCAGCTTGCGGGTGATCGACGGCGCGAGCAGGGCGTCGCCGCGCGCGGCGACCCGTACTGCGTGCAGGAAGTCCTCCGGGAGGATGTCCTTGACGAGGAATCCGGCCGCGCCCGCGCGCAGCGCGTCGAAGACGTACTCGTCCATTCCGTAGTTGGTCAGGACGACGACGTGCACCCCGGCCAGATCGGGGTCCGCGGCGATGCGCCGGGTCGTCTCGATGCCGTCGACGACCGGCATCTGGACGTCGACGAGCGCGATGTCGGGCAGGTGCTCCCTCGCCAGGGCCAGGCCCTCCCTCCCGTCGCCGGCCTCGGCCACCACCTCGATGTCGTCCTCGATGTCGAGGAGCGCGCGGAATCCACTGCGGATGAGTGGCTGGTCGTCGATCAGCAGGACACGGATCACGAGGTGTGCTCCAAGGGCAGTCGCGTGTGCTGTGCGGGAAGTGGCGCGCGCTCCAGGGGAAGCTCGGCCTGGACGGTGAACCCGCCCTCACCGCGTGGCTCCGCCCGCAACCGGCCGCCGAGGGCGGTGACCCGTTCGCGCATCCCGAGCAGTCCGACGCCGGGCACCGGCGCTGAATCCGGCCTCGCCCCGCCGTCGTCGTCGACCCGGACGACCAGGACGTCGGGACGGTGGTCGATCAGGACCGACGCGGTGTTCGCGGCGGCGTGACGGGCGACATTGGTCAGCGACTCCTGGACGATCCGATAGGCCGTCCGGTCCACGGCGGCGGGCACGTCGCTCCGGTGCCCCCCGACCGTCAGCCGGGCGTCCAGGCCGGTGGACCGGGCCCGGCGTACCAGTTCCGGTACGTCGGCGAGCCCGCGCGGCGGGTTCTTGTCGTCGTCGCGCAGCGCCTCCAGGGTCGCCCGCAGTTCCCGAGCCGCCTCACGGCCGGCCTCACGGATCACGAGGAGGGCCTCCGGCACCTGCTCGCCCCGCTTGCCGGCCAGGTGGACGGCGACCTCCGCCTGCACCTTGATCACGGAGATCTGGTGGGTGAGCGAGTCGTGCAGCTCCCGTGCGATGTGCAGCCGTTCCTCGTCGGCGCGGCGCCGCGCGGTCTCCTCCCGGGTGCGTTCGGCCTCGTCCGCCCGGCGCTCGGCCTGCCGCAGCGCTTCACCGGCCGCCCCGGCGGCGATCAGCCAGGCCAGCTGGAGGACGTCCCGGGTCCGCGCGAACGCCTCGCCCACGGCCAGGTCATGGGGGGAGGCCAGGAGCGCGAGCGTCACGGCGACCGGCATGGCCACGGAACCGGCCACCGCGACGACGCGGTGCCCCGCCCGTACGGTGGCGTACACCGCGAACAGAAAGGCGACGGCGGGCACGTCGAAACCGAGCAGCTGGTGGCCCAGCGCGCACCCCCCCGGTCACGGCCAGCACGGTGACCGGAGCCCGGCGGCCCCAGGCCAGTGCCAGACCACCGGCGGCCAGCAACGCGTAGCCCAGCGGTTCGAGTGCTGTGGGCCCTTGCTGCCTCAGTCCGGCGAACAGCAGGACCCCCGCCACGCCGAGGGCGATCGCCCAGTCCGTGACACCGATCCGTTGCCTGCCCATGCGTGGACCCTAGCCGGGCGCCGACGCGGGTGAGTCCGGCGGGAGGAGGACCGGTCGACTACCGCAGCCGCGGTAGTCCCACGACTCCTGCGGCTTTCGCGGTAGTCGGCTACGGCGGCTGCGGCAGGGCGCACTGTCCGCGTGCGGGGGACGACCGGCGGCGGGTCCGACGGACACGATCGACCGGCAACCCGCCGTAGTGAAGGAGCACTCCATGCCCACAGAGCCCGCCACCATCGCCGCCGACGTCCTCGCCCTGAGCTCCGGACGCATCGGAGCCATCGCGGCCACGTTGCTGGGACTCGCCGGCGTCCTCATCGGCGGGCGGGCCGTGGCCCGTGCCGCCGGACGTACCGGCATGGGCATCGGTTCCGGATCCGCGCGGGCCGGGGCCTTCGCGGCGCTCGCGGCGGGGCTGATCGCCATGGCCCTGGGAGGGATCGTCATGGCCACCTCCGACGGGTCCATCGGTACCGGCAACGGGTTGGGCGGCGCCTTCGTGGCCCTGATCGTGGGGCTGATCGCCACTGTCCTCGGCGGCCTGGCGCTGACCCGCTCCTCCCGCCCCCGTGGGCCGAGGTCCTAACCCGCGTGCTCCGTCGCCGCCACCGCCAGTGCCCGGATCAGCGGGTGCGGGCGGGTGCCGTCGCCCGACAGTTCCGGCTGGAACAGGGTCGCCAGGAAGAAGGGGTGCGAGGGGAGTTCCGCGATGCGGATGCCGCCCTCCTCGTCCGCGCCCGTGAACCGCATGCCGTGCGCCCGCAGGGTGTCCAGACGGCGGCTGTCGGGGCCGTAGTCGCAGTGGTAGCGCTCCGTCGTCCGCTCCGCGCCCAGGGCCTGCTCGGCGAGCGAGCCGGGGGTGACCCGTACGACTCCCTCGTGGCCCACCAGCGAGCAGGCGAGGGGGGCGATCAGCAGGTCGTCGGCGTCGGCCGACGGGTCGTTCTCGGCGTGCGCCGCGCCCGTCAGACCGCACACGTCCCGGGCGTACTCCAGGAGCGCGTGCTGGAAGCCGCCGCAGGTGCCGAGGAAGGGGATGCCGTCCTCGCGGGCCGTGCGGATCGCGGCCAGCGCGCCCGCCTCGCTCGCGTACGGGCTCCCCGGGAGCACCCACACCGCGTCGAAGCCCTTCACCGCGCCCGGCGTCTCCGCGTCCCCGGTCGGGATCCAGTACGCGTCGAGGGCGAGGCCGTCGCGCTCGGCGAGGGCGTCGAGGAGGACGGGGATCCGGACGTGGGAACGGACGTGCCCGGAGCGGTCGCCGACCAGGGCGATCCGGGGGGTGTGAGGGAGGGTGCTCGTGCTGTTCATGGGGACCATCCTTGGCGCCGCCGCCCGTTCACGTCCAACGATGATCTCTGCACTCTCCATCACGAATGCTTATACGGGGGTGGATAGGGTGACCCCCATGACGAACAATCAGGAACCGGCCGACTGGGAGCGCCGCGTCGCCGCGCTCTGGGAGCGGCTCGACGCCCATGAGCCCGCCGACTTCCGCGCCCGCGTCGCCGCACTCGCCGCCGAGCGCCCCGCCGACGACGCCGCCGCCCTCTTCGAGCAGGGCGCCGCCCACGACTCCACCGGAGAACCGGAGGAGGCCGTGCGCTTCTACCGGCGCGCCCTCGACCAGCGCCTCACCGGGCTGCGCCGCCGCCGGGCCGTCATCCAGCTCGCCAGTAGCCTGCGCAACCTCGGCCGGCCCGACCGCAGCGTCGAACTCCTCACCGCCGAGCGGGACATCCCCGCCGACCGGCTCGACGCCGACGAGCTCGCGCTCTCCGGCGCCGTCGACGCCTTCCTCGCCCTCGCCCTCGCCGACACCGGGCGCGACCGCGAGGCCGCCTCCCTCGCCCTCGGCGCCCTCGCCCCCCTCCTGCCCCGCTACAACCGCTCCCTCGCCCACTACGCGCAGGCGCTCCTCACCGCCCCCGACGGGTCCTGACGGGCCCCGGCGCACCCCATGGACCCGCACCTCCTCCGTACGTACGTCACCGTCGCCCGGCTCGCCTCCTTCTCCGAGGCCGCCCGCGAGCTGGGCTACACCCAGTCCGCCGTCTCCCAGCACATCGCCGCCCTGGAGACCGACCTCGCGCTGCCGCTGCTCACCCGGCGCCCCGTCGCCCCGACCCCGGCCGGGGAGCGGCTCCTCGAACACGCCGGGGCGCTGCTGCTCCGCCTCGACGCGGCCCGCGCCGACCTCGACCGGTTCGCGGCCGCGCCCCGCGCCACCCTGAGCGTCGCCGCCTCCCCGCTCGCCCTGCACCCCCGTACCCTCGCCGCACTCCCCGCCACCGGCGTCACCCTGCGCGCCCTGTCCCGCGAGCGGGTGCCCGTCGCCGTCGCCACCGGCGAGGCCGACGCCGGGCTCGTCGACGGCATCGCCGCCCCCAGCGACCCGCTGCGACTGCCCGACGTCGCCCCGCTCACCGCGACCGGCGTCGCCGAGGAGCCGCTCGCCGTGGTCCTGCCCGCCACACATCCGCTCGCCGGACGCTCCGGGCTCCGCCTCGACGACCTCGTCGACGCCCGCTGGCTGGACGCGCCCGCCGCCGGCCTCCCCCTCGACCAGCTGCGGGGCGCCCACGGCGGGCCCGCCGGGCGGGGATTCCGTACCGCCCTGCGCTACGAGGGCACCGACACCCGCACCCTGGCCGCCCTGGCCGCCGCCGGTCACGGTCTGGCGCTGCTGCCCGCGCCGGTGGCGGCGGACGTCTCCGGCGCCACCGCCGTCCCGCTGGTCGCGCCCCGCCTCGTCCACCGCACCGAGCTGCTCGTCCTGGCCGGCGCACGGGCCGAACCCAGTGGCCCGGTGGCCGAGTTCACCCGACGGCTCAAGAGCTGACACCCGCAGTCGCTACCCTGTGCGCAACGGCGACGGAAGGCGGGCGGGCGTGGGGTGGTTGCGACGAGGACCGAGGCGGGACGGCGACGACGCACCGAGGGACCCCGGGTTCGCGTACTTCTCACAGCGCGAGGCCGCGCTCTTCCGCGGCCGCGTCCGGGAGACCTTCGCCGAGCTCGGCCTTGAGGTCAGCGTCTACGCCGACCACGTCGTCGACGACAAGGGCCGCCGTTTCGGTCTCGGCAACCTCGCCGCCGTCTGCCACCAGGACCGGCGCGGCCCCCGCGTCTGGCCCGGCATGATCAACCGGCACATCGGGCTGGTCGTCCGCGCCATGGACGGCCCCTCCGCGCTCGACACCCTGCCGCCCGAGCAGATCCGCTCCCAGCTCTACCCCCGGGTCGTCAGCGGCGACGGCATCGACGCCGCCGCCTTCGGGTACGCGAGGACCGTCGGCCCCGGCCTGTACGAGATCCTCGCGCTCGACCTGCCGGAGAGCGTCATGATGCTCACCGACGAGGCGCTCGAACGGCTCGGCGACCACGCGCAGCTGCGCGACCGGGCCCTGCGCAATCTGCGCGGGCTGCCCGTCGAGGAGCACGAGACCGTCCGCGACGCCGACGGCATGTGCTTCGAGATCATCCTCGGCGACTCCTTCTACACCGCCAGCCGCGTCCTCGACCTGGACGGAGTCGTCCGCCGGGTCACCGGCCTGCCGATAGGCGAACACGGCGCCCTGGTCGCCATGCCGTTCCGGCACCAGCTCGCCTTCCACCCCATCCGCGACACCTCGATCATCCCGGCCCTCGGCGCGATGGCCTCCTTCGCCGCCTCCGGGTACGAGGACACGCCGGGCGCCATCAGCCCGTACGTCTTCTGGTGGCGCGGCGGCACGCTCACCCAGCTCAGCGAGCACGACGAGGAGCGGGGGGACCTGCGCATCGTCGTCGGCGACGACTTCCAGGAGCTCCTGGAACGGCTCATCGCGCAGGGCCCGGACCGCCGCTGACCGGTCGCGGGCGGGGGTCCGTCACGGCAGGATGCTGTACGTCCAGGACGCAGCGGAGCCGAGAAGGAGACCCCATGTCGAGCACCCCCGCCCCCGAAGCGGCCGAGGAGCGGGGCGAGACCCCCGTCCCGTTCACCGCGGACGACTACCGCGCCCGGATGACCCGCGCCGCCGAGTCCGCCGCCGAGGCCGGACTCGCGGGCGTGATCGTCGCCCCCGGCCCCGACCTCGTCTACCTCACCGGCTACCAGCCCACCGCCATCACCGAACGGCTCACCGCCCTCGTGATCGCCCCCGGACAGGACCCGGTCCTCGTCGTCCCGACCCTGGAGGCCCCCGACGCCGAGAAGGCCGTCGGGGCCGCCGCGCTCACCCTGCGGGACTGGACGGACGGCAAGGACCCGTACGCCGTCACCGCACCCCTCCTCGACGTCGACGGGCGCTTCGGCGTCAGCGACAACGCCTGGGCCATGCACCTCATCGGCCTCCAGAAGGCCCTCCCGGGGACCTCGTACGTCTCCCTCACCGAGGCCCTGCCGATGCTCCGAGGCGTCAAGGACGCCCACGAGCTGGCCCGGATCGCGGCCGCCGGAGCCGCCGCCGACCGGGCGTACGGCGAGATCCTCACGGTCCGTTTCGCCGGCCGCAAGGAGACCGACGTCGCCGCCGACCTCGCCGCGCTGCTCCTGCGCTTCGGGCATTCGCAGGTCGACTTCACCGTCGTCGGCTCCGGCCCCAACGGCGCCAACCCGCACCACGAGGCCGGCGACCGGGTCATCGAGCACGGCGACATGGTCGTCCTCGACTTCGGCGGGCTCAAGCACGGCTACGGCTCCGACACCACCCGAACCGTCCACGTCGGCGAACCCACCGACGAGGAGCGGCGCGTCCACGACCTCGTACGCGAGGCCCAGCAGGCCGGCTTCGAGGCGGTACGGCCCGGCGTGGCCTGCCAGGACGTCGACCGGGCGGCCCGCAAGGTCATCGCGGACGCCGGATACGGCGAGTACTTCATCCACCGCACCGGCCACGGCATCGGCGTCACCACGCACGAACCGCCGTACATGATCGAGGGCGAGGAGCTGCCGATCGTGCCCGGCATGTGCTTCTCCATCGAGCCGGGCGTCTACCTCCCGGGCCGCTTCGGCGTCCGCATCGAGGACATCGTGACGGCGACGGAGGACGGCGCGGGGCGCCGCTTCAACAACACCCCGCACGAAATGGCGATCGTCGAGTAATCGTCGAGCAGGCGCGTACGGGCGCGTACGGGCGCGGCGGGCCCGGCCGTCACGTGGATGCGGTGGGCTCAGCCGTCCGTCAGGACGACCGCCGACTCGCCGGGGAGCCGCAGGACCCCGTCCACCGCCGGGGTATCGACCGGCTCCCACGCCGCCAGTACCTTGTCGCGGCCGTTGGAGCCGAGCGGGATCACCGCCGGCTCCTTGCCCAGGTTGACGGCCACCCGCAGGATCCCGCGCCGGAAGACCAGCCAGCGGGCCTCCTCGTCGAAGGCCACCTTCACGCCCGCCAGGTCCGGGTCCGTCAGGTCGGGCAGGGTGCGGCGCAGCGCGATGAGCTGGCGGTACCAGGCGAGCAGCCGCCTGTGCGGGCCCCGCTCGCGCTCGGCCCGGTCGAGGACCGAACGGTCGCGGGTGGCCGGCTCCTGAGGGTCGGGCACCTCGTTCTCGTCCCAGCCGTGCTCCGCGAACTCCCGCCGTCTGCCCCGCCGTACCGCCTCCGCGAGCTCCGGATCGGTGTGGTCGGTGAAGTACTGCCAGGGCGTGGTCGCCCCCCACTCCTCGCCCATGAAGAGCATCGGCACCGAGGGGCCGGTGAGGACGAGGGTCGCCGCGCAGGCGAGCAGACCGGGGGAGAGGGAGGCCGAAAGGCGGTCCCCCAGGGCCCGGTTGCCGATCTGGTCGTGGGTCTGGGCGTAGCCGAGGAAGCGGTGGGCGGGGGTGCGCTCCCGGTCCACGGGACGGCCGTGACGGCGGCCCCGGAAGGCCGAGTACGTGCCGTCGTGGAAGAAGACATGGGTGAGCGTCTTCGCGAGCGCGGCCATCGGGGCACGGGCGAAGTCCGCGTAGTAGCCCTGGGCCTCGCCGGTCAGGGCGGTGTGCAGGGAGTGGTGGAAGTCGTCGTTCCACTGGGCGTGGACCCCGAGTCCGCCGAGCGCGCGCGGGGTGGTCGTCCGCGGGTCGGCGAGATCGGACTCGGCGATCAGGAAGTGCGGGCGGCCCTGCTCCTTCGCCAGCTCGTCGACGGCCGCCGAGAGCTCCTCCAGGAAGGTCAGCGCCCGGGTGTCGGCGAGCGCGTGCACGGCGTCGAGCCGCAACCCGTCGATCCGGTAGTCCCGCAGCCAGGCGAGCGCGCTGCCCCGGAAGTACGCCCGGACCTCGTCCGAGCCGGGCGCGTCCAGGTTCACCGCGGCGCCCCACGGGGTGTGGTGGGTCTCCGTGAAGTACGGGCCGAAGAACGGCAGATGGTTGCCGGAGGGCCCCAGGTGGTTGTGCACCACGTCCAGGACCACGCCCATGCCGAGCCCGTGTGCCGCGTCCACGAACCGCTTCAGCGCCTCGGGGCCGCCGTACGGCTCGTGCACCGCCCACGGCGCGACCCCGTCGTAGCCCCAGCCCCGCACCCCGGGGAACGGGCACAGCGGCATCAGCTCCACATGGGTGATGCCGAGGCCCGCGAGCTCCCCGAGGCGCGCGGCCGCCGCGTCGAGGGTCCCCTCCGGGGTGAAGGTGCCGAGGTGCAGCTCGTACAGGACGGCGCTGCGCAGCCGCAGCTTCGGGGACTCGTTCCGCCAGGTGTAAGCGGAGTGGTCGACGACCGCGCTCAGGCCGTCCGGCCCGTCGGGCAGCCGACGGGAGCGCGGGTCGGGCAGCAGATGCCCGCCGTCCAGCGAGAAGCCGTACCGGTCGCCGTCCTCGGCGGGCACGACACCCGTCCACCAGCCGTCCCGCTCGGCGTCCCGCTCCAGGGGATGCCCGGAGCCGTTCAGCTCCAGCGTCACCCGGTCACGGGCGTTCGGCGCCCACACCTCGAAGAGCACGGAAATCCCCTCGTCGACGGACCAACCACGCACGGATCCCAGCATCGGATCCACGCACGGATCCACGCACGGATCAGCTCGGCGGATCAGCGAACGACCGCCGCGTCCATCCTGGCAGTCAGGAACCCGCCGCGCCCGGCGCGTCCCACACGTAGTTGATCGCACGCTCGAAGTTGATGTAGCCCGCACGGGCGAAGGCGTCCGCCATCGGCACGTTGCCCAGGTCGGTCGCGGCCCGGATCCGGGGCACGTCGGCGGCGGCCAGGACGCGGGTCCCCTCCACCAGGATGTCGTCGATGTAGCCGTTGCCGCGGTGGGCCGGCAGCACGCCGATGTACGCGATCGTGTGGTGGTAGTTGTTGCGCGCGGGGACGACGAAGCCGACCGGCTCGCCGCTCTCCGGCAGCTGGGCCACCTGCCACCACTCCTGGGGCGAGGAGTAGTGCGCGAACTCCTCGTCGTAGTGCAGCTCCGCGGCCTCCCGCGTCGACAGGCCGGAGGCCAGATCCGCCTGCCCGTGCGCGTCGAGCGTGCCCTCCATGACCGGGGTCATCAGGGTGACCAGGTCCTCACGGTCCCGCACCGGACGGAACTCCAGCCGGCCCTTCGGCTCCGGTACGGGGGTGCCGGGCCGCCACTCCAGGCGGAGGCGCTCGACGAGGGGGCGGGCCCCGGTGGCCTCCAGAACGCCGAAGACGGACTCCAGGAGGGACCGGGTCTCCGGCACGTCGCGCCAGTCCGCCGGCATGAAGCGGCCGAACTCCGGGCGCTTCCCGTCCGCCGGGATCACGGCGGCCGTGGCGGTCTCCAGGAGCCGCAGGCCGATCTCGGCGCGCTCCTCCGAGGAGAGCTCCGGGGCGAGGTCGAAGAAGTCGAGCGCCTGCGGCTCGGCGCCGGCCGCGTTCGCCCACCAGGAGAGCCGGCCGAGGAGGCGGTCGCCGTCGAGGGCGACCCACATCCACTCGGGCAGACGGCGGCCGGTGGCGAGGTCGTCGGCGAGCTCGTGGTCGAGCGTGTAGGTGAGGCGGAGGAACAGGTCGAGTTCCTCGGGTCCGGCGAGCGGACGTATGACGAGGTCGTGCGGGTGGAGTCCGGCCGAAGAAGACGCGGTCACGTGGTGTTTCCCCCTGGGGACGGTTGATTCGGAGTCCGCAGACGGTAGCAGCGATCATGGACGGCGGGGTACGAGGTTTCCCGGCCCGGGACCCTTCTGGACACTACGGGCCCGACGGACCGACAATCACAGATGTGACGACCCCTTTCGAGCTTCCGGCGAACACCCCTCGGCTGACCGACGCCGAGCGGGACCGCGCGCTGGTGCTGCTCCGTGAGGGCGCCGCTCAGGGACGTCTCTCGCACGACACGTTCATCTACCGGATGGAGCGCGCGCTCCAGGCCAGGCGCCCCGACGAACTCGCCCTGCTCACCGCCGACCTGAGGACCGAGGGCACCTGGACGCGCCGGGTGGTGGGCGCGGTCGAGCGGATGTCCGCGTTCACGGCCAGGCTGGGGCGCGCCTGGAGCGCCGAGCGGCTGCCGAAGCTGCTGCTGCCCCTGCCGGGCCCGCACCCGCTGCGGATCGGCCGCGACCCGGTCAACGGCCTCCGGCTCAGCCACGAGACGGCCTCCCGGCTGCACGCCGAGCTGTCGATGCAGAGCGGGATGTGGGTGCTGCGCGACCTCGGCTCGACGAACGGCACGACCGTGAACGGCCGGCGGGTCACGGGCGCGGTCGTCGTGCGGGCGGGGGACGTCGTCGGCTTCGGGCAGATGTCGTTCCGGCTCTCGCACGGGTAGGCACCGCCCGGAAAGCCCGAGCTCGCGACCGTCCAGCCTCTCGGCATGGAGCGGAACGACATCACCCGGAACGACATCACCCGGAACGACATCACCCGGGACGACATCACCCGGGACGACATCACCCGGGACGACATCACCCGGGACGACGGCACATGGGTGCGGCCCGTCGCTCGGTGCCTCGCGCGGCACGTCGACCGCCTGCTCGACCGCCACGGCGGCGTTCACTCGTTCGGCGGTATGCGGCGGGCGCTGTGGCGCGTGCGGTGATGGGCTGTGGGGACGCGCGCCACGTTCTCCGGCCGCGGCACCCACCGCCGATCGACAGGGGGCGCGATGAGCGACGAGCCGAACCGCGAGCCGGGCCGGGGCATAGGGAACGACCGGGCGGACGTGCCGCCCGGGGACCCCTGGACGCGGCTGCCGTCCATGGCGCCGGCGACGCCCATGGCCGACGGAGAGGCCGACGCCCTCCTGCGGGCCGGCCTCGCGGCGCCCGTACGGGGCCGGGGGCGGACCGCGCCCGCTCCGACCGCCGGCGGACCCGCGGGCCCTGCCGGATCCGTCGGACCCGTCGGGTCGGTCGCGCCCGGTACGTCCGGGGCGAGGACCGTCGCCCCGAGCCCCCTCGACCCCGGCGCCTCGCGGGACCCGCACGGCATCCACCGCACCCTGCGCGAGGAGTTCCCGCTCACCTACGACCCGCTGCTGCGGGCCTGGGTGCTCAGCCGGTACGCGGACGTCGCCACCGCCCTCACCGACAGCCGTTTCACGCACGGCCACCGACCCGGCGACCCGCCGTGCGCGCGGGCCCATGTCGACGTCGACGTGGAGGCCCTGCGCTCGGTCACCGAGCGCACGGCGTACGTGCTGGCCCGCCGGATCTCCGAACGGCCGCAGGCCGACCTGGTCGCCGACTTCTGCCACTGGCTGCCCGCCGGAACCGTCGCCGCCGCCGTCGGCGTCCCCTACCGCGACATGATGCGACTCGTACGGGGCAGGGCGGCCGGGGCGCTCGCCGGGGAGTGCGGCGGGCAGATCGCCGTACGGGAGAAGGCCTTGGCGTCCTTCCTCGGCAACGTCCTCTCGGACCCGGACCAGACGGCTGCCCTCCGGGACGCCCCCGCCGGGCTCGTGGGGCGGGCCTGGGCGGAGTCGCTGCGCAGGGACCCGCCCGTGCAGATCGCGGTGCGCCGTACCGGCGCGGAGGTCCCGGTCAGCGGCGGCGTCGTCCCGGCGGGCGCGTCGGTCGCCCTCCTCGTCGGCTCGGCCGGGCGCGATCCGGAGCGCTTCCGCGAGCCGGACCGTTTCGACCCGCTCCGCGACGACCCGGGCCAGCTCACCTACGGCAGCGGCTTCTGCCCGGCCGTGATCCTGGCAGGTCTGGAGGCCGAGTACGCCCTCCGGGCGCTGTTCACGGCCATGCCCCGGCTCCGCCTCGCCGACGGCTTCCGCCCGGTGTGGACCGGCCTCATCACCTGGGCCCCGCGGAGCCTGATCGTCCGTCCGGGTGGCTGATTCCGGGGTGGGGAAGGTGTGCGTCCGCCCGCTGCTAGGGTGACGTGTGCTCGTCAAAGAGCGCCTTTTTCTTTACCACTTCCAACGGGGATTCAAACGTGAAGATGCGTCATGTCCGCGCGATCGCTGTCTTCGGCATCGCGGTCGTCGCCCTGACCGGTGCCCGCGGCTCGCACGGCGGCAGCTGCGGCGGCTCCAGCAGCTCCGGCAGTTCGAGCAGCAGCAACCACAACAGCGACAACGACAGCACCTCCGGGGGCACCTCCGGCGGCTCCCTGCCCGGCGGCTCCAGCAGCGCCGACAAGGCGATCCGCGACGTGACCATCGACGAGTGCAAGTACGACCCGGCGACCAAGAACCTCGTCGCCCGGGTCACCGTGAAGAACGACGGTGCGCTCGACTACGACTACAGCATCACCATGAAGTTCAAGGGCGACGCGGGCGGCAGCGCGGTCCCGGCGACCGCCACCAAGACCGCCGTCGCGGTCGCGGCGGGCGCCTCCGTGAACGCCGAACTCACCACCCCTTACCCCGGATCCGGCGACGGCTCCGAGTACACCAAGTGCGAGGTCTCGCGGGCCTCCCGCTCCTGACGGTCGGTCGGAGCACGCACGGGACGCCCCCTCCAGGGGGCGTCCCGTTCTGTCGTGGTCGGGCGTCGCTGCCGCGTCACTCCGTCCGCGCCAGCAGCGCCACCGGCCGCTCCGCGAACAGCTCCGCCACCTTGAGCTCCGTCGCCGGGCCGCCGGTGAACTCCCGTACGCCGTCCAGGACGTCGGCCCAGCGGCCCTCCGGCAGGACCAGCTCCGTGTCCTGCCAGCCGCCCGCCTCCCAGAGGCGGAGGGGCAGCCGGGTGACGGCGGTGATCACCTCGTCGGAGCGGCTGAAGGCCAGGCAGTGGGCGGCCGTCGGGCCCTCGGCCGTCAGCGGGGCGTAGGTGCCCCGGGCGCCGAAGGCCGCAGGGCGTTCGCGGCGCAGACGCAGGGCCGCGCGGACCAGGGCCGTGTGATCGTCGTCCGCGCCCATCGTGAACGGCGCCCGGTTGTCCGGGTCGACCAGGGCCCGGTACTCCCGCTCCGTGTTCTGGTACAGCTCCGGCACCCCCGGCATCGTCAACTGGGTGAGGAGCGCGCCCAGCGCGTGCGCCCGGATGTGCGGTTCCAGGGCGAAGGCCGCCTCCGAGGCCGCCCGGAGCGGGATGCGGCCGGGCCCGGCCGCCGCGAACTCGGCCACCGCCCGCTCGTACTCCGTGTCGGGCTCCGTCCAGCTGGTCCGAAGCCCCGCCTCCCGTACGGACTTGAGGATCGCGGGACCCAGCCGGTCCGGGTCCGGGGTGCCGAAGCCGAAGGCGGTCTGCCAGGCCGTCCAGGCCACGTGCGGATCGGGCGCCGGCACCCCCGACACCTCCGCGAGCAGCTCCGTCCACACCTGCGGGCACTGGGACAGGACCGCGATGGCGGCCCGGACATCGGCGCTGCGCTTGGTGTCGTGCGTGGACAGCACGGTGCCGGTGCCCGGCCAGTCCCGCGAGATCCGCCGGCAGTACGCGTGGAACTCGTCCACCGGCACCGCCGGGCGGCCCGCGTCCCCGCCGACCTCGTTCGCCGAGAGCAGCGGGGTGTACCGGTAGAAGGCCGTGTCCTCGACGGACTTGGCCCGCAGCGCCGAGGAGGTCTGCGCGAACCGGGCCCGGAACGCCAGGTGCTCGGACCCGTCGCCGAGGGTGCCGAGTGCCAGGTCCCGTACGACGTCGACCGCCGCGGCCTCCTCCGGCACCGCGAAGGCGGCCTTCGCGCCGCGCGCCGCCTCCGGGGTCAGTACCGACTCGCCGCCGGTCCGGTACGGGCGGTAGACCGGGACCCGGACGAGGAGTTCGCGGATCGCGGTGCGCAGCGCCCAGGGCGCGTGGTCCCGCAGCACGGGGTCGGCGGCGCAGATCCGCTCCGCGATCCTGGTCAGGACGGCCGTCTCGGCGGCCAGGTCGTGGCCGACGACCTCGTACGCGGCGCGCCGCTCGGTCGCCTCCCAGCGGCCGCCCCTGTCGCCGGTCCTGCTCACGAACTCCCGGTAGACATCGGAGAGTTCGTCGGCCCCGACCGGGTCGGTGAACACGCCGTCGACGTGGTGCAGGGCGTCGTACCCGGTGGTGCCGGAGACCGGCCAGGCGGCGGGCAGCGTCTCCGGCCCGGTGAGGATCTTCTCGACCACCGTCCAGCAGCGCCCGCCGGTCGCCGCCGCCAGGTCCTCCAAGTAGCCCTGCGGGTCGGCGAGTCCGTCCGGGTGGTCGATGCGCAGTCCCTCGATCACCCCGTCCCCGACCAGTTCGACGATCTTCGCGTGGGTCGCCGTGAACACCTCCGGGTCCTCCACCCGCACCCCGATGAGGTCCGAAATGGTGAAGAAGCGACGGTAGTTGAGTTCCGTGCGGGCCAGCCGCCACCAGCCGAGCCGGTACCACTGGGCGTCGAGCAGCTCGTCGAGCGGCAGCCCCTCCGTGCCCGGCCGCAGCGGGAACTCCTGTCCGTCCAGGTGCAGCGCTCCGCCGGACACCCGCAGCCGGTCCCGTACCTCCGGGAGCCGCGCGGGCAGCACCGGGAGGAGCAGCCGGCCGTCCCCGGCCGACCGGTCGATGTCGAACCAGCGGGCGAACGGTGAGGCGGGACCGTCCCGGAGCACGGCCCGCAGCGCGTGGTTGTGCCGGGGAGAGGCCGCCATGTGGTTGGGCACCAGGTCGACGACGAGCCCGAGCCCGTGCGCCCGCGCGGTCGCGGCGAGGGTCCGCAGCCCTTCCTCGCCGCCGAGTTCGGCCCGTACGGACCGGTGGTCGGTGACGTCGTAGCCGTGGGTCGAGCCGGGGACCGCCTCCAGGACGGGGGAGAGGTGGAGGTGCGAGACCCCGAGCCCCGCGAGGTACGGCACGGCCCGCTCGGCCGCCGCGAAGGGGAACTCCGGCTGGAGCTGGAGCCGGTAGGTGGCGGTGGGGAGGACGGCCGCGGAACCGGACGGGAGGGAGCCCGGGGCGGAGGCCGGGGCGGAGGCCGAGCCGGGCGGGAGGGAGGTCGGGGCGGAGGCCGAGCCGGACGGGAGGGAGGTCATGCGAACGTACGTACCCCGCGCGAGGGCTTCTGTGTCATCGCCTCATGCACCCGTTCGTGTGCATCGCGTTACGTTCGCCCGATGCTCCGGATGTATCGCGACACGTTGACCCTGCTCGGCCCCGCCCTGCCGGTGGTCTCCTTCCTCGGCCGGCTGCCCACCGCCATGTGCCAGCTCGGCAGCCTGCTCCTGGTCGCCGAGACGACCGGCTCCCTCGCCACGGCCGGGCTCACGGGCGGCGCGCTCGCGGCGGGACAGACCGTCGCCGGGCCCGTCATCGGCCGGCTCACCGACCGGCACGGCCAGCGCTCGGTCGTCCTCGCGGCCTCCCTCGCCAACGCGATCGCCGTCGCCGCCCTCGTCCTCGCCGCGCTCGCCCGGACGCCCACCGCCTGGCTGATGGTCCTCGGCGCGCTCGCCGGGGCCACCGTCCCCCAGATCGGACCGCTCGCCAGGACCCGCTCGGTGGCCCTCGCCCGCCGCTCCGGCGCGGACGACCGGACCGTCGGCACGGTGCTCTCCTTCGAGGGCACCCTCGACGAGGTGTCCTTCGTCCTCGGCCCCGCCCTCGTCGGCCTCGCCGCCGCCCTCGCCCACCCGGCGGCCGCGCTCCTCCTGGCGGCCCTGCTGCTCGCCGCCTGCGGCACCGCCTTCGCACTCCACCCGACCGTCCGGGCCACCGCGCCCGAGCCGTCCCTCTCCACCCGATCGGGTGCCGCCGAACGGACGCGGCTGCCGGGATCGGCCTACCTCCTGCGCGGCACGATGGTCCTCCAGGGCGCCATGTTCGGCGCCTCGCAGGCCGGGATCACCGCCCTCACCGAGGAGCTCGGCGCGCCCGCCCAGGCCGGGCTGGTCTACGCGGCGATGGGCGTGATGAGCGCCGCCGTCGGTCTCTCCATGGCGGCCGTGCCCGCCCGGTTCGGGCTCATGACCCGCTGGCGCACCGCGACCGCCGCGCTCGTCGTCCTCTCCGTACCGCTGCCGTTCGTCGGCTCGCTCGGCGCGCTCTACGCGGTGGTGATCGTCCTCGGCGCCGCGTACGCCCCGCACCTCATCACCGTCTTCGGACTCACCGAACGGACCGTGCCGGCGACCCGGCTCGCCGAGTCCATGGCCTTCCTCACCAGCGGGATCGTCGGCGGCCAGGCCCTCGCCCTGGCCGTCTCCGGGCGGCTCGCCGAGGGCCACGGCGCCCCCGCCGCCTTCGCGGTGGCGGTGGGGGCGGCCGTGGCCTGCGCGCTGCTGTCCTGGACGGTACGGGTGACGACGCCCGGTCCCGTGGGGAAGCTCAGGCCGGCCGCCGCAGAACCGTCAGGCTGAGCGGTGCGAGGGACACCCGCTCGCCGCCCGCGAGCTCCGGGCCCTCCTGCGGCGGCATGCCCTCCGGGTCGGAGGTGTCCACCACCGTCCGCCAGCAGGCCCCGTGACTGTCGGGCACCGAGAACTCCAGCTCCTTCGACGAGGCGTTGAACATCAGCAGGAAGGAGTCGTCGGCGATCCGCTCGCCCTGGGTGCCGGGCTCCGAGATGGCGTTGCCGTTGAGGAAGACGGTGAGCGCCTGGGCGTGCGCCGCCTGCCAGTCGCGGGACGTCATCTCCTCGCCCTCGGGCGTGAACCAGGCGATGTCGGTGAGTTCGTCGTGGGTGCCCTCCACCGGCCGCCCGTGGAAGAAGCGGCGGCGCCGGAAGACCGGATGGTCCCGGCGCAGCCGGACCATCGCCCGGGTGAAGCGGAGCAGCGTGGCCTCCGCCTCGCTGTTCTCCTTCGGCCAGCGCACCCAGGACACCTCGTTGTCCTGGCAGTACGCGTTGTTGTTGCCGCCCTGTGTGCGCCCGAACTCGTCGCCGTGGCTGAGCATCGGCACGCCTTGCGAAAGCATCAGTGTGGCCAGGAAGTTGCGGCTCTGGCGGGCCCGCAGCTCGGCGATCCCGACCTCGTCGCTCTCGCCCTCGACGCCGCAGTTCCAGGAGCGGTTGTGGCTCTCGCCGTCCCGGTTGCCCTCGCCGTTGGCCTCGTTGTGCTTGTCGTTGTACGAGACGAGGTCCCGCAGGGTGAAACCGTCGTGGCAGGTCACGAAGTTGACCGAGGCGAGCGGTCGTCGCCCGTCGTCCTGGTAGAGGTCGGAGGAGCCGGTCAGCCGGGAGGCGAACTCGGCGAGGGTGCGCGGCTCGCCCCGCCACAGGTCCCGTACGCAGTCCCGGTACTTGCCGTTCCACTCGGTCCACAGCGGCGGGAAGTTGCCCACCTGGTAGCCGCCCTCGCCGACGTCCCAGGGCTCGGCGATCAGCTTCACCTGGCTCACCACCGGGTCCTGCTGCACCAGGTCGAAGAAGGAGGACAGCCGGTCCACCTCGTGGAACTGGCGGGCCAGGGTGGCCGCCAGATCGAAGCGGAAGCCGTCCACGTGCATCTCGGTCACCCAGTACCGCAGGCTGTCCATGATCAGCTGGAGCACGTGCGGGGAGCGCATGAGCAGCGAGTTCCCGGTGCCGGTGGTGTCCGTGTAGTACCGGGGGTCGTTCGACAGCCGGTAGTACGAGGGGTTGTCCAGGCCCCGGAAGGAGAGCGTGGGGCCCAGGTGGTTGCCCTCGGCGGTGTGGTTGTAGACCACGTCGAGGATGACCTCGATGCCGGCCTGGTGCAGCGCCCGTACCGCCGACTTGAACTCCAGGACCTGCTGGCCCCGGTCGCCCCAGGAGGCGTAGGCGTTGTGCGGGGCGAAGAAGCCGATCGTGTTGTAGCCCCAGTAGTTGGAGAGTCCCGCGTCGACCAGCCGGTGGTCGTTCACGAACTGGTGGACGGGCATCAGTTCGAGGGCCGTGACGCCCAGTTCCTTCAGGTGCCCGATCACCGACGGGTGCGCGAGCCCCGCGTACGTCCCGCGCAGCTCCTCCGGCAGGTCCGGGTGGAGCATCGTGAGGCCCTTCACATGGGCCTCGTAGATCACCGTGTGGTGGTACTCGGTGCGCGGCCGCCGGTCGTCGCCCCAGTCGAAGTACGGGTTGACCACGACCGAGGTCATCGTGTGCGGGCCCGAGTCGAGGTCGTTGCGCGCGTCCGGCTTCCCGAAGGGATAGCCGTACACCGCCTCCCCCCACTTGACCTGCCCCGACACCGCGCGCGCGTAGGGGTCGAGGAGCAGCTTCGCCGCGTTGCAGCGCAGCCCGCGCTCCGGGGCGTACGGGCCGTGCACCCGGAACCCGTAGCGCTGACCGGGCATCACGCCCGGCAGATAGGCGTGCCGCACGAACGCGTCGGTCTCGCGCAGCTCCACCGCCGTCTCCGAGCCGTCGTCGTGGAGCAGACACAGCTCGATCCTGTGGGCGGCCTCCGAGAAGACCGCGAAGTTGGTTCCCGCTCCGTCATAGGTGGCGCCCAGGGGGTACGCCTGTCCCGGCCAGACCTGCATGGATACGACTCTTCCTCTTCTGTCCGGGTTTTGTGGGTGTTCTCCGGCCAGATCCTGCCCGAAATTGGGGCAACCTCCTAGGACTTAGCCCCGTCCTACCGGGTGACCGCACACGAAGAGGGGGAATGAGGGGGAAGTGTGTACGAAATAGCGCGCCGCCACCTGGGGAAGGTGGTGGCCGGAGCGGCCATGGCGGTGACGGGAACCGCCGTCGCGATCGCGATCAGCCTGCCGGGTTCGGCGGGGGCCGACGACACGCCGGGCGGCCGTGGCGCCGTCGGGGCGGGGGGAATCACCGACGTGGCCGGCTCCGCCGGTTCCGCCGGTTCTTCGGGACAGCAGGGCACGGCCGGTACGGGGGGCGGCGACGGTGCGCAGGCCCCGGGCGCCGCGCCGCCCCCCGCGACGGTGGCGCCCGTGGCGGCCGAGGGGGAGAAGGGCGTGGGAAGCGACCCGCTCACCGACGACGAGCTCGCCCGGGCCGAGTCGCTGGCGCTCACCCCGCCCGGCGCCGCCGCCCAGCAGAACGTCGAGGGCGGCCGGGGGCCGCAGCACCTGGGCACCGACCTCGCCGACCCGCTGCCGGGGGACGGCACGCGCCGCGCCGAGGTCCGCTTCTACGACTACGCGCGGGACGAGCTCATCACCCGGACCGTCAACCTCGCCACGGGGAAGGTCGAGAAGTCCGGTGCGCAGCGCGGGGTCCAGCCCTCCGTCCACCCCGAGGAGCTGCGCGAGGCCATGGAGCTGATCCTCACGAGCCCGCTCGGCAAGGGCGTCAAGGAGGACTACAAGGACGCCACCGGCAAGGAGCTCACCTCCACCGCCCAGTTGTGGTTCAACGGCGACCTCTACCGCACCTATCGCGAGGCGAACGTGCCTCCGCAGCTCGCCCGTTGCGGCGAGCACCGGTGCGTCCGGCTCGTCAGCAAGGTCCTCAACGGGGCCTGGATCGACACCCGGAACCTGATCGTCGACCTCTCCGCGAGGACCGTCACCCGCGTCGGCTGACCACCGCCGCCGGTCCTCTCCCGCCGCCTCTCCTGCCGCACTCGTACGAGGGAGTACGTTCCCATGTCCACCCAGCGCAGCCTGTTCACCGGACGAACGCGGCGCACCCGTACGCGGGGCGCCGTTCTGACCGCGGCCGTCCTGCTCGGCACCGCCACGGCCGCCACCGGCCCCGCGACCGGGGCCGTCGCGGCGCCTCCGCCGGTCCCGACGCGCACCCCGGCGGTGCCGCCGCCGTCCCCGACGCGCACCCCCGTCGCACCCGAGGCCGACTGCTCCCACGCCTACCGCATCACGCAGAAGCTCGACGGCGGCACCACCTGGCGCATGTGCTGGCGCTACGACACCGACGCCGGGCTCACGCTCGACAAGGTGACCTACCAGCCGCCCGGTGCCGCGGAGCCCATCAAGGTCCTCACCAGCGCCAGGCTCGCCCAGATCCACGTGCCCTACGACGACGGCGTCGCCGAGTACGACGACCTCACCGGCGCGGGCTTCGGCTGGGGCCTGCAGAACCTCAAGCCGGCCGAGTGCCCCGGCGGCACCCTCACCACCGTCAAGGTGCCCGAGGTCGGCCAGATCAAGGGCCTGTGCACCACCACGCGGGCGCGTGGCCACGCGTACCGCATGGCCAGCGACTCCGGCTCGAAGGTCTACCAGGCGCAGGCCAAGGACCTGCTCGTCTACACCGTGAACAAGGTCGGCTGGTACGAGTACATCTCCGAGTGGCGCTTCTCCGCCGACGGCACCATCGGCGCCAACGTCGGGGCCACCGGCAGCCTCTCGCCCGTCGACTACAACGCCACCGACGGCCGCGGCTGGCCCATCGGAAAGGGCGCCCGCTCCTACGCCACCAGCCACGCCCACAACGTCTTCTGGAAGCTCGACTTCGGCCTCGACGGCTCCACCAAGGACCGGATCGAGCAGTTCGACTCCACCGTCACCGCGCCCCCCGCGGGCGGCGGCGGACCGACCGTGAAGACCAAGCGCACCGTCGTCACCAAGGAGCTCGCCGGCGACGCCAAGAACATGCGCTGGTGGCGGGTGGTCAGCGGCACCGGCAAGAACGCCGACGGCCACGCCCGGTCGTACGAGATCGTCCCCGGCCACACCGACACCCACGCCGGGCGCGGATTCACCAAGCACGACGTGTACTTCACGCAGGCGCGTGCCTGTGAGAAGTTCGCCAGCAACAACATCGGCAACTGCGCGCCCAACGCCGGTGACAGCGTGGACAAATGGGTCAACGGGGAGACTCTGACCAAACCGTCCGTCTGGGTCAACATCGGGTTCCACCACATCGCCCGGGACGAGGACCAGCAGCCGATGCCGGTCCACTGGCAGGGCTTCCAGCTCGCGCCCAGGGACGTAACCGCTATGAATCCGCTCACTCCGGCCGATCTCGCCTCCCAGAACGGGCAGCCGGATCTGGGGAGTTGAGGAAGGAGCCTGACGATCCTGCTGCACCGCCTCCCGCTCGCGGAGTACCCTTCCTTGATCGTTGTCGGACCGGTCGACACGGGCGTCCAGGAGCAGAAGGCGGTGCGCGGGTGAGCTCGGGAGGTCTGGAGCTGCCCCCAGGGGATCAGGGTCGCGAGGGGGGTCCCGCCGACCCCTCCGAAGCGCCGCCCGGCGCGGTCGCGCCGCCCGGAGCCGTGCCGCCCGGCACGGTCACCGTCGCCCGGCCCGTGGAGATCGGAGCGGAGCTCGACTGGGGCGCCGAGGCCTGGAGCGAGGTCCGCACCCGCGCCCAGCGCGCCGGACGGGCCTACATCTGGCTGAACCTCGTCGAACAGCGGCTCCGCGCCGTGGTCGCCGCCGTCCTGCGACCCGTGTACGAACCCGTGCACGGCGAGGAGTGGGTGGTGGCCGCGGCCGGCCCGGCGGGCCAGGAGTGGGTGCAGCGGGCGGTCGCCGTCCGCGAGGTCTCGCGGCGCAAGGGCTATCTGCTCGACCCCGCCGACGACAACGTCCTCAGCTTCCTCACCCTGCCGCAGCTGCGCGAGCTGATGGTCCAGCACTGGCCCTGCTTCGAGCCCTACTTCGACGACCGGCGCGAGGTCGAGCTGGCCCTGGACGAGCTGGAGGTCACGCGCAACGTGGTCTCCCGCAACCGGGCCCTGTCGCTGACCGTCCTCGCCCAGTCCGAACGGGCCTCCGCGCGCATCCTGGAGATCCTCGGCAGCGGTGCCGGGGTGCCCTCCGCCGACCGGCTGCCCGTCGACGCGGTCGAGGACCTCGTCGGCGACCGGTACGCGGACGTGGTCTCCGTCCACCCCGACCGGGTCCGGCTCCAGCGGCAGCTGCCCGCCGAGGACCTCTTCGGCGGGGCCCGCCGCCTCGACGCCACCGGCATAGGTCTCAATCTGCTCGTGCAGAACTTCTCGGGCCGCCGCATGGTCCGCCTCGCCGAGTCCGGCTGCCGGACCCGGCTGCTCTTCCTCAACCCCGCGAGCAGCGCCGTCAAGCGCCGCGAGCGCGAACTCGGCCTGAAGAAGGGCGAACTGAGCCGCTCGGTCGAGATGAACATCCTGCACATGCGCCGGGTCCGCTCCAAGCTCCGCGACCCGGGCGCCTTCCAGATCCACGTCTTCGACGAGACCCCCCGCTTCACCGCCTACCTGGTGGACGGCGACGGCCCGGACGGGGTGGGCGTCGTGCAGTCCTATCTGCGCCGGGCCCGGGGCATGGAGGCCCCCGTCCTCGTCCTGCGCGGCGGCGGGCGGAACGT
The DNA here is from genome assembly GCF_036192275.1 of Streptomyces sp. NBC_00250. NCBI lineage: Bacteria > Bacillati > Actinomycetota > Actinomycetes > Kitasatosporales > Streptomycetaceae > Streptomyces > Streptomyces sp. NBC_00250. The sequence goes on along the minus strand of NZ_CP108088.1, from coordinate 2,273,209 downwards.
GGTGCGCCACGGGCAGGGGATCCGTGACGGCGATCACGGACTTTTCGAGACGTACCGGGAGGAGTTCGAGTCCGTCTGGCTCGACTCCCGGCCCGTCTCCTGACCCCTCGCGGGGGGAGGCCGGGAGCGTTGTCAGTGGTGCGTGCGAGGGTGGTCAGCACCACGGGGGAGATCACGTAAGGAGGACCCGATGGCTTGGCACGGCGAGACGCTGGTCGGCTTCGACCTGGAGACGACCGGCACCGAACCGCTGGAGGCCCGTATCGTGACGGCCTCGATCATCGAGGTCGACGGCGGGGGACACGTCACGCGCCGGCGGGACTGGCTCGCCGACCCGGGCATCCGCATCCCGGAGCAGGCCTCCGCGATCCACGGCATCAGCAACGAGCGGGCGGCCGCCGAAGGCCGCCCGGTCCGCGAGGTCGCCGACGAGATCGCGAAGACCCTCGCCGAGTACTGGGAGGACGGCGTCCCGGTCGTGGCGTACAACGCCAGCTTCGACCTGACGCTGCTCTCCGCCGAGCTGCGCCGCCACGGACTGCCCTCGCTGAGCGAGCGGCTCGGCGGCGCCCCCATCGGGCCCGTCGTCGACCCGTACACCATCGACCGGGCCGTCGACCGCTACCGCCGCGGCAAGCGGAACCTGGAAGCGGTCTGCGGGGAGTACGGAGTCGTGCTCGAAGCCGCCCACCAGGCCGCCGCCGACGCGCTCGCCGCCGTCCGGGTCGCCGTCGCGATAGCCGAGCGGCACCGCCAGGTCGCCGAGCTGAACCCGGCCGAGCTCCATGAGCGCCAGATCGCCTGGTACCGCGCCTGGGCCGAGAACTTCCAGGCCTTCCTGCGCCGCAAGGGCGACACGGAGGCGGTCGTCGAGTCCACCTGGCCGCTGCGCGAGGCGGTCGCGGCGGCGGTGTAGGACGCCCGCCCCTTACGCGTTCTCCTCCAGGAAGGAGAGCAGCAGCTCGTTCACCTTCTCCGGCTGGTCCAGCTGGAGCCAGTGGCCGGCCTCCTCGATGCGCTCGTAGCGCCAGGAGCCGCTGACGAACTCGCCCGTGGCGGCCATCGAGTGCTCGGTCAGGAAGCGGTCGCCGGTGGACCACAGGCCCATCACCGGAAGCTTCGGCAGCGGCACCAGCGGCAGCTCGGCGCCGAACAGGACCTCCGGAGGGAGACCGGCCCGGTAGATGTTCAGCGCGGCCGTGAGCGCGCCAGGGGCGCGGATCGGCTCGATCACGGACTCCGCGTCCGGGTGCTCGCCCAGCATCTCGCGGAGGTTGGCGTAGTCGTCACGCGCGAGCCAGTCCTCGGCGAGCCCGGCCAGCTGGAAGAGCACCATGTACCAGGACAGCTGCCGCTGCTCCCAGCCGGCGGCCCGCATGCCGCCCAGGTGCCCCACCGACAGCAGGCTCAGGCTGCGCACCCGGTCCGGCACCACACCGGCGAGACCCTGGACGACGCCGGAACCCCAGTCGTGGCCCACGAGGTGGACCCGGTCGATGCCGAGCCCGGCGAGCAGCTCCAGCATGTCGCCGACGTGCTTGGCCGGGTGGTACGCCTCCGGACCGCCCTCGGGACGGTCCGAGGCCCCGAAGCCCCTCAGTGTCGGGGCGACCGTCATGAACCCGGCCGCGTTCAGCGCCGGAACCTGGTGACGCCAGAGAAGCTGGCTGTCGGGGAAGCCGTGCACGAGCAGCACGGCCGGTCCCTCACCGCTCACCTCGACGTCGAGCGTCACCTCGGAAAGTTCCACACGCATCCCAACACCCCGTTCGACGAGCCCGGTTCGGTCGGGAGACATGATGTCAGAACGGGTACCAGCGCACCTCGGGGTCGCCGTCCCGCAGCGAGGCCACCCGCCGCTCGAATTCGGCCAAAGCCTTCGGGTTCGACGGCGCGTGCTGTGCCACCCACGCGCAGCTCGCGGTCTCCCGCGCGCCGCGCAGCACCGCGCACCCCTCCCACTCCCGTACGTCCCAGCCGTACGCCTCGGTGAAGGCCTCGTACGCGGCCGGGTCCAGGCCGTACCGGTCGCGGGACAGGGCGAGCACCACCAGGTCGTGCTCGCGCAGGTCGGAGGAGAAGGTCTCCAGGTCCACCAGGACCGGGCCGTCGGGGCCGACATGGACGTTCCGGGGGAGGGCGTCACCGTGGATCGGGCCGGGCGTCAGGTGCGGGGTCAGCGCGGCGGCCGCCGGGGCGAAGGAATCGCGCCGCTCCCGCAGGAACGCCGCGTCCGCCGGATCGATCGCGTCCCCCGCGAGCCGCAGCCACCGCTCGACCCCGCCGAGCAGGTCACGACGCGGCAGCGAGAAGGCCACCGGCTCCGGCAGGGCGTGGATCCGCCGGAGCAGCGGCCCCAGATCGCGCGGCTCCGCCGGCCGCACCGCCTCGGGCAGCCGGTGCCAGAAGGTCAGCGGGTGCCCCTCGACCAGACGCGGCTTCTCCTCGGCGGCCCGCACGGCCGGCACCTCCGCGTCGGCGAGCCAGGCGGCCAGCGCCAGCTCCCGCTCGGCCCGCTCGAACACCTCCGCGTCCCGGCCCACCTTCACGGCGAGATCGCCCACGGCGAAGACCGCGTTCTCACCGAGGGCCAGCAGCCGCGCCTCCGCGACCGGCACCCCCGCCGCGGCCAGGATCTCCCGCGCCCGCGCCTCGTCCATCGATCTCTCCCTACCTGTGCGATTGAGCCAAAGTCTCCCATCCACGCAGCTCACCGCGCAGATCGCCTTGACCGCCCCCCGGGCCGTCAGCACCATGGCGAGATTCCCACGGCGGTGGCCGGGGACGGGCGGACGGGGGCGAAATCGGTGAGCACGGTGACCGCGACGAAGCGCCCGGGCGGGACGCGCACACCGCGCGACGCCCACGGGACACGCCCCCGCGGCCCCGACTTCGGAGCCTGGTTCCTGGTGCTCCCGGCGCTGCTGCCGATCCTGGTCCTCAGCGTCGGCCCACTGCTCTACGGCATCGCGCTCGCCTTCACGGACGCCCAGTCCGGCCGCACCCAGGCCACGAGCTGGGTGGGCACCCTCAACTTCCAGGACCTGCTGCACGACAGCCTCTTCTGGGAATCGTTCCGCATCGGAGTCGTCTGGGCCGTCGGTGTCACCGTCCCCCAGTTCCTGCTCGCCCTCGGCCTCGCCCTCCTGCTCGACCAGAAGCTCCGCTTCCGCTGGCTGGCGCGAGCCCTCGCCATCGTTCCCTGGGCGATGCCCGAGGTCGTCGTCGGCATCATGTGGCGGCTCGTCTACAACCCCGACGCCGGCATCCTCAACGAGACGATCCGCACCCTGGGGTTCGGCGAGGGCCGTGACTGGCTCTCCGGGCTCGCCACCGCCCTCCCCGCCGTCGTCCTCGTCGGCGTCTGGGCCGGGATGCCGCAGACCACCGTCGCCCTGCTCGCCGGACTCCAGAACACCCCGCGCGAACTCCACGAGGCCGCCGCCCTCGACGGCGCCGGAGCCTGGCGCCGCTTCCGCGCCGTCACCTGGCCCGCGCTGAGACCGGTCGCCCTCGCCATCACCGCCCTCAACCTGATCTGGAACTTCAACTCCTTCGCCCTGGTCTACGTACTGACCAGCGGCGGACCGGGCGGCCGGACCCGGCTCCCCATGCTCTTCGCCTACGAAGAGGCCTTCCGCTACGGACAGTTCGGCTACGCGGCCGCGATGGGCTGCGTGATGATCGCCGCCGTCTCCGTGCTCATCGCCCTCTCCCTCGTACGCCGGCTGAAAGGGGACCAGGACCGGTGAGCGCCCTCCGGACGAGCCGACCCGCGCGCATCGGCCAGTACGCGGCCCTCCTCGCGTATCTGGTCTTCCTCGCCTTCCCCTTCCTCTGGCTGGTCTCCACCGCCTTCAAGCCCGCCCCCGAGCTGGCCTCGCTCCACCCCACCTGGATCCCGAAGGACCCCACGCTCGACAACTTCCGGCAGGCCTTCGACGAGCAGCCGCTGCTCAGGGCCGCCGCCAACAGCCTGGTCGCAGCGGTCGCCGCGGCCGTGATCGCGGTGGCCGTCGCGACCCCGCTCGCCTATGTGACGGCCCGCCACCGGGGCAGACTCGCCTCGGCCGCCACCGGCTGGGTGGTGATCAGCCAGGCCTTCCCGTTCGTGCTCGTCATCATCCCGCTCTTCCTGATCCTCAAGAACCTGCACCTGATCAACAGCGTGTTCGGCCTCGTCCTGGTCTACGTGGTCTGGTCGCTGCCCTTCGCCCTCTGGATGCTGATGGGGTACGTCCGGGCCGTCCCCGCCGAACTGGAGGAGGCCGCCGCCGTCGACGGCGCGGGCCGGCTCCGTACCCTCGTCTCGGTCACCGCCCCGCTGCTCGTCCCCGGGATCGTCGCCACCGCCCTCTTCGCCTTCGTCACCGCGTGGAACGAGTTCTTCTTCGCGCTCGTGCTGCTCAAGACCCCGGAGAAGCAGACCCTGCCGGTCGTCCTCACCCACTTCCTCGGCGCCGAGGGCGTCGCCGACCTCGGCCCGCTGGCCGCCGCCGCCTTCCTCGCCACGCTGCCGTCCCTCGTCGTCTTCGCCGTCCTCCAGAGACGGATCACCGGCGGGATGCTGGCCGGGGCGGTGAAGTCATGAGACGACGGATCCTCACCCTCACGGCCGCGCTCGCCCTGCTCCTCACCGGCTGCACCACCGGGAACGACGCTCCCGAGGACGGGGTCGTACGGCTCCGCTTCCAGTCCCTCGCCTGGCAGAAGGAGTCCGTCGACGCCAACCGGCAGCTGGTGAAGGAGTGGAACGCCTCCCACCCCGACGTCCAGGTCGAGTACGTCCAGGGCAGCTGGGACTCCGTCCACGACCAGCTCCTCACCTCCTTCGAGGGCGGCGAGGCGCCCGACATCATCCACGACGCCTCCGACGACCTCGCCGACTTCGCCTACGGCGGCGACCTCGCCGACCTCCGCCCGCTGCTGCCCGAACGGCTCCGCGCCGACATCCCCGCCCGCAGCTGGGAGACCACCACCTTCGGCTCCGACAAGGGCGTCTACGGCGTGCCGTTCCTCCAGGAACCGCGCGTGATCATCGCCAACCGGAAGATCCTCGAATCCTCCGGCGTCCGCGTCCCCACCCCGGAGAAGCCCTGGACCTGGACCGAGTTCCGGCAGATCACCCGGGACCTCACCCGCGGCATGGGACCCGGCCGGTACGCGGTCGCCTGGCCGCTCAAGGAACCCGTCTCCGTCAGCCTCAACCTCGGACTCTCCGCCGGCGGACAGCTCTTCCACCGGGAGGCCGACGGCCGGGTGACCGTCCGCTTCACCGAGGCCGACGCCGTCGTCCCCGGCACGATCCACGATCAGGTCGCCACCGACCGCACCGCCCCGCGCACCACGCTCGGCAGCGGCGGCTCCGACACCCTCCCCGGGTTCTTCGCCGGCAAGTACGCGATGGTCCCGCTCGGCTTCGCCTACCGGCAGCAGATCGCCCAACAGGCCCCCGAGGGCTTCGAGTGGACGGTGCTGCCCGCCCCCGTCGGGAGCGCCGGGCTCACCCAGGGAGTCTCCCCGCAGACCCTGTCGATCGCCGAGGACAGCCCGTACAAGAAGGAAGCGGTCGCGTTCCTCGACTTCTTCCTGCGCCCGGAGAACATGGTGCGGCTCGCGCGCGGCGACTGGATGCTGCCCACCGGCGCGGCCGCGCTCGCCGACCCCTCCCTGCACACCGCGAGGGACGGCTGGGCGACCGGGGCCGCCGTGGCCGAACGGCTGCGGCCGGCGCCCGCGCAGTCGGTGCGCGGATACCCGGAGTGGAAGGACAAGGTGGCGACGCCGGCCTTCCAGGAGTACTACAGCGGCGCCATCGACGGAGTCGAACTGCGCAGACGTCTGGTGGAGGACGGCAATCGGGTGCTCGCCCGGTATCAGCGCAAATGATGGGTTCGCCAGGGGTTCGCCATTACGAAACATTGTTGAATAAGTCACAGATGGGTGAAGGGTCTTCTCGCGGATCCCCCTGATCGGACAGTGTTCGAACCGGCCACCGCGCCGCCCCCCACGAGGCGCGGTGGCCCGCCTAGATTGACCCCATGACGAAGAAGAAGACGTACGCGGCCCTGCTCCGCGGCATCAACGTGAGCGGCCACCGCAAGGTCCCCATGGCGGAGCTCCGTCCCCTCCTCGAAGGCCTCGGGCACACGAACGTCCGCACGTACCTCCAGAGCGGGAACGCCGTCTTCACCACCGACTCCGGCGCCGGGGAGGAGGAGCTCAGGACCGCGCTCGAAGACGCCGTCGAGGACCGGTTCGGCTTCCGCGTCGACTGCCTGGTCCGCGACGGCGACTACCTGGCGGCGGTGGCCGAGGCCTGCCCCTTCCCGGCCGCCGAGATCCAGGGCAAACAGCTCCACGCCATCTACTACTCCGGGCCCGCGGACCCCGAGCTCTTCGCCTCGATCGACCGCGAGACCTATCTCCCCGAGGAGTTCGCCCTCGGCGACCGCGTGCTCTACCTCTACGTCCCCGAAGGCCTCGGGACGTCCAGGCTGAGCGCGGTGGTCTCCCGTCCGTCCCTCCTGAAGGGACTCGTCGCCACCGCCCGGAACTGGAACACCGTGATCAAGCTCATCGAGATGACACGGGAGGACTGACCGCGAAGTGGCCCAGCGCCACGGCGTGTGATTGGACCACGGGGACAGGCCACCGGCTGGCTAGATTTCACGGTATGACGAGCACCGACACCCCGCCCCGCCCCGCCGTCGACTTCTACTTCGACCCCGCCTGCCCCTTCGCCTGGATCACCTCCCGGTGGATCCTGGAGGTCGAACGGGAGCGGGACATCGACCTCCGCTTCAAGGTCATGAGCCTGTACCTGCACAACGAGGGCAACACCCTGCCCGACTGGTACCGCGAACTCGTCGACGCCTCGATCGGACCCGTCAGAGTCGCCGCGGCGGCGGCCGAGCGGCACGGCGAGGAGATCCTGCGCCCGCTCTACACCGCGTACGGGACCCGCATCCACGAGAAGAAGCAGACGGACTTCGACGCCGTCGTCGCCGAGTCGCTCACCGAACTCGGCCTCCCCGCCGAACTGGCCGGGGCCGCCCACGACCCGGCGTACGACGAGGCCGTCCGCCGCAGTCACGACGCGGGCAAGGACCCCGAGGCCGGGGCGTACGTCGGCACCCCGACGATCCACGTCGACGGCACCGTCTGGTTCGGTCCGGTCCTGCGCGCCGTCCCGCGCGGCGAGCGCGCGGCCGAACTCTTCGACAGCTTCCGGGTCCTGGCCAACCACCCGGACCTCTTCGAACTGAAGCGGACCCGCACGGGCGGCCTCGACTTCGGCTAGAACCCGTGCTCCCGGAGCTGCCTCCCGCCGGGCGGGAGACAGCCGGGTGCGGGACCGGCGCCGTCGTGGGCCGGTCGCCGCCGATCGCAGTCGACTACCTGGCGAAGCCGTAGTCCAGCAGCTTCTTGACGTCGGCCGCCCTGTTCGTCTCGTTCGACGAGGCGAGCACCGTGCCGATGACCGTCTTGCTGCCGCGGGTCGCCGCGAAGACGAGGCAGTACTTGGCCTGCGGACCCGAACCGGTCTTCAGGCCGATCGCGCCGCTGTACGTGCTCAGAAGCTTGTTGGTGTTGGTCCACGACATGTACCGGTATCCACCGGTCTTGGTGGTCACCTTCTGCTTCGTGGACTTCGTCTTGACGACGGTGCGGAACGTGGAGTTCTTCATCGCACTGCTCGCGAGCTTCGTCAGATCGCGCGGAGTGGAGTAGTTGCTCCCATTGCTTATTCCGTCGAACGAGTCGAAGTGGGTGTTGCGCATGCCGAGGTTCCTGGCCTCGGTGTTCATCTTCCCGATGAACGACTTGATCCGGGCCGCCCGGGTGGTGCCGGTGCCGAACTTGTCCGCCAGCGCGTAGGCCGCGTCGCAACCCGACGGCAGCATCAGGCCGTAGAGGAGCTGTCGGACCGTCACCTTGTCGCCGACGATGAGACGGGCGGACGAGGCGTTCTTGGAGACGATGTAGTCGCTGTAGGCCTTCTGGACGGTGACCTTGGCGTCCAGGTTCAGACCCCGCTGGGCCAGAACCACCTTCGCGGTCATGATCTTCGTGGTGGAACCGGTCGACCTGCGGGTGTCCGCGGCCTTTCCGAACAGCGTGGTGCCCGTCCCGTTGTTCATGACGAAGCCGCCCGCGGCGGTGATCGACGGGGTGGGCGGCGCGGCGTACGCCTGGCCGGTGAAGAGGCCGCCGGCCAGTACGGCCGAGGCCGTGATCGTGACGGTCACGGCTCTGCGTACGCCGAGTGTCGAAGTGATCAAAGTCTTCTGCCCTTGGTAGGAACCGATGTCTGCCGGGTCCGCGATTGGCCCGGCGCACAGAAGACGCACGAAACGGCTCCAGGGATGCACGACCGGGACCATGATCTTCCTCGCACCCGCTGTCGCGAAACCGCAGGAGCGGTCGGCGAGTCGTTCCGTGGCGTCGACGGTATGAACGAGACACGGGCCCAGGAGTAATCGGGCAGCTGGGTTCAGGCGGTGTGGGCGACCGGCCGGCGTGCGGCGTGCGCGCCCTCGTACCGCTCCACGAGCAGCGCGGCCAACTCAGGGGAGGGGCCGAGGACGTCCGCGAGGACGTCGGCCTCCGCCGCGCCCGCCGCGATGCGGTCCGGGAGGCGGCCCGGGGCGATCACGTAGGGGGCCACGGCCACCCGCCGGACGCCCCGGTCGGCGCGCAGGGCGCGTACGGCGTCGTCCGTACGCGGAAGAGATGCGGAGGCGAACGCGGGCCGCACGGAGCACCAACCGGTGCGCCGCAGCTCCCGCGCCGTTTCTGCGATCACCGCGATCGCCTCCGGGTCGGTGGAGCCCGCCGAGGCCAGGACGACCCCGGTGGTGCTCTTGTCGCCGGGCGTGAGCCCGGCCTCGTACAGCCGTCGCTCCACCGCCGCGATCAGCAGCGGCGAGGGGCCGAGGACCTCCGCCTGGTGGATCCGCAGGGACGGGGGTGCCTGGCGCAGTACGGCGGGGATGTCGGCCTTCGCGTGGAAGGCCCGGGTCAGCAGCAGCGGCAGCGCCACCACGTCCCGGACCCCGTCGGCGGCGAGCCGGTCGAGCACGCCCGTCACCGACGGCAGGTTGAAGTCCAGGAACGCCGTCTCCACGCGCAGCCCCGGCCGCAGCGCACCGGCCCGGCGCACCAGCGCCTGGACGGTCGCCGCGTGCCGCGGATCGCGGCTGCCGTGGGCGACGACGAGGAGGACAGGGCGGTTCATGGTGGATCGGCTCACTTCACCAGCAGGCCGCGGCTGCGGAGCACCCAGCGCTCCAGCGGGCTGAAGATCAGCAGGTCGATCGCGATGCCGACGACCAGGATCAGCAGGATCGCCAGGAACACGCCCGGCAGGTCGATGTTGTTGCGGCCGTTCTCCAGCAGCTGGCCCAGGCCCAGGCCCAGATCCGGCGAGGAGGCGATGATCTCGGCGGCCATCAGCGAACGCCAGGAGAACGCCCAGCCCTGCTTCAGACCGGCCAGGTAGCCGGGCAGCGCCGCCGGAAGCGTCACGTGCCAGGTGCCCCTCAGACCGGTGGCGCCCATGGTGCGGCCGGCCCGCAGGAACAGCGGCGGGACCTGGTCGACGCCGGAGACCAGACCGTTGGCGATGGACGGGACGGCGCCCAGCAGGATCACCGTGAACATCATCGCGTCGTTCAGGCCGAACCAGAGCACGGCCGGCGGCACCCACGCCACCGAGGGCAGCGACTGCAGGCCCGACAGGATCGGGCCGATCGCGGCGCGCACGAACTTCACCCGGGCGACCAGCAGGCCCAGCGGGGTGCCGATGGCGAGGGCCAGCAGGAAGCCGGCCAGACCCCGCGACACGCTGGTCCAGATGACTTCGAGCAGGGTGCCCTGCAGCCACATGTCGGTCAGGCCGTCCCACACCGCGGACGGCGCGGGCAGCTTGGTCTCCTCGGTGATCTTCGCGGAGACGAGGATCTGCCAGACGGCGAGGACCAGGACGACGGCGAGGGTGGGCGGGAGGACCTTCCTGAGGAGGACCTCCCGGACCGGCGTACGGCGGATCTCGACCGCGTCCAGGGCGTCGAGTCCGGCCTCCAGACCGGCGAGGTCGTCCTTCTTGACCGTCGCGGCGGTGTCAGTGCTGGCCATGGCGGCGGATCTCCCCACGCAGGTGTTCAGTGATCTCAAGGGACAGCTCGGCCACGTCCGCGTCCTCGATGCGGCGCGGCTGCTGGATGCCCACGGTCCATTCCTTCGCGACCCGGCCGGGGCGGGAGGAGAGGAGGACGACCCGCTGCGCGAGGCGCACGGCCTCGCGCACGTTGTGGGTGACGAACAGGACCGAGAGGTTGGTCTCCTCCCAGATACGGGTGAGCTCGCCGTGCAGCACGTCACGGGTGATGGCGTCCAGGGCCGCGAACGGCTCGTCCATCAGCAGCAGTTGGCTGTCCTGGGCCAGCGCCCGGGCGAGGGCCACGCGCTGCCGCATGCCGCCGGACAGCTCGTGCACCCGCTTTCCGTACGCGCCGCCGAGCCGGACGAGTTCGAGCAGCCGCTCGGCCTCCGGCCTGCGCTCGGCCTTGGACACCCCGCGCAGCCGCAGGGCAAGTTCGATGTTCTTGCCCGCGGTCAGCCACGGGAAGAGGGCGTGCTCCTGGAACATCAGGGCCGGCCGGCCGCCCGGGGTGTCGATGGACCCCTGGGTCGGCCGGTCGAGTCCCGCGACCAGGTTCAGCAGGGTGGACTTGCCGCACCCCGAGGCCCCCAGGATGGTGACGAACTCGCCGGGCGCGACGTCGAGACTGACGTCGTCCAGGACGAGCTGGGTACCGGCCGGGCCGGAGAAGGACTTCGAGACGTGCTCGATCCGGGCGGCGTGCGTCTGCTCCGCTACGGTGCCCTCGGCAGCCTTGGCGAACGTCGTGGCCATGGTCGTCACCTCCTGGGGTTACGGATTCGCGGTCTGTTTCGTCGGCTCGGCGCGGTTACTTGACGCCGAGACCGGCGTCGGAGACCTCGGGCTTGCCGGCGGCCTTCAGCACCTTGTTGAGGAGCTTCAGGTCGTAGATGCCGGCCAGGTCGGGCTGCTTGATCAGCTCGGCCTTGACCGCCCACTCGGACTGGGTCTTCAGCGTCGCGGCCAGCGGGTCGTCGGTGATCGCGATGCTGGGCCACGCCGGGTCGATGACCTTGGCGTCGAGCGCCTTGCCGCCGAGGGACTTCAGCGCCGCGTTGGCGGACGCCTTGGCCTTGTCCGGGTTGGCGTTGATCCACTCGTTGGTCTTCACCGTGCCCGTCAGCACGGCCTCGACCACGTCCGGGTGCTCCGAGAGGAACTTCTGCGACACGATGATGTTCGTGATCACGAACTTCTTGTCGGGCCACAGGGAGGTCTCGTCGAGGAGGACGGTGCCGCCCTGGGCGACCAGCTTGGAGGCGGTCGGCTCGGGAACCCAGGCACCGTCGATGGAGCCGGACTTGAAGGCGTCCGGGGTGACCTTGTTGTCCGTGCGGACGACGGAGACGTCACCCTCGCCGGACTCCGGGTCGACCTTCCAGCCCTTCTCCGCGATCCAGTTGAGGAGCGCGACGTCCTGCGTGTTCCCCTTCTGAGGGGTGGCGATCCGCTTGCCCTTGAGGTCGTCCAGGGTCTTGATCTTGTCCGGGTTCACGACCAGCTTGACGCCGCCCGACGCGGAGCCGGAGATGATCCGCAGGTTCTTGCCCTTGGACTTGACGTACGCGTTGATGGACGGCGAGGGGCCGATGAAGCCGATGTCGAGAGAGCCGCCGTTGAGCGCCTCGATCTCGGACGGGCCGGCGTTGAAGTTCTGCGGCTTCAGCGTGGTGCCGCCCAGCTCCTTCTGGATCAGGCCGTCCTGGACGCCGATCAGAGCGGTCGCGTGGGTGAGGTTGGGGAAGTACCCGAGCCGTACGGTGTCGGCGGAGAGCTTCTTGCCCTCGGCGGCCACCTTCTTCTCGTCGTTCTTGGCCTCGGAGCCGTAGCCGCAGGAGGCGAGTGCGCCGATCAGCAGCGGCAGAGCGGCGGCGGCGGCGAGGCCGCGGCGCAGGGTGGTACGGGTGGTGGCAGGCACGGGAGGTTTTCCCCTCGATTCAGCGTTTTCGAAGTCTGCGTCTATGTCGTTCGGGGTGGAGCGGGTGGAGCGGGGTCGCGCCGCGCATGCGGCGCGTCGAGGTCAGCACGCACATCGCGCGACGCCTCCCATGCCCGCACCGAGGGCGCCGGAGCCCACCCGGCCGCCCTCCTTCGCGAAGGTCGCGTAGACGTTCCGGTCCATCAGAAGTCCCACCCTTCCTCGTCCTCGACGACCGAGACGGCCTTGGCGGTGGCGAAGGACTCGCCCGCCATGCCCGCCGCGAGCGTGGTGCCGTCCGCCGGGTCGATCAGCAGGAACGAACCGGTACGGCGCGAGTCCGCGTACGCGTCGAGCGCGAGCGGCTCTGCCGTGCGCACCACGACCCGGCCGATGTCGTTGGCGACCAGCTGACCCGGGTTCGGGTGCTGCGAGAGGTCGTCCAGGGTCAGCCGCGAGGGGATCTCCTTGACGATCGCCTTGACCGTGCGGGTGGTGTGCTTCAGGAGCACCCGCTGGCCGACGGCGAGCGCCCGGTCCGCCACGTGGCAGACGGTCGCCTCGATGTCCTGCGTGGTCGCCGGGGCGTCACCGCTCGGGGCGAGCAGGTCGCCGCGCGAGATGTCGATGTCGTCGGCGAGCCGGATCGTGACCGACTGCGGGGCCCAGGCGATGTCCACGGACTCGCCGAGCGCGTCGATCCCGGTGATCGTGGAGGTCTTCCCCGACGGCAGGACGGTGATCTGCTCCCCGACCCGGAAGGCACCGGCCGCGATCTGACCGGCGTAGCCCCGGTAGTCGGGGTGCTCGGCGGTCTGCGGGCGGATCACGTACTGCACGGGGAAACGCGCGTGGCAGGCCGTGAGGTCGTGGCTGACCGGGACGGTCTCCAGGTGCTCCAGGACCGTCGGGCCGCCGTACCAGTCCATGTTCGCGGACGGCTCCACGACGTTGTCGCCGGCGAGCGCCGAGATCGGGATCGCGGTGATCTCCGGGACGCCGAGCTCGGAGGCGTACGTCGTGAACTCCTCGGCGATCGCGGCGAAGACGGGCTCCCGGTACTCGACCAGGTCCATCTTGTTCACGGCCAGGACCACGTGCGGGACGCGGAGCAGGGCGGCGACGGCCGCGTGCCGGCGGGTCTGCTCGACCACGCCGTTGCGGGCGTCGACCAGGACCACGGCCAGCTCGGCGGTGGAGGCGCCGGTCACCATGTTCCGGGTGTACTGCACGTGCCCGGGGGTGTCGGCGAGGATGAAGCGGCGGCGGGGCGTCGCGAAGTAGCGGTAGGCCACGTCGATGGTGATGCCCTGCTCGCGCTCGGCCCGCAGACCGTCGGTGAGGAGCGCCAGGTCGGGCGCCTCCTGGCCGCGGGAGCGCGAGGCGTGCTCCACGGCCTCCAGCTGGTCGACGAGGACCGACTTGGAGTCGTGGAGGAGGCGGCCCACCAGGGTGGACTTGCCGTCGTCGACGGAGCCGGCGGTGGCGAAGCGCAGCAGGGTGGTGGCCGCCAGCTGCTCGGACAGCTGCTCGGTGGACGTGCTCATTAGAAGTACCCTTCGCGCTTGCGGTCTTCCATCGCTGCCTCGGACATCTTGTCGTCGGCGCGGGTCGCGCCCCGCTCGGTGAGCCGGGAGGCGGCGATCTCGGCGATGACGGCGTCCAGCGTGGTGGCGTCGGAGTCGACGGCGCCGGTGCAGGACATGTCGCCGACGGTGCGGTAGCGGATCAGCCGGGTCTCGACCGACTCGGTGTCCTTGGGGCCGCCCCAGTCGCCTGCCGTCAGCCACATGCCGCTGCGGGCGAACACCTCGCGCTCGTGGGCGAAGTAGATCTCCGGGAGCTCGATCTTCTCGCGCTGGATGTACTGCCAGACGTCCAGCTCGGTCCAGTTGGACAGCGGGAAGACCCGGACGTGCTCGCCGGCCGCGTGGCGGCCGTTGTAGAGCTGCCACAGCTCGGGGCGCTGGCGGCGCGGGTCCCACTGCGAGAACTCGTCGCGGAGCGAGAACACCCGCTCCTTCGCGCGGGCCTTCTCCTCGTCGCGGCGGCCGCCGCCGAAGACGGCGTCGAAGCGGTGCTGCTGGATCGCCTCGGTGAGCGGGACGGTCTGCAGCGGGTTGCGGGTGCCGTCGGGGCGCTCGCGCAGCTTGCCCGCGTCGATGTACTCCTGCACGGAGGCGACGTGCAGCCGCAGCCCGTGCTGGGCGACGACGCGGTCGCGGTACTCCAGGACCTCGGGGAAGTTGTGCCCGGTGTCGACGTGCAGCAGCGTGAAGGGGATCGCCGCGGGGGCGAAGGCCTTCAGTGCCAGGTGCAGCATGACGATGGAGTCCTTGCCGCCGGAGAAGAGGATCACCGGCCGCTCGAACTCGCCCGCCACCTCACGGAAGATGTGGACGGCCTCGGACTCCAGCGAGTCGAGGTGCGACAGCGCGAACGGGTTGTCGGTGCTGTCGTGAACATGGGCGACGGTGGTCACAGCAGACCCCTCTCGGTGAGCAGCGCGTGGAGCTGCGCCGCGGACTCCTGCACGGTCTGGGTGTGGGACTCGATCCGCAGATCCGGGTTGCGCGGCTCGTCGTACGGGTCGTCGACACCGGTGAGGCCGCTGATCTCGCCCGCGGCCTGCTTGGCGTAGAGACCCTTCACGTCGCGTACGGAGCAGACGTCCACCGGAGTGGCGACGTGCACCTCGACGTAGGGGGTGCCTTCGGACGCGTGGCGCTTGCGGACCGCCTCGCGGCTGTCCTCGTACGGGGCGATGACGGGGACGAGGGCCTTCACGCCGTTGGAGGCGAGCAGTTCCGCGACGAACCCGATCCGCTGCACGTTGGTGTGCCGGTCCTCGCGGCTGAAGCCGAGGCCCGCGGAGAGGAACTCGCGGATCTCGTCGCCGTCGAGCACCTCGACGCGGTGGCCTTCGCCGCGCAGCCGGCCGGCCAGCTCGTACGCGATGGTGGTCTTGCCGGCGCTCGGCAGACCGGTGAGCCAGATGGTGGCACCCGTCACGTGCTTCTCCTGAATGTTCTGAGTGTCCGTCATCCGTGGAGTCCGCATTCGGTCTTGGCGCGGCCCGCCCAGCGTCCGGCGCGGGCGTCCTCGCCCTCCAGGACGCGGCGGGTGCAGGGGGCGCAGCCGACGGAGGCGTATCCGTCCATGAGGAGCGGGTTGGTGAGGACACCGTGCTCGGTGACGTACGCGTCGACGTCGTCCTGCGTCCAGCGGGCGATGGGGGAGACCTTGACCTTGCGCCGCTTCTCGTCCCAGCCGACGACCGGGGTGTTCGCCCGGGTCGGGGACTCGTCGCGGCGCAGCCCGGTCGCCCATGCGCTGTACCGGGTCAGGCCCTCTTCGAGCGG
This sequence comes from Streptomyces sp. NBC_00250, assembly GCF_036192275.1. Classification (NCBI taxonomy): domain Bacteria; kingdom Bacillati; phylum Actinomycetota; class Actinomycetes; order Kitasatosporales; family Streptomycetaceae; genus Streptomyces; species Streptomyces sp. NBC_00250. Next base: position 2,257,761 of record NZ_CP108088.1, on the reverse strand, counting down.
CTTGACCTTGCGCAGCGCGCAGCACAGGTCGGGGTCGCGGTCGTGCAGCTCGGGGCCGTACTCGGCGTCCTGCTCGGCCACGGTCCGACGCGGGGTCAGGGTGATGACGTTGACGTCCATGACGGCGTCCACGGCGTCGCGGGTGCCGATGGTCTCCTCGAAGTGGTAGCCCGTGTCGAGGAAGACGACGTCCACGCCGGGCCGGACCCGCGAGGCGAGATGGGCGACGACCGCGTCCTCCATGGAGGAGGTGACGCAGAAGCTCTCGCCGAAGGTGTCCACGGCCCACCGGAGGATCTCCAGCGGGGAGGCGTCCTCCAGATCACGGCCGGCCTGTTCGGCGATCGCCTTGAGGTCGGCCGTGCCGGCGTCCTGGCCCTGATCTTCGTGAGTTGTCGTCATATCTCTTCCCTTCCAGGGGTGTTGCTCGAAGTCGCCGGGGCGAGCAGCCCCAGGAACTTCAGCTGGAAGGCTCGACTGCACGCGGCGCATTCCCAGGCGCCGTGACCCTGCTCGTTGGGACGCAGGTCCTCGTCGCCGCAGTAGGGGCAGTGGAACGGTGCGGCTCGCTCGCTCATGAGAGGGCCTCCTCGGAGGCGCGGGCCGCCCAGGTGGCGAAGCGCTCGCCGGTCTCGCGCTCCGCCTGGAAGCGCTTGAGGACCCGCTCGACGTAGTCGGGGAGCTCGGCCGCGGTGACCTTGAGGCCGCGGACCTTGCGGCCGAAACCGGCCTCCAGGCCGAGCGCGCCACCGAGGTGCACCTGGTAGCCCTCGACGCGGTTGCCGTCGTCGTCCAGGACCAGCTGGCCCTTGAGACCGATGTCCGCGACCTGGATACGGGCGCAGGCGTTGGGGCAGCCGTTGATGTTGATGGTCAGCGGCTCGTCGAACTCCGGGATGCGGCGCTCCAGCTCGTCGATGAGCGAGGCCCCGCGGGCCTTGGTCTCGACGATCGCGAGCTTGCAGAACTCGATGCCGGTGCAGGCCATCGTGCCGCGCCGGAACGGGGTCGGGTTCACCCGGAGGTCGAGGGCCTCCAGGGCGGCGACCGCCGATTCGAGCTGGGCCTCCTCGACGTCGAGGAGGATCATCTTCTGGTCCGCGGTGGTGCGCAGCCGGCCGGAGCCGTGCTGCTCGGCCAGGCCGGCGATCTTGGTGAGGGTGGCGCCGTCGACCCGGCCCACGCGCGGGGCGAAGCCGATGTAGAACCGGCCGTCGTTCTGCCGGTGCACACCCATGTGGTCGCGCCACTGGCCCGCGGGCTGGTCGGGGGCGGGGCCGTCGTTCAGCTTGCGCTGGAGGTACTCGTCCTCCAGGACCTGGCGGAACTTCTCCGGGCCCCAGTCGGCGACGAGGAACTTCAGCCGGGCGCGGTTGCGCAGCCGGCGGTAGCCGTAGTCGCGGAAGATCGAGATGACGCCCTCGTAGACGTCCGGGACCTCGTCGAGGGAGACCCAGGTGCCGAGGCGGACGCCCAGCTTGGGGTTGGTGGAGAGACCGCCGCCGACCCAGACGTCGAAGCCGGGGCCGTGCTCCGGGTGGTGCACGCCGACGAAGGCGATGTCGTTGATCTCGTGCGCCACGTCGAGCTGGGGCGAGCCGGAGATCGCGGACTTGAACTTGCGGGGCAGGTTGGAGAAGTCCTTGTTGCCGACGATCCGGCGGTAGATCTCGTCGATGGCGGGCGTGCCGTCGATGATCTCGTCGGCCGCGATGCCGGCCACCGGGGAGCCGAGGATGACACGCGGGGTGTCACCGCAGGCCTCGGTGGTGGACAGGCCGACCGCCTCCAGGCGGTTCCAGATCTCGGGGACGTCCTCGATGCGGATCCAGTGGTACTGGACGTTCTGCCGGTCCGTGATGTCGGCGGTGCCCCGGGCGAACTCCTCGGAGATCTCGCCGATGACCCTGAGCTGCTCGGTGGTCAGTCGGCCGCCGTCGATGCGGACGCGGAGCATGAAGTACTCGTCGTCCAGCTCCTCCGGCTCCAGGACACCCGTCTTGGTGCCGTCCAGACCCTGCTTGCGCTGGGTGTAGAGGCCCCACCAGCGCATGCGTCCGCGCAGGTCGTTGGGGTCGATGGAGTCGAATCCGCGCTTCGAATAGACCGTCTCAATACGTGTCCGTACATTGAGACCGTCGTCGTCCTTCTTGAACTGCTCATTGCCGTTCAGGGGGGTGAAGTGCCCCACGGCCCACTGACCCTCGCCACGGTGGCGCCCGGTCTTGCGGCGTGCGGCGGCTGGGGTGGGGTTTTCCGGGGTGGCGGCCATGGCGTCTTGTCCTTCGGGACTGCGAGAGGGCGGCTCTGACCTGCACACTGGCGCTCAGGTCGGAGGGTGGCGCGTCAGTGCGCAGCAGGGTGGGGCAGAGTCGTGCTGAAAAGTGATCGCGGCGGTGCTGGTTCTCTCAGCGCGCCGGACAGATGGCGCTGGACATGCGGCCTAGGTCGACGTGCCGCCGACTCACCAAGGCAATTCCAGTTCCAGACATGACGGAAGCGTGTCACGGGACTTTGGACCCAGTCCAGCATCGTCCAGAATGCGGACATAGTCGTCTCGCTTGGCGAGATGGTGTGGTCTGGGTCACGCAAAAGGGGCCCTGATCAGGGCCCCTACGCGGTTCTGTGGCATGCCTCCCGGGCGGCTCAGGCGTGGGCGCCGGGCCACGGGCCGGGGGTCTCGCTCTCCTCGACCTCCTCGACCTTGGTGTCGAAGAGGCGGAAACCACGGCGCTCGTAGTTGGCCATCGCGTGCGGGCCGTCGAGCGAGCAGGTGTGCAGCCAGACGCGCGTCGTCGTCTCCCGCTCGGGCCACCGCTCGGCCAGGTCCCAGGCGCGCGCCACCCCGTACGAGAGCAGGTGACCACCGATCCGGCGCCCCCGGAAGGCCGGGATCAGGCCGAAGTAGACGATCTCCACCACGCCGTCGGCCTGCGGGTCGAGCTCCACGTACCCGGCCGGCGTCCCCTTGTCGTACGCCACCCAGATCTCGGCGCCCGGCTTCTCGACGATCTCCTGCCACTGCTTGTACGTCAGTGACAGGCGGTCGTTCCAGCGGATGTCGCCACCGACCGCCGTATAGAGGAAGCGGCTGTACTCCGGCGACGGGACCGCGGCCCGCTCGATCGTGATGTCGCCGCCTTCGGGGGCGGGGGAGGGGCGGAGATCGGCCGGTGAGGTCTGCTCAAGGGACCAGGTGGTGAGAGTGATGCGCATGAGCTCATCGCATCACGCCCCCCGTCGGCACGGCGACCGGGGTCGTGGTGCGAGGGGCGCGCCGGGCCGCCGGTCGATGTCGGGGGTGTCGCCGCCGGTGGACGGCCGGTCCCGCTCGGGCGGGGGTGCGGCTCGCGACCCGTCCTCCTCACCCGGCTACGCCGACGGCGTCCCCTGCGCGTCCGTGCCCGTTCGGGGCGTCCTTACGGCCGGGGCGAGGGAGTGGGGGAGCAGGTCCACCGGGCGCTCCGGGCGCAGGACCTCCACGGCCACCTCCTCGCGGAAGCGGTACGGGCGGTGCGCCAGGACCCCGGCCAGGTTCCGGCGTACCCGGGACATCTCGGCACGTACGGTCACCGTGCGCGTACGGTCCCCGAAGACGTCGTCCGCCAGCTCCGCCGCCGTGCGCCCGTCCCGGTGCATCGCCAGGACGTAGAGGAGTTCCGCGTGCCGGGGGCTCAGCTCCTGCTGCCAGCTGCCCGCGGCCCCCGAGACGGACACCGTCCAGCGGCGCGGCCGGCTCAGGTCGAGCACGACCCGGCTCGCCGCCGCCGAGCCCGGCTCGTCCGCCGGGGCCTCCTCCTCGACCCGCAGCAGCCAGCCGCCCGGCAGCGGTTCCACCGCACAGACGCCGAGCGAGGGCAGCCACATCCGGCCGGACCGGAACGACTTCGGCAGGGTGATCCGGTCCACCGGCGCGAGCCCCGTCACCGCCGCCGTCCAGCCGTGGGCGTCGACCGCGATGGCCCGGCCGCCCACCCGGCACAGGATCGGCGCCGCCACCGACCTCAGCCGCTCGACCGATCTGCGGTGCCGCTCCCGCATCTCGGCCTCGGCGAGCTGGGCCACCGAGCCGACCAGGGCCAGCATCGCCGGATGGAAGCTGGACGCGGGACCGCTCACGTCCAGGATGCCGAGCAGCCGCCGGTCGCGCGGGTCGTGCACGGGCGCCGCGGCGCAGGTCCAGTTGTGGAGCGCCTGGACGTAGTGCTCGGCGGAGTGCACCTGGACCGCCCGGCCGAGGGTGAGGGCCGTGCCGACCGCGTTGGTGCCGGTGGTGTGTTCGGTCCAGGCCGCGCCTTCCTCCAGGCAGATGCCGTTGGCCTGCCGCATCACCGCGAGGTTCCCCTGCCGCCACAGCACCCGGCCGTGCTCGTCGGTGACCACCATGATCTGGAGCGAGGTGTCGGCGATGCCGGCGAGGCCGCCGCTCAGCGTCTGCATGACCTCGGCGAGGAGCGTGCTCCTGCGCCGCTCCTCCAGCTCGTCCCGCTGCAGCAGCACGCTGTTCGTGCCCTGGTCGGGGTCGAGCCCGATCCGGGCCATCCGCTGCCAGGACGCGTCGATCTCCGGGCGGGGCGCGATCGGCGGCGTACGGCCCGCCAGGGTCTCCTCGCGCACCCGGTGGAGCAGCCGGGTGGCCTGGGCGGCGTCCATGGCGGCGAGGCGCTTCATGTCGAGCTGAGTGTTATTCATCGGTCTCTCCCAGCCACCCGGGGTGCTGTATCGGTTCTGCACGGGGCAGATGTCCGGAGTGTCGGTGCCCATCGTGCCGTTCGGAACCGTCCGGCGAGGCCCGGTTCGGGTAATCCTGCAACCCTTTGCAACTCTGTTCGGCGACCGGCCTCCTGGGTGAAGGTGGTGTGAGCGGCGGGTGGTGCCGTGTCGGCGCAGCACCACCCCCGCTTTTCCGCGCGTGCCGACCCCTGTGGTCCACCCCTGGCACGCGCGGCACAACTTCCCTTCGCACGGACGTACGGGGTCCCTCAGACCTCCACCCGGGCCCGCTCCACGAGCGCCCTCAGGTCCAGCGTGTGCGGCAGCGTCCCGAACGCCGAACCCCCGTCACCCCCCAGCCGCGACGCGCAGAACGCGTCCGCGACCTCCGGCGGCGCCCACCGCACGAGCAGCGCCCCCTGAAGGACCAGCGCGAGCCGTTCCGTCAGCCGCCGCGCCCGCGCCTCGATCCCCTCCAGGTCCGCCAGTTCGACGAGCAGCCCCCGGATCGCCCGGTCGAGGCGATGGTCCGCGCCCCGGGCCGCCCCGACCTCCCGCAGAAGCGCGTCGAGCGCGGCGGGCTCGGTCCGCAGAGCCCGGACCACGTCCAGCGCCTGGACGTTCCCCGAGCCCTCCCAGACCGAGTTGAGCGGCGACTCCCGCAGCAGCCTCGGCATCCCCGACTCCTCCACGTACCCGTTGCCGCCCAGGCACTCCAGGGCCTCCGCCACCATCGGCGTGCACCGCTTCGTGACCCAGTACTTCGCCGCCGGAACGGCGATACGCAGCAAGGCGCGCTCCTGTTCCGCGTGGCCGGTGCCGTCGTTTCCGACGGCGTCGTAGGCCGCCGCCAGACGCATGCCGAGCACCGTCGCCGCCTCCGACTCCACGGTGAGATCGGCGAGTACGTTCCGCATCAGCGGCTTCTCGATCAGCGGTCCGCCGAAGGCCTCGCGGTACGCGCAGTGGTGCACGGCCTGCGCCACCGCCTGCCGCATCAGCGCCGCCGAACCGAGGACGCAGTCGAGGCGGGTCGCCGCCACCATGCCCATGATCGTGCGGAGCCCGCGTCCCTCCTCGCCGACCCGGCGCGCCCACGTCGTCCCGTCGAACTCGACCTCGGCGGAGGCGTTCGAACGGTTGCCCAGCTTGTCCTTCAGCCGCTGGAGCGCGAAGGCGTTCCGCGAACCGTCCGCGAGCACCCGGGGCACCAGGAAGCAGGTGAGCCCCGCCGGAGCCTGCGCGAGGACCAGGAACGCGTCCGACATCGGCGCCGAACAGAACCACTTGTGCCCCGTCAGGACGTACTCCCCGTCGGCTGCGAGGGGATGCGCCTCCGTGGTGTTCGCCCGGACGTCGCTGCCGCCCTGCTTCTCCGTCATGGCCATCCCGAGCAGGACGCCCGCCTTCTCCGCGACCGGGCGCAGCTCCTGCTCGTACACGTGCGAGGTCGCCGCCGGCTCCCAGACCTCCGCCAGCTCCGGCTCGGCGCGCAGCGCGGGCACGGCGGCGTGCGTCATCGACAACGGGCAGCCGTGCCCCGCCTCCGCCTGTGACACCACCAGGAACCCGGCGGCCCGCCGCACATGACCGCCGGGACGGCCCCACGCGTCCGTCAGCCCGGCCCCCACCGACTTGCCGAGGAGCCGGTGCCAGGCCGGATCGAAGTCGACCTCGTCGATCCGGTGGCCGTACCGGTCATGGGTCCGCAGCCGCGGCGGGTTCGCGTTCGCCCGCGCGCCCCACTCCTGGACCTGTGCCGAACCGGTCGCCCGGCCGAGGACGACGAGATCCTCGCGGGCCTCCGCCAGGAGCTCCGGCGCGAGGTGTCGTTCGACCGCCTCGGCCAGGGCGAGGTCGCTCGTGAAGACGTCGTACCCCACCAGGGGCGGAGCCTGGTTGGTCACGGTGTGGGTGGTCGCTGCCATGCCGATACGGTAAGCAGGTGCAGGCAGCAAGCGAAACACCCGAACGGCCCGAGCGGCGGCCCTGGAGCAGGCTCCACCGCGCGCGCGTCCTCTACCGCAACGTCTCGAAGCGGAAGATGGTCTGGCTGCTCCTCAAGGACACCGTCAACTCGTGCATCGAGTACCGGATCCTCGGCCTCGCCGCCGAGGCGGCGTTCTTCACCCTGCTGTCGCTGCCGCCGCTGCTCCTCGGCCTGATCGCCCTCCTCGGCTACGCCGACGACTGGACCAACACGGACACCGTCGCGAGCATCGAGGAGAACATCCTTCGCGCTGCCGGAACGGTCCTCTCCGACCGCGGGGTCCGCGACATCGCCAAACCGCTCCTGGACGACGTGACCCAGGGCAAACGTCCCGAACTCGTCTCCCTCGGTTTCGCCATCGCCCTCTGGTCCGGCTCGCGCGCGGTGAACGTCTTCATCGACACCATCACCGTCATGTACGGACTCGACGGCCACCGCGGCATCGTGAAGACCCGGCTCCTGGCCTTCCTGCTCTACATCGTGGCCCTGATCATCGGCGCCGTCGTGCTGCCGCTCGCGGTCGTCGGCCCCGACCGGGTCGTCGAACTCGTCCCCTGGGGCACGGAGGTCGTCTCGGTCCTCTACTGGCCGGCCGTCACCCTGCTCTCCGTCGCCTTCCTCACCACGCTCTACCACGTGTCCGTGCCCGTCAGATCGCCGTGGATCGAGGACATTCCCGGCGCCCTCGTCGCGCTCGGGATGTGGGTGCTCGGCAGTTTCCTGCTGCGCATCTACCTCACCAGCCAGGTCGAGGGACCGACGATCTACGGCTCCCTCGCCGCCCCCATCGCCGTCCTCCTCTGGATCGGCATCTCGGCCTTCGCCGTCCTCGTCGGCGCAGCCGTGAACGCCGCCATCGACCGCGTCTGGCCCTCCGTCGCCACGGCCGCGGCCCGCGAGGCCAACGAGCGGGCCCGCGCCGTCCAGGCGGCGGAACTCGTCGCACGCGTGCGTGCCGAGGCGGACGACGTCGACGAGGACGACCCGGACATGCCCTCCGAGTTCCCCGAACGCTGGTCCAGGTTCCTGCCCCCGGACGACGTGAAGGCCCGCCTCCACTCCGGCTGGGAGAAGGACTGACCGATCGGCGGGGCTTATTTTTGAGGTGTGTACGAGGAGCGCCCCGCCCTGCTCGACGGAGCCGTCCTGTGGACCCGGACCGTCGGCACCGCAGTCCCCGCCGGTTCCGCCGCGGAGGTCTCCCGGTCCGTCCTGCCCGACGGCTGCATGGACCTGATCTGGGCCGACGGGCACCTCCTCGTCGCCGGACCCGACACACACGCGTACGTACCGGCGGAGACCGCCGAGCGGTACGCCGGAATCCGCTTCGCACCCGGTGACGCACCCGGCTTCTTCGGCGTACCGGCCCATGAACTCCGCGACCGGCGGGTCGCCCTCGGTGCCCTGTGGGGCGAGGCCGAGGCGCGACGGCTCGGCGAGCGGATCACGGCGGCCCCCGACCCGGCCGCCGCCCTGGACACACTCGTACGCCGCCGGGCCGCCGACGCCCCCGCTCCCGATCCGCTGCTCCGGGCCGTCGTGGCGCGCCTCGCGGCGGGCCGGGCGGTCGCCGAGACGGCCGACGCGGTCGGCCTCGGCGCCCGGCAGCTGCACCGGCGCTCCCTCGACGCCTTCGGCTACGGCCCCAAGACGCTCGCCCGCGTCCTCCGGCTCCAGCGCGCCCTGGCCCTGGTCCTGGCCGGGGTGCCGTACGCGGAGGCCGCCGTCCGCGCGGGCTGCGCCGACCAGGCCCATCTCGCCCGCGAGACCAGGGCGCTGGCCGGGATGACGCTCGGTGCCTATGCGGCGTCCGTGGCGGAGTCGGCGAACAGGGAGACGCCCGAACCGTCCGGGTCGAGGACCACGGCGTAGCGCTGGCCCCAGAAGGCGTCCCAGGGCTTCAGGTGCCCCCGGTACCCGGCCGCGACCAGCTGCTCGTACACCGCGTCCACGGCCCCCGGCGAACCGCACCGGAAGGCGAGCTCGATCCGGTTCCCGCCCTCGGGCCGCCGCCAGTCGGGGTCGAAGGAGCGCACGACGTCCTCGGTGTCCCAGGCGATCCGCAGTCCGCCGGGCAGCGTCGCCTCCACGTGCGGGGCGGAGTCGGCGTCGTCCGGGATCTCCAGACCGAGACGGCGGTAGAAGGCGAGCGAGGCGGCCATGTCCGAGACGACGAGGCCGATGAGGTCGAGCCGGGGCGAGACGTTCAGGGGTGAGGTGTTCAGGGGTGAGGTGTTCAGGGGTGAGGTGTTCATACGGGCACGGTAGGCACGGTGCCGCCGGCCGGTCTTGTACGAATCGGACGCGGCACCCGACGGCACCCGGCCCGCCGTCCCGTCGGACCCGCGGGCTACGGTCGGCCCATGAGCACGCGCGCGTACGGACGGAGCTCCTGGCCCTGGGCCGCGGCGGCCGTCCTGCTGTTCTGGCAGACCTGGTACCTGTTCCACGTGTACGCCACCGAGCGCTCGGGCGTCCGCTGGACCTGCGACTCGGAGGGGTGCGGCACGAACCAGCTCGCGGGCGGCGCGCTGTTCCTCGCGGCGCCCTCGGCGGTGGGCGCCGCCCTGCTCGCGGCCCCGTTCCTGGGCGGCCCCGCCGGGACCGGTCTCGCCCTGCTCCTCGCCTCCTTCGGGCTCTTCGTGGGCCGGGAGGACGACCACGCGGTCCTCGCCGCCCACGGACTGGCCGGGCTCGGTGCCGTTCTCGTCGTGGCCGGAGCGGCACGGGCCGTGCGGCGCCGGGGCTCGTCGGAGCCCGCCCCCGTCCCCGCCGAGGCGGGCGGCCGCCTCCCCGCGCGCATCCTCCTGCGGCTGCTCGCCGCTCCCGCCACCCTCCTGGTGGCCGTGCCCGGCGCCGTCGCGGTCACCGCGCTCGTGCACGGGGCGCTGGACGGACCGCGCTGGGTGATGATGCTCGGCCTGAACGCCACGATCGGCCTGCTGATCCCGCTCGGCCTCGCCCGACTGCGGCACCGGCCGGGCGTGGCGAGCGGCCCCGTCCCCGAGCGTGGAGCCGCCCACGCGCCCGCGCGGGTCCACTCCCTCACCAGCCGGGGCACCGCCTTCGTGTTCGACCTGACCGTCGAGCCGGACGGGGGAGCCCCGTACCGGATCGAGGTCGAGCACCCCCTCGACCTCCAGGACGCCCGCACCCACCGGGCGGCCGTCGTCCGGCACGACCCGCGCCGTCCCTGGCGGGTCGACCTCCCGCAGCACCCTCCGGCCGCCGTCCTGAGCCGGGCCCGGGCCGCCGCCCGCGCGCAGGACCTCCCGCCGGCTCCCCGGCTCCGCACCCCGGCCCCCGGGGCCCCGGCCGTGGTGCTCACCGCCCTGTTCACGGCGGCGCTGGTGACCCTGCTCGCGATGGCCTGAAAAAACCCGTGGCGTGCGCCGGGCGGTCCGGCTACGGTGTTCCCCGTACAAGATCGCGAAGAGATCACGCGAACGAAGAAAGACAACAGGAGGTGTGACCGATGGCTGTCATCACGACGGGCCTTGCCCTCACGCAGAAGTTCATCCACACCACCTCCGTGGCCACCGGCTGACCTCACCGTTCCACCCAGTGCCGGGGCCACCCCTGTGAAGGGTCCCCCTTGTCTTTCCCGCTTTCCGAGCGTTCCTCCTTCATCTCTTCCTCCTCCCTGCTCGACGCCCACGGCTGGGACGCCGGCTGGGCCGCCGACTTCGCCCCGCACGCCGCCCAGGGACTCGTCCCCGGCCGAGTGATCCGGGTCGATCGCGGGCAGTGCGACATCGCCACCGCCGACGGGATCGTGCGCGCCGACACGGCGTTCGTGACCCCGCACGACCCGCTCCGGGTCATCTGCACCGGCGACTGGGCCGCCGTCGACGCCGAAGGCGTCAGCGACCCGCGCTACGTACGGGCGTGCCTGCCGCGCCGTACGGCCTTCGCGCGCTCCACCTCCTCCAAGCGGTCCGAGGGACAGATCCTCGCCGCCAACGTCGACCACGCCGTCATCACCGTCTCGCTCGCCGTCGAGCTGGACCTCGGCCGGATCGAGCGCTTCCTCGCCCTGGCCTGGGAGTCCGGCGCCCAGCCGACCGTGGTCCTCAGCAAGGCGGACCTCGTGCCCGACCCCGTCGGGCTCTCCTACCTCGTCGAGGACGTCGAGACGGTCGCCCCCGGCGTCCAGGTGGTGCCCCTCAGCTCGACCACGGGCGAGGGACTCGACGTGCTGTCCGCGGTGGTCGCGGGCGGTACGACCGTGCTGCTCGGCGTCTCCGGCGCCGGGAAGTCGACCCTCGCCAACGCCCTCGTCGGCGAGGACGTCATGGACGTCCAGGCCGCCCGTGACATCGACGGCAAGGGCCGCCACACCACGACCACCCGCAATCTCTTCGTCCTGCCGGGCGGGGGCGTCCTCATCGACACCCCCGGGCTGCGCGGGGTCGGGCTCTGGGACGCCGAGACGGGCGTCGGCCAGGTCTTCTCGGAGATCGAGGAGCTGGCCGGGAACTGCCGCTTCCACGACTGCGCCCACGAGGCGGAGCCGGGCTGCGCGGTGGCGGCGGCGATCGAGGACGGCTCGCTGCCGGTGCGCCGTCTGGAGAGCTACCGCAAGCTGATCCGCGAGAACCAGCGGCTCGTGGCCAAGACCGACGCCCGCGTGCGCAACGAGATCCTCAAGGACTGGAAGCGCAAGGGCGCCGAGGGCCGCCGGGCCATGGAACTGAAGCGCGGCCACGTCCGTTAGCGGGCGCGCGGGGGAGGGGCGACCCTCCCCCGACCCTCGCAGCGCCGTGTCCGAAAACCGCGAGCCGGGTGTCGTCGGGCGTCGCACACTGGGAGACGTGAAGGACGACGACACCCGCTACGAGGCGGTCAGCAGCAGGGACGCACGGTTCGACGGAGAGTTCTTCTTCGCCGTCCGCACCACCGGCATCTACTGCCGTCCCAGCTGCCCCGCCGTCACCCCCAAACGGCAGAACGTCGCGTTCTTCCCGACGGCCGCCGCCGCCCAGGGCCACGGCTTCCGGGCCTGCCGCCGCTGCCGCCCGGACGCCGTGCCCGGCTCCGCCGCCTGGGACGTACGGGCCGATGTCGTCGGGCGCGCCATGCGGATGATCGGCGACGGCGTCGTCGACCGCGAAGGCGTGCCCGGACTCGCCGGCCGCCTCGGCTACAGCACCCGGCAGGTACAGCGGCAGCTCACCGCCGAGCTCGGCGCCGGGCCCGTCGCCCTCGCCCGCGCCCAGCGGGCGCACACCGCGCGGCTGCTGCTCCAGACCACCGGGCTGCCGGTCACCGAGATCGCCTTCGCGGCCGGCTTCGCCAGCGTCCGCCAGTTCAACGAGACGATCCGCGCCGTCTACGCCCGCACCCCCACGGCCCTGCGCGCCGAGGCGGGCAGCGGCGCGGGCGCCCGGACCGCCCTCGCCGCCGGGGTACCGCTGCGGCTCGCCCACCGGGGCCCGTACGCCGCCGGCGAGGTCTTCGACCTCCTCGCGGCCGAGGCCGTGCCCCGCGTCGAGGAGGTCGTCGGCACCCCCGGGGTCCGCACCTACCGGCGCACGCTCAGGCTCCCGTACGGCACCGGGGTCGTCTCCGTCGACGAGCGCTCCGCCGGGCGTTGGCTGGAGGCCCGGATCCATCTCACCGAGCTGCGCGACCTGACCACCGCCGTGCACCGGCTGCGGCGCCTCTTCGACCTCGACGCCGACCCCTACGCGGTCGCCGAGCGCCTCGGCGCCGCACCCGGGCTCGCCGCCGAGGTGGCCGCCCGGCCCGGCGTACGGTCCCCCGGCACGGCCGATCCGGAGGAGTTCGCGCTGCGCACGCTCCTCGGTACGGCGCAGGCCGCCCGGGTCGTCGAGGCCCACGGCACCCCGCTGGCCACCCCCTGCGGCACCCTCACCCACGTCTTCCCGGAGCCCCGGGTCCTGACCGGCCACCCCGTCGCGGGCCCGCTGGCCCGTGCGCTGGCCGACGGCGAGGTCCGGCTCGACCCCGGCGCCGACCGCGACGAGGCCGAGCGTGCGCTGCTCACCGTCCCCGGCGTGACCGCCGAGGCCGCCGCCCTGATCCGGATGCGGGCCCTCGGCGACCCGGACGTACCCCCGGCGGGTGTCCCGGGCGGGGAGCAGTGGCGCCCCTGGCGTTCGTACGCCGCCCGCTACCTCAGGACCGCGCTCCCGGGGACTACTCCAGACCCCAGCTGTGGATCCGGCGCGGGTGGATCCGGATGACCTCCTCGCTGAAGTGCGGGCCCAGCGCGTGCGGGCCGACCAGGAGCTCCGCCTCGCCCCGGATCTCGACGCCCCGCACCCGCCAGGGCCGGACGCTCGCGAGGTCGTCGACGACCAGCGCCACCTTCGGGTTCTCCCGCAGGTTGCGCCACTTCTTCGTACGGCCCATCGCGAGACCGCCCACCAGGACGGTCCCGTCCTCCTGCGGGAAGAAGCCCACCGGATTGACCTGCGGCTGACCGGACGGGTCGACCGTGGCCATCCGGCCGAGCTGCCGGCCGCCGGCGAGATAAGCGCGCTCCGCCTCGCTGAAGCCCTCGAAGTCCCTCATGACTCCAGCATCGCGCCGCCGCGCCGCCGGCGGATCGGCAGCGGGACCCATCCCGTCTCCCTCCTCCGACCTAGGTCGTGTCCGGAGAATCCCGCCTGGCCTGCGGGCGGACGGCGCTACTTCCCGGGCACGACCCAGGCCGTGTCCGGGAAGTCCCGCTCCGCACGCGACGTACACGCCGTACCCGACGGAGGACTCAGCCCCAGAGCACCGCCCCCGCCCACGCCCCCACGATCAGCAGGCAGGAGAACAGCTCGACCAGCACGCTCGTGCCGGCCGCCCGCATCACCGTGCGGGTCGCCGCCCGTGCCTGGCCGTGGCCGCCGAGCCGGAGCCGTTCCGAGAGGTAGATCCCGCCGACGAAACCGGGGATCGCGCCGAGCACCGGGACCAGGACGAAGCCCAGGAGCGCGCCGACCCCGGCGTACGTCACCATCCGCCGGGTGATGCCCACGCCCCGGAAGCGGCGGGGCGGCAGCTGCCACACCACCACCTGGGTGAGCAGCAGCAGACCGGTCGTGGAGGCCAGCAGGATCCAGGCGAGGTCCGTCCGCTCGTGCAGCGACCACCAGAGCATCGCCGCCCACACCAGCCACGTCCCCGGCACGCCGGGGGCCAGGACCCCGAACAGGCCGAGCAGCATCACCGTCGCGACCATCAGGAGCTGCCACACACCCACGCTGCCCAGCGTCCCCCACAACCGGCGTTCGCGCAGGTCGCGGCGGGCATCCGGGTACGACGAGCGCGGCGGCGCCCCCGCTCAGCCGCGCGCCACCCAGCCCTTCTCGTACGCGTGCCAGCCCAGCTGCAGCCGGGTCGTCACCCCGCTCAGCTCCATCAAGCCCTTCACCCGCCGCTGCACCGTCCGCAACCCCAGGTCCAGCTGCTTCGCCACGCTCGCGTCCGTCATCCCGGCGAGCAGCAGCGACAGGATCTCCAGGTCCATGACGTCAGGACCCGGAGCCTCGTCCTCGGTGATCTGCGCACCCGCCCCGAGTCTCAGCGGCAGCGCCTCCCGCCACACCGACTCGAACAGGCCCATCAGCGATTCGAGCAGCCCGCTCGCGTGGACCACGATCGCCGCCGGTTCCGCGCCCCGCCCGGTCAGCGGCACCATCGCCAGGTTCCCGTCGGCGACCACCAACTTCGTCGGGACCCGGTCGGCGACCCGGATCCGCTCCTCGCGGCCGAGGGCGGCCGAGAGTTCGAGGAGACCGGACGGGAGCGTGAGCACCTCGCGCTCGATCACCACCCGGTAGCGCACCCCCCGGCCGGCCGCCTGCTCCTCCGCCTCGTTCTCCATGCCGGAGACCGCGATCGGCTTGCCCGTCACCAGGGCGCAGACCTCCTCCTGCGCACCCAGCTGCAGCTGGAGGAAGCGGTGCGTGACGGCGCTCGCGCCGGTCACCACCTCCACCAGGTCGTGCACGGCCGCTTCCTCGGCCTCCGCCCGGTACTCCTCGGCGAGCAGCGCCGCCGCCAGCTCCGCCTGTTCCAGCTCGTGCCGCTGCTGGGTGAGCAGCGCGCCCAGGGCCACCCCCGGCGGCGCCGCCACCCACCGCCCGGTCCTCGCCGAGGACTGTGCGGCGAGGCCCTGCGATTCGAGGCGGCGCAGCGCCCGCTCGGTGTCCCGCTCGGGCAGTGCGAGCCGGTGCGCGAGATCGGTCACCTCGGCCGCGCCCAGCGCGACCAGCGCCCGGTACGCGGACTCCTGGCGCTCGTCGAGTCCTATCGCTCCCAGCATGGATGCCCCACCCCTCGCCCTACCTCCGGCGGCGCGACCCGGATCTTCCCAGGACATTCACCGGAGGCATTCGTTCCGTTGGTGACCTGGCGGGAAACGGCCACGGCGCATTCCCGCCTCGCCCATCATCCCTGTACGGCCCTCACCTCTGCCAATGTGGCGCCACCGCAGCACTAACAGCCTCCGGAAACGGGTGTCTTGTGCCCTTTTTCCGGAATCAGATGGGGAGAGCGATGCGCCCGATTTCGCGTACGGCCCTGGGGGCGGCGACCGCCGTCGTCCTGGCCGTCACCGCGGTCGCGCCGTCCATGGCGAATGAGCCGCAGGACGACACGGCCGGCAAGCGACCGCTGGTAGGCAGCGAGGCCTCGGCCCGCGCCGGGGACCGGCCCGTCACGGTGACCCTGGTCACCGGAGACCGCGTCGTGGTCACCCGCGACGCCGACGGCAACCCCTCCGCCACGGCCCTGCCGCGCGAGGACGGAACCGTCCCCCTGGTCCAGACCCGCCGCTCCGGCCAGGACCTGTACGTCTACCCCGAGGACGCCACCGACGCGCTCGCCGCGGGCCGCGTCGACGAGGAACTCTTCAACGTCACCGGGCTGGTCCGCCAGGGCTACGACGACGACGCCACCACCACGCTTCCGCTCATCGCGGTCTACGGCTCCGACCTCGCCCGCTCCGTGCCCGCCGCCCCGCGCGGTGCCGAGCGCGGCCAGGTCCTCAAGACCGTCGACGGCGTCGCACTCAAGGCGGAGAAGAAGCAGGCCGCCACCTTCTGGGCCGAGCTGAACGCCCCCGTCGCCCGCTCCGCCTCCGGGATCAAGAAGCTCTGGCTCGACCGCAAGGTCCAGGCCACCCTGGAGCGCTCGACGAAGCAGGTCCACGCCCCCGAGGCCTGGGCCGCCGGCTACGACGGCACCGGGACCAAGGTCGCCGTCCTCGACACCGGCGCCGACGCCGAGCACCCCGACCTCAAGGGCCGCATCGTCGCCGCGGAGAACTTCACCGACTCCGACACCGCCGACGACCGCCAGGGCCACGGCACCCATACGATCTCGACCGTCGGCGGCTCCGGCGCCGCGAGCGGCGGCGCGAAGAAGGGCGTCGCGCCCGGCGCGGAGCTCCTCAACGGCAAGGTCCTCAACGACTCCGGCTCCGGCGCCACCTCGTGGATCATCGCCGGCATGGAGTGGGCCGTCGCGCAGGGCGCCGACGTCGTCTCCATGAGCCTCGGCAACCCCGCCCCCACCGACTGCACCGACCCGATGAGCGTCGCCGCCGAGGAACTCGCCCAGAACAAGGGCACGTTGTTCGTCATCGCCGCCGGAAACTCGGGCCCGACCCTCAACACGGTCTCCTCGCCCGGCTGTGCGCCCAGCGTCCTCACCGTCGGCGCCACCGACCGCGACGACTCCACCGCGTACTTCTCCAGCCGCGGCCCGACGATCGTCAACCACACCCTCAAGCCCGAGATAGCCGCGCCCGGCGTGAACATCTCCGCCGCGGCCGCCGGCGGCCGGGGCGTGTACGCCTACCAGTCCATGTCCGGTACGTCGATGGCCACCCCGCACGTCGCGGGCGCCGCCGCCATCGTCAAGCAGCGCCACCCCGACTGGACCGCCCAGCAGATCAAGGCCGCCCTCGTCTCCTCCGCCGAGAGCGACCTCCCCGGCGACGTCCGCGAGGTCGGCGGCGGCCGCCTCGACGTCAAGTCGGCCATCGACCAGACGGTCCTCGGCGCCTCCGCCGTCCAGGGCGGCACCTTCAACTGGCCGCAGGACAGGACCGACCGCACCACGGTGTCCGTCCCGTACACCAACACCTCCGACGCCCCGGTCACCCTGAACCTGGCCGTCGAGAAGGTCACCGGCAACGACGGCTCCCGCGTGCGGAGTTCGGTCGCCCGCCTCGGCCAGGGCACCGTCACCGTCCCGGCCGGCGCGACCGTCCAGGTCCCGCTGGAGCTCGCCCCCGACGCCGCCCTCGACCGCGCCCAGTACGGCGACGTCACCGGCCGCGTGATCGCCACCGGCAAGGGCGGCCTCCACGTCTCCACCCCGTTCTCCCTCTACGTGGAGCCCGAAACCGTCACCCTCCGCGTCAAGCTGATCGACCGTCAGGGCAAGCCCGCCTCCGGCGCCTCGTCCCTCGACGTCATCGGCACCGACGTCGCGAGCGGCGAGCGCCGCTTCAACGAGGGCGCCGCCGACCAGGTCTACCGCCTGCGCCCCGGCAGCTACTTCCTCTCCTCCTTCGTCACCAGCCCCGACGTCGAAGAGGGCGCCAAGCTGACCGACTCGCTCAGCTACCTCGGCCGCCCGCAGCTGGAGCTGAAGAAGGACACCACCGTCGTCCTCGACGCCCGCAAGGCCCACAAGCTGTCGGTGAAGACCGACAAGCCCGGCGAACTCCGCGGCGCCACCCTCGCGTTCTCCCGCTCCTGGGACGACTTCTGGCTGCACGCCGGCACCGCCGCCGGACCCCGTACCATCCGCGGCTACTACGCCTCGGTCGAAGGTGCCGCCGACGAGGGCGACTTCGAGTTCGGCAGCTACTGGCGCACCGCGGCCCCGCTGATCACCTCGCTGCGCACCACCGACGGTCTGACCCTGCACCCGCTCACCGCCTCCACCGGCTCCGACAACCTCGACGGCACCGGCTCCGCCCGGCTCGTCGACGCGGGTGCCGGCACCCCGGACGAGCTGAAGGCCGCCGGCGTCCAGGGCCGCATCGCCCTCGTCCGACTGCCCGACGACTCCACCGCCGCGGGCGCCCTCGCCCGTGACGCCAAGGCCGCCGGCGCCGTCGCCGTGATCGTCCACCACTCGACACCCGAACGCTGGTACCCGGGCGGCTCGTTCACCGGCCTCGGCCTGCCCGTCCTGTCCGTCCCGTCCGGCGAGGCGGCGGCCCTCCGCGGCAAGCTGGCGGCCGGTGAGGTCACGCTCGACTGGAAGGCCACCGCGAAGAGCCCGTACTCCTACAACCTGGCCTTCCCCGAGTCCGGCTCCGTCCGCGACGAGAAGACCTACCGCGTCCAGGACTCCCGTCTCGGCCGCAAGGACGCCCGCTACGGCTCGGCCGGGATCGCCGCCGACTTCATGTACTTCGCGGACGCCTACCGCCCGAACGGCACCCGCGTCACCTTCGGCTCCCTGGAGAGCGTCCCGGCGCCCGGCAGCCGCACCGAGTACTACACGGGCGGCGACACCGCCTGGGCCGAGATGGTCGGCAGCAGCTTCCCGTTCGGCGAACTGATGATCGGCACCGCGCACACCTACAAGTCCGGCGAGAAGCGCACCGAGAACTGGTACGACGGCGTCATCGCCCCCACCGCCCCCCGCGACGCCACCGGCAAGCCGGTCCTCGCCGCCGAGCGCCAGGGCAACTACATCGGCTTCTCCGCCGCCATGTGGGGCGACAGCACCCACTACGCCGAGGCCGGTTCCTTCGGTGACATCGGCAACCTGAGCCTCAGCCGCGACGGTGAGCTCCTCGGGCAGAACGGCTGGCCGTTCGGCGCCTTCGAGGTACCGGCCGAAGCCGGGACGTACACGCTCGAACAGAACACCATGAAGATCGGCAGCAAGGTGTGGGCCCGCTCCACGTCCGTCAACTCGGTGTGGAAATTCACCTCCAAGCTTGACGAGAGCGTCTATTCTCAGGGCATCCCGATTCTCTTCCCCCGGTACGACCTTCCGGAGGACGGACTCAAGACCCTCGCCGCGACCGACGGCCAGCACATCGGCCTCACCGCGACGGGTCACGCGGGCTACACCCCCGCAGCGCTCACCTCGGCCAAGCTCTCGTACTCCTACGACGGGGGTACGACCTGGACCGAAGCGCGGGTCTCTCAGCAGGGCGGCAACTGGACCGCGACCGTGAACCACACGGGCGCGACCGGCAAGCCGGTCACCCTGAAGACCGAACTGACGGACGCCAACGGCAACTCCGTCACCCAGACCGTGGTCCGCGCCTACGACGTGCGCTGATCACGCCGGTCCGCCGGACGTCCTTCCCGTGGGGGGTGGGGCCGTCCGGCGGACCACCCATTTGCAGCAACGGTTTTCCTGATGTCCCGTTTTCGGGCGCCCCGCGCGGTGGACAATAAGGGCATGACTCAGCAGGGGGACGACAACTGGTGGGACAAGCTCTACGACGAGTCGGCGCCGGACACGGCCCCGACGGCGTCGGGTGACACACTCGACGACCACTTCACGACGGCGACGAGGGCCACGACGGACCCGCCGACACGGGAGTCGGCGCCCAGCGCCTCGTCCGGCCCGGCACCCGTGCCGGACCCGCGCCCGGCGTCACAGAGTCCGGCCGCACAGAGTCCGGCCGCACAGGGCCCGGACCCCACGCCCGCCCCGCCCCGCAGGACGCCGGACCCGTGGGGCGCGACGGCCGGCCCCGCCCCGGCCCCGCCGCACGCGCCACCCGGGACGGGCGGACCGCCGAACCCGGCCAGGGCCCCGAGCGCGCCTTCCACGCCGCCGCCCCCGCCCACCGCGCAGGGCCCCTCTTCCGCGCCGCACACCCCGCCACCGGCCCCCGCCGCGCCACCCGCGCCGTGGGAGGTACGGCAGGAAGGGCCGCAGACCTTTGCCGCGCCGCCGCCTCCCCCTCCTTCGCCGCCCGCGCCGCCCGTCGAGGTGCCCACCGTCCAGGTGCAGGTGCCCCCGGTCCCGCCCCGGCAGGACCCGGAGTTCGAGCCCGAGCCCGAACCGGGGTTCGAGGACCGGGACCGTGCCGGCTCCGGCTCCGGCTCCGAAGCCGACCTCACCGTCGAGGTCTCCGTGCCCCGGCCCCGTACCGGATACGTCGGCAGCAGGCCCCCCACCTACGAGCCCGAGCCGACCGCACTGCCCGTCGCCCGGCCCGGGGAGCTCGGCGAGCTGGTGTCCGACACCGTGCTCGACGGGGCCCGTTACGGCACTTGCACCCTCCGGGCCGCCTCCGTACGCGGCGACTCCGCGCGCTACCGGGGCGAGCCCCGCCGCGACGCCCTGCTCACCGCCCGCTTCGGCCACGACGAGACCGCGCTCGTCCTCGTCGCCGTCGCCGCCGGGTCCCGCGCCGCCGAGGACGCCCATCTCGCCGCCGCCGACGCCTGCCAGTGGATCGCCGAGGCCGTCTGCCGCAGTCATGCCCGGCTCTCCGAGGACATCAGGTCCGGCCGCCGCGGCGACCTCAAGTCGGGACTGCACCGGCTGACCGACCGTACGTACGGAAAGCTCCGCACCCGCGCCGCCGAGCGCGGCCTCGCCCCCGACGAGTACACCGCGACGCTCCGCTGTCTGCTCGTCCCCGCCGACCCCGACTGCCGCACCCGGGTCTTCTTCGGCATCGGCGGCGGTGGGCTCTTCCGGCTCCGTGACGGCTCCTGGCAGGACATCGAACCGCTCCTGCCCGAACAGGCCGCCGTCACCGGCGCCCCCGTCCTCGGCTTCGGCTCCCCGCCCACCACCGCCGCCGAAGAGACCGAGGAGGGCGACCGGCTCACCATGGACCTCGGCATCACGACCGCCCCGGGGCCGCTCGTCGAGGAGCCCGTGCCGCCGCCCGCCGAGCCGTTCCGCTTCCGAGCGTCCGTCGCCCGCCCCGGCGACACCCTGCTCCTCGCCTCGCCCGGCCTCGCCGAACCGATGCGCGGCGAACCCGCCCTCGCCCGCGAGCTCGCCGCCCGCTGGGGCGCAGCCGAGGCGCCCGGCCTCGCCGCGTTCCTCGCCGACACCCAGCTGAGGGTGACCGGTTACGCCGACGACCGTACGGGGGTGGGCGTCTGGGAGGCGTAATCCACCGGGCGCAACCCGCCGGGCCATGTGTTGATGGAGCCATGGCCAAACAGAACGTGGCGGAACAGTTCGTCGACATCCTCGTGCGCGCGGGAGTCCGGCGCCTGTACGGCGTCGTCGGTGACAGCCTGAACCCGGTCGTCGACGCGATCCGCCGGACCCCCTCGCTCGACTGGATCCAGGTGCGGCACGAGGAGGTCGCGGCCTTCGCCGCCGGGGCCGAGGCCCAGATCACCGGCCGGCTCGCCGCCTGCGCCGGCTCCTGCGGCCCGGGGAACCTGCACCTCATCAACGGCCTGTACGACGCCCATCGCTCGATGGCCCCCGTCCTGGCCCTCGCCTCGCACATCCCGTCCAGCGAGATCGGCCTGGGCTACTTCCAGGAGACCCACCCCGACCGGTTGTTCCGCGAGTGCAGTCACTACAGCGAACTCATCTCCAACCCGAAGCAGATGCCCCGGCTGCTCCACACGGCGATCCAGCACGCCGTCGGCCGCGGCGGCGTCAGCGTGGTCTCGCTGCCCGGCGACATCGCCTCCCAGTCGGCCCCGGAGAAGGCGGTGGAGACGGCGCTCGTCACCACCCGGCCGACCGTCCGCCCGGGGGACGCCGAGATCGACGCCCTGGTGCGGATGATCGACGCGGCCGACCGGGTGACGCTCTTCTGCGGCAGCGGTACGGCCGGGGCGCACGCCGAGGTGATGCAGTTCGCCGAGCGGATCAAGTCTCCGGTCGGCCATGCCCTGCGCGGCAAGGAGTGGATCCAGTACGACAATCCGTACGACGTCGGCATGAGCGGACTGCTCGGCTACGGCGCCGCCTACGAGGCCACCCATGAGTGCGATCTGCTGATCCTGCTCGGCACCGACTTCCCGTACAACGCCTTCCTGCCCGACGACGTCAAGATCGTGCAGGTGGACGTCCGGCCCGAGCACCTCGGCCGCCGGTCCCGGCTCGACCTGGCCGTCTGGGGAGACGTCCGCGAGACCCTGCGCTGTGTGGCCCCGCGCGTCCGCGCCAAGAGCGACCGCCGCTTCCTCGACAAGATGCTGAAGAAGCACGCCGACGCCCTCGAAGGCGTCGTCAAGGCCTACACCCGCAAGGTCGAGAAGCACGTTCCGATCCACCCGGAGTACGTCGCCTCCGTCATCGACGAACTGGCCGACGGAGACGCCGTGTTCACCGTGGACACCGGCATGTGCAACGTCTGGGCGGCCCGCTACCTCAGCCCCAACGGGCGGCGCAGGATCATCGGTTCGTTCAGTCACGGCTCCATGGCGAACGCGCTGCCGCAGGCCATCGGCGCGCAGTTCACCGACCGGAACCGGCAGGTCGTCTCGCTCTCCGGCGACGGCGGATTCTCCATGCTGATGGGCGACTTCCTCACCCTCGTGCAGTACGACCTGCCGGTGAAGGTGATCGTCTTCAACAACTCCTCGCTCGGCATGGTCGAGCTGGAGATGCTGGTCTCCGGACTCCCCTCGTACGGAACGACGAACAAGAACCCGGACTTCGCGGCCATCGCCCGCGCCGCCGGTGCCTACGGCGTACGGGTCGAGAAGCCCAAGCACCTGACGAGCGCCCTCAAGGACGCCTTCAGACACAAGGGCCCGGCCCTGGTGGACGTCGTCACCGACCCCAACGCGCTCTCCATCCCGCCGAAGATCAGAGCCGACATGGTCACCGGCTTCGCCCTCTCCGCCAGCAAGATCGTCCTGGACGGGGGAGTGGGCCGGATGGTGCAGATGGCACGGTCCAACCTGCGCAACGTGCCCCGACTCTGAGGGAATGCGGGCGTTTTGGCGGGGCATGCATCCCCGTGAGCCTGTTCGACGCGATCTGTGGGTGGGGGTTATGGCCGGGGAGGCACGACAGCCGACTCAACTGCTCAGAAAGGTGGGATGCGCAGATCTCACCGCGGTGCCGGAGGTGCGACATGCCCTGCGTGAACTGCTGCGGAAGTGGGGCGGACCGGGCGCCTCCGACGTGGCGGAGCTGCTCACCAGCGAACTGGTGACCAACGCCCTGATCCACACCGAGCACGGCGCCGTCGTGACCGCGACGGTCGTGCCCGAGCAGCTGAGGGTCGAGGTCCGTGACTTCGTCCCCGGACTCGCGCCACCGCACGTACCGCGCGCCGACGACGGTACGCACGGCAGAGGACTCGTCCTCGTCGAGGCCCTGGCCGACTCCTGGGGGGTCGAGGACCACGAGGTCGGCAAGGTGGTGTGGTTCGAACTGAACGGCGGGGCCGCCTGAGAGGCGGCCCCGCCGGTCTGCGGAGGGGTGCTCAGCCGAACTGCTGCTCCAGATCCTTGAGCTTGCGCTCAAGGGAGTCGAGCCGGGGCAGCGTCTGGGTGTCGTCCTCCGCGGTGAGGTCCACCGTCCGGGAGTCACCCGTCTGGATGTCACGGCCTCTGACGGCCTGGAGGGAGGGCCGGGGTCGAAGCGGCAGTTGTCCCGGGTCCGCTATGGCGGGTTCCGCGACGGCGGCCTGTACGGACGCCGTGGCGGAACCCGAACCCGACCCGGTGCCGGACCCCGAACCCGGGCCCGTACCGGAACCTGCCGCGGCGTTCAGCGCCGCCATCTCCACCTGACGGCCGCCGCCCCTGCCGAGCCCGAAGGCGCGGTGCTGGCGGTTGATCGCCTTCAGCCGTGCCCGGTCGAGCTTGACCTGGTCGCGCCGACGGATGCGGTTCTGCTCCTTCTCCCGCCGGTCCTCGCGCACCTCGTCGACGGCCTCGTCCAGGGTCCGTACGCCCTCCAGCAGCATCAGCGACCAGGCGGCGAACGTCTCCCGGGGCGCCCTCATCCACCGCACGATCCGGATCTGCGGCAGCGGGCGGGGCACCAGGCCCTGCTCGCGCAGCGCGGCCCTGCGGGTCTGCTTGAGGGCCCGGTCGAAGAGGACCGCCGCCGAGAGGGACATGCCCGCGAAGAACTGCGGGGCGCCGTCGTGGCCGAGGCCTCGCGGTGCGTGCACCCAGTTGAACCAGGCCGCCGCGCCCGCGAACAGCCAGACGAGCAGACGCGAGCCGAGCGCCGCGTCGCCGTGGCTCGCCTCGCGGACCGCGAGCACCGAGCAGAACATGGCGGCGCCGTCGAGGCCGAAGGGGACGAGGTACTCCCAGCCCCCGGTGAGATTGAGGTTCTGCCGGCCGAAGCCGACGAGTCCGTGGAAGGACAGTGCCGCGGCGACCGCGGCACAGCAGAAGAGGAGGACGTAGGAAGCGGTGCCGTACACGGCTTCCTTGCGTCTGCGGCGCTCCTCACTGCGTTCCCAGGAGTCCTCGGCCGCGGCCTGGTCACCGGCGCGCTTCCCGCGCGCGAGCACCGCCACCGCCGTCAGGACTCCGGCCACCATCACGCCACCCGGAAGCAGCCAGTCCAGCGATATGTCGGTCAGTCTCATGCGGTGTCCCTTGCATCGCAGTAGGGCGTTTGGCGGCCCATACTGGCCGACCCCGTGGGGCGCTCAAGGGGTTTCCGGGCAAGAGCACGCCATCGGGGCGCCACGGCATACGAATAGGTGCGATCTGGTCGAACGCCCATACAGGGAACGGGAATCGAGTTCGATTTACGCCACCCTTCCGGGTGGCGTAACCACTCGGGAGCCTCAGGCGGTCGCGGTGAGCCGACGGACCCGCTCGGCGTCGCACGTACGCGGGCAGGTGATGCAGGTGTCCTCGGGCCGCAGCGTGTAGAAGAAGCAGCAGGTCGCCCGGTCGCGCGTGGCGCGCGGGGCGCCGTCCGGCCCCTCCGTGCCCGCCAGTTCACGGAAGCCCGCCGCGCCCGCGTACGGCTTGTACGGCTTGGCGGTGCCCGGCATCAGGAGGTCGAGCTCGGCCATCGCCCGGCGCTCCTCGCCGAGCAGGGCACCGACGTACCAGAGGCCCTCGACGATCTCGTCCGTGGCCATCCCCCACAGGGCACGACGGCCGCGCCGCATCCGGGAGCCGAAGCCGTCGAGGATCGCCTCGAAGTGCTCGGCGAGCGAGGCGCGCACCTCGGCCCGCAGCGCGTCCTCGTCGGCGACCACCCGGGCGCCGGGCAGCGCCGCCGCGGGGTCGCCCGGCAGGCAGGCGAACTCCTCCACGCGCACCGCCATCCGCCCCAGCGCACGCTGGAAGGAGACGTTCCGTGCGGGCAGCCGGGGCACCCTGCGGTCCAGGAACCAGGGGACGGTGACGAGGAGACAGGCCGGCCAGGCGTACCGGTGCAGTCCGAAGCTGGCGACGACGTCGGGGCGGGCCTGGGTGCCGTAGTCGCGCAGCACCTGCGCGTTGTCCCAGGCGAGGAAGGCGTCGAGGTCGGGGCCGCCGGCCGCGAGCTCCTCCGCGCCGACCCAGCCCGCGCCGCGCGGCAGCCGCTCACCCCGGACGTGTTCCTCTATCCGGAGGTGGGGGAAGACCTCGGCGAGCCGGGCGTAGGCAGCCGCGACGGGCGAGGTCGAAGAGGCGGGCAACAGAGCGGGGACGGTCATGCGGACCACCGAATCGCGAGCGTTGGCAGGTTAGCCTTACCTTACCCGATTCGGGGTCACCTCTCACCACCGGCCCGAGGCCCCCACCAGCGAGGCAGTCCTCACACCCCTGATGTCGGTCCGTTCGCCTATGGTGCACAGAGGACCCGCGCGACGCGAGCGGGGACCGGTTCGAGGCCGCAGGAGGACCCGGGTGGAGCAGGGCGCAGCGCGCGAGCGGGCGACGGAGAGGCCGTCCCCGCCCTTCGGCGACGACGCCGCCCGCGTCCCGGAACAGGCCCGACCCCACGAGTACGCGCGGGGCGAGCACACCCACGGCGAACCGGCCGCCCCCGCCCCTGCCTCCCGCGTCGTACGGCACTCCGTGCGCGGCCAGATCCTCGACGCCCTCCGTACCGCCCTCGTCGGCGGCGAGCTCGTCCCCGGCGAGGTGTACTCCGCGCCCGCCCTCGGTGAGCGTTTCGGCGTCTCGGCCACCCCGGTCCGTGAGGCCATGCAACGCCTCGCTGTCGAAGGCGCCGTCGAGGTCGTGCCGAACCGCGGGTTCCGCGTCACCGAGCGGACCCCGCGCGAACTCGCCGAACTCGCCGAGATCCGCGCGCTCATCGAGGTCCCCGTCATGCTGCGGCTCGCCCGCACGGTCCCGGCCGCCCGCTGGGCCGAGCTCCGCCCGCTCGCCGAGGCGACCTCGACCGCCGCCGCCCGGGGCGACCGCGCCCACTACGCCGAGGCCGACCGGGCCTTCCACCGGGCCGTCCTCTCCCTCGCGGGGAACGAGCAACTGCTCGCCGTCGCCGACGACCTCCACCGCCGCTCCCAGTGGCCCCTGATCAGCGCACCCGCCGTCCGCCACGGTGTGCTCGTCGCAGACGCCGCCGAGCACACCGCCCTGCTCGACGCCCTGATCGCCCACGACCTCCCGGTCGTGGAAGCCCTCGTCCGCGAACACTTCACCGGCTCGAACACCTGACCTCTGCGGCCCGCTAAGGTTGATGATCATGTCGATCGGCCGAGCCACACGGGGAGTCAGGATGAAGACGGGGATACGAGGGATGGCCGTCGCGGCGGTTCTGTCGATCGCGCTCACGGGATGCGGGGACGGTGACGGAACCGATGCGGTCGCGGGGGGCGCGGAGGGCAAGGACAAGGTGCAGTCGGTCTCGCTGGACGCGACCGGGCTGATCAACGCCCTGCCGGTGGCGTCCGAGTTCAGCGACGGCACGTACACCGGCGGCGACCCCGAGCTGGTCCCGGAGGCCGAGGCCATGAAGTTCTGCGCCGACAGGCTGGAGGACGTGGCCTGCGCCGGAGTGAAGGCCGCGAGCATCAAGGACCTGGTCCTGGCCGGCTCCTCCTCGGACGAGGGGGTCTCCTTCATGCTCTACACCTTCGGCACGGAGGCGGAGGCGACCGCCGTACTGAAGGCGGTGGAGAAGAAGAGGAAGGCGTCGACGGGCGAGGCCGGCACCTTCACGCCGGTGAAGGCCGAGACCGGGGCCGACGAGACGTACGCCTTCGAGCGGGACGGCTACGTCGGTGTCTACATGCGCGTCGGCACCGTGGTGTCCTACGCGAGCACCAATCGGTTCGGACCGGAGAGGGCGGAGCGCGCCGCCCAGGTCCAGGTCGGCCGGCTCAAGCTCGTCGCGGGCGGCGGCAACCCCGACCTCTGACCCGCCCCGAGAATCCCGCGGAAGCTCCCGGGAGACCGCCTCCGCCGACGGGGCGGCCCCCGGGGCCCGCGCCCACTAAGGTCATGGGCGACAGCCGCCCGTACCGCGTCGCCCGTGAGGTGCCTCATGCCGTCCGCGACCCCGTCCCCGGCATGGGACGGACGCCGACCCGCCACCGGTACGGAAGCCGAGGCCACGGCCCTGCTCGGCTGGCTGACCGACCCCGAGGCGCCCCGGCTCTGCCTCGTCACCGGTGCCCCCGGCAGCGGCAAGACGGCGCTGCTCGGCTGGTTCGCCAAGCACGGCCCGCGGGCCGGCCGGCCGCGCCGCCGCACGGCCCGGGTTCTCGTCCCGCTGGCCGGACAGAGCGCGCTCGGCGCGACCTGGACGATCGCCGACCGCCTCGGGGTGGTGGCGAGGGCGCCCGGCGACCTCGTGCACGCCCTGGCCACCAGCGAGGCCCGGCCCGCCGGACGCCCGGTCCTCCTCCTCACGGACCTCCACGCCGCCGCCGAACCCGCCGCGCTCACCGAGCTGATCGCCGAGCTCGCGGGTGTCGGCCGGGTCCGTCTCGTGGTCGAGGCCCGCAGCGGCACCCCGGCTCCCGCCGCCCTGCGGACCGACCGGCGGGTGGCCGTCGTGGACCTCGACGGCGACCCCGACGCCGTCGTCGTCGGCGCCCCGGAGCGGGACCGGCCGCCGCCGGACCTCTCCGACCCGGTGGCCGTCTGCACGGCCGACCCGCTGCACGTCACCACGGCGTACGTCACCGGGGCGGCCGCCGCCGGACTCCCGGGCACGCTCGACGGCCCCGAGGCACCCGCCCGGCCCGGCGAGGACGCCGCCGAGGACCACGGCGGGCTACGGGCCGCCTGGATGCGGGCCGGTCAGTCCCTCTGCCGCGAACAGACCCCGGCGGAGCGGGCGTTGGTACTGCTCTCGGCGCTCGGCGACGGTGCCGACCCCCGGCTGCGCCCGGCGCTCGCCGAGCTCGCCGAGGGTGCGGCCTGGCGGCTCCGCTGGGCCCGGCACCGCGGCGATCTGACCCCGCCCTGGCCGGGTCCCGTCACCGTCCTCGGCGCGGCGGGCGGGCCGCTGGAGGGGACCCTGCTCGTCGGCGACCGCACCGGCGCCGTACGGCTGCTCCACGAGGCCGACGCGAGTCCGGCCGGACGCCTCGCGCACACCGTTCCCGGCCGGGTCACCGCGCTCGCACCCGCGCCCGACGGGACGGTCCTGCTCCTGGACGACCGGGGGAGACTGCACACCGTACGGGGGGCGGCGCCCAGGGCCCCGTACCTGGAGCGGCTCACCGAGGCCGTTTCGACGACCCTGGCCCGTCACCCGGGCACGGCCCTCGCGGCGATCGCCGGTTCGGTCGTGGTGGGGGACCGGCTCGGCTCCGTGCACGCCTTCGGTCTGCGGGGCCTGCACCAGGCCGCCTCGCACAGCGGCCGGGTCACGGCGGTCTCGGCGGTGGAGTCCGAGACCCCGTTCGTCTGCTCCGGCGGCGTGGACGGAACGGTCCGGCTTTGGACCCCGGGCCGTGACCCGCGCCCCGAACCCCTCGCCGAACGCCCCTCGCCGGTGGTCTCCCTGCACGCGACGGAGACCCCGCACGGTCCGCTGGTCGCCGTCGCCTGGGGCGACGGTCTCGTCGAACTCCACCGCCCGGAGGGCGGCCGGACGCTCTCGTTCCGTCCGGGCCCCCCGGTCCGTGCGGTCGCCGTCACCGGCGCGGGCTCCCTGCTCATCGGAACCGACGAGAGCCTGGTGTGTCTCGCGCCGAAGCGCCCTTCCTCCTGACGTACCGTCACCAACCCCTCAGGGGGCGGTGGTTCAGGCCGTCCGCGGTGTCAGCTGGCTCGCGAGCCAGGTCGGCACCCCGCCCAGGAGGCGGAAGAGACGGCGGGCCTCGGCGCGCAGGCGACCCGCCTCCGGTTCCGTCTCGGTGGTGGCGAGCGCGGTGAGGGCCGGGGCCGTACCGACCAGGTAGCCCAACTCCTCGCGGATCCTGAGCGATTCCGCGAAGCCGTGCCGCGCCTCCGCCAACTCGCCCTCCCGCAGGGCCAGTCCGGCCAGATGCCGCCAAGTGGAGGAGAGCAGCAGCGAGTCGCCCTGCGCGGTGGCCCCGGCATGCGCCCTGCGGTACGCGGCGTGGGCCGCCTGCGGGGAGTCGCCGAGGTTCTGTGCGATGAGCCCGCGCCGCAGGTCGAGCAGCGGCCGGCCCTCGGCGGAGGGGGCGATCAGGGCCGCCGCCCGGCCCAGTGCCATCCGCGCCTCGTCGGCCCGGTCGCGTACCCCCAGAAGCGTCGACGCGTAGGCGAGATAACCGCGTTCACACGCGGCGGCGCCCCGTTCCTCGTCCGTGCCGGCCACCGCTTCGGCCGCCCTGAGCGC
Source organism: Streptomyces sp. NBC_00250 (assembly GCF_036192275.1). Classification (NCBI taxonomy): domain Bacteria; kingdom Bacillati; phylum Actinomycetota; class Actinomycetes; order Kitasatosporales; family Streptomycetaceae; genus Streptomyces; species Streptomyces sp. NBC_00250. Next base: position 2,228,414 of record NZ_CP108088.1, on the reverse strand, counting down.
CTCCTCGGCGTCGGCCCAGCCCTGTTCGGTGTAGAGGCAGCGCTCGATCAGCAGCGCGGCCCGTTCGAGTGCGGCGGCCGGTTCGTTCGCGTGCGGTGCGAGCAGCGCCGCCGCGTCCGTCCAACACCCTCGGGAGCGGAGCCGCCATATGGCGGTCTCCACGGGAGTCTCCTTGCCGTAGGCGAGGGACGGATCTTCGCCGCCCCTTGATTCGGAACCAGACATGGCGGTGTCCGCCACATTGCCCTCCCCGAGCGCGCCATTGAGCTGTTGAGTGAGACCCGCATCTCAGCACGAAGGGCAGTACCTGGCCAAGGGGTCAGGTGAAAGAATTCACAAGACACCGGTACGGAGGGGCGCCGCAGTCCCGACCCCGGCCGACAGGCCGTCAGATCGCCGCAGGGCCAGTGATCAGGCCCCGGTGGGGGCCCGTCGGCCGACCCGGCCGACGGGCCCCCACCGGCCGGACGTCACTCCACCGGACTCGCCCGAAAGGGTGAATCCGCGTCGGAGTTCCCCGCTCGTCCGATCAGCTCATCCGAAGGGCGAGGAAGAAGTCGAGCTTGTCCTCCAGACGGGACAGATCACGGCCGGTGAGCTGCTCGATCCGGCCCACCCGGTAACGCAGCGTGTTCACGTGCAGGTGGAGGCGGGTCGCACAGCGGGTCCAGGAGCCGTCGCAGTCCAGGAAGGCCTCCAGGGTCGGGATCAGCTCCGCACGGTGCCGGCGGTCGTAGTCGCGCAGCGGGTCGAGCAGCCGGGCCGTGAACGCGCGCCGGACGTCGTCCGGCACGAACGGCAGCAGCAGGACGTGCGAGGCCAGCTCGTGGTGACCGGCGGCGCAGACCCGGCCCGGGCGGGCCGCGGCGACCCGGCGGGCGTGCCTGGCCTCCTCCAGGGCCCCGCGCAGGCCCTCCGCCGAGTGCACGGCCGCGCTGACGCCGAGGGTGAGCCGCCCGTCGTCGGCGAGACCGGCCGACAGCGGAGCGCGCACGGCCGCGAGCAGCGCGTCCGCGTGCAGGCCCAGCGCGGTGGCCGGGCCCTCGTCCTCGCTGTCCGGCAGCGGCCCCGCGGCCAGCGGGACCAGGGCGATGGCCTCGTCGCCGCTGTGCGCGACGGCGATCCGGTCGGCGGACTCGGCGCCCACGGTCGCCGGGTCGACGAGGATCTCCTCCAGGAGGGCCTGGGCGACCGGGCCGGCGTCCACCGGGGAGCTCTGACCGGCTTCCTGCTCCCACTCGACCCTGGCGACGACCACCTGCCAGTGCGGGGCCGTGCCGAGGCCGGGCAGCAGCACCGGGGCCGCGACCCGCAGCCTGGCCGCGATCTCGGCGGGCGCGGCGCCCGTCTGCACCAGCTCCAGGACCTCCTGGGCGAGCCGGCGCCGTACCGTACGGGCCGCGTCGCGCCGGTCCCGCTCGACGGCGATCAGCTGCGTGACGCCCTGGAGCAGGTCCAGTCGGGCGGCCGGCCAGTCCCCGGCGTCCGCCTCGACGGCGAGCAGCCAGTCCGAGAGGACCGTCTCGCGCACGTCACGGGAGGCGGGGGCGGCACCCCGGCCGGTGTTGCGGATCGGGAACAGGGAGTACGCCGTCCCGCCGGTGCTCAGACGGTGCGGGCCGCGCCGTCCGGTCCGGGTGGCGGCCAGGTGCTCACCGGCCAGGGTGGCGGCGAGGGAGGCCGGGAGGGGCTCGCCGGCGCCCGCGATCTGGCGGCCGGTGGGGGAGAGGACCCAGGCCCGGAGGTCCAGGTCGGAGCCGAGCAGGTCGAGGACCACCTCGGGCCCGCCGCCCGCCGGTCCCGAGGTCATGAGCCGCCGGTGCCGGTCGACCACGGCCGCCAGGTCGCCGGCCCGCTCGCCGGAGACCTGTCGAACAACGTGCTCGGTGATCGTCGCGAAAGCAACGGACTCGTTCACCGCGAAGAGCGGCAGCCGATGGCGTGAACACGCCTCTACGAGATCATCGGGAATGTCGCCGAGCTCCGCCTCGCCGGCCGCGAGGGCCGCGACCCCGGCCGAGGCCAGGATGCGGGCGAAGGGCTCGGCGTCGGCGGGCTCCCGCAGCCAGGCGAGGCCGGTCAGCACCAGCTCGCCGCCTGACAGGTACCGGCTGGGGTCCTTGAGGTCCGTCGTCATCACGCCGCGGACGGTGCGGTCCAGCTCGTCCTCGCCGCCGAGCAGGCGCAGCCCGAGCGCGTCGTTCTCCAGCAGTGCGCGCAGCCGCATCGTGTCGCCGCCGTTCCTTCGTCAGTGGGTGGTGGGGTGTCCCGTTGTCGACGGTGGCGTGGGGCCACCGTTTCCAGGGGAAAACAGCGAGGTAACTGTTCCCCGCCTTTCGTTCGAATCTACAAGACGACGACGGGACCCAGCCAACTCCTTCATGTTTTCGGTGACTGCACCCGGGCGAGCGTGGGCTTGTGTACTAGGCCACACACCGCGTGAACAGCACATGAACGTGAAGTCGAGGACCGGCCGTCCCCCCGGAACCCTGCGCACGACCCCCGATCGCAAGAATCACTAGAAGAGAGCCACCATGGACTTCCTTCGCCCCGCCAGCTGGGAGGAGGCGCTCGCCGCCAAGGCAGAGCACCCCACGGCCGTGCCCCTTTCGGGTGGCACGGACGTCATGGTCGAGATCAATTTCGACCACCGGCGGCCCGAGTACCTCCTGGACCTGAACCGCATCGAGCTGCTGCGCGAGTGGGAGGTCGGCGAGGAGAACGTCCGCCTCGGCGCCGCCGTTCCGTACACCCAGATCATGGAGAACCTGCGGGCCGAGCTGCCCGGTCTCGCACTCGCCTCGCACACGGTCGCCTCCCCGCAGATCCGTAACCGCGGCGGCGTCGGCGGCAACCTCGGTACCGCGTCGCCCGCCGGCGACGCCCACCCGGCCCTGCTCGCCGCGGGCGCCGAGGTCGAGGTCGAGTCGGTGCGCGGCAGCCGGTTCATCCCCATCGACGAGTTCTACACGGGCGTGAAGCGCAACGCGCTCCAGCCCGACGAGCTCATCAAGACCGTCCACATCAAGAAGGCGGACGGCCCCCAGCAGTACTCCAAGGTCGGCACCCGCAACGCGATGGTCATCGCCGTCTGCGCCTTCGGCCTGGCCCTGCACCCGGAGACCCGGACGGTGCGTACCGGCATCGGTTCCGCCGCGCCGACCCCGATCCGCGCCAAGGAGGCCGAGGCCTTCCTGAACGCGGCTCTGGAGGAGGGCGGCTTCTGGGACAACGGCAAGATCATCACCCCGTCGATCGCGAAGCAGTTCGCCGACCTCTGCTCGGGCGCCGCCAACCCGATCGACGATGTCCGAGGCACCGCCAAGTACCGCCGTCACGCCGTCGGCATCATGGCCCGCCGCCAGCTCGGCTGGACCTGGGAGCAGTACCGCGGCAGCGGCCGCACGCTTGAGGGAGCTGCATAACCATGCGCGTCAATTTCACGGTCAACGGACGTCCGCAGGAAGCCGACGACGTCTGGGAGGGCGAGTCCCTCCTCTACGTCCTGCGTGAGCGGATGGGGCTCCCCGGCTCCAAGAACGCCTGCGAGCAGGGCGAGTGCGGTTCCTGCACGGTCCGCCTCGACGGAGTGCCCGTCTGTTCCTGTCTCGTCGCCGCCGGTCAGGTCGAGGGTCGCGACGTGGTCACCGTCGAAGGCCTCGCCGAGTTCGCCAAGGACCGCGCGGAGCACGCCGGTTGCGCCACCGGCACCTGCGGCACCTCGCTCGACGCCGCCAAGAAGTGGGAAGCCAAGCCGGGTCAGGACTCGCAGACCGGCGAGGGCGTCGAACTGTCCCCGATCCAGCAGGCGTTCATCGACGCCGGCGCCGTGCAGTGCGGCTTCTGCACCCCCGGTCTGCTGGTCGCGGCCGACGAGATGCTGGAGCGCAACCCGTCCCCGACGGACGCGGACATCCGCGAGGCGCTCTCCGGCAACCTCTGCCGCTGCACCGGTTACGAGAAGATCCTCGACGCGGTCCGCCTCGCGGCCGCTCGCCAGGAGCGTCAGGGAGAGGCGGTCTGACGATGGCTCAGAACACACGCACCGTTCCGGTGGGCACGCCCACCGACGTCACGCAGAACCACGTCAAGGGCGGCATCGGCGAGTCCACGCTCCGCCCGGACGGCACCCTCAAGGTCACCGGCGAGTTCGCGTACTCCTCGGACATGTGGCACGAGGACATGCTGTGGGGCCAGATCCTGCGCTCCACGGTCGCGCACGCCGAGATCGTGTCCATCGACACGACCGAGGCCCTCACGATGGACGGCGTCTACGCCGTCCTGACCCACGAGGACCTGCCGGCCGCGAAGAACTACGGCATGGAGTTCCAGGACACCCCGGTCCTCGCCTACGGCAAGGTCCGTCACCACGGTGAGCCGGTCGCCCTCGTGGCCGCCGACCACCCGGAGACCGCCCGCCGCGCCGCCGCGAAGATCAAGATCGAGTACCGGGAGCTCCCGGTCATCACGGACGAGGCCTCGGCCACCGCTCCGGACGCGATCCTGGTCCACGAGAACCGCGACGACCACCACTCCGGTCACGTCCCGCACCCGAACATCGTGCACCGCCAGCCGATCATCCGCGGCAACGCGACCGAGGCCGCCAAGCGGGCCGACGTCATCGTCAGCGGCGAGTACACCTTCGGCATGCAGGACCAGGCCTTCCTCGGCCCCGAGTCCGGCCTCGCCGTTCCGGCCGAGGACGGCGGCGTCGACCTGTACGTCGCCACCCAGTGGCTGCACTCGGACCTCAAGCAGATCGCCCCCTGCCTCGGCCTGCCCGAGGAGAAGGTCCGGATGACGATGTCCGGCGTCGGCGGCGCGTTCGGCGGCCGCGAGGACATCTCCATGCAGATCCTCGCGTCCATCCTCGCGCTGCGCACCGGCAAGCCGGTCAAGATGGTCTACAACCGCTACGAGTCCTTCTTCGGGCACGTCCACCGGCACCCGGCGAAGCTCTGGTACGAGCACGGCGCCACCAAGGACGGCAAGCTCACGCACATGAAGTGCAAGATCGTGCTCGACGGCGGCGCCTACGCCTCGTCCACGGCATCGGTCGTCGGCAACGCCTCGTCCCTCTCGGTCGGCCCGTACGTCATCGAGGACGTCGAGATCGAGGCGATCGGCCTCTACACCAACAACCCGCCCTGCGGCGCGATGCGCGGCTTCGGCGCGGTCCAGGCCTGCTTCGCGTACGAGGCCCAGATGGACAAGCTCGCGGCGAAGCTGGGCATGGACCCGGTGGAACTGCGCCAGCTCAACGCCATGGAGCAGGGCACGATCATGCCGACCGGCCAGGTCGTGGACTCGCCGGCCCCGGTCGCCGAGCTCCTGCGCCGGGTCAAGGCCCGCCCGCTGCCGCCGGAGCGCCAGTGGGAGACCGCCGGCGAGGGCGCGGACGTCCGCGCGCTGCCGGGCGGCCTGTCCAACACCACGCACGGTGAGAGCGTCGTGCGGGGCGTCGGCTACGCCGTCGGCATCAAGAACGTCGGCTTCTCCGAGGGCTTCGACGACTACTCGACCGCCAAGATCCGCATGGAGGTCATCAACGGCGAGGCCGTCGCCACGGTCCACACCGCGATGGCGGAGGTCGGCCAGGGCGGTGTCACCATCCACGCGCAGATCGCCCGCACCGAGCTCGGCGTCCAGCAGGTCACCATCCACCCCGCCGACACCCAGGTGGGCTCGGCCGGTTCGACCTCCGCGGGCCGTCAGACGTACATGACCGGCGGCGCCATCAAGAACTCCTGCGGGATCGTCCGCGAGAAGGTCCTGGAGATCGGCCGGCGCAAGTTCGGTTCGTACCACCCGGCGTGGGCCAACGCCGAACTCCTCCTGGAGGGCGGCAAGGTCGTCACCGACGGCGGCGAGGCCCTCGCCACCATCGCGGACGTCCTGGAGGGCCAGGCCGTGGAGGTCGAGGAGGAGTGGCGGCACCGCCCCACCCAGGCCTTCGACCTCGTCACCGGCCAGGGCGACGGTCACGTCCAGTACGCCTTCGCCGCGCACCGCGCGGTGGTGGAGGTCGACACCGAGCTCGGCCTGGTCAAGGTCATCGAACTGGCCTGTGCCCAGGACGTCGGCAAGGCGCTCAACCCGCTCTCCGTCGTCGGCCAGATCCAGGGTGGCACCACCCAGGGCCTGGGCGTCGCGGTGATGGAGGAGATCATCGTCGACCCGAAGACCGCGAAGGTGCGCAACCCCTCCTTCACGGACTACCTGATTCCGACCATCCTCGACACGCCGACCATCCCGGTCGACTACCTCGAACTGGCCGACCCCAACGCGCCGTACGGCGTGCGGGGCATCGGCGAGGCCCCGACCCTGTCGTCCACCCCGGCCGTCCTCGCGGCCATCCGGGCCGCGACGGGCCTGGAGCTCAACAAGACGCCGGTCCGCCCCGAGGCGCTCACCGGCACCCTGTAGGACTCTCCGGGCGGTCCGTGCCTCCCCAGGAACGTCACACTTCCCCGCCCGTACCGCCCGGAGTAACCCCAGCAGTACCCGCAGTAATAGCACCACCCAGCAGTACCAGCACCATCAGCAGTACCGCGGAAAACCAGAAGGTACCCAGCAGTACCGCAGTGCCGATCCATTCCGTTCGCCTCGGGCCGTCCCCCGGGTCGTGCAGCCCACGCATCATCCCAAATCCCGCATTCTTCACCAGATCAGAAGTCCTTCGAAGTCTGACGCGGGTGCCCCTTTGAACCTTGGGAGTAGGCCCCATGACCCAGTCGTCTGTGGAGCCCAAGACCGCTTCGGAGGACGCGGGCTCCGGCTCGAACGTCCCCGCCGGCCGCTCTTGGCTCGACCGGTACTTTCACATCTCGGAGAGAGGATCCACCGTCGCGACGGAGATCCGCGGCGGCGTCACCACCTTCATGGCGATGGCGTACATTCTCCTGCTCAACCCCCTGATCCTCGGCGGCAAGGATGTGGACGGCAACGTCCTCAGCCAGCCCGCACTCATCACCGCGACCGCGCTCGCCGCCGCCGTGACCACCCTGCTGATGGGCTTCTGGGGCAAGGTCCCGCTCGCCCTGGCAGCCGGTCTCAGTGTCTCCGGCGTGCTGTCCTCGCAGGTCATCGCCGTCATGACCTGGCCGCAGGCCATGGCCATGTGTGTGGCCTACGGTGTGGTGATCTGTCTCCTGGTGGTCACCGGCCTCCGTGAGATGATCATGAACGCGATCCCGCTGGCGATCAAGCACGCGATCACCATCGGCATCGGTCTCTTCATCGCACTGATCGGCTTCGTCAAGGCGGGCTTCGTCCACGAGAACCCCTCTCCCGGTGGTGGCCCGGTCGTCCTCGGCCCGGCCGGTGAGCTGGCCGGCTGGCCGGTCCTCATCTTCGCCTTCACCCTGCTGCTGATCTTCGCGCTCCAGGCCCGCAACGTGCCCGGCGCGATCCTCATCGGCATCGTGGCCGGCACGATCATCGCCGCCGTCGTCAACGCCGTCGGCGACCTGCCGGCCAAGGCCTGGTTCGCCGGCCCGCCGGAGCTCAACGGCAGCGCGGTCTCCACGCCGGACTTCTCGCTCATCGGCGAAGTGTCCTTCAGCGGCTGGGGTGACGTCGGCTACATCACGATCACCATGATCATCTTCACTCTGGTGCTCGCCGGCTTCTTCGACGCCATGGCCACGATCATCGGCGTCGGCTCCGAGGCCAAGCTCGCCGACTCCCAGGGCCGGATGCCCGGCCTCTCCAAGGCGCTGTTCATCGACGGTGCCGGCGGTGTCATCGGCGGCGGCGTCGGCGGCTCCGGCCAGACCGTCTTCGTCGAGTCGGCCACCGGCGTCGGCGAGGGTGCCCGTACGGGTCTGTCCTCCGTCGTCACCGGCGCGTTCTTCGCGGCCTGCCTCTTCTTCACCCCGATCACCGCGATCGTCCCGGCCGAGGTGGCCTCCGCCGCCCTGGTCGTCATCGGCGCGATGATGATGCAGAACGCCAAGCACGTCGACTGGAGCGACCGCTCCGTCGCGATCCCGGTGTTCCTCACCGTGGTCCTGATGCCCTTCACGTACACCATCACCACGGGTGTCGCGGCCGGCGTCATCTCCTACACCGTCATCAAGACGGCGCAGGGCAAGGCACGCGAAGTGGGCGCCTTCATGTGGGGCCTGACCGCGATCTTCATCGTGTTCTTCGCGATCCATCCGCTCGAGAGCTGGCTGGGCGTCAACTGACGCCCTTACCGTCGCCCTCCACACACATATCGAGGAGTTCGAGATGCTGGACATCGCCGAAGAGCTGCACCGGTGGGTCGAGCAGGGACGCGAGTTCGCCGTCGCCACCGTCGTGGCGGTCGGCGGGAGCGCGCCCCGGCAGCCGGGCGCCGCGCTCGCCGTCGACAGCGACGGCACGGCGATCGGCTCGGTCTCCGGCGGGTGTGTGGAGGGTGCCGTATACGACCTCTGCCAGCAGGCACTCGAAGACGGGAAGACCGTCGTCGAGCGCTTCGGCTACAGCGACGAGGACGCCTTCGCGGTCGGTCTGACCTGCGGCGGCATCATCGACATACTCGTCACCCCGGTCCGCGGCGGGGTCTTCCCCGCCGCCCTGGCCGCCGCCGTCACGGGGGAGGCGGCAGCCCTGGCCCGGATCGTCTCCGGCCCCGAGGACCTCATGGGCCGGGCCCTCCTGGTCCGCCCCGACGGCTCGTACGAGGGGACGCTCGGCGGCCACCCCGAGCTGGACCGCACCGCGGCGGGCGAGGCCCGCGCGATGCTCGACGCGGGCCGCACCGGCACGGTGGAGATCGGCGAGGACGGCAGCCGCTGCGGACAGCCGCTGACCCTGCTCGTCGAGTCCTCGGTCCCGGCGCCCCGCATGATCGTCTTCGGCGCCATCGACTTCGCCGCCGCCCTCGTCCGGGTCGGCAAGTTCCTCGGCTACCACGTCACCGTGTGCGACGCGCGGCCCGTCTTCGCGACGCCGGCCCGCTTCCCGGAGGCCGACGAGATCGTCGTCGAATGGCCCCACCGCTACCTGGAGTCCACCGAGGTGGACGGCCGTACGGTGCTCTGCGTCCTGACGCACGACGCCAAGTTCGACGTGCCGCTGCTCCACGCGGCCCTCAAGCTTCCCGTCGCCTACATCGGCGCGATGGGCTCCCGCCGTACCCACGAGGACCGCAACAAGCGCCTCCGTGAGGTAGGCGTCACCGAGATCGAGCTCGCCCGCCTGCGTTCCCCGATCGGCCTCGACCTCGGGGCCCGTACGCCCGAGGAGACGGCTCTGTCGATCGGCGCGGAAATCGTCGCCAACCGCCGCGGCGGCACGGGCCTCTCCCTCACGGGCGCCCACACCCCGATCCACCACGACGGCCCCCGCGAGCCGGCGGGGCGCATAGGCTCCGTCGCCTAGCCGGTCGAGTACGGGACAGACCGGTTCCCGAGCCGGCCGGACGACCACCCGCTGCTCGGCCACCGGCGGACGACCTCGGCGGCGACGAGTCCTTCCCCGCGTCCGGCGCCGCCGGACGCGGCCGTGGGCGGCGCACGCTCAGTGCGCCGCCCTGTCCCGTACGGTCGACGCCCAGGCCGGCTGTTCCTCGGCGGTCTCCGCCTCGGCCCGCCGCCCGCCCCGGCCGAAGAAGTCCGCGAGCGGCAGGATCGCCGCGCCGACCGTGACCGCGTCGGGGCCGAGCGTGCCCATGGCGATGCCGACCCGGGCCGCCGGGTACGCGAGCGCGTACTCGCTCGCGTACCCCTTGACCGTCTCCAGGAACCGGGCGCCGAGCTGGAGGCCCGCCCAGCCGCCGACCAGGATGCGCTCGGGCTGGAAGAGGTTGATGAGGTCGGCGAATCCGGCGCCCAGGTACTCGGCGGTCTCCTCCAGGACGGCGACCGCGGTGGCGTCGGGCTCCGCCCCCGCCTCCGCCGGGTACGCCGCCGCCAGCATCGCCGTCAGCGCCGTCTCCTCGTCCGCGCCCGCCGGGGGCACTCCACCTGCCTCCCGCCACCGCTCCAGGAGGGCTTCGGCTCCGGCGTACGCCTCCAGGCAGCCCTGGGCGCCGCAGCGGCAGCGCCGCCCCCGGACCCGTACCGTCAGATGACCCCACTCGATCGCCCGGCCCGGCCCCATCGGGTCGGTGACCACGCACGCGCCGACGCCCGAGCCGAAGAGGACCACCACCGCGCTGCGCGCGCCCCGCCCGGCGCCGAACCACATCTCGGCCTGGCCGAGGGTCTTGGCACCGTTGTCGATCCAGTACGGCACGGTGGCCGGCAGGTCCACGCTCTCGCGCAGGAGCCGCTCCAGGGGGACCGCGTCCCAGCCGATCGTCTGGCCGTGCACGACCGCCCCGTCCTCGGCGGTGCGCGCCACGATGCCCGGCACGCCGACGCCGACCCCGAGCAGCCGCTCGGCGGGCACGTCCGCGATCCGCAGCACCTCCGCGATGGCCTCCCGGACGTGCCCGACGACGACCCCGACCTCGTACCGGTCGTGGGGGTTCGGACTGTCGATGGCCAACGGGCGTTCGGTGCGGGCGAGTTCGGTGAGGGTGAGGTCGAACAGCTCGATCCGGACCCGGGTCTCGCCGACATCGACGCCGATCATGCAGCCGCTGTCCGGGGTGATCCGGAGCAGGGTACGGGGGCGCCCGCCGGCCGAGTCGACGCTGCCCGCCTCCTCGACCAGGCCCTCCGCGACGAGCTCGGCGACCACGTTGCTGATGGAGCCGGAGCTGAGACCGGTCGCGGGGCCGAGCGAGAAGCGGCTCAGCGGCCCGTCGAAGTAGAGGCGTTGAAGGACGGCGGTGCGGTTCTCGCGTCGTAGGTCACGCACGGTGCGGCCGTTCCGCATGGTCACTTGGGCCCCCAGGTGAAGTAGTCCTGAGCGCAACATACCTCTGCGGGACCCTCGGCGCGTTCTTCTCTTGAGGTTTAACTCATATCCTGAAATAAGCCGGGGAGGGCTTCAGGACCTGAACGCGGGAGGCTTCGTCCAGGTCCAGGTCCAGGTCCAGGTCCACGTCCACGTCGACACCCGGCCGAGGATCGTGAAGGGCGAGCGGGCGGCGGTACGCGGATCTCGTCCCCGCCCGCCGCACGCTACCCGCCCAGCAGCGTCCGGAGGTGGTCGCAGGCCGCCGCCTCCGTGGGGTGCGTGGCGACCGGCTCGTACGCGCCCCGCTCGTACACTCCGGTCTCCCAGCCGCCACCGCCCGGCTCCGTCCGCAGATAGACGAAGTCGGGCGGGGTGGGCGCCGGCTCGTGGACGCCCTCGATCCAGTAGTACGTCTCGGGCACTCCGGCCTCCCGGAGTGCCCGTTCCAGCGCCCGGCGGTCGGTGCCGCCGGTGCGGTCCGCGCGGTCTGTCACGCGGGTACGCGGACCAGATAGCCGTTGTCGAGCAGCCACTTGACGCTGAGGCGCTGGCCCTCGCCCGGGTTCAGGAACGCCGGGTCCAGCTTGATCTGGCGGCCGCCGCCCGGCTGCTCGAACCAGGGCGCGATGGAGCCCTCCCAGACCACGAACGCCCGCGTCACCTCGTACAGGTGATAGTCGCAGGGGAAGGCCGCGTCCCGGGTGTTGAGGTTCTGCGGGGGCAGTGCGCGCTTGGCGTAGGCGTCACCGGCCGGGGCCAGGTAGGAGCCGAACTCCGAGCCGAAGCGGTCCAGGCGCTCGCCCTCCTGGAGCAGCTCCGGCGCCTTGTCGACGGTTCCGTTGACCTCGCCGAAGCCGTCGTTCGGCGGGTACTTCCAGCTGCCGGTGTCGGCCGGACCCTCCCAGTACTTCTTGAGGAAGTCGGCGGACGAGAGCTTCCCCGTCCGGTGGTAGCGGTTGAGCAGCGGACCCACCGGCTCCTGCCACTTCTTCGGCAGGAACTTCGGGCCGAGCCGCTTGTCGCCCTGGAACTCCCCGGTGCACTGGGCGGGGGGTGCGGCGACGGGCTTCTCGGCCGGCGCGGCCTGCGCCGCCGGGGCGGCGGTGAGGGCGGCGGTGACGCCCAAGGTGGCGAGGACGGCACGGATCCTGAAGGCGGTACGGCTGCGCTCCACGCGGAGGTCTCCCTGGAAGAGGGGTGTTCGATGGCGCGGCATACAGTAGTGGATCAGCTGCGTGGAGTGACCGTACGTGGGGACGGAAATCGGCCATTCGTACCGCGGGGGCCTCAGGCCCTGCGCAGACCGCTGAGGAGCAGCTCGGCCAGCTGTTCGTACGCCTCGGCGTCGGCGAGACCGGTCGCCGCCGCCACCTGGCGGCGCTGGATGCGCACCATCACCGAGGAGATGACGTCGGCCGCGAAGGTCACGTGCACCTCGCGGAAGACACCCGCGCGGACGCCCTCCTCGATGAGCTGCTGGACCCGGCCGGCCGCCGCGCGCGTGTTCCGCTCGTAGACCTCGGCCGCCGGTTCGAACGCGGCCACGTCGTCGAAGAACTGCGGCGAGACCGGCGCCAGCTCGGCCGAAACCGCCCGCAGATAGGCGGCGAGCCGCTCGGCGGGATCGGTCGCGGCGGCGAGGACCGCCTCGACCCGGGCCGTGGCGCGCCGGAAGAAGTGCACGACCGCCGCCCGGACCAGCTGCTCCTTGCTGCCGGCCAGGCCGTACAGGGTCCGCTTCGAGCAGCGGAGGCGGGCGGCGAGGTCGTCGAGCGTCAGCCGGGCGAAGCCCTCACCGACGAGGAGGGCGACGAGCTCCTCGAAGAGGGCGGAGCGGCGCGCCGCACCGCGGCCCGTCAGCTTCGGGGCGTCGGCGGCTGAGGTCTCGATCACGCGGCCAGTATTCCAGGCCGACGTTCCGGGGGGTTACGGCCACACCCTTCTGCGCTACGCTAACCGGTACTGCAGTACCTGCCCCAGTACCACTTTGCGCGCCGATGGAGACGCCATGGATGTCGACCGCCTGCTTCCCACCCCCGAGGCAGCGGACCTCATCGCCCTCACCCGGGAGATCGCCGACAAGGAGCTCTCTCCGCGGGTGGACGAGTACGAGGCCACCGAGACCTATCCCGAAGGACTCTTCACGACCCTCGGCGAGGCCGGGCTCCTCGGCCTGCCGTACCCGGAGGAGTACGGCGGCGGTGGCCAGCCGTACGAGGTCTACCTGCAGGTCCTGGAGGAGCTGGCCGCGCGCTGGGCGGCCGTCGCCGTCGCCACCAGCGTCCACACCCTCGCCTGCCACCCGCTCCACACCTTCGGCACCGCCGGGCAGAAGGAGCGGTGGCTGCCCGAGATGCTGGAGGGCCGCACCATCGGCGGCTACAGCCTCTCCGAGCCGCAGGCCGGCTCCGACGCGGCCGCCCTCGCCTGCAAGGCCGAGCGGCAGGACGACGGCAGCGGGTACCGGATCACCGGCACCAAGGCGTGGATCACCCACGGCGGCAAGGCCGACTTCTACGCCCTCTTCGCCCGGACCGCGCCGGGCAGCCACGGCATCTCCTGCTTCCTCGCCCCCGGCGCCACCGAAGGACTCAGCTTCGGCTCCCCCGAGCGCAAGATGGGCCTCCAGGCCGTCCCCACCACCTCCGCCTACTGGGACGGTGCGCTCCTCGACGCCGACCGGCTCATAGGGGACGAGGGCCAGGGTCTGCAGATCGCCTTCAGCGCGCTCGACAGCGGCCGCCTCGGCATCGCCGCCTGCGCCACCGGCCTCGCCCAGGCCGCCCTCGACGCCGCCGTGGCGTACGCCAACGAGCGCACCACCTTCGGCCGGCGGATCATCGACCACCAGGGTCTCGGCTTCCTCCTCGCCGACATGGCCGCCGCCGTCGACGCGGCCCGCGCCACCTACCTGGACGCGGCCCGCCGCCGCGACCTCGGCCGCCCCTTCAGCCGCCAGGCCAGCGCGGCCAAGCTCATCGCCACGGACACGGCCATGAAGGTCACGACGGACGCCGTCCAGGTCCTCGGCGGCTACGGCTACACCCGCGACTTCCCGGTCGAGCGCTACATGCGCGAAGCGAAGATCACCCAGATCTTCGAGGGCACCAACCAGATCCAGCGCCTGGTCATCAGCCGGGGGCTCGTCGCCTAGCCGCCTCCGTCTGCCGCCGTCACTCCGGGGGCGCGGCGGTCACGGTGGAGGCCTGGTGCAGGCCGACCAGCGTGCGCAGGGCGGGCGGCAGCCAGTCCGACGGATCCTCCCCGTCGGTGTCGCCGATCCTGCGCAGGATCTCGGTGGGGGAGGGACGGCCCGCCGGATCATGGCTGAGACAGGCGGTCGCCACGGCGGCGAGGTCGGCGGGCAGCAGCCGCGAAGCGCCGTCGAGGACCGTGCCCCCGACGGCCGAGGCCGCCCCGCCCGCATGGCACAGCACCATGCCGAACGCGTAGGTGTCGACGGCGGCGGTCGGCGGACCGCCCGCCATCTGCTCCGGAGCCAGGAACCCGCGCGTACCGATGACGAAATCGGTGCGGGTGAGCGCGGTCGCGTCCGCGCCCCGCGCGATGCCGAAGTCGATCACGCGGGGGCCCTCGGCCGCGATGAGGATGTTGCCGGGCTTGAGGTCCCGGTGGACGATGCCGCACGCGTGGATGGCCTCAAGGGCCTCGGCCACACCGAGCGCCGGCGCCCGCAGGGTGGCCGCGGGCAGCGGGCCGTGGACGTCCAGGACCTGCTGGGCCGCGTTGATCTCCTCGCCGGAGGTCAGGGTCCGCTCCAGGTCCATGCCGCCGATGATGTTGCGCAGGGTGGTGATGGTGAGCTGCTCGATCGCCTGGATGTAGCTGGCGACCTCGTAGGTCGCGGCCCTGACGTCGGTCACCTGGTAGTAGACGACCGTGTCGATGTGCACCCCCGAACGCCGAGTCTTTCAGAACTGCCCTGTACGGCACAGGTGTCGGCGTCTCAGGAGGGCCGCGATCCCCGTCAGACCGTGGCGGACCGCGTGGTCCAGGGCCGTCTGCCCGTGGGGGTCCGGGAGTTCGGGGTCGGCGCCCGCCGCCAGGAGGAGGGCGACGACGTCCTGGTGGTCACGGCCGCCCGTGCCGAGGATCACGGCCTCCAGGAGGGCCGTCCAGCCCAGCCGGTTGACGTGGTCGACGTCGATGGCCGTCTCGGTCAGGACGGCGCGGACGTAGGCCACATGGCCCCGCTCGGCCGCCGGGATCAGGGCCGTACCGCCGTACCGGTTGGTCAGCGTCAGGTCGGGGCCCGCCGCGAGCAGGGTCCGCATCATCGTGACGCCGCCCGTGACGCCGGTGACCAGCCAGGGGCTGTCGCACCGGTCGTCCTGGGCGTTCGGGTCGGCGCCCGCGGCGAGGAGGACCCGCGCGGCGGCGACGTGGTCGCGCCGAGCGGCGTGCAGCAGCGGAGTGCGGCGGCGCCGGTCGCGGGCGTCGACCCTGGCGCCCGCGGCGAGGGCCGTGCGGACGGCGACGGTGTCACCGTGCGTGGCGGCCGCCAGGAGGGTGTCGTCGATCGCGTTCATGGCGGTGTTCCTCGGGCGCGGGCGGGGGGTCGGTTACTTGCCGAGGGCGGCGACGCCGGCCTGGGCGAACTTCTCGTCGAGGTCGCCCGAGGGGGCGCCGGCGACACCGATGCCCGCGATGGGCGCGCCCTTGGCGGTCACCGGGGCACCACCGGCGAGGAAGAGGGTGCCGGGGATGTCCTTCAGGTTCGGGGCCTGGGCGAGGCGGCCGGCGAGGACGGAGGTCGGGGCGTTCCAGGAGACGGCGGTGTACGCCTTCTTCTCGGCCGACTCGTAGGACTGCGGGCCCGCGCCGTCGCCGCGGAGGGTGACGATGGTGTTGCCGTTGCGGTCGACGACGGCGACGGAGACGCGCTGGTTCTCCTTCTCGGCGGCGTCGAGGGTCGCCTGCGCGGCCTTCGTTGCGGCCTCGATCGTCAGGTGCGTGGAGCGGGTGGTGTTCTTGTTCTCGGCGTCCGCCTTGGCGACCGCGGCGGCGGGGGCGGCCGCCGTGTTCTCACCGGTGGCGCTGGCGGAGTAGGCCCCGAAGCCACCGAGGGCGAGCGCGGCGACGATCGCGCCACCGGTCACGACACGGGTGCGCGAGGTCTTCTTCACGTGCTTCATGGGGTCTGCTCCAGTGAACTCGGTGGACTGCGGGGGCCGTCGGTGCTCCGTGGCCCGCTTCCCTTCCATCCTGGAGCCGTCCCCCCGCGTCGCCGGTCGTCGTCCCGGCTGTCTCCGGCGCCCGCAACGGTGGACCCCGGGGTCATCCGATCGGTTGACCCTCCTGGCCTTCCGGGGGCAGGACGCCTCCCTGGCCCTCGTCCCAACGCGCCGCCAGCTCGGTGAACGCGCGCGTGGCCGCGCTCCGGTAGTCGGCCGCCCGCCGGAGGAGGGTGACGCCCCGGGGCGGCAGGGCGGGGGAGAGCGGTACGGGGGTCAGATGCGGGTGGTCCCGGGTGACGGCGTCGGGCAGCACGGTGGCCAGGGCGGTGCGGCGGACGATCTCGGTGAGCGCGCTGACGGCGTTGGCCTCCACCGCGATCCGCGGCCGGAGGCCGTGCTCGGAGACGTACGCGTCGACGTGCCGACGGGTGGCGAAGTCCTGGCTGAGCAGGGCGAGGTGACGGTGATTCAGCTCTTCGGCCGGTACGGGTTCGGTCCGGCCGGCGAAGGGGTGGCCGGGGCCCACGACGAGGCCGAGGGTCTCGGTGAAGAGCGCGGTGTCCTCGATGCCCGGCAGGTGGTCGCCCTGGAAGGCGATCCCGAGATCGAGGCGGTCGGCGAGGAGTTCGGCCTCGATGCGGTCCTGGGTCGACTCCCGTACCTCCACGGTGATGCCCGGATGCCGGGTGTGGAAGGCGGCGACCAGTGGACCCGTGAGGTACGTGAAGGTGGGGGTCGCGGCGAGCCGGAGCCGGCCACGGGAGAGGTCGTGCACGTCGAGCACCGCCCGCTCGCCCGCCGCCAGGTCCTGGAGCGCGCGCCGGGCGTAGCCCGCGTAGGCCTCCCCGGCGTCGGTGAGGCGCACGGTGCGGCCGCCGCGGTCCAGG
Source organism: Streptomyces sp. NBC_00250 (assembly GCF_036192275.1). Taxonomy (NCBI): domain Bacteria; kingdom Bacillati; phylum Actinomycetota; class Actinomycetes; order Kitasatosporales; family Streptomycetaceae; genus Streptomyces; species Streptomyces sp. NBC_00250. The sequence goes on along the minus strand of NZ_CP108088.1, from coordinate 2,211,490 downwards.
AGCAGCACCCCGAGGGCCTTCTCCAGCTGCTTGATCTGCTGGGAGAGCGTGGGCTGGGCGATCCGGAGCTCCTCGGCGGCCCGGGTGAAGTTGGCGTGCTCGGCGACGGCGAGCAGATAGCGGAGATGACGGAGTTCCGGCTGCATGGCATCGAGTGTAGAGCCAGATATAGATGTCATCTATGGCAGAGATCGATACTGGGTCTTGGACGCTATACACCCTGGTCGTGCAGGGTGAGGGCATGCCTCATCTCGCCGAGGGAATCGCCCGCTTCCAGCGGGAGGTCTTCCCTGCCAAGGCCGGCCTCTTCGCCCGCCTCGCCACCGCCCACCGGCCCGGGACGCTGTTCATCGGCTGCTCGGACGCCCGGGTCGTCCCCGAACTCATCACCCAGACCGACCCCGGTGAACTCTTCGTCATCCGCACCGCCGGAAACCTCGTCCCCGCCCACACCCCGGACGGCGACGGAGTGGCCGCCGGGGTCGAGTACGCCGTCACCGTCCTCGGCGTACGGGACGTCATCGTCTGCGGGCACTCCGCCTGTGGCGCCATGACCGCGCTCGCCGAGCGCCGCGACCTCAGGGGCGCGCCCGCCGTCGCCGCCTGGCTGCGGCACGCCGACGCCTCGCTCGCCCGTACCGCCGCCGGGCGGGCGGGGGACGTGGCCGCCCTGGTACGGGAGAACGTCGCCGTGCAGCTGGCGAACCTGGCCACCCATCCCTCGGTGGCCCGCGCCCTCGCCGAGGGGGACGTACGGCTGCACGGCTGGGTCTTCGACATCGCCGACGGCACCGTCGAGGAGCTGCCCGGGGTCGTCCCCCACGCCGCCTGAGCCCCCCCCACAACCCCCGAACCCCCCGAAAGTCCCCCGAAAGCCCCACCCCCTCCCTGGAAGGACGTACCTCTCGTGGTGCACGCCCAGTTCGACCCCACCGCCCGTCACGCGCTCGCCGTCGCCGCCGTCGAGGCCAAGACCGTCAAGGACCTGAGCTGGCGGCAGATCGCCGACGCCGCCGGTCTCTCCGTCGCCTTCACCACCGCCGCCGTCCTCGGCCAGCACGCCCTGCCCGAGCCGTCCGCGAGGGCCGTCGCCGAGCTCCTCGGCCTCGACGAGGACGCGGTGCGCCTGCTGCGGACGATCCCCACCCGGGGCTCCATCGACGGCGGCATCCCGACCGACCCGACGATCTACCGCTTCCACGAGATGCTCCAGGTGTACGGGACCACGCTGAAGGCCCTGGTCCACGAGGAGTTCGGGGACGGCATCATCTCCGCGATCAACTTCACGCTGGACGTGAAGAAGGTCGCCGACCCCGAGGGCGGGGAGCGCGCGGTCATCACGCTCGACGGCAAGTACCTGCCGACCAGGCCCTTCTGACCGGGACCCGCCGAAGCGGCACCTCACCGGTCGTGCCGACGCGCTCCCGGGCGGGCCTCCTGGTTCCGCTTCCGGGGGCGCGGCCTGCGGTTCTATGGTGGGCGGCGCAGATCGCGCGGACCGCGCGGTCCTCCGCGGGCACGCGCCCGATCCGGCGGCCAACCCGGCGGCAGGGTCGCACCCGCACGACACGAACGAGGAGTTCCATGGACATCGCCGGCTCCGCCGCTCTCGTCACCGGTGCCGCTTCCGGTCTCGGCGCCGCCACCGCCGCGGCGCTCGCCGCCCGGGGCGCCACCGTCTACGGACTCGACCTGGACAAGGCCGTGGCCGCCGCCGGGCCGCTGCCCGAGGGCGTCCGGCTGCTCGCGGCCGACGTCACCGACGAGCAGCAGGTCCGCGAGGCCCTCGCCGCGATCGACGCCGACGGCGCCGAGCTGCGGCTCGCCGTGAACTGCGCGGGCATCGCTCCCTCCGCCCGCATCCTGGGCCGCAAGGGACCGCACGACCTCGACCTGTTCCGGGCCGTGGTCAACGTCAACCTGATCGGTACGTTCAACGTGATGCGGCTCGCCGCCGAGGCCATCGCCCGGCACGAGCCCGACGAGCACGGACAGCGCGGTCTCGTCGTCAACACCGCCTCCATCGCCGCCTTCGAGGGCCAGGTCGGCCAGATCGCCTACGCCGCGTCCAAGGCGGGCGTCGCGGGCATGACCGTCACCGCCGCCCGCGACCTGGCGCAGTTCGGCGTCCGGGTCGTCACCATCGCCCCCGGCATCGTCGACACCCCGATGATGGCCGGGTTCGGGGAGGACGTGAGGGCCGGTCTGGCCGCGAGCGTCACCTTCCCGCAGCGCCTCGCGCGCCCGGAGGAGTACGCCCGCCTGGTGACGATGATCGCCGAGCACGACTACCTCAACGGCGAGACGATCCGGATGGACGGCGCGCTCCGGATGACCGCCCGCTGAGCGTGCCCGCGGGCCGGCGTCCGACCGTGCCCGCGGCCCGGCGGCCGAGCGCCCGCTGAGCCTCCGTACCCTCTGGGTAGCACTGGGTGCCGGATTCGTCCGGCACCTAGTGCCGCGTCGAGGTCGTCCGGGTGTTAGGTTCGGGCCATGGGAACAGCGTCGACGAACTCCACGAAGCCCGCGATGCGGGACTCCCTCATCGCCGCGGCCTTCCAGCTCTTTCTGGAGCGGGGCTACGAGCAGACCACGGTCGACGACATCGTCACCCTCGCGGGCGTCGGCCGGCGGTCCTTCTTCCGGTACTTCCCGTCGAAGGAGGACGTGGTCTTCCCCGACCACGAGCAGTGCCTCGCCGACATGACCCGCTTCCTCGCGGCGAGCGCCGACTCCGACGACCCGATGGTCCGGGTCTGCGGCGCAGCCCGGCTCGTCATGCGGATGTACGCCGAGAACCCGACCTTCTCCGTGCAGCGCTACCGGCTCACCCGCGAGGTGACCGGACTGCGCACGTACGAACTCTCGGTCGTCTGGCGCTACGAGAAGACCCTCGGTGACTATCTGCGCACCCGCTGGGCCGACCGCAGGGACGGCACCCTGCGTGCCAACGTGGCCGCGGCGGCCGTGGTCGCCGCCCACAACCACGCCCTGCGGCACTGGCTGCGCTCGGGCGGCGAGGGCGACCCGCTGGCGGAGGTCGACAGTGCCCTGGAGTTCGTGCGCGCCACCTGGAGCCCCGACGCGGTCGTGGACGCGCCGGCCGAGGAGACCGAGGACGTCGTCGTGGTGATCACCAAGCGGTCCACCCCCATGTGGCGCGTGGTGCGCGAGGTGGAATCGAGCCTCGGCGAGAGCTGAGAGGAACCGCCGGTGGGCCGGTGATCGACGCAGGGGATCTCAGTATCTCTAATTGAGGGAACTCAGGTCTTTATTTGATGGCACTCAGTGCCATATCTTTGCTCCATGCACGGTCGAGCCGCCGAGTGCAAGGAGAAGGCATCGTGTTCCACACGGGACTGAGGAGCGGGACCGCCGTCCAGGCCGCCGAGGAGGCGGGCCCCGACGCCGAGCTCTACTTCCAGCGCTGCCGCTGGTGCTGCAACACGACATTCCAGCGACTGCTCTGTCCGACCTGCGGGTCGACCGATCTCAACCCCGAACTCAGCGAGGGCGAGGGCGTGATCTCCGTACGGCGCGGGGTCGCCGCCGCCGATGCCGACCTCTGGCCGGTGTACATGTCGGAGGGCTTCACCGTCCGCTGCCGGGTCGACGGGCCGCTGCACGCGGTGCGCCCCGGCGTCCGGGTCAAGGTCTCCTCGGGGGTCGGCGTGACCGGTCGCAGGCCGGTCGTCCGGCTCTGTGAGGAGGTCCCCCTCGACGGGTGGATCTGATCCGCCGGATCCGGTTCGGAAGAAACGAGAAGGGGCGGGTGGTGGCACAGAGTGCCACCACCCGCCCCTTCTGCGTCATCGACGCGGACGGGTCAGCGGGCGCCGATCTCGTCCGTCAGCTGCGGCAGCACCTCGAAGAGGTCGCCGACCACGCCGTAGTCCACCAGGTCGAAGATCGGGGCCTCGGGGTCCTTGTTGACCGCGACGATCGTCTTCGACGTCTGCATGCCCGCCCGGTGCTGGATCGCGCCGGAGATGCCCGCCGCGACGTACAGCTGCGGCGAGACCTGCTTGCCGGTCTGGCCGACCTGGTTGGAGTGCGGGTACCAGCCGGCGTCCACGGCGGCGCGGGAGGCGCCGACGGCCGCGCCGAGCGAGTCGGCCAGCTTCTCGACGACCGCGAAGCCCTCGGCCGCGCCGACACCACGGCCGCCGGAGACCACGATCGCGGACTCGGTCAGCTCGGGGCGGCCGGTGGAGACGCGCGGGGTGCGCGCGACGACCTTGGCGGCGTTGCCGGTGAAGGCGACGGTGACGTCCTCGACCGTACCGGCGGCCGAAGAGGCCTCCGGGGCGGCGGAGTTCGGCTTGACGGTGATGACCGGCACGCCGTGGGTGACCGTCGAGCGCACCTGGTACGAGGCGGCGAAGACGGACTGGGTGGCGACCGGGCCGTTCTCGCCGGCCTCCAGCTCGACGGCGTCGGTGATCAGACCGGAGCCGAGGCGGAGCGCGACACGGGCCGCGATCTCCTTGCCCTCGCCGGAGGAGGTCACCAGGACGGCGGCGGCCCCCTTCTCCTTGGCGAGCTGGGTGAGCGCGTCGACCTTCGGCACGACCAGCTGCTCGGTGAACTCGGCGCCGTCCGCGACGTACACGGTCGCCGCGCCGTACTCGCCGGCGGTGGCGGCGATCGAGGCCGCGGCCTCGCCGGCGCCGAGCACGACCGCCGAGGGCTCGCCGATGCGGCGGGCCAGGGTCAGCAGTTCGAGGGCCGGCTTGCGGACCGCACCGTCGGCGTGGTCCACGAGAACCAGGATCTCAGCCATGATTCGTTGCTCCTGTGTGGGTGTCAGGCTGACGGTCGGTCAGATGAACTTCTGGGTGGCGAGGAAGGCGGCGAGCTGCTTGCCGCCGTCGCCCTCGTCCGTGACGATCGTGCCCTGCGTACGGGCAGGGCGGGCGGCCACGGCGTCGACCAGGGTCCAGGCCCCGGCGAGGCCCACCTCGTCGGCGTCGATGTCCAGGTCGTCCAGGTCCAGCTCCTGGACCGGCTTCTTCTTGGCGGCCATGATCCCCTTGAAGGAGGGGTAACGGGCCTCGCCCGACTGGTCGGTGACCGAGGCGATCGCCGGCAGCGGGGCCTCCAGGAGCTCGGTGGCGGCGTCGCCGTCACGGCGGCCCTTCACGACACCGTCCTCGACGGAGAGCTCCGAGAGCAGGGTGACCTGCGGCAGGCTCAGGCGCTCGGCGAGCAGCGCGGGCAGCACGCCCATGGTGCCGTCGGTCGAGGCCATGCCGCAGACGACCAGGTCGAAGCCGGTCTTCTCCAGGGCCTTGGCCAGGATCGCGGAGGTCGCGATGACGTCGGAGCCGTGGATGTCCTCGTCGTTGACGTGGACGGCCTTGTCGGCGCCCATCGACAGCGCCTTGCGCAGCGCGTCCTTGGCGTCGTCCGGGCCCACGGTCACGACGGTGACCTCGGCGTCGTCGGACTCCTCCGAGATGCGCAGGGCCTGCTCGACGGCGTACTCGTCGAGCTCCGACAGCAGGCCGTCGACCTCGTCGCGGTCGACGGTCAGGTCGTCGGCGAAACCGCGGTCGCCGGTCGCGTCGGGTACGTACTTCACACAGACAGCGATCCTCAGGGTCACGGCCTGGCTCCTTTCAAGTGACAGACGATTACGGGAGGTTGCGGGCCATGACGATGCGCTGGACCTGGTTGGTGCCCTCGTAGATCTGGGTGATCTTGGCGTCGCGCATCATGCGCTCGACGGGGTAGTCGCGGGTGTAGCCGTAGCCGCCGAGGAGCTGGACGGCGTCGGTGGTGACCTCCATGGCGACGTCGGAGGCGAAGCACTTGGCGGCGGCGCCGAAGAAGGTGAGGTCTTCCTTGTCGCCGCCGGCGGACACGCGCTCGCTCTTGGCGGCGGCGGCGTAGGTGAGCTGGCGGGCGGCTTCGAGCTTCATGGCCATGTCGGCGAGCATGAACTGGACGCCCTGGAAGTCGGCGATGGGCTTGCCGAACTGCTTGCGCTCGGTGACGTAGCCCTTGGCGTAGTCGAGGGCGCCCTGGGCGATGCCGATGGCCTGGGCGGCGATGGTGATGCGGGTGTGGTCGAGGGTCTTCATCGCGGTGGCGAAGCCGGTGCCCTCGGCGCCGATCATGCGGTCGGCGGGGATGCGGACGTTGTCGAGGTAGACCTCGCGGGTCGGGGAGCCCTTGATGCCGAGCTTCTTCTCCGGGGCGCCGAAGGACACGCCCTCGTCGGACTTCTCCACGACGAAGGCGCTGATGCCCTTGGAGCGCTTGTCGGGGTCGGTGACGGCCATCACCGTGTAGTACTCCGAGACGCCGGCGTTGGTGATCCACCGCTTGACGCCGTTGAGGACCCAGAAGTCCCCGTCCCGGACGGCACGCGTCTTCATGCCGGCGGCATCCGAACCTGCATCGGGCTCGGACAGGGCGTAGGAGAACATCGCGTCGCCCTTGGCCAGCGGGCCGAGGTACTTGTGCTTGAGCTCCTCGGAGCCGGACAGGATCACCGGCAGCGAGCCCAGCTTGTTGACCGCGGGGATCAGGGAGGAGCTGCCGCACGCGCGGGCGACCTCCTCGATCACGATCACCGTGGCCAGGGCGTCGGCGCCCGCGCCGCCGTAGGCCTCGGGGACGTGCACCGCGTGCAGGTCGTTGGCGACCAGCGCGTCCAGGGCCTCCTGCGGGAAGCGGCCCTCCTCGTCCACCGCGGCGGCGAACGGCACGATCTTCGCCTCCGCGAGCGCACGCACCGACTCCCGGAGCATGTCGTGCTCCTCGGAGGGCCGATACAGGTCGAAGTCCTTGCCCATGATGTGGAGCTCCCCTAGACGCTTGTGGCACTGAGTACCCTCAGGAAAACACACTCAGTGCCATGATGCCAGAGCGCCCCGACGCTGATCTGCGTCGGGGCGCTCTGGGGACCGGTTGGTCGGTTTTCCTAACCAGGAGTGTCCGCGAGGTTTCCTTCTCCCCTCTGGAGTTGCCGCAGGTCGTACTCGGCGGCCAGTCGTCGTGCGCGTTCCTCGGTCATCTCGATCGTGGTCAGCAGGGCCGGAGTGCAGATCGTCGGCAGCACGTGCCGGAGCAGCACCAGAACGCGGTAGGTGAGATCATTGCGATCGCACAGGATCTGGGACATCGTCTGGATGCCCGCGAAGGCGCCCGAGAACAGTTCGGCCGTGTCCGTCACGTTGACATGGACGAGGAGCTCCCCGCGGGCCTTCGCGACCGTGAGGACCTCCGAGACCTGATCGATCCAGGCCCGGAACGGAGCCGCCCGGTCGACCCCCGTGGCGCCGCTGTCGAGGGCCAGCGCGACACTCGCGCGCACCAGCGCGTCACGCTGCAGCCGATGGGCGAGGAGGAAGCCCTGGTCCACCAGCTCCTGGAGCTTCACGGGCTGCGGCGTCAGGGGTTCGTCGAGCATCTGGGCGGCGAGCACGCCGAGGGCCACATCTTCCTTGGAAGCAAAGTGGAAATACAGAGCCCCCTTGGTCACCCCGGCGCGCACCAAGATCTCCCCGATGGTCGTGCGCTCGTAGCCACGCTCCGCGAAGACGGCCGCGGCCGACTCCAGGATCGCCCGCCGGGTTCGGATTGCACGCGCTTGCTGCGCCAAGGCGCCTCCTGCTGTATCGCTGACTGTGCTCGACGTGTGACGTGAAGCATTGAAAAGAAAACCGCGCTGTACGTATTCTATGGCGGGCGGGTTTGCCGCCCAGGGGTGCGCGGGAACGCGAGGGGGAACCATGGATCAGAACTGCCGCGGAGCGACGACGGACGTCCCCGGGGAGTTCGTCCACCGAGCGGACCCCGCCGACATCTTTCCCACCGGCTGGACGCAGCGGGGAGAGAACCGATTCTCCGTCTCTGCTCACTGGCCCGCCTCACATCCCTTCTTCTCTCCCGTGGCAGGGGACCGGCACGACCCCGTTCTGGTGGCCGAGACGATACGCCAGGCCACCATGCTCGTCGCTCACGCGGAACTGGGGGTACCCGTGGACGACCAGTTCGTCATGTGGGACCTCCATTTCACCGCCGACCCCGCGGCGCTGGCCGTCAACGGCCTTCCCTCGGACGTCACCGTCGACATCCACTTCCCCGAGCTCGGCGCCCGCCGCGGCCGCGCCAGGAACCTGCCCACCGTCGTGCGGCTCACCCGGGGCGGACGCCCGCTCGCCACCGGTGGCGGCCTCGCCGGATACACCTCGGCCGCGGCCTACCGTCGGCTCCGGGGCGACCGGATGGCGGCGCTCGGCAGACCCGTCCCCCTGGTCCAGGGGGTCGCTCCGCACCTGGTCGGCCGCCGTCGACCGCAGGACGTCGTCCTCGGTCCGGGTACCCGGACGGGCCAGTGGCGGTTGAGGGTCGACACCGACCACTCCATACTCTTCCGGCGCCAGAACGATCACGCACCCGGGATGATGCTCCTCGAAGCCGCCCGGCAGGCCGCGACGATGACGGCCGGCGGCGCAGTGTTCATGCCCACCGCCGTGAACGTCTCCTTCGAGCGCTACGCCGAACTCGACAGCCCCTGCTGGATCGAGGCCGAGGTCGTGCCCACCACCGACCGCTCGACGACCGTCGTCCGGGTCACGGGCCGGCAGCGGGGCCTGTCGGTCTTCGTGTGTACGCTCGCTTCCCCGTCCCCGGCACTCGCGGTGGCCGGAGCCGGCCTCGACGGCCGGCTGGCAGGCTGAACCGGAGCGGAACGATGGGCCCTCGCATTCTGATCACCGGCGCGACCGGATTCATCGGCGCCCGGGTGGCGGCGACGGCGGCGTCGGCGAAGGAACCCACGCACGTACGCCTGCTCGTCCGTCGACCGGAGGACCTCCCGGGCGAGCTCTCGTCGCCGGGGACGGAGACCGTCCGGGGCGACCTCAGGGACCCCGAATCGCTCCGTCGCGCCTGCGCGGGGACCGACGTCCTGATCCACTGCGCGTCGGCGGTCGGCGGCGACGAGGAACTGGCCCGCGCGGTCAATGACGAGGGCACCCGCGCCCTGGTCGACGCGGCCGCCGCCGCCGGGGTGACCCGGATCGTCTCGCTGAGCACCGCGTCCGTCCACGGCCGCGGCCCCTTCCGGGCCGCCGCACCCGGCACCCTGCCGCTCGCCCCGGGCTCGGCCACCAGCCGCACCCGGGCGGCGGGCGACCGGCACGTCATGGACGCCGGCGGGACCGTCCTGCGACCCCATCTCGTGTACGGCACCGGTGACCGGCAGCTGATCCCCGGCCTGGTCCGGCTCCTCGCCGCCCTGCCGGGCCCCCTCGACGGCGGGACCTCGCTGCACTCCCTGATCGACGTCGACAGCCTGGCGGGCGCCCTGCTCGGCGCGGCGCTCTCGCCGGCGACCGAGCCGGGGCCGTACTACGTCCAGCACCCCGATCCGGTCCCGGTCGGGGAGCTGCTCGCGGCAGGCGAGGAGCTGCTCGGACGGCGGACCGGGAGGACCCGGGGGCCGGCGGTGGACGTCACCACCGCCCGTGCGCTGTTCGCCGGAGTCCCCTTCGCGCTGCACCACCTGGACATGCTCGCCACCGACCACTGGTTCGCGGACGACCGCCCCTGGCGGGAGCTGGGCCGCGACCCGGGGCCGGGTTTCACCGCGGGGTTCGCGGACCACGTCCCGTGGTACCGCGGTCTCCTCGAACGTTCCTGAACAGAAGGTAGGCACCACCGACATGTCCGCGTTGGCCGGCAGGACCGCGATCGTCACAGGGGCGAGCCGCGGCATCGGAAGAGGCATCGCCGAGCGGCTGGCCAGGGACGGAGCCCTGGTGGCCGTCCACTACGGGAGCAACGAGAAGGCCGCCCGCGAGACGGTGGAGATCATCGAGGAACGGGGCGGCCGGGCCTTCGCGATCCGCGCGGCACTCGAGGCTCCCGACGCCGTCGACACCTTCTACGCCGCCCTGGACGCGGGCCTGGCGGAGTGCGGTGCGGATCCCGGGTTCGACATCCTCGTCAACAACGCCGGCGCGAGCGGCTCGGGCCGGATCCAGCAGCTCGACACCGAGGTCTTCGACCGGCTGGTCACGATCAATGTGAAGGCCCCGCTCTTCCTCATCCAGCGGGGTCTCGACCGGCTGCGGGACGGCGGCCGGATCGTCAACATCTCCTCGGCGGCGACGAGGCACGCCTTCCCGGACTCGGTCACCTACGCGATGACCAAGGGGGCCGTCGACACCATGACCCTCGCCCTCGCCAAGGAGCTGGGGCCCCGGGGGATCACGGTCAACGCCGTGGCCCCCGGCTACATCGCGACGGACATGAACGCGCGACGCAGGGCGACCCCGGAGGCGAGCGCGGCCCTCGCGGCGCTCTCGGTCTTCAACCGGATCGGGACGCCGGCCGACATCGCGGACGTGGTCGCCTTCCTCGTCTCCGACGACGCGCGCTGGATCACCGGCCAGTACGTGGACGCCACGGGAGGGACCGCGCTCTGATTCAGCCCACCCGGGTGTGCGCGCGGGGCGCGGGCACGGCCGAACTGCCCGCCGGTTCCAGACCGGCGAGCGTCCCGGGGGCGGCGAGCATCGGCAGGAGCGTCCGCCAAAGGCTCGTGACGGTGTCGGGCGACAGCCACTCGCCGTTGTCCCGGCACAGTGCCTCAAGGCCGACGGTGGAGGCCACCACGGTGCGGACGAGGTCCTGCTGACCGCTGTGGCCGGCGGCGAGCTGGCCCTCGTCGGCCGCCTCCGCGAGCCGTTGCTGTACGCAGCTCTGCCACTCCTGGCGCAGATTCAGGTCCGTACGGCTGCCCCGGGAGCAACTGAGCCGGAATCCCGCCCGTACGACGACGTCCTCGCGGAGCAGCCGGGCCAGGGAGTGTGAGGTGTCGGTCAGGTTCTGCAGGGCGTTCGAGCCCTGCCGGTAGACGATCCGGGCGGTTCTTCGCAGGGCGGTCGTCGCCTCGGACTCGACGGCGGTGGCGATCGCCGCCTTGTTGTCGAAGTGGAAGTGGAGCGCGCCGGGGCTCACGCCCGCTCCCGCGCTGATCGCCGACAACTTGGCCAGGGTGTAGCCGTGCTGGTCGAATTCCCTGGCCGCCGACTTGATCAGCGCGTCGCGGGTCCGCGTGGCCCGCTCTTGTGTGGTCACCCATGGCTCCAGTAGCACTGTGCGTCGCAGAGGCACGGGTTTTGCGCCCCGTCGCGCCGTACCGCTCGACGACTCCAAACCGACTGCTTGGTATTGTACGAGCTCTTCGTGTGCCCTGAGCGCTTCGGCGCGGATCGGGCGCCCGGGGCCCCTTCCCGGACGGAAGCAGAACGCTTGCATGGGTGGTGAGTTGGGTGGCGGGCGGGACGGTGGAAATGCTTCCGTGGCCGCGGTGCGCCTCAACTCGCAAACCGAGCTGTAGGTTTGTTTTCGACCGCGGGAGAGGCGCGGTGGCCGTGCTCAGTGGCAGAGGGCGTGCTCGGCGGTGCCGATGAGGGTCGCGGCGATCTGGTCCACCGTCAGCGAGCGTCCCGTGTGGAGCAGATCGAAGCCGTCGAAGGACGAGAGCAGCCAGAGGCGGTGACCCGCCTCGGTGACGGTGACGTCCTCGCGGAGCATTCCCTGTGCGCCGAGCCGACGGGCGAGGTCGTCCATTCCGGTGGCGCGGCAGGTCTCCATCCGCCGGACCGCGCCGCCGACGGCCTCGGCGTCGAGCGAGGCCGTGGAGTACAGGGTGCGCAGGACGTCGTGGTGGGCGGCGTACCTCTCGACGTTGTCCCGGATGCCGCCGCGAAGCCCTTCGAGCGCGTCGGGCCGGACCACCTCGCGCACCATCCGCTCGAAGCCGCCGCGGTGCAGCAGGTCGGTGCCGAGGGCGTCGAAGAGTCCGGTGCGCGATCCGGAGTCCGTGTACACGGTCGACCGTGACGCGCCCGCAGCGCGGGCGATCCGGTCGAGTCCGACGGGCTCGGAGGGCGCCGGGGGGCGACCGCGGCGAGCCCGACGCCGATCAGCGTCCGGGCGGCCCGGCGGTCGTCGGGAAGGAGATCGAGCACGGCGGCGGACAGCCATGCCCCGATCGGCAGCTGTACGAGGAGCGGGTGGACGGGGTGCCCGAGCCCGTGACCCCGCAGGACGTCCCGGCCACGCCCCGGCTCAGTGGCGCGGGTGCGTCGTCACCACCACCACGCCCGCGAGCAGCACCACGTTCTTGACCACGAACTCGCCCACCAGAGTGAGCAGCAGCGGGTTGGAGTGGGCGAACGCCACCGACGGAGTCAGGACGAGCACCGCGAAGGTGCCGCAGAGGTGGGCGGCGAGCACCGGCAGGGCCACCGCGCGGCCCCGCCCCGACATCAGCCAGAGGCCGAGCGCCACCTCCGCCCAGCCGAGCGCCGGCACGAACCAGCCGCCGGCCGGGAACGGCATGACGGCGACGACGAGCGCGGCCGCCGGGCTGAGCCCGATGACCTTGAGGACCCCGAACCACACGAACACGCCGCCGAGCCCGGCTCTCAGCATGCCCAGGCCGTAGTGGTGCAGCCGTGGCGCGAGCCGTTCGAAGAGGCCGAGGGGGGCCGGGAGGGTGGCGGGCGGCGGGGTGGACGTCCCCTGGGCGGGGGCCGTGGCGGCAGGTGTCACCTGAGAGGAAACGGTCATGCGCGGGCATCTCCATCACGAGTCGACGCGGGGGCCGGGCGGGGCCGGGCGGGCGGATCGAGGCCGGTGGGGCGGAAGCCGGGGCGCGGACCGTTCGGATCGCGCCGAAATCCCGGCAGGAGGGTCGGACGCCGTGGCCACGCTAACCACGTCCCGGGCGCCCCTGCGACGCCCATCGCTTCCTTGCATGCCTGCGATGAAAGAAGTCGATCGGGCGTTGCCGGACGCGATCAAATCTCGCCAGCCTGAGCACTGTTCGAGTTTGTGTTTGATCCATGGGCTGATCCACGGACCGCCCCACGGAGCTGATCCACGGACCCGGACCGCGTCCATCCGATCCCGGCATCATGCGAAGGAACCCACGGATGTCCCACCGACCCGCCGCCCCCGCCTCCACCACGACCACCGGGGCCCGCACAGCGCTCACCCGGCGCCGGGTGCTCACCACGTCCGCCGCCGCGGCCGGGGCGCTCGCCCTGCCCGGCACCCCGGCGTGGGCCGTCCCCACCAGCTTCGAGGCGGAGACGCGCACCGGTCGCCGTCGGCCCGGCGCCGTGACCGACCCCAGCGTCGTCATCCGCTGGAACCAGGCCGCGATGGACGCGATTCTCGGCCGCTACCAGGCCGCCGGCAACCGCTTCGGCCCCGCCACCGTGAACGCCCGTGCCCTCGCGATCATCCACAACGCCATCTACGACGCCTGGGCCTGTTACGACCGCTGTGCCGTCGGCACCCGCTTCGGCGGCGCCCTGCGCCGGCCCCGCTCCGAGCGCACCCTCGACAACAAGAACGTAGCGATCAGCTACGCGGCGCACCTCGCCCTGCTCGACCTGTACCCCGAGTACAAGGTCGCCATCGACAACATGCTCCGCAGCCTCGGCCACGACCCCGAGCTCACCGACCCCCGCCGCAACAGCCCCGCCTGGATAGGCCGCCGCACCGCGCGGGCCGTCCTCGACTACCGCCACGCCGACGGCGCCAACCAGCTCGGCACCCCGGCGTACTCCGACACCACCGGCTACCAGCCGCGCAACACCCCGCAGACCGCCGGGGCCTTCGACCCGGCCACCGTCACCGACCCGGCGCACTGGACCCCGTTGATCGTCGGCGGCAAGACGCAGCGCTACCTCACCCCGCAGTTCGCGGTGATGCAGCCCTTCGCACTGTCCCGCCCCGACCAGTTCACGGTCCCCGCCCCGCCCGCGTACCCCTCGGTCCGGATGACCGCGGCGATCGAGGAACTCCTCGACATCAGCGCCCATCTGACGGACGAGCAGAAGGCCATCGCCGAGTTCTGGCTCAACGACGACGTCACCCCGCCCGGCGCGCAGCAGATGTGGGGACGGTACGTCTCCGCCCGCGACGGCCACGGGGTCGACGAGGACGCCCAGATCTTCTTCGGCCTCAACATGGCCGAGTGCGACGCGGCCATCGGCTCCTGGGCCGTCAAGGCCCAGTACGACTTCGCGCGCCCCTCCACCCTCATCCCGTTCGACCAGCGCGGCCGGCAGATCCGCTCCTGGGGCGGCCCCGGCCAGGGGGCCGTCACCATGGACGGCGTCGACTGGCAGGCGTACGTGGCCGTTCCGCCCTTCCCGGCCACCGTCTCCGGGCACAGCACCTTCTCCGGCGCCGCCGCCGAGTTCCTGCGCCGCTTCACCGGCTCGGACTCCTTCGGCGACTCGTACCGCTTCAAGGCGGGCGCCTCCACCGTCGAGCCCGGCCTCACCCCGCGCACCGACGTGGTCCTGCACTGGCCCACCTTCAGCGAGGCCGCGCGGCAGGCCGGCATCTCCCGGGTGTACGGCGGCATGCACTGGAGCTTCGACAACGAGCCCGGCATCGAGATGGGCCACCGCATCGGCAAGGTCGTACACCGGCAGGCCATGCGCTACTTCGGCGGCACGCACCGCTGACCCCGGGCAGGCGCGTCCCGCGGTGGAACCGGCACCGGCGGGACGCGCCGCCCGCCCGTGCGCCTCTCTCGCCCCGCCCTTTCCTCGCCCGCCCGTACGCCTCTCTCGCCCGGCCCGGCCCGGCCCTGCCCGAGCCCGGCCCGCCCCCGCCCGCCCCGCCAAGGAGAGAACACCGTGAGCAACCAGACCCAGACCCCCGCGGGCGCGGCGACCCCGCCCGCCCGCAGCCGCTGGGCGGGCGGCGCCCCGCCCTTCCCCGGCGGCCGGCCCGCCGTCCTCGGCACCCTCGCCACCGTCGTCTCCCTGGTGATCCTCGTCGCCCTCGGCGAGGCCACCGACCAGCTCCTGATGATCGCCCCGCTCGCCGCCACCGCCATGATCATCTGCAGCACCCCCGCCCTGCCCCCGGCCCAGCCCCGGGGCGTCATGCTCGGCCAGGTCGGCTCCGGTGTCCTCGGACTCGTCGCCGTCGCCCTGTTCGGCCGCTCTCTCTGGGTGGCCGCCGTCGCCGCCGGACTCAGCGTCGGCCTCATGCTCCTGCTGCGGGCCGTCCACGCGCCCGCCGCCGCCACCGCCGTCCTCGCCGTCCTCCAGGACCCCGCGCCGCTGCGCTTCCTCGTCCTGCTCGCCATCGGCAGCGCCCTGCTCGTCCTGGTGGGGCTGATCGCCTCCCGCCTCGGCGTGATCGGCAAGTACCCCACGTACTGGTGGTGACCCGCGCCCGCCGGTGGTGAACCCCCTTCCGCCCGCCCGTACCTCCGCGTACCCACCCTCAACGGAGCGCCCGTGAACCGAGACAGACTGCTCGTCAGCTGCGAGCAGATCATGGAACAGCTGCGGAACCCCGCGGCCGGGGACGAGAACACGGTCCTCGTCGAGATCACCGACGGCGGCAGCCGACTGGGCCGGATCCCCGGCTCGGTCCGCCTGGACTGGACCGGCGACCTCCAGGACCCGGTGCGCCGGGACGTCATCGGCCCCGAGGCCTTCGCCGAACTCCTCGGCCGGCACGGCATATCCGCCGACCACACCGTCGTCTTCCTCAGTGGCAACAACAACTGGTGGGCCACCGCCGGGTACTGGCAGTTCACCCTGTACGGCCACCGGGAACTGCGCATCCTCGACGGCGGCCGGCTCCGCTGGGAGGCGCTCGGCGCCGCCCTCACCCAGGACGTCCCCGCGCGCGAGCCCGTCACGTACCCCGTACCGGCCGTCGACGAGACGATCCGCGCCCGCCGCGAGGACATGCTCGACCACATCGGACGCCACCAACTCCTCGACGTCCGATCCCTGGAGGAGTACCTCGGGCAGAGCAACACCCCGCCCGGCGTGCCCGAGGACCTCGGTGTGCGCTGCGGCCACGCGCTCTCCGCCGAGCACATCCCCTGGCACACCGCCGTCCGCCCCGACGGCACCTTCCGCGACGACACGGAGCTGGCCGCCGCCTACGCCGACGTCCGCACCGACACCCCGACCGTCGTCTACTGCCGGGTCGGCTGGCGCTCCGCGCACAGCTGGTTCGTGCTGAGCGAACTCCTCGGCCTGCCCGACATCCGCAACTACGACGGCGCCTGGCGCGAGTTCGGCTCGCTCATCGGCGCCCCCATCGTCAACGGGCCCCAGCCCTGGGGCCCCGACGGCATCCCGTCCATCGTCGCCCAGCGCGACGCCGCCTCGGAGGTCCGCGCCCATGCCTGACGTGACCGTCTTCCGCAACGTGCTCCGCAACGGCTTCGACCAGACCGACCTGCCCTGGGTGCCGTGGACCGAACCCGGCCGCGTCGGCGTCGAGTTCGTCGTCCTCTGGGGCCCCGACCCGGCCGAGGGCGAGGACTCCGCCTCACTGCTGCTGCGCTTCCCGCCGGGCGCGCACGGCGACTTCCACGAGCACCTGGGTCATGAGCTGATGCTCGTCCTCGACGGCACCCTCGACCACAGCGACGGACGCCGCTTCCATCGCGGCGACCTCGTCGTCGAGGAGCCGGGCACCCGCCACCAGATGTCCAGCGCCGAGGGCTGCACCGTCCTCGCCGTCCGCGCCCGCCCCGCCGCCTCCCGCACCCCCGGGGCCGGCGAGATCACCACCGGCGTCGGCGCGGGCGCCGGGACCCCCTCCGTCTGAGGCCCTCGCACCCGAACCAGCGGCCGCCGGGCCCCGCACGCCCGGCGGCCCTTCCGTACCGCTCCCGCCCACCCGCCCACCCCGCACCCCTTCCGGAGAGAGACGCCATGACCCCGTCCGCACGGCCTCAGCCCCTGCGCAGTCCCGAGCCCTCCCGCCGGGTCCTGCTCACCACCGGTTCCTCCGACGCCCACACCTGGAACCTCGTCCACCTCCAGCTCTTCCTGGAGGAGCACGGCCACTCCGTCCTCAACCTGGGCCCCTGCGTCCCCGAGCAGCTGCTCGTCGACACCGCCCGGATGACCAGCCCCGACCTCGTCGTGCTCTCCTCCGTCAACGGCCACGGCCACCAGGACGGGCTGCGCGCCGCCCGCGCCCTGCGCGCCGACCGCAAGACCCGCACCGTCCCCATGGTCATCGGCGGGCTCCTCGGCATCTCCCCGGAGGGCGCCGCCACCCGTACCGCCGAACTCCTCGACGCCGGATACGACGAGGTGTACGCGGACGGCACCCCGCCCACCGCCCTGCTGCGCCGGCTCGCCGACCTCGGCGGCGCGTGTACCGGGCGGGCCGCGGCTTGACGACCTCCGCCCCGCCGCCGCTCGCCCCCGGCGATCTCGGCGTCTTCGTCCAGGAGTCGGCCGCGGCCGGCGAACTGGTCGTCCAGCCCCGGATGGGGATGGTCGGACCCGAGGAGATGGCCGGCGGAGTCGCCGCCGTCGCCGCACTGCCCGAGCGGACCGTCGCCACCCTCACCATCGACAGCTACACCCGCGTCGGCGACCACGCCGCCGCCACCGCCGCCCTGCGCGCCGGCCGGCCCCTCAACGGGTTCCCGCTGGTCAGCCACGGGCCCAGGACCACCGCGCGGGTCGCCGCCGCGGCCGGCCGGGCCACCCCCGTCCAGGTCCGGCACGGATCCGCCGACCCGATGGCCATCTTCCGCACCATGGCCGCCGCAGGGCTCGCCGCCTCCGAGGGCGGCCCCGTCTCCTACTGCCTGCCCTACGGGCGTACCCCGCTCGCCGAATCCGTCGCCGCCTGGCGCGACTCCGTGCAGTTCCTCACGGAGGAGAGCCGCGCACACGGCCGGCGGGCCCATCTCGAATCCTTCGGCGGCTGCCTCCTCGGCCAGCTCTGCCCGCCGTCCCTGCTCGTCGCCGTCTCGGTCCTGGAGTGCCTCTTCTTCGTGGCCAACGGCGCGACCAGCGTCTCCCTCAGCTACGCGCAGCAGACCCATCCCGCCCAGGACACCGGCGCGCTCACCGCCCTGCGGCTGCTCGCCGACGAGTTCCTGCCGCCGTCCGTCGACCGCCACATCGTGCTCTACACGTACATGGGCGTCTACCCGAGGACGGTGCCCGGCGCCCGGCTGCTGCTGCGCCGCAGCGCCGAACTGGCCGTACGGGGCGGGGCCCAGCGCCTGATCGTGAAGACCGAGACCGAGGCGCACCGCATCCCGACCGTCGAGGAGAACCTGACCGCCCTGCGGATCGCCGCCGACGCGGCCCGCTCCGCGCCACGGCGCGGCACACCCCAGGGCACCCGGTCCGCCGCCAGGTCCACCGACGCCGACGCCGAGGAGACGCTCGTCGAGGCACGCGCTCTGGTCACGGCCGTCCTCGGACTCTCCGACGACCTCGGCGTCGCCCTCCTCAAGGCCTTCGACCGCGGCCTGCTCGACGTGCCGTTCTGTCTGCACCCGGACAACCGGGGCGCCGTCCGGTCCACCGTCGCACCCGACGGGCGCCTGCAATGGACGGATCTGGGCGCGCTGCCGCTGCTCACCACCAGCAGGAGGACCGTTCCCATGACCTCACGCCAGCTCTCCGGCATGCTCGGCCGGGTCGCCCGTGAGCACGACCAGGCGGCGGCCGCGAACCCGCCGCCGGAGCCGGCGCCGAGGAACGCCCCCGCGCCGTCGGGTGATCCGCTGCGGATCGCGTTCGTCGGCATGGGCCCGCGCGGCCTCTCCGTACTGGAGCGACTCGCGGCCCGCTGCGCCGACGCGCCGCCCGCCCGCCCGGTCGAGGTGTTCGCGGTGGACCCGTACGAGGCGGGGGCCGGGCGGATCTGGCGTACGGACCAGTCGCCGTGGTTCCTGATGAACACCCCGGCCCAGGAGGTCACCATGTTCTCCGGGCCGGCCGACGCGGGACCGCACCGGCCCGGCGCCGGACCCTCCCTCGGCGAGTGGTGGGCGCAGGACGATCCGGCGTCCGCGGAGCCCGAGGGGTACGCGCCCCGCGCCGTCTACGGCCGCTATCTGACGTACGTCATGCGGCGGATCGAGGAGACCCTGCCGCCCTCGCTCACCGTCCGGCGCGTCCCCGCCCGGGTGATCTGCGCGGAGCGCGGCCGGGCCGAGGGCACGCGGGACAGAGCCCGGCACCGGCTGAGACTCGACCGCGGTGACGTCCTCACCGTCGACCGGGTGGTCCTCGCCACCGGCCACCCCGTCAACGAGCTCGACGCGGACCAGCGGGCCTGGACGCAGTTCGCCCGCGAACACAGCACCCCCACCCGCCCCGTCCGCTACATCGCGGGCGGCTCCGCGAGCGAGATGCCGCTCGCCGGGATCCCGGCGGGCGCGAGCGTGGGAATCCTCGGCATGGGGCTCACCTTCTACGACATCCTCACCGAGCTCACCCTGGGGCGCGGCGGCACCTTCACCGAGGGCTGCGAAGGCCTGCTGTACCTGCCCAGCGGCAAGGAGCCCCGGATCCTGGCGGGTTCCCGCGGGGGAGTGCCCCTGCTCACCCGGGGCGCCAACCAGAAAGGCCCCGAACACCGGTACCAGGCCCGGCTGTTCACCGCCGAACGGATGGCCGCGATCCGCGCGGCGGAGGCGCCCCTCGACTTCGAACAGTCGGTCCTGCCCTGGCTGCTCGCCGAGGTCAACCTCGTCCTCCTCGCCACCCGCATCCGCCAGGTCCACGGGCCCGAGGCGGCCGAAGAGTTCACCGAGCGCGGCGCGCAGGCCCTCGCCGACCGCGACGACCCCGACCCGCGGCTCCTGGAGCGGCTCGCCGCAGGACACCGCATCGACGCCCGGCCGCTCACCGGACTCGACGCGCTCGCCCGCCCGTTCGGCGGCCGACGCTTCGGCTCCCCGGCCGAATACCACAAGGTCCTCACCGAATGGCTGCGCGCCGACCTGTTCGAGGCGCGCCAGGGCAATGCCGACGGGCCCCTGAAAGCGGCCGCCGACGTGCTCCGCGACGTCCGGCAGACGATCCGTACCGTCGTCGACTTCGGCGGTCTCACCCCCGCCTCGCACCGCTGGTTCCTCTCCGAGTTCGGCCCCGTCGCGGCGATGGTCTCGACCGGGCCGCCGCAGGTGCGCTCCGAGCAGTTCCTCGCGCTGCTCGCGGCCGGGGTCCTCGAACCGGTGGGCCCCGGCGCCCGGTTCGGCGCGGACCCCGTCGAGGGGCGGTTCACGGTGGAGTCCGCGCAGGTGGAGAACTCCTGGGTGGCGCTGGACGTCGTCGTCGACGCCCGGGTCCCGGGCACCGACCTGACGGCCGACCGGGACCCGCTGATCCGGGGCCTGATGGTGGACGGGGAGATCCGTACCTTCACCAACGCGGGCGACGGAGCGGAGGAGTTCGCCACCGGCGGCCTCGACTGCACCGACTCCCCGTACCACCCCGTCCGCGCGGACGGCTCGGTGGACACCAGCACCCATGTGCTCGGCATCCCGAGCGAGTACACCCGCTGGTTCACCCAGGTGGGCAGCGGCCGGCCGGGCCTCTGGGGCTCCTTCACACGGGACGCGGACGCGATCGCGGAGGCGCTGGTGGGAGTCGCGGGGGTGGGCCGACCGGCGGCCGACCGGGTGCTGCTCGGGGGTGCGGGGTGAGCGGCGGTGTCCGTCCGCCCGCCCATGAGGAGTACCGGGCCGCCCGGGATCTGCTGCTGCGGCTGCGCGGCGACCGGGAGGCGGCCCGCGCCGCCTTCCGGTGGCCGCGCGCCGAGCACTTCAACTGGGCCCTGGACTGGTTCGACGTCATCGCCGAGGGGAACGGCCGGCCGGCGCTCGAACTCCTCGGCCACCCGGGCCCGGACGGCGGCGTACCCGTCGCCGACCGGGTCTCCTTCGCCGAACTCCGCGCCAGGTCCGATGCGTTGGCGGTGGCGCTCCGCGAGCACGGAGTCGTACGGGGCGACCGCGTCCTGATCCTCCTCGGCACCCGGGCCGAGCTGTGGGAGACCCTGCTCGGCTGCATCAAGCTCGGCGCGGTCGTCGTCCCCGGCTACCAGGACCTGACCCGCGCCGAGGCCGCCGACCGGATCGCCCGGGGTGCCATCCGGCATGTGGTCTCCGCACCCGAACTCGTCGACATGCTCGACGAGTTGCCCGTGCCGGGCATCCGGATGGCCGTCGAGGGGGACGGCCGGGCCGGCTGGGTCCCGTACCCCGACACCCGCCGTCCCGGTCGGCCGCGCTTCGTCCCGGACGGGCCGACCCGCGCGGCCGACCCGTCGTTCTGCTACTTCACCTCCGGCACGACCTCGCTGCCCAAGCTCGTGGAGCACAGCCACGCCGGATACGGCGTCGGGCACCTCTCCAGCCTGTACTGGAGCGGCCTGCGCCCCGGCGACCGGCACCTCAACCTCTCCGCGCCCGGCTGGGCCAAGCACTCCTGGTCCAGCTTCTTCGTACCCTGGGCGGCGGAGGCGACCGTGCTCGCGCCCCCGGACGGCGGCCTCCCGGCGGGCGTGCTGCCCGGCGTCCTCGCCGCGCACGACGTGACCAGCTTCTGCGCGCCGCCCAGCGCCTGGCGGTCCCTGCTCCCGTACGTGACCGCCGGGGCGGCGGCTCCCCGGCTGCGCGAGGCGACGGCGGCGGGAGAGCCCCTGACGGCGGAGACGGTGGAGCGGATCGAGGCCGCCTGGGGAGTCCGGGTCCGCGACGGCTACGGCCAGACGGAGGCGACCGCCCTCATCGGCCGCACCCCCGGCACCCCGGAACCCCTCGCCCCGCTCGGGCACCCGCTCCCCGGGTACCGGATCGTGCTGCGGGACCCGGAGACGGGGGAGCGCGGCGAAACCGGCGAGGTGTGCGTGGATCTGACGGAGCGTCCGCCCGGTCTGATGCGGGGGTACGCGGGCCTGCCCGGGCGCACGGCGGAGGCGTTCGTCGACGGTCTGTACCGGACGGGGGACCGCGGCGAGCGGTGCGCGGACGGCTCGATCCGGCTGCTCGGGCGGATGGACGAGGTCTTCAAGTCCCACGGTCACCGGGTCTCCCCGATGGAGATCGAGGCCGTGCTCCGCACCCACCCGGAGGTGGCCGACGCGGCGGTGGTCCCGTGCGAGGACCCGGCGGGCGGCCTGGCCCCGTACGCGGTCGTCGAACTCCACTCGGAATCCGGCGAGTCGGACTCCGCCGCGCACGGGCGCATCGGCGCGGAGCTGCTCGCGCTGGCCGCCGAACGGCTCGCACCGGTCTTCGTGCCGCACGGGGTCACGGTCGTGGCGAGCCTGCCGCGCACCCGCTCGGGCAAGGTGCGGCGGGGCGAACTCACCCCGAAAGGCTGACCGGGGCCGGGGCCGGGGCCGGGGCCGGGGCCGGGGCCAGGGCCGGGGCCGGGGCCGGGGCCGGAGCCAGAGCAGGGGCCGAAGCAGGGGCCGGATGAGCCGTAGCCGGTGCCGGTTCCGGAGCCAGATGAGTCGGTGCCGGGGCCGGATGAGCCGGGGCCGGTGGCCGCGACCAGGCGGGTGGCCGCGACGGGCGCCGGCCTCCGCCACCCGCCGCCGCGCCCCGGATCGTCAGGCCTTCGCCGGCTCCCGCTCGGCCGTCCGCAACAGGATCTCCGCGACGCCCCTGGCCCGTACCGCCGCCTCCGACGTCCCCTCGCGGAGGGCCGTCACGATCGCTCCGTCGCCGAGCAGGGCCAGCTGGCGGGCCAGGGTCTCGTGGTCGCGGTAGCCGCCCTCGGCGAGCAGGCGGTCCAGGACCGCGATGACCTTCTCCTTGTGCTCGGCCGCCACATGATGGGCCGGGCTGTCCGGGTCGGCCGTCTCGACCATCGTGTTGATGAAGGCGCAGCCGCGGAACGAGGCCGCGGCGAAGCGTTCCGCCAGGCCGTCGAAGAGGGCGAGCGGCAGCTCCGCCGGGGAGCGTTCGCTGGCCTCGATCCGGCCGTCGAGCCAGGCCCGCCACATGCCGTCGCGGCGCCGCAGCACCTCGACGACCACGTCGTCCTTGCTGGGGAAATGGCGGTAGAAGGAGGCGCGGCCCACTCCGGAGTCGGACAGGATCCGCTCGATGCCGACGGCCCGGATCCCCTCTTCGTAGAACAGACGCTCCGCCGCGCTGAGGAGCCGTTCTTTCGCGTTCGTGGCCATACCAGACGGTACCACTCGGTGCCGTATAGGTGATCCCTCAAGGAAAAGGGGAGTGGCCGCCTCCCGTTGCATGAGACGGAACCGATCGGTACCGTCCTGATGGTACCGATCAGTTCCGTCTTGGTCCGGCTCAAGGAGAGCTCCATGCCCCGCCTGCCCCAACTGACCGTCGAGACCGCCAACGAGGAGCAGCGCGAGCTGCTCGAAGGCACCCTCAAGCAGCTCGGCAAGCTGCCCAACCTGTACGCCGCCCTGGCCAACGGCCCCGCCGCCCTTCGCGGTTACCTCGCCATGCGCGAGGCCCTCGTCGGCGGCAGCTTCAGCGCCCGGCAGCGCGAGCAGCTCGCGCTCTACATCGCCCAGCACAACGACTGCACGTACTGCGTCTCCGCGCACACCCTGCGCGGCGGCAAGGTCGGTCTGAGCGAGCAGGAGCTGCTCGACACCCGTCACGGCACCGACGCCGGCGACCCGCACATGGACCAGGTGCTCCGCTTCGCCGGTGCCGTCATGGCCACCGGCGGCCGCGTCACCGACGACTCCCTCGCCGCCGCCCGCGCCGCCGGAGTGACCGACGCCGAGATCGCGGAGATCGTCGGCCACGTCGCGCTCAACGTGCTGTCGAACTTCTTCAATCACGTTGCGCAGCCGGACTTGGACTTTCCGTTGGTCCCGGCCCAGCTCGCCGAGTAGAGTCTTCGCGGCCGAGCAGGGGTGCCGGGCGCGAAGGGGCGTCCGGCACCCCTGCGGCTGTTTCAACCGACTGGGGCGATCGAAGCGGGTGGGCGACCAACCACCTGATGTGAGGAACTGCCGCCTGCGCGGCAGGGGGGAATTCACGTGGACATCGACGCAAGAACCCTTCGCACCTTCCGCGAGGTGACCCTGACCGGGTCGTTCACCCAGGCGGCGCGACGCCTCGGGTACTCGCAGTCCAGCGTCACGGCACAGATGCGTGCCCTGGAACGACAGGTGGGTGAACCCGTCTTCGAGCGGCTCCCCAACGGCGTCCGGCTCACCGACGCCGGCACCGTACTGCGTGACTACGCCCGCCAGATCCTCACCCTCGTCGGTGAGATGGAGACCGCCCTGCGCCGGCCCGCGGCCAACCCGCCGCGGCTGACCGTGGGCATCGTCCCCGCCCTGGCGTACGGACAACAGCTCGCCCGGGTCACCCAGATCGGGCGACGGCTCCTCTCCGGCGTCCAGCTCGCCCTGCGTGTCATGGGAACCGCCGAGGTCCACGACGCCTTCCGGTCCGGAGCGATCGACGGCGCCCTCGTCCTCACCGTCGTCGACGCCGAGGACCCGGTGGTCCAGCTGGCCGACCAGCTGCACACCGAACGCTCCGACGAACTCACCGAAGTACGCCTCCAGGAGGTCGAGTTCGTCCCCGTCACCAGCGTCGGCCACCGACGTGCGAGCCTCGGCCGTCAGGTCGTCATCGCCGACCCCGACTGTCCCTCCCAGCGCTGGCTCCCCGAATTCCTCCGGCTGCGCTGCGACAGCCCGCCCGAGATCCACGAACTGGGCTCCATGGCGGGCGTCCGCGCCGCCACCCAGTCCGGCCTCGGCTGCGCCATGCTCCCCATCGCCCTCGCCGCCTCCCACCAGGAGGCCGGAGGACTGCGCCCCCTCCCCGGCGTACCCCGGATGCGCTGGAACGCCTCCCTCGTCCTCGGCCGCTCCGACACCCGGCCCGCCCTCGACTGGCAGAACCTGACGGAGACCCTCCGCCAGGCCACCGCCCTCTCCTGCGCGGTCCACCCCGGCGAGCCCGGCCCCGCGAGCCCGGTCGACGTGCTCGGAGACGCGGCCCCGGCCCTCGACCCGGACCCGAGCATCGCCTCGTAACGCTCCACTCCACAGACCGGTGCCACGGCGCACCGCCGCCTCCCCCCGGCCCCACCCCCGACCGGGTCCTTGCGGGAGCGACGGAGCGCCGTGGCACCTCCCTCTCCCCGAACTCCTCAGTGCTCCGGCAGCCCCAGCGGGACCCGGCCCGTGGCCCGCCCGTGCTCGTCGAGGAGCCAGCTCATGCGCTTGGGGGAGTGCAGGGCCACCGTCCGGTCCCGTACCTCCAGGGCCGGGAAACGCTCCGCGAGCAGCGCCTCGAAGGGGTCCACCGCGCCCAGACCGTGCAGCCAGACCAGGACGAGCAGGTTGTACGGGCCGCTCACCGACACGCACATCCGCACCTGTTCCAGCCGGGCCAGGGCATTGCCCGTCTGCTCCAGGAGGGCGTGCGGCACCGACGTCCGGTAGACCACCATCGTGGAGAGCCCCGCCATCGGGTGCGCCAGATCGCAGCGCAGGGTGATGTCCCCGTCGCGGATCATTCGCTGCAGTCGTCGTCGCGCCGTGTGCTCGCTCATGCCCGTGAGCACGCCGAGCTCCCCGTACCCGAGCCGCCCGTCGGCGCCGAGCGCGGTGAGCAGCGCCTGGTCCTGCGGCGACGGCCGCTCGTGGAGATGGGTGCTGTAGGTGCGGGGCCGGCCGGTCGGCGCCCCGCCCAGGCCGGCGCGCTCGGCGGGGTTCATCGCCCGCATCCGCCAGTCGCGCCCCTCCCCGTACAGCGTGATGCCCAGCCGGGTGCGGGTCGAGCGGACCCCGCGCAGCCCGCCGATCCCCCGGTGCACCGCGCGTCCCAGGGACGGCAGGTCCGGGGCGGCGACGGAGAGGAACAGGTCGAAGTCCCCGGCCGTCTCGTCGACGCTGAACACCCAGGGCAGCGCCGTGACCGCCGCGCTGACCCGGTCGAAGGCGCGCGGCCGGCACCGCACCTCCACATAGGCGACCGTGGCCGTCTTCGCCGCGTCGTACGCGGTGACCCAGGCGAGCCCCTCCGCGCGGAGCCGTTCGAAGCGGCGGGCGGCCGTCGTCGCGTTCACGCCGAGCGCCTGCCCGATCCGGGTCCACGGCGCCCGAGGGGCCGCCTGCAGCGCGTCGATCAGCGCCAGATCCAGCTCGGAGAAGCCCGCGAGAGCGCCCTCCGTGCCGGAATCCGGCTCAGAGGTGCTCTCGCTGACGCTTTCCGGCAATCCGGAAGGGCTCTCGCTCACGGACCGGATCGTAGGGGCACTTCCGGCCGACCACCAGATTCGGCCACCGGCGAGAGGAGTACCGTGCCTGCTCCGACCCTTCCCGCGTCCCCCGTGGCGCCGTCCGCGCACCGCAGAACCGTCCGCGTCACGGTCGTCCTGCTCTTCGCGGCCTGGCTGGTCGACTACGCCGACCGGCTCGTGATCAACCTCGTCCTGCCCTCCCTCGGCGCCGAGTTCGACCTCGACCGCACCCAGCAGGGCCTCGTCGTCTCCGCCTTCTTCCTCGCCTACGCCCTCTGCCAGATCCCCGGCGGCCTGCTCGCCGACCGGTTCGGCGGCCGACGGGTGACCCTCTGGGCACTGCTGACCTGGTCGGTCTTCACCGCCCTCACCGGCTTCGCCTGGTCCTTCGCCGTACTGCTGGCCCTGCGCTTCGCCTTCGGCGCGGCCGAGGGGATCTTCCCGCCCGCGGCCATGAAGGTCCTGGTCGAGCGCACCCGGCCCGAGGAACGCATGAGTGCCAACGGCACGGTCATGAGCTCCAACGCCCTCGCCGCCGTCATCACCCCGCTGACCGTCGCCCCGCTCGTCGCCGTCTTCGGCTGGCGCTCGGCCTTCTGGTCGACCGCCGCCCTCGGCATCCTCGCCCTCCTCGCCGTACGCCTCTGGCTCCCGGCCCCGCTGCCCCGTACGGACGGTGCGGAGGACGCCGCCACCGGGGCCGCCCGCCCCGCCCTCCGCGCGATCCTGCGCAAGGGCGTCCTGTGGCGCTTCGCCCTCATGATGTTCGGCTACAACACCATCGTCTGGGGCCTCAACACCTGGGTCCCGTCGTATCTCGGCGAGGAACACGGCGTCTCCCTCACCTCCGCCGGAGCCCTCATCGCCGTCCCCGCGCTCGGCGCCGCGATCGCCACCGTCCTCGGCGGCCGGCTCGCCGACCGGCTCGGCGGCCACCACCGCAGGATCATCGTCCCCGGCATGGCCGTCGCGGCCGTCGCCCTGCTCCTCATGGCGAACGCGCCGTCCGTCCCCGGCTTCGTCGTCTTCGGCACCGTCGCCGTGTTCGCCGCCTCCCTCGCCTACATGCCGATCTTCGCCGTCCCCCTCGCCGGTCTCTCCCCGGCCCACGTGGGCGTGGGCAGCGCCGTCGTCATCTTCGGCGGCCAGGTCGCCGGCATGGTCGCCCCGCCCGTCATGGGAGCCCTCGCCGACGCCTTCTCCTTCCAGGTCGCCTTCGGCTTCCTCGTCCTCGGCGCGCTCATCGCCGCCGTCATGGCCTGCCTCACCCCACAGGACGCGGCCGCCTTCCGCGCCGCCGCCGACGAACCGTCGGCCTCCCCGTCCCCGTCCCTCAGCACCGCAAAGGACTCCGCATGACCGTCGAGACCGCAGTCACGTCCGTCGCCCCGCTCCTCTCCGGCCTCGACGCGCGGCTGCCCGAGCTGCTCGCCCTCTACGAGGACCTGCACGCCCACCCCGAGCTCTCGTTCCAGGAGTTCCGGACCGCCGGTGTCGTCGCCGGGCTGCTGCGGGCCCAGGGCTGGGAGGTCACCGAGGGCGTCGGACGTACCGGAGTCGTCGGCGTCCTCGCCAACGGCCCCGGCCCCGTCGTCCTGCTCCGCGCCGACATGGACGCCCTCCCCGTCAAGGAGGAGACCGGACTCCCGTACGCCTCCACCGCCACCGGCACCGACCCCGACGGCAACGAAGTGCCCGTCATGCACGCCTGCGGGCACGACATGCACGTCACCTGTCTGCTCGGCGCCACCGGCCAGCTCGCCGCACACCGGGAGGCCTGGCACGGCACCGTCGTCGCCGTCTTCCAGCCGGCCGAGGAGATCGGCGGCGCGCCCGCCATGATCGAGGACGGCTTCCTCGACCGCTTCCCGCGCGCCGAGGTCTGTCTGGGCCAGCACGTGGCCCCCGCCCCGGTCGGCTTCTTCGGGACCCGGCCGGGACCGGTGATGGCGGCTTCCGACAACTTCCGGGTGACCCTCTTCGGCCGGGGCGGGCACGGCTCCTCCCCGGAGACGGCCGTCGACCCCGTGGTGCTCGCGGCGGCCGTCGTGATGCGGCTGCAGACGGTGGTCTCCCGGGAGATCGGCCCCGCCCAGACAGGTGTCGTCACCGTCGGCTCGCTGCACGCCGGGACGAAGGAGAACATCATCCCGGACACCGCCGAGCTGTGGATCAACGTCCGCTCGACGACCCCGGCCGTACGGGACCGGATCCTGGCCGCCGTCACGCGCATCGTCCGGGCCGAGGCCGTCGCCTCGGGCGCCCCCAAGGAGCCGGAGTTCACCCCGCTCAACTCCTTCCCGGTCACCGCCAACGACGCGGGGGCGACCGCCGTCGTGCAGGACTCCCTCACCGAGGTCCTGGGTGAGGGGCGGGTCTTCACGCTCACTCAGATCATCACCGGCAGCGAGGACTTCGGCACCTTCGGGACCGCGCTCGGCGTCCCCTCCGTCTTCTGGCACTTCGGTGGCGCCGACCCCGCCCTCTACGCGGACGTCGACCCCGACTCGCTCCTGGAGGACGGCCTCCCCGACACCGTCCCCGCCAACCACTCGCCGCACTTCGCTCCCGTACCCGGGCCGACGATCCCGCTCGGCGTGACCGCGCTGCTCGCGGCCGCCGCCCCGTGGCTGACGAGGACGACCGTCCCCGGCGCCTGACACCGGCCGGTCCGGGGACGCGGGGCGGGCTACAGACCGGGGCCGTTGTACGCGCCGCGGTGCGGCTTGGAGGTCGCGGACACCGGGTTCGCCCAGTAGTCGCGGCCTCCGTTGCCGCTGATCACGGAGCCGTTGTTCAACGCCGGGGACGTGGCACGGAGCTTGTAGCCGTCGACGGAGTGGATGGTGTCGCCGCCGGTGCCGGGGTTCACGAACTGCGGGTCGCCCACGATGCCGTTGGCGGTCGGCCTCGGCACGCCCTGGAAGACGTTCCACAGCCAGGAGATCCCCGCGGCCGTGGGCAGCCGGGAGTCGGTGGTGCCCACCCAGATGTTGTTCTCGACGACGCTCTCGTCGGGGAGCGTGATGCTGAACTTCCTGTCCGTGCAGTAGAGGACGTTGTTGTACATGTGCAGCGCGGACCGGCCCGCGCTGACGCTGCTCATCCGGCAGTCGTTCTCGGAGATGTTGTAGCGGATGACCTGCCGGGCGCCGCCGATGGTGCCGCAGCCGTCGCAGTCGAGGAAGAAGCCGCCGATGTTGTCGCGGCTGAAGTTGTACTGGATCGTGCAGGTGCCGGTGTTGCCCCAGTCGCAGTCGAAGGCCTGGCTGTCGGCCACGGACATCCTGGTGATGCCGTACACGGCGTTCTTCTGGATGGTCGGGTTGTGGTCGCCGAGCACCCAGATGCCGGCGAAGTTGCCGCCGGAGAAGGGGTAGACGCCGTTGCCGACGCCGGAGGCGTTGTTGTACTGGATCATGGGCGCGTCGGCGTAACTCGCGATGATGCCGTCGCCGCCGACGTCCTTGACGGCGTTGTGCTCGATCAGGACCCCGGAGCCCTTGACCGCCATGGCACCGACCCGGATCTTGAGGCCGCCCCCGCCCGTGTTGCTGATCTGGTTGTGGTGGACGTGGACGTCGTTGAGGGTCGAGTTGGTGCCGCTCGCCCCCGTGACGATGCCGGCGGACTGGACGAAGTCCTCGGTGGTAGGGCTGTTCTTGCTGGTCTGGCCGGCGACACGGTCGACGACCAGGTAGCCGATGTCGAAGCCGCGGTGCGCCCGTCCGTCGGTGGCGGAGATCCGCAGCCCCGTGCGACGGGCCAGGGAGGCGGCGGGGTTGGTCAGCTTGAGGTTGCTGATCCGCCAGTGGTCCTGGTTGGTCAGGGAGACGGTGTCCGGGGCGCCGTCGCCGTCGATCACGGGCAGCGCGCCGGTGCCGTAACTCGTGAGCGTGATGGGGGCGGCGGCGGTGCCGCTGCCCTTGGGGGCGAGGGACCCGGTGCAGGTGGTGCCGGACGCGAGGGCGAGCGTGTCCCCGGCCGCGTACGTCCTCGCGTTCGCCTGGGCGACGCTGTTGAAGGGCGAGGCCTGGCTGCCGTCGCCGGCGTCCGTGCGCGAGCAGTCCAGGTACGTGGTGCTCCCGGCGGCCGAGGCGGGCACGGCGGTCAGGGCGGGGCCGCCGGTGAGGGCGAGCGCGAGGGCGAACGCGACGGCGACGGGCCCACCGATCGCCCTACCCCGCCCCGGAGTTGGCTCCATGGTCATGAAGCGACACCTTTCTCGTGGTCTGGTGCCGCCAGAAGCTAGGTGGGCCCTGTGATCGAGTCAATGTAAAAGTGTCGATTGATCGAATATCGATCAGGGGGCGGTTGATTGGTCGACTCATGTGTGGTCGAGGCGGGCCCTGCGGGACGGCCGGACGGTCCCCGATCGATAAAGTGGCCTCACGATGACACGCTTTCGTGAAAGTGTTCGGTCCCTGCTGCGCGAGCAGGTGCTCGACGCCGCCTACCGACTCGTCGCCGCCGACGGCTGGGGCGGGCTGCGCATGACCGCCGTCGCGCGGGCCGCCGGCATCAGCCGTCAGACCCTCTACAACGAGTTCGGCTCGAAAGAGGCCATCGGCAAGGCCCTGGTCCAGCGCGAGCTGGAGGGCTTCCTGCTCGGCATCCAGCGCGAACTCGACGCCCACCGGGGCGACCTGGAGGCGGCGGCCGCCGCCGGGGTCGGCTACACGCTCCAGCAGGCCGTGGACAACCCCCTCGTCAAGGGCGTCCTGGTCGCGGCGCGCGGCGGTGAGGACGATCTGCTCGCCTATCTCACGACCCGCCCGGAGCCGGTCTTCGGTACGGCGATGGCGATGCTCGACGCCTACGCGATCGAGGCCTGGCCCGAGGTGGACGAGGAGTCCCGCGGGCTCGCCGTCGAGACGATCGTGCGGCTCACGGTCAGCCACATCGTCCAGCCGGTGGCCTCCCCGGAGGAGTCGGCGCGGCGCATCGCCGCGATCACGGCGAGGATCGCCCACCCGGGCGGCCGGGCCTGACGGAGGGCATGAAGAGGCCTGGTGTCGGACACGGGGGATCTCCGACACCAGGCCTCTGTTGAATATTGTACGAGACTCCGGGGTGTGGTTCGTACACAAGGGCGGCGGCCGGCGCCCGGGGTCCGGGCCCGGCGGGCGAGCGGCGGGCGGACGGGGTACAAGTCCCGTGAGACGCGGATGCGGCCGAGCGGGCCCCTCGCCCCGCCCGGCCGTGTCGCCGATGACGACGAGGAGGCCGCCGTGGAAGGCAGAAGCAAGGGGTTCGTTCAGTCCTTCAACCGTGCCGGCGGGTACGGATTCGTCGTCCCCGTGGGCTCCGAGGAGCAGGTCTACTTCAGCGCCGAGGACATCGAAGGCGAGGGGCGCACGGTCTCCGAGGGTCAGCAGGTCTCCTTCGTCCTGGTCCTGGGTGACGGCCGCTTCGAGGCGAAGGAACTGCGCATCTGACACGGGACGGGCGGCGTCATCCAC
Organism: Streptomyces sp. NBC_00250; assembly: GCF_036192275.1. Classification (NCBI taxonomy): domain Bacteria; kingdom Bacillati; phylum Actinomycetota; class Actinomycetes; order Kitasatosporales; family Streptomycetaceae; genus Streptomyces; species Streptomyces sp. NBC_00250. Next base: position 2,179,971 of record NZ_CP108088.1, on the reverse strand, counting down.
GAGCGGACGGTGCCCGGGTCCACGGGCCCTGGGGTCGGGACCGGCTCGTCTGCCTACCATGGGCCCATGTCTGAGCGCCTGGACCCCGCGGCCGTCCCCCGTCCGCACGAGCGGACGCCGGGAGCGCTCGAACTCTCCGCGGCGGCGGAGGTGTTCGGCCTGCTCTCCGACCCCACCCGGCTGCACCTTGTGTGGCTCCTCACTCGGGGCGAGGCCGATGTGACCGCCCTGACGGAGGCCTGCGGGGCCGCCCGCCCCGCCGTCAGCCAGCATCTGGCCAAGCTGCGCCTCGCCGGCCTCGTCCAGTCCCGCAAGGACGGACGCCGGGTCGTGTACGCGATGCCGGACGGCCATCTGAAACGACTGGTGGTCGAGGCGATCAGCCGCGCCGACCACGAGGTGAGCGGGGAGCCCTGGCACGACTGAGGGGCCCCTCGAAGGCCTCCTGGCGGGGACCTCCTGGCGTCAACGTGTGCGCAATCATGCACACGTCGGCTACGTTGGACACGTCCGCAGTCCGCCGTGGCCGACCGGGGGCGTCCTCATGCTGTCCGTGCTGCGCAACCCCACCTACCGCCGCCTGTTCGGCGCGCAGGTCGTCGCCCTCACCGGCACCGGCCTGGCGACCGTGGCCCTGAGCCTCCTCGCGTACGACCTGGCGGGCGCGAACGCCGCCGCCGTCCTCGGCACCGCCCTCGCGATCAAGATGGCCGCGTACGTCGTGCTCGCCCCGCTCGTCGCCGCCTTCGCCGACCGCGTACCCCGGCGGGCCCTGCTCGCCTCCATGGACCTGGTGCGCGCGGCGGTCGTCCTCGCGCTGCCGTTCGTCAGCCGGATCTGGCAGGTGTACGTCCTGATCCTGCTGCTCCAGGCCGCCTCGGCCGCCTTCACCCCGGCCTTCCAGGCGACGATCCCGCAGGTGCTGCCCGACGAACGCGACTACACCGAAGCCCTGTCGCTCGCCAGGCTCGCCTACGACCTGGAGAGCCTGGCGAGCCCGATGCTCGCCGCCGCACTGCTGACCGTCGTCCCGTACACCTGGCTCTTCACCGGCACCGCCACGGGATTCCTCGCCTCCGCCCTCCTGGTCCGCGCGACGGCCTTCCCCGGGGCGGACCCGAAGCCCGCCGACGGCGGTGCCCCCTGCCCGCGTGCGTACGCCAGAGCCGTCTCCGGGATCCGGCTCGTGCTCTCCGCCCCGCGCCTGCGGGCCCTCCTCGCCCTCGACCTGGCCGTCGCCGCGGCCGGGGCCGTGGTCCTGGTCGACACCGTGATCCTCGTCCGGGACACCCTCGGCCGCCCTGCCGGACACGTACCGCTCGCCCTCGGCGCGTACGGCGCGGGCTCGATGGCGGTGGCGCTGCTCCTGCCTCGCGTCCTGGAGCGGACCGGCGACCGCGCGGTCATGGCGCGGGCCGCCTTCGTCCTGCCCGGGGCCCTGGGGCTGCTGGCCCTCGGTCTCATGGTCCCGACGGGGGCCTGGTCCTGGCCGGCCCTGCTCACCGTCTGGCTGATCACCGGCGCGGCGGGTTCCGCGGTCCTCACCCCGGCCGGCCGGGTGGTGCGCCGCTCCGTCCGGAGCGACGACCTGCTCGCGGCCTTCGCGGCCCGGTTCTCCCTCTCGCACGCCTGCTGGCTGCTCACCTACCCGCTCGCCGGCTGGCTCACCGCGACGGCGGGCCCGGCCACCGCGGCGGCCGCACTCGCCGCCGTGGCCCTGGCGGGGGCCGCGGGCGCGGCGCGCATGTGGCCGGACGCGGAAACGGATCCCGGGACGGAAATGGACCCGAGGGTGGAAGGGGATCGTCGGACGGAAGCGGACCCGAGGACGGAGGAGGATCGTCGGACGGAAGCGGATCCGGGGGCGGCAGCGGCCCCGGCCCCCGCCTCACCTCAGCGCGGCAGCCGCATCTCCAGGCCGTCCAGAACCACTTCCAGTCCGTAGAAGAACTTCTCGTCCCGGATCGCGACCGGGTCCACCGTCGCGTGGACGGCGGCGTCCGCGTACGCCTCGGTGAGGTGGTCGTGCCCGGCCGCCGCCTGCTGGGCGGCCGGCATCAGGCTGGCGATGAGGTCCCCCTCCGTCCTCCCGGAGCGCGCGACCGTGCTGAGCCAGGCCGCCTCCGTCGTGCTCATGCCGATCACGTACGACATGACCGTGTCGATCGCGCGGCTCGGCTCCGGGAAACCGGCGGCCGTGAACAGGCCGGCGAGCCGCTCCGAGTACGACATCAGGTTGGGGCCCAGATAGGCGAGGCCCGCCTGTCCGAGGACGGACGAGAGCCAGGGGTGGCGCAGGGCCGTCGCGCGGAACGAGACCGAGGCCTCGGTGACGGCGGCGCGCCAGGGGCTGCCCGGCGGCGGGACGGTGAACTCGGCCGCGACCTCGTCCACGGCGAGTTCCATCAGCTCGTCCTTGGTCGCGACATGCCGGTAGAGGGAGGTCGCGCCCGCGTTCAGGCGGGCGCCGAGCTTGCGCATGCTCAGCGCCTCGATGCCGTCGGCGTCGAGCATGGCGATCGCCTCGCGGACGATCGCCGCCCGGCTGAGCGCGGGCTGGTCGGGGGCGGACTGCTGTCGTGCCCATACGGACGGAACGGGATTCGCCTTGGCGGCCATGGTCCTCCTCGATGCGCTTCTGTGCGTACGGCGTTCGCATCCAGCGTACAGCGATCGGGGCTTGCGAACAGTGTGCGCAGCTGCGTACAGTGTTCGCATCGAAGGAAAACGAGCGCCGACGGAAGCCGAGCGCTTCCGAAGCCGAGGGGGAAGTCCCATGGAAACCCGAAACCGCAACCCACGCCGTTGGTGGATCCTGGTCGTGCTGTGCCTCAGCACCCTGGTCCTGGTGGTCGACAGCATGGCGCTGACCGTCGCGGTTCCGTCCATGACGGAGGGCATCGGGGCGAGTGCCCAGGACATCCAGTGGATCCTGGACTCCTACATCCTGGTCTTCGCGGGACTCCTGCTCACCTCGGGAAGCCTCGGCGACCGCTTCGGCCGCCGCAAGATCATGATCATCGGCCTGCTGCTCTTCGGCGCGGCCTCCCTGGCCGCGACGGTCTGCACGACCCCCGGCGAGGTCATCGCCGCCCGGGTCGCCATGGGCATCGGCGGCGCGCTGATCATGCCCTCCACGCTCTCCATCCTCATCACCGTCTTCGACGAGGACGAGCGCCCCAAGGCGATGGCGGCCTGGGGCTCGGTCTCCATGCTCGGTCTGGTCGGCAGCCCGGTCCTCGGCGGCTTCCTGATCGACCACTTCTCCTGGCAGTCGATCTTCTTCATCAACGTCCCGGTCGTCGTCCTCGCCGTCCTCGCCGCCCTCACCCTGATGCCCGAGTCGAAGGGGCCGTGGCAGAAGCCCGACCCGCTCGGCGCGATCCTCTCGGCGGTCGGCATGACCGCGATGATCTGGTGGATCATCGAGATCCCGCAGCACGGCGCCTTCGACGGCCGTGGTCTCATCACCCTGGCGGTCGCGGTCGTCACCCTCGGCGGATTCGTGATCTGGGAGAACGTCACCCCGGAGCCGATGGTGCCGCTGGTCCTCTTCAAGCACCACAACTTCAGCGGCGGTTCGCTCTCGCTGACCCTCGTGCAGATCGGCAACGGCGGCCTGCTCCTCGTCCTCACCCAGTACCTGCAGTTCGTCCTCGGCTACTCGCCGGTCAAGGCCGGTCTCGCCTTCGTCCCGCTCGCCGTCGCCGCCCTCATCGGCAACGGCGCAGGCGCCGGCCTCGCCGCGAAGATCGGCAACCGCCTCCTGATCCTGGCCGGCATGCTGACCATGGCCGGCTCCTTCGCCCTGCTGACCACGGTCGACGCCCACTCCGGCTTCACCGTCCCGGCCGTCGCCCTCGGCCTCCTCGGCCTCGGTGCCGGCCTCGCGATGCCGGCCGCCGTCGGCGCGCTGATGAGCACCATCCCCGCGGAGAAGGCGGGCGTCGGCTCCGCCCTGAACGACACCATCCAGCAGGCCGGCACCGCGCTCGGCATCGCGATCCTCGGCTCGCTCCTCACCAGCACCTTCCGCTCCGAGATGCCGGCCGACGCCCCCGAGCAGGCCAAGCAGTCGATCGGCGGCGCACTGGCCACCGCCCAGGGCGACACCGGTCTGATCGACGCCGCCAAGGAGGCCTTCGCCTCCTCGATGGCCACCACCTTCACCATCAGCGCCGTCGGTGTCCTCGCGGCGGCCGTCCTCGCCACCCTGGTGATGCGTGACGGCAAGCCGGCCCCGACGGCCGACCCGACGGCCGACCCGAAGGGCGAGACGGAGCTCGTGGCCTGACCCCACGCGGCAAAGAGCCGGTGCCCCCGCAAGGGCACCGGCTCTTTCCCGTTCACTCCGACTCCGACCCCGACCCTGGTTTCGGTTTCGACTCCGACTCCGGTTTCGGCTCTGGCTCCGTCACTCGCCCGGAGCGGGCGGAAGCGCGTCCATGAAGGAGCTGACCGAGAACACCGCGCGGCCGGGGCCGGCGGGCCCGTACCCGGGCGGCGCCGTCAGTCCGTACTCCTGCAGCGTCGCCGTGTACGCCTCAAGCAGTCGCAGGTGGTACTCCAGCGGCGCCCCGTCCGGGTTCTCGCGGCCCAGCGGGGTGGTCGGCTCCGGGCACCAGGTGGTGAAGCGGGGCGTGATCCCGCGCGACATGAAGAACCGCAGCCCCTCCCGGGTGGAGGCGATCGCCTCGTCCACGGTCAGGAACCCGGACGGGCGGGCCATCTCGACGCCCGCGACGAAGTTCGGGATGACATTGCGCGGCCCGAAGATCTCGGCGGAGTCCAGGATCCGGCGGTGCCACTCGTCCCGGCCGATGTAGCGCTCCTTGCCGGGGCAGTACAGCTCGAAGAGCCGGCGGTCCCACACCTCGTAGTTCGGGTGGTAGATCCGGATGCCGTAGTCGTGGAAGCGCTGGACGTCCTCCTTCGGCAGGGCCTGCGCGACGACCTTGCCGATCCAGCGGCCGGGGAAGCGCTCCTCGATCGCGCGCGCGTACTGCCCGTAGAAGTCGGCCTCGTCCTTCCCGCCGACCTGGGACGTGACCGCGCCGCCCGTGAGGGTGTAGGCGGTCGAGGTACGGGCGGTGTCGTGACGGTCGATGATCTCCAGCGCCTCCAGGACCTCGTCGACCGGCTTCACCCCGGTGTACGGGCGGCCCGCCGCCTTGTGCTGGCGCCAGTTGTGGTTGATGTCGCAGTACTGGCACTCCTCCTTGGCGCCGAAGTACTGGCAGACCCGGAAGACCGTGAGGTAGATCAGATAACCCCACTGAATGGTCGGGGCGACCTCCATCACGGACTTGCCGTTCGACAGCGGGTGCCGGTAGTACTCCGGCATCGGCGGCAGACCGACGTCGGCGATCTTGACCCCGTCGAGGAACAGCGCCAGCGCCCCGTCGCCGTCGGGCGCCACCCGGTACGGGGACGAGGGGTTGACCCGTACCGACACCACCGTGCGACGCAGCTCGTACGGACCGCCGGTGAGCACGATCTCCTCCGGCGGGCGGTTCAGCGCCGCCTCCCCGAGTTCCGGCAGCGTCCGGTGGTCGAAGGAGAAGATGAAGTACGACTTCGGCTTCACCTCACCCCCCTCGTTCCCGGACAGCGCGGACGGGTCGAAGGCGAGCCCGCCGCGCAGCAGGTCCTCCTTGAACACGGCCTCCGGAGGGACTCCGGGGAAGCGGTCCATGAGGGATTCGACGACGGCGGTGCGGGTCGGGGCGGCGCTGGACACAGGCGGATCTCCAGGTGAGAGACGACGGAGCCGACGCGTCTCACGCTACGCGCGTCCGCGTCCGGGGCCGCGACCGGGACCCCGGCGCGGCCGGACGGGCGGCGGTGGTTACTTGTTGACGGTGAAGCCCTGGTCGTTGCCGTACGTCACCGAGGCCTCCTGCCACTTCTTCAGGCCGTCGGTGATCGTGGTGGGGGAGACGTACGCCTTGCCCACGGTGTCGTTGAAGATCGAGTTCGCGTACACCTGGTACGGCAGGTAGGACCAGTCGGCGCCCACGTCGCGGGCGGAATCGGCGAAGATCCGGTTGGCCTTCTGGCCGCCGAAGTACGGGAACGGGGTGTCGAGGAACGCCTTCGACTCCAGGTCCGCGCGCGTGGCGGGGAAGGCGCCCGCGGCGACCCGGGAGCTCGCACCGGCACCGGTGGTCGCGAACTCCGTGAAGGCGTAGGCCAGTTCCTTGTTCTTGGCGGCCTTCGGCACGGCGAGCGAGCTGCCGCCGTTCTCCGCGCTCACCTTGTCGCCCTTCGTCCACTGCGGCAGCGGGGCGACCCGCCAGTCGCCGGAGGCGGAGGCGACCCCGGAGGTCAGGTTGGCCGGCATCCAGGCGCCGATGGAGAGGGTGGCGAGGGAGCCGTCGGCCAGGCCCTTGTACCAGGCGTCGCTCCACGAGCTGATCGGCGCGACCAGCTTCTCGTCGAGGAGCTTCTGCCAGGTGGCGGTGTACTTCTTGGTGCCCTCGTCGCCGAAGTCGACGGTGACGTCCGTGCCGTCCGTCTTGTACGGCCGTCCGCCGGCCTGCCAGATGAGACTGGTCGTGGCGCCGGCGTCGCCGGTGTCGTTGGTGATGAAGATCTTGGGGTCGGCCTTGTGGAGGGCGCGGGCCGCCTCCACGTACTCGTCCCAGGTGGTCGGCACCTCGATGCCGTGCTTGTCGAAGACCTTCTTGTTGTAGAAGAACGCCATCGGCCCGGAGTCCATGGGCAGGGCGTAGATGGCCTCCTCCTCGGTGACCGCGTTCCACGGGCCGGAGGTGAACGTCGTGCCGTACTTCCGGGCGCCGTAGGAGGAGAGGTCCTCGACGGACTTGCCGATGGCGAACTGGCCCAGGGCGTAGTACTCGACCTGTGCCACGTCGGGGGCACCGGAGCCCGCCGCCATCGCGTTCTGCAGGGCGGTGTACTGCTTGTCGCCGGTGCCCGCGTTGACCAGCTCGATGTCGACCTTCGGGTACTTCTTCTCGAAGTCCTCCGCCACCTTCTTGAGCGTGGGCTCCCATGCCCACACGGTCACCTTTCCGCCCTTCGCCAGCGCGGCCTCGACGTCCTTCGGGCTGCTGCCGCCTGCACCGCCGTCGGAGGCGTCGCCGCCGCCGCAGGCCGTGGCGGTCAGCACGAGCGTGGAGACGACGGCGAGGGCGCCGAGGAGTCTGCGGGTGGTGTGCTTTCTCATGGGCTGTGCTCCTGGTCGAGGGTGCGGAGGGGAGGGGAAGGAGGGTGAGGAGAGAGGAAGGAGGAAAGAGGAGGAGTGGGCGCTATTCCTTGACGCTGCCCGCGGCCAGGCCGGACTGCCAGTACCGCTGGAGCAGCAGGAACACGGCCACGATCGGGACGATCGTCAGCAGGGAGCCGGTGATGATGAGGTCGAACACGGCCTCGCCGCCCGCCGTCTGCGCCTGCGCGTTCCAGGCGTTGAGGCCGAGGGTCAGCGGGTACCAGTCGGGGTCCTTGATCATGATCAGCGGAAGGAAGTAGTTGTTCCAGGTCGCGACCATCGAGAACAGGAGCACGGTGACGGTCCCCGGCATCAGCAGCGGCAGCGCGATGGTGAAGAAGGTGCGCAGCTCGCCGGAGCCGTCGATGCGCGCGGCCTCCAGGAGTTCGGTGGGGACGGACTCGGCGGCGAAGACCCACATCAGATAGAGCCCGAAGGGCGAGATCAGGGACGGGATGATCACCGCCCACGGGGTGTTCGTGAGTCCCATGTTGCTGAACATCAGGAAGGTGGGGACGGCGAGGGCGGTGCCGGGTACGGCCACGGCCCCGAGGACCACCGCGAACACCGCACGGCGGCCGGGGAAGTCGTACGTGGCGAGGGCGTAGCCGCCGAGGACGGCGAGGATCGTGGCGCCGCCCGCGCCGGCGACGACGTACATGAGGGTGTTGAGCAGCCAGCGGACGAAGACACCGTCGTCGTACGTGAGGGTCCGGCCGATGTTGTCCCAGAAGTGGCTGTCCTCGGCGAACCAGAGGCCGAAGGAGTCGAGGAGCCCGTTCTGGTCCTTGGTCGCGTTGATGACCAGCCAGGCGAGCGGGAGCAGGGTGTAGACGAGGACCAGGCCGGTCACGAGGGTCAGCGGCACGCTGGGGCGGGGGTGGAGCGGGGTGTGCGGGGGACGCTTGCGGCGCTTCGCGGTGCGGGTGCGGGTGCGGGTGAGGGTGCGGGTGCCGGCCTTCGCGTCGGTGTCGGCGCCGGGCGAACCGGCGGCGGATGGGGTTCCGGATCCGGAGACCGTGCTGGTGAGGGAGGTGGTCATCGGCTCAGCCCTTCCGCATGCCGCGCAGCTGGACCGCGTAGGCGATGATCGCGGTGAGGACACCCATCACGATCGCCACGGTCGCCGCGTAGTTGTGCTGCTGGCCCGAGAAGGACAGCGAGTAGGTGTAGAGGTTGGGGGTGAAGTCGCTGGTGATGGCGTTGGGAGCGAGCTTCTGCAGGATGCTCGGCTCGTTGAAGAGCTGGAAGCTGCCGATGATCGAGAAGATCGTGGCGATGACGAGCGCGCTGCGGATCGCGGGCAGTTTGATCGAGGTGACGACCCGCCACTCGCCGGCGCCGTCGATCGCCGCGGCCTCGTAGAGCGAGCGGGGCACGACCTTGAGGGCGGCGTAGAAGATCAGCATGTTGTACCCGACGAACTCCCAGGTCACGATGTTGCCGATGGAGGCGAGGACCAGGGAGGGGGAGAGCGGGTCCGGCAGCGCGATCCCGAACGCGTCGTTGACGTTCCCGACGAGGCCGAACCGCGTGCCGTACATGAAGCCCCAGATGAGGCTGGCGACGACGGCGGGCACGGCGTAGGGGAGGAAGATCGAGACGCGGAAGGAGGCCTTGCCGTAGAGCCGGCCGCTGTCGATCGCGAGGGCGACGAGCAGGGCGATGCCCAGCATCACCGGCACCTGGACCAGGAGGAAGAGGCCGACCCGGGTCAGACCCTCCCAGAAGCGGGGGTCGGTGAGTGCCTTGCCGTAGTTGTCGAGCCCGACGAAGGAGGTGCCGCCGATGAGCCGGTCCTGGAAGAGGCTCAGGTACAGCGCGTATCCGATCGGCGCGAGGAAGACGAGGCCGAAGACCGCGACGAACGGGCCGGCGAATCCCCAGCCCACGAGGGCCTCCTTGCGGAGACGGAAGCGGGCTCGTGGGCGGGGCGGTGGTGCTGCCGTAGCGCGCGTCGACAGGAGCGTCATGGCTGGGGTCCTTGCGTCGGTGACCGAGCGGGTCCGGAGACGGGGAGCGGAGCGGGAGAGACGAAGACGGTGCGAGGGGAGCGAGATGTGCGGGCCTGGCGGCCGGAAATCGGCCTCGCGAGGGCTGGCCGACGAGAAATGTTTACGTAATCATCGGTAGCGTGATGGTGACACTCCCACTGGGGGGCGTCAAGCGTGAAGCAGCGGTGAATGAGAGGGATTCGGGTGGCGGAGAAGAACACGGCCGGTGGGTCGACGACGGCCGGGGGCGGCGGCCCACGAGGGGCGAGAGGCAGGCCGCGCCGGGTCTCCATGGCGGACGTCGCCCAGCTCGCGGGGGTCTCCTCGCAGACGGTCTCCCGCGTCTCCAACGGCGACGCGGCCGTCGTCGAGAGCACCCGCACGAAGGTCCTCGACGCCATGAAACAGCTGGGCTACCGGCCCAACAGCGCGGCCCGCGCCCTCAAGCGAGGCGAGTTCCGTGCCATCGGCGTGATCACCATGGGCCTCTCCAGCACCGGCAACGTCCGCACCCTTGAGGCCATCGCCGGATCGGCCTCCCGCGCGGGATACGCCGTCACGCTCATCCCGCTCGACGCGCCCACCCAGGACAACGTCAGGGGAGCCTTCACCCGGCTCGACGAACTGGCCGTCGACGCCGTCGTGCTCATCATGGAGGTCCACCTCCTCGACACCGCCGCGCTCACCCTGCCCCCGCACGTCAAGGTGGTCGTGGTGGACTCCGACGCCACCGGCCGCTTCCCGGTCGTGGACACCGACCAGCGGCAGGGCGCCCGCACGGCGGTGCGGCACCTGCTCGACCTCGGGCACGCCACCGTGTGGCACGTCGCGGGACCCGAGGAGTCCTTCGCGGCCGGCCGCCGCGCGGAGGCCTGGGAGGCCGTCCTGCGCGAGGAGGGGCGGAAGGTACCGCCCGTCCTCCGAGGGGACTGGACCCCCGAGTCCGGATACGAGGCGGGGCTGCGGCTCGCCGACGAGCCCGACTGCGGCGCGGTGTTCGTTGCCAACGACCAGATGGCGCTCGGCGTGCTCAGGGCCTTCCACGAGCGGGGGCGGCGGGTGCCCGAGGACGTGAGCGTCGTCGGCTTCGACGACATCGCGGAGGCGGCCTCCTTCATCCCGCCGCTGACGACCGTGCGCCAGGACTTCGCCCAGGTGGGGGAGTTGTGCGTGGACGCGGTGCTGCGCGAACTGCGGGGGGAGACGGTGACGGGTGTACGCCTCGTCCCGACGACCCTGACGGAACGGGCGAGCACGGGGGCGCCGGGGGGTCCGGAGGGCCCGGGGACGAGGGGCCGGTCGAGGTAGGGAAGCCGAGCTGGAGGGTGGTGCCGTCGACGCCCGCGACCTGCGCGTTCTGGCGGCGGTACGGGGGGCGAGGTCGAGGTGGTGGCGCGTGGGCCGCGTGGGCCGAGAGGGAGGTCGGGGGCGCGGTCGGGGCGGGGCGAGGGAGGGGCGGCGTGCCGGTACAGGTCGATGTGGCGGGTCGAGTCGGGGGTCGCGTGTGGGGTCTCGGTCGAGGTCTCGGCGGGTCGGGTGAGGCGTCGTGCGGGGGCTTGGTCGAGGTCGGCGGGTCGGTGCACGGCCGTGTGCCGGCTCAGGTCGATGTGGCAGGTCGAGTCAGGGGGCGCGTGGGGGAGTGAGGCCCAGGTCGGCGGGTCGGGTGAGGCGGCGCGTGGGGGCTTGGTCGAGGTCGGCGGGGCGGCTCGGTGCAGGGCTGTGTGGGGGCTCAGGCCGAGGTGTCCGGTGGTGGTGGGGCCGTACTCGAACGGACCACCAGAACCGGTTCCACCGCCCTGCGGCGGGGGCCGTCCGTGCGTCCCTCGATCTGGTCGAGCAGCAGCGAGACGCAGTGCCTGCCGACCACCTCGAAGTCCTGGTGCACCGTCGTCAACGGCGGATGGAGGTAGGCGGCCTCGGCGATGTCGTCGAACCCGGCCACGCTGATGTCCCCGGGCACGTCACGCCCCGACTCGCGCAGGGCCCGCAGCATCCCGAGCGCCATCTGGTCGTTGGCGGCGAAGACGGCGGTCACCTCCCGGCGGCGGGCGATGCCGAGGCCCGCCCGGTAGCCGGACTCCGCCGACCAGTCCCCGTACAGCACCGGGGGTACGGGCGCGCCCGCCGCCGTCAGGGTCCGCTGCCAGGACTCGGCGCGCCGCCGCGCCGCGAACGAGTCGCGCGGGCCCGCCAGATGCCAGACCGTCCGGTGCCCGAGGCCGAGGAGGTGGCTCACCACGCTGTGGGCGCCGTGGGCCTGGTCGAAGTCGACATGGGGGTAGCGGTGGCCGGTGTCGCCGTCGGCCACGACCACCGGCATCGACGGTGGGAGACGGAGGGAGGGCGTGTCGAGCATCTGCGACTCGACGAGCACGATGCCGTCGACGGACTGCAGCATCAGGTGCTGGAACGCGCGCCGCACCGCGGCCTCGGTCTGTGCCCGTACGCCCATGAAGTTGACGGAGAAGTCGGCCTCGTGGGCGGCGTCGGCGATCGCGGCGAGGGTGCGGGCGTTGCCGTGCGCGCCGACGTCGAAGCTGACCACGCCCAGGGCTCCGAACCGGCCGGTGACCAGGGCGCGGGCCGCCGTGTTGGGACGGTAGCCGAGCTCCTGCATGGCTGAGAGCACCTTCTCGCGGGTGTTCGCGTCGACGTTCTCACGGTTGTTCGCCACGCGGGACACGGTCTGCGAGGAGACGCCCGCCATCGTGGCGACGTCCGCCATGGAGGGCCACTGCCGGGCAGGCCGCGACCGCGGGGACTTCGTCTTCCTGTCCGTCACCACGCACGCGACCTTCCGCAGGGAGCTGGGGGCCGACCGCGCGCGCGGGCAACCGTACTCCGTGCATGTTGACGCAAACATGAGGGTCGGTCAAACCCTCGGCGGATGTCGTCCGATTCCTTGACAGTCCGATTCGCCCCTCCCAGACTCTCCACCGAAGCGCTCGTGTTAACGCGAACATCGAAGGGTGGCACCTCCGCGAAACCCGGCGCTCGTCCAGGACTCGGCGTGCGCGTTCCGCCCCCGGCCAGCTCCCCGCACCCTCCGGTGCGTCCGGCCGCCCCGCATCGCCTTCCCCCTTTTCTCCCTCCCCACAGCCACGAGGTACGCGATCATGCGACGCACTCCCTCGGGGACGTTCACGGTGCTCACTGCGCTCTGTGCCGTCCTCTTCTCCCTTCTCGGCTCCCTCCTCGGCCCGGCCGGTACGGCCCACGCCGCCACGGCGACCGTCACCAACGCCACCACGTTCACCGACCCGGCGGGCAACCCCGTGCACGCCCACGGCGGCGGAGTCGTCAAGGCCGGCTCGTACTACTACTGGTTCGGCGAGAACCGGAACGCCGACAACACCTTCCGGTACGTCTCCGCCTACCGCTCCACCGACCTGAGGACCTGGGAGTTCCGCCGCCACGTCCTCACCCAGAGCACCCACCCCGAGCTGCAGTCGGCCAACATCGAGCGCCCCAAGGTCATGTACAACGCGGCCACCGGGCAGTTCGTGATGTGGATGCACAAGGAGAACGCCACCGACTACGGCGAGGCGCGGGCCGCGGTCGCCGTCTCCTCCACCGTCGACGGCGACTACACCTGGCTCGGCAGCTTCCGCCCGCTCGGCCACATGTCCCGTGACATCACGACCTTCGTCGACACCGACGGCGCGGGCTACATGATCTCCGCCGCCAACGAGAACGCCGACCTGCACGTCTACCGACTGACGGCCGACTACACCGGCATCGCCTCCCAGGTCCAGAAGCTCTGGCCCGGACAGTGGCGCGAGGCGCCCGCCCTGTTCCAGCGCGACGGCGTCTACTTCCTGCTCACCTCCGGCGCCACCGGCTGGTCCCCCAACCAGCAGAAGTACGGCACCGCGACCAGCGTCACCGGCACCTGGAGCGGCCTGAAGGACATCGGCGACGGGACCGCGTACGGCTCCCAGACCGCCTACGTCCTGCCCGTCCAGGGCACCTCCGGCACCTCGTACCTCTACCTCGGCGACCGCTGGGGCAACTCCATGGGCGGCAACGTCAACGACTCGCAGTACGTCTGGCTGCCGCTCCGCTTCCCCACGAAGACGACCATGACCATGGACTACTTCCCGCAGATCTCCGTGGACACGGCCGCCGGCACGGTGAAGGGCCTCGGCAGCTGGGAGACCCTCACCGCCGCGCACAGCGGCAAGTGTGCCGACGTCGCCGACCGGTCCACCGCCGACGGCGGTGCCGTGATCCAGTGGAGCTGCGGCGGCAACAGCGTCAACCAGCAGTTCTGGCTCCGGAGCACCGGCAGCGGCCGGGTGCAGATCGTCGCCCGGTACAGCGGCAAGTGCCTCACCGTGAGCGGCGGTTCGACCGCCGACGGCGCCGCGGTCGCGCAGTACCCCTGCGACGGCCGTGCCGGACAGCGGTGGAGCGCGGTCGGCGCGAGCACGGGCGTCCAGCTCGTCGCCGCGCACAGCGGCAAGTGCCTCGACGTCACCAACACGTCCACGGCCGACGGGACCCCGCTCGTCCAGTGGACCTGCAACACCGGCACCAACCAGCGGTGGAGCCGTACGGCGGTCTGAACGCCGCACGGCTTGGGACGCCGCACGGCTTCGGACGCCGCTGCAGGAGCGCCACCGCGCGAGAAGCCCGCAGAACACGCATGAGACGCCAGCAGAACACGCGCGGGAACCCCCGCAGAGCACGCGCGAGAACCCCGCAGAACACCGGACCGGCGCGGGACGAACGTCCCTCGTTCCGCGCCACCGGCCCGGCCCGTGCCCAGGGCCCGGCCACGACCTCGTCACCCGCACCCCCTCAGGGAGTGAACACGTGCAGTCCCCACACGTCCGCAAGGCCTCCGGGCGCCGTCGCCGTACCCGACTCGGCTCCCTTGCCGCAGCCTCCGCGCTCGTTCTGCCCGGCCTCCTCGCCGCCCCGGCGAACTCCGCGCCCGCCGCGCCGGACGCCGACGCGCTGACCGTGCGCCCCGATCCCAGCTACCAGCAGCCCGCCTTCGAAGGGTGGGGGACCGCCCTCGCCTGGTTCGCCAACGTCACCGGCGGCTGGCCGGACGCGCAGCGCAACGCCCTCGCGGACGCCCTCTACGGCGCGGACGGGCTCGGATTCACCGTCGCCCGCTACAACATCGGCGGCGGCGACAGCCCCGAGACCGTCCCCTACATGCGACCGGGCGGCGCCGTGCCCGGCTACTGGAACCGGCCGGGAGCCGAGTCCCCCGACTGGTGGGACCCGGACAACCCGGCCCACTGGAACGACCGGGCCGACGCCAACCAGCGGTGGTGGCTCTCCGCCGCCAAGGCCCGGGGCGCCGACACCTTCGAGGCCTTCTCCAACTCCGCCCCGTACTTCATGACCCGCAGCGGTCTGGTCTCCGGCGCGGCGGACCCCCGGCAGGACAACCTCCGCTCCGACCAGTACGAGCGGTTCGCCGCCTACCTCGCCGGTTCGCTCCGCAGGGCCGAACAGGGCTCCGGCGTCACCTTCGACTCGATCTCCCCGGTCAACGAACCCGACACCGACTACTGGCGGGCCGGCGGACGGCAGGAGGGCTCCCACTGGGACCCCGCCTCCCAGGCACGGATGATCAGCACCCTGCGTGCCACCCTCGACGCCCGGGGCGTCACCACACCCATCGCCGCCATGGACGAGACGAACCCGTCGACGGCCCGCGCGAACTGGGAGCAGTACGCACCCGCCGTCCGCGATTCCGTGGGCCGGATCAACACCCACACGTACGGGACGGGCGGGCGCACCGGAGTCCGCGACATCGCCAAGGGCGAGGCCACCCCGCTGTGGATGTCGGAGGTGGACCTCGGGGGCAGCGTGCCGCAGAGCTTCACAGACATGAGCCCGGGTCTCGACCTGGCCCGCCGGATCAACGACGACATCAGGGAACTGGAGCCCAGCGCCTGGGTGTTGTGGCAGGCCGTCGAGGACTACGAGAACATGACGCCGGGCCGGGAGAACTCCAACTGGGGCCTGATCCAGGCCGACTTCACCCCGGCCGACGCGGCCACCGAACCGATCCGGAAGAACAAGAAGTTCGGGGTGATGGCGCAGTACAGCCGCTTCGTCCGGCCCGGCGCCCGCGTCCTCGCCACCGACGACCCCGACACGCTGGCGGCGGTACGGCCCGGGGGGCAGGGGCTCGTCCTCGTCCACACCAACCGCAGCGGAACGGCCCGCGAACTCACTCTGGACCTGGACGGTTTCGGGTCCGTCGGCGGAACCGTCGAGCGGTACACGACCGACGCCACCCGAGACGTCCAGCGCGGTACGGACCTCGCCACGGCGGGCAGGACGCTGAAGGCCACCGTCGGAGCCGGCTCCGTCACCACCTTCGTCCTGCCGGGCGTCACGGGAGTGAACACCGCCGCGACGAGCGCGCCCGTCGGAGCGGCCCGGCAGATCCTCAACGACCACAGCGGGATGGCCCTCGCCGTCACCACCGCCGCCGGGAAGGACCTTCCGGTGCAGCGCACGTCGAACCCGGCGGACTCCGCCCAGCAGTGGACCCTCACCAAGCTCGCGGCGACCGACTGGGGCAGCACGGCCACCTACCGCGTGACCAACGTCCGTACGGGCAAGGCGCTCGCGGTCGCGTCCGGGGCGCTCGGCTTCGCGGCCCCCGGGACCGGCGCCGAACAGCGGTGGATGCGCTCGACGACGGGCGACGGCCACGCCGCACTCGTCAACAGTGCGTCCGGTCTCCTCCTGGACGTCTTCGGCGCGGCGACACACGACGGGGCCGAGGCGGGCGTCTACCGGCCGACGGCCGGGGCCAACCAGTCCTGGACCTTCCGTCCCGCCGCGGCCGGCGCGTGGCGGACCCCGGTGTTCCGGCACAGCGCCAAGTGCCTCGACGTGGTGGGAGGTTCGACGTCCGACGGCACGTCCGTCGTCCAGTACGGGTGCAACGGGGGAGCGAACCAGCAGTGGTCGCTCCGGCCCGCCGCGACCGGGTACGTGAGCGTCGTCGCCCGGCACAGCGGTAAGTGCCTTGACGTCAGCGGCTCTTCGGCCGCCGACGGCGCCCAGGTGTTCCAGTACGCCTGCAACGGCGGCCGGAACCAGGAATGGGCGGTACGGGCGACCACCGCCGGCCATGTCACGCTCATGGCTCGGCACAGCGCCAAGTGCCTCGATGTGGCCGGGTCTTCGGCGGCCGACGGGATCGCCCTGCGCCAGTACACCTGCGACGGCGGAACCAACCAGCAGCTGCGGTTCGGCTGACGGTCGCGACTGCGGCCGGAAGGACGGCCGGGAACGCCGACGGGGCGGCGTACTCCGACAGAGCGTTGACGCGATGTCGGTGTACGCCGCCCTCGGGGCGGGACAGGGCCAGGCCTCCTCACAGGCTGCGGGCGGTGATGTCGCCGTAGGAGGTGGTGGCGTGGATGTTCAGGCTTGCTGCGGGGCCGTCGGTGTTGGTGAGGGCGTTGTGGACGCGGCCGTAGGCGGTGCCGGCGTCGAGGGTGGCGGAGACGCCGCGGGCGGCGCCGACCGTGATCCCGCCGGACTCGGTGTGCAGGACGACGGAGCCGGTGACGGCTTCGGTGATGCGGAGGTCGCCCTTCTGGGTGCTGATCTCGGCGGCGCCGCCGAGGCGGCCGACGGTGATGTCGCCGGCGAGGAGGGTGAGGCGGGCGGTGGCGGTCTCGTCGAGGGTGACGGTGCCCTGTGCGCCTTCGAAGGTGACGTCGCCGAGGCGTCCGACGCCGCGGAGGTCGCCGGCGGCGGTCTTCGCCTCGATCCGGGAGCCGGCGGGCAGCTGGACGGTCACCTCGACCGCTCCGGAGTCGCCCAGGAGCCGGTTCCCGGCCGGGGCGGCGGTGATCCGCAGGATCCCGTCGGCGTACTCGGCCGAGACCTGCTCGGCGGCCTTCACGTCGGCGGACCTGGCGGCGTTCGCGGGCCGGATGTCGACGGTGGCGTCGTCACGGTCGGCGGCGATGAGCTGGATGCGCCCGGCGGGGATGTCGAGGACGGTGATGATCGCGGCGGTGGCGGCGAACTTCTGCAAGGTTCTTCTCCTTCATGGGGCGGGCCCACTCCCGGGCTCACCGTTTCCGATGAGGGAAAAGCTACGTTGCATTCACCATGATGACAACGACTCCGTTGCGTCAAATTGCTGTTATGGCAGGTAGAGGCCTGGAATTCATTGCAATGGTTTTGAGCTTAACGCAACAACCTCGCATGTGATCATTGCAATGAATTGAGAGTGAACGCTATAGTGAGGACTCCACGGACCACGAAGGAGACCGCGATGCCGGGCGGCAGACTCACCCAGCAGGAACGTCAGCAGATCGCGCTGGGACTGGCCGACGGCCTCGCCTACGCCGAGATCGCCAGGCGTCTCGACCGTCCGACCTCGACGATCACGCGTGAGGTCATGCGGAACGGCGGCCCCACCGCCTACCGTTCCGACCTCGCCCACCGCGCGACCGAACGGCGGGCCCGCCGCAAGCAGCCCGCCGTCCGGGACGCGACGGTGCTCCCGCAGGCCCACGGACGCGATGCCGAGGCCGTGCAAGCGTACGAGGAGGTGTTCACCACCGTCATGATGCAGTCGGGCATGCCCCAGATGATGTCCCGGGTGATGAGCTCCCTCTGCCTCGCCGACACGGGCAGCCTCACCGCGTCGGAACTCACCCAGCGCCTCCAGGTCAGTCCCGCGTCCATCTCCAAGGCGATCACGTTCCTGGAGGGCCAGGGCATGGTCCGCAGGGAGCGCGACGAGCGGCGCCGCGAGCGCTACATCGTCGACAACGACGTCTGGTACGAGGCGATGATGGCGAGCGCCCGGTCCACCGCTCGGATAGTCGAAACGGCACGCGAGGGCGTCGGCGTCCTCGGCCCCGCCACTCCGGCCGGTGTCCGCCTGGAGAACATCGCCCGCTTCCTCCAGTTCGTCTCCGAGAGCACCGCGCGCGCCGCCGAGCAGGCCCGCGAGATCCTCCACGCGAAACCCGCGGCGACGGCCGCGGACGACACCGACTGAACCGCGTGCGGATCGCGGTGCCGTGATCCTCGGTCGGCGTACGGGAATCGGGGGCCCGACACGCGTACGCCGACCGGCGCGGAAGTCCTACTCCTCCGTCGGCCCGAGGTCCGGCGCCGCGCGGAACGTGACCGTACGCGCCCGGTGGGCGGCGTGGAGTTCGAGGACGACGAGCTCGTTCGTGCCGGAGCGCAGCGCCGGGGCGGGGACGTACAGGGAGCGCTGCGGGCCGCGGGACCAGTAGCGGCCGAGCGGGAAGCCGTTGATCCAGGCGTTGCCCTTGGTCCAGCCGTCGAGGTGGAGGAAGGTGTCGGCGGTCTCGTCCACCTCGAAGCGGCCCCGGTGGAAGGCCGGTCCGACGGGTGTCGTCGTGGTCGGGGCGAAGGGGATGCCGTCCGGGCCGGGCAGGGGGAGGGGGCGGTTGGTCCAGCCCGCGAGTTCGACCCCGTCGAGGAGCACCTTCCCGGGCAGGCCCTTGCGGTCGTGGATGCCCTCGCCGTAGTTCACCCGGCCCTGGTTCTCGACGAGTACCGTGAGGACGCTGCCCGCCCGGGGCACGGTGAACGCCAGTGCGTGCTCGTGCTGTTCGCGCTCCAGGACACCCACCGGCGAGCCGTCGACGAACACCTGGGCGCGGTCGCGGACCTGCTCGATCTCAAGGAGTGCCGGGCCCCTGACGGGCAGAACGGTCTCGTAGAGGACGAAGCCGAAGTCCTGCTCCAGCTCCTCCATCGTGAGCGGTCGGCGCGACTCCACGGCCGTCGGGGCGAGCGCGGCCGCGTTCGGCAGCAGCTCGGCGCTCTCCGTCAATGCAAGGGCGGGCAAGGCGAGTTTGGGGCCGGGGGCCGGTGTGGGCCCGCTCGGGACGGGCGCGTACTTGGCGATGACGTCACGGAACGCCGTGTACTTCGCCGTCGGGTCGCCGGCCTCGTCGAGCGGTGCGTCGTAGTCGTAGGACGTGACGGTGGGGCGGTACGTGCCCTTGTCGTTGGCGCCGTTGGTGAAGCCGAAGTTGGTGCCGCCGTGGAACATGTAGAAGTTGACCGACGCGCCGGACGCGAGGAGTTCGTCCAGTTCCCGGGCGGCCGCGTCGGTGTCCCGGACCACGTGGTGCGAGCCCCAGCGGTCGAACCAGCCGATCCAGAACTCCGATGTCATCAGCGGACCTTCGGGCCGCTGGGCGCGCAGCGCGGCGAGCTGGTGGGCCGAGCGGCTGCCGAAGTTGGCGGTGGCGAGGACGCCGGGCAGCGCGCCGCGCTCCAGGTCCACCGGCTGGTCGCAGGTGAAGAGGGGGACGTCGACCCCGCAGCGGCGCAGGGAGTCGGCGAGGTGTTCCAGATACGCCGTGTCGTCGCCGTACGCCCCGTACTCGTTCTCCACCTGTACGGCGAGCACCGGACCGCCCTGTGAGGCGAGGTACGGCCGGAGGGGGGTGAGCAGACGCCCGAGGTAGTCGTCGACGGCAGCCAGGAACCGGGGGTCGCGGGAGCGCAGGCGTATGTCCGGTTCGGCGAGCAGCCAGGACGGCAGGCCGCCGCCCTCCCATTCGGCGCAGATGTACGGGCCGGGCCGGAGTAGGACGTGCAGCCCCTCGGCGGCGGCGAGTTCGAGGAAGTGCGGCAGGTCGAGGCCGCCGTCGAGGCGGAAGGTGTCGGGTCGTGGCTGGTGGAGGTTCCAGGGGACGTAGGTCTCGACGGTATTGAGGCCCATGAGCCGGGCCTTGCGCAGCCGGTCGGCCCACTGCTCGGGGTGGACCCGGAAGTAGTGCAGCCCGCCGGACAGAAGCCGGAAGGGGCGGCCGTCGAGCAGGAAACCGGCCTTGTCTGTCTGGAGAACGGGCATGAGGGGGCGGCTCCTGTGTTCGGGTGCGGTGCGCGGTGTCGCGGTACGAGTATGTTTACGTAAACATGCTCGTACCGCAAGCCCCGGGCGGTGCGGCTGTGGTCGACGGGCGGAATTCGGCCCCGCCTCTTGACGGCGAGGCTCGCGAGGGGTCTCATATGTCGCATCACGTTTGAACGTGTTGAGTTTTGAGTGTTTGGCGACCCGTGGTCGCCCCTCCTCGTCGGCGCCTCGCCACTCCCTTCATCACCTCCGCGCCGCCCCCTCACCTCCGCGCCATCCGATCCGTCCCCGCGTCGGGCCGGCCCGTACCCGTACGCGGCCGGCACCAAGGAGAGTCCCGCAGATGTCCCGTACCTTCCGCAGTCGTGCCGTCATGGCCGCCACCCTCCTCGTGGGCCTGGGGCTCACCACCGCCTGCTCGTCCGGCAAGGCCGCATCCGGCGGAGACCCGGCCGCCGCCCCCAAGACCGGAAAGATCTCCCTGACGTACCTTCAGAAGCAGGGAGACCAGGAGTACTTCGTCGGCGAGGCCGCCGGGGCCAAGGCCAGGGCCGACGAGCTCGGCGTCGATCTGAAGGTCGTCAACCTAGGCAACGACGCCAACAAGACCGTCAGCGAGGTCCAGGCCGCCATCGCCCAGAACACCGACGGTGTGATCGTCGTCGTCCCCGACCCGGCCGTCGGCCCCCAGGTCGTCCGTACCGCCCGGGACGGCAAGGTCGCCCTCCTGACCTCCGACGACCAGATCTGCGCCACCGGCCCCGACCCGGCGGCCTGCGCCAAGGCCGACCTCGTGCCCCGCATCGGCTTCAGCGGGGCCCAGATGGGCGGCGAAGTCGGCAAGCGGGCGGCCGCCGAGTTCACGAAGGCGGGATGGAAGGCGTCCGCGACCAGGATCGTCTCCGCCTGGAAGCAGGACGTCACGGTGTGCGGCGACCGCGTGAAGGCCGCGCGGGCCGCCTTCGACGCGGCCGTCCCCGGAGTGGAGGTCATCGACGTCGCCACCGACAACACCCCCACCGGCGCACAGGACAAGGTCGCCGCCACCTTGACGGCCAACCCCGGTGTGAAGAACTGGATCGTGTGGGGCTGCAACGACGAGAACGTCGCCGGCGGCGTCACCGCCCTCACCAACGCGGGCCTCGGTCCGGACAGGGTCATCGGCGTCGGCCTCGGTGCCTACCTCGCCTGCAAGGAATGGGGCTCCGGCAAGCCCGGCGGCATGAAGGCCGCCCTCTTCATCAACGGCAAGGACGTCGGCGCCCTCGCCGTCCAGACCATGTACGACAAGCTCAAGAACGGCAAGGAGTTCCCGGCCGAGGGCTTCGCCCCCACGACGATGGTCGACGCCGGTACGTGGAAGTCCTCGGGCCTGACCTGCGGTTGACCGGCTGCGGGCGGGGAGCCCCACCGGCACCCGCTTCCGCCAGGCGCCGCCCGGGTCGGCCGCGTCCGGGTCGGCCGCGCCCGAGTCCGCCCCGCCTGAGCCCGTCGCGTCCAAGTCCGCCCACCCGAGTCCGCCGCGGCCCCGCCCCCTTCCGCCGCCCCTCGACGCGTCCCGGCCCGACCCGTCCCCCGTTACCGACGGGCCGGGACGCCCCCCCGCATCAGGACCCCCCGACCACCCGACCGCCCGACCGCCCGATCACACACCCCCTCCCACCCCAGCGAGGTCCCCGCATGTCTCCCGCCCGCAGCCCGTCACCCGCCGCCCCGCCGGTTCTCGCTGTCGAGGGCATCGTCAAGCGCTTCGGCAGCGTCCAGGCGCTCGGCGGTGTCACCCTCGACTTCCCCGCCGGTCACGTCACGGCCCTGATGGGGGAGAACGGCGCGGGCAAGTCGACGCTCCTCAGGATCCTCACGGGTGACCACATGCCCGACGAGGGCCGAGTGCTCCTCGAAGGCCGGGCCGTCACCTTCGACTCGCCGGCGGCCGCCCGCGCCGCCGGCGTCCGGGTCATCCCGCAGGAACCCGAGATCATCCCCCATGTCACCGTGGCCGAGAACGTCTGGGCGGGGGCGCTGCCGCGTCGGCGGGGCAGATTCCTCGACCGCCGTGAACTCGTCCGCCGGGTCACCGCGGACCTGGACGAGCTCGGCTTCTCCGACGTCCTCGACCCGCGCCTCCTCGGCTCGCAGCTGACCCCGGCTCAACGTCAACTCGTCGAGATCCTGCGGGCGTTGACCGGTGAGGTACCAGCACGCCTGATCGCCTTCGACGAGCCGACGTCCTCGCTCTCCGAGCACGAGGTGGACGCCCTCTTCGGCCTCATCGGTCGGCTCCGCGCCGACGGCATCGCCATCGTCTACGTCTCCCACCGGATGCGGGAGATCTTCCGGCTCGCCGACCGCATCGCGGTCCTCAGGGACGGCAGCCCCGCGGGCGTGGTGGACGCCGCGCGGACCGATGAACGCGCGCTCGTCCGGCTGATGGTCGGCCGTGACCTGTCGACCGTGTTCGTACGGGAACGGCAGCGGCCCGGTGACGTCGTCCTCGACGTCCGGGACGTCACCACCGACGACGTCCGCGGCGTCACCCTCCAGGTCCGGGCGGGGGAGGTCGTCGGCCTCGCGGGCCTGGTCGGTGCCGGACGCTCCGAACTCGCCCTCGCCCTCGCCGGGGACCGGCCCCTCCGGCAGGGCACGGTCGCCGTGGACGGTGTACGGCTCCGCGGCGGGCGGCCGAGGGAGGCCATCCGCGCCGGACTCGGGCTCGCCCCGGAGGAGCGCAAGGCCCAGGCCCTCTTCCTGCACCGGTCGATCCGGGACAACACCGCGCTCGTGGTCCTCGACCGCATCCGCCGCCTCCGCTTCGTGCGCCGGCGCGCGGAACGCGACCTCGCCCGGGAGTACGCCACCCGGCTGCGGGTCCGTACCCCCTCCGTCGAGCACGAGGTCCGCACCCTCTCGGGCGGCAACCAGCAGAAGGTGGTCCTCGCACGCTGGCTCGCCCGCAAACCCAAGGTCCTGATCCTCGACGAACCGACCCGGGGCATCGACGTCGGCGCCAAGGCCGAGATCTACCAGATCGTCGCGAGCCTCGCCGCCGAAGGGGTCGCCGTCCTCGTGATCTCCTCCGAACTCCCCGAACTCCTCGGTCTCGCCGACCGCGTGGTGGTCATGCAGGGAGGCAGGGTCACCGGCGAACTCGACCACAGCCACGCCACCGAGGAAGCCGTCCTCGCCCTCGCGATGGCCGACGACCTCGCAGGCGACCCGGCCGGCGACGGCCGCGCGCGAGGCGTCCCCGATGCCCCGGCCCCCAATCCCACCCGCACCCCTGGAGCCCCCTGATGTCCTCCCTCACCACCGACCCCCGCCCGACGGCCGACTCCCGGGGCCCGGGAAAGGGCCCCGGACCGGCCGCCGTGGGCGGGGTCCTCGCCCGGGTGGGCGGTCAGAACCTCGGTCTCATCGGGGCGCTGGTCCTCGTCGTCATCCTCTTCGGCGCCCTGAACGAGAACTTCCTCAGCCTCACCAACATGCGGGTGATCGCCGAGGCGGCCACCATCACCGGTCTCCTCGCCGTCGTGCAGACGGTCGTCGTCATCTGCGGCGGGCTCGACATCTCCGTCGGCTCCCAGGTCGGTGTCGCCTCCGTCGTCAGCGCCATGGTCTTCACCGGCACCGGATCGAACGCCGTGGTCGGCATGGCGGCCGCCCTCGGCGTGGGCGTCCTGGTCGGTGTCCTCAACGGACTCGTCATCGTCCACGGCCGCGTCAACCCGACCATCGCCACGCTCGCGGGCCTCGCCGCGTACAAGGGCCTGGCACAACTGCTCTCCGACGGACGCGCCCAGGGGTACGTCCTCGACGACGACTGGTTCGTGTTCCTCGGCCGGGGCAGCATCGCCGGGCTTCCGGTGATGGTCTGGATCCTGGCGGTCGTCGCCGTCGTCGTGCACGTCCTCCTCACGTACACCGACATCGGCCGCAACATCTACGCCATCGGCGGCAACGACACCGCCGCCCGCCTCGCCGGGATCCGGATCAACCGGTATCTGATCGCGGTGTACGCCCTGATCGGCATCGTCGCGGCCGTCGCCGGCATCCTGCTCACCGCCCGCACTGGCTCCGGGCAGCCCACCTCGGGCAGCGAGGGCCTCGAACTCAAGGCCATCACGGCGGCGGCCCTCGGCGGCTGCGCGCTGCGCGGCGGCAAGGGCGGTATCGGGGGCACCCTCCTCGCCGTGGCCCTCCTGGGCTGTCTGGAGAACGGGCTGACCGTCCAGGGCATCAACTCCTTCTGGCAGAACGTCGCCCAAGGCGTCCTGCTCGTCGTCGCGGTCGTCGTCCAACAGCGCCGCAACGGCGAACGCGCGGTCGGCCTCCCCGACTGAGCGGCACGCGGAGCCGGCGGCACAAGGTCAGACCGGCACGCGGAGCCGGTGGCAGAAGGTCAGACCGACACCGGCACCCGGCAGGTCCCGATCCAGATCCCGGTCACCGCGCTCACGTACCGGGCGCCGCAGCGATCGGAGGGGACGACGAGCTGCGTGCCGGCCGCTTCGAGGTCCGTGTCGTCCATGCGGGTCGCGAGCAGGACGGGAGCGTTGCCGAAGTCGGCATCGATCTCCGCCCACGACAGGACCGTGTGGTGCCCGTCGCCCCCGCTCACGGCGAGCAGGAACCGCGAACGCTCCTTGCGCCGGGCGGAGTCGAAGTCCGGCCGGACGCGGCCGAGCACCTCGCGGAGCAGGGGCCCCTCGAAGGTGTGGTGCTGCGGCCCGGCGGTCGCGCAGTCGAAGACGACCTCGGCCCGGTGCTGTTCCCAGCCCGTCCGGAGGTCGGCGACGGTCAGGCGCGACGGCCGTGCCACCTCCCCCCACAGCGTGAACTCACCCGCGCGGGACACGGGCGGGGCGGGCGGAGCGCTGGGTCGACTCATCGGAGATCCCCTTCGGACGGCCGGGCGGTCGGTGCGGCGACTGCGCCCAGTGATACCCGACCGCCGGCGCGGGGAACCGTGCGTGCCAGGCGAATCCCACTCTCCGGTCCGCGATTGTGAGCTTTCTACGAGTGTTCCGATCGCATCCTCCGGGTTCAACGCCCAACGCGTGGCCGGTCGCCACCCGCGGCCGCACGCGCCTGTTCGAGCGCCAGCCACACCCGGTCCCGGGTCACGGGAAGCTCCGTGAAGCGGATGCCGGTCGCGTCGCGGAGCGCGTTCGCGAAGGCGGGGCCCACCGGGTTGAACGGGCTCTCGCTCATCGACTTGGCGCCCAGCGGTCCGATCGCGTCGGCCGTCTCCGTGAAGTGCACCTCGGTGCGGGGCACATCGGCGTACTGGGGGAGGCGGTAGCGGCGGAACGCGGCCGTGGTGACCTCGCCGCGCTCGTCGAGCCGGACCGTCTCGAAGAGGGTGGCTCCGAGGGCCTGGGCGACGCCGCCCTCGACCTGACCCCGGCACTGCATGGGGTTCATGACCTTGCCGGCGTCGGCCGCGTGGACGCTGCGGAGGATACGGATCTCCCCGGTGTCCGGGTCGACGGCGAGCCGGAACCACTGCGCGTTGAACGCGACCGAGCGCGGGGACCCGCCCCAGTGCCCGTCGGCCCGCAGCTCCTCCGCCGCGCCGCTCGCGTGCCCCGCCTCGTACAGCTCCTTGAGGGCCACCGTACGGCCTGCGCAGTCCACGGCCTCGGCGTCGAGCACGCACAGATGGCGGGCGACACCGGTGTGGCGGGCGGCGAGGGTGCGCAGCCGCTCGGCGAGCGACTGGGCGGCCAGGAGGACGGCCTTGCCCGCCACGACGGTGCCCGCGGAGCCGAACGCGCCGGTGTCGTGGCGTACGACGTCGGTGTCGGACTGACGGATCGTGACCCGGTCGCCGGTGGTGTGCAGGGCGCCGGCGGTGATCTGCTGGTGGACGGTGGTGGTGCCGTTGCCGAACTCGGCGGTGCCGACGGCGACGTCGTACGTCCCGTCCTCCAGGAGCGAGACACGGGCGTCGGCGTAGTGGCCGCCGGGCGGGCCGGTGGCGATCATCGCCATCGCCGTCCCCTGCCCGGTGAGCCAGCCCTCGGGCACGTCCCGCTCGCTCGTGTCCTCGGCGATGGCCGTACGGACGACCGAGAGGCACTGGTCCAGGCCGTACGAGGCGATGTGGAGGTCCTCCTCCTCGCCGATGGGGCTGTGCATGGCCTCGCCGGGGCCGATGATGTTCTTCTCGCGGAGCACGAGCGGGTCCATGCCGAGGCGGCGGGCCAGTTCGTCCATGACGGACTCCACGGCGAAGGTGACCTGGCCCAGGCCGTAGCCGCGGAAGGCGCCCGCCGGGACGGCGTTGGTGTACACCGACCAGGCGTCGACCTTCTTGTGCGGGGCGCGGTAGACCGCGAAGGACTCGCCGACGCTGTGGAACATGACGGCCGGACCGTGGTTGCCGTACGCGCCGGTGTTCGACACCACCCGCATCTGCACGGCGGTCAGGGTCCCGTCGGCGCGGGCGCCGACCTTGATGCCGATGGTGAACGGATGGCGGGTGGTCGCCCCGTAGAACTGCTCGGCCCGGGTGTACTCCAGCTTCACGGGCCGCCGCAGCTTCAGCGCCGCCAGCGTCACGATGTCCTCGGTGAGCATCTCCTGCTTGCCGCCGAAGCCGCCGCCGACGCGCCCCGCGACCACCCGGACCTCGTCCTCCGGCAGGCCGTACAGCGCGCACAGCGCACGCCGGGTCAGGAACGGCGTCTGTGTCGAGGAGCGCACGGTGAGCCGCTCGCCCGTACCGTCCTCCTTCGGCTCGAAGTACGCGACGCAGCCGTGGGTTTCGAGACTCGCGTGCTGCACCCGCTGGGTGCGGAAGGTGTCCTCGACGACGACGGCCGCCTCGGCGAAACCCCGCTCGACGTCCCCGATCTCACCGTGCACCTCACCTGCCACGTTGTCCGCCGCGCGGGCGATCCGCGCCTCCGGACCCTTGTCGCCGTGGAGCGCCGGCGCTCCGGGGCGCATGGCCTCCTCGGGGTCGATCACGTGCGGCAGTCGCTCGTACGTCACCTCGATCCGGCGGCAGCCCTCCTCGGCCGCCTGCTCGCTGTCGGCGACGACGGCCGCGACCCGCTGCCCCACGTACCGGACGACACTGTCCAGGACCCGGGTGTCGTCGGGGTCCTCGGTGGGATGCTCGTGGCGGGCGCTGGAGTACAGCGTCGCGGGCGCGTCCTCATGGGTGAGTACGGCATGCACCCCGGGGACCCGGAGCGCGGCGGAGGTGTCGATCGCGAGGATCCGGGCGTGCGGGTGCGGGGAGCGCAGCAGCTTCATGTGGAGCAGCCCGGGGACCTCGACGTCGAAGGTGTAGCGGGCGCGTCCCGTGACGACCTCCGGCCCGGCCGGCGCGCCGACGTTCCGGCCGACCGCCTTGCCGGCGCAGGGGCGTTCGGTGTGCCGGACGCCCTTGACGGCGTCCTCGATCGCCCGATAGCCCGTGCAGCGGCAGATGTTGCCCTTGAAGGCGCGGGGCAGATCGTCCAGCTTGCCGTCGTCGTGCGCGCAGCCCCGCTCGGCTTCCAGGGCGGCGGTGGTCATGAGGAATCCGGCCGTGCAGAAGCCGCACTGGTAGCCCTGGGCATCGAGGAACTTCCGCTGTACGGGGTGGAGTTCGCCGTCCGGCGAGGCGAGACCCTCGACGGTGGTGACGCTGCGCCCGTCCGCCCGCACCGCCGGATAGAGGCAGCTGTGGACCGGTTCGCCGTCGACATGGACGGTGCAGGCGCCGCAGTCCCCGGCGTCGCAGCCCTTCTTCACCCCGAACCAGCCGCGCTCGCGCAGATAGGTGCGCAGGCACTGGCCGGCACGCGGAGTCTCCTCGTGGGGACGGTCGTTGACGTGCAGTCGGAAGCTCATCGGGGGTCCTCCTGGGTGCCGGGCCGGGTCGGTTCACGAGGGGCTTCCGCCCCGGGGGGCCGGGTCAGTTCGCGGCGGACCTCCTCCGCGAGGCGCAGCCCCATGTGCCGCCGCCAGGCGGGCAGCCCATGGATGTCGTCGAACCAGTCGTCCTCCGCGACCGTCGACTCGACGGCCTGCCGGAGGCGCTCGGCGTCCGGCGGCAGCGGGAACCAGAATCGGAACGGGCGTACGGTCGCCGCGCTGATCGTCACGGCCATCGAGCCGTCCACCGGATCGAGCGTCCCGATGACGAGCGCGCCGGAGCGGCCGAGGCCGTACAGCGACGCCTGACGGAAGGCGGTACGGCAGCGCAGGGCACGCGCCGGCAGGGTGACCGAGCGGAGGAGTTCCCCCTCCGCGAGGTCCTTGCGCCCGGCGCCGGTGATGAAGTCGACGACCGGCACGCGCCGCAGTGAGCCGTCCTGGGCGCGCAGCAGGCACTCGCCGTCGAGGGCGGCGGTCAGCGAGATCATCGGCCCGGCCGGAAGGCCGTTGCAGAGGTTCCCCCCGACGGTCGCCATGTTCCAGATCTTGAACGAGGCCAGGAAGGCCCGGCAGCACTGCTCGAACAGCGGTGCCGCCGTGGCCCGCGAGGACCGCCCGAACCGGGACAGCTGGGCGACCGTGCACGTCGCGGCGATCTCCAGGGACCCGTCCGCCCGCTCCGTGAGCGGCTCCCAGCCCATCCGGCTCAGATCGACCAGCCGGCGCAGCTGCGGCTGGGGCTCGGAGAACAGGTACGTCCCGCCGCCCAGCCATGCGTCCCCCGGCCGCCAGGGCTCGTGCCGCCGGGCGTCCCGTACGTCCCTCACGGTGTTGAGGTCCATGTCCTTCCCCGCCTCCTGACCTGTGATTTCAGGCCAGTGAAGCCCGGTGGGGGTAGGCCGGACGACTGGTGCGGCAGCCGGAATAACGCAGCTCGGCGGGTGGGTGCACTGGAGGATCGACCAGGATGACTTCCGGACGGTCGGGTCACTCCGAGCACCGCGGAGCCGGCCGGCCGCGGCACTCCGAGCGGCGCGGGGACGGCGCGAGATTCTTCGGCTGATCCGGCAGGACGAGCCGGCCGCGGGGGAGATCGCGACCCGCTTCGGCGTCCCCTCCGGAGCCGTGTCCCGGCACCTCAAGGTGCTGCGGGACGCCGGTCTGGTTACGCTGCGCAAGGACGGGACGAAGCGGTTCCACCGGGCGGACCGGGAGCGCTCGGCCCGCTCGCCGACCACCTCCAGGCCATGTGGGCCACCAAGCCCGACCCCCTGGCCCGGCTCGCCGAAGAGGCCGAACGAAGCGAGAAGCCCTGATGACGATCCCCGCGACCCCCATGGACACCGTCACCCTGGAGCGGCGCATCGACGCACGCCCGGAGACCGTCTTCGGCTTCTTCACCGACGAGGAGAAGTGGCTGTCCTGGATGGGCGCCGACGGCACGTTCTCCTTCGAGCCGGGCGGCTCGTACCGCACCCGGGTCACCGGGGAGAGCGTCGCCTCCGGCCGCTTCATCACCGTCGACCCGCACCGGCGGATCGTCTTCAGCTGGGGCTGGGAGTCCGGCCCCGTGCTCGTCCCGCCGGGCTCCAGCACGGTCGAGATCACCCTCGAACCCACCCCGGACGGCACCCTCCTCCACCTGATCCACAGTGGCCTGCCCTCCCCGGAGTCCTGCGAGGCCCACGCCGAGGGCTGGCAGCACTACGTGGACCGCCTCGCGATCCGGGCCGAGGGCGGCGACCCTGGCCCGGACGCGTGGATGCGGCAGCAGCCGGAGGGCTGAGCGCCGGACTCCCCCGGGAAGCTCCGGACTCCCCGAAGTGCCCGGAGCGTGCCTGTCAGGCGCCCACCGAGACCGGGGCCCGGCCCGGGGCTCCGGCACCGAGTTCGCGGACGAGCCGGAGACCGAGCCGCAGGTACGCGGCGAGGTCCGCGCGCGGGGCCTTGCGGACGAGCTGACGGATCGCCTGCATGGCCTCCCAGGCGGAGGTGTGCGCGAGGGACCCGCCCCAGGTGTCACCGAGAGCGTCCGAGAGGTACGCGCTGAACCCGAGCTGGAGCGCCCCCGCCCGGCGCCGCTCCTCCTCGTGCGCGTCCAGAGCCCGCACGAAGAATCGTTCCGCCTCTACCGGGGGAAGAGCGGAACGGATGATGCCCAGGTACGGCGCGACAAGCGACGCGACCTCGGGGCACTCCCCACCGGGAACGACCTGGTCGTCGAGAACGGGAGCGGCGGCGTGTTCGGGCGTCTGAGTCATGGACCTATCGATACGTCATCTCATCGCAGGAGCGTCCGTGGCACGCCCAGGTACGGCACCGGTTCGCCCCACTGAGCCAGTGGAGGGAGGCCCGGCGCCCGAACAGGCGCCGGGCCCCCGGCTCACGATGCCGCCCCGCTCGCCGTCAGGAGCAGGTCAGGAGCAGGACAGGGGCTGGTCGGACACCTTCCGGCCGCTGTCCGGACACGCGTACAGGCGCTTGTCAGGCGCTCGTCAGGATGACGAGCTGCCTGGTCGCGCGCGTCATCGCGACATAGCGGTCGACCGCTCCCTCGATGCCCTCGCCGTACTTCTCCGGGTCCACGAGGACGACCAGGTCGAATTCGAGGCCCTTCGACAGGGACGGGGTGAGCGACTGGACGCGGGGCCCGGGCAGGAACCGGGGGTCGCCGATGACACACGCGGTCCCGTCGGCGTTGGCGTCGAGCCAGTCGTCGAGGATCCCGTCCAGCTCCGTCACCGAGCCGTGGACGACCGGGATGCCGCTGCTCCGTACCGACGTCGGCACGTTCGCGTCCGGCAGCGCGGCCCGGATGGCCGGCTCCGCCTCCACCATGACCTCTTCCGGCGTCCGGTAGTTGATGCTCAGGGACGCCACGGTGACCCGGTCGAGCCCGACCCGCTCCAGGCGCTCCTGCCACGACTCCGTGAAGCCGTTCCTGGCCTGGGCGCGGTCACCGACGATGGTGAAGCTCCGGGACGGGCAGCGGAGCAGCAGCATCTGCCACTCGGCGTCCGTCAGTTCCTGCGCCTCGTCCACGACGATGTGCGCGAACGGACCGGCGAGCAGGTCCGGCTCGGTGCCGGAGAGCACGGCCTCGTCGACCAGGCTGTCCTTGAGGTCCTGCCCGCGCAGCATCGTCACCGCGCCCTCGCCGTCGTCGTCCGCGTCGAGCACGTTGGCGATGACATCGGCCATGCGGGCGCGCTCCGCGGCGAGGGTGGCCTGCTGCCGGCGCTTGCGCCGGGCCGCCTCCGGGTCGCCGAGCCGCTGCCGCGCCGCGTCCAGGAGGGGCAGGTCGGACACCGTCCAGGCCTGCGCCTCGGGGCGCTGCAACGCCCGGACCTCCTCACGGTCGAGCCAGGGGGCGCACTTGCGCAGGTACGCGGGGACCGACCACAGGTCGCCGACCAGGTCGGCCGCCTCCAGCAGCGGCCATGCGCCGTGCAGGGTGTCGGACAGCTCCTCGTCCTGCCGCAGCGACTTCCGGAACTGCTCCTCCGGAACGTCGTCGTCGAGCTTGCCCAGGAGGATCGTGCCCAGCTCCTCCCAGATCTGCTCCCGCGCCTCGTTGTGCGGAGTACCGGCCTCCGCCGCCTCGAACGCCTCGGCCCAGTCGCCGGCGGTGAGCCGGACGTCGGCCCAGTCGGTCGAGACCGTCATCCCGTGGGTGGGCGGCTCCTCGTAGAACCGGACGGCGGCCTCGATCGCCCGCACCATGGCCGCGGACGACTTCAGCAGCGCCACCCGGGGGTCGCGCTCGGTCGTGGCCTTGGCCCCCTCGGCGACGAGGTGCCGCACGGTGCAGGTCTGCACGCCCTCCTCGCCGAGGCTGGGGAGGACGTCGGCGACGTACGCCAGGTAGGGCTGGTGCGGACCGACGAACAGCACGCCGCCGCGACGGTGACCGAGGCGCGGGTCCGCGTACAGGAGGTGCGCGGAGCGGTGCAGCGCGACGACGGTCTTTCCCGTACCCGGTCCGCCGTCGACGACGAGGGTGCCGCGGGAGCCCGCCCGGATGATGGCGTCCTGGTCGGCCTGGATGGTGGCGAGCACGTCGCGCATCCGGGGCGACCGGCTGCTGCCCAGGCTGGCGATGAACGCCGACTGGTCGTCGAGCGCCGCGTGTTCCTCCAGCCCGTCGGCGGTGAACACCTCGTCCCAGTAGTCCGTGATCCGGCCGTTGCTCCAGCGGTACCTGCGGCGGCTCGTGAGACCCATCGGTCCGGCGTGGGTCGCCGCGAAGAACGGCTCGGCGGCCGGCGAGCGCCAGTCGACGAGGAGGCGTCGGCCCGTGCTGTCGGTGAGGCCGAGGCGACCGATGTACACGGGCTCCACGTCGACCGCGTCGCCCGTCCCGTCATCGGAGCCTTCCGTGCCCTGCGCGCCTTCCGAACCCTCGGAGCCTTCCGCGCCGACGATGCGCCCCAGGCACAGGTCCAGGCCGAAGCGGCGCAGGGTGCGCAGGCGACCGGTCAGGCGGTGGATCTCCGCGTCACGGTCCATCGCCTCCCGGCCGGCGCCGCCGGGGGCCTTGCGCGTGGCGTCGAGCCGGTCGGACAGTTCGGCGATCGTCTCCTCGAGGCACTTCGCGACGGCCGCGAAGTGCCGCTCGTCGCCGGCGATCAGTGCCGGGTCGGCCTTGGGGGAGAGGCGGTCGGGAAGGTCGAAGGCACTGGTGCCGCGCGACTGGTCCACCGACGAAAGCACACGCACTGGGTGAGTCTCATTTCTGCAGGTCCTGGGCTGAGGAGAGTGATTCTGCGGTACCACCGGGGCCTTGCCGCAAGCCCCCCTGTGCGGTATAAGTTGTTAATGGCGAGAGGTGCGTACACCTTCTCGCCCTTCTCTTTTTGGCGCCGCTGTCGTTCCGCCCGGGCGTCACCGCCGCCGGTTTCAGGCGCCGCCACCGCGCCCCACCTTCTGAAACCGGCCTGAAGCCACCCTGAAGCCGGCCCCGGCCAAGCTCTGCCGCATGACCTTCCCACAGGGCAGCGAAAGGCAGACCGCCATGACCACCGCCGTGCACCTCACCCCCGAGCAGGTCCAGAACACCGCCCCCGGATACGCCGAACTCCGTCGGCGCCCCGAGCTGCCCCACGCGGTCCTGCCCGGCCTCCGGACCCCCGCACGACTCGTCACCCGGTACGCGGACGTCAAGGCCGCCCTCACCGAGCCCCGGTTGGTCCGCGACCGGAGCGCGGTCCCGAGCGGCACCGAAGAGAGCGACCCGCAGGACGAGTTGATGGAGGCCGCCTCCGCCGGACTGCCCGCCGAGTACGTGAAGTACTTCTCCGGCCACCTCGCGCTCTTCGACGGCGAGGAGCACGCCCGCCGCCGCGCCCCGCTCACCCGGGCGTTCACCGCCCGCCGGATCGCCGCCCTGCGGGAGTTCGTCGAGCACAAGGCCGACGAGCTGCTCGGGGCAGCCGAGCGCGACGGCGGCGGCATCGACCTCCTGGGGGAGTTCGCGTACCCCCTCAGCACCCACGTCATCTGCGAGCTCGTCGGAGTCGACGACAAGGACCGGGGCCAGGTCTGCGCGTGGATCCGCGACTTCGCGTACAGCGACGGAAGCCGGATGGGCGAGGCGCTGGTCGGCATCGTCGAGTACTGCAAGGAGCTCATCGTCCGCCGCAGGGCCGAGCCCACCGAGGACCTGATCTCCGCCCTCGTCGAGGGCGCCAGGGAGAGCGAGGACCCGCTCGGCGACGACGAGTTGGTCGGCATCGTCTTCCTGCTCATCAACACCGGCATCACCCCGCCCGCGCTCTTCCTGGCCCACGGCGCGCTCGCCCTGCTCGACCACCCCGAGCAGGCCGCCCGGCTCCACG
Organism: Streptomyces sp. NBC_00250; assembly: GCF_036192275.1. Classification (NCBI taxonomy): domain Bacteria; kingdom Bacillati; phylum Actinomycetota; class Actinomycetes; order Kitasatosporales; family Streptomycetaceae; genus Streptomyces; species Streptomyces sp. NBC_00250. Next base: position 2,146,176 of record NZ_CP108088.1, on the reverse strand, counting down.
CCGAGCCCGGTCTGCTCCGTACGGCCGTTCCCGAACTCCTGCGGTACGTCACCCTCGTGCGCATCGGGGCCACGCTGTACCCCACCGAGGACTTCGACTTCGCCGGCACCGCGCTCACGGCCGGCGAGGCCGTGACGGTGGCCCTGCTCGCCGCCGACCACGACCCGGAGGAGTACGGCGAGAACGCCGAACAGCTCGACATCGCCCGGGAGTTCGGCCGGGGCGACGGCCACCTCGCCTTCGGTCACGGCGCTCACTACTGCATCGGTGCGGCGCTCGGCAGGCTCGTCACCACCGTCGTCCTCGACCGGCTGTTCGTCGGCCGGGACGGCCTCCGGCTCGCGACCGCCCGCGAGGACCTGGAGTTCGGGCACTGGCCGGCCGACGGCTTCCACCTGGTGAGCCTGCCCGTACGCCTGTGAACCCGCTCCGGGTTCACTCCCTCCGCTCGTCGAGCAACGCCAGGGCCGCGGAGGCAAGTTCGCCCCGCTTCAGGGCGGCGTACTCCGACACCGCGTCGGCGTAGGCCGCCGGGTCGGCGTCCTCGGCGGCCCGCCGGGAGCGGGCCGAGGACATCGTCGGCTGGAAGCTGCGCAGACAGCGGAACCGGTCCGCGAGGGCGACGAGCCGCACTCCCGTCTCCGTGCGGCCGCGTGCGAGATCCGCGTACCCCAGGGCGAGGAGCAGCGCTCCGCAGGTCGGGAAGCCGACCGGGGTGAGGGGCGCGGCGCCGCCCTCCCGGCCTGAGAGCAGTGAAGCGAGGCCTGCCGGGAGCGCGGTGAGGAGGTCCTCGACGAGATCGAGACGGGAGTGCTGGGCATGGGCCGCGACCGTGACCGCCCGGAGCTCCCGCACCCAGGATTCCACCGGTGGTTCGCCGACCGTGAGTGGTGTGCCGACGTCGTCGAGGACGCCGGTGGCCCGCCGCCAGAGCGCCAGTCCGGACTCCGTCTCACCGCGCGCGAGGGCGATCTCGGCGCGGGCGCCCAGATCGGGCGTGAGCAGATCCACGGCTTCCTCGGGGCGGTGGCGTACGGCCAGGTCCAGCCAGTGCTCGGCCCCGTCGAGGTCGCCGGTCTGGAGCGAGGCCAGCACCATGCCCCAGCGCAGGCCCACCATGTCCTTCCAGTCGCCCAGTTCGTCCATGACACGCATGGCCCGCTCCATGTACCCGAGCGCCTCGGCGCCGCGTTCGGTGTTCAGGCAGAGCTCGCTCATCCGGGAGAGCCCCAGGACCGCGAGCCAGGGAACGCGTCTGCCCTCGAAGTGCGCCAGCATCCGCCGGGTCGACTCCATGGCCCGCTCCGGCTCGTGCGCGCTCTCCCACAGATATCCGGCCAGCCCCTCGGCGACCCCGGCCAGCAGCGGCTCCTCGCTCGCCCGGAGCGCGTCGAGCAGCGTCCGGTCCGAGCCTCCCGCGCCCTCCGGGCCTCCCGTACCCTCCGGGCTTCCCGTACCCTCCGGGCCCTCCGGAGTCTCCGCGTTCAGCACCGCGGGCATGGCGTTCAGTACGGTGGCGATGGCGCCGATCAGACCGGTGGGGGAGGGCGGCGGCAGCCTGCGCAGTACGGCCATGAAGCGGGGCGCCCCGGAACCGGAGCCGAGATAGGCGTTGGCCGTGACGAGGGCCGCGATCGTACGGGTGGGTTCGACGTACGGCGGCGTGGGCCGGTAGTGCGACAGGAGGTGCCCGGTGTCCTCGGCGAGGACGGTGAGACGGACGTAGTTGGCCTCCGTGGTCCACAGGCTGCCGAGGACGGCGGCGATGGCGGTGACCGTCGGCAGGTCGGGAACGCCGTCGGAGTCGAGCGCGAGCCGCAGGGCCCGCGTGAGGTTGTCCTGCTCGGAGCGGATGCTCCGCCAGGCCGCGTACGCGTCGGCGCCAAAGGGAGCGTCGTGATGGGCGAGTCCGAAGTCCCGGGCCCAGGAGGCGAATCGGCGCGCGACCGCGTCGCCCTCGCCCGCCTCGATCCGCCGCGCCGCGCTGAACTCCCGTACGGTCTCCAGCATATGGAACCGGGTACCGACCGGGGTGTCCGTGACCTTGAGCAGCGACTGGTCGACGAGGTCCTGGAGGAGATCCAGAACGTCGAGCGCGTCGAGGGTGCCGTCGCCCCCGTCGTCACCGCCGCGCCCGTCTTCCCCGCCACGCCCGCCGCTCCCGTCGCCCCCGTCCAGGAGATGGCACGCCGAATCGGCGGTGAAGCCCCCGGGAAAGACCGACAGGGCCCGCAGGGCGGCCCGTCCCTCCGTCGTCAGGAGGTTCCAGCTCCAGTCGACGACCGCGTGCAGCGTGCGATGGCGCTGCGGTGCGTCCCGGCTGCCGCCGCGCAGCAGCGCGAAGCGGTCCTCCAGGCGGCGGTCGATCTCGGCGACCGACAGGACCCGCACCCGGGCCGCGGCCAGCTCCGTCGCCAGCGGAAGTCCGTCGAGCCTGCGGCAGAGCGCGGCGACGGCGTCCGGGGGCAGTTCGACGTCCGGCCGGGCGGCACGCGCCCGCTGGGTGAACAGCTCGACGGCCGTGGCCCGGTCCAGCTCGGGCAGGGGATGGACCGACTCGGAGGAGAGACCGAGCGGCGTACGGCTCGTGGTGAGCACCCGGAGGTCGCGGCTTGCCGCGACCAACGCCCGTACGAGTGAGGCGACTCCGTGCACGACGTGCTCGCAGTTGTCGAGCACGAGCAGCGCGGGACCCGGCCCGAGAGCGGCCAGGAGTCCGGCGACCAGCTCCCCGGAGGGTCCGCCCGCCGGCGTGCGGGGCGCGTCGGCCACCCCGAGCGCGGACGCGACCTCCCCGGCGACGTCCGCGTCGTCGGCGACACCCGCCAGCGGCACCATGCACACCACGCGCTGCTCGGCGGCCCGGGACACGGCGGCCGCGAGCCGGGTCTTGCCGAGGCCACCGGGCCCGACGACGGTGGTGACCCGGGAGGAGCGCAGCAGCTCCGCGACGGCGTCGAGGTCACGGGCCCGGCCGAGCAGCTCGTTCGGCTCGTGCGGCACCCCACGTCGTACCGTCGGCGTCTCCTCCCGCAGCAGCTCCTGATGGAGCGCCCGGAGTGCCGGGCCGGGGTCGGTCCCGAGCTCGTCGCGCAGCCCGCGCCGGTAGCGGTCGTACGTGGTGAGGGCGGTGGCCGTACAGGTGGTGGCCGCCTCGCACCGGACGAGTTCGAGCAGCAGCTCCTCGTCCCTCGGCTGCTCTCGTACCAGCTCGCCGAGCCGGGGCGCGGCCTCCTCGCGGCGCCCCGTGCGGGCGAGACCGAGCGCCCGCGCCCTCTCCAACGCCCGGTGCGCGGCGGCCCGTTCGTCCCTCAGTGCCGCCACCGGATCGCCGAGCATCGCCGCCCCCGCGCCCTGCGCCCCGGGGCCGTCCCACAGTTCGAGCCCGGCCTCGGCCTCGGCGAGCGCCCCGGCGTGATCTCCGTTGCGGGCCTTCTCGGCCGCGGCCGAGACATGGAGCAGCAGGGCGGCGCAGTCGACCTCGTCCTCGGACAGCGCCAGCCGATAGCCGACCGGGGTGGAGACGAGCAGCTCGCTCCCGAGCTTGGCGCGGGTCCGCGAGGCCAGGACCTGCACGGCCTTCACCGGATTCTCCGGCTGCTCGTCCGGCCACAGCCCCTCGACGATCCGAGCGGTGCTGCACCCGCCCCGCAACTCCCCGGCGAGCAAGGCCAGAAGACCGCGCAGCCGGGGTGCGGTGATCTCCTCCCCGCGGTACGACACCGTCGACAGAAGGGTCAGCTCGATGCTCATTCGTGCAGGCTAGCGAAGACGCGGTGGACCACCGGCGCCGCGTCGAGGGACCGTGGATCCGGCCCCCGGGTGTCCCCGGGGGCCGGATCCACCGGCACGACGTCCCGACTAACGCGGGGTTACCCCACCGGCGTAGACGTTGTCCGGGGTGGCGACCGCGGTGATCGCACGGGCGAGCAGCGTGGACGGCTCCTGGGTCCCGACCAGGGAGTCCGTGTTGATCATGACGACCAGGGTGGCCTTCTGCGAGGGCAGGTAGACCGTCACGGTCTCGTAGCCCGGGATGGAGCCGTTGTGCCCGATCCATCCGTTGGTGTTGAGGATCCCGAGGCCGTAGCTGGTGCCGGGGAATCCGGTCGGCAGCGTCTTGAGGCGCTGCGCCTGGCTATCGGGGCTGATCAGCTCGCCGGTGGCGACGATCTTCGCCCAGCGGCGCAGGTCGTGCAGGTTCGAGATCATGGCGCCGGCCGCCCAGGCCCAGCTGGGGTTCCAGTCCGTGGAGTCCGCGACCGTGCCGGTCAGCGTCTGGTCGGTGTAGCCGCGCGCGTGCGGCTCGGGGAACTCGGCGTCGTTCGGGAAGAACGTGTCGCGCAGGTGGGCCGGGCGGAGCACCCGCCTGTGGATGAAGTCGGCGAGCCGCTGACCGCTGACCTTCTCGATCACCAGGCCGAGGAGGACCAGGTTGCTGTTGGAGTACTGGAACTGCGCGCCGGGCTTGAAGGTGTTCTTGTGCTTGAATCCGTACGCGAGCGCTTCCTGCGGTGTGAAGGGGCGCTGCGGGTCGCTCAGCAGGTCGTGGACGAAGTCCGCGTCCGCCGTGTACGGGAACAGACCGCTGCGCATCTCCGCGAGGTGACGCAAGGTGATCCGGGGGCCGTTCGGCACTCCGCGGACGTACTTGGAGATCGGGTCGTCGAGGCCGATCCGGCCCTCGTCGACGAGCTTGAGCAACGCGGTGACCGTGAACGTCTTGGTCTCGCTGCCGATCCGGACGAAGGTGTCGGTGAACATCGGCTCGCGGGTGACGGTGTTCGCGACGCCGGTGGTGCGGACGTAGCTTCCCTTGCCGGGCATCCAGAGCCCGACGACGACACCGGGGATGTTCGCCTGCTTGCGGACGTCCTCGATCGTCTTGTCGAGCCGCGCGGTCAGCTCGGGCCCGAGACCGCCAGGCGGGCAGTCGTCCTCGCCGTGCCGCTCGACGCTCGCGGCGTGTACGGGCGTGGCGGGGGTCGCCGCCATCGGCGCCAGCACGGAGGCCACGAGGACCGTCGCGGCGAACAAACGGCGATATCGGGTACGTCGCATGGCGGCACGCCTCTTCCAGGGTCACAGTCAGGGACGGCCACATCACCACCGCCACCCCGCACCACGAGCCCCCCGCCGCTCCCCCTTCCCGGCGAGTCCACTCGTTCGGCGCCACCCGTGTCACCGCGTCGGCCCTGGGTCCGGACAGGTCCTGGACCCCTCGCACGGCTCTCAGCCGTGTTCCTGGGTCGTCCTCCCCGCGCCGACGGCGCGGGAAGGACCTGCCGTGAACCGATCCGGCCGAAGCCGGGCTCTAGCGGTAGACGTCGATGACCAGGCGGTTCGGCTGGGTCAGCTGGAAGATGTTGTAGCGGGTGCTCGGACCGAGAGAGATTCCGAACTCGCCCCTGGCCGCGTGGTAGTTCGTCAACTGGACGCCCTTGATCGTGGGCAGGTTCAGAACCGTGGCCAGATTCAGATCGGTGGCGGTGTAGACCGGGTCCATCGTGATGAAGAGGTACGAGGTTCCCGGGACGTCCAGGTACTCGGTCTTGCCGCTCATCGGGGTGTACTCGCCCGTGGTGTTCGTCGAGGTGCCGGAGACCCTGACACTCGACGTGAGGTCGAACACGAGGCGGTCGTGGTCGGGGTGGGTGGCCGCACGAATCCCCGTGATGCAGGGGTTCTCGTAGCAGATTCCCGCCGAGGTCGGGGTGCCGGCAGCCGTGGTGGCGGCGGTGGCCGCCGGCGACGCGAGCATCGAGACGACGGCAGCGGCGGCGAGCGGCACGGCGACGCGCGTCGCCATGGATCGGATGGTGCGCATCAGGCTTTCTTTCCTTTTCTCGACCGGGTGAGCGGACAGCGGCGGCCGTCCGGTGCGGACTGCCGTACCGCGGGCGGTCAGCGAACGCTCGCGGTGACCTGTCGTGCCGACTCGACGTTGGTGACGGTCTTGTTCCGCGCCGTTTCCAGGGCGGCCCGATTCTTGGAGATCAGCTCCTCCTGGATCTCCTGCTCCGCCTTGAACCAGATGGCCACGAGGTCGGTCTTCTGCTTGCAGTCGATCTCCGCCAGGGCGATCTTCTTCTCCTCCGCGCCGGCGGAAGGAGAGGTGGGGTCGGTGAGGTTCGCGGCCTCCCACACCGTCGCGGCCTGGTGCCCGTTCTCCTTCATGCAGGCGGACCATGCGGCCATGGCCGTCTTGACCTCGGGGGTCTCCTGCGACGCCATGAAACTCTGCCCGGAGAGTTCCTCGGCCAGCGCGATGTCGGGGCTGGGCGCCTGGCGCCGCGATTCTCCGACGCATCCGCCCTCGGGGACGGCCTTCCCCTCGAACGTCCGGACCGCCTTGGCGTTCTCCGCACCCTTGAGGGCGACGACCGCGCGGGGCGTCTCCTGCTCGGCGAGCGCGGCCGTGCTCACCTCGGACTTGCCGGGAACGTGGTACCCGGTCTGCTCGGCCTCGCTCCGGATGGTGAGGCCGTACCGCCGCTCCATGTTCGACGAGCTGCCCGATATCGGGGGGTTCACCCCCAGGGTCTCGGTGCGCCAGTCGGGGAAGCCGAGCGCGCGCATGCACTTGATCTCCGCGTTGCCGCGGCCTTCAAGGAACGCGATCTCATCGGCGTAGGGGACCAGATAGCGCTCGATCGGCAGGGTGAGCCCCTGTGCGAGCCCCTGGGCCGGAACCGCCTCCGGCCATCCCTCCCGCTTCACCTGAGTCCACCCGGCCGCGGTTTCCACCCGGGGGACCTCCCCGATGGCGGCAGGGGATTCCTGTCCCGGCTTCTGCCCCTGACCGCAGGCCGTCAGCAGCGCGGTTCCGCAGAGGGCAAGAATGATCAGGTTCTTCTTCATGATCAGAGCCTCTCGCTGCTGGCGTTCTCGTTCTTGAGTGCGGCAATCAGGTTCTTGCTGTCCCCCGGGTAGTACGTCTGGTACGTACCGCCGTATCCGGTGTTGTAGTAGACGCGATGGGAAGCGGAATCTTCGTTGACGGCACCGGCGGCGTTGTTCTTGACGCCCTGCCCGGATCCCTCGGACGGCCTGCACGCACTGCCGGCGTCGTGGAATTCGAGGTCGTTGCCGTAGTCGAACTGATAGCGAACGGTGTAGAGACCGCTCGGCGTCGGCATGCTGTACCCCTCGTGGGAGTACTCACTCTTGTTGGTGATGAAGCATGACGAGTAGAAGATTCCGATGTTCTGCTTGCTGTTGTAGAAGATGGCGAAGCATCGTGTGGTGGAAGAACAGGAATCAGAGCTGTATACCGTCGTTGCGTTGGCCGGAGTTCCTACGGCAATGATTCCCGCGGCGGCCATGGTGAGACCGAGCGCGGCGCGCGCTATTCGAAACATGGGAATACCCCCCCCATATGCGGATACATCGAACTGCGTGGAGCGGCTCAACCGAAAAGGGCAGTTGTCGACGAATGTCCATTCTCCGCCGCAACTCCCCCCGGGAAAGCGGCTCGAACGATACTGCGACTTCCGGCCGGGGCACGCGGTGCGGCTCAAAATAATCGGACAGCTGTCCCAAAGATGTCTGCCTCGGATACGGATATGTAGCTGTTTTACGTACCTGCGGCAATGTGCGGAGGGGCGTTCTTCGGCCTTCTCGCGCCGGTGCCGGGTCGGCTCCTCCGGGGCGTAGGCGTGGAACCGGCGCCCCGTCCCGCGGCCGAGCGGCCTCGACTCGTCGGCTCGGCGGGTCCCGCTCTTTACGCTTCGCCATGTGCCTGACAGTCGCGGGCGCGGCACTATGCACCATGGACCATGGACCACTCCCGTCCACGTCACCACCACCCGAAGGGGGCGATCGGCGCATGACCCAGCCCGAGAGCGCGGTATCCGAGTACGACGTCGTCATCAGCGGCGCCAGCCTCGCCGGCAGCGCCGCGGCGATCCTGCTGGCCCGACGCGGTGTCCGTGTCGCCCTGCTCGAACGCCGCTCGGACCCCGAGGCGTACAAGGTGCTGTGCACGCACTCCGTCACGGCGAACGCCTACCCGGTGCTGGACGAACTCGGCCTCGTCCCCGCTCTGGAGAAGGCGGGCGCCGTACGCAACGATGCCCGCTGGTACACCCGTTGGGGATGGATCGAGCCGAGGGCCGCACCGGCGGGCCCCGAGCTGCCGCACGCGTACAACGTCCGGCGCAGCGTTCTCGATCCGCTGATCAGGTCCCACGCGGCCCGGACCCCCGGCGTCGATCTGCTCCTCGGTCACCAGGTGACCGGCCTGCTGCGGGAGGCCGGGCGGACCGTGGGGGTGCGCGCGTCGACACGGCAGGGCGAGCGTGAGATACGGGCCCGCCTGGTGGTCGGCGCCGACGGCAAGGACTCCGCCGTGGCGAAGTTCGCCGGGGTGCCCGCCCGGCAGTACGAGAACGCGCGGTTCGGCTATCTCGCGCACTTCCGCAACCTTCCGCTGCCGGGCGGGATCGGCCAGACCTGGTTCCTGGAGCCCGACATGGCGTACGCGTTCCCGAACGACGACGGGGTCACGGTCCTCGCGGTGGTCCCGGACAAGAAGCACCTTCCGGCCTTCCGGGCGGACCTGGAGGGCAGCTTCCTGGACTTCATCCGCGCTCTGCCCGAAGCGCCGCCCATCGACTCGGCCGAACGCATCACGAAGATCATCGGCATGGTCGACTACCCGCTCCACAGCCGCAAACCGACCGCACCGGGCGTCGCGCTCATCGGCGACGCGGCCCTGACCGGCGATCCCCTGTGGGGCGTGGGATGCGGGTGGGCGCTGGAGTCCGCGCAATGGCTGGCAGCGGCGGTCGCCTCGGCCGCGACCGGCCGGGGAGACCTCGACAAGTCGCTCGCGGCGTACGAACGCAGGCACGGACGTCAACTCCGCGGCCACCAGTACCTGGCCGCCGACTTCGCCAAGGCCCGACCCTTCAACCCCATCGAGCGGCTGGTCTTCTCGGCGGCGGCGCGTGACGATTCGATCGCGCGGCACATGCACCTCTTCGCGTCCCGCCTGATCGGCCCCCTGCGCTTCCTGAACCCCGTGATCCTGGCCAAGTCGGCGGCCGTCAACATCAAACACCGAGGGACGGCCGTGTCACCCACACGTTGAGGCGCGCGGCGCGGCCGCGGAACCGGACGAGTTCCTCACGGGGGGACACGGCGCCCGTGCCCGTGCCCGCGCACCTGCCCCTGCCCGTGCCCGTGCCCGCGTACGCGCTCCCGCCCGCGCCCGTGCCCACGCTCCCGCCGGTGCCCGTGCACGGCCGGATCTCGCCACAGACGCCCTGACGGAACACGCCGCCGACCGCGACCACCGGCGGCGCGCACCGCACTTGTCCTGAGCACGGCTCCCGTCACCGCCTAGTGTTGGCGCGTGCTTCTGGACGTCAACGCGACCTTCGGGGCCGTACTGGCCGTGCTGCTCTGCCTCGCCGCCGGAACGGTCGCGCTCGCCCGGCTCGGGCGCGCCCGTGACACGCTCGTCGCCGGAACCCGCGCCGCCGTCCAGCTCGTCGCCGTCTCCCTCGTCATCGGCTGGGTCGTCCGCTCGCTGCCGTTGCTGCTCTGCTTCCTGCTGCTGATGTACGCGGTGGCGGTCCGGACCGCCGGCCGACGCGTCGTCCCCGCGCCCGGCGGCGCGTGGCTGTGGGCTGCGGTCCCGATCGCCGCCGGTGTCGTACCTGTCGTCGTCGCGCTTCTGCTCACCGGGCTCGTACCGGTCCGGGGCATCACCCTCATCCCCGTCACCGGCATCCTCATCGGCGGCGCTCTCACCGTGACCGTACTCAGCGGGCGGCGTGCCCTCGACGAGCTCGCCACGAGGAAGGGCGAGGTGGAAGCGGGGCTCGCGCTCGGGCTCCAGGAACGGGAGGCTCGTCTGGAGGTGGCCCGCGAGGCCGCGTCGGACGCTCTGCTGCCGGGAATGGACCAGACCCGGACGGTCGGGCTCGTCACCCTTCCCGGTGCGTTCGTCGGCATGCTCCTGGGCGGCGCGTCACCCCTGCGGGCGGGCGCCGTACAGCTCTTCGTGCTGGTCGCCCTGCTGCTCGTCCAGGCGGTCGCCGTCGCCGTCACCCTGGAACTCGTGGCAAGGGGGCGGTTGCGGCGGGAGTGGGAGCCACGCAGCCGTGAGACGTGACGCCCCGGGGTTTCGGTAGCCGTCCGACCCGCCCGGGGTGCCGCTACGCCCGCATCGCCGGAGACCGCCGTCCGAGCGCCGAGATCAGGCGGGCGGCGGGTTGCGTCGCCAGGGACGCGATCGCCGCGATGCCGAAGGCCGCCGCGCCCCCGAGCGGCACGACGAGGACCGCGACCAGGAAGCAGAACGCGATGAATCCCCACAGACCCCGCAGCACCCCGGCCACGGTCGCCTCGGCGGCCACGCTTCCACCCTGCGCCAGCGCGAACACCGCGACCACGCTGGTCGCGATGGGGAACGGGGCCAGGACACCGGTCAGCTCGGGCCCGAGCCGTGCGGCCCCACCGGTCACGGCGAGCACCAGCAGACCCGTCACCACGCCCCGGGCCGGCAGGTCCCACCACGGCGGGACGAGGGCGGGCGAGGAAGCCGGGGCGGCACCGCGTCGAGGTCGGCCGCCTCCGGGGCTGCGCCCGTGAGCCGAGATCCGAGTGGCCCAGGCGGTCGCCGACACCGCCCCGCACAGCGCGAGGAGCGCCGGTATCTCCCGTACGGCGAGCACGGCATCGGCCGCCAGGCACGACGCCCAGCCGATCAGCAGCGCACAAGCCCACGCGGGCGCGATGCGGCTTCCGGCGAAGCGGCGTGCCGAGGCCTGGAAGACCACGAGGAACAGGGCAAGCGACACCAGGCCCAGCAAGGACGCCGAGGCGGCGTCGGCCGTGAACTCGCGACCGTGCTCGAGATGGGCGATGAAGAGGATGGGACCGGCGACGATCGGCAGGACCACCAGGGTTCCGGCCACCGAGGGCCCCCACCGTCGACCGGCCAGGGTCGAGGCCACGACCAGCGCCGGAGCGAGCACGAGCTTCAGGAGGAGTATCACCGGTGCATCCTGCCAGGGGAGGACCACCGGCGACGGCGCTGCCTGTGATCGGCCGCTCCCCGATCCGCGGCGACGGTCCGCCCCGGTCCGTCGGTGACACCTTGACGGAGATCCGAAGAGCCGTGTGAACGTCACGTCAGGAGGCCGCGCCAGCGGTCGGCCGACTCCAGCATGTCCTGGACGACCCGCTCCAGGAACGTTCCTCCCCTGGCCAGTCGCCGGCCCACGGGGGTGGTCGGCCCGAGCGTCTCCGCCGCGGTCATCGCGGCCCGCGCCGACTCGAGTGTCTGCCGTGAGCTGATCGCGATCGAGTGGTACCAGGCGTCGTCGTCGACCACGTAGATGTCGCGACGCCGCTGCGGGTCCCGCTCGCGCCGTACATATCCGTGCCGGACCAGGTAGTTCACGGCCACGGAGACGGAGGCCGGGCTGACCTTCAGCCGGCTGGTCAGTTCCGCCGCGGTGCGCCTGCCGTCCTCGGACAGCAACAGGTCGACGTGGACGCGCGCCGTCATCCTCGGCAGCCCCGATCTGACCGCCAGTTCGATGATCTCCTCCGCTGCGACGGTGACGCCCGGCGCTCCGGCCGTGTGCGCGGGTGCCGGAGCGTCACGCCGCGCTCGCCGGACCGTTGCCCGGTGCGCCTGTTGGGGCAGGTAGCCGCCGGGTCCGCCGTTGCGTCCGATCTCCCGGCTGATCGTCGAGGTCGACCGGTCGAGCCGCCTCGCGATCTCGGCGTAGGAGAGCCCGTCGGCGAGTCCGGCCGCGATGCGCGTGCGGTCCTGCTGGGTCAATCGTCCTCCTGGCATGCCGTCAGTATTGCCTTCGCCCTCATCCATTGCAACGGATCATTGCGTTCGAGGGCAGTGTCATTGCATCAATTCATGGCCTTTGAGCTGGGGAAACGCGTATCTGGTGATTGACGTTCACTCAGAACGCAACGTAGCTTTCGGTAAGCGTCAAACACGTGATGTCGCGAGATGAGGAATGGTCATGAGCGAATCCGTCCACACCGTCACGACGCTGCCGGCGGAGCGTCGGCCCGGCTGTCCCTTCGACCCTCCGTCGGAGCTGACCGACGCCCGCCGGCACGGCCCCATCAGCCGCTACACCCACCCCGGCGGCAGACCCGGTTGGCTGATCACCGGATACGACCTGGTCAGGTCGGTCCTCGCCGACTCGAGGTTCAGCTCGCGCAAAGACCTCCTGAACGTCGTCGACTTCGAGATCCCGCCGGCCCCGCCCGGCGAGTTCCTCCTCATGGACGAACCGGAGCACAGCCGCTACCGGAAGCCGCTGGTGGGCAAGTTCACCGCACGTCGCATGCGACTCCTCACCGAGCGCATCGAGCAGATCACCACCGACTGCCTCGACGCCATGGAGGAGACCGGGCCCACGGCGGACCTCGTGACCGCGTTCGCCAAGCCCATCCCCACCATCATCATCTGCGAACTGCTCGGGGTGCCCTACGAGGACCGGGAATCCTTCCAGGAGCAGATCGACAAGTTCATGAACGGGGAGACGAACGACGAGGACCTGATGGCGGCCTACACCGCGACCCAGGACTACCTCGCCCAACTGGTGGCCGCCAAGCGCGTGAACCCCACCGACGACGTGCTCAGCGAACTCACCGACAGCGACCTGACCGACGAGGAACTGCAGGGCATCGCCCTGATCCTGCTGGCCGCCGGGTTCGACACCACCGCGAACATGCTGTCCCTCGGCACGTTCGCGCTGCTGCGGCACCCGGAACAACTGGCCGAGCTGCGCGCCGATCCCGCGCTCATCGACCAGGCCGTGGAGGAGCTGCTGCGGTATCTGAGCGTCGCCAAGACGTTCATGCGGACGGCGCTGGTGGACGTCGAGGTGGGCGGCCAGATCGTCGAGGCCGGCACGACGGTCGTCCTGTCGTACAACACCGCCAACCGTGACCCCGAGCGCTTCACCGATCCCCAGGTGCTCGACCTCCACCGCCAGGACGGCGGTCACCTGGCCTTCGGCCACGGCGTCCACCTCTGTCTGGGTCAGCAGCTGGCCCGCATCGAGATGCGGATCGCGTTCTCCGCCCTGCTCGACCGCTTCCCCACGCTGCGCCTGGCCGTACCGGCCGAGGAAGTCGGCCTGCGCCCGGAGTCCGCGGACATCTACGGGGTGAAGAGCCTCCCGGTCACCTGGGACGTCTGACGGGACTTCGGCGCACCGTACGGGGTGCGTGAAGAGTGGGTCGAGGACCGTACGGACACCGACAAGAAGGCCGGCGGTCCGTCTCCTGGGCGGCTGCGCACCGTAGCCGCAGCCGAGCGGGCACGCGCGGCCCCTGCGTGGAGGCCGCGGGCCGACAGGGGACCCGCTCGGCGCGTGCGAAGGCGTGCCTGCCTAGTCGCAGAGGTGAGTGCCGATCTTGAGGAATGCCTGGAGGAGGGGGACCTGGGGGACGGCGGGGGAGACGATCTGGGAGGCGTAGTGGACGATCACCAGGTCGAGGGCGGGGGAGACGAAGAGGCGCTGGCCGTGGATGCCGCTGGCCATGAAGGAGCCGTAGGGGTCGTTCGGGATCCACCAGAGATCGTGGTACGAGAGCGTGGCGGGCGCCTCGGGAGGTGCGGCGGGGAAGCGCACGCGGTGGGGGTAGCCGTCCGGAACGCCGGAGACGATGGTGGAGGCGACGGCCTCCGGGACGATCTGGCGGTCACCGATCGCGCCGCCGCAGCGGACCATCTCGCCCAGCCGGGCCAGGTCGCGTGCGGTAGCGCTGAATCCACCGCAGGCGGCCTCGGCACCTTCGGAGTCGAGGAGGTAGTACGCGTCCTCCTCCGCACCGATGCGGGACCAGATCATCTCGGACAGCAGGGACGAGGTGGTTGTGCCGGTGACGCGGCGCAGGACCTCGGCGAGCGCCTCGACGTTGCCGTTCTCGTAGCGGAAGTCGATGCCCGGCTCGGCGGTCGCCCGGGCGGTGGCGAGGTGTTCGCGGATCGTGGCCGGCCCGGTGTAGCCGTAGGGGCGCAGTTGGGGGGCGAGGACGGCGAAGTAGCGCTGCGCTTCGAGAGCCTTGTCGTACGGGCGGCCCGCGTAGCTCATCTGCGTGCCCATGTGGAGGAGGTGGTCGACCTGGGCGTCTCCGAAGGCGGTACCGGCGAGCTCGGGGACGATCTTGGCGACCTGGGTGCCGCGGTCGAGCTGCCCTTCGTGGGCGAGGACCGCGGCGACGAGGCCGAGGTAGGACTTGGCGGCCGAGGCGTTGAAGTGCGGGACATGAGGCTCGTACCCGTGGAGGTACTCCTCGTGCACGAGCAGGCCGCGGTGCATGACCAGCAGGGCGTCGGTCTCGGCCCGGGCGAGCAGGTCCGTGAGTGTGACGTCCTGCCCCTGCGGGCCGGTGAAGGCGAGGCCGTCGAGGGCGCCGGCCGGCGCGGCGGGCAGCGTGGACGCGCCGCCGGAGCCCCGCCAGACACGGCGGCTCGGAACGAGTTCCCGACCCGAGGTCGTGTGGCGTCGAGCCCAGGACGGATCGGTGTATCCCCGCGCCCACACAAGATCCGCCAGTGAGGGAATGCCTGTCATGCGTCCGCTCCGCTCGTTCGGTCGTGCACCTATTGGGCTCGATACCGTACATGGTGTCTGGTAACTCGGCCAGGTTGTCAGGCGAGGAGCAGCGCGGGCGTGTGGTGCGGGGCGCGGTTCAGGGAGTGAGGTCGAGGGCTCCTGGGGCGTCGGACGGGGCCAGCCCGGTGGCCCAGACGCGACCGTAGACCGACAGGTCGCGCAGGTGTGCGGTGATCTCGGCGGCGCTGTAGCCGGTGTCGTTCTCGACCCACCAGGTGAGCAGGCCGATGAGTTCCCCGGTCCACGCCCGGGCGACGACGTCGAGGGGGATGCGCGGTGTCACCCCGAGCTGCTCGGTCCGCGCGCGGAACGCGGCCTCGGCGTGGGTGCGGATGAGGTCCGTGAACTCCCGTAGGGCCCGGCCGTCGCCCTCGCCCCGCAGGACGACCCGGTAGACGGGCTTCTCCTGTTCGGCGTGTTCGAAGATGTACTTCACCGGCAGTCCGGTGAACCCCTCCGCGTGCGCCTGCCGGACCGCCGGCAGGAGGCGGTCCCGGTCCTCGGCGAGGTCGCGGACGATGCCGACCAGGAGGTCCTCCTTGTCGCGGTAGTGCGCGTAGAAGGTGGCCCGGCCGACGTCGGCGTGCTCGGTGATCTCCTCGACGGTGATCGCGTGGAACCCCTTCTCCAGGACCAGTTCGACCAGGGCCTGGCGCAGTGCGGCCCGTGTCCTGCGGACGCGGCGATCTCCCGCGGGCTTCATGTCCACTTCGTTTCCTTCTCGTCCGGACCGTTGACCTGACCCTAACGCTGCCTTTACGTTGCCGCACACCAAGCTTGCTACTGGACACATTGTTCGGAAACTCTGGAGGTGCGATGAACTTCGGGCGCTACGTACGCCGGACTGCCGGCCATCAACCCGGCGCGGAGGCGGTGGTCTGCGGACCCGTGCGGCTGACGTACGCGGAACTCGACGACCACAGCGACCGGCTCGCCACGGCCCTGCGCGCCCTCGGCCTGAACCGGGGAGACCGTGTGGCGACCCTCGCCGGCAACCGCGCGGAACTGGTCGTCACGGAAGTGGCCCTCTACAAGGCCGGCCTGGCCCGGGCGCCGATCAACGCCAGGCTCGGCACCACCGAGGTGGCCCACCTCCTCGCCGAGTCCGACGCGCGCGTGCTGCTGACGGACGCCGCCCACCTGGACACCGCCCGCGCCGCGGTGCCCGGCACAGGGGTGAAGACCGTCCTCGGCTACGACGGCCCGAGCGATCTCGGCCCGGGCTACGCCGAGACCCTCGCGGGCACCGAGCCGGAACCCGTCGAGACCGAGTGCGACGAGGACGACATCGCCGTCCTGCACTTCACCTCGGGTTCCACCGGCAAGCTCAAGGCGGCGGTCCAGACGTACGGCAACCGGCTCGCCCTGATGCGCAAGTCCGTGATGAGCGCCGACACCCGGGTGGGCCCCGGTGACCGGCAGATCCTGGCCGGGCCGGTCACCCACGCCTCGGGCATGCCGCTGATGGGCATCTTCTTCGCCGGCGGCTGTGCGATCGTGCTGCCCCGCTGGGACGCCGAGGAGTTCCTCGCCACCGTCCAGCGTGAGCGCGCCACCCATGCCTTCGTCGTGCCGACGATGGTCAACACCGTCCTCGCGCTGCCGAACGCCCGCGACTACGACCTCTCCACCCTGCGCCAGCTGATCTACGGCGCCGCGCCGATGTCACCGGCCAGGATCAGGGCCGCCTGGGACCTCTTCGGGCCCGTCCTCTCCCAGGGATACGGGTGCGGCGAGACGACGTCCGGCGTGCTGTTCCTCTCCACGGAGGACCACCGGCGGGCGATCGCGGGCGAGGACGAGGAGCTGCTGCTGTCCTGCGGCCGGCCGCTCGCCGAGGCCGAGGTCGCCATCGTCGACGACGACGGACAGCCCGTCGCCGACGGGGAGATCGGGGAGATCGCCGTCCGCGGCCCCGACGTCGTCCCCGGCTACCACAACGAGCCGGGCCTCACGGCGGAGACCTTCCACGACGGCTGGTTCCTCACCGGCGACCTCGCCCGCCGTCGCGCGGACGGCTACGTCTTCATCGTCGACCGCAAGAAGGACATGATCGTCTCCGGCGGCTTCAACATCTACGCCGTCGAGGTCGAAGCGGTCCTGCACCAGCACCCCGCTGTGTACGAGGCCGCCGTCGTCGGCGTCCCCGACGAACAGTGGGGCGAAGCCGTCAAGGCGGTCGTCGTGACACGCGACGGCGCCACCCTCGCCGAGAGCGACCTCATCGACTTCTGCGCCGAGCACCTGGCCCGCATGAAGAAGCCCCGCTCGGTCGACTTCGCCACCGCCCTCCCCCACAACCCCAACGGCAAGATCGACCGCCGCGCCATCCGCGACCGCTACTGGGCGGGCGCCGAGCGCCGCGTCAACTGAACAGGACCCCGGCATGCCCTTCACCCTCGAACCCTCCTACGACGACGACCCGCGCCTCCAGGACCTCGTCGTACGCCTCCGCGCCTACCTGGCCGACGAGCTCATCCCGTACGAGCGCGAACACGGCATCACCGCGGAGACCAAGCTCGACCGCACCACCCTCGAACACGTCTGGAAGCGCAGCGCGGAACTCGGCTTCTACGGCATCAGCCTGCCCCCCGAGCTCGGCGGCCAGGGTCTGAGCTTCTACGAACTGTGCGCACTCAAGGAGGAGTTGACCGCCTCCGGCGCCGCTCTCTCCCACTCGGTGCTCGGCGACATGGGCGGCCCGCTGCGTGTCGGCGCGATCGTGAAGTACGCCACCGAGGAACAGCGGGAGCGCTATCTGATGCCCGTCGTCCGGGGCGAGCGGGCGTGCTGCTTCTCCATCACGGAGGAGGACGCGGGCTCCGACGTACGCCGCATGACGACCACCGCCACCCCGCACGGGGACACCTATGTCCTCAACGGCAAGAAGGTGTTCAGCTCCGCCGCACCCTTCGCGGACTTCGCGATCGTCGTCGCCCGCATGGCCGGCACCGAGGAGTCGTACAGCGCGTTCCTCGTCGACCTGGACACCCCCGGCTGTCACGTCCTCGACGGCGAAGTCCCCATGTCCGGCCAGCAGATGGAGGGCGACCTCGTCTTCGACGACTGCCGGATCCCCGCCGCGAACCTCCTCGGGGAGATCGGCCAGGGCCTGCGCATCGGCATCGGCCGCATCACCCTCAACCGCCTCCTGCACTGCCCGTCCCTCATCGGCGCCGCCCGCCGGGCCTGGGACCTTTCGGTGGAGTACGCGATGAACCGCGTCGTCTTCGGCCAGCCGCTCCTCGCCCATCAGGCCATCCACCACAAGATCGCCGAGATGGCCACCGAGATCTACGCCGCCCGCGCGATGGTGATGACCACCGCCGCGAAGGCCGACCGCGGCGACAACGTCTCCGTCGAGGCCAACATGTGCAAGCTCTTCACCTCCGAGGCGACCTTCCGGGTCGCCGACCAGGCCGTCCAGATCCACGGCAAGGCCGGCCTGACCCGCGGCCACGAGGTGGAGCAGATCTTCCGCAGCCTGCGGATGTTCCGGATCGTCACCGGAACCACCGAGATCCACAAGAACGCCATCGCCAAGGGCCTTTTCTGACCGACCCCTTGGCTCCCAGGGCGGTGCCGCGGGCCCCCGCTTCGGCGAGCGGGCCCGCGGCGACGGGGGACGACCGCCCACCCGTACGACCCCCTGCTCCACCCGCACCCGCAGGAGTCGCCCCATGGCACCCCGTACCGCCACACAGCCCCGGCCCGTCGCCGCCCCAGCACCCGACCGCCGCAGAGCCTGGCTGATCACGGCGATGATCGTGGCCTTCATGGTCATCAACTTCGCCGACAAGTCGGTCCTCGGCCTCGCCGCCGTTCCGATCATGGAAGAACTCGACCTCAGCAACAGCACCTACGGCCTGATCTCCAGCTCTTTCTTCTTCCTGTTCAGCGTCTCCGGACTCCTCGTCGGATTTCTCTCCACCCGGATCTCCAGCCGGGTCCTGCTGTTCGTCATGACCGTGGTGTGGGCCGTGGCCCAGCTCCCGGTCCTCGTGGTGGCCTCGGTCCCCACCCTGATGGCCGGCCGCATCCTGCTCGGTGCCGCCGAGGGACCGGCGGCATCCATGTCGATGCACGCCCTGTACAAGTGGTTTCCCCCGGAGCGCCGCGCCCTGCCCTCGGCCCTCCAGATCGGCGGCGCGGCCCTGGGCACGCTGATCGCGGCACCCCTGGTCACCTGGCTGATCGACGGCTTCGGCTGGCGCTCGGCCTACGCCGTCCTCGCGGTCGTCAGCGCCTGCTGGGCGGTGCTGTGGTGGCGCGTGGGCCACGACGGCCCGTACGACCACAAGCACACGGCCACCGGATCCAGCGGGCTCCGGCTGCCGTACCGCAAGATCCTGCTGACCGGCACCGTACTCGGCAGCATCGCCAGCGCCTTCGGAGCGGCGTGGGCACTGTCCCTCAGCCACGCCTGGCTGCCCGCCTATCTCAGGACGCAGCTGGACATGTCGGCGGCGGCCTCCGCGACCGCCATCAGCGTCATCTCCGGCTTCGGACTGGTGCTGCTCCTGTCGGTGTCCCCGTTCGTCGACGCGCTGAAATCCCGTGGCGTGAGCAGCCGTTGGTCCAGCGGCGCGGCACAGAGCATCGCCGTGTGCGTGGCCGGGTGCGCGATGGCGACGTTCCCGTTCGTCGACCCGACCGGTCCGCGGCTCGTGCTGATCGGGCTGGCCTTCGGCGGCATCGCGATCGCCATTCCCCTCCACTACATGACGACCGCCGAGATCGTCCCTCCTGCCCAGCGCGGCGCCGTCTTCGGCATCGTCGCGGGTATCGGAACCCTGCCGGGTCTCGTGGCGCCGTTCCTGACCGGCCACCTCATCGACGCGGCCGACACCCAGGCCGCCGGCTACACCACCGCCTTCCTCGTCGCCGGAGCCGTGATGCTCATGGCCGGCGCCTTCGCCCTGGCGGCCATCCACCCGGAGCGGGATGCTCGACGGCTGGGGATCGACGCCGGGCCCCAGCCCTGAAGCGCCACGTGGGACCTCTGGGCTCAGGCGGAAACGGCCGCAGGTTCCTGGCGCGCTTCGCCCGCCGAGCGCGCGGCGAGGTAGCGCTCGGTGTCGAGGGCCGCGGCACAGCCGCCGGCTGCGGCGGTGACGGCCTGGCGGTAGGTGTGGTCGACGACGTCGCCGGCGGCGAAGACGCCGGGGATGGTGGTGCGGGTGGAGGGCGCCTCCACCTTGATGTCGCCGGTCAGGTCGACGGCGATGATGTCGTCGTCGATCATCTCGGCGTCGAAGCGTTCGGCCTGGGCCCGCATGTCGTCCATGAGGTCGGGGCCGTCGATGCCGGTGGGGAAGCCGGGGAAGTTCTCGACCTCGGTCGTGGTGGTCAGGGAGCCGCCGACGAAGATCGAGCTGCCGAAGAGCACCGGCTTGAGCTGGGCGCGGGCGGTGTAGAGGGCGGCGGTGTATCCGGCGGGGCCGGAGCCTATGACGATGACCTCGCGGATGTCGTCGGTGACGGGCTCGGTCACTTCGGTTACGCCTCCTGCTTCGCGTCGATCTCGGCGATGAGGCCCTCGATGAGGACCTTGATCTCGTCGCGGATGGGACGGACGGCCTCGACACCCTGGCCGGCCGGGTCTTCGAGGGCCCAGTCCAGGTACTTCTTGCCGGGGAAGATCGGGCAGGCGTCGCCGCAGCCCATGGTGATGACGTAGTCCGACGCCTGGACGGCCTCGGTGGTGAGGACCTTCGGCTTCTGGTCGGAGATGTCGACGCCGACCTCGGCCATGGCCTCGACGGCGGCCGGGTTGACCTGGTCGCCCGGGATCGAGCCGGCGGAGCGGACCTCGATGCGGTCGCCGGCCAGGTGGTTGAAGAATCCGGCGGCCATCTGGGAGCGGCCGGCGTTGTGGACGCAGACGAAGAGCACGGAGGCGAGCGGAGCGGTCATCGGTTCTTCCTTGGGCCGGGACGGAGCGTGGTGCGGGGACGGGAAGCTTCAGGCGCTGGGCAGGGTGTCCAGCAGGGCGGTGATGCGGGCGTCGATGGCGTCGCGGAGGGAACGCACGACCGCGATCGGGGCGCCGTCGGGGTCCGGGACCGGCCGGTCCAGGTAGCGGTGGCCGGGCACCACGGGGCAGGCGTCGCCGCAGCCCATTGGTGATCACGATGTCGGCGGCCTGGACGACCTCGTCCGTCAGCGGCTTGGGGTGGACCTCGTCGAGCGCGACGTCGGCCTCGGCGAGGGCCTGGAGCACGTGAGGGTCTACGCCGGCCGCGAGACGTTCGTCGGGAAGGACCGGGTACGACGACTCGGCCATGGCGGGAACCCCCTGGGTTCAAAAGAGGTCATCCCAGGCTGGTATCAGCCCCGGGTGATGTGACAGTATCAGCACATGATGACGTCAGTCGATACTGATCTGATCCGGGTTCTGGGTGATCCCCTGCGCCTCCAGATCGTGACCCTGCTCGCCCGCGAGACGCTGTGCACCACCCACCTCGTGGAGGAGACCGGTGCCAAGCAGACCAACCTCTCCAACCATCTGAGAGTGCTGCGCGAGGCGGGAGTGGTGGAGACCGAGCCGTGCGGCAGGTTCACCTACTACCGGCTCAAGCCGGACGTCATCGAGCAGCTCGCCGGGCAGTTCGCCGCCCTTGCGCAGACCGCGCGCCTGACCGCAGAGGCGAACTTCAAGCGCTCCTGCCCCTGATCCTGCCCCTGTGCCTCACCTGCCGAGGAGTACCCGCCCGTGACCGCCACCGAGCCCGCTGCGAGCGCCGCCATAGCCACCAACACGTCGCCGCAGCCCGCACCCGGCGCCACCCCGCCCCGTACTCCGCTGGTCGCCCGCGCCGCCGCGGAACTCGTCGGCACCGCCGCCCTGGTCGCGATCGTCGTAGGGTCCGGCATCCAAGCGACCGACCTCACCGACGACGTGGCGCTGCAGCTCCTGGCCAACTCCACCGCCACCGTCTTCGGGCTCGGCGTGCTGATCGCTCTCCTCGGGCCGGTGTCGGGGGCGCACTTCAACCCGGTTGTCACCCTGGCCGAGTGGTGGACCGCCCGACGCGGAGGCGCGGGGGTGAACGCCCGAGAGCTCGCCGTCTACGTCCCTTCCCAGATCGTCGGCGCGATCGCGGGTGCCGTGCTCGCGGATGCGATGTTCGGCGAGCCGCTGGTGAAGTGGTCGACGCACGATCGCTCCGCCGGGAACCTGCTCCTCGGCGAGGTCGTGGCCACCGCCGGCCTGATCCTGCTGATCTTCGGCCTGGCCCGTACCGACCGACTCCGCTTCGCGCCCGTGGCCGTCGCCTCGTACATCGGCGCGGCCTACTGGTTCACCTCGTCGACCTCGTTCGCGAACCCGGCGGTGACCATCGGCCGCGCGTTCACCGACACCTTCGCAGGCATCGCCCCCGGCTCCGTCCCGGCGTTCATCGGCATGCAGCTGATCGGCGCGGCCGTGGGCCTGGCTCTGGCCGCGGTGATCTTCATGCGCGGCAGGGCGGACGCGGAGTGACCCCGGTCGTGGACGTGGTGGTGATCGGCGGCGGCCAGTCCGGGCTCGCCGCCGGCTACCACCTGCGGCGCCTCGGCCTCGACTTCGTCATCCTCGACGCCCAAGCCGAGCCGGGCGGTGCCTGGCAGCACACCTGGGACTCCCTGCACCTGTTCTCCCCAGCCGCTTTCTCCTCGCTGCCGGGAAGGCTCATGCCGCCGCAGCCGGGGGAGACGTACCCGGATGCCGCCCACGTCGTCTCCTACCTGACCGACTACGAGCAACGGTACGAACTCCCCGTCCATCGGCCCGTACGCGTCACCGCCGTCCACCGAGACGGCGAGCTCCTGCACGTCGACACCGACTCCGGAACGTGGCGGGCGCGGGCGGTCATCAGCGCCACCGGCACATGGGCGCGGCCCTTCGTCCCCGCGGTCCCCGGGCGTACGGAGTTCCAGGGCACCCAGCTCCACACCGTGGAGTACCGCTGCCCGCGCGACTTCGCGGGACAGCGGGTGATCGTGGTCGGGGGCGGCAACTCCGGCGCCCAGATCGCCGCCGACCTCGCGCACGACACCGAGCTGACCTGGGTCACCTTGCGCGAACCCCGTTACCTCGCCGACGACATCGACGGCCGCGCCCTCTTCGACCACGCCACCGCCCGCCGCCGCGCCCTCGACGAAGGCCGCACGGACACCGGCGGCGTCACCTCCCTCGGCGACATCGTCGCCGTCCCGCCCGTCCGCGCCGCCCGCGACGCGGGCATGCTCAAGGCCCAGCCGATGTTCGACCGGATCACGCCCACCGGGGTCGTCTGGGCCGACGGCATGACCTCGGAGGCGGACGCGATCATCTGGTGCACCGGCTTCCGCCCCGCCCTCGCCCACCTCGCCCCACTCGGATTGCGCGGGCCCCGCGGCCACATCCCCACGGCCGGCACCCGGGCGATCGGGGAACCCCGCCTCCACCTCCTCGGCTACGGCGACTGGACCGGCCCCGCCTCCGCCACCCTCATCGGCGTCGGCCGCCCGGCACGCGAGGCGGCACGGCAGATCGCGGATCTGCTGAGCTGACACTCCCGTGCCGAGGCCGGTCGGCTCAGCGTGCGACGTTCGCGATGTCCACGCAGCGGGCCAGGACGCCGAACGCCGCCAGTTGCTCCAGGGCCTCATGCTCGGGCAGCTCCGGCAGACCGTCCTCGTGGCCCCCACGGATGCATCGTCGCCGTACTGAGCTGGGCAGCGTCGTCCCCCAGGCGCTCGCGGATCTCCGCATCACGCTGGAGAGCCGCGTCGGCACGCTGAGCGGCCTCCCGGTGTCGGCACCAGCGGTTGGTCGTCTCGTTGCGGTCGGACGGAACCTCGGTCTTCCAGTGCGGCAGCACCCGGTCGAGAATCCTCTCCACGACATGGGCGCTCGCCACGACGCCATCATCCACACACCCACTGACACTGAAACCCGCCTTGCAGGCGTCCGTCAGGAGATGGTGAGGCTGCGCCGCTCGACCAGCACGACGTCACGCCAGACGCCATGCTGGCGGCCGATACGCTCGCGGGTGCCGATCACCCGGAACCCGGCGCGCTCGTGCACGGCCAGGCTCGCGGCGTTCTCCGGGAAGATCCCGGACTGGACGGTCCAGATCCCGGCCGCCTCGGTGGAGTCGATGAGCGCCGTGAGCAGGGTGGAAGCGATGCCACGGCCCCGCGCGTCGGGGTGGACGTAAACGGAGTGTTCGACGACGCCGGCGTACGCACACCGGTCGGAGACCCTGGTGACGGCGACCCAGCCGAGCACGCGCCCGGTCTCGTCGAGGGCGGCGAAGCGGTGCTCGGGCAGCTTGGCCGTGTCGAACTGCTCCCAGGTGGGAGCCGTGGTCTCGAACGTGGCGTTGCCCTCGTCGATGCCCGCCTGGTAGATCGCGACGACCTCGTCGGCGTGTGCGGCAGCCAGGGGCACGACGACGACGGTCGCTGCGGTCACGCGGCAGCCGCCTTGGTGAGGAGCGCGCCCATGGCGGCGAGGACGGTGGGCTCCACGCGGTAGTAGACCCAGGTGCCGCGCCGTTCGGAGGAGAGCAACCCCGCCTCCTTCAGCTTCTTCAGGTGATGGGAGACCGTCGGCTGCGAGACCCCGACGTCGGAGATGTCGCAGACGCACGCCTCGCCGCCCTCATGCGAGGCGACCGCCGAGAACAGGCGCAGCCGGACCGGATCGCCGAGGGCCTTGAACATCTTCGCGGTCCGCTCGGCCTCCTCGGCGGTCAGCGGGCGCTCGGTGAGGGGCGGGCAGCAGGGGGCGACCTCAGGCTCGATGAGCGGCAGCGCGGTGACATTCGACATGCATCTATGTTGACACACGTCGAACCAGGAGCCCAAGGGGTGCTCCGGGCTCTCCATTTCGATGAGTGTCTATGTTGACGAGTATCGATTCAAGTGCCATGCTGGCGGCGCAAGGGATCGACAGATGTCGAAACAAAGGGGAATCGTCGTGAACACCGCCGCCACCGACCAACTGCCCGTCGTGGTCATCGGGGCCGGGCCCGCCGGCCTGGCCGCCGCCGCCCACCTCGTCGAGCGCGGCCTCGAACCGCTGGTCCTGGAGGCCGGACCGGCGGCCGGCGCGGCGGTACGCGAGTGGGCACACGTCCGTCTCTTCTCCACGTGGGGAGAGGTCACCGACCCGGCCGCCGAGAAGCTCCTGGCCCCCACCGGATGGGTGAAGCCCGACGCGAAGACCTACCCGTCGGGCGGCGACTGGGCGGCTCATTACCTTCAGCCGCTCGCCGACGTCCTCGGTGACCGCGTCCGCACCGGCGCCACGGTCACGGGCGTCTCCCGCGCCGGCCGCGACCGCATCGTCGACGCCGACCGCGAGGCCCAGCCGTTCGTCGTCCACGTCACCTGTGCCGACGGGCGCGAGGAGCGGCTGTTCGCCCGCGCGGTGATCGACGCCTCCGGCACGTGGTCCACCCCGAGCCCGGCAGGAGCGTCCGGCCTGCCCGCACTCGGGGAGAAGGCCGCCGCCGACCGCGTCACCTACCGCGTCCCCGACCTCGAGGACCCGTCCGTCCGAGCCCGATACGCGGGCAAGCGCACCGCCGTCATCGGCTCCGGCGCCTCCGCCTTCACCGCCCTCGCCTCCCTCGCCGAGCTGGCCAAGGCACAGGACGGCGCGGGGGCGAAGGCCGTGTGGATCCTGCGCCGGGGCATCTCCGGCTCCACCTTCGGCGGCGGTACGGCCGACCAGCTCCCCGCCCGCGGCGCACTGGGTCTTGCCGCGAAGGCGGCGGTGGACGAGGGCCACGCCGACGCCGTGACCGGCTTCCGTACGGAGGCGATCGAGCGCGACGGGGACCGCCTGGTCCTCATGGCCGAGGACGGCCGCCGGCTCGACCCGGTCGACGAGGTCATCGTCCTCACGGGCTTCCGTCCCGACCTCTCGTTCATCTCCGAGCTCCGCCTCGGTCTCGACGGCCGCCTCCAGGCCCCGGTCGACCTCGCCCCGCTGATCGACCCCAACCAGCACTCCTGCGGCACCGTCTACCCGCACGGCGTGAAGGAGCTCTCCCACCCTGAGGAGGGCGTCTACCTGGTCGGCATGAAGTCCTACGGCCGCGCCCCGACCTTCCTCGCCCTCACCGGCTACGAGCAGGTCCGTTCTGTCGTCGCCGCCATCGCGGGCGACCGGGAGTCGGCCGAGCGCGTCGAGCTCGTCCTCCCGGAGACCGGAGTCTGCGGCGGCGCCGGCCTCTTCGACCAGCCGGACACGGAGCAGCCGGCGGACGGCGGAGGCTGCTGCGCCCCCACCCCGGCGCTCATCCAGCTCGGCACCGCGACCTCGGCTCCTTCCTGCGGCTCGTGACCGACCTCGACACCCGCACGGGCGGGGCCGCGACCGGGACGGGGGTCCGGTCGCGGCCCCGCGCCGTGCTTCCCGCGCTCTGCGCCACGCAGATCACCGGATGGGGAATCGTCTACTACGCCTTCCCTGTCCTGAACCCCCAGATCACCGCCGCCACCGGTTGGTCCGCAGGCGTCACGATGGCGGCGTTCTCGCTCGCCCTGGTGGTCTCCGGCATCGCCGGAATCCGCGTCGGCAGGATCATCGACCACCGCGGCCCCCGCACGGTCATGACAGCAGGATCCGTGGGAGGAACCGTGAGCATGGTGATCGTGGCCCTGGCGCCGAACCTGCCGGTGTTCTTCGCCGGCTGGCTCCTGGCCGGGTTCGCCATGGCCGCCACCTTCTACCAGCCCGCCTTCGCCGCCCTCACCCGATGGTTCGCCCCGGACCACGTCCGCGCCCTCACCGTCGTGACCCTCGCCGGCGGCCTCGCCTCCACCGTCTTCGCCCCGCTCACCGCCGTCCTCGCAGACCATCTGACCTGGCGCACCACCTATCTCGTGCTCGCCGCGATCCTCGCCGCCGTCACGATCCCCGCCCATGCCCTTGCGCTACGAGCCCCCTGGCCGCCGGCCCCGCCCACACCCACCGACACGGACTCAACACCCCAGGAGGTCGTCCGCAGCAGGCCGTTCCTCCTGCTCTCGGTCGCGTTCACCCTCTCGGCGTTCGCGATGTACGCCGTGGTCGTCACCCTCGTGCCGCTCCTCGTCGAACGCGGCTACACCACCGCCCAAGCCGCCTGGGCCCTCGGCCTCGGCGGTGCCGGCCAGACCCTCGGCCGTACCCTCTACGCCCCGCTCGCCCGCCACACCTGCACCACCACCCGCACGGTGGTCCTCGTCGCTCTCGGCGGGCTGACCACGGCAGCCCTCGCCATCACCCCCGGCCCCCATGGCCTGTTGATCGCTGTCTCCATCGCGGCCGGCATGGTCCGGGGCAACCTCACCCTTCTCCAGGCCACCGCCATCACCGACCGCTGGGGCGTACAGCACTACGGCAAGCTCTCGGGAATCCTCAGCGCCCCCGCCATGACGGCGTCAGCGCTCGCACCCTTCGCCGCAGCCCTCCTTGCCCCGCCGTTGGGCGGCTATCCGAACCTCTTCGCCGTGCTCGCGGGTCTGGCAGGAGCTGCGGCGCTTGTCTCTCTCGGCTCGTCCGTCCGCCACGCGAGGCAAGGGGCGGCCTCTCGGCCGGCGATCTGAAATGCCGCTTCGCGGAACGTGTTGCGCACGACAGTGAGCGGCTCACGGTCGCGGGGTGAAGTGGAGCTTGTCGGTGAGAAGCACGGCCCAGCGGCTCGAAGGTCAAGCCCACCAGGCGGACGGGCGCGCCAACCAGGACAAGGATTCACGATTCTCTGAATTCAGGGATCGATGTACTGTCTGGGGTGTGCTGACCGTTGCCTCTGACATCGACGTGCTGGCCCGCTTCGGACGCGCGCTCGCCGACCCGATCCGCTGCCGCATCCTGCTCGCCCTGCGCCAGGCGCCGGCCTACCCGGCCGACCTCGCCGACGCGCTCGGCGTCTCCCGGACCCGGCTGTCCAACCACCTGGCCTGCCTACGTGACTGCGGCCTCGTCGTCACCGTGCCCGAGGGGCGCCGCACCCGCTACGAGCTCGCCGACGAACGCCTCGGTCACGCCCTGGACCACCTGCTGGCCGCGGTGGTCGCAGTCGAGTCCGACCAGACCTGCCCGGATGCCGCAACGAAGGACTGCTGCTGATGACCGCGATATCCCTCGGGCCGTCGCCGTCGCCGTCGCCGTCGCCGTCGCCGTCGCCGTCGCCGTCGCGCCGCGACGCGCTCGCCCGCCGAATACGGCTGCTGGTCGCCGCGACGATCACCTACAACGTCATCGAGGCGGTCGTCGCCATCACCGCGGGCACGATGGCCTCGTCCACGGCGCTGGTCGGCTTCGGGCTGGACTCCGTGATCGAGGTGTCCTCCGCCATGGCGGTCGCCTGGCAGTTCTCCGCCCGCGACCACGCAGTGCGCGAGGCCAGGGAGAAGGCCACTCTGCGGATCATCGCGGTGTCCTTCTTCGCCCTCGCTGCCTACGTCACCTTCGACGCCGTCCGCGCGTTGGCCGGCACCGGCGAGGTCGAGCGGTCCGTCCCCGGCATCGTCATCGCCGCCCTGTCGCTGGCGATCATGCCGTTCCTGTCCGCGGCCCAGCGCCGGGCGGGCCGTGAACTCGGCTCCGCCAGCGCAGTCGCCGACTCCAAGCAGACCCTGTTGTGCACATACCTCTCTGCTGTCCTCCTGGTCGGCCTGGTCCTCAACGCCACCCTCGGATGGTCCTGGGCCGACCCCATCGCCGCCCTGGTCATAGCCGCCGCCGCCGTCAAGGAAGGCCGCGACGCCTGGCAGGGCAAGGGCTGCTGCGCGCCCACCGCCGGCACCCCGTTCCCGGTCGAGACCGCACAACCTGAGGCGGACGCATGCGGCTGCAAGCCGGGCTGCACCTGCTGCTCGTGAACATCTCGTTGCCACTGCGCCCTCCCGCAGCCCGCTCCGCCGACAATGGTCGGGCGATCAAGGAGCGGCGGGGGCAGCGGTGGAGTGGACGATCTGGGTCGGGTTCGCGGCCGGACTCTTGATCTCGACGGTGACCGCTCCGGTCGGCGTGTCCGGGGCGGTCTTCCTCCTGCCGGTCCAGCTCAGCGTCCTCGGCGTGCCGAGCCCCGCGGTCACACCGACGAACCTGCTGTTCAACGTGGTGGCCGGGCCAGGCGCGCTGTGGCGCTACCGCCGCGACGGCGCTCTGCGCGGCGGACTGGCCCGGCGCCTCGTCGCCTGGACGATGCCCGGCGTTGTCGCCGGCGCTGCCATCCGAGTCTTCGCCCTCCCCGGCCCAGGCGTCTTCCGCATCCTGGTCGCCGCCTTCCTGCTGCCGCTCGGAGCGTGGCTGTGTATGCGCACCCTGCGCCCCGCCCGGCGGCGGCCGGACGCGGCCGAGCCGTCGGCGCGCGTGCTCGCCGCCCTTGCCCTGACGGTCGGGACGGTGGGCGGGATCTACGGGATCGGCGGCGGTTCTCTGCTCGGGCCCATCCTTGCCGCGCGCGGCATGTCCATGGCCCGCATCGCCCCGGCCACCCTCGCCGCGACCTTCACCACCTCTGTGGCCGGGGCCGCCGCGTACGCCGTACTGGCCCTGGCAAGCCCCGGGCCCGTCGCGCCCGACTGGTGGCTGGGCCTGGCCTGCGGCCTAGGAGGGCTGATCGGCGGCTACCTCGGTGCACGGCTTCAACCCCACGTGCCCGAGACCGCGCTCCGGCTACTGCTCGGCATCCTCGCGGCCGCCCTCGGCGGGCTCTACGCCGCCCAGGCCATGTACTGACGAACCCGCATGCCACCTCCGTTCCGGTCGGCAACAACGGTCCGGTTCAAGGCTCACGGCATCCAGGATTCCGCGAACTGCGGCGGGGGCAGTCGGCGTCCGGCTTTGCTACTACAGCCAGTCCTTCTTCTTGAAGACCACGTACAGACTCGTGCACACCGCTGCCATCAGCACCACCGCGAACGGATACCCGCCCGCCCAGTGCAGTTCCGGCACGGTCTCTGCGGAGAGAACGGCAGCAGCCTGGAGGAGATCCACGCCTTTCTCGCCCTGCGCAGCCTCGGCGTCATCCCGCCCTCCCGGCTGACCGGACACGACCTCCTGCTCGTCCTGATCAAACTCGCCGAGAGCCAGGCCCCGCACACGACGCTCGACACCTTCTTCACCACCACGCCGGCCCCTCACCCCCAGCTCGGTGAACGGAGCAGCAATGTCCCTGCCCCTGCTTGAGACCCCCATCCAGACCCGCCCGCTCCAGGGCCGCAACGCCCTCGTCACCGGCGGCGCCACCGGCATCGGAGCCGAGATCGGCCGAGCGCTCGCCACCGCCGGAGCGACCGTCGCGGTCAACCATCTCGGCCAGGACCCCGACGCCCACGCCCTCCTCGCCGCCTTCGAACGCGCGGGCAGCCCCGGGATCGCGGTCAACGCCGACCTGCCACGCGTTCACGCCCGGCATGGTAGAGCGCCGCTGAGGCCGGATCGTGAACATCGGCAGCGTCAACGCCCGCGCCGGCCGGACGAACCTCGTCGCGTACAGCACCGCGAAAGCCGGGTTGCAGGGCCTGACCCGCTCCCTCGCCCGCGAACTCGGCCCGTACGGGATTTGCGTCAACACGGTCATGCCCGGAGCCATCCAGGTCGAGGCAGAGAACGCCCTCCCCTCCCGGCACCGTGCGCGGCCGGAGGACCAGATCAAGCGCCAGTGCGTCCCGCGCCGTGGTCGGCCCGAGGACGTCGCGGCCCTGGTGGCGTTCCTCGTGGGCCCCTCCGCCTCGTTCATCATGGGGCAGTCCGTCCACGTCGACGGCGGCTGGCTGCTCCACTGAGACCGTCAACAAGCAAGGAGAAGAACCGAAATGATCGAACGAGTCCGCGCCGTCCTCGTCACCGCCGACGACACGATGCTGGTCATCCGCCGTACCAGGCCCGGCATCCCCGAGTACTGGGTCCTGCCCGGCGGTGGCGTGGAGCCCAGTGACGCGTCCCGGGAGGCCGCCCTCCACCGGGAGATCCACGAGGAGATCGCGGGGAAGGCCGACATCGTCCGCCTCCTCCACACGATGGAGACCGACGACGAGCGCCAGCTCTTCTACCTCGCCCGCATCGCGACCTGGTCCTTCGACGACCGCACCGGCCCCGAGTTCAGTGCCGAAGGCCGCGGCGAGTACGCGCTGGAGGAGGTCCCGCTGACTCTTGAGGGGCTCGACGGCATCGACCTCAAGCCCGAGGAGATCGCCCGCGTGCTGAGGGGAGCCATCGGCGCCGGAAGCCTCGGAGTCGAGGCATCGCTCTGAGCCGGCGCGTACGTCGTCCTGCCGCCGGGACCGGCGCTGAGATGAGCCGGTCCCGGCGGCCTTCCGAGGTCAGCGCGGGGAGCCCGGACGCGGCTCCTCGTCCTGCCCAGGCAGCAGCCGCAGCGCGAGGACCGATCCGTCGGCGTGGACGGAGACGGGGCCGCCCCAATCCTTGTCGAAGGTGAGGCGGGGGCGGACGCGTGGGCCGAGGCGGAGGCGCTTCTTGTCGTCCGCCGTGACGGCGGCCTTCACCTTGCCGACGAGTGCGTCGTCGGAGTGGACGGAGATGTTCGACTGCTGGGTCAGTTCCTGGAGCACTTCCTCGCTCGGCTTCAACAGCTCTCCTCACGGCGTGCGCGGGCGGTTTACGTATCGGCTGGACCGCACGGAAGGGAGGAGCGGCGCATGCAAGTGCGCAGGGGCGCATGATGTGGGCCTCTGCCCTCCGTCAGCGCAGCAGTTCGGCGATCCCCCAGGCCGCGTCGCGGGCCGGGGCCTGCAGGGCTTTGCTGGACACCCTCGGTGACCAACCACGCCCAACCTCGCCTGTGAGCCGTCCCCGTGGCGGCCACAGATGCAGGTGGCGGCAGTACGCGTCCACTCCCCAGCGCCGTGCATTCTCCCCAGATTCTCCCCAGGGGCACCGGGCGCCCTGCCTCAATCATTCGTGCTTGTGAAGTTGATCAAGTGATTTCAGGGGGGCTGCTAGAGCCAGCGCCGCCGTTTGAAGACGAAGTACAGCCCCGTACAGACCCCTGCCATCAGGAGGATTGCGAACGGATACCCGCCCGCCCAGTGAAGCTCTGGCATGTTGTCGAAGTTCATGCCGTAGATGGTTCCCACGAGTGTGGGTGCAAAGAGAATCGCCGCCCAGGCCGAGATCTTCTTGATCTCCTCGTTCTGTTCGAAGCCCGCCTCCGCCAACGCCCGCATTTCTGCGTTCTGTTGTTGGGTGACCAGGGTCGCGTTGACCGTGAGGATTTCGGTGAGTGCCTGGCGGAAGCCGTCGACGCGCTCGCTGGTGTGGGTGACGTGGTCGGCGACGTCGCGGAGGTAGCGCTGGAGTTCCTCGTCCGTGCCGTATTTGGCGAAGCCGGCCATCAGGCCGTGGAGCATGCCCACCAGGGGGCGGGTGGCGCGTTGGAACTCGACCATTTCCCGGGAGAGTTCGTAGATGCGGCGGGAGACCGCCGGGTCGCCGCCGAAGACCTCCGTCTCGATCTCGTCGATGTCGTTCTGGACGCCCGCCACCACCGGGGCGTAGCCGTCGACCACCGCGTCCAGGATCGCGTAGAGGACCGCTTCCGGGCCCAGGGCGAGCAGTTCCGGGTCCTTCTCCATGCGGCGGCGGACCGTGGAGAGGTCCGGGGCGGCGCCGTGGCGGACCGTGATCAGGAAGTCCGGGCCCACGAAGACGTGGAGTTCGCCGAAGTCGACCTCCTCCTGGGCGTCCAGGTAGCGGGCCGCCCTGAGGACCACGAAGAGGGTGTCGCCGTACCTTTCCAGTTTCGGGCGCTGATGGGCCTCCATCGCGTCCTCCACCGCCAGTTCGTGGAGGTCGAACTCGGCGGCCAAGGAGTGGAGTTCCTCCTCGGTCGGGCGCTGGAGGCCGATCCATGCCATGCCGTCCGGGTGCTCGCGCAACTGCCGGAAGGTCTCCGCGAGGGTGGTGGGGGAGGAGACGCGTCGGCCGTCGCGGTAGAGGTTCGCCTGGACGACGCTCGGCCGCTCCGCCGGCGGTTCCGGGGAGGTGTTCGCGGGCGGCTCCGCCTGGGGGCGGCGCCACGCCGCGCGCGGGCGGCGGTCGGACATCTCGTACACCTCCTGGGTCTCCGGGAAGCCGGGTCTCCGGGAAGGATATATGGGGTGAATGCTCGCAGCGCGGTCTCTTTCGTCGCGCCTCGCTGTCCGCCCGGCCCCTTCCTGTCCCCTTGCGGACCGTATCTGTCCGCAAGGCCGGGTAGCGTGCCTGACATGGCCCTCAAGACGACCCACGCCGTGCTCGGTCCCCGCGCCCTGAACCGTGCCACCCTCGACCGCCAGCTGCTCCTGCGGCTCTCCCCGATGGGCGTCACCGAGGCCGTCGACCACCTCGTCGGCCTGCAGGCGCAGAACACCAAGCCCCCGTACTACGCCCTCGCCGCCCGCCTCGACGGCTTCCGTCCCGAGGACCTGTCCTCCCTCATGGAGTCCCGCCGGGTCGCGCGGATCGTCTCCATGCGGTCCACCGTGCACACCCACACCGCCCGTGACGCCGACGCCCTGCGCCGCCTCGTCCAGGCCGGGGCCGTCGACCGGGAGCTCAAGATGTTCCGCAAGGGGCTCGAAGGCGTCGACCTCGACCGGCTCACCGCGCTGGCGACCGAGTACGTCGAGGAGCGGCCCCGTACTCCGAAGGAGATGCGCGAGCGCCTCTCGCGCGAGTGGCCCGAAGCCGACCCCTCATCGCTCGGCATCGCGGCCCGCTGCCTGCTCGTCATGGTGCAGGTCACCCCGCGCGGCCTCTGGGGCCGCAGCGGTCAGGTCGCGCTCACCACCACCGACGTCTGGTTCCCCGGCCAGGAGCGGGAGGCCGCCGACCTCGACGAGACCGTGCTCCGCTACCTCGGCGCCTTCGGACCCGCATCCGTCAAGGACATGCAGACCTGGTGCGGCCTCACCAGGCTCCGCCCCGCCTTCGAGCGGCTGCGACCCCGGCTCCTCGTCTTCCAGGACGAGCACGGCACCGAACTCTTCGACCTGCCCGACGCGCCCCGCCCGGACGAGGACACCCCGGCCCCGCCCCGCTTCCTGCCGGAGTTCGACAACCTGCTGCTCTCGCACGCCGACCGCAGCCGCGTCGTGCCCGCCGAACACCGTGGCCGCACCTGGACCGGCAACCAGGCCCACCGGGTCTTCCTCCTCGACGGCTTCCTCGCCGGGATCTGGCACCTCGACGAGGCGAAGGACCGCACGACGCTCACCATCGAACCCTTCGCCCCCATGACGCGCGCCCAGCGTGCCGCGCTCACCGCCGAGGCCGAGCGGACCCTCCGGCTCATGACGCCTTCCGACACCCCGTACGACATCGTCCACGCGGAGGGCTGACGGACCGTCGCGAACGTCCTGGTGACCTGAGAGCGTGTTGAGGGATGCTCCCGCGCGCACCACTGAGAGTGAGCCCGCAATGCCGAGGATGACAACGGAGGAAGTCGAGGCCGTCCTCACCGAGGCGGGCTGGTCACGGGGGCGTGACATCGGTGCTCAGCTGCCCGAGCTCCTGAGCTTCGTCACCGGCCGTTTCGCCGAGGAAGGCCATCCGGTCCAAGCGTTCCCGGCCGCCCAGGACTTCGTCCGGGAGTTCGGCGGGCTGCGGCTGGTGATTCCGGGAACGCCGCCGGACGCCGTCGGATTCACCCCGCACTGGATCTACGAGGCGAGCGGCGAGGATGTCGCCGAACTCGCCCAGAACGTGGGGAAGAAGCTCTTCCCCGTCGGATACGAAACGTTCGACGGGGCCATGGTCCTCATCGATGAGACCGGCCGCTTCTTCCTGATGCATCACACCGGTCCCTATTTCCTGGGCGCGACCACGTACGAGGCCGTCAGCTGTCTGCTGCGCGGCCCTCAGCAGGAAGCACGGGACTACTTCGTCACCCCGGGAGGGACGCCGGTGACGCCGCCGTGATCGCCGTTCTCAAGACGGCGGGCCCGGGGCCTCGGTCTCTCTTCCCACGGAGGCCGCGAGGCCGCACCGGCGCGGACGATCCGACGGCCGTCGACGAGAAGAGCCGGTTGTTCCCCCTCGGCGCGGGAGGCGCCCGGCTCGACGGGGAGACCGAACCCCAGCGCCGGTCCCGCTACGGCAGCGCCCCTGCCCTTCGCGCCGCCACCACCGCCTCCAGCCGGGTGTGGGCGCCCAGTTTGCGCATCGCCGAGCGGAGGTAGCCCTTCACCGTCTCCGGGCGCAGCCCGAGCCGTTCGGCCGCCGTCGCGTTCGTCGCGCCCGAGGCGACCGCCGCGAGGACGTCCGTCTCGCGCGGGGTCAGGGAGACGCCGGGGGTGACGGGGCCCGTGCCGGAGGCCGATTCGAGGCGGCCGCAGACGGCGAGGAGTCGCTCCCGGAGCGCGGGGTCGACGACCTTCGGGGCCAGTTCGCGCAGCTCCCCGTACGCCTGGCGCACCTCCTCCCAGGACGGCCCGGGGGGTGCGGGCGCGAGCAGTTGCCGTACCTCGTCCCGTACCGCGAGGGCCTGCTCCACGTCGCGGGCCGCCGCCATCGCCGCGTCGAAGACCCGCTCGCCGATCGGGAGGGACTCGCGCAGCGCCCCGTACAGCACACCGCGCACCTTGCGGCGTACGACGACGGGGACCGCGATCACCGCGCGCAGGCCCTCCGCCGAGACGGGCACGTCGTACTCGTGGGTGATGTGCCGCGACGCCGGGTAGTCCGTGACCGCGCACGGCCGCGACAGCGCCAGGCACTTCCCGCCGAGCCCGGAGCCGGCCGAGATCGCCAGGCCGCTCAGCGCCGGCGTCACGGCCCCGCTCAGCTCGGCGATCCGCAGCGTGCGGCCCTCCTGGAGCAGCCCGCCGAAGACGACGGGCAGCCCGCTGGCGCGCCTGAAGCGCACCAGCGCCGTCCGCAACTCCACCGCTTCCGTCTTCTCGGGCACGGAACCACTCCTTCACCCCCGAACGGGGGTAGTGAGACCTGGGTCACTGATTACACGATGTCGGGGACGGGTCCCGCAACGAGGAGGACGCATGACGGCTACGAGCGCGACCAGCGCGACGGAGAGGTTCCGGGCCGCCCGGGACTTCCTGCTCCAGCATCGCGAGGACTACGAGACGGCCTACGAGGGCTTCGCATGGCCCCGGTCCGACCGGTTCAACTGGGCGCTCGAATGGTTCGACGTCATCGCCGAGGGGAACGAGCGGACCGCGCTCCACCTCGTCGAGGAGGACGGCACCGAGACCAAGGTGTCCTTCGCCGAGATGTCCGCCCGCTCGAACCGGGTCGCGAACTGGCTGCGCGCCCAGGGCGTGCGCGCCGGCGACCGGATCATCGTCATGCTGGGCAACCAGGTCGAGCTGTGGGAGACCGTGCTCGCCGCCATGAAGCTGCGCGCCGTCGTCATCCCCGCCACCCCGCTCCTCGGCCCCGCCGACCTGCGTGACCGGGTGGAGCGCGGCCGCGCCCGCCATGTCGTCGTGCGCGCCGAGGACACCGCAAAGTTCGACGACGTCCCCGGGACGTACACCCGGATCGCGGTCGGCGGCGACGGGGTGAGCTGGCTGGGGTACGAGCACGCCGCCCGCGAGTCCGAGGTGTTCGAGCCCGACGGCGCCACCCTCGCCGACGACACCCTGATGCTGTACTTCAC
Organism: Streptomyces sp. NBC_00250; assembly: GCF_036192275.1. Lineage (NCBI taxonomy): Bacteria > Bacillati > Actinomycetota > Actinomycetes > Kitasatosporales > Streptomycetaceae > Streptomyces > Streptomyces sp. NBC_00250. Next base: position 2,109,965 of record NZ_CP108088.1, on the reverse strand, counting down.
CTCCGGTACGACCGCCCGGCCCAAGCTGGTCGAGCAGACCCACACCTCCTACCCGGTGGGCCACCTGTCGACGATGTACTGGATCGGCCTCAAGCCCGGCGACGTGCACCTCAACATCTCCTCGCCGGGCTGGGCCAAGCACGCCTGGTCCAACCTCTTCGCCCCGTGGAACGCCGAGGCGACCGTCTTCATCCACAACTACACGCGCTTCGACCCGGCCCGGCTGATGAGCGAGATGGAGCGCAACGGCGTCACCAGCTTCTGCGCCCCGCCGACCGTGTGGCGCATGCTGATCCAGGCCGACCTCAGCCAGCTGAAGACCCCGCCGCGCGAGGTCGTCGCCGCCGGCGAACCGCTCAATCCCGAGGTCATCGAGTCCGTACGGCGCGCCTGGGGCGTCACCATCCGGGACGGCTTCGGCCAGACCGAGACGGCCGTCCAGGTCTCCAACAGCCCGGGTCAGCGGCTCAAGGAGGGGTCCATGGGGCGCCCGAGCCCCGGCTTCCGCGTCACCCTCGTCGACCCGGTGAGCGGTACGCCGGACGTGGCGGAGGGCGAGATCTGTCTCGACCTGTCCGTCAACCCGGTGGGCCTGATGACCGGCTACCACGGCGACCCGGAGCGTACGGCGGAGGCGATGGCCGGCGGCTACTACCGGACCGGTGACATCGGTTCCAGGGATGCCGAGGGGTACATCACCTACATCGGGCGCGCCGACGACGTGTTCAAGGCCTCCGACTACAAGATCAGCCCCTTCGAGCTGGAGAGCGCCCTCCTGGAGCACGAGGCCGCCGCCGAGGCGGCCGTCGTCCCCGCCCCCGACCCGCTGCGGCTCGCCGTCCCCAAGGCGTACGTCGTCCTCGCGGCCGGCTGGGAGCCCGACGCGGAGACCGCGAAGGCCCTCTTCGCCCACTCGCGCGCGGTCCTCGCCCCGTACAAGCGGATCCGGCGCATCGAGTTCGCCGAGCTGCCCAAGACCGTGTCCGGCAAGATCCGGCGGGTGGAACTGCGCCGGCTGACCGCCGAGGGCGGCGGCAGGGAATTCATGGAAGGGGACCTCGCATGACCACGTCCGGCACCCTCGCGCCCATCGAACTCTCCTACGCCCACGGGGTGTCGGAGACCCCGCTCCTCGGCGACACCATCGGCGCCAACCTGGACCGGGCCGTCGCCGCCTGGCCCGACCGCGAGGCGCTGGTCGACGTACCCACCGGACGACGCTGGACGTACGCCCGATTCGGCGCGGACGTCGACCGGTTGGCCGGTTCACTGCTCGGCAGCGGGGTCCGCAAGGGTGACCGGGTCGGCATCTGGGCGGTCAACTGCGCCGAGTGGGTCCTCGTGCAGTACGCCACCGCCCGCATCGGCGCCGTCATGGTCAACATCAATCCCGCCTACCGCGCCCACGAGTTGGCGTACGTCCTCAACCAGGCCGGGATCACCCTGCTCTTCGCCTCGCTCGCGCACAAGACGAGCGACTACCGGGCGATGGTCGATGAAGTGCGGGGAGAATGCCCGGAGTTGCGGGAGGCCGTCTACTTCGGGGATCCGGGCTGGGACGCGTTCCTCGCCCGTACGGCCGGCGAGCTGCGCCCCGAACCGCTCTCCTGCGACGAGCCCGTCAACATCCAGTACACCTCGGGGACGACGGGCTTCCCCAAGGGGGCCACGCTCTCCCATCACAACATCCTCAACAACGGTTATTCCGTCGGCGAGATGATCGCCTACTCCGAGCAGGACCGGATCTGCATCCCGGTGCCCTTCTACCACTGTTTCGGCATGGTCATGGGGAATCTGGCCGCCACCTCGCACGGCGCCTGCATGGTGATCCCCGCCGCCTCCTTCGACCCGGCCGCCACGCTCCGGGCGGTGCAGGAGGAGCGCTGCACCTCGCTGTACGGGGTGCCGACGATGTTCATCGCCGAGCTGAACCTCCCGGACTTCGCCACGTACGACCTGTCGAGCCTGCGCACCGGCATCATGGCCGGGTCGCCGTGCCCGGTGGAGGTGATGAAGCGGGTCGTCGCCGAGATGAACATGGCCGAGGTGTCGATCTGTTACGGCATGACCGAGACCTCACCGGTCTCCACCCAGACCCGCCGCGACGACGACCTGGAGCGCCGCACGGGCACGGTCGGCCGGGTCATGCCGCACGTCGAGGTGAAGGTCGTCGACCCGGCGACCGGCCTCACCGTCGGGCGCGGCACGGCGGGGGAGCTGTGCACCCGCGGCTACAGCGTGATGCTCGGCTACTGGGACGAGCCGGAGAAGACCGCCGAGGCGATCGACACCGGCCGCTGGATGCACACGGGCGACCTGGCGGTGATGCGGGACGACGGCTACGTCCAGATCGTCGGCCGCATCAAGGACATGATCATCCGGGGCGGCGAGAACGTGTACCCGCGCGAGATCGAGGAGTTCCTCTACGGATACGCGAAGATCGCCGACGTCCAGGTCGTGGGCGTGCCCGACGAGCGCTACGGCGAGGAGATCCTGGCCTGCGTCATCCCCCGAGACCCGGCCGACCCGCCCACCCTGGAGGACATCACCGCCTTCTGCCGCGACCGGCTCGCCCACTACAAGATCCCGCGCCGGGTGGAGATCCTCACCGAGTTCCCGATGACGGTGAGCGGGAAGGTGCGGAAGGTGGAACTGCGGCAGCGGTACGGGGACCGGTAGCCCGGGCCCGGCGGAGGGTGCGTCCCCCTAAGGGGCGTCCACCTCCCGGCGCATGCACACCCGGGGCCAGACCGAGAGGCCGTGGGCCGCCTCCGCGTGGCTGATGGCGCGCAGGCCCTCCGTGAGCGCCGGGTCGGAGTCGGTGAGCGGGCGGAAGCCGAGCCGCGTGTAGTACGGGGCGTTCCACGGCACCTCGGCGAACGTCGTCAGGGTCAGCGCCGCCAGGCCCTGCTCCCTGGCGGCCGCCGCCAGATGCTCGATCAGCGCCCGGCCGACGCCCCGGCGCGCGGCGTCCGGATGCACCGACACCTGCTCGATGTGGGCGGCACCGTCGACCGTGTCGGTCAGCAGATACGCGACCGGGCGATCGTCGGCGTCCACCGCCACCCACGCCCGGCCCGCACAGCGGTAGGTCTCCAGGACGTCCAGGGGCAGCGGGTCGTCGTCGGCGATCGCCGCCATGCCGAGAGTGCGGAACGGCTCGCCCGCCGCCCGTTCGATGTCCTGGAGCAGCGGGAGTTCGGCCGGAGCGGCCGCTCTGATGCGCATACGACAGTATGGCGCGGCCTCACCCCGCGCCGTCGCCCGTAACGGGACCACGCTCCTGCGGCGGCCGGTTCCGGTCCGCCTCTCCCGGCCGGTCCAGCAGCCCGCCGTCCCGCGAGAAGTGGGGCAGGAACAGGGCGAGCGCCGGATCGCCGTACAGCGCCACGTACAGCTGGACGAGCCACCCGTCCGTCACCTCACGCCGATGTGCCGGCAGCGGGTACCGCTCCCGCAGTCCGGAGAGGAGACGCCGAGCCGCTCGGGTGGCGGGCGGCAGCCGCAGCAGCACCACGGCCAGGAGGACGGGCAGGGTGCCCAACGCGAGCGCCCCGGCCAGACCCGTGCCGGACGCCCCCGTCGCGTACGCCCCCACCGCCACCGTGAGCGGGACGCAGCCGAGCAGCGTCCTGGCCGCCCACAGCCGCCTCGGCGGCCGCAGCAGCCCCGCCCCGCGCAGCTCGCGGCGCAGCGCGTCCACCGCCTTCCGCGCCTCGGGGCGCACGGCGAGATCCCGCAACGCGAACGCCCGGTGGAGCGCCCCGTGCACCCCCAGCTGTACGGGGTCCCGGGTGCGGCCGGGGCCGCCATTGGCCCGAATCGTATGTTTGCGGCCCGCCGCCACCGCCCCGCGCTGGTGCAGCGCCACCAGCGCCACGGTGACGGCCGCCCGTCGCCCGCCCCGCAGCAGCGCCAGCGCCTGCGGCGGCGGTACGTCGTCCGGGCGCGGCCCTTCGCTTTCCCGGCTGCGGGTTCGCAACAACACGGCGGCGAGCAGCAGTTGCCCGCAGGCCGCTCCGATGAACCACCACATCCCCGTCGGCATGACGCCCACCCCCCGAGGGTGTTGTGCCCGGGAGAGCGTGATCGTCACGCGTGAATGGCCGGTTTCGGATGCCGAGGTGTTGTGGGCGGTACGCCTCCGGGGCCGACCGGGCTCCCGACGTGCCCCCGTGGCGCCTCAGGCGGCGCCCCCGTGGTGCCTCCGACGTGCCCCGTGGCGCCTCAGGCGGCGCCCGAGGCCAGATCGTCGGCGGCGTTGTTCACCGGCTGCGGGGTCCCGGTCAGGTCGAGCACGAAGAGCGGGAGTCCGACCTCGGCGGCGCGCGAACGGGCCTCCGGGGTGTAGCCGGCGAGTGAGAAGAACACGCTCACGGAGGAGCCGCTCAGCCCGTTCAGCCACAGGCACTCGACGGCCCGCAGGCCGGTGGGCCGGGTGCTCGGGTCGACCTGTGCGACGAGCCCCGGCGCCCGCAGGTCCACCCCGGACGCGGGGCGCTCCTCGGGCTGGACGACGTCCCGGAACCCCAGCCAGCGCAGATACCCGGCCGCCGCGGCGACCGCGTCCCGCGCGGTCCGGATCGTCAGCGGCCGGAAGGCCCCGCGCACCGGAGCCGGGCGAGGAGCGGTGGGCGGCAGCGGTATGTGGGAGGGGTACCGCTCGGCGAACGTACGGGGCGAGCCCGGGCGGGGCGGGGTCGCCGGGCGACGGTGGGCGGGCCTGGACCCGGGGGCCGGAGCGCCGGGCCCGTGCCCGGGGGTGCCGGGACCCTGGGCGCCGGGACTCGCGCCCGCGCTGCCGGGACTCGTACCCGCGGCGTCGGGGCCCGTCTCCGCAGCGCCGAGTCCGGTGCCGCCGCCCGGGGCGGCCGGGCCGGTGCGGGGTGTGCCGGCGTCGCGCCGGTCGGTGCGGGGGTCGCCCGAGGGGGGACCGGCGGGGCCGTGCCCGGACGCGGCCGCGCCACGCCCTGCGGTGGGGCCCGCACCGAACCACGCCGAGCCGGGTTCGACCGCCCGGGGATGTGCCGTACCGGTGGAGGTGTCCGCCCTGGGCGGCTGGGGTCCACCTGCGGCGGCCGGGCCGGAGGGGGAGGGCCACGTCTGACCAGTGGCGGAACCGCCGGTGGCGCCGGTGTCGTGGGAGCCCGCGGCACCGGCCTCACCCACGACGCCCCTGCTCGTACCGGATCCCTCACCGCCCGTGCCGGGCCCGCTCGCGCCCGAATCCGTACCCCTGCCCGTAGCCGTCCAGGCGGCACCCGCTTCCGGCCACGGCCCGGCGCCTCCGCCGGAGCCGTCGGCCGGCCCGCTCGTCCCGGGGGCGCGGAACGCCGGGTCGCCGGGACCGCCGGGGCCACCGGGTGCCGTGTCCCGGCTGGGCCGGCCGGTTGCCGGAGCCGTACCGAAGGGTTCCGGCCTGTCGGTCGACCCCCTGGCCCCGTCGGCCGCCGAGGCCCCCGCGTCCACCGGTCGGACCGGCACCCGCAGGACCGTTCCGCAGGTGCAGCCCAGTTCCGGGTGGGGCCAGTCGTCCTCGCGGCCGCAGGCGCCGCAGCGGACGGTGACCCATTCGTCCGTCCAGTTCCGGTGCGTGATGGGTTCCGCCGTCGCGCCCGCCGTGACCGGTGGCGCGACCGGGCTTCCGCACGCGCAGGGGAAGACGGGTGCCGCGTATGCCTGCGTGCGCAGGCATTCCGGGCAGCGCACCGGTACCGACTCGCCCACAACCAACCCCCTGTCGTTCCGTCCCATCGTCCACCCATCGGACGCCTCGGGGGGAGGTGTTCGGCCACTTCCGTGATCCCGCCGCTCGGACTTCTCTTGACGGTTCTCCGGAGCCCGACCTACATTGCTTCCGTATAGCAGAACAGTATTTCCGCATTACGGAAACAAGCGCCCCGGGGCCCCGAGCCGACCGGTGGGCTTGGATCCGCCCGGCCGAAGCAGGAGCACTCCCATGCCTCGTATGACCGCCGCCGCAGCGGCCGTTGAGATCCTCAAGCGCGAAGGCGTCACCACCGCGTTCGGCGTGCCCGGCGCGGCGATCAACCCCTTCTACCGCGAGCTCAAGAACGTCGGCGGCATCGGCCACACGCTGGCCCGCCACGTCGAGGGCGCGTCCCACATGGCCGAGGGCTACACCCGTGCCAAGGCCGGCAACATCGGTGTCTGCATCGGTACCTCCGGCCCCGCCGGTACCGACATGATCACCGGCCTGTACTCGGCGATCGCCGACTCGATCCCGATCCTGTGCATCACCGGCCAGGCCCCGGTCTCGAAGCTCCACAAGGAGGACTTCCAGGCCGTCGACATCGCCTCGATCGCCAAGCCGGTGACCAAGGCCGCGACGACCGTCCTGGAGGCCGCGCAGGTCCCCGGCGTCTTCCAGCAGGCCTTCCACCTGATGCGCTCCGGCCGTCCGGGCCCGGTCCTCATCGACCTGCCGATCGACGTCCAGCTGACCGAGATCGAGTTCGACCCGGAGACGTACGAGCCGCTGCCGGTCTACAAGCCGGCCGCGACCCGCGCCCAGGCCGAGAAGGCGCTGAACTTCCTCCTGGAGTCCGAGCGTCCGCTGATCGTCGCCGGTGGCGGCATCATCAACGCCGACGCCTCCGACCTGCTCGTCGAGTTCGCCGAGCTGACCAACATCCCGGTCATCTCCACCCTGATGGGCTGGGGCACCATCCCGGACGACCACGAGCTGGCCGCCGGCATGGTCGGTGTCCAGACCGCGCACCGCTACGGCAACGCGACCTTCCTGGAGTCGGACTTCGTCCTCGGCATCGGCAACCGCTGGGCCAACCGCCACACCGGCTACAACATGGACGCGTACACCAAGGGCCGGAAGTTCGTCCACGTCGACATCGAGCCCACCCAGATCGGCAAGATCTTCGCCCCGGACTTCGGCATCGCCTCCGACGCCAAGGCCGCGCTCGAACTCTTCGTCGAGATCGCCAAGGAGCTCAAGGCCGCGGGCAGGCTCCCGGACTTCTCCGCCTGGGCCGCCTCCGCGCAGGAGCGCAAGGCGACCCTCCAGCGCCGTACGCACTTCGACAACATCCCCCTGAAGCCGCAGCGCGTCTACGAGGAGATGAACAAGGCCTTCGGCCCGGAGACCCGCTACGTCACCACGATCGGTCTCTCCCAGATCGCCGCGGCCCAGTTCCTGCACGTCTACAAGCCGCGCAACTGGATCAACTGCGGCCAGGCCGGCCCGCTCGGCTGGACCATCCCGGCCGCCATCGGTGCCGCCACCGCGGACCCGGAGACCCCGATCGTCGCCCTCTCCGGCGACTACGACTTCCAGTTCATGATCGAGGAGCTGGCGGTCGCCGCCCAGCACAAGGTCCCCTACGTCCACGTCCTCGTGAACAACGCCTACCTGGGCCTGATCCGCCAGGCGCAGGGCAACCTGGGCATCAACTTCGAGGTCAACCTCGAATTCGAGAACATCAACACCCCGGAGCTCGGCGTCTACGGCGTCGACCACGTCAAGGTCGCCGAGGGCCTGGGCGTCAAGGCGATCCGCGTCACCGACCCCGACAAGCTGGGCGAGGCGTTCGAGGAGGCCAAGAAGCTGGCCGTCGAGCACCAGGTCCCGGTCGTCGTCGAGGCCATCCTGGAGCGCATCACCAACATCGCGATGAGCAAGACGGTCGACATGAGCGACGTCACCGAGTTCGAGGAGCTCGCCACCGAGCCCGGCCACGCGCCGACCGCGATCAAGGCCCTCAAGGTCTGATCGCCCCCTCGTCCGAGGGACCGACCCCCGCCCCGAGGAGCACCGGGGCGGGGGTCTCCCGCGTGCTCAGCGCTGCGCCCGCACGAGCACCGCGCCCGCCTCCGTCCACTCGTACAGCACCGAACGGCCCGCCCGGCCCCGCCGCACGAGCCCGGCGTCGAGCAGCACCTTCAGGTGCCGTCCCACCGACCCCAGGCCCTGCCCGGTGAGCGCCACCAACTGACTGGTGGACGTGGGTGCTTCGAGCCGTACGAGGACCCCGGCACGCGCCGTGCCGAGCAGGGCCCCGAGCGCCTGGGGCGCCACCGGGCCCGTCGCGTTCGTCAGGGCGCCGGAGCACGGGTACACGATCGCGGAGCGTTCGGAGCCCTCCCAGGACACCCAGCCCCTGGCCGGCGTCACCGGGACGAAGAACAGACGGCCGCCCACGATCCATCTCGGCGGATACGCCCGGGGGTTGACCTGGAGCCGTCCGTCGCCCAGCCAGCGCATCTTCCCCGGGCACAGCTCGTCGAGCGTCGCCGCCAAGCCGTCCCGGGCCGACCGCGCGGTCCGCGCCACCACATCGGCCTCCAGGATCCGGCGGCGGCGCGGCCAGTCGGCCAGCACCGTCTCCCGCCACACCCACTCCAGGACGCCCGCCATCCGGTGCGGAAGATCCCCCGCCGACCGCAGCGGCTCCGGGACGGGACCGCCGACCGCGACCTCCAACTGGGGTACCGCATCAGCCGGTTCGGCCTCCCGGACCGCCGCGACCTCCTCCTCGAAGGGCCGCTCGCGCTCGCCCGTGGGCGTCGGCGTCAGGAAGTCGGCGTTCCAGGTGGGCCCGATGGCCGCCCGGACGAGCAGCGCGTCGAGCGGTTCGGCGGCGAGGCGTTCGCGGTACGCGGGAAGGTGCGTGGCCAGCCAGGCGCGCTCGCCGGGGTGGGCGCCGGCAGCCGCGTGCAGGATCTTCAGGGCGGCGGTCGCCTCGGCCAGCGGCGAGACGAGGAATCTGCTCCCGGCCAGCGAGTCCGTGCCGATCTGCCACCAGCCCATGGCGCGCACCCCTCTGTCGTTTCGCGTCTCCGCGAAACAGTACCGAGGCGGCCGGCCCGCCCCGAGACTCCCGGCATGTCCCGCTACCGCGACCTCTTCCGTACCCCCGAGTTCACCCCGCTCTTCCTCACCGGCGCCGCCCACACCGCCGCCCAGACGGTCGTCGGGCTCGGGCTCGCCACGCTCGTGTTCCGCGCGACCGGTTCTCCCCTTCTTTCCGCCCTCGCGCTCTTCGGGCCCTCGCTCGCCCAGCTCGTCGGCGCGACCACCCTGCTCTCGGCCGCCGACCGGGTGCCGCCACGCGCCGCGATCTCCGGGATCGCGCTCTTCTTCGCCCTGGGCACCGCCGTCCTGGCGGTCCCCGGGCTGCCGACCTGGGCGGTCTTCGCGATCCTTCTCGCCGAGGGCCTCGCCGCCTCGCTCGGCGGCGGCGTGCGCTACGGGCTCCTGAACGAGATCCTCGCCCGCGAGGACTTCCTCCTCGGCCGCTCGGTGACGAACATGGCCGTCGGTGCCTGCCAGATCGGCGGCTTCGCGACCGGCGGCGTGCTGATCGCCCTGCTCTCGCCGCGCGGCACGGTCCTGGTGGGCGCGGGGCTCTACCTCGCCGCCGCGCTCCTGGGCCGCCTCGGCCTCGGGGAGCGTCCGCCGCGTGCCGCGGGCCGGGCCTCGGTCGGCGAGACCTGGCGCACCAACCGGCGGCTGCTGTCCTCGCCCGCCCGCCGCCGCTGCTATCTCGCCCTGTGGGTGCCCAACGGCCTGATCGTGGGCTGCGAGTCGCTCTTCGTGCCGTACGACCCCGAGCGCGCCGGGCTGCTGTTCGCGTGTGCCGCGCTCGGGATGCTGGCCGGGGACACGGTCGTGGGACGCTTCGTACCGTCGCGGCTGCGCGGCCGGATCCGGTTCCCGCTCCAGGCGCTGCTCGCGGCCCCGTTCCTGGTGTTCGCCCTGGACCCCGCGCTGCCGCTGGCCCTGCTCGCGGTGACGCTCTCGGCGGCCGGGTACGCGGCGAGCCTCCTGCACCAGGAGCGGCTGATGACCCTGGTGCCGGAGGAACTGAGCGGACACGCCCTCGGCCTTCACACCTCGGGGATGCTCGCGCTCCAGGGGGTGAGCGCGGCGCTGGCGGGCACCCTCGCCCAGTACACGTCACCGCGCACGGCGATGGTGCTCCTCGCCCTCGCCTCGCTCGCCGTGACGTTCTCGCTCGCCCGGTCCGAGGGGAGGGGAAAGGGGCCTACCGAGGCGTCGTCGACCGGAGCACGACCGTCTCCTCACAAGGTCCGTCGGCGAACAGCTTGAGCGCCTCCACCTCGTCCTTGTCGGCCGACAGGCCCCAGCGCAGCTTGGTGGACACCCACTCGCCGACGTAACGGCAGTACCGCGCGGCGTCCGAGGGCACCCAGTCGGCCGGGTCCCGCCCCGCCTTGTCCCGCTGACTGCGGGCGGTGACGGCCACGAGGGTCGCGGCGGCGCCCTGGTCGTTGGCGAAGCGCTCGCGACGGGCCGCGGTCCAGCCGGAGGCGCCCGATTCCCAGGCCTCGGCGAGCGGGACGAGGTGGTCGACGCGGAGCGCGGCCGGGTCGGAGACGTTCTGGCCGTCGTAGAAGGAGGTCCAGCGGCCTCCGGTCAGCCTGCACCCGGTACCGGCCGCGGGCGCGTCGACGGCCTCGGCGAGCAGGACCTCGGAGCGGGTGTCGCAGCCGTCCGTCGCGTCGAGGCCGGCGTTCCAGTGGGGGAACGCCCTCACCTGGAAGCCGTCCGGGTCCTCGCTCGCCTCGGTCAGCTCGGCGAGTGCGTCGGGCAGGAGGACGACGTTCGCGGAGAGGGCGGGAGAGGGGACGGCCAGCGGGGAAAGGATCAGGGCGAGCGGGGCGAGCCCGCGCATAAGGTTCTTGATCATGTACGAGTGGATAGCGCCGGCGCGGTGATCCCGGGGGCCCGAATCGCGGTGCGCTCCTCCGAGCGGGTGCGGATCTTCACCGCAGAAACGATGCGCTCCCGGGGCCGTACGCACGAAGCGGTCTGTTCGAAGCCGTGCGCGCGAAGCCGTGCGCGCGAAGCCGTACGCACGAAGAAGAGCGCGGAACCAGGGACCGTAAACCTGGTTCCGCGCTCTCCTGCTTGTGACCGCCCGACGGCACGAGGCTGGCGCGACAGGACGTTCGCGCCGCCGGGCGGAGTCTGGGGGATTCCCTCGGGAGGGATTCGCTCGGGAGGGGGCGTTGGGACCGCGGCGGTGCCGACGGGCGGCCGGTGATCCCCTTCCTTCAGGTCAAGAAGGGGGCCGGCGCCCTTACCACCGCACTGGCTCGGCGCCGCCGCGGTCCTCACGCTTGTCCGGATCGCCGGCCACCCCTCATCCGGGTCGGCGATCCGGACCACGTACGACACTGACCTCCCGTCAGATGTCGTACGCAGTCTGGGTGTTGCTGGTCGGTCAGTCGCGCAGGGCGTTGACCGCCTCGGCCACGCGCCTGCCGTACTCCGGGTCGGCGGCGGCGAAGTGCGCGAGGTTCTTCTCGATGACGTCCTCGCGGGACACCTGGGACAGACCGCCGGCGATATTGGCGATCAGACGGCCCTTCTCGTCCTCGGACATCAGGCGGTAGAGCTCACCGGCCTGGAAGAAGTCGTCGTCCTTGGTGTGCTGCGGCGCCTCGTGGGTGCCGGTCCAGCCGTGGATCGCGAGCGGGGCGGAGAGCGCCGCGTCGGTCTGGGCCGGGCCCTGGTACGAGTTGGGCTCGTAGTTCTTGTCGTGGCGGGAGCCCTGGCGGGTGGCCATGGCGCCGTCGCGGCCGTAGTTCTCGGCCACGGTCGCCTTGGGGGCGTTCACCGCGAGCTGGGTGTGGTTGACGCCGAGGCGGTACCGGTGGGCGTCGGCGTAGGCGAAGAGGCGGCCCTGGAGCATCTTGTCCGGCGAGGGACCGATGCCCGGGACGAAGTTGTTCGGGGAGAACGCGGCCTGCTCGACCTCGGCGAAGACGTTGTCCGGGTTGCGGTCGAGGACCAGACGGCCCACGCGCTGCAGCGGGTAGTCGCTGTGCGGCCACACCTTGGTGAGGTCGAAGGGGTTGAAGCGGTAGTCCGCGGCCTCGGCGGCCGGCATCACCTGGACGTACAGGGTCCACGAGGGGTTCACACCGCGCTCGATGGCCTGCAGCAGGTCGGTCTGGTGCGAGTTCGCGTCCTTGCCGACGAGCTCGGCGGCCTGGTCGGCGGAGAGGCTGCGGATGCCCTGGTTCGTCTTGAAGTGGTACTTGACGAAGAAGGCCTCGCCCGCCTCGTTGGTCCACTGGTAGGTGTGGGAGCCGTAGCCGTTCATGTGACGGTACGAGGCCGGGATGCCGCGGTCGCCCATGAGCCAGGTGATCTGGTGGGTGGCCTCGGGGGCGTGCGCCCAGAAGTCCCAGACGTTGTCCGCCTCCTGCTTGCCCGTGAAGGGGTCGCGCTTCTGGGAGTGGATGAAGTCGGGGAACTTGATCGGGTCCTTGATGAAGAACACCGGGGTGTTGTTGCCGACGAGGTCGTAGTTGCCCTCCTCGGTGTAGAACTTCAGCGCGAAGCCGCGCGGGTCCCGGACCGCGTCCGCGCCACCGAGCGAGTCGGCCACGGTGGAGAAGCGGATGAACGTCTCGGTCCGCTTGCCCACCTCGCCGAGGAAGTTCGCCTTGGTGAACCCGGTGACGTCGTCCGTCACCTCGAAGAAGCCGTACGCGCCGGAACCGCGGGCGTGGACCACGCGCTCCGGGATCCGCTCACGGTTGAAGCGCGCGAGCTTCTCCAGCAGGTGCTGGTCCTGGAGGAGGAGAGGGCCACCGACGCCGGCGGTGGCGGAGTTCTGGTTGTCGGCGACGGGGGCGCCGGACTCGGTCGTAAGCACGCGCTTCGACATCGTGACCTTCCGTACGGGAGCTCTGCTGACGGTCCGAGGAGCGTAAATTCGGCTCGAACGTGACGTCAACAGTTTGTTGAAAAGGAAGTGTGGTGTTCCGGTCGGCGGCGGCGCCTGGGCGCGACAGGACAGTTGTCAGCGCCGCCACCGACCGGAAATCTGGGGCCCCCGCTCAGGGGGGCGACGGGTCAGACCTGCTGGCCGGAGAGGCGCTCGACAGCGCGCAGCAGGGCCGAGTGGTCCAGGCCGCCGTCACCCTGGGCGCGCAGCGAGGCCACGAGCTGGGCGACGACCGCGCCGACCGGGAGGGCCGCACCGACGTTGCGGGCGGCGTCGGTGACGATGCCCATGTCCTTGTGGTGCAGGTCGATCCGGAAGCCGGGCTTGAAGTCCCGGTTCAGGAAGTTGTCCTTCTTGCGGGTCAGCACGGTCGAGCCGGCCAGACCGCCGTTGAGGACGTCGAGGGCGGCCTGGAGGTCCACACCGGACTTCTCCAGGAAGACCACGGCCTCGGCGCAGGCCTGGATGTTGACCGCGACGATCAGCTGGTTGGCGGCCTTCACCGTCTGGCCGGAGCCGTGCGGGCCGCACAGGACGATGGTCTTGCCGAGGGCCTCCAGGACGGGAAGCGCCTCGTCGAAGTCGGCCTTCTCGCCACCGACCATGATCGAGAGCACGGCCTCGATGGCGCCGGCCTCGCCGCCGGAGACGGGCGCGTCGATGACGCGGATCCCCTTCTCCTTGGCGTTCTTCGCCAGGTCGACCGAGGTCTGCGGGGTGATCGACGACATGTCGACGATCAGCGCGCCCTGCTTGGCGTTCTCCAGGATGCCCGCGGGGCCGTAGGAGATGGCCTCGACCTGCGGGGAGGCGGGCACCATCGTGACGATGACGTCGGCGTCCTTGACGGCCTCGGCGATCGACGCGGCGGAGGTGCCGCCGGCCGCCGTGAGGCGGTCCAGCTTGTCCTGCTCCAGGGTGAAGCCGGTGACCGAGTAGCCGGCCTTGATCAGGTTCTCGGACATGGGGGAGCCCATGATGCCGAGACCGATCCAAGCGATCTTGGGGAGGTTGCTCATGAGGGTGCCTCTCGAAAACTGGTGGTACGGGGGAGGGTCGCGGGGCGGCCGGTCAGCTGGCGGGGCGGGCCTCGGCCGGGAGCCACTCGAAGGACGCGGCGGCGTCGGCGGCCTTGTACTCCAGGCCGATCCAGCCCTCGTAGCCGGCCTTCTTCAGCTCGTCGAGGAGCTGCTCCAGGGGCAGGTCGCCGGTGCCCGGCGCGCCGCGGCCCGGGTTGTCGGCGATCTGGACGTGGCCGGTCTTCGCCGCGTACTCGGCGATGACCTGGCTGACGTTCTCGCCGTTCATCGACAGGTGGTAGATGTCGAGGAGGAACTTGGCGTTGCCGAGTCCGGTCGCCGCGTTGACCTTGTCGATCACCTCGATGGCGGAGGGGGCGCTCACCAGCGGGTAGAGCGGCGACTCCGGCTTGTTGAGGGTCTCGACGAGGAGGATCGCGCCGATCCGGTCGGCCGCGCGGGCGGCCAGGGCCAGGTTCTCCAGGGCGAGGGCGTCCTGGATCTGCGGGTCGACGCCCTCGACGCGGTTGCCGTAGAGCGCGTTGAGCGCCTTGCAGCCGACCGAGGCGGCGAAGTCGGCCGCCACCTCGATGTTGGCGCGGAAGCGGTCCGACTCGTCCCCGGGTACGGAGAGGGCTCCGCGGTCCGGGCCGGGGAGCTGCCCGGCGTAGAAGTTCAGGCCCACCAGCTGGGTGCCGGCGTCCTCAAGAGCCTTCTTGAGGGCGTCGAGCTCGTTCTGCTCGGGGGTGGCGGTGTCGATCCAGGGCCACCACAGCTCGACCGCGGTGAAGCCCGCCGCGGCGGCGGCCGCGGGGCGCTCCAGGAGCGGGAGTTCCGTGAAGAGGATCGACAGGTTCACATCGAAGCGCTGGTCCGTGAATCCCATGAGGGGCGGCGCTCCTTCCGTATCGCGGAAGTAAGTTTCTGTCTGACGGAATGTTGCAAGGTTGCCGACACACTTGTCAAGAGGTCCCCGCAGGTCCGGGGCTCCCGTAGGCCGGAGCGGGGCCGTAGCGTGGGGCCATGGTGCGTTTGAGAGTGGAGTTCACGACCGAGCCGTTCGACCTCGACGAGGCGCCGGCGCACGCGGTCGTGGCTCGTGAGGTCATCCAGTCGGCCGAACTGGACGCGGTCGACGTCGGCCCCTTCGGGAACACGGCGGAAGGCGGTGCCGACGAGGTGCTGACCGCCGTCGACGCGCTGCTGCGCAAGTCGCTGGCGGCCGGCGCCACCCGCGTCTCCCTCCAGGTCAATGTGCTCGGGGAGGACGGGAAGTGAGCGAGCGCCCGCTGGTCGCCGAGACGGCCGAGCATCCCCTGATCGTCGCGGTGAAGCCCCTGGTCGACGCCATGGGCGCCGAGCTGCTCGTCCCCGCGCAGGCGGAGGCCGACGATGTCGTCCTGTCCTGGGAGGGGGAGGACGTGCTCGCCGTGCGGCTGCCCCAGCTGTCCGAATCCCTCGATCACATCCTCGCGGCGATGGAGCGGCGGCACGGGATGCCACTGGCCGAACTGGACCGCAAGTCCAAGCAGGAGGCCGTCCGGCTCCTGGAGGCCCGGGGGGCCTTCGCCGTACGCCATGGAGTGGAGACGGTGGCGGGTGCACTGGGTGTCAGCCGCTTCACCGTGTACAACTACCTGAACAGGGAGACCGCCCTGAGCAGGGAAAAGGCGGCCAAGGGCGAGTAGTTGATCATGTGTGGCCACAAGCCGTCGTCCGTATGTCGGGACGACGGCTTTTGCATGGCCGAGATTTCAACAAAGTGTTGACGTGATGTTGCGGAGGGCGTTAGCTATCCGCAGCCCGTCCGACGCACAGCGAAAAACAGCCACGGAGGCTTCCCGTGACTTCAGGTACGACACCGGGCCTCACCCGGTTCAACACCTCGGCGGACAGCGAGGCCCTCGCCGCGCTCCACGAGGTGTGTTCCAGTTCGGCGTGGGGGAGCAAGATCCTCGCCCAGCGCCCGTACACCACCGCCGACGCTCTCTTCCTCGCCAGCGACGCCGCCATGGCCGAGCTGACCGCCGAGGACCTTGCCGAGGCGATGGCGGGGCACCCGCCGATCGGTCGTCCGAAGGCCGGGGACCCGACCTCCTCCCGCGAACAGAGCGGGATGGCCGGCGCCTCCGCGGAGCTCAAGACCGAGATGCTCGAACTCAACCTGGCCTACCAGGACAGGTTCGGACACGTCTTCCTCATCTGCGCCACCGGCCTGACCGGCGAGCAGATGCGCGACGCGCTCCGGCAGCGGATCGGCAACTCGTCCGAGGAGGAGCGGGAGATCGTCCGCACCGAACTGGGCAAGATCAACCGCATCCGGCTGACCCGTCTCGTAGAGACCTCCGAGGAAGAGAGCTCCGCATGAGCACCGACACCACGGCCTCGGTGTCCACCCACATCCTGGACACCAGCATCGGCCGCCCCGCCGAGGGCGTGGCCATCACGCTCGCGGCCCGCAGCGGCTCCGACGCCGAATGGGTCGCGCTCGGCGGCTCCGCCACCGACGCGGACGGACGATGCAAGGACCTGCCGGCGCTGCCGGAGGGCACCACCCACGTCCGTCTCGACTTCGAAGTCGAGACGTACTTCTCCAAGAAGCAAGCCGAGGCGCAGCAGGACGCCCCCCGCGTAAGGGACAGCGGTGCGTTCTTCCCGGAGGTGGCGATCACGTTCGCCGTCACCCCGGGCGAGCACTATCACGTACCGCTGCTGCTCAACCCGTTCGGCTACTCCGTATACCGAGGGAGCTAGCAGACATGCCCACGATTCTCGGCCAGAACCAGTACGGCAAAGCAGAGAACCGCGTCGTCAAGATCACGCGGGACGGCGACACCCACCACATCAAGGACCTGAACGTCTCCGTCGCCCTCTCCGGCGACCTCGACGACGTCCACCTCACCGGCTCGAACGCCAACTGCCTCCCCACCGACACGACGAAGAACACCGTCTTCGCGTTCGCCAAGGAGTACGGCATCGAGTCCGCCGAGCAGTTCGGCATCCACCTCGCCCGCCACTTCGTGACGAGCCAGGAGCCGATCAAGAAGGCGCGCATCCGGATCGAGGAGTACTCCTGGGAGCGCATCGCCTCCTCCGATGCCAACTCCAAGTTCATCGGGGCCGAAGAGGTCAACCACTCCTTCGCCCGCAAGGGCCAGGAGACCCGCGTCACCCAGATCACCTACGACGGCAAGAACTGGGAGGTCATCTCCGGCCTCAAGGACCTTGTCGTCATGAACTCCACCAACTCGGAGTTCTGGGGCTACATCAAGGACCAGTACACGACGCTCCAGGAGGCGTACGACCGCATCCTGGCCACCCAGGTGTCCGCCCGCTGGCGGTTCAACTGGACCGATGACGACCAGCGCATGCCCAACTGGGAGCGGTCCTACGAGCAGACCAAGAAGCACATGCTCGAAGCCTTCTCGGAGACGTACTCGTACTCGCTCCAGCAGACGCTGTACCAGATGGCCACGCGCATCATCAACCACCGTTCGGAGATCGACGAAGTCCGCTTCTCGCTCCCGAACAAGCACCACTTCCTGGTCGACCTCGAACCCTTCGGCCTCAAGAACGACAACGAGGTCTACTACGCCGCCGACCGCATGTACGGCCTCATCGAGGCCACCGTCCTCCGCGACGGAGCCACGGCGCAGATCCCGGTCGACATGACCAACCTCTAAGCGGCGTCCGAGTGACCGGCCCCCGCCCGCCCGCAGTCGGGCGGGGGCCGCGCCGGACCGGAGGGATTCTCATGGCACAGCCCGCAACGGGGCCGGCGCACGCCGAAGGCCCGTGTTCCACCCCGCCGGACACCATCCAGCAGGTCCATCCGGTGGACGAAAAGCTTCCTGCCTCGCGGCTCGTCCCCGCGGCACTCCAGCACATCGCCGCCATGTACGCCGGCGTGGTCACCCCTCCGCTCATCATCGGCCAGGCCGTCGGCCTGGACGCGGCCGGGATGACCCGGCTCATCGCCGCCAGTCTGCTCATCGCCGGCTGCGCGACGATCCTGCAGACCCTCGGCATCCGCCGCTTCGCCGGCAACCGGCTGCCGTTCGTCAACGCCGCCTCCTCCGCCGGAATCGCGCCGATGCTCGCCATCGCCGAGACCAGCGCCCCGGGCCACCAACTCCCCGCCATCTACGGCGCGGTGATGGTCGCCGGAGTCTTCTGCCTCGCCGTCGGACCCTTCTTCGGCCGGCTCCTGCGCTTCTTCCCGCCGCTCGTCACCGGCGTCGTGATCACCCTCATCGGGGTCACCCTGATGCCCGTGCCCGTCGGCTGGGCACAGGGCGGCGACAAGACCGCCGCCGACTTCGGCGCCATGAAGTACCTGGCACTCGCCGGTTTCACCCTGGTCGTCATCCTGCTCTTCCAGCGCTTCGGCAAGGGCTTCGTCAAGCAGATCGCCCTGCTGCTCGGCCTCTTCATCGGCACCCTCGCCGCGATCCCCTTCGGGATGGCCGACTTCACCGCCCTGCGCGAGGCGCCCGTAGCGGCCCTGCCCGCCCCCTTCGCCTTCGGCGCCCCCGAGTTCCAGCCCGCCGCGATCCTCTCCCTGTGCATCGTGATGCTGGTCCTCATGACCGAGTCCAGTGCCGGCATGCTCGCCCTCGGCGAGATCTGCGAGCGGCGCAGCGACGGCCGCATCATCACCCGCGGGCTGCGCACCGACGGCATCGCCACCCTGATCGGCCCCGTCTTCGGCGGCTTCCCGACCTCGGCCTTCGCCCAGAACGTCGGCGTCGTCTCGCTGACCCGGGTGCGCTCCCGGTACGTGGTCGCCGTCGCCGGCGGCGCCCTGCTGGTCCTCGGCGCCTTCCCGGTCCTCGGCGCGGTCGTCTCGATGGTCCCGATGCCCGTCCTCGGCGGCGCCGGCATCGTCCTGTTCGGCTCGATCGCGGTCAGCGGCATCCGCACCCTGTCGGAAGCCGGCCTCGACGACAGCTCCAACATCATCCTGGTGGCCGTCGCGCTCGGAGCGGGCATCATCCCGCTCGCCGCGCCCACCTTCTACGCCGAGTTCCCCGCCTGGGCGCAGACCGTGCTCGGCTCCGGCATCAGCGCGGGCGCGCTCGTCGCCGTCCTGCTGAACCTGTTCTTCCACCATCTCGGCACCCGGAGCCGTCACGCGGCCCCGGCACTCAAATCCTCCTAGGGTCCTGCCGTGCCCACACCACCCCAGAGGAACGAAGGAACCACCGCCATGGCAGCACCTGCGGCAGCCCAGCGCATCGTCATCGAGAACGCGGCGATCGCGACCGTCGACGCGAACGACACCGAGTACGCCTCCGGCTACCTCGTCGTCGCGGACAACAAGATCGAGTCCATCGGTGCCGGCAAGGCTCCCGAGGGACTGGAGAACGTGGTCCGGCGCATCGACGCCACCGGTCACCTCGTCACGCCCGGTCTCGTCAACACCCACCACCACTTCTACCAGTGGATCACCCGGGGCCTGGCGACCGACCACAACCTCTTCAACTGGCTGGTCGCGCTCTACCCGACCTGGTCGCGGATCGACGAGTCGATGGTGCGCGTGGCCGCGCAGGGCTCCCTGGCGATGATGGCCCGCGGCGGTGTCACCACCGCCATGGACCACCACTACGTCTACCCGAAGAACTCCGGCGACCTGTCCGGCGCCATCATCGGTGCCGCCTCCGACATGGGCGTCCGCTTCACCCTCGCCCGCGGCTCGATGGACATGAGCGAGAAGGACGGCTTCCTGCCGCCCGACTTCGCCGTCGAGACCACCGAGGGCGCGCTCGCCGCCACGGAGGAGACCGTCAAGAAGTTCCACGACGCCTCCTTCGACGCGATGACCCAGGTCGCCGTCGCCCCCTGCTCCCCGTTCTCCATCTCCACCCAGCTCCTCAAGCAGGGTGCCGAGCTGGCCCGCCGGCTCGGGGTGCGCATGCACACCCACGGCTCGGAGACCGTGGAGGAGGAGAAGTTCTGCCACGAGCTGTTCGGGATGGGACCGACGGACTACTTCGAGTCCACCGGCTTCCTCGGCGAGGACGTGTGGATGGCGCACTGCGTCCACATGAACGACTCCGACATCGCGGCCTTCGCCCGCACCGGTACGGGTGTGGCGCACTGCCCGTCCTCCAACGCGCGCCTCGCCGCCGGCATCGCCCGCGTACCCGACATGCTGAAGGCGGGCGTGCCGGTCGGCCTCGGTGTCGACGGCACCGCGTCCAACGAGTCCGGCGAGCTCCACACCGAGCTGCGCAACGCGCTCCTCATCAACCGCCTCGGCGCCCACCGCGAGGCCGCGCTCAACGCCCGCCAGGCCCTGCGCCTCGGCACCTACGGCGGTGCGCAGGTCCTCGGCCGCGCCGACAACATCGGCTCCCTCGAAGCCGGCAAGCTCGCCGACTTCGTCCTCTGGAAGATCGACGGCCTCGGCCACTCCTCGATCGCCGACCCGGTCACCGCGATCGTCTTCGGCGCCGCGGCCCCGGTCACCGCCTCCTTCGTCAACGGCAAGCAGATCGTCGAGAACAACCGACTGCTGTTCGCCGACGAGGAGCAGATCGCGCGCGACGCGCGCGCGGAGGCCCAGCGTCTGGCCCGCATCGCGGCCCAGGGCTGACCCTCCCCATGGAGTCCGACCGAGGGGGACGGCCCTCGGTCGGTCGCCGCGGACCCGAGCGGGGTCCGCGGCAGCCCGACCGGGAGGTGCCTGCGCAGAAGACGTACGGCACCTCCCGGAACGGTGATGTCCGCCCGCCCCCCACCGGGCACCCCGATCCCGCGTCGCGGACTCCCCACGCGCGCACCGCAGCACCGCAGCGCCCCTGCACCGCAGCACCGCACCACCCCGCAACGAGCCGCACCTCCTGCACCCGCACCGCTTGCACCACCTCCCTGAACCCCGCGTCACCGCCGACGTGTAACCGACCGGAGGAACCGCCGTGGCCGCCAAGCCCCAGGTTCGCAATGCACAAGACGCAGGCTCCGCCCCCGACGACCGCGAGACGCATCCGGTCGACGAGACGCTGCCCCCACTGAAGATGGTCACCAGCGGCCTCCAGCACGTGGCCGCCATGTACGCGGGCGTCGTGGCCCCGCCCCTGATCGTCGGAGCGGCCGTCGGCCTCTCCGGTACCGAACTCACCTTCCTGACCGGCGCCAGCCTGTTCACCGCGGGTCTCGCCACCTTCCTCCAGACGCTCGGGGTCTGGAAGATCGGTGCCCGGCTCCCGTTCGTCAACGGCGTCACCTTCGCCGGCGTCGCACCGATGCTCGCCATCGTCGACACCACCGACGACAAGGCCGACGCGCTCCCCGTGATCTTCGGCGCGATCATCGTCGCCGGACTCCTCGGATTCCTCGCCGCCCCCTGGTTCTCCCGGCTGGTGCGGTTCTTCCCGCCGGTCGTCACCGGCACCGTGATCACCCTCATCGGCGTCTCCCTCCTCCCGGTCGCCTTCGGCTGGGCCCAGGGGCCCAACCCCGCCGCCGAGGACTACGGTTCGACCACGTTCCTCTCGCTGGCCGGCATCACGCTCGTCGTCGTCCTGCTGCTCCGCCGCTTCACCCGCGGCTTCCTCAAGCAGATCGCCGTCCTCGTCGGCCTCGTCATCGGCACCCTCATCGCCATACCGTTCGGCGTCACCGACTTCTCCCCGGTGACCGAGGCGGACATCGTCGGCTTCCCGACGCCGTTCCACTTCGGCGGCCCGCAGTTCGCCCTCGCCGCGATCATCTCCATGTGTGTGGTCATGCTGGTCTCCATGACCGAGTCGACCGCCGACATGCTGGCGCTCGGCGAGATCGTCGACCGGCCCGCCGACGAGAAGACCATCGCCGCCGGACTGCGCGCCGACACCCTCGGCTCCGCGATCAGCCCGCTCTTCAACGGCTTCATGTGCAGTGCCTTCGCCCAGAACATCGGCCTGGTCGCCATGACCCGGATCCGCAGCCGCTTCGTCGTCGCCTGCGGCGGTGGCTTCCTGGTCCTGATGGGCCTCTCGCCGGTCGCCGCCTCGCTCATCTCGGTCGTCCCCCGGCCGGTCCTCGGCGGCGCGGGCGTCGTCCTCTTCGGCTCGGTCGCCGCCAGCGGCATCCAGACCCTGGTCAAGGCCGGTCTGGAGAAGGACAACAACGTGCTGATCGTGGCCGTCTCGCTGGCCGTCGGCATCATCCCGATCACCGCGCCGGAGTTCTACCACGCCTTCCCGGAGACGGCGAAGATCATCCTGGACTCGGGCATCTCGACCGGCTGCGTCGCGGCGGTCCTGCTCAACGTGGTCTTCAACCACCTGGGCAAGGGCCGGGACGACGACGAGGTCACCGCGCCGATGGAGCCCGGCGACGAGATCTCCGGCAGCCACACGGTGAAGGCGGCGCACGTCCACTGAACCCGCCCGTAGCCACACCGTCAGCCCCGGTCCCCGCGCCCGCCGCGGGGCCCGGGGCCGTGGTGCTGATCAACCCCAACACCTCCACCGCCACGACCGCGATGATGGCCGCCCTCGCCCGGCGCGCCCTGGGCGACGCCTTGCCTGTACGCGGCGTGACCGTGCGCCGCGGCCCGCGCATGCTCACCGACCCGGCCGCGCTGCGCGCCGCAGCCCCGGAGGTCCTTGCCGCGGGCCTCCGCGCCACGGCCGCCGGCGACTGCGCGGCGCTCCTCGTCGGCGCCTTCGGCGACCCGGGAGCGGCGGAGCTGCGCGCGGCGACAGGGGTGCCCGTGGTGGGGCTGGGCGAGGCGGCCCTCAGGGAGGCGGCCGTCGGCGGCACCCCCTTCGGCATCGCCACCACGACGCCGCTCCTGGCCGAGGCCATCGCCGCCCAGGTGACGGCCCTGGGCCTCGCCGACCGGTACACGGGCCTCCGCCTGACGACAGGCAGCCCCGAACACCTCTCCGCCGACCCGCAGTTGCTCCTCGACGAACTGGGGCGCGCGGTCCGCGCCTGCGTGGAACGGGACGGGGCACGGGCGGTCGTCATCGGCGGCGGCCCACTGGGCGAGGCGGCGCAGGCCCTCCGCACCCGGTGCGCGGTCAGGATCGTGGAGCCGGTCCCGGCGGCGTGCCGGGCGATCGTGCGCTCGCTGTGGCGGTGACGGCCGACGGGCGGCCCACCCGGACTCCGGTGACGGGGCCGGCACCCGGCCGCGCGCCCGCTCACCGCTCCACCGCGATCCGGCGACGACACTCCTCGGTCAGCGCCGGATACACGGCGCCGATCGCCTCGTACAGCCGTCGCCGCAGCAGCCGCTCCGCCTCGCCGCGCCCGGTCTCCCCGTACAGACCGTCGAGCAGCACCTCGTACCGTGCGAGGGCGTGCCGGAGGTAGCTCACCTGCCACCGTACGAGCGCGCCGGCCGGAGCCCCGTCTCCCGGTGACGTCCCGGGACTCCGCGCCCCCAGGAGCTGCCGGTGCCGGACCGCCCGCCGTTCCAGCTCGGGGCCGGGGAGCCGGGGCACCTCGATCGGTTCCGCGCGGATCGCGGCCAGGACGGCGGCCCGGCGCCGCTCGGCGTAGGCCGTGGCGGCGGAGGAACGGGCCGGCGAGAGCACCGACGTCTCGGCGAACTCGGGTGTCCGCTCGACGGTTTCGACCCGCGCCAGGAGGTAGAGGCGCAGGGGCGCGAGGGACCAGCGGCGCGGGTCGCGGCCCTGCACATCGGGCGTGCCGAGCAGGTCCCGCACCATCGTGTCGGTCCAGCCGCGTCGGCGTACCCCGGCGTGGCTCACATAGGTCGTACGGTCCGTCATGATTCCCCCAGATTCGACTACGGAGAGTGATGTTCCCAGTGAAGCGCACGCCACTGACAACGCCCCCTTGCCGAGGTCGGTCCGACTGTGCGATATAGGTCTGGACCTTTCCGACGGAAGGAGGCCGGCCCGTGCAACGCCCGCTAGCCGCAAGCCTGTTGACTGCCCTCGCGCTTCCCCTCGCCCTGACTCTCACCCTCACGGGGTGCGCGGGCGCCGCCGCTCCCGAGGCCAAGGACACCCGCGCCCCCACCACCCCCACCGGAGTCACCGCCACCGCCGGCAGCGCCGGCACGGTCCACGTCATGTGGAGCGCGGCCACCGACGACCGGGCCGTCACCGGGTACGCGGTCTACAGCGAGGGCCGCAGGATCAAGGACCTCCCGGCCACCACCCTGATGACCGACGTGGTCGGACTCGCCCCCGCCACCCGCCACCGCTTCACGGTCCGGGCCCGCGACGCCGCCGGCAACGTCTCGGCGCCGAGCACCACCGTCACCGCGACCACCCTCCGCGCCACCGCCGAGGACCGCACGCCCCCCACCACGCCGGCCGCACTCCGCGCCACCCCCGACGGCAGCCGCGCCGTGACCCTCCGCTGGTCGGCTGCCGAGGACGACACCCGGGTCACCGCCTACGACGTGTATCAGGCCGACACCCGCATCCACACCGTGCCCGGCACCACGACCACCGCCCACGTCACCGGACTGCGCCCCGGCACCGCCTACGCGTTCACCGTCCGCGCCCGCGACGCCGCCGAGAACTCCTCACCGGACAGCGCCCCCGCCGACCTGACCACGGCCCCGTCGCCGGGCGCGCCCGCGAACACCGCCCCCACCCGCCTCACCGCGACGGCGACCAAGGGCGAGATCACCGTCGCATGGACCCCACCGGTCACGGAGGCCCCCGTCACCCACCACGAACTCCACCTCGACGGCAGGTTCGCCACCACCGTCATCTGGGGCACCACCCCACCCCCCGGCCGCGCCACCTACACCTTCCCGGTCCAGGACCCCCCGGGCACCCGCTACACCGTCACCCTCCGCGCCCAACTCCCGGACGGCACCTGGGGCGACTTCTCGGCGCCCCGGACGGTGGTGGTGCGCTGACGGAGTCGCGGATTGGCCGGAAGCGCCCCCTTTCGCCGTGCTCCGCATCCCCTCACCCTGCGAAGCAGGGGATGCAGCGGGCCGCTGGGGGGCG
Source organism: Streptomyces sp. NBC_00250 (assembly GCF_036192275.1). Taxonomy (NCBI): domain Bacteria; kingdom Bacillati; phylum Actinomycetota; class Actinomycetes; order Kitasatosporales; family Streptomycetaceae; genus Streptomyces; species Streptomyces sp. NBC_00250. The sequence goes on along the minus strand of NZ_CP108088.1, from coordinate 2,085,272 downwards.
CCGATGTTCGAGCCGATGTCCGATCCGTCGTCAGACCGTTCGTCCGACCCGCTCTACGTGCCCGCGTTGCCCGCCCGCCGGAACGCGCTCGACGCGTACGACTCCCTTCCGCCACGGGTACGCGCGCGCGTGACGCCGCTGTGGAGCATCCCGCCACGGGTCGGGCGGGTCCGCACGAGGGGCGGGCGGCCGCCCCACCCGCTCGACCCCGACCCGGCCGCGCTCGCCGCCCGTCTGGGGGCGGTTCTGCACCGGATCGAGACCGTTCAGCGGGGTCGGCCGGCCTGGGTCGACGCCTTCCACGTCGAGGACCAGGCATGGCCCTTCGACGCACCCGGCCGGCCCGGTGCGGCACGGACCTCGCTCCGGCCGGTGACGGGCGTCGAGCGCCCCGCCGGGCAGCAGACGGCGAGCGCCGAGGCCGCCCGGGCGAGCGGCAGCGGCCTCGGCGTCCGGGTGTTCCCGACCGGGCCGTCCGACGAGAAGCTGAGGGACGAGGTCGGCCTCCTCCTGGACCGGATCGCGTTCGCGCGCTGCCCGTTGGACCTGTTGCTCGACCTCGGCGCCGTCGTCGACGAGCACTGCCCGGCGGAGAAACGGGCGCTGCGCGCCCTCGCCCTGCTCGGTCCCCTCCACCGCTGGCGGACGGTCGTCCTGCTCGCCGGTTCCTTCCCTCCCGGCTACCCCGAGGACTACGGAGCACCGCTCGCGGAGGCGCACCGATTCGACTGGGACGTCTGGCACATGCTCGTCGACGGGCCCGACCGCCCGGAGGTACGCGTCGCCTACGGCGACTACGGCGCCGACCACGCCGGGAGCGCCGACCGGCCCATGGAGGCGGCCGGAGGCTCCCCCTGGGGAGTCGTGCGCTACACCACCGAGCGCACGTTCCTCCTCGCGCGCGTGCCCACCCGGGGGCCCGACCACGCGGACGCGGTCCGCGCGCTGGTCCGGGAGATCGTGTGCGCGGAGGGCTTCCGGGGAGCCGAGTTCAGCGAGGGGGAGCGCTGGCTGGTCTCCTGCGCGGCCGGAGCGGGCAGCGCGGGGGTCGGCGGTCCCGAGGCCTGGCTGCGCTCGGGCCACGTCCAGCACATGGCCCAGGTCGTCCGGGCCCTACGGAGACGCCCGTGACAGAAGCGATTCCTCATCCCTCCGCCTGCGTCGCACGCCCGATTCGTCCTCGCCGAACTACCCTGGGAAGCGTGGCCGAGACCGTTCTCACCAACACCGGGCTCGACGGTTTCCTCGACGGAACCTCCGAGCGCCGCGACCCCGTCTTCGTGCGTGCCGCGGAAGCGGTGCTGGGACTGCTGGCCCTGCGCGGGGCCGATCGGGAGACCGGGGTGCCCGAGCCGACGCCCGGGCTCGTGCGGCAGCTTCTCGTCGAGGACCTGCCGACGTTCGTGTACGCGCCTCCAGGGGCGCTCGCCGTCTATCCGGCCGTGCTCGGACAGCTCGCGGGGCGCTTCGACGGGGGCCGGGGCGAGCAGGTCGCCGTGGCCGTCAGGGAGGCCGTCGGCGACTTCGAGCGGGCCATGACCGACCCGGGGAATCTGACCTGGCACCGGTGGTACGCCTCGCTGCTGCGGACCTGCGGCGCCGACCTCGCCGATCCCGAGGACGTACGGCGCCGGCTCGCCGCCCTCGACGGGGCGCCGCTCCCCGACGGGGTGCACCGGGCCGATCTCATGGGGCGCACGGCCCTCGCCGACGTCCTGCTCGCCGAGGCCCTCACGCGCGCGTACGTACGGGACGCCGAAGAGCCGCCCGCCGCCGGGCCGCTGCTCACCGACCACGACGTGGCGACCGGCATCGGGCAGGTGGCCGCGGCGCTCCTGGACCGGTGGACCGCCGCCGGGCTCGCCGAACAGCTCGCCGGGCCGTACGCGCGCTTCGCGCCCGGGCCCGACGCGTTCCCCCACCTCGTCCTGGCGGATGCCCTCCTCGACGAGCACCTCGACCACTACGGGGACATCGCCGTCCCCGTACCCCCGCCGCCCGCGATCGAGGCGGGGCTCGTCGAGGAGGACGCGGACACCCTCATCGCCGCCGTCGAGGAGCTGGCCGAGGAGGAGTTCGAGCCCTACGGGGGTGAGGCGCCGCATCTGCTGTACGTGGTCTACCGGCGCGGCTGCTCCGCCGAGTCCGTCGCCCGCAAGGCCGCCGAGTACGAGGACTGGGCCGTCGATCCGGCCCTGGAGGACCTGCCCGTACCGGTGCCGGACGAGGCACCCGGCCCGTACACGACCCCGCCCCTGCCGGAGCTCGTACGGCTCCTGGGAACGGACGAGCTGACCGAGGCCGACCGGGCGCGCCTCGAAGGGCCCGCCCGCGACCTCGCCGCCGCCGTCGACCGACTCGCCGCCACCGGCCTGGTCTTCCGCACCGGCGACGCCTTCGGGCTCACGCCGCGCGGTGCCGGCGTCGTGCGCTATCTGCTCGGGGTGCGCGGGATCGCCGCGCCCGACACCGCCCGGGTCAGGAGCTGGTCCGCGCCCGTCGTGGTGGCCGCCGCCGAGGGCTGGCCCGGGTGCGTCGCCGCGCGCGTGCTCGCCGAGTGGCTCCACGCGCGCGGGGACACCGCTGACGCCTGGTCCCAGCTGTTCGCCGCTCTCGGCACGGTCCATGCCGGCACCTCCGACGCCGCCGCCGTCCGGGGCCTCTTCGCCGTCCTGGACACGGCCTCCGCCCCGCCCGAGGCCCTCCGCGGAGCCCTCCGTGACCCGGTGATCGGGGCGTACGCCCATCAGGCGCTCCGCGCGCGTGGTGAGCCGTCCGATCTGATCCAGGTGGGGATCTCGGCGCGGGCGCTGTTCGTGCTCGACGCGCTGCCCGCCAAGAAGGGGCCCCTGGAGTCCCGCCGTGCCGCCTTCGACACGGCGGCGTCCGCCTGGCCCGGTGGTTCCGCCGCCCTGGTCCGGGCGATGCGGGCGGCCGACCGGCACGAGGCCGAGCGGGTCCTCGGCCCGCTCGGCCTCCTGCAGTCGGCGTGATGCTCAGCTCGCCGTGAGGTACATCCCCGACGGTCCCGACCCCGCCGTGTTCCGGCAGGTCTGGTTGCCCGTCGGACGGGCGTGGATCAGGGCCAGGCAGCGGCCGAGGGCCTGCTGGCCGTAGGCGTTGGGGTGCATGGACTCCTGGACCAGCCCCTGCGTGCTCTGGCTGTCGATCCAGCGCGCCCACTCGCTCGCGGTTCCCGACGCGGGCACGGTCGACGTCACCTGACGGCTCGCCTTCGCGCACACCTCACGCCCCTGGAGCGCGTCCCGCAGGTCCATGAACTGCACGCCCTTGGCCGCCGCGACGCCCTTCAGCCGGTTGGCGAGCTGCGGGACGAGGGAGTCGCGGGCCCAATCGGAGTCGGCGTTCCAGAAGGGGCAGCCGCCCGTGTTCGTACGGGACCAGCCGCTCTCCCCGTACCGGTTCTCGGTGGCGCGGGGGATGGGGGAGGGGTACGACTGGAGGACGATCCGGTAGTCGGACGAGCCGTATCCGGCGCCCGTCATGACGGCCCGGATCTCGTCGACCGACCGGCCGACGTCCGCCATGACGCCGTCCATCTTCGCGTCGACCTCGGCCTGCTGGTCGTCGTGGCAGTACGAGTACCAGACGATGTAGTCCTTGGCGCAGGTGGCGATGATGTCGGCGAACCCGAGGTCGTTGCCGCCGATGGAGAGCGCGATCAGTTCCACGTCGTGCGAGGCGGCCACGGCCGCGAGCTGGTCGGCCTGCGGGGCCTCGCCCTTGTAGGCCTGCCCGCCCTGCGAGGAGCGGATGACGTTGTCGGTCGTCGCGCCCGAGCAGGCCAGGTTGATCAGCGAGCTCGCGATCGGTCCCGCGCTCTTCACCTCTGCGGTGTCCGAGCGGTGACAGCCGCCCGCGGTGGTGCCGTACACCCGGGACGGGTCGTAGGCGCTGCCCGTCCAGGCCCGGTCGGTGCCGTTGCGGCTTCCCGAGTTGGTGAGGCTGTTGCCGAGCCAGCGGCCGGCCTCGCCGGAGATGTAGCTGTCGCCCATGGTGACGACGGCGGTGGGACCCGTGCCGGGGGAGGCGGGGCCTGCGGCTGAGGCTGTGGGGGCGGCGACGGAGGCGAGCCCGGCGGCGGTACACAGTGCCAGGAGTGCGCGCAGCGCACGGTGGGGGGTCGAAGGCATGGCTGTGCTCCTGCGGTACGCAGTGACGTGGGGGACAGCCGCCGGCCGGTGGCATGGCGGAATCTGTCACCCCCCGGCTTGTTACCGCTAGGTAGCTGCATATCTCGGTTCCGTCACGTCCCCTGTGGTCCCACAGGAACGGGAACAGGGCCCCGTCTCCGGTGCTGTGCGACACCGGGGACGAAGCCCTGCTCAGACGCTGTCCGACCGCTGTGCGGGCCGTCGGGTCAGCCGTTCTTCTCGGAGATCAGCCGACCAGCTGCTCGTACGCGGGCAACGTCAGGAAGTCCGCGTAGTCCGCGTCGAGGGAGACGTGCAGGAGCAGGTCGTGGGCCTGCTGCCACTTGCCGGCCGCGAAGGCCTCCTCGCCGATCTCCGCGCGGATCGCGGCCAGCTCCTCGGCGGCGACCTTGCGGGCCAGCTCCGGAGTGGCCTTCACCGTTTCTCCGGCGTGCTCGAATTCGACCCCGGCGTTGATCCACTGCCAGATCTGCGAGCGCGAGATCTCGGCGGTGGCCGCGTCCTCCATCAGGTTGAAGATGGCGACGGCGCCGAGGCCGCGCAGCCATGCCTCGATGTACCGGGTGCCGACCTGCACGGCGCTGACCAGGCCCGCGTACGTCGGCTTGGCGTCCAGCGAGTCGATCGCGATGAGGTCGCCGGGCGCGACGGACACGTCCTCGCGGAGGCGGTCCTTCTGGTTGGGCTTCTCGCCGAGGACGGCGTCGAAGGAGGCCATCGCGATCGGGACCAGGTCGGGGTGGGCGACCCAGGAGCCGTCGAAGCCGTCGCCGGCCTCGCGGTCCTTGTCGGCCTTGACCTTCTCGAACGCGACCTTGTTGACCTCGGCGTCCTTGCGGGACGGGATGAACGCCGCCATGCCGCCGATCGCGTGCGCGCCGCGCTTGTGGCAGGTGCGCACGAGGAGCTCGGTGTAGGCGCGCATGAACGGGGCCGTCATCGTGACCGCGTTGCGGTCCGGAAGGACGAACTTGGCGCCGCCGTCACGGAAGTTCTTGACGATGGAGAAGAGGTAGTCCCAGCGGCCCGCGTTCAACCCGGCTGCGTGGTCGCGGAGTTCGTAGAGGATCTCCTCCATCTCGTACGCGGCCGTGATGGTCTCGATGAGGACCGTGGCGCGGACGGTGCCCTGCGGGATGCCGACGTAGTCCTGGGCGAAGACGAAGATCTCGTTCCAGAGGCGGGCCTCAAGGTGCGATTCCGTCTTCGGAAGGTAGAAGTACGGGCCCTTGCCGAGGTCGATCAGACGCTGGGCGTTGTGGAAGAAGTACAGGCCGAAGTCGACGAGCGCGCCGGGCACGGGGCGTCCGTCGAACGTGAGGTGACGCTCCTCCAGGTGCCAGCCGCGGGGCCGCATGACGACCGTGGCCAGCTCGCCGGCGGGCTTGAGGGCGTACGACTTGCCCGAGCGCGGGTCCGTGAAGTCGATCTTCCGGCTGTACGCGTCGATCAGGTTGAGCTGGCCCAGGACCACGTTCTCCCAGGTCGGCGCGGAGGCGTCCTCGAAGTCGGCGAGCCAGACCTTCGCGCCGGAGTTGAGCGCGTTGATCGTCATCTTGCGGTCGGTCGGGCCGGTGATCTCGACGCGGCGGTCGTTCAGGGCCGCCGGGGCCGGCGCGACCTTCCAGGAGTCGTCGACGCGGATCGCCGCGGTCTCCGGCAGGAAGTCCAGGGTGGACGTACGGGCGATCTCGGCGCGACGCTCCGCTCGGCGGGCGAGGAGCTCGTCCCGGCGCGGGGTGAACCGCCGGTGCAGTTCGGCGACGAAGGCCAGGGCGGCCTCGGTGAGCACCTCTTCCTGACGCGGCAGGGGCTCGGCATCGACGACGGCCAGGGGGGACGGCGCTGGTGCGGACATGAACTGTCACTTCCTTCAGCGGACTTCACGGGCGGTGCCATGCGGCCGCCGGGCGTCGTGGGACGGCACGGAGTGCCGCAGGCGCCGAGATACGGCCGCGAGCGCCTTCTGAACGAGCAGGCGCTTCTGAACAGTGGATACTAGTTTCCTCATGGTGGAAGTTCAATGGTTTGTTGATATCGAGATTCTCCGGATCGACAGACCATGGCTCCGGGTGCCACGCCCTTCACTCCAGGTGTGCCAGGTCCGCCTCCGTGTCGATGTCGTAGGGCTCGGCCACATCCGAACAGTCCACGGGCGTGATCGCATCCCGGTGCGCCGCCAGATAGTCCCGCGCGCCCCGGTCGCCCACCGCGAGCTCGGCGATCCCCGCCCAGTGCCCCGCGCCGAACAGCACCGGATGGCCCCGCTGCCCGTCGTACGAGGCCGCCGCGAGCGAATCCCGCGAGGTGTACGCCGCCCGGACCCGGGCCACCGCCTCCGCCCCGATCCCCGGCTGGTCGACCAGGAGGACCAGCGCCGCGTCCACCCCGCGCGGGTCGGCGGCCAGCGAGGCGAGCCCCGCCCGCAGCGAGGAACCCATCCCCTCGGCCCACTCCGGGTTGTCCACGAGCACGCATCCGGGCAGCTCCGCCCGCTCCCGTACGGCATCGGCCGACGCGCCGAGGACCACGTGCACCACCTCGCACCCGGCCGCGCGCAGCACCCCCACGGCGTACTCGACGAGGGGGCGGCCGCGGTGGGGGAGCAGTGCCTTGGGCCGCCCCCCGAGCCGTCGCCCGCCCCCGGCGGCCAGCAGCAGGCCGGCGACGACGGGCGTGTGGACATCCGTTCGGTCATGCGCTGTTGTCATGGGGACTGCATACCTCATCAGGCGGAATGACACGGTCGCCTGAATTACGCGGGCGAAGGGTGGCGCGCCGGGGTGGCGAAGGAGTTAACTGACCGCGACTCACGGCGCCCGACCACCGTCCGACGGGTCGGCTCCGGGCGTGCGGTGTGTTCGGGGTACGGCGTTCTGCGCACAGTGTCGTGCGAGGGGGAGAGCCATGTTGCGAAGCGTGGGGCAGAGGCGAGTGACCGGCGAGGGCATGGACCCGAGGGTGGCCGAACTGCGGTCCGCCGTGTCCCGGCTCCGGCGTGAACTGGCGGCCCACCGCGTCGAGTTCGCCGACCGGGGCATCGCCGAGGACGAACTCGCCGCGCTCGACGCGATGGCGCTGAGCGGCGCCCCCGAGGTACGGCGGCTGCGCCGCTCGCTGCTGCTCGTCGCAGGATCGGTCGGCTCCGTCAGCGCCCTCGCGGCAGGGCTCGCCGGGGTCCGGCGGGCGGTGGAACTCTTCGGACCGCCGACACCGCCGACACCTCCGGCACCGCGCGATCCGGTCGACTGACCCCCGGACTACCGCCTGATCAGACGGCGTGCCGTCGCCGTCGCCACCGCCGCCGTGCGGGAGTCGACGCCCAGCTTCGCGAAGATGTGCACCAGATGGGACTTCACCGTCGCCTGGCTCAGGAACAGCACCTTGCTGATCTGCTGGTTCGACAGGCCCTCGCCCACCAGCTGGAGCACCTCCAGCTCGCGCTTGGTCAGGGCCTCCGCGGGGGTCCGCATCCGGTCCATCAGCCGGTGCGCCACCGCCGGGGCGAGCGCCGACTGCCCGGCCGCCGCCGTCCGGACCGCCGCCGCCAGCTCCTCCGGCGGGGCGTCCTTCAGGAGGTAGCCGGAGGCGCCCGCCTCCACCGCCGCGAGGATGTCCGCGTCCGTGTCGTACGTCGTCAGGACCAGCACCTTCGGCCCGCCGGGCGCCGCCGTGATCGCTGCCGTCGCCTCCGAGCCGTGCATCCCGGAGCCGAACTGCAGGTCCATCAGGACCACGTCCACGTCCCCGGCGGCGGCCAGCTCCACCGCGCGCTCGGCGGTCGCCGCCTCCGCGACGACGGCGAAGTCGGGCTCCGTGTCCAGGACCGCGCGCAGGCCGGCCCGTACCACCGGGTGGTCGTCGGCCAGGAGAAGGCGGATGGTGGTCATGGTTCAGACTCCAGCGGGGAGAGGGAGGGAGACGGCGACGGCCGTGCCCTGGCCGGGGGCGGACTCGACGGTGAACGTGCCGCCCAGCGACTCCGCGCGCGAGCGCATCGCCGGAAGCCCGAAGCCGCCGTCGGAGGAGGGGCGTACCGAACCGGGCTCGAAGCCCTCGCCGTCGTCGACGACGTCCAGGGTCACCGAGGCGTCCATGAACGACAGGGTGATCTCCGCCCGCGAGGCCGCCGCGTGCCGCACCGTGTTCGCGAGCGCCGACTGGGCGATACGGAGCAGCGCCACCTCGTAGGGGGTGGGCAGCTCGACGGGTGTACCGCTCACCGAGAAACGGACCCGCGGCCCGGGACCCGGCTCGTGCGAACCGGCACCGGCCCCCGGACCGTACAGACCCGCTCCCGCCCCCGGCTCGCACAGTCGCTCAAGGGCCGCCGCCAGGGAGCCGTGCTCCAGGTCCGGCGGGGACAGTGCCCGGACGAAGCGGCGCGCCTCCGCGAGGTTGTCCTGGGCCGCCTGCCGGGCCCGGTCGATGTGGTCCGAGGCCGGCGAGTCGGGCGGCAGCGACCGCTCGGCCGCCCGCAGCAGCAGCTGGATCGAGGACAGGCCCTGCGCGAGCGTGTCGTGGATCTCGCGGGCGAGCCGCTCCCGCTCGGCGAGCGTGCCCGCGTGCCGTTCCGCGGCCGCCAGCTCGGCCCGCGTCGCGATCAGCTCCTCGATGAGTCGGCGCCGCCGCTCGCTCTCCCGGTAGAGCGCCTGGTAGCCGAGGACCGTCGCCACCGCGACCGCCGCGCCGAGCAGCGGCCCGATGAACACCCCCGGATTGAGGGCGGCGCCGTGCCCCACGTACGAGAGGATCGCCGCGACCGCCGTCAGTGCCACGGCCGGCAGCGACCAGCGGGTCGGCAGCAGGTGCAGCTGGAGGAAGTAGAGCGGGAAGGCCAGCCAGAGCGCCTCCGGGGTCAGCCAGAGCAGGGCGAGCCAGGACGCCCCCAGGGCGCCCAGCCACAGGGCCGCGGCCCGCTGCGAGTCCCTGACGGACGGCAGGTACGACCCGGCCGCGTAGACCGCGCCCGTCACCACCGCGAGCACCGTCCCGGCGGCCGAGTCCGCCCGCACCGCCGCGAGCACCAGCAGTCCGGCCATCAGGAGATGGAGACAGAGGCGCAGCGCGCGCAGTGCAGGGGTGAGGGGAAGCCGGGCGGGGTGGAGAGGGGAAGGGAGATCCATGTCCCCTCCAGCCTAGACAGCGGCGGACGATCTGGACTCAACCGAAGGATTGATTCGAATGGTCGGACGGGGCCGCGCTGCTCGTTCGGGGTCGGTCCTGCCACGCACCGGAGGCCGCGGCCTCCTTCACGAACAGGGCGAAGGAGCGGGGTTGCCGGCCGAGGGCCTTCTGCACCCCGTCGGACAGGTGGCTGTCCATGTCCCGCCGGATTGGGCCGACCGCGTCGGCGTAGTCCTCGGCATCGGCCCTGGGCCGGCCCTCGGCGACCTGTTCGGCCACGAACTCCTCCGGTGACAGGGACACGTAGCGCACCGTCCGACCGGTCGCCCCGGAGATGGTGGCCACCGCGTCACCAAGGGTGAGGGCACTCGGTCCGGACAGCTCGTAGGTCTCGCCCACGTGGGTGTCCTCGACGAGCGCCGCCACCGCGACCGCGGCGATGTCCTCGGCATCGACGAAGCTCGCCGCGCCGTCACCGGCGGGCAGGCGCAGCTCACCCGCGAGCACCGAGTCGCGGAGGAATCCCTCGCTGAAGTTCTGCGCGAACCATGCGGGCCGTACGATCGTCCACTCCAGCCCGCAGTGACGCACGGCGTCCTCGCCGTCGATGTGCGTCCGGCCCGCGACGCTTTCCGGGTCGGCGTACCCGGGGACGTCGACGCCGCGGCCCGAGAGCAGCACGATGCGCCCGACCCCGAGCTCCTTCGCGCGCTCCACGAACGGGCGCGTCAGCAACTCGCCGTCCTGCGGCACGATGAAGACCTTGCTCACGCCGTGCAGGGCGGCGTCCCACGTGCTCCGGTCGGTCCAGTCGAAACGCGGCTCGGCGGAACGTGATCCGACGCGCACCGGGAGTCCCTTCGAGCCGAGTCGGGCCACGGCGCGTCCGCCGACCTTGCCCGTACCGCCAGTGATCAGAATCGGGTGTTCAGTCATGGGGCAACTCCATCCCGTCGAGGGGGACGAAGCCATGGCCGAGACACCCGGAGCGATGTCCGAGCGTCTACGTTGGAGGCGTGGACAGGTTGGGGGAACTGCTGGACGGGGTACGGGCACGCGGCGCCGTGTTCACCCGGACGGTCATGAGCCCGCCGTGGTCCCTCCGCTTCGCGACCGGCGCGGAGCTGACACTGCTCGCCGTCCTCGACGGCAAGGTCTGGATCACGCCCGCCGACGGTGAGCCGATCAACATCGGCTCCGGCGACATCGCCGTCCTCCGCGGCCCCGCCCCGTACACCGTCGCCGAGGACCCCAGCGCGTCGCCCGAGCGCGTCATCACCGCCGCGGACTACTGCGCGCGCACCGCGCGGGCGGCCGTCACCACCGAGACGGCCACCCTCGACCCGCGCACGTGCGGCGTCGCCGACACGGGGGCGGCCCATCTCGTCAGTGGCGCCTACGAGGGCCGGACCGGCCTCAGCGACCGCCTCCTGGACGCCCTGCCGGACGTACTCGTCGTCCGGGAGGACGAAGCCGACGCCACGCTCCTCGCGCTGGTCGCACGGGAGCTGCGGCGCGACCGGCCGGGCCAGCAGGCGGTCCTGGACCGCCTGCTCGACCTGATCCTCGTCTCCACCCTCCGGGCCTGGTTCGACCGTCCCCGGAACCACGCACCCGCGTGGTACCGCGCCACCGACGAGTCCGTCGTGGCGAACGCCCTGAGGCTGCTGCACGACGACCCGGCACATCCGTGGACCGTGGCGACGCTCGCAGCCGAGGTGGGCACTTCCAGGTCGGGCCTGGCCCGCCGCTTCACCCGGCACGTCGGCGAGCCCCCCATGGCGTATCTGACGATGTGGCGCGTAGCCCTGGCGGCCGACCTGCTCCGCGACACCGGGGCCACGGTGGGTTCCATCGCGCGCAAGGTGGGGTACGCCAACGCCTTCGCCCTCAGCGTCGCCTTCAAACGCCGCCGAGGCGTCACCCCCACACAGCACCGCGCGGCCGCGCAGCGCACCCGCCGGCCGAGTGACTGACCCCGGAGGGGGGCGAGCGACACAGCCCCGTCCCGGGCGAGGCGGAGAAGAGCCACCGAGGGAGCCTCGGAGCCTCTCCACCGCACATCCGTGCAGTCCGTAGCCATCCAGTGGGTCAACCGAAAGTTTGATTGCGGAGCCATCCGTGGCGCGATGCCCGGGAGCCGCCTCGCGGACCACTCTGGTCAGCATGTTCGTGGCATGGAGAGACCTCAGATTCGCCAAGGGGCGATTCGCCCTCATGGGTACCGTGATCGTGCTGATCACCCTGCTCGTGGGGCTGCTGTCCGGGCTGACCGCCGGGCTCGCGCGGGAGAACATCTCCGCGATCACCGGTCTGCCCGCCGACCGGCTGGCCTTCGCGGCGCCGCCGTCCGGGCAGTCGGTCTCCTTCACCAACTCGACGGTGACGGAGGAGCAGTGGCGCGGGTGGGCGGAGCGTCCGGGGGTGGCTTCGGCCGCGCCGCTCGGCATCCGTACGCTCAACGGCGCCGCCGGGGACCGTACCGCCGCCGTGTCCGCCTTCGGTACGGAGCCGGAGGCCGGCCTCGCACCCGTGGCGCCCGCTTCGGGCAAGGCCGTCCTCTCGGAGTCGGCCGCCGAGGAGCTGGGCGTCTCGGCCGGTGACTCCGTCCGCCTCGGCACCCTGGAGCTGACCGTCACGGCGGTCGCCGGTGACGCCTCGTACAGCCACACCCCGGTGGTGTGGACCTCCCTCGACGACTGGCAGCGGCTCGGCCACACCGGCACCACGGTGGAGGAACAGGCGACCGTCATCGCGCTCCGCGGCGGCGGGGAGACCGACTGGGCGGCCGGCGACGCGGCCGTCGGCACCGAGGCGCGGACCGTCGACGAGGCCCTCACCGCCATAGGGTCCTACCAGGCCGAGAACGGCTCGCTCCAGCTCATGCGCGGCTTCCTCTTCGCCATCTCGGCTCTCGTCATAGGGGCCTTCTTCACCGTCTGGACCATTCAGCGCAGCGGCGACGTCGCCGTACTCAAGGCGCTCGGCGCTTCGACCCGGTACCTGCTCAAGGACGCCCTCGGGCAGGCGGTGCTGATGCTCACGGCGGGCACGCTGCTCGGAACGGCGCTCGCGGTCGGCATCGGGGTGCTGGTCAGCGGCGGGAACGTGCCGTTCGTGCTGCAGCCGCTGACCGTGCTCGGGCCGGCGGCCGTGATGGTGGTACTCGGTGTGCTCGGGGCCGCGCTGTCCATTCGGCGGATCACCGCCGTCGATCCCCTCACCGCGCTCGGGAGTGCCCGATGAGTCTCGTCCTCGATGCCGTCACCCTCACCTACCCGGACGGGGACGGCCGGCTGACCGCCCTCGACGCGGTGTCCCTCGACGTCCCCGCGGGTTCCCTCACGGCCGTCGTCGGTCCCTCCGGATCCGGCAAGTCCAGCCTGCTCGCCGTCGCCGCCACCCTGGTGACCCCGGACCGGGGCCGGGTCGAGGTCGCCGGTACGGACACGGGCGCGCTGGACGCGGCCGGGCGGGCGGCACTGCGCCGGGAGCGGATCGGGATCGTGTTCCAGCAGCCCAACCTGCTGCCCTCGCTCACGGCCGCGGAACAGCTGCAGGTGATGGCGCACCTCTCGGGGCGCCCGCCGGCGTCGGCCCGGAGCCGGGCCATGGAGCTCCTCGACGCGGTGGGCCTCGCGGACCTGGCGGGGCGGCGGCCGCACCAGCTGTCCGGCGGGCAGCGGCAGCGGGTCAACATCGCGCGGGCCCTGATGAATGAGCCGGCCGTCCTCCTCGTCGACGAGCCGACGAGCGCGCTCGACCACGAGCGGGGGGCGGCGGTGATGGAGCTGCTCGCCGGGCTGACGGTGGGGCGGGGGACGGCGACGGTGCTGGTGACCCACGACCGGACGCATGTCGCTCGCGCGGCGCGGGTGGTGGAGGTGAGGGACGGCCGTCTGTCGGAACGCGCGGCCGTCTGACCACCGGCCGCCCCCGCGGGGCCGGGGCTCGGGTCACCGCCTGACGGATGCGGCGCGGTGGGTCACGGCGCCGGGGTGTTCCTCGCTGCCGCGGTGGCGTGGGCCCGGGCCCGTTCGATCTCGTTGATGTGGGTCTCCGTCCATCGCCGGAGTGCGGTGATCGGCTCGGCGAGGCTCCGGCCCAGGTCCGTCAGGTCGTACTCGACCTTGGGCGGGATGGACGGGTACACCGTGCGGGTGAGGAAGCCGTCGGCCTCAAGGCCGCGCAGGGTCTGGGTGAGCATCTTCTGTGAGACGCCCTCGATGCGTCGGCTCAAGTCGGTGTAGCGCAGGGTGCCTTCGAGGAGGGCGTCGACGACCAGGATCGTCCACTTGCCGGCGATGTGGTCGAGGACCTGGCGGGTCGGGCATTTCGCGGAGTAGGCGTCGGCCGGTAGTCCGGAGGATTCCACGACGGTCTTCATGCCGGGAGAGTAACGCACCAATAAGTGCCTTCTTCCCAATGGAGAGTGACTCTCCAATAGTTCGTGTCATGACGAACCGCAGGCTTTCCGTCGCCGACGCGATCCGCACCCGCCGCACCGTCCGCCACTACCGGCCCGACCCGATCCCTGCCGACGCCCTCACCACGCTGCTCGAACTCGCGGTCCAGGCACCCTCCAGCTGGAATCTGCAGGACCGGTCGATCGTCGTGGTCACCGACGACGAGGGCCGCGACGGACTGACCTGGGCCACCGGAGGCCAACCCCAGCCGCGGGAGGCCCCCGTGGTCCTGGTCTTCGTCGCCGAGCCGCAGTCCTGGCGTGACGATCACAGTGACGTCCACGACCGGGCCCGCCGCAACGGCGCCTGGGACGACGAGTTCATCACCATGTTCTCCGCCGCCTCGACCGCGTTTCAGGAGGACCTCGACCGGCGTGGTCTCCTGCGGGAGTACGCGGTGAAGGACGCCGTGATCGCGGCATCCTTCGTGATGCTCGCCGCGACCGAGCTGGGTCTGGCCACTTCGCCGATGAACGGCTGGGACGAGGCCGAGGTGAAGAAGGTGATCGGGATCGGCGACCGGGACGACCTGGCCATCGCCCTGCTCATGTCGGTCGGCTACCCGGCGGAGGAACGGCGCCATCCCGGCCGGCGCGCCCTGGAACGCAACGTCTTCCACGGACGCCACGGCGCGTTCTGCGGAGGGCACGGCGCGAAGGAGGGCGCCGCACGCCGGGAGTAGGCGCCTTGCGCCCACACGGCGGGGGCGGGCGGGCGCCGCTCGCGCCGTGGTGGGCGGGGGAAGCGGGGTGCTACGACCCGCCGTTGCCCGTCGTGTTCGCCAGGGCCGCCGAGAGCTCTCGGGCCACTTCCTGGAGGATCGGGACGATCTTCTCCGTGGCCGCCTCCGTCACGCGGCCCGCCGGGCCCGAGATGGAGATCGCCGCGGCCGTGGGGGAGTCCGGGACGGAGACCGCGAGGCAGCGGACTCCTATCTCCTGCTCGTTGTCGTCGACCGCGTACCCCGTCTCGCGGACCGCGACGAGCGCGTCGAGGAAGCCGTCCGGCGTCGTGATGGTCTTCTCGGTGGCCGCCGGCATGCCGGTACGGGCCAGCAGCGCGCGGACCTCCTCCGCCGGGGTGTGGGCCAGCAGTGCCTTGCCGACGCCCGTAGAGTGCGGCAGCACCCGCCGGCCGACCTCGGTGAACATCCGCATCGAGTGCTTGGACGGCACCTGTGCCACGTACACGATCTCGTCGCCGTCGAGCAGCGCCATGTTCGCCGTCTCGCCGGTCTCCTCGACGAGCCGCGCCAGGTACGGGCGCGCCCAGGTGCCGAGGAGGCGGGAGGCGGATTCGCCGAGTCGGATGAGCCGGGGGCCGAGCGCGTACCGCCGGTTGGGCTGCTGGCGTACGTAGCCGCAGGCGACCAGGGTGCGCATCAGGCGGTGGATGGTGGGGAGCGGGAGTCCGCTGCTGGCGGAGAGCTCGCTCAGCCCGACCTCGCCCCCGGCATCGGCCATCCGCTCGAGGAGGTCGAAGGCACGCTCAAGGGACTGGACGCCACCGCTTGCGGCGGGCTTGGCGGCGTCGGTGGTGCTGGCGCTGGACGTCGGCACGTCAACGGTCCTTTCGGGGCAGGCGGGCAAGGCAGCAGCCTACCGGCCCATCGGCCGGGGCACACGGTCCCGCTGTCGGCGTCAGGGCCGGTCAGGACGTGTTTGTCCGGTGTCGGTGACGGCCCGGAGCGGTCCGGGTCAGCCCCGCATGTACGGAGCTACGTTCTACTGTACGAAATTTACATTCCACTTCGTGGAAACATCCAAGCGACCTTCGGCGGCGGCCGGTGTAGGCGGCCATGCTGGAAGTGTGCCCTTGACGACATGTCGTCCGGAAGTGAAGACTCCTTCAACAGTTCGTTGAATTTTTTCTCGAAGCACTGGAAGAGGGGTACGGGTGGACGTCAACCTGGTCCTGCGCTCGACGCGTGTCATCACCCCCGAGGGGACACGCCCGGCGTCGATCGCCGTCTCCGGAGGGACGATCGCGGCCGTGCTGCCGTACGACGCCGAGGTACCCGCCGGTGCCCGGCTGGAGGACGTCGGCGACGACGTCGTCCTGCCCGGACTCGTCGACACCCACGTGCATGTGAACGACCCCGGCCGTACCGAGTGGGAGGGCTTCTGGACCGCCACCCGCGCGGCCGCCGCCGGTGGCATCACCACCCTGCTCGACATGCCCCTCAACTCGCTGCCCCCGACCACCACCGTGGAGAACCTGCGCGTCAAGCAGGAGGTCGCCCGCGCCAAGGCCCACGTCGACGTCGGTTTCTGGGGCGGCGCCCTGCCCGACAACGTCAAGGACCTGCGCCCGCTCCACGACGCCGGCGTCTTCGGCTTCAAGTGCTTCCTGTCGCCGTCCGGCGTGGAGGAGTTCCCCGAGCTCGACCAGGAGCAGCTGGCCACCTCGCTCGCCGAGATCTCCGGCTTCGACGGCCTGATGATCGTGCACGCCGAGGACCCCCACCACCTCGCCGCCGCCCCCCAGCGCTCCGGCGGCGCGTACGCCGACTTCCTCGCCTCCCGTCCCCGGGACGCCGAGAACACGGCCATCGAGAACCTGATCAACCAGGCGCGCCGGCTGAACGCCCGCGTCCACGTCCTGCACCTCTCCTCCTCGGACGCCCTGCCGGTCATCGCCGCCGCCAAGGCCGAGGGCGTCAAGGTCACCGTCGAGTCCTGTCCGCACTTCCTCACCCTCACCGCCGAGGAGATCCCGGACGGCGCCACCGAGTTCAAGTGCTGCCCGCCGATCCGCGAGGCCGTCAACCAGGACGCGCTGTGGCAGGGGCTCGCGGACGGCACGATCGACTGCATCGTCTCCGACCACTCCCCGTCCACGACCGACCTCAAGACGCCCGACTTCGCGTCCGCCTGGGGCGGCATCTCCTCCCTCCAGCTCGGCCTGCCCGCCATCTGGACCGAGGCACGTCGCCGCGGCTTCGACCTGACGGACGTCGTCCGCTGGATGTCGGAGGGCCCGGCCCGGCTCGCCGGACTCACCCGCAAGGGCGCCATCGAGGCCGGCCGCGACGCCGACTTCGCCGTCCTCGCCCCCGAGGCCACCTTCACCGTCGACCCGGCCGAGCTCCAGCACCGCAACCGGATCACCGCCTACGCGGGCAAGACCCTCCACGGCGTCGTCACCTCCACCTGGCTGCGTGGCGAGCGGATCGCCGACCACGGCACCCTCGCCGAGCCCTCCGGCAGCCTCCTCGAAAGGAACAACTGACCCGTGAGCACCGGCATACCCTCCTTCACCGGCGACGCCAGCCCCTACGGCGGCGGCGACCCGTACGCCGACTACCGGACGGCCGACTTCCCCTTCACCCGGTACGCGGACCTCGCCGACCGGCGCCTCGGCGCGGGCGTGATCGCCGCCAACGACGAGTTCTTCGCCGAGCGCGAGAACATGCTCAAGCCCGAGGCCGCCGAGTTCGACCCCGAGCACTTCGGCCACAAGGGCAAGATCATGGACGGCTGGGAGACCCGCCGCCGCCGCGGCGTCTCCGCCCAGCAGCCGCACCCCACCGAGGACGACCACGACTGGGCCCTCGTACGGCTCGGCGCCCCGGGCGTCGTCCGCGGCATCGTCCTCGACACCGCCCACTTCCGCGGCAACTACCCGCAGGCCGTCTCCGTCGAGGCCGCCTCCGTCCCCGGCTCGCCGTCGCCCGAGGAGCTCCTCGCCGACGACGTGAAGTGGACGACGCTCGTCCCGCGCACCGCCGTCGGCGGCCACGCCGCCAACGGCTTCGCCGTCGACGTCGAGCAGCGCTTCACGCACCTGCGCGTCAACCAGCACCCCGACGGCGGCATCGCCCGCCTCCGTGTCTACGGCGAGGTCGCCCCCGACCCGGCGTGGCTCGGGGTCCTCGGGACCTTCGACCTCGCGGCCCTGGAGAACGGCGGCCAGGTCGAGGACGCCTCCGACCGCTTCTACTCCCCGGCCACCAACACCATCCAGCCGGGCCGCTCCCGCAAGATGGACGACGGCTGGGAGACCCGCCGCCGCCGCGACAAGGGCAACGACTGGATCCGCTACCAGCTCGTCGCCGAGTCCGAGATCCGCGCCGTCGAGATCGACACCGCGTACCTCAAGGGCAACAGCGCCGGCTGGGCCGCGCTCTCCGTCGCCGCCGAGGGCTCGGAGGAATGGACCGAGATCCTGCCCCGGACCCGCCTCCAGCCCGACACCAACCACCGCTTCGTGCTCGACACCCCGGCGGTCGGCTCCCGCGTCCGGATCGACATCTACCCGGACGGCGGCATCTCCCGCCTCCGCCTCTTCGGCTCCCTCACGGAGGCCGGTACGGCCCGGCTCGCGGCCCGCCACCAGGAACTGGGCGGCTGACCGACCCGGAAACACGGACGGGCCGGGGGACCCCCCCCGGCCCGCCCCATGAACTGGGCGGGTGCGACACCCCGCCCGGCCCGCGAGGGCGCACCGGACCGACAGCACCGGTGCGCCCTCGCGTAACCCCCCTTCTTGGGGGCTCGGTTCGCCTCCGGGCGCGTCGAGCCGGTGGAACGACGGCGCCCTTCGGCTCACTGGCCGGCCCGGTCTGCGGGCGCTTCGAGTCGGCCCACGTACGGGCGCTTCGAGTCGGGCCCCGTACGGGCGGTGCCGCGCCGAGCGCCCCCTCGCAGGTGTTACGCCGCGTGCCCGCCGTCCACCGAGAACTCCGCGCCCGTCACGTACCGTGCCTCCGGGCCCGCCAGGAAGGCGACCATGGCGGCCACCTCGGCCGGGGTGCCGAAGCGGCCCAGTGCGGTCATGGCCGCCTGGCCCTCCGCGTACGGTCCGTCCGCCGGGTTCATGTCGGTGTCGACGGGGCCGGGGTGGACGAGGTTCGCCGTGATCCCACGGCCGCCCAGCTCCCGGGCCAGCGCCTTCGTGAGGCCGGTCAGGGCCGACTTGCTCATCGCGTACAGCGTCCCGCCGGGCCCCGGCACCCGCTGGGTCATGCAGCTGCCGACGGTGATGATCCGCCCGCCGTCCGGCAGCCGCCCGCCCGCCGCCTGCGAGGCGAGGAACGCCGCCCGGACGTTCACCGCGAGGACCCGGTCCACGTCCGTGAGGGCCAGGGACTCCAGCGGCCCGAGGACACCGGCACCGACGTTGTTCACCAGGACGTCGAGCCGGCCCAGGGCGTCCGCCGCCCAGTGCACCGCGCCCGCCGCGTCCCCGGCGTCGGCCGCGTCCGCCCGCAGGGGCAGCGCCTTGCGCCCGGTCGCCTCGATCCGTGCGGCGACCTCCTTGGCCCGTACCTCGTCACGGACGTACGTGAAGGCGACGTCGGCGCCCTCCTGCGCGAGGCGCACGGCCGTGGCGGCGCCGATCCCGCGGCTGCCGCCCGTCACCAGTACCGCCGCGCCGTTCATCGTGGACATCCCGAAACCTCCGTAGCAAGAAGCCGTATGTGGTTGCGGGTTCAATGAAAGTCGCCGGGGCGTCCCGAGGCTGGCACGAATCGGACGCCGATCCGATCACCGATGAGTTCCGCCGGGCGGCACGGTCCGAACTGCTGAGACACGATGGACCGGAGACGAAAGGGCACCACCATGGCCACGCTCAGCCTCACCCAGTTCCTGACCCTCGACGGCGTCCACCAGGCCCCCGGCGGCCCGGAGGAGGACCCCAGCGACGGCTTCACGCACGGCGGCTGGTCCGTGCCGTTCGGGGACGAGGACTTCGGACGGTTCATGGACGGGGTCTTCACCCGGCCGACCGCCTTCCTCCTCGGCCGCCGCACGTACGACATCTTCGCCGGTTACTGGCCGAAGCAGACGGACCCCGCCAACCCGATCGCCACCAAGCTCAACGCGCTCCCCAAGTACGTCGCCAGCACCACCCTCGAATCCGCCGACTGGGACGGGACCACCGTGCTCCGCGGCGACGTCGTCGAGGAGGTCGGGGCACTCAAGGAGCGCACCGACGGCGAGATCCAGATGCACGGCAGCGGCGGCCTCGCCCGGACCCTGCTCGACCACGATCTGATCGACACCCTGCATCTGCTCGTCTTCCCGGTGATCCTCGGCACCGGCCGCCGCCTCTTCACCGACGGCGTCCGCCCCACCGCCTTCCGGCTGACCGACGCGCGCACCACCGGCGCGGGCGTCACCCTCACCACGTACGAGCTCGCGGGCCGCCCCGAGTACGGCAGCTACGCCTGACCCACCGTCGCGCCTGACGTACGGCCACGCCTGGCCCACAGGGACGACACGCGCCCGCGTGCACCCCACAGGCGCCCGCACCGCAGGCGGGGAGCCCTGAAAGGTGTAGCCACCACAGGCCCGTCCCGGTACGGTGATCGCTCCACGTGCGAGCCGTCGAAGTCTCCACCCCGCCCCGAGTGTTGGAGATACGGCCGCAATGTCAGCTTCGTCGATCGCCGCCCCCGTGTCCCTCGGCGCCCCGCGCCGGGCCTGGCTCACCGACCTGCCCGTTCTGCTCGTCGCCGTCGTCTGGGGCGCGAGCTATCTCGCGGCCAAGGGCATCACCACCACCCACACCGTCATCGCCGTCCTCGTGCTGCGGTTCGCGGTGGTGCTGCCCGTCCTGGTCGTCGCCGGGTGGGCCAGGCTCCGGGCGCTCAGCGCGGCCCAGTGGCGCGGCGCCGGGGCCCTCGGGCTGATCCTCAGCGGGATCTTCCTCCTGGAGACCTACGGCGTCGTCCACACCTCCGCCACCAACGCGGGCCTGATCATCAGCCTCACCATGATCTTCACCCCGCTGGCCGAGGCCGCCGTCACCAAGGTCAGGCCGCCCCGCGCGTTCCTCGGCGCCGCCGCGCTCTCCGTGGCCGGCGTCGTGCTCCTCACCCAGGGCGGTGGCTTCACCGCTCCCTCCCTCGGCGACCTGCTGATGCTGCTCGCCGCCCTCGCCCGTACCGTCCACGTCCTGGCGATGTCCCGGATCAAGGCGGTCCGGTCGGCCGACTCGCTCTCCCTCACCACCGTGCAGCTCGGCTCCGCCGTGGCCGTCTTCGCCGTCATCGCCGCCTTCCCCGGCACCGGCGCCTCGCCCTGGGCCGTGGCCCTCGACTTCGGGCCGCGCGAATGGGCGGGGCTGCTCTTCCTCTCCGTCTTCTGCACGCTCTTCGCCTTCTTCGTGCAGATGTGGGCGGTCCGCCGCAGCTCCCCGTCGCGGGTCAGCCTCCTCCTCGGTACGGAGCCGCTGTGGGCGGCCGCCGCGGGCATCGCCCTCGCCGGCGACCGCCCCGGCGTCCTCGGCCTCGCGGGCGCGATCCTCGTTCTGGCGGGCACCAGTTGGGGTCGCCGGGCCGCCGACGGCGACGCCCGGTAGGTTCTTCGACCATGCGTTCAATTGCCTACGACAACGAGTTCCGCGCCAAAGCCCGGCGCACCCAGGGCTGGGGCCTCGGCCTCTTCACGATCGCCGCGCTGCTCTGGGTCTGGTTCGGCGTCCAGCTCCTCACCCCGTACGAGGACGCCGACGGCGGCGGCAGTCCCTGCCCCGCCCTCCTCACCAGCGAGTACGTCCACGACAAGGAGTGCGTCGCGAGCCGGGACTGGCCCGGGATGCTCGCCCTCCTAGGCGGTTCCGTCCCGTTCGCCGTCGTCGGCGGCGCCCTCTACACCAGCGGCTCCGTCTCGCACCGGATGGCCGAGCACCTCGCCGAGGTGAAGCGCCTCGACTCCGCGAGCGCCTGACCCCGGGAAGGAACCGGTCAGGACTTCGCCACCCGGTCCGACAGGATCATGAGGACCAGGCCGAGCACCGCGATCACGATGTTGGTGAACAGCTCCCGGCCCTCCAGGAACCACACGTTCTCGGTGAGGAACCGGGTCACGCCGAGGAGCCGGAACCAGCCGTCCGTCAGCTCGCGCACCACCCCGGCCACACCGAAGAGGGCGAGCAGGAAACCGGTGACCTCCAGAAACTTCTTCATGAGGTGATCATGGCGCGGCCCCGGGACCGGCCGCGTCCGTCGCAGGTCCACGGGCGCCGCGACCGAAGTATCGACCTCCGCGACTTCGGTAGCGGCCCCGCCGCCGATGCCCCGCACGGCGCCCCCGGCTGCGTACATTTGCCGGCATGACTCGTACGGACCGGCAGCGCTGGCTGCTCCCCTCCCACCTGGTCGAACCGGGTGGGAACGGAGCGGCGCGGCCCCGCCGTACCGTCCGCGACTGGATCGTGGACACCTCGCTCTTCCTCCTCGCGGCCTTCGTCGGCCTCATCGCCGCCGACACCAGCGCGCAGTACACCAGCGGGGCCGTCACCCTCGTCGACCAACTCCTGGGCGCCGCCGCCTGCTGCGCCCTCTGGCTGCGCCGCCGCTGGCCCGCCGGGCTCGCCATCGGGCTCTCGCTGCTCAACGTCGTGGCCCCGGTCGCCGCCGGCGCCCTCCTCGCGAGCCTGTTCAGCGTCGCCGTACGCAAGCCCTTCCGTGAGGTCGCCGCGATCGGCGCGCTCGCCGTGGCCGCCTCCACCGCGCAGGCGTTCATCCGGCCCGACCCCACCACCAACACCGGGCTCTCCATCGCCCTCGGCTTCACCCTCATCCTGCTCGTCACCGCCTGGGGCATGCTCGTCCGCTCCCGGCGCCAACTCGTCGACGCCCTCAGGGAACGCGCCCGTCGCGCCGAGGCCGAGGCCGAGCTGCGCGCCGCCCAGGCCCAGCGGCTCGCCCGTGAGGCCATCGCCCGCGAGATGCACGACGTCCTCGCTCACCGGCTCACCCTGCTCAGCGTGCACGCCGGAGCCCTGGAGTTCCGGCCCGACGCCCCGCCCGAGCAGGTCGCCCGCGCCGCCGGGGTCATCCGCGACAGCGCCCACGAAGCGCTCCAGGACCTCCGCGAGATCATCGGCGTCCTGCGCGCACCCGGCGAGAACGGCGAAGGCGACCGGCCCCAGCCCACCCTCGTCACCCTCGACGCGCTGATCGAGGAATCCCGCGAGGCCGGGGCGGACGTCGTCCTCGACACCACCGTGGACGAACCGGCCGCCGTGCCCGCCGCCACCGGCCGTACGGTCTACCGCATCGCCCAGGAGGGCCTCACCAACGCCCGCAAGCACGCCCCCGGCACCACGGTCACCGTCACCGTGCGCGGCCGTCCCGGCGAGGGCCTCACCGTCGACATCCACAATCCGGCGCCCGCCGGACCGGTCCCGCACGTCCCCGGCTCGGGCCAGGGCCTCATCGGGCTCACCGAACGCACGGCCCTCGCCGGCGGCCGGATGGAACACGGACCGGCCCCCGACGGCGGATTCTCGCTCCACGCCTGGCTACCGTGGCCCCCATGACCATCCGGCTGCTCATCGTCGACGACGACCCCCTGGTCCGCGCGGGCCTCACCTTCATGCTCGGCGGTGCCGAGGACCTGGAGATCGTCGGCGAGGGCGCCGACGGCCGCGAGGTCCCCGAACTCGTCGCCCGGTACGCCCCCGACGTCCTCCTCATGGACATCCGCATGCCCCACGTGGACGGGCTCACCGCCACCGAGCGGCTGCGCGCCGCCGGGCCCGGCGCGCCCGAGGTCGTCGTCCTCACCACGTTCCACGCCGACGAGCAGGTGCTGCGCGCCCTGCGGGCGGGCGCCGCGGGCTTCGTCCTCAAGGACACCCCGCCCGCCGAGATCGTCGCCGCCGTCCGCCGGGTCGCCGCGGGGGACCCGGTGCTCTCCCCGGCCGTCACCCGCCAACTCATGACCCATGTCGCCGAACAGCCGGAACAGTCCCCGCGCACCGCGGCCGCCGGACGTCTCACCGAACTCGCCGACCGCGAGCGGGAGGTGGCGGTCGCCGTGGGCCGAGGCCTCTCCAACGCCGAGATCGCCGCCGAGCTGTACATGAGCGTGCCGACGGTCAAGACCCATGTCTCGCGCGTTCTCGCCAAACTCGGTCTCAACAACCGCGTCCAGATCGCCCTCCTCGTCCACGACGCCGGTCTCCTGGACGAAGACGGCCGGAACTGATCGTTTGGGACCGGGAACAGTCGGCTAGTCTGCGGTGATGTCCGTCATCGAACTGGGGGAGTACGGCGCGGACTTCACCGCGAACCCGTACCCCTACTACGCCACGTTCCGCGAGGCCGGCCCCGTCCACGAGGTGCGGATGCCCGACGGCTTCCGGTTCTGGCTGGTCGTCGGCCACGAGGAGGGCCGCGCGGCGTTCGCCGACCCCCGACTCGCGAAGTCCCCGCACGTGATCGGCGTACGGGCGCCGGAGGAGGACATCATCGGCGTCCACCTCCTCTCGGCCGACGCGCCCGACCACACCCGGCTGCGCCGCCTGGTCACGGGCGAGTTCACCGGCCGCCGGGTGGAAGCCCTGCGGCCCCGCATCGAGCGGCTCACCGCAGACCTCGTCGACGCGATGGAACCGGCCGGTCGGGCCGACCTCGTCGAGGCCTTCGCGTATCCGCTGCCGATCACCGTCATCTGCGAGCTCCTCGGGGTCCCCTCGGCGGACCGCGACACCTTCCGCCGCTGGTCGACGGAGCTGGTCACCCCCACCGGCGACGAGGACTTCACCCGGAGCATGGTGGACTTCGGCGCCTACCTCGACGCGCTCATCGAGGACAAGCGGGCCGCGGGCCCCACCGACGACCTGCTCTCCGGTCTGATCGCCGCCCGCGCCGAGGACGGCGACCGGCTCTCCGGGCCCGAACTCCGGGCCATGGCCTATCTGTTGCTCATCGCGGGCCATGAGACCACCGTCAATCTGATCGCCAACACCGTCCGCAATCTGCTCACCCACCCCGAGCAGCTCGCCGCCCTGCGCGCCGACCCGAGCCTCCTGGACGGGACGATCGAGGAGTCCCTGCGGTACGACGGGCCGGTGGAGACCAGCACCTTCCGTTTCAGCCGGGAGCCCGTCACCCTCGGCGGCACCGAGATCCCGGCAGGTCAGAGCGTTCTCGTCGCCATCGGGGCGCTCGACCGCGACCCGGCCCGGTTCCCCGAGCCCGACCGCTTCGACATCCGCCGGGACACCAAGGGCCATCTGGCGTTCGGGCACGGCATCCACTACTGCCTGGGCGCCCCGCTCGCCCGGCTCGAAGGCCGGATCGCGCTCCGGACCCTCCTCGACCGCTTCCCGAACCTGGAACTCGACCCCGAGGGCGAGCCCTGGGAGTGGCTCCCGGGCCTCCTCATGCGAGGAGTCCGGCACCTTCCGGTCCGGTGGTGAACCCGGTGGGCCGCTGAACGGATGTCCTGCCGACCGGGCCGCGCCCGCCTAGCCGATGTCGTCCACCCGGACCGGACGCCGCTCCCGCCGCGAGCGCTCGCACGCCTCGGCGATCCGGAGCGCCGCCAGGGCCTCCCGGCCGTCGCACGGGTTGGGCGCCTCGCCGCGCACCACGCGTACGAAGGCGTCGAGCTCGGCCTCGTACGCGGGGGCGAACCGCTCCAGGAAGCCGGTCCAGGGCTTCCCCGGCGGGGCCGGAGCCCAGGGTTCCACCGAGGTGAGCGGGGTGCGGTCGTCCAGGCCCACCGCGATCTGGTCCCGGTCGCCCGCCAGCTCCATGCGGACGTCGTACCCGGCGCCGTTGCAGCGGGTCGCGGTCGCCGTGACCAGGGTGCCGTCGTCCAGGGTGAGCAGCGCGGCGGCCGTGGACACGTCCCCGGCGTCACGGAACATCGCCGGTCCGACGTCCGAACCCGTCGCGTACACCTCCACCACCTCCCGCCCGGTCACCCAGCGGACGATGTCGAAGTCGTGCACCAGACAGTCGCGGAAGAGACCGCCGGAGAGCGGCAGGTACGCGGCCGGCGGCGGCTCCGGGTCGGAGGTCGCCGCCCGCACGGTGTGCAGCCGGCCGAGCCGGCCAGAGCGCACCGCCTCGCGCGCCGCCCGGTACCCGGGGTCGAAGCGCCGCATGAAGCCGATCTGGAGCTCCGTACCGGCCTCCGCCACCGCCGTGAGCGCGGCCGTCGTTCCCGGCACGTCCAGGGAGATCGGCTTCTCGCAGAAGGCCGGGAGCCCCGCGCCCGCGGCGCGGGCGATCAGCTCGGCGTGCGCGGCCGTCGCGGAGGCGATCACCACGGCGTCCAGGGCGTGCGCGAACAGCGCGGTGACGTCCGGCGCCGCCTCCGCCCCGAGCGCTCCCGCGACCCCGGCGGCCCGGACGGCGTCCGCGTCCGCCACGACCAGCGACTCGACCTCCGGGTGGCGGGCCAGCACCCCCGCGTGGAAGCTCCCGATCCGTCCCGTACCGATGAGTCCGATGCGCATGGCCCCACCGTGGAGCCGTACGTCCCCGGTGTCAAGGATTTGTCAGGACAACCGGACGTCACGACTTCCCGTCATCAGCGCACCGGGCTACGCTCCCCCCGTGTCCAAGCAGTCAGGCTCCGCCCTGCCCCCGCTCTCCGTGGACCGCACCAGCCCGGTCCCGCTCTACTTCCAGCTGGCCCAGCAACTGGAGAGCGCCGTGGAGAACGGGACGCTGACCCCGGGCACCCTCCTCGGCAACGAGATCGACCTCGCCACCCGCCTCGGCCTCTCCCGCCCCACCGTCCGCCAGGCCATCCAGAGCCTCGTCGACAAGGGCCTCCTGGTCCGCCGCCGGGGCGTCGGCACCCAGGTCGTGCACAGCACGGTCCGCCGCCCGCTGGAACTGAGCAGCCTCTACGACGACCTCGACGCCGCCGGACAGGTCCCCGCCACCCGGGTCCTGGTCAACCGCCTCGAACCCGCCACCGGCCAGGTCGCCGCGGCCCTCCGCGTACCCGAGGGGAGCGAGGTCCTCTATCTCGAACGGCTCCGCACCGCACACGGCGAGCCCATGGCGTACCTGCGCAACCACCTCCCCGCCGGACTCGTCGACCCGGACACCGCCCGGCTGGAGGCCACCGGCCTCTACCGGATGCTCCGCTCCGCCGCGCTCACCCTGCACAGCGCCCGCCAGGCCGTCGGCGCCCGCGCCGCGACCGCCGCCGAGGCGGCCCTGCTGGACGAGCGGGAGGGTGCCCCGCTGCTGACCATGGAACGCGTCACCTTCGACGACACCGGCCGCGCCGTCGAGTACGGCTCCCACCTCTACCGGGCCGCCCGCTACTCCTTCGAGTTCCAGCTGATGGTCCGTCCGTAGGCCGTACCCCACCGGCGGGAAAGGCCGGACACAGGCCCCCTGACAAGCGCCACGACCTGCATGACCGATACTGCAATGCACGACTGCAATGCACGCAAAGGACACAAAGGAGGGCACGGCCTCGTGACCAGGCTTCGGACAGGAGGGGTACGGGCCGCAGTCGGCGCCGTGCTCGCGCTCGCGCTCACCGGGGCGCTCGCCGGGTGCAGCAGCACCGGCGGAAAGCGGGCGGAGGACGCGCGCAAGGCCGCCGAGGCCCAGGGCAGGGCGGCCGTCGACACCCCCCGCTGGACCTTCGCCATGGTGACCCACTCGGGTGACGGCGACACCTTCTGGGACATCGTCCAGAAGGGCGCCAAGCAGGCCGCCGCCAAGGACAACATCAACTTCCTCTACGCGCACAGCGACGAGGCCCAGCAGCAGGCGCAGCTGATCGACTCGTACGTCGCCAAGGGCGTCGACGGTCTGATCGTCACGCTCGCGAAGCCCGACGCGATGAAGGCCGCCGTCGAGAAGGCCGTCAAGGCCGGCATCCCGGTGATCACCGTGAACTCCGGCGCCGAGCAGTCCAAGGCGTACGGGGCGCTCACCCACATCGGCCAGGACGAGACCGTCGCGGGCGAGGCCGTCGGCGAGGAACTCGACAAGCGGGGCAAGAAGAAGGCGCTCTGCGTCCTGCACGAGCAGGGCAACGTCGGCCACGAGCAGCGCTGCGCCGGAACGAAGAAGACCTTCGACGGCGAGTTGGTCAACCTCTACGTCGACGGCACCAACATGCCCGACGTGAAGGCGTCCATCGAGGCCAAGCTCCAGTCCGACAAGAGCGTCGACGCCGTCGTCACCCTCGGCGCCCCCTTCGCCGACGCCGCCGTCCAGGCCGCCAAGAGCGCCGGGAGCAAGGCCGAGATCGACACCTTCGACCTCAACGCCAAGGTCGCGACCTCCCTCCAGGCCGGCACCCTCGGCTTCGCCGTCGACCAGCAGCCCTACCTCCAGGGCTACGAGGCCGTCGACCTGCTCTGGCTGTACCGCTACAACGCCAACGTCCTCGGCGGCGGCAAGCCGGTCCTCACCGGCCCGCAGATCATCACCAAGGACGACGCCGCCCGGCTCGTCGAGTACGCGGAGCGGGGCACCCGATGAGTTCCACCGCCCCGGCGTCCGGACCCTCGGGCCCCTCAGGCATCGACCACGTCGACGAGCGGCTGCTGCGCACCACCCCGCTGAAGAAGCTCCTCGCCCGCCCCGAGCTCGGCTCGATCGTCGGCGCGATCGCCGTCTTCGTCTTCTTCTCGGTGGTCGCCGACAGCTTCCTGAACCCGTCCAGCCTGGGGACCGTGCTCTACGCGGCCTCCACCATCGGCATCATGGCCGTCCCCGTCGCGCTGCTGATGATCGGCGGCGAGTTCGACCTGTCCGCCGGTGTCCTGGTCACCAGCTCGGCCCTGATCTCCTCGATGTTCAGCTACCAGATGACGGCGAACGTCTGGGTCGGGGTCGGCGTCTCGCTGCTCGTCACGCTGGCGATCGGCGTCTTCAACGGCTTCATGCTGACCCGTACCCAGCTGCCCAGCTTCATCATCACGCTCGGCACCTTCCTCATGCTGACCGGCCTGAACCTGGGCCTCACCAAGCTCATCAGCGGCACCGTCTCCACCAAGACCATCGCCGACATGGAGGGCTTCGACTCCGCCCGCAAGCTGTTCGCCTCGCAGCTGACCATCGGCGGCGTCGAGTTCAAGGTGACCATCCTGTGGTGGTTCGGCCTGGTCGCGCTCGCCACCTGGATCCTGCTCCGGACCCGCTTCGGCAACTGGATCTACGCGGTCGGCGGCGGCGCCGACGCGGCCCGCGCGGTCGGCGTCCCCGTCTACCGGACGAAGATCGGCCTCTACATGGGCGTGGCGTTCTGCGCCTGGATCTCCGGCCAGCACCTGCTCTTCTCCTTCGACGTCGTCCAGTCGGGCGAGGGCGTCGGCAACGAGCTGATCTTCATCATCGCGGCCGTCATCGGCGGCTGTCTGATCACCGGCGGATACGGCTCCGCCATCGGCTCGGCGGTCGGCGCCCTCATCTTCGGCATGACCAGCAAGGGCATCGTGTACGCCGAGTGGAACCCGGACTGGTTCAAGTTCTTCCTGGGAGCGATGCTCCTCCTGGCGACCCTGCTGAACGCCTGGATCCGCAAGCGCGTGGAGGCCACCAAGTGACGACGGCCACGAAGACCGAGTCCGCTCCGCTCGTCGAGCTCGACGACGTCAGCAAGTACTACGGCAACATCCGCGCCCTCGAAGGGGTCTCCCTGGAGGTCCGCTCCGGCGAGATCTCCTGCGTCCTCGGCGACAACGGCGCCGGCAAGTCCACCCTCATCAAGATCGTCGCCGGGCTGCACCGGCACGACGCGGGCACCTTCCGCATCGAGGGCGAGGAGGTCACGCTCGCCAACCCTCGCGACGCCCTCGACCGGGGCATCGCCACCGTCTACCAGGACCTCGCCGTCGTCCCGCTCATGCCCGTCTGGCGGAACTTCTTCCTCGGCTCCGAGCCCACCAAGGGCTCCGGACCCTTCAAGCGGCTCGACGTCGGCCTGATGCGGACCACCACCCGCGAGGCGCTGCTCCGCATGGGCATCGACCTGCGCGACGTCGACCAGCCGATCGGCACCCTCTCCGGCGGCGAGCGCCAGTGCGTGGCCATCGCCCGCGCCGTCCACTTCGGCGCCAAGGTCCTCGTCCTCGACGAGCCGACCGCCGCGCTCGGCGTCAAGCAGTCCGGCGTCGTCCTGAAGTACGTGGCCGCCGCCCGCGACCAGGGACTCGGCGTGGTTCTCATCACCCACAACCCGCACCACGCCTATCTCGTCGGCGACCGGTTCGTCCTCCTCAAGCGCGGCGTGATGGCCGGCAGCCACACCAAGGGCTCCGTCACGCTCGACGAGTTGACCCGGCAGATGGCCGGCGGCACCGAGCTGGAGGACCTCCGCCACGAGCTGGAGCGGCCCTCCGGGCCGTAGCGGCGCCGCCCCGATGTAACGGCCCCTTGACACCCCACCTGGCAGAATCGGAGCCGATGAGTACCTACCGTGACCTCGCGCACCGGGGCTCCGCCCGCGGCACCGTGCTGCGGACCGTCGGCACCCGGGAGCGGCGCTCCCATCTGACGGCGCCCCGGGTGCCGACCGTCGGCATCGACATCGGCGGTACGAAGGTGATGGCCGGTGTCGTCGACGCCGACGGCAACATCCTGGAGAAGCTCCGCACGGAGACCCCGGACAAGTCCAAGAGCCCCAAGGTCGTCGAGGACACCATCGTCGAGCTGGTGCTGGACCTCTCCGACCGGCACGACGTGCACGCCGTCGGCATCGGCGCGGCGGGCTGGGTGGACGCCGAGCGCGCCACCGTGCTCTTCGCCCCGCACCTCGCCTGGCGCAACGAGCCCCTCCGGGACGCCCTCCAGGGCCGTCTCGCCGTCCCCGTCATGGTCGACAACGACGCCAACACCGCCGCCTGGGCGGAGTGGCGCTTCGGTGCCGGACGGGGCGAGGACCACCTCGTCATGATCACCCTCGGCACCGGCATCGGCGGCGCCATCTTGGAGGGCGGCCAGGTCAAGCGCGGCAAGTACGGGGTGGCCGGCGAGTTCGGCCACATGCAGGTCGTCCCCGGCGGCCATCGCTGCCCGTGCGGCAACCGCGGCTGCTGGGAGCAGTACAGCTCGGGCAACGCGCTGGTCCGCGAGGCCCGCGAGCTGGCCGCCGCCGACTCCCCGGTCGCGTACAACATCATCGAACGGGTCAAGGGGAACGTCCCGGAGATCACCGGGCCGCTCATCACCGAGCTGGCCCGCGAGGGCGACGCCATGTGCGTCGAGCTGCTCCAGGACATCGGCCAGTGGCTCGGCGTCGGCATCGCCAACCTGGCCGCCGCCCTCGACCCCTCCTGCTTCGTCATCGGCGGTGGTGTCTCGGCCGCCGACGACCTGCTCATCGGCCCCGCGAGGGACTCCTTCCGCCGCCACCTCACCGGCCGCGGCTACCGTCCCGAGGCCCGCATCACCCGCGCCCAGCTCGGCCCCGAGGCGGGCATGGTCGGTGCCGCCGACCTCGCCCGGCTCGTCGCCCGCCGCTTCCGCCGCGCCAACCGGCGCCGGGTGGAGCGGTACGAACGGTACGAGCGTTACGCCCAGGCCCTGCGCAACGGGACCTCGGGCCGGGCCGCCCGTACCCCCGAGGATCCGCCTTCATGACCCTGCCCCACCAGTCCACCCCGCCGCGCGACCCCCGGGGCAAGCTTCCCGAGGACCGTCGGCACATGATCCGCCGCCGCTGGATCACGGCCGTCATCATCGTGCTCCTGGTCGGCATCCCGGCCGGCTATCTCGTCATCTCCGCAGGTCAGAGCCGGGACAGCGGACGTGACAAGGAGCGCGAGTCCTCGGCGGCCGGCCTCCAGGCCAACTGGCCGTCGCTGATGAAGCGCCGGGTCTTCGAGGTCCCGGTTCCCGGCGGGGCCTGGGGCGTCGCGTACTACGAGACCAGCAACTGGAAGACGAGCCGGCTGTACGTCCAGTTCACGACCACCGCGGCCGGCCTCGACGGCTTCCTCGCCGAGTCCGGGACCGGTCGCGCGGAACTCACCGCGGGCCGGATCACCGTCGGCGAACGCGACGCCGACATCGCGGGCTGGACCTTCGCCGAGGGCATGAACTGGGCCGGTACGACGGTGAAGCGCGAGGAGCCGCGCCCGACGACCGACATCACGGTCGACCTCACCGACCCGGCGTTCCCCCGGGTGTACGCGGTCTCCACGACGAGCCCCTGAGGCCTCCCCGGATCCCTCCGGGTCGTGTGTCCCCAGGTCAGGCGTTCTTCTCCATGCCCGGGCGCAGCCGGGCGAGCAGGGCGTAGAGCGTCGTGCTCTCGTCCTCGTCGAGGGTGTCGAGCGCCCCGCCGGTGGCCTGCATCTCCTCGCGGACGCGACGGATGATCTCCCGGCCCTCGTCGGTCGCCACGACGTTCTTGACGCGGCGGTCGGCGGGGTCGGGCTCGCGGCGGACCAGGGAGCGGGCCTCCAGGCGGTCGATGATCCCGGTGACGTTGGACGCGTCGCACACGAGCAGGGTGGCGAGGGCGCGCATCGGCAGCGGGCCGTCGAGCTGAGCGAGGACCTTCGCCTGCGTGGAGGTCAGTCCGTGGTGGGCCGCGGCGGCCGCGAAGTCGCGCCACTGGGCCGTGCCGATGGCGGCGAGGAGCTCCAGGAGCTGGAGCTTGGTGGGGGTCACGGGGGTCGTCGCGCTCATGGTTCGAGCGTACTCAGAACACTTGACATTATCAATTGTTTACTTGACCACCTCAAGTATCGGGGTCTACCGTCGGCGAAGTACTTGATGACATCAAACATCGACGATCTGAAGCAGTGACGCTCCGAAGCGCCGACGTTGCCGAAGCACTGAAAAGGCCCTCCTCTGCCATGAGCCACGCCCCCACGACGTCCACCGCCGATCCCCGGCGCGAGACGGTCATCGTCTTCGCCCTGAGCCTCGCCGCCATGGTCGTCTCGATGATGCAGACCCTGCCGGTCCCGATCCTCGGCCTCATCCGGGCCGACCTCGGCACCTCGACCGCCAACGTGAGCTGGGTGACCACCGCCACGCTGCTCTCCGCCGCCGTCTTCACCCCGCTGCTCGGCCGCTTCGGCGACCAGCACGGCAAGAAGCCGACCCTCGTCGCCGTGCTCGGCGTCATGGTCGTCGGTTCCGTGGTCGCCGCCCTCGCGACCTCGCTGCCCCTGCTGATCCTCGGCCGCGTCCTCC
Source organism: Streptomyces sp. NBC_00250 (assembly GCF_036192275.1). Taxonomy (NCBI): domain Bacteria; kingdom Bacillati; phylum Actinomycetota; class Actinomycetes; order Kitasatosporales; family Streptomycetaceae; genus Streptomyces; species Streptomyces sp. NBC_00250. Next base: position 2,052,627 of record NZ_CP108088.1, on the reverse strand, counting down.
AGGGCGCCGCCACCGCGATCTTCCCGCTCGCCCTGTCCGTGCTCCGCGAGGAGGTCAGGCCGCAGCGGCTGCCCGGCGCCATGTCGCTGGTCAGCGGCACCCTCGCCTTCGGCAGCGGCCTCGCGCTCGTCGCCACCGGCCTGCTCACCTCCGGGTCCGACGCCGACTACCGCAGCGCCTTCTGGATGGCGACCGGCTTCGCGGCGCTCGCCCTCCTCGCGGTCGTCTTCCTCGTCCCCGCGACCCGCCACAAGACGGGCGGCCGGACCGACTTCCTCGGCGCGCTGACCCTCGGCATCACGCTGCTGCTGCTCCTGCTGCCCATCTCGCAGGGCCACGAGTGGGGTTGGGCCTCGGCCCGGACGCTCGGCAGCTTCGCCGGTGCCGCGGTCATGGCGGTCGTCTGGGTCCTCGTGGAACGGAAGGTCCGCGAACCGCTCGTCGACATGAAGATGTTCGTGCACCGTCCCGTGCTCATGGCCAACCTGGCCGGCATCCTCGTCGGCTTCGGCATGTTCGCGAACTTCCTCGGCGTCTCCTACCTCGTCCAGATGCCCGAGGCCCTCACCGGTTACGGCTTCGACGCGTCCATCCTGCGCGCCTCCGTGGAGTTCCTGCTGCCCGGCGCGATCGTCTCGCTGCTCGCCTCCCCGATCGGCGGCCAGCTGGTCCGCCACCGCGGCCCGCGCGCGGCCCTCGCCCTGGCCGCCGGCCTCGGCGCCGTCGGCTTCGCCTGGCTCGCCCTCGATCACGGTCACACGGCCTCGGTGATCGGCGCGGGTGTCGTGGTCGGTGCCGCCGTGAGCTTCGGATACGCGGCCATGCCGGCGGTCATCATGTCGAGCGTTCCGCACCACCAGAGCGGCATCGCGAACGGCATCAACTCCATCTCCCGCTCCACGGGCAGCGCGATCGGCAGCGCGGTCGTCACCACGATCCTCGCCTCGCAGACGATCGAGCACCTTCCGGCCGGGGTCCCGCCCCTGCCCGCCGAGTCCGGCTTCACCCTCACCTTCTGGATCGGGGCCACGGCCTTCGCCCTGGTCGCGGCGATCGCGGGGCTGGGTCTGCGCGGTCGGCAGGCGCCCCGCACGACTCCGGCGACGGCCGAGGACTCTGCCTCCGCTTCCGCCCCTCTCTCCGCTTCTGCCTCCGCCCCTTCCTCTGCTTCCGCTTCCGCTTCGGAGGGGGCGACGGCGACGGTCGCGGCGTCCTAGGCGAGGCCCTCTTCGCCGGAGCGGCGCTCGGGTTCGGCCGGCACCTGGTGTGTCGTCGTCGTCACCGAGCGTCGCTCCGGCGAATCTTCACATCGTGCGAGTGGAGGGGGCGCCTCCCCTTGTGTCCTTCCTCGACCCGCCGGCCGCGCTCCCGCCGGTTGAGGTGCCTATGTCCCCTTGCGTTCCGCCGGGGCGACGGAGGGTCGATTTCTGTTACTCGATCCTGCGGAGAACCTGTGGCGATCTGCGGGCGATCTTCCTGATGGATCGAAACGCTCTTCGTTTCGGTGATGAATTCGTGTGCCGCGGCACGTCAACTCGGTTGGCCGGGTAACCCGTTCGCGTGCTTACATCTGCCCATCGCGGCCGCCGTCGGAACGGTGCTTGATTCCGGCCGGGGTAAAAACATTCACACGAATTGAAGGGTGCGCACACATGCGTAACGACATCGAGACCCGTGAGATCGCCGACGCCGAGCTGGACGCCGTCTCCGGCGGCCTCGCCATCACCGGTGGCCTCGCCGGTGCCGTGATCGGCGACGTCAGCACCGTCCTGGGCACCGTGACCTCCCTCCAGACGGTCCAGGGCGTGCAGGCCGTGCCGGGCGTCGTCACGGGCCTCGCCGGTGTCAACGTCGGTATCGCCGGTCTCTGAGCGGTATATCCGTGAACCCCGGAACTCTTTCCCGTTCCGGGGTTCACGGATGCCCGTCACGCCCTTGGCCGACGGGCTTCGGCCGGTCAATTCGGCAGCCCTGTAAAGAATGCAGTCGAAGGAAGAGTCCGTGCAGTTCCGTCAGAAGGCGCTTTCCAAGCTGCAATCGCCCGAAGAACTCGACCTGCCCGTACGGTTCGCGCGTCCGCCCGGCCGGCTCGTGCTGGCCGTCACGGTCGTCGTCATGGCCGCCGCGGCCTTCTGGGCCTTCACCGGATCCGTGTCCCCCAAGCTGAGCGCGCCCGGCGTCCTCACCCGCGCAGAGGGCAGCTACCTCCTGCAGAGCCCGTACGCCGGACAGGTCACCGAGGTCCTCGCCGAGGAGGGCCAGCTGTTGTCCCCGGGCGCCCCCCTCCTCACGGTCCGGACGGAGAAGGGCGACCGCGAGGTCAGCGTGGTCGAACGTGGGCGGGTGACCGGCCTCCTCGCCAAGACCGGTCTCGTCGTCACCACCGGCGCCGACGTGGCGACCGTGGAACGCGTGAGGAACCAGGACGACCCGCTGGTCGCCATGCTCTACGTGCCCGGCGGCAGCGGCGCGGCGATCCCCGTCGGGGCCCAGGTCGACCTCGGCGTCCAGTCAGCGCCCCGCCAACGGTTCGGCGTGCTGCGCGGCCGGGTCAAGGCGGTCGGCCGAGCCCCCCAGACGCAGGCGCAGATCAGCGGCTTCCTCGGCGACAGCAGGCTCGCCGCGCAGTTCGCCCGGCAGGGCGACCCCGTCGCGGTGCTCGTCCAGCTGGAACGCTCCGCCACCACGTCCGGCTACCGGTGGTCCTCGGCGGACGGGCCCCCGTACGCCGTCGACTCCACCACGCCCGTCACCGGAACCGTCCACCTCGCCGCGCAGCGCCCCGTCGATTGGCTGCTTCCGTGACCGCGTCGCCCGACACGACCCCCCGGCTCCCGTCCACCGGACACCGGCGCCATCGCCCGGCGCCCCAGGGCGGCACCCGGCGCCGCCGCCCGGAACCGGCGGGCCGCAACCCCCGGCGCCGCCCGTCCGTCCCCAAGGGCCGTACCCCCCGCCCCGTACGCACCCCCACCGTGCTGCAGATGGAGGCGGTTGAGTGCGGCGCCGCCGCACTCGCGATGGTGCTCGGCCACTACGGCAGGTTCGTCGCCCTGGAGGAACTGCGCATCGCCTGCGGGGTCTCCCGCGACGGGTCCCGCGCCAGCAACCTCCTCAAGGCGGCGCGCGGTTACGGCCTGAAGGCCAAGGGCATGCAGATGGACCTGGCCGCGCTGGCCGGCGTGGGCCCCCCGGCCGTCCTCTTCTGGGAGTTCAACCACTACGTCGTCTTCGAGGGCATCGGACGCCGCCTCGGCCGCCGGGGCGTGTACATCAACGACCCGGCCAAGGGCCGGCGGTTCGTCCCGATGGACGAGTTCGACACCAGCTTCACCGGAGTCGTGCTCACCTTCGAGCCCGGCGAGGGCTTCCGCCGCACCGGGCGCAGGCCCGGCGTCATGGGCGCCATGCCGGCCCGGCTGCGCGGCACGTCGGGCACCCTGCTCGCAGCCGTGCTCTCCAGCCTCCTGCTCGTCGCGGTCGGGGCGGCGGTGCCCGCGCTGAGCCGCACGTACATCGACATGTTCCTGATCGGGGAGCAGACGTCCCTGCTCGGCGTGCTCTTCGCGTCGATGGCCACGGCCCTGGTGCTCACGGCGGTGCTCACCTCCGTGCAGCAGGCCAACCTGCTGCGCGGCCGCATCATCTCCTCCACCCTGGGCAGCGCCCGCTTCCTGCGGCACCTGCTCAGACTGCCCGTCACCTTCTTCTCCCAGCGCAACCCGGCCGACCTGGTCCAGCGTCTGCAGTCCAACGACGCCGTCGCCGAGACGCTGGCACGCGACCTCGCCGCCGCCGGTGTCGACGCGGTGGTCGTGGTCCTCTACGCGGTGCTGCTGTGGACGTACGACCCGCAACTCACGGTCGTCGGCATCGGCATCGCCCTGCTCAACGTCGTCGCCATGCGGATCGTGATCCACCTGAGGGCCACCGACACCCAGAAGCTGCGCGCCGAGAACGCCCGGCTCACCAACACCTCGTACAGCGGCCTGCAGCTCATCGAGACCATGAAGGCCACGGGTGGCGAGAACGGCTTCTTCCGCCGCTGGGCGGGCCAGCACGCCGTCACCCTCGACGTACAGCAACGCCTCGGCGTGCCCAGCATGTGGCTCGCGGTCGTCGCCCCCACCCTGGCCGCGCTCAACAGCGCGCTGATCCTGATGATCGGCGGCCTGCGCGCGGTGGAGGGGCACCTCTCGGTCGGCCTGCTCGTCGCCTTCCAGGCCCTGGTCACCAGCTTCACCGCGCCGATCACCCGCCTCAACGGCGTCGCCGGACGCATCCAGGACTTCGCGGCCGACGTCGCCCGCCTCAAGGACGTCGAGAACTTCCCCGTCGACCCGATCTACTCACGGCGGGAGCCGCCCGCCGCCACCCGGCGGCTCAAGGGCCATGTGCTGCTCGACGGCATCACCTTCGGCTACAGCCCGCTGGACGCGCCGCTGCTCCAGGACTTCTCGCTCTCCGTAGGCCCAGGGCAGCAGGTCGCGCTCGTCGGCGGCTCCGGCAGCGGCAAGTCCACCGTCTCGCGGCTGATATCAGGGCTCTACGCCCCCTGGGAGGGCACCATCCGCATCGACGGCATGCGGATCGAGGACATCCCGCGCGGCGCGCTCGCCGCCTCCGTCTCCTTCGTCGACCAGGACGTCTTCCTCTTCGAGGGCACCGTCCGCGACAACGTCGCCCTGTGGGACCCCTCCATCCCCGACGAGGCGGTGGTGGCCGCCCTGGAGGACGCCGCCGTCCACGAGGTGATCGCGCGCCGCCCCGGCGGCATCCACAGCCGGGTCGAGCAGGACGGCCGCAACTTCTCCGGCGGCCAGCGCCAACGCCTTGAGATCGCGAGGGCCTTGGTGCGCCGCCCCAGCGTCATGGTCCTGGACGAGGTGACCAGCGCTCTGGACGCGGCGACCGAGCAGCTCGTCATCGACAACCTGCGGCGCCGGGGCTGTGCCTGTGTGGTCATCGCCCACCGGCTGAGCACCGTGCGCGACAGCGACGAGATCGTCGTCCTCGAACGCGGCACGGTCGTCGAACGCGGGCGTCACGAGCACCTGCTCGCCGCGCGGGGCGCGTACGCCGAACTCGTCAAGGAGCACTGAGGTGACGTCCCCCCACGCCCCACACGTCGCCGTGGATCCGGTCGTGGCCGCCCTGGGCGGACTCGGCTCGCCCGTCGACTGCACGAGCACGCGCAGCCTGTCCCTGGAGGGTCCGCTCGTCCTGTGGCTCGTCGTCGAGGGCGCGCTGGACCTCTTCGCGATCGACGCGGCACAGGAGGGCCACTGGCACTTCCTGGGCCGCCTCGAACCGGGCACGCTGCTGCTCGGCCCGGCCGAAGGCCCCGGCCACACCCTGATCGGCCGCCCCCTGGCGGGCTGTCTGCTGCGCCGCATCGAACTGCGCGAGCTGCAGTACGGATCCGGGCAGTACGGATCCGGGCAGTATGGATACGGGCAGTACGGCTCCGAGCAGTACGGCGACGTCTCCGAGGTGCCCCTGAGCCCGCTGGAGAACGCCTTCGCCCTCGGCATCGGGCGCGGCCTGCGCGTCCTCTACCAGGCGCCGCTGGAGAGCCGCGCCACCGCGGCACCGGCCGCGGCCGACGACGACATCCTGTGGATGCAGATCACCCCGGGCAGCGTCCAGTACGGCGCCTTCTACGAGGGGTACGAGGGGTACGACACGGCGGGCGCGCTCCTCGTCGACGGGGCGATGTGGCAGGGCATGGTCGACCAGCAGTACCGGCTGCTGTACGCCCTGGACCACTGGATCGAGCAGGTCGAGCGCGCCCACGAGGACCGCACGGCGGCCGGCATCGAGGCCGGTGAGGCCGCCCGCACCCAGGCCGACCAGGCGCTGCTCGCCTCGATCGGCCGCTCCGGCGACCGGTCGCGCGGGGCCGCCCGGCGCGGCGCGAGCGACGACGCGGTCTTCGCCGTGTGCCGGCTGGTCGCGCGCGAGGCGGGCATCGCCCTCTCGGAACCGGTCGGGACCGGCGCCGACTCCGGAGGTACGGACCCCGTCGAACGCATCGCGCTCGCCTCGCGGATCCGCACCCGCGCCGTGCGGCTCCACGGCCGCTGGTGGCGGGAGGACAGCGGGCCCCTGGTGGGGCGGCGCGAGGAGGACGGCGCACCGGTCGCCCTGCTGTGGCGGCGCGGCGGATACGAGGCCGTCGACCCCGCCACCGGCAGCCGGGAGCGGGTGGGCTCCGCCGACGAGGACGCCTTCGAACCGAGCGCCGTCATGTTCTACCGCCCCCTGCCCGACGGGAAGCCGGGCCTCCTGCGGCTGCTCCGCTTCAGCCTGCGCGGGACCGGCGGGGATCTGCGGAGCCTCCTCGTCGGAGGTCTCGTCGCGGTCGGCCTCGGCGCGCTCGTCCCCCTCGCCACCGGCAAGGTCCTCGGCGAGTACGTACCGCGGGCCGAGGACAGCCTCATCGTGCAGACCGCGCTCGCGCTCATCGCGACCAGCGTCGTGTCGGCCTCCTTCATGCTGCTGCAGAACATGGCGATCCTGCGGATGGAGGGCCGAATCGAGGCCACCCTGCAGCCGGCCGTCTGGGACCGGCTGCTGAGGCTGCCGGTGACGTTCTTCGCCGGCAGCTCCACCGGTGAACTGGCGAGCGCGGCCATGGGGATCAGCTCCATCCGCAGCGTGCTGTCCGGCATCGGCTCGGTCTGTCTGCAGGCGGGCACCGTCGGCACGATGAACCTCGTCCTGCTGCTCTTCTACAGCGTGCCGTTGGCGATGGCCGCGCTCGCCATGCTGCTCGTCATCGCCGCGCTCTTCCTGGGGCTCGGACTCTGGCAGCTGCGATACCAGCGGCAGCTGCTCAGGCTCGGCAACAAGCTCGACAACCAGGCGTTCCAGACCCTGCGCGGCCTGCCCAAGCTGCGGGTGGCCGCGGCCGAGAGCTTCGCCTACGCCGCCTGGGCGCGGGAGTTCGCCCGTACCCGGGAACTGCAGCAGCGGATCGGCCGGATCAAGAACGTCATCACGGTCCTCAACGCGGTCTGCGGGCCGCTGTGCATGCTCGTGATGTTCATGCTGCTGGCCGGCCCGGCCCGGGGCAGCATGTCCGCCGGTGAGTTCCTCACCTTCAGCACCGCCGTGACGATCCTGCTGTCCTCGGTCACCCAGCTGACCGGTGCGCTCATCTCGGCCGCCGCCGTACAGCCGATGTTCGAGCAGATCAGGCCGGTCTTCGAAGAGACCCCCGAGATACGCGGCTCCAGCACGCGGCCGGGTGTGCTCGCCGGGGGAGTCGAGGCACGGAACCTGTCCTACCGGTACACCGAGGACGGTCCGCTGGTCCTGGACGACGTGTCGGTGCGGGTGCGGCCGGGCGAGTTCGTCGCGATCGTCGGAGCCAGCGGCTGCGGCAAGTCGACCCTCCTCCGGCTGCTCATCGGCTTCGACCGGCCGGTCGCGGGCAGCGTGCTGTACGACGGGCAGGATCTGGCGGCGCTCGACCGGGCGGCCGTGCGCCGTCAGTGCGGCGTCGTCCTGCAGAACGCGCAACCGTTCTCCGGCTCGATCCTCGACTGCATCCGCGGGGCCGAGCCGTACCCGCCGGAGGAGGCGTGGGAGGCGGCCGCCATGGCCGGTCTCGCCGAGGACATCAAGGCCATGCCCATGGGCATGCACACCATGCTGTCCGACGGCGGCGGCACCGTCTCGGGCGGTCAGCGCCAGCGGCTGATGATCGCGCAGGCCCTCATCCGCAAGCCGCGCATCCTCTTCCTCGACGAGGCCACCAGCGCCCTGGACAACGAGGCCCAGCGCGTGGTCATCGAGTCGACGCGCACGCTGCGCTCCACCCGTGTCGTGATCGCCCACCGGCTGTCCACGGTCATGGACGCCGACCGGGTGATCGTGATGGCGGAGGGACGGGTCGCCCAGCAGGGCCCGCCCGCCGAGCTGCTCGCCGACACGAGCGGCCCGTTCCACGAGCTCGTACGCCGCCAGCTCGGCTGATCGGCGCCCGGCCGGACCCGGGACGGTCGACAGGGGGCGGAGGTCGAGCCGGGCCCGGGACGCCGGCCGCCCCGGGGCCGAGGCCGCGGAGAAGCCGGCGGATCGGGCGTTCGCGGGTTCGCCGTGCACGGTCCGGACCGTGGCCCGATCACCGCGAAGCGGCCGGAACCTTGCTGTCGACGCTCGGCTCCCCGGCGGGCTGCGCCGCCGGGTGCGCCTTGGTGAGCGTGCAGACGCCGTCCACGCACTGGCGCTCCAGACGCCCACGGGAGATGGTCTGAGCCAGGCCGACCATCCAGCAGGTGGGGCAACCGCGGAAGGCGATCAGGGCCAGCGGGGCCGCGAGCAGGGTGGCCGGGCCGGCGACCGGCACCATGGCGATCGAGCCGATGATCAGCCCGAAGCCGATGACGCCGCGCGCCAGGTGGCGTGGGACGGACTTGCTGGCGAAGTCGGGCGCCGCGGACTGCACGGTCGTCCGGATCTCCACGTCCGGTGCGGGCTTCACTGTGTTCACGGTCGTGACTCTCCTCCGACTGGGTGGTCGATGTCTCGATCGGGCGCCTACGCGGCGGCTCGATCGGATGCTTCTTCGGTCGCTTCCAGGGCGTCGCGCACCGTCGCGCGGGCCCTGTGCAGCCGCGACTTCATCGCGGCGGTGCTCAGACCGAGCGCATGAGCGACGGTCCTGCCGGGCAGGCCTTGTACGTCCCGCATGATCAGGACCTGCCGCTGGTCGCGGGGCAGAGCGCTGACCGCGGCCGCGATCCGCTCCACCTCCAGCCGGTGCAGCACCGCCTCCTCGGCGGACGGTTCCGGGGACGCCTCCGGTTCGGCCGACGGCTCGTCATTGCGCGAGACGAGGAGTCGCACCTGCCGGAGGCACTCGTTGCGCACGATCCGGAACATCCACGAGGCGAGCGCGCCGGTGGCCCGCAAGGAGCCGATCTTCCGGTAGAGGATGATCAGCGCTTCCTGCGCGGCGTCCTCGGCATCCTGCGGCGAGGCGCACAGCGACTTGGCGAACTTGCGCACATGCGGCTGCGATTCCATGACGACGGTGGTGAGCGACGTGACGTCGCCGTCCTGAGCGGCCTTGATCAGTCGCTCGTCCGGCCAGGAGAAACGTTGGTTCATGTGCTACTCATACCTGGCGGGTGCCCTGTGCGGAGGCACTCGTCAGCTTCGGCTCTTGAAGCGGCGCATGAGGTGCCAGCTGCACGCGCCCACGAGCAGGACTCCGATGACGACGATGGCCGTGACCATGGTGTTTCTCCTGTGTTCTGCCGGCGCCGTTCGGCCGGTACACACATAAGAGACGGCGAGGTCCCCAGAGGATTCACCTCCGGCCGAACTTTTTCGTCTCGACACCAACGAGAAGGGCTCCAAGGACATCGGATAGCAACCCGTCGGCGCCACTCACAGCGACGACGACCACCGCCGCCCGCGAGGGTGCGCGGCGTCACTCCCCGTCGTCGTCGCCGGGCTCGTAGTCGTCCAGTTCGCCTCGCAGTGAGGCCGGGCCGGACGTGGGGCCCTCCCGGAGGAGGGCGAGGAAGCTGCTGAGCGGATGGTGCTGGGGGCGGGCGTCGTAGTCGATGCCCTCGGGGTCCCGGTACTCGTCCAGACGGGCGAAGGGCACGATGACATAGGGGCGTTGGGACCAGGGGTGGCTGTCGGCGGGGTCGGGGTCCATGCGCCACTGGGTGCCGCGCGTGCGGTTGTGGACTTCGCCGACGTACCAGCAGGCGGTCTGGATCATCGGGGTGTGCTCGCGGACGAACAAGTCGTCGACGGACGTGACGTGTTCGCGGATCAGGGCTTCCATGCGGTCGAGGGAGCGTTCGTCGAAGTCCCATCCACCGCCGTGGCGGCGGCTCCACTCGTCGAAGCGGCCCCGCTGCTCGCCCAGCCACGCCGTCAGGCGGGGGTTGTCGGCGTGCGCCCTGTCGATGCGCTCGGCGACGGCGTACTCGTCCTCGTCTTCGTGATCCCAGATGTCATCGCTCACGGCCGCTAAGCCTAGCCCTCGATGTCACGGCAAGAATCAGTGATCTGCACGGAGTTAACACATGCCACGCCGACGAAATGGCATTGCGGCGGCAAAGCTCGGCCCTAGGATCGGACCGCTTGTGCGGCGCCGACATGAGCAACGGGGGCCCTGGCGTCACACAGCCGGAACCGAACCCGTGGGGCTCCCGGGGAGAGCACTGTGAAGCCAGCACGAATAGCGCGCCGCTGGCGTGCGCTCAGGAACAGCCTGCTAGCGCTCGCCTGTGCCACCGTCATCACCGTCACCGGCCAGCCGGTCGTCGGTGTCACCGGCGTCGCCGAAGCCGCGCCGCTGCCGCGGCCGAAGCCGGGCAAGCGCTGCGACGAGATGTACGGGGTGAAGAACGTCCCCACCGGCGGCCTGCCCCAGGGGGACGCCTCACGTGCGGTGGACCGTTGGGACACGTACGACTACACCAACCCTGGTCTCCAGTTCGACGGCCTGAACCCGACCCAGGCCGAGCTCGACGCAGCGGGCACCGACTACAAGAAGTTCGACCACAGCGACCCGCGGCGCATCTACGCCCGGTTCAACGCGCAGAAGCGGTGGAAGGTCTTCGGCGACTACCTGGCGAAGGTCTACATCCCGAACCAGGGCCACGATGCCCGCGGCAAGGCCTTCATGGCCAAGGTCGTGCGCGAGATGGGCCTGACCGGCCCGGACTGGATCTGCGAGAAGGAGTTCTACTTCGTCGATCCCGACAACCCCCGCGACCGCCACTTGCGCCGGCCGGACGCCTACAACAAGCGCACCCGGGAGATCGTGGAGGTCAAGTCCAACGGCAGCCCCGCCGCCAGCGAGAAGGCCGCGGACCGGGCGTGGGCCAAGCACCCGGGCTGGCGCTCCTACAAGTACACCTATGTGTTCGCCGAGAACCAGACCCGCGACGCCAAGAACTTCATGAAGGAGCTGAAGGACAGCGCGGGCAAGGACGCGCTCGGCCGCGACCGGCTCCGTACCTACGACTACCAGTCCCACCACAGGGGACTGCCGCCCAAGGGCACCGAGAACGGCCCGTACCGCGCGAACGGTACGACGATGTCACCGGGCAACGGCACCTCCACCGGGTCCCGCGGCTCCGGCAACCAGGTGATCAACCAGTCCCCGGCGAACCCGCAGACCCTCAAGGAGCAGCTCGACCGGTTGGGCAAGACCGGACAGCGCTCCTTGATGAACCGCGGCCTCGGCGGCATCGACTTCACCACCCTCGACCTGAGGTACATCGGCAAGGCCAAGAGCGGCAAGGGACTGGACTACGCGTTCTCCGCCAAGTCGGTGGAGGACGAGTACGCGGCCGGGTGGGGCGGCCAGGAGAAGGGCAACCTGATCTCCGACGCGTTCTTCACCTGGCTCGCCCTGGACCCGTCCACGTTCTGGGTGAACCTCAACCCGGACGAGCCGAACCGCATCATCGACAAGGACTTCGGCAAGACCGACGCGGGCCGGGTGCTCCTGGAAGCGGACCTGGAGCTGAAGCACGACATCTTCAAGGCCATGGACCCGGAGACGGACGCGGGCCGCAACTTCATGAACGCCCTGCCCAAGCGCGACGGCTTCCCCTGCTGGGCCGGATTCCGCTACTGGATCGAGCCGGAGACCGCGGTCGTGCGCGAACAGGACGGCGGCATCCACATCCTCGACACCCCGCTGAAGCTGTCCACGGTGCCGCAGGAGACCACCACACAGCCGCCCGGCGGGAAGGGCTGCGACCTCACCGAGGCGGAGACGCAGCAGTCCGACCGCGTCCTCGACCAGTACATCACCCCCCTGGTCTCGGAGAAGGTCAACAACGGGGACTACTACGCCGACCTGCGCCGCGTCTACACCGCCCGCGTCGCCGCCGAGTGGGTCCGTCAGAACGCCGCCGACATGCCCGACGAGTACCGCAGGATCATCAACAGCAACGACGTGAAGCGCTGGGCGCTGCGCGCGCCGCATCAGGACTGGACCGGCAAGCAGGTCTGGGTCCGCTACTACAAGGCGTTCACCGAAGGCACCTTCAAGTACCAGTGGTCCAACGGCGAGGACGTCTACGTCTACACCGTGGGCGGGGTCGACTTCTCCAAGCAGCCCAAGAGCAACATGAACCCGGTGCGTTTCCGCACCGAGCAGCGCTACAAGCCCCGCACGGTCGGATACGCGGTCGACACGCTCGCCGACGATCCGAACAAGAAGGGTTATCTGATGTTCGGCGGAAACAGCGCCGGACACTCCGATGGCGGCACCCCCAGTCCCACTCCCACCCCCACGGGAACCGGGGAGCCGACCCAGACCGCGACCCCGACCCCGACGGGTACGGGGACGCAGACCCCGGCCCCGACGGATCCGGCACCGACGGCCAGCCAGTCGCCCGGGGCCACCACCCCGCCCGGTCCGAAGGACCCCGACGGCGACCTCGCCGACACCGGCAGCAGCACGCCCCTGGGCCTGATCGGCGGCATCGCGGCCGCAGCGATCGCCGCGGGCGGCGCACTCGTCTGGTGGCGCCGCCGCCGGGCGAACAGCGGAAGCTGACCGGCACCGCACCTTTCAGCACCGCGCAGCAGAGGGGCCCTTCCCGTCCACGGGAAGGGCCCCTCCCGCATGCCGGGGCGGAAGAGCCCGGCCTCGGACCCCCATGGAGTCGCCATCAAATGCCTTGCTGTTTCTCCGAATTGCCGAAATCGGCGACCGCCTGGAAAGGCCGGAAACATCGGAGATCTCTTCTCCGTCGGGTTCCCGGCCGAATGCGGTGGCGGGTTTGTGACATGAAGCCGACCCGCCACCGCCGGCCGGTTGCCCCGGTCCCGTGCTGAGCCCGAACGTGTCTGTCGAATGCGGCAAGTACTTCTCTCTCGACGATGAGTAGGAGACGCTCATGCATCCCCCGTGCCATTTTCACGGCGAATCCGATGGAACGGCATCCCCGGAGGCGTCACGATGAGGCGTTCCGGGCGCCTGTTGGCCACCGCGGTCGTCGGCATCACCGTCCTCGGGACGGTCATGACGAGCACTGCGGCGAGTGCCCCCGACCCGACTCCGACCCGGACTCCGTCCTCGACCCCCGCTTCGACCCCCGCTTCCCACGAACTGAGCCTGCCCCCGTCTGTCCGCGAGAGCCTCCTCCAGGCCGCCGACGGAAACCGGGCGAACGTGCCCCTGACGCTGGTGACCGGTGACAAGGTGCGCATCGGCGTCACCGAGGACCGGCGCCCGGTCGTCAGCGGGATCGAGCCCGCGGCACGGCCCGGGCACGAGTCGGTCGCCTTCCACACCGTCACCCGGAACGACCAGGTCTACGTCGTACCGGACGACGCGTTGCCGCTGCTCCGCGCCGACCTGCTGGACTGGGAGCTCTTCAACCTCGCCAAGCTGGCCGACTGGGCGGCCGCCGGCACGACCGGCGAGGTCCCGGTGATCGCCACGTACACCGGAACGGCCCGGGCCCGGACGGCGACGACCGTCACCGGTACGACGGCCAAGAACGTCCTGCCGAGCATCAACGCCCGCTCGATGGCCATCAAGGGCGATGGCCAGTGGTGGCGAGAGGTACGGAAGAAGGACACCGGCACGTCCGCCGCCTCCCGGGCCACCGGCCCGCTGGCCGGGGTGGACAAGGTGTGGCTCAACCAGCTGACGAGGCTCGAACTCGACAAGTCCGTGGCGCAGATCGGCGCGCCCGCCGCCTGGGAGCGCGGCTTCGACGGTTCGAACGTGAAGGTCGCGGTGCTGGACAGCGGCATCGACGCCACCCACCCCGATCTCGCCGACCGGATAGTCGAGGCGGTCGACTTCACCGGCAGCCCGAACGGTCCGGTGGACGGACACGGACACGGTACGCACGTGGCGTCCACGATCGCCGGCACGGGCAAGGCCTCCGACGGGCTGCGCCGCGGTGTGGCGCCCGGTGCCAAGCTCGCCATCGGCCGGGTGTGCGACAACGAGGGCAGGTGCGCCGGCGACGCGGTCATCGCCGGCATGGAATGGGCCGCCAAGTCCGGTGCCCCTGTGGTGAACATGAGCCTCGGCAGCCAGCCCACCAACGGGACCGACCTCCTGAGCACCACGCTCAACAGGCTCAGCCGCACCTACGGCACCCTGTTCGTCGTGGCCGCGGGCAACGCCGGCCCCAACCCCGAGACGGTCGGATCGCCGGGCGCCGCCGACGAGGCCCTGACCGTCGCGGCCGTGGACAAGAGCGACCAGATGGCCAGGTTCTCCAGTCGCGGACCCCGCCTCGGGGACGGCGCGGCCAAGCCGGACATCGCGGCTCCGGGCGTCGCCATCGCCGCGGCCCGCGCCAAGGGCACCGCGATGGGCACACCCGTGGACGACTTCTACACGTCCGCCAGCGGCACCTCCATGGCCACGCCCCACATGGCCGGTGCCGCGGCGATCGTCGCCCAACAGCACCCGGACTTCACCGGGCGGCAGATCAAGGCCCTGCTGATGGGGACCTCGCGGGACCTCGGGCACGACCCGTACGCGCAGGGCGCGGGCCGGGTGGACGTGGCCCGCGCGGTCGATCCGAGGATAGTCCCCGACGGAAACCTGAACTTCGGACGGGCGATGTACCCGCACTCGCCGGTGTCCAGGACGATCACCTACACCAACTGGACCGACGAGCCGATCACCCTCACGCTCTCCGCCTCGGCAGCCTCCTCGGGCGGCTCCGCACCGGCCGGGCTGTTCACGCTCAGCGCCGACCAGGTGACCGTACCGGCCAAGGGTTCGGCCGAGGTGACGGTGACCATGGACGGCAGGACGGTGGACGGTTCAGGGCAGTACGGCGGATACCACGGCGTCCTGACCGCCAAGGACGGCGCCGGCGCACTGCTGGGATCGTCGCGGCTCTCGGCGTTCGTGGAGCCGATGCGCCACGACCTGACCATCAAGGTCATTCCCCCGGCCGGTGCCACCGAGGTGTCGTACGGCGACGCGCTGATCGTCCCGGTCGACGAGGACAAGCAGAAGCTGTACGAGGAGCCGCTGACCGCACCGGGCGGCGAGACGATCACGGCACGGGTGTTCGCCGGCACGGTCGTGGCGGCCGTCCCGGTGACGTGGCGGGACGCGGCCGGCGAGCTGCACCAGGCACCGCCCATGGCACCGGAGGTGAAGATCACCGGGGCGACCGCGGTGGAGCTGGACCTTCGGAAGCTCAAGCCGGTCAGGGTGAACACCCCGGAGCGGACCGAGACGTACCAGGCGAACTTCAAGGTCGAACGGACCTCCGTGGACGGCGCCTGGGGGATCACCGCGGGGCTGTCCACCGAATACGGTCCCGGTGAGCCGCACTGGTGGGTGCTGCCGACCGGTGGGGTCAGCCTCGGCACGCTCGCCTTCGACAGCCGGCACGTCCTGGTGCCGCCGGCGGTGACGATGAAGGTCACGGGGAAGGGCGACTCGTTCGATCTGGGCGCCCGCTACGCGACACCGGACACCACCATCAACGGTGGCAACCAGAAGTGGCTCCAGGACGGGAAGCCGGTGACCACCCTCGTGCGGTCGGCGATTCCCCGACTGCCCACCCATGGGCGCAAGACCGTCGTCCACGCGGGCACCGGCTCGGCCGAGGAGCTCGCCAAGGTCGACGCCAAGGGTGCGCTGGTGCTGCTGAAGCCGACCGACATCTGCGGGACGACCTGCGACTTCACCGCACTGCGCAAGCGAGTGGCGGCGGCTGCCGCCGCAGGCGCGGCCGGGGTGCTGGTGACCGGCGAGACCGATCGGGTCGCGCTGCTCAAGTACGAGTCGTTCCGGCAGTACAAGTGCGGAAACGGCCCCGACGACTGCCCGCCGGTCGATCCGTACGCGGCGCTGCCGATCGTGACCGTACCCCCGGTCGAGGGCGCCACGCTGATCCGGCGGATCGAGGGCGCAGGGAAGTCCGGCGTCCAGATCGAACTCGGCGGCCAGAGAGAGGTGTCCAAGGCCTACGCCCTGGCCTTCGGCTCCCCTGATCGGGTTCCCGGCAACCTGCCGTACCAGGTCCAGACGCGGGATCTGGACCGGGTCGACCACCGTCTCCACGCCGATCGGCCCGGCGCGGTTCCCCACTTCAGCTGGAACCGGATGACCGAGTCCGGCCCGGTGACGGAGGAGATCATGCTGCCCAAGCCGGACAGCCAACGGCAGTTCACCACCCTGGTCGGGCCGCGGGACGGCAACGCGATCGACCGCTTCGAGCTGTCGGCCAGGGACTATCTCGCGCCGTCCGTGGCGCGACCGTCGGGCCCGAACGAGACGCAGGACCTGGTGCTCGGCACGAAGAAGACGATCGACTGGAACGCGGGTCCGACCCTTCCCGGGGCGGCGCCCCAGGCCCGCACGAAGTCGGGCTTCACCCTCGCCACGGGTCTGCCGTGCGCCGGCTGCCGGGAAGGCGACCGCTTCTGGCCCACCCTGTACCTGACCAGCGGCGGGGGCGGCCGCCAGGCCATGATGGGCATGCTCGACGACACGGGCGTCGCCCATCTGATCTACGAGATCCAGGCCTGTGAGCCCCCCGCCTGCGGCGTGAGCCTCCTCGACGGCGCCGGCCACGAGCTCCCGCAGAAGCTTCACCCCGTCGAGTTCGTCTTCGAGCTCGGTGAGCCCGGCGCGGTGCCGGACCTGACGTCGAGGAGCGGGCGGTGATGACCGACATGGGAAAGGAGACCGACCCGATGAACGCGGCCGAACCATCGAGATGGCGCCGGACGGTGAAACTGGCGGCGGCGGCAGCCGTGGCGACGCTCGCGCTGGTGGGGTGCAAGGCCGACGTCATCGCGTACGACCTGCCGGCGGAATCGGCCCGCTACACGTTCCAGGCGGAGACCAACGGGGTCAGGACCGCGTGGGAGTACACGTCCGACCGGCCGACGAAGACCGACACGCCGACGTCCCAGCCGTGCGTCGCGGACGCCGTCGTCAAGGATCCCGGTGTGTGCCGTCCGGAGCCGTTGATCTTCCTGCGGTACGACCTGGGCCTGGGGCTGGACAACACCTCCGAGGCCGGCGGGTCCCACCCCGTCACCGTCACCGGCTACTACCAGGATCGGCTCAGCAGGCCGCCGACCGTGACCGGTCTGCGGATGGAGGCCAGCTTCGACGGCGGCAAGACCTGGCAGCGGGTCGGCACTCGGGCCGAGAAGCAGAACACCTTCTCGGCGCGCGTCCCGCACCCGAGGCGTGACAAGGCTCCCGAAGGAGTCGCGCTGCGGGTCACCGCGACCGACAGCGCGGGGAACACCGTCGAGCAGACCATTCCCCAGGCGTACCGACTGCGCTGAGGCACCGCTGAAGCGGTGAACCGACCTGAGGGGTCGCGGCCGGGGGCGGGAGACACAGGCGCCCCCGGCCGTCCCTCGCGTCATCGGACGAGCCGAACGCATGCGGACAGAGGCGGTCCGCTCAGACCTTTCGACGACAGGCCGAAGTATCGACAGACATGTGGAGGGCTGGAGCGCACCATGCTGTCAGACGTGCTGGGACTCACCCCCGAAGAGGCGGACGCCTACCGCACCCTGGTCTCGGTGGCCTCCGCCACTCCCACCGGACTCGCCGAACTCGTCGGCTGCGACGCCCGCCAGGTGGTACGCGTCCTCAGCAGGCTCGAAGGCCGGGGGCTCGTCGGGCGCAGCCTCGGCGACGCCACCCGGTTCGTCGCCTCCCCACCGGCGGCGGCACTGCGGGCGCTCCTGATCCAGCGGCAGAACGAGCTCAATCTGGCGGAACTCGAACTCGACTCCCTCGACGAGACCTACCGCGCGGCCAACCGAGGGCGCGGCGCGGCGGAGGTCGTCGACGTGGTCCACGGCGACGAGGCCGTCCGCGAGCGCGTAGGACGCGTCCAACTCGGCGCGCGGAAAGAGATCATGAACTTGGTGAAGGCGCCGTTCTTCTCCTCCGGCAACATGACCGACGACGCGATCATCGAGCGCGGTGTCCGGTATCGCGTGGTGCTCGAACGCGGCATGCTCGACGGGGGAGTTCCGTCCTTCGACGAGATCATCCAGGCGCGGACCGCAGGAGAGGAGGTCCGCATCGCCGACACCGTTCCACTGAAGCTCTTCATCGTGGACCGAGAGCTGGCGATCGTTCCACTCCTCGGGTCGGCCAATGCCGCGAAGGCGGGGGCCCTGCTCGTGCACGAAAGCAGCTTGCTCGACGCGCTGATCGCGCTGTTCGAGGCGGAATGGGCGAAGGCGACGCAGTTCGTCACCACCGCGGGCGCCTTGCGGAGCGCGCCGGCCATCGACGATCTCAGCGCACAGATCCTCAGCCTGTTGCTGACCGGCCTCACCGACCAGGCGATCGCCACCCAGCTGCGTGCCTCCCTGCGGACGGTGCAGCGTCGGATCCGTCACCTGATGGATACCGCGAACGTGCAGAACCGCATGCAGCTGGGCTTCCACACGGCACGGCTGGGCTGGCTCCAGGACGAGCGGGACGCACAGCCTCCCGAACCGGGCGAACCGGCACAGGGCGGCGTCCCGGCCGTGGGATAGGGTCCGGCCGAGAAGATTCCGCTCGGTCCGCCCGAGCTGCGTCAGGGTGGGGGACGGCGGCCGTCCGAGGGAGGCGCTGGATGCTGCAGGCATTGGGACTGGGGACGGCCGAGGAGGCCGTCTACACCGCACTGCTGGCCCGCCCGACCGCCTCCGCGCATGAGCTCGTACGCCAGACCGGACTCGGGGAGTCCGCGGTCGCCCGGGTCCTCCTCGACCTGTCGGAACGCGGGCTCGTGGTGGTCGCCACCGAAGGCGGCGACCGGGTGCCCGACCCCTCTGGCGGCAGCGGGTCCGCCCGGTCGTCCGCCCGCTATCGGCTCACCCCGCCCTCGGTGGCCCTGGCCCCGCTTCTCGTCGAGCAGCGCAACGCGCTTCATCGGGCCGAGGCCGCGTTCACGATGCTGACCGAGCAGTACCGCAGCACCGCCGCGCATCCGGCGGGCAGCGTCGTGGAGGTGGTGGTCGGCAGGGAGCAGGTCGCGCACCGGTTCCACCAGCTGCAGCGCGGAGCCCAGCGGGAGCTGCTCATGTTCCTCGTCGGGGAGCCCAGCGCGGTGGCCCGCGAGGACGCCGACATCTCGGAGAGTTCCGCACTGGACCGCGGAGTCGACTTCCGGGTCGTGGCCACCAAGGACTATCTCGACGGTCCCGGCGTGGGGAGGGACGTGAGGGAGGGCATCTCCGCGGGCCTGGAGATCCGCCTGGCCGAGTCCTTGCCGTTGAAGATGATGGTGTCGGACCGGGAGCGTGCCATGGTGCCGCTGGACATGGCGGACTCCGGCGCCGAGCCGAGCGCCATCGTGGTGCACCGCAGCGGTCTGCTGACGGCCCTGGTCCAGCTCTTCGAGCGGGAATGGGCCCAGGCCCGGCCGCTGTTCGACACCTCCACGGGTGTGCGTGCGGAGCCGGTGGCCGACGATCGGCCGACCGAGGGGGAGTTGGAGGTCCTCGCGCTGATGCTCGCGGGGGTCTCCGACCGGAGGGTGGCCTCGCAGCTCGATGTCTCGATCCGCACCGTGGAGCGACGCACCCGCCGCCTGATGGACCGCGCCGGAGCGGATTCACGTCTGCAACTCGGCTGGCACGCCGCGCGTGCGGGCTGGCTCTGACCCGTCGTCGGCCGAAGGGCCACGGGTGTGACTGACCGGTGTACGCCCCCGATTCCCGCGGTGTGAAGCGTTACCGGATGCAAGCGCGTGACGGGTGACCGCCATGCGGGGAACCCGCCACGTCCGGCATCCCTCGGCGATCCGTGTGTCTGCCAGGCTGCAGCTGCATCCCGACACGTTCACGGTTTCCACTGGGAGATTCATGCGCTCCATAACGCGTACAGCCCTGGGCGCGGCCACCGCCGCCGTCCTGACCGTCACCGCGGTCGCACCCTCCATGGCGGACACCCCGCCTGACGGTGCCTCGGGCAAGACGCCCATCGTCGGCAGCGGGTCCGCGGCCACGGGCGGCAAGCAGGCCACGGTGACCCTCGTCACCGGTGACAGGATCGTGGTGACCACGGACCCGTCGGGTCGCAGTTCCGCGGCCGTCCTGCCCCGCGAGGACGGCACGCAGCCGACCGTCCAGACCTACCAGACGGGCAAGGACCTCTACGTCTACCCGGAGGGCGCCACCCAGGCGATCGCCGACGGCACGGTGGACGAGCAGCTGTTCAACGTCACCGGGCTCATCCGCCAGGGATACGACGACGCGCACACCGACGCGCTGCCGCTCATCGCCACCTACCTGCCCGGCGTGAACGTCCTCGACAGCGCACCGCCGGCTCCACGCGGGGCCGAGCGGGGCCTCGCCCTCCCGGCGGTGGACGGCGTCGCGCTCAAGGCCGACAAGGACACCGCCGCCACCTTCTGGCAGGACGTGACCGACCCCCGCTCGCGTTCCGCCGCCACGCTGAAGAAGCTGTGGCTGGACGGCAAGGTCGAAGCGACGCTCGACCGGTCCACCGCCCAGGTGCACGCGCCCGAGGCGTGGGCGGCCGGGTACGACGGCAAGGGCACCAAGGTCGCCGTCCTCGACACGGGCGTGGACGCCGAGCACCCGGACCTGGCGAGCCGGGTCACCGCGTCGAAGAACTTCACGGACTCCAGGACCACCGACGACCTGGTCGGCCACGGCACGCACACCGCCTCCACCGTCGGCGGGTCGGGAGCGGCGAGCGAAGGCCGCATGAAGGGCGTCGCCCCCGGTACCTCCCTGCTCGTCGGCAAGGTCCTCAACGACGGGGGCTACGGTCAGGACTCCTGGGTCATCGCCGGCATGCAGTGGGCCGTCGACCAGCAGGCCGACGTCGTCTCCATGAGCCTGGGCAACGCCACGATCGGTGACTGCACGGACCCGGTGGCCCAGGCCACGAAGCAGCTGGCGCAGAGCAGCGACTCGCTGTTCGTCGTCGCCGCCGGCAACGCCGGTTCGGGCACCGAGACCGTCTCCTCGCCCGGCTGCGTGCCCGACGTGCTGACCGTCGGCGCCGTCGACCGCGACGACACCACGGCGTGGTTCTCCAGCCGCGGACCGGTGGCCGTCACGCGCACCCTCAAGCCCGAGATGGCCGCGCCCGGCGTCGGCATCTCGGCCGCGAGCGCGGGCGGCCGGGGCGTGTACGCCTACCGCTCGATGTCCGGCACCTCCATGGCCACCCCGCACGTCGCGGGCGCCGCGGCCATCCTCCGCCAGGTCCACCCGGACTGGACCCCGCAGCAGCTCAAGGCCGCCCTGGTCTCCTCCGCCCGCACCGGCGGTAACATCGCGGGCGCCGACCAGACCGGCGCCGGAGTGCTGGACGTGCTCGGCGCGGTCGACCAGAAGGTGCTCTCCGCGCCCGCCGTCCAGGCCGGCAGCTACAACTGGCCGCAGGACACCTCGGACCGCGCCACCGTGCAGGTCCCCTTCACCAACACCGGCGACAGCGACCTCACCCTGAACCTCAGGGTCAGCGGGGTGCACGGCAACGACGGCAGCGACATCCACTCCGGCATCGCCAAGCTGGAGGACACCAGGGTGAGGATCCCCGCGGGGGCCACTGTTCAGGTGCCGCTGCGGATCGACCCGACCGCCCGCCTGAAGGACTCCCAGTACGGTGCGGTCACCGGCCGGATCCTGGCCACCGGCGGCGGTACGCACGTCTCCGTACCCTTCACCCTCTACGTCCAGCCGGAGACGGTCACGCTCCGGATCAAGGTCATCGACCGCGACGGCAAGCCCGCGACCGGCCCTTCCTCCCTGGAACTCGTCAATCTCGACATCGACAAGGGCGAGCGGCGCTTCAACGCGGGTGCGGCCGAGCAGACGTTCAGCCTGCGGCCCGGCGACTACGCCCTGAGCAGCTTCGTCGCGTCGTACGACGCGAGCAACACGACCGAATCGCTCAGCTACCTGGCGCGGCCGCAGTTCCGGATCACCAGTGACACCACCGTCGTCCTCGACGCCCGCGAGGCCCACCGGCTGAGCCTGCGCACCGACCGTCCCTCGACGCCGGACAGCACCACGCTCAGCTACGCCCGCACCTGGGACGACACGTGGCAGGCAGGCGGATCGCTCGTGATCCCGAACAGCATTCACCAGCTCTACGCGGACATCGACGGACGCGCGCGCAACGGCACCTTCGAGTTCCGCTCCACCTGGCGCGCGATCGGTTCCGAGGGCGGCTCCCCGTACGTCTACAACCTGTCGTACCCGACGCAGGGTCCGCTGCACTCCGACCAGGTCTACCGGCCCAAGGACGCCAAGCTGGCGCAGGTGAGGGAGACCTGGAAGGCCCTGGGCAAGGAGGCCGACTACCTCGACTCGCTGCACGTCCGCCCCTCCGGCGGCGACAGCGGCTTCGTCACCGTCGCCGCGTTCAGGAACGTCAAGGCGCCCGGGATCCGCACCGCGTACTACACGACCGGCGACGACTCCTGGTACCACGGCGCGATGACCAGTTTCCCGTTCGCCGCGTTCATGGGCGACCAGGAGCGCACCTACCGGGAGGGGCAGCGCAGTGCCGAGGAGTGGTACGGCGGCCCCCTGCGGCCGGGTGCGCCGCGCGACGCGGCCGGCAAGCCGATGCTGGCCGCCGAGCGGCAGGGCGACCTGATCGGCTTCCAGAACGCGCTCTGGATCGACGGCTCCGGCGACCACTGGACCTACGGCGGATCGTTCGGCGACCTCGGCAACCTGGTGCTGAAGCGAAACGGTGAGCGGATCGGCACCCGCGTCGATCCGTACGGCGTCTTCGAGGTGCCGGACGAGGACTCCGCGTACGAGCTGACCCAGAAGCTGGACAAGATCCTCACCGGGGACCGGAACTGGCTGCGCTCGACCTCGGCCACCACCACGTGGAGCTTCCGCTCCCACCGCGAGCCGGACGTCTACTCGCGCGGTCTGCCCATCCTCTCCCCGGCGTACGACCTGCCGGTGGACGGCCTGAACACGCTGCCCGCGCAGAGCGGCATCAAGGTCGGCCTGTCGGTCGAGGGCCACGCCGGGTACACCCCGGGCGCGATCACGGCGGCCTCGCTGTCCTACTCCTACGACGGCGGCACCACCTGGACCGAGGCGCCGACGCAGCAGCTGGGCGGCAAGTGGACGGCCGTCCTCGACCACACCGGCGCCACCGGCAAGCAGGTCATGACGAAGGCCACCTTCACCGACGCCAACGGCAACGCGGTCACCCAGACCATCACCCGCGCCTACGACGTCCGGTAACCCCACGGTCCGGCCGGGCGGTCTCCGAGCGGGGGCCGCCCGGCCGGGCATCCGCTGTTCCCACCCGTTGTTCCCACCCGTTGCTCCCACCCGTGATCAGCGGAGCCGGCGCCCCCTCGGCACGAGCGTGCGTACGTCCTCGCGACGGTGCGAGCCGGGCGCCGGCTCACCCGTTCGGAGCAATTGAACGATCGCTCCCGGACCGACGGCCGGACGATGAGCCCATGAGCCAGAACACCGCACCCCGCCCGCCCCAAGCCAGTTCAGGCGCCACGGAGGCCTCCGGCGGAACCCTGTTCGCCGGTGTCCTCATGGTGGTCATCGGTATCCTGGACATCCTCCAGGGCATCGTCGCCATCGCCAAGGACGACATCTACACCCGCGTCGGCGACTACGTCTTCGAGTTCAGTCTGACCAGCTGGGGCTGGACCCACCTCATCCTCGGCATCCTCGTCGCCCTCGCCGGCGCCGGAATCCTCAAGGGCTCCGAGTGGGGGCGGATGGGCGGCATCACACTCGCCTCCCTGAACGCCGTCGCCCAGTTCCTCTTCCTGCCCTACTACCCCTGGTGGGCACTCTTCTCGATGGCCGTCTCGATCGTCGTGGTCTGGGCGCTGGCCACGGACGACACGTCCTTCCGGAAGACCGGAGCGGCGTGATCCCTCATCCCGCGGTCGCGGACCGCCGAGGCGCGAAGGGGCCCGTGCACGCACCGGTCACGAGGGCAGCCGTGCCCACTCGACGGCTGCGGACCGTGAGGCGAGCAGGGTCCCTTCGACGCTGAACGGCACCGCGGCGTCGCCCACGAAACCGATGCGGTGCCCCATGGCGGTGAGGCGGTCCAGGACGACGCGGACGAGACCTTCGGCGGCCGCGTCGACGGCGGTGACGCGCACGAGGTCGATGACGGCGCGCCCACGGCCGACCTCGGGCAGCCGCTCCGCCAGGGCGTAGACCAACTGTTCGGCGGCTGTGAAGTCCAGCTCTCCTTGCGCCGCGACCCATGCGGGCAGATCGCCGGGCGCCGTCCCGCCTCCGGCCTGGCGCCAAGCGGCTTCGTCGGGTCCGTCGCTCAGGCCGGGGCGGATGATCGTCGGGGCGCCGGACGGGGGGTTGTGCATCAGATGGAGCCCGAACTCTCGCGACAGCTCGGCCAGCGCCGCGACCGCGCGGACGGGGTTCCCGGCGGCGTCCAGCAGGGGGCTGTAGCAGCCGACTCCGGAGCGCCCCGGCCTGACCGCCACCAACCCCCCGGAGACGCCGCTCTTCGCGGGCAGCCCCACACGCAGGAGCCAGTCGCCCGAACCGTCGTACATCCCGCATGTCGCCATGACGGCCAGGACCTGCACGGTCACCGGCTCCGGGACGACCCTCGCGCCGGTGACAGGGTTGACGCCTCCGTTCGCCAGCGTCGCGGCCATCACCGACAGGTCGAGGGCGGTGACCCGGATCGCGCACTGCCGGAAGTAGACGTCCAGCACACCGGACGGATCACCGGCGAGGGATCCCGCCGCGCGCATCAGGTGCGCGAGGGCGATGTTCCGGTCGCCCGTGGCCGCCTCGGCGCGGTAGACCTCGTCATCGACGTCCAGGGACCGCCCGGCGAAGCGGCCCAGCGTCTCCAGGATCCGCGTGAACCGCTGCTCGGCACTCGCGGCCGGCACCAGGGCGGTGGTCGCGATGGCCCCCGCGTTGATCATCGGGTTCGCCGGCCGGCCCGTCTCCGGATCCAGACTGATCGCGTTGAACCGCTCGCCGCTCGGCTCGACCCCCACCCGGCGGAAGACCTCGTCCGCGCCGAGTTCGGTCAGCGCGAGCGCCAGGACGAACGGTTTGGACACCGACTGGATCGTGAACGGCTTGTCCGCCTCGCCCGCCTGATAGCGATGCCCGTCCGCACTCGTCAGCGCCATGCCGAAGTCCGCGGGATCCGCCCGCGCCAGAGGCGGAATGTACGTGGCGACGTGCCCGCTGTTCAGTTCACGGAACTCACGGCAGAGGTTCGCCAGCACGGCGTTCACTGCGTCGAACACGACACGTTTCACCATGCGCTCATCCTTGTCCGGAACGACCGTTTCGCAACGCAGGCGCATGGGGAACACGTCACGGAAGCACGGCCCTCCCGAAGGGGAGACCTTGCCTACGTCATGTCGGCGGGCCGGTCTCGTCTGTCTTTCCGCTCCAGTCTCTTCTTCTTCGTGCCTTCGATCTCCTGGACGTCCCAGGGGCCGGAGACGACCGACGGGGCCTCGCCCGAGATCACGGAGGCGATGGGTTGGCCGTCCTCGTCGTAGACGGTGGCGACATCGGTCAGCTGCCAGAAGAGGTTGAGCTCGGGGTGTTCGCCGAGGTTCTGGTAGGTGCTGGAGACGAAGGACGTCGTCTGGGTGGACACGGTGAGCTGCTGGGTGGAGGTGGAGGACTCGCTCAGGGAGGCGGAGACGGATGCGCTGAACGGGCCCCAGCCGGCGCTGGCGCTCACGCCGACGGACGCGTTGGTGGTATCGCTCTGCGAACTGCTCTCCTGCATGCCCTGGGTGACGGTGTAACTGACGGTCCGGGTCTCGCCGGGCGCGAGGCTGTAGGACTCTCCCGTGCAGTGCCAGAACTGCTCGCGGGTGACGGCCACGCCGAGACCGACCTGGTCGTCCGCGAACGTGTTCACCGGGGTGCGGGTCGTGGTGCCGTGCTGGACGAGACCGGTGGCCACCAGGACGCTGGGGCCGTCCTGCGGGATG
The DNA here is from genome assembly GCF_036192275.1 of Streptomyces sp. NBC_00250. Lineage (NCBI taxonomy): Bacteria > Bacillati > Actinomycetota > Actinomycetes > Kitasatosporales > Streptomycetaceae > Streptomyces > Streptomyces sp. NBC_00250. Next base: position 2,026,681 of record NZ_CP108088.1, on the reverse strand, counting down.
AGCATGTCCGCGGTGGGTTGGGGGATCGGTCCGATGTCGTTGGGGTCCAGCAGGTCGAAACCGGAGAAGGTGAGGGTGCTCTTGCCCGCGGGGTTCTGCAGTACGGCGGCGAAGGCGCCGGAGTAGTGGGACTTGGCCAGCCAGTAACTGCCGGCCCAACAGTCGCCGGTGATCACGACGTTGTCACCGTCGGGGTCCATGACGAGTCCGGGCAGGCCCGCGGTCCAGTTCCCGTCCTCGTCGGGCCCGCACAGGTTGCCGGACTGATCGACGTAGAAGACGTCGAGGGGGATGGAGAGGTCGTTGATGACGAGGACCGAGGCCCTGAACTCCTTGAGGGGTGAGACGAGGGTGCCCGCGAGGGCCGCTCGGTAGTTGTCGTTCATTCGCATGGTGAGCTCCGATCACCTGCCGCGCATTCGCGTGCGCGGCAGAGCCGTTCAGAAGTCGGGCTCGTCGGTGAGGTAGTAGATGCGCGTGCCGTGCTCGGTCTGTACCAGAGCCAGTGGCCCCTGCGTGGCGACCTTGGCGGCGGCCGGAAGGTCCAGCCCGTCGGTCAGGTCCCACCAGTTCCAGTCCGACCCCGGCCCTCTCCACAGGGAGAGGTGATTGTTCCAGTCCACGTAGGACACCCAGGGGCGGCCGTCGGTGGTCGCCGCGCATGCGACGGAGCTGTTCGCGGCCGCGGTCGTGACGATCTCCTGGGTCGACCAGCCGTTCTCCCAGTTCGCCCAGAGCGGTTCGGATCCCCAGCCCACCAGTGCGACGCCCTTCAGGGTGCCGTCGGCCGACGCGGCCGCCTGCGGACTTCCGTCCTTGAGCCGTCTGACACCCTGGCTGGAGAGGTTCCTCGACGACCATCTGCCGTTCTCGTCCCCGTCCCCGTAACTCCTCGCCATCTCGATGAGGCTGCCGCTGGTGTCCGCGTAGTAGATGCGCCGGTGGTCGCTGCCCCACCCTGTGGCGGTCAACCCGCTGAGTGGGGAGGGAGAGGGGAGTTTCATGAACTTCGTGAGATCGGAGATCCGGCGTGGCGGCTTTCCGAATCCCTCCACCTCGATGACGTGGCCGTTCTTGTTGAAGAAGTAGACGAAGCGGCCTCGGGCGTTCTGCAGCGCTGCCAGCGGACTCATCGCCGGCACCGTGGGGATGAAGTCGGCGATGTCGGAGTGCCAGGTGCGCTCGGACTTCAGGGGCTTCATGGACTTCAGGACGATGAGTCCGCCGCCCTCGTCCACGTAATAGACCATCATCGTTCCGAATCGCATGCCGCCGGTCGTCAGCGGACTGTTCCACCGGGCCGCGGGGACGCCGAGGCTGCTGGTGAGGTTGAGGAATTGCCAGCGGCCTCCGTCGGTCTTCAGCTCGATGACGGCGCCGTCGGTGTCCGCGTAGTACACGCGCCGACTGTCCGATCCCCAGCCGGCCGCCGCGAAGCCGCTGGTCAGGGCCGGGAAGGGGGCTGGTCTGAGGATGCCGCGTCCCACGTCCCTGCCCGCGGCGATGTTGAGGTTGGTCCATTGGAACGAGCCATCCGGCTGCTGAGCCACTTCGATGACAGCCGTGTAGCCTCCGCCCTGGGTCACGCCCATGGGTCGGGCACCCGTTGTCGCCATGATCTCCTCCAGCTGTTGGTGGGTGCACCCTGCTCTCGGGGTCCGTGGTGTGTGCCGCTGTTCGATCGGCCTGTCGCGGTGAGCCGAGGTACGAGGGGGCCGCCTAGGCCGGCCGGACGGAGACGATCTCGGGAGTGTCGTGTCGGATTTCGGTGGGCGGGGCGGGCGGGTCCAGATCCTCCTTCACCAGTTTGTCGACGTCGACGGGGCCCCAGACGACGGACGGGCCCGTGGCGGAGACGATCGACGCCAACTGGGTCCCTGTCTCGTCGAACACGGTGAGGACGTCGGTGAGTTGCCAGAACAGGCACATCCACCCGTGGCTGTCGTCGTTGGAGTACTGGTTCGACGTGAAGCTGGTCGTCTGGGTGGACACGGTGACCTGCTGGGACTTGGTCGAGGACTGGCTCAGGGAGGCGTTGACGGAGGCGCTGAAAGGGCCCCAGCCGCCGCCGGCACTGGCACTGACCGAGCCTGTCACCGTCCTGGTGTCGGACGAGCTTTCCTGCATCCCCTGAGTCTGCGTGTAGTCGACGGTCTTGTCCTCGCCCGCTGCCAGGCTGTAGGAGTTCGGCAGACGCTGCCAGAACTGCTCACGGGTGACGAACCTGTTCTTCTGCAGTGTCCCCGTCCCTACCAGGATCCTCGGTCCGTGGGGTGGGACGATCACGGAGCCGGTGGGTACGGGAGTCTCCCCGATGTCGTCCGGGTCCAGGAGGTCGCGGCCGGTGAGGGTCACGGCGGCGTTGTTCCGGTCGGCCCTCCAGACTGCCGCGAAGGCGCCCGAGTACCCGACCTTGGCGACGAAGTAGTAGGACCGGTCGATGTTCTTCCAGGTGATGGTCGCTCCGGGGTCCAGGATCTGGCCCGGGTAGCCGGGGGCCAGCCTGTTCGTCCGCTTGTTGCGGCCGTACAGCAGGCGGTCGAACCCGACCCAGTACACCCATAGATGTACGGGCGTGCCGTTGGTGACCGTCATGTTCGTCCGGCTTCCGTTGTCCACGGAGGCGAGGGTTCCGCTCACGGCGTCCTGATAGGTGTCGTTCATGCGCATGGGATGGTCCTCCCTTTCCCGGAGAGGCGATCGGCGCCTGCCGTCCGCGACGGCGCGGCGGACGCCCCGTCACTCCCGCCACCGCATCAGGTCCGGAAGGCGGTTCGGGTGTCGTGCGCGGCCCGGCCCGACCGCCCTGCGGGCGGTCCCGTCGCGTGGTCGGCCGCACGGGCGCCGTCAGCGCCGCGGGCGGGCACAGCGCCGGGGCGCCCGCGGCGTCTACTCCTCGCTCGTGTAGTAGACGCGCGGGCCGCTGGTGCAGATGGCGGTGATCGGGCTCGGAACGCCGGTGGCGACAGCGGGAAGGTCCAGCTCGGCACCCAGGGAGCGGGAGGTCCACGTGTACCCCGACCCCGACCCCTGCAGTTCGATCAGGTGGTTGTCGCCCTCACCGGGGTAGTCGGCGGTGCCCAGGTAGTACACCTGGGCCCCCGGGCGATCGGCACGTGCCACCGCGGCCAGTGAGCTGCCGGCGGTGGCCGGAGGAGTGCCCGCACCATCGTCGGCATTCACGCCCACACGGTCGACGTCCCAGCCGCGGCCGTTGAACCCCACCCCGACCACCATCCGGTCGGTGTCCAAGTAGTAGAGCTGCGGATGGCCCTCCGCGGTGAGCAGGACCGCGAGCCGGCTGCCGGCTGCCGCGGCCGGGGCTCCGTAGACGGACAGGCTGCGTACCTGCCACACCACGCGGCTTTCCGGACGCTTCTTCGTCCCCCCGATGACGGTGCGTTCCAGTTGTACGGGCCTGTCGCTCTCGTCGAGGAAGTACACACACCGGGAACCGGTACCGCAGACGCCGGCGGTCAGCCGGCTGAGCGGGGCGGGCGTCGGGCACGCCTCGATGCCGGACGTCAGATCGTCGACCGACCACCCCTCCGTCCCGAGCCACGACGCCTCGACGATGTGGCCCAGCCCGTCCAGGTAGTAGACGTATTCGCCCTGTTCGGTGGTGACAGCGGACAGCGGACTGATCGACGAACCTCGCGGGGTGTCGTCGGACACGTCGTACGTCCACTCCCGCGACCGTTCCTCCAGCCGTACCAAGCGCCGACCGCCGTCGAGCCGGCCGTCGTCGAAGTAGTAGACCCCCAGGCCCCCGACGTGTCCCGTCACCGCCAGCGCACTGCCCGCATCGGCGGTGGGGGCACCGATCTCGGTGGTGAACACCCGGTATCCGTCCCATCGACCGTCCGGCAGCGAAGGCTTGTACGACGCTCCGACCAGGCTTCTGTTCAGGTCCTGGTAGAAGACCCGTCGATCGTCCTCAGTCGATCCCAGGGCCGCCAGCCCGCTTCCCGCGATCGCCACCGGACTGACCTGGCGCCACACCGGCCCACCGTCGGACTCCGGGGAATCGGGTGTTTCCTCCTCGGAGAAATTGATGTCCGAGTACCCCCATTTCCCGTCCTGTTCGGCCACCTCGATGATGCTGAAAACCTTTTCGGCCATCCTTCTCACGCCCCCGTTCCTTCCATCCGTCAGGCAGGCCACGGCAGCGGCCCCACTGCCCCGGCCACCTCCTACCGCTGCCCCACCCGGCGGAGTTCGGACCGGTGGCACGACCGCTGCCCTCCCTCCACGATGCACCTCCGAGGCAGCTGTCGCACGTGGAAGGGAGGGCCGATTGGCTGGTCAGCATGGGCAGTTGACACGCTCGCCGAGAGCCTCCGCCCGGACGTCGGACACTCCCGCCGCAAGATGCGGGAAACCGTGAACGGTGGGTAGATGAATGGAGCGGCACGCTGCCGACCGATCGGCCGGCAATGTGCGGGTCGCCGTCGGCACCGGCAGCGCCGGTGGGGGTCGAAACACGGCGACCGGCACGTTCACCCTCCGTTGTCGCCCCACCGAGAAGGCTCATCGCCATGCGGCCTGGTCAAGGACGGATAACGTGAAGGCATTCCCGAGCGATCGATTGCATGAGTCCGTAGCGCATTGGATGTACGATCCGAATGTCGTCGGGCTCGACATGAGGTACAAGGTCACCGGTGGTCGGGTGACGCGCGAATGGGCAATCTGCGTCCAGGTACTGGAAAAGAAGCGGACATCAGCCCTCGCGGTGGGAGAGCTGCACATTCCGCCCACCGTGGAGACGTTGACAGTCGATCCGGGAACATCCGCAGCCAGAACACTCACGCCGACGGACGTGATAGAAGTCGCCCCCCCCACCCTCTGTAGCGGATATTTGGGCTGGTATGCGCGCCCGGCCTGGGGCGGGCTCGGAATAGGTATTCGGTCCCATGACGGCAAAGAGTGGCTCGACGGGACGATGGCTGTCGCCGACTGGGGCGGCGTGCGCAGGATTTTTACTGCAGGCCATTGCCTTAACACGCTGAGGTCGGACGATGGATCCGTGACCGAGGAGAAGATGGAACCGTCCAAGTTCATCTACCAGCCGCCGAACGGGTATGAGCTGCACCCTCCGGGTAAATGGAGCTCCAGGAATATGAAAATCGGAAAGGTGGAAAATTCCTACCCCCTCTTCGTCTACCCAGCAGGCGCCGAGGGGCCGTTCTACTTCAACACTTACGACCTCGCGTGGGCCATTCCGAAGCGCGCCGCGACAAGCTACGCGATCGGACCTGAGGGCCTGTGCGCCTTTTGGCCCCAACCGAGCCAGAGTGTCAGAATCACCGACATTGCCACGATATCGCAGCAGGCGGATCTTGAAACATACAAAGGGTCCGCCTATGGACTCCGCGTGGGTTTCGTGGGAGCAAAGACCGGAATGCATGAAGGGCTCATCAAAAATGCTTATGCGCTCATCAAGGCATTTGGTGACGATCGGGCCAACTTCTACTGCTTCAGGGGCGTTGTGCGCGTAGAGGTCACTTCTGGCGAAAAGCCCGATAATGGGGATTCGGGTTCGATGCTCGTCGGGCTGGGCAGCAAAATGGGTACGGGGCTGGGTATCGCCGTCTCAGTCAGCTCAAATGCAGCGTATTTCTCGAGGATCCCTACTGCCAATCCAGGAGGCGCGCTGCTGCACCAGCCGAAGTTCGCTCCCGGCCCGCTGCCACAGTGAAATGCCGAACTCATCGCCGAAACAGGCCTGTTGTGGCATCGGCGTCACCGGGCCGGGCTTGCCCCTCGGCCGCGAGAGCGGGCCGCGGGGTCGGCGCGAACACCGGCTGGTGTGGTCGGCCGGCTCCTGTGTCCGCCGGGCTCCGGGCGGGGCAACGCCGCATCGCCGGCGCAACGCCGCATCAAGGACGACAAGACCCGGCGCGACATCGTCAGACGCCTCGAACACTGTGCTGCCCCGGAAGGTCTTCCACCTGGCCGAACCCGTGCAGTCGTGCCCCAGTCACAGCGGCGGTCGTGAGAGATGAGAGGGTCTTGCGGGTGAGTGAGACACCGACGAACACCCTGCAATACCGACTCGACGGCCGCGAAGAAGCTCCGGTCCTGGTTCTGGGACCCTCGCTGGGGACGACCTGGCACATGTGGGACCGGCAGATACCGGAGCTCACCCGGGACTGGCGGGTCGTCCGATTCGACCTTCCCGGGCACGGCGGCGCACCCGCCGAACCCTTCACCTCCGTCGCCGAGCTCGGCGACCGGCTGCTCGCCACCCTCGACTCGATCGGCGTCCAGCGCTTCGGGTACGCCGGCTGCTCCCTCGGCGGAGCCGTCGGCCTCGACCTGGCCCTGCGCGCGCCCCACCGGGTCGCCTCCCTCGCCCTGGTCGCCACCTCGCCCCGGTTCGGCACCGCCGACGAATTCCGCCAGCGCGGAGTCATCGTCCGCGCCAACGGCCTGGAACCGATGGCCCGCACCGCGCCCGAGCAGTGGTTCACCTCGCTGTTCGCCGGTGCGCAGCCCGCGATCGTGGACTGGGCGGTGCAGATGGTCCGCACGACCGACCCCGGCTGCTACATCGCCGCCTGCGAGGCCCTCGCCGTCTTCGACGTCCGGGATGCCATGGACCGGATCGCCATCCCCGCCCTCGTCCTCGTCGGCTCGGAGGACCAGGTCACCGGCCCCGCCGAGGCCCGCACCCTGGTCGCGGGGATCGCCGACGCCCGGCTCGCCGTCGTCCCCGGCGCCTCGCACCTGGCTCCCGTCGAGCAGCCCGCCGCCGTCACCGACCTGCTCATCGAGCACTTCGCGGGTACGGCCCCGGACACCAGCGGCACCCTGACCGCGCCGCCCCTGCCCGCGGCCCCGGCGCCCGTCGCCGAGCCCGCCCCGGCCGCCGAGCCCACCGAGGCCGGCCGCCCCGACCCGTACGAGCAGGGGCTCGGGCTGCGTCGCGAGGTCCTCGGTGACGCCCATGTGGACCGGGCGCTCGCCGACGACCCCGACGGCGTCTTCCAGGACCTCGTCACCCGGTACGCCTGGGGCGAGGTCTGGAGCAGGGACGGTCTCGACCGGCGCACCCGGAGCGTCGTCACCCTCACCGCCCTGATCGCCGGCGGCCACCGGGAGGCCCTCGCCGACCACACCCGCGCGGCCCTCCGCAACGGCCTGTCGGCCGAGGAACTCCGCGAGATCGTGCTCCACGCGGGCGTGTACTGCGGCTTCCCCGCCGCCGAGACCGCGCTGCGCGTCGTGGCCCGAGTGGTCGAGGAGGAGACGACGCCCCCGGCGTAATCTGGCCCCGTGAAGCTGACGAAGAAGTCCCACGCGTGCGTGCGGCTGGAGAAGGACGGGCGGACGCTCGTCCTCGACCCCGGCATGTTCACCGAGGAGGACGCGGTCCTCGGGGCCGACGCCCTGCTCGTGACGCACGAGCACCCCGACCACTTCGACGAGAGCCGCCTCCGGGCGGCCCTGGGCGCCAACCCGGCCGCCGAGATCTGGACGCTGCGCAGCGTCGCCGACCAGCTCTCGGCGGCCTTCCCCGGCCGGGTGCACACCGTCGGTCACGGCGACACCTTCACGGCGGCCGGCTTCGACGTCCAGGTGCACGGCGAGCTGCACGCCGTGATCCACCCGGACATCCCGCGCATCACGAACGTCGGGTATCTCGTGGACGGCGCCGTCTTCCACCCCGGCGACGCGCTCACCGTGCCCGACCGGCCGGTGGACACGCTGCTGCTCCCCGTCATGGCCCCGTGGAACAAGATCTCCGAGGTCATCGACTACGTCCGTGAGCTCAAGCCGCGCCGGGCCTACGACATCCACGACGCGCTGCTCACCGATCTCGCCCGGCCCATCTACGACCGTCAGATCGGTGCCCTCGGCGGGACCGACCACCAACGGCTCGCCCCCGGCGCCTCCGCCGAGCTCTGAGCCCGGCGCGGCAGCTGCCCGGCGAGGCGCCGATTGTCGGACCCCGCACGTAGGCTTGCGCTCATGCGCATCGCCACCTGGAACGTCAACTCGATCACTGCCCGGCTGCCCCGGCTCCTGGCCTGGCTGGAGAGCAGCGGCACGGACGTGCTGTGCATCCAGGAGACCAAGTGCACCGCCGAGCAGTTCCCCACCGAGGAGCTGCGCGCCCTGGGGTACGAGTCCGTGGTCAACGCCACGGGCCGGTGGAACGGCGTGGCCCTGGTCTCCCGCGTCGGCCTCGCGGACGTGGTCACGGGGCTGCCCGGCGGTCCGGAGTACGACGGGGCCGAGGAGCCCCGGGCGATCTCCGCGACCTGCGGCCCGGTCCGCGTCTGGTCGGTGTACGTGCCGAACGGCCGGGAGGTCGCCCACGACCACTACGCGTACAAGCTGCGCTGGCTGGAGGCCCTGAAGGCGGCCGTCGCGGAGGACGCGGCGGGGGACCGGCCCTTCGCGGTCCTCGGCGACTACAACATCGCGCCGACCGATGACGACGTCTGGGACCGGTCGGCCTTCGAGGGCCTGACGCACGTGACGGAGCCCGAGCGGGCCGCGCTCGCCGGCCTCCGTGAGACCGGTCTGGCCGATGTGGTCCCGCGCCCCCTCAAGTACGACCACCCCTTCACGTACTGGGACTACCGCCAGCTGTGCTTCCCGAAGAACCGGGGCATGCGCATCGACCTGGTCTACGGCAACAAGCCCTTCGCCGAGGCGGTCACGGACAGCTACGTGGACCGCGAGGAGCGCAAGGGCAAGGGCGCGTCGGACCACGCGCCCGTCGTGGTCGACCTCGACGTCTAGACGCGCGGACGTGCCGACGTGGCACGGGTGGGTTGCCCCGCGGCGGGTGCCTGACCTCGGTGTACGGCGGCCCCGGACCGACCCGGCGGCGGAAACGATCTCCGCGCGCCGGGTGGTCGACCGGGAGGTGACGGTGCAAGGCTGTTCGGATGAACATTCCGTTTCTGGACAACTGGCTCAAGCGGCACGAACGCGAGTCGGCCGACGCCCCGCTGGTGGCGGCCTTCGACCGTGACCCCGAGGGCGTGGCCGAGCTGCTCGCCGAGTGCGAGCTGCTGCGTGCCCGGGTCGCGGAGTCCGGGGTGGCGCTCGACGACACCCCGCGCTCCCTCCAGGAGCTCGACCAGCTGCCGCCCCGCTGGCGCGACGATCCGGAGGAACTGCCCTGGATCGGGAACGACGCCGGGCTCTACCTCGGCACCGTGATCGTGCGGAACGTGCCGGGCGCCCGCTGGCAGGTGTGGCCGGGCGGTGGCCCGGTGGTGCGGCTCGCCTCCGGCCGGGAGATCCAGGTCGTCGAGTCGGGTCTCGACTGGGCGATGACGGGCTCGCCGGAGCTCTCCCAGGTGTACGCGGAGGCCGCCGAGCACTGATGCGGACGGCCCTCGTGGGCAGGGTCCGCACCGCCGCCTCCACCACCCTTTTGCAGTAAATACGGCTTATTCCTGTTTCATGCGTGTCGGGCGTGAAGTCCCTTTTCTGCTGGATAGTTTGCGCTGACTCGACACCGCTGAGAAATGGGGCAGGGCAGCGTATGGCCGTCGTCGATCCGTTGATCGAACTGCGTGGCGTCAACAAGCACTACGGCACGTTGCACGTCCTCCAGTCCATCGATCTCACCGTCGGCCGGGGCGAGGTGGTCGTCGTCATCGGCCCGTCCGGATCCGGCAAGTCCACCCTCTGCCGGGCGATGAACCGCCTGGAGAGCGTGGAGTCGGGCGAGATCGTCATCGACGGACAGCCGCTCCCCGAGGAGGGCAAGGCACTCGCCCGGCTGCGCGCCGAGGTCGGCATGGTCTTCCAGTCGTTCAACCTCTTCGCGCACAAGACCGTCCTCGCGAACGTCTCCCTCGCGCAGATCAAGGTCCGCAAGCGCAAGAAGGAGGAGGCGGACCGGCGTTCACGCGAACTCCTCGAACGCGTCGGACTCGCCGCGCACGCCGACAAGTACCCGGCGCAGCTCTCCGGCGGCCAGCAGCAGCGCGTGGCCATCGCCCGCGCCCTCGCCATGGACCCCAAGGCGCTCCTCTTCGACGAGCCGACCTCGGCCCTCGACCCCGAGATGATCAACGAGGTCCTGGAAGTCATGCAGCAACTCGCCCACGAGGGCATGACGATGGTGGTCGTCACCCACGAGATGGGCTTCGCCCGTTCCGCCGCCAACCGGGTCGTCTTCATGGCCGACGGGAAGATCGTCGAGGACCGCGCGCCGGAGGACTTCTTCACCGCCCCGCGCAGCGAGCGCGCCAAGGACTTCCTGTCCAAGATCCTCAAGCACTGAGCGGGGTGGGACGCATGCAGCGCACGCACCGCACCACCCTGCCCGCGCTCGCCCTGCTGCTCGCCGTGGCGGCGGTGCTCGGCGGCTGCGGCAGAGAGGGCAGCCCGCCCGTCAAGGGCCCGCAGCCCGATCAACTCCCCGTCTACCAGGTTCAGTCGGGGTTCACCCTGCCCGACTCCCCTACCTGGACCCGGGCGAAGAAGCGCGGACATCTCGTCGTCGGCGCCAAGGAGGACCAGCCCTACATGGGCGAGCGGGACCCGGCCACCGGCCGCTACTCCGGCTTCGACATCGAGATCGCCAAGATGATGGCGGCCTCCCTCGGCTTCGACCCGGCCGGCATCGACTTCCGTACGATCGCCTCGGCCAACCGCGAAACCGCCCTGCAGAACGGGCAGATCGACTACTACGTCGGCACCTACACCATCAACGACAACCGCAAGAAGCTCGTCGGCTTCGCAGGGCCCTACTACCTCGCCGGACAGTCCCTGCTGGTCCGCACCGACGAGAACGACATCAAGGGCCCCCAGGACCTGGCGGGCAAGCGGGTCTGCTCGGCCGCCGGCTCCACCCCGTACCAGCGGATCGAGAAGGACTACCCGGAGGCCGAACTCGTCGCCTACGACACGTACTCCGCCTGTGTGGACAACCTCCTGACCTACCAGGTCGACGCGGTCACCACCGACGACACGATCCTCATGGGCTATGCCGCCAAGGTCCCGGACGAACTCAAGGTCGTCGGCAAGCCGTTCTCCGAGGAGCCCTACGGCATCGGCGTCCCGCGCGGTGACAACGCCCTGCGGTTCGCCCTCGACGACGCCCTCGCCGCCCACGAGAGGAACGGCGACTGGAAGAAGGCCTACGACGCCACCCTCGGCCTCTCCGGGGTCCCCGCCCCGACACCGCCCCCCATCGACCGCTACCCGGCGAGCTGACGAGAGGAGCCTCCCGACATGGACGTCCTGACCGAAAACTTCTCGCTCTACGCCGAGGGATTCTGGGGAACCGTCGAACTCACCGTCTACTCCTCGGCGTTGGCCCTCGTCCTGGGCTTCCTCATGGCCTCGTTCCGGGTCGCGCCGGTGGGCTCCTTCCGGGTCTTCGGCACGGTCTGGGTCACCCTCCTGCGCAACACCCCGCTGACCCTGCTCTTCTTCGCCGTCATGCTGGGCCTGCCCCGGTTCGGACTCGTGCTGCCCTTCGAGCTGTTCGCGGTCCTCGCCCTCGGCTGCTACACCTCGGCCTTCATCTGCGAGGTGCTGCGCTCCGGCATCAACACCGTGCCGCGCGGGCAGGGCGAGGCGGCCCGCAGCCTCGGCATGACCTTCTCGCAGACCCTCGGCACGGTGGTCCTGCCGCAGGCCTTCCGCACGGTCATCCCGCCGATCGGCTCCACCCTGATCGCCCTCGCCAAGAACTCGGCGATCGCCGGCGCGTTCAGCGTCACCGAACTCCTCGGCACCTACAAGACCTTGAGCGAACTGGGCTACAACATCGTCTGGACCTTCGTCTGGATCGCCGTCGGATACCTGATCATCACCCTCACCATCAGCGCCGTCTTCAACGTCCTGGAGAAGCGCTGGGGAGTCGCCCGATGACCGAGTCCACCGCCCTCTACGACATCCCCGGGCCCAACGCCCGGCGGCGCCACCTGCTCTACGGCCTCGCGTCCACCGTGGTGCTCCTCGCGCTGGCCGGCTGGATCCTCTATCTCCTCTTCGACACCGAACAGTTCACGTACACCAAGTGGTCGCCCTTCCTCTACGAGGGCATCCAGGAACTGCTGCTCGAAGGGCTCGGCAACACCCTCAAGGCCTTCGCCTACGCCTCGGTGCTGTCGCTCGCCCTCGGCGCGGTCCTCGCCACCGGCCGCCTCTCGGAGCACCGGGTGCTCCGCTGGATCTCGACCCTGCTCGTCGAGTTCTTCCGCGCCATGCCCGTCCTCGTGATGATCTTCTTCATCTTCGTCGCGCTCAAGGTGCAGCCGCTGCCCGCGCTGGTCGCCGGACTGACCCTCTACAACGGCTCCGTGCTCGCCGAGGTCTTCCGCACCGGCATCCACGCCGTCGCGCGCGGCCAGGGCGAGGCCGCGTACGCGCTCGGCATGCGCAAGACGCAGGTCATGACCTACGTCCTGGTGCCGCAGGCCGTCCGCGCGATGCTGCCGGCCATCATCAGCCAGTTGGTGGTCGCGCTCAAGGACACCTCGCTCGGATTCCTCATCACCTACGAGGAGTTCCTGCACGCGGGCAAGCTGATCGCCTCCAACCTGGACTACGACCTTCCGTTCATCCCGGTCGTCCTGGTGATCTCACCCCTCTACATCGGGATGTGCATGCTGCTCTCCTGGTTCGCCACCTGGGTGGCCGGAAGAGAGCGCCGCAACCCGAAGACGAAGGCCGTGGACGTTGCTCCGGCCGACCCAGGGACGCTGCTGCCGGGACCGCAGTAGCGAGCGAGGAGCCGCACCCGCCCGGCAGCAGCCGGTGATCACTCCTTCCGCAGAGGTACCGACACGTACGACGGGTCGGCCGAGGGGGAGGAGAAGGTCAGCTGCGCGCCGGTCGGGTTGTGCTCGATGTAGAGCGGGTCGACGGTGTCGACGACGAGCGCGAGCCGGTGCCCCGCCGGTACGTCGTACGCCGTGGAGAACAGCTCCAGATCGACGCCGAAGGACTTCCCCGGCGTCCGGTCGTGGAAGGTGTACGGGGCGTTGCTGACCAGCTTGCCCACGCCGAGCGGGCCCACGTCGTAGAGGTAGGCGACGAGGGTGCCGCTCTCCTTGGTGGAGGTGACGGTGGTGTGCACCCTCACCGTGCCGCGCACCCGCTGCGGGGTGTCGTACCGCTCCGACTGCCAGACACCCGCGAAGGCGCGGGGGAGGAGGGGGACGGAGACGACGGGCGGGGTGCGGAGGAACTGGTCCAGGGCGTTGGTGAGCAGGGTGATGCCGCCGTTGGCGCCGGAGTCGATGTTCGCCCAGACCCGCTGCGTACCGCCGAGGTCGAACTTCCGCTGGTCGGCGTGGACGGACTTCCAGTCGGGGTAGCCCTCGTAGCCGCCGGTGGACCGGGACTTGAGCTGGACGGGCTGCTCGCGGTCGATGCCGTTGTCGACGCCCTTGAGGTAGCGGTCGAACCAGCGGTGGGCGCTGGTCCAGGTGTCGTTGGGCAGGCCGAACAGGCCGGTGGCCTCGGCGGTGGCGTGGTCGCCGGGACGGAATTCGAGGCGCTTGGGGCCGGTGAGCTTCTCGAAGAAGCTCGCGTACTGGTTGGGCGGGAAGATGGTGTCGCCCCAGGCGTTGCCGAGCATGATCGCGGCGCCGTTGGCGTTGATCCGGTCCAGCTGCTCGACGGCGGAGCGCTTGCGGCCCCAGGCGATCATGTCCTCCTCCTTGTCCAGGTTGGAGGAGAGGAAGTCGCCCAGGATCTGCTTGAGTTCGGGACCGGGGCGGCCGGTGAGGTAGCCGGCGCCGCCGAGCAGGGCGGCGGCCTGGAGGTGCTGGGTGCGGCCGCTGTAGATGGACTCGATGAGGTCGGCCCAGCCGCTGAGCGCGGCGACGGCCTTGATCCGCGGGTCGTGGGCGGCGGCGAGGAGGCTGATCCCCGCGCCGTACGAGACGCCCGCCATGCCGATGTGGGCGGGGTCGGCGGCGGTGTTGGCCAGGGCCCAGTCGATCACCTTGGAGGCGTCGGCGATGTCCTTCGGCCCCGCGGTCTCGATCTCCCCGCCGGACTGCCAGAAGCCGCGCGAGTTGTAACTCACCACGACGTAACCCGAGTCGGCGAGCTGCTTGGCCTGGGCGAGGTACTCGATCTGCGGCATCGCCCAGCTGGTGGGCAGCACGATCAGGGGGTGGCGGCCGGTGCCGGCGGGGGTGACCACGTTCGCCTTGAGGACGGTGCCGCCCTCCCCGGTGATGTCCACGAAGCGGATGTCGGTGCCCGCTGCCTCTCCGGCCTGGGCGGCGGGCGCGAGCGCGAGGGCCGTCCCGGCCACGAGGGCGGCCGAGACGGCGAGGGCCAGGGGTGTGCGTCGCACGGGTCACTCCTCACTGGGGCGCTGCTGGGTGGGCAGCACCGGGCACTGATGGGGGGCAGTGAAAGTGACCCGACGGTAACCTGGGCGCTTTACCCGTGGTAACCAGTCGGTAAGTTACGTGCGGGTAACGATTGGTGGCCGGATGGCGCCCTCCAAGAGGCCGACGACCTCCGCGAAGTCCGCCTGTGCCTCCCCGTACCGCTTCGCGGCGACCAGGAACATCGCGCGGTCGGCGAGAGCGCGGGCGATGACCGCCGGCGAGTCGGGAAGGCGCCGGGCCAGCGCCACGCCCTCGTCGAAGAGGGGGCGCAGACACTCCTCGATCCGGTGCGTGCGCCGCTCGTGGAGGACGGCCGAACGCCGGACCAGCCGGTGATGCGCCCCCACCGCCCCGGAGAACCGTCCGGCCCCGGTCAGTTCGGCGACCCGCGTCTCCAGCGCGGGGATCTCGCCGAGATAGGACTCCCTCGTGTCGGGAGACCAGTGGAGGAAGGCGACACCGAACGGTGGCTGGGGCGCCTCCCGGGACGCGGCGGGCTCGGCCGCCCGACCCGACAGGGCGAACAGGGTGACCCACCAGGAAAGGATGTTGCTCCAGACCCTGGGCTCGCCCGCCTCCGCCAGACGGGCGAGGAGGCGCAGGACCTCCTGACGATCCGCCGAGGCCTCTTCCCGTCGGCCGGCGGCATCGAACATCTGTGAACGGTGGGTGAGTTCCCACACCAGGTTCGCCAGGGACGTCGCCTTGGTCGCCACCTCGGCCCTGGAATGGTCCACGAGTTCCGTGAAGGCGGTCAGGGCATCCTCGTGCCGCCCGGCGGCGTCCAGCTCCGCCGCCCACTCGACCGTGGTCCAGAAGCAGACCTCCGGCCCCCGCCGTGCGGCACCCCTCCCGCGGATCTCGGCCGATTCCCCGTGGTCCCCCTGCTCGGCGAGCATCGTCGCCAGCCGCCCATGCCCGTACACAGGGCTTTGCACGTGACCTCGCTCGAAGGCGATCCGCCCCGCCTCGGCCATCTCCTCGCACACCGTGAAGGCCTCGGCTCGCCGCCCGACGGTGAGCAGCGTGCGCTGGTACGAGCTGAGGACGTCGCAGACCACATCAGCCCTGTTCGGTTCGTCGGCGCCGATGCGCCGGGCGGCGTCCGCCGCCTCCGCGTGGAGGGCGAGCCGCAGTTCCATGCCGCCCTGGTCCCCGACCTGGTCTCCGTACGAGACCAATGCCCGCGTCAGCTTCGGCAGATAGGGCGCCGGGCTCACCCGTGCGAGCACCCGGTACGCCTGGACCTCCTGCGACAGGCTCGGCCTGTCGGATCCGAGCAGCATCGTCCGTGCCCGCAGCACCGCATCGTGATCGACGTTCTCGGAGTGATTCATGACGGCGATTCTGGGATCCGGGGGAGGCGCCGGACAAGGCTGTCGAAGTGTGCGATCAGTCCTACGAAAACCGCCTCTGACCTGTCATGATGGATACGTCATCACCCCTGACGGGAGGTGCGGTGGAGGATTCGAGCGGCGTACCCGACGTCTTCGACCCACGGATCTACGCGACCGGGATCCCGCACGACCGCTTCCGCGCCCTGCGCGACCACGCGCCCGTCGCGTGGCAGGAGGAGCCCGAGATCCTGGGGTGGCCCGCCGGTTCGGGATTCTGGGCCGTCACCCGGCACGCCGATGTCGTCCGGGTGTTGAAGGACTCCGGTACGTACTCCTCGCGACTCGGCGCCACCCAGATCCGCGACCCCGACCCCGCCGATCTGCCGTTCATCCGCCGCATGATGCTCAATCAGGATCCGCCCCAGCATGGTCGGCTGAGGCGACTCGTCAGTCGAGCCTTCACGCCCGGTCGGATCGAGCGTTTCGAGGCCACCGCGCGGGATCGGGCCCGGGAGTCGGTCGTGCGGGCTGTCACGGCAGGGGGCGAGGTGGACCTCGTCCGGGCCGTCACCGACGACTACGCCCTGCTCAATCTCACCGATCTGCTCGGCGTGCCCGCGAGCGACCGGGGCCTGCTGCACACCTGGACCGAACGGGTGATCGCGTACCAGGACCCCGACGAGCCGCCCGTCCTCGACGCAGCGGGACGACCCGTCAATCCGCGCTCGCCCGCCATGCTGGCCGAGATGTTCGGCTACGCCCAGGAACTCGCCGCGTACAAGCGGAAACACCCCGCCGACGACGTCATGAGCACGCTCGCGTCCTCCGAACTCGCCGACGCAGAACTGGAGATGTTCTTCTTCCTGCTCACCGTCGCCGGAAACGACACCGTCCGCAGCGCCGCCCCCGGCGGACTCCTCGCCCTCGCCGAACACCCGGACGAACAGCGGAGATTGTGGAGCGGTGAGGTCGGCACCCGCACGGCGGTGGACGAACTCCTCCGCGTTCACCCGCCCGTGCTCTCGTTCCGGCGCACGGCCACAGCCGACACCGAGCTCGCCGGGCAGGCCGTCCGACGCGGCGACAAGGTCGTCGTCTTCCACGCCTCCGCCAACCACGACGAGCGGGTCTTCCCCGACCCGCACCGCCTGGACCTCGGCCGGAGCCCGAACCCGCACGTCTCCTTCGGGGACGGTCCGCACGTCTGCCTCGGCGCCCACTTCGCCCGGCTTCAGCTCCGGGTGCTCCACGAGGAGGTGCGCCGGGCCTGCGGCGGCCTGGAACTCGCCGGACCGCCGCGGCGCCTGGTCTCCAACTTCATCAACGGCATCAAGTCGCTGCCGGTTCGGCTACGGGAGCCGTCCGCGCCGCGCGCGTGACATCGGCCACGAGCTCCACGACATCGGGGCCGTACGCCTGCGAGTTGACCACCTTCAGGAGCAGCGCGAAGGAACCGTCCGATCCGTATGTGCCGGCCAGTGCCTGGTAGTGGCGGGCCAGATGCCGCGCCGCTGCCTGATTGGTGACCGCGGCCTGGCCGCAGAGCAGGAACACCGGCCGGCCGCCCTCGCCGCGGGTGACGCGCGCGAGGACGACGTACTCGCTGACGCCCGACTCCGCGCGGTAGGTCTCGCCGGCCACGGTGAACATCCCCCGGTCCTCGGGAGGCTCCTGCTCGACGTTCATCGTGAGTCCCGGCAGCAGGTTGGGCAGATGGGCTGCCATGCGCCGATTGGAGTAGGGGCCGCCGATGCAGAACTCGGCTATCTCGCCGAGTCCCTGACGGGCCGTGTCGTGCTGCACGATGCGGGGTCGCGCCCCGCAGTCCTTGACCAGCGCCGACAGTTCGAGCAGCGCCGAAACGTCGGTGGTGTGCACGCCGCGCTCGCTGCCGGCCAGGCGGTTCACCACGAGCAGGCAGTCCGAACCGGAGGGCAGCCCGAAGAACTCCTGCTTGCGGCGGAGCTTGCGCCGCCAGAAGTAGGTGCGGCCCAGCCAGCCGAAGGATGCGCTGACACCCGTCGCGAGCACCCCGAGCACGATGTTGCGCAGGTCTTCGTCCATGGGCGCGCATGCTAGCGGGGAAACGGCCCCTTGTTCGAGGCGGTCCTGACGGGAGGGGCCGAGGGAAGTTACGCTGCGCGGACGGTCATTGACTGGAGGTAGGGAATGCGTCGTTCCGCCGCTGGGCAGGTCTCCGTTCTCGCCGTCGCGGCGACGGTGCTCTCGATGGGTGCCGCCGCTCCGCCCACGGCCGCGCCGGCCGCGCCGCCACCCCCGGTCAAGGAACCCGTCGCCGTCGGCTACGGCGGTGCCGTCGCCAGTGTCGACGCCGACGCCTCGGCCGCCGGCGTCGAGGTCCTCCGCAAGGGCGGCAACGCGGTGGACGCCGCCGTCGCCGTCGCGGCCGCCCTCGGCGTCACCGAGCCCTACTCCGCGGGCATCGGGGGCGGTGGCTACTTCGTGTACTACGACGCGAAGAGCCGCACCGTTCACACCGTCGACGGGCGCGAGACCGCGCCCCGCTCCGCCGACGCGAACCTCTTCGTGGAGAACGGGGCGCCGATCCCCTTCGAGGAGGGCATGACCAGCGGCCTCGGCGTCGGTACCCCCGGCACCCCGGCGACCTGGAGGACCGCCCTCGACGCCTGGGGCAGCAAGCGGCTCGGCACCCTGCTCGAACCCGCCGAGCGGCTCGCCCGCGAGGGCTTCACCGTCGACGCCACCTTCCGGGCGCAGACCGCGGGCAACGAGGCGCGGTTCCGCGACTTCCCGGCGTCCTCCGAACTCTTCCTGCCGGGCGGGCAGTTGCCCGTTGTCGGCTCGGTCTTCAAGAACCCCGACCTGGCCCGTACGTACAAGACGCTCGGCCGCGAGGGCATCGGCGCGCTCTACCGTGGCCCGCTCGCCCGGGACATCGTGAACACCGTCCGGGCGCCCCAGGTGCGCGAGGGCGCCACCCGGAAGGTCCGCCCCGGTGATCTGACGGAGCGTGATCTCGCTGCGTACCGCACCGAGTTCCGCAAGCCGACGAAGGTCGCGTACCGGGGACTCGACGTCTACGGCATGCCCCCCTCCTCCTCCGGCGGTACGAGCGTCGGCGAGGCCCTCAACATCCTGGAGGGCGCCGACCTCGCGAAGGCCTCCCCGGCCCGCTATCTGCACCGCTTCATCGAGTCGAGCCGCATCGCCTTCGCCGACCGGGGCCGCTGGGTCGGCGACCCCGCCTTCGAGTCCGTGCCCACGCGCGGCCTGCTCTCCCAGCGGTACGCCGACTCGCGCGCCTGCCTGATCCGCGACGACGCCGCCCTGACCAGCCCGCTCGCGCCCGGCGACCCCAACAGCCCGGTGCCGTGCGCGAGCGGCGGCACGGCGGCCCCGACCACGTACGAGGGGGAGAACACGACCCATCTCACGGTGGCCGACAAGTGGGGCAACGTCGTCGCCTACACCCTCACCATCGAGTCCACCGGCGGCAGCGGCATCACCGTGCCCGGCCGGGGCTTCCTGCTCAACAACGAGCTGACCGACTTCTCCTTCGCCCCGGCGAACCCGGCGGTGCACGACCCGAACCTGCCGGGACCCGGCAAGCGGCCGCGCTCCTCCATCTCGCCGACGATCGTCCTCGACGGACACGACCGACCCGTCCTCGCGCTCGGGTCGCCGGGCGGCGCGACCATCATCACCACGGTCCTCCAGACCCTCACCGGGGTCGTCGACCGGGGCCTGCCGCTCGTCGACGCGATCGCCGCGCCGCGCGCCAGCCAGCGCAACCAGGCCACCACCGAACTCGAACCGGGTCTGTGGAACAGCCCGGTCAGGGCGGAGCTCGAAGCCATCGGGCACGGCTTCCGGCAGAACCCGGAGATCGGCGCGGCGACGGGTGTCCAGCGTCTGCCGGACGGCCGCTGGGTGGCCGCCGCGGAGACGGTCCGCAGGGGCGGCGGGTCGGCGATGGTGGTCAGGCCGGCGGGGAAGTAGCGGCGGGAGGGGGCACGCGGGTGCCCCTTCCTCTTCTTCCTCCGCCTCCGCCGGACGTGCGTCCTACAGCGCCGTCAGCACCCGCGGGCCCTCGTCCGTGATCGCCACCGTGTGCTCGGCGTGCGAGGCGCGCGAGCCGTCGAGCGTCCGGATCGTCCAGCCGTCGCGCGCCGTGTAGTGGTCGTCCGTGCCGCCGCCGATGAGCATCGGCTCGATCGCGAGGACCATCCCGTGGCGCAGCTTCATGCCGCGGCCCGGTCGTCCCTCGTTGGGGACGCCCGGGTCCTCGTGCATCGTGCGGCCGATCCCGTGGCCGCCGAAGCCGTCCGGGATGCCGTAACCGGCGGCGCGGCACACCTGCCCGATCGCGTGCGCGATGTCGCCGATGCGGTTGCCGACGACGGCGGCCGCGATGCCCGCCGCCAGTGCCTCCTCCGCCGCGGCGATCAGCCGGGCGTCCTCCGGCCGGGCCGGGCCGACCGTGAAGCTGATCGCCGCGTCGCCCGCCCAGCCGCCCAGCAAGGCCCCGCAGTCCGCGGAGACCAGGTCGCCCGGGGCGAGCCTCGTCCCGTCCGGGATGCCGTGGACGATGGCGTCGTTCACGGAGAGGCACACGACCGCCGGGAAGGGCACCGGAGCCCACTCCGGGTGGTAGTCCAGGAAGGGTGATCCGGCGCCGGCCGCGGCCAGGACCTCCCGCGCCGCCCGGTCGAGCTCGGACAGCGTGACGCCGGGCGCCGCCTTCTCCCGTACGGCCGCGAGGGCACGGCCCACCACCCGCCCCGCCTCACGCATCGCGGCCAGGTTCTCGTTCGTCTTGATCTCCACCATTCCAATTACTATACCGGTATTAGAATGGCGTCATGGTGCGCACACCCCTGACCCCCGAAGAGCGCGAGCGCGGCGAGCGCCTCGGCCTGTTCCTGCGTGAGGCGCGCGGCGAACGGTCCATGGCCGAGATCGCCGCGGCCGCCGGACTGTCCGCCGAGACCCTCCGCAAGATCGAGACCGGCCGGGCCCCGACCCCGGCGTTCTTCACCGTCGCGGCCCTCGCCGGCGTCCTCGGTCTCTCCATGGACGAGCTGATCGTCCGGTGCGCGCTCGTGCCCGTCTGACGGCCGGAACCCGAGCCCCGGAACCCGAGCCCCGGACCCCGAGCCCCGGACCCCGAGCCCCGGATCCCAGCCCCGGCCCCGGGGGAACGCCGAAGCGAGAATTCGATGGCGGATCGGACCGGCGCGGACGATCATGCGACGCATGAGCGACGAACCCGCACGATGGACCACAGCGACCGTCTACCCCGACATGTGGGCGGACCCGGACGATGACCCCCGCAACAACAACGGCGGTTCCAGCCCGGAGGGCGAGGTCGCGACGCTGCAGGACTCCCTGCGGGACTACCGCCTGACCCTGCGGATGAAGTGCGAGGGGCTGGACGCGGAGCAGCTCGCCCGCCGGTCGGTCCCGCCGTCGACCATGTCGCTGCTCGGCCTGATCCGGCACCTCGCCGAGGTGGAGCGGGACTGGCGCAACTGGATCACCGAAGGCGAACCGCTGCCGAAGCTGTACGGCAAGAAGGACGCGGACTTCCACGGGGCCGTCGCCGAACAGGCCGTGGTCGACGCCGCGTACGCCGATCTGGAGCGCGAGCAGGCGGCGCTCGACGCCGAACTGGCCGAGCACCCGGACCTGGGCGCGCGGGTGGGCAGGGACAAGATCGCGATCCGGGAGCTGATGGTGCACCGGATCGACGAGTACGCCCGCCACTGCGGACACGCCGATCTGCTGCGCGAGTGCGTCGACGGCCGGGTGGGCCAGTGACGCCCTCCGGGCGGGTCCGGGCCGGGTCCGGAGAGTCCGGCCCGACCCGACCCGGGGCCCGTCCCTAGACCGAGACGGCCAGCTGTACGCGGCTGTGGCGCGGGTGCTCGATCTCGTCGAGGAGCGCCCGTGCCAGGTCCCCGTGGGCGATCCGGCCGGGTCCGTCGATCACCGTGCCGACGGCCGTCCGGTAGCCACCGGTGACCTCGGCCTCCGCGTTCAGATCCTGCGGCGGCACGACCATCAGCCAGTCGAGCTCCGGCCCCGCCTCGGCCGACAGCAACGCGAACTCGGCCACGTGCCCCTGCGAGAACACGCGCCACTGCTCCGGGAATTCCGGTGCGTCCATGATCCGCACCCCCGGTTCCGTCTCCAGCGTCGTGGCGATCCCCAGGGTCAACAGCCGCCGCACGCCCGCCTCTTCGAGGCCCGCGATGAGCGCCTTGGCCGCCGTGGTGAAGTACTTCTCCGACGGGACGTCGAGACGGACCGACGCGTTCACGGCCGCGTCGTGGCCTGCCGCCAGGGCGGCGACCGATGCCGGGTCGGTGACATCGCCCCGTACCAGCGTGACCGAACCACCCTCCAGATCCCGGTACTTCGACGGATCGCGCACCACCGCGGTCACCCGGTGGCCACGGGCCACCGCCTCAGTGAGCGCCGCCCGGCCGACCCGTCCACCCGCCCCGAAGACGATGATGTTCCTGCCCTTGCCCTTGCCCTTGCCGTCGACGGTGCCGTTGTCGTTGCTCGTGTCGTTGCTCATGGCGGGACCGTAGAACCGGAGTGCCTGGTTACTTCAACGGTACTGGGCTAGCTTCGAGGACATGAAGCAGCCGTTGCCCGCCGACCTCTTCCACGACCCGGACTGCTCCGACCGGGCACAACCCATCCGCGTCGGCGGCAAGTGGACCGCCATGGTCCTCCGCTGCCTGCAGGACGGTGAGCCGCGCCGCTTCTCCGAGCTGAGGGTCCCGCTCCACTGGATCACCCCCAAGGTGCTCACCGAGACCCTGCGCACCATGGAGCGCGACGGCTTCCTCACCCGCACCGTGTACGACGAGAACCCGCCCCGCGTCGAGTACGCCCTGACCGCCCTCGGCCGCTCCCTGATCGATCCCCTCGACACCGCCTGCGCCTGGGCGCGCGCCCACGTCCCGGAGATCACCGAGGCCAGGACCGCGTACGCGCGGAGCGGCTGACCCCGAGGCCGGGCGGTAGGGACGACCTCTTCGTCGCCCGGGAGGCCCTGGCCCGCACCTCCGGCCCGACCCCGGCATAGGCTCCCGGGCATGATGCCCGAAGAGCTGCGGCGCGGCCGCTACGTCAGCCTGACCACCTACCGCAAGAACGGGACGGGGGTCGCGACACCCGTCTGGTACGCGGTGGACGGCGACGAGCTGTACGCCTGGACCCGCACCGACTCCTGGAAGGTCAAGCGGCTGCGGAACGACCCGAGGGTCGAGGTCGCCGTCTGCGACCTGCGCGGCAACATCGCCGAGGGCGCCGGACGCTTCACCGGCGAGGGCCGGCTGGTGACGGGGGAGGAGCTGCGCCGGATCCGGGGGCTGCTCTCGCGCAAGTACACCTGGCAGTACTGGCTGACCGACGTGCCCGCCATGATCGTCCGGCTCGGGAAGCGCCCGCACACCGGGATCGTCGTGCGTTTCGGGTGAATTGGGCGGCAGGGCACGCGCAGGAAAACGGTCCGTAGTCGTCCCGTAACACGACTGCGGTCCAATACCCGCGGACCGGAAGGTTCCAGTCGACTGCGGGGCAGGTGCGTAACGCATGACCGTGTATCAACTCCCGGTGGAAGTCGCCACGTTCAGGCGCTGGCTGACGGAGCTCGCGAGCCGCATCCGGCCCGACGGCGGCTGGTACGGAGTCTTCGCCGAGCGTGACCCCGAGGGGCTGCGGGCCTGCTTCGACGGGACGGAGATCCTGCCCTGGGACGTCGTCGAATCCCTGCTCCAGGACGCCGGCGAGGCCGCCGACGGGCCGCTCGCCCTCCGCGGCAGGACGCTGTACGCGGCGGCCACCGGCGCCCACGACCGCCGCCCCGGCGGAGCGGCCGCGCTCACCGAGCGCCGGGAGCTGATGGAACGCGAACGCCGGTACGCCGAGAGCCGGGTCCGCGACCTGCTCGACCGGCTCCGCGCGACCCCGGCCCCCGGCCCCGAGGAAACGGCCCGGCTGGAACACGACCTCGCCTGGACTCGCGACGACCACACGAGGGCGGTGGCACGGGTCGTCGACCTGACGGCCCGGTCGGCACGGCTGGGGGAGCCGGGTACGGGCCTGGCGCCGCCAGGACGGGCGGAGGCGGCTCCGAGCGGTGTCACGGAAGCCTCGGGGCGCGCCCCGAGGGACCTGACTCCGCCGGGAGGGCGACGTGGAGCGGCGGCTCCGGCCGCGGTCCAGGAGGCCGGCAAGGCCAAGCGTCGCCCCCGTGGCGCCCGATACGCCTGGCTGGAGGACGGCGCCGAGGACCAGGGGCCCGAGTCCGCGCCCCTGCCCGTACCCGTACCACCGGCCGGGGGCAGGGCGCCCCGAGGGGCTCGGTTCGGTGGGGCCGCCGCGCCGGAAGGCGCGGGCGGTACTGCCCCGGCCGTCCCGCAGGCCGCCGCCGACGAGGCCGCCCGCGCCGCCGCCAACGCGGTCTACGCGCTTCAGCGGCTCCGTGCCCAGGGCCGTAGCGGCGAGGCCCACGCCCTGCTCTGCGAGGCGCTCGGCGGACCTCCCGCCCGGTTGCCCGCCCTCGCCGGGGAGCTGCACCGGGCCGGGCTCGGCGCCGACTGGTCCATCCTGCTCTGGGAGGCGGCCTCGCTGCCGCCCGAAAGGCTCGCCGCCGTCGCCGGGGCGCTCGCCGACGCCGGCCGGGCCGCCGACTGCGAGCAGCTGCTCCGGCAGGGCGTGGCGCGCCCCGTCGAGGAACTGGCCGGGGCGTGCGCCGCCCTGCGGGCCGAGGGCCACCACCGCGAGGCCCACGCGCTGCTCACCGCCTTCGTGCGGGTACGCGCCCCCGAGGACGCGGCCCGCCTCGCGACCGAGGATCCGCGCGGGCTCGCTCCTCAACTCCTGGAAGCGGCCCGATCGGTGTCCGTGGCCCGCGAGCGCGACCTGCTCCACGCCCTGCGCGTGGCTGGCCTCGCCGGCGCCTGACGGGCCCGGGCTCGGGCATCACGGACGGGCGCCGCGGACGCGCCGGGCGGCGGGGTGGGTGCGGGGGACGGGCGGCGGACGGGCGGGGACCCGGCGGGAGACGCCCGCCCCGCGAAGGGGCTCGGCACGCACGTGTCAGTCATGCCCGTACGTGTCGGTACGTGTCCGACGTGGACCACTCGGGTATGAAACATGATCGACCCGGCCGCTTACCGGCGGCGGTCTTGCTCCGGGGTGTGACGGGGCTTACGTTCTCCTCCTACGCACCGCATCTACGTGCGTAGAGGCTCTCTGACGCCGTGCCGAAGGAGCAGATCATGACCGACGTCGTACGCGCCGCGCTCGTCCAGGCGACCTGGACCGGCGACACCGAATCCATGATCGCCAAACACGAGGAGTACGCCCGGGAGGCCGCCCGCCAGGGTGCCAAGGTGATCGGCTTCCAGGAGGTGTTCAACGCCCCCTACTTCTGCCAGGTCCAGGAGCCCGAGCACTACCGCTGGGCCGAGCCCGTCCCCGACGGCCCCACCGTCAGCAGGATGCGGGAGCTCGCCCGGGAGACCGGCATGGTGATCGTGGTGCCCGTCTTCGAGGTCGAGAGCGAGGGCTTCTACTACAACACCGCCGCCGTGATCGACGCCGACGGCAGCTACCTCGGCAAGTACCGCAAGCACCACATCCCCCAGGTCAAGGGATTCTGGGAGAAGTACTACTTCCGCCCGGGGAACGCGGGCTGGCCGGTCTTCGACACGGCCGTCGGAAGGGTCGGGGTCTACATCTGCTACGACCGGCACTTCCCCGAAGGGTGGCGCCAACTCGGCCTCAACGGCGCACAGTTGGTCTACAACCCCTCGGCCACCCACCGCGGCCTCTCCTCCTACCTCTGGCAGCTGGAGCAGCCCGCCGCGGCCGTCGCCAACGAGTACTTCGTCGCCGCCATCAACCGCGTCGGCATCGAGGAGTACGGCGACAACGACTTCTACGGCACGAGCTACTTCGTCGACCCGCGCGGCCGGTTCGTCGGCGACGTCGCCTCCGACAAGACCGAGGAACTCCTCGTCCGCGACCTCGACTTCGGGCTGATCGAGGAAGTGCGCCAGCAATGGGCGTTCTACCGGGACCGGCGCCCCGACGCGTACGACGGGCTGGTGCAGCCGTGAGCAGCCTCTTCGACCGGCACAAGGCCGTCATCCCCGACTGGGTCGCCCTCTACTACAAGGACCCCATCGAGATCACCCACGGCGAGGGGCGCCATGTCTGGGACGCCGACGGACGCCGGTACCTCGACTTCTTCGGCGGCATCCTCACCACCATGACCGCCCACGCCCTGCCCGAGGTCACCAAGGCGGTCGCCGAGCAGGCCGGGCGGATCATCCACTCCTCGACGCTCTACCTCAACCGCCCGATGGTGGAGCTCGCCGAGCGGATCGCCGGACTCTCCGGCATCCCCGACGCCCGTGTCTTCTTCACCACTTCCGGCACCGAGGCCAACGACACGGCGCTCCTCCTCGCCACCGCCCACCGGCGTTCGAACCAGATCCTGGCCATGCGGAACAGCTACCACGGCCGTTCCTTCTCCACCGTCGGCATCACCGGCAACCGCGCCTGGTCGCCCACCAGCCTCTCGCCGCTGCAGACCCTGTACGTGCACGGCGGCGTCCGCACCCGAGGCCCGTACGCCCAGTACACCGACGAGCGGTTCATCGAGGCCTGCGTCGCGGACCTGGAGGACCTCCTCGGCCACACCCGGGACGTCGCCGCGCTCATCGCCGAACCCATCCAGGGCGTCGGCGGCTTCACCGCCCCGCCCGACGGTCTGTACGCCGCCTTCCGCAGGGTCCTCGACCGGCACGGCATCCTGTGGATCTCCGACGAGGTGCAGACCGGCTGGGGTCGTACCGGCGAGCACTTCTGGGGCTGGCAGGCGCACGATCAGGCCGGGCCGCCCGACATCCTCACCTTCGCCAAGGGCATCGGCAACGGCATGTCCGTCGGCGGGGTCGTCGCCCGCGCCGACATCATGAACAGCATCGACGCCAACTCCATCTCCACCTTCGGTGGTTCGCCCGTCACCATGGCGGCCGGGCTCGCCAACCTCTCGTACCTCCTGGAGCACGACCTCCAGGGCAACGCGCGCCGGGTCGGCGGTCTGCTCATCGAGCGGGTCAGGGCCGCCTGCGCCGGAGTCGAGGCGGTACGGGAGGTCCGCGGCCGCGGTCTCATGATCGGCATCGAGCTCACCGAACCGGGCTCCGACCGCGCCGACCCGGACGCGGCAGCCGCCGTCCTGGAGGCCGCCCGCGAGAACGGCCTGCTGATCGGCAAGGGCGGCGGCCACAACACCAGCACCCTGCGCATCGCCCCACCGCTCTCGCTCACCGTCGCCGAGGCGGAGGAGGGCGCGGCAATGCTCGAAGAGGCCCTTCGACAGCTGTAGTCACTCCTCAGCACCATCCCGCCGTATCGCCGTATCGCCGTATCTCCGTATCGCCGTATCGCCGTATCGCCGTATCGCCGTATCGAGCAGGGAGAGTCCCGTGAGCACCCGTACCGTCATCCGGGGCGGCCTCGTCGTCACCGCCGCCGACGAACTCCACGCCGATGTGCTGATCGAGGACGGCCGCGTGGTCGCCCTCGCGGCCCACGGCTCGGACGTGGCGGCCGGCTGGACCGCCGAACGGACGATCGACGCCACCGACCGCTACGTGCTGCCCGGCGGCGTCGACGCCCACACCCACATGGAGCTGCCCTTCGGCGGCACCTTCGCCTCCGACACCTTCGAGACCGGCACCCGCGCCGCGGCCTGGGGCGGCACCACCACCATCGTCGACTTCGCCGTCCAGAGCGTCGGCCACAGCCTGCGCGAGGGGCTCGACGCCTGGTACGCCAAGGCCGACGGAAACTGTGCGATCGACTACGCCTTCCACATGATCCTCTCCGACGTCAACGAGCACACGCTCAAGGAGATGGACCGGCTCGTCCAGGAGGGCATCACCTCCTTCAAGCTCTTCATGGCCTACCCCGGCGTCTTCTACAGCGACGACGGCAAGATCCTGCGGGCCATGCAGCGCTCCGCCGACAACGGCGGGCTGATCATGATGCACGCCGAGAACGGCATCGCGATCGACGTCCTCGTCGAGCAGGCCCTCGCCCGCGGCGAGACCGACCCCCGCTACCACGGGGAGGTCCGCAAGGCGCTCCTGGAGGCGGAGGCCACCCACCGGGCGATCCAGCTCGCGCGGGTGGCGGGGGCGCCGCTGTACGTCGTCCACGTCTCGGCCGAGGAGGCGGTCGCCGAGATCGCGA
Source organism: Streptomyces sp. NBC_00250 (assembly GCF_036192275.1). NCBI lineage: Bacteria > Bacillati > Actinomycetota > Actinomycetes > Kitasatosporales > Streptomycetaceae > Streptomyces > Streptomyces sp. NBC_00250. The sequence continues at coordinate 1,998,735 of NZ_CP108088.1, read as the reverse complement.
CCGCCCGCGACAAGGGGCTGCCCGTCTTCGGCGAGACCTGCCCCCAGTACCTCTTCCTCTCCACCGACAACCTCGCGGAGCCGGGCTTCGAGGGCGCGAAGTACGTGTGCAGCACCCCGCTCAGGCCGAAGGAGCACCAGGCGGCGCTCTGGCGCGGGCTGCGGACCAACGACCTCCAAGTGGTGTCCACCGACCACTGCCCGTTCTGCTTCACGGGCCAGAAGGACCTCGGAATCGGAGACTTCTCGAAGATCCCCAACGGTCTTCCCGGGGTGGAGAACCGCATGGACCTCCTCCACCAGGCGGTCGTCGACGGGCACATCTCACGGCGCCGGTGGATCGAGATCGCCTGCGCGTCACCGGCCCGGATGTTCGGCCTCTATCCGCAGAAGGGCACGATCGCCCCCGGCGCCGACGCCGACATCGTCATCTACGACCCGCACGCCGTCCAGACGCTGTCCGTGGACACCCACCACATGAACGTCGACTACTCGGCGTACGAGGGGAAGACGGTCACCGGCCAGGTCGAGACCGTCCTCTCGCGCGGCGAACTCGTCGTCGACCAGCGCAAGTACGTCGGTCACGCCGGCCACGGCACCTTCACCCCCAGGTCCACCTGCCAGTACCTGGGCTGAGCCACCCCAGGACCGAACCGCACCGAACGAACCAGGAGGTCCCGCGTGGACTTCGGACTTGTCCTGCAGACCGACCCGCCCGCCTCGCAGGTCGTCGGCCTGATGCGCCGGGCGGAGCGCAACGGCTTCCGCTACGGCTGGACCTTCGACTCCGCCGTGCTCTGGCAGGAACCCTTCGTCATCTACAGCCAGATCCTTGCCAACACCACGAAACTCCACGTCGGCCCCATGGTCACCAACCCCGGGACGCGTACGTGGGAGGTCACGGCCTCCACCTTCGCCACCCTCAACGACATGTACGGCAACCGCACCGTCTGCGGCATCGGCCGAGGCGACTCCGCGATGCGCGTCGCCGGCCGCAAGCCCAACACCCTCGCCCGGCTCGGGGAGGCCATCGACGTCATCCGAGACCTGGCGGAGGGCCGGGAGGCCGAGGTCGACGGCAACGCGATCCGCATCCCGTGGATCACGAACGGAAGGCTTCCCGTCTGGATGGCGGCCTACGGCCCCAGGGCGCTCGCCCTCGCCGGACAGAAGGCCGACGGCTTCATCCTCCAGCTCGCCGACCCCTTCCTCACCGAATGGATGGTCAAGGCCGTCCGGGAGGCGGCCCGGGAGGCCGGCCGCGACCCCGAGGCCCTCACGATCTGCGTCGCCGCCCCCGCCTACGTCACGGCGGACGACTCCCCGGAGGCCCTGGCCCACGCCCGGGACCAGTGCCGCTGGTTCGGCGGCATGGTCGGCAACCACGTCGCCGACCTGGTGTCCAAGTACGGCGAGCACTCCTCGATGGTCCCGGAGGAGCTGACGGCCTACATCAAGGACCGGCAGGGCTACGACTACTCCCACCACGGCCGTGCCGACAACCCCGACACCGTCTTCGTCCCCGACGAGATCGTCGACCGCTTCTGCCTCCTCGGGCCCCCCGAGGCCCACATCGCCAAGCTCCGCCATCTCAAGGACCTCGGCGTCGACCAGTTCGCCGTCTACGACATGCACGACAACCGCGAGGGCACCATCGACGCCTACGGCTCCGACATCATCCCCGCGATCAACGCCTGACCGGCCGCCGAACCTCCGCCTGACCGGCCGCCGAACCTCCGCCTGACCGGCCGCCGAACCTCCGCCGGCCCGGCACGACGTCGTGCCGGGCCACCGGACCCCTACCACTCAGATGGACAGCCGTTCAGCTTCTGGCTCGTGACAGGCGCTCCTGCCTTCAGCCCGTCCGGAAACGTGAACGCATGGCACTGGTAGGACTTTTCTTCACCCGGCACCGGATACTTCACCACGATGCGCGGCGGTGTGCGGTCCCGCTCCGCACGCCAATCTCCGCCCGCTGCTCGGCCGATCTCCAGGTCGGTCAGTGTGCCGTCCTCCAGCGCTTGGCCGAGGCGGTACCGGGTCAGTCCCACTTGCTTGCCGACCGCCTCCTCCGGGACCGGATCGGGTCGGTCGAAGAACGCCGGCACGGCATGGGCGACCAGCAGCGCGACTGCCACGAAGGCCAGTACGGCCGCACCGAGGACCATGCCCGCGCACCCGTTCAGCCTGCTCGTCAGAGGGGCCGACCAGGTACGCGGGCCCGGTTCTTGCGTCATCTCAGATACCTGTGTATCCGATCTCGTTCAGGCGGCTCACCATCACCTGAGCGTAGCCCGTCGTACCCGAACTCTTCGGGTGGAAGGACTCACGGCTGAGGCAGTCCCCGCCGAGCCACTCCCATGTGCAAGCCTGGGAGGCAGGGTCTCCGGCATGGAAGTCGCCGTCACCGTTCGGACCTATGACGATCTTGTTGATCCACTCCGGTTCATCGCAGCCGCCGTGTCCCACGAACGCGTCGACGGGGTTGGCGTACTGGATCTTGAGCTTCTGCTGGCCGGTGCGGAGACCATCCGCCACCTTCCGCTGCTCCGCATCGGCATAGTTCACGAGGTCGGCGAGGGCGGCCACCTCCGTCAGGTCGTAGTACCACGATCCCGAGCACTTGACCGTGCGGCTGAGCAGCTCCGGGTATCCCATGAGCACGATCGACGCGTTGGGGGCCTTCGTCGCGATGGTCTCCAGGACGCTCTTCAGATCGGGGATCATCCGGTCCACGATGGCCTTGTTGCGGGGCAGGAAGGTCGAGTCGTTGCTGCAGTTGCTCAGGCTTCCGCACTCCTGCATGGCGTTGGCGAAGCCCCCCTCGTCGTTGCCGCCAAGAGTGAGCATCACCAGCGTGGTGTTCGAGTCCAGGACACCCGACTCGGTCTGGCGTACTTCCCGGAACTGGCCCTCACCATGGGCTTGAGGAGTGTTGCCGGACGGTACGGAGGCCACGTTCTTGGTCATCGCCCCGGAGCAGGTCACGTTCTGGAATGCGACAGCGGAGCTGAAACCGTCGGAGAGCGTGCCGATGGTGGCGCTCTGAGAGGGCAGGACGACCTTGCGTGCCCAGGAGTTGGCGCTGCGGCGGCAGGCGTTCCACTGGCTGGTGCCGTGGGAGGTGTCGGACTCGGGGGAGTAGGCGCCCGCGCCCTCGCCGGAGGAGTACGAGTCGCCCATGGCGACGACCATGTGCTTGGGCTTGCCGGGAAGTGGCTGGAAGGCCACGGCGTCCCAGGCGATGTTGTGGTCCGCCGTGCCGTCACCGGTGGTGTTCGACAGCTCGACCTTCGGGGTGCCGGTGAAGTTGTAGACGCCCAGGTCGACCCAGGTGTTCTTGCTGAAGTGGGTGTTGACGTAGCGGTTGCGGTCTCCGCCGGCGACTCCCTTGATCACGTACTGGGCCTGCTGCGTGCGGGCGCCCGTGTCGGGCTGGTGGACCAGGACGCGGGCCCAGTTGAGATTCTGATTCAGCGTCCAGGTGCCGGTGACCGTCATCCGTCCGTTGAACCCTCCGAGGCGGGCGGAGTCACGGGTGTGGGCGTACCAGAAGTGACCGTCGTAGCCGCCGCCGATCTGGTGCAGGTCGCCCTTGGCCTCGTACTCGCCGTCGGCGTCCGGGTTGAAGCTGAACTGGAAGCTGCCGGCGGACTGTGAGGTGCCGCAGTCGCTCCAGGTCTGTGCGCCGCCCGGTAGCGACTCCACGACGAGCGCGTTCGACGGGAACCCGGTGGGCGGGGTGCAGCTGGGAGTGCCGTACTGAAGGCGGGTGCCCCGACCAGGTTCTGCGCGCAGAGTCTGGTACTTGATGTCCTCGTTGCCGCAGGTGCTGGCGCAGTCGTTCTTCCAGGTCACGTTGTACCCGCGGTACCAGTACTGCATGTAGCAGAGCTCGGTGCCGCACTGCGGCGGGTTGTTCGGGTCGCAGCTGTTCACGGTGTTGCAGAACGCGCTCAGCGGCGGCTTTATCCGCGTGCGGTCCCCGACGCTGGTCCACCAGGCCGGGCGGAAGCCCGCAGAGGCGAAGCCGGCCTCACCGGGCCAGTCCTGCCGACCGCTGGTGGCGTAGGAACGGCCGGTGTCCATGGACCAGGCGCCCCAGCCGAGAGCCTTCTCCTGGTACGGCCACTTCTGGGGGTTCGCAGCGTCGGTGGGACTGTTCTCCATGAAGGGGCCGCGGCTCGCCGGGTACATCGGGTTGGCCGGGTTGTTGTACCAGCCGAGGCCCCACGGGGCTCCCGGGGTGGTGGGAGGGTTGAAGCCGAGGTTGTAGTTCCAGAGTGCGGCGAACCAGTTCTCCGGCTTGGCGGGGTCGTCGTTGTTGATGGTGATCTTCTGGCCGTCGGTGTGCACCTGGTTCCACTTGTCGGCCAGGATGTACATCGAGGCGGCGATGTTCACCGTGTAGTCGAGGGCCACGGCCCGCTGCTTCTGCGGCGACAGCGCGGTCTCGCCGGTCTTCTCGTGTCCGGCCATGCGCATGCCGTCGGTCACCTGACCGACGCCGTAACCGCAGTCGGAATTCTCCCAGTTGATCTTCCAGTAGGAATCCGAGTCGCTCCCCTTGTGGCCGTAGAAGCCGGCGACGGCGGCCAGGGGGTTGCCCATCTGCCCGGGGATCGCACCCGATTCGGCCTGCCACAGGTTCGACTCCTGGGCGAGGACGCCGAGGAGGACCTGGGCAGGGATACGGCCGCTGCCGCCGCCCTTCAGCTCCGGCCTCGGGAAGAGGGCCTGCGGATCGACCGTGAGCAGACCGATCTGGGAGCGCCAGCCGCCCTGGGTGATCCACTGAGAACGCAGCTCGCCGCGCACGGCCATGTCGACGGCCCACTCGACCTGGTTCGGCGTGGGCTGCAGTGCCTGGCTGTTCACGTCGTTACGCGGGACGGAGCACCATCGGTCCGTGTCGACGGGGTCGTTGGCGAGGGAAGCGGCCGCCCTCGTGGCGGATCCGGTGGCGGACCGATCCGCGGCGCTCGTATCGGGCAGGGCCGGGGAGGCCGTGTCCTTGCCCGGGGCGCTGCTCGTCTCCCGTACCGACTGAGTGAACTCCTCACCGGTGGCGGTGGCGGTGGCGGTCACCGTCACCGGCCGCTCCTCGTCGGGAGGGGCGGGGGCTTCTCCAGTGGTCTCCCGGGGCGGTTCAGCGGCGGTGGAGTCATGGCCCGCCCCCTTGAGCCGGTTCAGGCCCCTGCGGACGGTGGGGGCGAGGACGGGGTCGACGGCGAGGCGGCCCTCGCCGGAGACGGCGACGTCGGCGGGTACGGCGAGGGGCACGATTCCGGTCCCCGCGGTACGCGACGGCGCGGTGGGGGTGCCCGTGAGGAAGACCTTGCCGGTGTGGCCCTGCTTCAGGCCGAGGTCGCCGAGTTTTCCGGTGGCGAGCGTCGAGACGGCAGCCCGGTCGGCCCGCCACAGCCTGGCGTACGCGGTGCTGTCCCGGTGGTCGAGGAAGGCGATCCCGTTCTTCCCCGACGCCCGGATCTCGGAGGGCACTCCGGACGCGGTGGCGAGGCTCTCGACCTTGCCCTTCCGGTTCACGTGCACCAGCTTGCGGCCGCGCGCGGCGACTGCGCCGTCCGCGACGGGGACCGCGGAGGTCACCTGACCGGTCACGTCCGTGTCGGACACGACGTCTCCGGTGGTGTCCACGGTGAGGAGGCGGCTTCGGTCGTCTCGGAAGGCGCTGAACAGCGCGGTGCCTGTCGCCGGGTTGCAGCTCGGGTCGAAGTACGCGAGGGAGGCGGTGAAGGGGAGCTTGGTCACCTGGCCGGAGTCGATGTCGACGATGGCGGTGAACGCGCCGCCCGTCATCAGGTCCGGGCGATTGGTGAAGGTGCGGGGTGCGTAGGCGACCGCCGCGTGCGAGCGGTCCATGACGCACGCGTTGCCGATCCAGGTGTCCGCCTGCATGCCCGGTTCGGCGAGGACGGCGACGGTCTTCCAGGCGAAGGCGTCGGAACCGTTCGCGGCGAGGATGCGCAGACCGCCGGCGTCGGCGGCGGTCGTGACGACACGGTCCGTGGAGGTCTTCCAGGTCGAACCGAGGTTCTTGTCCGGGGACGGGACCGTCCGGGGATCGGGACCCTTGCCGGAGGGAGTCGACGGGGACGTGGCGCGTGGCGTCTCACCCGGATCCGGTGCGGCCGTCGCGGGGCCGGCCGCTTGGAGGAGTCCTCCCGCCAACGCGGCGCTCAACACGAGGGCCGCTGGGCCGCGTAAGTGTCGTGTGGGTGTGTGGACTTGTCTGTTCACTTCTCTGCACGCTCCTGGGACGGCGGAGAGACCGAGACCGCTCAGCCGCGAGTACGGGCACGGGAATCGGAGTGCCATGGTCTCGGCCATGGCACTCCGGCAGGACGAGGGGGATCGATCGAAAGTCGCACGGATCGTCCGCCCCGGTATCGAATCCGGTGAGCTGCTCAGTCGGCACCGCGGGAGGAGCGAGCGGTGGCTCTCCTGGCCCATCGGCTACCGCCGCCGTACCGTCCGGTGCGAACGAAGGGCAGCCACTTCCTTGCCTTCCTCGGCCTTGCCGCAGCCCTGACCTGCTACCTGAGACTCGCGAAGCTCACCACGTGAGACAACCTCTCGGTCCGCTCGCCGACGTCACTCCCTACCGAGGCCCTTGCGCAGGTTCAGGGGTGGGGTGTCGTCGCGGGCGCACGACGACACCCCACACCTTCGGTGCCGGGGCCCGGCTTCTGTGCAGCGGATCAGAAGCGCCGGGGCGGTGGTGCCAGACGCCGATGGTGCTCGGTTGCGGTGGAGACGTGCGCCGGCCGGTTGCCGGGTGACGGCGCCACGACTGTCGCCAGGCGGCTGTTTCGGCCGGTCAGTTCTTCGCTGCGGCCAGCGCGGCCGACTTCGCCGCGACGGAGCGGTTCTCGCTCTTGATCGCGTTCAGGGCAGGGAGGTTCTTCCCGATCTGCGCCTGCTGGATCTTCGTCTCGGCGTCGAACCAGGTACGCGTCACGTCGAACTGCTCACGGCAGCTCAGATCGGCCTTGGCCGTGGAGATTTCCAGTTCCGTGACGGTGGTGGGATGGCTGAACCTGGGGTCGTCCATCGGCTCGAGAGGGGACTTGTAGCTGTAGCCCTTGTCCTTCATGCACGCGGTCCACCGGGCGAAGGCGGTCACTACCGCGGGATCCTTCATGGACTCGGTGTACGAAGTGGCGTCGATCTGTTCCACCAGTGAGGACGACTGGATCGCCGGCGCCTGGGCGTCGGTCGACTCGGCACACGCACGCAGCGCGTCCGGGTCGGAACCGGACTTGTCGACCGCGCCGACCTCGATCGCCGCGTCGTATTCCTCCTGGACGTCGAGCGCCGGGTGGTAGCCACGCTGCCCGGTGAGCACGGGATCGTGGACGCCGTACCTACGGTCGACCATCGAATCGCCGCTGAGATCCGGCAGGTCGGGTGCGGGTTGCCACTTCTCGTACCCCGCCTTGCTCATACAGGCGTCGATGAGATCGTCCCGCACACCGGAAATCTTCAGGGCATCGGATCTGGAGCTGATGAAGTCTTCCACGGGAAGGCGCCACGTGGCCGGATTCTTCTCGTCACCGACGAGTGCCTGAGGCGCCTTCGGCGCCTTCGGTGCAGCCACATCGCTTCGGCTCGCCGAAGCCTGATGGTCGGCCTTCGTGCCCGACTGTCCTATCGTCAGGGCGATCGCCACTGCCCCTAACGCTGCCGCAGCGGCAATGGGAGCAGTTGCTTTCGTCATCTTGCTGCTGAGCATCATTCTCGCCCTTCCGTTATCTCACGAGGCCCACGAGAACGATGCATTCTCGTTGTAGACGTACCTGAACCGGTCGATGTGCTGATAAGGGTTCATGATGTCCGTCGGGCCGCCGTACCCACTCCTGAAATGAACCCTGGCCTTGTACTTGTAGTGATCGTTCGTCCCGGACGCGGCATTGTTCTTTACCGTCTGATTGGAGCCGGGCAGTGGGTTGCTGGCGCCTACGATGCAGTAGCGAAGCGGTGTGCCGCCGCCGGGTGCGTTGTTGCCGTTCCACAGGACATCGAAGTTGTAGACGTTGTACCCGATGTTCCGGTAGGCGCCGTTCTGGCCCGAGTTGTAATAAAGGTGGAACTTGAAGGCCGAGCCGGAGGGGGCCGCGCAGGCCGCAGGGTCCCACAGATTGTCGATGTCCCCTCCCGCCATGGCTGGTGTCGCACCAAAGAATCCCAGAAAAGCCGCACCGGAAACGACTGCGGCAACCTTCTTCCTCATCCTCTTCTTGCTCCTTTTTGTGAACGGGCTCTCTGTGCGGCAGCTGCGCAGAGAAATACTCCGGCGTGGATCTCGCCTCTCGAACCAAGAAGCGGCAACCGTGTGGGCAAATGGCCCGCCCTTTCGGAGTTCAACCCATTGAGCCGTGGATTGATTTCCTTGCGAATGGCAGCGCAATCACTCACCCACCCTGTTCTGGTGAATGCCTGGAGTCTTGCCTGCCGGGAAAGGGCGCGTGGAGCCGCCCCCGTGACTCGCAGAAACCTACATTGCCCGGACAGCGCAGGAAAGGGGTTTCAAACAATCCTTGGCTCCATCGTGGCCGGAACTCTATGCCCGCACATAAACCAATTCAGTCATGCAGAGTTGCCGAGGCGTGTGCTTTGTTCGTTTTTCACCCGATTTTGAGGCGGAAAATCGTTCCTCGAAGAAACGCGGTTTCAGCCGAAGTCGGTGCTTACGCGAACACCGGCCCCCGTTCCGTCGGGCCGGCTGCCGCGTTCGGGCAGGCTCTACGATCAACCGATGAACGCCACCGTCCTGCTCACGTCAGCCGCGACCCCGACCGCTCCCGTTCTCCTTCTCCGCCCCTGGTCCGTGGAAGACGTCGCGGAGTTGGTCGAGTCGCACCGGGATCCCGAACTGCGCCGTCGGGCGGCTTCGCCGATGGAGAGCGAGGACGACGGACTGGCGTGGGTGCGGGCCCAGGAGGAGGGCTGGGCTGCGGGCGTCCGGTTCGGATTCGCCGTCTTCGAGACGCCCCTCGACGGGGAGCCGCAGCGCCTCGTGGGCAGCGTCGCGCTCAAGGAGGTCGCTTCCGGCAAGCCGTTCGCCGAGGTCGGCTACTGGACGGCGGCCGCGGCCCGGGGGCGGGGCGTGGCACCCCGAGCCCTGGAAACCCTGACCGGCTGGGCGTTCGACACCTTCGGACCCGACGGCCTCGAACGCCTCGAACTCCTCCACCAGGTCGACAACCAGGCTTCCTGCCGCGTGGCGGAGAAGTGCGGCTACGCGTTCGACAGGCTTCTGCCCTCGGCGCCGCCCGCCTTCCCGCTGGACGGCCATCTGCACGTACGGGGGGCGGTCGTAGGCGCCTCGCGTACGCCGACGTGATGCGCGGGTCTACCCGCGTCGCACGGCGAGTGGAAGAATCGGGCCCCGACTCCTTGGCTGCAAGTGGTTCTTGACAGACCACGACGGAGCCGATCCGGCATGGCACCCCCTCGCCCTCCTCGGGCGACACCTCGTTCCGTCCTCCCCGCCGAACGAAGGGTTCCTCCGTATGACCGCAACCGTCCCCCCGGGAAGCCCGACCGAACCCGCCGGCCCCACCGGCCGCTCCGGGCCCGCCGGCGGCGACCGCGTCGAACTCGCCCCCGGCACCGCACGGCCCGCCGATCCCCGCTTCGTCAACGACGACCTGCTCCCCGTCCCCGTCGCCCAACGCCGCTGGACCACCTACAACTTCGCAGCGCTCTGGGTCGGCATGGCCCACAACATCCCCTCCTGGATGCTCGCCTCCGGTCTCGTCGCCCTCGGCATGGACTGGAAGCAGGCCGTCCTCACCATCGCCCTCGCCAACGTCGTCGTCCTGCTGCCGATGCTGCTCACCGGACACGCCGGACCCAAGTACGGCATCCCCTTCCCCGTCCTCGCCCGCGCCTCCTTCGGGCTCCGCGGGGCGAACCTGCCCGCCCTCATCCGGGCCGGGGTCGCCTGCGCCTGGTTCGGCATCCAGACCTGGATCGGCGGCCAGGGCGTCTTCGTCCTGCTCGACAAGGTCTTCGGCGGCGGCTGGGCGGACGCGTCGAGGATCGGCGGCCAGCCCTGGACGCTCTGGCTCTGCTTCGTCCTCTTCTGGGCCCTCGAACTCGCCATCATCTACCGGGGGATGGAGGCCCTGCGCCGCTTCGAGAACTGGGCCGCGCCCTTCGTCATCGTCGGCGCGCTCGTCCTCCTCTGGTGGGTCGCCGCCAAGGCGGGCGGCCTCGGGCCGCTGCTCGACCAGCCGTCGAAGCTCGGCTGGGGCGCCGACTTCTGGCCCGTCTTCTTCCCCGCCCTCATGGGCATGATCGCCTTCTGGGCGACACTCAGCCTCAACATCCCCGACTTCACCCGCTTCGGCGCCGGCCAGCGCGCCCAGGTGTGGGGCCAGACCCTCGGCCTCCCCACCACCATGACCCTGTTCGCGCTGCTCTCGGTGCTCGTCACCTCCGGCTCGCAGGCCGTGTACGGGGCGCCCGTCTGGGACCCGGTGGCGCTCGCCGCCAAGACCGACAACGTCTTCGGGCTGCTGTTCGCACTGGTGACCGTCCTCGTCGCCACCCTGTCGGTGAACATCGCGGCGAACGTGGTCTCCCCGGCGTACGACCTCGCCAACCTCGCCCCGAAGCTCATCGACTTCCGTACCGGCGCGCTGATCACCGGCGTCGTCGGCGTCCTCATCATGCCGTGGAAGCTGACCGCCACCCCCGAGCTGTACATCTTCACCTGGCTCGGCCTGGTCGGCGGGCTCCTCGGTACGGTCGCCGGCATCCTCATCGCCGACTACTGGCTCGTCCGCCGGACCGTCCTCGACCTCGAAGGGCTCTACCGGGCCGACGGACCCTACTGGTACCGGAGCGGCTGGAACCCGGCGGCCGTGCTCGCCTTCGCGGTCGGCGGCGTCCTCGCCGTCGGCGGCTCCCACTCCGCCCCGGGCACCGGGCCCTTCCCCGAGGACGGGCTCGTCCCCTTCCTGAAGCCGTTGGCCGACTACGGCTGGGCCGTCGGCCTCGCGGCCTCGCTGCTCCTCTACACCGCCCTCATGAGGCGCGGGCCGGCCGGCCGGTCGTCCGCTCGATCCAGCTGAGGTAGGAGCGGACCCGGGTGTTCACGGCGGGGGTGTCGGTGGCGCACTCCTTGCCGTAGGACACCAGCCCGACGACGTACGGCCGCCCCCCGACCATCCGGACCAGGGGGCTGCCGGAGTCGTACTGGCAGGTGTCGCGCCCGGGGGAGTACGTGCAGATCTGAGTGGGGGCGATCTGCGACATGCCCCGGCTCGCGCAGACCGGGTTGCTCATCGTGCCGAGGGTCACGGTCCGCAGCACGTCGGAGGTGCGGCCGCCGAACGAGGTGGTGCCCCAGCCCGGCACCTCGACCTGCGTGTGGTCGGAGGCGCCCCGGTCGGACGCGGTGGGCAGGCCGATCGGGCGCACGTCGCGGTTGAGGGCGACCGGTTCGGCGAGCTCGACGAGCGCGATGTCGTTCCGCTGGGTCTCCGGGTCGTACTCCGGGTGCGGGACGAAGCGGGCGGGGGACGCCAGGACCGCGTGCGGGCTGTCGGCGCCGGTCGTCAGGTCGTGGTCGCCGAGCAGCACGCCCACCCGCGTGGGACTGCTGTACGAGCCCGTCAGACAGTGGGCGGCGGTGAGCACGTACCGGTTGCCGATCAGCGCCCCGCCGCACATCACCCGTCGCTCCACCACGTCCACCAGTCCCGCCATGAAGGGGTACTGGTGGGGCCGTGCCTCGTGTCCGCCGACGACCGCCCGCGCGGGCGGCGCGATGCCGAGGGGGCACACCGCCATCACCGCGCCCGCGACCGTCGCCATGAGCTTCCTCGCCCGTCCCACCTGATCTCCGTACCGTCGGCGCCGTGTTCCCGGGGCCGAGGAGTGCGGAGACGTTTCCGCACGCCTTCCGTACGTCCGTCCCGGCCCGCGTGGGCTCAACGACGCGCGACGGATACGGTCACCTGATCATGGGGCCGGACCGGTGACGGACGGGCGTGATCAGCTGTCGGCGTCCGGGGCCCAGCCGGGGACGTGCGCGGCCGCGGCCGCCTCCCAGGCGGGGGCGCCGCCCGGGAACGGCCAGGCGCGGGTGAGGTCGGGGGAGTGGACGATCGCTCTGAGCCGGGAGGCCAGCATCCGGCTCTCGTTCGCGATCCGCGACGGGCCGAGCGGGCCGTCCAGCGTGGCGACGCGCTTCTCGTACTCGAGCACCGGACGCTCGGCGCAGAGCGCCACCCACGCGGCGTCCACGGCCCGCGACAGGATCAGCACCTCCGGCCGGCCGCCCTGCGCGAGCGCCGCCGTCAGCCGGTCGTGACCGTCGAGGACCACGGGGGAGTTGAGCCCGCTGATCCACCAGGCGAACACCGGGGGCAGGACGCCCTCCCGGTACTGACGGCGGTACGCCTTCACACGCGGCGCCTCCGGGTGTGACAGTGCCCGCAGCGGCAGCAGATCGCGCGCGTCCTCCACGGGGTCGCCGTACCCGAACCAGGTCAGATGGCCCCGGTCGGGGTCGTGAGCCAGGAGTTTGGGCCAGTTGGCGGCCACGAACCACCGGTGGGTGTCCGGGGCCAGCAGCCATTCGCCCGCGTGCAGCGGCCCGTCGGCCGCCGTTCGGAGCTCCGCCTCCGCGTACGCGGCCCAGCGCTCCGGCCACCGGGCCGAGCCCGGAGCCGCGAACTCCGCCACCGCACGCGCCCGTTCGGCCCGGAGCGGGGCGAGCGGAGAGGCGTACCGGCCGGTGCGCGCGTAGTGCAGGCCGTGGTGGGTGGCCCGCTGCCGGGCGAAGAGTACGGGGACGGCGCCCTGCATCAGCACCAACCGTCGCCCGTCGGCGCACTCCATCCGCAGTCCCGGCTTCACCGGCCCCTCGACACGCATGCCGCCACCCTACGCAGGGGGCACGGGGGCCGGGCCGCGGCTACGGCACCCGCGCCGTCCACTCCCGCGTGCCGAACTTCGTCTCCGCCAGCTCCTTCGCCCGCGTCAGCTCGTCCTCCGTGACGTGGCCCTCCGACAGTCCGTACCGGCCCCGGAACGAGGCGATCATCCGCTCGATCACCGTCTCGCGCGGCAGGCCCGTCTGGCGCCGCAGCGGATCCACCCGCTTCTTCGCGCTCTTCGTGCCCTTGTCGGAGAGCTTCTCGCGGCCGATCCGCAGCACCTCCGTCATCTTGTCCGCGTCGATGTCGTACGCCATCGTCACGTGGTGCAGGACCGCGCCCTCGCCCGCCACCATCCGCTTCTGCGCCGCGCCCGCGATCTTGCCCGCGTCCGTGGCGATGTCGTTGAGCGGCTGGTACCAGGCCCGGATGCCCATGTCGCCGAGCGCGCCGAGCACCCAGTCGTCGAGGTAGGCGTAGCTGTCGGTGAAGGACAGGCCCTGCACGAGGGCGTCGGGCACGGAGAGCGAGTACGTGATCGTGTTGCCGGGCTCGATGAACATGGCCCCGCCCCCGCTGATCCGGCGCACCACCTGGATGCCGTGCCGCTCCGCGGCCTCCGGGTCGACCTCGTTGCGCAGGGACTGGAAGCTGCCGATGACCACCGCGGGGGCGCCCCACTCCCAGACCCGCAGGGTCGGCGGGCGGAGTCCGGCGGCCACCTCGGCCGTGATGACCTCGTCGAGCGCCATGTGCAGGGCGGGGGACTGCGGCGGCTCGTGGATCAGCTGCCAGTCGTAGTCGGTCCAGTCCGTGGCGTGGGCGAGGGCGCGGCGGACCGCGACCCCGATGCCCTCCGTGGTCAGCCCGAACATCTGCGTGCCCGCCGGCAGCGCCGCGTCGATCCGTGCCGCGAGACCGGCGGCGTCCGTGTCGACCGGCGCGCCCTCCAGGGCGCGGTCGATCGCCAGGATCGCCTCGTCCGGCTCCAGGAAGAAGTCGCCCGCCACCCGGACGTTCCGCAGGACCCCGTCCTCGGCGTCGAGGTCGACGACCACCAGTTTCCCGCCGGGAACCTTGTACTCACCGTGGTACGCGCCGTGCACGGAACCCTCCCTGCGTGTAAGGGGTGAACTCGGCCAAAGGGTACTCCCAGGGGAAACGGAGGGTGACAGATGCGCCGGTCCGCTTGTCAGCGCCCCGTGCTTAGCTGGACACATGAGCGATGAGTTCCTTGACCAAGTCCTCGGCGGCCGGACGACCGAGGTGGAGGAGGCGGTCCGCAAGGCGGCCGCCGCCGAGATCATGCCGCGCTTCCGGCAGCTCGCCGCCGACGACATCGTCGAGAAGAACGGTCCGCACGACCTGGTCACCGTCGCCGACCGGGCCGCCGAGGCCCATCTCACGGCCTCCCTGACCGCCCTGCTCCCCGGATCCGTGGTCGTCGGCGAGGAGGCGGTCCACGCCGACCCCGCCGTCTACGACGCCCTGCGCGGCGACGCCCCCGTCTGGATCGTCGACCCCGTCGACGGCACCCGCCAGTTCGTCCACGGCGACCCCGCCTTCTGCACCCTCGTCGCGCTCGCCCAGCACGGCGAGTTGCTCGCCTCCTGGACCTTCGCACCCGCCCTGGACGAGTTCGCCGTGGCCGTACGCGGCAGGGGCGCCACACTCAACGGACAGCCTCTGCACGCCGGTTCGCCCGCCCCGGGCGCGGTCCTGGAGGTCGCCACCTCGCACCCCGACTACACCACCCCGGACCAGAAGCGCGCCCTGCTCGGCCTGGTCACCGAGGGCGTCGCCCCCCGCCCGTGCGGCTCCGCAGGCCTGGAGTACCTGGCCGTGGCGCGCGGCGCGCTGGACGGAACCGCATTCGGCTGGGAGTACGCCTGGGACCACGCGGCCGGGCTGCTCCTCGTCACCGAGGCGGGCGGCACGCACACGACCCTCGCGGGGGAGCCGTACCGGATCACCGGGGGGAACGCGCTGCCGTTCACCGCGGCCCGGGACGCCCGGACCGCGGAGCGGATCCGGACCCTCCTCGGGGGCCGGTGAGGACGGCACAACCCCCCGCCTATCCTGGGAGCCTTGGCCATCGGCTGACGAAGGAGTCCGAAGGTGTCGAAGAAGACGTCGATGCTCGATGCCGTCGTCGTGGGGGCGGGGCCCAACGGACTGACGGCCGCCGTCGAACTGGCCCGCCGCGGCTTCTCCGTGGCCGTCTTCGAGGCCAAGTCGACCGTCGGCGGCGGGGCCAGGACCCAGGAGCTGACCCTCCCCGGCTTCCGCCACGACCCCTGCTCCGCCGTGCATCCCCTCGGGGCCGGTTCGCCGGTCTTCAGGACGATGCCGCTGAAGCGGTACGGACTGGAGTGGCTCCACCCCGAACTGCCCATGGCCCACCCCTGGGACGACGGCACCGCCGCCGTCCTCGCCCGCTCCGTCGCCGAGACCGCAGCCTCCTTCGGGCCGCGCGACGCGGGCGCGTACCGCAGACTCGTCGCCCCCTACATCGGCAAGTGGGACACCCTCGCCCGGGACTTCATGCAGCTGCCGCTCACCGCGCTGCCCCGCGACCCGGTCACCCTCGCCCGCTTCGGCCTCACCGGACTGCCGCCGTCCACCTGGCTGATGCGCCGCTTCCAGGACGAGAAGGCCCGCGCGCTCTTCGCCGGGCTCGTCGGCCATGTCATGGCCCCGCTCGGCGGCTTCGCCACCGGCGCCGTCGGCCTGGTCTTCGCGCTCGCCGCCCACGCCGGCGGCTGGCCCCTGCCCCGGGGCGGCTCGCAGTCCATCTCCGACGCCCTCACCGCGTACCTCAAGGACCTCGGCGGCGCCGTCCACACCGACTTCGAGGTCAAGCGCCTCGACGACCTGCCGCCGGCCCGCGCCTACGTCTTCGACACCTCACCGACGGCCCTCGCCCGGATCGCCGGCTTCGGCGGCCACTACGACCACTACCGGTACGGCGCGAGCGCCTTCAAGATCGACTACGCCCTGGACGGCCCCGTGCCGTGGACCGCCAAGGAAGCGCGACGCGCCGGAACCGTCCAGGTCGGCCCCACCGCGCGGGAGATCGACACCGCGCTGCGCCAGGCCTCCTCCGGCACCGCCCCCGACACGCCTTTCCTCATCACCGCCCAGCCCAGCCTCGTCGACCCCTCCCGCGCCCCCGAGGGCAAGCACGTCTTCTGGGCGTACGGCCATGTGCCCAACGGCTGGAACGGCGACCTCACCGAGGCGATCGAGCGTCAGATCGAGCGCTTCGCCCCCGGCTTCCGCGACCGCGTCCTGGCCCGCGCCACCGCCGGACCGCCCGAACTCGCCGCCCACAACGCCAACTACGTCGGCGGCGACATCGCCTGCGGCGCGGCCCGCGGCCTCCAGCTGCTGCTGCGCCCCACCCTCTCGCTCCGCCCCTACGCCACACCGCACCCGGCGGTCTTCCTCTGCTCCTCCGCCACCCCTCCCGGCCCCGGCGTACACGGCATGTCCGGCCACAACGCGGCGAAGGCGGTCTGGCGTCGGCTGCGCGCCACCGCCGGCGAAAATTAGACTGTCCCCATGGCGAAGTACTTCGACGTGCACCCCGACAACCCCCAGCCGCGCACCATCGGCACGGTGGCCGACAGCATCCGGAACGGTGCGCTCGTCGCGTACCCGACCGATTCCTGCTACGCGCTGGGCAGCCGACTCGGAAGCAAGGACGGCATCAGCCGCATCCGGGCGATCCGCGACCTCGACGACCGGCATCACTTCACCCTCATGTGCCAGAACTTCGCCCAGCTGGGCCAGCTCGTGCACATCGACAACGACGTCTTCCGCGCGGTCAAGGCCGCCACCCCCGGCGCGTACACCTTCATCCTCCCGGCGACGAAGGAGGTACCGCGCGCGATGCTCCACCCCAAGAAGAAGACGGTCGGCGTCCGCATCCCCGACCACGTCGTCACCCAGGCCCTGCTCGCCGAACTCGGCGAACCGCTGCTCTCCAGCACCCTGCTGCTGCCCGACGAGGCCGAGCCGCTGACCGTGGGCTGGGAGATCAAGGAACGGCTCGACCACCTGGTGGACGCCGTCCTCGACTCCGGCGACTGCGGCACCGAACCCACCACGGTCGTCGACTTCTCCAGCGGCGAGCCCGAGGTCCTGCGCCGCGGGGCGGGGGACACCGCGCGCTTCGAGTAGCGGACGCGCCGTGAGCAGGCCACCGCTCGCGAAGCGGCCCTTACGGCACGGACCGTGATCATCGTACGGTCGGCCGGGCACCCGCCCACCGACCGTACGGAGGACCGAGTCACGTGATCGTCATCGCCCATGTCAGCGACATCCATGTCGACCTGGAGCAGCGCAGCGCCGACCGCACCCGCGCGGTCATGCGCTACCTGGAGGACCTGCCGTACGACCTGGCGGCCGTGCTCGTCACCGGGGACATCGCCGACCACGCGGCCCCGGACGAATACGCCGTCGTGCGGGAGCTGCTGACCTCCCGTCACCCGCTGCTCGTCTGCCCGGGGAACCACGACGACCGCGCCGCCCTCCGGAAGGTCCTCCTCCCCGAGACGCCCGGAACGCGCCCGTACGCCCCCGTCAACCAGGTGCTCCGGGGCGAGGGCTTCGTGATCGCCCTCTGCGACTCCTCCGTCCCCGGCAAGGACGAGGGCTTCCTGGAGGACGAGACGATCGAGTGGCTGGACGGGGTCCTCGCCGGGACCCCGCGCGAGGTGCCCGTCCTCGTCGGCTTCCACCACCCGCCCGTCCCGCTGCACACCCCGTACGTGGACGAGATCCGGCAGTTCGGCGAGGAGCGGCTCGCCGCGCTCGCCGACCGGCATCCCCACCTCACCGCCTTCCTCGCGGGCCACGCCCACACCGCCGCCGCCACGACCTTCGCCGGGCGCCCGCTGCTCGTCGCCCCGGGCGTCGTCTCCTCGATCCGGCTGCCCTGGGAGCGCCCGGTGACCCATCCGCACGTCCACTTCGACCAGCCGCCGGCGCTCGCCTTCCACGTCCTCGGCGAGGACGGCAGGGTCACCACCCACTACCGGACCGTCACGGTCTGAGCACGCCGGCGGGTCCGGGGGCGCCCGGCCACGACCACGGCCGTCCGACCACCATGTCGTTTTCTCGCCAGCCCGCGAGCCGTCCGTCCCCGATCCTGGACGCATGCACACCGACACCGAGCGCTGCGTCCGGGCCGTCCAGTCGAAGGACGCCCGCTTCGACGGCGTGTTCTTCACCGCCGTCCGCACCACCCGGATCTACTGCCGGCCCAGCTGCCCCGTCGTCCCGCCCAAGCCCGAGAACATGGAGTTCCACGCCAGCGCCGCCTCCTGCCAGCGCGCCGGATTCCGGGCGTGCAAGCGCTGCCGGCCCGACACCAGCCCCGGCTCGCCCGAGTGGAACGTCCGCGCCGACGCCGTCGCCCGGGCCGTACGGCTCATCCAGGACGGGGTCGTCGACCGGGAGGGCGTCCCCGGGCTCGCCAAGCGGCTCGGCTGGTCCACCCGCCAGATCGAACGCCAGCTCCTCGCCGAGCTGGGCGCGGGCCCGCTCGCCCTGGCCCGCGCCCAGCGCGCCCAGACCGCCCGGGTCCTCATCGAGACGACCCCGATGCCCCTGGGCGAGATCGCCTTCGCGGCCGGCTTCTCCGCCATCCGCACCTTCAACGACACCGTCCGCGAGGTCTTCGCGCTCACCCCCGGCGAGCTGCGCGCCCGCGCCGCCCGCCCGGCCCCCGACCGGGCCCCCACCCCGGGCGTGATCAGCCTCCGGCTGCCGTTCCGCACGCCGCTGGAGCCCTCCAACCTCTTCGGCCACCTCGCCGCGACCGCCGTCCCCGGCGTCGAGGAGTGGCGCGACGGCGCCTACCGGCGGACCCTGAACCTTCCGTACGGCCACGGCATCGTCGCCCTCGCGCCCCGCGCCGACCACATCGCCTGCCGCCTCTCCCTCACCGACCCCCGCGACCTCACCCATGCCATCAGCCGCTGCCGCCGCCTCCTCGACCTCGACGCCGATCCCGTCGCCGTCGACGAGCGGCTGCGCGCCGATCCGCTGCTCGCGCCGATCGTCGACGCGGCGCCGGGCCGCCGGGTGCCCGGGACCGTCGACCCCGCCGAGTTCGCCGTACGGGCCGTCCTCGGCCAGCAGGTCTCCACCGCCGCCGCCCGAACCCACGCCGCCCGGCTCGTCACCGCGCACGGCACCCCCGTCGACGACCCCGAGGGCGGCCTCACCCATCTCTTCCCGAGCCCCGAGGCGCTCGCCGCCCTCGCCCCCGAGACGCTCGCCCTGCCCCGCAGTCGGCGCACCACCCTCCTCACTCTGGTCGGGGCGCTCGCCGACGGCTCCCTCACCCTCGGTCCCGCCGACGACCGCGAGGAGGCCCGCGCCCGGCTGCTCGCGCTGCCCGGGTTCGGCCCCTGGACCACCGAGATCATCGCCATGCGGGCGCTCGGTGACCCCGACGCCTTCCTCCCCGGGGACCTCGGCGTCCGGCGCGCCGCCGAAGGACTCGGACTGCCCGGCACCCCGGCCGCCCTCACCGCCCGCGCGGCGCATTGGCGCCCCTGGCGCGCGTACGCCGTCCAGTACCTCTGGGCGACCGACGACCACCCGATCAACCACCTGCCCAGCGAAGGACACTGAACCGCCATGGCCCCCACCGTCCGGCACACCGTCGTGGACAGCCCGTACGAGCCGCTGACCCTCGTCGCCGTCGACGGCGTCCTCAGCCGCGTCCACATGACGGGGCAGCGCCACCGTCCGTCCGAGGAGACCTTCGGCGAGTCCGACCCGCGCCCCTTCGGCGAGGCGATCCGCCAGCTGGACGCCTACTTCGCGGGCGAACTCACGGAGTTCGACCTCCCCGTGCACCTCGTCGGCACCGAGTTCCAGCTCCGGGTCTGGGGTGAGCTGTGCCGCATCCCGTACGGGGAGACCCGTACGTACGGCGAACTCGCCGAGCTGCTCGGCAATCCGGGTGCCTCCCGTGCCGTGGGCCTCGCCAACGGCAAGAATCCGGTCAGCGTCATCGTCCCCTGCCACCGGGTGATCGGAGCGGGCGGCGGCCTCACCGGCTACGGGGGCGGGCTCGACCGCAAACAGCGGCTGCTGGCCTTCGAGTCGGGGCGCGACGCCACCCTCTTCTGACGGGGCGCCTCGCGGTGTAGGTTCCGGGCATGGCCAAGGTCAACATCGCGCTCGACGCCGAACTCGTCGTGGAAGTCATGGTTCTGGCCGGTATCGGCAACCCCCAGGATGCCGTCGAGGCGGTCGTCCGTGACTACATCGCCCGTGGACACCGCACGGAGGCGCGAGCCGTCAGCCGCGACGAGGCCGGGCGCACCGGCGAGATCGTTCCGCCGGAGCCTCCGCAGGGCTGAGTACCCGTGGGGCTGAGCGCCGCGCGAGGCTGAGCACCGTGATCTCCTGACACTCTCCGGCCTGATTCCCTCTCATAATTCCGCTGCTGCTCCGACCATGATCGAAGTAGGGTGCGACCGGCTCCCGTGTGGCATGCACATGGCGGGCATCTGTGGACGAACAGACCGGCAACAGGAGAGAACTCACCATGCGCGTCAAGAGAACCGCCCGACTCGGTGCGTCCGTCGCCGCCTTCGCGATGGGCATGCTGTGTCTGGCAGCACCCCAGGCCCAGGCCACCGGCTCCGCGGCGACGGCCGCCGTCACCGTCGCCCCGGACTGCCAGGGGATCTGCGTACTCGGTGTACGCGCCGCCACCCACCCGGAGTTCGACCGCTTCGTCATCGACCTGGGCGAGGGTGCCATCCCCACCTGGACGACGAGCGTCCAGACGACTCCGTTGACCTGCTGCGGCGACGAGACCAACGAGCACGTCGTCCCGATCCAGGGTGCGCAGTACCTGAAGATCTATCTCTCCCCGGCGACCCGCTACGACTTCGCCAACCAGACGTCGGTGTACAACAGCCCGGACTTCCAGACGTACGGCTTCCCCAGCCTCAAGGGCCAGGGCCTGACCGACATCGTCGACCCCGAGGCGCGCGCGTTCCACATCGGACTGGCCCTCGGCGACCACTCCTCGTACCGGATCTTCAAGCTCACCGCCCCGAACCGCATCGTGGTCGACATCAACCACTGAGGTTCACGCACCACCGGCTGTGTCCCGCACCATCCTCCCCTTGTGTAAAGGACAGAACCTGTGCCACCTCGTATACGTCCGTCAAGACGTAGTGGATCGACCGCGTCCGGCGGCTCCGCCGGACGCGGTCGCAGCAGTCTGACGGCGGCCCGTTTCACCACGGCCGCCGCGACCACCGCGCTCCTCGTGGGCCTCCTCCCCGGCCTCGCCCTGGCCGCCGACACCCCGCCGCCCGGCGCCGCCGCCGGCTGGTCGCCGCAGACGAAGACGAAGCCCGGCGGCACGGGGACCCCCGACCGGGTTCCCGCCGCCGATCGCGCGAAGACCATCGGTTCCGGGTACCGCACGTCCAAGGACAGGGCGTGGACCACGTCCGGGGACGCCCAGGGCTTCCACGTCCTGGTCGCCGACGCCAAGGACGGCTACGCCTGGAAGACGGCTGCCACCCTCTACGAGCCCGGCTTCGACGCCGACGCCTGGATCGGCAACGCCTGTCTGACCCGCTCCGGCAAGCGGGCCGTGGTGGCGTACGCGCCCCGCACCTTCACCAACAAGCCCGAGCTGATGGCCCGCGGCGCCTTCACGGCCGTCGTGGACCTGACCACCGGCAAGGTCACCAAGCTGGCGAGCACCGCCTCGCTCGCCTACTTCTCCCCTGGCTGCGGCACCGGCGAGAAGGCCGTCCTCACCCAGCTCACCCACGACGGCGAGAAGCAGAACGCCACCCGTCTGATCAGCGTCGACACCGCCACCGGCAAGAGCTCCGCGCCGCTGCGCCTCGACGGCCAGGTCACCTCCGCGGTCCCCACCGACCAGGGCATCATCGCCGCCCACGGCAACCGCCTGGTCCGCATCGGCACCGACGGACGCGAGACGGAGATCGCCCGCACGGCCTCGATCCCCTTCCAGCTCCGCCCCGACCGCTCGGGCGGCGTCACCTACATCGAGCGCGTTCCCCAGGCGTCCGGTGCCAAGACCGCCGGCGTCAAGTCCGCCGGTGCCAAGTCCACCGGCGCCCAGGCCACTTCGGCGACCGCCGACGAGAGCGTGGCCCGCCGCGTCGACGCCCGGCAGATCCGTCAGGGCAAGGCCGCCCCGGCGACCCTCGCGCGAGGCCCGCTCGTCGGCTGGGACCTGTCCTCCACCGTCGACGGCACGGTGTACGTCACCGGAAAGGCGACGACCCAGGGCACGCTGCCCGAGGCGGTGAAGAACCCCGGCACGCTCGCCAAGGACGACCGCATGTCCACCCTCGGCGACGCCGCCGTGGGGACCTCCTGGGCTCCCGGGTCCGACGCGCCGCTCGCCTCCCAGGAGACGGCCGACGAGCCCCGCTCCGTACGCACCCGGCTGAGCGTCCTCGACACCGGCGCGAAGGTGACCCTGGAGACCGAGCCCGGCGCCGAGCCCGTGGCTCCTCAGCAGGTCGCGTCCGGCGGCAGGACCTCGCCCGCGCTGACCGTCTCCGCGGGCACGGCGAAGACGACGCCGGGCGCGAAGACGACGTCCGGCGCCAGGACCTCGGCCGCCGGTACGGCGACGAGCTCCGCCCTGGCCGCCGCGGCCGGCTCGCCCACGAACCCGGTCGAGGCCGAGCGGATGTGCGCCGTGCCCCGCGGCGACGTGCGCAAGCAGGCCCTGCAGCCGACGCCTCGCCAGGCCGAGTGGGCCGTGGACCAGGCCGTGATCGACGGCCTGTACATGTGGGCCAACCGCCCCGCCAACTGGAACAACACCGGGATGTCCCCGTACAGCCCGCAGGTGCTCTTCCCGCTGCCCGTCCTCGAGGGCGACCCCAACGGTGTGGTCGACCGGGCCGACGAGTACCACATCCCGGCCCAGATCCTGCTCGGTGTGACCGCGCAGGAGTCGAACATGTGGCAGGCCGCCCGGACGGTCGTCCCGGGCGTCTCCGGCAACCCCCTCATCGGCAACTACTACGGCATCGCGTACTCCGCCAGCGGCAACCAGGCGGACCCGTGGGCCGTCAACTGGGGCAAGGCCGACTGCGGTTACGGCATCACCCAGGCCACCGACGGCATGCGCGTCTCCGACACCCAGCTGTCGGCGGCGCAGAAGGAGGCCGCGGCGCTCGACTACTCGGCGAACATCGCGTACGGCGCCCAGATCCTCGCCTCCAAGTGGAACGAGACCCGGATCGCCGGCATGACCGTCAACGGCGGCAAGCCGAAGTACATCGAGAACTGGTTCTTCGCCCTGTGGGCCTACAACTCGGGCTTCCACCCGCAGTCCGCGGCCGGCAGCAACGGCGGCAAGTGGGGCGTGGGCTGGACCAACAACCCGGCCAACCCGCTGTGGAAGGAGAACCGTCTGCCGTTCCTGGAGTCCTCCTCCGGCGGAGACGACTACTCGCACGCCGCGCGGCCGCAGGAATGGCCGTACCAGGAGAAGGTCATCGGCTGGGCGGCCCGACCGATCTCGGCGCTGTTCAAGCCGGGTGACATGCAGGCCGGTTACCGGGCCGCGTGGTGGAACAACAACCCGGCCCGCACCCGGGCCAAGCCCCCGAACATGCTCTTCTGCACCGCGTCCAACGACTGCGACCAGAGCAAGATCGTCGACGGTGCCTCCAACAAGACCGGCATGGGCCCGTGCACCCTGCCCGGCGACCCCGACGAGACCAACCCGCTCTACCTGAAGTGCTGGTGGCACGAGGCGGTGACGTGGAAGAACTGCGAGGCGGCCGCCGAGTGCGGAAACCCCGTCCACCGCTTCAACAACGCCGACTATCCCGAGCAGCCGAACGAGAACTCCTCGTACCCGCCGCGGTGTTCCTCCGGTCTGCCGTCCGGTTCGCTCATCGTCGACGACGTTGCCAACGGCGTCACACCGATGGGTCAATCGGGACACACCTGCGGACCGAGCACATCCGCCGGCTCGTTCTCGTTCAACTTCGCCGAATCCAACGGCACCTACCCCGGCAAGATCGACCTGCACCAGATCGGCGCCGGGTACGGCGACCACTTCTGGTTCACCCACACCCGGAAGCCCGACACGGACGGGCTGCGACTGGCCACCGAGGGCACCTGGACCCTGGGCCGGACCCTCGACCAGTGGGTCCGGATCATGGTCCACATCCCCGACCACGGCGCCCACACCCAGCAGGCCAGGTACGAGATCGACCTGGGCGACGGCAACTTCACCCGGTACCGAGTGCTGGGCCAGGAGTACAAGGCCAACACCTGGGTCACGCTGGGCGTGTACAAGGTCTCCGGCACGCCCCGCGTGAAGCTGGGCAGCCTCACCGAGGACGGCACCGGCGACGCGGACGTGGCCTGGGACGCCGTGGCCTTCCAGCCGCTGGCCGCCAAGCCGAAGCACATCGTCGCGGTCCTCGGCGACTCCTTCACGTCCGGTGAGGGGGCCGGGTCCTACTCCAAGGAGAGCGACAAGGACCACGGCACCTCGGAGTGGAACGCCTGCCGGCGCAGTTCCAACGCCTGGGCCCGCAAGCTGGTGCTGCCCGGCACCAGCGAGTCCCTCGGTGCCATCGCCGACACCTACGGGTCCGCAGCCGACCTGGGCTTCGTCGCGTGCTCCGGCGCGATGACGCGGAACGTCGCCTATCTGTCGAACGGATACAACGGGCCGCAGCCCTACAACGAGGGCCAGTTCGGCGAGGTCAGGCAGACGGAGTCCGGAGTCCTGAGCAGTGACACGACACTGGTCATGATGACCCTCGGAGGCAACGACGGGGCCGGCTTCGCCAGCGCCATGACGGAGTGCGGCAATCTCACCAACTGCGCCGACTCGGACTTCCTGCCGACGTACAAGGCGATCGTCGACACCATGATCGGCAACCTGGAGGACGTCCTCATCGACGTGGAGTTCCAGGCCGACAAGGCCCAGATCGTCCTGATGGGCTACCCCGAGCTGCTCAGCCGGACCGTGAAGTGCGGGGGTTCGCTCTACTACGACATGACCGAGGTCGCCGCCCTGGCGGAGCTCGTCAACTACGCCAACGGCAAGCAGCAGGCGCTCGTGGACAAGATGCGCGCCGCGGGGAAGAAGATCCAGTACGCCAACCCCGTGGACGCGTTCGTCGGCCACAGTGGCTGTGACGACCCGGAGTGGATCAACAAGTTCGTCCTCGGCCCCAACGGCGACGGCGACTTCCACCTCGGCGACCCGGCCGCGCAGCCGGGGGTCTGCCTGTGGGGTGCGTTGGGCGGCAAGTGCCTCAGCCGCGAGGCGTTCCACCCCAAGAGCGCCGGCACCACCGGATACGCTGACGTCATGCGCCAGCGCCTGAACGCCATCGGATACGTCGGAAGCCCCTGACGTGTCCGAGGAACCCGGCCGACGCACCCGCCTTCTCGTGGGCGGGTGCGTCTGGGCCGTCGTCGGTGCCGTCCTCCTGGTCGTCATCGGCCTCCTGGCGGCCAACGCGATGGTCGGCGGCCTCGCCCGTCCCCAGCCCGAGGAGACCCCGGGGCCGACGCGGGCGGAGAGGGACCGGCAGCGGCTGGAATCGGCCGCCCGCGACGGCGAGTTGAGCGTGCTTGACGTCCGACGTGCGGTGGGCTCGCGCCCGTACCGCCAGGAGGCCGACGAGACCGCCATCAGGATCGCGGTCACCTACGAGGACTCGGCCGGAGCGCCCGGTGGCTGCTACCTCTTCGTCGTCCCCCTCCCTCTGCACACGGACACCCGCGTCGCCCTGGGGGCGCAGGGCGAGGGATGTGAGGAAACGGGCGCGAAGTGACCCGGAAGGGCCCGGTCGGAGGCGGATTCTCCGGCCGGGCCCTTCGTCGTGACCGCCGTCCCTTCACCCCGCCCGCTCGGCCAACCGCACGGTCCGCTCCGCCAGTTCACCGATGCCGACCCCGTCGAAACCGAAGACGGCACTGCGCACCCGGTCCCGCAGCGGTTCCGACCACTGCGGCGGGATGGCCGCCGCCCCGCACATCACCCCCGCCACCGAACCGGCCGTCGCCCCGTTGGAGTCCGTGTCCAGGCCCCCGCGTACGGTCAGCGTGATCGTGCGGGTGAAGTCCCCCTCCCCGTACAGGAGTCCGGCGGTGAGCACGGCCGCGTTGGGGACGGTGTGGATCCAGCCGAGCCCCGCCGTCCGCTCCGCCTGCGTGGTCAGGGTGTCCGGCCACTCCAGCCCCGCCTCGTACAGCGCGATCGTGTCCCGTACGGTCCGGGCCAGCCGGCAGCTCGCCGGGATCCGCTCAAGGGACGACTCCAGGGCGGACCCGACGTCCGGCGCGGTGAAGGCCGCCGCGATCAGCGCCGCCGCCCACATCGCCCCGTACACCCCGTTCCCGGAGTGCGAGAGGACCGCGTCCCGCCGGGCGAGCGAGGCGGCCCGGCGTGGATCACCCGGACTGGTCCAGCCATGGACGTCGGCCCGGATCAGCGCACCGATCCACTCCTGGTACGGATTGTCGTACGTGGCGGTCAGCGGCGGCTTCAGCCCGTTGGCGAGGTTCCGGTACGCGGCCCGCTCGGCGGTGAAGGTCTGGAGGTACGGCAGCCGCAGCAGCCACTCCCGGCCCACCTGCTCCGTCGTGAAGCCGGAACCGTACGTCTCCAGAAGGTGCAGCCCCAGGATCGACCAGTCGATGTCGTCGTCCCGGCAACTGCCCTCGATCCCGCCGCGCACGCACCGCTCCCACTCGGGGCGGAGCTCGAAACCGGCGGCGCCCGGGGGTGGGGGCGGCAGGTAGTCGGTGAGCGGGAGTGCGTCGGTCAGCCGGAGATAGGCGTCGATGCGGTCCCGGGTCCAGTGGTCACCCCGCTCCACGGGCTTGCCGAGCATGTTTCCGGCGATCCGGCCGGTCCAGCCGCCCAGGACGCGGTCCGCGAGCTCCCCGTGGGCGAGCTCCGGGTGGGGTCGTTCCCCGTGCGTGAGGCCCATACCTCCGGTCTACCGAATCCGACGCCCGACCGCGCGCCGAAGGCCCTAGGGGGTGTCTTGCCGATCAGGCCGGGCTCGCGGCGTCCGGCGTCGCAGCACAGCACCGGCACTGCTCGGGTGGGGTCCGTTCGGTCGGCTCCGTACGCAGGTGACCCCACTATCGTGCGAAATATGCGTCTATCTGGGGGTGGCACGCCGTCCGGCCGTACGGATAGGGTCGGCCTCGGCGCGACTGCACGTTCGAAAGCAAGGGATGCAAGGTGACGGACGGGGCAGCAACTCAGGTCGCTCACGTGCTCGTGGCGGCCGACAAGTTCAAGGGCTCGCTCACGGCCGTACAGGTCGCGGAGCGGGTCACAGCAGGACTGCGACGGGTCGTCCCGGAGCTCACGGTGGAGACACTGCCCGTCGCGGACGGCGGCGACGGCACCGTCGCGGCAGCCGTCGCGGCCGGATTCGAACGCCGCGAGGTCCAGGTGACGGGACCGCTCGGCGAACCGGTCACCGCGGCCTTCGCGCTGCGCGACACCACCGCGGTCGTCGAGATGGCGGAGGCCTCCGGCCTCCAGCTCCTCCCGCCCGGTGTGTTCGCCCCGCTGACCTCGACCACCTACGGCTCCGGTGAGCTGCTCCGCGCCGCACTCGACGCCGGCGCGACCACCGTCGTCTTCGGCGTCGGCGGCAGCGCCACCACCGACGGCGGCGCCGGCATGCTCGCCGCCCTCGGCGCCCGCTTCCTCGACGCGTCCGGCGCGCCCGTGGGACCCGGCGGTGCGGCCCTCGCCGACCTCGCCACGGCCGACCTCACCGGCCTCGACCCCCGCTTCGCCACGGTCGACCTGATCCTCGCCAGCGACGTCGACAACCCGCTCACCGGACCCAAGGGCGCCCCCGCCGTCTACGGGCCGCAGAAGGGCGCCACCCCGGACGACGTCCGCACCCTGGACGCGGCGCTCGCCCACTTCGCCACCGTCCTGGAGAAGGCCATCGGCCCCAAGGCGGCCGAGGCGGCCCTCGCCCCCGGCGCGGGCGGCGCGGGCGGCATCGGCTACGGCGCGCTCATCCTGGGCGCGAGCTTCCGCCCCGGCATCGAGCTGATGCTGGAGGTGCTCGGCTTCGCCCCCGCCCTCGACCGCGCGACCCTGGTCATCACCGGCGAGGGCTCCCTCGACGAGCAGACCCTCCACGGCAAGGCGCCGGCGGGCGTCGCCGCGGCGGCCCGTGCCGCCGGCAAGGAGGTCGTCGCGGTCTGCGGCCGCCTGGCCCTCCCGCCGGAGGCCCTGGGCACGGCGGGCATCCGCCGCGCGTACGCACTGACGGACCTGGAGCCCGACACCGCCAAGTGCATCGCGAACGCGGGCCCGCTCCTGGAGGACACGGCGGCCCGCATCGCGGGGGACTTCCTGGCCTAGGAACCCGTCTCGGGGCCCTCCCAAGGGGCCCCGACGCGGGCATCCCCGGGCGCTGCCGACGACGGACGCCCCGGCCGGTGCCTACGGCACGGACAGCTCGCCTACGGCACCGACAGCTCCCGGTCCGGCCTCCCGTCGCGCGCGTCCAGACGCACGGTCGTGACCCCGTCACCGGTCGTGACGACCAGGGCGTCGGACCCCGACCATTCCACCTGCTCCAGTACGCCCTCGGCGGTGTCGCCGTTGAAGAAGCCGACCGGCCAATGGCGCGCCGCGAGCCCCGACCCGTCCACGACCGACACCCGCCACAGCGGGTCGATCATGGCAGCGCCCTCCTCCACCACCAGGTACCGGTCCACGCCCCCGGGCGCCGCCGTCCGGCCCGTCTCCTGCCAGCCCGCGCCGATCATCGGGAAGACGACCGCCCGGAACCACACGACACCGACGACCGCGGCCGCGCACACCGCGAGCACCCGCCTCCGGAGCGCCGGCCGGTCCGAGAGGAGCCGCACCGCCGCGCCGAGCAGCACGACCGTCACCAGGAAACTCGGCCAGCGGTGCTCGAAGGCGGTGACCAGGACGAGCAGCCGGGTCGACTCGGCGAGCTCGGGCCCCACCAGACAGCAGACTCCCGCGGCCACCGCCCCGGCCAACAGCGCCCGCCCGAAGATCCTGCTCCGGGGGCGGTTCGTACGTATGTCCACAGTGATCGTCACGGGCCCATCCTGGCAGGTCCGTTCGGCCACCCGGGGCCGCGCCCGCCGGACGGCGTCGGCGCCCGAAGCCGTCAGACAGCACCCCCCGAGGCCGTCAGCCGGAACGCGTCCAGGGCCAGTGTCATCTCCGTCAGGTCCCGCGGCCGGGACAACGACCGTGCCGTCAGCTGCTCAAGGCGTCGCAAGCGGTTGAACACCGTGTTCCGGTGGCAGTACAGCCGTCCCGCCGCCCGTCCCGCCGACCCCTCGCACTCCAGCCACGCGTCCAGCGTCTCCAGGAGCACCGCCCGGTCCGCCGGGTCCAGTTCGAGCAGGCCCCCCAGGACGTCCGAGACCAGCAGGCTCGCCACCTCCGGCTGGCCCACCACCAGGGCGCCCGCCATCCGCCGGTCGAGCCGTACGATCTCGCGGCTGCCCGGCGGACACGTCCGCAGCGCCAGCTCGGCGAGCCGCCGCGCCCGGCCCAGCTCGGTCAGCCCCACCACCACCGGACTGATCCCGCCGGGGCCAGGGCACCGCCCGTCCAGGAGTTCCGACAGCGCGTCCAGACCGGTGTCCCCGGCCAGCGCCACCACCCCCAGCTCGCAGTCGGCCCCCATCCGCCACAGGAACCGCACCCCCTCGCCCTGCACCTGTCGGTGGAACGGCTCCCGCTCCTCCCGCCGGTCGTAGCGCAGCACCACCACCGCGTACCGCCCCTGCTCCGGCAGGTCCAGGCCCGCCGCCGCCCGCGAGATCAGCTCGGGCGAGCGCTGGCCCTGGAGCAGCGCGTCCAGGAGCGCCTGGAGCTGTTCGTCCGTGCGGCGGCGCAGTTCGAGCTCCGTCGTCCGGTACGCCTCCGACGCCGTGTCCGCCTGCGCGTCCACCGCCGACCACACCGTCGTCGCCGACTGCATCAGCGCCGCGAGCTGCGCCGTGTCCGCCCCCGCGCCCTCGATCAGCGCGTCCCAGACCAGGTGCCCGGCATGCCGGTAGGCGTGCACCACCAGTTCGAGGGGCATGCCCTGCGCGGCCCGCCGCCTGCCCATCTCGTCCGCGTGCTCCAGGTCGCGCCGGGGGGAGTTGCGCGGCGCCGAGATCATCTCGATCCCGATCCGCATCGCCTCCTCGGCCTCCTGCCAGTGCCGGTCGTACGGCAGGATCCGCCCGTAGGCGGGCTCGTACGCGTGGAGTTCCCTCAGATGCTCGTCCACCAGCTCCGGCACCCGCTCCAGAAGCGCCGTGCACGCCAGCGCGAGCACCTTCCAGTCGTCACCGGTCCGCCGTCTGCGCCGTCCCATGCCCGGAGGATCCACCGCCCCGGCCCCCGCCGCACAGCCCTGACGCGCAGCGTTGTGCGCATGCACAGCCCTTCGGCGCGCCCGCTGGTCACCGGCAGCGATTCGGCCGCGGGCCGTGGACGCGCGGTCCGGCGCGGTGTTGGGGTGAGCGCCATCGAACGGCCGAGTAACAAGAAGCGGCCGGGAAACCCGGAAAAGGGGAACCATGGGAGGTACCGCACCCGCCCTCGAGGTGACGGACCTGACGGCGGTATACGGACCGGTACGCGCGTTGCGGCAGGTGTCGCTGACCGTACCGGCGGGCGAGATCGTCACCGTCCTCGGAGGCAACGGAGCCGGCAAGTCGACGCTGCTGCGGGCGGTCTCGCGCACCCTGCGGTTCCACGGCGGCGCCGTGGTCTCCGGCACGGTGCGCCGCGACGGCCGGCCGCTCGACGGGCTGCCGCCCGACCGCGTCGTCGCGGCCGGCGTCTCCCAAGTGCCCGAGGGCCGCCAGGTCTTCGCCCGGATGACGGTCGAGGACAACCTGCGCGCCGGAGCGCTCGGCAGACGCGGCGGCCGGACGGCGAAGGCCGCCGCGCTCCGCCGGGTCCACGAGCTCTTCCCGGTCCTCGCGGAGCGCGCCCGCCAGCCCGCCGGGCTGCTCTCCGGCGGCGAACAGCAGATGCTGGCCGTCGGCCGGGCCCTGATGGCCGGACCGGGCCTGCTCCTGCTCGACGAACCCTCGCTCGGGCTCGCCCCGCTGATGGCGGCCCGGATCGCGGACGCCGTCCGGGAGATCAACGCCCAGGGCACGGCGGTGCTGCTCGTCGAGCAGAACGCGGCGCTCGCGCTGCGGCTCGCCTCCCGCGCGTACGTCCTGGAGGTCGGCGAGGTCACCCTCTCCGGCCCGGCCGACGAACTCGCCGCCTCCGACGAGGTACGCCGCCGCTATCTGGGCGTGGTCGACGAGGACGCCGCCGCCGACGCGGCCCGCGCCCGTGCCACGCACCCGGTCCTGTCCCGCTGGGAGGAAGCCCGATGACAGCACGGCCGACACCGCACCAGCCCCCGGGACCCGATCCGGAGCCCGGACCCGACGGCCCCACGGCCCCCGGCCCCCGAGCAGCGACCACCCCCGGCGCTCCCGTCCCCCCAGCAGCGACCACCCCTGGCGCCCCCGGCCCCGCAGCACCACTCGCTCTCGAAGTCCGCGACCTCACCGTCCGCTTCGCCGGCCTCACCGCCCTCGACAGCGTCGGCTTCACCGTCCGGCCCGGCACCGTGCACGCCCTCATCGGGCCCAACGGCGCCGGGAAGTCCACCTGTTTCAACGTCCTCTCCGGCGTCTACCGCGCCACCGAGGGCTCCGTTCACCTCGGCCCGCACGAGCTGACCGCCCTGCCCCCGCACCGGATCGCGGACCTCGGCGTCGGCCGGATCTTCCAGAACCTGGCCCTGCCGCCCCGCGCCACCGTCGAGGACAGCCTGATGCTCGGCCGCCACCGGTTGACCCGTACCGGCTTCGTCGCCGCCGGACTGCGGCTCCCCTCCGCCGCCCGCGAGGAGGCGCGCCACCGAGCCCGGGTCCGGGAGATCGCCGCCTTCGTCGGCCTGGAGCAGCAGCTCGGGCGGCCGGCGGGCTCCCTCCCGTACGGGCAGCAGAAACTCGCCGAACTGGCCCGCGCCCTCTGCATGGAGCCGAAGCTCCTGCTGCTCGACGAGCCCGTCGCCGGCATGACCGCGGACGAGCGGCGCCGTACCGCCTCGGTCATCGCCGGGGTCCGCGACAGCCTCGGCATCTCGGTGCTCCTCGTCGAGCACGACATGGGCCTGGTGATGCGGCTCGCCGACTCCGTCACCGTCCTCGACTTCGGCCGCCGGATCGCCGACGGGGCACCCGCCGACGTCCAGAACGACCCGGCGGTCGTCCGCGCCTACCTCGGAGAGGAGTCCGCCGCGTGAGCACCTTCGCCGAGTTCCTGATCAACGGCATCTCACTGGGCTCGATCTACGCCCTCATCGCCCTCGGCTTCGTGGTCATCTTCCGGGCCACCGAGGTCGTCAACTTCGCCCACGCCTCCCTCCTGCTGGCCGGCGGATACGTGACCGCCGTCCTCCACGACGAGATCGGCTTCTGGCCCGCCCTGCTCGCCGGCATCGCCGGCGCGGCGGTGGTCGGCGCGGCCGTCGAGTTCCTCGTGATGCGCCGCCACCGGGGCGGCGACCACAGCGTCCTCGCCATCGTCACCATCGGCGTCGACATCCTGCTCGCCACCGAGCTGACCCGCCGGATCGGCACCGACATCCTCGCCCTCGGAGACCCCTGGGGCGACGCCGTCGTCACCGTCGGCGGGGTCACCATCGCGGAGACCCGGATCGCCGCCCTGCTCGCCGCGGCCCTTCTCATCACCGCCTTCCTGCTGGCCTTCCGGTACACCTCCTGGGGCGTCGCCATGCGGGCCGCCGCCGAGAACCAGGAGACCGCCGCCCTCATGGGCATCCGGCTCGGCCGGGTCTCGATCGGCGCCTGGGCGGTCGCCGGCGGTCTCGCCGCCGTCGCCGCGCTCTTCCTGACCGTCTTCCCGACCCCGGGCCTGGAGCGGGCGACCTCGCTCGCCGCGCTCAAGGCCTTCCCCGCCGCCATCCTCGGCGGCCTCGACTCCACCACGGGCGCCCTCGTCGGCGGCCTCCTCGTCGGCGTCACCGAGTCCCTCGCCACCGGCTACCAGAGCGACCTGGCGTTCCTCGGCCGCGGGATCGGCGACCTCGCCCCCTATCTCGTCATGGTCGGGGTGCTCCTGATCCGCCCGGCCGGACTCTTCGGCACGAAGGAGCTCGCCCGTGTCTGAGACCCTCGCCCGGAGCGGCCTGCGGGTCCGCACCCCGGCGCTGTACGGAGGGGTCGCCGCCGGCCTCGTCCTCCTCGTCCTGCCCTTCTACCTCGACCGGTTCTGGCTCCAGGCCGGACTGTTCGCGATGGTCGCCGCCCTCGGCGCGATCGGCATCAACCTGCTGACCGGCGCCACCGGCCAACTCTCCATGGGACACGCCTTCTTCCTCGCCGTCGGCGCCTACGGCTACTGCGCCTTCGCCGGGGACGGCACCGACGGACTCGCCGGGCTCGGCCTGCCCGGCTGGCTCGCCGCCGTCCTCGCGGTCGCCCTCGCGGGCCTGACGGGCGGGGTGTTCAGCCCCATCGCGGGTCGGCTGCGCGGCGCGTACCTCGGCATCGCCACCCTCGCGCTGATCTTCATCGGCCAGCACGTGCTCTTCAACGCCCATGACCTCACCGGCGGGTACAACGGCCGCGCGGTCCCGCCGCTCTCCCTCTTCGGCCTCACCTTCGACGACACCGAACTCCTCGTCGCACAGGTGCCGTTCGGGGCGGTGGAGAAGCTCTGGTACCTCGGACTGGTCCTGCTCCTCGGCGGGGTGCTCTTCGCCCGAGGCGTCCTGAAGGGCCGCCCCGGACGCGCGATGAACGCCATCCGCGACCACCGGATCGCCGCCGGCGTCATGGGCATCCCGGTCGCCCGCTACCGCGCCGCCGTCTTCGTCCTGTCCTCCATGTACGCGGGCCTCGCCGGCGTCCTGCTCGCCCTGGTCTTCCAGCGCACGGTGCCGGAGTACTTCGGCATGGCTCTCTCCCTCGAATACCTGGCGATGATCGTCATCGGCGGCCTCGGCTCGGTCGCGGGCGCGGTGGCCGGAGGAGTCTTCGTCTCCCTCCTGCCCCAGCTCCTCAACCGCTACAGCGACGCGCTCCCGCTGGTCTCCGCCCCGGGAACGGGCGGCATCGCACCGGGGGAGGCCGCGCGCTACCTGTACGGCGCCGCCGTCGTCGCGGTGGTGCTCTTCCTGCCCGGAGGCCTGGCCCGGCTCGCGGCCCGAAGGCCCGGGAAACCCGGAAGCGGCAAGAGCCCCAAGAACCCCACGCACACCCCTACCACCACCGAACCCTCAGGGGAGACACGATGACCCACAGACGACAGGCCGTGCGGGGCCTGGCCGCCGCGCTCGCCGCACTGGTCGCCCTCACCGCCGCCGGATGCAGCTCCAAGGCGAAGACCGGCGACGGCAAGCAGACCGGCGCGGGCGGGGTGAAGACCGGCGAGGGCGTCACCGACAAGACGATCTCGCTCGGCGCGCTCACCGACATGACCGGCGTGTACGCCACCCTCGGAAAGAGCGTCACCCAGGCCCAGCAGCTGTACGTGAAGCAGGTCAACGCCGCCGGCGGGATCTGCGGCCGACAGCTGGAGCTGACCGTCCGCGACCACGGCTACGACCCGCAGAAGGCCCTCGCCGCCTACACCGAACTGGAGCCGAAGGTCGTCGGCTACGCCCAGTTCATCGGCTCCCCGTTCGTCGCCGCCGTCAAGCCCCGGGTGGACGTCAAGGACAAGGGCCTCGTCCTCCCGCAGGCCTGGTCGGCCTCGCTGCTGGGCTCCCCGTACATCCGCGTCCTGGGCGCCACGTACGACGTCGAGACCATCAACGCCGTCGACTTCCTGCTCAAGGAGAAGGGCCTGAAGTCGGGCGACAAGCTCGGCCACGTCTACTTCGAGGGCGACTACGGCGAGAACGCCCTCAAGGGCTCGAAGTACGCGGCGGAGAAGGCGGGCCTGACCGTCGTCGAGCAGAAGATCAAGCCCACCGACAACGACATGTCGGCGCAGGTCGCGGCGCTCAAGCAGGCCGGGGTCAAGGGCATCGTCATCAGCGCGGGCCCCCGCCAGGCCGCCTCCCTCGTCGGGGTCGCCGCCGCCACCGGCCTCAAGGTGCCCGTCATCGGCAACAACTCTGCCTTCGCCCCGCAGCTCCTCGGCACCCAGGCCGGTCCCGCCCTGGAGAAGATGTACTGGTTCGCCTCCCCGAGCCTCCCCATCGGCGCGGACACCCCGACCGCGAAGAAGCTCGTCGCCGACTACAAGGCCGCCTACCCGAGCGACTCCCTCGACAACGGCATCGTCGCCGGCTGGACCGCGGCGAGCGTCTTCGGCGAGGCCCTGAAGAAGGCCTGCGAGAGCAAGGACCTCACCCGTGACGGTGTCGACAAGGCGCTCCTGACGCTGACGTCCTACGACGCCGGCTTCGGGATGAGCCACGACCTCGGCGACCCCAAGGCCCCGTCGTCCCGGGAGTCCGTCATCATCCAGCCGGACAAGAAGGTCCCCGGCGGCATGCGCACCGTCCGTCAGCCCTTCGTCGCCGACGCCGCGAAGTCCTACACCCCGTAACGGGTCAGCCGGGGCGGCCCGGGTCCCGGTCCGCGAAGCCCGTCCGCCAGGACGGGTGGGCCGGGGCCCACCCCAGGGCACGGGCCCGCGCGTTCACCGCGCCCCGCGCCCACGGCACCCGGCCCTCGCTCCGCGCCGGGGCCGGGACGCCCAGGGCCTCCGCGAGGACCGGCAGCCAGGTGTGCCCGGACGCGGGCTCGTCGTCCACCACGTTGTACGCGCCCGAGGGCCACGCGAGGGCCCGTACGGCCGCCTCGGCGGCGTCGGCCACGTGCACGAAGGAGCTCACCCCGTCGTCGGCCGCCGTGCTTCCGAGGAACCGGGCCGCCGGATCCCCGGCGAGCGCGGCGGCCACGGCGCCGCCCGGCGCGTACCAGGTGCCGGGGCCGTACAGGATCCCGTACCGCAGGACGACCGCCTCGGGGAGCTCGGCCACGGCGGACTCCAGGGCCCGCACCCCGGCGACGATGCGCGACCGGGGCACCTCCTCCGTCGGATCGAGCGGTACGGACTCGTCGGCGGGCGCGTCCCCGGGGGCGTACGCCCAGCTGATCGACTGCGCGACGATCCGGCCGACGCCGGCCGCGCGCGCCGCGTCCACCAGGTTCCGGGTGCCCTCGACCCGTACGCGGTTGTTCGCGGAGCCGTCCGCCGCCCCGAGATCCGTGAGCTGGTGGACCACCGCGTCCGGCGCGGCCTCGGCCACCGTCCGGTGCACCGCCCCGGCGTCCAGCACGTCCACGGGGTTCGGCCCGCGCCGTGACAGACCCACGACCTCGTGGCCGGCCGCCTCCAGGCGCGGCACGAGCTGACGACCGACGGCGCCCGTGGCGCCCGCTACAAGTACACGCATGGGCCCCAGCGTAAAAGATCTTCACGTTCCCGAAACATCGCGGTGTGAAGCTCGGGCCCATGACTGCACGCATCGAGGAGAACCGCTCCCACCCACGCCTCCCTGACCTGCTGGCCGCCTACCACCTGGTCAACCAGGCCGAGAAGGGGACGGCGGTGGAGCAGGTCGCCCAGCTCCCCGCCGTATACCGCGCCGAGGTCGAGGACCCGGCCGGCGCGTTCGCCGCCGACACGGTCCTGCTCGCCACCCCGCCCGGCGACGACCTGCCGGCCGGCTGCGTCGTCCTCAAGGCCCCGCACGGGGGCCGGGCGCCCGAGATCAAGCGGCTCTGGGTGGCGCCCGAGGCCCGCCGCAAGGGGATCGCGAAGGCCCTCATGACCGCGGCCCTGCGCCGCGCAGCGGTCTCCGGCGCCGCCGCCGTACGCCTCACCGTCTGGAACTGGCGGGAGGAGCCACTGGCCCTCTACCGCGCCCTGGGCTTCGAGACGGTCGACTCCTGGGACGAGCGGCCCGACCTGCTGTGCCTGGAGAAGCCGGTCGACGTCATCGAGCGCCTCACCCCCGACGCCGTACGGGCGCACGCCGCCGCCGGTCTCGCCGCGCTCCTCGTCGACGCCGTGGACTCCGGCGCCTCCGTCGGCTTCCTGGCGCCCCTCGCGGCCCCCGAGGCGGCCGCCTGGTGGGCGCGCGTCGCCGAGGAGGCGGCCGAGGGCGCCCGGGACGTCTGGGCGGCCCACGGCCCCGACGGGACCCTCACCGGCGTCGTCACCCTCGTCCGAGGCGGCACGGCCAACGGCAGGCACCGCGGCGAGATCGCCCGGCTCCTGGTGCACCGCGCGGCCCGCGGCGGAGGCCTCGGACACCGGCTGCTCGCCACGGCCGAGGCCCACGCCGCCGCCACCGGCCTCACCCTGCTCGTCCTGGACACCCAGACCGACAGCCCGGCCGAGCGCCTCTACCGGGGCGCGGGCTGGACGGCCGCGGGCACGATCCCGGACTTCGCCGCCGACCCGGCCGGCGTCCTGCGCGCGACCACGCTCTACTACAAGCGACTGGGGTAGCCCCGGGCACACGGAAGGGCCCCGGAGGCGAATCGCCTCCGGGGCCCTTCCGTACATCGGTCGTTCTCTCGCCTACGGCAGCTGTGCCGCCCGCGCCTCCCGGCTCTCACGCCGGTTGCCGCGGAAGGTGTTCACCCGGCGGGCCGTCGCGAAGAGGGGGATCACGGCGCCCATCACGACCTGGAGCGCACACCCGGTCTGGAGCAGGAACTGTCCGCCCGGAGCGTCGAACGCCCAGGCCGCCAGCATGCCCATCGCACCGACGATCCAGCTGAGCATCGCCACCGCGAGGATGCCCCGCGGCTTGGGGTACTCGACCCGGCTCACCATCAGCCAGGCGACACCGATGATCGCGAGCAGCGTCGGGATGAACGGCAGCTCCAGGAGCACGATCGAGACCACCGTCAGCGCGCCGAAGGGGCTCGGCATGCCCTGGAACATGCCGTCCTTCATGGTCACGCAGGAGAATCTCGCCAGCCGCAGCACCACGGCGAGCAGCACCACGATCGCGGCCACCGCCGAGACCTTCTGCTGCGCGCCGGGCGTGACCATGCCGTACACGAGTACGAAGTAGGCCGGTGCCAGACCGAAGCTGATCAGGTCCGAGAGGTTGTCGAGCTCGGCGCCCATCGGCGACGAGCGGAGCTTGCGCGCCACGATGCCGTCGAACAGGTCGAAGATCGCCGCGGCCAGCATGAGGATCACGGCGGTGGCGGCGCTGTTGCGCGCCATGCCGGTCTCCGTGCTGCCCGTGAGGTGCGGGATGAGGATGCCCGTGGTGGTGAAGTACACCGCCATGAATCCACACGTGGCGTTACCGAGCGTGAGGGCGTCCGCTATGGACAGCCTCAGCGACAGCGGCATCTCCTCGGCCTCTTCGGCCGCTTCCGCATCGGTGCCGGCGACCCAGTCGGCGGCCCGTGTGTCGGGATCAATCACGGTCAATGCGAGTCACCCCCGCTGTGGTGGCCTGGCCGACCTCGACGGCGACCTCGACACCCTCGGGGAGGTAGATGTCGACGCGCGAGCCGAAGCGGATCAGACCGATGCGGTCACCCTGTTCGACCTTGGTCCCCTGCGGGATGTACGGCACGATGCGGCGGGCCACGGCCCCCGCGATCTGCACCATCTCGATGTCGCCGAGCTCGGTGTCGAAGTGCCAGACAACGCGCTCGTTGTTCTCGCTCTCCTTGTTGAACGCCGGGACGAACCCACCGGGAACGTGCTCCACGGACGTCACGGTGCCGGCCAGCGGCGCGCGGTTGACGTGGACGTTCAGCGGGCTCATGAAGATGGCGACCCGGGTCCGTCCGTCCTTCCACGGCATGATGCTCTGCACCACACCGTCGGCGGGGGAGATGACCCGGCCCTGAGCGATCTCACGCTCGGGGTCGCGGAAGAACCACAGCATGCCGGCCGCGAGCGCGGTGACCGGCACGGCGATGGCCGCGGCACGCTTCGACTTGCGCGCGCGCACGAGGCTGAGCGCCGCGGTGGCGACGGTCGGCAGGAGCCACGGCGATGCTCCGCGCGCGAGGCGTACGCCCGTGAGGCTGTCGCGGTGTGCAGAGGTTTGGCTGTGGGGCATGGATGACCTTCGTAGCGGATGATGCCGCACTGGCAACGGGGGACGGCGGCTTTCCCTCGATGCTATCGGTTGCGGGGCGCAACTGGGTAAGCCAGGAACCGAGTCGACGGCCGGAAGACGAACACAGGGTGTGATCTTCTTCGCGGCCGAAACGACTCAAAACCGACAATCAACCCTGGAATCGGTACTCCTCGAGCAGCCGACGACCAATGATCATTTTCTGGATCTCGGCGGTACCTTCACCGATGAGCAGCATCGGCGCCTCGCGGTAGAGGCGCTCGATCTCGTACTCCTTGGAGAACCCGTAGCCGCCGTGAATGCGGAAGGCATCCTCGACGACCTCCTTGCAGTATTCGGAGGCGAGGTACTTCGCCATCCCTGCTTCGAGGTCGTTTCGTTCCCCGGAGTCCTTTTTGCGTGCTGCATTCACCATCATCGCATGAGCGGCCTCGACCTTGGTAGCCATCTCGGCGAGCTTGAACTGAATCGCCTGGTGCTGGGCGATCGCCTTGCCGAAAGTGTGACGTTGCTGGGCATACGAGACACCGAGCTCGAAAGCACGCTGAGCGACACCGCAGCCACGGGCCGCCACGTTGACGCGGCCGACCTCGACGCCGTCCATCATTTGGTAAAACCCTCGGCCGGTGACCCCGCCGAGGACCCGATTGGCCGGAATGCGCAGTCCGTCCATGATGAGTTCGGTCGTGTCGACGCCCTTGTAACCCATCTTGTCGATCTTCCCGGGGATGGTGAGGCCGGGGCGGACCTCTCCGAAGCCGGGCTCCTTCTCGACGAGGAAGGTCGTCATCGACTTGTGGGGGGCGGTGCCCTCCGGGTGGCCTTCGTCACTTCGGACGAGAACGGCCACCAGCGACGACGTGCCGCCGTTCGTCAGCCACATCTTCTGGCCGTTCAGGACGTACTCCTCGCCGTCCTTCACCGCCTTCGAGGTGATGGCCGACACGTCCGAGCCGAGGGCCGGCTCCGACATCGAGAACGCGCCACGCGTCTCGCCGGCCGCCATCCGCGGAAGGAAGTAGTCCTTCTGCTCCTGGGTGCCGTGCTGCTTCAGCATGTACGCCACGATGAAGTGCGTGTTGATGATGCCGGAGACCGACATCCAGCCACGCGCGATCTCCTCCACGCACAGCGCGTAGGTGAGGAGCGACTCACCCAGACCCCCGTACTCCTCGGGAATCATCAGACCGAACAGACCGAGCTCCTTGAGCCCGTCGACGATCTGCTGGGGGTACTCGTCGCGGTGCTCCAGCTCGGTGGCGACCGGGATGATCTCCTTGTCGACGAACTCCCGGACGGTCTTGAGGATCTCCTGCTGGACGTCCGTGAGCCCGGCGGTCTGGGCGAGTCGGGCCATGGCTACTTCTCCGTCTTCTTGGCGGGCTCGATCAGCTCGGGGCGGCCGGGCTGCTCGCCGCCGCGCTCCTTGATGTACGTCTCGGTGGGGACCATCACCTTGCGGCGGAAGACACACACGAGGGTGCCGTCCTGCTTGTAGCCCTTGGTCTCGACGTAGACGATGCCGCGGTCGTTCTTCGACTTCGACGGGGTCTTGTCGAGGACCGTGGTCTCACCGTAGATCGTGTCGCCGTGGAAGGTCGGCGCCACGTGCCGCAGCGACTCGATCTCCAGGTTGGCGATGGCCTTGCCGGAGACGTCCGGCACGGACATGCCGAGCAGCAGCGAGTAGATGTAGTTGCCGACGACGACGTTCTTGCCGAAGTCCGTCGTGTTCTCGGCGTAATTCACATCCATGTGCAGCGGATGGTGGTTCATCGTCAGCAGACAGAAGAGATGGTCGTCGTACTCGGTGACCGTCTTTCCGGGCCAGTGCTTGTAGACGGCGCCGACTTCGAACTCTTCGTAGGTGCGACCGAACTGCATCGGACTCAGGCCTCCGGGATCTCGAACTTGCTGGTGCGCTGCATACCGGCGGCGCGGCCCTTGCCGGAGATGACCAGGGCCATCTTGCGGGAGGCCTCGTCGATCATCTCGTCGCCGAGCATCGCGGAGCCCTTCTTCCCGCCGGCCTCGGACGTGTAGTAGTCGTACGCGTCCAGGATCAGCTCGGCGTGGTCGAAGTCCTCCTGCGAGGGCGAGAAGATCTCGTTCGCGGCGGCGACCTGGTCCGGGTGCAGCACCCACTTGCCGTCGAAGCCCAGGGCGGCGGCGCGCTGCGCGACGGCCTTGTAGCCCTCCGGGTTGCGGATCTGGAGGTAGGGGCCGTCGATCGCCTGGAGGTTGTTGGCGCGGGCG
This sequence comes from Streptomyces sp. NBC_00250, assembly GCF_036192275.1. Lineage (NCBI taxonomy): Bacteria > Bacillati > Actinomycetota > Actinomycetes > Kitasatosporales > Streptomycetaceae > Streptomyces > Streptomyces sp. NBC_00250. The sequence goes on along the minus strand of NZ_CP108088.1, from coordinate 1,957,404 downwards.
GCCATCAGGATGCTCATCAGGATGTGGTGGTACGCGTCCGCCGGGTAGCCGGGCGGCTGCTCGCCCACGACCAGCGACTTCATGTTGATGGAGGCCATGAAGTCGGCCGGGCCGAAGATGATCGTCTCGACGCGCTGGGAGGCCTGCGCGATCGCGTTGACGTTGGTGAGGCCCTGGGCGTTCTCGATCTGCGCCTCGATGCCGATCTTGCCGACCTCGAAGCCCATCGTCTTCTCGATCTGGGTCAGCAGGAGGTCGAGCGCCACGATCTGCTGGGCGTCCTGGACCTTCGGCAGCATGATGCAGTCGAGGTTCTGGCCGGCGCCCTCGACGACGGTGACGACGTCACGGTACGTCCAGTGGGTCGTCCAGTCGTTGACGCGGACGACACGGGTCTTGCCGGTCCAGTCGCCCTCGTTCAGGAACTTCACGATGGTGTGCCGGGCCTCGGGCTTGGCCAGCGGGGCGCACGCGTCCTCCAGGTCCAGGAAGACCTGGTCGGCCGCGAGGCCCTGGGCCTTCTCCAGGAAGCGCGGGTTGGAACCGGGGACCGCCAGGCAGGAGCGGCGGGGGCGGAGTCGGTTCACGGGGCTGGTCATGCGGGGACCTCCGTACTTTCAAGGGGGTGGAGCTTGTTCGCTGTCCGGATCTCGTCGACGATACGTCCGATGATCTCCGTGATACCGAAGTCCTTCGGTGTGAAGACGGCGGCCACACCCGCACGCTTCAGTTCTGCGGCGTCGGCGTTCGGGATGATCCCGCCGACGATGACCGGCACGTCGGTCGCGCCCGCCTCGCGGAGGCGGTCGAGGACGTCCGGGACCAGCTCGGAGTGCGAGCCGGAGAGGATCGACAGACCCACGCAGTGCACGTCCTCGGCGAGGGCGGCGCTCACGATCTGCTCGGGCGTCAGCCGGATGCCCTGGTAGACCACCTCGAAACCGGCGTCACGCGCGCGTACGGCGATCTGCTCGGCCCCGTTGGAGTGCCCGTCCAGGCCCGGCTTGCCGACGAGCAGCCGCAGCCGCCCGACGCCCATCTCCTCGGCGGTCCGCGCCACCTTGTCCCGTACCAGGGCCAGCGGCGTGCCCGCCTCGGCCGTCACCGCGACCGGGGCCGAGGACACGCCCGTCGGGGCGCGGAACTCGCCGAAGACGTCCCGCAGCGCCCAGGACCACTCCCCGGTCGTGACGCCCGCACGCGCGCACTCCAGGGTGGCGGCGAAGAGGTTGCCGTCACCGGCAGCCGTCGCCTTCAGCGTCGCCAGGGATTCCTGGGCGCGGGTCTCGTCGCGGTTGTCGCGCCACTCGTGGAGGGCCGCGACGACCCGCGCCTCGTTCGCCGGGTCCACCGTCATGATCGCGGTGTCCAGGTCGGCGGTGAGGGGGTTCTCCTCGGTCGCCTGGAAGATGTTGACGCCGATGATCTTCTCGTCGCCGGCCTCGATCCGGGCGCGCCGCTCGGCGTGCGAGGAGACGAGCTGCGACTTGAGGTAGCCGGACTCGACGGCGGCCATCGCGCCGCCCATCTCCTGGATCCGCTCGATCTCGGCCAGGCACTCCTCGACGAGCGAGTCGACCTTGGCCTCGATGACGTGCGAGCCGGCGAAGATGTCCTCGTACTCCAGGAGGTCGGACTCGTGGGCGAGGACCTGCTGGATGCGGAGCGACCACTGCTGGTCCCACGGCCGCGGCAGTCCGAGCGCCTCGTTCCAGGCGGGCAGCTGCACGGCACGCGCGCGGGCGTCCTTGGAGAGGGTGACGGCCAGCATCTCCAGGACGATCCGCTGGACGTTGTTCTCCGGCTGGGCCTCGGTCAGACCGAGCGAGTTGACCTGCACGCCGTAGCGGAACCGGCGCTGCTTCTCGTTCTCGATGCCGTACCGCTCGCGGGTGACCTTGTCCCAGATGCGGCCGAAGGCGCGCATCTTGCACATCTCCTCGATGAAGCGGACGCCCGCGTTCACGAAGAAGGAGATACGGGCGACGACCTCGCCGAAGCGGTCCGCCGGGACCTGGCCGGAGTCGCGTACCGCGTCGAGCACCGCGATCGCGGTGGACATCGCGTACGAGATCTCCTGGACCGGAGTGGCCCCCGCCTCCTGCAGGTGGTAGCTGCAGATGTTGATCGGGTTCCACTTCGGGATGCTGTTCACCGTGTAGGTGATCATGTCCGTCGTGAGGCGGAGGGAGGGGCCGGGCGGGAAGACGTGCGTCCCGCGCGACAGGTACTCCTTCACGATGTCGTTCTGGGTGGTGCCCTGGAGCCGGGTGACGTCCGCGCCCTGCTCCTCGGCCACCACCTGGTAGAGCGCCAGGAGCCACATCGCCGTGGCGTTGATGGTCATCGAGGTGTTCATCTGGTCCAGGGGGATGTCCTGGAACAGCCGCCGCATGTCACCGAGGTGCGAGACGGGGACGCCGACCCGGCCGACCTCGCCGCGGGCGAGGATGTGGTCGGGGTCGTAGCCCGTCTGCGTCGGCAGGTCGAACGCGACCGAGAGGCCGGTCTGACCCTTGGCGAGGTTGCGCCGGTACAGCTCGTTGGACGCCTCGGCGGTCGAGTGACCGGCGTACGTCCGCATGAGCCACGGCCGGTCCTTCTGGCGCTCAGTCATCTATGGTCCCGGGCTCAGATGTTGCGGAAGCGGTTGATGGCGTCGATGTGCTGGGCGCGCATCTCCGGGTTGCGGACTCCCAGGCCCTCCTGGGGCGCGAGCGCGAGGACGCCGACCTTGCCCTGGTGCAGGTTGCGGTGGACGTCGTAGGCGGCCTGGCCGGTCTCCTCCAGGGAGTACACCTTGGAGAGCGTCGGGTGGATCTTGCCCTTGGCGATCAGGCGGTTGGCCTCCCACGCCTCGCGGTAGTTGGCGAAGTGCGAGCCGATGATGCGCTTGAGCGACATCCACAGGTAGCGGTTGTCGTACTCGTGCATGTAGCCCGAGGTGGAGGCACAGGTGGTGATGGTGCCGCCCTTGCGGGTGACGTAGACGCTGGCGCCGAAGGTCTCGCGGCCCGGGTGCTCGAAGACGATGTCGATGTCCTCGCCGCCGGTGAGCTCGCGGATGCGCTTGCCGAAGCGCTTCCACTCCTTCGGGTCCTGGGTGTGCTCGTCCTTCCAGAACTTGTAGCCCTCGGCGTTGCGGTCGATGACCGCCTCGGCGCCCATCGCCCGGCAGATGTCGGCCTTCTCGGGGGAGGAGACGACACAGATCGGGTTGGCGCCGCCGGCCAGGGCGAACTGCGTGGCGTACGAGCCGAGGCCGCCGCTGGCGCCCCAGATGAGGACGTTGTCGCCCTGCTTCATGCCGGCGCCGTTGCGGGAGACCAGCTGGCGGTACGCGGTGGAGTTGACGAGACCGGGGGAGGCCGCCTCCTCCCAGCTCAGGTGGTCGGGCTTCGGCATCAGCTGGTTCGACTTGACCAGCGCGATCTCCGCCAGGCCGCCGAAGTTGGTCTCGAAGCCCCAGATGCGCTGCTCGGGGTCGAGCATCGTGTCGTTGTGGCCGTCCGAGGACTCCAGCTCGACCGAGAGGCAGTGCGCGACGACCTCGTCACCGGGCTTCCACGAGTTCACGCCCGGGCCGGTGCGGAGCACGACGCCCGCGAGGTCGGAGCCGATGACGTGGTACGGCAGGTCGTGGCGCTTGCTGAGGTCGCTGAGCCGGCCGTAGCGCTCCAGGAAGCCGAAGGTGGAGACCGGCTCGAAGATCGAGGTCCAGACCGAGTTGTAGTTCACGGAGCTGGCCATGACGGCGACGAGGGCCTCGCCCGGGCCGAGCTCGGGCACCGGCACGTTGTCGAGGTGCAGCGACTTGCGCGGGTCCTTGTCGCGGCTGGCGAGCCCGGCGAACATCTCCGCCTCGTCCTTGTGGACGGTGATGGCGCGGTACGACTCGGGGAGCGGGATGTTCGCGAAGTCGGCGGACGTGGAGTCCGAGGACTGGATCGCGTCCAGGATGTCCTTCACGGGGTTGCCTCCGGCGGTGCGGCGTCCTGAGGGGAGGACGCGCTGAGAGTTACGTCTGGGGCTGCTGCTGTGGAGGTGTGCCGTCGGTTCGGCGGGGTGGTGCGGGCCGCGCCTGGTGGGCGCTGAGGGTGCCTGTGACGCAGGCGTCCGGGCGCACGATCACGATCGCTTGTGGGGACAGCCGGCGCACGAGGAGACCTCTGCGCGCCGGCCGCCCGGACACCATCAACGTATGGCACGGCGTGTCACGTGACAAGGCACTGCGTGCCAACAATTTCACTCAGATGCAATCTGCCGGTCACAGATGAGCGATGATCGATCGAACCGCAGGTCAAAACGGGCGAAGGCCGCCCCCGGAGGGGCGGCCTTCGTCGTGGGAAGGGGGGTCAGCTCTTCGTCAGCGCCTGCTGGATCGTGCGCATGACCTCGTCGAGCGGTGCGTCCGTACGGGCCACGGCGACCACCACGTCACCGGTGGTGGAGGCACGGACGGACGGAGCCGGCTCGGCGGTGCCCGGGGCGGACGAGGAAGGGGCCGGGCGGCCCGCGCCTATGCCCGAGCCGAAGGTCTCCCGGACGATCGCGAAGGCGTGGTCCAGCTGGGACTCCACGTCGCCCTGGCCCCCCGCCCGCAGCCAGCGGCGCAGGACGTGGTTGTGGGCCGTGACGACCGCCGAGGCCGCCACCTCGGCGAGCAGCGGGTCGTCGTTGCCGTCGTGGTGGTCGCGCTCGTCGAAGTGCCCGAGGAGATAGCGGGTGAACAGCCGCTCGTAGCGGGCCACCGAGGCGATCTCCCGCTCCCGCAGGGTCGGCACCTCACGCGTGAGCCGGTAGCGCTCCACGGAGACCGCAGGGGACCCCGCGTACATCTTCATGACTTCCTTGATGCCCCGGCACACCGTGTCGAGCGGGTGCTCGTGCGGCGGGGCCGCGTTCAGCACCGCCTCCGCCCGCACCAGGGTGTCGTCGTGATCGGGGAAGATCGCCTCTTCCTTCGAGCGGAAGTGACGGAAGAAGGTCCGCCGCGCGACCCCCGCCGTGGCCGCGATCTCGTCGACCGTCGTGGCCTCGTACCCCTTGGTCGCGAACAGCTCCATCGCGGCCGTGGCGAGCTCCCGGCGCATCTTGAGCCGCTGGGCGGCGGCGCGAGTACCCGCCGCGCTCTCCGGAGCGTCGGACGGGGACGTGGCACGGGGTGTCTTCGCGGCCTTGGGCATGGTCCGAACGTACTGCATCGGAGGGGGAGTGTGCCCAGGTGGGGGCGGGGAGCCCTCCCGGGCACCGACGGTGCCCGGGAGGCTCAGCAGACCGCCCCAGCCGGCCGCTCCCGGCTCAGCGTCGGGCATATTCGCGGAAGCCGCGCCCCGTCTTGCGGCCCAGGCAGCCCGCCGCCACCAGGTGCTCCAGGAGCGGGGCCGGGGCGAGGCCCGGGTCGCGGAACTCGCGGTGCAGCACCTGCTCGATCGCCAGCGAGACGTCCAGACCGACCACGTCGAGCAGTTCGAACGGGCCCATCGGGTACCCGCCGCCCAGCTTCATCGCGGCGTCGATGTCGTCCAGCGTCGCGTAGTGCTCCTGGACCATCTTGATCGCGTTGTTCAGGTACGGGAAGAGCAGCGCGTTCACGATGAACCCGGCCCGGTCGCCGCAGTCCACCGGGTGCTTGCGGATCTTCGTGGTGACCTCGCGGACGGTGGCGTGGACGTCGTCGCCGGTCAGCACCGTACGGACGATCTCGACCAGCTTCATCGCCGGAGCCGGGTTGAAGAAGTGCATCCCGATGACGTCCTGCGGGCGCGAGGTGGCGCGGGCACAGGCCACGACCGGCAGCGAGGAGGTCGTGGTGGCCAGCACCGCGCCCGGCTTGCAGATCTTGTCGAGCCGCGCGAACAGCTCCTGCTTGATCGCCAGGTCCTCGGCGACCGCCTCAAGGGCCAGGTCGACGTCGGCGAAGGCGTCGAGCGTGCCCGCCGCGGTGATCAGGGCCAGCGTCGTGTCACGGGCCTCGCCCGTCATCCGGCCCTTGTCGACCGAGCGGGCCAGCGACTTGGCGATCCGGGCCTTCGCCGTGTCCGCCTTCTCCTGGGAACGGGCGGCGAGGACGACCTGGTACCCGGCCTTGGCGAAGACCTCGGCGATGCCGGAGGCCATCGTGCCCGAGCCGGCGACGCCGACCGAGCGGATCTCGCGGCCGCCGGCGGCGTCCGCGGAGCCGAGCGGGGTGAGCGCGTCCCGCACGACCTCGCCGGAGCCCGGCGCCTCGTACGTGTAGAAACCGCGGCCCGACTTGCGGCCGGTCAGACCCGCCTCGCTGAGCTGCTTGAGGATCGGGGCCGGGGCGTGCAGCCGGTCGTGGGAGTCCGCGTACATGGCCTCCAGGACCGTACGGGCCGTGTCGACGCCGATCAGGTCGAGCAGCGCGAGCGGGCCCATCGGAAGACCGCAGCCCAGCTTCATCGCCGCGTCGATGTCCTCGCGGGAGGCGTACTTCGCCTCGTACATGGCGGCGGCCTGGTTCAGGTAGCCGAAGAGCAGTCCGTCCGCGATGAACCCGGCCCGGTCGCCGACCGCCACCGGCTCCTTGCCGAGGTCCAGGGCGAGCCGGGTGACGGCGTCGACGGCCCGCGGGTCGGTCAGCACGGAGGAGACCACCTCGACCAGCTTCATGGCCTGGACCGGGGTGAAGAAGTGCAGGCCGAGGACGCGCTCGGGGTGCGCCGAGTCGGCGGCGAGCCGGGTGACGGAGAGCGCGTTCGTGCCGGTGGCGATGATGGTGCCGGGCCGGACGATGCCGTCGAGGGCCCGGAAGACCTCCTGCTTCGCCTCGTACGACTCGGGCACGACCTCGATCACGAGATCGGCCTCGGCGGCCGCGTGGAGGTCGGAGAAGGTACGGAAGCGGGCCAGGACGTCCTGCCGCTCCTCCTCGGTGATCCGCTCACGGGCCACCGCACGGGCGGTGGAGGCCTCCAGGGCGGCGACGGCCTGGGCGGCGGCGGTGTCGCTGATGTCGATGCCGATGACCTCGCGGCCGGCCCGGGCGAGGACATCGGCGATACCGGTGCCCATGGTGCCGAGACCGACGACGGCGATGGTGGAGAGAGGGGTGTCCATCAGGGGACTCCTGAGAGGAAGAGTGACGACTGAGGGCAGTGCGCGCACGAAAGGCGCGGGAATGAATGAGGGCGCTGCCCGGAGAAAGGGCTATGCCCTGAGAGAAAGGGAGACGGACTCTGTCCCGGAGTCACGTCGAAACTGCCGAACCGACCGACACCCACAACGGCTGCGTCACCAGGCCGTTGTGAGAAGCGCGGGGGGTGCCCCGCTCACCTGAGACTAACCGGCCGGTAACGAGCGCGCCAGTCCCGGGAAGTTGAGGAAAATGTGATCTGGATCGCGGATAGGCTCGGATTCATGGAATACGCCGAGGATCCGGAATTCTGCTCGATGATCGATCGATTGCGGGACGAGATCGAGAATGACACCGGAACCGTCCCGGCGGCATTCGGACATCTCGCGGAAACCACCGATCCCGAGGAACTGCACCACGTCCTCACGGCACCCGGACAGCCCCTCTGGGCCCGCGAGATCGCCGCCTACGCCCTCGGCGTCGCGGGCGACCCGCGCGCCTTCGAGGCCCTCGTGCTCCTCCTCAACCACCGCGACCCGGAGCGCTGCGTCACCGCCGCCCACGCCCTGACCCGGCTCGGCGACCCCCGTACCGCCCGCGCGGCCGCCGCCCTCGCCACCAACGAACTCCGCGTCGCCTACGCCCTGCTGCCGATCCGGCTGCTCGCCGCCCTCCGCGCCCCCGAGTCCGTACCCGCCCTGATCACCGTCCTCGAACGGCGGCTGCCCGCCGACGACCCGCACTGGCGGGTCGGCCTCGCCTGCGTCGAGGGCCTCGGCACCCTCGGTGATCCGCGGGCGCGCCCCGCCCTGGAGGCAGCGCTCCCGCACCCCCGGCTCGGCGCCGAGGCCGAACGGTCACTGGGCCGACTCGACACCGCCCACTGACCGAAGACGCGGGCGGGAGACATCGGCCGTACCGGACTCCTCCTCCGCCCGCGTCGGAACCAGCGCGAACGCCTCGATCTCCACGAGCAGTTCCGGGCGGACGAGCGCCGACACCTGGACCGCCGAGCTCGCCGGCAGCGGCGCCCCCGCGAAATGGGCGTCCCTGGCCTCTCGTACGGCCGGGAGATGGGCGACGTCCGTGACGAAGTACGTCAGTTTCACCACGTCCTGGAACCCGGCGCCCGCCGCGGCGAGGCAGCGGTCCAGGTTCGCGAAGACCTGATGGGCCTGGGCCACCGCGTCACCCTCCCCGACCACCGCGCCCGAGGCGTCGAACGCGCACTGGCCGGATATCGCCACGAAGCGGCCCGTCCCCCACACGACATGGCTGTACTGGGGGCTGGCGGCGATGCCGTCGGGAGCGGGGACGTGGGTCAGGTGGCTCGTCATGTCCCACATCCTCGCGCACGGCACCGACAATGCCCGCCCCCCTTGCGGCGGCGGGCATGGCCGGTGGGTGGGTCCGAGGTCAGCGCACGTGGCCGAGGAACCCGTGCAGGGCGGCGCCGGCCGACTCGGCGAGGGGCGGTGCGGACCGCGTCAGCGGCTCGGCCTTCGGCTCCGGGAGCGTCGCGCAGGCGGCGTCCACCTCGCCCTCGCCCTCGGCGCGCGGGACCTTGCCCGTGGCGAGATAGGTGGACAGGTGCCCGTCCATGCAGTCGTTCCCACCGAGGGTGACCCCGTGGTTCCCGCCGCCCTCCTCGACGACCAGGCTGGAGCCGCGCATCAGCCGGTGCAGCGCGACCCCGCCCTCGTACGGCGTCGCCGCGTCGTCCGTGGCCTGGAGGATGAGGACCGGCGGCACCTGGTCGTTGGTGACGTCCGGCGGGGTCAGCGACTCCACCGGCCAGAACGCGCACGGCGCGTTGTACCAGGCGTTGTTCCAGGTGGAGAAGGGCGCCTTGGCGTGCACGTCCCAGTTGTCCTTGCGCCAGACGCTCCAGTCACGGGGCCAGGCCGCGTCCCGGCACTGCACGCTCGTGTAGACCGAGTAGCCGTTGTCGGCGGCCGCGTCGGCCTCCGCGTACCGCTCGTACGCCTCCTTCAGCGGCACCGCGTCCGCGTCGTTGACGTACGCCGAGAAGGCCTTCGCGAGCCGGGGCCAGTAGCCGTTGTAGTACGCGCCGGGCAGGAAGGTGTCCTCCAGCTCGCCCGGTCCGACCTTGCCGTCGGCCGGCTTCGCGCGCAGTGCGTCGCGCATCCGGTACCAGGCCGCCTCGACCGCCGCCGGGTCGGTGCCCAGCTTGTACACGGCGTCCTGCTTGGCCACCCAGGCCATGAAGTCCTTGTGGCGGGTGTCGAAGGCGTAGTCCTGCGCGATGTTGTCCTCGTACCAGACGCCGTGCGGGTTCACCACGGAGTCCAGCGCCATGCGCCGCACCCGGTCCGGGTGGAGCCGCGCGTACACCGCGCCCAGGTAGGTGCCGTACGAGTAGCCGAGGTAGTTGATCTTCTGTGCGCCGAGGGCGCGCCGGATCAGGTCCATGTCCCGGGCGGTGCTCACGGTGTCGATGTACGGCAGCGCGTCCGCGTACTTCTTGCCGCAGGCCGCGGCGAAGGCCTGTGCCCGCTCGATCGCGAGCCGCTCGCCCTTGGCGTCGCTCGGCACCGAGTCCTGGCGGACCGGGTCGAAGTGGCCGGGCTTGCAGTCGAGCGCGGGCTCGCTCTTGCCGACCCCGCGCGGGTCGAAGCCGATCACGTCGTACTCGGCGGCCACCTTCGGGGGCAGCGAGGACGCCACGTACCCGGCCATGCCGCGGCCGCTGCCGCCGGGCCCGCCCGGGTTCACGAGCAGCGGCCCCTGGAAGGTCTTCGCGGTGTGCGGGATCCGGGTGAGGGCGAGGGTGACGGTCCGGCCGGCCGGGTCGTCGTGGTTGAGCGGCACCCTGAGGGTGGCGCACTGGAGCTTCGGGTACGCCTCGGTGGCGCAGCCGGTCCAGGCGAGCGGGGGGAACGGGCGGGGGGCCGGTTCACCGGCACCCGCGGGGGCGGCGGGCAGGACGGTGACCGTCCCGGCGACCAGCGCTCCTGCGGCGATCAGCATTCCTGCGCGTGGGGTCATAGGGCGTTTGTGTCCCGAACGGGCGTGGAGAGGACCTGTTTCGCCGAGAGTTGACCCGAACGGAGGGGGATCGGACGGCGTGTCAGGTGACCGGTCCGATGATCGGAGGAGCGCGCTCAGAGGAGGGTGAGCTGCTCGGGGGCGGCAGCGAGGGACGGCTCCTCCGGTACGGGTGTCCGCCGCGTCGCGCCGCGATCCGCGGGACCGATGCCGAACTCGGCAGCCAGTTCGTGCACCTGACGGGTGATCCGGCGCTGGTACCACGTGGGCGCGTAGGCCCCGTCCGCGTACATCCGCTCGTACCGCCCGACCAGGCCGGGGTGGTGGCGCCGCAGCCACTGCGTGAACCACTCGCGGGCGCCCGGCCGCAGATGCAGGACGAGCGGGGTGACCGAACTCGCCCCGGCCTCGGCGATCGCGCGGACCGTGTCGCGCAGCTGCTCGGGCCGGTCGCCGAGGAAGGGCACCACGGGGGCCATCAGGACCCCGCAGTCGATGCCGTGCTCCCCGAGCGTGCGGACCACGTCGAGCCGGCGCTGCGGGGAGGGGGTGCCGGGTTCGATCGTGCGCCACAACTCCTCGTCGGTGAAGCCGACGGAGACGGAGATGCCGACCTCGGTGACCCGGGCCGCCTGGGTGAGGAGCTCCAGGTCGCGCAGGATCAGCGTGCCCTTCGTGAGGATCGAGAAGGGGTTGGCGTGGTCCCGCAGGGCGGTGAGGATGCCCGGCATCAGACGGTAGCGGCCCTCGGCCCGCTGGTAGCAGTCGACATTGGTGCCCATCGCGATGTGCGCGCCCTGCCAGCGGGCGGAGGCGAGCTGGCGGGCCAGCACCTCCGGGGCGTTGACCTTGACGACGATCTGGGAGTCGAAGCCGAGGCCGGTGTCGAGGTCGAGGTAGCTGTGGGTCTTGCGGGCGAAGCAGTACACACACGCGTGCGTGCAGCCCCGGTACGGGTTGACCGTCCATTCGAACGGCATCCGGGAGGCGCCCGGCACCCGGTTGAGGATCGAGCGGGCCCGTGCCTCGTGGAAGGTGATGCCCCGGAACTCCGGGGTGTCGAAGGTCCGGGTGGTCACCGCGTCCGCACCGAAGAGGGCGACGTCGGCGGGAGCGGCAGGGGTGTCGCCCAGATTGTCCCAGCGCATGGACGCCTCCTCGATGGCTCTGCTTCGACCGTTCGGTCAGAATAGAACACCTGTTCCCTTGATCGTCGCAACCCGGATTTCGCGCCCCGGAGCCCACGTGGTTCTCTTGGCCCACACCCCTGAGGAACCACGAGCTGGAGGAAGTCAATGGCGCAGGTCGAGGCCACCACGGAACGGATCATCGCCGCGGACGCGGAGACGGTGTTCGACGCGCTGGCCGACTACAGCGGCACGCGCGCGAAGCTGCTCCCCGAGCACTTCAGCGAGTACGAGGTGCGCGAGGGCGGCGACGGCGAGGGCACCCTCGTCCACTGGAAGCTGCAGGCCACCAGCAAGCGCGTCCGCGACTGCCTCCTGGAGGTCACCGAGCCCACCGACGGGCAGCTCGTCGAGAAGGACCGCAACTCCTCCATGGTCACCACCTGGCTCGTGACCCCGGCCGGCGAGGGCAAGTCCAAGGCCGTCGTCACCACCGTCTGGGACGGTGCCACCGGCGTCGGCGGCTTCTTCGAGCGGACCTTCGCGCCCAAGGGCCTCGGCAGGATCTACGACGCCGTTCTCGCCAAGCTGGCGGACGAGGTCGAGAAGTAACGCCCGGAGCGTTCACCGATTCGAGTGGATCGCCCGCACCCCCGTAACGGCGCCCCCGTGCGCCGGGGGGCGCGGGCCTCCTCGTAAACGCGCTGATGAGCGCCCCAAGTGCGCCGTGGCGCAGGGCCGTTCGGTTCCTCGGGTGCCACTGGCCTCCCGTACCGCCCGACTTGCTCCCCCTTCGTGCCCAATGCGAAGAATGGCGCGGCGCAGACGCCGTGACGAGGGGAGCAGGTACGTGGGTGCGATCACGATGGCCGAAGCCGCCGAAGACACAGCGGGCGCAGACGGCACGGAACCGCTCGCCGCGGGCGGCCCTCCCGCCCACCTCGCCCCACCGCCCGACCCCGCACCGACCGACCACCTCGACCCCCGCCGCGTCCGGCTCGTCTTCTGCGGCCTGATGCTCGCGCTGCTCCTCGCCGCGCTCGAGCAGATGATCGTCGCCACCGCCCTGCCGAAGATCGTCGGCGAACTCCAGGGCCTCGACCGGATGTCCTGGGCGATCACCGCCTACCTGCTGACCTCCACCATCGGCCTGCCGATCTACGGAAAGCTCGGCGACCTCCTCGGCCGCAAGGGCGTCTTCCTCTTCGCCATCGTCGTCTTCGTCATCGGCTCGGGCCTCGCCGGCTGGTCCCGCAGCATGGACGAACTCATCGCCTTCCGCGCGATCCAGGGCATCGGCGCCGGAGGCCTGATGATCGGCGTCCAGGCGATCATCGCCGACATCGTGCCCGCCCGGGAACGCGGCCGGTACATGGGCCTGATCGGCGCCGCCTTCGGCCTCGCCTCCGTCGCGGGACCCCTGCTCGGCGGCTTCTTCACCGACCACGTCTCCTGGCGCTGGTGCTTCTACTTCAACGTGCCCTTCGGGCTCGTCACCCTCGCCGTCGTCGCCGGCGTCCTCAAACTCCCCAAGCCCACGGCACGCGCGCGCTTCGACGTCCTCGGCGCCCTGCTCCTCGCCGCCGCCTCCACCTGCCTGGTCCTGCTCACCAGTTGGGGCGGCACCGAGTACGCCTGGGACTCCCGCGTCGTCATCGCCCTCGCCTGCGGGGCCGCCGGAACCACCCTGCTCTTCCTGGTCGTCGAGCACTTCGCGCCCGAACCCCTCATCCCGCTCCGGCTGTTCCGCGACTCCGTCTTCACCGTCACCGCCCTCGTCGGCGCCGTCGTCGGCATCGCGCTCTTCGGCGCCGCCAGCTACCTCCCCAGCTTCCTGCAGATGGTCGAGGGCGCCACCGCCACCGAGTCCGGCCTCCTGATGCTGCCCCTCATGGGCGGCATCGTCATCGCCTCCGTCGTCTCCGGCCAGCTCATCAGCCGCACCGGCCACTACAAGATCTACCCGCTGCTCGGCGGGGCCCTCTCCGCCCTCGGCATGTGGCTGCTCTCCCACCTGGACGCCGACACCCCGCGCCTCCAGCTCAGCCTCTGGCAGGCCGTCCTCGGCACCGGCATCGGCCTGGTGATGCCGGTGCTCGTCCTCGCCGTGCAGAACTCCGTACGCCCCACCGACCTCGGCACCGCCACCAGCGCCCACAACTACTTCCGCCAGATCGGCGGCAGCGTCGGCGCCGCCGTCTTCGGCACCCTCTTCGCCTCCAGGCTCGACGACGCCCTCGGCGACCGGCTCTCCAGCGTCCTCTCCGGCGGCGCCACCTCCCTGCCGCCCGCCGAGTCGATCACCCCGCAGACGGTGCACACCCTGCAGCCCGCCGTCCGCGACGCCTACATCCAGGCGTACGCGGACGCGATGCCGCGGATCTTCCTCTACCTCGTGCCGGTCCTCGTGCTCGGCCTCGTCCTCGCCTTCTTCCTCAAGGAGAAACCGCTGGTGACCCACCACAGCCCCACCACCGAGGCCACCGGAGCCGACGAGTTCGGCGGCGTCCAGGCCGTCCCGCACGCCCGGCACGCCGCCCCCGCGTCCGCCCTCGCGTCCGCCCCCGTGTCCTTCGCCCCGCCGCACTCAGGGCTCCCCGTCTGCGGCACCGTCCAGCACCACGACGGCAGCCGCGTCCCCCGGGCCGCCCTCACCCTCATCGACGTCCAGGGCCGGCAGATCGGCCGGGGCGCCAGCGGCGAGGACGGGCGGTACGCGCTCAGCGTTCCCGGCGGCGGCGCGTACGTCCTCATCGCGGCGGCCGGCGGACACCAGCCCCAGGCCGTCTCCGTGACCGTCGGCGACCGGCCCGTCGAACTCGACGTCGTCCTCGGCGGGGCCGGGCGGCTCGCGGGCAGCGTCGTCACCGCCGACGGGACGCCCGTACGGGACGCGGCCGTCACCCTCACCGACGTACGCGGCGAGGTCGTCGCCTCCACCCGCAGCGGCCGCGAGGGCGGGTACGTCATCTCCGAACTGGTCGCGGGCGAGTACACGCTCGCCGCCAGCGCCCCCGCCTTCCGGCCCGCCGCGCTCCCGGTGAGCGTCCAGTCCTCCCGCGAGACCCGCCAGGACATCGAACTCGCCGGCGGGGCGGTGCTGCGCGGCACGGTACGGGCCGGGGGCGGGCGCCCGGTGGAGGACGCCCGCGTCACCCTGCTCGACGCCGCCGGCAACGTCGTCGACACCCTCACCACCGGGGTCGACGGAACCTTCCGCTTCGTGGACCTGTCCTCCGGCGAGTACACCGTCATCGCCGCCGGCTACCCGCCCGTCGCGACCGTCCTCCAGATGGCCGGCGGCGGCCGCACCGAGCGCGACCTCCAGCTCGGCCACCAGGACTGACCGGCTCGCGCCGAAGACCGAGCCCCGGTCGCCTGCTGCGAGGCAGGCGGCCGGGGCTCGGGATCAGCGGACGGGGGCCGGGTCAGCCCAAGGCACGGATGCCCCGCCAGTCGACGCCCAGGACGGTCCTGGCCGGCGCGTTGGTGTTGGTGGTGGAGGGGTAGTACAGCTTGACGTTGCCGGTGTCACCGAAGCGGGCCCAGATGTCGGGTACGCCGTCCTTGTTGACATCGGGGATGCCGATCGCGGACATCACGTTGGCCTCGGTCCACGTCGTACCGAACGCGACGTCACCGTTGAGCGAGTTGACCGCCACCTTGATCGACTCCAGGTCGATGCTGCCGGCGCCGCCCGTACCGGGCTTGCCGTGGCGGACGTACATGTTGCCGTTGTCCAGGTTGCGCCACAGCAGGTCCGGCGTGCTGTCCTTGTTCATGTCCGCGATGTTGACGATGTCACGGCGGGCCCATGCGGTCCCCTCCATCAGCGTCGCGGTCTGGAAGGTGGCGCCGGTGTAGCCGGACAGCACCCAGAACGCCGGCCCGGCCCGCAGGGCCAGATCGGGCAGCTTGTCGCCGGTGATGTCGCCGATCGCCTTCAGCTGCGTCCAGGTGGACGGCGCGGGGGCGTTGGCCGGCAGGCGGATCTTGATCCGTTCGTCGACGTTGAAGCTGCCGTAGCCGTCACCCGGGTAGATCCAGAAGTTCTTGTCCGGGGTGACCGCGAACAGGTCGGTCGAACCGTCGCCCGGGTACGTGTCGTTGTAGTGGGCGATCAGCGACGCGGTACCGGCCGTGTCGATCCAGTGGTTCGGCGGATCGACCTTCTTGTCCTTGGTCACGTACGAGGCGGCCAGGCAGCTGTACAGCTCACCGCCGGTGCCGGGGACCGCCGGGTCGGCGGGCGCACCCACGCAGTTCTTCAGCTTGCCGTCCGGGTAGAGCACCAGCAGGTCGGCTATGTCGTCGCCACCGGTGTCCATCGGACCGTCGGCGCGGTCGCGCGGCGGCAGGTAGAAGGAGTAGTCGCCCTTGATGCTCTGATTGCCGTTGACGTCGTAGGCGTAGACGTACAGGGCGGTCGGACCCGCGTGCCGGGGACGGACGTCGGGGAGGGTGATCTTGCCGTTCGTGGGAGGCGGCGTCTCGATGAGACTCTCGCCCTCGAAGGCGTACTTGAACTTGGTCGCGCCGGCGGCACTGAAGGTGAAGTCACCGGCGGTGCCGTACTTGACCTTGGCCCAGGTCTTGCCGTCGGGCGTGGCCTCGGTGAACACGGTGCTGGTGATGTCCGGCTGCGGCGGTGCGGTCGGATCCACGGTGATCCGGCACGGCTCGTCGCCCACCGGGAAGAACGTGGAGACCGCACCCGCCGCGTCCTCGGCGCGAACGTCCCAGGAGAAGAGGGTGTTGCCCGTGAGGCCCGTCAGCAGCGCGTTGTCGGCCTGGATGACCATCTGGCCGTAGCCGGTGGAGTCCGCGGTGGCGAGGTACTCGGTCTTGGTGGCCGCACCGGACTTCCAGAACCGGAACCGCAGCTTGGGAATGGTGTTGTCCGCGTCGTAGCCCTTGGCCTTCAGGGTGATGGTGGTCCGGCCGATGGTGACGCTGTTGGTCGGTCCGGGCACACACGCGCCGCCCGGCGAGGACGTGCCGTTGGTCGGCTGGGACGGGGCACGGTTGAAGTCACCCTCCACGACGGCGGAGGTCGCGAGGAACTTGCGCCAGGTCTGGGTGTCGCCCTCGCTGGTGGCCCGCATGCCGAAGGTGAGGGTCTCGGCGCCGGCGTCCGCGCTCTTCTGGACTCCGGCCAGCACGTTGAACGCCTCGTACGCGTCCGGGCAGCCGCTCGAGGACCAGCCGTGGGCGAAGGACTGCCAGTCGAGCTTCGTCGACCAGCTCGGCTGCGCGTTCCAGGTCGTACCGGACGAGATGGAGCCGGTCTGCCAGAACTGGAACTCACGCGCGGTGCAGGACCAGGAGTGGTTGTTCTTGACCTTGAAGGTGGCTCGGGTGAACTTCGCGCCCTCGTAGCTGGACGAGAACTTCATCCGCCAGAAGGAGCGGCCGAGGCCGCCGGTGTCGCTCTCGTAGCCGACGCGTGCGTCGGAGGTGCCGGAGGAGAAGTTCGTGCCGTTCCAGAAGCTGGAGCTCGGGTACTTCTTGTACGCGGTCGTCCAGCCTGCCCAGCCGCTGTTGAGCGGCGGGTCGATGAAGACCGGGTACTTCGTGTCCGGGTGGTCGAGGAGGCCGGTCCGGCCCAGGCCCAGGTTCAGGGCAGCCGTACCGGTGCCGTCGCCGTCGAGCGCGACCGGGAGCTGCGCGGAGCGCGCGCCGGGCTCGATGCCGGTCAGACCCGACAGCTTCAGGACGTCGGCGGGGCCGGCGACCGACGTGCGCTGGGGGGTGCCCGGCTTGAGCTCGGGGTCCCGGCCGCTGGAGTCCCAGGCGAAGGGGGTCGGGATGGTGCCGACCTCCGTGCCCGTCTTGTCGAGGACCTGAACGCGGTTGGCCTTGGCGTCCTGCCGGAAGACCGCGGTGCTCGACCGCAGGCCGTAGGAGACGGTCGCGAGGTCCTTGTTCCGTGCGGCCTCGCGGTTCTTGACGATCAGAAGCTGGCCGAAGCCGCCCTCCTCGCGCGCCACGAGGAGCAGGTCGACGCCGGGAAACACCTCGGAGTAGAGGGCCCGCGGGCCGTCGAGCACCGGCTTCGGCAGGGCGCCGGGCCAGGTGTAGGCGATGGTGTGGCCGCCGAGGTCGACCTCGGCGAGGACGGACGCGTCGCCCGCACCCTCGGCGAGCGGAAGACGGGTGAACGAGCGGTCGGCGCGATCCTTGCCGGAGGTGCCGCCCGAGAAGCGGACGGGCACGGCCGGGTTGACCGGGCGGACGGCCAGAGCGCCGGCCTTCTCCGTCCGGTGCAGGGTGTTGTCGATGGGCGCCCACCTGCCCTGGGCGTTCTTCGCGCGCTGGGGCAGCGCGTGGATCTGGGTGCGCATCTGGCCGTTCGGCAGCGCCCAGATCAGCTCGGTGGCGGTGGTCGCCGTGTCGACGAGCACCTTCTTGCCGGTGCGCTTGGCCTCGGCCGCGGCAGCGGCCTCATCCTTCGGTCCGGTCGACGCCTGCTTGGCATCCGTACGGGGCGAGCGGGGGGAGCTGAGGGGCGAAGGCGTGCTCGGCTGCCACCAGGGCAGGAGCGCGGCGGTGAGTGCGGCCAGTACGAGGCCGAGAGTGAGTGTGAGCCGTGTGCGCGTGCGCACGAACGGGCTGAGAAGACGAGGCGGCGCGGGCACGGCGGTCTACTCCCGTGGGACCAGAGGGATTTTCGGACAGCACAGGCGGCCCCGACGGACCGTCCGCGGGGCACAAGGCGCGCACACGATCACACGTTCGCCTCGGGACGTCCATATCTGAAGACTTTATGAAGCTGTTACGAATTCTTGGTACAGGCTTGAGGGGGCGTCACGGAACCGCGGTTCAACGTGTTTTGATAGCGCTTTAGGTGGGAAACGCGCTCCGTATCCGATCTATCGCGAAGATCGATAGTGTGAGCTTCTGTTTGCTACTGCACCGTGGCGAATCTCACTGGCGGGCCCACCTCGACCGCTCGGCCGATGTTGAAAACTGCACGGACATGACAGAGAGTGCGCACGCACGCGCCTGAACCAGGCGCGTGCTCTTTGGTGTTTCCGCACCTCCTCCGTTGTCTTGTTCGTCTGGGTGGGAGTCGACGCGTGATGCGTGCTTCAGAACCACTGTCATGGTCAGGGCGGAATCGCCTTGCCATGACAGAGTCACAACGACGGCGCCGTCGGCGAAGCCGCACGGCGACCGTCCTTCTGTTGTCATCGGTATTGACGGTGACAAGTCTGGGCTCGCAGGCCCTGGCCGTCCCGGGCGACGGGATGAGCCGTGAGCAGACGACCTCCCAGGTCGACCTGCCGGACATCCCGGAGAGCACCGCGCTCGCCGACGACGCCAGCGCCGACAAGACGCTGAGCCTCGGGGACGAGCAGAAGATCGATCCCTACGTGCCGGGGGCCGTCGACCCGTGGGCGGCGGACACCGGCAAGGCGCCGCTGACGGCGCAGACCCAGCCGGGCACCTCGGTCCCGGTGGTCAACGAGACCACGTCTGCCGGTCTGCCGGTCGCGGTCGGTGTGCCGGCCGGTCAGGACCCGGCGGCGATCGCCGGTGACTGGCGGGTCTCGGTCAAGTCGACCACCACGTCGGAGGAGACCGGCGTCCCCGGCATGATCATGGAGGTCGTCCCGCCGGCGACCGCCGATCCGGCCGCGCAGGTCACGCTCGAGGTCGACACCACCGGATTCGCCGACCGCTACGGACCCCAGGCCGCCGAGCGCTTCGGCCTGGTCCTGCTGCCGAACTGCGTCATCGACTCCCCGGACACCGGTGACTGCGCCCCGGACACCGGCACGGAGACCATGTCCGGCTCGCGCGAGGTCGCCGACGACATCGAGCGGCTGCGGTCCACGGTCAAGGAGGTGCCGGCCGCCAAGGCCCCCACCAAGGCCAAGCTCAAGAAGAACGCGCCCACCCGCAAGATCCTGTCCGGATCGGTGCCGGTCGCGAACCTGCTCGACGACGGCGTCGCCCGCTCGAAGGTCTCCGGCGTCTCGGCCCGGCAGGTCGCCCTCCCGGCCGTCGACTCCTCCGGCCGCCAGGTCGTCGGCGCGATGGACACCGGCGCCTCGGCGACCGGCGACTTCACCGCCTCGCCGCTGCTGTCCGCCGGCTCCTGGGCCGCCGGCTCGTCGAACGGCGCCTTCACCTACGGCTACCAGGTGCAGGTCCCGGAGGCCGCCGGCGGTCTGACACCGAAGGTCAGCCTGAGCTACTCGTCGCAGACGGTCGACGGCCGTACCTCGGCGTCGAACAACCAGGCCTCCTGGATCGGCGACGGCTGGGACTACAACCCGGGCTCCATCAGCCGGACGTACGTCAACTGCCGCCAGGACTCCAAGAAGGCCGGTTCGAACAACTCGACCCACAAGACCGCCGACCTGTGCTGGGGTTCGGAGAACGCCACCCTGTCGCTGGGCGGCATGACCACCGAGCTGGTGTGGGACGAGGCCAAGCAGAAGTGGTTCAGCGCCAACGGTGACGGCTCGAAGATCGAGCGGTTCAAGGACACGTCCAAGGACCCGCGTTCGGGCATGAAGGACGCCGACGGCGAGTACTGGGTTGTCACCACCAGGGACGGCACGAAGTACCACTTCGGCCTGAACAAGCTCCCGGGCTGGTCGGACAACGACACCGCCGCCGACGACCCGTACACCGACTCCGTGCTCGCGGTGCCGGTCTACGGCAACCACCCGGGCGAGCCCTGCTACAAGGGCGCGACGACCACCGACTGGAAGTCGTCCGCCTGCAACCAGGCCTGGCAGTGGAACCTCGACTACGTCGAGGACGTCCACGGCAACGCCATGTCGCTGTGGTGGGAGCGCGAGAAGAACTACTACGCGAAGAACTTCTACTTCAAGGGCCCGGTCGAGTACCACCGCGGCGGTTTCCTGAAGCACATCGACTACGGCCAGCGCAAGGACACCGTCTTCAGCGCCACGGCCCCGGCCCGCGTGCGATTCGGCGTCGACGAGCGCTGCTTCGCCGAGGGCGCGCTGACCTGCAGCGACGCGAACTTCACGTCGACCGACCCGGGCAAGTACCGCATCTGGTACGACACCCCCGTCGACCTGCGGTGCCAGGCGGTCACCTCGACGGACAAGAAGAAGTGCTGGAACGCCGGCCCGACCTTCTGGTCCACCAAGCGCCTGGACAAGATCACCACCTCGGCCCAGCGCCGCACCGACACCACCGCGCGCCAGGACGTCGACCAGTACCAGCTCACGCAGAACTTCCCCGTCCTCAAGACCGGCCCGAACACGGCCCTGTGGCTGGAGTCCATCCAGCGCACCGGCTACGCCCGCAACGGCTCGACGGACGCCTCGGTCAAGCTCAACCCGATCCGGTTCGAGTCCAACGAGGAGGAGATGCCGAACCGCGTCCTGCTCCGGAAGACCGCCGGGGAGGACAAGGGGGAGCCGATCGACCCGCGCCCCGGCTTCGCCAGGCTGCGCATCGGCCGCGTCGTCAACGAGTACGGCGGCGAGACCGTCGTCACCTACAAGATGCCGACCTGGGGTGACGCGGAGGACGGCTGCGCCAGCAGGCAGGGCCTGCCCGGCAAGACGGACACCGCGGCTCTGAAGGCCAACACGCGTCTGTGCTACCCGATGTACTGGCACCCGGACGCCGAGGTCGAGGACATCGACTGGTTCCACAAGTACGTGGTCGACTCCATCGAGGAGCTGCCGAACGTCGACGGCTCGTACTCCACGCGGACGTCGTACGACTACAAGAACGCCGGCTGGAAGCTCGCCGAGGCGGAGTTCAGCAAGAAGTCCACACGCACGTACTCGCAGTTCGCGGGCTTCGAGCAGACCGCCGTCGTCACGGGCGAGCGGAAGGTCGCCGCCGACAACGGCGAGGGTTCCACCCCGGGCGAGGACACGCCGGGGACGGAGGGACCGAAGACCAAGGCGGTCACCCGCTTCTACCGGGGCATGGGCGACACCGTCCCGATGAAGAACATCGCGGGCGCCACGCTCACCCACGACGGTGCCACGGTCTACGACCGCGAGGCGTTCGCCGGCCGCATAGCCGAGGAGTTCAGCTACTCCGACGCGACCGACGCCGACGGCGACTGGCTCACCCGCAGCCTCACCGTCCCCGAGGCCACCGAGCTCGCCAGCCGCACCCGCGGCGACGGCCTCGACCCGCTGAAGGCGTGGCGCGTCACCGAGCCCGAGGAGATCGCGTACACGAAGTCGTCGGGCACGGGTGACGACACCCGCACCCTGCGGAGCGTCCGCACCAGGACGACGTTCGACAGCGTCCACGGTCTGCCCACGCAGGTGGAGTCGTTCGGCGACGCCGACCCCGTCAAGACCGGTGACGAGTCCTGCACCAAGCTCGAGTACCTGCACAACACGACCAAGAACATCATCGGTCTGACCAAGCAGGTCCTCGTCTCGCCCACGGCATGTGCCGACGCGAACTGGGGTGATCTCAAGACGCTGACCGCCGGCGCACGGACCGCGTACGACAACACGGTGTACGGCACGGCGCCCGCCGACGCGAACCGTGGTCTGGCGACCGAGACGTGGTCCCTGAAGGCGGACGGCACCGGCTTCCAGACCGGCGGCACCGTCGTCTTCGACGCCATGGGCCGTGTCACCAAGCAGATCGACCCGGACAAGAGGGAGTCCTCGATCGCCTTCGACCCGCCGACGGGTCAGGTTTTCAAGATCACCCAGACGAATCCGCTGGGCCACACCCAGGTCCAGGAGGTGGAGCCGGGCCGCGCGGTCACGCTGAAGACGACCGATGCCAACGGCCACGTCAGCGAGGCGTCGTTCGACCCGCTGGGCCGTCTCGCCGAGGCCTGGGCTCCCGGCCGGACACCGGGCGCGGGCAAGGTACCGGACTTCAAGGCCGAGTACGTGACTCCGGACGAGGAGCCCGACCCGAACGATCCGAACGGCGGCACCCTCCGCAAGCCCCCGTACATCACGACCTACAGCCGTGGCTACGAGGACCGGGTCGAGAAGTCCGTCACGATCTACGACGGTCTCGGCCGCGAGCGCCAGTCGCAGGAGGAGGCGGACGGCGGTGGCCGTCTGATCACCGACACGCTGTACAACAGCGCCGGTGAGGTCTACCAGACCAACAACGCCTACCTCAACGAGGACACCCCGAGCGGCGAGCTGTTCACCCCGCGCGCCGACACCACGGTCCCGAACATCACCCGGTACAAGTACGACGGCCTCGGCCGCGTGCTCGAGGAGATGCCGGTCCTCAAGGTGAAGGCCCCCGGGACCACCGAGGCCATCTCGCAGGAGGTGCCCGAGAAGGCGACCCGCTACCAGTACGGATCCGACTGGTCGAAGGTGATCCACCCGCAGGGCGCCTCGGCCTACAAGGTCTACACCGACGCCCTCGGCCGCACCGTCCGCACGGACACCACCAACCCGGCGGCGCCCGGCGGCTACACGTCGACGCGCTACACGTACGACAGCCGCGGTCAGCTGACCAAGGCGACGAGCTCGGCCGACCCGACCCACCCGTGGTCGTGGACGTTCGACATGCGTGGCCGGATGGAGACCGCGACCGACCCGGACACGGGCACCACGCGGTTGACGTACGACGACCGTGACCGGCCCCTGACCACGACCGACGCGCGTGGCGTGACGATCTGGAACGGATACGACGAGCTGTCCCGGCCCAAGGAGCAGCGCCTGAGCGGCTCCACGGGCACGCTTCTCGCCGGGTTCTCGTACGACTCCGTCGCCGGCGGCAAGGGCATGCCCGCCTCCGCCACCCGGTACACCGACGGCCTGGCGTACACGCAGAAGGTCAACGGCTACACGACGGACTACCAGCCGACCTCGACGACGCTGTCCCTGCCGTCTTCGGTGGCCGCAACGTGGGGCATCCCCGCGGACTACCAGTACGACTACAAGTTCTCCGACAACGGCATGCTGGAGGAGGCGCACCTTCCCAAGGCCGGCAAGTTCGACCCGGAGAAGCTGGTCATCCGTTACAACAAGGACGGCAACCCGCTCTCGATCTCCGGCAAGGACTGGTACGGCTCGGAGACGGTCTACTCGCCCTACGGCCAGGTCATGCGCTCGACCATGGGCGCGGTGCCGTACCGGGTGTGGTCACAGAACTCGTACGACGAGTCCACCGGCGAGCTGCAGAACCAGATGGTCTACCGGGAGCAGACGGTCGGTGTCGGTCCGGTCGAGGGCAACCTGGTCTCGAAGCGCGAGTACGCCTACGACCCCGCGGGCAACGTCACGGGCATCCGTGAGCACGCCACCGGGATCGAGGAGCGGCAGTGCTTCACGTACGACCCGCTGGGTCAGCTGAAGACGGCCTGGACCTCCAAGGACCAGGAGAACTGCACCGCTCCGAAGAACACGGACGGCACGCTCAACGTCGCCGCGGGCAAGGACACCTCCGGCTACTGGCAGGAGTACGAGTACGACCTCCTCGGCAACCGCACCAAGCTGGTCGAGAAGGACCTGACCGGCGCCACGGCCAAGGACGCGACCACCACGTACGAGTACGGTGTGGGCGCGGCCAAGAGCCAGCCGCACACGCTCACCAAGGCCTCCAAGACCTACACCACCCCCGCGGGTGCGCAGGTCAAGGCCGAGGCCGAGCGCCTGTACGAGCTCACGGGTCAGACGAAGTCCGTCACCTCGCTCGACAACGGTGACAAGCAGACGCTGACCTGGACGCCGGACGGCAAGGTCGACCGGATCACCGGTGCGGGCGCCGGCGGCAAGACCCCTTACATGGGCCTGGCCGACAAGTGCTTCGACCTCAAGAGCGGCATCCCGGCCGCCGCACAGGCGGTCCAGCTGTACACCTGCAACGCCTCCGCGGCGCAGAGCTGGAAGTTCACCCCCACCCCGAGCACGCCGACAACTCCGCAGATCGACGCCAACCGGGGCGCGCTGTCGGTGCTCGACGACTGGTGCGTCCAGCCGGCAGCCAACACTCCCGGATCCGCGGTACAGGTCCAGAAGTGCGCCGCCACCCCCGCGGCGGCCGCGGCGCAGGAGCTGAAGCGCAACGCCGCCGGCCAGCTGACGCACATCGCGTCCAACCTGTGCCTGGCGGTGCAGGGTGCCAACTCGGCCAGCGGCACGGCGATCGTCCTGGCCACGTGCGACGGAGCCTCCGCCGCGCAGCTGTGGGCGCCGCAGAACGACACCCGTCACATCTACGGTCCCGGTGGCGAGCGTCTGCTCACCATCAACGGCAAGACGGCCACCCTGAACCTGGGTGACACGGAGGTCACCGTCCAGCAGGGCGGCGTCCTGGTCAACTCGCAGCGCACCTACACCACCCCCAGTGGCTCGGTCATGCGCTACGCCTACGGCACGGCTGCGGACCGGCTGGTCGCTCTGACCACGGACCACCAGGGTTCCACCTACACCGAGGTCGCGCTGAGCGCCTCGATGGACGTGCGGATCCGCAAGCAGGACGCGTTCGGCAACCAGCGCGGTG
This sequence comes from Streptomyces sp. NBC_00250, assembly GCF_036192275.1. Classification (NCBI taxonomy): domain Bacteria; kingdom Bacillati; phylum Actinomycetota; class Actinomycetes; order Kitasatosporales; family Streptomycetaceae; genus Streptomyces; species Streptomyces sp. NBC_00250. The sequence goes on along the minus strand of NZ_CP108088.1, from coordinate 1,932,720 downwards.
CCGGCACCGTCGGCGCCAACATGCAGGCGCACACCGGGTTCCTCAACAAGACCCGGGACGACGCCTCCGGCTACACGCTGCTGGGCGCCCGACTCTACGACCCGGTGGTCGGACGATTCCTGTCCGCCGACCCGCAGATGGACCTGAACGACCCGCTGCAGGCCAACGGATACGTCTACGCGCACAACAACCCGGTCACCCACGCGGACCCGACCGGTGAGGCGATCACCCTGACCGCCTCGGAGAAGGCGGCGGCCCTCGTGGGCGCGGGTCTCTCCGCGGCGCAGGTCGCGCAGGCGCAGGCCACCTCGGGCAAGTCCCTGACCTCGGTGATCCTCGCCGCGGCCTGGAGCGTCCTGAGTGACTTCATCGGCCTCACCGACGCCATGGCCTGCTTCGGCGGTGACATGTGGTCCTGCGGCAGCATGATCATCGGGGCGATCCCGTGGACCAAGCTGGGCAAGATCCCGTCCGTCCTGAGGGCGGTCGACCGCACGATCAACGCCATCCAGGCGTTCAAGAAGGCGAAGGCGGCCGCGGAAGCCGTCCTCAAGGCGGCCAAGGCGGCCGAGGCAGCGGCTCTCAGGGCCAAGAAGGCCGCCATCGAGAAGGCGAAGAAGGAGGCCGCGCAACGGGCCAAGAAGAAGGCGGCCGAGGCCGCCAAACGGAAGGCCGAAGCGGCGGCGGCCGCCAAGAAGAAGACCGGTAACCCGGCTCAGAAGAGCTCCCAGGCCAAGGCCGCTCCCAAGTCCTCCTCGCAGGCGGGCGGAGGCAAGGGGGGCAAGTCCGGCGGGTCCAAGCCGGGCGGAAGCTCCGGCGGTTCCTCCCGCAGCAACGGTGGATCCAGCGGTGGCGGCGGCTCCGGCAAGTCCGGCTGCAACAGCTTCGTGCCCGGCACGAAGGTGCTGATGGCCGACGGCTCCACCAAGCCGATCGAGAAGGTCAGGACCGGCGACAAGGTCCTCGCGACCGACCCCAAGTCCGGTGAGACCCGGGTCGAGACGGTCACCGCGGAGATCACGGGCCAGGGCCTCAAGCACCTCGTCACGATCACCGTCGACACCGACGGCAAGGCCGGGTCGAAGACGGCCCAGGTCACCGCGACCGAGGGCCACCCGTTCTGGGTGCCCCAGCTCCGTGCCTGGCTCAAGGCCACCGACCTGACGTCGGGCCAGTGGCTGGAGACCAGCGCCGGAACCCGGGTCCAGATCACCGCCGTCGAGCGCAGGACCGCCCAGGCGGCCACGGTTCACAACCTGACGGTCTCCGACCTCCACACGTACTACGTGACGGCGTCGGGCACCTCGCTCCTCAACCACAACGAAAGCTGCCCCACCGGTGGCGAGGAAGTCGACCCGTACTCGCCGGAGCTCACGGAGAAGCGCCAGGCGGAGAACGCGCAGAACTGGTCCGAGATCCCGGGTGACGTGCACGCGACCGTGAACCGTGTGGAGAGCGGTCGGCAGGCTCAGCGGGTCAACAACAACGGTCTCGACTGGTACGACGCCCGCAGGGTGCGAAACGGTGTGACCACCTACAACACCAACAACCCGTGGTACGACGCGACGGTGTACACCGTCCTGGACAGGCGAGGCCGGGACACCCTGAACCGCGTTCTCGTCCGCTCCGACGGCGTCGTCGGGTACGTCCTGGGCCACAATTACAATACGGTCCACGAATACGGATATGCCGGGCGCCTGCCAGGCAGGTGGAACCAGCCGGGATCCGGTTGGTACGCGAGTCATGGAGGTGGGTCTCCCCGATGAAGCCGCCGGCCGCAGTGGACTCACTGGCCGCAGCGGGTCTGTCGCTCGTCGACGGATGGACCGAGCCCGAGGGGCTCGTTCCGCCCGTCGTCACCGGCCAGGCCGCGAGCTGCCCGGCCTCGGACGGGCGCGTCGAAGCCATGCTGGACGTCCTCGAACCGCAGCTGCACGAGAGGGCGAACGCCGACTGGTACCGGCTGGCGGTCGAAGGAGGGCTCTTCTCCGAGACCGACCGAAGGTTCCTGCTCGCGCTGGACACCGCGGACGACGACGGCTTGCAGTGGTACTGCGTCGAGCTGCAGCCCGAATGGGACATCATGGGCGCGGGAGCCGCCGGGCCCCTCGGCAGCGCCCCCTGCCGTCCCGAGTTCCGCATGCTCTCGCTCGACGGGAACGTGCTGCTCTTCGCGACGACGTGGGAGCACGCGATCAGCACCTCGGTGCTGAAGGCGCCGCATCGTTCGCGGGTGCTCCGGGAGTGGGCCGAGGATCTGGCGGCCGGATTCCTGGACTATCCGGACGAGCCCCCGCTGAGCCCGGCGGCACGCCGCTGGCTCGACGCTCACTAGGAGCGCGGCCGGGCCGGTCGTACCGGCCCGGCCACGGGCGAAGCAGGAGGGGAGCCCCGACCGAGACATCGGTCGGGGCTCCCCTCTTTTCAGGACTGAGCCGCCGCGCTCAGGGAGTGGTCGTCGCCTTGCGCAGCGCGCTGATGCAGGTGCCGATCGCCTCCTGGAGGGCTTCGAGGCGCTGGAGCATGTCGGCCTCGTAGATGTCCTCCTCCATCACCTCGTCCAGGGTCAGCTCCTCGAAGACCTTCGTCGCCTTCTGCAGGCTGTTGTAGAACTTCGTCCGCCGCTCCTGGACCCGGAGCGCCGGATCCTCCTCGACCGCCTTGGCGACCAGACCCCTGACGGTGTCGTACGCCTCGCCGGCCCACTCGCCGGCCTCCTCCGAGTCGTCGAGTTCGTCGAGGAGCGACAGATGCCGCTCCGCCTCGGCCCGCAGCTCGGCCGGCGCGTCCACGGTCTGCCCGGCCGGGGTCTTGATCTGGCCGTTCTCGACGATCTGGCGCACGTAACCGATCCGGTCGGCCGCCTTCGCCTCGCTCGCCACCGCCTTCTTCAGGTCGTCGGTCCGCGCGAAGGCGCGGGCCATCTCGGTCTGAAGGGCCGGGTCCTCCTTCATGCGGTCGAGGAGCGCGCCGCGCGCCGCCTCCGCCGTCCCCGGGTCGGCGAGGATCGCGGCCCGCAGCGCCGTCGGGTTCTCCGCGACCTCAAGCGCCTTCGTCGGCCGGATGCCCTCCGCCTCGGCCGCCGCGCTGATCGCCTGACCGCGCACGGACGAGGCACTGTTGCGGGAGGTGTAGTACGAGAGCCAGACGTCCGCGTCGGGCAGCTCGACGTCCTCACCCGGCACGAGCACCTCGAACTGCGGGACGAGACCGTCGTCGGCCGCCATGTCCCAGGCCTTGTAGTAGCGCATGACCCGCTCCGGCGAGCACCCCGCGAGCTCCGCGAACGCCTTCGCCGACACCTTCGTCGCGGCCGTCCCCTCGGCGGGCTGGCCGCCGGGCCGGACACTGCGCGCCACCTTGAGGGCGAAGGCCCAGCCGCCGGTCCGCGCATAGACCCCGAAGTCCAGGGCGTCACGGACCACGACGGGGTCGAGGTCGGCGGCGGCGACGGGGTCGAGGTCGGCGGCGGCGACGGGGCCGAGGTCGGCGGCGGGCTGGTCGGAGGGCTCGTCGGCGGGGGCCTCGGTCGCTTCGGCGGCCTCAGCGACCGGCGACTCGGGCTGCTGGACCCAGAACCCCTCCGACGTGTCGGCGGGCGCGGGGACGGCGGGGGAGATGTCGGACGGGTCGAGGGCGGTGGTCACCGAGAGCACTCCGGAGGGTCGGTTACGAGAACTGCGGCCGACAGCCTATACGCACCCCTTGGCGATGTTTCGTCCGATTCCATGCATCGGGCCTCGGGAGAATCGATGGTGCGGCGGTCGGCCGCCGACCAGGATGCCGTCATGACCTACGGAATCGAGTCCCACCCCGCGCGATGAGCGCACCGTACGAGCGGTCGACGCTCGCACCCTCCCTCCTCGCGTACGCCAAGAGCCTCCGCGACTCCGCCCCCGACGGGCCTCCGCCGCGCGGCGGCTTCCCCCTGCCGGACAGCACGCGCCCACGCCGTGACCCGGTAGACGGCACCAGTGCCCGCCAGGCGTGCCTCGCCCTCCCCGGCCTCCTCCGGCCCCACCTGGCCGGCCCGGACGACGGCACACCGCCCGGGGACCAGGTCGCAGCCGCCCTGCGCCGCCTCGCGGAGGAGGACCCCAGGGGATGTCCGACGGGGTCGGGGTGATCCGTACGGCCGTCCCGGTGATCGCCAGTGGTCCACTCCAACGACGGTTTTCCACAGGGGTGGTGAGGCCGCCGGGCGGCGCGTACGGTGCCAGACATGAAGATCCTCATCAGCGCCGACATGGAGGGCGCGACCGGTGTGACCTGGCCCGCCGACGTGCTGCCCGGCACTCCCGAGTGGCAGCGGTGCCGCTCGATGTTCACCTCCGACGTGAACGCCGCTGTCCTGGGCTTCTTCGACGGCGGCGCGGACGAGGTCCTCATCAACGAAGCGCACTGGACCATGCGGAACCTGCTCCTCGAGCAGCTCGACGAGCGGGCCGAGATGCTCACCGGGCGGCACAAGGAGCTCAGCATGGTCGAGGGCGTGCAGCACGGGGACGTCGACGGCATCGCCTTCGTCGGCTACCACACCGGCGCAGGCACCGAAGGGGTCCTTGCGCACACCTATCTGGCCAACTCGATCACCGGGGTCTGGCTCGACGGCGAGCGGGCCGGCGAGGGCCTGCTCAACGCCCAGGTGGTCGCGGAGTACGGCGTCCCCGTCGTCCTGGTCACCGGCGACGACCTCACCTGCGAGGACGCCCTCGGCTACGCGCCGGAGGCACCCAAGGTCGCCGTCAAGGACTACGTCTCGCGGTACGCGGCGGTGTGCCGGACCCCGGCCCGAACCGCTGCCGACATCCGGGCGGCGGCCAAGACCGGCGCCGCGCTCGCCGTGCGCCACGAGCCGGTCCGCGGCGGCCCCTTCACCGTGGAGCTGGAGTTCGACGCCGAGCACCTGGGCGCCGCCGCCACGGTGGTTCCCGGCGTGGCGCGAAGCGCAGAGCGGCGCGTCACGTACACGAGCGAGACGATGTACGAGGCAATTCGCACGTTCAAGGCGGTCACGACCATCGTCTCGGCCGCAGTGGAGGAGCAGTATGGCTGAGGAGGTCCGGGGCCCGGACACGACGGCGCTCGACGAGGTGGTCACCTTCACCTCCGAGCTCATCCGCATCGACACCACCAACCGGGGCGGCGGCGACTGCCGTGAGCGGCCCGCCGCCGAGTACGTCGCCGAGCGGCTCGCCGCCGCCGGCATCGAACCCACCCTCCTGGAGCGGACCCCCGGCCGCACCAACGTGGTGGCGCGCATCCCCGGCACCGACCCCTCGGCCGAGGCACTCCTCGTCCACGGACATCTGGACGTGGTGCCCGCCGACCCCGCCGAGTGGACCACCCACCCCTTCTCCGGCGAGGTCCGCGACGGGGTCGTGTGGGGGCGCGGCGCCGTCGACATGAAGAACATGGACGCGATGGTCCTGGCCGTCGTCCGCTCCTGGGCCCGGCAGGACATCCGGCCGCGCCGCGACATCGTCCTCGCCTACACCGCCGACGAGGAGGCGAGCGCCGAGGACGGTTCCGGCTTCCTCGCCGACCGGCACGCCGCGCTCTTCGACGGCTGCACGGAGGGCATCAGCGAGTCCGGGGCGTTCAGCTTCCACCCGCAGCCCGGCACCACGCTGTACCCGATCGCCGCGGGGGAGCGGGGCACCGCCTGGCTCAAGCTGACCGCCCACGGCCGGGCCGGCCACGGCTCCAAGGTGAACACGGCCAATGCCGTCACCCGCCTCGCCGACGCCGTCGCCCGGATCGGCTCGCACACCTGGCCGGTCCGCCTCACCGCGACCGTCCGCGCCGCCCTCGCCGAGCTGGCCTCGCTGTACGCCCTCGACATCGACACCCGTGCGCCCGACCTCGACGTGGACCTCCTCCTGGACAAGCTCGGGCCGGCCGCCGCCCTCGTCGCGCCGACCGTCCGCAACAGCAGCAACCCGACGATCCTCGACGCCGGTTACAAGGTCAACGTCATCCCGGGCCAGGCCGTCGCCTACATCGACGGGCGGACGCTGCCGGGCACCGAGGAGGAGTTCGCCGCGACCATGGACGAGCTGACCGGGCCGCACGTGGAGTGGGAGTTCCACCACCGTGAGGTCGCCCTGGAGGCGCCCGTGGACTCGCCGACCTTCGCGAAGCTGCGGGCCGCCGTGGAACGCTTCGACCCGGACGGGCACGTCGTGCCGTTCACCATGTCCGGCGGCACCGACGCCAAGCAGTTCTCCCGGCTCGGCATCACCGGCTACGGCTTCTCACCGCTCCGGCTGCCCCCGGACCTCGACTACGGGGCCCTCTTCCACGGCGTCGACGAACGCGTCCCCGTGGACGCCCTGCACTTCGGCGTGAGAGTGCTCGACCACTACCTGAAGACGGCGTAGAACCGTGGACGGCACAGAACCGTGGACGGCACAGAACCGTGACCGTCCGTGGAGCGCCATGACCGTTCGCGTCACGCCATGACCGTTCGCGCAATACCGTGACAGGGGGAGTTCAGATGGCCACGACCACGGCCGCCTACGGCAGCTGGCCGTCACCCGTCGACGCGGCACTCGCCGCCGCCCACGACGGGCGGCCCGAGTACCTCGGCGTCGTCGGCGACGAGCTGTGGTGGACCGACCCGCGTCCCGCCGAGGGCGGTCGGCGCGCCCTCGTCCGGCGGCGCGCCGACGGCACCGAGCAGAGCATGCTGCCCGCCCCGTGGAACGTCCGCAGCCGGGTGATCGAGTACGGCGGACTGCCCTGGGCCGCGGTCGCCCGCCCGGCGGGCGGACCGCTCGCCGTGTTCTGTCACTTCCCCGACCAGCGGCTCTACGCGTACGAGCCCGATGCCGCTCCCGGCGCGCGGCCCAGGCCCCTCACCCCCGTCTCCGGCACCGGCGGCGGACTGCGCTGGGTGGACCCGGTGATCCACCCGGACCGGGGCGAGGTGTGGTGCGTCCTGGAGGAGTTCACCGGCCCCGCCCCGACCGATGTGCGCCGGGTGCTCGTCGCCGTACCCCTCGACGGCTCGGCCGCCGAGGACCGCGCGGCGGTGCGTGAACTCTCCGACGGGCGGCACCGGTTCGTGACCGGACCCCGGCTCTCTCCGGACGGGCGCCGGGCGGCCTGGATCGCCTGGGACCATCCCCGGATGCCCTGGGACGGCACCGAGGTCCAACTGGCCGAGGTCGCCCCCGACGGCACCTTCCGGGAGACGAGGACCGTCGCGGGCGGGCCCGCCGAGTCGATCCCGCAGGTCGACTGGGACGCGGCGGGAAGGCTGCTCCTCGTCAGCGACCGCACCGGCTGGTGGAACCTCTACCGGGCGGAGATCGACGCCGACGGCGGCCTGGGCGAACCGGCCGCGCTCTGCCCCCGCGCCGAGGAGTTCGGCGGACCGCTCTGGAAGATCGGGCTGAACTGGTTCACGCCCCTGGAGAACGGCCTCATCGCCGTCGTCCACGGCAAGGGGACCACGACCCTCGGCATCCTCGACCCCGAGCGCGGCGCACTCGTCGACGCCGTCGGACCCTGGACCGAATGGGCCTCGACGCTCGCCGCCCACGGCACCCGGGTCGCCGGCGTCGCCGCCGGACCGCACCGCTCGTACGAGATCGTCGAACTCGACACCCGCACCGGACGCACCCGGGTCGTGGGCGCCGCGCACACCGACGCCGTCGACCCCGCCCACCATCCCGAGCCCCGCCTCCGTACGTTCACCGGCCCCGGCGGGCGGGAGGTCCACGCGCAGATCTACCCGCCCCACCACCCCCGGTTCACCGGGCCGGAGGGCGAGCTGCCGCCCTATGTGATCTGGGCGCACGGCGGTCCCACCGGACACGCCCCGCTCGTCCTCGACCTGGAGATCACCTACTTCACCTCGCGGGGCATCGGGGTCGCCGAGGTCAACTACGGCGGCTCCACCGGCTACGGCCGGGAGTACCGCGAGCGGCTGCGCGAGCAGTGGGGCGTCGTCGACGTCGAGGACTGCGCGGCCGTCGCCCAGGCCCTCGCCGCCGAGGGCACCGCCGACCCCGCCCGGCTCGCCGTGCGCGGCGGCAGCGCGGGCGGCTGGACGAGCGCCGCCTCCCTCGTCAGCACCGACGTCTACGCCTGCGGCACGATCATCTACCCCATCCTCGACCTGCGCGGCTGGGCCACCGACGAGACCCATGACTTCGAGTCCCAGTACCTGCACGGACTCATCGGGTCGATCGACGACGTACCCGCCCGCTACAAGGAGCGCTCGCCGATCGAGCACGTCGACCGCGTCACCGCTCCCTTCCTGCTGCTCCAGGGCCTAGACGACGTCATCTGCCCGCCCGCGCAGGCCGAGCGCTTCCTCACCCGCACCGCCGGCCGGGGTGTCCCGCACGCCTACCTCGCCTTCGAGGGGGAGGGGCACGGCTTCCGCAGGGCCGACACGATGGTGCGTGCCCTGGAGGCCGAACTCTCCCTGTACGCGCGGACCTTCGGCGTCGAGCGGACGGACGTGCCCGACCTGGAGTACCGCACGTGACCGCGCCCGATGCCGACCTCGACGCCAGGGCGGAGGCCCGGCCGCACGTCAGGTCGCTCACCCGTCCCGACCGGCTGCGGCCCGGCGCGCGGGTCGCGGTCGTCGCGCCCAGCGGGCCCGTCCCCGAGGAGCGGCTGCGCGCGGGGCTCGACATCCTGCGCGGCTGGGACCTCGATCCCGTCGTCGCCCCGCACGTCCTGGACACCCACCCCACCCTCGGCTACCTCGCGGGCGCCGACCGGGCCCGCGCCCGGGATCTGACCGAGGCCTGGTGCGACCCCTCGGTCTCCGCCGTCCTCTGCGCGCGCGGCGGCTTCGGGGCGCAGCGCATGGTCGACCTCGTCGACTGGAGGGCGGTCCGGGAGGCCGGACCCAAGGTGTTCGTCGGCTACAGCGACATCACCGCCCTCCACGAGGCCTTCGCCGTCCGGGCCGGTTACGCCACCCTGCACGGTCCGATGGTCGCCGCGGGCACCTTCCTCTCCGACTCGCGCACCCGGGAGTCGCTGCGGGCCACCCTGTTCGAACCCGAGTCGGTACGGACACTGGGCCTGGACACGGCACGGACCCTGGTGCCGGGCCGGGCCAGGGGCGTGACGCTCGGCGGCTGCGTCAGCCTCCTCGCCGCCGACCTCGGCACCCCGCACGGCCGGCCCTCGGCCCGCGGCGGGCTGCTCCTCCTGGAGGACGTGGGGGAGGAGCCGTACCGCCTCGACCGCATCCTCACCCAACTCCTGCGCTCCGGTCTGCTCGACGGTGTCGCGGGCATCGGCCTCGGATCCTGGGCGGAGTGCGGCCCGTACGAGGAGGTGCGGGCGGTGTTCGCGGACCGGCTCGGCGGTCTCGGGGTGCCGGTCGTGGAGGAACTGGGCTTCGGGCACAGCGAGACGGCGCTGACCATGCCGCTGGGGGTGTCCGGCGTGCTGGACGCGGACAAGGGCACGCTCACGCTGGACGTGCCGGCGCTGCGCTGAGCGGGACGCGGGGGTGGAGGCCGTCCCGGACGCCCGGACGGCCTTCACTGAATCTCCGTCAATAACCTTCGTCCGGTGCATTGACGGTCTCTGACACGTGTCACAGCATGGGCGCTGCCCGGGTACCTACCAGTCGGTAGGTGCGGTGGGTCTCTCGGCGTCGTCCTCAGCGTGGAGGTCTCTGTGTCCCGTGCCGTGCCCCGTTCCCGCACAGCCCTCGCCCTCGTGGCCGGTGCGGCCGCACTCGCCGCGCCCCTGGCTCTCGCCGCGCCCGCGAGCGGCGCCGAGGCGGAGGCCGTCACCGGCTCCTACACCGTCACCCCGCTCCGGTTCACCGTCGAGGCGGGCGGCCGGAGTTGTGCCGTCGACGCCGACCTCTACCGGCCGACGGGTGTGGACGCCGGGCATCCCGCACCCGCCGTCCTCGCCACCAACGGCTTCGGCGGCAGCAAGAGCGACGGTTCCACCGACGCCATCGGCAAGGCCTTCGCCGAGCGCGGTTACGTCGGCCTGGTCTACTCGGGCCTCGGCTTCGGGAAGTCCGGCTGTCTGATCTCCCTCGACGACCCGGAGATCGACGGCCGCGCCGCCGCCCGGCTCGTCGACTTCCTCGCCGGCGGCCGGGCGGCGGACGACGGCACGCGCGTCGACTTCGTCACCCGCGACGGCGCGGGCGACCCGCGGGTCGGCATGATCGGCGGCTCCTACGGCGGAGCCGTACAGCTGGCCGCCGCCTCCGTCGATCGCCGCATCGACGCCCTCGTCCCCCTCATCACCTGGAACGACCTCGCGTACTCCCTCGCCCCCAACGCCGCCGACCGCACCACCCCCGGCGTCTTCAAGTGGCAGTGGGCGAACGGCTTCTATCTGATGGGCGAGGGGCAGCCGCTGCTCGTCCCCTCCCTGGACCCCAGCCGGATCAACTCGCTCGGCTGTCTGCACTTCGTCTCCGACGCCTGCGACACCGTGCGGCTCCTCAACTCCGGCCGCTACCCCGGGGCCGAGACGGAGAAGATGCTCGCCTACGCCCGCAGCGTCTCCCCGGTCTCGTACGTCGACCGGGTCACCGCACCCACCCTGATCGTCCAGGGCCAGGCCGACACCCTCTTCAACCTCAACGAGGCGCGGGCCACCTACGACCGGCTGCGCGAGCGCGGCGTCGACACCCGGATGATCTGGCAGTCCTGGGGCCACAGCGGGGGCCAGAAGCCCGGCGAACTCGACCTGGGCCAGGGCAACCTGGAGTCCAGCTACGTCGGGCAGCGCGTACTCGCCTGGTTCGACCGGTACCTGCGGAAGAACCGGACCGCGGACACCGGCCCCGCCTTCGCCTGGTACCGCGACTGGCGGAGCGGCTACGGCACGGCGGCCGGGGTCCCGGCGCTCAGCCAGCGGCTGTACCTCTCCGGCGACGGCAAGCTCGTCGACAACCGTACGAAGGTGGCCAGGGGATCCAGGACGTACAGCAACTGGCTGTTCCCGACGAGCCATTCGGAGTCCTCGCTCGCCGGGACGATCGGGCTGCCCGACCCCCGGCCGTACGACACCCCCGGCACCCACCTCGGCTGGACCAGCGCCCCGCTCACCGGGCCCGTCGACCTCGTCGGCGCCCCGAAGGCCACCCTGAAGGTCGTCTCTCCGGCGACCGAGCGCATGCAGGGTTCCGGTGACGCCGCCGACAAGCTCGTGCTCTTCGCCAAGCTCTACGACCTCGCCCCCGACGGCACCAGGACCCTGGTCAACCGCCTGGTCGCGCCGGTGCGGGTGCCGGACGTCACCCGCCCCTTCACGGTCGAACTGCCCGCCGTCGTCCACCGCTACGAGACCGGCCACCGGCTGGAGCTGGTGATCGCGGCGAGCGACACCGCCTACTCCGGCAACCGCGGCATCAAGCCGGTGACCGTCGTCAGCGCCCCCGAGGACACGGGGACGCTCGAACTCCCCCTGATCCAGGGAAGGGTGGAATAGCCCGCGTCGGGCGTCCGGATCAGGGCAGGACGTTCGGAAACGGCTTAGGCCGACACGGCCCCGAGCGCCGCGTACCCCGGGCGGACGACCTCGTCGATCAGCCGCTGCCGGTCCGGCAGCGGCAGGAAGGCGGCATCGAGCGCGGCGACCGTGAACTCCTCGAAGACCTCGGGGCCGTACCCGAAGGCGTCCGCCATGTGCTGGAACTCCTCGCTCATGGTGGTGCCGGAGACCAGCCGGTTGTCCGTGTTGAGCGTGATCCGGAAACCGAGGCGGCGCAGCTCGTCGATCGGGTGCGAGGCGTAGTCCTTCGCGGCGCCCGTCTGGAGGTTGGAGGTCGGGCAGACCTCCAGGGCGATGCGGTTGTCCCGGACGTACGAGGCGAGCCGGCCCAGGGTGCCGTCCTCGGCTATGTCGTCCGTGATCCGCACGCCGTGGCCGATCCGCTCGGTGCCGCAGACCTGCACGGCCTCGTGGATCGACTCCGCGCCGACGGCCTCGCCCGCGTGGATCGTGAAGTGGCAGTTCTCCCGCTTCAGGTGCTGGAAGGCGGGGAGGTGGCGGGCCGGCGGGTTGCCGATCTCGCCGCCGGCGATGTCGAATCCGGCCACGCCCTTGTCCCGGTGCGCGACCGTGAGCCGCGCGATCTCCAGGGAGCGGTCCGTGTGGCGCATGCCCGTCAGGAGGGTGCGGACGGTGATGCGGCCGCCGGTGCGGCGCTCGCCCTCGCGGAAACCGTCGTTGACGGCCTCGACGACCTCGTCGAGGGTCAGGCCGCCCTCCAGGTGCTGCTCGGGGGCGTAGCGGATCTCGGCGTAGACGACACCGTCCGCGGCCAGGTCCTCGGCGCACTCGGCCGCGATGCGCGTGAGCGCCTCGCGGGTCTGCATCACGGCGCAGGTGTGGGCGAAGGTCTCCAGGTAGCGCTCCAGCGAACCGGAGTCGGCGGCGTCCCGGAACCAGACCGCGAGCGCGGCCGGGTCCTCGGTCGGCAGCGCGGTGTAGCCGCACTCCCGTGCCAGCTCGACGATGGTCGTGGCGCGCAGTCCACCGTCGAGGTGGTCGTGGAGGACGGCCTTGGGGGCCCGGCGGATCCACTCGGAGACGGTGGCGGCGACAGGCGTGGCAGGGTTGTCAGACAAGTGCATGGCGGGGAAGTGTACGCCACGGGAGAGGGTGCCGCTGTGACGGCCCCGACGGGGGTGGGGCAGCAGCCCCGGAAGAGGCTTTCGCGGGCCTCGGGCGTCCCTAGTGGGACTGCAGTACGGGCAGTGCCGGGGCGCCCGTCGGGAGCATGTGCTTGGCGGCCAGGACCGGGGCCTCGCCGACCCGGACGACCTGGGTGACGAGCACGGCCGGAGTGTCCGCCGGGCGGCCCAGCTGGTCCCCGCGCCGCCGTCCGAGCAGTGTCGCCGTGATGCCGCTGTGCGCGCTGAGCGCGGTCTCGCGCGAGGCTCCGACCAGGACCGAGAGCATGGAGACGGCGGACCTCCGCTCGGAGCCGCCGGCGCCCGTCGCCGCCGAGGGGCCCGCTTCCGCCCGGCTGCCCGTGTCGGCCCGGCTGCCCGTCTCCGTCGCCCGCAGGGCGCGCGCGAACTCGGGGTGCACCCGGTCGAGCAGTTCGTCGGGCGCCGCCCACTCGTGGCTCAGGGCCGCCGCCGTACCCTCCCCGGTCAGCACGGATTCCCAGAACCGCAGCTCGGCGCGGGCCGGGGCCAGCAGGTGCTGGGTGGTGAAGTCGGTCGGTTCCTCGACCGTCCGCAGCAGCGCCCGCACCCGCAGCGGCGTCCCTGCGCCGATCAGCTCCTCAAGGGGCTGGACGTGCTCGAACCCGCGCCGTGGCGGCCGGTCGTTCACGGTCCGGCCCACCCCGCGCCGCACGGTCAGCACGCCGTCCTCCTGGAGCAGCAGCAGTGCCTCGCGCAGGGCGGGCCGGCTCACGCCCAGCTCGGCGGCGAGCTTCGGTTCGGAGGGGAGCGTCGAGCCCGGCGGGTAGGTGCCGTCGTGGACGGCGTCCGCGATCCGCTCGTAGAGCGCCACGACCGGTCGCCGCCGCTGTCCGCTGACCGCCACGGCCGCTCCTCGTCTCGAATCCGGTCGGTTCCGGGCGGTTCCGGCCCCGGGTCCCGACGGTGTCAGGACCCACGGTAGTCGGCCCACGTTGTCTGACAAGTCACCCGTACGGCTCTCCTCGCCGTCACGGCGAGGCTCCGCCCACCTCATTCTGGTCCCACGGCTGTGGCCGGGTACGACCGACGGCACGACGGAGGAGAGGGCCGGGCATGAGTCCCAAGGAGACGTCACGGACAACGGACGGGGGTAGATCCCGGTTCACCGAAGCCCTCACCCCCGGCCGGATCGGGATGATGGCGCTCGCCGTCATCACCCTGGTCTTCATCTTCCAGAACACCCGCGAGGTCAAGATCCGGCTCCTGATCCCCGAAGTGACCATGCCGCTCTACCTGGCCCTGCTCGCCACCGCGCTCCTCGGCGCCGCCTGTGGGTACTACGCCGCCGCCCGGAGGCGGAAGTGAAGCGGCGCGCCGTCGTCGGGGCGGGCGCGGTCCTCGCCCTGGCGGCCGTCGCCGTCACCTCGACGGAGACCGCCGCCTCGGCCGACGACGCCGGGACCCGCCCGGTGCCCGACTTCCTCGGCCGCGGCCTGTGGCGCGTCTTCACCCGGCTGGACCCCCGTACCCGACTCGACGTCCACGACGTGAGCGGGCGGGACCGGCGGGTGATCTGGCCGCCGCGATGGCAGGTCGTCACGCAGTACCCGGCGGCGGGCACGGGCCTCGACCGCCGCACCACCGTCATGATCGGAGTCGTACGGAAGGGGGAGAGCTGCCCGCCCCGCGTGCGCACGGCGCGACGCTGAGCGCGCCGTACCCCATCCGTGGCTCGCTCCTCCGTGCGGCTTAGCCTGGCCCCATGCCCGACGATCTTGGCCGTTACCTCACCGCCGGGCCCCGTGTGGGCCTGCGCGCCTTCACCCTCGACGACGCCGAGGAGTTCACCGCCCGCGCCCGCGAGAGCCGGGAACTCCACCGGCCCTGGCTGTTCCCGCCGTGCACGGCCGAGGCCTACGGCGGCTACGCGTCCGCCCTCGTCGAGGAACCGGCGCGCGAGGGGTTCCTGGTGTGCGAGCACGGGGACGCGGGCGGCGCGATCGCCGGCTTCCTCACCGTCAACAACATCGTCCGGGGCGCCTTCCGCAGCGGCGCCCTCGGCTACGGCGCCTTCGCGCACGCCGCCGGGCGCGGACTGCTCACCGAGGCCCTCGGGCTGCTCCTCGCGTACGCCTTCGGGCCGCTCGGACTCCACCGTCTCGAAGCGAACATCCAGCCCGGCAACGCCCCCTCCCGCGCGCTCGTCCGCCGCGCGGGCTTCCGTCTCGAGGGCTTCTCGCCCGCGATGCTGCTCATCGACGGGGCCTGGCGCGACCACGAACGCTGGGCGATCACCGCCCCGGAGCCCGAAGGCGCGACGGCCGGGGGCGAGGCCGCTCAGCGCTTGTAGTTGATCTTCATCGTGTCGAGGTCGGTCACGGTCGAACGCAGCGCCTTGTACCCGTGGCCGAGCTCCCCGAGCGCGGTCTCCACCCGGTCCTCCGCGAGCGCGCCCGCCATCTCGTCCCCGTCCTCGGCGTCGGAGACGACGACCAGGCGGTACGAGAAGTGCTTCAGCGTCCGGTCGTAGGTCAGCGAGCCCTCCTCCGTGAACTGCATCGCGGTCAGCCCGTGCGCGTCCACCTCGGCGAGCAGCCGGGCGGGGCTCTCCTCCGACAGACCGTCGAACGTGCCGCGCACGATGACCCGGTAGGTGTGCTGCGTGCCCATTCCTCGTACTCCCTGTCCCGCCGGTTCTTCGGCCGCCCGACGGCGTGCCGACCCTCCACCCTAGGTCGGCGGCCGTCCGGTCCGCCGGGAGTTTCCGGGGCCCCCGCTCCCGGCTTTGCCGAAGCCTGACGCGGAGAGCCCCTGGTCAGGACGGCCATCGGCGTGTTCCATGGGGCGATGACGACCGTACGACGTGCCGTACTGACGCTGCCCGCAGCCCCGTTGGGCCCGGACAACCCTCTTCCCGCCCTGCGGGCCCCCGCCGGTGCCGGGGCCCACACGGTCGACGCGCGGACCCTCGCGGAACTCCCGCGCGACATGGCCCGCGGCATCGGGCGGGCACCCCTGCGCAGCCTGCTGCCCGCCCCCGTCCGTGACGGCTACGGCCGCGATCGCACCCCTGCCGACCTCGACACGATCGTGATCGAGAACGACCGGCTCCGGGTGACCGTGCTGCCCGGCCTCGGCGGCCGCGTCCACTCGCTCCACCACAAGCCCACCGGACGCGAACTCCTCTACCGCAACCCGGTGTTCCAGCCCGCCGCGTTCGCCCTCAACGGCGCCTGGTTCTCCGGCGGCATCGAGTGGAACATCGGGGCCACCGGCCACACCACCCTGTCCTGCTCGCCCCTCCACGCGGCGACCGTCCGCGCACCCGACGGCGGACCGATGCTCCGTCTCTGGGAGTGGGAGCGGCTGCGCGACCTGCCCTTCCAGGTGGACCTGTGGCTCCCGGAGGGCTCCGACTTCCTGTACGTCGGGGTCCGGATCCGCAACCCCCACGAGCGCCCCGCCCCCGTCTACTGGTGGTCCAACATCGCCGTCCCCGAGGACCGCCGGGTCCTCGCCCCCGCCGACACGGCCTGGCACCACGGCTACGAGCGCGGCCTGCGCCGGGTCCCCGTGGCGCGCACGGAGGACGGCACCGACCGCTCGTACCCGCTGAACAGCACACACGCCGCCGATTGGTTCTACGACCTGCCCGAGGGGCAGCGCCGCTGGATCGCCGCCCTGGATCCGGACGGCGGCGGCCTCGTCCAGACCTCCACCGACCCGCTGCGCGGCCGCAAGCTCTTCGTATGGGGCACCGAGCGCGGCGGCCGGCGCTGGCAGGAGTGGCTGACGGAACCAGGCACCCCCGGCTACGCCGAGATCCAGGCCGGACTCGCCCGCACCCAGCTGGAACACCTGGAACTCGCGGGCGGCGCGGAGTTCAGCTGGCTGGAGGCGTACGGCCCGCTCGCCGCCGACCCCGCCACGGCGCTCGGCGACGACTGGGCCGCCGCCCGCTCCGACGTCGAGCACAAGCTGGCCGGTGCGCTGCCCCGCGCCGCCGTCGACGCGGCGTACACGGCCTGGCGGGAGACCACGGCAGACACCGGTCCGGACGAGGTCCTCGCGGCCGGCTCCGGCTGGGGTGCGCTCGAAGTCCTGCGCGGTGGATACGAGTTGCCCGGGACGCCGTTCCCCGAATCGACGCTCGGACCCGACCAGGAACCCTGGCGGGAGCTGCTGCGCACCGGCGTCCTGCCGGCACCGTCGGGGCCTGCGCGAGGCGCGGCGCGGGGTTCGGCGCCGGGCGGGCCCCTGATCGCGCCGCTCGTCGCACCACCCTGGCGGGACATGCTGGAGACCGCCCCCGCCGACCCCACCACCGAGTACCACCTCGGCATCGCCCAGTGGCACGCCGGTGACCGCGCCCAGGCGGTACGCAGCTGGGAGCGGGGGCTCAAGGAGGCCGCCGTGCGCTGGCCGCTGCTGTACTGCCTGGCCGTCGCCGACCGGGAGGACGGGCACCCGGAGCGAGCCGCCGAGCACTTCACGGAAGCCTTCGCCGACCACGCGGGAGCAGACGACGGACGGGGGGAGGGGGCGGGCGAGACCCTCGCCGCCGCCCTCGGCCGCGAGGCCGTGGACGCCCTCCTCGCCGTCGGCCGGCCCGACCGGGCCAGGGCCCTCTGGCAGCGACTGCCCGAGCCGGTCCGGCAGCGCGGGGCCTTCCGGCTGCTCGACGCCCGGCTGCTGATCGCCGAGGGCCGGCCGGACGAGGCCCGCGCCGTCTTCGACGCGGGCTTCGAGGTCGCGGACCTGCGCGAGGGCGCCGAGATCCTGGGCGAGCTATGGGCGCGGCTCACTGACGAACTCCTGCCGGACGCCTACGAGTTCAGGATGCGTCCGAACTGAGGGCGGGGGCGGACCGGGGGCGCGGTCGCTACCCTGGAGACCGCGAAAGCACGGTCGGGCGCGGAGACCGCGGGGGAGCGGAGGTCCGGAGATGGCGGCCTGGGCGACACAGGAGTGCCGGTGCGGACATCCGCGCTTCCGCCACGGGGAACCCCGGTTCTCGGGCACGTGCGGAGCCTGCCTCTGCGGATCCTTCGAGCTGCCCCCGGCTCCGGCCCTCGCGGACGAGCCGCCCCCACCCCCGGAACGGGACCGCACCCCCCATCCGAGCTGCCCCCTCCAGGACCCGGACTGCCTCGGCTTTCACGACATGTCCTGAGGGGCCGCGCGCAGGAAGCGGGCACCCCACTCCCGGAGGTGCGCGGCGAACTCCGGCGGGCCCAGGACCTCGAACTCGGCTCCCACGTTGCCCAGCGCCTGCGTCGGCCAGTCGAGGGACGTCGAGGTCATGGTGAGCCGGCAGCTGTCCCGGTCGACCGGCTCGACCGTGCCCCACCGGCCGACCGTCTGCCGCACCCGCGCCGACGGTGCGTGGACGAGGACCTCGACCGTGTGAGGCGCGGGGGCCCCGCTCGCCTCCCGGACGAAGGCCACGGCGTCACCGGCCGGGAGCGGACGGTGCCGGAAGCGGGCGCCGGTCGCCGTCGGCCCGGTCAGCCGGTCGAGGCGGAAGCTGCGCCAGTCGTGCCGGTCCAGGTCGTAGGCGACCAGGTACCAGCGCCCGCCGAGGGCGACGACGCGGTGCGGCTCGACCTCGCGCTCGGTGGCCGCGGACCCCCGGGCGGTGTATCCGAACCGCAGCCGCTCCTCGTCCCGGCACGCCTGGGCGACCGCGGTGAGCACGCCCGCCGCGACGGCCGGCCCGGCCGCGGAGGCGGAGACGGTCATCGCGCGCAAGGCGTCCACCCTGGCGCGCAGCCGGGGAGGCAGGACCCGCACCACCTTGGTGAGCGCCCGCAGGGACGCGTCCTCGATCCCCGCGATGCCGCTCTGCGCCGCGTCGCCGATGCCGACGGCGAGGGCCACCGCCTCCTCGTCGTCGAGCAGGAGCGGCGGCAGGACGGCGCCGGGCGCGAGCTGGTAGCCGCCGTCCGTGCCACGGGCCGCGCCGACCGGGTAGCCGAGCTCGCGCAGCCGGTCGACGTCGCGGCGCAGGGTCCGCTCGGAGATTCCGAGCCGGCCGCACAGTTCCGGGCCGGGCCAGTGGCGGTGGGTCTGCAGCAGGGAGAGCAGCCGGAGGGTCCGTGAGCTGGTGTTCGCCATGCCGGAATACTGCCCGGAGTTCCGGCCGGAAAGTGACCGGAAGTGTCCTTAGAGTCGATTTCGAAAGCCCCACCGGACCGATGTGAGGACCGAGAAATGATCACCCGTGAGATCCGGCTGACGACGCAGATCACCGGCGTCCCGACCCTCGACCACTTCACCGTCGCCGAGACCGAGGTGGACGGCGAGGTCCTGGTGCGCACCGAGGAGGTGGGCCTGGCCGCCGCCTACCTGGAGCTGATGCGGGCCGACTGCACCCTCCCGGTGCCGGCCTGGCAGCCGGGCCGGCGGGTGGGACTGGTCACCGTCGGCACGGTCGTACGCTCCGCGAGCCCCGAGCTCGCGGTCGGCGACCTCGTCCGGACGACGGCCGGCTGGAGCGAGTTCTCGGCGGGTCCGGCGTCCGCGTACGTCAGGCTCGACCGCGGCTTCCTTCCCGACCCCGGCCACCACCTCGGCCAGGGGCCTACCGCCTACTACGGGACGGCCGACGTGGCGGCCGTCGGCGAGGGCGACGTGGTGTTCGTCTCCGGCGCGGCGGGCGGGGTCGGCTCGCTGGCCGGGCAGATCGCCCGGTGCCTCGGCGCGGCGCGGGTGATCGGCAGCGCCGGAAGCCCGGCGAAGGCCGCGTACCTGGTGAACGAGCTCGGCTTCGACGCCGCGTTCGACTACCACGACGGCTCCCCGGCCGACCGGCTCCGGGAGCTGGCGCCCGAGGGCATCTCGGTGTTCTTCGACGTCGTCGGCGGCGAGCAGTACGACGCCGCCCTGCGAGCCGCCCGGCCCGGGGCACGCTTCGCCCTGTGCGGCTCGTTGTCGAGCCAGCTCGGCGACGCGGCGGTCCGCTTCCCGCAGCCCGACCGCGCGGCGGCCGAGGCCAGGGGCGTCGAGCTGCTGCCCTTCTCCTGCCACCACACGCCCGATCAGATCGAGGCCTGGCAGAAGCACTTCCGAACGTGGCTGGACGAGGGCCGCTTCGTCTACCCGCGGACCGTCGTCGAGGGCGGGATCGAGGACGTGCCGGGCGCGTTCCTCTCGCTGCTCCAGGGCTCCTACCGAGGCAACGTCTCGGTGCGTCTGCCGTGACCCCACTCTCCCTCCGCGCCCTGAACCGGGCGCTCCTCGACCGCCAGTTCCTGCTCGCGCGCACCGACCGCACTCCCCTTGAGGTGATCGGGCGCCTTGTCGCACTCCAGGCGCAGGAGCCCAACTGGCCCTACGTCGGACTGTGGAGCAGGATCCACGGCTTCACCCGGACGGAGCTCACCGCGCTCGTCGAGGACCGGAAGGTCGTCCGGTCCACCCTGCTCCGCAGCACCCAGCACCTCGCCGCCGCCGACGACTTCCGCCGGCTGCGCCCGCTGGTGCAGCCCGTGCTCGACCGCACGGCGGGCTCGCCGTACTTCACTCGGAACCACAGCGCCCGCGGCGACTCCACCGGGCACGGCGTGGGCCTGGACCCGGCGTCCCTGGTCGCCGAGGGGCTCGACCTGCTCGGCGGCGGGACGCTGCCCCGCAGGGAGCTGGCCCGAAGGCTGGCCGACCGCCACCCGGGGCACGACGGGCGGATCCTGGCCGGGGAGGTCGAGCTGCGCACTCCGCTCGTCCACGACCCGGCGACGGCCGCCTGGGGCTCCTGGGGCAACCGGTCGGCGATCTCGGTCACGCCCGCCGAGGCATGGCTGGGACGGCCGATGGCGACCCCGACCGAGACGGCGAAGGTACTGGTCCGCCGCCATCTGGCGGCCTTCGGACCGGCCTGCGTGAAGGACGTCCAGGTCTGGTGCGGACTGACCCGCCTGGGCGAAGTCGTCGCGGAGATGGACGGCGAACTGCGCCGCTACTCCGGCCCCGGAGGCGGGGAACTGTTCGATCTGGCCGACGCGGAGCTGCCCGACCCCGAGACCCCCGCCCCGGTGCGACTGCTGCCCGCCTTCGACAACATCCTGCTCGCCCACTTCGACCGGACGCGCATCATCGACGACGAGGACCGCACCCGCGTGATGCCCGGAGGGGCGCAGGTCCGGCCCACCTTCCTGGTGGACGGCCGGGTGCGGGGAACGTGGTCCCTCGGCGCCGGGACGCTGCGGCTCGCCCCGTTCCGGCCGCTCCGCGCCGCGGACAGGGCGGCCCTGGAGGAGGAGGCCGAGCGACTGCTGCCGTTCGTGGGAGGCACGACGGTGGCCTACGGCGACCCGCCGCCCCCCGCAACCTGATCGCCGTGAGGTGCCGCGCCGGCCCTCCCGGCCCTCCCGGCCCTCCCGGCCCTCCCGGCCCTCCCGGCCCTCCCAGCCGCCCCCGCCCCCGCCCAGCTGCCCCGCCACCCCGGCCGCCCCGGCGTCTTCGGTTCGGAAGGGGCGCCGGACGCGCACTGCGACGAGCATGGGTACGGGCACCCCTCGCACCGACGGGCGCCCGTTCCGCGCAGGAGGCAGGAGGTACGGGAAATGGCGCGCACGCGCGAGGTCTACTCCTACGACTACGCGACCGACTTCGGGCTCAGCGGCTTCGCCGGCGCGCTGTGCGCCCGTGCGACGCTCCGCCTCGACGAACCGGTCGTGCTCGATCTCGCCACGTCCGCGGCGGAGGACGACGACCACCAGCTCGGCGCGGACGTACGACTCCTCCTCGACTCGCCGCTGCCCGACGAGGTGCTCCACACGGTGTGGCTGGCGGCCGTACGCCGCTGCTTCGACCCGGCCGAGGAGGGCACGGCCGACCGGGGCACGGCCGACCAGGGCATTGCCGAGCACGGCACGGGCACCCGGGCCTGGCTGGAGCGGGTCGCGGAGCTGTGCCCGCCGCGCGCACCGGAGCGCGACCCGTACGAGGCGCGGTCCCTGGACGAGGCGCGGCCCGTGGTGCCGGAGGGGGAGCTGCGGACGGCCGTGGCGGCGGAGATCGAGTCGGCCGCGGCGGGTCTTGAGCTCCGCGTCGCCGTACCGGGGATCGTCCCCGCCCTCCTCCGGGTCGTGCGCCAGTCGGATGCCGACCTAGGGTTCCGGCTGTTCCTGAGGGCGCTCAAGGCGTACTCCGTGCCCGTCGACGCGGACACGTACGAGCGGCTGCTCGCCCTCGGGGACAGGCTGGCCCACCCCCGGGCCGCCGTCCATGACGAGCTGGCCGTGCGCTGGCGCCCCCTCGATCCGGGCCTTCGCGACTTCGCCTCCGGCCGGTTCGGGCTGCCGATGCTCGCGGCCGCTCTCCACGGGTCGGAACGGACGTACGGCGGCAGCCCGCGCGAGCACATCCAGCGGATCGCCGACGACGGCCCGGGCCGCACCCCCGGTGCCTACGCCGCAGTACTCCTCGACGACGTGTGGCGCCTGCTCGACTCCGCCCTTTCGGAGCAGGCGATCGGTCTGCTCTGGCGGACCGCGGCCGGGCGTCTGAACGTCCTGGACGAGGACGAGTTCGACACCGACGGGCGGGACTGGCTCGACCAGGTCTCCCAGGTGTGCCACGCCCACCTGGCGGAGGTCGACCCCGCCTACGCGCCCTTCCTGGCCCCTGCCAGGACCGAACTGACGGAGGCGGTGCTGCGGGAGGTGCGCGACGCGGTCCACGTCGGGGCGGAGCAGGTACGAGGGGCGGCTCGGGTCCTGGAGGACGTGGTCACGGCGGTCGACCCGGACCTCGGCTTCCGCCTCCTCCTCCAGGTCCTGACCGCGTACGAGGTCCCCGTCGGCGAGGCCCGGCGCGTCCGCTACCGAGCGCTCGCCGCGCAACTCGGGTTCAGCGAGGACCACGTGGACGACCGGCTGCCCGACGACCGCCGCGGGGTCTCGTAGCCGGCCCTCAGGACACCCGGCACAGGATCTCGCCGTGCGGGACCATGAACCACGCGTCCTCCCGCGTGCCCCACTCCCGCCAGGCCTCCGCGATCGACGTCAGCTCGGCGGCGGTCGCGTGGCCGCCGGACACGGCCAGGTCCGCGTAGTCGGAGCCGGTCGTACGGTCCGCCCACAGTCCGCTCCACCAGGCGCGCTCGTCGGGCGTGGCGAAGCACCAGGTGGCGGCGGTCGTCGTGACGTCGGTGAAGCCGGCCTGCCGCGCCCAGGAGAACAGGCGCCGTCCCGCGTCCGGTTCGCCGCCGTTCGCGCGGGCGACCCGGTGGTACAGGTCCGACCAGTCGTCCAGGGCGGGCCGTTCGGGGTACCAGGCGAAGGCGCCGTAGTCGCTGTCGCGGGCCGCCACGACACCGCCGGGGCGGCACACCCGGCGCATCTCGCGCAGCGCCTGGACCGGGTCGCCGACGTGCTGGAGGACCTGGTGGGCGTGGACGACGTCGAAGGAGTCGTCGGGGAAGTCCAGGGAGTGGACGTCGGCGACGGCGAACTCGATGTTCTCCAGGCCGCGTTCGGCCGCCACGGCACGGGCCTTCGCCAGCACGCCCTCGGCCGCGTCGACCGCGGTCACCCGGCCCGGCGCGACCAGCGCGGCCAGGTCGGCGGTGATGGTGCCGGGTCCGCAGCCCACGTCCAGGACGTCGAGACCGGCCGAGAGCGCGGGCAGCAGATAGGCCGCGGAGTTGGCGGCGGTCCGCCAGGTGTGCGAGCGCAGGACGGACTCGTGGTGACCGTGGGTGTAGACGGCCGTCTCATGGGCCGCGGGGTGCGCGGAAGGGGCGGAGGCATGCGTCATCGGAGCGACTCCCTCGGTGTGGGTGCGTGCTCACCACCGTACGCACGGATGTCGAATGATGAGACCCATGTCTTGGGATGTGGACATCGGTTCAGGCGAACAGATCGCGCCGGTACCGGAGTTCTTCGAGGATCCGGCCCCCTGTCTCCTCCTGTACGACCTTGCCGTCCGGTCGCCAGCCCGCGGCCTCGTAGAAGCGACGGCCCCGCGTGTTCCCCGCGAGCACCCAGAGCGCCGCCGTGCGGAACCCGGCCTCCACGAGCGCCTCCGTGGAGGCCGCGAGGAGGGCCCGGCCGACTCCGGTGCCCCACACCTCCGGCAGGGCGTAGAGCGCGGCCAGTTCGGCCGTGGTCCCCGGGGCGAACTCCTCGTCCGGCCAGGCCCGGAAGCAGGAGAAGGCCCGCACCTGCCCGCCGGTGTCCGTCGCGACCAGGACCCTGGGCCGGTCCGGGGCCGTGAGACGGGCCCGCCACACGGCGGTCCGCTCCTCGACGTCCAGGGCGTCCAGGTAGGGGCGGGGGAGCAGGTCGCGGTAGGCCGCGCGCCAGGACAGGACGTGCACGGCGGCGACGGCCGCCGCGTCCTCGGGAAGTGCTTCTCGTACGGTCATGCGGCATTGTCGGCCGAACGGCACCCGGACCGCCTCCGTGATTCGGCGCGCCGCCCCCTTCGGCGGCCGCTGCCGGTCCGGCCGTGCGCGCCGGCCCCCGTCGTCGGCCACCGACCTGACGAACCCCCTGTGACAGCACCGTGAACGGACCGTCCGGACCCCCTCCGCGCGCCTAGGATCGGCCGCGCCGCCGCCCGGCGGCGCGCCCCCCTGTGCCGAGGAGTCCCGTGCCGAACTCGCCCGCGCCCGTCCGCCGCTCCCTGCTCAAGGTCCTCGCAGCGGCCCCCGCGGTCTCCGCCCTCGGCGGGCTCGCCGCCGCACCCGCACACGCGACGCCCCGGGCCGGCGGAGCCACCGGCCCCGCCGGTCCGCCGCCCCCGTCCGGGGGCACCCTCGCCGCGCCCGGCATCGTCAAGGCCCTCCCCGCCGAGCACTTCACCGTCCGGGGCACCAACGCCGAGGCGCGCTTCGACGGCTTCGCGGACACCGGTTCGCTCACCCCCGTGGACCGCTTCTTCGTCCGCAACCACACCACCACCCCCGTCCTCGACGCCGCCGACTGGCGCCTGACCCTCTGGGGCGACGGACTGCACGGCCGCGGCCCCGTCCACTTCACGTACGGACAGCTCCGCGACCTGCCCTCCGTCACCCGTACGGCCCTGATCGAGTGCGCCGGAAACGGCCGCAGCCTCTACGCGAGCCAGCAGGGCGAACCGGTCACCGGCACCGCCTGGACCCTCGGGGCCGTCGGAGCCGCCCGCTGGCGCGGGGTGCGCCTCGCCGACGTGCTCCGGCGGGCCGGGATAGCCCGCGACGCCGTCGACCTCCAGCCGCGCGGCCTCGACGACCCGTACATCTCCGGCGGCGTCGACCACGGCCGGGTGCGGCGCCCGCTGCCGGTCGCCAAGGCCTTCGACGACGTGATCCTCGCGTACGAGATGAACGGCGAGCCCCTCCCGTACGACCACGGTCACCCGGTCCGGCTCGTCGTGCCCTCCTGGGTCGGCATCGCGTCCGTCAAGTGGCTCGGCGACATCGAGGTCTCCACCCGCCCGCTCAGCTCGCCCTGGTCCACCGACTGGTACCGCCTCTTCGGCCCCGCCCACCCCGAGGGCGGCTCCACCCCGATCAGCCGTCAGACGCTCAAGTCCGCCTACCAGCTGCCCTTCGGCGCCACGCTGGAGGCCGGTCGCGTCCACCGCCTGACGGGCCGTGCGTGGTCGGCACTCGCGCCCGTACGGACGGTGGAGGTGTCCACGGACGGTGGGGCGCACTGGCGGCGGGCCCACCTCCACGACACGCCCCGGCGGGACGGCTGGGTGCGCTGGAGCGTGCCGTGGCACCCGCGCGGCACCGGGCCGGTCACCCTGCTGTCGCGGACCACCGACGCCGCCGGCAACACCCAGCCCGAGCGGGCCGTCCACAACACCCAGGGCTATCTCTTCAACGCGATCGTGCGCCACCCGGTGACCGTCGTCTGACCCCTGGCGGGGTGCCGCTCACTGTCCGTCGCCCGAAGCGACGCCTGGAGCGGCGGAACCGTCCGAACCTTCGTATAAAGGGCACGGGGGTGCCGTGCCGGCGCCCCCGTGCGCTCAGGAGGTACGGGACATGCGGCAGACGGCTCCGGACGGCCGTGGCCCGGTGCGCTACGGCCCTCCCGCCCCCGACACCGGCCTCCCCGTCCTGCCGGGACTCGCCGGACTCCTCGCGGCCGCCGCCGGACGGACCACCCCCGAGCCGCCCGGCGGCGGCCCCGTCCTGCGCGAGGCCGCCTCCGGCTACTGGTGGCGCCGGGGCCTGCGCACCCACCCCGAGGACGTCGTGGCGGGCCCCGGCGCCCCCGCGCTGCTGCTGGCCCTGATCGCCGCCCACGGCGGCGACCTCCTCCTGCCCCGGCCCTGCCCCGCCTGGTGGACCCCGCAGGCCCGCCTCCTCGGCCGCCCGGCGTACCACGTGCCGACCCCCGCCGAATGCGGCGGCGTCCCCGACCCGTACGCCCTCCTGGAGACCGTCCGGCGGATCCGCGCCGAGGGCGGCACCCCGCGCGTCCTGCTGCTCTCCGTCGCCGACGACCCCACCGCCACCGTCGCCCCGCCCGAACTGGTCCGCGAGGCCTGCGAGGCAGCCGTCGGCGAGGGCCTGCACGTCATCAGCGACGAGACCTGGCGCGACACCCGCCACCACCCCGAGGACACCGTGCTCCTCAGCCCCGCCGAGATGTGCCCGGACGACGTGACGGTCCTGTCCGACCTCGGCGGCGCGCTCACCCCGGCCGCCTGGCCCTGCGCCGTCGCCCGCTTCCCGCCCACCGACCCGTCCCGCGCCGACCGGTGGACCGACCGCAGGGCCCGCGTCCTCGACGTGCTCACCGCCCTCGGGGCCGTCGTCCCCGGGCCCGTCGCCCCCGCCGCCGCGCACGCCCTCGACGAACCCGAGGACGTCACCGTACGGGCCGGGCGCGCGGCCGCCGTCCACGGGCGCCTGGCCGCGGCCGCGCACCGCGCCGTCCTCGCCGCCGGGGCCCTCGCCCGGCCTCCGCAGGCCGGCCGCCACCTCTACGCCGACCTCGGGCCGCTGCGGGCCGGTCTCGCGGCCAGGGGCGTCACCGACTCCCTGGAGCTGGAGAGTCATCTCACCGCGCGGCTCGGCGCCCCGGCGACCGGCGGCCACCGGTTCGGCGACGAACTCGGCGCCCTGCGCGTCAGGTTCGGCACCGGAATGTTCCTGGGGAGCACGGAGGAGGAACGGGCGGAGACGCTCGGGGCACGCAACCCGGAGGAGCTTCCCCATGTGGCACAGAGACTGGCGGAGTTCGGAGGAGCCCTGGAGGAACTCCGGTGACAGAGCCCCGAGATGACCTCCGACGGCAATCCCCACCCCGTAGCGCGCCCGGGCGAAGCGCCCCGCACCGGCGAAGCGCCCCGCGCAGGTGGAGCCCCGCCCGCCCCGCACGATCCGCAAGAGCCGCGCAGAACGGAGCCCGCAGATGACGGAACGGACGGCACACCCCGCGCGGCCCGCGCAGGCCCCGCACCAGCCCGACCCCGCCACAGCTCCGGCTCCCTCGCCCGCCCCCGCCCCCGTCCTCCAGCCCCTCGGGCGGCTGCGCCTCGACTGGCCGCGCACCTTCGCCGACCGGCTCACCGCACCCCTCCCCGGCGTACGGGCCCTGGCGCGCCTGGCACGCGAGGGTGCCGTACGGCCCCGCCCCGAAGGCCTCCGCGACATCCCGCTGCTGCCCTTCGAGCCGGGCCCGCTACCGCCCACCGGGCCCGACACCCTCGCCATCACCTGGGCGGGGCACGCCAGTTGGGTGGTGAGGCTGGGCGGGCTCACCGTCCTCACCGACCCGGTCTGGTCCCGCCGCATCTTCGGCACCCCCGCCCGGCTCACCCCCGTCGGCGTCCGCTGGGAGGACCTGCCGCACGTCGACGCCGTCGTCATCAGCCACAACCACTTCGACCACCTCGACGCCCCCACCCTGAAACGGCTGCCCCGCCACACGCCGGTCTTCGTCCCGGCCGGCCTCGGCCGCTGGTTCGCCCGCCGCCGCTTCAGCCGGGTCACCGAGCTCGACTGGTGGGAGGCGGCCGAACTCGACGGCGTGCGCTTCGACTTCGTCCCCGCCCACCACTGGTCCAAGCGGACCCTCCTGGACACCTGCCGCTCCCTGTGGGGCGGCTGGGTGCTCACCGACCGGGCCGGGCGACGCGTCCACTTCGCGGGGGACACCGGCTACGGCCACTGGTTCGCCGAGATCGGCCGCCGATACCCCGGCATCGACCTGGCGCTGCTCCCCATCGGCGCCTATGACCCCCGCTGGTGGCTCAGCGACGTCCACACCGACCCGGAGGAGGCGGTCCGCGCCCACCAGGACCTGGGGGCGCGGCGGATGGCCCCCATGCACTGGGCGACCTTCGTCCTGTCCTCCGAACCGGTCCTCGAACCCCTCACCCGGGTCAGGACCGCCTGGGAGCGGGCCGGGCTGCCCCGGGAGGACCTGTGGGACCTGCCGGTCGGCGGCTCACGGGTGCTCGTGGCCTGACACCTCGCCGGCCTTGGGCCCTCCTCGGACCCGCCGCCAGAGGGCGGGCGCCGCACTGATGAGCACCGTGAGAGCCACCGCGGCCACGACTCCCTGCCAGGGCTCCGGGAAGAGCGAACCGCCGAGGATTCCGATCAGCTGGTACGTGGCCGCCCACGCGAGACAGGCCGCCAGGTCGCCCCGGACGAACCGCCGCAGCGGCATCTCCGACAGCAGGCACGCCAGCATCACGGGGATCCGCCCCGCCGGTACGAGCCGGGACAGCACGAGCACCTGCACCTGATGGGTGTCGAGGCGCTCCTGCGCGTGGGCGAGCCGGTCGGGCGTCACCCGGCCCCGCAGCGCGGCGAGCCACCGCGAGCCGTTGTGGGAACGGACCCCGCGCTGCCCGAGCCAGTAGAGGGCGGTGTCTCCGAGGAGCGCGGCGAACGCGGCCACCAGGAACACGAGGAGCAGCGCGAGCGGCGACTCCTGGTGGAACGCGACCACCGCCGCCGAACTGACGATCGCCCCCGTCGGCACGACCGGCACGAGCGCGCCGAGCGCCACGAGGAGGAACAGCGACGGATAGCCGACGGCCTGCTGCGTCGACTCCGGGGGCAGCTCCCGCACCGCCGCCGCGATCCCGGTGAGCCCGTGGATCACCGGGCGACCTCCGGCCGGACCGTCGTCGCGCGCCTCACCGGGCGACCTCCGGCCGGACCCGCTCGCCGTGGGCGAGCAGATGCACCGCCACCTTCGGCGCGAGCCGCGCCGCGTGCCGTACGAACTCGTCCCCGGGTGCGTGGAACTCGTGCGGCCGGATCCCGTCGAGCCCGATCGGCCAGTACGTCCCGTAGTGCACCGGGACCGCCGCCGCGGGCGACAGCGCGGCGAGCGCCTCGGCGGCCCGGCCCGCGTCCAGGTGGCCGTGTCCGAGGTACGGGCCCCAGCCGCCGACCGGCAGCAGCGCCACGTCCACCGGTCCCACCGCCTCCGCCATCCCGTCGAAGAGCCCGGTGTCGCCGGCGAAGTACGTCCGCGCCTCGCCCTCGACGACGTATCCGAGCGCGGGCGCCCGGTGCGGCCCGACCGGCAGTCGCCGCCCGTCGTGGAGCGCCGGCACGGCCCGCACCGTCACGCCCTCGACCGTCACCGTGTCACCCACCTCCACCTCGGTCAGCCGCAGCCCGTTCCCGTCGAGCCTGCGCAGCCCCGGCACGGCGGCGGGGGCACCCCGCGGCACGACGAGGAGCGTCCCGGGCGCGAGCCGGGCCAGCGAGGGCAGGTGCAGATGGTCGGAGTGCAGGTGCGAGACGAGGACGACCTCGGCGACCGCGGCCTCGGGCGGCGGCAGGGCCCCGCGCCGCCGCCGCAGATGCGCGAGCCGCCGGGCGAACAGCGGATCGGTGAGGAAACGGACCCCGGAGTCCTCGACCGTGCAGGTCGCGTGACCCCACCAGGTGACCTCCACCGGCATGCCGCCTTCCGTCGTCGCGGGCGCCGGCCGCCGTTCACGATGTCCGCGGTCGTACCCTCACTCCGTATCGAGGGTAAATGTCCGGAGCGTGCCCCGGAGGATGTTCGGCCGTGCCGTCCCGCAGTAGGGTCGGCCCATGGACGACGTTCGGGTGGCGGCGATCGCCAGCCTCACCCCGCTCGAAGAGCTGGACAGCGAACCCTTTCTTGTCGACACGCGCGGTCAGCACGCGGTGTGCGCCCGCTGGGCCGACGACAAGGGGTACGTGGTCGCCCGCCAGCTGCTGTTCTACGGAATCAGGCCCGACCACGAGGCGCTGTGGGCGGACGTGGAGGCGGGGGCGGTCGACCTCTTCGTCGCCGCCAACGAGCGGGTCCTCGCGCGCGCGTTGACCTCCGTGCCCGGCTTCCGCGCCGAGTGCGCGCGGCGCGGGGTACGGGTGGAGACCGCCTGTCCCGACGAGCCGGCGTACGAACCGACGTACGACGCGGCGGCCAAGGCGGGGGTGCACCGGAGGCTCTCCATGCCGACGGCCGGGTACGACGGCTGCTGAGCCGTCGCACCCGGTACGACGGCTGCCGAGCAGTCGTACCGTCCCCCTACGCACACGACCGCCCCGACGTGCGACCTGACACACCCGGGCCGGTCGCCCTCACCCGTTTTCCCCGCCGATCGTGGGCGTTGTGCCACGCTTGAGGCAGGAAACGGGCGAAAGGTGAAGCGGGCGTGGGTGACGGGCGATGGGGTGGCGCCGACCGCTGGCGGTCCGCGGGCAGTGCACTCGGGCGGGTGATCGTGGTGTGGGCGGTGTCCACGCTCACGATGCTGATCCTCGCCGGGCTGCTTCCCGACTTCGAGCTGCAGTCGGCCGACGGCGACAGCTTCACGAGGACGGCGCTCACCGCCGCCGCGGCGGCCGGCGCGTTCGGTCTGCTCGGCGCGCTCGTGTGGCCGGTGATCGTGCGGGCCCTGCTGCTCGTCCCGGCCCTCGTCCTCGGCCTGCTCGTCTTCTTCCTCAACGGTTCCCTGCTGCTCGTCGCGCTCTGGCTGATCCCCGACGGGCGCGGCGCCGCGAACCCCGAGACCGCCGTCGTGGTCGCCGCCGTCATGTCCGCCGTCGCCTCGGCGACCTCCACCGGCCTCGCGGTCCGCGACGACGACGCCTACCGGCGCCGTCTCTACCGGCTGACCGGTCGCACCCGGCCCCGTGCGTCGGACGGCGCGCCCGAGCAGGTCCCCGGCACGGTCTTCCTCCAGCTCGACGGCGTCGGGCACCACGTCCTGCGCGGCGCCGTCGCCGACGGCCTCATGCCGACCGTCGCGGCCTGGCTGGACGCCGGCCACCACCTCACCCCCTGGCGCACCGACTGGTCCAGCCAGACCGGCGCGAGCCAGCTCGGCATCCTGCACGGCTCCAACGAGGACGTGCCCGCCTTC
Source organism: Streptomyces sp. NBC_00250 (assembly GCF_036192275.1). Taxonomy (NCBI): domain Bacteria; kingdom Bacillati; phylum Actinomycetota; class Actinomycetes; order Kitasatosporales; family Streptomycetaceae; genus Streptomyces; species Streptomyces sp. NBC_00250. Next base: position 1,901,791 of record NZ_CP108088.1, on the reverse strand, counting down.
CGCTGGTACGAGAAGGACACCGGCCGACTCATGGTGTCGAACCGCCCGGCCAGTGCGGTGGAGCTCCAGCGCCGGGCCGTGCGCCGCACCGGGGACGGCGGCCTGCTCACCTTCGACGGGGCCTCGCGCGGCAACCTGTTCAGCGGCGGCGCCGACCAGCTCGCGCTCGTCCTGTCGATGGCCGCCCGGCGCGGCCCTCGCAACCGTTCGCGCGCCGGCTACTTCGCGTACTTCTCCGACCCGGCCAACGCCGTCCGTACCGCCGGATCGCTGGTCACCGAGTGCGTCCGCGAGATGTTCCAGTCCACCCGGGCGCTGCTGCGCCGCGAGACCCCGAGGGTCTCGCGCGGCGGCACGTACCCCTTCGTCCGCGCCTTCGCCACGGTCGTGGAGCGGGACGTCGTGGTCTCCGCCGTGATGGGCGACATGCTCGCCGGGCGGACCGCCGTCTATGCCGACCTCGTCGCGTACGACGAGGTGGCCCACCACTCGGGCCCGCACGGCCGGGACACCGACCAGGTGCTGCGGCGCCTCGACCGCTCGATCGGGCTGATCGCCACCGTCGCCGAGCACGCCCCCCGCCCGTACCGGATCGTGCTCCTGTCCGACCACGGGCAGAGCCCCGGCGAGACCTTCGAAGGGGCGTACGGGCTGACGCTCAAGGAGCTGGTCAGGGCGGGCTGCGGCCTTCCGGTGCCGCGCCGGGTGCGCCGGACCCGCAGCGGCTCGGAGGCGCGCGACGCGGCCAGGGACGCGCTGCGTCTCGCGCTGCACCGGCCGGTGGACGAGAGCGGCGAGACGGCGCGGGAGCTGCCCGCCCGGCCCTCCGAGCCGGTCGTCCTCGCCTCCGGCAACCTCGGTCTCATCTCCTTCCCCGACGTGCCGCACCGGATGACCCGGGAGGAGATCGACCGGCGCCACCCGGCCCTGCTCCGCACCCTGGCGCACCACCCGGGCGTCGGCTTCGTGCTCGTGGCGAGCGCCGAGCACGGCTCGGTGGTGCTCGCCCGCGACGGAGTGGAGGTGCCGGTCGCGGAGCTCGACGACGGGGGCCCGCTCGCCGTCTTCGGGCGGGGCGCGGCGCGGGCGGTACGGCGTACGGACGGCTTCCCGCACGTCGCGGACATCATGGTCAACTCGATGTACGACCCGGCGACCGGGACCGTGCACGCCTTCGAGGAACAGATCGGCTCCCACGGCGGCCTCGGCGGCGAGCAGTCGCACCCCTTCCTCCTCTCGCCGCCGGAGCTGTCGCCGCCCGTCGGCGCGGGGGAGGAGCTGGTCGGCGCGGAGCACGTGCACCGGGTGCTGCGGCGCTGGCTGCGCGAGTGCTCCGGGCCGCAGGTGCCGCTGGACATCTCACCGCCCACAGGCGGGTCGGAACCACTTCTTCCGGTTGACGGGCCGGTCGCGCAGGACAAGAACCACTGATGTGTACGTCCTGACGGCCGACGTGACCGCGGTACGACGGTGGTGCGGCTGCCGCGCGACCACCGGTGTGGTGAATCGGTGAACAAGGGGCCCCACCCGTAGGCCGCACGGGCGGATCTCGGCCCCGGGACGCCGTGCCGCGACCCCGGCGGGGCAGTACGGATCAGCGTGAGCCCCGCGCCCGAGCCGACCCCCGCGTCCGCCGCCCCGGCGGACCGCCCGGCGCGCCCGGACCCCCGAGGGCGCCGCTGGATCGTGCTGCTCCTCGTCCTCGCCGCCCTGTTCGGCACCGGGGCCGCCGGCCTGCTCACCGGCGGCGCCGAACTCCGGCCCGCCGCCGCGTCCCCGGCGTCCGACCCGAGCGGCGAGACCCACGAGCCGGCCGCCACCGAGGCCGGACTCCCCGGCCGCTCCCGACGGCACCGGACGGGCCTCCGCCCGGTCCGGCCCCAGCGCCTGCGGCACGGCGCCGCCAGGCACCGCAGGACCCCGGCCCCCGCCCCCGTACCCGCCCCGCGCGGCGACGCGCTCCGGTGCGTGGTGATGCGCTGCTGAGAGGCCCACGCCTCCGCGCAGTCCCCCCACATCACCCCTCCGCACCATGAGGAGCTTCGCCATGCCCGTCGACCCGTTCGCCGTCCTCCAGGCCCTGCTGCGCGCCGAGGCCTCCCGGGCCCAGCGCTCCGGACATCCGGCGCCCGAGCCCGCCGCCCCGGCCGCCGCCCCCGCCCCCGCCCCGGCTCCGGCTCCGACTCCGGCACCCGAGCCGCCCACGTACCGGGACGAGCCCACGTACGGGAAGGAGGCGTACCGGAAGGAGTCCACGTACCGGGAGGGCCCCGTCCGCTGACCCTCCGTCACGCCCCGACGCGGGCCACGGCGAAATCCGATCTGCGTACCGGTGTTCGGGCGTGCGAGGGTGTTCCGATGACCTCGACCGACCGGAACACCAGCCCCGATCGGTCCGCCGGACCCGCGTCCGGCGGGGAGCCGGAGACCGCGCGAGGCCCCGAAGCCACCGCCGGCGCCCCTCCCCGTCCGCCCCTCCCGCGCCGCGCCGCCGACCGGCTCCTCGCCTTCGCGCAGCGCCCCTACCGGGACCGCCCGGACCCCTCGTACCGCATCCGCCGCCGGCCCGACCTCGTCGCGCTCTGCTTCGCCACGGTCTTCCGGTCGAGCCTCACGCCCTCCCTGGTGCCCCGCCCCCGGTACCTCCAGGGCGTCGTCGGCGGGATCACCGCCGTCATCGGGTACCTCCTCGGATCCGGCCTCGCCCGGATCGTCCGGGCCCTGCCGGGTGCCGGGTGCCGGGCGACGGGGTACGGCCGCCGCGTGACCAGCCCCGGGCCGGGCGTCAGGTCAGTACGGTGAACGCGTGTTCCCTCAGGCCCCGTTCCAGCCGCTCGCGCAGCCGGACCGCGGTCGAGCCGAGGCGGTCCTCCTCGCTCACCGGCAGTGAGAAGCCCACCGCCGAGTGCACCCCGCCCACCGTGATCGGCACGGCCCCGCACACCGTGCCCAGGAGGTACTCCTCCCGCTCGACCACCGGCGCGCCCCGGCGGACCCCGGCGAGCCGGCGCATCAGCGCCTCCTCGTCCCGAACCGTCCGCGGCGTCAGCCGGCTCACCGGCCGCCGCGCCAGATAGGCCCTGCGGTCCTCCGTGTCCAGCTGTGCGAGCAGGCACTGCCCGAGCGCGTGGGCGTGGGCGGTGGCGCGGAACTCCGCCCACTCCTCGACGGCCGGGCGCCCCGGGGTGTCCACCACGGCGGCGAGTTCGACCTCCTCCCCGGCCAGGACGGCGTAGTAGACGGGCGCGTCCAGATCCTCGCCCAGCATCCGCAGCCACTCGGGAAGCCGGGCGCCCTGCATCCGCCCCGCCCCCGTGAGCCGCGGCGCGGCGGGCCCCAGCCGGAACGCCCCGCGCTCGTTCCGCAGATGTCCGTCGTGGACGAGGGTGCGCAGCAGGTGGTACGTGGTGGGGAGCGGCAGGCCCGCCATGCGGGAGAGACGCTTGGCGGTGAGCTCGCCGTGCTCGGCGACGAGTTCGAGGAGAGCCAGGGCGCGCCGGACGGAGCCTATGAGAGTGGGGCCGGTGGGAGGCATGGGGCCAGTGTGACGACGCAGACGCGTCGGCGTGGTCCCGGCGCACAAGCCTTGTCCGATCGGCCCGGCGCGGTACGCAGGAGCGCGACGATCCTCCAATCCGGCGGCGGGGACGTGCGGTGCCGTGGGCCTCGGGGCTCGCTCTCGGACCCCTCCGCCGGGCCCCTGCCGCACGACGTTGCCCTCCTGGTCCGCTGCCTCTGCCCCCTCGGCCCTCTGCGTCTGCCCCCTCTCGCGGCCCTCTTCCTCAGGCCGCCTCCACGGCCTCGAACGTCCGGTCCTGCCGGCGGCCGTGCAGCCAGACCAGGGCCGCCGCGACGGTGGCGAGGGCCACGAGCGCCACCATGGCCGGGACGAGGCCGACGAGCGGGCCCGCCGCCAGACAGCACACGCCGCCCGCGGCCAGCGCGGTCGGCCGCCGGCCCGTGGTGCGCAGCACGATCGCCGCCGCCCCGAGGAGGTACACCCCGACGCCACCCGTCAGCGACCAGGCGACGACCCCGTGCAGCGGCTCGGCGAGGCCGTAGTGGCCGGTGTCGGCGACCTGTTGGAGGACCTTCTTCATACCGAGCGCGCACAGCACCACACCCGCGACCAGCGGAAGGTGCAGGAAGGTGTACACGTCCCGTGCGAACCGTGTGCGCTCGTCGCCCTGGAGACCGGCGAGCCGGTGCTCGGCCGCCTCGCCGAGCTGCCGGAAGTACAGCCGCCACAGCCCGGCCGACAGCAGCAGCCCGGCGGCCGAGGCACCGAGCACGGCGAAGGTGAGCGGGAGCCCGGAGACGCCGACGCCCATCGCGACGATGGACTCGCCGAGCGCGATGATCACGATCAGACCGTGGCGCTCGGAGAAGTGCCCGGGGGAGTTGACCCGCCAGCCGGAGCCGCCGGTGACGAAGATGCCGAGGTAGTCGACGACCACCGCCCCCAGCCACAGCAGGAGTTGGACCCGTCCGCTGTACGCGCTGCCGATCAGGAGCAGCACCAGCGGCGGGACGACGGACGTCAGGGCCGTACGGCGCAGGGTGGCGCGCAGGGCGGGGTCGCCGGGGCTGGAGATCCAGTACGAGACCAGATGCAGGGCGCGCACCGCCCCGTAACAGAGCACGAACACCAGCGGCGTCGACAGCCCGCCCGGCTCGTCCGCGAACACGTCCGGAACCGCGAGCGACACGATCAGGACGACGGCCATGACCGTGACGAGGACCCCGAACAGGGCGCCGGAGTCGGCCCGTACGACGTTCCCCAGCCAGGCGAAGCAGCACCAGCACCACCACAGCAGCGCGAGCACGACCATCGCGCCGACCACCCGCACCGGCGAGGGTGCGGCCGCCATCAAGGCGGTGACCTGGGTGATCGCGTACACGAACACCAGGTCGAAGAAGAGCTCCGCGGGCGTCACCGCGTGATCGTCCCCGGTGGCCACCATGCGGGCCCGTTCCCTGTTCCACGCCATGTGTCTCTCCCCCTCCGGGGCGACCACTCCCGGCCACCCCGGCGCGAACAATACTCACGCAAGGGGACCGACGACGCGCTGTTCCGAATCCGACCGGAGGGCCCGGGAACGCCGCCCCGTCGCACGCGCATTACCCCTCAGGTAATCGACCCCCTCCGCCCCGCCCGGCATGCTCATGAACACCGGAACCCGGGCGGCGCACTCCGCTCGGGCTCCGGGGCCACCACCAGCGCGAACGTCCCCCATGGAGGGTGATCCGTCATGTCCCAGGCCCTGCTCGCCGGTCTTGCCCGCACCACCCGACCCCAGTCCGCGGTGCGCCGCTTCCTCGCCCTCGACGCCGTCGTCACCGGAGCCAACGGGATCGCCTACGCCGTCGCCTCCGGCCCGCTCGGGGAGTTCCTCGGGGTCGACGCGGGTCTCCTGCTCGAACTCGGCGTCCTGCTCGCCGTGTACGCCGCCGGCGTCGCCTGGCTCGCGAGCCGCCCGCAGCCCCCGGCGCTCGGCGTGAAGCTCGTCGTCGACATCAACGCGCTCTGGGCCGTCCTCAGCATCGTCGCCCTCGTCGCCTGGCTGGAGCCGACCACCGCGGGCCTGGTGTGGACGCCGATGCAGGCGGCCACCGTCGGCGGCTTCGCCCTCGCCCAGTGGGCGGCCCTGAGGGCCGTCACCGCTAGCCGCTGAACGGCGGCAGAGCCTGGAGGTACGCGACCGTCGCCGGGTCGGCCGGGAGGAACGTCTCGATGGCCAGCTCGGCGACCGTCACGTCCAGCGGGGTGTTGAAGGTCGAGATCGACGACACGAAGGACAGCACCTGCCCGTCGTGCTCGATCCGCAGCGGCAGCGCGAAGTACGGGTACACGTCCTCCGGCCCGGGGGCGCTCGACGCGCCGTCGGCGTCCGTGCCGGGCGGCAGCGGATACGCCGACACCTCCTCGTACAGCGCACGCAGCGACTCCGAACGGGCCAAGCCGATCTGACGCTCCATCTGGTGCAGCAGATGCCCGCGCCACTCCGGCAGGTTCCGGATCCTGGGCGCCAGACCCTCCGGGTGGAGGGTGAGCCGCATCGCGTTCAGCGGCGACCTCAGCAGATGCTCGGCGACCCCGTCGAGGAGCAGCCCGATGCCCCGGTTGGCCGCCACCACCGTGTACGAGCCGTCCACCACCAGCGCCGGATACGGCTCGTACCCCTGCAGCAGCCGCTCGATGCCCTCCCGCAGCGTCTCCAGCCGCGGGGCGTCGAGCGGCGACTCCGCGTACCGGGGCGCGTACCCTGCGGCGAGCAGCAGCGCGTTCCGCTCGCGCACCGGCACCTCCAGATGCTCGGCGAGCTTCAGCACCATCTCCTCGCTGGGCCGGGAGCGCCCCGTCTCCACGAACGAGATGTGCCGCGCCGAGGAGTCCGCGCGCAGCGCCAGCTCCAGCTGGCTCAACCGCCGCTGCTCACGCCAACCGCGTAGCAGCGGCCCTACCCCCGTGTCGCTCACGACAGTTGTCATGGCCAGACGGTATCCCAGAGGGGGACCCGGGTACTTTCCCCCTGGGACCCCTGTCCGTCACCCGCGCCACCCGACCGGAGGGAGCACCGCCGTGCCCACACAGCCGCTGTCGCAGAAGGAGATCGAGGACCGACTGCGGGAGCTCCCCGGCTGGTCCGTCGGAGACGACCGCCTCACCCGTGAGTACCGGCTCGGCGACCACTTCGCGGCGACCGCGCTCGTCGTCCACGTGGCCCAGATCCAGCAGGAGCTCGACCACCACTCGGATCTGACCCTCGGCTACAACACCGTCGGCCTGTCCGTGAACACCCACTCCGCCGGCGGAGCCGTCACCGAGAAGGACTTCGAACTCGCCGAGCGGGTGGAGAGGATCGCCCCGGGCCACGGAGCCGCCTGACGTACGGTCACCTCTTCCGCTTCCTCCCGTGATCACTCGCTTCGCCTTCCTCGTACGATCATGGGCATGGCGGAGACCGTGCTCGACTACGAGGCCGAAGCAGCGCACTACGACCGGACCCGGGGCGGGGTGCCCCGGGCCGGCGCGGCGGCCGAGGCCGTCCTGCGGCTCGTGCCGCCCGGCGCCCGGACCCTGCTCGACCTGGCCTGCGGCACCGGCCTCGTCACCGAGCGGCTCACCCGGCCCGGACTGCGCGTGTACGGGGCCGACGCCGCCCACGCCATGCTCCGGGTCGCCGACGGACGCGTACCCGGCCGGGTCGTCCGCTCCGACGCCCGTCGCCTGCCCCTGCCCGACGCATCCGTGGACGCGGTCGGCGCCGTCTGGCTGCTGCACCTCGTGCCGTTCGCGGCGGAGATCGTCACCGAGGCGGCCCGCGTCCTGCGCCCCGGCGGCGTCCTCGTCGCCACCGTCGACAAGGACGCGGCCCACGACGTCGGCAGCGACATCGACGAGATCCTCCGCCCGCACCGCTCGGCCGCGGCGGCCTCCGACCGCGCGGACCTGATCACCGGACACGCCGCCGCCCACGGCCTCGAACCCGCCCCCGGCACCCACTTCACGGGGTACGGCCAGGGCGCCACCCCGCGCGACACCGTACGGAAGCTGCGCGCCGGGTACTTCGCCTCCTGGTTCCCGGGCGACCCGGCGACCGCCGAGACGCTCGTCGCCGCCCTCGCCGCCCTCCCGGACCAGGACCGCCCCCGGGCCGAACCCCGGTACCGGCTGGCCTGCTTCGTCCGCCGGGGCTGAGTCCCGCGCGGAACGGGCTCAGGCCTCCTCCCTCGCCCAGGTCGCGTCCGCGAACGCGGTGAAGGAGCGCGGCTCGCGGCCCAGGACCCGCTTGACCCCGTCCGTCACCGAGGCGTTGTGGCCGTCGAGGAGCGTCGCGAAGAGCCCCGCCAGCCACGCCGCCTCCGGAGCCGGGAGACCGAACCCGGTGAGGAGCCCGGCGTAGTCGGCCTCGGACACCGGCTGGTACGCCACCGGACGGCCCGAGGCACGTGCGATCTCCGCCGCCACCTCCGCGAAGCCCACGGGCCGGGGCCCCGTCAGCTCGTGCACCCGCCCCGCGTGACCGTCCGACGTCAGGGTCTCGACCACCACGTCCGCGAGGTCGTCCAGGTCGATGAACGGCTCGGCCGTGTCCCCCGCCGGGAAGACGATCACGCCCTCCGCGAGCCCCTCCGCGAGCAGCCCCTCGGAGAAGTTCTGCGCGAAGAACGAGGCCCGCACGACGGCCAGTTCCGCCCCGTCGGCCGCCGCACGCAGGGCCTCCTCCGCCACGATCGCCTCGGGCTCCCCGCGCCCGGACAGCAGCGTCAGCCGCCGTACGCCGTTCTCCACGGCCAGCCGGCCGAAGGCCTCCATCGCCTCGACCGCGCCGGGCGCGGCGAGATCCGGGTAGTAGGCCACGTACGCGGCGTCCGCGCCCCGCAGCGCCGGGGCCCAGGTCTCCGGGGCCTCCCAGTCGAACGGGGTCGCGCCGGTACGGGACCCGGCGCGCACGGTCACCCCGCGCGCCGCGAGCCGCTCGGCCACGCGCCGCCCGGTCTTGCCGGTGGCGCTCGTGACGAGAACCGTCTGCGTGCTGTCGCTGCCCTGAACGCTCACCGTGTGCTCCGTGTTCTCCGTGTGCTCGCTGGTCTCCGTGTTCTCCGTGTTCTGAGTGGCCTGCGTGGTCTGCGAGTTGTTCGTCTGCGTCGTCATGGTTCAAGACTCCCGCCCAGGGCCCCCACAGCCCATGCTCCGCAGTCTCACGCCCCTACGCGTCCGTCTCACCCGGCCGCCTACCCTTACGACCCATGGACGCACTCGCCGGACTCCTCGACGGACCCCGCGCCCGGGGCGCCTTCCTGCTCCGCATGATCATGGAACCGCCGTGGTCCGTGCGCATCGAGGACGGCGCCCCGATCTGTCTGATGTGCGTCACCGAGGGCGAGGCCTGGATCGTCCCCGACAGGGGGGAACCCGTCCTGCTGCGGCCCGGGGACATCGCCATCGCCCGCGGTCCGGAGCCGTACACCGTCGCCGACGCCCCCGACGCCCCGCCACGCGCCGTGATCGGCCCCGACGGCGACTGCACCACCCTCTCCGGGGAGCCGCTCGCCGAGACCATGCGGCTCGGCGTCCGCACCTGGGGCAACGCCCCCGACGGCGGCACCACGCTCCTCGTCGGCACCTACCGGATGGACGGCGAGGTCGGCCGCCGGCTGCTCGACGCCCTGCCGGGGCTGCTGCACCTGCCCGCCGAGGAGTGGAACTGCCCGCTCACGCCCTTCCTCGGCGAGGAGATCGCCCGCGACGAACCCGGCCAGACCGCCGTCCTCGACCGGGTCCTCGACCTGATGCTCATCACCGGCGTCCGGGCCTGGTTCTCCCGGCCCGGCGCCGAGGCCCCCGCCTGGTACCGGGCCATGGGCGACCCGGTGGTCGGCCGTGCGCTCCGGCTCCTCCAGAACGATCCCGCCCACCCCTGGACCGTCGCGTCGCTCGCCGCGAAGACGGGCGTGTCCCGGGCCGCGCTCGCCCGCCGGTTCACCGAACTCGTCGGCGAGCCCCCGATGGCGTACCTGACCGGCTGGCGGCTCGCGCTCGCCGCCGATCTGCTGCGGGAGACCGACGTCACCGTCGAGTCCGTCGCCCGTCAGGTCGGCTACAGCGGCGCGTTCGCGCTGAGCGCCGCGTTCAAGCGGGTCAGAGGGGTCAGCCCGCAGGAGCACCGCGCCGGCGGGTGATGTTCCGGGCAAGCTCCGGGCAAGGCGGCGGGGTGACGTCCCGGGCAACACGGGATCGATCTTCTTGCCGAAACGGCAACACTTCTCGCACTCCCGGCCGACTCACCGCACGCTGGACCCATGAGTCAGCACACCGCATCGCACCACGACCACCCCCACGGCGAGGGGCACGGTCACCGGCACGCACCCGGGCACAAGCAAACCCACGGGCACGACCATGACGGCACCCATCTGGACTGGAACGAACTCGGTCCCCTCCTGGAGCGACAGGCCGAGATGGAGGGCTCCGCCTACGCGGACGCCGCCGCCTGGCTCGGCACGCTGGCCCCGGTGCCGGGCGTCCGCCGGATCCTCGACGTCGGCAGCGGCCCCGGTGTCGTCACCGGCATCCTCGCCGAGGCCTTCCCGGCCGCCGAGGCGGTCGCCGTCGACGGCACCCCCGAACTCCTCGTCCGCGCCCGTGAACGTGCCGAGGCACGCGGCCTCGGCGGCCGGGTCTCCACCCTCCACGCCGAACTCCCCGAAGGCATCGCCGACCTGGGGAAGGCCGACCTGATCTGGGCGGCCAACTCCCTGCACCACATCGGCGACCAGCGGGCCGCGCTCGCGGAGTTCGCCGGGCTGCTGAACCCCGGCGGCCTGATGGTGCTCGTCGAGGGCGGGCTGCCCGCCCGGCACCTGCCCTGGCACATCGGCTTCGGCCGACCGGGCCTGGAGGCACGCCTCGACGCCGCCAACGCCGACTGGTTCGGCGAGATGCGCGCCTCGGTCCCCGGGCACAAGGACGAGCCGGACGACTGGCGGGCGCTCCTCGCCGACGCGGGCCTCACCCCCGCCGGCACCCGCACCTTCCTCACCGACATTCCCGCGCCGGTGTCCCCGGTCGTCCGGGAGCTGGCCCTCACCCACTACGGGCGGATCCGGGACGGCTTCGGCGACCGGCTCGAAGCGGACGACCGGGCGATGCTCGACCGGCTCCTCGACCCGGCCGACGAACTGTCCCTGCACCACCGCACGGACCTGTTCCACCTCACGGCCCGCACGGTCCACACCGCCCGCAAGGGCTGAGGACCACCGCGCCCGCCCGCCGTACCCCGGCGGGTCAGGACACCGGCTCCAACCGCCACCACTGGAACGGGGAGTCGGTGTCCTCCCACTGCCGTACGTTCCCGCCGTCGTCCTTCGAACCGTCGGCGACCTCCAGGAACAGCCCGCTGATGAAGCTCACCAGAGCGACCGTCCCCGGCGACTGGAGGTCCTGCTCGATGATCCACTCCTGCGCACCGAAGTTGTTCGCCTTCCACTGCTGGATGTTGGCGCCGTTCTCCGTGGAGGCGTTGGCGACGTCGAGCCGCTTGCCGCTGGCCTCGTTGACCAGGTGGTAGAGCCCGCCGCCGTTCGGCACGGCCGTGATGCGCCAGTGCTGCCCGGGCGTGCCCTTCTCGGCACCCTGCTGCACATTCGCGCCGCTGCGGCTCGACCCCTCGTACACCTCCAGAAGCAGCCCACTGGCCACGTTCCGCACCCGGTAGAGGCCCTCCTCGACGGGCACCGGAGAACCACCGCTCACCGAATCGACTCCCTCACTCGCCACTCCGCTCCAAGATCCGCCGTCGACTCTATGCCGGGGGTACGACAACGGCGCCGAGGTCCGGGTGGACCTCGGCGCCGTCGTCGTCACGCGACCGGTCAGGCGCCGAACTCAGCGGGGTTCGGGCCCAGCCGACGGTTCTCGTCGAGCGCGGCGATCGCCGCCAGGTCCTCGGCGTCCAGCTCGAAGCCGAAGACGTCGATGTTCTCCTGGATGCGGGACGGGGTGACCGACTTCGGAATCACCACGTTCCCCAGCTGGAGGTGCCAGCGCAGCACGACCTGGGCCGGGGTCCGCCCGTGCTTCCGGCCGATCGCCACGATCGCCGGTACGTCCAGGAGCCCCTTGCCCGAACCCAGCGGCGACCACGCCTCGGTCGCGATGCCGTACCGGGCGTGGGCCTCGCGGGAGGCCTGCTGGGGGAGCTGCGGGTGGAGCTCGATCTGGTTGACGGCGGGCACGACCGAGGTCTCGCCGATCAGCCGCTCCAGGTGCTCAGGGAGGAAGTTCGAGACACCGATCGCCTTGGCGCGGCCGTCCGCGTGGATCTTCTCGATCGCGCGGTAGGTGTCGACGTACGCGTCCTTCGAGGGCACCGGCCAGTGGATCAGGTACAGGTCGACGTAGTCGAGACCCAGCTTGTCGAGCGAGGCGTCGAAGGCCTTCAGCGTCGAGTCGAAGCCCTGCTCGCTGTTCCACAGCTTGGTGGTGACGAACACGTCCTCGCGGGCGATCCCGGACGCGGCGACGGCACGGCCCGTGCCCTCTTCGTTCCCGTAGATCGCGGCGGTGTCGATGGAGCGGTAGCCGGCCTCCAGAGCGGTCGCCACGGCCGCCGCGGCCTCGTCGTCCGGCACCTGCCAGACACCGAAGCCCAGCTGCGGCATCCGGACGCCGTTGTTCAGGGTGACCGAGGGAACCTTGCTGTCCGTGCTCACGTGGGAGGGATCCTTACGTTGTCGCGGGTCTTGCGTAGCTATTCCAAGCGTCAACGATCACGGGCCGCCTCGCATTCCACTTCCCGCATTCCGCTTCCCGCATTCCGCTTCCCGTTCTTCTCCACTCCCGCATTCAGCGTTCCGCTTCCCGTGCTCCGCCCCGGCTCAGCCGTACAGCGCCGCGACCTCCGCCGCGTACGCCCGCTCGATCGCCTTCCGCTTCAGCTTCAGGGACGGGGTGAGCAGCCCGTGCTCCTCGCTGAACGGATGCGCCAGGATCCGGAAGGTGCGGATCGACTCGGCCTGCGAGACCAGCGTGTTCGCCGCCACCACGCCCCGCCGGATCTCCGTCTCCAGGGAGGGATCCCGCACGAGCTCGGCCGGCGCGAGCGGCGCCCGTCCCTGCATCGCGAGCCAGTGCTCCACCGCCTCCTGGTCGATCGTGACGAGCGCGGCGATGTACGGGCGGTCGTTGCCGACGACGATGCACTGGGCGATCAGCGGATGCGCCCGCACCCGCTCCTCCAGGCCCGTCGGCGCGACGCTCTTGCCGCCCGAGGTCACCAGGATCTCCTTCTTGCGCCCGGTGATCGTCAGATAGCCGTCCTCGTCGAGGGAGCCCAGGTCCCCGGTGGCCAGCCAGCCGTCGTTGAGGACGGCGGCGGTCGCCTCGGGCGCGTTCAGGTAGCCGGAGAAGACCTGGCCGCCGTGCAGCCACACCTCGCCGTCCTCCGCGATGTGGACGGTCGTCCCCGGGACGGGCTGCCCCACCGTGCCGTACCGCGTCCGCTCCGGCGGGTTCGCGGTCGCGGCCGCCGACGACTCCGTGAGGCCGTACCCCTCGAAGACCGTGACCCCCGCGCCCGCGAAGAACAGCCCCTGCCGGCGGTCCATCGCCGACCCGCCCGACATCGCGTGCCGGAGCCGTCCGCCGAGGGCCGCGCGGACCTTCGCGTACACCGTCTTCTCGAAGAACTGGTGCTGCACGCGCAGCGCCGCCGAAGGCCCCGGGCCGGTGCCGAAGGCCTTGTGCTCAAGGGCCTCCGCATAGGCGACGGCCACCGCCACGGCCTTGTCGAACGGGCCCGTCTTCCCCTCCCGCTCCGCCTTGCGCCGCGCCGCGTTGAAGACCTTCTCGAAGACGTACGGAACGGCCAGGACGAAACTCGGCCGGAACGCGGCGAGGTCCGGGATCAGCTCCGCGGCCGCCATCACCGGCTGGTGCCCCAGCTTCACCCCGGTCCGGACCGCCGCGACCTCCACCATCCGCCCGAAGACGTGCGCGAGCGGCAGGAACAGCAGCGTCGAGGCCTCCTCGCCCGGCCGGGAACGGAACACCGACTCCCAGCGGCCCACCAGCATGTCCGTCTCGAACATGAAGTTGGCATGGGTGATCACGCAGCCCTTGGGGCGGCCGGTCGTCCCCGACGTGTAGATGACCGTCGCCACCGTCTCCGGGGTCACCGCCCGCCGGTGCCGGTGCACCACGTCCTCGTCGATGTCCCTCCCCGCCGCCGTCAGCTCGCCCACCGCGTCCGCGTCCAGCTGCCACAGCCGCTGGAGCCGGGGCAGCCGGTCGACCACCGAACCGATCGTCATCGCGTGGTCCTCGTGCTCCACCACGCAGGCCGTGACCTCGGAGTCGTGCAGCATCCAGAAGACCTGCTCGGCGGAGGACGTCGGATAGATCGGCACGGGCTGCGCGCCGAGCGCCCAGAGGGCGAAGTCGAAGAGCGTCCACTCGTAGCGGGTGCGGGCCATGATCGCGACCCGGTCACCGAACCGCACACCCTCCGCGATCAGCCCCTTCGCCAGGCCGATGACCTCGTCCCGGAACCGTGCGGCCGTCACGTCCCGCCACTCGCCGTCCGGGCCCTTCCGGCCGAACGTGATCCGGTCCGGTTCCGTCAGGGCACGCTCGAACACGGCGTCCGCCAGACCGCCGACCTGAGGCGCCGCCTCGACGGGCGGCACGGTGAACTCGCGCACTGACCTGCTCCTCGACGGCTCGATGGCTGGAAAAGCTCGTTGTAGCGCTCCGTACGGCGCGGGTGACGGTACCCCACCCGACTGCCCGGCGGGAGGGCCTTCACCAAGCCGGGACATTCCGTGTTCCCACAGGTCAGGGTGGGTGGGAGAGTCAAGTCACGGGTGTTGCGGGCCCGTTACCGACCGCTCGGTACGTCCACCGGACACGAATCTCCACGGAATCTGTACGGGCCGCTCACCGGCCGCCGCCCCACGAGCCACGGCACCTGCACCGGCCGGGTCCCCTCAGCCCGGCCGGTGCAGCCGGTCGCCGCCCGCCAGGATCGCCTCCGCCAGTGCGTCCGCCGCCTCCTGCACCGCCCCGCCCCGGCGCCCCGCGCGCAGCACGAAGCCCACCTCGCCTAGCTCCGGCAGCCCCGCACGCGCCGGAACCGGCACGAGCCCCGGCGGCACCAGGTCCCGCGTGTGCGCCATCACGCCGAGCCCGGCGCGGGCCGCCGCCACGTTCGCGCTCAGGCTGGAACTCGTACACGCGATCCGCCACGCCCGGCCCTGCGCCTCAAGCGCCTCCAGGGCCCGCGCCCGGGTGATCCCCGGCGGCGGGTACAGGATGAGCGGCACCGGGCGGTCGGGATCCAGCCGAAGTCCCGGCGCCCCGATCCAGATCAGGGCGTCCTCCCATACGAGCCGCCCCTCGCTCTCCCCACCGCGCCGCTTGGCCAGGATCAGATCCAGCCGGCCCGCCGCGAGCCTGGCCTGGAGCGTCCCGGACAGCTCGACCGTCAGCTCCAGGTCGACCTCCGGGTGCTCACGCCGGAAGGACTCCAGGATCTCCGGCAGCCTGGTCGTCACGAAGTCCTCCGACGCACCGAAACGCAGCCGACCGCGCAGCCGGGTCCCGCCGAAGTACGCCGCCGCCCGCTCGTGCGCCTGCAGGATCGTGCGCGCGAACCCGAGCATCGCCTCGCCGTCCTCCGTCAGCGCCACCCGGTGGGTGTCCCGGGTGAACAGCGGCCGGCCGGTCGCCTCCTCCAGCCGTCGTACGTGCTGGCTGACGGTCGACTGGCGCAGCCCGAGGCGCTCGGCGGCCCGGGTGAAGCTCAGCGTCTGGGCCACGGCGAGGAAGGTGCGCAGCTGGGTGGGCTCGTACACAGGACGACGGTAGCGCCTGCCGCGCCCGTTCATCGCCTTTCGTGATGACAGTCAGAGCGCTGTACGGGATTCCCGATCACCGACCGGTGGAGCAGGATGGGAAGGCACGACCGCCCCCGGCCGCAACCCGACCGCGCCGCGCCACAGCCGCACGACCGCCCCCGGCCGCAACCCGACCGCGCCGCGCCACAGCCGCACGACCGCCCCCGGCCGCAACCCGACCGCGCCGCGCCACAGCCCCCCGGTGCACGAAGCAGTGGAGCCCATGACCGTCCGTACGCCCGCCCGCACCCCACGCCGCACCCTCCGGCTGCCGTCCTGGCTGCCCGTCGACGGGTACGTCCTGGCCCTGCTCGGCACGGTCGCCCTCGCCGCGCTCCTCCCCGCGTCCGGTGCCGCGGCCGACGTCGCGGAAGGCGCGTCGACCGGGGCCGTGGCCCTCCTCTTCTTCCTCTACGGGGCCCGCCTCTCCACCCGAGAGGCCCTCGACGGCCTCAAGCACTGGCGGCTCCACCTCACCGTCCTCGGCAGCACCTTCCTGCTCTTCCCGCTCCTCGGACTCGCCGCGCGGGGCCTCGTCCCCACCGTGCTCACCCCGCAGCTCTACACCGGCCTGCTCTTCCTCTGCCTGGTGCCGTCCACCATCCAGTCCTCCATAGCCTTCACCTCGATCGCCCGCGGCAACGTCCCCGCCGCCATCTGCGCGGGTTCCTTCTCCTCGCTCGCGGGCATCGTCCTGACCCCCCTGCTCGCGGCACTGCTCCTCGGCAACAGTGCGGGTGGCCTCTCCGCCGACGCGCTCCTGAAGATCGTGCTCCAGCTCCTCGTACCGTTCCTCGCCGGACAGTTCCTGCGACGCTGGGTCGGAGGGTTCCTCACCCGCAACAAGAAGGTCCTGGGCTACGTCGACCGGGGCTCGATCCTCCTCGTCGTCTACACCGCCTTCAGCCAGGGCATGGTCGCCGGCATCTGGCACCTGGTGACCCCGGCCCGGCTCGGCCTGCTGCTCGCCGTCGAGGCCGTGCTGCTCGCGGCAATGCTGGCCCTGACCTGGTACGGAGCCGGGCGCCTCGGCTTCGGCCGGGCGGACCGGATCGCGATCCAGTTCGCCGGCTCGAAGAAGAGCCTGGCGGCCGGACTGCCGATGGCGAGCGTCCTCTTCGGCCCGCAGGCCGCGCTCGCCGTGCTCCCGCTGATGCTGTTCCACCAGATGCAGCTGATGGTCTGCGCGGTGATCGCGAAGCGCCGCGCGCGCGACGAAGAGCTGACCGCGGGGACGGGGGAGCCGGGGGAGACCGATGGTGCCCCCTCCGTAGGCCGGATCACACCCATGACCGCCCCGCGATGATCATCCGGGCCGCTACGGTGCTCCCATGCCCGCACCCGATCCCGGCCTCACCGCGCTCGATCCCCGCCGTACCGCGCTCGTCCTCGTCGACTTCATGGAACGCATCGTCGCGCTGCCCCTCGCACCCCGCCCCGGCACCGACGCCCTCGCCGCCGCGGCCCGGCTCGCCGCCACCTTCCGGGCCGCCGACGCCCCCGTCGTCCACATCCGGGTCGAGCGGCCGAACGTCGACGCCCAGCCGCCCGGCAGCGAACTCGTCCCCGACCTCGTCCGGGACGGCGAGCCCGTCGTCGTCAAGCGCACCATCGGCGGCTTCCACGACACCGGACTCCACGAGCTGCTGACCTCGTACGGCGCCACCACCCTGGTCCTCGGCGGCATCGCCACCAACCTCGGCGTCGAGTCCACCGCCCGCGCCGCCGCCGACCTCGGCTACGACCTCGTCTTCGCCGAGGACGCCATGACCGCGCTCACCGCCGACGAGCACCGCGCCTCCGTCGGCCTCGACTTCCCCCGCCTCGGCACCGTCGCCCCCGTCTCCGCGATCACGCTGGGCTCCGCGACCACCCCGGACGACGCCGACGCTCCGTACGGCCCCGACACCCTGGACGGCCCCGAGTGACCCCGGTCCCGATACGGTACGGGGCCCGCCCCTGCTCCCTCGTCGTCTGCCGCGGCTGCTGCTGCGGCGACGCCCGCAAGAACCCCGGCACCGACCACACCGGCCAGCTCGCCCGCCTCCGCGAAGCCGCCGCAGCCTCCGGCGGCCGACTCGTCGTCCGTACGAGCGACTGCCTCGGCCCCTGCGCCCAGGCCAACATCGTCGTCGTCCAGCCCTCCACCGAGGGCCGCCGACGCGGCGGGCGGGCCGCCTGGGTCGCCTTCACCCTCGACGACGACGCCCTCGACGACATCCTCGCCTGGACGGCGGCCGGCGGGCCCGGAATCACCCCGCCCCCGGCCACCCTCGCCCTCCAGATGATCGATGCGCCGAAGAACTGACCCCCCACACGGTGCCCGCCCGAAGCCGTGGGGCCCGTGTGGCGCCCGGGCCGTTGTCACGGTCGGCCAAGGGGTACGGGTGAATCTTGGTGGTTTACGTCACCTGTTACCCATCAGTCGCTGGCAAGACTGGGGAATCCTGCCGGACGATCGAACCACCGAGGGGGTCCCGGGATGACGGGCACTCGCATTGCCGCGCTCGGGCACTACCAGCCCGCCAAGGTGCTCACCAACCAAGACCTCGCGGAGTTGGTCGACACCGACGACGCGTGGATCACCAGCCGGGTCGGTATCCGCACCCGGCACATCGGAGGCCCCGACGAACCCGTCGACGAGCTCGCCGCGCACGCGGCGGGCAAGGCCCTGGCCACCGCCGGGCTCACCCCCGACGACATCGACCTCGTCCTCGTCGCCACCTCCACGGCCATCGACCGCTCGCCCAACACGGCCGCCCGCGTCGCCGCCCGCCTCGGCATGACCTCGCCCGCCACCATGGACCTCAACGTGGTCTGTGCCGGGTTCACCCACGCCCTGGCCACCGCCGACCACGCCGTCCGGGCCGGCGGCTCACGCCGCGCGCTGGTGATCGGCGCCGACAAGATGAGCGACGTGGCCGACTGGACCGACCGCACCACCTGCGTCCTCGTCGGCGACGGCGCGGGCGCCGCGATCGTCGAGGCCGTGGACGACGAGGAGGCGGGGGCCGCCCCCGGCATCGGCCCGGTCCTGTGGGGCTCGGTCCCGGAGATGGGCCACGCCGTCCGGATCGAGGGCATCCCGCCCCGCTTCGCGCAGGAGGGTCAGAGCGTCTACCGCTGGGCCACCCAGCAGCTGCCGGCCCTCGCCCGGCAGACCTGCGAGCGGTCCGGCATCACCCCCGAGGAACTGGCGGGCGTCGTCCTGCACCAGGCCAACCTGCGGATCATCGAGCCGCTCGCCGCGAAGATCGGCGCCGTCAACGCGATCGTCGCCCGCGACGTCGTCGACTCCGGCAACACCTCGGCCGCCTCCATCCCGCTGGCCCTGGCCAAGCTGGTCGAACGCGGCGAACTCGCCACCGGCGCCCCCGTCCTCCTCTTCGGCTTCGGCGGAAACCTCTCGTACGCGGGCCAGGTCGTCCGGGTGCCGTAGCACGGGCCCGCGGTCCGCCCCCCCGGGGCTTCGTAGGACGGGGCTGCGGTCCGGCCCCCCCAGGCGTCGTAGGACGGGGCTGCGGTCCGGCCTCGGGGCTTCGCAGGGACCGGCTGTCGGTTGGCCCGCGGGGCGTCGTAGGAGGTCTTCCCGTCCGCCCGCGCCGAGGTCACGTCCCGTCGCCGTCGTGCCCCGTTCGGCGGAGCCCGGTGGCGGCGCGCCGGTGGCGGACCTAGCTTCGATCGCGGTGAGGGTCGTCGCCTGACGGGCACGGAATCGCTCCGTGGCCGAGCCCCTCCCGTGATCTGGAGGACCGCCATGCGCGCGATACGTGCCGCTTCCGTCGTCCTGCTGAGCGCCGCCGCCGTGGTCACGGTCGCGCCGTTCGCCCTGGCGGGCGACGAAAACCACAACATCACGTCGTTCGGCTTCTCCGTCACCCCCGAGACCGTCGCCCCCGGCGGCACCGTGACGCTGAAGTCCGACGGCTGCGAAGTGCCGTCGGTGACCGTCACCTCCGGAGTCTTCGACACCGTGACCCTCAACGAGGGCCGTTCGGGCAGCGCGACCGTGGACGTCGACGCCAAGGCCGGCACCCAGTACGAGATCGCCTTCGACTGCAAGGGCGAGCGCGGCACCACGACGCTCACGATCGCCCAGGGCGACACCGGCGGGAACACCACCGGGCACAACGAGGCCACCCCGCCCGGAGCGCACAAGGGCGTGAAGGCCGGCTACGGCACCGCCGCCGCGTCCCGCGCGGACACCGACGGCCTCGGCGTCACCGAAGTGGTCACGGGCGTGCTGCTCATCGTCGGAGCGCTCGGCGCCGCCGTCGTCCTGGCCCGCCGCCGCGACGCCGCCGGCCGCGTCTGACGGCCGGGACCCGGGGGGCCTGAAACGGCCCCTCCGCCCCGGTGTGACGAGGTCCGGGACGGAGGGGCACCAGAAGGCGCGCTCACGGCGCGAGGAGGAGGGCGGACGTGGGGCGGTCGGACGCTTCGGGGCGACCGGACGCGACGGGGCGGCACGGCGCCTGGGGTCTCATCGCCGTCGTCCTCCTGGTCGGCGTCCACCTCGTGCGCGGCGGCACGGGCGGTACGGACGACCTCGGGTCCGACGGCCCTCCCCAGCCGCTCTCCGCCGCCGCACCCGACCGCGCCCGGGCCGAGGCAGCCCTCGTCCCCGCGTCCGTACCCGATCCGCTGCCCCCGTCGACCCCGGTCCGGGTCCGCGTCCCCGCCGTTCGGACGGACGCCCCGATCACGAAGGTCGGGCTCGACGCCGACGGCTGGATCGAGGCCCCGCCGCCCGAGGAGAACCGGCTCGCGGGCTGGTTCACCGGCTCGGTCACCCCCGGCGAGCGCGGCACCGCCGTCGTCGTCGGCCATGTCGACACCCCGAGCGGCCGGGCCGTCTTCTACGACCTCGGCGCCCTCCGCAAGGGACACCGCGTGGAGATCGCCCGCCGCGACGGCCGGACCGCCGTCTTCGCCGTGTACGGGGTCGAGGTCGTCCCCAAGGAGGCCTTCCCCGCCGAGCGCGTCTACGGCGACGCCGGCGTGCCCGAGCTGCGCCTGATCACCTGCGGAGGCACCTTCACCGAGGAGAACGGCTACGCGGGCAACGTGGTGGTCTCGGCCCGGCTGGTCGACGTCCGCTGACCCCGGCCCTCTCCTTTCCGGCCCCGGCCCCGGCCCAACTCCCTCCCGGCCCCGGCTCAACTCCCTGCCGGCCCCGGCCCTACTCCCTCCCGGCCCCGGCTCTTCTCCCTCCCCGAGTCGAGCCCTTCTCCCTTCCCGACCCCGTCTTTGTCCCCAACCGGGAAAAAGTCGGGGTCGATTCATGCTCAACTTCTTCCCACCCCGGTACGCCGCTGCTACGTTCCCCTCGAAAGCCCGCAGACGAGCGTGGGCGAGAGCGCGAGAGGGAGGGGCGCGTGAGACGCATGACGGCACGACCTGCCAACCGGCATCAGGCGCGACTCCTCAGGCTGTTGCGTGACGGAGGACCCAACTCCCGCGCTCAGCTGGGAGATCAGATCGATCTCTCCCGCTCCAAGCTCGCCGTCGAGGTCGATCGGCTCCTGGAGACCGGCCTCGTCGTCGCCGACGGCCTCGCCGCCTCCCGGGGCGGCCGCCGCTCGCACAACATCCGACTCGCGCCCGAACTCCGCTTCCTCGGCATCGACATCGGCGCCACCTCCATCGATGTGGCCGTCACCAACGCCGAGTTGGAGGTGCTCGGACACCTCAACCACCCCATGGACGTCCGCGAAGGCCCCGTCGCCGTCTTCGAACAGGCCCTGTCGATGGCGGCGAAACTCCGCTCCACCGGAATCGCGGAAGGCTTCGACGGCGCCGGCATCGGCGTCCCCGGACCCGTCCGCTTCCCCGAGGGCGTCCCCGTCGCGCCGCCGATCATGCCCGGCTGGGACGGCTTCCCCGTACGGGAGGCCCTCAGCCAGGAACTCGGCTGCCCCGTCATGGTCGACAACGACGTGAACCTCATGGCCATGG
Organism: Streptomyces sp. NBC_00250; assembly: GCF_036192275.1. NCBI lineage: Bacteria > Bacillati > Actinomycetota > Actinomycetes > Kitasatosporales > Streptomycetaceae > Streptomyces > Streptomyces sp. NBC_00250. The sequence continues at coordinate 1,880,434 of NZ_CP108088.1, read as the reverse complement.
GGGAGCAGCACGCCGGCGTCGCCCGCTCCGTCGGCGACTTCCTCTGCGTCAAGATCGGCACCGGCATCGGCTGCGGCATCGTCGTCGGCGGAGAGGTCTACCGCGGTACGACGGGCAGCGCCGGCGACATCGGACACATCCAGGTCGAACCCGACGGCCGCCCCTGCGCCTGCGGCAACAACGGCTGTCTGGAAGCCCACTTCAGCGGCGCCGCCCTGGCCCGCGACGCCGAGGACGCGGCGCGCGGCGGCAGATCGGAGGAGCTCGCCGCCCGGCTCGCCGCGGCCGGCCACCTCACCGCCGTCGACGTCGCCGCGGCCGCCGCCGCCGGTGACGCCACCTCGCTCGCCCTCATCCGAGAGGGCGGCAACCGGGTCGGGCAGGTCATCGCCGGGCTCGTCAGCTTCTTCAACCCCGGTCTGGTGGTGATCGGAGGCGGTGTCACCGGCCTCGGTCACAACCTCCTCGCCAGTGTCCGCACCCAGGTCTACCGGCAGTCACTGCCCCTGGCCACCGGCAACCTTCCCATCGTCCTCGGGGAACTGGGCCAGACCGCCGGCGTCACCGGCGCGGCCCGCCTCATCAGCGACCACCTCTTCTCCCCGGCGTAACAGGGGTTGGTGGGCACCCGTCCCGCAAGGGCGGAACAGGTGGGTGCAAAACCCACCACCGGCCCGCACCCGCCGCACCACCCCCGCACGCCCCCACGCCCACCCCGCCACAGCGCACGCGCACCCGTACCCGCCGGACGGCCACCCGTACACGCCGAGGGGATCTCCGCCATGCCCGAAGAACACCCGCCCCTGCTCACCATGTCCGGAATCACCAAGTCCTTCCCCGGCGTCCGAGCCCTCGACGGCGTCGACCTGGAGGTCGCGCCCGGCGAGGTCCACTGCCTCCTCGGCCAGAACGGCGCCGGAAAGTCCACCCTCATCAAGGTCCTCGCCGGCGCCCACCAGCCCGACGAGGGCCGGATCACCTGGAACGGCGCACCCGTTCGGCTCCGCTCCCCGAGCGCCGCCGTCCGCCTCGGCATCGCCACCATCTACCAGGAACTCGACCTCGTCGAAGGCCTCTCCGTCGCCGAGAACGTCCACCTCGGCCACGAGCCCACCACCGCCGGATTCGTCCGCAGACGGGCCGCCCGCACGACCACCGCCGCACTCCTGAAGCGACTCGGCCACCCCGAGATCGACCCCGCCCGCCGCGTCGGCGAACTCTCCGCCGCCCAACGGCAGATCGTCTCCATGGCCCGCGCCCTCTCCCACGACGTCCGCCTCATCGTCATGGACGAACCGTCCGCCGCTCTCGACCCAGACGAGGTCGCCAACCTCTTCCGGATCGTCGCCGACCTCACCGCCGACGGCGTCGCCGTCGTCTACATCTCCCACCGCCTCGAAGAGATCCGCCGCATCGGCGACCGCGTCACCGTTCTCAAGGACGGCCGGGCCGTCGCCCGCGGACTGCCCGCCGCGACCACCCCGACCCGCGAGGTCGTCGCCCTCATGACCGGCCGGGACGTCCCGTACGTCTTCCCCGAACGCCCCGCCCGGCCACCGACGGGCCAACCCGTCCTCCAGGTTCAAGGCCTCGCCCGGAAAGGGGAGTTCGAGGAACTCGACCTCGAACTGCGCCCCGGCGAGATCGTCGGGCTCGCCGGGCTCGTCGGCTCCGGCCGCTCCGAGATCCTGGAGACCGTCTACGGGGCGCGGAAACCGACCACCGGCCGGGTGATCGTCGACGGACGGCCCCTGCGCCCCGGCAGCGTCCCCGCCGCCGTCGCCGCCGGCCTCGGCCTCGCCCCCGAGGAACGCAAGGCGCAGGGACTGCTCCTCCTCGAATCCGTCACCCGCAACGTCTCCGTCTCCTCCCTCGCCCGCTTCTCCCGGGCCGGCTGGATCGACCGCGCCACCGAACGCGAGACCGCAGGGACTGCCACCCGCGCCCTCTCCCTGCGCCCCGATCTCCCCGACGCCCCCGTCCGCACCCTCTCCGGCGGCAACCAGCAGAAGGCAGTCCTCGCCCGCTGGCTGCTGCGCGGCTGCCGCGTCCTCCTCCTCGACGAACCCACCCGCGGCGTCGACGTCGGTGCCCGCGCCGAGCTGTACGCCGTCATCCGCGGCCTCGCCGACGACGGCCTCGCCGTCCTCCTCGTCTCCAGCGAGGTGCCCGAGGTCCTCGGCCTCGCCGACCGCGTCCTGGTGCTCCGCGAAGGCCGGGTCGTCCACCAGGCACCCGCCCGCGACCTCGACGAACACCGCGTACTCGACCTCGTGATGGAAGGGAGCCCTGCGGCATGACGCTCACCACCCCGGCCAAGGCGCCGCCCCAGGAGGGACGTTGGCGCACCCTCGGCCTCCGGGCCGACGTACGCAACCTGTCGCTTCTCGGCGTGCTCGCCGTACTCATCGCCGTCGGCGGCCTCACCCGGCCCGCCGAGTTCCTCGCCACCTCCAACCTCCAACTCGTCCTGACGCAGGCGTCCGTGATCGGTGTCGTCACCGTCGGCATGACCTTCGTCATCACCAGCGGAGGCATCGACCTGTCCGTCGGCGCGATCGTCGCCCTCGCCTCCGTCTGGGCCACCACCCTCGCCACCCAGGAGTTCGGCTTCGCCGGCATCCTCTTCACCGCGGTCGCCGTCGGCCTCGGCTGCGGCATCGTGAACGGCGTCCTCGTCGCGTACGGCGGCATGGTCCCGTTCATCGCGACCCTGGCCATGCTGGCCTCGGCCCGCGGTCTCGCCCTGCAGATCACCGACGGGAAGACGCAGATCGTCACCGTCCCCTCCGTCCTCGACCTCGGCGTCCCCGACGCCTACGTCCTGGGCATCCCGCCGCTCGTCCTCGTCTTCGCGGCCGTCACCGTCGCCGGATGGCTGCTGCTCAACCGGACCACCTTCGGGCGACGCACGATCGCCGTCGGCGGCAACCCGGAGGCCGCACGCCTCGCCGGCATCGACGTACGCCGCCAGCGGCTCTTCCTCTATCTGCTCTCCGGACTGTGCTGCGGCATCGCCGCGTTCCTGCTCGTCGTCCTCGCCGGCTCCGGCCAGAACACCAACGGCAATCTGTACGAGCTCGACGCCATCGCCGCCGCCATCATCGGCGGCACCCTCCTCAGCGGCGGCCGGGGCACCATCGTCGGCTCCGTCCTCGGCGTCCTCGTCTTCACGACCATCACCAACATCTTCGCGCTCAACAACCTGCAGAGCGACGTCCAGCAGATCGCCAAGGGCGCGATCATCGTCGCCGCCGTCCTGGTCCAGCGCCGCACCGTCCGCGACGGCGACGGCTGACCGGACACCCCCGTCCGGAACCCGCCTCACCACCACCCCTTCACCACCACCCCCTCGGAAGGGATCCACCGCCATGCCCGAAACCAGCCGCAGACACCTCCTCTTCGGCGGCGCGGCCGTCTCCGCCGGCGCCCTGCTGACCGCCTGCACCAGCAACGAGCCCAAGAACCAGGCACCCGTCGCGAGCGCGGGGCCCGCCGTCGACGACAAGCCCGGCACCCCTGTCACCATCGGCTTCGCCGGCCCGCAGGCCGACCACGGCTGGCTCAACGCCATCAACGACAACGCCGAACGACGCGCCAAGAAGTACTCCGACGTCACCCTGGAGATCACCGAGGGCTCCAACGACACCGCCACCCAGATCGGCCAGGTCCAGACCCTCATCAACAAGAAGGTCGACGTCCTCGTCATCCTCCCCGCCGACGGCAAGGCCCTCACCCAGATCGGCCTCCAGGCCATGAAGGCAGGCATTCCCGTCATCAACCTCGACCGGATCTTCGCCTCCCCGCAGGCCTACCGCTGCTGGATCGGCGGCGACAACTACGGCATGGGCCTCAACGCCGGCAACTACATCGGCGAACAGCTCAAGGACAAGCCCGACGCCACCGTCGTCGAACTCGCCGGCATGGACAGCCTCGAACTCACCAAGCAGCGCACCCAGGGCTTCGACGACGCCCTGAAGAACTACCCCAACATCCGCAAGGTCGCCCGCCAGGCCGCCGACTTCACCGTCGAGTCCGGCCAGGCCAAGATGGCCCAACTCCTACAGGCCCAGCCCAAGTTCGACGCCCTCTGGAACCACGACGACGACCAGGGCGTCGGTGCGCTGCGGGCCGTCGCCCAGGCCGGCCGCAAGGACTTCCTGATGGTCGGCGGCGCGGGCGCCAAGGCCGCCATGGACGCCATCAAGGCCGACACCGGCGTCCTCAAGGCCACCGTCCTCTACCCGCCGACCATGGCCGCCTCCGCGATCGACCTCGCCCGCGCCCTCGGCCAGAAGAAGGGGATCGGCGGCATGTCCGAGCTGGAGATCCCCGCCTCGATCACCCTCTACTCGGCCGTCGTCACCAAGGAGAACGTCGACGAGTACCTGCCCACCGGCTTCAGCTGACCGGCCCGAACCCGGGCGGTCCGACCGGACCGGCCCCCGGCGGCCCGACCGCCCCCGGGGAGCAGCACCTCGCCGCACCATGAAACGGAGGAACCGTATGGAACAGACGGAGAGCGGGGCCGCACCGCCGACGCTCGGCATCGGCATGGTCGGCTACGCGTTCATGGGAGCCGCCCACTCCCAGGGCTGGCGCACCGCCGGCCGCGTCTTCGACCTGCCGCTGCGACCCGTCCTCGCCGCCGTCGCGGGCCGTGACGCAGCCGCCGTCCGGGCCGCCGCCCGACGGCACGGCTGGGCCGCCGCCGAAACCGACTGGCGCGCCCTGATCGCCCGCGACGACGTCCAGCTCGTCGATGTCTGCACCCCCGGCGACAGCCATGCGGAGATCGCCGTCGCCGCCCTGGAGGCCGGCAAACACGTGCTGTGCGAGAAGCCGCTCGCCAACTCGGTCGCCGAGGCCGAGACGATGGCCGCGGCCGCCGAGGCGGCCGCGGCCCGCGGACAGATCGCCATGGTCGGCTTCAACTACCGCCGGGTGCCCGCCCTTTCCTACGCACGGCAGCTCGTCGCGGACGGGCGGCTCGGCACCCTGCGGCACGTCCGCGTCACCTACCTCCAGGACTGGCTCGTCGACCCCGCGTTCCCGCTGACCTGGCGCCTGGAACGCGAACACGCCGGCTCCGGCGCCCTCGGAGACCTGGGCGCGCACGCCGTCGACCTCGCCCAGTACCTCGCGGGGGAGCCGCTCGTCGGAGTGTCGGCGCTCACCGAGACCTTCGTACGGAAGCGTCCCCTGCTCACCGGCACCGGCACCGGCGCCGGCGGACTCGGCGGGGGAGCGGGATCGGAGGCGTACGGACAGGTCACGGTCGACGACGCGGCCGTGTTCACCGGGCGGCTCGCCTCCGGCGCACTCGCCTCCTTCGAGGCCACCCGGATGGCCGCGGGCCGCAAGAACGCGCTCCGACTGGAGATCAACGGGGAGCGCGGCTCGCTCGCCTTCGACCTTGAGCGGCTCAACGAACTGTCCTTCCACGACCACACCGAACCGGCCGTCTCGGCGGGCTTCCGCCGCATCCTCGTGACCGAGCCCGACCACCCGTACCTGGAGGGCTGGTGGCCGCCCGGTCACGCGCTCGGCTACGAGCACACCTTCGCCCACCAGGCCCGCGACCTGGTCCAGGCCGTCGCGAGCGGCATCGCTCCGGCACCCTCCTTCGCCGACGGCCTCCAGGTCCAGCGGGTCCTGGCCGCCGTGGAGGAGAGCGCCCGCGGCAACGCCGTCTACACCCCGGTGGCGACCCCGGTCCCCACCGCCGTCACCGCTCCCGTCCCTTCTCCCTCTCCTTCCCGCGTACCGAGCTAGGAGGCGCCCGACCGTGCCACGACCCTTCACGCTCTTCACCGGCCAGTGGGCCGACCTGCCCCTGGAGGAGGTCTGTCGGCTCGCCCGCGACTTCGGCTACGACGGCCTCGAACTCGCCTGCTGGGGCGACCACTTCGAGGTGGACAAGGCCCTCGCCGACCCGGCGTACGTCAAGGGCAGACGCGAACTGCTCGACGCGTACGGCCTGAAGTGCTGGGCGATCTCCAACCACCTGGTGGGGCAGGCCGTCTGCGACCATCCCATCGACGAGCGCCACCAGGCGATCGTGCCCGCCCGGATCTGGGGCGACGGCGACGCCGAAGGGGTGCGTCAGCGTGCCGCCCGCGAACTCGCGGACACCGCACGGGCCGCGGCGGCACTCGGCGTCGACACCGTCGTCGGCTTCACCGGCTCGTCGATCTGGCATTTGGTGGCGATGTTCCCGCCGGTCCCCGAGCGCATGGTCGAGCGCGGCTTCGAGGACTTCGCCGAACGCTGGAACCCGATCCTCGACGTCTTCGACGCCGAAGGCGTGCGCTTCGCCCACGAGGTGCACCCCAGCGAGATCGCCTACGACTACTGGACCACCCAGCGGGCCCTGGACGCCGTCGACCGTCGTCCCGCCTTCGGGCTCAACTTCGACCCCAGCCACTTCGTGTGGCAGGACCTCGACCCCGTCGGCTTCCTGTGGGACTTCCGCGACCGGATCTACCACGTGGACTGCAAGGAGGCCCGCAAACGGCTCGACGGCCGCAACGGGCGGCTCGGCTCCCATCTGCCCTGGGGCGACCCGCGGCGCGGCTGGGACTTCGTCTCCGCCGGACACGGCGACGTGCCCTGGGAGGACGTCTTCCGGATGCTCCGGTCCATCGGCTACGCCGGGCCCGTCTCGGTGGAGTGGGAGGACGCCGGCATGGACCGGCTGACCGGCGCCCCCGAGGCGCTGTCCTTCCTCAAGCGGTACGACTTCGACCCCCCGGCAGCCTCCTTCGACGCCGCCTTCGGGAGCGCCGACTGAGGTGAACGCGCAGGTCCGCGCCCGGCCGCGGTGACGCCGCCGGGCCGGTCCGCGCTGCCCGCGAGAGCCTTTGTCCTCTCGATGGGAAAAGTTCGACCGCACTGGTGCGCAAGGGCTTTCCGCGGTGGACGAACCCGACTACGGTCCCTGATGTGTACATGACGTAACTGCGTGACGTGACCGCATGACGTAACCGCATGACGCGACCAGCGTGACGGCGCACGCCGGTCCCCGGACAACCCGCACACCCGGCCCGACTCCGGAGGACACCCGTGCACAGACAACGACTCCGAGCCAGGAAGTCGCTCGCCCTGCTCACCATCGGACTGCTCGCCCTCGGCGCACCCCAGAGCCTCGCCGCCGAACCGGAAACCCCCGCCGCAACCGCCGCCGCAACCGCCGCCGCCGAAGAGTTCCAGCAGATCACCCTCGCCAAGGGCGGCGAAGAAGTCGGCGAACCCATGTCCCTCGCCGTACTCCCGGACCGCAGCGTCCTCCACACCTCCCGCAACGGCGAACTCCGCCGCACCGACGCCGCCGGCAACACCACCGTCATCGGCACCGTCCCCGTCTACTCCCACGACGAGGAAGGCCTCCAAGGCGTCGGCCTCGACCCGAACTTCGCCCAGAACAAGGCCATCTACCTCTACTACGCCCCACCCCTCGACACCCCCGCAGGCGACGCCCCCGAGAGCGGCACCGCCGCCGACTTCGCGAAGTACGACGGCGTCAACCGCCTCTCCCGCTTCACCCTGAAAGCCGACGGCACCCTCGACAACGCCAGCGAGAAGAAGGTCATCGACATCCCCGCCACCCGCGGCATCTGCTGCCACGTCGGCGGAGACATCGACTTCGACGCCCAGGGCAACCTCTACCTGTCGACCGGCGACGACTCCAACCCCTTCGCCTCCGACGGCTACACCCCCATCGACGAACGCCCCGACCGCAACCCCGCCTTCGACGCCCGCCGCACCTCCGGCAACACCAACGACCTCCGCGGCAAGATCCTCCGCATCAAGGTCGCCGACGACGGCACCTACACCGTCCCCGAAGGCAACCTCTTCGCCCCCGGCACCGCCAAGACCCGGCCCGAGATCTACGCCATGGGCTTCCGCAACCCCTTCCGCTTCAGCGTCGACAAGACCACCGGCATCCTCTACGTCGGCGACTACGGCCCCGACGCCGGCGCCGCCGACCCGAAGCGCGGCCCCGCCGGACAGGTCGAATTCGCCCGCGTCACCAAGCCCGGAAACTTCGGCTGGCCCTTCTGCACCGGCGACAACGACCCCTACGTCGACTACGACTTCGCCACCAAGACCTCCGGCGCCACCTACGACTGCGGAGCCCTCAAGAACGACTCCCCGCACAACACCGGACTCGTCGACCTCCCGCCCGCCGAACCCGCCTGGATCCCCTACAACGGAGGCTCCGTACCCGAGTTCGGCACCGGCTCCGAATCACCCATGGGCGGCCCCGTCTACCGCTACGACCCCGCCAACACCTCCCCGGTGAAGTTCCCCGAGGCGTACGACGGCGACTTCTTCGCCGGCGAATTCGGCCGCCGCTGGATCAAGCGCATCGACCAGGACACCAACGGCACCGTCGCCTCCATCAGCGACGTCCCCTGGACCGGCACCCAGATCATGGACATGGCCTTCGGCCCCGACGGAGCCCTCTACGTCCTCGACTACGGCACCGCCTGGTTCGGCGGCGACCACAACTCCGGCCTCTACCGCATCGAGAACGCCACCGGCGGACGCTCCCCGGTCGCCGAGGCCAGCGTGAACAAGACCTCCGGCACCGCCCCGCTGAAGGTCGCCCTCTCCTCCGCCGGCACCACCGACGGCGACGGTGACGCCCTCACCTACACCTGGGACTTCGGCGACGGCGGAACGTCCACGGCCGCCAACCCCACCTACACGTACCGCAAGAACGGCACCTACACGGCGACCGTGACCGCGAAGGACGCGAGCGGCCGCACCGGCTCCGCCTCCGTCCACATCGTCGTCGGCAACACCGCACCCAAGGTCACCCTCGAACTCCCCGCAGAAGGAGCCCTCTTCTCCTTCGGCGACGACATCCCCTTCAAGGTCCAGGTCACCGACCCCGAAGACGGCACCATCGACTGCGCCAAGGTCAAGGTCACCTACGTCCTCGGCCACGACAGCCACGGCCACCCCGTCACCACCGCCAACGGCTGCACCGGAACCATCAAGACCTCCGCCGACGGCGGACACGACGACGACGCCAACATCTTCGCCGTCTTCAACGCCGAATACACCGACGGCGGAGCCGGCGGCCAGGCCGCCCTCACCGGCAACGACCAGGCCAAACTCCAGCCCCGCCACCGCCAGGCCGAACACTTCGACGCCCAGAACGGCGTCAACCTCTTCGACAAGACCCAGGCCAACGGCGGACGCACCGTCGGCGACATCGACAACGGCGACTGGATCTCCTTCAAGCCCTACAACGTCACCGGAGCCACCAAACTCACCGCCCGCATCTCCTCCGGCGGCAACGGCGGCTTCCTCGAAGTCCGCACCGGCTCACCCACCGGCCCCCTCCACGGCTCCGCACCCGTCCCCGTCACCGGCGGCTGGGAGACCTTCCAGGACATCGACGTACCCCTGCGGAACCTGCCCCGCAAGACCACCGAACTCTTCCTCGTCTTCAAGGGCGGCACCGGCGCCCTCTACGACCTCGACGACTTCACGTTCTCCAGCGCCCCGGTGAACCGCAACGCCAAGCGCGTCCTGGTCTTCTCCAAGACCGCCGGCTTCCGCCACGACTCCATCGGCACCGGCATCACCGCCCTCAAGGAACTCGGCGCCACCAGCGACATCGTCATCGACAGCACCGAAGAACCCCGCCAGTTCACCACCAACAACCTCGCCCGCTACGACGCCGTCGTCTTCCTCTCCACCACCGGCGACGTCCTCGACACCGACCAACAGAAGGCCTTCGAGAACTACGTCTCCACCGGCGGCGGCTACATGGGCATCCACGCCGCGGCCGACACCGAATACGACTGGAGCTTCTACGGCGGACTCGTCGGCGCCTACTTCCAGTCCCACCCCCAGATCCAGCCCGCCACCGTCCGCGCCGAAGACCACAACCACCCCGCCACCGCCCACCTCGACGGGCCCTGGCAGCGCACCGACGAGTGGTACAACTACCGCACCAACCCCCGCGACCAGGCCCGCGTCCTCGCCACCCTCGACGAGACCACCTACCAGGGCGGCACCATGAAGGGCGACCACCCCATCGCCTGGTGCCAGACCTACGGCGGCGGCCGCTCCTTCTACACCGGAGGCGGCCACACCAAGGAGTCGTACACCGAACCCGCCTTCCGCCAACACCTGCTGGGCGGCCTCCGCTACGCCACCGGCCAGGTCAAGGCCGACTGCCGACCCCAGACCGGCTACCGCGACCTCTTCAACGGCGAGACCCACGAAGGCTGGAAGCAGGCCGGACCCGGCGGCTTCGACATCACCGACCGCGAACTCCACTCCACCGGCGGCATGGGCATGCTCTGGTACCAGGCCAAGGAACTCCGCTCCTACTCCCTCACCCTCGACTGGAAACTCACCGGAGACTCCAACTCCGGCATCTTCGTCGGCTTCCCCGCCTCCGACGACCCCTGGTCCGCCGTGAACAACGGCTACGAGATCCAGATCGACGCCACCGACGCCGCCGACCGCACCACCGGCGCCGTCTACGGCTTCAAGTCCGCCAACCTCAAGGCCCGCGACCAGGCCCTCCGCCCGCCCGGCCAGTGGAACACCTACGAAATCCGCGTCCAGGGCGAACGCCTCCAGGTCTTCCTCAACGGCCTCAAGATCAACGACTTCACCAACACCGACCCCGCCCGCAGCCTCACCAGCGGCCACATCGGCATCCAGAACCACGGAGCCGCCGACCAGGCCGCCTTCCGCGACATCCGCCTCAAGGAACTCCCCACCTCCTGACGGAAGTCCCCCAGCCGACGGTGGGCGGGGCGGCGCCGTACCCCCCGCCCACCGTCACCACCCCCCGAAGCCCCAACCCCTCGATCCCCCATTCCCCGGATGAGCAGGGAGGCCGACGCCATGACCCCCGCACCCCGCACCGGAATCTGGCTCATCGGAGCGAGAGGCTCCGTCGCCACCACCACCGTGGCCGGCTGCGCCGCCCTCGTCGCCGGACTCCACCCACCCACCGGCATGGCCACCGAAACCCCCGAACTCGCCGACGCCGGCCTGCCCCCACTCGCCGACCTCGTCTTCGGCGGCCACGACACCACCGACTGCCCGCTCCCCAAACGAGCCGAACAACTCACCACCGCCGGAGTCCTCCCGTACGGCCTCAACCACGCCGTCACCCGCGAACTCGAAGCCGCCGACCACGAGATCCGCCCCGGCGGACCCACCCCCGGCGACACCCGCACCGACGAACAACTCGTCACCGCCTTCACCCACGACCTGACGGACTTCCGGGCACGCATTGGCCTGGACCGCGTCGTGGTCGTCAATGTGGCCTCCACGGAGCCGGCGTCGGGGGGCGTCGGGCTCCCACCCAGCACCCTGTACGCCGCCGCCGCACTCCGCGCAGGCTGCCCGTACGTCAACTTCACCCCGTCCACGGGCCTGCGCCACCCCGCCCTCGCCGCCCCGCTCGCCGCGAGCGGACTGCCGCACGCCGGCCGCGACGGCAAGACCGGCCAGACCCTCCTCCGCGCCGTCCTCGCCCCGATGTTCCGCCAGCGCGCCCTGACCGTACGCGCCTGGTCCGGCAGCAACCTCCTCGGCGGCGGCGACGGAGCCGCCCTCGCCGACCCGGCAGCCGCCGCCGCCAAGAACGCCGGCAAGGAACGCGTCCTCACCGACACCCTCGGCACCGGCGTCGAAGGCCAGGTCCACATCGACGACGTCCCCGCGATGGGGGAGTGGAAGACCGCCTGGGACCACATCGCCTTCGACGGCTTCCTCGGCACCCGCATGATCCTCCAGACCCTCTGGCAGGGCTGCGACTCGGCCCTCGCCGCCCCCCTCGTCCTCGACCTGGCGCGCCTCACCGCCGCCGCCCACGAGAGGGGACTCACGGGCCCCCTGGAAGACCTCGCCTTCTACTTCAAGGACCCGGAAGGCACCCCACCGGCCTCCCTCGCGGACCAGTACGAGCGCCTGCTGGCCTTCGGCCGCACGCTGGGGGAGCGTCCGGGCACGAGGGACACGGGTACGGAGACCCCCCGATGACCCGGCGGCGTACCGGCCGGGCACAGGCCTGGGCGGAACTCCTCCGCGTATCGGCGCTGCTCTCGGTACCCGGCGACGCCCTCGCCGGCGCCGCGGCGACCGGCACCCGCCCCGGCCGGGGCACCCTCTGCGCGATCGGCGCCTCACTCTGCCTGTACGAGGCGGGCATGGCCCTCAACGACTGGGCCGACCGGACCGAGGACGCCGCCGAACGCCCCCACCGCCCGCTGCCCTCCGGCCGCATCACGCCGACAGCCGCCCTCACGGCCTCGGTGGCCCTGACAACGACGGGCCTGGCACTGGCCTCCCGCGCGGGGCGCCCGTCCCTCGCGGTCGCCACCGCACTCGCCACCACGGTCTGGGCCTACGACCTCGGCCTCAAACACACACCGGCCGGCCCCGCCACCATGGCCACGACCCGAGCCCTGGACCTCCTCCTGGGAGCCACGGCCTCGACGAGCGGAAGCGGCACACCCCACCCCCGCGCCGTCCACGCCCTCCCCTCCGCCGCCCTGCTCGGGGCTCACACCTACGCCGTCACCGCCGTCTCCCGCCACGAGACCCAGGGCGGCTCCACCCGCACCCCGCTCGCCGCCCTCGCCGTGACCCTGGCAGTGGCCGGGGCAGTGGCAGGGGCAGTGACCGGGGCGGCAGGGGCAGTGACCGGGGCGGCCTCGGGCGGCGAGACCGGCCGCCGGCCGGCCGCCACCGCCGCTTCCTCCGTCTCCCTCTCGGGGGCCCCCGCCCCCCGCCCCCACCCCACCCTCCCCACCCGCCTGCCCCTCCCCTCCCGTGGTCTGGGCACCCTCCTCGCCCTGGCCTACGCCCGTACCCCCGCCACCCTCCTCCTCCACGCCGCGCTCAACCCGTCCGCGGCGCTCACCGAGCGGGCCGTCGGTGGCGGGATCCGGGCCACGATCCCGCTCCAGGCCGCGCTCGCCGCCCGCGCCGGGGCACCGGGAACGGCGCTCGCGCTGCTCGGTCTCGTCCCGGCCGCGCGCGCCCTCGCCCGGAAGGTGAGCCCCACATGAGCACCCCGCGCCCCGCCGCCCGCCGTCCAGCCGCTTCCGGCCCCAGGCCCTCCGCGCGGCGCACCGACCACCCCACACCTCACCCCACATCCGACCTCGCGGCCCACCCCACACCCGACCTCGCGGCCCACCCCTCGGCCGGTCCCTCTGCCCGCCCCCGGCTGGGCTACGGCACCAACGGCCTCACCGATCTACGGCTCGACGAGGCACTCGGGCTCCTCGCCGATCTCGGCTATGACGGCGTCGGGCTGACGCTCGACCACATGCACCTCGACCCCCTCGCCCCCGGCCTGGCCGCCCGCACCGCCCAGGTCGCCCGGCGCCTCGGCGATCTGGGGCTCGGCGTGACCGTCGAGACCGGTGCCCGCTACGTCCTCGATCCGCGCCGCAAGCACGGCCCGTCCCTGCTCGACCCGGACCCCGAGGACCGCGCCGCCCGCGTCCGGCTGCTGCTGAGGGCCGTGCGGGTAGCGGCCGACCTCGGCGCCCACGCCGTGCACTGCTTCAGCGGTGTCCTCCCCGCCGACACCCCGCCCGACGAGGCCTGGAAGCGCCTCACCTCCTCGCTCGCTCCTGTCCTGGAGGCCGCGGAAGCCGCCCGCGTCCCCCTCGCCGTCGAACCCGAACCAGGCCACCTCCTCGCCACCCTCGCCGACTTCCACCAGCTGCGCGGACTCCTCGGCGACCCCGCACCCGCCGTACTCGGCCTCACCCTCGACATCGGCCACTGCCAGTGCCTCGAACCCCTCCCTCCCGCCGACTGCCTACGCGCCGCCGCGCCCTGGGTGCACCACATCCAGATCGAGGACATGCGGCGCGGCGTCCACGAACACCTGCCGTTCGGCGACGGTGAGATCGACTTCCCGCCGGTACTCGCCGCCCTCGGCGAACTCACCGCCGCCGGCTACCCCGGGCTGACCGTCGTCGAACTGCCCCGGCACTCCCACGCCGGCCCCGAACTAGCCCGCACCTCCCTCTCCTTCCTGCGCCGGGAGACCCCGCCATGCTGACCGGCACCGCCACCGCCACCATCCGCGCCTGGCTGGACTCCGCCCTCGCCGAGGCCTCCGCCCGGACCTCCGGGTGGGAGGAGCGGTTCGTCACCGCCGGCCGGCACTGCGGGCACGAGCACGCGGACGAGGCCCGCACCCTTCTCCTCCGGGCGGCAGAGGCCGACCCCGACACCCTCACCCGCCTCTACCACCACGGCGCCACCGCCGAGCGCCGCGCCGTCCTCCTGGCCCTCCCCGCCCTCGTCACCGGTCCCGAGGCCCTTCCCCTCGTCGAGGACGCCCTCCGCACCCACGACACCACCCTCCTCGCCGCCGCCCTCGGCCCCTACGCCGCCACCCACCTCACCCCCCACACCTGGCGTCACGCCCTCCTCAAATGTCTCTTCACCGGCGTCCCCGTCACCGTCGTCGCCGGACTCGCCGAGCGCGCCGCCGGCGACACCGAACTCGCCCGGATGCTGACCGACCACGCCGCCGAGCGCACCGCCGCCGGCCGCGACGTCCCCGCCGACCTGCCCCGCGTCCTCGCCCTCACCGCCCCCGCCGAGGAGTCCTGATGCGCATCTTCGACCCGCACATCCACATGACCTCGCGCACCACGGACGACTACCGGGCGATGTACGACGCCGGTGTCCGCGCCCTCGTCGAACCGTCGTTCTGGCTCGGCCAGCCCCGCACCTCGCCCGCCTCCTTCCTCGACTACTTCGACTCCCTCCTCGGCTGGGAGCCCTTCCGCGCCGCCCAGCACGGCATCGCCCACCACTGCGCCCTCGCCCTGAACCCGAAGGAGGCCAACGACCCCCGCTGCGTCCCCGTCCTCGACGCCCTGCCCCGGTATCTCGCCAAGGACGGAGTCGTCGCCGTCGGCGAGATCGGCTACGACTCCCTGACGCCCGCCGAGGACACGGCGCTCGCCGCCCAGCTCCAGCTCGCCGCCGACCACGGCCTGCCGGCGCTCGTCCACACCCCGCACCGCGACAAGCTCACCGGCCTGCGCCGCACCGTGGACGTCGTGCGCGAGTCCGCGCTCGCCCCGGACCACGTGCTCCTCGACCACCTCAACGAGACGACCGTCAAGGAGGCCGCCGACAGTGGCGCCTGGCTCGGCTTCTCCGTCTATCCGGACACCAAGATGGACGAGGACCGGACGGTCGCGATCCTCAAGGAGTACGGAACCGAACGCGTCCTCGTGAACTCGGCCGCGGACTGGGGCCGCAGCGACCCCCTCAAGACCCGCTCGGTCGCCGAGGCCATGCTCACCGCCGGCTTCACGGACGACGACGTCGACCAGGTCCTCTGGCGCAACCCCGTCGCCTTCTACGGGCTCAGCGGACGACTCCACCTCGACCTCCCCACCCCGCCGGACCTGCACGAGGGCAACTCCGTCCTTCGCGGCGGGGAATGAGGCACCCCCATGCGCTTCCGGCACCCCGACGGCTCCACCGTCCACCTCGCCTACTGCACCAACGTGCACCCGGCCGAGACCCTCGACGGCGTCCTCGCCCAGCTCCGCGACCATTGCGAGCCGGTCCGCCGCCGCCTCGGCCGCGACCGCCTCGGCATCGGACTCTGGCTCGCCCGGGACGCCGCCCGTTCCCTGACCACCGACCCGGCCTCGCTCCGAGCCCTGCGCGCCGAACTGGACCGCCGCGGCCTCGAAGTGGTCACCCTCAACGGCTTCCCGTACGAAGGCTTCGGCGCCGACGAGGTCAAGTACCGCGTCTACCAGCCCGACTGGACCCGCCCCGAGCGCCTCGCGCACACCACCGACCTCGCCCGTCTCCTTGCCGCGCTGCTTCCCGAGGACGTCACCGAAGGGTCCGTCTCCACCCTGCCCCTCGCCTGGCGCACCGCCTTCGACGCCGAGGGCGCCGCCACCGCCCGTACCGCTCTCACGACGCTCTCCGCCCGGCTCGACGCGCTGGAGGAACTCACCGGGAGAAGCATCCGGATCGGCCTCGAACCGGAGCCCGGCTGCGTCGTCGAGACCGTCGCCGTCGCCGTCACCGCACTCACCGCACTCGCCGCCGTGCCGAGCCCTCGTCCTGGCCGCAGCCCGAGCCCGAGCCCGAGCCCGGAACCGAGCCCCGGTCCGATCCCCCGCATCGGCGTCTGCCTCGACACCTGCCATCTCGCGACCTCCTTCGAGGACCCGCGCACCGCCCTGGACTCCCTCGCCGCCGCGGGCATCCCGGTACCCAAGGCCCAGCTCTCGGCCGCGCTCCACGCCGAGCACCCGCACCTCCCCGAGGTCAGGGCGGCGCTCACCGCGTTCGCCGAGCCCCGCTTCCTCCATCAGACCCGCACCCGAACCGCCGCCGGCCTCCGCGGCACCGACGACCTCCCGGAGGCCCTCGGCACCGCCGCCCGCACGGCCCCCGGCCTTCCCGACGCCACACCCTGGCGCGCCCATTTCCACGTCCCCCTGCACGCTCCGCCCGCCCCTCCGCTCAGCTCCACGCTCCCCGTACTCCGGGACGCCCTCGCCCTCCTCGTCGGCGGCCCGCACCCGCGCACCCACCACCTGGAGGTCGAGACGTACACCTGGCAGGCCCTTCCGCCCGAGAGCCGACCCCGCACCCGGGCCCGGCTCGCCGACGGCATCGCCGCCGAACTGACCCTGGCCCGCGAGCTGCTGACCGACCTCGGCCTCAAGGAACTGCCATGAACGACACCGCACCCGCTTCCCCACCCGCACCCACCCCCCTCCTGGTCCTCGACGTCGTCGGTCTCACCCCACGGCTGCTGCCCCACATGCCCCACCTGGCCGCCCTCGCCCGCAGCGGCTCCCAGGCCCCGCTCTCCACCGTCCTGCCCGCCGTCACCTGCACCGCCCAGACCACCTTCCTCACCGGCACCCTCCCGACCGAGCACGGCATCGTCGGCAACGGCTGGTACTTCCGGGACCTCGGCGACGTCCTGCTGTGGCGCCAGCACAACGGCCTCGTCTCCGGCGACCGTCTCTGGGACGCCGCCCGCCGCAGCCATCCCGGCTACACCGTCGCCAACATCTGCTGGTGGTACGCCATGGGCGCCGACACCGACATCACCGTCACCCCACGCCCCGTCTACTACGCCGACGGACGCAAGGAACCCGACTGCTACACCCGGCCACCCGCCCTGCACGACGAACTCACCGAGAAGTTCGGCACGTTCCCCCTCTTCCACTTCTGGGGACCCGGCGCCGACCTCGTCTCCAGCCGCTGGATCGTCGACGCCACCCGTCACATCCTCCGCACCCGCCGTCCCGACCTCGCCCTCTGCTACGTCCCGCACCTCGACTACGACCTGCAGCGCTACGGCCCCGACGACCCGCGCTCCTTCCGCGCCGCCGCAGCGCTCGAC
This sequence comes from Streptomyces sp. NBC_00250, assembly GCF_036192275.1. NCBI lineage: Bacteria > Bacillati > Actinomycetota > Actinomycetes > Kitasatosporales > Streptomycetaceae > Streptomyces > Streptomyces sp. NBC_00250. Next base: position 1,863,018 of record NZ_CP108088.1, on the reverse strand, counting down.
ACCGTCCTCGCCCCGCTCCTGGCCGAAGCCCGGGCCGAGGGCCGTACGGTCGTCGTCCTCTCCGAGTACGGGATCACCCGGGTCGAGCGTCCCGTCGACATCAACCGCGCCCTGCGCCGCGCCGGCCTCCTCGAGGTCCACACCCAGGACGGCATGGAGTACCTCGACCCCATGACCTCCAGGGCGTTCGCCGTCGCCGACCACCAGATCGCCCATGTCTACGTCCGGCGGCCCACGGACCTGCCGGCCGTCCGGGCAGCCCTCGCGGACCTTCCCGGTCTGGAGCGGCTCCTCGACGACGAGGGAAAGAAGGAACACGGCCTGGACCATCCGCGCTCGGGGGAGCTGGTCGCCCTCGCCGAGCCCGACGCCTGGTTCACGTACTACTACTGGCTCGACGACGCCCGCGCCCCCGACTTCGCGCGGCTCGTCGAGATCCATCGCAAGCCCGGCTACGACCCCGCCGAACTCCTCATGGACCCCCTCGATCCCTACGTGCGGATCAAGGCAGCCAGGGAGATCGCCCGCAAGAAGCTCGGTATGCGGTACCGGCTGGCGGTCGTCCCCCTCGACCCCTCACCTCTTCGCGGCAGCCATGGCCGCCTTCCCACGAGCGATGACGAAGGTCCGCTCATCCTGTGCTCCACCCCCCGCGCCCTGGACGGCCGCGTCGCGGCCACCGATGTGAAGAACCTGCTGCTCAGGCTGGCCGGAGTCGCCCGAGACGCCTCTCCGAATCCAGCTGAATCCAGTGAAGCAGGCCCCTCCGACAGCCAAGGAGTTATCCACAGATGAGTCGCACCCGCCGTTCCGAAGCCGCCAACGACCCCGAGCTCGTCCACAGGCTCAGCAGGCGGAACATGCTGGGCGTCGCCGCCGGCGCGACCGCCGCCGCCCTCCTCGGTGCCGCGGCCGCCGCGGCCGCCGCGGCCGAGAACGACAGTGAGCGCCACGGCCAGGGCCATGGCCGCCCCGTCCTGCCGCCCGGCCGCCTCGGAATCCAGCTCTACTCGCTCCGCGACAAGGTCGCGACCCTCGGCTTCGCCGCCGTCTTCGCCGAACTGCAGAAGTACGGCTACGACGAGGTCGAGTACGCCGGCTACAGCCAGGGCTCCGCCGGTCCCATCAGCCTCGCCCAGCTCAAGCGCCTCACCCGCGACCACGGTCTGCGTCCCATAGGCAGCCACGTCGGCTACTACGCCGACGACCCCACCGCCTACACCTTCGCCCAGAACCTCGACCGTGTCCTCGACGACGCGGCCGCCCTGGGCCTGCCCCACATCGGCACCGCCTCCGGGCCCTGGCGCTACGGCTCCACGGTCGACGGCTGGAAGCGCTGTGCCGAGGAGTTCAACAGGTTCGGCGCCGCGGCGAGGAAGCGCGGCATGAAGTTCTACCAGCACAACCACTCGGAGGAGTTCTCCTTCGCCAGTGACCGCCCCGACGTACGCCTCTACGACGTCCTTCTCGCCGAGACCGACCCCGACCTGGTGCACCTGGAGATGGACATCTTCTGGGCGTACGTCGGCCAGTACCGCTACTCCACCCGCCCGGACGGCACCCCCGCCCCCTTCGACCCGCTCGACTACGTCCTCGCCCAGCCCCACCGCTATCCGCTGTTCCACGTCAAGGACGGCGACCGCGACGACACCGCCGTCCCCTACGGCTACCGGATGACCGACGTCGGGGACGGCGACATCGACTACCGGCGCTTCATCTCGGCGGTGAACCGCACCCACCACGGCAGGAACGCCCACCACTGGCAGACCGAGCGCGACAACCCCGTCGACTCGCTGAGCTTCGCCCGCAGGTCCAGCGCCCACCTCCACTCCCTGCGCGAGAAGGGCCGCTGACCCACCGGACGGCCTCGGACCCCCTCGACCAGGGGGTTCGAGGCCGCCGCGCAGCCCACTGCCGCACTCTGCGTGCGCGAGCGGACGCGATCCGTACGCGCACCCGGGGGAATCCCGACTTGATCAAGGACTGCAAGGCGGCTTCACCCCACTGACCACGGAAAACGCTGGTGAAAGGCACCTGGAACCCCTGGTAGAGTTACATCTGTCGCCGCGAGGGAAACCCCGAAGCGACAGACACCTTGTCCGGGTGGCGGAATGGCAGACGCGCTAGCTTGAGGTGCTAGTGCCCTTTATCGGGCGTGGGGGTTCAAGTCCCCCCTCGGACACCAGCGGAAATGCCGGTCGATCTCGTATCGACCGGCATTTCGCGTTGTGCGGCGGTGACCTCCAGCGGGCTTCCGATCAGGCCTCCAGCGGGCCCCGGCGGGCCCCGGTGGCCTGGGGCGGCGGGCCGGGAGCCCGCCTATCCTGGGGGAGTGATCGAGAACATTCCCCCCTGTCCCCAGTGCTCCAGCGAGTACACCTACGAGATGAACAATCTGGTGGTGTGCCCCGAGTGCGGCCACGAGTGGGTGCCGGCCGCCGACGGCGCGAGCGGTGCCGCGCCTGCGGAGGCGGGCGGGGAGCGCGTGATCAAGGACGCCGTCGGCAACGTGCTGAGCGACGGCGACACGGTGACCGTCGTCAAGGCGCTCAAGGTCAAGGGCAACCCCTCCGGGATCAAGGCGGGCACCAAGGTGCGCAACATCCGCCTGGTCGACGGGGTCGACGGGCACGACATCGACTGCAGGATCGACGGCTTCGGCGCCATGCAGCTCAAGTCCAGCGTGGTCAAGAAGGCCTGAGCCGCGCGGCGGCCGATGCCGTCGTGCGAGTGGCGGAGGCACGCCATGGCCGAAGGAAAGACTCCCGGACCGACGCCGTCGGACGGCGGCCGACCACCAGCCGGTCCGCCCTCCGGCCCGCTGAGCGCCCCCTCGTCCCCGGATCACCCGCCGCCTCGCCGGCGGGTCCTTCTCATCGCCCTGGTGGGCGGGCTCGTCCTCGTCGTCGGACTGGTGGGCGTCCTGATCGGCGCGGGGGCCTTCGGCGGCGGCCGCGGTGAGGGGACGGCGGGCGATTCGACCCCGCCACCGCCCGTGTCGACGTCACCGGAGGCCAGGGCCACGTCAGTGCCGCCGAGCTCCGAGACGCCCACCCCCCGGAGTTCCTCCGGTGAAGGTGAAGGTGAGGGTGACGGTGACGTTCGTGCCTTCGGCCGGACGCAGGGGTACGAGGACGGGGTCGAGGTCACCGTGTCGGCGCCGGTCGCTTTCACTCCGTCGACCGGAGCGGCCGGGCACACGGCGGGCAACGCGACGGTGGCCGTGGACGTCACCGTGCGCAACGGCGGCGACGTGCGGCTTGAGCTGGCGACCGTGCAGGTACAGGTCAGGGACAGCGCGGGCCGTGCGGCCGGGCGGGTGTTCGACGCGGAACCCCACCTCGGGGCCGGGCTCTCGGGGACCCTGCTGCCCGACAGGAAGGCGTTGGCGGCCTACAACTTCGACGTACCACCGACCAAGGGCTCGGTCCTCGACGTCGAGGTGAAGGTCGGCGAGCGGCCTTCCCTCTTCTGGAGCGGCGAGGTCGGGTAGGGGCGCCTACTTCTTCCGCGCCACCACCAGGCGGCACCTGGGGCTGCCGTCGTCCCGGCGGCCCAGGGGCTCGACCGGGGTGAAGCAGACGTCGAAGCCCGCGTGCTCCAGGCGGGAGCGGACGTCCGGGAGGCGGAAGGTGCGGTAGTACATGACGAACGGTGGGCGCCAGAGCGCGTTGCGGACCCGCATCGTCGCGTCGAAGCCCCACAGGATCCAGTAGAGGCGGGAGCCGACCGGGGGCGGGGCGGGGACGGGGAAGGCGAACGTGCCGCCGGGGCGGAGCGAGCCGTGGACCTGGGCGAACAGGGTGCGCTGCTCGTCCGGGAGGAAATGGCCGAAGGCGCCGAAGCTGACCGCCAGGTCGAAGACCGGGGCGAAGGGCAGGGCCAGGGCGTCGGCGCGGACCAGGGTGGCGGTGGGGTGGGCGTCGCGGGCCCGGGCCAGCATGCCCGCACTGAAGTCGACGCCGGTGACCGGGCCCGCGCAGACCGAGCGGAGGACGTCGAGTCCGGCGCCGGTGCCGCAGCAGACGTCGAGCCCCGAGTCGAAGGGGCCGAGGGTCTCCAGGGTGTGGGTGACCGCGGTCAGGAGGCGGTCGGAGGTGCGGAACGGGGTCGCGTCGAACTTGTCCGCGAGCAGGTCGTAGCCGTGCTCGACGGAGGAGAGGGCCTGGACGGTCAGCTCGCGGAGGCTGGGACCCTGCGGGGTGAACATGTCCCCGACCCTATGCCGTCGCCACCGTCCGTGGCAGTGCGCTCGGGTCGAGTGTCAGAGCGCGCTGCGCACCGGAGGCGCGGCCCAGGACGGCGCGATCCCCGTCAGCTGGCAGACCAGCAGGTAGAGGGGGATGGGCGGCGTGTAGGGGGAGGTGCCGTCGGGGTGGTGGATGAGGCGGGGCAGGCGGTCCGGGATCTCGGCGCCACGCGCGTAGCAGGCGGGCAGCGGCCAGGTCACGTCGTGGTCGGAGCCCGCCGGGACCAGCCACCACCACCAGTCGGAGTCGGCGTAGACGCAGCCCTTGGCGGGGAGGCGGGAGAGGATCTTGAAGCCGAAGCGGGCGGGGACGCCGACGGCGTCGCAGCCGAGGCCGGCGTGGAGTCCGACGGGCACGGCGAGGCGGGTGGCGCCCAGCTCACGGGGGTGGGCGATGCCGGAGGCGCCTCGGGCGTCGGTGCGAGGCTCGGGCGAGCGGCGGGGTTCCGGCACGCGGCCGGTGAGGTGGGACCTGCGGGCCCCGGGGAGCAGCGGGATCATGCGGGTGGCCATGGACCTCAGCATGTTTCCCCCGTGCCGTGGGCCAGCTCGGCCCAGACGACCTGGGCGGTGCCGTGTCCGGTGCGGTCGGCGCCCCAGGCGGTGCACAGCGCGTCGACGATGAGGAGTCCGCGGCCGCGTTCGTCCACGCCGCAGTCGCGTATCCGGGGTCCTGCCGGGCCGCCCTCGTCCCGCACGGCTATCCGCAGGGTGTCCTCGCCCTCGCGGAGCTCGCATATGAACCGGTCGCTGGCGGTGTGCACGACGGCGTTGGTGACGAGCTCGGAGACGACCAGGGCCACCGTGTCGCGTATGTCGGGGCCGCAGCCCCAGAGAATGAGCCGTTCCTCCGCGAGCCGACGGGCCCGCGCGACCGACTGGGTGAGGGCGGGCAGCTCGAAGGCGAAGCGGCGGACGGTGTCGGTATCGGTCTGCGGCAGTGGGCGCGGGGCCATGACTCGGGGACTCATGAGACCTGAAGGCTGCGCGTTACCAGAAGCCACGACCGGTTCCTCACAACAGTGGGCAGGACTGCCGTACGGCGCTGTCGCCGTGGCCTGGTGGGCGCACGGCGGCAGCGTGTACTGGTTCACACCGGAACACTGTCCTCCTGAGTCGGACACTTGGCAAGTGGCACTCTGAAAATTCCAGAGTGCTGTGTTCTCTCTGGCCCGGCTTCGTGTCACACTCGTCGAAACAGTGCGTCGGGGAGGTCTGAGAGTGAGCGAGCCGCGGTCCGCCCCCACGGTGGGACAGGTCGTTCTCGGCAGGCGCCTGCAGGATCTGCGGGAGCGAGCCGGCCTGAAGAGGGAAGAGGCCGCGAAGATCCTCCGGGTGGCCCCTGCCACCGTCCGGCGGATGGAGACCGCCGAGGTCGCACTGAAGATTCCGTACGTGCAGCTCCTGTTGAGGGAGTACGGGATCACGGACTCGGAGGCCGAGGGGTTCATCGCCCTCGCGGAGGAGGCCAACCTCCCCGGCTGGTGGCAGCGGTTCCACGACGTGCTGCCCGGCTGGTTCTCCATGTACGTCAGCCTGGAGGGGGCGGCCGGTCTCATCCGGGCCTACGAGCCCCAGTTCGTCCCCGGTCTGCTCCAGACCGAGGACTACGCCCGCGCCATTCTGCGCAGCGGGGCGGTCGGCGGCGGCAGCGATGCCGCCAAGGACGAGGACGCCGAGCGGCATGTAGCCCTACGGATGGAGCGCCAGTCCCTGCTGACCAGGGAGGACGCCCCGAAGTTCTGGGTGATCATGGACGAGACGGTGTTCCGCCGACCGGTCGGCGCCGGGCCCGAAGTGATGCGCGACCAGCTCGACCGGCTGCTCGAAGCGTCGGAGCTGCCGAACGTCACCCTGCAGATCGCGGAGTTCGCGTCCGGCCACCATCCCGGCACCTACGGACCGTTCGTCCTCTTCCGCTTCGCCATGCCCGAACTGCCGGACATGGTCTACAGCGAGTACCTGACCGGCGCCGTCTATCTCGACGCGCGCCCCGAGGTGGCATCCCACCTGGAGGTCATGGACCGCATGGCGGCTCAGGCCGCGACTGCACAACGCACGAAGGAGATCCTTCGGGATCTCCGCAAGGAGCTGTGAATGGATCGCATATACAACGGCATGCCCGCCGCTGAGCTCGGTGCCGAGGGTTGGCACAAGCCCTGGAGCGGCGGGAACGGGGGCAACTGCGTGGAGGCCATGAAGCTGGCCGACGGCAGAGTCGCCGTGCGACAGTCCGCAGACCCTGAAGGACCCGCGCTCATCTACACCCACGGGGAGATCGCAGCTTTCATCCAAGGGGCCAAATCCGGTCAGGCTGACTTTCTGCTCACCTGACCCCTTCCGTCACGCCCCTACCGTCGCGTAACTCTTGCTGTAGCGCCACTCGTTCATCCCGACCAGGAGAGCCGATGACCCAGGACCCCGCATCCCCGCGGAGTGAGATACGCATCGACACCAGCACGCCGCATCCGGCACGCATGTACGACTGGTTCCTGGGCGGCAAGGACAACTACCCGGTCGACGAGGCGATGGCGCGCCAGCTGCTCACCGTCGACGCCCGGGGCCGGGACATGGCCCGCGTCAACCGGGCCTTCATGCACCGCGCCATCCGCTGGCTCAGCGCCCACGGCGTCCGCCAGTACCTCGACGTCGGTACGGGCATCCCGACCGAGCCCAACCTGCACCAGATCGCGCAGGGGGCCGCGCGGGACTCCCGGATCGTCTACTGCGACAACGACCCGATCGTGCTCGCGCACGCGGCCGCCCTGCTGCGCTCGACCCCGGAAGGGGCCACCGAGTACATCCAGGCGGACGCCCGCGAACCCGAGATCATCCTTGAAAGGGCCGGAAAGGTCCTTGATTTCGATCAGCCCATCGCGCTGTCGATGCTCGCCCTGCTGCACTTCGTGGGGGACGAGGACGGCGCGTACGAGCTGGTCCGCAAGCTCGTGGACCAGTTGGCGCCGGGCAGTTACCTGGTCCTCTCCCATGTCACCGGGGACTTCAACCCCGAGGGCGCGGCGGAGGCGGTCGCGATGTACAAGGCGCGCGGGCTGACCCTGCGGCCCCGCTCGCGGGACGAGCTGGCCGCGTTCTTCGACGGCATGGAGTTCGTCGAGCCCGGCGTCTCGCTCACCGCCGAGTGGCACCCGGAGCTGGGTGAGCCGGTCCCGGTGCCGGGCGACGAGCCCATCCCGGGATGGGCCGCGGTGGCCCGCAAGCTCTGACGGGAACAGCGCGAAGCTCTGACCGGACAGGAACAGTGCGAAGGAGGCCCGCCGACAAGTCGTCGGCGGGCCTCCGTTCGTTCTACGGCTCCACCAGCGTCACCCGGAAGCTCCGTGCCGGGCCGACGTTTCCGGCCGCGTCGATCGTGCGGTACTCGATCGTGTGCGTGCCGTAGTCGGGGGTCGCGTCGTCCCACGGCACCGCGCGGCTCCGGCCCAGCTTCCCGTACACGAGGTCGTCGATCACCGTGCCGCCCGGCGTGAAGCGGAACGGCGCGTCCGCGTCCGTCGGCCAGCCGTAGTACGTGTACCAGCCGTCGCCGTCGACCCGGAACTGGCTCACCACCGCGCCCTCCTGATCGTCCCGCGCGGTCAGCCGCATCGTGAACGGGCCGTCGTAGACGTACTCCACGGGGCTCCCGGGACGTCGTACCGTACGCAGCGGATCCGACAGCTCGTACGACGCGGAGGCCGCGCGGGCGTCCACGGTCCAGCTCAACGTCTCTTCCGTGCCCGTGAGATGGGCCGTCAGGGTGTGGGTGCCGGGGGTGAGACGGAACGAACGCAGGTCCAGGTCGCGGTCGTTGGGGCCGGTCGTGACGGGCCGGCCGTCAAGGCGCCAGCGCACGGCAGGGGTTCGGTCCACCGCGTGGGTGGTGTCCGCGTGGACGACCGACCGGGCGCCGACGGGTGAGCCGGTGGGCGTGTGGCCGGTGAACGCGGCCCCGGTTCCGTCGCGCGCGGTGGTGAGGGACGGGTCGATCGTCCAGCCGACGGTCCGGGTGAGCGCCTCCGAGGCGCGGACCGCCGGGTCGCGGACGAAGGGTGTCGGGTCGGTGACCGTCGCCGTGAGCGTGTGCGCGCCGGGGGTGAGACGCAGTTTCCGCAGGTCGACCGTGCGGGCTCCGCGCGTGGGCAGGGTCCGCCCGTCAAGCCGCCAGGTCACGGCGAGCGCGCCGCCGACCGGGTGCAGGGTGTCCACCCACACCGTCCGGTCCGCCCCGATCGGCGCGGTGGCCGGAGTGTGGTCCTGGATCAGGTTCACCTTGGCGGAGATCGCCTGGACCATCACCTCGCGCTCCACCTGGTCGAAGGCGTAACCGAGGGTCTTCATCAGGGAGTGGCGGCTCGGTCGCCAGACGCCCTTCGTGCTGTACATGCCGCCCTCGAAGTGGCCGATGACGCCGCCCGACTCGCTCTCCTCGCCGAGCCAGCGCCACCACTTGGCCCGCTGCTCCAGCATCTGGCGTTCCGTCAGGAGCGTGTGGTGGGTGGAGGAGGGCTCGGGGCCGGAGTACACCCCGCCCGGCACCCCTCGCCCGTAGTAGTCGTACTCGTCCTGGAGGCCGCCGAGCGAGTGGCCTATCTCGTGCGGGGTGATGAGCGACGAGAGCGCGTTGCCGCCGGACGCGGTGGCGTAACTGCCGCCCGCGCCACCGTAGGTGGAGCTGTGAGCGAGGGCGACGATCTGCCGGTTGGCGCGGCTCGTGCCGGGGACGAGATCGGCGAGCGCGCCGGCCTTGCGGCTGTCGACGGTCAGCAGCCGCTGGACACTGCCCGGGTTGCAACCGCCCCAGAACCCCATGTCGAGCGCGGTGTCGCGGACGGGGGCGTCAAGGCCGGGGTCGCAGTCCACGCCCGACTCGGCCGAAGGGGCCTCCACCGCCCAGACGTTGATGTACGAGCGGTACGAGGCGAAGGGCTCGATGCTCCACAGGGTGTTCAGATGTCGTTCCAGGTCCGCGCGGAACGCGGGCATCTCCGCCGCGGTGTAGCCGTCGCCCATGAACACCAGGTTGAACCGCCGGTCCGCCGGCCCTGTGGTCTGGACGGGGACGACGGCCGGACCGTCACCGTTCGCGGGTGTCTCCGCCGCCGCCGGTACGGTTCCCACCAGGCCGACGGCCAGCAGGCAGACCGCGACGAGACGGGCCACCTCTCGCCGAACTCCCTTGTTCTGTGAGGTCATGGGGCGCGAGCCTAGGCCGCGCCCCCGGCCTCGTAAAGATGTTCGTCAGCCGTACAAGCGGGTGTCGATTCAGTGCCGCAGGTACGCCAGGCCCGCGTGCTCCGCCGTGTAGCCCTCCACCAGCCGGCGGGCCACCGTCACCGAGTCGACCAGCGGATGGAGGGCGAAGGCCTTGACGGCCGTCGCCCGCGAGCCGCTCTCCGCCGCCGCGAGGACCTCCCGCTCCACCGCCTTCACCGCGGTCACCAGGCCGACCGCGTGGTATGGCAGCGGGGACACCGACACGGGATGGGCGCCGTTCGCGTCCACGAAGCAGGGCACCTCGATCACCGCGTCCGCGTCGAGCGAGGCGAGCGTCGTGCCGTTGCGGACGTTGAGGATCAGGGTGGCCCGCTCATTGCGAGCGACCGCCCGCATGAGGGCGAGCGCCACCTTCTCGTAGCCGCCCGACTCCAGGTCCTCCTCGTCGCGCTCCCCGATCCCGGCGGCCTTCCGGTTGGCCGCCATGTAGGTGGCCTCCCGGTCGGCGAGCGTACGGTGCCAGGCGTCGAGGGCGCCGGTGTCGGGCTTCCCCATCTCCTCGTAGAAACCGGCCTGTTGGTCACGGAGATAGGCGCCGCGCGTCCGCTCCGCGGTCCGGTAGGCGTGCACGGCCTCCCGGTTGAAGTAGTAGTAGTGCAGATACTCGTTGGGGATCGAGCCCAGCGAGCGCAGCCACTCCGGGCCGAACAGCCTGCCCTCCTCGAAGGAGCCGAGCGCCTCCTCGTCGGCGAGCAGCCGCGGCAGCTCGTCCCGGCCGGCGATCCTCAACCCCCTCAGCCAGCCCAGGTGGTTGAGGCCCACGTAGTCGATCCAGGCCTCGTCCGGGTCGGCGCCCAGGATGCGGGCGACACGGCGGCCCAGGCCCACGGGGGAGTCGCAGATGCCGACGACCCGGTCGCCGAGGATCCGGGACATCGCCTCGGTGACCAGGCCCGCCGGGTTGGTGAAGTTGATGACCCAGGCGTCCGGGGCGAGTTCGGCGATCCTGCGCGCGATGTGCACGGCGACCGGAACGGTCCGCAGACCGTACGCGATACCGCCCGCGCCCACCGTCTCCTGGCCGAGCACGCCCTCGGCGAGCGCGATCCGCTCGTCGGCGGCCCTGCCCTCCAGACCTCCGACCCGGATCGCGGAGAACACGAAGTCGGCCCCGCGCAGCGCCTCGTCCAGATCCGTCGTCGCCGTGACGCCGGGTGCGTCCGGTACGCCCTCGCCCTGCTCCGCGAGGACCCTGGCGATGGCCGAGAGCCGCCCCTCGTCGAGGTCGTACAGGGTGACATGGGTGACCCGCCCCTCGGCGTGATCGCCGAGGAGAGCGCCGTACACCAGCGGCACCCGGAACCCGCCGCCTCCGAGAATCGTCAGTTTCATGCTCGTACGCTACTCGGACGCACCCTCTGAGCAGCGGGATTCCGCCCCGGCGTCCACGCGGCCGTCCACATGCCGGGCGCGGGCGCCGTGCACCCGGTGGGGGACAATGGCGGCATGTCCCGACGCAAGACCCGCCCGCGCCCGTCCGCCCCCCGCCCGTCCGCGCCCGCCGTGACGGCGGAATCTCCCTGCCCGTGCGGCCTCGACGCCCGGTACGGCGCGTGCTGCGGCCGGTTCCACACGGGTACGGGTGGCACGGCGCCCACCGCCGCACTCCTCATGCGCTCCCGCTACAGCGCCTTCGTCGTCCGCGACGAGGCGTATCTGCTGCGCACCTGGGCGCCGGAGACGAGGCCGGGCGAGGTCGACTTCGACCCCGGCCTGCGCTGGACCGGCCTGGAGATCGAGGAGACCACCGAGGGCACTGCCTTCCACCAGCGTGGCACCGTCACCTTCACGGCGCGCCACGTCCACGACGGCGAACCGGGTGCGATGCGCGAACGGAGCCGCTTCGCCCGCCACGAGGGCGCGTGGGTGTACGTGGACGGCGACGTCACCGGCTAGGCCCTGTCCGGCCGATCATGTTCGGAGCCGGACCGCGAGGGCTGCCGCTGACGTGGTCCCACCCGACGGGCACAGCCGTGCTTGTCGTGACGGGTGGCCACTGCCCTGGCGTGCTTGAGCTTGTTGATCGCCCGTTCGACGGTAGGGCGTTTCACGAAGTCCGGGTCTTGAGGCCGTCGAGGACGAGACTCAGGCCGAATTCGAGGGCGGGTCTGACGTCGCCGTCGTCCTCCACGACGCCTGATGTCATGAGGGACGCGAGAGTGGGGAACTGGCCGGGCTGGATGACCTGGGCGAGCAGGTTCCCGTATTCGGAGCCGGACGGGACGATCTCGGCGGCGATCCGGGCCAGGTCGCGGACGGCGCTGGAGATGAACATGGCGGTGGCGACCAGGTTCTCGGCCGCGAGGCCGGACTGGGCCAGAGGCCGCAGAAGGGCCTCGAACCAGGCCAGTTCGTGGGGACCTGTCGGGGCGCCGGTGGTCGCCACGCGCAGCATCCAGGGGTGGGCGAGGTAGAAGTCCCAGGCCGCGTCGGCCCAGTTCAGGATCTCGGTGCGCCACTCCCTGCCCGAATCCGCCGGGGGCAGGCCTTGAGCGCGGTCGACCATGAGGGCGACGAGCTGGTCCTTCCCCGGGACGTGCCGGTACAGGGCCATCGCGGTGTAGCCGAGTTCGCCGGCGACCCGCTGCATCGACACCGCGCCCAGGCCCTCGGCGTCGGCCAGCGCGATGGCGGCCTCGACGATGCTGTCGACGCCGAGGGCGGACCGAGCGTTCTGCCGCGTCTTCCAGAGGAGTCGGAAGGTAGCCGCCGCGCTCTTGTCCGCTGACACTTCTACCGCCGATTCTCCGAGGCCGATCCCGGTTGGCCAGCATAGTGGCGGGCGTAACGGTGACGGAGCAGCGCGATGCCGACCGCGAGGACCCAGTAGGCATAGAGGCTGGCGATGGTCGCCGTCGTGCCCCAGCCATTGGCGCTGAAGAACTGTCCGGTGTCGTTTCCGAAATACAGCGACGGGACGAATGCGAGATTGATCAGGGCGATGGCGTAGGCGGATCGGGCGGCCCACCGCGACAGCAGTCCGGACCGGACGGCGGCGTACCCGGCGGCCGCCAGGAACACCGCGGTGAGAATGCGCCCGATCGAGCCGTACAGCAGATAGGAGCCCTCGGCGGTGATCGTCGGATCGACCGGCTCCTCGGCGGCGATCACCTCCCCGGCCTGCAGGGAGTGCGCGACGAAGGTGACCGCGATGTAGGCCAGTGCCGCGCCGTGGGCGAGGTCCGCGACCCAGCCGCAGGCCGGGTCCGCCCGGCGGACGAGCTCGCGGAGCCCGGTGGTGAAGCCCAGGAGCAGGGTGAGCACGACGAGGCTGAGCATGATGCGGGTCAGCACGTCGGAGTCGGGCGGTGCCCCGTCGTGGACGAAGTAGAGCGGCACCTCGATGACCTGCAGGACCGTGAACGCCACGCCGGCTGTTCCGGTGGACTTCCGCAGGGATAAGCCGTCCGTGCGCGATGTTGTATATGGCATACGCAAAAGTATAGGGCGTATACCTGCGGCTGGTGCAAGCAGAATCCGCACGGTCGGCTTCTGGGCGTCGGCGGTCAGACGCCGGCGGTCCGGCTCAGTGCGCGGCCGCCGTCGCTGTCGGGCGAGCGGTCGGGGAGGCCGTTCGCGAGGTCCTCGGCGACGACCTTCTTGGCGATGGCGTCCGTCGCCACCCGCAGTTCGGGGCCGCTGGGCCGACCGCTCTCCTGCTCGACGCGGTCCGAGAGCCAGTCGCCCCACGCGTGCGTGATCACGTCCGCCTCGCGCTTGCCCGCCGGGGTGTGGGAGAGCAGATGGCCGTCACGGGTCAGGAAGCCCTCGTCGACCATCCGGTCGAAGACCGGCAGCAGCACTTCGGGCGGGACCCGGCGCCCCGCCGAGATCAGTCCCAGGCTCGCGTGGCCGACCGTCCGCGTGTAGAGCTCGACCTGCATCACCGCCCACGCCCCGGCCGTGTCGAGCCGTGTGTCCGAGTCGTCGAGGATCCGCCGTGCGGTGGCGAGGTCGATCCGGCGCATGATCCTGCCCACGACCAGTTCCAGGTGCTGTGCGGAGTCACCCGACGAGGTGGGCGCGGAGAAGCCCTCACCCATGTCGGGTGCGGCGGCGCGCGCCGAGTCGCGGAGCGTCACCTGCTTGAGGAAGAGCGCGACGACGAAGCCGACGGCGGCGACCGGCACCGTCCAGAGGAAGACGGTGTGGAGGGTGTCGGCGTAGGCGTTGACGATGGGTTCCGCCACCTGCTCCGGCAGGCCGTGCACGCCGTCCGGGCTCTGCGCCGCCTGTGCGACCTCCGACGGGTCCAGGCCCAGGCTGGCGGCGATGGCGGAGGCCTCCGCGACCCCGGCCCGGAGGTTGGGGGTGAGGGAGTTGACGTAGATCGTGCCGAAGACGGCGGTGCCGAAGGAGCTGCCGAGGGTGCGGAAGAAGGTGACGCCGGAGGTGGCGGTGCCGAGGTCGGCGTAGTCGACGGTGTTCTGCACGGCGATGGTGAGGACCTGCATGCACAGGCCGATGCCTACGCCGAGCACGAACATGTACAGCGACGCGAGCCAGGTGTCGGTCCCCGGTTCCATCAGCGACAGGAGATAGAGGCCGATGCCCATCACCAGGCAGCCGACGATCGGGAAGATCCGGTAGTGGCCCGTCTTGCTGACCACGTTGCCGCTGAAGACGGAGGCGATGAGCAGACCGATGACCATGGGGAGGGTGCGGATGCCGGAGACCGTCGCCGAGTCCCCGTCGACGTACTGGAGGTATGTCGGCAGGAACGTCATCGCGCCGAGCATGGCGAAGCCGACGACGAAGCTCAGCACGGAGCAGACGGTGAAGACCGGATTGCCGAACAGCCGCATGGGCAGCATGGGTTCGGCCGCGCGGGTCTCCACCCAGCAGAACAGGGCGAGCGCGAGGACACCGCCGGCGAAGAGGCCGATGATGACCCCGGACGTCCAGGCGTACTCGTTGCCGCCCCAACTGGTCGCCAGGATCAGGGCGCTGGCTCCGGCGGCGACCAGCGCGATGCCCGCGTAGTCGATGATCGGCTTGCTCGCCGAGCGTACGGAGGGGATCGTGCGGGCGGCGGCGATGACGACCAGGATCGCGATGGGCACGTTGACGTAGAAGGCCCAGCGCCAGGTGAGGTGGTCGGTGAACAGACCGCCGAGCAGCGGGCCGATGACGGTGGCGACCCCGAACACGGCCCCGATCGCACCCTGGTACTTGCCGCGTTCGCGCAGCGGGATCACATCGGCGATGAGCGCCATCGAGGTGACCATCAGGCCGCCCGCGCCGATGCCCTGGAGGCCGCGCCAGACGATCAGCAGCGTCATGTTGGTGGCGAGTCCGCAGAGGAACGAGCCGGTGATGAAGACGATCGCCGAGATCTGGAAGATCACCTTGCGGCCGAAGAGATCGCCGAACTTGCCGACGAGGGCGGTCGCGACCGTCTCGGCGAGCAGGTATGCGGTGACCACCCACGACATGTGGGCGGCGCCGCCGAGATCCGAGACGATCGTGGGCAGGGCGGTGCCGACGATCGTCTGGTCGAGCGCGGCGAGGAGGACACCCAGCATGATCGTGCCGAAGACGATGTTGCGGCGGCGGCGGTCGAGCACGGGTGGCTCGGTGGCGGCCGGGGCCGGGGGCGCGGGCGCTGCGTCGCTGGTCGTGGTCACTCTCGCAGCGTCACATCGGCCCCGACCGGGTGCATGCGGGGGACGGCCGAACGGGCGGACCGGTGAGGCGTGGTCCGGCCGGACCGTCAGGGTGTGACCGGCAGCTTCGGGTGGTGCTTGGCGAGGATCTTGTTGGCACGTGCGAGCGCGGCGAGGGCGTGCTCACGGTCCGCCCGGTCCTCCGCGCACAGGGGTCCCCGGAAGCGGTACACCTCGCGCGCCGCGCAGTCCGCGTCGACCTCGGCCTGGAGGACGTGCAGCGGCAGGCAGGAGCCGATCAGCGCGGCGACACGGTCGGGGATCGGGACGGGTACGAGGCGCGAGGGTGAGGTGATCACGGGTCAGTCCTAGTGGGTCCGGGAAGCGTACGGAAGGGTCTGCTCTCCATACGTACCGGATCGCCGTACGGGTTCCGGCACGGCGATGTCGCGGTGGGGCAACGACGCGACGGCGCTCCGGAGGCGCTCGGGGGTACCCGGGCGGGCGAGCGGGTACGGCCGCCGGGTGCGGCCGGGGGCGTTCTCGCAGGTACGGGCCCGGGCGGTCGCCAAGGGATTGTTCACCGTCCCTGCGTATCGCCCGTACGTACGACGAACGCGTGCTCGACAGAGGGGTGTTGGGGCCGACGGGGCGCTCGTCGAATGTGAAGCATCTCACTCGGCGGATCGGCGTCCTCCGGACACGGTCCGGACGCTACGTCAGGATCTCGGACAGGTCGTACGAGACGGGCTCGTCCAGCTGCTCGTACCCGCAGGACTCCGGAGCCCGGTCCGGGCGCCACCGTTTGAACTGCGCCGTGTGCCGGAAGCGGTCGCCCTCCATGTGGTCGTACCCCACCTCGCAGACCCGCTCGGGCCGTAGCGCCACCCACGAAAGGTCCTTCTTCCCCGACCAGCGGCTCGGCGCACCGGGCAGCCGCGCCCCCGCGTGCGCGGCCTCCTCCGCCCAGGCCGCCCACGGGTGCCCGTCCGGAGGGTCCATCCGCAGCGGCTCCAGCTCCTCGATCAGCTCGGCCCGCCGCTGCGCGGTGAAGGCCGCGCACACCCCGACGTGCTGGAGGGCGCCCTTGTCGTCGTACAGGCCGAGGAGCAGCGAGCCGACCACCGGGCCGCTCTTGTGGAAGCGGTAGCCGGCCACCACGACGTCGGCCGTCCGCTCGTGCTTGATCTTGTACATCAGACGGGCGTCCGGCCGGTACGGCAGGTCGAGCGGCTTGGCGATCACCCCGTCGAGGCCCGCCCCCTCGTACTGCTCGAACCAGCGGGCGGCCTGCTCGGCGTCCCGGGTCGCCGGGGCCAGATGGAGCGGCGTGTCGACCCCGTCGAGCATCCGCTCCAGGGCCTCCCGGCGCTCGCTCAGCGGGGTGTCGAGCAGCGAGGTGTCGCCGAGCGCGAGCAGGTCGAAGGCCACGAACAGCGCCGGGGTCGTCTCCGCCAGCATGCGGACCCGGGAGTCGGCCGGATGGATCCGCTCGCTGAGCCGGTCGAAGTCGAGGTGGCCGCCGTGCTCGATGACGATCTCGCCGTCGACCACACAGCGCTCCGGCAGCCGGGCGGCGAGCCCCTCGACCAGCTCGGGGAAGTAGCGGGTGAGGGGCTTGCCGGTGCGGCTGCCGATGACGAGCTCCGGCCCGTCGCGGTGCACGATCGCGCGGAAGCCGTCCCACTTCGCCTCGTACTGCATCCCGGGCGGGATCCGCTTGACCGACTTGGCGAGCATCGGTTTCACGGGCGGCATCACCGGAAGATCCATGGGGCGATTGTCCGGTATGCGGGACTTGTCGGCGAGCCCTAGGCTGACCGGCATGGCAGGCAAGGCGGCAGCGGTGGAACTGGAAGTCGGCGACCGGACCGTACGCGTGTCCAATCCGGACAAGGTGTACTTCCCCGAACCCGGCTACACCAAGCTCGACATGGTCAGCTACTACCTGGCCGTGGGTGACGGCATCACGCGCGCCCTGCGCGACCGCCCCACCACTCTGGAGCGCTACCCCGACGGGGTGACCGGCGAGTCGTTCTTCCAGAAGCGCGCCCCGAAGTACCTGCCCGACTGGATCCCGACGGCCCACATCACCTTCCCCAGCGGCCGGTCGGCCGACGAGATGTGCCCCACCGAACCCGCGGCCGTGCTCTGGGCAGCCAACCTCGGCGCCGTCACGTTCCATCCCTGGCCGGTACGGCGGGAGGACACCGACCACCCCGACGAGCTCCGCATCGACCTCGATCCGCAGCCCGGCACCGACTACTCGGACGCCGTCCGCGCCGCCCATGAGCTGCATGCGGTCCTCGACGAGCACGGGCTGCGCGGCTGGCCGAAGACCTCCGGCGGACGAGGGCTCCACGTCTTCGTGCCGATCCTGCCCGACTGGACGTTTACGCAGGTCAGGCGTGCGGCTATCGCCTGCGGCCGGGAGCTGGAGCGGCGGATGCCGGATCAGGTCACCATCAAGTGGTGGAAGGAGGAGCGCGGCGAGCGGATCTTCGTCGACTACAACCAGACCGCCCGGGACCGCACGATCGCCTCCGCCTACTCCGTACGCCCGCGACCGCACGCCCCCGTGTCGGCGCCCCTGCGGTGGGACGAGATCGACGACGCCGTGCCGCTGGACTTCGACATCAGGACGATGCCGGTCCGGTACGCCGAAGTGGGCGACGTCCACGCCGGCATGGACGAGGAGCGGTTCAGCCTGGAGTCCCTGCTCGAACTGGCCAGGCGGGACGAGGCGGACCACGGCCTCGGGGACCTGCCCTATCCGCCGGAGTATCCGAAGATGCCGGGCGAGCCGAAGAGGGTGCAGCCGAGCCGGGCGAAGAAGGAGCCGGCGGACGAGGCGGAGTGACCGGGCGGATCGGATGGATCGGCCGGTCGGCCGGTCGGGCTTGAGGGTCGGCCTGGATGGTCGGGCCGGCGGGGCGGAGGTGGCCCGGTGCTTCCGGGTGGGCACCGGGCCACCCCTTTTCGAGACTAAAACAACACGAACGGTCGTGCTAGCATTTTTGTAGGTCCAAGGACGTAAACCCAGGACCCAGGACGACCGAGGAGAACCCGGCATGTACCCGATGGCTCCGCTCATCCGCACCGCCCTGAACGCCACCGCCCGGGTCGCCCCCGGAGCGGCCGGCCGCTGGGCCTTCCGTCTCTTCGTCCGCCCGCTCGGCCGAGCACGGGTGAAGCCCGAGGAGCAGGCGCTCTTCGCCGCCGCCCGGACCGGGCACCTCCAGGTCCGGGGCAAGGACGTCGTCACGTACTCCTGGGGTGACGGCCGCCGACCCGTCCTGCTCGTCCACGGCTGGTCCTCGCGCGCCTCGCGGCTCACCGCCTTCGCGGAACCGTTGCTCGCCCGCGGCTACAGCCCCGTCGCCTTCGACGCGCCCGGCCATGGCGATTCCCCGGGGCGGGCCGGCAACATCGTCGAATACCGGGAGATCATCCGGGAGTTGCATGCCCGGCACGGCGACTTCGACGCCGTCGTCGCCCACTCGTTCGGCGTCCTCGCCTCTCTCTTCGCCCTCCGGGACGGCGTCCGTACGGCCCGCTTCGTCGGACTCGGCGGCGTCGGCTCCTTCGGCATGCTGGTCAAGGGCTTCCAGGCGGGGCTCGGCGTGGACGAACGGATCGTCCGGTGCATGCGCGGCCACGTGGAGCGGCGGCTCGCGCCCGATGAGCCCGGCATCTGGGACCGCTTCGACGCGGACCGTGCCGCCGGTGAACTCGGCGCGCCCGTCCTGCTGTTCCACGACGAGAGCGACGACATGGTGCCGCCAGTCCAGTCGCGGCGGCTCGCGCGAGCCCATGGCGACCGGGCCCGGCTCGTCGAAACCCGGGGGCTCGGCCACCGCCGCATCCTGCGCGACCCGGCCGTCGTGGCGGAGGCGGTGGCATTCCTGACGGCGCCTGCGGGCGAACCGTCGGAGCGGCGGGTGGCCGCGGGCTGAGGGAGGCGGGGAGGGGGGTGCTACTCGGCGTCGAGGCCCTCCCGGCCCCGGTCCGTGGCCGAGGCGCGCAGCCGGGAGGCGATACCCCGCTCGGCACGGTCGTACGCCCTGGTGCCGCCCAGCAGGACGGACTGCGCGTTGGCCGCTTCCATGAGGGCGATCACCTCGAAGGCCAACTGCTCCACATCCAGGTCCCCGGCGAAGTCCCCGACGGCCTGAGCCTCCGTCAGGGACCGTTCCATGTAAGCGGTCCAGTCGATGCGGGTCTGTGCGACGGCGTCGTGGACCGGACCCGTACGGGCGTCGAACTCGGCCGTGACCGCGTAGAAGAAGCAGCCGCCCGCGAACACCCGGCCCGAGGAGTACGCGAGCCACTTCCGGCACAGCTCGCGCACGCGCCGGGCGCCCGGCGGCACGTCCTTCAGGGGGGTGACGACGTGGTCGGCGAAGACGGCGACGGCGGCCCTGATCGTGGCGAGCTGGAGCTCCTCCTTGGAGCCGAAGAGGGCGAAGACGCCGCTCTTGCTGAGCTGCAGCTCGGTGGCGATCCGCCCCAGGGAGAGACCGTCGAGCCCCTCGATCGAGGCGATGTCCATGGTCCGGCCGAGCACGAGCCGCCGGGTCTGGTTCCCGCGCTCGACGCGCCCGTCCGTCTTGGTCCCGCTGCCGCTCATGGCCCCCATCCTACTGAACGCACGACCGTGCGGGAACTTTCGGGCCCGCCGCCCCTGCCGCCCCGGCGCCCCACCACCCCGCCGCCGCCCTGCCGCCGCCCCGCCCCGCGTAGGTCGTCCGCCGCCGCCCGCGAGCTACCCGGTCCGCTCGCCGGGGTCGCGTCGTTCCGCCGGAGCGAGCAACAGGACCTCCAGGGCGCGGGCGCAGGACCGGGCCTGCGCCAGGTACCAGTCGAGCCGCGCGTCCGTGATCAGGTCCGGGGTCGCACGGACCGCGAGAGCGAAGCGCGCGTGCCCCGCCCGCTCCAGGACCGGCACGGCCACGGTCCGCACCCCGTGGGCGGACTCCCCGTCGTCGACGGCATACCCCGCGTCCCGTATGCGTGCCAACTCGGCGGCGAGAGCGGGAGGTTCGCCGACGGTCCGCTCGGTGAAGGTGTACGGCGGAAGCGAGAGGGGGTCGGCCTCGCCCGCCCGGGGCCAGGCGAGCAGCACCTTTCCGAGCGCCGTCGAGTGCCGGGGCCGGCGCAGCCCCACCTTGGGAGTCACCGAGCCGCCCGCCACGATCACCACGTGCGGACCGCTGCGCAGGGCCAAGTCTGCTGTTGTGCCCGTCCGTTCGGCCAGATCGGCCAGCTCGGGCGCGGCCAGGTGGAGCCCCCTCTGGTGGTACGAGAGCCGTCCCAGCTCCGTCATCGCCGGGCCGAGCCGGTAGCGGGCGGTCCGGGCGTCCTGCTCCAGGAAACCCGCGCCGAGCAGGGTCCGGGCGAGCCGGTGCGCGGTGGACGTGGAGAGCCCGAGCCGCCGCGCGAGGTCGGAGGCGCTCAGGTCGGGCCCGTTGTCGTGGAAACAGTGCAGGACATCCAGTGCACGGCGGACCGCCTGGGCGCCCGCCGGGGGTCGGACGATGCCGGCCTCGGTCGTCATAGGGTTCGCTCCCCGTGGGTGATCGGGCTTCCACGCTGCCACATGGCGGGAGCCGAATCATGGGTCGGGCGAGGGAGGAAACACGCCGTTCATACCCCACGCACGACGTACCGAGCGGCGCACGCCCGCCGCCTCTCCTGGACGGCGGCCGACCGGCTCCTGGACGTCACCGGCGAGGGTTTCCCCTCACACGGGGGTCAGCCGTCGAGCTCCCGTACGGCCCCCTCGGTGAACCGTTCGACCTGGACGTAGCGGCGCGGCAAAGGTCTTCGGCGAGCCGCTTTGCAAACAGCGGCGAACGTCGCATTGATCGAACGTTGATGGCGCGTTTACGCCCCTCCGGCAGCGTGTACCGCATGCAGACCGACACGATCGCACTGACCGCACCGGAGCCCGACATGACCTGGCAGGAGAACGCGCTGTGCGCCCAGGCCGGCCCGGAGTTCTTCTTTCCGGCGCCCGGCTCCTCGACCCGCGAGGCGAAGCAGCTCTGCGGGGCCTGTGAGGGGCGGGTGGCCTGCCTGGAGTACGCGCTGAGGCACGACGAGCGCTTCGGGGTGTGGGGCGGGCTCTCGGAGAAGGAGCGGTTCCGGCTCAAGCGCCGACAGGGCTGAGCGGCGGCGGACGCCTCGGCGCGGGGGTACGAGGGGTCCGGGTGCGGAGCGGCACGGGCGCGGCAGGCTGATCAGCCTGCCGCGCCCGTGCCGTCGGTCGCGTTCGGAGCGTGTGTCGAACCGGTCGCTCAGCCGGCGGCGCGCGCGGCCATCCGGGCCTTGCGGGCGGCGAGCTTCTCGTCGAACTTGCTCGCCTCGGAGTCCAGGCCGTTCATGTACAGGCCCAGCTCCTCCTGGGCCTGCAGCCCTTCCGGCCCGAGGCCCTCGATCTGGAGGACCTTCAGGAAGCGGAGGACCGGCTGGAGGACGTCGTCGTGGTGGATGCGCATGTTGTAGATCTCGCCGATCGCCATCTGCGCCGCCGCCCGCTCGAAGCCGGGCATGCCGTGTCCGGGCATCCGGAAGTTGACCACGACGTCCCGGACGGCCTGCATGGTCAGGTCGGGGGCGATCTCGAAGGCCGCACCCAGCAGGTTGCGGTAGAAGACCATGTGCAGGTTCTCGTCGGTGGCGATACGGGACAGCATCCGGTCGCAGACCGGGTCACCGGACTGGTGACCGGTGTTGCGGTGCGAGATGCGGGTGGCGAGCTCCTGGAAGGCGACGTACGCCACGGAGTGCAGCATCGAGTGGCGGTTGTCGGACTCGAAGCCCTCGCTCATGTGCGCCATCCGGAACTGCTCCAGCTTGTCCGGGTCGACGGCGCGCGAGGCGAGCAGGTAGTCGCGCATCACGATGCCGTGCCGGCCCTCCTCGGCGGTCCAGCGGTGCACCCAGGTGCCCCAGGCGCCGTCGCGGCCGAAGAGGCTGGCGATCTCGTGGTGGTAGCTCGGGAGGTTGTCCTCGGTGAGCAGGTTGACCACGAGGGCGATCTTGCCGATGTCGGTCACCTTGGACTGCGCCGGGTCCCAGGCCTCGCCGTCCTCGAAGAAGCCGGGGAAGTTGCGGGCGTCGGACCAGGGCACGTACTCGTGCGGCATCCAGTCCTTGGTGACCTTGAGGTGCCGGTTGAGCTCCTTCTCCACGACCTCTTCCAGCGCGTAGAGCAGCCGCGCATCGGTCCACCCTGTCGAGCTGCCGAGGTGGGGAGAGGTGAGCGTCACGGGGACTCCTGGGGACGGAGAAGGGCATACGGGCATACCTACGGATTCGTAGGTTACGAGACCGTAGGTTAAGGCTCCGTAAGGCGTCGGCCAAGCCCGTCCCGGCGATGTCCGGTTACGTTCCGTTATGTGCGCTGCTCGGATGGGGCGCCGGAGATGCAGGTCACGTCCCGGGAGCCCTGTATCGGCCATCGGAACAACTACGGAGAGCAGACGTCCGGCCGCGCGGTGCTGTCGGCCGCGGCCCGAAGCGGATGGCTGTCCGGTGCCGGATCGGCGGGCGGCCGTCCGGTCAGAGCAGGTGGTCGGCGGCGCCGGCCTTCACCGCGCGGATCAGCGCCCGCAGCGCCTCCACCGAGTCGCTGACGTGCGCGCCCGGGGTCAGGGTCGAGCCGATGTACGCCCGGCCCGTGTCGTCGAGGCCGAACCGGAAGCAGTTGGCGCCCTCGCTGCAGAAGGCCTCGTCCCAGTCGATCTCGACGGCGGCGTCGACGGCGGACCGGGTGGCGACGAGGCCGGTGGTGGTGGAGGTGGTGATCGCGGTGGCGGCGGTCGTGAGGTTCATCGTGTGGGGGGTCCTTCACAGTTCCTGGGCGACGGTGCGGACGAACGTACGTGACTCGTCCGTGGACAGGGCGAGCCCGCGCAGTCGTTCCAACAGGCCCCGGTATCGGCGCAGTTGCATATCCGCGTCGAGGAGGAGTGATCCGTGGGAGGAGTCGAGCTGCACGGTGTCTAGCTGTGCCACGGGCGCGGCCACATAAGTGAACGACTGGCCCGCCCCCGGGAAACCCCCCGCGGCGAAGGGGATGACCCGCACGGAGACCGTGTCCCGCTCGGAGTGCGCCAGTATGCGCTCCAGTTGCTCCCGCGCGACCTTGGGTCCGCCGAACTGCATGCGCAGCGCCGCCTCGTGGATCACGGCCTCGTACTGGACGGGTCGGTCCCGGTCGAGGACTTCCTGGCGGCGGAGCCGCAGGGCGAGCCGGGCTTCCAGGTCGGGCCCCGGCAGGGGAGGGACGGCGGTGTCGAAGACCGCTCGCGCGTGCTCCTCGGTCTGCAGCAGACCCGGGATGTGGGTGGTGACGGCGGTGTGCAACTCCCAAGAGTGGTACTCCAGTTCCGCGATGTCGATGAGTGCGGGCGGCAGCAGCCCGCGGTGCTCCTCCCACCAGCCGCGGTCCCGCTCGTGCGCCATGGCGGCGAGGAGGTCGACGAGTCCGGTGTCCGGGCAGCCGTAGTTGAAGGCCAGGGTGCGGACGCGCTCGGCGCTGATGCCGAAGCGGCCCGACTCGATGTGGGGGATACGGGTGCGGTCGACGCCCAGGAGGGCGGCGGCCTGCTGGGCCGGCATCCCCGATTGTTCGCGAAGTCTGCGCAGTTCGCTGCCGAGTCGCTGCTGTCGCGCGGTCGGGCTGCTCCTGGGTGGCACGCTCGCTCTCCCCTTCGTCATGTGACGGCGATATGGCCGGAATGGCACGAGTGCCCGCAAGTAGTAGCACCGTGCTCCGATCGTGCGCTACGGTCGGTAGCGTCAGTCTCACACGGGGCTACCGACCGTGTGGAGGGACCCCCATGCACCCCCCCATGCACAGGAAATGTGAGCAACCCGATGAAGGGCGCCCTGCGTTGCCTCCCGTCCGCCGTCGCGGCCGGGCCGATACCCCCCGCCACGGAGAACCTCAGCTACTCGATGCTCCTCCCCGGAGGGGCCTACTGTGCCGGACTCGCGCGCCGGTCGATCGAGTCGCTCCTCGATCGGCACGGTCTCGACGACCTCTGTGAGACCGCCGCCCTCGCCGCCTCCGAGCTCGTCGCCGCGGCCTACCGGTTCACCCCCGACCGGGAGATGATCCTGCGCGTCCGATGGCAGTTCGAGGCGCTGAGGATCGTGCTCTACGACCAGCATCCGGCCCACAACTCGCCCACCGCGGCCGAGGAATGCCGCGGCCGCCGCAGCCGCAGCATGTGGCTGCTGGCCGCGGCGGTCGACGCGCACGGAGGGGACTGGGGACTCGCCCCCGTCCTCACTCCGGGCGGCGGCACGAAATCCTGGGCGTTACTCCACCGCTAGAGGCGGCGCTCGTTCCGTCCTGCCGAGGCCGCGCCCCTGCCGAGGCCGCGCCCCTACCGAGGCCGCGCCCCTGCCGAGGCCGTGCCCCTACCGAGGACTCGACGCCGTCCCCCGCACCTCCTCCACCGTCGTCGGCCGCAGCTCACCGTCGAGCAGCAGCCAGCGGGTGATCCCCAGTGACTCCAGGAACGTCACGTCGTGGCTCGCCACGATCAGCGCCCCTTCGTACGCGTCGAGGGCCGCCGTCAGCTTCCGTACCGACGCCATGTCCAGGTTGTTCGTCGGCTCGTCCAGCATCAGCAGCTGTGGAGCCGGCTCCGCGAGGAGCAGCGCCGCGAGCGTCGCCCGGAACCGCTCTCCGCCCGACAGGGTGCCGACGGGCTGATCCGCCCTCGCGCCCCGGAACAGAAACCGTGCAAGCCGCGCCCTGATCGCGTTCCCCGTCGCCGTGGGCGCGAACCGGGCCACGTTCTCCACCACGCTCAACCCGTCGTCGAGGACATCGAGTCGCTGCGGCAGGAAGCGGAGCGGCACCCGCGCGTCCGCCTCGCCCGACTGCGGTTCGAGGTCCCCGGCGATCGTCCGCAGCAGCGTCGTCTTCCCGGCGCCGTTCCTGCCGACCAGCGCGATCCGCTCCGGACCCCGCAGCTCGAACTCGCCGGCCACCCGGGCCCCGTACCGCAGCTCCAGGTCCCGCAGGAACAGCACCTCGCGTCCCGGCGGCACCGAGGTGCGCGGCAGCTCGACCCGGATCTCGTCGTCGTCCCGCACCGCCTCCACCGCCGCGTCGAGCCGCTCCCGTGCCTCCGAAAGCCGCTCCGTGTGCAGCGCCCGGTGTTTGCCGGCCGAGACCTGGGCCTCGCTCTTGCGGTTGTTCGCCACGATCTTCGGGACGACCTTGTTGTCGAAGCTCTTCTGCGCATAGCGCTTACGGCGGGCCAACTTCATCTGGGATTCGGCGAGTTCCCGCTTCTGTCGCTGGACGTCGGCCTCGGCGACCCGCACCATCCGCTCCGCCGCGTCCTGTTCGGCGGCGAGTGCGGCCTCGTAGTCGGACCAGGCGCCGCCGTACCAGGTGACGGAGCCGTCCCGCAGATCGGCGATCTGGTCGACCCGCTCCAGGAGTTCACGGTCGTGGCTGACCACGACCAGGACCCCGGACCAGTTCTCCACCGCCTCGTACAGTCGCGCGCGGGCGTGCCGGTCCAGATTGTTGGTCGGCTCGTCCAGCAGCAGGACATCGGGGCGGGCGAGCAGCAGCGCGGCGAGCCTCAGCAGGACGGACTCGCCGCCCGAGACCTCACCGACGGTCCGGTCGAGGCCGACGGCGCCGAGCCCGAGCTGGTCGAGGGTGGCGCGGGCCCGCTCCTCCACGTCCCAGTCGTCGGCGAGGGCGGTGAAGTGCTCCACCGCCGGGTCGCCCGCCTCGATGGCGTGCAGGGCGGCCCGCTTCGCCGCGATGCCGAGGATCTCGTCCACCCGCCGGGACGTGTCCAGAACCAGGTTCTGGGGCAGGTGGCCGAGCTCGCCGGTGACCCGGACCGTGCCGGAGGCCGGGGTCAGTTCGCCCGCGATGAGCTTCAGGAGCGTGGACTTGCCGGAGCCGTTGAGTCCGACGAGCCCGGTGCGGCCGGGGCCGACCGCGAGCCGGAAGTCGTCGAGGACCTCGGTGCCGTCGGGCCAGGAGAAGGAGAGAGAGGTGCAGGTGATGAAAGTGGGGTGATGCGCCATAGGGGCCTCCCGGATGCGTGAGCGCAGGCGTGACGTGATGCGACGCGTGGAGACACCGGGGCGCGGGCTGTCTGTCGTAAGAACGGCTCGTACGCCGAGGTCGAGAACGGCACACGCGGCACAGGGGGCACGCGCGGCACGGTGTCTCGCAACCTCAGACGAGCAACGTCCTTCTCCGATCAGACGACGACCAATACGAGAGGAACGGTACGCCGGAGCGCGAAAGGGCGGCAAACGATTTACGGGGTGACCCGTGGGGCGACCCGGGACCGGAAGCTACGGGCGCTCGCGCAGCAGCTCCGCCAGATTCTGGTCCCAGTCCAGGTACTGGTGCTCGCGCCCCGCCGGCACCAGGTGCTGCGAACGCTCCAGGAAGAGGCGCAGCTCCGAGGTCCGGACATGGACCATGGCCACCCCCTCCGGGGCGTGGAACTCGACCACCGTGCGGTCGTACCCGTACGGACGCAGGCGTACGTCCCCCACCCCGGCCGGGCGCTCGACGCCCTGGACGAGCAGCTCACGGGCGAAGGCCCAGGAGACCTCGACGCCCTCCAGGGTCGCCGGGGGCGGGAAGGCCATGCTCACGGCGTACGGGTCCTCGCGGTCGTACCGCAGGGTGGCGGGGACGGTCTCCATCCGCGGAGCGGATGCGACCAGACGGGCCTGGACGGCCTGCTCGATGACGGCGGACAAGGACCGGCTCCTTTCACGCGGGCTTCGGATCCTGTGCGTCTCCCCGACACCAGGGCACCTGACACCTGACAAGACGAGCGGAGCAGGCGGAACGTGCACTCCGGATGTACGTGACCTGCGTCACCGCCGGTCCTCAGCGGCGCGCTGAGCGAATCGGCGCAGGTCAGCGCAGGTCAGCGCCGGTCAGCGCTGGTCGGGGATGTCGTCGTCCGGTTCGGTGCAGGGGCCCGAATGGTCGCAGTACGGCTGGTTTCCCGAGGCTCCGCAGCCGCAGAGCATCACGCGGGTCTCGTGCCGGTCGCCGTGTACGCCGGTCACCAGCAGGTCCCCGCGCATCACCAGCTGGCCGGAAGACGTACGACGCACGGACGTGGGGGAGTCCGGGTGCTCGACGGAGCCGTCCGCCGGGTGGTACTGGAGCGCACCCGAGGGGCAACGGCGGACGACCTCCGCCACCAGACCGGCCTCGGCGGCGTCGGGCTGCACCCACGGACGCCGGGAGAGGTCGAAGGCCTCGGGCAGCCCGTGCACGCACTCGGCCGCGTGCAGACACCGGCGCGGCTCGAAAGTGACGGTGATGCCCTCGCCCTCGTACTCCTTGAGCTTCGGCTTCTCGTCGGGCCCGCGCTCACTCGTGCGGTCGGTCATGACACCAGCCTAGGAACGCCCGGCGGGGGACGCACCCTGGACGGGGAGCGGTCGGGGGTACTAGCTTCCGGCGCCATGACGTCCATGGGGAAGACGAGACGAATGATGTCGGTGGGGCTGATCGGGGCGGCGCTCGCGCTGACCCTGGCCGCCCCTGCGCGAGCCGGGGAGACCCCCGCGGCAGCGACCGAGACGAACACGGCGGGCTGGCAGCTGACACCGACCGGTACCGACGCCCGCTTCCGGGGGCTCGCCCCCGTCGACCGCCGGACCGCCTGGGCCGCCGGCTCCAAGGGCACGGTGCTGCGGACCACCGACGGCGGCCGGAGCTGGCGAAACGTCTCACCGCCCGGCGCGGCCGAGCTGGAGTTCCGCGACGTGGAGGCCTTCGACGCCCGCCGGGCCGTCGTCCTCGCCATCGGCGAGGGCGAGGCCTCGCGGGTGCTGCGCACCGAGGACGGCGGCGCCACCTGGACCGAGTCCTTCCGCAACACCGATCCGCGTGCCTTCTACGACTGCATGACGTTCTTCGACCGCCGGCACGGGCTCGCGATGAGCGACCCCGTCGACGGGAAGTACCGCATCCTCTCCACCCGCGACGGCGGCCGCTCCTGGCAGGTCCTGCCGAACGCCGGGATGCCGGACGCACTCCCCGGCGAGGCGGGCTTCGCGGCGAGCGGTCAGTGCCTGGTGTCGGCCGGTCCGCGCGACGTGTGGCTGGCGACGGGCGGCGGGGCCACCGCGCGCGTGCTCCACTCCGCCGACCGGGGGCTGACCTGGACCGCCACCGTCTCCCCGATCCCGGCCGGGGACCCGGCCAGGGGCGTCTTCGGCCTCGCCTTCCGCGACCGCGCGCACGGCATCGCCGTCGGCGGCGACTACCGGAAGGACCAGCCGTCCCCGCAGGCCGGCGCGGTCACCGGCGACGGGGGCCGCAGCTGGCGCGCCTCGGCCACACCGCCGCCCGCCTACCGCTCCGGCGTCGCCTGGCTCCCGCACAGCAGGCACGCGGCGCTCGCCGTCGGCCCGACCGGCACGGACCTCACCACGGACGGCGGCCGCACCTGGCACACCATCGACAACGGCTCGTACGACACGGTGGACTGCACGTCCGACGGCTCCTGCTGGGCCTCGGGCGAGAAGGGCAGGATCGCCCGTCTCGGCCGGTAGCCAGACCCTGGGAAACCCCTGCCGGGCCGTAGACAGACCCCTAGGATCCCCGTCTCGGCCGGTAGGCAGACAGACCCTAGGAGGGGAGCTGCTCCCGGAACGCGGCGAGCCCCTCCGCCGTCTTGGTCGCGTAGAACTCCGTGATCCGGTACGCGCACACGCCCTCGACGCTGAACGGGTCGGCCGCCGCGATCTTCTCGATCTCCGCGCGGTCGACCCCGGCGGCGAGGATCACCCCGCCGTCACGCGGGTTCTTCCGCCCCGAGGCGACGAACACCCCGGCGGCGTACTGCGCGTCGAGCCACTCGATGTGCGCGTCGAGCAGCGCGTCCACCCGCTCGACGGGCGCGGTGTAGGTCAATTCCAGTACGAACATGATCGCCAGGCTACCGGGCGTGGCCCGGACCTCGGCGGTCCGTCCCAGCCCCCGGACGCCGTTCGGAAGGCGCTGCCCCGCGCTGCCCCGCGCTCTTCGTGCCGTCCGTGACACGGGGCTGGGTGCCGCCCGGCGGTCGAACATAGGGTGGCCCGCATCATGACGATCATCGAGATTCCGGCGGGCTGGCCCGCCGACGAGACCGCCGCCCGGGCCGTCCAGCAGGAGCTGCGCGGACGCCTCGTACGTGACGAGGAAGGACCGGCGGTCGGCGAAGGGCACGTCACGGGTCTCGACGTGGCCTATGACGACGAGCGCGATCTCGTCGCGGCGGCGGCCGTCGTCCTCGACGCCCGGACCCTGGAGGTGGTGGAGGAGACCACGGCGGTCGGCCGGGTCTCCTTCCCGTACGTCCCCGGGCTGCTCGCCTTCCGGGAGATCCCGACGGTCCTCGCCGCGCTCGACCGCCTGACAGTGGACCCCGGACTGCTCGTCTGCGACGGCTACGGCGTCGCGCACCCCCGCCGCTTCGGGCTCGCCAGCCACCTAGGAGTGCTCACGGGCCGGCCGTCGATCGGCGTCGCGAAGAACCCGTTCACCTTCACGTACGAACAACCCGGCCCGGCGCGCGGCGACTTCGCCCCGCTCATGGCGGGCGGCGAGGAGGTGGGACGGGCGCTGCGCACGCAGGCCGGGGTGAAGCCGGTGTTCGTCTCCGTCGGTCACCGGGTCTCCCTCGCCCAGGCATGCGCCCACAGCCTCCACCTGAGCCCGCGCTACCGCATCCCCGAAACGACCCGTCACGCGGACTCCCTGTGCCGCCGCGCGCTGAAGGCCGCCCTCGACGAGGTCTGACCGACGAGCCGGCCGAGACGCCCCGGGTGCCGTACGGCCTCGACCCAGACGTCACCGAGGGGGCGCGGTCGCCCGCGCCCCCTCGGGTGGTGCCGGCTCGATGAGCGGGTTCAGAGGAACCACATGAGCTGGACCCTGATGTACAGCGGCTCGGGCCAGCGCGATTCCACGCGGACGTGCACGCGTTGCCCGTCCAGGCCCACCACGCTGTGCAGGGTGACGACCGCCTCTCCCATGATGGGCCGGTCGCTGACGGGGTCGTACTCCGTGACGCTGCCGAGCACCATTCCGTACGCTCCCCGGAAGCCGGGCACCGGCAGGACCTTGTCGAAGACACCTTGGCCATGGAGGTCGAAGGCTTGGGCGGCCATCTCCGGATTGAACTGTGCCTTGCCCCCGTTTCCGCCCGCGGGTTCGAGGAAATTGGTGTGGGTCATGTCCGTTCCCTTCCATGAGGAGGGGATCCCGACCTGGCACGGACGTGTCGGTGTCCGCACGCCATGCCTCTTGCGGGGATCCCCGGAAGACCGGACCGTGTGCGCCGGCGGCTCGATGAGGAAGGATGTCTCGGCCTCACTGGTGCGAGCCGACCCGCCTGTGTTCCGGTCTCTCTTCTCATGGTGGGCTGGATCCGTATCGCTGCGACCCCCTGAATTCGGGGATGTACAAACCGCGGATCAGAGCGCAGCGGATCAGCGGGTCAGGGGATCAGCGGGGGAGCGAGGGAGCGAGGGAGCGGGGGAGCGGGTCAGCGGGTCAACGCGGCGCTGAGCTCGTCGCGCCCGTCCGCTCCGGTCTTGCGGAAGACCGCCTTGAGATGGTCGTTGACCGTGTACGCGGACAGGTCGAGGCGGCGGGCGATCTGCTTCACGGACGCCCCTGTGCGGAGCTGCGCGACGACGTCGCGTTCGCGGGGGGTGATGCGGTACCACTCGCACAGAGACGGCAGGACCGAGTCCCACGTGGCCCCCTGGATGACGAGGGCGACATCGCCCGTGGCGTCCGCGTCGAGCACTTGGCCCTGACAGGTGGTCCAGCGGCCGGAGGCGGCCGGGGGCGCGCACACCAGGGGAATCGACCCGTCCCGGCGGGCTTCCGTCCGGGCGACGAGGGAGAGCGAGACGAAGAAGGCTTCCGGGACCCACGAGGGGATGGCGTGCGCCGACCACTGGTCCAGCCACAGCCGCGCCTGGGGGCTGACCGCCTTGATCCGGTGGTCGGGACCGACGGTGATCACCCCCGCCGACATCGGGGGAACCTCGGGGCAGAGAGGACCGGCCGTCGCGTACCGGCGCAGGGCGGCCACCAGTGCCGGTACGAGCCGGGCCGCCCGCTGGGCGTCGTCCCCGCTGAACGGCGCGGCACCTTCGCAGCGGAGGAGGCCGAGAGCCCCCCACACGCCGCGCTTGTCCTGGAGAAGCAGACGCAGCTCCGAACTCGCCCCGTAGGCCGTGAGAATGTCCCGCATGCGCGGGTCCGGCACGGGCGACCCGTCGGTGCCCGCCCCCACGACGACCGCCGGGGTCCGCAGGAGCGTCGGAACCGCCGGCCGCTGCGGGGCAGCCCCCAGATGCCGGTGCATGACGAGCTCCCTGACCAGCGCGGGGTCGTACTGGTGCCAGAAACTGAAACTGCCCAGCCCAGGACCGGTTGCCGGGTCGGTTCCCACCAGGCTCAGCGCGTCGTGGGCCACGATGGGGGCGAGCACGCGCGAAATCCCCGCTCCGACTTCTTCGGGGCCGGTGTTCCGGCTCGCCGCGGCATGGAGGTCAGCCGCCAGACGCCTGTCGTCGAAGAACGTAAGGCCCATACCACCCGATTATCCCTGAGTATGCGAGGTCCGGCTTGGCTGCGAAGCGCGCCCGGGCGATCCGGCCCGACCGAGGTCTCGTCCCGCCTTCCCGGACGGCTCACGGCGAGCTGAGTACCTGTACGGATACCGGGTCGTGCGGGAGCCCGGCAGAGTGGTCGGCATGACAACACCCCTTTCCGTTTCGTCGCGTTCCACCGGGCGCGGCCCGAACTTGACCCTCGGCAGGGCCGTTTCGGCCGTCCCGGCCCGGGTCCGCTCCATGCCGTACGTACTCGCCGACGGGGCCTCGGTGTGATCGGGCGTCTGCGGTGCCTCGTTCTGGACTGCCCGGATGCCTGGGAACTCGCCGAGTTCTACCGACAGTTGATCGGCGGCGAGGTGGAGAGCCCCGAACCCCGGTGGGCCGTCGGCGAAGGGTCCGCCGTGTTGCGCGGCGACGGCGGTCCCGTCCTCGCCTTCCAGGGCGTGGCCGATCACCGGCCGCCCGTCTGGGGCGCGCCCGAGCAGCAGTTCCACCTCGACGTACGGGTCGACGACCTGGACCGCGCCCATGAGGCCGTCCTCGCGCTCGGGGCCGAACCCCTCGACGACGGCGGTGGCGACGCGGCCTGGCGTGTCTATGCCGACCCGGCCGGTCACCCCTTCCGTCTCGTACGGCCCTGAGCCCTCCCGCGAGGGGTCCAGGGCCCTGCCGAACGGACCTCGTTCCTCCCGAGCGGCCCGGATTCCTCCCGTACCGCCGGCCCGCGCCGTTCAGCCCCGGTGCGCCACCCGGAAGCGGATGCCCGCCGCCCGCAGCCGGTCGATGAGCGCGTCGCCCATCGCCACCGCCGTCGTCACCTGGCCCGAGGTCTTGGGGAGCGGGTCGAAGGCGAGGCAGAGGGCCGACTCGGCGAGCATCTTGGCCGTCTCGTCGTACCCCGGATCGCCGCCCGAGACCTCGGTGAACACCCGGCGCCCGCCACCCTCCCCGACGAAACGCACCGAGAACCAGCTGCGCGCCCGCCGCTCGGCGGACGGGCCCTGGCCCGCCTGGTACCGCTCCATCAACCAGGAGCGCACGGGCGGCAGTTGGGCCGCGACCACGCCCACGCCGACGGCTGTGGCGCCCCCGAGGGCCATCGGGAGCGTCTTCACGGAGGCGTAGTGGCGGTAGCGGAAGTCGGGTCCGTACCGGTCGAGGGCCGCCGCCGAGCGGGCCACGACCTGCGGGTCGAGCGTCGGCAGCGGCAGCGCCCAGGTCCCGGTCTCCCGACTGAACCGCGGTCCGCCCAGCGGCGCTCGGGCCCGACGGGACACCAACCGCGGTTCGTGCAGGCGTCGTTCATGCGCGGCCCGCAGAATCTCCCGACCCCGGCCGAACGCCGTGAGGGCGGAGGCGAAGGTGCCACCGGAGAACTGCGCCCCGGCCCGCACGAAGCCGTCCACCCGGAGCGGTACGCCCTCCGGGAGCTGCTGGACGGTGAAGTACGCGCCCAGGTCGTGCGGGACGGAGTCGAAGCCGCAGGCGTGCACGATCCGGGCACCGGTCTCCCGGGCGCGCGCGTCGTGCCGTACGTACGTCAGGTCCACGAACTCGGACTCGCCGGTGAGGTCCAGATAGTCCGTGCCGGCCTCCGCGCAGGCGCCGACGAGTCCGTCGCCGTACCAGACATAGGGGCCGACGGTCGTGGCCACCACCCGGGTGGACTCGGCGAGTTCGCGCAGCGAGCCGGGGTCGGCTGCGTCGGCGACGACGAGCGGCACCTCGGCGCAGTGCGGCCACCGGGCGGCGAGCCGCTCGCGCAGGGCCGTGAGTCCGGCCCGGTTGCGGCCCGCGAGTGCCCAGCGGCACTCCGCCGGGGCGTGCTCGGCCAGATACTCGGCGGTGAGCTCGCCGACGAATCCGGTCGCCCCGAAGAGGACCACGTCGTACGGCCGTGCCCCGGGTTCCCGCCCGGTACGGGCGTCCGCTTCGACGTCCCGCCCCGCCCCGGTGGCCTCCGCTCCGGCTTCCCGGCCCGCTCCGGCCTCGCGCCCCACGCCCGCCCCTGTGTCCATCCAGACCCTCATCTCGGCCGTACCGCGCCGCCGTGCGCGGTTGTCGCGGTTGTCGTCGTCGGCGGAGGATAGCGGGTTCCGCGCCGTCTCCCGATGGCGCCCTACTCCCGGTTACCCCAGCCACCCCGAGAGCGACCCCTTCAGGCAATTTCCAAGCGCTTGCTCGGCCGGGGGGCTTGTGCCGAGTGGAACACGTTCCTAGCATCTCCGGTGTTACATCATTGGTGTCACACATGCCTGGGGGCTCGATGAGCACGACGCACACCGCCGGGAACGGCCCGCTCACCGGGGTACGCGTGGTCGAACTCGCCGGCATCGGCCCCGGCCCCTTCGCCGCGATGCTCCTCGCCGACCTCGGTGCCGACGTCGTCCGCGTCGACCGACCCGGCGGTTCCGGCCTCGGCATCGACCCGGCCCGCGACCTCACCAACCGCAACAAGCGCTCCGTCCTCGTCGACCTCAAGGCGGCGGACGGCCCCGCCACCGTCCTCGACCTGGTCGACCGCGCCGACATCCTCATCGAGGGCTACCGCCCCGGCGTCGCCGAACGCCTCGGCGTCGGCCCCGACGTCTGCCTCGCCCGCAACCCGCGCCTCGTCTACGGCCGCATGACCGGCTGGGGCCAGGACGGGCCGCTCTCCGCGACCGCCGGACACGACATCGGCTACATCGCGATCACCGGCGCGCTCGGCATGATCGGCCCCGATCCGGACGGCCCGCCCACCATCCCCGCCAACCTCGTCGGCGACTACGCGGGCGGCTCCCTCTACCTCGTCATCGGCGTCCTCGCCGCCCTCCAGCACGCCCGCGCGCACGGCGAGGGCCAGGTCGTCGACGCGGCGATCGTCGACGGCACCGCCCACCTCACCACCATGATCCACGGCATGCTCGCCGCCGGCGGCTGGCAGGACCGCAGGGGCGTCAACCTCCTCGACGGCGGCTGCCCCTTCTACGGCGTCTACGAGACCTCCGACGGCGGACACATGGCGGTCGGCGCGCTCGAGGAGCAGTTCTACGCGGAGTTCGTCCGCCTCCTCGGCGTCGAGGAGGTCGCTCCCGCCCGCCGCGACCTCGGCCGCTGGCCCGAACTGCGCAAGGCCGTCGCCGACCGTTTCCGGAGCCGTACCC
This sequence comes from Streptomyces sp. NBC_00250, assembly GCF_036192275.1. Lineage (NCBI taxonomy): Bacteria > Bacillati > Actinomycetota > Actinomycetes > Kitasatosporales > Streptomycetaceae > Streptomyces > Streptomyces sp. NBC_00250. The sequence continues at coordinate 1,828,084 of NZ_CP108088.1, read as the reverse complement.
GCGAGGAGTGGACCGCGGTCTTCGAGGGCGGCGACGCCTGCGTCGCCCCCGTCCTCTCCCTGCGCGAGGCCCCGTCCCACCCGCATCTCGCCGCCCGCGGCACCTTCGCCGAGCACGGCGGAATCGCCCAGCCCGCCCCGGCCCCCCGCTTCTCCGCCACCCCCGGCACCCTCCGCACGGGCCCCGCCCTGCCCGGTGCCGACACCGCCGAGGTCGCCCGCGACTGGGCCGTACCCGGCCTTGAGAGCCCGACCCAGACCGAGGAGTCCGACGCGTGAACCGCCGGACCCGGACCCAGGAGGCCGACGCATGAAGCGCCAGCTCTACACCGCCGACCACGAGGCCTTCCGGGCCACCGTCCGCACCTTCCTCGACAAGGAGGTGCTTCCCCACTACCCGCAGTGGGAGAAGGACGGCATCGTCGCCCGCGAGGCCTGGCTCGCCGCCGGACGCCAGGGGCTGCTCGGCCTCGCCGTCGACGAGGAGTACGGCGGCGGCGGCAACCAGGACTTCCGCTACGGCGCCGTCCTCGCCGAGGAGTTCACCCGCGCCGGCGCCCCCGGACTCGCCATCGGCCTGCACAACGACATCATCGGCCCGTACCTCACCTCGCTCGGCACCGAGGAGCAGAAGCGGCGCTGGCTGCCCGGCTTCTGCTCCGGCGAGATCGTCACGGCCATCGCGATGACGGAACCCGGCGCCGGTTCGGACCTCCAGGGCATCCGTACGACCGCCGAGGACCACGGCGACCACTGGGTCCTCAACGGCTCCAAGACCTTCATCTCCAACGGCATCCTCGCCGACCTGGTGATCGTCGTCGCCCGCACCACCCCCGAGGGCGGCGCGCACGGCCTCTCCCTCCTCGTCGTCGAGCGCGGCGCCGAGGGCTTCGAGCGGGGACGCAATCTCGACAAGATCGGCCAGAAGGCCCAGGACACCGCCGAGCTCTTCTTCAAGGACGTCCGCGTCCCCAAGGAGAACCTGCTCGGCGAGCTCAACGGCGCCTTCCTGCACCTCATGACCAACCTCGCCCAGGAGCGGCTCGCCATCGCCGTCGCCGGCATCGCGGGCGCCGAGCACCTCCTGGAGATCACCACCCGGTACGTCAAGGAGCGCGAGGCCTTCGGCCGCCCGCTCGCCCGGCTCCAGCACATCCGCTTCGAGATCGCGGAGATGGCCACCGAGTGCGCCGTCACCCGGACCTTCGTCGACCGCTGCATCGAGGAGCACACCGACCCGGAAGGGGCCGGCCTCGACGCCGTCCACGCCTCCATGGCCAAGTGGTGGGCGACCGAACTCCAGAAGCGGGTCGCCGACCGCTGTCTGCAACTGCACGGCGGGTACGGCTACATGAGCGAATTCCCGGTCGCCCGCGCCTATACCGACGGCCGGATCCAGACCATCTACGGCGGCACCACCGAGATCATGAAGGAGATCATCGGCCGTTCCCTCCTCGGCTGACGTCCTCCCTCTCCCGCTCGACCACCCTCACCCCTCTGCTCGACCACCCTCATCGCGAAAGGCTTTCCGTGAGCACCGAAGCGTACGTGTACGACGCGATCCGCACCCCGCGCGGACGCGGCAAGGCCAACGGCTCCCTGCACGGCACCAAGCCCATCGACCTGGTCGTCGGACTCATCCGGGAGATCCAGACCCGGAACCCCGACCTCGACCCGGCCGCCATCGACGACATCGTCCTCGGCGTCGTCGGTCCCGTCGGCGACCAGGGCTCCGACATCGCCCGGATCGCCGCCATCGCCGCCGGACTCCCCGACACCGTCGCCGGCGTCCAGGAGAACCGCTTCTGTGCCTCCGGCCTCGAAGCGGTCAACATGGCCGCGATGAAGATCCGCTCCGGCTGGGAGGACCTCGTCCTCGCCGGCGGCGTCGAGTCCATGTCCCGGGTGCCGATGGCCTCCGACGGCGGCGCCTGGTTCGCCGACCCGATGACCAACCTGGACACCAACTTCGTCCCGCAGGGCATCGGCGCCGACCTCATCGCCACCATCGAGGGCTTCACCCGCCGCGACGTCGACGAATACGCCGCCCTCTCCCAGGAGCGCGCCGCGGCCGCCGTCAAGGACGGCCGCTTCGCCCGGTCGATCGTCCCCGTCAAGGACCGCGCGGGACTGACCGTCCTCGATCACGACGAGTTCCTGCGCCCCGGCACCACCGCCGACTCCCTCGCCCGGCTCAAGCCCTCCTTCGCCGACATCGGCGAGCTGGGCGGCTTCGACGCCGTCGCCCTGCAGAAGTACCACTGGATCGAGGAGATCGACCACGTCCACCACGCCGGCAACTCCTCCGGCATCGTCGACGGCGCCTCCCTCGTCGCCATCGGCTCCAAGGAGGTCGGCGAGCGGTACGGACTGACCCCGCGCGCCCGGATCGTCTCGGCCGCCGTCTCCGGCTCCGAGCCGACCATCATGCTGACCGGCCCCGCCCCGGCCGCCCGCAAGGCCCTCGCCAAGGCCGGCCTCACCATCGACGACATCGACCTGATCGAGATCAACGAGGCCTTCGCGGCCGTCGTCCTGCGCTTCGTCAAGGACATGGGCATCACCCTGGACAAGGTCAACGTCAACGGCGGTGCCATCGCGCTCGGCCACCCGCTCGGCGCCACCGGCGCGATGATCCTCGGCACCCTCGTGGACGAGCTGGAGCGGCAGGACAAGCGCTACGGCCTCGCCACCCTCTGCGTGGGCGGCGGCATGGGCATCGCCACCATCGTCGAGCGCGTCTGACCGTCCCGTCCGAACCCCTCTTCACGTCCACGGAGAAGCAGAGACATGAGCGAGAGCACCACCATCCGCTGGGAGCAGGACGAGACCGGGATCGTCACCCTCGTCCTCGACGACCCGAACCAGTCCGCCAACACCATGAACCAGGCCTTCCGGGCCTCGATCATCGCGATCGCCGACCGCGTGGAGGCCGAGAAGGACTCCATCCGCGGCATCATCTACACCTCCGCGAAGAAGACCTTCTTCGCGGGCGGCGACCTCAAGGACATGATCCAGGCGGGCCCCGAGCACGCCCGGGACATCTTCGAGGGCGCACTGGAGATGAAGCGGGCGCTGCGCCGCATCGAGACCCTCGGCAAGCCCGTCGTCGCCGCGATCAACGGCGCCGCGCTCGGCGGGGGCTACGAGATCGCCCTCGCCTCCCACCACCGCGTCGCCCTCGACGCCCCCGGCTCCAAGATCGGCCTGCCCGAGGTCACCCTCGGCCTGCTGCCGGGCGGTGGCGGCGTCGCCCGTACCGTCCGCCTCATGGGCATCACCGACGCGCTGCTCAAGGTGCTGCTCCAGGGCACCCAGTACGCCCCCAGGCGCGCCCTCGACAACGGCCTCGTCCACGAGGTGGCCGCCACCCGCGAGGAGATGATGGCCAAGGCCATCGCCTTCATCGACGCCCACCCCGAGTCCCGCCAGCCCTGGGACGTCCCCGGCTACCGGATCCCCGGCGGCACCCCGTCGAACCCCAAGTTCGCGGCCAACCTGCCCGCCTTCCCCGCCAACCTGCGCAAGCAGCTCAACGGCGCGCCCTACCCGGCGCCCCGGAACATCATGGCCGCGGCCGTCGAGGGCTCCCAGGTCGACTTCGAGACCGCGCTCGTCATCGAGAGCCGCTACTTCACCGAGCTGGTCGTCGGCCCGACGGCGAAGAACATGATCCAGGCGTTCTTCTTCGACCTCCAGGCCGTCAACTCCGGCGCGAGCCGCCCGAAGGGCATCGAGCCCCGCCCGGTCCGCAAGGTCGCCGTCCTCGGCGCGGGCATGATGGGCGCCGGCATCGCGTACTCCTGCGCCCGCGCCGGCATCGAGGTCGTCCTCAAGGACGTCTCCGCCGAGTCCGCCGCGAAGGGCAAGGCCTACTCCGAGGCCCTCTGCGCCAAGGCCGTCTCCCGCGGCCGTACGACCCAGGAGAAGGCCGACGCGCTCCTCGCCCGCATCACGCCGACCTCCGAGGCCGGGGACCTGGCGGGCTGCGACGCGGTCATCGAGGCAGTCTTCGAGGACACGGCGCTCAAGCACAAGGTCTTCCAGGAGATCCAGGACGTCGTCGAGCCCGACGCGCTGCTCTGCTCCAACACCTCGACCCTGCCGATCTCCGTCCTCGCCGAGGGCGTGGAGCGCCAGGGCGACTTCATCGGTCTGCACTTCTTCTCGCCCGTCGACAAGATGCCGCTCGTCGAGATCATCAAGGGCGAGCGGACCGGCGACGAGGCGCTCGCCCGCGCCTTCGACCTGGTCCGGCAGATCAACAAGACGCCGATCGTCGTCAACGACTCGCGCGGCTTCTTCACCTCCCGGGTGATCGGCCACTTCATCAACGAGGGCGTCGCCATGGTCGGCGAGGGCATCGAGCCCGCCTCCGTCGAGCAGGCCGCCGCGCAGGCCGGCTACCCGGCCAAGGTCCTCTCGCTGATGGACGAACTGACCCTGACCCTCCCGCGCAAGATCCGCAACGAGACGAAGCGGGCGATCGAGGAGGCCGGCGGCACCTGGGTCAGCCACCCGGGCGAGGCCGTCATCGACCGCATGGTCGACGAGTTCGGGCGGCCCGGTCGCAGCGGCGGCGTGGGCTTCTACGAGTACGGCGAGGACGGCAGGCGCGGGAAGCTCTGGCCCGGCCTGCGCGAGCACTTCGCCAAGCCCGGACACGAGATCCCCTTCCGCGACATGCAGGAGCGGATGCTCTTCGCCGAGGCCCTGGACACCGTCCGGCTCGTGGAGGAGGGCGTCCTGACCTCGGTCGCCGACGCCAACATCGGCTCCATCATGGGCATCGGCTTCCCGGCCTGGACCGGCGGCGTGCTCCAGTACATCAACGGTTACGAGGGCGGTGTCGCCGGATTCACGGCACGCGCGCGTGAGCTGGCCGCGACGTACGGCGAGCGGTTCACCCCGCCGGCGCTCCTGGTGGAGAAGGCAGAGCGGGGCGAGGTCTTCACCGACGCCTGAGCGGTGCCGCTCGGGGAAGGGGCCGGCGTCCGTGCGGTGCGGGGGCCGGCTCCGGGGGTCGGCCGTCCGGGCGGTGCCGAGGGCCGGTCCCCGGCCGGCCCTCTCACCGAGTCCTGAACGCCGTCCTCAGCTCCTCGCTCAGTGAGCGCTGGAAGGCCGTGAGGAGGGCCTGGACCACCATCGGCTGCATGTGCGCCGAGAGCGACTTCATCGCGCTCAGGTGGTCCGGGTCCTCCCCGCTCTCCCGGTACGGGCTCCACACCTCGTCCCGGAACAGCCGGGACAGCTCCTGGGCGGCAGCGCGCGCGTGCTCCAGGAGAACGGTGCGGGAGGCGAGGATCGTCTCGTGCTCGATGGGTACGTCGAGCAGCTCGACGCCGAGCCGCAGCAGGGAGCCGTCGAGCCGGAAGGTGTCGTCCTCGGCGGTCCGGTCGAGCACCCCCATCGCGGCCAGCCGGTCCACGTCCCGCTCGGTCAGCGCCCGCCCGGCCCGCCGCTCCAGCTCGCGCCGGGTGATGGACTCGGCGGACTCCGGCGCCCAGGAGGCGACCAGGGCCCGGTGGATCGCCAGGTCCTGCGCGCTGAGGTCGGGCGGCAGCTGCTCCAGGTACCGCTCGATCGCGGCCAGCGTCATCCCCTGCCGCTGGAGCTCCTCGATGAGCGCCAGCCGGGACAGATGGCCCTGCCCGTAGTGCCCGACCCGCCGCGCCCCGATGACGGGCGGCGGAAGGAGCCCGCGGGTCCCGTAGAACCGCACGGTCCGCACCGTGACCCCGGCCCGCGCGGCCAGCTCGTCGACGGTGTAGCTGGGCCCGCCCTCCTCGTCGCTCCCGACGCCCATCCGAGGTGCCTCGCTTCCGCTGCCGTCGACCGGCCGGTCCCGGTCACTTGAACAGTATTGCTGTCTCACCAGCGCTGTAGAAGAGCGCGCGCACTGTCAGTGGTGCCCCGTAGCGTGATCGTCATGAACGCCATCACGAGCGGCATCACGTATGTGCAGGGGGACGCGACCGCGCCACGGGGCGAGGGCGTCAGGATCATCGCCCACGTCTGCAACGACATCGGTGCCTGGGGCAGGGGCTTCGTGCTGGCGATCTCACGCCGCTGGCCCGCGCCCGAGGCCGCCTTCCGGCAGTGGCACCGCGAGCGCGAGCGGAACGACCACGGGCTCGGCGCGGCCCAGTTCGTGCGGGTCGAGCCCGAACTGTGGGTGGCCAATCTGGTCGGCCAGCGGGGGATACGCACCGTGCGCGACACGGCCGTACCCGTGCGGTACGAGGCGATCGACGCCGCGCTGGGACTGCTCGCCGACAGGGCGACCGGGCTGGGGGCCTCCGTGCACATGCCGCGCATCGGCTGCGGGCTCGCGGGAGGCTCCTGGGAGCGGGTCGAGCCCCTCGTCGTGCGGCGTCTGGTGGACCGGGGGATACCGGTCACGGTGTACGACTTCGACGCGTAAGGGGCGCGGGGGCGGGGCGTCGCGGGGGCCGGCGGGGGCGGCGGCTAGAGTCTGCGGCTGTTCGAACTGGGGAACGGGAACAGGGGAGTCAGATGTACACGCAACTCAGGGAGACGGCGCAAGAGTTGGCCGGAGTCCTGTGGCGGGAGCACACCGTGTACCGGGAGCGGGGCGGCGGTGTGGTGATCCGGGGCGAGCACGTGGGCCGCTGGATAAGCCTCGGCCCGACCGGGGGTAAGGATCAGGCGCTGCTGCGTGCCGGGAGGCTCCTCGACGGGGGCACGACGGCCCCGGCCCGTACCGAGGTGGTCGTCGACCTGACGGCCGGGACGGCGGAGCTGGCGGCGGTCTGCCGGAGCCTGCTCGCCGACGTCGCCGCGGTCGCCGAGCCCGCTCCGGCAGGGGCGAGGAAGCGGGGCGGACCGGAGAGGAAGGCGAAGCCGGGCCGGCCGGAGCGTGCCGCCCGCCCCGCCCGGCCCCGTAAGGAGCGGCACACGAGCTTCGGGTCCTTCGTCGTGCTGCTCTGTGTCGCAGGGGTGCTCGGGGCCTGGCTCTACAGCCTCTTCGGCGGCGGATACGGGTACTGACGCCCCGCCTCCGCCGCCCGCCGGTCAGCTCAGAAGCCCGTGACCGGGTAGTGGTCGGAAAGGTTGGTGTACGTGTAGCTCGTGCCCCAGCTGGAGACCGTCCACGGGGCGCTCTTCTCCAGGACCACGTGGTTGGTCCAGTTCGCGGGCCGGGCGTTCCCCGAGCGGTAGAGGACGTAGTCGAGGTCCTCGCGCGGGTCGTCCGGGTAGCGCTCGGAGGCGATCGAGTTCAGGTCGGTGTCGAAGGAGTACGGGTGGCCGGTGCGGGCGTCGGCCCCGGTCAGGCCCGCGTCGGCGAGCATCGTTCCGTACTCGGGAGTGTGCGAGTCGACGTTCATGTCGCCGGCGACGATCACCTGCTCGTTCGACGGGATGCTCTTGGCGTCGAGGAAGGCGTCGATCGCCTTGAACTGCCGGCTGCGCATCTGCGCCGCCTCCCCCGCCGAGCACCCCGGGTCGGTGGACTGGGCGTGGGTGCCGACGACGTGGACCTTGCTGCCGTTGACGTCGAGCACGACGTACGCGAAGCCCTTGTTCGACCACCAGTCGGCGCCGCAGGCGTCCTTGTAGACGTGCTGCTCCTTGCGGATGATCGGCCACTTGCTGAGGATCGTCACCCCGCCGTCCTCGGGGGTGGTCGCGGAGTAGGAGCCGCCGGTGGCGTCCCAGCCGCTCTTGCTGCGGCCCACGATCGGGGTCTGGTACGGGTACTGGCCGGCGGAGTTCGTCTTGAGGGCGTCCGAGGCGCCGTTGTCGAAGGCCTCCTGGAGGACGACGACGTCCTGCCCCTGGTACCAGGGGGCCGCGGGGATCGCCTTGGCCCGGTGGTCCTGGCCCCAGTTCGGGTAGAGCGTCTTCGAGAACAGGAACGCGTTGTACGTGAGCACCTTCAGCCGCGGGGCCTCGGCGGCCGCCCCGGCGGAGGCGGCGGTCGCGCCCGGAGCGGTCGCGGCCAGGGTGGCGGCCGCGAGGGCCAGGGAAAGGGCGGCGCCGGGGGCGCGGCGGAGCGCGGCGAACGACACGGGAACTCCCTTGAGGGTGTGGGGGGTTGTGCTGGCGCGGCACATACAATCAGCCGTGGTTACCTTCCGGTAGCCTTTGGGTGCCGGGAATCTGGCCGGACTCGCACGAAAGTGACAACTCTCGCCAGGGAGCCCGAAATGTCGCTTTTTCTAGCAGGTAGAATGCGCGCATGACCCTCGCTTCGAACTCGACTGTCTTCAACATGGACCTCGGTCCGCTCAACCCTGTCTGGGCGGAGCTCATCCTCGGCCTGGTGCTGTTCGCCCTCACCTTCCTCATCATGGCGAAGGGCATCCTGCCGAAGATCCGGCGCACCCTCGACGAGCGCGAGGACGCCATCGACGGCGGCACCGGACGCGCCGACGACCTGCGCGCCGAGGCCACCCAGATCCGTGAGCAGTACGAGGCCGAGCTGGCCGAGGCCCGCCACGAGGCCGCCCGTATCCGCGCCAAGGCCGTCGAGGAGGGCTCGGTGGCCATCGCCGCCGCCCGCGCCGAGGGCAACGCCGAGCGCGAGTCGATCATCGCCGCCGGTTCCGTGAAGATCGCCGCCGAGCGTGCCGCCGCCGAGCGCGAGCTCAACGCCGATGTCGACGCCTGGGCCCACGCCCTCGCCGCCCGTATCGTCGGCGAGCCGGTCGGCGCCGACCGCGGCTGACCCGTACTCCCCGGAAGGGGCCGTCACCAGGGGCCGAAACGCCCGGGTGACGGCCCCTTCGTCGTGGGTGCAGCCTGGAGTGTGAGGAGAGAGCCCCATGGAGCATGTGACGTCAGGCGATCAGGTCCCCGTCGGCGGCGATCCGCTGCCACCGCCCGTCGGCGGCGTGCTGTGGAGCGTGGCCGGCGACATCCGGGCGCTCCTGATGCTCCCCGCCGCTCTCACGATGCAGGTCGCCCACCCCGCGATCGGCGCCGGAGTCGACGCCCACTCCGTCTTCCGCACCGACCCCTGGGGCCGGGGCGAACGCTCCCTGCGCTCGGTCCAGCTGTGGATCTACGGCGGTGAGGACGCCGCGCGGGAGGGGCGCCGCCTCCGCCGGCTGCACCGCGACATCCAGGGCACCGACGCGCACGGGCGCCGCTACCACGCCCTCACCCCCGCCTACTACTCCTGGGTGCACGCGACCGGCTTCCCCGTCTACGCCCACGGCCTCCGCCTCCTCGCCCGCCCCCTCACCGAGGCGCAGGAACGGCAGCTGTACGCCGAGTGGCTCCAGGTCGGCAGGATCCTCGGCATCCACGACCGGGACATGCCGCAGACGATCGAGGAGTTCTGGCCGTACTACCGGAAGGTCCTCGCGGACGAGCTGGAGGCGACCGTCGTCGTGCGGGAGCTGCTCGACCCCGACCAGCCCGTGCCCGCCCCCGACCGCGGTCCGCTGCCCGTCCGGCTCGTCCTCCGGCTGCTCTGGCCGGTCCTGCGCCGCCCGTTCCTGCGGCTGCGTGCCTTCCTCACCGTCGGCATGATGCCGCCGGACGCCCGGGAGGCCATTGGACTCGAATGGACGGACGCGCAGGACCGCGCGCTGCGCCGGTTCGCCCGGGTGGTCAGGGCCGTGGTCCCCGTCCTGCCGGAGCGGCTGCGCTATCTGCCACTGGCCCGGAAGGCACGCGAGGCCGCCCGCCGCGCTGCGCGCTGACGGACGGCCCCGGTGAAGGGCGGCTCCCCTGACCGTACGGTTCCGGTGGCCGTACGGCCCCGGTCACCGCTCGGCTGATCAGTGCCTGCCGTGGTGCTCCGTCTCGTGGACGGTGTTCGTCGCCGCGATCTTCTTCCAGGACTTCGGCTGGACCGGCTTCGGCTGCGCGGCCTTCGGAGCGGCCGAGCGCGCGGACGAGGTACCGGACGCGGGCGCCGCCGCCGGCGCGGACAGGCCGACCGCCGCCGCCGTCGACGCGGAGGGCTTCGACGGCTGGTACAGCCAGGTGTCGAAGAGCTCGGCCAGCGGCTTGCCGGAGACCTTCTCGGCGTACCGCACGAAGTCGGCGACCCGCGCGTTGCCGTACGCGAACTGCTGCGGCCAGCCCTTCAGGATCGCGAAGAAGTCCTCGTCGCCGATCTCGTTGCGCAGCGCCTGGAGAGCCAGCGCGCCCCGGTCGTAGACGGCGATGTGGAACTGGTTCTCGGCGCCCGGGTCACCCGGCTTCACCGTCCAGAACGGGTCCTCGGCCGTCCGGGTGGCGTACACGTAGTCCGCCAGCTCCTGGGCCGTGCCCTCGCCCTCCTTCTCCGACCACAGCCACTGGCTGTAGCGGGCGAAGCCCTCGTTGACCCAGATGTCCTTCCAGTCGCGGACGGACACGCTGTCGCCGTACCACTGGTGTGCCAGCTCGTGCACGACCACCGACACGTTCGCGCCGTTGGCGAACTGCCGCGGGCTGTAGAACGGTCGGGTCTGCGTCTCCAGGGCGAAGCCGCTGGTCACGTTCGGCACGTACCCGCCGAGGGAGTTGAACGGGTACGGCCCGAAGACCCCCTCCAGCCACTCCGCGACCTCGGTCGTGCGCTCGATCGAGGCGCGCGCGGCGCCGTCGTTGTCGCCGAGGTCCTTGCTGTACGCGTTGAGGACGGGCAGCCCGTTCGCCGTCTTGTCCGTCGTGATGTCGAACTTGCCGACGGCGAGCGTGGCCAGATACGTCGCCTGCGGCTTGTTGGAACGCCAGTTGAAGCGGGTCCAGCCGAGGCGCGAGGACTGCGACTGCAGCACGCCGTTGCTGATGGCCTGGGTGCCGTCCGGCACCGAGACGGAGACGTCGAAGGTGGCCTTGTCCAGCGGGTGGTCGTTGGACGGGAACCACCAGACGGCCGAGTCCGGCTCCTGCGCGGCGACACCGCCGTCAGGGGTGCGGGCCCAGGCCGACCAGCCGTCGATCTTCACCTCGGAGGGCTTGCCCGCGTAACGGACGACGATCGAGATCGCCTTGTCCTTCTCCAGCGGTGCGGCCGGGGTGACCTCCAGCTCGTGGGCGCCCGAAGCGGTGAACTTCGCGAGGCGGCCGTTGACCCGGACCTCGCTGACCGTCAGGCCGAGATCGAGGTTGAACCGGGAGAGGTTCTGCTTGGCGGTGGCGACGATCGTCGCCGTGCCCTCCAGCAGGTCCGTGGCGGGCTGGTACTTCAGCCGCAGGTCGTAGTGGGAGACGTCGTATCCGCCGTTGCCACTGGTGGGGTAGTAGGAGTCGCCGATGCCCGGGGCCCCAGGAGTGAAGTCGGCCGCCGATGCCGGGATCGCCAGCAGCAGGGAGGCCGCGAGGGCGCTCGGAACGATGATTCTGCGGTGCACAGGTGCTCCCCAAGTCATAAGAAACGTAAGACGCGCGGGTGGTCGTCGGTCCTTAGCCTGGACACTATTCAGAGCCCCGACGCACCGTCACGTCCAGAGGACCCGCTGTCACACGATCGCCATTTGGCCGACATGAACCCATCAGTCTCAGGCGTGACCTGAATCCGCCCTGGTCCTGGGCCCGCCCGGACCTACGGGGTGGGTGAAGGCGCGGCGCACGGACGAAGGACCATCAAGGAGTCCTCCAAGGTCGCCACCATGGCGAAGGGGAACCGGTCGAGCTCCAGACAGAGTTCGACGTCATCGGCATGGACGCCTCGGCGCACACCCGATGTCAGCTCGAAGGCGGCCCGGGACTCACCGGCGCGGCGGAGGAAGTCGGCCGGATCCGTTCCTTCTCCGGCCGCCCTCCGGGCGATGTACTGGGCGCACGCCAGGTCCTCATCGGCCCGACCGTCCTCGCCGGTGACCACGAACGTGACACGGTCGCACGCGCGTGCCCGCAAGAGCCGGGCCGTCGCCTCCGCCACCACGAAACCGGCGCACAGCACGAGCGACGCCTCCTTCACCGCGAGCGCGCCGACCGTCCCCGCCGTGGTCTTCTGCACGACGGTCCGTCCCCCGAGATCGAGGGACCGCAGCAGGCCGGGCGAGTTGACGGCGTCGAAGCCGGGCGCGGACGGGCCGTCCTTGAGCGCCACCCAGTCCGGGTGGCCGGCCTTGAGCGCCAGCGCCTCGTCCAGCGACTCGGCGAGAACGATCTTCTCCGCCCCCTGGGCGAAGGCCCAGGCGGCCACCGTGTACGCACGCATGACGTCGACCACGACCGCCACGGACGGGGCTTCGACCAGTTCGGAAATACCAAGGAATCGAGCGTCCATCGGGTCATGATCACGCATGCCCCACCCGAAGCACCCTGACAGTGACGCGCCTCACTCGGAGTGCCCGCACCCTGTCTCCGCGGCCACACAGGACACCTGCGGCACTCTTTCGCACGGGAGTTGACCGGGGTACGTTCCCGCCCATGCCGATGCGAATGCGGAGAACCCGCGGAGCCCGACTGCCGTACGGAACACTCGTCGCCGCGGCCACGGCCGCGCTGCTCGCGACCCTGGTCACACCCGCCGGCGCGCAGCCGGAACCCGCCGCGCCCGCTGCGCGCGAGTCACGTGAGTCCCGGCCCGTTCACTCGTACGCCGACGCGATCCGCGAGTCCGTCTGGGTCGACACCGGACTCGACGGCGACGGCGACGGGCGCGCGGACCGGGTCGCCGTCGACATCGTCCGCCCCCGGGAGACCGCGGCGGCAGGCCGGAAGATCCCGGTCATCATGGACGCCAGCCCCTACTACGCCTGCTGCGGACGCGGCAACGAGGGGCAGAAGAAGACCTACGACGCCGACGGAAACCCCGTCCAGTTCCCGCTCTTCTACGACAACTTCTTCGTCCCGCGCGGCTACGCCTTCGTCGCGGTCGACCTCGCCGGCACCAACCGCTCGGACGGCTGCGACGACGTCGGCGGCCGCTCCGACGTCCAGTCGGCCAAGGCCGTCGTCGACTGGCTGAACGGCCGCGCCCGCGGCTACACCACCCGTACGGGGGACTCCCGGGCCCGCGCCACCACCTGGAGCACCGGGAACGTCGGCATGATCGGCAAGAGCTGGGACGGCACCATCGCCAACGGCGTCGCCGCCACCGGCGTCGAAGGGCTGAAGACGATCGTTCCGATCGGCGCCATCTCCTCCTGGTACGACTACTTCCACTCCCAGGGAGCCCCGCTCTACAACGCCAACCCGAGCTGGCTCTCCGAGTACGTCAACAGCCCCGAGGCGCAGGCCCGCTGCGGCGCCGTCCAGGACCGGATCACCGCCGGCACCCCGTACAGCGGCGACCGGACCACCGCCTGGACCGAGCGCGACCACGTACGCAACGCGGGCAAGGTGAAGGCGAGCGTCTTCGTCGTCCACGGACAGCAGGACCTCAACGTGCGCGCCGGCCAGTTCGGCCAGTGGTGGGACGCGCTCGCCGCCCACGGCGTCGAACGGAAGATCTGGCTCTCCCAGACCGGCCACGTCGACCCCTTCGACTTCCGGCGCGCCGACTGGGTCCGCACCCTGCACCGCTGGTTCGACCACTACCTCCTCGGCTACGACAACGGCATCGACCGCGAACCGGTCGCCGACATCGAGCGCGCTCCGGACCGCTGGACCACCGACCGGCAGTGGCCGCCCCGCGCCACCGCGACCACCACCCTGCGCCCCGCCCCCGGTACGGCAGCCGGGCCCGGCGTCCTCGGCCGCGCACCCGCCGCCCCCGGCTCCACCGCGACCTTCACCGACGACCCGGGCCTCGGCGAGCTCGACTGGGCGGCCCGGATCGACGCCGCGACCCCCGAGAAGGCCGGCTTCGTCACCCGTCGCCTCTCCCGCGACCTGCGGATCTCCGGCTCCTCCAAGGTGACGGTCACCGCCACCCCGACCACCGCCACCGCACACCTCACCGCCGTCCTCGTGGACCTCGGACCCGACACGATCCGCGACTACGGGGCCCCCGGCGAGGGCATCACCACCCGCACCGACCGCAGCTGCTGGGGAGCGAGCACGCCCGGCGACAGCGCCTGCTTCAAGGAGACCGAGGCCCGCACCGCGGATGTCGGGTACACGGTCGTCAGCCGAGGCTGGGCCGACCTCGGCACCTGGGCCGACCCGGGCAAGGAGCGCCCACTGACCCCCGGCAGGGCGTACACCATGACCCTGGACCTCGCCGCCACCGACCATGTCGTGCCGGCCGGCCACCGTCTCGCCCTGATCGTCGGGGGCACCGACAAGGACCTGCTCGACCCTCCGTCGACCACGCCGACCCTGACGCTGGACCTCACCCGCACCTGGGCGAAGCTGCCGCTGGTCGGTGGCGCCGGGGCCTTCGGCCGGGCGACCTCCGGTCCGTACCCGGCCGTTCCGCCGGCCACCGCGCTCGTCCCCTCGTCGATCGCCGCCGCACCGCCGGTGGCCGTCACCGGTCCGCGACTGCCGGGATTCGGAGCCGCCCGATGAACCCTCTTACGACGCAACGGAGTTCACGCCGCACCCTCGCCCTCGTGGCGGGCGCCGCCGCCCTCGCGCTGCCGCTCGTCACCGTCCCGGCCAAGGCGGCGGACAGCGCGCCCGCGAAGCCGATCCCGCGCACCGGATTCGAGACGAGCCGGGGTGCCCGATGGACCACCGAGGCCGAGGAGGGTGACTTCCTCGCGGCCGTCGACCGGGCGAGCGCCCGGCTGTCGCTCCGGGTGATCGGCACCACCGCACAGGGGCGCCCGGTCCGGCTCGCCACCCTCGGTACGGGCCGTACCACCGTGCTGCTCGTCTGCAGCCAGCACGGCGACGAGCCCGCGGGCCGCGAGGCCTGTCTGAGCACGGTGCGCGACCTCGCCCACGCCCAGGACCGGGAGACCTCGCGCTTCCTCGCCCGGACGACCCTCCTCGTCGTCCCCACGGCCAACCCCGACGGGCGGGAGGCCGACACCCGGGGCAACGCCGACGGCATCGACGTCAACCGCGACCACATCGCCCTGCGCACCGCCGAGGCGAGGGCGGTCGCCGCCGTCATCCGCGACCGGCGGCCCGAACTCGTCTACGACCTCCACGAGTACGGTGCCACCCCCCGGTACTACGACAAGGACCTGCTCGCCCTCTGGCCGCGCAGCCTCGACGCCGACCCGCACGTCCACGACGAGTCCAGGACCCTCTCCGAGGAGTACGTCAGGCCCGCCGCCGGGCTCGCCGGCTACAGCAGCGGCATCTACGGCATCTGGACCGACCCCCTCACCGGCAAGCCGCTCAAGCAGGTCGCGGGCGACGGCCAGGAGCGGATCCTGCGGAACACGGCCGGCATCAAGCACTCCGTGGGCCTCCTCGTCGAGACCCGGGTGGACGCGCTCGACGAGGCCGAACAGAACGACCCGGCACGCAACCACCGGCGTCGGGTCGCCACCCAACACACGGCTCTGGAGGGCGCCTTCGCCTACCTGGAGGAGCGCCGCGGGCCGCTCACCGCGGCCACCACCGCCGCCCGGCGCGCCGGATACGCCGACCGGGGCCCGGTCTTCCTCGGCGGCGCCGACAACGACCCGCCGGAGCCCGCGGAGGTCCTCGCCGACCCGCCGTGCGGCTACCGCCTGGACGCCGCTCAGTACGCCGAGGTCGGCGACGAACTCGCCCTGCACGGCGTGGCCGTCCGGCGGGAGGGCGCGGGAGCGTTCGTACCGCTGGGCCAGTCGCGGCGCGCGCTCGTTCCGCTGCTTCTGGACGAGCGTGCCGCCTATCACCTCGTCAGTGGGAGTCCTGTGGAGGAGTGTTGACGATCACGTGCCGCAGCGCAGGGATGGCGTGATTCCGACATTTGCCGAGGTAAAGTTACCGACTGGTACTGACCATGCCTCGAACAGGTCCCCACGGCCTGGAAGTTGGAGAATCACCATGCGTTACATGAAGACCGCGCGTCGTGCCCTGACGGCGGCGCTCGCCACGACCCTGCTCGCCGGCGGCGTGCTGCTCGGTCAGACGGTGACCGCCGAGCCCGCGGCCGCGGCCAGGATGACCTGCAACATCACCCAGCTGAAGAACGACGCCCGCAACGAGCGCGACCGCGCCGCCCAGCTCAAGCGCCTCGGCGCCCACACGGAGGCCCGCAAGGCCCTCGCTCGCGCCGACGCCCTGGAGAAGCGCGCCCGCCAGTGCCACGACGCCGACAACAACAGCAAGCCGCCGCTCTGGAAGTAGGAGCACCCGCCGGGAAATTGATCCGGTGTGCAAACGCGGGGCGGGTGCTGTCCGAAAGGGCAGCACCCGCCCCGCGCGCGGTTCGAAGGGACAGCGCCCGCCCCGCGGCCGCGCCCGCCCCACGCCGTCCCCCCGCCCGGTCGGGTGTGACCGGCCGGGGCGGCCGGTCCCCCTTCCGCCTCAGGCCCCCTCCACCAGCTCCGCCGCCCGCTCCGCACACCCCCAGGACACCGTCACCCCCGCGCCCCCGTGCCCGTAGTGGTGCACCAGGCGCCCGCCGCCCGGCAGCGGCACCGCCTCGATCCGCACCCCGCCGACCCTCGCCGGACGCAGGCCCACCCGGTGGCCGAGCACCCGCGCCCCCGCGATCTCCGGCCGTACCCGCGCGCACCGCGCCACGATCGCCGCCGCCGTCGCCGCATCGGGCTCAAGACGCTCGTCGCCCTCCTCGGCCGTCCCGCCCAGGATCAGCCGCCCCGGCTGCGGGAAGAAGTACGTCGTCTCGCTCGACCCGGCATCCGCCGAGGTGAACCACTCCTCGATCCCCGGGTTCTCCACCAGCACCAACTGCCCCCGCACCGGCTGCAGTCCGGGATCCGGTACGAGTTCCCGCGCCGCCGAACCGGTGCAGTCGACGACCACCCGCGCCCCGGCCGCCGCCTCCTCGAAGCCGGTGACCGCACGCCGCTCGACGACCCCGCCGGCCGCCTCGAACCGGCCCCGCAGCCACGCCAGATGGACCGGCATGTCGATCAGCGGCAACCGCGCCGCCAGACCCACGTCGTACGGCCCCGGCACCTCATCGGGTGCCAGCTGCCGCAGGCCCGGCACCTCCCGCGCCCAGGGGCCGAGGCGGTCCAGAACGGTGTCCGCGTGGACGCCGGCCACCCACCGCACCCCCGTCCGCTCCGGATCGGCGGCCATCTCCCCGTACACCCGCAGCGAGACCAGTGCCCAGGCCCCGGCCTCGGCCTCCGGTTCGATCCGGTACGGCCACCACAGCGCCCCCGCCACCGCCGAGGTCGTCGCCGTCGTCTCGTCCCGCGACCAGACCCGGACCCGAAGGCCGCGTTCCGCCAGCGTCACCGCGGTCGTCAGTCCGACGACCCCGCCACCCACCACGATCACGTCGCTGTCCATGCCCGGGACCGTACCGGGACCGGGACATTTCCGGGACGGACCGGCCACGAGAGCGCGGAAGACTCGATGGCATGCGCGGCGCCTACACGACCCTCGACCTCGCCCCCGCCACCCGTGCGGACGGCGTCCTCCCCGGGAGCCCCACCGGCCCCCGGCACGACCTCGTCGACCTCGTGGTCGACGGCAGGCCCCTGCTCCGGCTGCTCGACGAGGTCGACGGCGCCGACACGGTGTCGCCCCTGGCGTCCGACGTCCCGCCCGTCCTCCGCGCCGACCACGTCGAGCGGCTCCTCGGCCGTGACCCCCGGCCCGCCCACGGACGCCGGGTGATCTACTCCTGCCCCGACTGCGAGGACCTCGGCTGCGGAGTCGTCACGGCCGTCGTCGAGCACCACGGCGAGGACGTCGTCTGGCGCGACTTCGCCTGGCAGACCGGCCCCACCGCGGACGCGGCCCGCGACGGCTATCCCGGCGTCGGCCCGTACCGCTTCCACGGCGCGGCCTACCGGTCCGTACTGCTGCGGCTCCTCGAATCCTCGGCGTGTCGTTCCGTCGCCTAGGATTCGTTCCCTGATGACTGCAACCCTCGTCGCCAAGGACCTCGCCGCCGGCCACGGCGAACGCACCCTCTTCGCCGGCCTCGACCTCGTCGTCGCCCCCGGCGACGTGATCGGCCTCGTCGGTGTCAACGGCGCCGGCAAGTCGACCCTGCTGCGGCTGCTCGCCGGCCTCGACACCCCGGAGGAGGGCGAGCTCCGGCTCTCCCCGCCCACCGCCGCCGTCGGCCACCTCCCGCAGGAGCCGGAGCGGCGCGCGGGGGAGACCGTGCGGGAGTTCCTCGCCCGGCGCACCGGTGTCGCCGCCGCCCAGATCGCGATGGACGAGGCCACCCAGGGCCTCGTCGACGGCACGCCCGGCGCGGACGACGCGTACGCGATCACCCTGGAGCGCTGGCTGAACCTCGGCGGCGCCGACCTCGACGAGCGCGCCGAGGAGGTCGCCGACTCCCTCGGCCTCACCGTCGGCCTCGACCAGCCGATGACCTCGCTCTCCGGCGGTCAGGCCGCCCGCGCCGGGCTGGCCTCGCTCCTGCTCTCCCGCTACGACGTCTTCCTGCTCGACGAGCCCACCAACGACCTCGACCTCGAAGGTCTCGAACGCCTCGAAGCCTTCGTGAAGGGGTTGCGCGCCGGGACGGTCGTCATCAGCCACGACCGCGAGTTCCTCACCCGCACCGTCACCAAGGTCCTCGAACTCGATCTCGCCCAGCAGCAGATCACGCTGTACGGCGGCGGTTACGAGGCGTACCTGGAGGAGCGGGACAGGGCCAGGCGGCACGCCCGCGAGGACTTCGAGGAGTACGCCGGCAAGAAGGCGGCCCTCGAAGCGCGCGGCCACATGCAGCGGTCCTGGATGGACAAGGGCGTGAAGAACGCCCGCCGCAAGGCCACCGACGGCGACAAGCTGGGGCGCAACGCGCGCAGCGAGGCCAGTGAGAAGCAGGCCGCGAAGGCCCGTCAGACCCAGCGCATGATCGAGCGCCTCGACGTCGTCGACGAGCCCCGCAAGGAGTGGGAGCTGCGGATGGAGATCGCGGCCGCGCCGCGCTCCGGCTCCGTCGTCGCCACCCTGCGCGAGGCCGAGGTCCGCCGGGGCGACTTCTCCTTCGGCCCCGTCACCCTGCAGATCGACTGGGCCGACCGGGTCGCCGTCACCGGGGCCAACGGCGCCGGGAAGTCGACCCTGCTCGCCGCCCTGCTCGGCCGGCTGCCGCTGGACTCCGGCGACGCGGTCCTGGGCTCGGGGGTCGTCGTCGGCGAGGTGGACCAGGCCCGGAAGCTCTTCCACGGTACGGAGTCGCTCCTGGAGGCGTTCTGCGCGGCCGTGCCCGAGACGGAGCCCGCCGAGGTCCGTACCCTGCTCGCCAAGTTCGGTCTCAAGGCCGTCCATGTGATGCGGCCCGCCACCACGCTCTCCCCGGGCGAGCGGACCCGCGCCGCCCTCGCCCTGCTCCAGGGCCGGGGCGTGAACCTGCTCGTGCTCGACGAGCCGACCAACCATCTGGACCTGCCGGCCATCGAGCAGCTGGAGTCCGCGCTCGACTCGTACACCGGCACGCTGCTGCTGGTCACCCACGACCGGCGGATGCTCGACGCGGTCCGCACCACGCGGCGTGTCGAGGTCGCCGACGGCAAGGTCACGGAACTCGGATGACGGTCCCGTGCGACCGGGGGCCGCGATGAGCGTCTCCTTCGGCTGGGGGCCCGTCGAGGCGCGGGTCCTCGCCCCCTCGGCCGCCTGTGTGGTCGTGGTGGACGTGCTGTCCTTCACCACCGCGGTGGGCGTCGCCGTCGAGGCCGGCGCGGCCGTGTACCCGTACCGGTGGCGGGACGCGACGGCCGCGGCGTACGCGAAGAGCGTCGGGGCGAGCCTCGCCGTGGGGCGCCGGGAAGCGACCCCCGAGCATCCGTGGACGCTGTCCGCGGCCGCCCTGCGCGCCGCGCCCGTGCCACCGAGGCTGGTCCTGCCCTCGCCGAACGGCTCCACCATCGCGGCCGAGGCGGGGGACGCGACCGTCGTCGCCGCCTCCCTGCGCAACCACTCGGCCGTCGTCCGCTGGCTCACGGACCGGCGGTACGGCTCCGCCGAACGCCCGCTCGCGGTCATCGCGTCCGGCGAGCGGTGGCCCGACGGTTCGCTGCGCCCGGCGCTCGAAGACCTGCTCGGCGCGGGCGCGGTCCTCGCCGGGCTGCGGGCCGCGGGCCCGCACGACCTCACCCCCGAGGCGACCGCGGCCGCCACGCTGTGGTCGGCCACGGAGGACCCGGTCGCCGCCTTGCACGGCTGCGACTCGGGCCGTGAACTGTACGAGTACGGCTTTCCGCAGGACGTGGCCGTGGCCGCCGAGACCGACAGCTCGACGACCGTCCCCGTTCTCGTGGACGGCGCATTTCAGGAGGCACCATGACCGACGACGTCATCACCCGGCTCATCGCGATGCTGGACGACCTCGACGCGGACGTCGACGCGACGATCGACCTCGCCGACGAGATCGCGGCGAGCGGAGACCGGGCGCTGCTGCCGCGCCTGACGGCCGAGCTCGACCGGGCGATCGCCGAGCGGAACGCGTACGCGCGTGAGCTGCTCGGCGGGGTCGTCGCGGGTGTCGGTGGCGCCGAGACCCTCCCGGTCCTGGTGCGGGCCTCCGCCGTCGACCTCGGTGACGACCAGGACGGACTGGCGACCGAGATCGTCGACCTGGTCCAGGCGGACCCGAAGACGGCCCGCGGCTTTCTCCAGCCCCTCACGGAGGACGCCGACCTGTCCGTCGCCAACCGCGCCGACTGGGCGATGCGCTTCCTGCCGTAGCGGCGCCCGCACGCGAAGAGGCCACAGCCCGGCGGGCTGTGGCCTCGTTCTCGTTCACGCGGGAGCCGGCGGTCTACCAGAAGTTGCTGCAGTCGATCTGCTCGGTACCGGAGTCCTTGATGCACACGCGGTAGTAGGCGGTGGGGCTGCCCAGCATGTTGGACCAGTCCGAACCCGGGTCCGGGAACGTGACCGAGAGGCTGCGCTGGAACCCGGTGCCGTAGCCCGACCACTTCTCGATGTAGCCGTACTTGGGCCACCAGGCGTTGGGGCCGGACGGGTCGGTGACGCGGACCCAGGCGGCCTGGCACGCGGGGGACCAGCGCAGCTCGGCCTTGAGGCTGCCGTCGGCGGTGGCGGTCTGCTTGGTGACGGCGTCGCCGTCGCAGCCCATGGAGACGGGACCCTTGTTGTCGCAGCCGGTGCCGGAGCAGCCGGCGGCGTACGAAGTGCCGGCGAGCGGGATGAGGGCCATGGTCATCGCGGCGGCCGTGACCGTCGCCGCCTTCGCGATCATGCGCTTCATGGACGTGCAACCTCCAGGAGCAAGGAAGATTTCAAGCCCCCCGTGGAGGCCGAAGCTGATCATGGTGGCTTGTTCTGAGCGCGTCAACGGGTAAATCGGGCGACCTTCCCGGTGTCCTTGACGCCCGTACGTGAAGAGGCCACAGCCCGGTGGGCTGTGGCCTCGTTCATGCGGACGCGGGGGTCAGGGTCTACCAGAAGGGGGTGCAGTCCACCTCGTTCGTGGCAGCGGGGTCGCTGATGCAGGCGCGGTAGTAGGCGGTGGGGCTGCCCAGCATGTTGGTCCAGTCCGCGCCCGAGCTGGGGAACGTCACCTGGAGGCTGCGCTGGAACCCGGTGCCGCGGCCCGACCACTTCTCGATGACGCCGTACCGGTCCCACCACGACTCACCGTTGGTCGTGACCCGGGCCCAGGCCGCCTGGCAGGTGGGGGACCAACGCAGCTCGACCCTGAGGTTGGAGTTGGTGCGGGACGTGGCGCTGCCCTTGGTGACCGCGTCGGCGTCGCAGCCCGTGGAGACGGGACCCTTGTTGTCACAGCCGGCGCCGTAGCAGCTGGCGGCGTACGAGGTGCCGGCGAGCGGGATGAGGGCCATGGTCATCGCGGCGGCCGAGACCGTCGCCGCCTTCGTGATCAGGTGCTTCATGGACGTGCAACCTCCAGGAACAGGAAGATAGTTGCGCCCCCCCGTGGAGGCCGAAGCTGATCATGGTCGCCTGTTCTGTGCCCGTCAATGAATTAATTCGGGCCACCTCGGGCCGTGACCGGAGGGCGCGAAACCGCCCTCGCGGCCTCCTTGGAGAGGTCGCGAGGGCGGCTTCGGCGATCCGGTCGGAATGCTCCTCCGACCTGCGCGTTCTATCGGCGCTTGCGGTCTCCCTCGCCCAGCAGGCCGGCCTTGCGCAGGGCGTCCGCCATGGCGCTGTTGCCGGGTGCGGGCGCCGCCGAACGATCTCGGCCACCTCGCTCCCCGCGGTCGTTCCGGTTCCCGCCCTCGGCCCTGCGGCCACCGCCCTGCCGCTGCTGCGGCGGCCGGCCGGAGCGCTCGCCCCGATCCCCCCGCTCGCCCCGCTCGCGCTTGGGCGCCCCGCCCTGGCCGCCCGGGCCCGGCTCGTCGTCGAGCCGCAGCGTCAGCGCGATCCGCTTGCGCGGGATGTCCACGTCGAGGACCTTCACCTTGACCACGTCGCCGGGCTTCACCACATCGCGCGGGTCCTTGACGAAGGTCTTCGACAGCGCCGAGACGTGCACCAGGCCGTCCTGGTGCACACCGATGTCCACGAACGCCCCGAAGGCGGCCACGTTGGTGACGACCCCCTCCAGGATCATGCCGGACGCCAGGTCGCCGATCTTCTCGACGCCCTCCTTGAAGGTGGCGGTCTTGAACGCCGGACGCGGGTCACGGCCCGGCTTTTCCAGCTCGCGCAGGATGTCCGTCACCGTCGGCAGACCGAAGGTCTCGTCGACGAAGTCGTCCGCCCGCAGCGAGCGCAGGGCCCCCGTGTCGCCGATGAGCGCCGCGACCTCGCCGCCCGTCGCCTTCACCATCCGGCGCACCACCGGGTACGCCTCCGGGTGCACCGACGAGGAGTCGAGCGGGTCGTCGCCGCCCCGGATGCGAAGGAAGCCCGCGCACTGTTCGTACGCCTTCGGGCCGAGGCGGGCCACGTCCTTCAGCGCCCGGCGGGAGCGGAAGGGGCCGTTGGCGTCCCGGTGCGCGACGATGTTCTCCGCGAGGCCGGAGCTGATGCCCGAGACCCGCGAAAGCAGCGGGGTGGAGGCGGTGTTGACGTCGACGCCGACGCCGTTCACGCAGTCCTCGACGACCGCGTCGAGCGAGCGCGAGAGCTTCACCTCGGCCAGGTCGTGCTGGTACTGGCCGACGCCGATGGACTTCGGGTCGATCTTCACCAGCTCCGCGAGCGGGTCCTGGAGCCGCCGGGCGATGGAGACCGCGCCGCGCAACGACACGTCGAGGCCCGGGAGTTCCTGCGAGGCGAAGGCGGAAGCCGAGTAGACCGAGGCGCCCGCCTCCGAGACCATCACCTTGGTCAGCTTCAACTCGGGGTGCTTGGCCAGGAGTTCGGCCGCCAGCTTGTCGGTCTCACGAGAGGCCGTGCCGTTGCCGATCGCGACCAGCTCGACCGCGTGCTCCTTGGCGAGGCGCGCGAGCTTCTGCAGCGCCTGGTCCCACTTGTTGGCCGGGACGTGCGGGTAGATCGTGTCGGTGGCCACGACCTTGCCGGTCGCGTCGACCACGGCGACCTTCACACCCGTACGGAAGCCGGGGTCGAGGCCGAGCGTCGCCCGGGTACCCGCCGGCGCGGCGAGCAGCAGATCGCGCAGGTTCGCCGCGAAGACCCGGACCGCCTCGTCCTCGGCGGCCGTCCGCAGCCGCAGCCGCAGGTCGATCCCCAAGTGGACGAGGATGCGGGTCCGCCAGGCCCAGCGGACCGTGTCCTGAAGCCACTTGTCACCGGGGCGCCCCCGGTCGGCGACCCCGAAGCGTCCCGCGACGATCCCCTCGTACGAGGAGGGCCCGGGGGTCTCGGAGGGCTCCTCCGGCTCCAGGTCCAGGCTGAGCACGTCCTCCTTCTCGCCGCGCAGCATGGCGAGCACCCGGTGCGAGGGCAGAGCAGTGAAGGGCTCGGTGAAGTCGAAGTAGTCGGCGAACTTCGACCCCGCCTCCTCCTGGCCGTCCCGCACCTTCGCCACCAGCCGGCCGCGGCCCCACATGCGCTCGCGCAGCTCGCCGATCAGGTCGGCGTCCTCGGAGAACTTCTCGGCGAGGATCGCCCGCGCCCCCTCCAGGGCCGCGGCGGCGTCCCCGACGCCCTTGTCCGCGTCCACGAAGGCCGCGGCGGCGGCCGCCGGCTCCACCGACGGATCGGCGAGCAGCCCCTCCGCCAGCGGCTCCAGACCGGCCTCACGGGCGATCTGGGCCTTCGTCCGGCGCTTCGGCTTGAAGGGCAGGTAGATGTCCTCCAGGCGTGCCTTGGTGTCGGCGGCCCGGATCCGGGCCTCCAGCTCCTCCGTCAGCTTGCCCTGCTCGCGTACCGAGTCGAGGATCGCCGACCGGCGGTCCTCCAGCTCGCGCAGATAGCGCAGCCGCTCCTCCAGGGTGCGGAGCTGCGCGTCGTCGAGCATCTCCGTCGCTTCCTTGCGGTAGCGCGCGATGAACGGCACGGTCGAACCGCCGTCGAGCAGCTCGACGGCTGCCTTCACCTGTCGCTCGCGTACGCCGAGTTCCTCGGCGATCCTTGCTTCGATGGACGTCGTCACGGTGTCCCGACTCGCCTTCTCGTGCCTCAAGCTTGCGAGTGCATTGTGCCGGGTCGGTCACCCGTACGCGGTAACCGACCCGTCCCGCGCGCGTCCCCGGCGCGCACGGGCCCGCCCCGGACGTGCGCGGCGGACCTCCCCGCGCCCTTGGTCAGTACTTGCCGACGAGGTCCGCGGGGAAGGCGCCCGCACCGGCCGCCGTGACCAGGAAGCCGCGCCCCAGCTCGGTGAGCCGCTCGACCCCGGCCGCGCCGAGGTGCTCGTACGGGGCCTCGTCGAGCCGGTCGGTGTGCTCCTCCAGTTCGGCACGCAGGGCCGTACCCGCCTCGGTCAGCTCGCCCTCGGCGTCGAGCAGCCCGCGACCGCGCAGCCGCTCCGCCGCGGCGTCCCAGTCGGCGCGCCGCCAGCCCCGGGAGCCGAGCGCCCAGCGCGGGGCCATGCCCTTGCCGGTGGCGGTGTGGGACACGAGGGCCTCGACGGGGTCGAGCCCGGCGGACAGCAGGGCAGCGAGGTGCCCGTCGCCCCGGTGCTCGCGCAGCAGGGTGGCGGCATGCCAGTAGGCGAGGTGGGGCTCCTCGGGCACCGGCAGGTCCGCGTTGGCCGAGTACAGCGGCCGGGCGTGCCGGGTGCAGGCCTCGGTGGCACGCAGGGCGAGCCCCGCCGCCTCCGCCATCTCCGGCGAGGCGACGGTCTCCTCGCCGAGCAGCCGGCGCAGGGTCGCGTCGACCGTGCGCAGCCGGGCGTCCAGGACGTCGGTGGGGGAGGCGGTCTCCCAGACCGCCGGGAGGTGCCGGGCGAGCAGCTCGTGGTTGTAGTTGTAGAAGGTCGCGGCGACCGTGCCCGCGCCGGCGGCGCCGAGGGCGGCGCTGCGCGCGGCGAGCCGCATCGCGGTCTGGTCGGTGAACCCGAGGGCGCCGAACTCGCGGTCCAGGTCGGGCGAGAAGTACAGCGTGGAGTGCATCGGGTTGAGGGCGTTGTGGCAGCGGCGTCCCGCGCGCGGCGGCAGAGCAGTCGTCGTCATGACCCGAACGTTACCGACTGGTCGGTACGACGGGAACAGTCGGAGCCGCTTCGTCCGCGGGTGCGCGGACCCATGGCAGGAAAGGTGGGATCGGCGTCATTGCGGCCGTCCCGGGCTCCTCCCAGGATGGAGGCATGACGCAGCGACCCGTTCTCGTCGTCCTCTTCGACGGCGTGCAGAGCCTCGACGTCACCGGCCCCTACGAGGTGTTCGCCGGTGCCGGCCGCGCCGCCGGCCATCCGGACACCTATGCGATCCGCACCGCCTCCCTGGACGGCGGACCCGTCCGCACCCACAGCGGACTGCGTCTGCTCCCCGACACCACCCTCGACGAGGCGGTCGCCGACGGCGCCCCGCACACCCTCGTCGTCCCCGGCGGCGAGGGCACCCGGGAGCCCGATCCGGCCTTGATCGACTGGCTGCGCACCCACGCCCCGGCCGCCGGGCGTCTGGTCTCCGTCTGCACGGGAGCCCTGCTCCTCGCCGAGGCGGGCCTGCTCGACGGGCACCGGGCGACCACCCACTGGGTGGCCTGCGACCACATGGCCCGCTGCTACCCCGAGGTCGAGGTGGACCCGGACCCCATCTTCGTCCGGGACGGACGGCTCTCCACCTCCGCGGGGGTCACCGCCGGCATCGACCTCGCCCTCGCCCTGGTCGAGGAGGACCTCGGCCGGGACGTCGCCCTCACCGTCGCCCGTCACCTGGTCGTCTTTCTGCGCCGCCCCGGCAACCAGGCCCAGTTCAGCGTCCAGCTCGCCGCCCAGACCGCCCGCCGGGAGCCGCTGCGCGACCTCCAGCAGTGGATCGCCGAGCACCCCGACGGCGACCTCTCGGTGGAGGCCCTCGCCGCCCGCGCCCGGCTCTCGCCCCGCCACTTCGCCCGTGCCTTCCAGGCCGAGACGGGCGCCACCCCCGGGCGCTACGTCGACCGGGTACGCCTCGAACACGCCCGCCGTCTCCTGGAGGAGACCTCCCGCGGGGTCGAGGAGGTCGCCCGCGCCTCGGGCTACGGCACCCCCGAGGCGATGCGCCGCGCCTTCACCAAGGCCCTCGGCACCCCGCCCGCCGACTACCGCCGCCGCTTCCACTCACCCGTCAACTGAAAGGCAGCAGCATGCAGATCGCCGTCCTGCTCTACCAGGGCTTCACCACGCTCGACGCCGTCGGCCCGTACGAGCTCCTCGCCCGCATCCCCGGGGCCGAGACCGTCTTCGTGGCGAAGGAGACCGGACCCGTCCGCAACGACCAGGGCAGCCTCGCCCTCGTCGCCGACAAGACCCTCGCCGACGTCCCGCGCCCTGACATCGTGCTCGTCCCCGGCGGACCCGACTCCCGCGCGGCCATGGGCGACCCGGAGATCCAGGCCTGGCTCCGTACCGCCGACGAGACCAGCACCTGGACGACCTCCGTCTGCACCGGCTCCCTGCTCCTGGCCGCCGCCGGCGTCCTCGACGGCCGCCGCGCCACCACCCACTGGCTCGCCTTCGAGGAGCTCAGGGCGCTGGGCGTCGAGCCCACCGGCGAGCGGGTCGTCTTCGACGGCAAGTACGTCACCGCCGCCGGCGTCTCCTCCGGCATCGACATGGCGCTGCACCTGATCGGCCGGATCGCCGGGGACGAGACGGCCCAGACCATCCAGCTCCTCACCGAGTACGACCCTCAGCCGCCGTACGACGCGGGTTCGCCGGAGAAGGCCCCGGCCGAGATCGTCGCGCGGTGGCGGGGCGTGAAGGCGGAGGACCTCCCCCAGGGTCGCTGAGCGACGGCCGTCCGGGCCTCGGCTCCCGTACGTGGATCCGGGCCTCGGCTTCTGTACGTGGATCCGGGCCTCGGCTTCTGTACGTGGATCCGGGCCTCGGGTTCCGTACGTGGATCCCGGCCTCGATTCCCGTACGTGGATCCGGACCTCAGCTCCCGTACGTGAAACGGGGCGCCCGGCGCTCCAGGAAGGCGGCGACACCCTCCGCGGTGTCGCCGCTGCCGCGTGCCTGCTCCGCCCAGTGGTCGTCCCGGTCCAGCCGCCCGTCGGCGAACTCCTTGGCCGCCGACTGGGTCAGCAGCGAGCGCGAGGCGAGGACCCGGGCGAACTCGGCGACCCGCTTGTCCAGCTCGCCCACCGGGTGCAGCTCGTCCACGAACCCGGTCCGCAGAGCCCGCTCGGCGTCGATCAACTCACCGGAGAACAGGAGGTACTTGGCGGTCGAAGGGCCCACCAGGGCGGCGAGCCGCCGGGTCGAGGAGGACGGGTAGACGATGCCGAGCTTCGACGGGGTGATCCCGAAGCGGGCGCCCTCCTCGGCGAACCGCAGATCGCAGGCGGCGGCGAGCTGACTGCCGCCCCCGACGCAGAAGCCCCGGACGGCCGCCAGGGTCGGCCGGGGGAAGGCGGCGAGCGCCTCCTCGGCCCGTACCGCCAGCGTCTGCTGCTCGTCCCCGGGCCCCCGGAGCGCCGAGATGTCGGCCCCGGCGCAGAAGGTGTCGCCCTCGCCCGTCAGGACAAGGACCCGGACGGCGGGGTCGGCGGCGAGCCGGTCCAGTACGTCCGGCAGCGCGCGCCACATGCCGGCGCTCATCGCGTTGCGCTTGGCGGGGTTGGCGATGACGACGGTGGCGATCCCGTCCGTGACGCTGTCCTTCAGCTGCGGCTCCATGGGCCGGATGCTATCCGCCGTACCCGAACGTACGATCAGGAAGGGGTCTGCGCCGAGGAGGCACGGCATGGCCGAGGACGCCCACGAGACGCACGGGGAGCCGGATCCGGTCCGGGACATGGCGCGCGAGGGGAAGCGGCTCAACCGGAGCTTCAGCTGGCTGGCCGTGCTCGGCGTCCTGCTCGTCCTCGGAGGGCTCGTCGGCCTGGTCTACACGGGCCTCGCCACCCTGACCTCGATGCTGCTCTTCGGCTGGCTGCTGCTGATCGGCGGGGTCGTGGGGCTGCTCCAGGCGATCCAGTCGCGGGGCACCGACTACTTCTGGCTCGCCGTGGTGGTGGCCGCCCTGAACATCGCCGCGGTGTGGTCGTGATCCGTCACCCCCACGGTTCGGCGGAGGCGCTGACGATGTTCGCCGCCCTGCTGTTCCTGACCGGCGGTCTCTTCCGGCTGGTCGGCAGCGTGGTGGTGCGGGGGCCACAGTTCGGCTGGACGCTGCTCCAGGGGGCCTTCGGCCTGTTGCTCGGTCTGCTCGTCCTGTTCGACTGGCCGGACAGCAGCCGGTACGTTCTCGGGGTCTTCTTCTCGTCGCGCTGCTCTTCGACGGCCTCGGTCTGATCGCGATCGGAGTGGGCGGGCGACGGATCGTCAGTATGGTGACGCCGGCACCGGTGGCCGGCCCGCCCCCGGAGCCGTCAGAAAGCGCACCCGATCAGTCGAACAACTGACATCGGCATACTCACCCGATCGGAAAGCGGCCGATAAGTGTCGACTTCTGGTCAGTAGGCCGGTCCACCCGCGCGCATTGCCAAGACTCGATCCGTGGCGAGAATCGAGCACGAGGGTGGGAACCGTACCGTGGAGAACCACGGGGGTGGCCCCGCCCGGCAACCGTCCTACGAAGGAGTCTGGCGCTTCACCGCTGCCGCGGTCGACGTCTCCGTCCCGCAGGCCCGGCACGCCGTACGCGACCTGCTGGTCCGCCAGGGCGTCCCCCTCCATGAGGAGATCATGGACGGCCTGCTGCTGATCGTCTCCGAGCTGGTGACCAACGCCGTGCGGCACGCGGCGCTGCTGTCCCCGGAGATAGCGGTGGAGGTGGCCATCGGGCCCGAGTGGATCCGGGTGTCCGTCGAGGACAACCACCCGTACCGCCCCAAGGCCCTGGAGGCGGACTACGGGCAGACCGGCGGCCGCGGGCTGCTCCTGGTCCGCGAGATCGCGCAGGAGGCCGGCGGCGCGTGCGACGTCGAACACACCGCGAGCGGCGGCAAGATCATCTGGGCGGCGCTGCCCCTGGCCCCGATGGCACCGGGGCCGGGAGCCGCCCTTCACCAGCCGGTGGTCACCAGCCCCCGGACGGACCCGTCAGTTCCCTGACGGCCGGACGCGCCGCGTCGAGCACCGTCATGAACCAGGCGGAGAAGGGCGCGGCGGCATGGCGCTCGGCCAGCTCGGCGGCGGTGACGAAGACGGTGTCCTCGATCTCCTCCGGGTCCGGCCGGGGCTCGGCCTGCACCAGGCCGACGAACAGGTGGTTGAACTCCTGCTCCACCAGGCCGGAGGCCGGGTCCGGGTGGTTGTAGCGGACGGTGCCCGCCTCCGCGAGGAGCGTGGGCGAGACGCCGAGCTCCTCGAAGGTCCGCCGGGCGGCGGCGGCGAACGGCGCCTCGCCCGGGTAGGGGTGGCCGCAGCAGGTGTTCGACCAGACACCGGGGGAGTGGTACTTGCCGAGCGCACGGCGCTGGAGCAGCAGCCGGCCCGACTCGTCGAAGAGGAAGACGGAGAAGGCGCGGTGCAGCAGGCCGGGCGCCTGGTGGGCGGCGAGCTTCTCCGCCGTACCGATGGTCGTCCCGTCCTCGTCGACCAGTTCGAGCATGATCGGCGCCGGGGCTCCGGACGGCTGGACACCGTTCGACATGATCTCCGGCGAGATCTGAGCCGCGGTGGCTGGTGTGGTCGGCATACCCATCCTTCGCTTCGGTCCTCGCCCCGGTGGGGCCACCTCAGTCTGCCGTACAAAAGCGGCTTGTCCGTACTTCGGAGGCCGGACGTGGCCGCTCCCACCACACCGGAGTACAACCGGCGCGGCGGGAGCGGAAGGGCGGTTTCGGGGCGACTAGACCCCGAAAGCCGCCGGATAGACGAGCGTGCCCGGCGGAACGGGGACGGTCCCGTCCAGGACGAGCGCCATCATCGCCTCGTCAGGGGCCTCGAAACCTGGCTTGATTCCATACTCAGACGCACGTACGAACCCGAACCTCGGGTAGTACTCCGGATGGCCCAGGACGAGCACGAGCGGCTCACCCCGCAGCCGTGCCGCGTCGAGCACCGCCCGGACGACGGCCTGCCCGGCCCCCGTCCGCTGGTACGCGGGCGCCACCGAGACCGGGGCGAGTGCCGCCGCGGGGGCGTCACCGAC
The DNA here is from genome assembly GCF_036192275.1 of Streptomyces sp. NBC_00250. Taxonomy (NCBI): domain Bacteria; kingdom Bacillati; phylum Actinomycetota; class Actinomycetes; order Kitasatosporales; family Streptomycetaceae; genus Streptomyces; species Streptomyces sp. NBC_00250. The sequence continues at coordinate 1,797,576 of NZ_CP108088.1, read as the reverse complement.
CCGGCAGCGGGTGATCAGGGCGTGCGCCGCGATCGAGCCGTCCGGGGCCTCGGCCACGTACGACAGGCCCGGGAGCCAGGCATCGGGGTCCCGCCGGAGCGCGTCGACCAGATCGGCCTCCGTCTCCGAGACGTCGGCCTCCGACCCGAAGGCGGTGGCCACGACCCGCCAGATCGCCGAGGCGTCCTCGGCGGTCTCCGGACGGGTGCGCCAGCGCTGATCGGCGGGCCGCAGGACGAATCCCGCGTACCCGTAGTCGGAGCCGTGCTCGCGCCGCAGCGTGATCTCGGCGCGGGCCCCCGCCACCGCCTCGGCCATGCCGGGCACGGTGGTGTCCGCCGCGTCGGCGTGCGCGGCGAGCGGACCGTAGTACTCGTCCCAGTCGCTCTCGGGCTGCGGGACGGTCCCCAGGACCTGGTAGCCGGCCCCGACCGCCGCCGCCGCGTTCCCGGCGACGGTGCGGAGCGTGTAGTGCTCCTCCCAGAAGGCGCGGGCCACCGGGCCCGGCTCCTGGGTGGTCCAGACGCACTCGGTCAGCACCAGGGTGCCTCCCGGCGCGAGCAGCCTGCGCCACTCGGCGAGCGCCCGGTCGAAGCCGAGGACGAAGACCGAGCTCTCGGCCCAGATCAGGTCGAAGGAGCCGTCGGGGAACGGCAGTGCGCCCATGTCGGCGCGGAGGGTGCGGATCGAGCCGTCGAGCCCGCGGGCGGCGGCGGACCGCCGCAGCTCCGCGAGGAACGGCTCGTGGGTGTCGACGCCGGTCACCTCGGCACCCGCCTCGGCTGCCAGGAGCAGCGCGGAACGGCCGGGGCCGCAGCCCAGGTCGAGCACGCGCGGACGCTCGGGCAGCTTCCCGGAGAGCGCGAGGAGCCGACGCGTGGTGGCGTCGGAGCCGGGGCCCTGCCGCGGAAGACCGTGGTGCAGGGCGAAGAAGGAGTCGTGCAGAGCGTTGTCGGACAACGTGGGAAACCCTTTGTGAGAGGGCCCCGGCCGACGACGTGACGGACCGGTGGAAACCGGGATCAGGTCAGCCGGAGACCCGGAAGCTGAGGAAGGACCGGGTGCTGCCGCTGGGGGCAGCCTCCATCGCGACGGTCATCAACCTCAGCTCCTCTCTCCACGCGTTCGTACGAAAAGACTAGCAGGGGGCGGTTCTCACAGGCAGAGCTTCGCCTCGTGCTCCGCGTGCCCGACCGGCTCCAGCTGGAAGGTGCAGTGCTCCACGTCGAAGTGCGAGCCCAGGCATCCCTGGAGGGAGTGGAGCATCTTCTCGTGCCCGACCGAGTCCAGCGCCCCCTGGTCCACGACCACGTGCGCCGAGAGCACCGGCATCCCCGAGGTGATCGTCCAGGCGTGCAGGTCGTGGACGTCCTCGACGCCCGGCAGGGCCAGGATGTGGGCCCGTACCTCCATCATGTCGACGCCCTTGGGGGCCGCCTCCAGAAGGACGTCCAGCGTCTCGCGCAGCAGCTTGACCGTACGGGGGACGATCATCAGGCCGATCAGGATGGAGGCGATCGGGTCCGCGTACTGCCAGCCCGTCACCAGGATGATGCCGGCCGCGACGATCACGGTGACCGAGCCCAGGGCGTCCGCGAGCACCTCCAGGTACGCGCCGCGCACGTTGAGGCTGTCCTTCTGGCCCCGCATGAGCAGCGACAGCGAGATCACGTTGGCGACCAGGCCGATCGCCGCGACCGCGATCGTCAGACCGCCCTTGGTCTCGGCCGGCTCGAAGAACCGCTGGATCGCCTCGTACAGCACGTAGCCGCCGACGACGAGGAGCAGCAGACAGTTGGCGAGCGCCGCCAGGATCTCGGCCCGGGCGAACCCGAAGGTGCGGTTCCCCGAGGGGGGCCGGTTGGCGAAGTGGATCGCGAGCAGCGCCATCGCGAGGCCCACCGCGTCGGTCGCCATGTGCGCCGCGTCGGCGATCAGCGCGAGCGAGTCGGAGAGCACGCCGCCGATGATTTCGATCACCATCACGGAGAGCGTGATGCCGAGCGCGATGCGCAACCGGTTCTTGTACGCGGCCCCGGCCGTCCCCGTCGGCGCCGGTCCGCCGTGACTGTGCCCGTGGTCGTGTCCAGCCCCCATGACATGGCCTCCAGATCGTCTGTTCGCACGTGCCCCGACTCGCAAGTGAACTACGGGTGGGGGGTATGTGCAACACGGTACTGAACACCGTTGTCATATGCTCTGACCTGCGGCGATGTATTCAGGACCGGCCGTGGCGGGAAGGTGCCGCCCGGAGCCCTCGCGAACGGATCCGACCGTCGTCCGTGAGGCGGGCCACCGATCGCCCATGATGATCTCCATCGGATCGGGCGCACCCGTGAGGACGCGGGTGGGCCCGGGGGAGTCCGGCCCGCGAAGCCTCGGTGAACTCATGCTCTGTTTCATCCGATAGCCTCAGCCGACGTGTCGCCGCCCCGTGCCGGGCCGCACCGCCGCGCCCGGGGCCGCCAGGGTCCCGCCGGCCCCTCCGTCAGCTCCAAGGAGTGAGTTCGTCTGTCGACCGCCATCCTCACCGGCCCGCCGGCACCCGGATCCTCGCTCGACGGAGATCTGCGGTCGCTCGGCTTCGACGTCAAGGCAGCCTCCGGCGCCGATGAGACGGGCGTCCTGCTGGCCGCCGTCCCGGCGGGCGAGCGCGTCGCACTCGTCGACCCCCGGTTCGTCGGCCATGTGCACGCCCTGCGCCTCGCCCTCACCGACCCCCGGTTCCCCGCGGCCGCCGCACCCGGCGCGCTCACCGTGCAGAACGGGGCCCGCCCCGCGCTCGCCCGCGCCCTGACCGGCGCCGACCCCTCCGGCACCGACGACCTCACCGGCACGCTCGCCGACGCCCTCGACGCCGACGGCGTCGCCGTGCACCGGCCCCAGCTCGGCACGCTCGTCGCCACCGTGCCCACCGACGCCGAGGCCCGCCACGAGGCCCGCGCCGCCGTGGACGCCGTCGACGACGAGGCCGTACGCCTCCGCTCCGCCGTGAAGGCCCACGACGGCTTCTTCACCACCTTCTTCATCAGCCCGTACTCGCGCTACATCGCCCGCTGGTGCGCGCGCCGCGGCCTGACCCCCAACCAGGTCACCACCGCCTCGCTGCTCACCGCGCTGATCGCGGCCGGCTGCGCGGCGACCGGCGAGCGCGGCGGTTACATCGCCGCCGGCGTCCTGCTCCTGGTCTCCTTCGTCCTCGACTGCACCGACGGGCAGCTCGCCCGGTACGCGCTGAAGTACTCGACGATGGGCGCCTGGCTCGACGCCACCTTCGACCGCGCGAAGGAGTACGCCTTCTACGCGGGCCTCGCCCTCGGCGCGGCCCGCAACGGCGACGACGTCTGGGCGCTCGCCCTCGGCGCGATGATCCTCATGACCTGCCGGCACGTCGTGGACTTCTCGTTCAACGAGGCCAACCACGACGCCACGGCCAACACCAGCCCCACCGCGGCCCTCTCCGACCGGCTCGACAGCCTCGGCTGGACCGTCTGGGCCCGCCGCATGATCATCCTGCCGATCGGCGAGCGCTGGGCGATGATCGCCGTGCTCACCGCCGTCACCAACCCCCGGATCGTCTTCTGGGCGCTGATCATCGGCTGCGCCTTCGGCGCCTGCTACACCACGGCCGGGCGCGTCCTGCGCTCCCTGACCCGCAAGGCGAAGCGCACCGACCGGGCCGCGCAGGCCCTGGCGGACCTCGCGGACTCCGGCCCGCTCGCCGGGATCGCGGGCCGGATCCTCGGCCGCACCGGAATCCTCATGCTTCCCCCGCTGGTCCTCGCGGTGATCGCCACGGGCGCGCTGCTCGCGGCGGTCCTCGGCCGCCCCTTCGGGTCCCAGCAGACGATCGTCGCGGCCGCCCTCTACGTGGTGTTCTCCGGCGCGGCCGTCGCCCGCCCCCTCAAGGGCCCCCTCGACTGGCTGCTGCCGCCGCTCTTCCGCGCCGCCGAGTACACCACCGTCCTCGTGCTGGCCGCCCGCTCCGACTCCCCGCAGGCCCTCCCGGCGGCGTTCGGGCTGGTCGCGGCCGTCGCCTACCATCACTACGACACGGTGTACCGCATTCGCGGAGGCACCGGCGCGCCGCCGGCCTGGCTGGTGCGCGTCACCGGCGGACACGAGGGGCGCACGCTCCTGGTGACCGTCCTCGCCGCCCTGCTGGCGGACCGCGGCGACGACTTCACCCTGGCCCTGACCGCTCTCGCGGTGGCCGTCGCACTCGTGGTGCTCGTGGAGTCCGTTCGCTTCTGGGTCTCCTCCGGAGCACCCGCAGTTCACGACGAAGGAGAAACAGCATGATCGGCCTCGTACTCGCAGCCGGTGCCGGACGGCGTCTGCGCCCCTACACCGACACCCTTCCGAAGGCCCTCGTGCCGGTCGACGGCGAGACCACGATTCTCGACGGGACGCTGAAGAACTTCGCCGAGATCGGCCTCACCGAGGTCGCGATCGTCGTCGGCTACCGCAAGGAGGCCGTCTACGACCGCAAGGACGCCCTGGAGGCCAAGTACGGCCTCAAGATCACCCTCGTCGACAACGACAAGGCCGAGGAGTGGAACAACGCCTACTCCCTGTGGTGCGCCCGTGAGGTCCTCAAGCGCGGTGTGATCCTCGCCAACGGCGACACCGTCCACCCGGTCTCCGTCGAGAAGACCCTGCTCGCCGCCCGCGGCGACGGCAAGAAGATCATCCTCGCCCTCGACACGGTGAAGAACCTCGCCGACGAGGAGATGAAGGTCATCACCGCCGAGGGCAAGGGCGTCCAGCGCATCACCAAGCTGATGGACCCGGCCACCGCCACCGGCGAGTACATCGGTGTCACCCTCATCGAGGCCGAGGCCGCCGAGGAGCTCGCCGACGCCCTCAAGGCCACCTTCGAGCGCGACCCCGACCTGTACTACGAGGACGGCTACCAGGAGCTCGTCAACCGCGGCTTCACCGTCGACGTCGAGCCCATCGGTGACGTCAAGTGGGTCGAGATCGACAACCACGACGACCTCGCGAAGGGCCGTGAGATCGCGTGCCAGTACTGACCCGACTGATCCCCTCACCGGTCGTCGTCGACATCCGCAGGGGAGCGCTGGACGACCTGTCCGCGCTCCTCGCGGACCAGCGGATCTCCAGCAACGGCAAGATCGCCGTCGCGATCAGCAGCGGCTCGGGCCTGAAGCTGCGTGACCACTTCGCGCCCGAGCTGCCCGGCGCCGACTGGTACCCGGTCTCCGGCGGCACCATCGACGAGGCCGTGAAGCTCGCCGACGCCATGCGCGGCAAGCGGTACGACGCCGTGGTCGCCCTCGGCGGCGGCAAGATCATCGACGTGACGAAGTACGCGGCGGCCCGGGTCGGGCTGCCGCTGGTGGCCATCGCCACCAATCTCTCGCACGACGGGATCTGCTCCCCGATCTCGACCCTGGACAACGACAACGGCCGGGGTTCGTACGGTGTGCCCACCCCGATCGCGCTGGTCATCGACCTGGACGTGATCAGGGACGCGCCGGTCCGCTTCGTGCGGTCCGGCATCGGCGACGCGATCTCCAACCTCTCCGCCATCGCCGACTGGGAGCTCTCCCACCAGGTGACCGGCGAGCCCGTCGACGGTCTCGCGGCCGCCATGGCCCGCAGCGCCGGAGAGGCCGTGCTCCGCCACCCCGGCGGCGTCGGCGACGACGACTTCCTCGTCACCCTCTCCGAGGGCCTGGTGATGTCCGGCATCGCGATGTCGATCAGCGGGGACAGCCGCCCCTCCTCGGGCGCCTGCCACGAGATCAGCCACGCCTTCGACCTGCTCTTCCCGACCCGCGCCGCCAGCCACGGCGAGCAGTGCGGTCTCGGAGCGGCCTTCGCCATGCATCTGCGCGGCGCCCACGACGGGTCGGGCCAGATGGTCGAGACGCTCCGCCGGCACGGACTTCCCGTCACGCCGGAGGAGATGGGCTTCAGCGTGGACGAGTTCGTCCAGGCGGTGTCCTTCGCCCCGCAGACCCGGCCGGGCCGCTTCACCATCCTCGAACACCTCGACCTGTCCGACGACCAGATCAGGGACGCGTACGCCGACTATGCCAAAGCCATCGGTAGCTGAGCTCCGCCCGGTCGTTCACCCCCCGGGTGTGAAGGACCGGCGCAGCGGGGAGCACTGGGGCGGCCGCCTGTACATGCGGGAGATCTCGCTCAGGATCACCCGGCAGCTCGTCGGCACGAAGATCACGCCGAACCAGCTCACGTACGTCATGACGCTCGCGGGCGTCCTCGCGGCACCGGCCCTGCTGGTGCCCGGGATCCCCGGGGCGCTGCTCGGCGCGCTCATGGTCCAGCTCTACCTGCTGCTCGACTGCGTCGACGGCGAGGTGGCCCGCTGGAAGAAGCAGTTCTCCCTGGCCGGTGTGTATCTCGACCGGGTCGGCGCCTACCTGTGCGACGCGGCCGTGCTCGTCGGCTTCGGCCTGCGCGCGGCCGACCTGTGGGGCTCCGGCCGGATCGACTGGCTGTGGGCCTTCCTCGGCACGCTCGCCGCACTCGGCGCCATCCTGATCAAGGCCGAGACCGACCTCGTCGGTGTCGCCCGGCACCAGGGCGGTCTGCCGCCGGTCAAGGAGTCGGCCTCCGAGCCGCGCTCCTCGGGCATGGCGCTGGCCCGCAGGGCGGCCGGGGCGCTGAAGTTCCACCGGCTCGTCCTCGGCATCGAGGCCTCGCTGCTGATCGTCGTCCTGGCGATCGCGGACCAGATCAGGGGCGATCTCTTCTTCACCCGTCTCGGTGTCGCGGTCCTCGCCGGCATCGCGCTGCTCCAGACCGTGCTGCACCTGGTGTCGATCATGGTCTCCAGCAGGCTGAAGTGAGGCCGGCCGTCAGTACGCCGCTCAAGGTGGGAGCCGTCGTCATCACGATGGGCAACCGCCCCGACGACCTGCTCGCGCTCATCGACTCGGTCGCCAAGCAGGAGGGCGACCGGATCGAGGTCGTCGTCGTCGGACAGGGCACCCCGGTCACCGGGGTGCCCGACTGGGTGCGGACCGTCGATCTGCCGGAGAACGTCGGCATCCCCGCCGGCCGGAACGTCGGCATCGAGGCCTTCGGCCCCGGCGGCACCGACGTCGACGTCCTGCTCTTCCTCGACGACGACGGGCTGCTCGCCCACACGGACACCGCCGAACTGGTCCGGCAGGCCTTCACGGCCGACCCGCGGCTCGGCATCATCACCTTCCGGATCGCCGATCCGGAGACTGGGATCACCCAGCGTCGGCACGTCCCGAGGCTCCGCGCCTCCGACCCGATGCGCTCCTCCCGGGTGACGACCTTCCTCGGCGGCGCCAACGCCGTCCGCACCAAGGTCTTCGCCGAAGTGGGCGATCTGCCGGGCGAGTTCTTCTACGCGCACGAGGAGACCGACCTCGCCTGGCGCGCGCTCGACGCCGACTGGATGATCGACTACCGTTCGGACATGGTGCTGTTGCACCCCACCACAGCGCCCTCCCGGCACGCCTCGTACCACTTCAACGTGGCCCGCAACCGAGTCTGGCTGGCACGCCGCAATCTGCCCGCGCCCCTGGTGCCGGTGTATCTCGGCGTCTGGCTCCTGCTCACCCTGGCCCGTCGGCCCTCGCTCTCCGCCCTGAAGGCATGGTTCGGCGGATTCCGCGAAGGCTGGAAGACCCCCTGCGGACCGCGCCGCCCCATGAGGTGGCGTACGGTGTGGCGGCTGACCCGGCTGGGTCGCCCCCCGGTCGTCTGACATCGTGGTACCGACGTGCCGCGCATTGAACACGAAAGTTTCGACTTGTGAGTGACACACAGCAGGGCGGGGCGGTCGCGACGAGCGCGCCCCCGTCCGTCGACCAGGGCCTGACGCCGGCTGCGCTGGCCGCCAAGTACGGCCTCTCGGTCAGCGGCGCCAGGCCCGGACTGTTCGAGTACGTCCGTGACCTGTGGAGCCGGCGCCACTTCATCATGGCCTTCTCCTCGGCGAAGCTGACCGCCCAGTACAGCCAGGCCAAGCTCGGCCAGGTGTGGCAGGTGGCGACCCCGCTGCTGAACGCCCTGGTCTACTACCTGATCTTCGGGCTCATCCTGGGCGCGAGTCAGGGAATGAGCAAGGACGTCTACATCCCGTTCCTTGTCACCGGCATCTTCGTGTTCACCTTCACCCAGAGCTCGGTCATGGCCGGCGTCCGGGCGATCTCCGGGAACCTGGGCCTGGTCCGGGCCCTGCACTTCCCCCGGGCCTCGCTGCCGGTCTCCTTCTCGCTCCAGCAGCTCCAGCAGTTGCTGTACTCGATGATCGTGCTCGTGGCGATCGTGGTCTCGTTCGGCAGCTACCCCTCCCTCCGGTGGCTGCTGGTGATCCCGGGACTGTTCCTCCAGTTCGTGTTCAACGTCGGACTGGCCATGATCATGGCCAGGATGGGCTCCAAGACCCCCGACCTGGCCCAGCTGATGCCGTTCGTGATGCGCACCTGGATGTACGCGTCCGGCGTGATGTTCTCGCTCCGCACGATGCTGGCCGACAAGCCCGCGTGGATCGCCGACATCCTCATGTACAACCCGGCGGCCATCTACATGGACCTCATCCGCTTCGCCCTCATCGACGGCTACGGCTCCGAGAACCTGCCCGCGCACGTCTGGATGACCGCGCTCGCCTGGGCCCTGGTCTTCGGCATCGGCGGCTTCGTCTACTTCTGGAAGGCCGAGGAGAAGTACGGCCGTGGCTGACACGAACGTGAACACGAACGCGAACACGAACCGGTCCGAGGTTCCCACCGTCATCTGCGACGACGTCCACATCGTCTACCGGGTCAACACCGGTGGCGGCGGCAAGGGCAGCGCCACCGCGGCGCTCAGCCGGATCGTCGGCCGCGGCAAGGCCGAGGTCAACCGGGGCGTCCGCAAGGTCCACGCGGTCCGCGGCGTCACCTTCACCGCCTACCGCGGCGAGGCCATCGGCCTCATCGGCTCCAACGGCTCCGGCAAGTCCACGCTGCTGCGCGCCGTCGCCGGGCTGCTCCCCACCGAGAGCGGCAAGGTCTACACGGACGGCCAGCCCTCGCTCCTGGGCGTCAACGCGGCCCTCATGAACGACCTCACCGGTGAGCGCAACGTGATCCTGGGCGGCCTCGCCATGGGCATGAGCCGCGAGGAGGTCCGCGAGCGCTACGAGGGCATCGTCGACTTCTCCGGGATCAACGAGAAGGGCGACTTCATCAGCCTGCCCATGCGCACGTACTCCTCCGGCATGGGCGCCCGGCTCCGCTTCGCCATCGCGGCCGCCAAGAACCACGACGTCCTCCTCATCGACGAGGCGCTGGCGACCGGTGACCGCAAGTTCCAGATCCGCTCCGAGGAGCGCATCCGCGAGCTCCGCAAGGAGGCCGGCACGGTCTTCCTGGTGAGCCACAGCAACAAGTCCATCCGGGACACCTGCGACCGGGTGCTCTGGCTGGAGAAGGGGCAGCTCCTGATGGACGGCCCCACGGACGAGGTCCTCAAGGCGTACGAGCGGGAGACCGCCCGCTGATCTCCGCCCCGTCACCTCGTGCCGCCCCCGCCGATTCCGGTGGGGGCGGTTTCGTTGCCCACCACCACCCTGCTCGACGGTGCTGCGCACCGCCCCCTTCTTTCCGCGCGTCGCGCCCCCACCTGGAATGTTCATGCTGGCAACATCGGGCAGGATGAGCCCATGCCAGCGATCTCGGGGGGAAAGACCTACCACCACGGCGATCTGCGCAACGCGCTGATCTGTGCCGCCGTCGACCTGGCCACCGAGGGCGGCCCCGAACGGGTCGTCCTGCGCGAGGCGGCCCGCCGGGTCGGCGTCTCGCCCACTGCCGCCTACCGGCACTTCGACGGCCGGGGCGAACTCCTCCGTACCGTCAGGAGCCACGCCCAGTGCGTGCTCGCCGACGCCATGGAGCGGGCCGCGGGCCGCGAGCCCGGCGCCGACGACCCGGCCCTCGCGGCGGAGCGCCGGCTCGCCGCCCTCTGCCGGGGGTACGTCGGCTTCGCCGTCGACCAGCCCGGCCTCTACCGGGCCGCCTTCTGCGTGCCCCGCCCGGCGGAGGCGGACGCGCCGATGCCGGGGCGGCAGGCGCCCGAGCCCGAGATCCGCGCGTTCACCCTGCTCCGGGAAGCCCTTGAGGCCCTCGCCCGCGTCGGCACCGCGCGCCCGGCCGTCCGACCCTCCGCCGGTGCCGCGGCGTGGTCGGCCGTACACGGACTGTCACTCCTGTTGCTCGACGGGCCTCTTCGGCGCCTTCCCGCGCAGCGAAGGAACGCCGTCGTCGAGACCACCCTCGCCATGGTCGTCTCCGGAACGCGTGCTCTCTGAGCTCCTGTGGAGCCGAACTTCCTTGCGGTGCAGGAGGGTTGACGACCCGTACGAGTGAGGTCCGGGGTGCCCGGCACCCCGGAATGGCGACGGCCGTCGTACAACGTAAGCTGGACCGGTCTGTTTCGCGGCAAGTAGGGCGATACCCCACGGCCATCGGGCCTCCGGCGGCGGCTCTACGGGCAGGGGTCGGCGGCGTGTCCGAAATAGGATGGATTGACTCGGCAGTGTAGAACGGGAGACGTGACGGCCATGACGCAGAATCTCCAGCTCCACGAGGGTCTCGCCGTCCCTCCGTCGGGCAGTGACCTGTGACGGAAACCCGGCAGGCGCGCACCGACGCCTCCTCGCGCGCCACCCTCGGCAAGGCCGCGGACGAGAACTTCCCCGTGGCCCCCTTCTTCCTGCCCCGGGCCTGGCGCGACGACCTGATGGCCGTCTACGGCTTCGCCCGCCTCGTCGACGACATCGGAGACGGCGACCTCGCCCCCGGCGGCGCCGACGCCCGCCACCTCGGGCTCGACCCCGAGACGGCGCGGGACCGGCTCGCCTTCCTCGACGCCTTCGAGGCTGACCTCCGCCGCGTCTTCGACGGGACCCCCCGCCACCCGCTCCTCCAGGCCCTCCGGCCGACCGTGCTGCGGTGCGGGCTCACCCCCGAGCCCTTCCTGGGCCTGATCGCCGCCAACCGCCAGGACCAGCAGGTCAGCCGCTACGAGACGTACGACGACCTCCTCGCGTACTGCGAGCTCTCCGCCAACCCCGTCGGCCGGCTCGTCCTCGGGATCACCGGCACCGACACCCCCGAGCGGATCCGGCGCTCCGACGAGATCTGCACCGCCCTCCAGATCGTCGAGCACCTCCAGGACGTCGCCGAGGACCTCGGCAACGACCGGATCTACCTTCCCGCCGAGGACCTCAAGCGGTTCCACGTCACCGAGAGCGACCTCGCCCGGCCCACCGCCGGCGCCTCCGTCCGCGCCCTGATCGCCTTCGAGGCCGAGCGGGCCCGCGACCTGCTCCACGCGGGCGCCCCGCTCGTCGGCAGCGTCCACGGCCGGCTCCGGCTGCTCCTGGCGGGCTTCACCGGTGGCGGACACGCGGCACTCGACGCGATCACCGACGCCGGATACGACGTACTGACCGGACCACCGAAGTCCACCAAGCCGAGCCTGATGCGCCAAGCGGGAGCGGTTCTGCTCCGGGCGCGGAGAGAGGGGTGAGCGCGACCGTGGAGGCACAGCCCCAGCCGTCCGCACCGGTCCAGGCCGCCTACAGCTACTGCGAGGCGGTCACCGGACAGCAGGCACGGAACTTCGCCTACGGAATCCGACTGCTGCCGACCGAGAAGCGCCAGGCGATGTCCGCGCTGTACGCGTTCTCCCGGCGCGTCGACGACATCGGCGACGGCACCCTCGCGCCCGAGGCCAAGCGGGAGCGCCTGGAGGCCACCCGCGCCCTGCTCGACCGGATCCGCTCCGGCGGGATCGACGAGGACGACACGGACCCGGTCGCCGTCGCCCTCGCCGACTCGGCCCGCCGCTTCCCGATCCCGCTCGACGGCCTCGACGAACTCATCGACGGCGTCCTCATGGACGTCCACGGCGCGACCTACGAGACCTGGGACGACCTCAAGGTCTACTGCCGCTGCGTCGCCGGCGCGATCGGCCGGCTCTCCCTGGGCGTCTTCGGCACCCAGCCCGGCGCCCCGGGCGCCGACCGCGCCCCCGAGTACGCCGACACCCTGGGCCTCGCGCTCCAACTCACCAACATCCTCAGGGACGTACGCGAGGACGCCGCGAACGGGCGGACCTATCTGCCCGCCGACGACCTCGCGAAGTTCGGCTGCGGCGAGGGCTTCGGCAGCGAGACCCCGCCCGCCGGTGCCGACTTCGCCGGGCTCGTCCACTTCGAAGTGCGGCGCGCCCGCGCCCTGTTCGCCGAGGGCTACCGGCTGCTGCCCATGCTCGACCGGCGCAGCGGCGCCTGCGTCGCCGCCATGGCGGGCATCTACCGCCGCCTCCTCGACCGGATCGAACGCGACCCCGAGGCCGTGCTGCGCGGCCGCGTCTCGCTGCCGGGCCGGGAGAAGGCGTACGTCGCGGTGCGCGGCCTCTCCGGCCTCGACACCCGCCACATCGCCCGGCGCGCCGTCAGGGGGCGTGCCTGATGAGCCCGTACGCCCCCGCCCGCCGGGCAACCTCGGGCACCGTACCGGCGTCCCTGCCGTCGGCGGCTCCGGCCGCCGCGCTCCCGACCCCGACCATGGCGAGCCGGCCCGCGCCGGCGCTGCCCGCGACGACCCGAACGGAGGCCGCGTGACCCAGGAAGGAACCGGGGAGCACACCCGGCAGCCCCACGCCGTCGTCATCGGCGGCGGGCTCGCCGGGATCACCGCCGCGCTCCAGCTCGCCGACGCCGGCGTCGGCGTCACCCTCCTCGAAGGCCGGCCCCGGCTCGGCGGCCTCGCCTTCTCCTTCCGCCGGGGCGACCTCACCGTCGACAACGGCCAGCACGTCTACCTGCGCTGCTGCACCGCCTACCGCTGGTTCCTCGACCGGGTCGACGCCGCCCGGCTCGCCCCGCTCCAGGACCGCCTCGACGTTCCCGTCCTCGACGTCGGGCACCCCCGCGGCCCCCGGCTCGGCCGGATCCGCCGCGACAACCTCCCCGTACCGCTGCACCTGGCGCGCAGCCTCGCCACGTACCCGCACCTCTCCCTCGCCGAGCGGGCCTCCGTCGGCCGGGCCGCGCTCGCCCTGAAGAAGCTCGACCCCGCCGACCCGGCCCTCGACGGCATCGACTTCGGGACGTGGCTCGGCAGGCACGGCCAGTCCCCGCGGACCGTCGACGCCCTCTGGGACCTCGTCGGCATCCCCACCCTCAACGCCCCCGCACCGCAGGCCTCCATGGGCCTCGCCGCGATGGTCTTCAAGACCGGCCTCCTCTCCGAGCCCGGCGCCGCCGACATCGGCTGGGCCCACGTCCCGCTCGGCGAACTCCACGACACCCGGGCCGCCAAGGAACTCGACGCCCTCGGGGTGCGCACCGCCCTCCGTACCAAGGCCGAGCGGATCTCCCGTACCGACGACGGACGTTGGGCCGTCGACGTACCCGGCGAGACGATCACGGCCGACGCCGTCGTCCTCGCCGTCCCGCAGGAGGAGACGCACGGCCTGCTGCCCGAGGGCGCCCTCGACGACCCCGACCGGCTCCTCGACATCGCCACCGCGCCCATCCTCAACCTGCACGTGGTCTACGACCGCAAGGTGCTGAAGCGGCCCTTCTTCACCGCCCTCGGCTCCCCGGTCCAGTGGGTCTTCGACCGCACCGACTCCTCCGGGCTCACCGGCGGCGGCCAGTACCTGGCCGTCTCCCAGTCCGCCGCCCAGGACGAGATCGACGAACCCGTCGCCGCCCTGCGCGCCAAGTACCTCCCCGAGCTGGAGCGGCTGCTGCCCGCCGCCCGCGGCGCCGGGATCCGCGACTTCTTCGTCACCAGGGAGCGGACGGCCACGTTCGCCCCCACCCCGGGCGTCGGCCGGCTCCGCCCCGGCGCCCGCACCCAGGCACCGGGGATCTATCTGGCCGGGGCCTGGACCGCCACCGGCTGGCCCGCGACCATGGAGGGTGCCGTCCGCAGTGGTTTCAGCGCCGCGGGCGCAGCGCTCTCCGCCCTCGGCCGCCGCCATGACCATCCGCTGCAGGAGGCGGCATGAGTGTGAGTACCGGAACAAGAGGAGAGACCGTGCCGACTGTGCCGCCGGGTAATCCGGCCGTCGACACCGCGGACGTGTCCGCACTGCTGGAGCGGGGGCGGACCCTGTCCACCCCCGTACTGCGGGCGGCCGTCGACCGCCTCGCGCCGCCCATGGACACCGTGGCCGCCTACCACTTCGGCTGGATCGACGCGCAGGGCAACCCCACGGAGGGGGACAGCGGCAAGGCCGTCCGCCCCGCGCTCGCCCTGCTGTCGGCCGAGGCCGCGGGCGTCGCCCCCGAGGTCGGGGTCCCCGGCGCCGTCGCCGTGGAGCTCGTCCACAACTTCTCGCTGCTGCACGACGACCTGATGGACGGGGACGAGCAGCGCCGCCACCGCGACACCGTGTGGAAGGTGCACGGCCCCGCGCAGGCCATCCTGGTCGGCGACGCCCTGTTCGCCCTGGCCAACGAGATCCTGCTGGAGCTCGGCACGGTGGAGGCCGGCCGGGCGACCCGCAGGCTCACCACCGCCAGCCGCAAGCTCATCGACGGGCAGGCGCAGGACATCTCCTACGAGCACCGCGAGCGGGTCACCGTCGAGGAGTGCCTGGAGATGGAGGGCAACAAGACCGGCGCCCTGCTCGCCTGCGCCGTCTCCATCGGTGCGGTCCTCGGCGGTGCCGACGACCGCACCGCCGACAAGCTGGAGGAGTACGGGTACCACCTCGGGCTCGCCTTCCAGGCCGTCGACGACCTGCTCGGCATCTGGGGAGACCCGGAGGCCACCGGCAAGCAGACCTGGAGCGACCTGCGCCAGCGCAAGAAGTCCCTGCCGGTCGTCGCCGCCCTCGCCGCCGGCGGCGAGGCCTCCGAGCGGCTCGGCGAACTGCTCGCCGCGGACGCCAAGTCCAACGACTTCGACACCTTCTCCGAGGAGGAGTTCGCCACCCGCGCGGCCCTCATCGAGGAGGCCGGAGGACGCGAGTGGACCTCCCAGGAGGCCCGCCGTCAGCACGCGATCGCGATCGAGGCCCTGGACGAGGTGGACATGCCCGCCCGCGTGCGGGCGCAGCTCACCGCGCTGGCCGACTTCGTGGTCGTACGGAAGAGATGATCACCATCACCCTGATATGAGTTCGCGGTCGCCGGCCGGTGCCACCCGGCGCCGGCCGACGGCAGACCCGTAGAAGCAGAAGTAACCGACTGCGCAAAGGGGAAGCCATGACAGCGACGACCGACGGAAGCGCCGGGGCCGTGGGCCCCCGGGCAGCCGCGGCCAGCAACACGAACGACACCGACGCGTCCGCGTCGGGGCTCGGCGGGACCGCCGCGCCCGGCCTCGACGGGGCCGCCGCGCGGGCGGCGGAACGGGCCGTCGGGCACCTCCTCGCCCGACAGGACCCGGAGGGCTGGTGGAAGGGCGACCTGGAGACCAACGTCACCATGGACGCCGAGGACCTCCTCCTCCGCCAGTTCCTGGGCATCCTCGACGCCGACACCACCCGCGCCGCGGCCCTCCACATCCGCCGGCAGCAACGCGAGGACGGCGCCTGGGCCACCTTCTACGGCGGACCCGGCGAGCTCTCCGCCACCATCGAGGCCTATGTCGCCCTGCGCCTCGCCGGAGACCTGCCCGAGGCCCCGCACATGGCCCGCGCCGCCGCCTGGGTCCGCGCCGGGGGCGGGATCGCCGCCGCCCGGGTCTTCACCCGGATCTGGCTCTCCCTCTTCGGCTGGTGGCGCTGGGAGGACCTGCCCGAGCTGCCCCCTGAGCTGATCTTCCTGCCCAAGTGGTTCCCGCTCAACATCTACGACTTCGGCTGCTGGGCCCGGCAGACCATCGTGCCGCTCACCGTGGTCTCCGCGAAGCGCCCGGTCCGCCCCGCGCCCTTCCCGCTCGACGAGCTGCACACCGACCCGGCCCTGCCCAACCCGCCCCGGCCGCTCGCCCCGGCCACCGGCTGGGACGGGCTCTTCCAGCGCCTCGACAAGGTGCTGCACGGCTACCGCCGGGTGGCGCCGCGAGCCCTGCGCAGGACGGCGATGAACCAGGCCGCGCGCTGGATCATCGAGCGCCAGGAGAACGACGGCTGCTGGGGCGGCATCCAGCCCCCCGCCGTCTACTCGGTCATCGCCCTCCACCTCCTCGGCTACGACCTCCAGCACCCCGTCATGCGGGCCGGACTCGAATCGCTCGACCGGTTCGCCGTGTGGCGCGAGGACGGCTCGCGGATGATCGAGGCGTGCCAGTCGCCCGTCTGGGACACCTGTCTCGCCACCATCGCGCTCGCCGACGCGGGGCTCGAACCCGACCACCCGGCCCTGGTGAAGGCCGTCGACTGGATGCTCGACGAGGAGATCACCCGGACCGGGGACTGGGCCGTACGGCGGCCCGGACTGCCCCCGGGAGGCTGGGCGTTCGAGTTCCACAACGACAACTACCCCGACATCGACGACACCGCCGAGGTCCTCCTCGCCCTCCGCAGGGTCAGGCACCCCGACCCCGCCCGGCTGGAGGCGGCCGTCGTCCGGGGCGCGCGGTGGACGCTCGGCATGCAGTCCAAGGGCGGCGCCTGGGGCGCCTTCGACGCCGACAACACCAGTGCCCTCCCCAACAAGCTGCCGTTCTGCGACTTCGGCGAGGTGATCGACCCGCCCTCCGTCGACGTCACCGCCCATGTGGTGGAGATGCTCGCCTTCGAGGGACTGGCCCAGGATCCCCGTACCCGCAGGGGAATCGACTGGCTGCTCGCCGAACAGGAGCCGAACGGCGCCTGGTTCGGCCGCTGGGGCGTCAACCACGTGTACGGCACGGGGTCCGTGCTCCCCGCGCTCACCGCGGCCGGGCTGCCCGTCTCCCATCCGGCGATCCGCCGGGCGGTCCGCTGGCTCGGGTCCGTCCAGAACGAGGACGGCGGCTGGGGCGAGGACCTCCGCTCGTACCACGACGAGGCGTGGATCGGGCGCGGCGCCTCCACCGCCTCCCAGACCGGCTGGGCGCTGATCGCGCTCCTCGCGGCCGGCGAGCGGGACTCCGAACCCGTCCGGCGGGGCGTCGCCTGGCTGGCCGAGACCCAGCGCGAGGACGGCTCCTGGGACGAGCCGTACTTCACGGGCACCGGCTTCCCCTGGGACTTCTCGATCAACTACCACCTCTACCGTCAGGTCTTCCCGCTCACGGCGCTCGGACGCTACCTGTACGGGGAGCCCTCGCCCGGCAAGGCCCGCTGATGGGGCGCGAGCCGGGCCCCTGCGCCCCACCGCCGCTGCTGATCGCCTGCGCCCTCGGCATCGAGCAGCTCGCCCTGCGCACGGGGGACCGCGCCGGCGCCCCCGGGCCCGTCACCGTGCTCCGTACGGGCATGGGGCCGGACAAGGCCCGCCGGGCCGTCTCCCGGGCCCTCGGCGAGCACGGATGGCGGGACGCCGCCGTCATCGCCTCCGGCTTCTGCGCCGGACTCGCCCCCGGCATGCACCCGGGGGACCTGATCGTCGCCGACGAGACCCGCGGTCCCGACGGCACGATCTCCTGCACCGGGACCGAGCTCCTGGTGAAGGCCCTGGTCAGGGCCGTGCCCGGGCGGGCCGTCCACACCGGGCCGCTGACCGGCTCCGACCATGTGGTGCGCGGCCCCGAGCGGGCCGCGCTGCGGGCCACCGGCGCCATCGCCGTCGACATGGAGTCCGCGGCGACGCTCGGCACCGCTCGCCGCGGTACCGGACCGGACGGCGAGCCGGACGCCCGCCCGGTTGCGGCCGTCCGAGTGGTCGTGGACGCTCCAGAACATGAACTGGTCCGGATCGGCACGGTACGCGGGGGAATATCGGCCTTCCGTGTTCTTCGTGCCGTCCTTCCCGCATTCTTCGAATGGCACCGTTCTTTGCTGCTCCCCAGGAGGTGAGCGAGTTATGGCCATGCCGCTCCGTCAGTCCATCCGGGTCGGGACCTACCTCTTCGAACAGAAGCTCCGCAAGCGTGAGAAGTTCCCGCTGATCGTCGAGCTCGAGCCGCTGTTCGCCTGCAACCTCAAGTGCGAGGGCTGCGGAAAGATCCAGCACCCGGCAGGTGTCCTCAAGCAGCGCATGCCGGTCGCCCAGGCGGTCGGCGCGGTCCTGGAATCCGGCGCCCCCATGGTGTCCATCGCGGGCGGCGAGCCCCTGATGCACCCTCAGATCGACGAGATCGTGCGCCAGCTGGTGGCCAAGAGGAAGTACGTCTTCCTCTGCACCAACGCGATGCTGCTGCGCAAGAAGCTGGAGAACTTCACGCCCTCGCCGTACTTCGCGTTCGCCGTGCACATCGACGGCCTGCGTGAGCGGCACGACGAATCCGTCGCCAAGGAAGGCGTGTTCGACGAGGCGGTGGCGGCCATCAAGGAGGCCAAGCGCCGCGGTTTCCGCGTCACCACCAATTCGACCTTCTTCAACACCGACACCCCGCAGACCATCATCGAGGTGCTCAATTACCTCAACGACGACCTCCAGGTCGACGAGATGATGATCTCGCCCGCGTACGCGTACGAGAAGGCCCCCGACCAGGAGCACTTCCTCGGCGTGGAGCAGACCCGCGAACTCTTCAAGAAGGCCTTCGCCGGCGGAAACCGGCGCCGCTGGCGGCTCAACCACTCGCCGCTCTTCCTGGACTTCCTGGAAGGAAAGGCGGACTTCCCCTGCACCGCCTGGGCCATTCCGAACTACTCGCTCTTCGGCTGGCAGCGACCCTGCTATCTCATGAGCGACGGATACGTCCCCACGTACCGGGAACTCATCGAGGACACCGACTGGGACAAGTACGGCCGCGGCAAGGACCCGCGCTGCGCCAACTGCATGGCGCACTGCGGCTACGAGCCCACCGCCGTCCTCGCCACCATGGGCTCCCTCAAGGAGTCCCTGCGCGCGGTCAGGGAGACCGTCTCCGGGAACAACGGGTGAGGACGGAGGGGCGATGAGCGGCGAGTTCGACCTGCGGGCGCTGCTCGCCGAGCGCGGCGGCGAGCGGTACGAGCTGCACGCCCGCTACCTCAACCACCAGCTGCCGCGCATGCTCCACACCATCGGCTTCGACAAGGTGTACGAGCGGGCCGAGGGCGCCCACTTCTGGGACGCCGACGGCGTCGACCACCTCGACATGCTCGCCGGCTTCGGCGTGATGGGCCTCGGACGGCACCACCCCGTCGTCCGCAAGGCCCTCCACGACGTGCTGGACGCCCAGCTCGCCGACCTCACCCGCTTCGACTGCCAGCCGCTGCCCGGACTCCTCGCCGAGCGGCTGCTCACCCACAGCCCGCACCTCGACCGGGTCTTCTTCGGCAACAGCGGCACGGAGGCCGTGGAGACCGCCCTCAAGTTCGCCCGGTACGCCACCGGGCGACCCAGGGTCGTCTACTGCACCCACGCCTTCCACGGGCTCACCACCGGCTCCCTCTCCGTCAACGGCGAGAACGGTTTCCGGGACGGCTTCGCGCCGCTGCTGCCCGACACGGCGATCGGGCTCGGCGACCTCGACGCCCTGGAGCGGGAGCTGCGCAAGGGCGACGTGGCCGCCTTCGTCGTCGAACCCATTCAGGGCAAGGGCGTCCACGCGGCCCCGCCGGGCTTTCTGCGCGCCGCCCAGGAGCTGCTCCACCGGCACGGCGCGCTGCTCATCGCCGACGAGGTGCAGACCGGCCTCGGCAGGACCGGCGACTTCTACGCGTACCAGCACGAGGAAGGGGTCGAACCGGATCTCGTCTGTGTCGCCAAGGCGCTCTCCGGCGGCTACGTGCCGGTCGGCGCCACCCTCGGCAAGGACTGGATCTTCAAGAAGGTGTATTCGTCGATGGACCGGGTCCTGGTCCACTCGGCGAGCTTCGGATCCAACGCGCAGGCCATGGCGGCCGGGCTCGCCGTCCTCTCGGTCATGGAGGACGAGGGGACGGTCGCGCACGCCCGCCGGATCGGCGACCTGCTCTCCGGGCGTCTCAGGGAGCTCGTGCCCCGGTACGAGCTGCTCCACGAGATCCGCGGGCGCGGGCTGATGATCGGGATCGAGTTCGGCCGGCCGTCCTCGCTGGGGCTGCGCGGGCGCTGGACGATGCTCCAGGCGGCCCGCAAGGGCCTCTTCGCCCAGATGGTCGTCGTCCCGCTGCTCCAGCGGCACCGGATCCTCACCCAGGTCTCCGGGGACCATCTGGAGGTGATCAAGCTGATCCCGCCGCTGGTCATCGACGAGGCCGACGTGGACCGGTTCGTCACCGCCTTCACGGCGGTCATGGACGAGGCCCACGGTGGTGGCGGGCTGATGTGGGACTTCGGGAAGACCCTGGTCAAGCAGGCGGTCGCGCAGCGCTGACCGGGCCGGAGCCGAACTTTTGCCTCTGAGGCAAGAAACTTGCCTCAGAGGCATGTTCCTGGCGGAATGGACGCATGGACCACGTCCCCGGGGAAGCCTCCCCGGACCCCGCCACCCCGGGCGTCCCGCCCGACCTCGCGACCTCCGACGCCCTGCCCGACGTCGC
Organism: Streptomyces sp. NBC_00250; assembly: GCF_036192275.1. NCBI lineage: Bacteria > Bacillati > Actinomycetota > Actinomycetes > Kitasatosporales > Streptomycetaceae > Streptomyces > Streptomyces sp. NBC_00250. The sequence continues at coordinate 1,777,053 of NZ_CP108088.1, read as the reverse complement.
CCCGCAGCTGCGGGCCCTGCGCCGCCGCAGGGGGCTCACCCTGGAGGCCGCCGCCCAGCGGGCCGGCCTCTCGCCGGCCCACCTCTCGCGTCTGGAGACGGGGAACCGGCAGCCTTCGCTTCCGATGCTGCTCGCTCTCGCCCGCATCTACGGTACGACGGTCTCCGAGCTCCTCGGCGAGACGCTGTCCGAGCGCGACCCCGTCGTCCGGGCCGGCCGCTCCGAACCCGTCGAGGCCGACGGCTGGATCTACCGCCAGGTGGGCGGCGCCGGACGCGCCCTGCAGTGCCTGCGGGTCCACGTGCCGTACGCCACCCGGGCCGACATCGTGCGCGTCCACCCGGGCGAGGAGTGGATCCACGTCCTGGAGGGCCGGGTGCGGCTCTCGCTCGGCGAGGCCGTCCATGTCCTCGACCCCGGGGACAGTGCGCACTTCGACTCGCTCACCCCGCACCGGATCGGGGCCGCGACCCCCGGTGGGGCCGAGCTCCTCTTCGTCCACACCCTGATGCAGAGTCCCGTCGCCGAGCTGTGCCTCGGCGACGGGACCCCGCACCGGCGCTGACCCTGCCCGCCTCTTCCAGGAAAGAGACCGAGATGTCCGAGAAGTCACGAACCGTCACTGGCGAGGAGCGCGGGGAAGGCAAGTTCCCCAAGGGTCTCGTCCTCCGCCTCTTCGCCTATCTGGTCGCCGGCCACCTCTTCGCCGGCTTCCTCTACCTGCTCTTCATGCTGGGCGGGCAGAACCAGTAGATCCCGCTCACGCCTCGGTGAGGAGACGCTCCCGCAGGCGCTCGCGGGTCTCCGGAGAGAGCTTCAGGCCCTCCGTGAGGTAGGCGTCCACCGAGCCCCAGGTCGCCTCGATCGTCTCGAAGGCGCCCCGCAGGTACTCCACCCGCGCGTCGAACAGCGGGCTCAGCAGCTCCATCACCTCGGGCGACATCGCGTCCGGGTCGGTGGAGCTGCGGCGCACCTTGTAGCGGCGGTGCGGGGCGTTCGACTTCACGTAGTCGGCCTCGATCGCCTCCCGCTCGACCCCGAGGGCGAGCAGGGTGATCGCGATGGACAGCCCGGCGCGGTCCTTGCCGGCCGCGCAGTGCATCAGGGCGGGGAGGCTGTCCTCCGCCATGGAGTGCAGGACCCGGCTGTGCTCCTCGGTCCGCTCGACAATCATCTTCCGGTACGAGTCGGACATTCGGGTCGCGGCCTTGCCGTCGCCGAGGAGCTCCCGCAGCTGCTCGATGTCGCCCTCGCGGACCAGCTTCCAGAACTCCTTGCCCGCGGCCGGATCGCTGAGCGGTATGTTCACGTTCCGCACGCCGGGGAGGTCCACGTCCTGGCCCTCGACCTTCCGGTCGACCAGGTTCCGGAAGTCGAAGACGGTGTGCAGTCCGAGCGAGTCGAGGAAGACGACGTCCTCCTCGGTGGCGTGGGCGAGGTGGCCGCTGCGGAAGAGGCGGCCGGGGTGCACGGCGCGCCCGTCCGTCGTCGGCAGGCCGCCCACGTCCCGGAAGTTGCGGACCTCGGCCAGCTCGGGTTCGTTCGCTTCGATGGGCGGGACCTGCGGCAGCTGCTGCGTCACGGATGCTCCTGATGGTCGACGTTCGGATGACCGATGCGCGATCGGTTCCACGGGCAATCATCCAGGTGGGGCCGCGATGGCGCACCCCCCTGGACGGGAATGGGGGATCTGTCCGAATTGAGGCGTTGTGTATAACGCGCCCTGTTTACGGGCGAGATGGGCCCGAGCGCGTGAGCAGGGTCATAGAAGTGACGGATCGTGGCCGTCGGCCCTGAGCAATTGCCGTACGGAAAAAGGAAATCGAGGGCCCGTCATCCACGGAGGGTGACCGGAATTCCGGGTGAAAGGCCGCACGGGGAAAGCCGTTGGAAATCATTGGCTTGTTCGCGCAGACCCCGCTCGTCTAGCGTCACCGTCAATCCGGTCGGACCGCCGAATCCTGCCACCGTCCGGAATTCCACTCATCCCATGCGTGGCAGGAGCGGGGGACCCAGGAAGTACGCCGGTCCCGCGACGCAGGACGGCTTGGGGTGAAGCCGCGTGAGAACGCGGCCGGGCATCTCCAGTCCGAACCCGACAGCTCACCTCGCAGGCGCCGGAGAGGAATTCGCCATGCCCGCGAAGGGTAAGCACCGCCGCATCAAGTCCAACCGCCTCACCCGCGGAATCGCCGCCGCCGGTACAGGAGGCGCCGTCGTCGCCCTCCCGCTCCTCGGTGCCACCGGCGCCCACGCCGCCGCCCCGGCCACCGCTCCCGGCCAGGCCGTCACCGCCGCCGCCCAGGTGAAGGCCCCCGCCTCCGCCAAGGCCGCGCCCGCCACCACGAAGGCCGCGCCGAAGACGTACTCCGTCGTGCGGGGCGACTACCTGTCGAAGATCGCCGCCGAGCACCACCTCACCGGTGGCTGGCAGAAGCTGTACGCGGACAACCGCCAGGTCGTCGGCGAGAACCCCTCGCTCATCCTGCCGGGCATGAAGCTCACCCTCGGCGCCAAGAGCACCGCCAAGGCCGCCGCGCCGAAGAGCACCGCCAAGGCCGCCGCCCCCAAGAGCACCGCGAAGGCCTCCACGAAGAGCTCCGCGAAGAACGGCGACACCGCGCGCGCCTCCCGGAGCAGCGAGCGCGCCGCCGCCCCGGCCGCGAGCACCCAGTCGTCCGGCTCCTCCTCGGCCGGCGCGACCTCCGCCTCCGGCTGGTTCGCCCCCGTCAGCGGCGGCATGTCCACCCCGTACCGCGCCGCGGGCTCGATGTGGTCCTCCGGCTACCACACCGGTGTCGACTTCATGGCCTCCACCGGCACCACGATCGTCGCGGTCGGCCCCGGCACCGTCTACTCCGCCGGCGACGGCGGCGCGTACGGCAACCAGGTCGTCATCCAGCACGCCGACGGCACCTTCTCGCAGTACGCCCACCTCTCCTCGATCTCCGTCTCCGCCGGCCAGACCGTGAGCGGCGGAGAGCAGATCGGTCTCTCCGGCGCGACCGGCAACGTCACCGGACCGCACCTGCACTTCGAGATGCGCACCGGGCCGGAGTACGGCTCCGACATCGACCCGATCTCCGCCCTGCGTTCGCACGGCGTGAGCATCTGACGCCCCGTCGTCACTCGGAGGCCCGGCACGCACGCGTGCCGGGCCTCCGGCGTGTTCCCGCTCTATTCCGGCTTGGCAAATTCTTTATCGGTGGCATATGTCACCCAGCGTCAACCCCTCCTTACGGTCGCGTAGGTCACATCCGAAAGGGAAAGATGTGCTCCCGTGGCAGACGATTCGAGATCAAGAGACAAGAACGCATTCGGGTCGTACGCGGCGATCGGTGACAGCTTCACCGAGGGTGTCGGAGACCCCGGGCCCGACGGGACGTACGTCGGCTGGGCGGACCGCTTCGCGGTGCTGCTCGCCGACCAGCTGCCGGAGCACGACGGCTTCCGCTACGCCAACCTGGCCGTACGCGGACGCCTCCTCGACCAGATCGTGGCGGAACAGGTCCCCCGGGCGAAGGAACTCGCCCCCGACCTGGTGACCTTCTGCGCCGGCGGAAACGACATCATCCGCCCCGGCACGGACCCCGACGACGTCGCCGAGCGCTTCGAGCGCGCCGTCGCCGACCTGACCTCCGCCGTCGGCACCGTCATGGTGACCACCGGCTTCGACACCCGCGACGTGATCCTCCTCAAGCACCTGCGCGGCAAGATCGCCACCTACAACGGCCACGTCCGGGCCATCGCCGACCGCTACGGGTGCCCCGTGCTCGACCTGTGGTCGCTGAAGTCCGTCCAGGACCGGCGCGCCTGGGACGACGACCGGCTGCACCTCTCGCCCGAGGGCCACACCCGGGTCGCGCTGCGCGCTGCCCAGGTCCTCGGCATGCCGGTCCCCGCCGACCCCGACCAGGAATGGCCGCCGGTCCCCCCGCGCGGCCCGCTGGAGGTGCGGCGCGACGACATCCACTGGGCGAAGGAGTACCTCGTGCCGTGGATCGGGCGCCGACTGCGGGGCGAGAGCTCCGGCGACCACGTCGAGGCGAAGCGCCCCGACCTCATGCCCCTGTAGTTCCGGGGCCGGCCGGCGCGTGTACGACGGCGGGGATCCGCTCCAGGACCCCGCCGGCGAACACGTCGTACAGCGGCAGCGTCTCCAGATGGACGTAGCCGATGTGGCAGTCGCAGAGGGCGAGGGGGCAGGCGCGGGGGCGCAGGGCGGAGCGGTACGAGCCGTCGTACAGGTTCCCCAGCTCGGCCTTGACGAAGTGGCAGCGCCGCACCGTCCCCTCGCCGTCCACCGAGATCACCGACTCCCCGGTCCGGCAGGGCAGCCCCGCCGAGCGGTGCGGATGACGGCTGTACGGGAAGAGCGGGTCGATCCCCGTCCACTCCGCGGCCTCCGCGTCGGTGTACGCGTGCCCCTCCGCCGCGTTCACCCAGAGGTAGACGTGCGGCGGCAGTTCGGCCCTCAGCCGCCGGGCGTGCTCCGCGTGCTCGGCAAGCCCGACGACGCCGACACTGAAGCGGACGCCCCGCTCGGTCAGCTCCCCGCACTTGGCGAGGAAGCGCTCGTACGGCGTCTGCCCGGGGTGGTACGTGCACCAGAGCGCCACGCTCTCCGGGTCCGCTTCCGCCAGCCAGTCGGTGCGGCAGCTCAGATTGGTCTGGATCGCGACCCGCTCGACGTGCGGGAGGCGGGACAGCTCGACGAGCGCCCGCCGGTACCAGGAGCGGACCAGCCCCTCGCCCCACGGGGTGAAGAGGATCCGCAGCCGGTCCCCGGTCTGCGCGGCGGCCCACCCGGTGAACCGTTCGAGCGCGGCCCGGTCGGCGCGCAGCTGCTCCCCGCTGTCCCGGCGCTTGGCGAAGGGACAGTAGGGACAGTCGAAATCGCAGGAGGAGAGCGGCCCGCGGTAGAGGAGCGTCAGGTCCATGTGCGCCCTCTACTTCGGCTCGTACGCGGCCATCGCGGCCCGCACCGAGGGGGAGAAGAGCTCGGGGCCGAGGCCGTCCGAGTGGGCGAGCCCCTCCGGCGACAGCCGTAGGAGCCCTTCCGGCGCCCCTTCGTCCAGCCAGCCGAACGCCTCGAACCGGCCCAGTTCCGTCGGGAAGTCCGCGAACGGAGAGGTGCCGAACCGCTCCTCGTAACCGGTGACCGGCATGCCCTCCGCCTGGAGCAGCGACTGGAGCAGATGGCGGCGCCGGGCCTCTCCGGCGTCGACCCACCGGCCGACCTCGGCCCGTGAGAAGTCCGCGGCCTCCGTGTAGGCGTCGATGATCGTGCGTATCTCCCGCATGTCGACCGCGTAGTCGAAGGAGTAGTGGAGGGCCGAGGTGTACGAGCGGGCCCCACAGCCCAGGCCGATCATCCCGTCCGTCTGACAGGCGTAGTCGTCGGGGCCGAGCGGTGCGGCGTCCGTCCGCCGGAACATCCGCATCGACACCTGCTCGTAGCCGTGCGCGAGGAGGTGGTCCCGGCCGCCCCGGTAGAGGCGCAGCCGCTGCTCGTCCCACTCCCGGTCCGCGGCGGGGGAGATCCGGCCGAGACCGGTGAGCGGCCGGACGTACAGCGGATAGAGGTACAGCTCCTCCGGGCGCCAGGCGAGGGCGGCGTCGAGCGAGGAGCGCCAGGACTCCTCGGTCTGGCCGTCGATGCCGTAGATCAGGTCGATGTTGAGGACCGGGACGCCGGTGTCCCGGATCCGGCCGAGCGCCGATTCGACGTCGGCGCGGCGCTGTGGACGGACGGCCGCCCGCGCCTCGGCCTCCACGAAGCTCTGCACCCCGATGCTGAGCCGGGTCGCGCCCCGATCGGCGAGCAGGGCGAGGCGGTCGGCGGTCGCCGTCGCGGGCGAGGTCTCCACGGAGAGCGGCACCGCCCGCAGATCCACCCCCATCCGCTTCTCGGCGATGTCGCAGAGCCGCTCCAGCTCGCCGGCGGTGAGGAAGGTGGGCGTGCCGCCGCCGAACGCGGCCGTCGCGAACCGCACCGGAGCCTCGTCGCCGAGGGCCTCGCGGACGGTCGTGGCCTGGCGGTCCAGGGCGTCGAGGTAGCGCGTGGTCAGCTCGTCGGGGGCGCCGATCCGGGTGAAGAGGTTGCAGAAGCCGCAGCGGACCTCGCAGAACGGGATGTGCGCGTAGAGGGAGAGCGCGTCCTTCGGCTCGTCCCGCCAGAGCGCGGCGAGGGAGGGCGCAGGGTCGGGGAGCGGCCGGTACGCCGTCTTGTGCGGATAGGCGTAGACGTAGCTCCGGTACGGACGCGGGATGGTGCCGTCGCTCATGCCACGGCCTCCCGCTTCGGGCCCGCGAGCTCGAACTGCGCGTACGGGACGGTCCACACGACCTCGTGGCCGAGCCGGTGCCCGGTGTGGCCGTCCTCCCCGTACGCGGTGCCGTGGTCGGAGCAGACGATCGCGAAGCACGGGCGGCGGCTGCTCATCGCGGCGAAGAGCCGACCGATGTGCCGGTCGACGTATTCGAGGGCGGCCGCGTGGGTGGCCCGGGAGTCGCCGGCCTCGCGGGTGGCGTCCGGCAGGTGGAACCAGTTGGGCTGGTGCAGGGCGGACACGTTGACGAAGAGGAAGAGCCGCCGCTCGTGCGGGAGACCGGCGACGACCTCCTCGGCGCGGGCGACCTGGGACTCGAAGGAGGTCGGGGAGGCGACACCGAACGCGGGCTCCCAGTGGCTCTCCTGGAAGAGGCCGGGGAGCACGGAACCGAGCGGCGGCTGCTTGTTGAAGAAGCCGACGCCGCCGACGCAGACCGTCCGGTAGCCCTCGGCCGCGAGAGCGGACACGAGGTCCGGGGTGTCGTGGACGTAGGTGCCGTCGGCGGTCGACTCGCTGCCCGCGAAGCGCGCCGCGAACAGGCGCGGGTGCGGGCCCGGAGTGGCCGGGGTCGGCAGGAAACCGGCGAAGATCGCCTGGTGGGAGGCGTAGGTGAAGCTGCCGGGCGCGTGCCGCCGCTCCCAGACGCCGCCGGGCAGCTGGCGGGCCAGGTTCGGGATGCGGCCCTCGGCCGCGAGCTCGACCGCCACGTCGTACCGCAGCGTGTCGAGGGTGACCAGGAGCAGATCGTGGCTCCCGACGATCGTGTTCATGTCGGGCTGGATCACGCGGTGCTCGTTCCTGTGGTGCGGGTGATGCGGGTGGTGGTGTGCGGGGTACGGCTGTCCGGGAACTGGGCGGCGACCTGGGCCGCGTACGTGTCGAGGCCCTCGGCGCCGCTGCCGGGCAGGCCCGTGAGGCCCGGCAGCAGATCGCCGAAGGCGTTGACCTCGCCCACGGCGAAGCGGCGCCAGCCCGTGGCGGGCAGCAGGTCGACGCCGACGCACCGGGTGCCGGGGAAGACGGCGGCGGCCCGCTCGCACACGTCGAGCGCGTCCGACCACCGGGCGCCGGCCCCGGCGATCGCGGCCCGGGCCGCGTCGAGGTCGCCCCGGGTGCCGCCCAGATGCAGATTGGTCATGGGGGAGCGGCTGGTGCGCAGCACGGCGTGGGTGGCCCGGCCGTCGATCACCACCACCCGCAGGTCGGCCGCCCGGCCGCCCTGGGCGGCCTTGGGCAGCCACCGCTCGACGTGCAGACCGTCCGGGGCGAGGGCGTCCACGATCGCGGCGACCTCGTGCTCGCTCGTGTAGCGCCGGACCCGAAGGGAGTTGAAGAGAGGCCCGTCCGGCCCGCGCTCCACCGATGTGGTGGCGTGGACCCGGCCCGCGGCGTTCGTCTCGACCGCGAGCACTCCCGAAGCGGAGGAGCCGTGCGCGAGCTTCACGAAGAACCGGCGCAGACCGGACTCGGCGGTCAGGGACTTGACGTCCTCCCAGCCGCGCACGGCCGGGGCGGAGGGGCCGGAGGTCGGCGACTCGGGCACCGGCACCCCGGCCGCGTGGAGCAGGCCGTGGCTCAGCCGCTTGTCGAACAGGGCCGCGAGCTCGGCGGGGTCGTCCACGAGAACGGCGCCCGCCCCGGTGACGGACCGGGCGAGATCCGCCGTGGCGGCGACGAACCGCTCGTACCAGCGGCCGGTGCCCTCGACCCGGGCCGGATCGTCGACCTCCCGAAGGAGCCGGTCGGCCTCCGGATCCTCCCCGGGCGAGTCCAGGCGTACGGTCTCGCCCTCCGAGAACCGCGCCGCACCGCGCAGCACCTCGGGCCAGGACACCACCCGCGCCCCGGGCAGCCCGGCGGTCCGCAGCGCGTCCTGGAAGAACGCGACGCGGCGGCCCGCCGGATCACCGACGACCACGAGGCGCGGGCGGGCGGTCATTCGGCGACCGCGACGTACCGCCAGACGCGGCCGTCCTCCTCGTCGTCCGCCTCCTGCGGGTCGTCGAGGTCGACGACCACGCCGTGCGGGGCCAGCGCGGCGAGCACGCGCGTGCGCATGTCCTCCGACAGGTAGTGGTGGGAGAGGTCGAGGTGGCTGAGGTGGGTCAGCGGCTGTCCGTCGAGCAGGGCCGCCGCGCCCTCGTCGGTGAGGACGCCCATCGACAGGTCGAGCCGCTCGATCCGGGCGAGGACGGGGGCGCCCGCCACCGCGGCGGCCACGGCGTCCTGGATCACGCTGTTGCGCAGCCCGAGCGAGCGAAGGGCGGGGAACGCCGCGCCGGAGAGCAGCGGCACGAGGTCCTCGGCCGTGCTGTCGCCGCCGTACTCGTCGGTACCGAGCCAGAGTTCCAGCCTCTCCAGGGCGGGCAGGTCACTGCCCACGATCCCGCGCACGACCTCGGCACCCAGACCGCCGGTCTCCACGACCAGGCTCTCCAGACCGGTGTGTCGGATCGAGGGGAAGACCAGGTCCGAGCCTCCGCGCACCCCGAACTCCCGCAGGGCCGGGTAGGCGGCGAGCAGCGGGGTCACATCGGACTGGATGATCCAGGAGATCTCGCAGAGGGTAGCCCTGGCTGGCCCTGGACCTGCAGTGATACTCCATCACCCCTAGGGGGTGGGAAACCGATGGGAGATGATCTAGGTCTGGGCGCGCTTGGCCTCGCGCTCCTGGAACCCTTCCCACCGCTGCTGCAGTGTCTTCATGATGGCGCGTTCCATCGGCACTGTCACGCTGCTGTAGACGCCCTCCACGCCGCCCATCTCGTGACCCATGCGAGCCTCGACCGCATAGCGGCTGTGCTCCAGCTCCTCGTCCAGCCACGCCTTGTGCGCGTGCCGCAGCAAGTACATGCGCCGGCCCTCGAACTCGGGCACCGGCGGGATCGCGGGACGCGGAATCCTGACCCCCGGGCCCTTGGGCCGCTCGTCGGCGCCGCCGCGGATCTCGTACCAGTAGTCGCCGTTGAAGTCGCCGGCGGCGAGGCAGCCGCCGCGGTAGGCCGGGAAGACCCAGCGGCTCGCGTGTGAGGCCAGCACGCCCTCCAGCATGTCCGCCAGGAACGGCGGGATGACCAGGGTGCGCTGGCTGCCGTACTTCGGCGGGAAGAACTCGGCGCCCTTCACCCTCTTGGTGCGCTGGACCTGCCGCTCGACCCGGATGGCCGGCATGAGATCGCCGCCCTTGCCGTAGCGCTCCAGGTCCTCCTCGTACCGGTCGATCTCGTCCCGGTCGAGCCTCAAGTCCGCGGCCGGCCACGCCGGGTAGCAGTACTCGCGCGTCAGGCCGAACAGCTCACCCGGCCGCATCCCCGTCACAGCCATGGTCCAGATCATCACGTAGCCCGGCTCGCCCAGCAGGACGCGGGCGTTGCGGGCGAGTGCCTCGACGGTCTCCTCGGTGACGTCGCGCTTGCGCTCCTTCGGCCGCTTCGTGAACTTCCCTCGACGCTTCGTGCGCTCGACGGGGGAGACCTTGATCAGGCGGGGGACTGCGTCGTCCAGGATCATGCCGAGGGTCGACAGGACGTTCTTCGCCGTCGTCGTCCCGACGGTCTGCTCGATGTGCTTCTTGAACGCACGGTAGGCAAGGGTGTCGATGTCGCCGATCGCCATGCGCCCGAAGTAAGGCCGGATGTGGGCTTCGACCCGCGACCGGTAGGCGACCTCGGTGGTGAAGGCGTAGTTCATGGCGGCCAGCCAGTCGTCCAGCCATTCGCCCATGAGTGTCGCTCTGCTCCGGTTGGACACGTGGGTGCCGTGCCGGATCTCGTACAGCTTGTCCTGCCCGTGCCGATACGCCTCGTCCTCGTCGGTGAAGCCGCCCTTGGACTCGTAGCGCTTGCGGCCGTTGGGGAGGTACTCGCCGGACCACCACTTCACGCGGCAGGTGCCACCGCGCCACTCGATGTGGACGTGCTGGTCGACGTTGGCCATGGCCGTCTCCCTCTGTCGCTGGAGGCTGCGGTGCCCGGTCGGTTCCCCAACCGCCGGGCCTCCGCGATGCCATGATCTCAGGGAAGGCTGCCGAGCGGGCAACCCGCGCACTGGCCACAGCGGCCTCCCAGACCCTCGACCATCTCCCGGAGGACGTCTCCTTCCTCGTCGGGCGACTGGAGTTGGCGAGGTATGACGCAGACGATCCCGTCGCCGGTCTTGAGGGCTGTCCCATGGAAGGTCGGCCCGTAGTCGACTATGAGCGCGTCAGTTTTCAGCATGGCTCCCCCTGTCGGGTTGGTGCGGGAGCCTTCGAGGGTGTGCACAGACTCTGCCACGGAAAGTGGAAGTTGGAACTAGATGTGACGGAAGTTCAACGCTCGGTTTTGTCAGCATCTGAACTCTCGTGATGGTTGTACGACCATCGGATGAGTTTCAGCCGTCGAGGAAGCCCTTCTCCTTGAGGTCGGCCACCACCTTCTCGCTTAGGGCTCGGATCTCGTCGGCGGTCAGGCCGCTGGTGGTGGCGATGGCGGCGAGCTGCACGACGTCCTTCACGGCGTCGAGCGCTTCGGCCGGCATGGGCGAGATCGAGACACCCGATGCACTTTCGGCTGGGGTCACGAGGACTGGCGATTTGCCTTCGAGGACGGCGACGCAGCTTCCGGGGGCCCAGTGCAGTACGGGCTCGGCTCGGGAGTAGCTGAGGTCTCGGACTGGCTGACCAGTTTCGATGCGCTTCCAGGTCTCGAAGGCGATGCCTGCCTTCTTGGCAGCGGTCTTGTAGCCGTAGCCGAGCTCGATGCGGCGGTTCTTGACGGCCTGCGCGAGGGCGTCGAAGTCACGGGGTGCCATGTCCCCATAGTGACAGGGCCATCTAGGGCCAGCTAGGACCAGGGTCAAGTACGGCTGAATCCTTGACCCTCCCTAAAGGCTGCCTTAAGCCAGGACGTCTGCCCTGGTCAGACCACCTTGGTAGATCTTCTTGTCCAACCCAGGCAGATCAGGGACCAACCAGTGGTGGACATGAAGGTCTAACTAGGTCTACCTTCAAGGCATGCACCAAGCGCCAACCACCATCCAGGTGGACGGGGCAGAGCTGCGCGAACGACGCAAGGCCGCAGGTCTCGAAATCGACGACCTCGCCACAGCCGCCGGCATAAGCCGCTCGCACCTGAGCCACCTGGAAACCGGGTCCCGCACCCGGATGCGACCCGCCAGCCATAAGCGTCTGTTCGCCGCCCTCGCGGCGGCCGAACGGGCCCAGCCCGACAAGGAGTGACATGCCCGGGGACCGGAAAGAGCGGTACCAGAAGTACGAGACGCCGCAGGAGCCCAAGGACCTGAACGCCGACGTCATGACCGTCCAGGAGACGGCCTACGTCCTGAGCTGCAGCGTCCGCACCGTGCACCGCCGCCTCAACGAGCTCGGCCTGAAGCGCAAGCCGGGTCGCACGGTGGTGACCACCAAGGCAGACCGGCAGGCCCTGCTCGAGGACAGCCTGACCCAGCCGCCCAGGACGGCCGTGCCCCGTCGGGGCCGGCAGGGCCAGGGCCGCAAGCAGCTCATGCCCCTCGCCGCCTAGCGCGGTATGCGGGCCGGAGCCGGGCTCCTACACCCGACGGCCGGCCCTCCGAGATCCACCCCTCCACCGCACGCAACCTGCGAGAGAGAAGGAAGACCCCGTGTCCCGAGTATCTCAGACGCACCCCCAGTTGGTGCCCGTCCCGATCCCGGACGCCGTCGCCACCCTGATCGGCCTGTCGCTTCCGCGGCCCGTCCTGCAGGCGGAGATCGACGCCTTCGGTGAGGTCCGCGAGATCCGCCGGCTCCGGCCGCTCAACAGTGCCGAGGACCGCCAGGACTTCGAGGCCGCGCTCGGCCGGCTGGCCCGCGCCAACAAGACCCTCGGCGCCTACGGCCCGCGGCTCATCGTGCGAGGTGCGGCATGAGCACGAACCCCAAGCTGATCAACGCGGCGGCTGACGTGATCCAGGCTTCGATGGCCAGGGGTAACCGTGAGGCTTACTCGCTCGCCTTCGACCTGAACGCCGCCGGCCTGCTCCAGGCGCCGGAGTCCGAGCCGCTCGCATGGGCCAAGGAGCTGGACGCGAAGTCCCTCGACAACTTCCTCACCACGCTCGGCCTCGCAACGGAGCACGAGCCGTTGGACGAGGCGATCGACCAGATCCATGAGCTGATCCGGTCGTTCCGTGAGGCCGTCGAGGGCGGTGCCCGATGACCGCCGCCGACATTGCCCGCCTGGACGTGCCGCTCGCCGACGTCGAGCAGCAGATCGCCGACATCCGCGCCCACGCTCGCAAGGTCACGGGCAAGCAGAGGCTTGACCTCCTGACGGAAGCCGACGCCGAGGCCGCGCACTGGCGGCGCCTCGGACTCCTGCCCCGTGAAGGCGGCGCCCGATGAACGCCATCGACGACCTATGCCAGGTCTTGCGCGACTCCCAGACCCGTCACGCCGCCCTCGGCAACGAGCACGAGGTCGTCGCCGACGGAGACGCGATCTACATGCTCCGCCACCCCGAACTCTGCTCGAGCGACGCCGACTACCCGAACTGGACGCCTGGAGGGGCCCGATGAAGTGCGCGCAGGAGCTGTTCGAGGACGGCCAGACCATCAGCGTCTACGACTGCATCCGCGACATCGGCCACCCCGGCGCCCACGAGGACGCCCGCGGCCGGCGGTACGCCCGCCCGGAACCGCGCGGAGAGATGGACGACATCCTCGCCTTCATCGAGAGCCAGGTGCCGCGGCACCAGCAGTGGGGGCTCGACGAGCGCGACTACTACGTGAAGTTCGAGGTCACCTCGGTCTACCTGGTCAAGGTGTCCGCCGAGAGCCAGGACGCCGCGATCATGCAGTACGAGGACGGTTCCGACTGGCCCGACTTCAGCCGCAAGCAGGCCATCGACGGATCGGTCGACGTTCTTCGCCCCGACCACTACGACATGAGCAGCATGACCGGCGCGCCGTTCGGGCCTCAGATCGCCTGCCCGGACTGCGGAGCGCTCGCCATGCGCCGCGCCTGGTACCACAGCCCGTACCGGCGCTGCCACGGGCCGATCGAGTGGACCGAGACGAAGTCGCCCAGCCCGCGCTGGCGGTACCGGCGGGCATACCAGCAGGGCCCGACGCCGGTCTTCGAGGCCGTCTCATGACCCGGCCCGCGGTCGACATCCTGTCGCCGCTGCTGACCACCCCGACCGTCCCCGCGGCCGCCGCCCACCAGCTGCTCGCCGGCCTGGACCTCGCACCACGGACCGCCGTCCCCTCCTGGATCACCGACCCGAACCTGAGGGCCGACATCCTCGCCGGGTTCGCCGAGATCCCCGACGACGTGCGGGGTGCCCAGTGACCCGCCTCCCCATCTGGCGCACCGTCCTGGCCGTCGCCGCCGCATCCATCGCCCTGCTGGCCCTCGGCTGGCACCTCTCCAAGGAGTCGTCGTGAAGCTCATGGTTCAGATCGAGGACGAGATCCTCCCGCTCGCTCAATGCTTCTGGATCCGGTCCGACGCGAACGGCTGCGTGTACAGCAGCAGCCACGGCGACACCGCGGTCACCGCCGCCGAAGCTCACAAGGGCTTCACTCCCCGGCAGCGCGACCGGGACCGCGATCTGAAGAACGGCTGGACGGTCCGCCTCGTCACCAAGCAGCAGTGGAAGCAGCAGGCCGAACCGTGCTTCCGGGGGACCTGCGAGCACCGGAAGGCGGCCGCGGCGTGAACGGCTACCTGCGCTGTCCGATGCCCGGCTGCACCACCACGGTCACCGGCCTGCTCCACGAGCACGCGGTCGAGGTCATGACCGACCACCTCATCGAATCGCACGACCTGCCCGAGGTATCGGCCAGCTACGAGGCCCAGCTGCTCCTCCCGATCTGCGCTGACCCGCAGGCCGCCTGAACCGCCCGCCGGCCTGACGTGCAGACCACCGCCCGGCCGGCGGGACAAGACCACAACCCCATAGACCGGCGCGTCGAGCCACCCCCCGGCTCCGCGCCAGCCAGCCGCCCCCGAACCCCCAGCGCGGGGCGGCTGGCACCCCACACCCTCAGGAGCCCCAGATGGACAGCATCACCCCGGAAGTCGCGAACCACGTCCTCTTCCACTACGGCCGCGGCGGCTACCAGGCCGGCAGCTTCACCGAGCAGATCATCAAGGCCATCGACATGGCCGACCCCGCCAACCGCGACAAGCTCGCCCTCGGCTTCCCCGGCTACGTCGCCGCCGTCGTCGCCATCCAGTACGACCCCGACGGCGTCACCAACCTCCAGGGCATCGCCCAGGGTGAGGTGGCCGCGTGATCGCCGTCCAGCCCCCGACCGGGATCCTCCTCGGCCAGTACACCCCCGGCACACCCGAGTGGGAGAAGGCCCGTGGCGGCCTGTGCATCACCGCCACCGAGATCGCCGCGGTCGTCAACCTCTCCCCGTGGCAGTCCCGCTTCAGCCTCTGGCACAAGAAGGCCGGCCTGCCCACCCCGCCGTTCGAGTCCAACCCGGCCGTCGAATGGGGCAACCGGCTCGAAGCGGCCGTCGCCCAGAAGTGGTCCGACGGGCACGGCGTCGAACTCCACGAGACCGGCACATGGCGGCACCGCGACCGGGACTGGCAGCGCGCCACCCCCGACCGTATCGGCGACAACTCCCTCGTCGAGGTCAAGACGTCCCCGTTCGGTGAAGGCTGGGGCCCGGCCGGCAGCGACGAGATCCCCGTCTACTACCGCTGCCAGGTCCAGTGGCAGATGGATGTCACCGGCTACCGCACCACCCACATCGCGCTCCTCGTCTCCGGCCACGACTACCGCGAGTACGTCGTCGAGTACGACGCCGACGACGCGCAGATCCTCCGTGACGCGGCCGAGCGGTTCCTCGACGACGTGCGCCGCGGCAACCGGCCCCCCATCGACGGAGCCGACGCCACCTACCAGACCATCCGCGTCCAGCCCCACGGCCGCGACGACATCGACGTCGAGATCCCCCTCGAACTCGCCGCCCGCTACGAGGTCATCGGCGACCAGCGCCGCACCGTCGACACCGAGTTCACCCAAGTCCGCGGCGAAGTCCTCGACCACATCGGCAACGGCTACCGCGCCGTCTGCGGCGAGCGTCGCATCGCCTACCGCACGGTCAACACCGACGGCACCACCCTCGCCCTCCAGCCGTACAGGAGCCACAGCGCATGAGCCAGATCGGCAACGAGATCGCCCGCCAGTCCCACACGCCAGCGGCCATGATCGAGCAGTACAAGCCGGAGCTCGCCGTCGTCGCCGCCAGCCACGTGCGTGTCGACACCTTCGCCCGCCTCGCCGTCGGCGTCCTCCGCCAGAACGAGAAGCTCGCCGCCGCCGCCCAGAACAACCCCGGCAGCCTCATGAGCGCCCTCATGACCGCCGCCCGCCTCGGCCTCGAGCCCGGCACCGAGCAGTTCTACCTGAGGCCCATCAAGCGCAAGGGTCAGCTCGAAGTCCAGGGCATCGTCGGCTACCAGGGCATCGTCGAGCTCATCTACAACGCCGGCGCCGCCCAGTCCGTCGTCGTCGAAGTCGTCCGCACCAACGACGAGTTCGCATGGACGCCCGGCGCCCTCGACGACCACCGGCCACCGCGCTGGCCCGGCGCCATGAAGCAGCCCCACCACAAGGTCGACTGGTTCGGCGACCGCGGCCCGCTCGTCGGCGCCTACGCCTACGCCGTCATGCAGGGCGGGGCGATCAGCAAGGTCGTCGTCCTCAACCGCGACCACATCGCCCGCGCCAAGGCCAAGTCCGACGGCGCCGACAGCGACTACAGCCCGTGGCGCACCGACGAAGAGGCCATGTGGCTTAAGACGGCGGCCCGACGGCTCGGCAAGTGGGTACCCACCTCGGCCGAGAAGCGCAGCGGGGTCATCGAGCGCCTCGACGCACCCGCCCTCCCGCTCGGCGAGATCGACCCCGACGAGGACGAGCCCATCGACGGCGAACTCGTCGACTGAGCAAGGCGAATCAAGAACTCGTGTCCCCGCAGGTCAGCAGAAGGGAAACGCCGTGACCAAGATCGTGAAACCTTCCGTGAAACCAGCCGTGTCGCACCGCAGGCTTACAGGTAGTGGCATGACAAACCCCATCCAGCCCGCGCTCGACGGCACCATCCCCGAGCCGAAGCGGCCCGCCCGCCAGGAGCGCGCCGAGGACTACGAGACGTGGCTCGCCCAGGTCTGGCCCAAGTACATAGACGCCGCGGCAACCGGCCGCACGTTCACCTGCTTTGAGATCGCCGACGAGCACAAGTTGCCCGAGCCGCCGGACTCCGCCCACCACTGGGGACGGCTGATGACCCTCCTCCAGGACGAGGGCTACATCCGCAAAGCCGGCTGGGCCTGCAGCAGCCGCCCCACCGTGAACCACTCCGGAGTCCGCACCTGGAAGGGCACCGCCGCAGCACGCCAGGCCGCGGCATGACCCGCCGAGCCCGCCGCCGTGCCGCCGGCCTCCGCTTCAGGGCGGAGATCGAAATCCTCGCCGACCTCGAACGCTGGCGCCGCACCGACAGCCTCCGCCTCTGCCAGACCCTCTACGACCTCCCCGCACACCAGCCCGCCCGGAAGGAGACAGGACAGTGACCCGCACTGAAGCCCAGCGAGCCGCAAAGACCCACAACCAGCGCCGCCGCCGGCGACTCATGGCCTACGGCCAGTGGCAGCCCATGGTCGACGCCGAACCCGCCAGGCAGCACGTCCTCCGCCTCCAGGCCGGCGGACTCTCCATCGCCTCCCAGGCAGCAAAGACCGGCGTCCCCGTTCCCACGCTGTGCGGACTCCTCTACGGCAAGAACCCCTACCCGCCCAGCAAGCGGATCCGCCCCGAGACCGCCACCGCGATCCTCTCCTTCACGCCCACACTCGACGACTACCCGGCAGGCGCAAGGATCGACGCCACCGGCACCGTCCGTCGGATCCGGGCCCTTGCCCACCTTGGCTGGACCAGCCCCACCATCAACGGCCGCCTCCCCTGCAGCGCTCCTAGGACGATCGAACAGGTCGGGCGTTCGCCGAAGCTGACCGTGCAGGTCGCCCGCTCCGTTCGCGCTGTCTACACGGAGCTCTCGAATGTCGCGGCCGAGGAGACGGGCGTCACCCCGTGGATCGCGCAGCGTCGCCGCAACTACGCCACCGCGCGGGGCTGGGCTCCGCCGGCCGCCTGGGACGACGACACCATCGACGACCCGACCGCCCTCCCCGACTGGACCGGCTTCTGCGGCACGGACCGCGGCTGGTGGACCCACCGCCTGGAGAAGATCCCGGTCTGCCAGCCCTGCCAGGACGCCCACGACGACTGGCTGCAGGAGCGCAAGCACCTGAGTCCTGCTGACCGCTACCGCGCCCTTGGCATGGCCCGCGGCGAAGCTTCCAACCGCGGTGCCGCGATCGCCGAGAACGCCCGCGAGCTCATGCGACTCGGCGCCGACTATGAAACCGCCGCAGCTCGCATCGGCGTCACCCGCAACCACCTCCAGCAGGAACTGCTCCGGCACCCCGAGCCGCTGGACGTGGCCGCATGAGCGACGACGAGCCCCGCCGGCTGGAGATCGTCCCGCCGCCGTACCCGAAGACCACACCCGGGTTCTGCGAGACCGGTAACCCCGTCTGCGGGGAACCCGCCCGGCTCTACGCCGGCGGCTGGCGGTGCGACGAACACCAGCCCGGCCGCCACCACCAAGTCGCCGCCTAGCCACCCACCGCCTTAGCCAGAGAGAAGACGTCTCGTGAGGATCCGCCGCAGCAGGCTGACGAAGGACTTCCTTCAGGTCCCGAACGCCACCGTGCGCGACGACCGTCTGAGCCACATGGCGCGCGGCATTCTCGCCGAACTTCTCAGCCGGCCCGACGGATGGCAGGCCACGGCTGACGACATGTGGCGAGCCTCTGTCGCCAAGCACGGCAAAGCCAGCCCCGGCCGGCGACAGTTCCGCGCAGCCTTCGCCGAGCTCAAGAAATGCGGCTACCTGAGCCCCGACCTCGAGCCGATGAAGGGCGGACAAATCTCCACCGTCCTCCTCCTCACCGACGTACCACACGTCGGTACGTCGGCCCGACCTGCGAACTCTCGGAAAACCGCAGGCCAGACCGACGTACCACACGGTGGTACGTCGGAGAGCACCACCGACGTACCAGATGGTGGTACGTCGGCGCGACCTGCGGAAACGAACGAGAGCGCAGGTCAGACCGACGTGCCACATGGCGGTACGTCGGCGCGACCTGCGGAAACGGGTCTTTCCCCAGCTCGGACCGACGTGCCACACGGTGGTACGTCTAAAGAAGAAGACGGAGAGACGAAGACGGGAAAGAAAACGTCTTCTCTTCCCGCATCCACCCTCACCCCGCTCCCAGGCATCAAGCAGCCCGACCACCACCTCGCCGCCTTCGGTGCCTTCTGGGTGAACTACCCCCGCAAGCGCGACCGCGAGGAAGCCAAGCAGGCCTGGATCGCCGCCATCGAACGCGGCGTGGATCCCCAGCACATGGTCGACGCGGCACTGGCCTACGCCCGAGAGCGAGCCGGGCAGGAACCGCAGTTCACGAAGTACCCAGCCACCTGGCTCAACAAGGGCTGCTACGACGACGAGCCCGAGACCGCCGACCAGCCGCGCCTCCGCGCCGTCGGCGACTACCAGCCCTGGACCAACCCCAACGATCAGTCCGGCTACTACGAGGAGTTGTAGATCATGCAGTGGACACCGCCCATCGACCCCGCCCAGGACGACCTTGAGCCCCTGCTCGCATCCCAGGGCCGAACCGCCGACTGGCTCAACACCGACGACGGCGACCCCTACGGACCGTCCAACGTCGCCCGCTGGAGCAGCCACCAGGTTGCCAAGCAGATCCCCCTCCGCTACCGCGCCGCACACCCCCAGGAGCCGGAGGTCCGCACCTGGATCGCCGACCTGATCGACCGCGCCGCCGCCGAGCAGACGCGTCGAAAGGCTCCCGTCGCCAGCGTCACGGCCGGACCTTCGCTGCTGCTCCTCGGACCCACCGGCGTCGGCAAGACCTACGAGGCCTACGGCGCCATGCGCGAACTCGCCGTCACCGGCACCGTCGCCCGCTGGGTTGTCGTCACCGCGGCCGACTTGTACGCCCAGCTGCAGCCCCGCCACGGCATCGACTCCGAAGCCGAGTTCCAGCGCTATGCCAAGGCCCCCATCCTCCTCGTCGACGACCTCGGCGCCGGCGGCAAGATCTCCGAGTTCACCGAGAGCATCAACTTCCGCCTGGTCAACCACCGGTACGAGAACGAGCTGCCGACGCTCATCACGTCCAACGTGCTGCCGAAGGATCTCGCGGCCCGCCTCGGTGACCGGGTCACTTCCCGCCTTGCCGAGATGTGCCGACGCGTCGTCATCACCGGCCAGGACCGCCGTCGGGCGATGGCCGCATGACCACCGACATCGCGCCCGACATGTGGGACGACGCCCCCGCTGCTCCCGCCTACGACCGGCAGCTCCCGCAGGACATGGATGCCGAGCAGTCCGTTCTCGGCGGAATGATGCTCTCCAAGGACGCCATCATGGACGTCGTCGAGATCGTCACCGGCGCCGACTTCTACAAGCCCGCCCACGAGACCATCTTTGACGCGATCACCACACTGAATGCCAAGGGCGAGCCGGCCGACCCCGTCACGGTCACCAACCTGCTCCGCGAGCGAGGCGATCTCCAGCGCGTCGGCGGCATCAACGCGGCGTA
Organism: Streptomyces sp. NBC_00250; assembly: GCF_036192275.1. Taxonomy (NCBI): domain Bacteria; kingdom Bacillati; phylum Actinomycetota; class Actinomycetes; order Kitasatosporales; family Streptomycetaceae; genus Streptomyces; species Streptomyces sp. NBC_00250. Next base: position 1,757,037 of record NZ_CP108088.1, on the reverse strand, counting down.
CAACCTGGTGCAGGCGACACCCACCGCGGCGAACGCCAGCTACTACGCCGAGATCGTCCGTGAGAAAGCCGTCCTCCGCAGCCTGGTCAAAGCGGGCACCAAGATCGCCGCGTTGGGCTACTCCGGCGGCGGCGCGAACGAGACCGCAGACGCCGCCATGGCCGAGCTCAACGCCGCAGTCCAGATCCGCGACAGTGCCGACTCGGCCCTCCTCGGCGAGGACGCCGAGGACATGGTCACCGAACTCGAAGAGCTTCAGAAGAACGGTCGCGCCTACGGCGTTCCCACCGGATTTGCCGACCTGGACGACCTGACCCACGGCCTCCACCCCGGCCAGATGGTCATCGTGGCCGGCCGTCCCGCCATGGGGAAGTCCACCCTGGGCGTCGACTTCCTGCGCGCTTGCACGATCAAGCACAACCGGCCGGCCGTCATGTTCAGCCTGGAGATGTCCCGGCGCGACGTCCAGCACCGCATCATGTCCGCCGAAGCGCGGGTCGGCCTCCATCACATCCGCGGCGGGTCGATGTCCGACTCGGACTGGGCCCGCTATGCGGAAGCCCTTCCACGGTTCACCTCCGCGCCGCTGACGATCGACGCAACCCCCGGCCAGACCGTTATGCAGATCAAGGCCCGCTCCCGGAAGCTCAAGCAGCGCCACGGCCTCGACCTCATCGTCATCGACTACCTCCAGCTCCTCGAATCAGGCACCTCCCGCGGCCGCGACAACCGGCAGCAGGAAGTCTCAGACATGAGCCGCAACGTGAAGCTCATGGCGCTGGAGCTCGAAGTCCCCGTCGTCGTCCTCTGCCAGCTCAACCGCGGGCCCGAGCAGCGGCAGGACAAGCGGCCCATGGTCTCCGACCTCCGCGAGTCCGGATCCCTTGAGCAGGACGCCGACATCGTGATCCTCGTCCACCGCGACGACGCCTACAACCGCGAGTCCGAGCGCGCCGGTGAAGTCGACCTCATCGTCGGCAAGCACCGCAACGGATCGCCCTCCACCATCACCGTCGCCAACCAGCTCCACTACAGCCGGTTCGTCGACATGGCCCACACGTGAGGGCCATCACCCCCGCCGCCTGACCCGCCCACCACGAAGGAGACCCCGTGCCCGACCTGTTCGCCGGCCCCGGAGGCATCGACGTAGCTGCCCGCCAGCTCGGCATCCCGCTCACCGGGATCGAGCGGGACCCCGGTGCTGTCGCCACCCGCCGCGCGGCCGGACTGCCCACCATCCACGGCAACGTCCGCGACTACCGGCCCGTCGACTGCGACGAGAACGTCCTTGCTGCCGGCCCGCCCTGCCAGACCTTCAGCATCGGCGGCACCGGCAAGGGCCGCGCCGTCCTCGACCTCCTCGTCGACACCGTGCAGCTGGCCGGGGACCGGCTCTGGGTCACGACGCCCGCCACGCTCGACGAGCGAACCGCCCTCGTGCTGGAGCCGCTGCGGTGGATCCTCGACGCCATCCGGGACCGCCACCCATACCGCGCGATCGTCCTGGAGCAGGTCCCCGCGGTCCTGCCGATCTGGCAGGCCTACGCCAAGGTGCTGGAAGCCCGCGGCTACCACGTCGCCTGCGGGGTCCTGAACGCCGAGGAGTACGGCGTACCCCAGACCCGGAAGCGCGCCGCCCTGGTGGCCCGCCTGGACGGCCCCGTGGCCCTGCCCGCGCCGACGCACCGCCCGTACCGGAAGGGTGTCCCGCGGTGCGACGGCGACCCGGCCCTGAAGCCGTGGGTGTCCATGGCCGACGCGCTGCCCGGCCGGAGCCCGTTCACCGTCGTGTCGAACTACGGCACCGGCGGAGACCCCAAGGCGCGCGGCCGACGCGACTGCGACGAGCCCGCGTTCACCGTCACCGGAAAGATCAGCCGCTTCCGGCTCGTCGACGCCGACGGGCGTGAGCTCGAACGGTTCAGCCACGCGGAGGCCGGCCAACTCCAGGGCTTCCCTGCCGGCTACCCGTGGTCCGGCCGCGACATCTCGCAGCAGATCGGCAACGCCTGCCCGCCGCCGCTCGCCCACGCGCTGCTCACCGCAGCCGCCGCCTGACCCGCCCACCACGAAGGAGACACACGACATGACCAGCACCCAGCCCCACACCGTCGACACCAACCTCGGCCCCATCGGCGTCGAGGCGACCGAGCCCGCGCCCGGCCTCCGTGTCTTTTCGCTCCCCACCAACGTCAGTCCGGACTCGCCGTACCGCTGGATCCTCGCCCACCACGACGGCCCCGCCCTGGCCAGCTTCGAGACCGACGACGCCGCCAAGCGCGCAGCTGAGCAGGTCGGTGCGCTCGTCGACTGGACGCGTAACGCCATGACCGTGGCCAACCTGCTCGGCCCCGGCGGGATGAACGACCTCATGGAGCAGCTCCGCAGCGCGGGCGGCCAGCACCCGAACGCCTGATCACGCAGCAGGTCCCCCCGCAGGCAACGCGGGGGGACCGGTATCCAGCATCCCACCACCCAGGAGCAGACCATGACCGAGCCGTACTACGTCGACGAGGCGGCGACCCTCCACCTCGGTGACAGCCTCGACATCCTCCCCACCCTGGCCGACGCCAGCATCGACGCGATCATCACCGACCCGCCTTACGAGATTGGCGTAGCCGGCCACGCCTGGGACTCCACCGGCATCGCCTACTCCGTCCCTCTGTGGACCGAGTGCCTGCGCGTCCTCAAGCCCGGCGGACACCTTCTCGCCTTTGGGGCCCCGCGGACCTACCACCGCATGGCCGTCGCCGTTGAGGACGCCGGATTCCGCATCATCGACCAGCTCGACTGGATCTACACCCACGGCAAGCCGAAAGGCACGGACCTTGCCCGCGCGATCGACCGGCGCCGCGACGACCGCGAGCAGGTACTGCAGGTCACCGCATGGCTGAAGGCGGCCCGCGACGCGGCAGGTTGGACCAACGCCCGGCTGAACGACCTGTTCGGGTTCGCCGCTGGCGGGCAGTCCCAGCACTGGACCACGCAAGGCGTTGCGGCCACTGTGCCGACCCGCGAACAGTGGGAACGCCTTGTCGATGCCCTTTGTCTGGATGACTCCGAAATCCGCCCCCTGGTGGAAGAACTCTGGGCGCGGAAGGGCACGGTCGGCGACGCGTTCGGTCAGCGTGAGGTCATCAGCGAGCAGCGTGGAACGGTGCGAGACACGGGGCACTACAAGGGCTACTCCGGGCACCGCGTCAAGTCCCGTGCCGCGTCCAACGAGGCCCGCCGCTGGGAGGGATGGAACACCACCCTGCGGCCCGCGCACGACCCGATCCTCCTCGCCCGCAAGGGAACCGGATTCGACACCCTCACCGCCTCCGTCCTCAAGCACGGCACCGGCGGCCTGAACGTGGCCGCCAGCCAGGCGTCCGGCGGCGGCTGGCCGACGAACATTCTCCTCGGCCACGACTGCCCGCCCGGCCGGTGCTCGTCCGGGTGCCCCGTCCGCGAGACCGGGGCCGCGGCCCGCTCCTTCCCTGTCTTCCGCCTGGAGTCCCGTACCCCGGCCACCGAACGCGTCGAGGTCGACGGCGTCCACCACGACACCCCCAAGCCCCTCGGCCTGATGCGGTGGCTCGTCCGCCTCGTCACCCCGCCCGGCGGTCTGGTCCTCGACCCGTTCACCGGCTCGGGCACCACCCTCCTCGCGGCCCTCGACGAAGGCGCCCGCGCGATCGGCATCGAGCAGTACGAGCCCTACGCCCGCATCACCACCGCCCGGCTGGACGCCCGGCATCCCAGCCTCTTCGACACCGCCTGACCGTCTCGTCTCCATTCCCGCCCCCACACCCCGCACGGGGGCGGGCCCAACCCGACAGGAGCCTTACGCCGTGACCACCTGGACCGTGGAGGACGAGCGATGACCCAGCCCACGCCGTGCCCGCACTGCCCCGACGGCCACGCCCCCGCCGACCGTGGCAGCCAGCCCTGGGCCGTCTGGGTCTCCGAGCACCGCGACGGAGACGGCCAACCCACCATCCTCATGGTCGCGCGTACCGGAGGAGCCCACGTGGCCGAGTCCGACGCCGAATGGATGCGGGCTCGCCTGAACGGACGGGACCGATGACCCAGCCCACGGACCGGCCCGGCATCGACCACATCACCAGCGACGGACTCGACCAGCTGTACGCGCGGCTGGACCAGGCCGAGCTCGACGCCGAGCAGCAGGAACGTAACTACCGCGCCCTGATGAACGAGCGGACCAGCTACCGCGAGGGCTGGAAGTACGAGCAGCAGCGCCGCGCCAAGGCCGAGGCCACCCTTACCGCCATCCGCGACGCCTTGATGAACCAGAGCTACCTCACCAGCCTCGACGAGACCATCCGCGCCGTCCTTGACCAGCACGGCCAGACAACTGCCTAACCCCAGACACCAACCGGGGCGCGTCCACCAGGCGCGCCCCACCCCGCCCAGGAAGGAGCAGGCATGAGCATCCAAGGCGAGCTGTGGACCGAAGGGTGGATCGCCGAAGCCGACGAGCAGGCGGCGCGCGACCTCCACGCCGAGCCGGAGTGGCCGCTGGCCGAGCACGGGCGGTCGTGCAGCCGGGCCGACATACCGCACCACCGGGCCGTCGACGACGTGCGCGTGACGGTGGAGGCGCTGTGAGCACTCCGCGATTCGGTCAGCCCCTGGGCGCCCGGGAGACCCAGGTCCTCCTGCTCGTGAGCGACGGGCTGAGCTACGGCGAAGCAGCGAGCAGGCTGCAGCCGAAGGTCTCTGAGAACACGGCCAAGGCTCACATGCAGAACGCCTTCATCAAGCTCGGCGCCAGGAGTGCAGCCCACGCCGTCTTCCTCGCCTGCCAGGCCGGGATCCTCGACGGCCGGCCCCGGCGCCACGGCGACCACGCCGGCTACGAAGCGCACCGGCGCCGCGGCGAGACCATCTGCGACCTCTGCCGGGCAGGCGAACGAGCCCACCGCAAGGCCATGAAGAAGACCAGCAAGCAGAACCGGGAGGCAGCGTGAACCCCAACTCGACCCCACTGGAAGGGCTGCACGCCCCTGTGGCGGCCTCTGGCGTCGAATCCAAGGATGGATGCGCCGACGCTGCGAACGGCCCGCAGGCGGCCACTCAGGACCCCGACCCCCAGGCCGTCATCCTCGACGCCATCTCCACCGCCCTCAACGCCGCCGGCTACTGGCTGCCCATCGAAGGCAAGCGAGCCGTCGCCGATGCAGTGCTCAAGGTGGGCGTCGACGAAGCGCGCGCCACAGTCGAGCGAGTCCGGGAGGCCGTGGCCATCGCCGACGACACCGACGTCACCGACTGGCAGCGCGGCTACCGAGCCTGCGTCGGGCGGGTCCTCGCCGCCCTCGACGGGCCCAGGGAGGCGCCGTGACCAAGCCCTACCGGATCCTCATCACCGGCTCCCGCGACTGGGACGACGTCACCACCATCGGGGCCGCCCTGGAGCAAGCCCTGATCGACGCTGGGGCGCGATCCGTCCTAGTGGTCCACGGCGACTGCCCCTCCGGCGCCGACTGGCACGCCGACCACTACGCCCGCTGGCTGCGAGGAAAAGGCTGCGACATCGACGTCGAACAGCACCCCGCCCAAGGCCACCCAACCGAAGACTTCGGCCCCTGGCCCGGCGCCGGCCCCCGCCGCAACCGCCACATGGTCAGCCTCGGCGCCGACCTCTGCCTCGCCTTCCTCGGTCCCTGCACCAGCCCACGCTGCCGCCGGCCAGAGCCGCACCCGTCGCACGGCGCGAGCGGATGCGCCGACCTCGCCGAAGCAGCCGGCATCCCCACCCGACGCTTCACCGCCTGACCGCCCCGCCCGCACCAGCACCGCCGCAAGGAGATCGCCGTGAACGAGTCCAACCACTGCACCGGATGCCCGCGCGAACTCCGCGACCACGAGGCTGGCCGGTATCTGTGTCGCCCCTGCGAGGACCGGGTCGCCGCCGCCCTCAACGACATTCCGGTCCGCTACCAGAAGCTCGGCAGCCTCCTCCACCGCGGCGCCAGCACCGGACCGGCCGTCTCCGGCAGCAAGAGCGCCCCCGTACCGCTGAGGCTCGACGTGCTCGAGATGCAGCTGGAGAAGGGCCCGATCCTCGGCACCCTGCAAGCCTGGGTACGCGACTGGGAGTTCTACGGGCATGCCGAACTCCACGAGACCGGCAGCCTCCAGGAACGCGTCGCCGGCGCCTGCGGCACCCTCCGTTACAACCTGCGCTGGGCCGTCGAGCAGCACCCCGCAGTCGACGAAGCGGCCTACGAGATCGGCCTCGCACACCGAGCCCTCGTCGGCATCACCAGCGGCGAGAAGCCCGCCCGGCACGTCACCGTTACCTGCCCCTGCCAGCAGCCCCTGCGGATCACCCTCGGCGTACAGGCACTCACCTGTCCTGGATGCCGCACCGAGTACGGGCACGGCGAGATCCTGCGGCTGCCGCTCGCGGAACGGCGGGCCGCGGCGTGAGCGACCGCCAGCCGATCGAACGCATCGGCAACAAGATCCCGATACGTACCGACCGCAACGGCCGCGCCTGGATCAAAGCCTCCGACGTTGCCCTACTTCTCCGGGCCATCGCGAGAGGCTGCCGCGAGTACGGCGACAACCCAGCCTGCGACCTCCACACTGCCGCAGCAGCCATCGACACCGAAGCCGACACCATCGAATGCCGGGCCATCATGCAGACCCGGTGAAGGAGACCTCATGAGCACGATCACAGCACTCGCCTACCGCACGAAGCACCGCATCGACAACCGCTGGTGGGACTTCCTCGCCGTCCTCAACGGCTACTGCAACGACCGGCCCGTCAAAACCGGCGTCCCCGGCCAGGGGGGCGGCTACAGCCACACGCGGTGCGCCCTCCCTCGCGGCCACGACAGTGTTCACCGCTCGCGGAACTACGTCTGGGGCGAGAACGGCAAGACCATGTACCTCCCCGTCGAGGACTTCCCCTCCCAGCCGTGGGGGCGGCACCCGACCAGCACGCTGCGGCAGGCCCGCAACGCCCGCCGCTGGCATGCCGAGCAGTCCGCACGTAGAAAGTTCGTCCGCCTCGACCGAGGCGAGCCCTACTGACCGGCTACTCCCCAGGCAGCCGCCGCGCCAGGTCCGTCGCGAGCTGGCCGGCCGCCGCACCCCGCGGCGACAGATCCAGCTGCTCCAGCAGGAACAGATGCCGGACCACCTCACGGGCCTCCGCGGCTGTCAGCAGAGGTAGGCGAGGGGTAGGCGGATAGTCGGCGGTGACAGGCTCGGGAGACTCCACGCAGAGACAACCCCGGCAGAGGCCAGCAGGACACGATGAAGCCCGCCACCCGATGGGGTGGCGGGCTGCTGATCAGAACTTGCGCGCGCAGGCGAGGCAGACCTGCGACCCATGCCACTGCTCCAGCCTGGCCGCCGCCTCCGCGGCATTCCGGTACACGACCGCGCCCCAGCCGACAGCGGCCACGACGACAGCCAGGCCCAGCCCCACCGCGCCCGACGCCGCTGTCGCGATGCCGAGCACCACCACGGCCACCGACGCCCAGTAACTTGCCGCCTCACCGGCCGGCGGCGCGTACCTCGCCTTCAAGGGCGACTCAGCCGGAAGCGACTGCCAGTAATGCGGAAGATCTACAACGTTCGGCGAACCACATCCGCCCTGCGGGCAAACGACCACACCAACCCCCTGAACGTCGGCAGTGAACCACCGCACGATGCCCGCTCGGTTGGGCGTCGACAACCTCACCGCCGGCGATGTGGCCAGCGCCACAACTCGGCAACCACTACGGCCCCGTTGGGCACTGCCCGCGCAAACAAAGGCCCGCCACTGACTGCAGTGGCGGGCCTGTTTGGCGTGCTTGAAGTCAGACGCGGAGCGTCTCGTCGAGGTACTCCTGCACCGGCTCGAACAGCCCCCACGGCACATAGGTCGGGATCTCCTCGAGCCGGATCCACGCGACCTCGGCCAGCTCCTCCTCGTCCGCGACGCGCGCCTCACCGCCGACGACCTCGCACGCGACGTAGGACATGTGCCGGCCGGTCTGCGGGTGGACACGCTCACCGAGGGACCGGACCGCCTTCACCTCCAGGTCGACCTCTTCGGCCGTCTCCCGGACCGCGGCCTGCTCCGGAGACTCGCCAGCCTCGATGCCGCCGCCCGGGAACGCCCACAGGAGCTTCCCCTCCCGCTCCCGCCGCCTGATCATCAGGACGCGGTCGCCGTCCGTAATGATCGCGGTCGAGATGCCCTGCTCGGTCGTCGTCTCGGTCATGCCAGCGCCTCCAGAATCGGCGGGAAGATCTGCTGCTCAGGGATGAAGCGGGTCAGGTCAGCGCGCGGCACCCACGCCACGTCGCTGTTCTCGTCGGGGTCCCGGTTCTCGGCCTCGCCCATCAGATACTCGGCCAAGTGGTACTCCACGAGCACCCCTGTTTTTGGGTGGACGCGCTCGCCGAGCTGCTGCCGGACCGCGCACCGAATACCGGTCTCCGCGCGGGTCTCTTCGACCGCCACCACGGCGCCGGTGCGACCGGGCTTCACGGTGCCGGCCGGGAACTGCCACGACAGGGCGTCGTCGCCGCGGCGGCAGACCAGCAACACCTCGGCGCCTCTGGTCACGACCGCGACCGCCACACGGAAGGCCTGGGCCTGAGCAGCCATAGGGGTCGGGCGGGATAAGGCTGCGAAGCGACGGATCACCGATACAGAGGCCCTTTCGTAGGCGGTGTCGAGGAGCTGCTGGGTGTCGTTCTTCGGGACCATGTCCGGCGCGCTGTGCCAACTGGCTACGGTGCGGACCCCGACGTCGAGGTGCTCAGCGAACTGCTCATTCGTCATCCTGAGGGCCTGCTGCAAAGCGCATGCTGTGCGGCCGGTCCACGTCACGACTTCCACTGTCCGCCCCTCGCGCGATCGGATTCGAGGTCTTGCACTGTCGCAGCACCGTAGGCGCACTGACACTGCCCTGCTCGCTCATGGCAGTTGAGCCGTCAAGTCGGTTGACTACAGGGCATGCAGACAGTGCTTCTACCTGGCGGCACGCGAGATTTGCTCGGCTCGCGAGCCTGTCACGCCGAGCAGCTTGCCGACCTGATTCCAGGAGCGGTCGACGTACAGCTCCTTCGCGACGTCGGCCTTGATCTCCTTGAGAGAAAGATCGAGCCGCGCCTCAAGCTCTTTGACCGCTTCGTACCGCTCGACGGCGTCGCTGATCTCCTTGAGCGCAGCGATGAGCGCCCTCTCTGCGGTGTCCACGGCATCGGTCATGACACGAGAGTAAGGGGCAACCCGAGCCACTTCAAGCAGCTGCTTGACGTGGGCTACGCGACCCCCTACATTCATCTTCAGCGAGGGAATCCAAGCGCCGCTTGGAACCCCTCGGTCGTCCACTCTCACCAGGTTCAGCCTGCGGACGGCGCTACAACAAAAAACGGGCTGGACGCTGCGACTCTCACCTCGCAGGCCAGCCCTACCACGAGGAATCTCTGAAGGGTCACCCTCATGGCTACGCAACAGCTTAGCGGCACCCGTGTGCCCGCTCACTCGAACACCCTCACCGTCGACCGTCTGCTCTCGGCCCCGCTGGCCGATCTGCTGGACGAGGTCGACGCCAAGATCGTCGACTCGTCGGTGACCGACGAGATGTTCTTCGGGCAGGTCGTGAAGCCCCGTACCGGCACCGCGCTGCTGTGCATGCCGGCGGGCCGTTCCGCCTTCGAGCGGGACACGATCGCCCGGATCCTCGTCGGCAAGCTGCTGGGTGCCCCGTTGTGCCCGGTCCCGCCGTCGCTCGACGTCCGCACCTTCGGCGGCTCCCAGTGAGCGCCGCCCCCGCGGTCGAGGCCGCCACGGTCGTCCCGCAGCGTCGCCTGGTCGCGGCCGGCATCAAGCGCGGCTCCGCCGACTTCTCGGTCGAGTACCCGCAGATGTCCGCCGCCGACAAGGCCGCGCACGCCGCCGCCACCCACGTCCGCACCCAGCCGGCCCGGTGATCGCCGTGTCTCAGATCGCCGAACAGCAGGCCGCTGACGCTCTCGCCCAGCAGCGCATCGCCGCCGCCGAGGCCGCCGCACGCGACGCCGAGGCCGCCCGCCTGGCCCGCCTCGCGGCCGAAGCGCAGCGCTAGCACCCCCTCTACTGCCGGGGCCGGCAGTCCAACCCCCTGCTGTCGGCCCCGGCGCTTCACCGCCCCCTTCCCGCACCTCTGCCACGAGGAGATTCGCCATGCCCAAGCTCGTCCTCATCCCGTCCGATGGCCCGTCCGAGCAGCAGCTCGCCGAGATCGAGGCCGGCGTCCGCGCCAGCGTCATCACCGACTTCCTGAAGGCCCGAAGCCGTGGCGACAGCCTCGCCCAGCTGGAGGCCGAGTATCTGGCCGCGCAGATCGACCGGTCCACGCCCGACGGCCCGCGGCTCTCCGACGAGCTCGACGCCCTCCGCCAGTCCACCGCCGCCTGAAGGAGCCCTGCCATGAGCAACCGCCCCGCAGAGAAGTCCGACGGCTTCGCAGGCAGCCGGCCGTTGAGTCGGGCCAACGAGCGCATCGGCAACAACGCCCGCGGCTCCGAGCACCCCAGCACGACCCGCAAGCCGAACGGGCCCAAGGCCTCATGAAGCTGCCTGAAGGCCCGGCCGTGACCGACATCAGCGCCGGCCAGGCCCTTGCCGCGGCCTGTGAAGGCCTCGCCGTCCTCGCGCTGGAGAAGCGACAGGCCGGCAGCACCCCGGAGACCGACGCGCAGCTGGACGCCCTGCTCGCCGCCGCCGCCGTCATCGCCCAAGACATCCGAGAGGACGCCTGATGCAGATCACCCCGTACAAGCTCGACGCCAAGCACCAGGCCGGCCTCGAACGCGTCGAGAGGGTCGCCGACAACTGCTCCGGCATCGTGATCCGGGAGCTCCGCGAGCGTACCGGCCACGTCGACATCCTGGTCACGAGCCGCCGGCACTTTGCCGAAGCCGTCATTTCGGCCGAGCAGCAGGCCGTCGACGTGGGTCACAGGCCACTGCTGGATGACGGCTACGACAACTGGGGCTTCACCACTGTCTCCAGCCGCGGCGCCGTGCTCGTCGTCGACGTCGAGTCCTGCCGCAGTGACCGCGAGATCGACCGGACCCTCATCCACGAGCTCGTGCATGCCGCGCAGTTCCGCAGGTCCGGGATCCGGGACCTCGTCCTCGCCGGGCTCCGCAACAACTACGGCATCCACCAGCTGGCCAAGTCCGAGGCGAAGCGCCTCAACCGGCAGATCGCCGCCCACGAGCGCGAGGCCGGCCGCTACGAGCGTTTCGCCCGCCAGCTTCGCCACTTCCACTAACCCCGAAAGGAGCCCGTCATGGGCCTGTTCAGCCGCAAGCAGGAGCCGAAGGGCTACCAGCCCACCGATGCGGAGATCGTCGACGCCGCCAAGAAGCTCAACGCGGGCAGCCACCACGCCGCCTGGGATCTGGCCCTTCACTCCGTCGACTACCGGCAGCAGACCGCGATGCGCATCCTCGCTGCCTCCGTCGACTACCCGCCCGAGGAGAAGTCCTGATGGGCAACGTCTGGCGTGACGCCCGCAGCATCAACGACCTCGGCCAGAACATGGCCGGCTGGTTGGAAGGCCGGATCCCCTCCTGGCCCGGCTACCTCTCGGAGGAGTTCGGCGCGGAGGAGACGGACGGTGCCCGGCACCTGGTACCGACGCTCATCGCCGCCAACCGCGCCGGGTTCGTCACCACCTGCTCCCAGCCCGGCGAGATCGGCGGAGGCTACCGGCAGCGGGCCTGGGTCGAGGGTGTCGTTCATGACCGCAGCCCGCTCCTTGGCCGCCTCCTCAGCCTGCAGGGCCAGGGGCTCACCGTGGTCCGTGGCTGGCCGAAGCGGCAGATCGTCCTCACCGAGGATGCCGGCCGCCCGTACACGACGATCGGTGGCTGGAGGATGCGCCGCAACGACATCCACGCGACGTGGCGTGGAGTCGGCGGCCAGGCCCTTCGTGAGCTGAAGGAGCACGGCGCCAAGCTCCACATCATCGACACCGAATGGGGCCGCGACGACCGACTGTGGCCCGCGTTGTTGGGAGCGGTCCGGTGATCTCGATCAGCATCGACTGGCGGCAGTTCGTGAAGCAGCTCCAGGGCTACGCCTTCTTCGGCTGCTTCGCCTGGATCTTCGGTCCGCAGGTCCCCGCCTGGCTTCGAGTGCTCCTCGTCGTCCTCGCGGTCGCCTCCGCTCTCGCCATCAGCGCCGAGCCCGCCACCCTCACCGCCCGCCTCATCAAGCCCGGCCCCATCCCGCCGCAGCGCACCCCCGCCTAGACCCTGAAGGGAATGATCGCCGTGAGCGCCACGTCGTTCACCGAGCAGTCCGCGAACGCGGAGAAGACACGGATCGAGGCCCAGAGCGCTGCGGCCGACGCCGAGGCCGCCCGCCGGCGGCGCGAAGCCCTCGACGCCCCCAAGCTCGCCGCCGCCCAGGCCCAGGCCGAAGAGATCAGGCGCAACGCCCAGGCCGCCGCCGAAGCGAAGGAGAAGGAGCGCGTCGAGGAGCTCGCCACCGAGCAGGCCGAGCACCGGCGCAAGCTCGCCGGGAAGAAGCTCGACACGAAGGCCGCCAAGGCAGTCAAGGCGTTCGCGATCGTCTGCTTCCTCGTCGCCCTGCCGCTGCAGATCCGGGCCTTCTACGACCCGGAGCGGCTGTGGAACGTGGCTCTGCCGATCATGCTGGAGTCGGCGGCCTGGGTGACGCTGCGTCTCGTCGAGGCCGCGATCGCGAACCGGCGGGTCGTCTGGCCGTACCTGGCCGCCACCGCGCTGTTCGCGTCGATCGCCGCCACCATCAACATCGCCGACGGCGCCCTCCACCCCGAGATCGGGCTCATCTTCGGTCTCGTCGGCGGCCTCGCGTCACTCGCCGGCCCCGGCGTGTGGACGATCCACAAGTTCGGTGACCGGGCCAAGCACGCCCAGGCCACCCGCGCCGAGCGGAAGACGGCCGAGGCCGCTGCGAAGAAGGCGGAGCTCGACCTCGCGGCGAAGCGGGTCGACGCCGACTCCAAGCGGCAGATCGAGAACGACCGGCGCGCCGCACACGAAGCGAAGGTCGCCGCCGACAAGGCGGCCGCCGACGCCGCCCTTGCCGCTCAGGACGAGCAGCGCCGCACCCTCTACCCGGAGGCGTGGGAGCAGTACGAGCGGATCCTTGCCGCGGCCCCGCTCGGCACGATCAGCCGGGACCGGGCATGGGACGAGGCCCGTCGCGCCGCCGCCCACCTCGACGTCTGGGCCCGCTACCAGATCCTCACCCTGAACGCGCCGGCCAACACCAGGTCGAGCGACCTGTGGGCCGAAGCCTGGCGGTCCGTGAAGGGCCTGCCGATCGGCCAGACCATTGAGACGCTGAGCGCCGAACTCGCCGCCCGCGAGTACGTCGAGCAGGTCGTCGCCGAGCGCATGACCGTTGCCAGCCACCTCGCCGTCGAGGAGCTCCTCACCGACATCTTCGGACGCGGAGGCGAGGGCGGCGGAAGCCCCGCGAAGGGCGCCCCCAAGAAGCCGTCCGGCGGCCCCGCCAAAGGTCCCGGAGCCCAAGGGGGAATTGAGAAGGAGGGTACTTCCCCCTCTGGCCGCAAGGACGCCACGGAGCCCCTCAAGGACTCCGATCTGGAAGCCGCCCGCGAGCTTTACGACGCGTCCCCGGCACTGTTCTCCACCCCCGCCGTCGCCAAGCTCATCGGCCGGTCCGACACCTACTCGAAGCGCATCCGCGACGCCGTCAAGTCCGAGAAGAGCTGAGGACTCGCCATGACCACCGCAGCCCACCCCACGCAGCCCGCAGAGCGGCCGACGCTCTCCATCGTCAAGGACAACACCGACCAGCCCGTCGAGGGCACGGTCGTCGAGCACCAGGGCGGCGCCGTCACCACCCGGCCGACGTGGCTGACCGCCGTGTACGAGCACGCCCTCGACAACCGGCTGTACGCGCCGCAGATCGGCCGCGGCTACGCCCATCTGACCCGAAACTGGTTCCACGCGCACCGCGACTACTGGCCCCAGCAGATCGCCACCGCCGAAGCCGACCTCGCAGCCGCCGCCGACTCCGCCACCCAGAACAAGGCGCGGGCCCAGTTGGAACAGCACCGCGCCAACTACTGCCACCACCGTCGCATCCACAGCCTCAAAGCCGGCGGCTGGGGAGTCGCAACCCTCGCCAGCGCCGGAGTCGGCACAGTGTTCGGCGGCGCCCTCTTCGACATCGGGCTCGGGCTTGCCGCACTCGGACTGGGTGCCTGGAAGGGCCGGGCAGGCGCCACTGCACGGCGTGCGCCCCTGAGCCCCAACCTCGCGCCGAGCGGCGAGACCACGTCCGGCATCGCGCCCACCGCAGGCGACGAGAAGGTCCTGGAGGTTCTGAAGAGGCTCGGGTTCGAGGCCGAGATCATCGAGCCGCTTACCCGGCAGGCCGACGGGACCTCGACCATGACCGTGGACCTCGACGACACCGTCACCGCCCTCAAGAGCAAGACCGAAGCCCTCGCCGGCGCCCTCAAGCGGGACATCACGATGGTCGACGTCAGCAAGGGCGCACACGCCAGCCAGGCCAAGATCTGGCTGGCCGACACCGACCCCTTCGCCACCACCCGCCGCACCCCCCTCCTCGACCAGGTGATGCCGCTCGACTCGTGGCGAGACGGCATCCCCATCGCCTACAGCAAGCGCGGCATCGCCATCCGCATCGCGCTCACCAACCAGAGCACCGTCATCGGAGGCCGCAGCCGCTCCGGCAAGGGCGTCGGCGCCTCCAACCTCATCGTCGGCGCCGCAATGGACCCGCTCGTCAATCTGCGAATCGTCGCCGGCAAGCACAACGGCGAATGGGACCCCTACGCCCGCACCGGCGTTGCCGCCACTTACTTCAAGCCCAGCCCCGAACGTCTCCTCGCCCTCCTCCAGGGCCTCCTGGCCGACAAGGACCGACGCGAACGCGACCTCGGCAAGCTCGCCAAGTCCAAGCTCATCCACGACCTCATCCATGAGATCGGCGGGATCGAAGTCCTCGTCATCGACGAGCTCGCCACCTACACCCGGCCCGGCAAGCGACTGCGCGACGAGATCCTTGCCGCCATCGAGGAGCTGTCGCAGGTCGCCCTCGGCGCCGGCATCCTCCTCGTGCTCATCACCCAGTACCCCGAGGTCGAGGTCCTGCCGCAAGCCATCAGCATGAACTGCGGCACCAAGTGGGCCATGTTCGTCGAGAACGCCAACCAGTCCAACGCCATCCTCGGCGCCGGCCAGGCCGGTGCCGGCCGGGATGCCTCCAAGTTCGACCCGCCCAGGCCCGGGCTCGGCTGGCTCGTCGACCCGTTCGCCGGAGTCACCGACCTCGCCCGGTCCTTCGACCTCGACGAGGACGAGCGCGGCGAGATCTCCGTGCTCCTCAAGCGGGCCGCGGCCTTCCGTGAGGCGGCGGGCAGGCTGGCCGGACAGTGGGACGACCCGATCGAGCGCTACCTGGTTGAGAAGACCGGCCTGTCCTCAGCGGCCGGCGGGCCCGACCGCACCGGCACCCCCGGCCGGATCGGCGGTTCGAAGAGCAGTGAGCTGCTCATCGCCCGAGTCATCGACGTGCTGACCGACGCGAAGGCCGACCGGATGAAGACGGAGCCGCTCGTCGAGGCACTGCGTGACCGCTGGTACCCGGAGCTGACTCCTGACCGGTTCAAAGAAGCGATGAAGGATGCGGGCGCCGGCAGCCCGGTCACCCTTGGCCCGATCGGCGAGGACAAGAACCCGCGCGGCTTCAAGCTGCGGGCACTGACCTCTCTACACCGCCCGTAATGCCCTGATCATCCCCTGCTCAGCCCTGCTCAGGAACGCATAACCCCAGGCCAGGGCCGCTCAAGGAGCTGCTCAGAGGCTGCTCAGCCCGAGCGGTCGAGTGCTCCTGAGCAGGCCCTGAGCAGGCCGCTGAGCACCCCTGACCTGCGCCTTAGCGACGCCCCCATGCCACTGAGCACCCGAAATCACCCCATACGTCCCTCATCTGAAAGGAGACCCGGACATGCCCCTCAAGCCCCACTACCTCCCCACCCGAGCCGACGCCGCAGACCTCGCCCGCGATGCCCAGCCCGGCGACCGGCTCTACGCCATCAACGGCGAGTACATCGTCACCGCCGACACCAGCCCCGTCTTCGGCAGCCACCTCGTCCGCCCCGCCGACAGCGCCCCCGGACCCGGCTCCATCACCCTCGCCCAACTCCTCGCCCACTGCGGCGGCATCTTCACCCAGCCCCTCAACCACGCCTGACCCAACCCCCGAAAGGACCACCGACATGAGCCTCAAGTACCAGTACCGCGCCACCCGCGGCGGCAAGAAGGACCTCATCCGCGACGCGCGGCCCGGGGACACCGTCTACGTCATCAACGAGCACTCCGACCGCGGAATGAGCTACTCGGTACGAGTCGTCACCAACGAGAGGTCCTGGCCCTCCGGAGTCCTCATGGTCGAGTGCCCCGCCACCGGCGCCACATGGAGCATCACCCAGCTCCTCGCCAGCGAACGCGAGGTCTACGGCCAGCAGCCCGCCGGCCTTCCGAACCGAGCCGCCAGGGTCCGCCACGCCGACTACAACCAGGACGCCGAGCTCGCGCGGCAGGAAGTCTCCGACCGCCTCGTCGACTCGAAAGCCGTCGACCTCGCGCAGCACTACAAGCGCCTCGCCCGCCGCTGAGCCTGACGGCTGCCTGTCCGCCCCCGCGACCACCACGGACCGGGGACGGGCAGGGAGCCGGGACAGGCCCGGACCAAACCGAGAGGAACCCCATGGACACCCCGACCCTTCACGGCCTGGAACTCTCCCACGGCGACCACGTGGGCACCGACATCCAGCCGGACTGCTGCGACCAGGACATGACGCCGAAGCCGCCCGCCCGCGACATGCACACGTTCAAGTGCGACAGCTGCTCGACCGTCGTCGTCATCGACAGCCAGGGGCTCGTCTTCGACATCCGCTGACCACCAGTAGAACCTCACCTAAGAAGCCCCGCCATGGCCGCGTCCACCGCCACCCGCCCCGCCGATCTGACGGTCGACGCGGCCACCCTCATCGCCGACATCGAGGCCTACCTCGCCGACCAGGCCCCGCGGACCGCGCACCCGCTCGTCACCAAGACCACCGCCGAACTCGTCGCCGAGGCCCTCGCCACGCCGCCGGCAGCCTCCGAGCAGCAGGCCCCGACTCTCACGGCCCCGAACCGGCTGTGGCGGATCATCCCCGACTGGGCGCTCGCCCTCACCCCCGCCCGACGACTCCACGGCGCCGGACGCGCCATCACCGTCACCCAGCACCTCGAACTCACCGCGCTCGTCATCCAGCAGTACGGATGGCACCGCGGCGCACTCCGATCCCGCGGCGGCGCACGCTGCATCCTCGGCGCCCAAGCCGTCCTCTACCGGCTCGGCTACGGCGACGAAGCGACCGCTGCCGCCGCCGGTCAGCAGATGCAGAACGTGCTCCGCCGCCGCGGCATCGACGAGCCCTACCACCGCTGGAACGACAGCTCGCAGCGCACCCTCGACGACGCACTCCACCTCATCCGAGAAGCCGTCACCAACACGCGACAGGAGAACAGCTGATGGCAACCCGACGGATCACCCTCTACATCGCCAAATGCGACCTGTGCGGCCGCAGGGCAGACGACGACGAATACGCCATGTACGGAGACACTCCCGAGGAAGCAGTCCAGCAAATGACCGGCAACACCGCCGACGACGGAGGAGGGTGGACCATCGACCCCGTCGGCCGCCTCGTCTGCAATCTCGTCAAGGACGCCGCCCACGAAGACGTCCATGCCGCCGCCGGGAAGCGCATGAGCGCGTGTGCCATGAGCGTCGGCTTCGCCAGCAACTAGCTGCCCGAATAGCTCTGAGCTATGAAGGCCGCCAAAAGAATTGCTTGACTCTATGATCTGGGCGAACGTACCGTTTGCTCAATCGGAGCTTTGCGCCTACTGAGGCCGCCCACGCTGGGCGGCCTTTCGCATACCCCCGCGGAGGTGACCGTGCCCTCCCTCGCCCTCGTCGACGAAGAAGCCGCCGCCCACTACGCAGGCAGACCCCGCGTCACCATCCGCAGATGGGCCCACGAAGGCCGCATCCAGCGATACGGCAAGGGGCGAGGGCGAGTTCGGTACAACGTCTTCGAGCTCAACCCAGCCATCCGAGACGAAGACACAGGCGAGATCCTCGAAGCGGGAAGCCCGCCGCCGCTGCCTTCCCGATCAGCAGCCGCATAGGTAGAGGAGCCGACGATGGCCAACATCGTTTTCAACGTCTCGCTTGGGCGTGTGGCATCGCTGGCCGCCCTCCCCGCAGCCAGCGATGCGCTCATCGCCGTACCGCTGGAAGCCACCGGCCTGGTCACCGACGCCACCATGCGCGACTACGACGACCTCAGCGCCCTCCTCGCCAGCGCGTCCAACGAGCAGACGACGATGGGCCGCAAGACCCTCACGGGCGTCACCGTCACCGTCGACGACACCAACGACAGGGTCGCCGTCGACTGTGCGGACATCACGTGGACTGCGGCCACCGGGAACGCGGTCGGCGCGGTCGTCATCTGCTACGACCCCGACACGACCACGGGAACGGATGCCGACCTCATCCCGCTGACCAAGCACGATGTGACGCTGACCCCAGACGGGAACAACTTCACGCTGACCGTCAGCGACTTCTACCGCGCCAGCTCCACCGCGTGACGGCCGGCTTACCGACGGAGGCGGGAGGTCGCCGTGGCCAGCTTCACTGACGACTTCAACCGCCCCGATTCCGCCGACCTGGGCTCCGGCTGGGTGCAGGTGTCCGGCTTCTGGTCGATCGCCTCCAACCAGCTGTCCCCGGGCTCGGACGGCGGGACGATCATCCTGCGTGCGGCCGACCCCATGGACAGCAGCGACCACTCCGCACAGGTCACGATCACGGCCACGACAGCAGCCAGCCACGGCATATGGTGCCGCGGCAACTCGAACATCAGCTCCGGCTACCTGTGGCGCAACGACGGCACAAGCTGGGATCTTTTCAGCGTCGTCAGCGGCACCTTCACCTCCATCGGCAGCTACGCGGCAGCCGCGGCCCCGGGCGACGTCGCGAAGCTGCAGGCCGTCGGCTCGACGATCAAGGGCTTCGTCAACGGGGTCGAGCGCGTATCGGTCACCAACACCGCCGTGACGACCGGCACCAGCGTCGGCATCCGCACCATCTCGTCCGGCTCGATCCGATTCGACGACTTCACTGCCAGCGATGTGGTCGCCGGGACCGCGCTGACGGCCGCCGCGGAGACCAACAGCGCGCAGGCCCTGACCGGCACCAAGGCGCTGACGCTCGGGCCCGCGGCGGCCACCGAAGCGGCACAGTCCACCGCCGGCAGCAAGACGGCCTCAGTCGCCTACGCAGCCGAGGCCGCCTCAGCGCAGCCCCTCGCCGGCGCCAAGACGCTACTGCTGCCCGCCGCGGCTGAGAGCGAGACAGCTCAGCCCCTGGCGGGCGCCAAGAGCGCCGCGCTCGGTACCGCGATCGAGACCGGCACCGCCCGGCCCCTGACCTCCGCCGGCGCCACGGATGCCCTCGGCGTCACCGTCGGCACCCCACGCAGCCTATGGACAGCAGGCCAGGCACAGCCGTCCACCTGGAGCGCGGGAACCCCGCGGACATAGAGGGGGCCCGGTGGACCACAGCAGCCTGCAAGAGCTCCTCACACCCGTCACCGCGCGCACAGACCCGACCGGCTACACCGTCCGCGTGGCCGTCATCCCCGACGGACAGCGCCCAGAGTCCGGCGACTGGCAGGAAGCCGAGTGGGTCACCATCGGCGGCCTGCCCTATGCCAGCCTGCTCGTCGGTCCCGGCGGCGCCGTACAAGTGAGCCGCGGCCCCTACCGCACATGGGTCGAGATCACCGCGCCCCCTGAGAAGCCCGTCGTCGCCAGCCCGACCTTCCATGTCACCTGATCGCCCTGGTGCCTAGGTCACAGCACGGCTACACCCGCCTTCAGCAGCCGTTCGTTCCGGCAGCCTGACCCGATGAACACCAGAACCGTCACCTCCACCCTCGCGGCCGCCCTGCTTCTCAGCCTCACCGCCTGCAGCAGCGAGGCCGGCCCCAAGCCACCGGCGTCCACCACCACGACGCCAGCGCCGTCCACCACCACCGACACCGAAGCCGCCGCACAGGCCTGCTCCGACGCCGTCTACGCCGCTGTCCAGGCCGCCGGGACTGGCAGCGACGACTTCCCCAAGCCGGCCGAGTGCGCAAGCATCAGCGACTCCGACTACCTCGATACCGTCTTCGCCGTCCTTCAGCAGTCCAACAAGGAAGGCCGGGACGCGCTGAAGGAGGCGGCCGAGGACGCCGCGTCTGCAGCCACGCCGAGCCCCTGAACGACGAGGAGGGCGCCCGTGGCCAGCAACCCACGCAACGGGCGCCCCTACCGCCGCCTCACCGCCTACCAGCGCGGCCTCGGCCTCCCCTGCTGGTGGTGTGGCCACGAGATCGACTACCGCATCACTGGCGAAGAAGCCAAGCGCTCCAGCTGGGCGTTCACCCTCGACCACGCCCAGCCAATCAGCCTCGGCGGCAACCTCCTCGACCCAGCCAACGCACGCTCGGCCCACCGCCGCTGTAACTCGGCCCGCGGAAACCGGACAACCGCCAGAGCGCCACAGAAGGCCTCGCGAAGGTGGTGACAGGATGTGACGCTCTACGTGGTCACCGGCCCGCCAGCCGCGGGCAAGTCCAGCTGGATCGCCGCCAA
The DNA here is from genome assembly GCF_036192275.1 of Streptomyces sp. NBC_00250. Lineage (NCBI taxonomy): Bacteria > Bacillati > Actinomycetota > Actinomycetes > Kitasatosporales > Streptomycetaceae > Streptomyces > Streptomyces sp. NBC_00250. The sequence continues at coordinate 1,736,283 of NZ_CP108088.1, read as the reverse complement.
CGCCCGAGCGTGCGACATCGTCATCGACCTCGACCGCATTGCCCTATCCCTCGCCGGCCCTGATGCACCCCAGTGGCGCCACGACCCCACCCTCCTCAAGGTCGCGCATCGCGCTCGCTTCGCGGCCATCGACGAGGCTCTGCGCCACCGTGAGGCCGTCGACGTCTACCTCATTCACACTCAACCGAGCGCTCGCGCGACCGCGAAGTACCGGCGCCACCAGGCCCAGTTCATCACCATCGACCCTGGTCGCGACATCGTCATGCAGCGTATCGCCGACATGCGAGACGCAGCGATGACCGCCGTCGCCACCCGCTGGTATCGCGAGGCAGCCAAGCGGAGCAGCAGTCACAAGACCACTCGGCAGGCCTCTCGCAACTGGTGATCAACGCCAGGGAGGGGGGTGCTTGGGCATCGTGAAATCCAGGGTGCGGGCGACCCAAATGCCCTTGTCGCTCAGACTTTTGCGCGGCCAATTTTGAAAGATCAACTTCCCCAGTTTGACAAACCGGGTAAATAGCGACTCTCCGTAGTCGTCACTGTGTGTCACCCTCATTGATCACCCGCTCCTGATCACAGCGGGCAGGAAGGCCCGAGTCTCCCGGCTCGGGCCTTCCGCATTTCCGGGAGGTCCTGTGTCCTTGACGAAGCCCTTCACCTGTGTCGACTGCGGCGCTGTCGGCGAACAGTCAACGCATGGGCGTGACCGTAGGCGCTGCGCCGACTGTTTGACCGCCTTTCGGTCCCACGGTGAGCGGAAAGGGCGCTGCAACGACCGGCCCTGCTCCGCCTGTGGCGCTCCCTTCAAGGCGCGGTCAGCTGCTCAGCGTTGGTGCTCTCAGAGGTGCGCTGCTTCCAACAAGTCGGGCGCTGGCCCGCGTGGCCGTTCTCCGGAATCGTTGGAGCGTCAGCGCCTGTACTGGCAGGCGAAGAATCGACGCCGGCGTGCAGCAAAGCGTGGCGGTGTCTCGGAGCCGTACACGCTGGCACAGATTGCAGAGCGCGACAGGGGGCTGTGCCGGCTCTGCGGCAAGCCTGCGGCGATGGATGAGCGCGTACCGCACCCGAAGGCACCGACGATCGACCACGTCGTGCCTGTCTCAGAGGGCGGGGACGACACCCGCGCGAACGTGCAACTGGCGCACTTCGTGTGCAACAGCGCGAAGGGGCCCCGGGGTAGCCAGCAGCTGGCCCTGATCGGCTGAGGGGGCGTCGTGGTTGCCGAGGAGATCCAGGCGGAGATCGACCAGCTTGGAGTGATGGCTGTAGCGCCAGGCCAGGCGGAACTGGCGTTGGCATTGGCCAGGACGTTCGACGAGACAGAGGCCCCGACCTCCCGAGCTGTGGTAGCCCGCGAGCTGGGTGTCGTGATGAAGACGCTGCGCGCACTTGCTCCGGTCCGATCGGAGGGGGACGCACTCGATGAGATCCAAGCTCGCCGAGAGAAGCGCCGCCACAGCGCCTGAACGCCTGCGCGGCGCCCAGCGGCCCCGCATCGAGACTGTCCCGCCCTACGTCTCCTCTGCCGGTCCTGAAGCGATCGAACTCGCAGCGTCAGCCGGCCTGATTCTTGACCCGTGGCAGCAGCATGCCCTCACGGTGGGCCTCGGAGAGACCGCAGACGGCCGCCACAGCGCCTTCGAGGTCGCCGTCACTGTGAGCCGGCAGAACGGCAAAGGGTCGATCATCGAAGCTCGGGAGCTTGCAGGCTTGTACCTGCTTGGCGAGGGCCTGATCATCCACAGTGCCCACGAGTTCAAGACGGCAATTGAAGCATTCCGCAGGATCGAATCACTGATCGTAAACGCCGACCATCTGCGGAAACGCGTCGCGCGGGTGCGGCGAACGACCGGCGAGGAAGCGATCGAGCTAATCACCGGCCAGCGGCTCCGCTTCCTGGCCCGCTCTGGTGGCAGCGGTCGAGGCTTCACCGGAGACTGCATCATCCTCGACGAGGACATGATTCTCGGCGACGACGCCATGGGCGCACTGATGCCCACAATGGCGGCTGTCGATGACCCTCAGGTCTGGTACCTCGGATCGGCAGGGATCGGAGCCCAGTCCCTCCAGCTCGCCCGCATCCGGCGCCGTGCCCTTGCGGCTATGGAGTCCGGCGAGCCCGATCCTTCGCTTGCCTACCTGGAATGGTCGATCAACGCGCACGTCAAGGAGTGCGCGACCAACTGCGCCGACCACGACGACCCGCTCGCCCCGGAGTCGGTGGCGAAGGCCAACCCTGCACTTGGGTACCGGCTGACGCTGGAGCACACCGAGCGCGAGCGCCGCACCATGGGTCCTGAGATCTTCGCCCGTGAGCGGCTTGGGGTCGGGGACTATCCGGCCGAGGAAGGCGACTCGTGGTCGGTCATCGGGAAGGACGTCTGGGAAGCCCTGGTGGAGGCAGACAGCCAGCCGGAGGCCCCGTACTCCTTCGCGATCGACACCACGCCGGAGCGGTCGCACACCTCCATCTGCATCGCGGGCCGCAACGACGCCGTCGTCCACGTTGAGGTCATCGAGAACCGGCCGGGCACCCAGTGGGTGGTGGACCGGGCCGCCGAGCTGCACGAGAAGTGGTCTCCGCGCTGTTGGGTCATCGATCCGTCGTCACCAGCTGGGTCCTTCATCAAGGAGCTGGAGGAACGCCTGGGCATCGAGGTGGTCACTCCGCGGGCCCGGGACGTCGCCCAGGCGACCGGCCAGTTCTATGACGCCGTGGTCTCGCAGCAGCTGGTCCACATCGGCCAGGCGCCCCTCTCTGTGGCACTTGCGGGTGCCAGGAAGCGCGACCTGGGCGAGGCGTGGGCGTGGGCCCGCCGCGGAGTCGGAGTCGACATCAGCCCCCTCGTGGGAGTCACGCTCGCCCGCTGGGGCCTGAGCGCAGAGGTCGAAGAGAAGCCGGATGAGGTGGAGCCATGGATCGCTTTCGACTGACCCGCAAGGGCTGGGCCCGCGCCGGAGTCCTGGCTGGCGGCGGGCTGGTGACGGCCGGGGTGGGGCTGGCGGTCGACCTGGCGGCGGCTTTGATCTCCAGCGGGGTGATGCTTGTCGCCTATTGCGTCGTCATCGCCGACATTGGCGGTGACGACACGTGACGACCCTGTGGAAGTCGCGGCGCCGCAAGGGCAGCCCGAGCCGGTCGATTTCGACGATCGACGACTACGCCCAGCTCCTCCAGGAGTCCCTCGGCTACGGCGGCTTCTCTCAGCTCGGGATCACGCAGACGCAGCCCGGCCAGGCGGCGGAGAAGGCCCCTGGGGACCTCCCGGGGTACGCCACTCTCTTTGCGACCAACCCGATCGTCTGGGCCTGCATGGTGGCCCGACAGTCCGTGTTCTCGTCGTCCCGGTTCACGTGGCAGCGCCTGAATCATGGCCGGCCCAGCGAGATGTTCGGCAACACGGAGCTGTCGATTCTGGAGACGCCGTGGGTTGGTGGGACGACTCAGGATCTGCTCGCCCGGGTCGTTCAGGACGCTGACCTCGCGGGCAACAGCTACTGGATGCGCGACGGCCCCGAGATGGTCCGGATGCGCCCCGACTGGGTGCAGATCGTCCTGGAGCGCCGGCAGCTCCGTGGCGGGCAACTGGGTTGGAAGCGGCTGGGCTACCTGTACCAGGAGCCCGGCGGCGACCCGGTGCCGCTGTTGGCGGACGAGGTGGCGCACTTCGCACCGGTCCCGGATCCGCTGGCGACGTACCGCGGCATGTCGTGGCTGACTCCGGTGCTGCGGGAGACGCAGAACGACAACCTGATGTCGGTGCACAAGCGGAAGTTCATGGAGAACGCCGCGACGCCGAACCTGGTGGTCAAGCTCGACCGCGAGGTGACCCCGGACGCCTTCGCCGCCTTCAAGGCGAAGATGGACTCGGGGCATCGCGGCATCGAGAACGCCTACAAGACCCTGTACCTGGGCGGCGGCGCCGACGTCAGCGTCGTGGGTAAGGACTTCCAACAGCTCGACTTCGCGAAGGTCCAAGGCGCCGGCGAAACCCGCATCGCGTCCGCAGCCGGCGTGCCGCCGGTCATCGTCGGCTTCTCCGAAGGCCTGGCAGCCGCCACTTACTCCAACTACGGGCAAGCCAGACGCCGCCTCGCGGACGGCACGATCCACCCCCTGTGGGGCAACGCCGCCGGCTCCTTTGCTCCGCTGCTCGCCTCCCCGGGCCCTGCGACACGGCTCTGGTACGACGTCCGCGACGTCCCGTTCCTCCGCGAGGACCGGAAGGACGCCGCCGAAATCCAAGGGATCCAGAGCAGGACGATCCGCGCCCTCGTGGATGCCGGATACACCCCGGAGTCCGTACAGCGCGCTGTCCAGGGCGAGGACTGGTCCCTGTTGGAGCACACCGGGCTCTTCTCCGTCCAACTCCAGGCCCCCGGTACACCCGGGCCGCCCACCATGCCCACGCCACCTGAGGAGGGGACCTGATGGGCACCCTGCTGCATCCCACGGCGCGAGACCTGACCAGGTCCGCGCCGTTCTCGTTCCAGCGAGCCGACGAAGAGCCGGACGATGACGGCCAGACCCTTCGCGGGTACGCCGCCGTGTTCGGCCAGGGCACGGAGATCGACTCGTGGGAGGGCTCGTTCACGGAGACGATCCGCAAGGGCGCCTTCCGGAAGACAATCCGCGAGTCGACGCCGGTCCTCCAGTTCGACCATGGTCGGCACCCGCTCATCGGCTCGCTCCCGATCGGTTCGATCGTCGACCTTCGCGAGGACGACGACGGCCTTTACGTCGAGGCCCGGATCACGGACAACTGGCTGATGGCCCCGGTCCGGGACGCCATCGCCGAGAAGACCGTCAAGGGGATGTCCTTCCGGTTCGAGGTCGTCCGCGAGCAGTGGACCGACGTCCACGGAAAGGTTGTCCGCGAGGACGAGATCGGCCACCTGCTGTGGCAGCCGGGGGACCGCGGTCCGCTCCGGCGGGAGCTGATCGAGCTGAAGTGCCGAGAGCTCGGGCCGGTGGTCTTTCCGGCCTATGCGGGCACCAGCGTGTCCGTGCGGGCCCGGGACATGGCCGACGGCCTGACCGCAGACGACCAGCTGACCCGGCAGATCCGCGCGTCCCTCGCGCGTGACGCCGCGGCCCCTCAGATTCCCGAGGACCCGCAACTGCGCCGCGAGGTCGCCGCGGCCCTTCTCTACCGCACCGTCCCCGGCCCGCTCCCTGAGCAGCCGGCCCCCGAGACCTCACCCCTTGGCGCGCCGCTCGAACGGGAGCACCCGCCAGCCTCCAGCACCACTGACGCGCCGCCCGCCGATGGGCACCCGTCGCCTTCCCCGCGCACCGCCGCCCTCCGTGCCCAGATCCGCGAGATCACCGGGCTCATGGGGGAGCGCCTCGCGTCCATCGACACCCCGAAGGAGAAGAGCTGATGGAGCTCTCCCACCCGCAGTCCGTCATCCGCCTCAACGACATCAAGGCCGAGCTGGAGCGCCTCGAGGAGAAGCCCGAGCTCACCGCCGAGGACGAGCAGTCCTTCGACGAGCTGACCCGCGAGTTCGCCGAGGTCGACGCCCACCGGCGTCAGCTGGAGCGCAAGTCCGCGCTGGAGCGCGTCAGGTCCGCCACCACCGCCACCGAGCGCCGGCCTGCCGCGACCCAGGTGCGCACCATCGGTGGCTCCTCGCACGGTGCCGACGGCTACGACGCCGACCCGATCCTCAACCCCGACTCGGTCGAGGACAGGCGCTTCCGCAACCCGTGGGACCTCTCGGAGGTCCGCACGTTCGGCCAGTCGAAGGGGCAGGTCGCCCACGAGATGCGGGCCCGAGCCCTCTCCGCAATCACGAAGATGGGCGGAGCCAGCGACCGCGTCCGCGCCGCTGCCACCGACATCATCGAGAAGTGGGACGACGGCGACGGACGCATCGCCCGCCACTGCCTGGCCACCAGCTCGCCCGAGTACCTGCGGGCCTGGTCGAAGGTTGCGGCGGGCAAGGGGCACATGATCACCCTCGACGAGCAGCGCGCCCTCGAGCGGGCCATGTCGCTCACCGACTCGGCGGGTGGCTACCTGGTGCCGTTCCAGCTCGACCCGACGGTCATCATCACCGCAAACGGCAGCCGCAACCAGATCAGGCAGGTGGCCCGTCAGGTGGTCGCCACCGGCGACGTGTGGAACGGCGTCTCCTCCGGCGCCGTGTCCTGGAGCTGGGACGCGGAAGGCGCCCAGGTCTCGGACGACTCCACCACGTTCGCGCAGCCGACCGTCCCCGTCCACAAGGCGGCCGGCTTCGTCCCGATCTCGATCGAGGCACTCGAGGACGAGGCGAACGTCACCCAGGAAGTCGCCCGCCTCCTGGCGTTCGGCCGCGACACCCTCGAGGCGGCGGCGTTCACGACGGGCTCCGGCTCCGGTCAGCCGACCGGCATCGTGACCGCTCTGGCCGGCGGTTCGTCCGAGGTCGCGCCGACGACGGCGGAGACCTTCGCCGCGGCCGACATCTACAAGCTCGACAACGCCCTCCCGGCCCGGTACCGCGCCGGAGCTTCGTGGCTGGCGAACCGGGCGATCTACAACCTGATCCGCCAGTTCGACACGTCTGGCGGCGCCCAGATGTGGGAGCGGATCGGCGCCGACGTCCCGCCGGAGCTCCTGGGTCGCCCGGCCCTGGAGGCCGAGGACATGGACGGCACGTTCGACGTCGCGGCCACGGCCAACAACTACCTGGCCGTGTACGGCGACTTCTCCAACTACGTCATCGCGGACCGGGTCGGTATGACGGTGGAGTTCATCCCGCACCTCGTGGGTGCCAACCAGCGTCCGACGGGCCAGCGCGGCTGGTACGCGTACTACCGGGTCGGCGCCGACAGCGTCAACGACGCCGCGTTCCGCATGCTCAACCTGGCCACGACTGCCTGACAGTCATCAGCTGCGCGGTGGGTCCAGCGAGCCATGGATCCGCCGCGCTGCAGAAAGGAAGCAGATCAGTGGCTATCAAGCGGTGCAAGGCGGCGTTCGCCGCCAACATCAACGGGGCTCCCCACATGTTCACGGTGGGGCAGCTCGTTGCCGACGACCACCCAGTCATCAAGGGACGCGAGGCTCTCTTCGAGGACGTCGAGACCTACGTGTCCGATCGCTCGGCATCCCGGGTCGAGCAGGCCACTGCCGCCCCGGGCGAGAAGCGATCGGTTGGCCGGGGCGCGGCCAAGAAGGTGGCCGCCAAGAAGCCGGACGCCCAGCCCGACTCGGGCTCCAGCGAGGGAGGCACGAAGTGAGGTCCAGTCTCTACAACGTCGCCCTGGTGAAGTCGACCGTCCTTCCGGCCGGCCCCCGGACCACAACCACAACTGGCACGACGGTGGACCGGATGACGGATGAGGGCGGATTCCGATCTGCCCTCATCGCCGTCCACGCGGGCGTCGTCACCGACGGCACCCACACCGTCGAGGTGCAGGACTCTCCGAACGGATCGGACTGGACTGCCGTCGCGAACGAGTTCCTGCAGGGTTCGGAACCTGCGATCACGTCCGCCAACGACGACCGTGTCCACGAGATCGGGTACACCGGCCACCAGCGCTACCTCCGCGTCGTCGTGACGGTGTCGGGCACGCCGTCGACGGGTGGCATCTACGGGGCGACGATCACGCTGGGCTGGCCACGGAAGATGCCCCCTTCGCGCGCGTAGAGGACCGGTGACGGATCATGCCGTTCGACCTCGGCGCGACAGCGCGCCTGACCGCGGAGTGTCGAGACCCTGGCGGCACCCTCACCACCGCCAGCGGTGTCACCGTTACGGTGACCCTGCCGGACGGCACAACCGCCTCCCCGACGGCATCGGAGTCGGGCACAGGCCAGTACCGGGTCGACTATCCGACGGCTCAGGCCGGACGGCATGTGATCCGCTGGCAGTTCACCAGCCCGGTAGATGCCCATACCGACTCCTTCGACGTTCGCGAGGCCGCCCCGCCGGGGATCCTCTCGCTCTCGGACGCCAAGCAGTACCTGAGGCTCACCAGCACGGCGGAGGACGACGAGCTCCGATCCTGGATCGAGTCGATCACGGCAGGCATCGAGGGGACTTGCGGGCCGGTCGTCGTCCGGACCGCCACCGAGCGGGTCGATTTCCGCTGCGCCTCGTCCATCGCGCTGCGGGCCATTCCGGTCATTGAGCTGGTGTCCGTCACCGCGCTGCTCGCCGACGGCACTGGGTACGCCACGGCAGAACTTGACCTCGACCCCGGTACCGGAATCGTTCGGCGTCTGGACGGCGGCATGCTCGTCGGCCCCCTCGTCTTCGCGACCCGGGTCGGCCGGCTGGTCGTCCCTGCCTCGCTCACCGCGGCGGCCCGGATCATCCTGCGGCACCTGTGGCAAACCCGGCAGGGCCCGCAGCGGCCGCAGCTTGGCACGGGTGACTTCGATGTCAACGAGCCCACGCCACACTTCGGCTACGCCATCCCGAACCGCGCGCTCCAGCTAATGGAGCCGTACCGACTGCCGCCGGGGGTGGGCTGATGGCGACCTCTGTCGTTCCTGCGGCGATCGATGCACTGCTGGAGATCCTCCGGGCCGCACCCGCCTTGACCGGCGTGCAGATCGTGGACGGGCCGCCGGTGGATGACCAGTCGGTCGCCGACCAGGTGTGCATCGGCTACCAGCCCGGCGAGGGCGAGGGCGCGTCCATGCTCCAGGACTTCGCGTACATCGGCGCCCGGCAGCGGGAGGAGAACGGCGTCATCTCCTGCTGGATCGACTGCTGGACTGGCGATGCCGACATCCGTCCCCGCAGGCAGCGTGGCTTCGAGCTCCTGGCTGTCGTCGAGGACGCCCTCCGCGCCAGTGAGGCCGCGCCGGAGGCCCCGACGCTGAACGGCGTCGTCCAGTGGGCCCAGGTCGCAGGCGCCTCCCTGCGCCAGGCCAACACCGATCAGGGCGCCCGGGCCGGAGTCGGATTCACGGTCACGTACCTCGCCCGCATCTGACCCACTACACCACCTTCGAGGAGACCCTCATGGCGCGCGTGCGCTTCCTCGGCCCGGAGCCGGTCACCGTGCCGGAGCTCGGCTCTCGGGCCATCAACCCTGACCAGATCGTCGAGATCCCCGATGACCGCTTCGACGGCTACGTCTGCCAGCCCGGCACGTGGCAGGCCGTCGAGGAACCCGCCCAGTGGCGCGGTGAGCACGGCCCCGAGACGGTCACATTTGGCCAGACCGCCCCCGCGGCCGCGGCCCAGAAGAAGACGGCGTCCAAGTCTGCAGCGAAGGAGGGCTGACCCGTGGCGATCGGATCCGGACTCGGCGCCCAACTGGGCATCGCTCCCGAGTCGACATACGGCACCTACGTGGCGCCGACGCAGTTCATCGAGTTCACGAAGGAAGGCCTCCAGCTCAAGAAGACGACCGCGCAGTCCGCGGGCATCGCGGCCGGCCGCCTCCTGCCGCTGTCTTCCCGTCGCGTCGTCACTCAGCGGCAGGCCTCCGGCAGCATCGACCTGGAGGTGACCACGAAGGCCATGGGGCTGCTGCTCCAGGCCCTCATGGGGACGTCGGTCACCCCTGTCCAGCAGGAAACGACCACGGCCTACCTTCAGACCCACACCCTGGCCGATGTCGCAGGGAAGTCGCTGACGATCCAGAAGGGTGTGCCGCTCACGACCGGCACGGTGACGAGGAAGAACTTCCTCGGCTGCAAGGTTGTCAGCGGCGAGTTCTCCTGCGGCGTGGGCGAGATGCTCACCGCGAGCTTCGAGATCGACGCCAAGGACGTCGAGGAGACGTCCGTCCTGGCTGCCGCGAGCTACCCCACCATGGCTCCGTTCCACTTCACGCAGATGGCGGTGAAGACCGGAACGTACAGCTCGGAGGCGGCTCGCAGCGGCATCCGCAAGGCGAGCGTGAAGATCGAGCGACCGCAGGACGTCGAGCGGTTCTACGCCGGGGCGTCCGGCCTGAAGGCCGAGCCGATCACGAACGACCAGGTGAAGATCACCGGATCACTGGAGATGGACTACGTCGATACCATCCTCGACGACCTCCACACCTCGGACGCAGCGACATCGCTGGTCCTGGAGTTCATCGGCGCCACGATCGAGGACACCTACGCCGAGACGTTCCGGATCACCCTGCCGGCGGTCCGGTTCGACGAGGCCCCGCCGGTGGTCGACGGATTCGGGATCATCAAGCCCACGCTGTCCTTCACTGGTCTCTTCGACGGGACGAACCAGCCTCGGATCGAGTACATCTCGACCGATGCCACCCTGTAGGCGGGATGGCCAGCTCCGTCCGAATCGTCGGCACGGCGCAGCTCCTGGCCCTCCAGGACCGGCTGCGTCGTGCCGACGAGGAACGCATTCGCGCCTCAATGCAGCGGCGAATCCGGCGAGCGGCCGAGCCGTTGCGGGATGGGATGCAGGACACGATCCGGTCCCTTCCGATCCGGGCTGAGCCACGCAAGGCGGGGTCCCGGGGTGGGCCGTCGCCAACGACGCGGCCGCTCCGGGCCACGGTTGCCGAGGCTGTCCGGATCACCGTCCGAACGACCGGCGCCGTTGGTGCACGCGTCTGGATGGACAAGAACCTCCTCCCCAGCGACCTGCGCGGCATGCCGGGGGCCATGAACAGCTCGAACGGCCGGATCCGCCATCCCACCTTCGGCCGCAAGGGCCGCGGGGGCTGGGTCAACCAGTGGACGACCCCCATGTGGTGGGAGAAGACCGTTCGCCAGCACACCCCCCGCATGACCGCAGAAGTCGGGCGGGTCCTCAACGACGTCCGCCAGATCCTCAGCTAGGAGAACCACGTGCTCATCGTGCACACCCCCGCCGACGGCGAAGTTGAACGCTTTGACTTCCGTACCGTCCGCACCTCGGAGGCGTCGATCATCACCGGCCTGGTCAGCGCTGACCTGAACTGGCAGCAGGTGAAGCAGCGGCTGGCCGATGAGGATCCGGATGTGCTGCGAGCCGTCGCCTTCGTGATCAAGAAGCGGAGTCACCCGTCGCTGCGGATCGCGGACTTCGACCCGCTCGTGGGCGAACTCGGCGTTCGGCTCGACCGCAAGGAGGTTGAGGAGTGGGCAGAGATCGCCGCTGAGCGGATCGCCGAGACCGAGCTGCCTGTCGAGGTGATCGAGATGTCCCTCTCAACGATCCTCGACGAGGCTGACGACACCGACCACGCCAAGGAGACGATCCAGCGGCTGCTCGCGGGAAAATCCGTCGCCGCCCCCGCCGCGGCGACGCCCGTCAGCGACCCGTCGACGACCGAGGAATCGACGAGCTCCGTACCGTCTACCTCGGACTCTTCGCCCACCTCCTCCACATTGATGGAAGTCGGCTCGACGACCTGAGGGTCGACGACTTCGAGGCCTATGTCGCCTGGATAGACCAGCACCTAGCCCAGCAGCAGAGCGGAGGCGGTGATGGCTGAGCGGCTGACGTTCGTTCTCGAAGGCCGGGACAACCTCTCCCGCGTTCTGGGGCATGCAGGGGAATCCGCAGAGCGCCTGCGCCGCTCGATGGAGGACGCGTCCGACGGCTCCGGCCGCGCCATGCTTACCCTCACCCGGGACGCTGACGGCCGGCTGCGAGACCTCGAGGGTCGCTTCATCTCCACAGCGGACGCGGCCGCGCTCATGGCCACCCGCACCGAGGAATCCGCGCGGCCAGTAGCAGACTGGTCCCGCGCCGCTGACACCGCCAGCAAGGCGGGCAAGCAGCTGCGTTCCTCGCTGCTGACGCTCGCGCCGGCCGCGATCCCGATGGCCGCCGCCATCGCGCCGCTTGCGGCGTCGACCGCTGCGGCCGGCGTGGGTCTGGCGGCGCTGGGGCTGGCGACCGGTCGCCAGGTCGCTGCGATGTCGGAGGCGGCGAAGGCGGAGCAGAAGTACAGCGATGCAGTCGATGAGTCCGGGAAGAACTCTGCCGCCGCGGTCAAGGCTCAGGTCGCTTACGCGAAGCAGATGGCGAAGCTGCCGCCGGAAACTCGCCGCGCTGCGGCAGCCCTGTCGGTGTTCAAGGGCGAGTTCGAAGACTGGTCGGACTCGCTCGCGAAGGACACCACGGCACCGCTGGTCAAGGGCCTGGGCGTGGTGCAGGCAATCTTCCCCAAGCTCACGCCAACAGTGAAGGGTGCGGCCGCGCAGCTGGACCGTATTCTCACGCTTGCCGGCGGCGGTGTCGCCAGCCCTGGCTTCGACGGCTTCATGGCCAAGGTCGACAAGTGGTCGACTGGTGCGCTCACCCGTGCCACCGACGGGCTCGTCCGGCTCATGCGCGCTGCCAGTGAGGGGAAGGTCGGCGGCGGCGTCGCCGAGTTCATGAGCTGGGCCCGACAGCAGGGCCCGGCCGTGTCTGCGACCTTGCGGGATCTGGGCCGCGCACTGCTGAGCATCGTGGAGTCAGGTGCCGAGGTCGGCGTGGGCATGCTCGACGTAGTCCAGGTCCTCAGCCGTCTTGTGGCCGCCGTACCTTCGGGGGCGCTCACGACGCTGCTCCAGCTTGCCATCGCCATCAAGGCAGTCAACCTGGCTGTGGCCGGAGGCGCGGCCGCGAAGGCCGCGATGGCAGCGTTCGGCGTACAGATCATGGCCATGCGGACCGCCGCGGCGGGCGCGCCAGGCCCACTTGCTGCGGCTGGCGCCGCGATCACCGGGCTGTCCCGCACAGCAAAGCTCGCCCTTGTGGGTACAGGCATCGGCCTGCTGGTCATTGCCCTGACCGAACTGTCGCAGATTGGACGGCAGGCGCCGCCGGACGTCGACAAGTTGACCGGCTCGCTGAGGCAGCTCGGATCCACAGGGCAGGTCACCGGCGAGGCTGCGCGGGCCTTCGGCCGCGATCTGGGTGGCCTGTACGACAAGGTCCGCTCCCTGACCGATCCGTCAGCGGTCGACAGCGTTCAGCAGTGGATCGTGACGCTGGGCGGACTCGGGAACTGGGACTCCACCCCAGTCAAGGAGGGCAAGGAGAATCTCGACGCCGTCGACAAGGCGTTGGCCGGCATGGTGTCCAGTGGCAACGCCGACCTGGCGGCGGCCGCACTCCGGGAGCTGACCGCCGAGTACGGCAAGGGCGGCCGGGACACTGCACAGTTCACGCAGCAGCTGGACGACTACGAGGCCGCGATCGCCGATGCCGCATTCGAGCAGCGGCTTGCGGCTCAGTCGATGGGTCTGTTCGGCGACCAGGCCGTAGCGACCAAGCAGAAGCTCGACGCGCAGAAGCTGAGCGCGGACGGCTTGCGGCAGTCGATCGTCGCTCTGAACGACGTCAACCGCGCCGGGCTCGGCGGGATGGTCGCCTTCGAGGCGGCGCTGGATGCGACAACCAAGGCGGCAAAGGAGAATGCGGGCGCCTGGGGCAAGAACGCCAGCACCTACGACCTGTCGACGGAGAAGGGCCGGACGGCAGCAACTGCGCTGAGTGATCTCGCAGCGAAGACGGATGCGGCCACGGCTGCCGCACGGGAGTCCGGGGCTTCGTGGTCCACAGTCAACGGGATCTACGACCGCGGGCGGCTGAAGCTCATCGAGTCTGCCAAGCAGATGGGTCTCAGTGAGGGGGCCGCGCGGCGCCTGGCCGATCAGATCCTGAAGACGCCGGACAAGACCGCGAAGCTCAAGGGCAACTTGGAGGACTTGCAGGCAAAGCTGGCCGACGCGAAGAAGCGTCTGGCGTCGGTCCCGGACAGCAAGAAGGCCGCGATTCGGGCGGAGATTGGCCAGCTCGAAGCTCAGGTCGCACGGGCCAAGGGTGCGATCAACTCGGTGCAGGGCAAGACCGTCTCTGTCATGGTCCAGTATCGGGCCTCCCACAGCAGCGCCTCGGACTTCACCAAGAGCATCGGCGGCTACGCCGGGGGCGGTACGCCGCGTGCTGGCGAGTGGGCGTGGGTCGGTGAAGAGGGTCCCGAGCTGGTGCAGTTCAAGGGCAGCGGTGCCCGGGTCTACGACCACCGCACGTCCATGGGAATGGCCGGACAGGCGGGCGCTGGTCAGGACGTGGGCGCCGGGCTGATGGCCGGGATGCTCGGGTCCCGGTCCGGGGTGGAGCAGGCCGCGCGGATCATGGCGGGCGGCGTCGAGGCCGGGATCCGGTCCGAGCTGGAGATCGCGTCCCCGTCGAAGAAGACGAAGCGGCTGATGGGCCACGCGGGGGACGGCGCCGCCCAGGGCCTGGCCAAGGCAAGGGCCAAGCTCCAGGCCCAGATGAAGCCCCTGATGCAGGACGTCCGGGACGGCATCATCCGTGGGCTGACCGGCTCCAAGTCAAAGATCCAGGCCACGGCGGCGGACCTCAACCGGGACATCTGGAAGGCATGGGAGGGCCAGAAGACCACCAAGGACAGCAACCTGGTCAAGCTGGTCAACCGGGAGCACGACAAGCTGCAGAAACTCGCGTCGAAGCGGGACGCCCTCGCATCGAAGGTCAAGAGCGCGCAAGACCTCCTGAAGTCCCGCATCGAGGAGCAGGCGAGCTACCGGGCCGGCGTGAAGTCGACGGCGCAGAACGCGTCGTCGCTGTCGAGCCTCGGTTTGGAGCCTGCTCAGGTCACAGCGGGCAGTATTCGTGCGGGCCTCCAGCAGAAGCTCGTGAAGCTCAGGCAGTTCAACCGCTACATCACCGCCCTGACCAAGCGGGGCCTGAGCAAGAACCTCCTCCGTCAGCTCCTCGCCATGGGGCCCGAGGAGGGGTTCGCCTACGCGGCTGCTCTTGCCGGAATGACGGCTCCGGAGTTCAAGCAGGTCAACTCGGTCCAGTCGCAGATCGACCGGGAGGCCGACTCCCTCGGCCGGACGGGTGCGAAGACCCTGTACGACGCGGGGGTCAATAGCGCCAAGGGCCTGGTCGCGGGGCTCCAGTCCCAGCAGAAGGCCATCGAGCAGCAGATGCTGACGATCGCTCGCGGCATGGAGCGGGCCCTTAAGAAGGCCCTCGGTATCAAGTCGCCCTCGCGCGTCGGGCATGGCATTGGCAGCAACTTTGCCCGGTCCACGGGTGATGGCGCGCTCGCCGAACTGGCCTACGTCGGCCGCGCGGTCGACGCGGTTGCAGGGCGGATGGCCGGCATGCGGCCAGCCCCCGGGCTGCCTGCCGCCGGGCTCGGCGTCGGAGCCTCGGGTGCTGCCACGGTCGTCAACCACTTCCACATCGAGAACGCCATGGACCCCGTCAGAGTCGGCAAGGAGATCCAAAAGGTGTTGGTCACGTTGAAGCGCACCAACGGTGGAGGAGGGCTCGGGTTCGCATGACGAGAGTGACAGTGCAGTGCGGGTTCGGTTACTCGGCGGTGGCGCCTGACCTGGCGTGGACGGACATCACCCAGTTCGTAAAGCTGACGGCCAGCGAGGGGATCTCCATCACCCGCGGGGCGTCCGACGAACTCGCGGACACCCAGACCGGCACCATGACGCTGGAGCTGGACAACCGCGACGGACGGTTCACCCCGGGCCGTGCGGGGCCGTACTCCCCGCACGTCCGCCGCAGCTGCCCGGTCCGGGTCATCGCCACCATCCTCGAAGGGAAGAACCACTGCACCCAGCCTGGGTTCGAAACCGACGACGGCAGCTGGTCGGCTCCTGACGGTCAGGAGCCGAGCGGCGCCGGCGTCGACACCGACCACGTCAAAAGTGGAACCTTCGCGCACAAGATCTCGTGGTCGACCTCCGGTACCGGCGGAGTGCTGCAGTACCCGCTGTATGGGCTCACGATCGGCGTGCCCTACACCGCGTCCATGTACGTGTGGGTGCCGGCCGGAGATCCAGCGGTCCGGCTCGACATCGACGGCGCCACCGTCGGCGCCGCCTCCACACTGACCGGGGCTTGGGACCGGATCTCCGTCACGTGGACCACCAGCGCGGCCTCCCATACGCTGCGGATCACCACGAACACCACCTCGCCGACCAGCGGGGACGCGGTGTGGATGGACGAGATGCAGGTTGAGGAGGGCTCCGCCCCGACGGCCTGGTCGTCCGGCCCGGCCACGCATCACGCCCGGTTCTTCGGAATGGTCACCTCCTGGCCGATGGGCTGGGAGGGCCTGCATTCCACAGTCACGATCACGGCGTCGGACACGACGAAGTGGCTGAGCCGGCGTCCGGCCCTCGGACCGATGCTGGTCGAGGAAGTCCAGGGCGACGAGGCCAAGCTGTACTACCCGCTGTCCGAGCCGGAGAGCTCAACGACGGGCGGGGACCAGTCCGGCTACTCGCGGCCGTCGATGACGATCCAGCAGACCGGGGCCGGCGGGACCCTCACGTTCGGCACGGATGTCGGCCCGCCGTCGGACGATCTGCCTGCGCCGACGTTCACACCAGCGTCGTCCTCGGCCGGGAAGTATCTACAGTGCACCGTGTCGCCGCTGCTCACCTCCAGCGGCGACACCGGTAACCCGATCCCGGGTTCCCAGGCGTTTGAGGTGTGGTTCTCCACGTCCACCTCCGGCCGCACGATCATGACGTGGTCGTCGGGCGCCCCGGCGGCCTTCGACAGTGGCATCCGGTTCCAACTGGAGTCCGGCACCGGGAAGCTCCAGATCGTCGAGTACGACTCCCACGGGCCGACCACCATTACGGTCGCCACCCCGAACCTGGCCACCGGAGCGCAGCACCACCTGGTGTGGGATGAGCAAGGGCATGACGTGTGGGTCGACGGCGTCCAGTACGCCGTCGCGACCACCACCTGGCAGGACCGGATCATCCTCACCGTCGGCGCCAACGAGTCCGGCACGGGCCTGTGGTCGGGCACGATCAGCCATGTCGCCGCCTACGTCCGCCTTGGGGGTTTCCCCGCGATCAGCGAGATCGTCGAGCACTACGCCGCAGGCATGACCGGCCACGAGGGCGAGTCCTCGTGGATCCGCATGTACCGGCTCGGCGGCTACGCCAAAATCCCGGCAGTCATCCCGCAGGGGTCGTTCAGTGCGGTGGCGTCGCAGGGACAGCTGGGATCGTCGCCGCTCTCGCACATGCGGGACGTGGAGCGGACAGAGAACGGCCGGCTCTTCGCCGACCGGGCGACCGCGCAGCTGGTGTTCCAGAGCCGGACCGTCCGCTACAACCCGACCAGCGCGGTGACCCTGGAGTACGCAGACCTGGAGACCCCCGACGTCGAGTTCAGCGACGACGACCAGAAACAGGTCAACCTCGTCCGGGCCAGCAGGCCGGGCGGGGCGACGCAGCGGATTCAGGACCCGACGTCGATCGCTCTTGACGGGATCGCCGAGCAGCAGCTCGACCTCCTGAAGACCACCGACGCCGAGGTCATCGATGCAGCAACGTGGCTGGTCATCCGCTACGCCGACCCGCAGCCGGAGATCCGGCAGCTCCCCGTCCAGGCCGCGACCC
Organism: Streptomyces sp. NBC_00250; assembly: GCF_036192275.1. Classification (NCBI taxonomy): domain Bacteria; kingdom Bacillati; phylum Actinomycetota; class Actinomycetes; order Kitasatosporales; family Streptomycetaceae; genus Streptomyces; species Streptomyces sp. NBC_00250. The sequence goes on along the minus strand of NZ_CP108088.1, from coordinate 1,718,977 downwards.
TGTCGACGGCCACGTACCGGGCGCTCCTCGACGCCGACATCTCCACGGTCTTCACGGTCACAGACCTGCCCGACGAGGCGATTTCGCCCACGTCCACGGTGCTGGTGGAGGGCTACACCGAGGAGATCAAGGAAGGCCAGCACACGTTGAACTTCCACACCTCGCGAGCGGACCTCGGCTCGGTCTGGGTCCTCGACGACCCCGTGTACTCGGTGCTCGGCACCACCAGCCGCCTCGCCTACTGAAAGGCCACCCATGCCGATCACCCGGGCGGAGAACTTCTATCTCCCTCCGCCGCATATGAGCCCCGGCGCCTGGGACAACGAGCCCCCGGCGATGCGCGCGGTCCGCTGGTACGAGATGCGCAGCCAGCGTCGGCTCCCAGTCACCGACGGCGTCCTCCTCGACCAGCAGCTCTACGCCCAGGTCAACCACGGCAGATGGGTGGCGAACTGCACCTGCATGTCGGCGCAGATCGTCACCCCGGCCGACCCCCGCATGTGGTGCGTCGAGTGCGGCACCGGCTGGTGGCAGGTCACCTTCCCCGCCGACGTCGCCGCCGTCGAGCAGCAGCTCGCCGCCCTGCCCCTCGCCGAGCGGAACTGGTGGGCGGACGACGACCCGACCGACCCGGCCCGCCCCACCCTGGAGGTCTGATGACGATCGCTACCCCCCGCACCTGGGTCGTCGGCGAGGTCGTCACCGCGGCCATGCTGAACGCCGAGATCCGGGATCAATGGACGGATCTGATCTCCAGCTGGACCAGCTACACCCCGTCCTGGACGGCGACCGGCACCGCGCCCGTCCTCGGCAATGGGACGATCTTCGGCCGGTACAAGATCGTCGGCAAGGTGTGCACCGTGGCCTTCGAGCAGGTCATGGGCACGACCACCACCTTCGGTACCGGCGCCTGGGGCTGGTCGCTCCCCTTCACCGCCGCGTCCCCCGCCAGCTCCTCGACGAACTTCGGCTACCTCGGCACCGCCCGGGGCCACTCCGCCACCACCTGGTACACCGGCGCGATCAACGTCGCCAAGGGCAGCGCCATCGCCCGTGCCTACTCACACAGTGCCTCCACCGACTGGTCCACATCCCAGCCCCACAGCTGGGTCGGCGCCAGCACCAACTTCCTGAACGCGCTGGTCACCTACGAGACCACCTGATCCGCACCCCCTACCGTCCGCCCCGAGCCGCTGGCCGGGGCTTTCCTGTTCCTGGAGGCGCCGTGCCAGCAGAGTGGATGCCGGGCGCGACCCGGCTTGATGTCGGCGGCCACGCCGAGACGGACGGCGGGCCGCCGAAGGCGATCGGCCACATCACGTGGGACGTCAACGCCACTGCCGCCAAGCCGGTCGACCTCATCCCCTACGAGCGGCTCGTGGACTGGTTCGGCTGGAACCCGGCCGGGATCCCGTCGGCGCCGCACGTTCTGTGGGATCCGTTCACCGGACGGGTGACTCAGTTCCTGCCCGCCTCGTCGCGGTCGAAGTCCCTCGCCGACAAGGCTGGCGGCACCCGTACCAACCGGGCCGGGTCCGTCGTGATCCAGGTCGAGGGCCTGTTCTTCCCGTACTGCCGTGTGGACGGCAAGGTCTACGCACGCCTCATCGACACCCCGTGCAAGGGCTGGCCTGAGCTCCTCGCCTGGATCCGGTCATGGGGCGTGCCGGACTCCTGGCCCATGGGCCGGCCGACGGACTTCACGTCGCGCCGCGACGAGGAGATCTGGCGCACCCGCGGCGGCTGGTACGCACACGCGCACGTCCCTGAGAACGACCACCAGGACCCGGGCTCGTGGCCCGCGTTCGCTACCGAGGAGGCTCCCGACTTGGACGCCACACAGGCCAAGCAGCTCGCTGAACTGCACAAGGCACTCGTGCCCTACGCGGGCTGGGACTACAAGGGCAAGGGCGTGAAGCCCGACGCCTACGCCGACCTCCGGGCCGCGTCGGCGCAGTCGACGGCCGCGGTGAAGGCGATCGGCGCCGTCGGCTCAAAGGTCGACGCTCTCAAGACCACCGCACTCACGGACGCCCAGATCGCCGCCATCGCCGACAAGGTCGCCGCCAGCCCCACCCTCGCCAACCGGATCGCCGAGCTCGTTGCGGACAAGCTCGCCGACCGCCTCGCCAACTAGGAGCCCGCCCATGACCGTCGACCTCGACCGTGCCTACTGGCTCGGCCTGCTCATCTCCGTCGTCCTGCCCGTCCTCGTCGGACTGGTGACGACCCGTGTCACGCACGCCGGCACCAAGGCCGTCCTGCTGCTGGCGCTGTCCGTGCTGAACGGCTTCCTCGTCGAGCTCGCGGCCCCGGGCCCCGGCTGGAGTGCGGGAACCGCTGCCGTGCTCGCCCTCGTGTCGTTCGCCACCGGTGTCCTCACCCACTTCGGCCTGTGGAAGCCGACGGGCCTGTCGGGCAAGGCGCAGGACAGCCTGATCACGGGACGCGCCCAGCCCCGAGGGGTGTAGGTGCCGCGCCGCGTAGCCCGGCGGCTGTCCCGGATCCTCGGCCGCCGCGGCGCGTTCCTCGCCTCTTTCGGAGGGCTGTGGACGCTGTACGGATTCGGGCAGCTCGTCGAGCCTCTGCCGGACACTCGCGGCATCCGGCTGCTGCTCAACGTGATGCCTCTCGACGCCTGGGCCTGCTGCTGGATCGTGTCCGGTCTGCTGGCTGTGGCGTCGTCTGCGCTGCCGGAGGGGCGGGACTGGATCGGTTTCCCCGCGCTTCTGGCCATCGTCGTTCCGTGGATGCTCTCGTACTTCGTGTCGTGGTGGCCTCTCGGAGACAACGCAAGGGGGTGGGTAACGGCACTGATCTGGGCGGTAGCCGCAGTGCCGGTGATCGTGGTGGCGGGGTGGCGAGAGCCTCCGCGCCCCAAAGAACTGGAGTGAGAGCCCATGAGCAACGCCGAGATGTGGACTGCAGTGTCCGGTGGCGTGGTGGGGGCGGCCTCAGCTGTGGCGACCTTCTGGGGCGGATGGGCAGCCCGCAGAACGCGAGGCGACCGCCGGCGGGACGACTTTACGGTCGTCACGGACCGCATGGAAAAGGAGATCGGCCGACAAGCGGACCGGCTCGACGAGTTGGAGGCAGCGGCCGAGGTGCAGGAGCAGCGCCTTGAGGGCGCGGGCGTGGCTATCACTTACCTCATCGACCGTGTGCGGGGCCTCACCGCCTGGATCCGCTCTGCTGGCCTTGAGCCGCCGACCGCACGGCCCGTTCCGGAGAGGGCCCGCGAGTTCATCCACCACGACCTGTGAACTGGATTGCTATGACCGAACCGCCGGGCGAGCGCCGCGTGCAACCGATCGTCGACCTGCTCGGGGCTGACACGGAGACGCTCGTGGAACTGGGCGTACTCGAACCGCAGCCTGAACCTCAGTTGTCTCCGCCGGTCGCGCTACCAGAGCCCTGAACTTGCCCCCATCGCTTCGGCGATGGGGGCCTTCTCTTGTGGGCTAGACCGGCTTGCCGTTGAAGAACTCCTGCCCACACGTTGTGCAGACTTTGTCCCCGGTGTCGGAGCCTTGAACGTGCTCCCTCTCACGCCTCAGGTGATCGCACGGAGGCGAACCCTTAGCTGCCCATTCCCGCTGCAGGCGTTGCGTCTGACTCCATTCCATGGCGGAACCATACGCGAGGCCTCAGGGCCGGACGCTGCCCTCACGCTGCCTCGTACTGGTGGGCCCGCCCGCCGCGCCATTCGACCCACTGCGGGTCGTCGAGCAGCTCTTCCGAGTCGGGGAGCCCGGCGCGACGAAGGAACTCGATGAGGTCGCCATCGTCGTGCGCCAGGCCGAGGATCTCGCCGCCGACCACCGTGACCCGGCGGCCGCCGGTCGGGCTGGGGCGGTGGACGACTATCGGTGCACCCATCTCTCCAGGGTGCACCGGGCCCGGCTACTCCAGCACGCCGAGCTCGGAGTCGGGCCGGCAGATCTCGCACGCTCGGATGCCGCCGCTCGTGATGGCCTGCCGTGCCTGCTCGCGGTCGAGGGGCTTGGTGTGGTGGCTGGTCATGTGGCAGTCGCCCAGGTGCACGCTGTCCGCGGTCGCCTTGCCGCCGACACGCAGGTAGGACAGGACGTACTCGGGGCCCTCGCGAAGCGGCAGCCGGGCGGCGCGCTCGCGCACCTTGGCCAGCTCGGCCTCGATCCAGCGCTCGGTCTGCGCAACCTGCCCGAGCTGCACGCGGTAGAGGAAGCGCAGCTTCTCCAGCTCAGGCGAGGTCGGCTCATCGTTCACATGTTCGATTCTAGTCTCGTGGAACGCCCCCGACTGTCAGCGGCTGCTCGTACAGTGGGGCTATCCATCCGCGTCTTCTGGCGACGTGGCACTCGGACCCGCCCCGGCGTGATGCACCGGGGCGGGGCACCACCTGGAGAACCCCATGGCCGACCTGATCGCGTTCCTTCGCGCCCGCCTCGACGAAGACTGGAAGCTGGCCTACGAGTCCGGCTGCGGAGGGCGTGACGACTGGGCATTCGACCCCGAGGACCCCTGGAACGGACCGAACGGTCCCCGCGAGGTTGTCCGGCGCGCGACTGGCGGATTCATCGCTGTCGTCGACCCCGACCACGGTAAGTACGGGACGTGGAACGCGCGCCACATCGCCCGCCACAACCCCGCGCGGGTGCTGGCCGAGGTCGACGCCAAACGGCGCATCCTCGACGAGGTCGTACCCGAGATGGACGGCATGACCGACCAGATCCATAGCGAGTGGGGAGTCGGCCCCATCGACCCCTCGACCTACGAGTCCCTGGTCCTGCTCCGCCTGCTCGCCCTGCCATACGCGTCGCACCCCGACTACCGCGACGAGTGGCGGTCGTAGCCGCCGACCGTCCTACTTCTTAGCCGCGGCCTTCTCGGCTTCCTTGCGCTTCTTCTCGGCGTAGCCTTCAGGGTTGAGCACAGCGAGTTTCACCTCGGCCTCGACGTCGAAGCGCGACTGGCTCGTGGCCTCCGCGTGCTCCGTGATCGCGGCCTGGCTGGCCTGGGCGGCTTCAAGCCACGGGCCCCAGGCCTCGGCGCTGTACGGGCCGGACTGGGCCTCCTGCTGGGCGGCAACTGCGGCCTGCTGGAGCTGGATGAGTTCGTCAGAGAGTTCGATCGGCACGGGCGGATCCTATGCGGCGAGCTCCTGCTCGGCCTGCGTCGCCTCGGCCCAGGCTGCCACGAGCACCTGATAGATCCGCTGCTCGTCGGCCGTCAGGGAGCGCTGCTGCTCGCCGGCGCGCACCCACAATGTGCGGATGGCGTCGTTCAGGGCTTCGGGGCTCGGGGTCTCTCTGTAGCGATCGGGCATGCAATCAAGGCTAGGGCCCGGGTCTGACAAAGCGGGCAGGGTTCGGGCGTGCGTTCCGCCACGCTCACCCTTTGGCCACCGGCTTGCGGGCGGTAACTGAAACGCACGGGGTGCGAACGGAATGTGGAATTCCCGCTCGCACGCCCGTTCCCAGGCATATGCCTGATGAGGCATGCTGCGTAATGCGCGTCAGGCCCTGCACTGCTGGGCGCCCCCGCTGACGTGCTACGTCGTGCCGCTCAGGCGGATCAGCCACCGATCCATTGGGAGGACGAGATCAGCAGTCTCCACGGGGCGCCCATCCCGATCCAGACGAGTGCGGACCAGGCGGTACGCGGCAGCATCGACGAGCAGGCCGAGCGAACGCGCCTCCGCCTCGTCGACAGGGCCGACTCCGACCTCGACGACGAACGACGCATGTGGCTGGCGCCTCCCTTGCCACCAGGAGGTGACGAGCATGGCCGACCGGCCGCCGGGGTCCATGCACTCGGCGACCTCCCGGTGCAGACTCACTCCGGCAGGAACATCCAGCCGCTCGGCCAGTTCTTGAGTCGCCCGGCACGAGGTCGTGTCAGTGACCTCGTTCCCGTAGGGCCACGAGGCGTCTGGATCCGTGAGAGTGCGCATAGCAGGAGGGTGCGCCACGTACACGCCGCGGCGCTGCTCTCCCTCAAGAATTCCAGTCTGGCGAAGGAGTACGTAGGCGAGCCGCAAGGTCTGCTCGTGGACGCTGTACTGGGTGGCCATGGCGGACCTGGATGGGAGCATGTCTCCTGGCATCCACTCGCCGGCCTGGATGCGGGCGTGAATGTCAGCGGCGATGCGGCGGTAGCGCGCGTCGGCTGACATGGCGACCTCTGATCATGATCACTAGTGAGGGTCGCACAGTACGATTCGCGCTACTTGCTTGATATATCCAGGGAGGGTTCGGCACGCTGAGTGCCACGAGGCAACTGCACAGTGAGAGTTCGGCGCTATGGGTTCAGGTCCCGGACGCGCCGACGGAACCGCCTCCAGTTCGCCTGTTCCCCGCGCGCGATCCGGAAGCGGCTCCGGCGGTCACCCGTCCCCGTATGACGGATGGCCGCACCGGCGAGTGTCCCTCAGGGAGTGATTCCTGTACGAGGCATTCGTTGGACATATGCCAGGGCCGGGTCGCTGCAAATGCCTTCGAGGGTGTTGAGCGATCCGGCCCTGGTCTGCCGTGGGGGAGCGGTGGGAAACAACTGGGAGATGATCTTGTCCAATCAAGGTTGGACGGTGACCAATCAGTGACGGACGCGAACGAGAAAATGCAGGTCAAGCGGCTATCGAGTAGAAATCCTGCAGGTCGTTTGCTCCGCGAATTACCGGCTGCGGGATCCAGGAGATCTCGCAGTCCTCGCCCGTCATGTCGCCGAGGAAGACCGCTTCCAGGGTGGTGAAACGGTTGTTGGCGGCGATGAGCGCCGTGACGATGTCGGCCGAGGAGTTCTCGTACGCCTCGTCCCAGCCGCCGACGACCAGGGCGCGCACCCGGCCCACGTCGACCGTCTTCAGGAAGCGCTCGAACCGCGCACCCCACTGCTCGTCGTCGTCCTCGCAGTAGGTCGGCGAGGAGAGCCGCCAGGCGACGGCCGCGGCGTCGGGCAGCTCGATCTCCGTGTCCGTGTCCGGGAAGTGGAACACGGGCAGGCCGTGGAATTCCTCGATGTAGTGGCCAACGGTCATGACTGCGCTCCCGGCAACGGACGGCGTGGATCGGCTGATCCCAAGAGTTCTACCAAGCGGCACCGACAGCGCCTGCCGGTGGGTGGGCCTCCACGGTGAGCGGGGTCGATTGTCAGACCCGGCCTCTAGCGTCGTTCTCGTGTTCGGCCGCACCGCGCCGAACGGGGAGGGGAGAGCCATGTACCGGCAGGGAGACGTACTGATCGCGCCCGTCGCGGAGACGGCCGTTCCGGAGCGGGTGAAGACGGCGGCGGGGGAGCCGAGGGACGCCCGGGGCCGCCTGGTCCTCGCCCTCGGCGAGGTGACCGGCCACGCCCACGCGATTCCCGGGCCCGGCCGACTCGTGCGGGAGCCGGGGCCCTTCGGCCCGTTCCTGCTCGAACTGCCCGAGGGCGGCCGGGTGGTGCACGAGGAGCACGCTCCGATACCGCTGCCCAAGGGCTGGTACCGGGTGGTGCGCCAGCGGGAGTACGTGCCCGGGGCGTACCGGATCGTCGCGGACTGACCGAGAGAATCCCTGGGGGCTTCCACATGAACCACGTCGACATGAACCCTGCCGACATGAACCGCACCACCGCACAGGACAAGTGGCGGTCCGTCGCCGCGGCCACCGGGCCCGCCGACCGCGCCGCCGCGGAGGCCGGCGTCCGGCTCGCCTACCGCACGGCCGGCCTGGCCGAACCCGCGCGCGTGCTCTGGGCGGACTCGCCGCTCGCGGCCGTCGCGCTGGTACGGGGGCTGAGCGATCAGGGCCGTTCGGTACGGGACGAGGTGCGCACCCGGCCGTGGGCCGAGGAACGGCGCCGACTCCACGACGCCCTCGGCCCGGCGGGCTGGGCGGCCCACTGGCAGGCGACCGGGGCCCACCTCTGGGACCTCACCCGAAGCCTGGCCGACCGGATACGGGCGGGGGTGACGGAGGCCGCCACGACCGCCGACGCCGGTGCGTCCGCCTCCTCCTCCTCCTCCTCCTCCGACGCGGCCTCGTCCTCGCGAGCGGCCACCGCCGTGCGGCTCGTGCTGCTCGACGCGGTGCTCGGGCAGCACGACGCCGCCTGGCTCGCCGCCTTCGACGGTCAGGGGGACCGCCTCGCGGGCCTCGCCGCCGTCGCCGGACACGCGGGCTGGTGGTGGCCGTACGAGAACCTCGCGGTGGTCTGCGAGCGGCCCGTGGAGCTGCACCGGGACGAGGCGGGGCGCCTCGACCGGGGCGACGGCCCCGCGCTCGCCTTCGCCGACGGATTCGCCCTGCACGCCTGGCGGGGCATGCCGGTGCCCGCCGAATTCCTCGCCGGTCTCGCCGGCCTCACCCCCGAGCGGATCCGGCAGGAGGAGAACGCCGAACTGCGGCGGGTGATGCTGGAGTACTACGGCTACGACCGCTATCTCGCCGCCTCGGGAGCCCGGCACCAGCACCGCGACGAGACCGGTGTCCTGTGGCGCATCGAGCTGGCCGACGACGAGGACGTGGCGATGGTCGAGGTGGTCAACTCGACGCCCGAGCCCGACGGCAGCCACCGCACGTACTGGCTCCGGGTCCCGCCCGCGACCCGGACCGCGAGAGAGGGCGTCGCGTGGACCTTCGGGCTGCACCCCGACGTGTACGAGCCGCTCGTCCAGACCTGAGCGCGTGATCCGGGAGCGGGCGGCGCGGCCGGTCCGGAAGGTGACTGGTACGGAGAGGTGAAGGGGGCCGACGGTCAGGAGTGGCATACGGGAGGCGGCGACGCCGGGTGCTGGGATGTGCCCGCCGGAGCCCCGGCACCCACCCCCGAAGGGACCGCCTGTGACGATCCGCCGGCCCAGCGCCGCCCGTACCGCCCGTCTGCTCGCCGCCACCGCCGTGCTCGGCGGTCTGCTCGTCGGCACCACGGCCCCCGCCCTGGCCGCCGCGCCCGAGCGGACGGCCCCGCGTGCTGTCCGGGCGGAGGCGCCCGCGACGGTCACCGTCACCGGACACGGCCGCGCGGCCGCCGCGCCCGATCTGGCGATCCTGTCCGTCGGGGTCGAGGCCACCCGTAAGACCGCGAAGGAGGCCATGGCCGCGCAGAAGACCGCGGCCGAGGCCCTCCTCGCGGTGCTGGACAAGCAGCGGATCGCCGAGCGGGACATCCGCACCGACAGCCTCTCCCTGTCCCCGGTCTACACCCAGAACGCCGCGGGCGAGAGCAAGGTGACGGGGTACCAGGCCGGGCAGTCCTTCTCCGTGAAGGTCCGGGAGATCGACCGGGCCGGTCAGGTCATCGGCGCTGTCAACGAAGCGACCGGGGACTCCGTCCGGATCAACGGGGTCGTCTTCGACGTCGCCGACCCGTCGGCGCTGCGGGTGAAGGCACGGGAGGCCGCCTACCGGGACGCGTACGACAAGGCGGCGCAACACGCGCGGCTCAGCGGCCACGAGCTCGGCCGGCTGGTCTCGCTCAGCGAGGGCGAGTCCGCGCGCCCCGGCCCCGGCGCCGTCGGCGCCGTGCCCGCGGACGAGGCGAGCGTCCCGTTGGCGCCGGGCGAGATCGAGGAGCAGGTCACGGTCTCGGCGGTCTTCGAGCTGGTCTAGGTCATGTCAGGAAAGTCCCGCCTGGCCCTACTCTCCGGACACGACCTGGGGGCCGAGCGGACCGTCGGTGCCGACCGGACCGACGGGGCCGGTCGTCTCCCTCTCCGCCCCTGCCACCGGCGCGGTCACCGTCGCGGTCGTGGTCGCCGTCTCCGTCTTCGGGGCCGAGAGGGGGGCGGGGAGCCCGCCCGGGTCCCCGTCCTCGTCCGGCAGGTTCAGTTCCCGGGCGAGGGCGGCGTCGGCCCAGCGGAGCATCGCGGTCCGGGAGAGGGAGCCGGCGTAGGCCGTCGTCTGGACCGCGAGGCCGTCGAGGAAGGCGGTGAGCCGCCAGGCCGCCGCGGCCGGGTCCGTACAGCGGAACTCCCCGGCCTCGGCACCCTCCGCGATCACCCGGGTCAGCGCCGCCTTCCACTCCTGGTCGAGGGAGGCGGCGACCCGGCGCAGTCCGGGGTCGCGCAGGGAGGCCGCCCAGCCCTCGATCCACAGGCGCCAGCCCTTGGCCTGTCCGGTCGGCGCGTACCAGCGCACCGCGGCGCGGAGTCGTCGTACGGCGGTGGAGCGGCGCCCGAGGAGCCGGCGCAGATGGGCGAGGTCGGCCTCGGCGGCGTGGGCGAAGGCCGCGGCGACCAGTTGTTCCTTGGACGAGAAGTGGTAGAGCACCAGGGCGTTGCTCACCCCGAGCGCGGAGGCCACGTCGGCGATCCGGACGGCCGCGACCCCGCGCGCCTCGATCTGCTCGACGGCGGCCCGCAGCAGCTCCTCCCGCCGCTCGGCCACGCTCAACCGCACTCTCGCCACGCCACGCAGCCTACACAGCACATGACGCGGTCATGATCGTCCGCGGCTGCGGGGTGTGGCCGCTTCAGTACCAGCCGTAGCGTTCGGCGATCTGCGGCAGTCGCTCCTCCACCAGCGCGTGCGCCGCGGCGCGCGGGCTCGTGCCGTCCGCCGCCGCCCGGTCGAGCATCCCGCCGACGAGCGTCCGCATCGCCGTGCGCACCCGGTCGAAGGACTGGTCGGCGTCGGCCTCGATGTCGCCGAAGAGCGTCCACCACCACCAGGCGTTGGTGCAGGAGTTCACGACCACGTCGGGCAGCACCGTGACCCCGCGCGCGGCCAGGGCCTCCTCGGCCTCCGGACGGACCGGCATGTTGGCCGCCTCGGCGATCCAGCGGGCCGTGATCCGTCCCTGGTTCCCGGCGTCGATCGCGTACGACACGGCCGCCGGGACCAGGACCTCCGCCTCGGCCGTGAGCCAGGCGTCGCCGGGCTCCTCCCGGTCCCCGGGGCGCAGCGCGGAGCGGTCGACGGCCCCGTGGGCGTCGCGGGCCGCGAGCAGTGCCTCGACGTCGAGGCCGTCGGGGTTCACGATCGTGCCCCGGACGTCGGCCACGGCCACCACCCGCAGCCCGGACCGCGCCAGGAACCGGGCGGTCGCCCCGCCCATCGTGCCGAGGCCCTGCACGGAGACCCGGGTCCCGGCGTACTCCCGGCCGGCCCGGTCGAGGGCGACGAGCACGGACTCGGCGACCCCGAGACCGCCCACCAGCTCGTCGAGGCCGATGCCGTCGACCTCGATCGCGAAGGCGTCGGCGAGCCTCTTGCGGGCGGCCGCCTCGTCCTCCAGGAGCGGGTAGACGGCCTGCACCGAGGAGACGAGGCCCGCCTCGGTCACGGCACGGTCCACCAGGTCCTGGGTGAGCCCCAGGTCCTCCCCGGTGGTCCAGAACCGCTCGACGTACGGCCGCATCGCCCGCAGGTAGCGCACGAGCACGCCGTACGCCTCGGGGGAGCGGGGGTCGCAGTCGATGCCTCCCTTGGCGCCGCCCAGCGGGACGTACCGGCCCTTCGGGTCGTAGTGCAGGGCTTCCTTCATGGTCATCCCGCGGGCGAGTCCGGCGACCTCCTCCGCCGTGCACCCCTCCCGCATCCGCAGACCGCCGCTGGCCACTCCGCGCACCAGCCGGTCGACCACCAGGTGGCCCCGGCGGCCGGTCACGTGGTCGGTCCAGCCGACGGAAAGCAGGGGGGCGGTACTCATCGCGCATCTCCTCGGGAGGGACGGTCCGGCCGCCCTCGTCGAGGGCGGCCATACTGAATGGTGGTTCAGTATGGCCGACCGTCCCGACCGTTCGCCGCGCGGTCCGCCCATAATGGAACGACCCCCAGAGATCAGGAGGTCCTGTGACCGGTACCGGCTCCGACCGTTCGCCACGGGCCCGGCTGCGCGCGCTGCGCCCCGAGTCCTTCGGCGCGGACCCCACGGGCGAGCGCCTCGCCCGTATCCACCGCTCGCCGAACTTCGCGGACGGGATCTTCCAGAACCCCGAACCCGCCCGGCGCGGCCCCTCCGGCTCCAGTGTCGAGTTCGCCAAGATCTACTTCGACAAGGAAGGCCGTTCGCGCCGCGCCCCCACCGGCACGATCCCCGTCCACCCCACCACGATCGCCGACCTGGCCAGGCCCCCGGCCACCGGCCTGCGTCTGACCTGGATGGGGCACTCCGGCGTCCTCGCCGAGATCGACGGCCACCGGGTCCTCTTCGACCCCGTCTGGGGCGAGCGCTGCTCCCCCTTCCCCTTCGCCGGCCCCAAGCGGCTGCACCCGGTGCCCGCGCCGCTCGCCGCGCTCGGTCCGGTCGACGTCGTCGTGATCTCGCACGACCACTACGACCACCTCGACCTGCCGACGATCAAGGCGCTCGCCACCACCGACACCGTCTTCGCGGTGCCGCTGGGCGTCGGCGCGCACCTGGAGCGCTGGGGGGTGCCCGCCTCCCGCCTCCGCGAGCTGGACTGGAACGAGTCCACCGAGATCGGCGAGCTGCGGCTCACGGCCACCCCGGCCCGGCACTTCTGCGGCCGCGGACTGCGCAACCGGCAGATGACGCTCTGGGCCTCCTGGGTGGTGACGGGACCCTCCCACCGGATCTTCCACAGCGGGGACACCGGATACTTCTCCGGATTCAAGGACATCGGCGCGGCCCACGGCCCCTTCGACGCCACCATGATCCAGATCGGCGCCTACTCGGAGTTCTGGACCGACATCCACATGACCCCGGAGGAGGGCATGCGGGCGCATCTGGACCTCCAGGGCGGCGGTCCCGCCGGGGTGATGCTGCCGATCCACTGGGGCACCTTCAACCTCGCCCCGCACCCGTGGGCCGAACCGGGGGAGGGCACGGTCGAGGCCGCCGCCGGAGCCGCCCAGCGGATCGCCCTGCCCATCCCGGGCGAACCCTTCGAGCCGGGCGCCGAGCAGGTGCCGGACAGCCCCTGGTGGCGTCCGGTCGCCCGGGTCCCCTCGGGCGGCTGGGCGGCTCCGGCTCTCACCGACGGTAATCGGTCACTCACCGGCGTGTCGGACGGGAACGCGGACGCGAACAGGGCCGCGAACGAGGCCGTGGACGCCGGGTCGACCTCCGGCGAGCCCGGTACGGACGCCGGCCGCGGTGCGCCGGAGGCGGCACGGACCCCCTGAGGGTCGAGCGGACCGGTCGGTCCGCACCCCGCCCGGGGATTCCGGTCGGGGACGATTTCCGCAGAGGGCGGAGGCGTGGGAACGCCTCCGCCCTCTTCCGTTCCCGGTGCTCGCTGCCCCATCCCCGTCGCGGCGTCGACTTTCGGCCGAAGCTTCTCGGCCTGTTGTGGAAGGGGTGATACCAGAGCGGGCGGCTCTACGGGTAAGTTTGCCAACTGCGCACCGCACATGAACGGTTGACGACTACAGTGTGTGGTTGGTGATCATCGGTAGGCTCATCGCAGTCATGTCGTCCACCATGTGAACCACCCCCGCAGGACCCCTTGCAAGAACCCCCGCAACACCCTTGCAAAGCCCCCGAGTCCACCCCCTCAGCACACTTCGCACGATGCCGAAGCACACCCCCGCAGTACGCCGATTCCTGGGCACGTACGTACCAAGGACACTCATGTCTCAACTTCGCGCACCCGCCTCGCGGTCCGATCGACGCGAGGGCGGGCGGCACGGCCGGTCAGGCGCCCGCCCCGCCCCCGGTACCGGTAGCAACCCCCCGGCGCAGCCCCCCGCGTCGCACACGACAGAAGCCCGCATACGCCCCCAACTCCTCCGTACCTCCGTGCTTCCCGCCGTCGCGGTGGCACTGGGCGGAGCCGCGGCAGTGCTCTTCACCATCCGCTCCACCGGCGCCACCCCGACGCCCGGCCTCTGGGCCGCGCTCACCGGCGCCGCCGCCCTCACCGTCGCCTCGGTGACGGCCGCCGCGCTCGGCGCGGACAGGGCCGCCAAGGCCGTCCTCGACCGCTGCAACGCCCTGCGCCGCACCAGCAGCAACAGCCAGGGCGAACTGCGTACGATCGTCGAACAGTTGCGCAAGGGTGAGGGCATCGCGCCCCGCCCCGCGCTGCCGACCGGCACCGCGTCCGGCGACGAATTCGACCTGCTCTCGCACGAGCTGACACGCTCTCACGAGGCCGCCGTGGCAGCCGTCGTGCAGGCGTCCCGGCTCTCCAGCAGCGTCGGCAACGAACAGAAGGTCGAGGTCTTCGTCAACCTCGCCCGGCGCCTGCAGTCCCTGGTCCACCGCGAGATCCAGCTCCTCGACGAGCTGGAGAACGAGGTCGAGGACCCGGAGCTGCTCAAGGGCCTGTTCCACGTCGACCACCTGGCCACCCGCATCCGCCGGCACGCCGAGAACCTCGCCGTGCTCGGTGGCGCCATCTCCCGCCGCCAGTGGTCGAACCCGGTCACCATGACCGAGGTGCTGCGCTCCTCCATCGCCGAGGTCGAGCAGTACCCGCGGGTGAAGCTCGTACCCCCGATCGACGGCACGCTCCGGGGCCATGCGGTGGCCGACGTCATCCACCTCCTGGCCGAACTCGTCGAGAACGCCACGCTGTTCTCCGCGCCGCACACCACGGTGCTGCTCCGCGCGCAGTACGTCACGGCCGGCCTCGCGATCGAGGTCGAGGACCGCGGTCTCGGCATGCCCGTCACCGAGCAGAACAAGATGAACGCCCTGCTCGCCGACCCCGACCAGGTCAACGTGGCGCACCTGCTCCAGGACGGCCGCATCGGACTCTTCGTCGTCTCGGCCCTCGCCCGCCGCCACGGCATCGCCGTACGCCTGCAGTCCAACATCTACGGCGGAGTCCAGGCCGTTCTCGTCCTCCCGCAGGGCCTCCTCGGCGCCGACCCCGAGGGTCTCGCCCAGCACGAGCGCCAGGCCGCCGCGACCGCCGGTTCCGCCGCGGTCCCGCCGAACCAGGTGCAGATGCAGCCCCAGCCGGCGACGCAGCCGCAGGCGCCGTCGCAGCCCGCGCCCGCGGTCACCGCCCCGATGACGGCCCCGGCGCCCATGCCGGCCCCCATGACGGCTCCGATGGCCCCGGCACCGGCCCACCCCCACGCGCCCGTGCCCGCGGCCATGGGCACGACGGCCCCCACCGGACTCGTCCCGCAGTCCGTGGCTCAGTCGGCACCTCAGTCGGCACCGCACTCCGTGCCGCAGTCCGTGCCCTCCCCGGAGCGGACCGCCGTCCGCCACGAAGAGGCCCACGACCCGCTCACCTACCCCCGCACCACCGAGCGGTCGAACGGGTACGCGGACTCCGGCCGTACGCCCGTGATACCGGCCCAGGCGGCCGGCGGCGCACACCCGGGCCCCCCGGCCTCCCTCATGTCGCCACTCCCCCCGGCGGCGCCCGAGGCCAACGGCCGGCCCGTGCTCCCCAAGCGGCGCGCCCAGGAGCACATCGTCCCGCAGCTGCGCGACGAGCCCGTGGCCCGCAAGCCCGAGGAGCACGCCCTGCACGACCCCGGCTTGATGGCCGCGTTCCAGCGCGGCATCGGTCTCGCCGAGTCCCAGCCCGCCCCCCATGAATCGCTGCGTCCAGGCGACGCGCACAAGGAGTAGACACCATGGCGAGCAATGTGCCGACCGGCCATTCCTCGGATCTCGACTGGCTGCTGAGCGGCCTGGTCCAGCGGGTCCCGTACACCCGCAACGCCGTTCTGCTCTCCTCCGACGGCCTCGTGAAATCCGTCCACGGTCTCGACCCCGACGCCGCCGACCACATGGCGGCCCTCGCCTCCGGGCTCTACTCGCTCGGCCGGAGCGCGGGCGCCCGGTTCGGCGACGGCGGCGAGGTGCGCCAGGTGGTCGTGGAGCTCGACTCCACCCTCCTGTTCGTGTCCACCGCGGGCTCCGGCACCTGCCTGGCCGTCCTCGCCGGGCGCGAGGCGGACGCCGCGGTCCTCGGGTACGAGATGGCGATGCTCGTCAAGAGCGTCCGGCCGTACCTGGTCACCCCCGCCCGGCAGGCAGCCGGAGCGGTGGGCGGCATCGGCCAGTGAACGTGACGACCCCTCAGGAAGGGCCCTGGCTCGACGACGCGGCCGGCCGGCTGATCCGCCCGTACACCGTCAGCGGTGGCCGGACCAAGCCGACCACCGCACTGGACCTGCTGTCCATGGTGATGGCGACCGGGTCGTCACCCCAGGCCCACATGGGTCCCGAGCACAGCCTGGCCCTCGGGCTGTGCGACGGGCCCACCTCGGTGGCCGAGATCGCGGCGCACTTACGGCTCCCCGCCGTGGTCACCAAGGTCCTGCTCTCCGACCTCGTGGACTGCGGGGCACTCACCGCCCGCGCTCCCCGGTTCCACGCCAACCCAACCGACCGTTCCTTGCTGGAGGCAGTGCTCGATGGCCTACGACAGCGGCTCTGAGCGCCACGACAGTCTCGCGACCGACCCGTTCCCCACCGCGCTCAAGATCCTGGTGGCGGGCGGCTTCGGCGTGGGCAAGACGACCCTCGTGGGCGCGGTCAGCGAGATCGAACCCCTGAGCACCGAAGAGCTGCTGACCTCGGTCAGCGCCGCCACCGACAGCCTGGAGGGCGTGGAGTCCAAGACCACGACCACCGTCGCCATGGACTTCGGCCGCATCACGCTCGACGACCGCCACGTCCTCTACCTGTTCGGCACCCCCGGCCAGGAGCGCTTCTGGTTCATGTGGGACGAACTCTCCGAGGGCGCGCTCGGGGCGGTCGTCCTCGCCGACACCCGCAGGCTCCAGGAGTGCTTCTCCGCCGTGGACTTCTTCGAACGACGGGGCATCCGGTTCGTCGTGGCGGTCAACGAGTTCGACGGCTCCTTCCGCTACGAGCCGGACGAGATCCGGTCCGCGCTCGACCTCAAGCCGGAGGTGCCGGTCGTCCTCTGCGACGCCCGGATCTCCAGCTCCGGCATCCGCACCCTGCTGACCCTCGTCCAGCATCTGCTCACCACCATCCCGGCCGCCGTGCCGAGCTACGGAGCCACGCCATGACGTACGACCCCACCGGTCACCTCCTGCTGACCCCCGTCGACAAGGACGCGCCCGCCCGTGTGCAGCGGCTGCGCGAACTCGGTCTCGGTGAGCGGCCGGAGCCGGCGTTCGACGAATTCGCCCACCGCCTCGCGGACGTGACCGGCGCCCCGTTCTCGATGGTCAACTTCATCGACGAGAACCGGCAGTTCTTCGCCGGCCTGCACACCCCCGAGGGCACCCACTCCGGCAGCGACCTGGGCGCGGCCGCAGCGGGCGCCGGCGGCGTCGGCCGCTTCATGGCCCGCGACCACGGCTACTGCCCGCACGTGGTGGTGCGGCGTAAGGCGCTCGTCCTGGAGGACGTCTGCGACTACCCGCGCTTCGCCGGGAACCCGGTCGTGGACGAGATCGGCATCCGCTCCTACATGGGCGCGCCGCTGATAGACCGCACCGGTGTCGCGCTCGGCACCATCTGCGTGGTCGACACCGACGTCCGGCCGTGGGGGCGCGCCGGTCTCGAGACGATCAAGGCGATGGCGGCCGAGCTGATGGAGCAGATCAACCGTCGCGAGGACGGCATGTTCTGACCGGCGAAACGACGACCGGCGTGTCTCTGACCGTCAGTACCTGACTGTTACATCCAAGATGCCCCGATATGCCGGGAGCCCCGGTGCGGCGATGGCCGTACCGGGGCTCTTGGCATATCGGGGGCGTCGCGTCAGGCGTGCACGGGCTCCAGCTCCGGTGTGCGGACCAGCTCGGAGAGGCGCTCCGACCAGCTGCCCTTGTCCTGGCCGAGGGCGACCTCGGCCAGCCGGAGGAGCTGGATGTCGGAGGTGCCGGCCGGGGCGAAGATGTGGTGGGCGTCGCGGAGGTAGCGCTCGATGGCCCGGTCCGTGAAGAGACCGGCGGCGGCGTGGATCTCCATGGCGTTACGGCCGGAGTCGATCGCCGACTCGACATTCACGAGCTTGGCGTTCATCAGCTCCGTGTCGCAGGAAAGCCCCTGGTCGAGCAGGTGCACGGCGTGGTACGCGGCCAGCCGGGCGGTCATGAGGCGGGACTGCATCTGACCCAGCTTCAGCTTGACCGTGGGGAGGTCGTGGAGCGGCTTTCCGTACCGGATGCGCTCGGAGGCGAAGCGGGTGGTCTCCTCCAGGATCGCCTGGTGGATGCCGAGCGAGACGGCGGTGAGGTTGGCCCGCCCGTACAGGACGCTGGAGGAGTACGCGACGGAGAGGCCGTCGCCCTCGTCGCCGAGACGGTTGGTGGCCGGAACCCGGCAGTTCTCGAAGATCAGCTCGCCGAAGCTGAAGCCGTGGAGCCCCATGGCCTGCTGCTGCGGTCCGGTCCTGAACCCAGGGCGATCGGATTCGACCAGGAATGCGGTGAGGCCCTTCGAACCGGGACCGGTCCTGACCACGACGCCGTGCAGATCGCCGACGTGGCTGTTGCCGACGTAGACCTTGCTGCCGTTGAGGATGTAGTCGTCGCCGTCCCGCACCGCGCTGGCGCTCATGCCGAGGACATGACCACCGGACTCGGGCTCGGTGACCGCGATGGTCGGCAGGCACTCACCGGCGGCGATGGCCGGAAGCCAGGTCTTGCGCTGCTCGTCGCTGCCGAAGTGGACGATCTTGGCGGTGCCCAGCTGCGAGGCCTGAACCATGGCACCCATGGCGCCGCTGACCCGGGACAGCTCCTCGATGATGATGGTCTTGGCCAGGTGACCGGCGCCCATGCCGCCGTACTCCTGGTTGATGGTGGCGCCCAGCCAGCCCTGCTCGGCGATCAGCCGTGACAGCTCGTGATGGACCGTGCGGGACGCCTCCATCTCGGCTATCCGTGGCCGAACCTCACGCTCTGCGAAATCGCGAACCGTCTCCCTGAGCTGATGATGCAGTCGACTGCTGAAGTAGCCGTCCATCCGGAGTACCTCTCCTGCGAAACGCCTGATCGGTTGTCCGGTCAGGTGGTGCATCGGCGGTGGCCCCGTCGCGAACAGGCCGACCACTTCATGGTGTTGATCTTTCTGGGACGGATCAATATCGCCACGATTTTTGTCCGAAACCCGAGTGGTTGACGATGGAACCTGACTGTGTTTTGCGTGGTCCTGGCCTGCTCGGCCCGATCCGAGCGACATTCCGCTTAGGCGTCTTTCTGCCACGTCCCCCCGGCGGCGAGCGCGCCGAAACAGGGCCAGGAGAGCGACCGGTACACCACATGAGCGGCTTCATGGCCGATTCCGGAAGTCTTCCCCTCTTCTGCCTGTACGGCTGGTACGCCCCTCCGTCCCGCCGGACCCCGCGCTCACCCTCCGAGGGGAGGTGCGCGAACACGCGCCCCGGCGCACAGAAGCGTCACGGAGAGTGAGCGCCCCGCTCCGCGCGCCCGCCCGTCTCCGGGTGCCGGGAAAGGGTTCGTGACCACCAGGGAAAGTGCGGTATTGTTCTCATGCGCGTCCAGCCGGGGGAAACCCCAGGTCAGACGGGCAGCGGGACGTGGCGCAGCTTGGTAGCGCACTTGACTGGGGGTCAAGGGGTCGCAGGTTCAAATCCTGTCGTCCCGACTCGAAAGAGTCGTAGGTCAGAGGCCGTTTCAGAGCAATCTGAAGCGGCCTCTGACTCGTTTTTGGGGACCACTCGGGGACCAACTCGCCTTGACCGCGTCAGCGGGCGACCACGATCGGGCTCGACTGGGACCGGGGCGCGCGCAGCACGCTGAGGTGTGCCGAGAGCGCGGCGCCGGCGGCGGCGATCTTGTGCACGTCGGGGTGCAGGTACCGCTGGATGGTGGTCAGCGAGCCATGGCCGGCGATCTTGCGGAGGACGTGCACCTGGACCCCGACGTCGGCGAACCAGGTGAGTCCGGTGTGCCGGAGGTCGTGTCGGCAAAGGTGCCCGTACCCGAGGTTTGTGACGGCGTCGTCCCAGTGGGTCGCGTTGCGCAGGACCGCAGCGGAGACATGGTCGCCCCGCGTCGGCCTGGATGGCCGGTGCCTAGCCCGGGGCCTTCGTCGCCGCGGCGTCGAGGTCACCGTCTTCGAGCGCGACGACGCTCTGTTCACTTGCAGTCAGGGTTACCGCCTATACACCGACCCCGACGGCGACAGCATCCTGCGCGGGGCGCTGCTGTCCGAGCGTACGAGCTCTTCCGCGCCGCCCGCCGGCTACCCGCCGCTGCGCATGCCGAGCTCGACCACCAGCCGAACGAACCCGCGTCGACGGCGGCCGGATCACCGCGCACTTCGCCGACGGCATCACCGCCACCGCCGACGACATCAACTCCGTCGTCCGCGCCAGTACCTGCAGCACGCGCAGATCATGGACAGCGGAGTCCGCCAGGTCTACGGCAAGGTCCTGCTCAACCACCAAACCCATGCCCTCTTCCCCGAGGCCATGTTCCACGTCTTCACGCTCCTGGTCGGCTCCCCACGAACGCTACATGGGCATCGGCCCCCACCAGCCGCACGAGAACGCCGCGCAGGCCGCGGACGCCTGGCTCCCGACGTCGAACTGCACGACGGCGGCGACTACACGGCCTGCTACTTCGGCGTACGCCCGCGCCGAACGCCGCCCCACGACCTGCGTACGCTTATCAGCCCCCAACTGCACCAATTCGCCCTCGATATGGCGGCGGACTGGTATCCGAGGCTGTGCGCCATCATCGAGCACCGGCTCCCCGACGCCGCCCTTCCCCCTCCCGCCCTGCGCACCAGCATCACGATCCCCGCCTGGCCCCGCCATCCGGGTCACCCCCCTCGGCGACGCCATCGAGTCCGCGAGGCAGCCCAGGACGGCTCCGAGCGCTACCACCAGAACCCGCTCCCCACCGCATAAGGGTCCCGGCAACACGAAAGCCCCAAGTCGTTGACCTGTGGCTTTGCCATGGAGCGGATCACGGGAATCGAAACCGTGCGGCGGAGCCGGTGCTTCTGCCAGGTATCTCGGTGCCGGTCCGATAGGAGCTCGAGGTCCGCCAATCGCAGAGAAGGCGGCTGCACGCCGCAGAGATCAGGGCGGATCACCGGGCGGACCCTGGGGGTTGAGGCAGAACAATGACGGAAAGTCCAGCCCCGTTGCGAAGTCCATCGAACTGGACGAGGCGGAGGGCTGCCCAAGCGCTACGTCGTCCAAGGGAGGGCCAGACAGCGTACTCCGATCGCGGGGGGCGATGGCGGCGGCCTAGCGTGGAGCAGCCGCACAAGCATCACCCGCTCCTTCGTCGGGGTTGGTGGGATGGAGAACTGGAATGGCGCAGCCGTCGTGGAGCGAGTACCGGCCGGGGCAGCGGTTCCCGGGAGTGATCGGTAGGACGACAGATGAGTCGAGTCCGGCGTGGCCGCAGCCGGTGCGGGGCGAGGCGGGTGCGCCGAACGTGTTGTTCCTCGTGTTCGATGACACCGGGTTCGGGCAGTTGGGCTGCTATGGCAGTCCGATCGAGACGCCGAACCTGGACGCGCTGGCCGCAGGTGGGCTGCTGTACAGCAATATGCACACCACCGCGTTGTGCTCGCCGTCGCGGTCCTGCATCATGACGGGCCGAAACCACCATGCCAACGGCATGGCGGCGATCACGGAGCTGGCCACCGGCTATCCGGGCTACAACGGGCAGATCCCGTTCGAGAACGGGTTCCTGTCGGAGATGCTGCTGCAGCAGGGCTACAACACGTACATGGTCGGCAAGTGGCACCTGATGCCCTCGGAGCAGGAGTCGGCGGCGGGCCCGTACGACCGGTGGCCGCTGGGGCGGGGCTTCGAGCGGTTCTACGGGTTCCTGGGCGGCGACACCAGCCAGTGGTATCCGGACCTCGTCTACGACAACCACCAGGTCGAGCCGCCCGCCACGCCGGCGGAGGGCTACCACCTGACAGAGGACCTCGTCGAGCGGGCGATGTCGTTCATCGCCGACGCCAAGCAGGTCGCCCCGGACAAGCCGTTCTTCCTGAACCTGTCCCTCGGTGCGACACATGCCCCGCACCATGCGCCGAAGGAGTGGGCCGACCGCTACCGGGGACGCTTCGACGACGGCTGGGACGCCTACCGGGAGCAGACCTTCGCCCGGCAGAAGGAGCTCGGCGTGGTGCCCACGGACGCCCGCCTGTCCCCGCGCGATCCGGACGTGCCCGCCTGGGAGTCGCTCACGCCGGACGCGCGGCGGCTTGCCTCGCGGTTGATGGAGGTCTACGCGGGCTTCCTCTCCCACGCCGACCACCACCTCGGCCGACTGTTGGACTTCCTGAAGGAGACCGGCGAGTTCGACAACACCTTGATCATGGTGGTCTCCGACAACGGAGCGAGTGCCGAGGGCGGGGTGACGGGCACCACCAACGAGATGCAGTTCTTCAACAACGCGCCCGAGACGCTCGAGGAGAGCCTGGCGCGCATCGACGAGCTCGGCGGCCCGGCCACCTTCAACCACTACCCGTGGGGATGGACGTGGGCGGGCAACACACCGTTCCGCCGATGGAAGCGGGAGACCTACCGCGGAGGCGTCAGCGACCCGTTCCTCGTCCACTGGCCCGACGGTATCCGGGCCCGCGGTGAGATCCGCGATCAGTTCGCGCACATCATCGACATGGTCCCCACCGTCCTGGACGTGCTCGGCATCGAGGCGCCCACGACCATTCGCGGCGTCACCCAGGCGCCCCTGCACGGCGTCAGCTTCGCTCACACCTTCGACGACGCCGGTGCACCGAGCCTCCACCGCACCCAGTACTACGAGATGCTGGGACACCGGGCCATCGACCACGACGGGTGGCGGGCGGTCTGCCCCTGGCCCGGCCCCTCCCTCGCGGAGGCCGGGCGGCCCTTCGGCACTCCGATCACCATGACGGACCTCGACGACCTCGATGCCCACCACTGGGAGCTGTACCACGTCGACCAGGACATCGCCGAGACCAGGAATCTCGCCCAGGAGCACCGCAGCAAGCTGATCGAGATGATCGCCTTGTGGTACGTGGAGGCCGGCAAGTACAACGTGCTGCCGATCGACGGCAGCGTCCTGCAGCGGCTGATGACCGAGCGCCCGCAGATCACCCAGGACCGCACCAGCTACACCTTCCGCCCGGGTACTCAGGTCCTGCCGGCCGCGGTTGCGCCCCGGGTCCTCAACCGCCCGCACAGCATCACCGCCGACGTCGAGATCCCGCCCGGCGGAGCCGAGGGCGTCCTTCTCTGCCAGGGCACCAACGCCGGCGGCTGGTCCTTCTACGTCAAGGACGGCCACCTGCACTACGCCCACAACTACGTTCAGCGGGCCCTGCACCACGTGGTCTCCAGCGAGGCCCTTCCAGAGGGGCGGCACGTGCTGCGTTTCGAGTTCGAGCCCACCGGGGCCCCGGACCTTTCCCAGGGCAGGGGTGCTCCCGGCCTTGCCCAGCTGTACGTCGACGGCCGCCTCGTCGGACAGATCGACATGCCGGTCACCACCCCGATCGCCTTCAATCCGGGCGGTGTGCTCTGCGGCGCCAACCCCGGTTCTGCCGTCACCCCCGACTACCGGGCGCCGTTCCGCTTCACCGGCACTCTGCACGGCGTCACCGTCGACCTGTCCGGCGACCTCATCGTCGACGCCGAGAGCGAGATGCGCATGCACATGGCCCGCCAGTAAGCCGCCCCCCCCACGAAGCGTTCGTGCAGGTGACAGGGCGCACGCATGAACGGGTATTCGGTCGTCACCTGTCGGATGTCCTCCCGGACAGCCTCAACGACCTCAACGCGAACGGCGCGCAACCTTGAAGCAGCGCCACTGCGGGTGGTGGCTGGCAGTCTCTACCGGCCCACTCCGGAGCAGAGCCAAGCCG
The DNA here is from genome assembly GCF_036192275.1 of Streptomyces sp. NBC_00250. Classification (NCBI taxonomy): domain Bacteria; kingdom Bacillati; phylum Actinomycetota; class Actinomycetes; order Kitasatosporales; family Streptomycetaceae; genus Streptomyces; species Streptomyces sp. NBC_00250. The sequence goes on along the minus strand of NZ_CP108088.1, from coordinate 1,695,310 downwards.
CGGTGGACGACGGCTTGGCTCTGCAGCCCAACCCCGTCCGCATTCGCCGGCCACAGGCGGCGGATGACCCGGTAGACGGATTTGGGGAACACTTGGGGACCAACTCGCCTTGTCCGGTCAACGGGCGACCACGATCGGGCTCGGCAGGGACCGCGGTGCGCGGAGCGCACTGAGGTGTGCCGAGTGGGCGGCGCCGACGGCGGTGATCTTGTGTACGTCGGGGTGCAGGTATCGCTGGGTGGTGGTGAGCGAGCCATGGCCGGCGATCTTGCGGAGGACGTGCACCTGGACCCCGGCATCGGCGAACCAGGTGAGGTGCAGCCTTTCGCGGCCGACTGGGACCGCGTGACCGTACAAGAGGCCGAACAGTGGAACTGGCTCGCGGTCGAGATAGTCGAGATCCGGCGATGCGCCGAGGCTGGCGATCAGGCACACAACCGTCTTGCTCTCATCCTCCTGGACCACCTGGTGGAGGTGGTCATCGGCCGCGAGGTCAACGCCCGGCTCGCCTTCCAGGTCGCTGACAGCATCATCGCGGAGATGCGTGAGTTCCGTGACGATGGCGGGGAGCTCGCCGAGGAACTGAGCCAGTTGGTCGACGAGCACGTGGGGCCGGATCGCCGCAAGGCCATCGATGACCACCTGCACGAGAAGACCAAATTCCTGAAGCAGAAGGGCGTGTTGACAGCCCAGGAACGTGAAGTGCTCGACCGGCTACACCAGTACCGCAACGCCGCATACCACCGAGACACACTGGAGCCTGATCTGATCTCAGATCTCGTACTGGCTTACAGGGTTTTGGCCAATGAACTTATCGGCCGGCATCGCCCGATCATGTGGGCCATGGCGTCATCGGACTCCGATCCCGTCGTAGCGCCGCAGCAGCTTCGGGGTCGGCTCATCGAAGGCGTCGATGTCGATGTCAAAGCGATGGCCCGCCGGTTCCATGGTCACGAGGTAAAGCGGGTGCAGGCCGTTTTTGCGGCCGTGGCCACCGCGCGGCAACTGTTGGGCGTCGACAGCTCCGGGAAACCGGACGCCTCCCTCCCAGATGACGAAATGGTCAGAATACTGACCGGCCTCAGCAACGTGTCCAAGAACCTGCCGTCCTGGGCAAAGCAGGCAGAAGGGCTGAAATCCAAGACGTCGTCGCTCACCGGGCTGATGATTCCGTTCATCAACCTAGATCGGGCCCTCAACCGCATCGAACCGTCCGGCAGGCGCCTCGAAATGATCCTGGACTACTGGGAACAAGAGCGGATCGATGAACTCCGTGGCAAGTAGCAGTGATTCCCAAACGAAATCACGTGCAGTCAGCCGACACCTAAAGGTTGTCCCATAACCCTGAAGAGGGCGTCGGAGAGCTCACCGATTTCCGTGATCTACTCCGCCACTTCCTCGTCAGATTCGATCCGGGACTGGGACTCGTCGAGCCCGCCCTCGGCCGCGATGTGCTGGAGCTCCGCGTTCCAGGGATGCCCCTTCATGAGGTGGTTGAAGGAGTCCATTGCCGACCACATGAGCACGAAGGCGGTGTAGGGCGAGCGGTCGGCGGGGTTGGCCGCGCCGTGGCGCAGGGTCGGTTCGCCGTGGAGCACCACCTTGTCGTCGGCCGTGTCGTCGAAGAAGCACTGTGCGGCGGTGAGCGGCGGGTGGGCGAGCTGAGTCTCGCCGATCCACGCGGCGAGCAGCGGGGCACCGAGCCGTTTGAGGAGCGGGTTCAGGTTGATGAACTGGTTGGCCGGGTTGGAGGGGATCTTGGCGGCCTGGACGGCGTCGGGGATCGTACCCCTCACCGTCGAACTGCGGGCCCTGCCCGACCTGGGGCGGACGGCGCCGACGCGCTACTGACCGGGAGCGCCGGGAGCGCCGGGAGCGGCGACCTGGGGGAGTTATCCCAGACCTTGCTTTGCCTATCGAAAATCGATAGATTCCCATCGTAAGTCGATGGAAGGGTGGGTCATGGGGAAACTGGCAGTGCGCGCGTTGCGCGCCGTGCTCGCGGTGGTGCTCGTCGGCACCGTGTTCGTGCAGGCGTTGATGGTCTGGGTGTTGGTCAGTGGGAACGACCCGGAGGACGGGTCGCTCCCGCTGACCCCGCTGCGGGTGATCGTGGTCCTGGGCATGGTGTCGGCCCAGGTCGCTCTGGTCTGCGTCTGGCGGCTGGTGGCGATGGTGCGACGCGGAACCGTGTTCTCCCACACCGCCTTCCGGTACGTGGACGGTGTGATCGGCGCGATCGTGGCGGCGGCCCTCCTGTGGTTCGCGGTCACGGTCCTGAACGCGCCGGGCCAGCGGGAGGACCCGGGCGTCACCGTGATCATGGGCGGTCTCGGCTTGGCCATCCTGGGAGTCGCGCTCATCGTGCTCGTGCTGCGGATGCTGCTCGCCCAGGCCGTGGCGCGCGACGTCGAAGCCACGAGGATGCGGGCCGAGCTGGACGAGGTCATCTGATGCCGATCGCCGTCGACATCGACGTGATGCTGGCCAGGCGGAAGATGTCCGTGGGCGAGCTCGCGGAGCGTGTGGGGATCACGCCCGCCAACCTGGCGGTCCTCAAGAACGGCCGCGCCAAGGCGGTGCGCTTCGCGACGCTCGCCGCGCTCTGCGAGGTGCTCGAATGCCAGCCGGGCGACCTGCTGCGCTGGGAGGGCGAAGACATCGCGGACGGATGACGTGCCCCGGGGCGGACGTGAAGACGCCCGGCGCCAGTGACCCGGGACGCGGCACGCGTTACGCGGTACGCGGACTGTAGGGGCGTGGGCGTGGGCGTGGGCGTGGGGTCGCCGGCGCCCCGCCGTCCGCCCTGGAGTGCCTTCGTGTCCCTTGGTCCGAGTGGCCCCTATGGCCGTGCGAGGGTCGGGCGGCTGCGTCAGCATCGATGTGACCTGGGAAGCACGGGATGCGGGAGAGACGGAGACGGCCATGGCAGCAGGTTGGGAGCCCCGACCCTCGACCGACGCCGACGGAGCCGAATGGCGGCCTGCTCTGGACGTGCCCCCGCCGGGGGAGCAGCGTCGCTGGACCGTGTTCCTGCGCTGGCTGCTGCTCCTGCCGCAGTTCATCGTCGTCGCCCTGCTCTCCTTCGCCGGGTTCTTCGTCACCGTCGCGGGCTGGTTCAGCGCTCTGGTCCTGGGACGCCTGCCCGACCCGATCGCGTCCTTCCTCGGCTCGGTCCTCGCCTACCAGACCCGGGTCACCGCCAGTGCGACCCTGCTGGTCGACCGCTACCCGCCGTTCGCCTTCGACGCCCCCGACTACCCGGTGCGCATCGAGCTGCGCGCCACCCCGCTCAACCGGCTCGCCGTGCTGTTCCGGCTGATCCTGATGATTCCGGCGGCGATCGTCGTCGGCCTCGCGCAGTCCGGCTGGTTCGCGATCAGCTGGGTGTTCTGGCTGATCGGCATCGTCCTGGGCCGTCTGCCCGAACCGGTCTTCGGCGCCACGGCGGCCGTCGTCCGGTACCGGATGCGGCTGGCGGCCTACGTGACGATGCTGACCCCGGTGTACCCCAAGGGATTCCTGGGCGACGCCCCCGAGGCCGCCGCGCAGCCCGCGTACTCCGCGACGCGTCCGCTCCGCCTGAGCACCGCCGCGCAGGTCCTGCTCTGGCTCTTCCTGCTCCTCGGACTCGCCGGTCATGTCACCTCGGGCTCGATCGACTACGACGACGCGGGCGACGACCGCCCGGACGCGGCTGCCGCACCGGCTGCCGCACCGGTCGCCGGCGGGTTGTCCTCGCCGGAGTCGGTCGCGGGCCGGTAGTACGTTCCATGATCTCGGGGACGACGGTGATGAAGCGGGCGGCTGCGTAGGCGACGACGCGGCGGCCGTGGTCGCGGCGGAGCGTCTGCATGCCTATCCGGACTCGGACGGGGTGCTCCTTCGGAGGGGCCGGACCGACGGTCCGTCCGGCTCCTCCGAACGGACCGTCGTGCGGTTCGCCTCCGCCCGGGCGACGGGGCTGTCAGGCGAGAGCGGGGGCCCGGGTGAACCTCCTGCGGGGCGTCGGGCCCTCGTCGCAGTCGGGTTCGGGCCGTGGCTCCTCGTCGCCGCGCAGCAGCGCCACCAGCGAGGCGCGGGCCCGGGCCACGCGTGAGCGGACCGTGCCGATGGGACAGCCGATGGTCTCGGCGGCCTCGGCGTAGGGCAGGCCCAGGAGTTGGGTGAGGACGAACGCCTCCTTCCGCTCGGCCGGGATCGCGGCCAGGAGTTCGGCGAGGGCGATGCCGTCCTCGAAACCGGGGAGTCCCTGGGGCTGGGTGTGTTCGGCCTCCCGCTGCCAGTCGTCCCGATCGGACAGGCGGGGGCGGGCGGCCGCGTGCCGCAGGCTGTCGACCACCGTCCTGCGGGCTATGGACAACAGCCAGGTACGGGCCGAGGAACGCCCCTCGAACCGGGGCAGCGCGGCCAGCGCGCGGAGGAAGACCTCCTGGGTGAGGTCGTCGGCCGCCTGACGGTCGGCGCTCAGGTAGGCGACGTACCGCCGGACGTCGTGGTGGAGGGCGCGCACGAAAAGGTCGGCCTTGGCGGGATCGCCGTCCCTGGCCGCCAGCGCGAGCAGGGTCGTCGCCGCGTCAGTGTCGGCCGTGTGCGGGGAGCGGGACGGGCTCGTCGGTCCCGGGTGGAGGGTGTCGTGGGCAGGAGTCATCGCCACAAGTCCTTAGAAGGCAAAGGGAATCCGGCGGCGCGCGAACGGCGGCACGCCGGTGACTGGTACGGCCGGCCGGAAGGGCGTGGCCGATGCCCGAGCGACGGAACCGCGCCGTCGTGCTCGGGGAGCCGGCTGTCAGAGGACAGCGAGTGCCTGTGGGGGACCTCGGGAGATGACCGAATGGGCCAGGAGGAGTCGGAGCGGTACGCGCTCGTCAGCGGCGCGAACGGGCCGGAGACGAGACCGGTCCCGCGGTACGGGGAGGACGACGCCGAACAGGAGGCGCAGCGGCCGGAAGAGCCCCAGGGGCAGGGCCCGCAGGAGACGGAAGGCGGCCCGCTCGCCGTACGCCATCCACAGGCCGCTGAGCAGTGCGGCCAGCAAGTGCGCCGAGAGCATGCCGAAAGACGAGGTCATGTCCGTCATGTCGTGGGCGACGGGCGTCGTGTGAGACATCGTCAGATGAGCCGCGTGGGCGTGATCCATCGCCATGTGCGCGGTGGTCGACGGCGGCGGGCCGGGCGGCGCCTGCGACGAGGAGAACACCGTGTGCAGCACGCTCTGTACGACCACGGTCGCCGCCGTGACGGCTGACACGCCGCGCTCGTCGCCCGCGAGGAACCAGGCGACCGCCACGGTCACGACGAAGGAGAGGGAGAGCGCCCAAGTGGCCACGGCCTGCCCGGACATCAGGATGTGGCCGGTGGCGGCGAGCAGCACGCAGACGGCCGCGAACGTCGCGGCCCGCACTCCTCGCGAACATCGGCCTGGTGTCATGGCGCGCCCATCCTTGCACCCTCCCCGGAGGCGTGACGGCGGTACCGCACCCGCCAGGCCGCCCCCTCGACCTGTCGGGTCATGAGTACGCGACTGTGGCGCGCCCCACAAGGGTGCCTCGGGAACTCGACGGTGGGCCGCGACGACTTCTGGAGGTCGACGACGGAGAGCTCCGTCGCCGAACGGAGGAGACGGAGGAGGGGGCCACATGGAGACCGCGGATGCGCCGGACATCGCACCGGCCGGGGCCGGAGGTGGCGCGGTACGAGGGCTGACCGCGCTCCTGACCACGGCCATGGCCTTCTCGATGATGCAGCTCTTCCTGATCGGAGCGCTCGGTCCGCGGCTCGTCGACCGGCTCGGCGTCTCGGAGACCGTCCTCGGCCTGACCACGACGGTGGGGTTCGGCACGGCCGCCGTGCTCTCGCCCGCCGGCGGCCGGATCGTCGACCGGATCGGCCCCCGCCGGGCACTCGTGGCGCTGCTCGCCGTCTCGGCGTCGGCGCTGGGCCTGATCGGCGCGGCTCCTGGCCCCGCCCTGCTGCTCGCGGCCGTCGCCCTCGGCGGTCTGCCGCAGGCGCTCGCCAACCCGGCGACGAACAAGGCGATCCTGGCCACCGTCCCGGCGCCGAAGCGCGGCAGCGTGACCGGCACCAAGCAGTCCGGGGTCCAGCTCGGCGCCTTCGCGGCCGGGCTGCCGCTCGCCGCCACGGCGAGCGTGATCGGCTGGCGGGGTGCGGTGTGGCTGGCCGCCGGGGCGGCTCTCGTCGCGGCGGGTTGGGCCTGGCGGGCGCTGCCGGCCGACGCACCGCCCAAGGGCGACCCCGCACTCCGTACACCATCCCCTGCCGGTGGCCTCGTGCGCCGGCTCGCCGCCTACTCGTTCTTCCTGGGGGCGGGCATCGCCTCCGTCAACACGTACCTCGCGCTGTTCGGCGCCCGGCGTCTGGGCATGGGGCTCTCCGCGGCGGGGGCGCTGATCGCCGTCCTGGGCGTCGCGGGGATCGCCGGACGGGTCGGCTGGTCCCGGGCCGCCACGCCCGCGCGGGCGCCCTGGCTTCCCGGCCTGCTCGCGAGCGGGGCCGTGGGAGCGGCCCTGCTCCTGGCCGCGGCCCTTCGCGTCGAGCCGCTCGTGTGGGTGGGGGCCCTGGCGGTGGGGGTGTTCGCCGTGTCCGGCAACGCGGTCTCGATGGTGCTCGTGATGCAGCGCTCCGCGCCCGGCCGGGCCGGGCAGGACTCGGCGCTGGTCGCCGCCGGGTTCTTCGCCGGGTTCGCCGTCGGGCCACCGCTGTTCGGGCTGCTCGCGGAGCGCGGCCGGTACGGCGAGGGCTGGGCCCTGGTGGCGGTCGAGTTCGCTGCCGCCGGAGCCGTCGCCTTCGCCTGGGCGCTGCGGGACCGCCGTACGGCGACGGGCGTCCCGGCGTGACGGGCAGGGACTGGGCCGAAGAGGCCCTCGGCCTGCTGTTTCGGCGTGTGGTGGAGACCGCCGGGCAGGTGGGTGCGCGTTTCCCGCTGTACGCCGACCCGGCCGACGGCCGGTGGACCAGCACCGGCCGCGGGTCCTGGACCGGAGGGTTCTGGGCCGGACTGCTCTGGCTCAGGGCCCGGCACACCGGCCTCGACGCACACCGTTCGGCGGCGGCCGACGTCACCGCCCGGCTCGCTCCGTGGGCCGGGGCGGACACCGCGACCCGCGGCCTCATCGTCTGGTACGGCACGGCCCTGGCCGCCGGGGACGAAGCGGCCGACGCGCTGCGTGATCACGCGGCGAAGTCCGCCCTCGCCGCCTGGGACGCGACGCTGGGCCTGGTCCCCTGGGGGGCGGCGCTCGGCGGCCCACGGCTGCGGGCGCGTGCGGACGGCGTGCCGGGCCTCGTACCCCTGCTGGTATCCGCCGGGACCGAGGGGCAGGCGGCGGCCGCCGCGCACCTGCACCGTCACCTGGAGCTGTGTCTGCCGCGCCCGGGGGAGCGACGCCCCCGCCCGGCCTGGCGCTGGGACGAGGCGAGCGGCTGGTCGGCCGAATCCGAACCGGCGCCCGGCTGGACCAGGGGCGAGGCATGGCTGCTGCTGGCCGTGGCGGACGCCTTCGTCCACGCGAGGAACCCGTCGTCGCGCACGGACCGGCTGACCGAAGTGGCGGAACTGCTCCTCGAACGGGGTGAGTTCCTCACCGGACCGCTCGTCCCGCCCGCCGACGCCGACCATCCTGACGGGCCCCTGGACACCTCGGCCGCCGCCATCGCGGCGGTCGCGCTGCTGAAGCTCGCGCTCGTCCCCGGAGCCGGGTGGGTTCCCGCGTGCGTCGCTCGCGCGGAGGCCGTGCTGCACCGGCTCGCGCAGGCCCACCTCACCCGCCCGGGCGGTCCCCGTCCGTCGGGCATGCTCCTCGACGGGTGCTACGACGCGCCCCACGGCACGGCCGTCCGGCACGAACTGGTCTGGGGCGACTTCTTCCTGGCCCTCGGCCTCACCGCGCTCCTCGGTCGGGTCGACCTCAGGAGGGTGTGACGGCCGGATCCTGCCGGCTCCGCAGTACGCGCCGGGCGACCGAGGAGATGTGCTGCTCGTCGGGCCCGTCGAGGATCCGGGCCGTCCGGCCCGTACGGAACAGCGAGGGAAGCGGGGTGTCCGGGCCGAGCCCGGCGGCGCCGAAGACCTGGACGGCCCGGTCCGCGACGTCCTGAAGAGTGCGGGCCGCCGCCGTCTTCGCCAGGCCCACCTCCACCTGGGCGTCCCGGCCCTCGGCGACCAGCGCCATCGCCTCGTGGACGAGCGGACGTGCGGTCCGCAAGGCCAACAGTGCCTCGAAGACGTGCTGTTGGACGAGCTGCCGGTCCGCGAGCGGTCCTCGGGCGCCCTGCCGTGCGGTGGCGCGCCCACACATGAGGTCGAAGGCCCGCTGTGCCTGACCGATCCAGCGCAAGGCCCGGAGCGTACGCCCCAGTTGGAGTCGCTCGCCCGCGACGGCGAGCGCCCGGCCGGGTTCGCCGACGAGGCCGTCCTCGGCGACCTCGACATGGTCGAGCTCGATCTCGTACTGCCCGGTCGCGCCCAGGACGGGCAGCTCGCGGACGACCCGGAAGCCGGGGGAGTCCGTGGGGACGAGGAGCAGGGACAGCCCCTCGCGGTCCCCGGCCGATCCGCTCGTGCGGGCGAGCACGGTCACCAGGTCGGCGTCCGCCGCGTTCGACACGAACCACTTGCGCCCGGTGACGCTCCAGCCGCCACCAGCCCGCCGCTCGGCCAGGGTCGCCGTGAGCGCGGGCTCCGTTCCGGGTGTGTCCGGCTCCGTCATCGCGTAGCAGGCGCGGAGGTCACCGGCGACCAGGCGGGTGAGGTGGTCCGAGCGCACCCGCGAGGAGCCGTGCCGGGACAGCATGGTCACGTCGAGGAGGGACGCCGACCCCAGGGCGGCCGGACCGTGGTCGCTGGCGCCCTCGGCCTCGGCGAGCTTCGCGTACGCGCTCAATGCCAGCCCCCCGCCGCCCAGTTCGGACGGCAGGGGCAACGCCCAGAGGCCCGCCCCGCGCGCCTCCGCCCGCAGCCGCTCCCGCACCTCGCCGGCGGCCGGTCCACCGGCGTCGAGCAGGGGCTCGCACGGGAACACCCGGTCGCGGACGAACGCGGACACCCGCTTCCGCAGCAGGTCGACATCCGGTACGTCATGATCCGTCATGGTTTCTCCTCCATCCCGGGAACTCGGCAGAACACGCGTCCGACTGCCTGCCCGGGGAAGTGGTCGGGCGCACCGGCCCGCCAGTTCCCGCACCGGATCAGTTCCCGCACCGAGTCAGTTCCCGCACCGTGACAGTCCCGCACGGTGGCGGTCCCCGAGCGCCGGCCCTCGCCGCGCCAGGAGAGGAGAGGCATGCCGTCACCAGCGACCACGCACAGCGCGGTCCGCCGCCCGCTCGACGCACTCCGTTTCGAGATCGCCGGGCCTCCGGCCCTGACCAGGGTCGTCGGCGACCATCTCGGTCGACTCGGGGCGCGGTCGCACGACACGGGCGCCGGGGAGATCGTGCTCGACGGCGGCGGCTTCGGGCCCGTCACGGCCCGCACCGCGTGGGGTGCGCGCGGCTCCGGCGTCGAGGACGAGGCCACCGCGCAGGCCGCCACCGGCGTCATGGCCGTGCACGGACGCCGCCACGGGACACCGCGCGGCCTCGCCGTCGACTGGCTGGCCACCGCCACCGGCGTGCTCACCGTCCAGGGACTGCTCGCCGGACTCATCGGTCAGGCCCGAGGGGCCGGCCCGGCACCGCTCCTGAGCACGACGGCCGACCGCACCGGCCTGCTCACCGTCTCCCAGTACCTCGCCGCCTCCGGAGCCGACGAGCCGGAGGCCGTCGAACCCGCCCCCGGCGGGCCGCCGTTCACCTCCGCCGACGGCGTCCTCTTCGAGCTGGAGACGCTCGACCCCGGAGACTGGGCCGCGTTCTGGCGGGCCCTGGAGGCTCCCGCCGATGCGATACGGGTGGGATGGCGCCCCTTCCAGTTCCGGTACGCCACCGCCTGCGCGCCGTTCCCGGTCGTCCTGCACGAGACGACCCGGCTCCACACCTGGCAGCGGATCCGGCAGGCGGCCGGACTGTCCGGAGCGGAGGTGTGCCGACTGCGCACGCTCGCCGAGCGGGCCGGGGAGGACGACGGCGCCGACCCGTGGTCCCTGGACGCGCTGCGCCCCGGGTACCCGGCGACCGCCCCTGGTCCCAGGCCGGGTGGGGGTGCCGAGGGCGACCGCCACGCACGTCTTCCGCTGGCCGGCCTGACCGTCCTCGAAGCGGGCCGCCGCATCCAAGCACCGCTCGCCGCGCACCTGTTGGGGCTGCTCGGGGCGCGGGTGGTCCGGATCGAGCCGCCGGGCGGCGATCCGCTGCGCGGGATGCCGCCAGCCTGCGACGGGGTCTCGGCCCGCTGGCTCGCGCTCAACCGGGGCAAGGAGGCCGTCGAGATCGACATCAAGTCGGCCGGCGACCGGCGTCGGCTGCGCGAACTCGCCGCCGGAGCCGATGTGTTCCTGCACAACTGGGCCCCGGGCAAGGCCGCCGAGCTCGCACTCGACGCCGATCACCTGGCCGACGCCAACCCGGCCCTCGTGTACGCCTACACCGGCGGCTGGGCCGACCGCATCGACGACGCCCCCATGGGCACCGACTTCATGGTGCAGGCCCGAACCGGCGCCGGGGAGGCCGTCCACCCGGCCGGCGAACCGCCCGTACCGTCCCTGATGACGCTCCTCGACCTCCTGGGTGGACTGCACGGAACCGAGGCGGTCCTCGCCGGACTCCTGCTGCGCGAGCGCACCGGACACGGCGTACGGGTCGAGTCCTCGCTCCTCGGCGCGGCCGACACCCTGCTCGCCCCCGCGCTGCGAAGAGCCGCGAGGGGCGAGGACCCGCGCAGGCCCGCCGGCTTCCGCCACCCGCTCCGGACCTCGGACGGCTGGATCGCACCGAGCGACGCCTGCGCGACGGCCGCCGCCGCGTACGACGTCCGGGGGATGTGCACGGAGGACGCCCTGGACCGGCTGCGCCACCACGGCCTGACGGCGACCGCCGTCACCACCGACCTGACCGGCCTCCACCACGACCCGCGCCTGTCCGGCCCGATCGGCCGGGACGCGCACGGCGCCCCCGCCGTTCCCGACCCCTGGAGCTTCGCGTGACCGTCACCCTGACCGACCTGCTGCCCACTCGGCTCCGCCGCTCCTGGGCGGTGGACGGCACCTGCCCGGACCTCGATCTCTACAGCCTGTTCCGGGCCCGGCAGATCGCCGACCTGCACCGCACGGCCGTCATCGACGCCAAGGGCAAGCTCTGTTACACCGCTCTCGACCGCAAGGTCCGATGTCTGGCCGAGGGCCTGCGCGGCCTCGGCGTCGGCGGCGGGGACGTCGTCGCCGTACAACTCCCCAACCACCGCAACGCCGTCATCGCGGACCTGGCCCTCGCCGCCCTGGGCGCGATCGCCCTTCCCTTCCCGGTCGGCCGCGGGGCCGCGGAGGCCGAGGGCCTGCTGCGCCGTTCGGAGGCCGTGGCGGTCATCGCCGCCACGGAGCATCGCGGCCAGACGCACGCGGCCGACCTCAAGGCCCTGGCCGCGGCCCTGCCCGCACTGCGGCACGTGATCGCCGCCGGACCCGGCAGGGCGCCAGAAGGAACGATTCCGCTCGCGGAACTCCTCCGTACCGACCCCATCGGCTTCGTGGCGGCCCGCCCCGACCCCGACAGCGCGGCCCGCATCCTCGTCTCCTCCGGGTCGGAGGCGGAGCCGAAGATGATCGCGTACTCCCACAACGCCCTGGCCGGAGGGCGGGGGAACTTCTTCGCCTCCCTCATGCCCGACGACACCCCGCCCCGCTGCCTCTTCCTCGTCCCGCTCGGCTCGGCCTTCGGCTCCAACGGCACGGCCGTCACCCTCGCCCGGCACGGCGGCACCCTCGTCCTGCTCGACCACTTCACCCCCGAGGCCGCGCTCGCCGCCGTACGGGACCACGCGCCCACCCACATCCTCGGCGTCCCCACCATGCTCCGGATGATGCTGGAGACCAAGGAGACCAAGGAGACCAGGGAGACCAAGGAGACCAGGGAGATCAGGGAGACCAGTGAGGCCCTGGAGACCTTGGAGGGCAAGGAGGATCCTCTTCCGGCGCCCACCGCGCTCGTCCTGGGCGGCGCACCCCTCGACGAGGCCACCGCGAAGGCGGCGGCCGAGGCGTTCGGCTGCCCGGTCGTCAACCTGTACGGATCGGCGGACGGCGTCAACTGCCACACCGGACTTCAGCACACGGTGCCGCCCACCGACCGCTCCGGTGTCGTCGCGGGAAAGCCCGATCCCCGGGTAGCGGAGATCCGCATCGCCGACCCCGACACCCACGAGGAGCTGACCGACGGGCGGATCGGCGAGATCGTCTCGCGCGGCCCGATGACCCCGCTCTGCTACGTGGCCTCCCCGGACCTCGACGCCCGCTACCGCACGCCCGAGGGCTGGGTCCGCACCGGCGACCTCGGATTCCTCGACGACGAAGGCGTCCTCCACGTCGTCGGCCGCCTCAAGGACGTCGTGATACGCGGCGGCGCCAACATCAGCCCCGCCGAGGTCGAGCGCGGACTCGCCTCCCATCCGCAGGTGCGGGACGTGGTCTGCGTGGGGGTGCCGGACCCGCTGATGGGGGAGCGGCTCGCCGCCTGCCTGGTGACCAGGGGAGCGCGGGTCCCGTCGCTCGCGGAACTCGGTGAGCATCTGGCCGAGTCGGGGCTCGACCGGCACAAGCACCCCGAGCACCTGCTCCCGCTGCCCGAGCTGCCGCTCACCGCCGCCGGCAAACCGGACCGTGCCGCGCTGCGGCGCCGGATCGTGGAGGAACGGGGCGCGGCACTCGTCCAGGCGTGAGGTCACGGGGGAGGGGGAGGACCGTCGCCGACGGCCCTCCCCCTCCCCTCCGCCTTCCCCGCGACCTCGGATCAAGGCCGCCGACGGCCTACCGGATCAGGCCCCGCCCATCGACTTCTTCAGCTCGGCCGCCGCGTCGCGGTACACCGCGAGCAGGTCGAGGTCCTCGCCCGGGTAGTTGACGATCTTCACCTGCTTCGCGCCCGAGTCCGGCAGTACCGTGCCGGTCGACATGTGCGCGTTGTCGAGGACGTAGGCGGGCTTCTTCGCCGACAGGGAGGCCAGTTGGGCGGGGGTGACCGGCTCGGGGCCGTACGTTCCCACCGTGGTGGCGCCCGCGAGGCCGGCCGCCCAGGCGGTGAAGACCTGGGTGACGACGGCCGGGCTCTTCCCGCCGGGCCAGGCCGACTTGAGCTCCCCGTTCAGCTTCGCGACCTCACCGTCGAGGCTCGTCCTCCACCGCGCGGCGGAGTCCTTCGTACCGAACAGGCCGCCCAGGCGCACCACTTCGGCCCCGGCCTTCGCCGGGTCGTTGTCGAGGTTCACCTCGACCAGTTTCGCCTTCGACCCCGCGGCCTCCTTGATCTTCGCGGCGTACGGCTCGAACGGCGCGTACAGCACGAAGTCGGCCTTCGCCACGGCCGCCAGGTCGGAGGGCTTCGGGTCGTAGTCGGGCGCGTGGTGCACGGACCGCGGCACGATCACCGTGACGTCCTCGGCCCCGGCGGCCTTGGCGAAGGCCCCCTCCCAGGTGGTCGTCACGACCACCACCGGCCGGTGACCGGCGGCCTTCGGGTCGTCCGCGCCGGAGGGCGAGGAGTCGGTTCCGCAGCCGGTGACCAGTGGAAGGACCGCGCTCAGTGCGAGGAGGGAGACGATACGGGCGGTACGGACGCGGGTGCGCGCCATGAGCTGTTTCTCCGTTCGGGAATGAGATGCGAGGCGAGGACGACCGCCCCCGCCGTCAGGACGAGGACCGGGCCGGGAGGCCAGTCCAGCCACAGGGCCAGCAGGAAGCCCGTCAGATTGACCGCGACGCCGATCCCGACCGCCCACAGGGTGATCGACCACAGAGAGCGGCCCAGACGACGCGCGGCCAGTGCGGGCAGCAAGGTCAGGGCATCGACGAGGAGCGCCCCGGTCAGCTTGATCGCCCCCGCGACCGCGACGGCGACCAGCACGAGCAGCGCGGTGGTGAGGAGACGCACGGGGACACCCGAGACCTGGGCGAGCTCCCGGTCGTACAGGAGCAGGGCCACGTCCCGGCGTTTCCACCAGAAGAGCGCCGGTACGACGACGGCGAGGGCGGCGAGTACGACGAGGTCGGCGTCGCCCACCGAGAGGATCGACCCCCAGAGGAGCGCGAACGCGCCGGAGGCGTTGACGCCGGACACGGCGAGCAGCAGCAGCGCGGCGGCGATGGCCAGGCTCATCAGCAGACCCATCGCGCCGGACAGGCCGGCGGGCGTACGGGCCAGCGGGGCGACCCCCGCGCCGGACAGGGCACAGGCCACCAGCGCGCACAGCATCGGATCGAGCCCGGTGAGGAGCCCGACCGCGATGCCCAGCAGCGCGACGTGCATCATCGCGAACCGCACCGGCATGATGTCGAGCCCGACGATGACCACACCGATCACCGGCAGCCCGACCGCCGCGAGGAGCAGGGCGATGCCTGCCCGCTGCACCGGTGCGAGCTGGAGCACGGCGCCGAGATCGGCCGCCGCGAGCGCGTTCACCGCACCTCCCGCAGTCGGCCGGCGGCCATCTCCAGGACCCGGTCGCACCGTTCCGCGAGCGACCGGTCGTGGGTCACGACGACGAGGGTGACGGGCAACGCGGTCAGCACGTCCGCGGCTTCCTCCTGCCCCTCGAAGTCGAGTGCGGCGGTCGGCTCGTCGGCGAGGAGCACCTGCGCCCCGGCGGCGACGCAGCCGATCGCCCGCGCCAGGTACATGCGCTGCAACTGCCCGCCGGACAGGGTGTCCACGGGCCTTCCGGTCAGCGCGCCGACACCGAGCCTCTCCGCCGCCTCGGTCGCCTCCTTCGGCGCGCCACTGCTCGTCAGGAGCTCGTCGCCGCGCAGCGGAAACCGCCCGGCGGCCGGCTTCTGGGGGATCCACGCGCAGGACCGGCGCCGCGACGCCCACTCGGCGGCCGAGCGGGCGGTGTGTCCGCCGACCTCGATGGCGCCGCTCGTCCGCCGGTGCAGCCCGAGGACCGCGCGCAGCAAGGTCGTCTTCCCGGATCCGTTCGTCCCGGTCAGCGCGACGCGTTCACCGGCGGCGATCTCCAGATCGACGCCCACGACCGCCTCGTTCCGGCCGTGCCGACAGGCGACTCCGCGCATGCGTATGTCCAGTCCACCCATCCTCTGCCCTTCGCCGCTGCTGTGCCGGTGCGCTGAAGGAGTCGGACGGGAGCCGCGTCGGGTTCCCGCGCCTTGGCGGGGAACCCGGGGCCGTCGTCGTCGGCGGGGGACCCGGGGCCGTCGGCGG
Organism: Streptomyces sp. NBC_00250; assembly: GCF_036192275.1. Lineage (NCBI taxonomy): Bacteria > Bacillati > Actinomycetota > Actinomycetes > Kitasatosporales > Streptomycetaceae > Streptomyces > Streptomyces sp. NBC_00250. The sequence continues at coordinate 1,679,986 of NZ_CP108088.1, read as the reverse complement.
CCGGCCTCCTCACCGCCCTCCCCACCCTGCTGCCGCGTGCCCTGCCGCCGCAGACGCGCGACTGCGCCGGAGAAAAAGGTGAGAGTTGTTCACTTTCCATTGACAGGGTGGATCCCGGGACCCGAAAGTGCCGTGAGCAACCCGCGCCCGCCGATCGAAGCGAGTCCCCATGACAGCGCCCGTACCCGAGTTCCCGGCCGGCTTCCTCTGGGGAGTCTCCGCATCCGCCTTCCAGATCGAAGGCTCGCTCACGGCCGACGGCCGCGGCCCGTCCAGCTGGGACGCCTTCACCGGAGAACCGGGACGCATAAAGGACGGCTCGCACGCGGCCGTGGCCACCGACCACTACCGGCGCTACCGGGAGGACGTGGCGCTGATGGCCGAACTGGGCGTCGGCGCCTACCGGTTCTCGGTCTCCTGGTCCCGCGTCCTGCCCGACGGCCACGGACGGGTCAACGACAAGGGGCTGGACTTCTACGACCGGCTCGTCGACGAGCTGTGCGCCTCGGGGATCGCCCCGGTGCCGACGCTCTTCCACTGGGACACCCCGCTCGCCCTGGAGGAGCGGGGCGGCTGGCTGAACCGGGACACCGCCGAGCGGTTCGCGGCGTACGCCTCGGTGGTCGCGGAGCGGCTCGCCGACCGCGTGCCCAGGTGGATCACCATCAACGAGCCCGCCGAGGTCACCCTGCTCGGCTACGGCCTCGGCGAGCACGCCCCCGGCAAGCGCATGGTCTTCGACGCCCTGCCCGCGGCCCATCACCAACTCCTGGCCCACGGACTGGGAGTGCAGGCCCTGCGCGCCGCGGGCGCCCGCGAGATCGGCATCGCCGCCTCGCACAGCCCCGTCTGGGCCGCCGGAGACAGCGACGACGACCGGGCGGCCGCCGAGCTGTACGACACCCTCACCAACCGCTTCTTCGCCGACCCCATCCTGACCGGCGCCTACCCGGCGGGCCTGGCGTCGCTCCTCCCCGGCCCGGTCGCGGAGGACCTCAAGACGATCTCGGCACCCCTGGACTGGTACGGGATCAACTACTACAACCCGATGCTCGTCGGCGCCCCGCGGCCGATCGCCGACGCCGCCTCCGTCGATGCCGCAGGCTCCTCCTTCGGCGGCATCGACATACCGTCGGACCTCCCCTTCGTCATCCGGCAGATCGAAGGGCGCGAACTCACCGACTTCGGCTGGCCGGTGGTCCCGGACGGACTGCGCGAGCTGCTCGCCACCATGCGCGAGCGCTACGGCGACCGGCTGCCGCCCGTGTACATCACCGAGAACGGCTGCTCGTACGGCGACGGGCCGGACCCCGAGACCGGGCGGATCGACGACGCCCGCCGGATCGCGTACCACGACGGCCATGTGCGCGCGCTGCGCGAGGCGATGGCGGAGGGCGCCGACGTCCGCGGGTACTTCATCTGGTCGATCCTCGACAACTTCGAGTGGGCGGAGGGGTATCGACAGCGGTTCGGGCTCGTCCACGTCGACTACGAGACGCTGGCGCGGACGCCCAAGGAGTCGTACGCCTGGTACCGCGACCTGATCAAGAGCGGCAGATGACCGCCGAGGGGACGGCGGCGGAGGGGACCGCGGCCGGTCCGGCCCCGAAGACCGGTACCCCGGCGGGCGGGCGGTGGGTGGGCGCGCTGTCCCTCGCCAACCTCGGGGTCTGGGTCGGTTGGTTCGGCCCCCTGCAACTCCTCCTGGCCCGCCAGGCCGAGCACCTCACCCCCGGCCACAAGGCGTCCACCCTCGCCCTGGTCACGGGAGTGGGAGCGGTCGTGTCGATGGTCGCCAACCCCGTCTTCGGCGCGCTCTCCGACCGGACGACGGCGGCCGTGGGCCGACGCATCCCCTGGGTGGTCGGCGGAGTGACGGGCGGGGCGGCCGGGCTGCTCGTCCTCGCCGGGGCGCAGAGTGTCGCGACCGTGATCGCGGGCTGGTGCCTGGTCCAACTCGCCCTGAACGCGGCCTTCGCCGCGCTCACCGCGGCCGTCCCCGACCAGGTGCCGCCGCGGCAGCGCGGTCTCGTCGGCGGCTGGCTCGGCGTCTCCCAGGTCGTCGGCATCCTGGTGGGTACGGCGCTGGCCACCGTCGCGGGCGGGGTGGTCGGCGGCTATCTGGCCTGCGCGGTCTTCTCGGTGCTCGCCGCCGTTCCGTATGTACTGATGCGGCGCGACACCCCGCTCGCCCCCGCAGACCGGCCGGCCTTCCGGTGGGGGACCTTCCTCGGCGGATTCTGGATCGACCCGCGCCGCCATCCGGACTTCGGCTGGGCCTGGCTCACCCGGTTCCTGATGAACCTGTCGTACTCCATCAGCACGATGTACCTGCTGTACTACCTGACCGACGCCGTGCGGTACGAGGGCGACGCGGACAACGGCGTACTGATCCTCACGGCGCTCAACGCGCTCACCCTGCTCTCCACCGTGGTGATCAGCGGTATCCGGTCGGACCGCAGCGGCCGACGGAAGCCCTACGTCATGTGGTCGGGGCTCGTCATCGCCGCCGCCACCCTGCTGCTCGCCGTCTGGCAGACCTGGACGGGTGCGGTCGTCGCCTCGCTCGTGCTCGGCCTCGGCTTCGGCGTGTACACGGCCGTGGACTTCGCCCTGCTCACCGACGTGCTGCCGACGGCGGAGGACCGGGGCAAGGACCTGGGCGTCATCAACATCGCCAACGCGCTCCCCCAGGTGCTGGCCCCGGTGATCGCGGCCCCCGTCGTCACCCACTTCGGCGGGTACGCGGCCCTGTACGCGCTCGCGGGCGCGCTGGCCCTCGTGGGGTCGGTCCTGGTGACCCGTATCCGCTCGGTCCCCTGAGCCTGCGTCACGCCGTCCGGCGCGCTCGACGGCCCACCGTCCCCTGGCGAGTCATCGGCGCTCCAGGTGTCCGAGCTCGACGGAGATGGCTTCCCGCATCAGCTCACGGGCGTGGGTCAGGGTCAGGGCGCCGCTCAGCCATCGCGTACTGAGGCCTTCGAGCAGGGCCGTCAGGCGCTCCGCGGCGGCCGTGAGGGTGGGGGCGGGAACCGACGGGCACGCCTCGCCCAGAAGCGCCGCGACCTCGTGAACCCAGGCCAGGCCCGCCCTGGCCAGGTCCGCGCGCAGCTCGGGGTCGAAGACCGCGCTGGCTCGCAGCTCGCCCCACGCCGTGCTGTTCTCGCGGACCTCGGGACGGTCCTGGAACTCCAGCAGCAGGGAACGTTCCAGTACCTGGTGCGGCGCGAAGGGGCCGGTCGTCCCCTCCTCCTCGGCCGTGTAGCGTTCGGCCCGGTCGCCGATGAACTCCAGGGTGTGGCGGAGGATGCCCGCCCGGTCCTTGAAGTGGTAGTAGATCAGCGCGGTGGACACCCCCGCTTCGGCCGCCAACTCCTCGACCCGTAGCCCACGGACCCCCCGCCGGGCTATGACCCGGGCAGCCCCCTCCAAGATAGCCGTGCGGCGGTCCGTGGCCACGTATCTCCTCCTGATCGTCGTCCACAGTCTCTCATGCTGACTGAATCTTTAGTCCGTGAATTTCTTGACTGGAATTTCAGTCAAGGACAGGATGGCGTCTCACATCCTCCCGTCCCTCACCAGGGGAGTCCCATGGACCTGCCAGTCACGTCTCGTCGCCGACTGCTTCAACTCGGTGCGGCCGCTCTGCCACTCGCCGCACTCGGGTCGGCACTGCCGACGGCCGCCCGCGCCGCCACGGCCCCGTCGGGCGCCACCCTGCGGATGCCGGCCGAGACCGACGCGCATGTACGCACCTTCATGGCGTGGCCCGCCCTGTCGTCCGTCTGGTCGAGCCACCTCGGCGCGGTACGCCGGGACATCGCCAACATCGCGTACGCGATCTCGCGCTATGAGCCGGTCGTCGTGATCGCCCGCCCCGACCAGGCCGCCGACGCCCGGTACGCCTGCGGGAGCGGCGCCTACCACGGCATCGAGATCGTCGAGATCGCCAACGACGATCTGTGGATCCGCGACTTCGGCCCGACCTTCGTGGTCGCCCCCGGCGCCGTGGCCGGCGTGGACACCAACTTCAACGGCTGGGGCAAGACCGGCACGTCGTACGCCCAGCCCTACGCGAACGACGCCGCCGCGGCCACCACTCTGCTCGGCCAGTACGGGGTCAACCGCATCCAGGCCTCCTTCGTGGGCGAGGGCGGCTCACTGGAGACCGACGGCCAGGGCACCCTGCTGGCCACGGTCAGCTCGCTCGTCAACGCCAACCGCAACCCGGGCATGTCCCAGGACCAGGTCGAGCAGGCCATGAAGTCCGCGCTCGGCATCGACAAGGTCATCTGGGTGCCGGGCCTGGCCGGCCAGGACATCACCGACTGCCACATCGACTGCCTGGCCCGCTTCACGGCCCCGGGGGAGGTCATCCTGGACAAGCCGGGACCCGGCACCGACAGCAAGTGGGTCGCCGTCTACAACGAGACCAAGCAGGCCCTGCAGAGCGCGACCGACGCTCAGGGCCGCCGACTGACCATCACCGAACTCCCCGCCCCCGACCGCCGGTACATCCGCGGCAGGGGCACCGCCTTCCTGTCCAGCTACTCCAACTACTACACCGCGAACGGCGCCGTCCTCGTCCCCCAGTTCGGCGACAGCTACGCCGACGGCGTGGCCTACGCGATCCTGCAGGCCAAGTACCCCGGCCGGAACATCGTCCAGCTCGACATCGACAACGTCGCGAGCGGCGGCGGCGGCATTCACTGCGCCACCCAGTCGCAGCCGGTCGTACCCCCGGCAGTCTGACCGGGCCACGCAAGGGATGACACGCCGGTCGCCGTCCACCCGCGGCGACCGGCGTTCCGTGCCCCCGGCCGCCGCGGGCGGTCTCGTACGTCCGCCGTGGCGACACGGGCACGGGGAGGAGAGAAGAGAGTGCTCATGCGGCTCCGGGGAATGCGGTTCATCGCCGATCTCCTGCTGATCGCCGTGACCGGGACGACGGTCACGGCCCTACTGGACTGGGACAGCTGGAGCTCCGAGCAGGGCGCGCTGCTGGGAAGGGCGGGCCAGCTGGTGACCGCCGGATGCGCGGCGGCGGCGGTCCTCGTCCGCCGGGAACTGCCCGCGGTGGCGCTCACGGGCGCGGCCGTCCTCATGTCGGTCGAGCCGCTGACGGGAGGGGCGCTGGCGGCCGTGGCCTACACGGCGGGTCTGCGCTGGGCCCGTCTCGGCCACCGCGTCTTCCTGGTCGCCGTGTGCATGGTGGTGCCCACGGCGGTCACCGTGGCGATCGTGGCCGGGGAGCCGACCCCGGTCCTCCAGTACGAGGTCATGGTCGTCCTCGTCACGGGCATCGTCTGTGGAGTTCTGCCCGGTCTCGCCGGCGCGCTGGCAGGCCAGCGCGAGCGGCTCGTCCGTGCCCTCGCGGAGCGCAACGCCTTCCTGGAACGGGCACACCAGTCCGCGGAGGAGCAGGCCAGAACGCGCGAGCGTGCCCGGATCGCGGGAGAGATGCACGATCTGCTCGGCCACCGGCTGAGTCTCATCGCCCTGCACTCCGGCGGACTGGAGATGGCGAGCGAGGCGGGCGATCCGGAGGTCCGGCGCAGCGCGCTGCTGGTGCACAGCACGGTGCGCCAGGCGATGGCCGAGCTCCGCGACATCCTGGGCGTTCTGCGCGCGGGGGATCCGGTGGTCGGGGCGGAGCCGCTGACCCCCACGACGGGCACGCGTGCGGAGGTCGCCGCCATGGTGTCCCAGTCCCGTACGGCGGGCATCGCCGTGGGTCTGGAGTGGACCGGCGAGGACCTGGCCGGTGAGAGTGCCCCCGCGCGGCGCGCGGTGGACAGGGTGGTCCGGGAGGCGCTGACCAATGTGCACAAGCACGCGGCCGCCGCGGACGTCCAGGTCGTCGTACGCAGGGATGCCCGGCAGGTGAGGGTCGAGGTGCGCAACGGTCCCGAGACGGGCGCCGCCCGACCGTGGCGCCTGCCGGGAAGCGACCTCGGACTGGTCGGCCTGCACGAACGGATCCGCCTGCTCGGCGGCACACTGCGCGCCGAACCCGCCGACACCGGCGGATACGCCGTCGTCGCGCACATCCCCCTGGGGGCCGGCCCCGCCGTGGCGAGCACGCCGCCCCCGGCCGGTCACCACGTCGTGTCGTCCGTGCGGACGTGGTGGAACCAGCTGGCGATCGCCGCGGCCGTGGCGCTCGGCGTGGTGGGTGTGGTCGCCCTGCAGTTCGTCACCCTCGCCTTCGTCCCCTACCCGGACGGGGACGGGACGGCGGTCGTCGAGGAGTCCGCCGGTCCGGGGGAGTACGCCTTCCGCACGGGGGACCCCGCCGGACCGCCCCGCCCGCCCGCGCCGCACACACCCCCACACACCGTGAGGCTTCCGCAGTGATACGAGTTCTCCTCGCCGACGATCAGGATCTGGTCCGCGCCGGGATCAGGCTGGTCCTCAAACACGCCGACGACATCGAAGTGGTGGCGGAGGCCTCCGACGGACACGAGGCGGCACAGCTCGCCGTCCGGCACCAGGTCGACATCGCGATGCTGGACATCCAGATGCGGGGCACCGACGGCCTCTGCGCAGCCGAACGCATCGCCCGGAACGCCCCGTCGGTACGCGTCGTCATGCTCACCACGTTCGGCGAACACGCCTACGTGGCCCGCGCGCTGAAGGCGGGCGTCGCGGGATTCCTCCTCAAGGACAGCACCCCGCAGGAGCTCATCCAGGCTGTCCGCCGGGTCGCCTCCGGTGCGTCGGTCGTGGCGCCGCAGATCACCCAGCACCTCATCGACGGCTATCTCGACGGCGACGAGCAGCCGGCCGACCCGAGACTGGACCGCATCGCCGACCTCACCCACCGCGAACGGGAAGTGCTCGCGATGGTCGGCACCGGTGCCTCCAACGCGGAGATCGGCAAGAAACTGCACCTCGGGGAAGGCACGGTCAAGGCGTATGTGAGCCGCATGCTGACGAAGCTGCGCTGCGCCAACCGCGTTCAGGCGGCCATCCTGGCCCACGACGCCCGGCTCCTCCAGGACGAACGCCGACCACCAGAGCGTGTCTGACGATTCCCGTCGGATCAGGTCCTACGGCTCGGAGCGCGGCCGGTCGATCCGTCTCGGCGCCCTGCGTGCTCCGCGCGGTGAGCACGGCCAGCACGGCCAGCACGGCCAGCACGGCCAGCACGGCCGCCACGGCCGCCGCGGCCGCCGCGGCCGCCGCGGCCACCGCGGCCACCGCGGTCACCGCGATCAGCGGGGTCAGCGTGGGCTCGGGCGCGAAGGGTTCGGCACGGCTGTCGCAGGTGCCTCGGTACTTCCGCCGTGCGCGGGCCGCGGGGTCGCGACCGGTCCACCGGCCGGCGTCTCCCTGCCGGGATCCGTGTCGGCGACCGGTCGCGGCGGCTGCGCCCCCGCGGCACTGACCGCGAGAAACGCTCCCGCCGCCCCGGCGACGACGAACTTGGACACCAGCGCGGTCCAACGCATCAGGGCCTCCTCGGAATCGTGGCCGTGGTCACCAGACCGCGACCCGTGACGTTCTGGATCTGCAGACCCGGGCGGGCGTTGACCTCGAGAATCAGCGGCCCACGGTCGGCATCGACGACGATGTCCGCCCCCAGGTACCGCAGGCCCGTCGCCGCCGCGCACCGGCGGGCCGCGTCGAGGACCTCGGGCCAGTGCGGGACGGTCGCGCCGATCAGCCGCTCGCCGGTGTCGGGGTGGGTCTCGGTCGGCTCCTTGCCGACCAGCGCATGCGTGATCCGTCCGGTGGGTAGATCGACAGCGGCGCCGATGGCCTTCTGGTGCAGGTTGGCCCGCCCGCCGCTGAACCGGGTGGGCAGCCGCAGCATCGCCAGCCGCGGCCGGTCCCGGTCGCAGATCACCCGGATGTCCGGCAGGCCCTGGTGGGACAGCCGGGCCAGCTCCGGGTGAGCCCGGATCAGCGGCTCGAACATGGCCCAGTCGGTGGGCCGCGGTGAGAAGTCCCCGTCCACGATGCGGCGCAGGTGATCGGCGACGAGCGCTCGCGGAATCCTCTTCCCGGAGGAGGACGTCCAGTGGTTCCGGCGCCGGCCGAAGGCCAGCAGGATGCCGTTGCCGCCCAGGCTCTGGTTGGGCTTGAGAGCCCAGGTGTCGGGCAGGGCGTCCCAGTCCAGGGCGGCGATCTCGCGGCGTGAGCGCAGCACCGCGAGGGTGGGCGAGGTGGGGGCGCCGACCTCGGCCAGCGCCTCCTTGGTGGCGTACTTGTCGTTGACGAGCCTGATGGCGGCCGATGAGTTCTGCTGGGCGATCCGGGCGTTGCGCAGGTTCATGCCCATGACCGGATCCCAGCCGCGGAGCCGTATCACGATGTGGCCTCCTGGGCCTTGGCCGCGGGAGCGAAGCGGAAGAGTTCACTGAGGCGCAGTCCGCGGTAGGTGCCGACGGTCGCCGTCCACACCGCGCAGACGATCGCCAGTTGCAGGGGTACGGCCTCGGCGAGCTCCCGTACGTACGGGGTGAGCAGGAGCAGCGCCACCAGGACGGCCGTGCCCATGGTGAGGGCGGCCCCGACGGCAGCCGCCCTGACGCCGTCGAGGTCCCACACCTCCCACAGGCGCTCGGTGACGATCGCCGTGACGACGATGGGCAGTGACATGCCCCAGGAGTCGGAGAGTCCGAAACTGCCGAGCCCGAGCTGGGTGGCGATCAGTCCCGCCGTGACCACCCCGATCAGAACGCCGAGCCGGGCGACCCGCGGCAGGTGGAGGCGGCGGAGCAGGGGCTGCATGACGAAGCCGAGCGCGAACATCGCCAGCGTCAGGGGCACGCCCATCGGCAGACCGGCTTGGGCGTATGCCAGGGCCAGCAGCACCGGGCTGAAGGTGCCCAGCGTGTTCAGCCCGACGACGACCCGGAGCACCACGATCAGCAGGGCGGCCAGGGGCAGGAGCGCCATCATCGACACCGGGTCGATCGCGGGTGCCTTGGCGAACAGGATGCGAAGGGCCGACGGTGCGGCCGTCGCGTCGGGCTGGGTGAGCAGCCGCTTGCCCACGGCGACCTGGAGGCCCTGGACGTCCTGCCGTCCGAGCAGCACCGGAGTGTCGCGCTTGGACCGGTTGTTGACACTGGTCTTGGCGACGAACGACCGACCGGCCAGGCGCACCGTGATGTCGACCACCGGCCGCTTCTCGCGGCCGAGCGCCGACCCCACGGTGATCTCGGGCGCTGCGTCGAGGTCGAATGCGAGCTCCTTGGCCAGTGAGGTGTCCAGCGACGATGCCGAGGCGCCGGTGTCGATCAGAGCGAGAACCTCGACCGACTTGCCGGTCGGTCCGCTGATGCGCACCATCTCCCGCTCGCCGATGACCTCGGGGGAGCGCCCCAGGGGCCGGTCCGGGGAGCCGAGCACAGCGAGCAGGAGAACCCCCAGACCGGCCACCGCCGCGAGCACCTTCAAGAGCGCCGGCGCCTTCCTGCGCCCGCCCCGATGGGCCGCGACGGCGGTCGTCCGGCCCTCACCGTCCACGTACGTTTCATTCTTCAAGAGGTCATGCACACGAACAGACTTCATCGGTGGGCCGGGCCCTCACCAGTACCGATCGGCCATGCGCGGGCAACGAAAGTTGCACGGTGGCGGCATGGGCGAGCGCGGGTGTGCGGCAGGTTCACGAGGGCGTACGAGACACCGCCGAGAGCCCCGTGCCGCACGCTCGGGGGCGTGCGGCACGGGGCTCTCGACGGTGCGTGAGGTCAGGCGGCGGGCTTGCCCGGCTGGTCGTGGGTCGAGCAGTGGATGCCGCCGCCGCCGGAGGCGATGGTGTCGATCGGGACCATCACGACGTCGCGCTTGGGGAAGTGCTCCTGGAGGATGCCCTTCGCCCGGTTGTCGGCCTGGCGGTCGCCGAACTTCGGCATGAAGACGGCGTCGTTGGCGATGTAGAAGTTGGCGTACGTCGAGACGAAGTCGTCGCCTTCGCCGGTGATGCGGTCGAGGTCGGGCTGGGGGAGGTCGATGATCTCGAAGCGTCGGCCGCGGGAGTCGGTGGCCTTTTCGAGGACGGAGCGGGCCTGGTCGGCGGAGCGGGACCAGGAGTCCGGGGGTGTGCCGGGGAAGGCCTGGTCGAGGAGGACCACGCCGGGGGCGGTGAAGCGTACGAGGCTGTCCACGTGCGCGTCGGTGATGTCCTGGCCGCGTACGCCGGCGAGCCAGACGACCTTCTCCACGCCGAGGGTCTCGATGAGTTCGTCCTCGATCTGGTCCCGGGTCTTTCCGCGGTTGCGGTTGTCGTTGACGATCGAGCTCTCGGTGATGAGGAGGGTGCCCTCGCCGTCGGTCTCGAAGGAGCCGCCCTCGGCGATCAGAGGTGCCTCGACACGGGGGATCCGGTACTTCGCGAGCACGGTCTCGCCGACCAGGGCGTCGTTTTCGTGCCGCTGCTTGTTGCCCCAGCCGTTGAAGTTGAAGTCGACGCCGACGACCTCGCCCTCCTCCTCGACGAAGACCGGCACGGTGTCACGGGCCCAGAGGTCGTCGACGTCCAGGGGGATCACCTCCACCTGGGAACCGCAGGCCCGCTGCGCCGCCTTCAGCTGCGAGGGCCTGGCCATCATGATGACCTCTTCGTACTCCGCCACCGCACGCGCGATCCGTGCGATGTCCTTGCGCACGTAGGGCAGGTCCTCCGCCCAGACCGACTCAAGGGCCGGCCAGGACATGAAGGTGCGGGTGTGGCTCTCCCACTCGGCGCCCAGACGGCGCTCGCCGTCCGGCTCGCCGTCCGGTCCCGTGCTGCCGGCAGCGCCGGCCGGACCGGGGTCGGCGGGGCCGCAGGCCGAAGCGCCGAGGACGAGGGCGCTGATTCCGGCGAAGGAGCGGAGGGCGGAGCGTCGGGAGGGGAGAAAGGTCACGGTGGACTCCGATCGTGGACTGGCAGGACGGAGGCGGCCGGCCGCGGTGGGGACACGGGGAGTGGGGGCGCAGGGTCGCAGGCGAGTCCTGCTTCAAGGGTGCATGGTCCGCACCGCGGACGCCTGTAGCCGCGGCAGCGGGTACGGCCTCATGTCAGGCACTGTGGCACTGACTGGAATTTCAGTCAAATTCAGTAGGGTGCATGTGTCCCGCTGATTCCGGGGCCCTCATCGTCGGGTGGTCAGGTGGGCGATCTCCACCTCGATCGCCTCCCGCATCAGCTCGCGGGCGTGTTCCGGGCGCAGGATGCCGCCGAGTCGACGCGCGTTGAGCCCTTCGCGCAGCGCCGTCAGGCGCTCGGCGGAGGAGATGACCTCCGCGGTGGTCGCGGCCGGCTGTGCGAGGGCGAGGAGCTCCGTGGTCTGCCGGATCCAGGCCGCACCCGCCTCGGCGAGTTCTTCCCGGAGCTCGGGCTCGAAGATCGCGCTGGCGCGCAGCTCGCCCCACGCGGTGCTGTTCTCGCGGACCTCCGGAAGGTCCTGGAATTCCAGCAGTAAGGACAGTTCGAGGAGCTCTCGGGGGTTCGTGGGCCCCTCGGTGTCGTGCTGTCCCCGCGCGTACCGGCCCGCCCGGTCGGTGATGAACTCCAGGGTGCGTCGCAGGATGCCGGCCCGGTCCTTGAAGTGGTAGTAGACCAGCGCGGTCGACACCCCGGCCTCCGCCGCGAGCTCGTCCATCCGGAGCCCACGGACCCCGCGCCTGGCGATGGTGCGGGCGGACGCCTCCAGGATTGCCGTTCTGCGGTCCGTCACCGTGTGCATCCCTTCTGGTGGTCCTCGTCAACCATGTCAACCATCGTCTCATATTGACTGAAACTTTAGTTAGGGTCGCGGTGCGGAGAACGTCACCTCCAAGGAGAGATGCGCCGCCAGGCCGGACGCGGCCCGCGGGTCACGGGGCGGAAGGCATCGTCCAGAATCGGGGCATGGATGTTCCCAAGCTGCTGGAAGCCGCCTCTCTGCTGGTCCCCGAGGCCGTCGCCACCGAGAACGACATCACGGCGAACGACGTCTGGGAGTATCTCGCCCACGACGAGTGGGAGGTCGCTCTCGACCTGCTGGAGGGGCTTGGTGAGGTCCACCCGCTTCCGCTCGACTTCTGGCAGAGCCTCGCCACCGCCGCCGAGCAGATGCGACTCGACAGGAGCGCGGCCTGGTGTCACTGGCGCTGCTTCGAAGCCCGCAACGGCGTCATCCGAGCCGACCTCACCCTCACGCCGGCCCACGAGTCCCGTCGGCGGACACCCTTCTCCGGAGCCGGGGTCCTACGGCCGATGTGGAACATCGGAGGGAGAACCCCGACAGGCGAACCCGACCTGTACATAGCCGCCCTGTGGGTGGAGTTCACGCCCTTCATGGAGCCCGGAGGGCAGGCCACGGTGCGTCTCGCCCCGCTCTCCCCGGCGAAGTGGCAGCAGCTGCGGCCCGGTCAAGTGATCACCATGCACGAAGACCGGACCGTCGCCGGAACCGCGGTCGTCCTGGACGTCCAGGGGCCGTCGGCTCCACCACCTGCCACCTTGCGGTCGTAGCGAGGCCTGCGGCATCGAGCACCCGTTCGCAGGCCGTGGGATCCGCCGGGATGCCGCCGGGTAGGGTGCGCGCATGGCATCTCGTAGTACTCAGATCCTCGAAGCGGCTGCCCGGGTCATCGCCCGGCGCGGGATCCGCGGGCTGCGTGTGGAGGAGCTCGCCGCCGAGGCGGGCGTGTCCACGGCCCTGATCTACTACTACTTCAAGGACCGTTCCGGGATCCTGCGCCACACGCTGGAGTTCATCAGCGAGCGGGCGGAGCGCTACACGACCGACCGCGATCCGGACGCCCCGCCCCTGAGCCCGCGCGAAGAACTGGAGGAGACGCTCCTCCTGGAGCTCCAGGACACCGTCGAGGTACGGGAGAACAGCGCGGCCTGGGGCGAGTTGCGGGCGAGTGCCGTGTTCGACGAGCTGCTGCGCGAGGATCTCGCCCGGGCCACCCTCGCCTGGGCCCAGGAGGTCGCCGGGTTGCTCGGCCAGGTCCTGCCCATGGCGCCGGCGCCCGCGCTCGCCGCGGCCGGGGAGCGGCTCACGGCCCTCCTGGAGGGGCTGAGCATGCGCTGGCTCGGTGGCGGGATCACGGCGGACCACGCGCGCACCCTGCTGCGCGGTGCCATCGACGCGGAGCTGGCCGGGCTCCGCTGATCCGGGGGCATCACTCGCCCCTCTCCTCTCCTCTCTGCCGTGTTCTCCGGCGTGCAGATCTGTCGGGGCAGCGTTTCATCCAACATCTTGACTGGTTTTTCAGTCAGTGCCACAGTGGGGGCATTGCCGGGCTCCGCCGGCCCCGCTCACCCACCCTCACGGTGTCGAGCACAGGGCCGAGGCGCAGCGCCCGCCCCCTGGCTCTCCCCCACCTCTTCGCGGGGGAGGAAGGAAACACCCCCATGTACGTGACGTACGCGAGGCCGACATGCCGCTGACTCCCACCGAGCGGGACCGCCTGCTGCTGTTCACCGCCGCCGAACTCGCCCGGGCCCGCCACGCGCGCGGCCTTCGGCTCAACGTCCCGGAGGCGACCGCGCTCATCGCGGACACGGTCTGCGAGGCGGCCCGTGACGGACTGCGCCTGGCGGAGGCGATCGAGCGCGGCCGCACCGTCCTGGGCCCCGACGACGTGCTGCCCGGGGTCGTCGACGTGGTCACCGAGATCCACGTCGAGGCCGTCTTCGACGACGGCACCCGGCTCGCCGCGATCGCCGAGCCGTTCGGCGCCCAGGAACGCAACGACGGCGCCCCGGGCGCCCTGCTGCCCGCCCCGGACATCATCGAGGTGCCCGAGCCGACGCTCACGCTCCCCGTACGGAACACCGCGGCCGTCCCCGTGAGCGTCACCTCCCACTTCCACTTCTTCGAGGCCAACCCGCGCCTCGACTTCGACCGCGCCGCCGCCTACGGCATGCGGCTGGCCATCCCCGCCGGCGCCTCCTTCCGCTTCGACGCGGGCGGCGAGGCCGAGGTGGGCCTGGTCCCGATCGGCGGCGCTCGGGTCGCCATCGGCTTCGCGGGCCTGGTCGACGGCCCGCTGGACGCGCCCGGCGCGAAGGCGGAGGCACTGCGCAGGGCGGCCGCCTGCGGCTACCTCGGCGCGCACGGCGCGCACGGTGCGGACAGCCTGGACTCCTCGGGCGGCGCGGACGCCTCGGACGGTGCGAACGGTGTGAACGGCGACGCCGACGCTGCGTACAGCGGCGCTGCCGCCGCTCTGGAAGGAACGACCCTGTGAGTAAGCCGACCAGGCACAGCGACCACTGTGAGCCGGGCGTCAGCCGGCACGTCGACCCGTACGAGTACGCCACCGTCCACGGCCCGCGCGCGGGGGACCGGGTCCGGCTGGGTGACTCCGGGCTGGTCGTCCGGGTGGAGTCGGATTCCCAGCGGCCGGGCGACGAGTTCCTCGCGGGCTTCGGCAAGACCGCCCGTGACGGAATGCACCTGAAGGCCGCGGCCGTCCGCGAGACGTGCGACGTCGTCATCACCAACGTGCTGGTCATCGACGCCGTCCTCGGCATCCGCAAGGTGTCGATCGGCATCCGCGAGGGCCGCATCCACGCGATCGGCCGGGCCGGGAACCCCGATACGGTCGACGGCGTCGATGTCGTCGTCGGCACCGGGACGACCATGATCCCGGGCGAGGGGCTGATCGCCACCGCCGGAGCCGTCGACACCCATGTCCACCTGCTCTCGCCCCGGATCATGGAGGCCTCGCTCGCGAGCGGTGTCACCACGATCATCGGGCAGGAGATCGGGCCGAGTTGGGGCGTCGGCGTGAACTCGCCGTGGGCGCTGCGTCACGCGTTCAACGCCTTCGACGCCTGGCCGGTCAACATCGGCTTCCTGGCCCGGGGTTCGTCCTCGGACCCGGCGCCGCTGGTCGAGGCGCTCGCCGAGGGCGGGGCGTCCGGCTTCAAGGTCCACGAGGACATGGGCGCCCACACGCGCGCCCTCGACACCGCCCTGCGGGTCGCCGAGGAACACGACGTCCAGGTCGCCCTGCACAGCGACGGCCTCAACGAATGCCTCTCGGTCGAGGACACCCTGCGCGTCCTCGACGGCCGTACGATCCACGCCTTCCACATCGAGGGCTGCGGCGGCGGGCACGTACCCAACGTCCTGAAGATGGCGGGCGTGCCGAACGTCATCGGCTCCTCCACCAACCCCACGCTCCCCTTCGGCCGCGACGCCGTCGCCGAGCACTACGGGATGATCGTCTCCGTCCATGCGCTCAAGACGGACCTGCCGGGCGACGCCGCCATGGCACGTGACCGGATCCGGGCCGGGACGATGGGCGCGGAGGACGTCCTGCACGACCTCGGCGCGATCGGGATCACCTCCTCCGACGCCCAGGGCATGGGAAGGGCGGGGGAGACGATCCGGCGGACGTTCGCGATGGCCGGGAAGATGAAGGGCGAGCTGGGGCCTCTGGAGGGCGACAGCGAGCGCGACGACAACGCGCGCGTGCTGCGGTACATCGCCAAGCTCACCATCAACCCGGCGATCGCCCACGGCCTCGCGCACGAGATCGGTTCGATCGAGGTCGGGAAGATGGCCGACATCGTGCTGTGGCGGCCGCCGTTCTTCGGCGCCAAGCCGCAGATGGTCATCAAGAACGGCTTCCCCGCCTACGGCGTGACCGGCGATCCCAACGCCGCCACCGACACCTGCGAACCGCTCGTCCTCGGACCGCTGTTCGGCGCGCACGGCGCCACGCCCGCCGACCTCTCGGTGGCCTTCGTCAGCCGTGCCGCCGCCGAGTCCGGATCCTTCGGCCGCCCGTACGACGCCATGGCCACCCGCCGCCGCAGGGTCGCCGTGCGCGGTACCCGGGGCATCGGCCCCGCGGACATGATCGGCAACACGCGCCTGGGAGACGTCCAGGTCGACGGGCGCAGCGGCCTGGTCACTCTGGACGGGGAGCCCCTGCGCTCGGAGCCGGCCCAGGAGGTCTCGCTCAGCCGCCTCTATTTCCTCTGATCGCCGTCGCCCTTCCTTCTTCCGCTCACGCACCATCCTCCGTTCCGAAGGTGAACAGTCCCCGACTTTTCTCTTGACTGAATTTTCAGTCGAGAGGAAGATTTCAGCCACGAGAAGAGAGATCTCCGATGACCGCATTCCGAATGCCCGCCGAGTGGTCCGAGCACGAGCGCTGCCTCATGGCCTGGCCCACCCGCCCCGACCTCTGGGGCAGTGTGCTGAACGACGCCAAGGAGGAGTACGCGAACGTCGCTCGGGCCATCGCCGAGTTCGAGCCCGTGACGATGGTCGCCCCGCCCGGCCACGGCGACGAAGCCCGGACCTGGTGCGGCCCGGAGATCACCGTCGTCGAGCTTCCGCTGGACGACTCCTGGTTCCGCGACTCCGCGCCGCTGTTCGTGCTCGACGGCGCAGGACGACGCGCCGGCGTCGACTTCCGCTTCAACGCCTGGGGCAGCAAGCACCACCCCTACGACTCCGACGACCGGGTCAGCGGCCTGCTCCTGGAGCACCTCGGGGTCGACCGCATCCCCTCCGCAATGATCCTGGAGGGCGGGGCGATCACGGTCGACGGTGAGGGCACGCTCATCACGACCGAGCAGTGCCTGCTGCACCCCAACAGGAACCCCGGCCTGAACCGGGACGAAATCGAGGCCGAGCTGAAATCGCAGCTGGGCGTCAGTAAGGTTGTCTGGCTTCCGTACGGTGGCCTGCTGGACACCGAGACGGACGGTCACGTCGACGGAGTCTGTGCCTTCGCCGCCCCCGGCAAGGTCGTCGTCTCGCTGCCCGACGACCCCGCGCATCCCGACTACGCCCGGATGCGCGCCAACCGCGCGGTTCTGGAGGCCAGCACCGACGCCCAGGGCCGGCCGCTGGAGATCGTCGACGTCCCGCAGACCGCGTTCGTCGACGTCGCCGAGGGCGAGGTCGAGGTGTCGTACCTGAACTACTACGTCGCCAACGGCGGCGTCGTCGTCCCCGTGGCGGGCCTGCCCCAGGACGACGCCGCCCTCGCGGTGATCGCCGCGGCCCACCCCGGCCGCAAGGTGGTCGGCGTGCGGGCGCTCGCGATCGCGTTCGGTGGCGGGGGAGTGCACTGCATCACGCAGCAGGTCCCCGTCGCCCGCCCCCTCGCGTAGCCAGGACCGACCGCTCCTGCCGGGCCGTCCCCGCGGCCCGGCAGCCTCCCCCATCACGTACGCACAGACCGTACGGAAAGAGAGCGCGACGATGACCACAGTCGTACCCCGCACCAGCAGACGCACCAGCGTTCCCCGTGGCCGTCCGGCCGGCCGCCGCCGCGCCGCCGCGGCCGCCCTCCTGACGGCGGCGGCCCTGGTCGCGGCCTGTGCGGGGCCGCCCAAGGGCGGGGAGAGCACCGGCGACTTCACCCTCTCGAAGACCACGCCCGCGGCCAAGGGCGAGATCGACTCCTTCACCTGGGCCGTGTACGCGGAGCCGCCGACGCTCGACTACACCGTGGCCTTCGACTACCCGCAGAACACGATCCTCTCCAATGTGTGCGAGAGCCTGATGCGCTGGACGCCGGGCCTCACCCTCGAACCCGGGCTCGCCGAGAAGGCCTCCAACCCGGACCCGAAGACCTGGGTGTACGACCTGCGGCGCGGGGTGCGCTTCCACGACGGCCGGACCATGACCGCCGACGACGTCGTCTTCAGCCTCGGCCGCCAGACGGACCCGGACAACGCGGCGGCCTGGGCGCAGAACTTCCAGAACGTCGCCTCCGTACGGAAGACCGGCCCGCTCCAGGTCACCGTCAAGCTCAAGAAGCCCGACTCGCAGTTCCCGCAGTACATGGCGACCGCCGCCGGTGTGGTCGCCTCCAAGGCCGGGGTCGAAGCGGCCGGCAAGGACTACGGCACCTCCGGGGGACTCGCCTGCACCGGACCGTTCGAGCTCGGCACCTGGAACAAGGGCCAGTCCGTCGAGCTCGACCGCTTCGACGGCTACTGGGGGAAGAAGGCCAAGTCCGGCAAGGCCGTCTTCCGGTTCATCACCGATCCCTCCGCCCGTACGAACGCCCTGCTCAGCGGAGAGGCCGACGGCGGCTACCTCATCCCCACGGAGAGCTACGCCCGCCTCAAGGGCAGCGGCGTCGGAAAGCTCTACTTCGGCGAGGGCCTCAGCACCGTCAACGTCAACATCACGAACATGAAGGGCCCGCTCGGCGACATCCGCGTCCGGCGCGCGCTGTCCATGGCCCTGGACCGCTCCGGGTTCGTGAAGGCCGGCCTCGGTGGCGCGGGAACCGTCACGAACTCGCTCACCACCCGTGCCGCCTGGGCCGCCGGCTCGGAACAGACCAGGAAGAACGCCCTCGAAGCCCTCCCGAAGGTCACGCCCGACATCGAGAAGGCCAAGGCACTGATCAAGGAGGCCGGCGCCACCGGCAAGACCCTGACCGTCGCCACCAGCTCGATCGGCCAGGACGTCTCCCTCCTCGCGACGGCCGTCCAGGCCGCCGGCGCCCAGATCGGTCTCGACATCCGGCTCAAGACCATCGCCCCGAACGCGTTCACCGCGCTGTTCACCGACCCCGAGGCGCGCGAGGGCATCGACATGTTCCCGCTCACCTACTACGACTCGATCACCGACCCGCTGGACCTGCTCACGAACTTCAAGACCGGCGCCTACATGAACTTCGCCGGGTACAGCGACAAGAAGTACGACGAGGGCATCGACCGGGCGGTCTCCGTGTACGACCCGGACAAGCGCCTCGCGATCGAGGCGGACCTGCAGAAGCACGCCGCCGAGCAGCTGCTGTGGATCCCGGTCGCCGAATGGCCCACCGCCGTCTTCCTCAACAAGCGGATCACCGGCGCCCCCACGACCATCTCGTACATGTACTACCCGTGGGCCGCCGATGTGGGGTCCGCGCCGTGAACTTCGTGAGATTCGCCGTCCGGCGGGCCGCCGAGATGGCGGCCACCCTCCTCGTGGCGTCGTTCGTCGTCTTCGGCGCCATGTACCTGGCGCCCGGCAGCCCGGCGAGCTTCCTGCTCTCCGGCCGCTCGGCCTCGCCCGAGGCGCTCGCCGCGATCAACGCCCAGTACCACCTCGACGAGCCCTTCCTCGTCCGATACCTCACCTGGCTCGGCGACATGGTCCAGGGCGACTTCGGGCGGTCCATCACGTACCGCACGGACGTGTCCCGGCTCCTCGCCGACCGCCTGCCGACCACCCTGCTGCTGATCGCGATGGCACTCGTCGTGGTCGTGGTCATCGGTCTGGTGCTCGGCTGGGTCTCCGCCGTACGCGGCGGCGCCACCGACTCCGCCGTCCTCGTCACCACCACGTTCGCCGTCGGCACCCCGTCCTTCGTCGCCGCGGTGCTGCTCCAGGCACTGTTCGCCGTCAAACTCGGCTGGTTCCCGAGCGGCGGAGCCGGCGAGGGGTTCCTCGACAAACTGTGGCACCTGACACTGCCGTCGATCGCCCTCGCGCTCTATCTGATCGGCATGCTCGCCCGCGTCACCCGCTCCGCGATGCTCGAAGCGCTCGACAGCGAGCACGTCACGGTCGCCCGCAGCCGCGGCGTGCCCGAGCGCCAGGTGATCCGCCGCCATGTGTTCCGCAACTCCCTGGGCACCGTCCTCACCACCGGCGGCCTCATCGTCTCGACCCTGCTGGTCTGCACGATCCTCGTCGAGACCGCCTTCAGCATCGGTGGCATCGGCCAGCTCCTGGAGCTGTCCACCACGACCAAGGACTTCCCGACCGTCCAGGCCATCTCGCTGATCATCGTCGCCCTGTTCATGATCGTGAACCTCATCGTCGACCTCGTGCTCCCCCTGGTCGACCCGCGGATCACCCTCGGATCGAAGGGGTCCTCCGCATGACCGCCGTCCTCACCCGTCGGCCCGGCCTCGCCAAGATCCGCACGGCCCGGTCCCCGCTCCACCTCCTCAGCCTGGGCTTCGTCGTCCTCGTCGTCGCCGGAGCGCTGCTCGCCCCCCTGGTCGTGCCGTACGACCCCAACGCGGTCGACCTGGGCAACGCGCTCGCCGGACCCTCCGCCGAGCACCTGCTCGGCGTGGACGCCGCGGGCCGCGACACCCTGTCCCGGCTGCTCCTCGGAGCCCGCACCTCGCTCCTCGGCCCCCTCGGGGTGGTCCTCTTCTCCACCCTCGCCGGTGTCGCCGTCGGCACGGCCGCGGCCTGGCGGGGCGGCTGGCTCGACTCGGTCCTGTCCCGCAGCACCGAACTCGTCTTCGCCTTCCCCGGCATGCTCCTGGCGATCCTCATCATCTCGATCTACGGCGAGGGGCTGCTGGCACCCGTCATCGCCCTCGCCGTCGCCTATCTGCCCTACGTCAGCCGGCTGACGCGTTCCCTCGTCCTGGCGGAACGCACCCGCCCCTACGTCAGCGCGTACCAGGTCCAGGGCCACTCGGCACTGCAGATCTGCCTGCGCCACATCCTCCCCAACATCGCGCCCGTCGTCCTCGCCCAGTCCACCATCAACTTCGGTTACGCCCTGATGGACCTGGCCGGCCTGTCCTTCCTCGGCCTCGGCGTACCGCCGCTCACGCCGGACTGGGGCCGCATGGTCTTCGACGGGCAGACCGCCGTCCAGCACGGCTACCCGCTGTCCGCGATCCTGCCGAGCGTCCTCATCGTGCTGACCGTGGTCGCCTTCAATGTGGTCGGCGAGCGCTGGGCCGACCGCGTCGCCAGGAGAGACCGATGAACACTTCCGACAGGCCCGCCCTCGACATCCGAGGGCTCCGGATCACCCTGCCGGGCACCGCCCGGCCCGTTCTCGACGGGGTCGACCTCACCGTCGCCGCCGGCGAGACCGTCGCCCTCGTCGGCGAGTCCG
This sequence comes from Streptomyces sp. NBC_00250, assembly GCF_036192275.1. NCBI lineage: Bacteria > Bacillati > Actinomycetota > Actinomycetes > Kitasatosporales > Streptomycetaceae > Streptomyces > Streptomyces sp. NBC_00250. Next base: position 1,659,208 of record NZ_CP108088.1, on the reverse strand, counting down.
GCTCCGGAAAGAGCCTCACCTCACGCAGCGCCCTGCGCCTGCTGCCGCCGCGCGCGGTCACCGAGGGCACCGTCGTCGTCGACGGCCACGACGTCCTCACCCTGGACACCGACCGGCTGCGCGCACTGCGCACCGGCACCGTGGCCATGATCTTCCAGGACCCGCGGGCGGCCATCAACCCGCTGCGCCGCATCGGCGACTTCCTCACCGAGAGCGTCCGCCTGACCCGGACGATGACCGCCGCGCAGGCGGATGCCCGCGCTGTCGAACTCCTCGAAGCGGTGGGCCTGGACGGCACCGCCCTGGCCAAGTACCCCAGCCAGGTGTCCGGCGGCATGCTGCAACGCGTCATGATCGCCGCCGCGTTGATGGGCGACCCCACCCTCCTGCTGGCCGACGAGCCCACCACGGCACTCGACGTCACCACCCAGGCCGAGGTCGTGGCCCTCCTCGGCCGGCTGCGCGAACGGTTCGGCACCGGGCTGCTGTTCGTCACCCACGACCTCGACCTCGCCGCCGCCATCAGCGACCGGGTGTACGTGATGTACGCCGGGCGGATCGCCGAGAGCGGCCCCGCCGAAGAGGTCTTCGCGCACCCCCGCCACCCCTACACGGCCGCGCTCCTCGCCTCCACCCCCCGCCTGGAGAACCCGCGAGGCCGCCTCGCCGCCATCGACGGTCAGCCCCCCGACCTCCGGACGGCGCTGACCGGCTGCGCCTTCGCCGCCCGCTGCTCGCTGGCCACCGAACTCTGCGCCCAGCGGGCCCCGCTGCCGTCGCCCGCCCCGGGACGGCCCGAACACCAGGCGGCCTGTCACCACAGTGACCGGCTCCGAGGGAGTGCCGTCGATGCCTGAGAACGCCGTGAGAGCCGAGAGCACCGGGCGGGCCGAGGACGTGAGGTACGGCGAGAACGCCGACGACGTGCTGGTCGTCAGGGGCCTGCGAAGGACCTTCGGAGCCGTACGGGCCGTGGACGACGTGTCCTTCACCCTGCCGCACGGCGGATCGCTCGGCATCGTGGGGGAGTCCGGCTCCGGAAAGACCACCACCGCCCGGATCATCGTCGGCCTGGAGCAGGCCGACGAGGGCGAGGTCCACGTACGCGGCCGGTCCCGCACCCTCCGCGGCCGTGGCCGCGCGCAGCGCCTCGCCCGCGCCCGTGAGGTCCAGATGGTCTTCCAGGACCCCTTCCTGTCGCTCGACCCGAGGACCAGCGTCGAGTCGGCCCTCCGCGAGACGCTGCGGCTCCACTTCCCCGAGCGGGACCACGCCAGGCGGGTCCGGGAACTGCTCGACCAGGTCGGACTGGGCACCAGGGCCGCCGACGCGCTGCCGCGCCAGCTCTCGGGCGGCCAGCGCCAGCGCGTGGCCATCGCGCGGGCCCTGGCGGTGGAGCCGGCGGTCCTCGTGCTCGACGAGGCGGTCGCCGCACTCGACGTGTCCGTACAGGCGCAGATCCTCAACCTGCTCGCCGACATCCGGGAGCAGACCTCGGTCGGCTACCTCTTCATCACCCATGACCTCGGAGTGGTGCGGTGCGTCACCGACGACGTCATCGTGATGCGGCACGGGGCGGTCGTCGAAGCGGGGCGTACCGCCGATGTGCTCGCCGATCCCCGACACCCTTACACCCGGCTCCTGCTGGAGTCGGTGCCGCGCCCCGGCTGGGACCCGGAGCGCATCTCGGCCGCTCGCCGGGCGCTCTAGAGGCGGGGAGCGGGCGGCCGGTTCAGGCGTTGGCCGCGAGGGTGAGGACCAAGGTGCGGATGACCGCCCCGGAGTCGACTCCGGCGTCCAGGGACTCCACCGCGGCCAGTCCGTCGACGGCCGCGGCGACGGCCTCGCCCAGGGGGCGTGGGTCGAGGTCCCCGCCGCGCTCGTCGGCCAGAACCTGGAAGAGAGCGACGAAACAGGCGCGCCAGTCCCGGTACTCCACCTCCAGGGACTCCCGTACCCGGTCGTCGTTCAACGCGTGCCAGTGCAGGGCGGAGTGGAGGTGGGCGAGGTCCGTGCCCTCGGGCCTGCCGAGCAGGTCGAGCACCCGCTCGGCGCGCTCCGCGAAGGTGCCGGGGGCGGCGACGGCTTCCTCCAGAGGGGAGATCCACTCGGGGCGGATGTCCGCGATGACCGCGAGCACGAGGTCGGTCCGGTCCTGGAAGTGGTAGTGGCACATCCCGTGCGACACCCCGCACAGCGCCGCGACGTTACGGGTGGTGAACCGCTCGCTCATCTCGCCCGCCAGCAGGGTGCGGGCGGCCGCGATCAGTCGCGCGCGTGTCTGCTCGCCCTTGGCAGAGGCCCGTGACCGCGGTGGCGCGCCCGTCGTCCGGGTCCGGGGCGGGGGAGCGGTGGGATTCCGGGAGTCCTTCGCGGATGCTGCCATGGCCTCACTCTAGTCAGGCTCCGTGCCCGCCACCTGCGGTCTTCACGGCTTCCAGAGAGGTCCGGGGCCGACGATGCCGGCCATCGGGGCCGAGCAATGCCGAGCAGTACTGTCCAAAATATTGACCGAGCGCTCGGTCAGTTTTAGTTTTCCGGCCAACCGCGGACGTTCCGCGGGGAGTTGAAGCAGGAGGCAGCAGTGAACCGATCCGAACCCAGCCGCCACGCCCGACCGGGTCTCAACAGGCGAGGATTCCTGATCGCGGCCGGTGCGACCGCGGCGGCGGCGACCCTCGCGGCGACCCGGTTCCAGGCCGGTGCCGCCCCGGCCGCCGGCACCCTCCGGGTCCCGGTCGAGGACGCCCGGCACACCCGTACGTGGATGGCCTGGCCCGACAGCACGTCGATCTGGGGCGGCAAACTGAGCGGCGTCCAGGCGGACATCGCGCTCATCGCCCGTACGATCGCGAAGTACGAGCCGGTCATCGTGTGCGCCAACTCCGGAAGCGCCGCCAAGGCCCGCCAGCTGTGCGGCTCCTCGGTCACCGTCATCAGCTCGATCCCCGTCGACGACTGCTGGATGCGCGACTCCGGGCCCGTCTTCCGTACCGACGGCGCCGGTGGTCTGGACGCGGTCGGCCTCAACTTCAACGGCTGGGGCAACAAGCAGGCCCACGCCAAGGACGCCCTCGTCGCCGGACGCGTCGCCTCCTACGTGGGCGTGCCGATCACCTACGCCGACCTGGTCGGCGAGGGCGGTGCCATCGAGCAGGACGGTGCCGGCACGCTCATGGCCACCCGCAGCAGCCTCGTGAACCGCAACCGCAACCCCGGGGTGTCGGAGCGCCAGTTGGAGGCGGCCATGTGCGAGGCGTACGGAGCTTCCAAGGTCATCTGGTTCGACGGCGTCCGCGGCCAGGACATCACCGACGACCACGTCGACGCCACGTCCCGCTTCCTGGCCCCCGGCGAGGCCCTCGTGCAGATGCCGCTGTCGTCCGAGACCGACGCCTACGCCCGGGACGCGCGCCAGCAGTTCAGCATCCTGTCCGGCTCCACGGCCGCCGACGGCACACCCATGGACACGATGCGTCTCCAGGGCCCGGACTACTACAAGATCCGGTCCACCAACGAGGACTTCCTCGCCTCCTACGCCAACTTCTACCTCTGCAACGGCGCCGTGATCAGCGCCCACTTCGGGGACACGCGCGCGGACCAGGCGGCGAAGGCCACCCTGGCCCGCCTCTACCCCGACCGTGTCATCGAGCAGCTGAACATCGACCGCCTCGGCACGGGCGGCGGCGGCATCCACTGCGTCACCCAGCAACAGCCCGCCCGGTAGCGCCGGTAGAGCCGGTAGCCCGGGCCACTGGGGACCGCGCGGACGTCGGCGGGCGTCGCGCGTGGTCCCCGGGCCGGCCGAACGGCTCCTGACAGTACGGCCGTTGTCCCACCACCATCGAGGAAAGGCGCACAGGGTGAACGACAGGTCCAGCAGTGGCGGGGGCGGGCTGAGGGCGGGGGCCCTGGGGACCTTCGACTCCGTGGTCATGGCGGTCGCGGGCTGCGGACCGGCGTACATCGTCGTCGCGCTGATTCCCGCGCTCGTCGCGACGGTCGGCTTCGCCGCTCCGGCCGCCCTGCTCTACGGCGCGATCCCCATGGTCGGCATCGCCCTGGCCTTCCGGTACCTGGGGCGGCTCGACGTCAACGCGGGCGCCACGTACTCCTGGGTCGCCAGGACGCTGCACCCCGTCCTCGGCTTCCTCAGCGGATGGGCTGTGGTCGCCGCGACCGTCCTCTTCATCATCGCTTCGACGACGCCCGCGGGGATGGCCACCCTGTCCCTCGTCGACGAGGACCTGGCCGGGAACGACGTCCTGGCCACCGGGGTCGGCCTCGGCTGGTTCCTGCTGATCGCGGCCCTCGTGGCATCGGGTGCCCGGATCGCCGCCGGGGCGCGTGTCGTCGCCGTGGGAACACAACTGGCCCTTCTGCTGGCCGTGGCCGTCACCGCGCTGACACAGGACACCCACGCCGCCGCCTTCTCCTTCTCCTGGTTCGGATTCGGGCACTTCGACGCGACCCACTCCTTCACCGCCGGCGCGCTGATCGTGGGCGCCCTGTACTGGGGCTGGGACGTGACGGCGAACCTCAGCGAGGAGACCCGCAGCGGCCGGGGCGGCTCCGGACTGGGTGGCCTGATCGGCCTTCTCGTCGTCGCCACCACGCTCCTCACCCTGACGGTCAGCGTGAACGTGCTCCTGGGGCCGGGCGCAGTGACCTCGATGGACGCGAGCTTCCTCCTCACGCTCGGCGAGGCCGCCTGGCCCGGAGTGGGCGGCACCCTGCTCGCGCTCGCCGTACCGCTGGCCATGGTCGCCACGCTGGAGACCACGCTCCTGCAGGCGACCCGCACGCTGTTCGCCATGGGACGCGACCGCACGGTCCCCTCGTTCCTCGGCCGAGTCCACCCACGACGGAAGACTCCCGTGGCGTCCACGCTGGTCGTCTGCGCGGTCGCGGTGACGACGTTGGCGCTCATCACGCTCACCGCCCCCGGGTTCGGCATCCTCGAAGACGCCCTGATGGGAATCGGCCTGCTGATCGCCTTCTACTACGCGCTGGCCGGCATCACCGTCACCGTGGCCTTCCGCAGCGTGCTGTTCTCCTCGCTCGGCAATCTGATCCTCCTGGGGCTGTGGCCGCTCGCCGGCGTGGCGTTCAACGTCTGGGTCTTCGCCGCCTCGGTCCGGACCCTGTCCGGGACACAACTGGCCATCGGCCTCGGCGCGTTGGCCGTCGGGCTGATCCCGCTGGGCATCGCCCGCCTCCAGGGCGGGCGGGCGTTCTTCCACCCCCGACCGCTCAATCCGCAGGAAGCGGCCACCGCGGAGGCGTACGCAGCGGACGACCTGCCGGAACTCCGCCCGGCCGACGGCCGACGGGACGGCCTCCTGTCGGACTTCTGAACCGCGCCGCCCGGAATCCGTACGAACGGGAACCCGCACGCAGCGGAGTCCGCACGCGCCGGAACCCGTACGAACCGGACCCGCGCGCACCGGAATCCGCACGCACCGGAACCCGCACGAAGGAGCACCGCCATGGCCGCCTGGATGCGCCGCCGCAGCACCTCAGCGCCCGTCTACGACCCGGCATTCGGCGACACGGCACTCGCCGAGGGGCGCGAGGACATGCTTCTGGGCCGGTGGGAAGGCGCCCGCGACCTGCTCGCCCGGACCCCGGACGACTGGGACCGGCGGGCGCACCGCATCCGGCTGCTCGCCGACGCCGCGGCCGGCAGACGCACCGTGGACCTGTGGCAGGCCTCGGAACCGCAGAACCCCGACGCCGCCGTACTCCGCGCGGAGACCGAGGTGATGCGGCTGTTCGCCGCCGCCCGCGCGGGGCGGACGCCCGACGCCGAACGGCTGGAGAGAGCCGCCGGACTCTGCTACCGAGCGGCCGAGCTCGCGCCCGCCGATCCGCACCCGTGGGTCTCGCTGCTCACCCTGGGTCGGCTCCACCCGCAGGGGCACCCCGAGATGTCGGCCTGGTGGAACGAGATCCTCACCCGGGATCCGTACCACCGCGAGGGTCACCACCAGGCGCTGCGCTACCTTTCCGCCCGCTGGCACGGCTCGTACGGCACGGCCCTCAACTTCGCCTGGGACGTCGCGAGTTCGGCGCCGTACGGATCGCCGCTCGCGATCCTCGCCCAGGTGGCACGTGCCGAGCACTACCAGTACCGGGTGCGGACGGAAGGGAAGGCCGTCCTCGGTCTGACGCATCACTGGAGCGAAGAGCGGGCCCGCGGGGACCTCCGCAACGCGCTGGACAAGTGGGTCGCCCACCGCGTACCCCGGGCACAGGACGTCGCCGACCTCAACTACCTGGCGCACGGCCTCGTCAAGGCCGCGATGGCCGACCGGGCGGGTGTCGTGTTCCGGCTGCTGGACAACCGGGCCACCGAGGTGCCCTGGTCCTACACGGGGGACCCGGAACAGCTCTTCATCCGCTGGCGCGACAAGACCGCTTCGGCATCCGCATAGTCATCGGTACCCCGCCCGGGCGACGGCCCCGGGGCTGTCCGTCGGACAGCCTCGGGGCCGGACCGTGCGAGCCGACGGCGGTCTCAGGACCGGGCCGGTCGCACGATGCGGAGCGCCACCGCCGCCGCCACTCCTACGGCTGTGAGGGCGGCCAGTCCGACGTACAGCGATGCGGGCCCCAAGCCGGGGGCGTTCGCGATACGGACGCCGGCGAAGCTGCCGAACGCCTCGCCGAGGCCCGTGGCGAGGGCCGCCAGGGAGAAGTACACGGCGTGGCGTTCCGAGGGGCCGGCCCCTCCGACGAGGACGTCGAGCGAGGGCATCAGAAGCATCTCGCCGAAGGTGACGAGCACGACCCCGGCGAACAGCCCGACCGTGCCGTGTCCCGCGCCGAGGCAGGCGAAGGCGGCGGCGAAGCAGGCGAACCCGAGAACGCACAGCGTGATCGGCGAGAGCCCCAGACGACCCGTCACCAGGACCAGTGGCATCTGGAGCACGATGATCAGCAGCCCGTTGACGAGGAACACCGTGCCCAGGGAGCCGTCGCCGCCCAGGACACCGTGCGCGTACAGCGGGAGCGTGGCGAAGAGCTGGGTGTACAGGACGAACCCGAGTGCGGTGAGGGCGAGCGGCAGCCGTGGGCCCGGATCCCGGACCAGCAGCTTCAGTTGAGCGCGCAGCGGCACGCCGACAGGCGCCCGGTCGGCGCCTCCGGGCGGCCGTACGGCGAGCACCGGACCCAGTGCCACGAGGTTGGCCCCCGCCGCGGCGAGACAGAACGCGGCCATCCCGAACCGCTGTTGGACGGCGACACCCGCCAACGGACCCAGTGCCATACCGATGTTGACGGCCACGGCCTGCGCTGCGAAGCCCTTCGTACGGCCGGAGGCCGGCGCGGCGGCCGCGATGAGCTTCAACGCCATCGCGTTCATGCCGAACGCCAGGCCGATGACCGGGAGCACGGCTGCCAGCGCCACCGGGTGCCCGTCGGCCACCGCGAGTACGCCGAACGCGGCCGCGCCCAGAGCGAGCGCGATCCGGATCGCCGTGCCGGGCCGCAGCCGGCCCAGCGCCTGCCCCGCGAGGACCCGCATCAGCCGAAGACACACCACGCCCTCCGTCACCAGGACGGCCACCGTGCCCGCACCCAGACGACGGGTCTGGGTGAGGTGCAGCGGCAGCACGGTGAGCAGCGCCCACACCGCGCAGCAGGCCAGCGTCCACTGGGCGAGCACGGCGGCCTGCGCCCCACGGTCCTCGGCCCGGGGCCGCGGGGGTGCCTCCGGGGTCATCGCGGGCCCGCGGAGGATCCGGCCGGTTCCGCGAGGAGGGGGTCCGCCACGTCGGCGGCCCTCCCCAGCACCTCGCGCACGGCGGTGTGGCTGCCGCGGCGCGCGATGACGGAGCCGAGGACGCAGCTCATGTAGTCCGTCGGCGGCAGGGCCACCTTGGTGCCGATGGCCTGGTCGAGCGCGACGTGCTCCACACCGGGGAGTTCGAGCACGGCGTCGAGGCCGCCGAATCCGCTGAAGACGCCCGATGCCGGGCTGATGAGCTGCCGGGAACCGGCGTGGAAGGCCGCGCGCGGGGTGAGGTCGGGGGCGTTCCCCGTGGCCACGGCGACGGTGGCCGCGTAGAAGTCGATCCCGGTGGCGAGCGGGACCAGATGGGAGGTGATGTACCCGCCGCCGATCCGTCCGGCGACCTCAAGGAGCTTGGTCGATCCGTCCGGCAGCACACGGCATTCCAGGTGGAAGGCGCAGTCACGCATTCCGGTGGCGCGTACGGTGACCTCGGTCAGCTCCTCCACGGCCTGCCGGCGGACCGGATCCAGCGCGGTCGGATGGACCTGCAGATACTCGATGGAATAGTCGGGCGTGACCCACTTGTCGGTGATCCCGACGATCCGGAGCCGGTCCCCGACGACGAGGCCCTCGACGCTGTGCTCGCTGCCGTCGAGGAACTCCTCGTAGATCAGCTCGCCGGGCCGCGCACGGAAGATCGGATCCCGCTCCGGCCGGGTGAAGGACCGCAGCAGCCCGTACTCGTCGGTCAGCCCGGCCGCACTGTCGACCCGGTGGATGCCACGGCTGCCCGACGCGCTCGTCGGCTTGAGGATCGCGGGGTACCCGAGGCGCTCCGCCGCCGACCGCAGCGAGGCCTCGTCGTGGACGCGGGCGTATCCGGGCATCAGATCCGGTCGTCCGGCCGCTGCCAGGGCCTCGCGCGTCAGGTACTTGTTGCGGACGGTGCGGGCCGCGTCGGTCGGCAGTCCGGGCAGGCCGAGTTCCGCCGCCAGGGCGGCGACGAACTCGACGTCGCGGTCGCCCCAGGTGAGGACTCCCTGGATGTCGTGGCGGCGGGCGAGATCGAGGGCGGCGGTGCGCGTGGCCGGAGCGTCGAAGGTGTCCACGACACGGGTCTCGGCGAGGAGTTCGGAGGCGAAGAGCGGCTCGCGGTCGGCGAGGAGCACGACCTCGAAGCCGAGTCGGTGCGCCGCGAGCGCGGCGGCGTTGACCTCCAGCGGCGACCGACGGGCATTGACGAACAGGACGGATGGCATGCGATCTCCGGGAGATACGGGACAGTGTTGCGCCGGTGCGCCGGTGCGGCGGTGCGGCGGTGCGGCGGTGCGCGGCGCGGGTCCAGTGGCGCGGGTTCAGCGGGGCTTCGGCGCGAGCGCTCGTACGGCCGCCGCGCTCACGGGGGCGAAGCGCGGCAGGCGCCCGGATACGGGACGACGGCCGGCGTCGGCCGCGAGGAGTTCTCGGGCCACGGTCGGCGCCGGCGTACCGGGGAGTGACAGGCGGCTCCAGACCTCTTCCGCCCATCGGGGCATGAGCGGCGCGCTCAGTGCGGCCAGTACCGCGAGGGTGGCGGTGGCGCCGGACGCTTCGACCGCGGCGGGCGCCACCGCCAGCCAGTCGTCGACCGCCGCTGCCGCCTCCGCGAGGTCCCCGGTGACGAAGGCCTTCCTGTGCCGGTCCGCTGTCGCTTCGTACAGCCCGAGGACGCGCGCCGAGCTCGGAGCCGCGGACAGGGAAGCGGACGCGGCAGGGAACGGGGATGCGGCAGGGGCCGGGGGCGGGGACGCGGCGGTGGGCGGGCACGCGGCGGTGGACGGCAGGCCCTCGCAGAGATCCAGCACCCGGCCGAGACGCCCCACCAGAGTCTCCGCCACATCCTCCGCGAACGCCTCGGGGGTGAAGTCGGTCGGCTTCTCACCGGGATGGCGGCGGGCGAGGTGGAAGCGGAGTGCGTCCGTGTCCAGTCCGGCCGTGACGTAGTCCGACACGCGGATGACATGGTGACGGCTGGTCGAGAACTTCTCCCCGTCCAGGGTCATGAACTGGTTGAAGCGGTACTCGTCCGGTGCCGACGGCACCTCGGCGGCCTCCTGCACGGCGAGCTGCATGAGCAGCGGCAGCGCGCCGTCCATGCCGAAACAGAGGGTGAACCGGGGCCGGGAGCCCCCGTCCGGAAGGAACGGGTTCCGCGGCAGGCCGTGCAGGCGTGCGTGCTGCTGACCGGCGAGCAGGAACATCGCCGTGGTCCCGAGGGCGTACGTCGAGTGGACCTGTCGGGCTGCCAGGGTGCCGCCCGTGGTCCACGGGATGCCCCAGCCGAGGGGATGCGTCAGCCGCCAGACGGGCCCGTTGAGTTCCAGATAGCGGTGGACGAGGTCGACGTAGCCCTCGGGCACCTGTCGCTGATGGGCCATGGCGATGAGCGCGGCGGTGTCCAAGCGGAGGAACGCCGAACGGGTCCGGGTCCCGGTGACCCCGGTGCGGGGGTGCCGGGAGCGGGCGTCGCGCACGAGACCGGGCTGGAACCACATCCCGCACGCCTCGCAGGTGTACCCGGACACGCCCTCGCCGCAGGCCGGACAGCGTCCCGCCAGCCAGCAGGCGACGAGTTCCTCGCCGTCGGCCGCGTCGGCGAGCAGCCGCTCGCCGCGCACCTCGACGCGCCGGCGCTCGTCCAGCCGTTCGGCTAGCCAGTGGTGCCAGGCCCGGTGGTGGTGCGCGGCCGGCTCGTCGTGGAGGTCGAGGAAGACGTCGGGCGCGCAGTCGGTCGCGGCCAGCGCGGCCCGGATGCGTACGTGGTAGTCGTGGGCGGTCTCCTCCGGCGTCCGGTCCTCCCGCCGTGCGGCGTCGAGGACGTACGACTCCCAGCCGTCCGTGGCCGAGAAGACGGTGACCCGGTGGCCCTCGGCGCGCAGATGGCGGGCCAGGGCGTCGGCAGCCAGGAACGGGCCACCGAGATGGCCGAGATGGAGCTCGCCGTTGGGCGTGGGCAGGGCGGACAGAATCAAGTGGTCGGTCATGCGGAATCCGTACGTACGAGGGTCACGGAAGTGGTGCCCCCCGGGCCCGAGGCGCGGAGCCAGGGGCGCGGGGGGAGTGCAGGGGGAGTGCGGAGGGCGCTCACAGCGCCAGCAGTTCGAGCACCCGGTCGGCGATGCCCCAGGAGAAGCGGGCGCCGCCCCCGGAGGCGGCCACTGCGCGGACCACGTTCGGGGCGGGCCGGTCGGTGAGCGGGGTGCGGTCGGGGGTGTAGCCGTCGACGGCCGCCGGGCCGGGGACGGCCGCGAGCGCGAGTTCCGGCAGGCGGCCGGCCAGCACGGTACGGCCCGCCTCCAGGGTCCGCTCGCCGTAAGCGTCCCGTCCGCCGTACGCGTCCCTTCCGCCACCGGGTGCGACGTCCCAGTCCTCGCAGCGGAAACTGGCCCAGGCGCCGCCGGGGCGTTCCGCCGACCCGATGCCTCGCGCTGCCCCGATGGCTCCCGCCGCCCCGGGGCCTTCCGCCGACGGGAGCAGAAACAGGTCGTCGTCGGGAAAGCAGACCATCGGCGCACCTGGCGGCAGCGCCCGGTCGATGCGCAGCGCGGCCATCCTCTTGGTCCGCCAGGGCGATCGGTCGAGGTTCCGGGTGGCGGAGACTCCGCCCGCGGCGGCAGGGAGTTCGGGGCCGGGCCACGGCCCCGTGGCGAGCACAGTACGGCTCGTGGTGATCCGGTCCCCGCCGGCCAGGTGGAGCCGCTGCGCGTGGCCCAGGTGCTCGACCCGCGCCACCCGCGCACCGAGCCTGACCCGGCCGTTCCCGGCGGCCACCGCTGCCAGCAGGGCATCGGCGGCCGCGGCGGTGTCCAGGACGACCATGCCGCCGCGGACGGTGGCCTGCCCGTCGCCTTTCCTCAGCAGCAGTTCGCCGCAGGCCGCGCGGGCCGCGGCGGTCAGTTCGTCGGAAGCGGTCTCCATCCGGGTACCGATCGTGGACCGGGCCAGTGAGTCCAGCGTGCCGGTGCGGGCGACGACGAGGACCGGAACCCGCCGCAGATGGGGGCGGAGCAGTTCGCGGACCGTGCCACCGCCGGTCCAGGTCGCCCCGCGCTCCAGCAGCAGTCGCTGACCGGCGGTGCTCGCCCAGGGGGCCAGGACGCCCAGCGACCGCCGGGTGGCCGAGCCCGAGCCCGGGGTCGCGTCGCCCCGGTCGAGCACCGTGATCCGGCGGCGTGGGAACGCGGCGGACACCCGCAGGGCGACGGCGGCCCCGACGATGCCGGCGCCGACCACCGCCACATCCGTGTCCGGCGCGAGGCGGACAGCGGGCGCGCTGTCGGCCGGAGCGCGGTCAGCACCCATCGGCACCGCCGATGAAGGTGGCCACGACCTCCGTACGCCGCATCCGGCCGGCCCGGTGCTCGTCCCTCAGCACCTCGACCTCGGCCACGTACCTCTCGCCGAGCTCCGGCCCCATCTGCGCGCGCAGCTCGGGCAGCCGACGGGCGAGCGCCGCATGGAGCCGCTCCACGCAGTCCGCGTCGTTCGCGGTCAGGTCCCGTACCTCGACGCGGAACCCCGCCGCGGCCAGAGCTCCTTCCCAGTCCGGGAGCGGCTCGAACAGGCCCTCTTGCAGGGTGAGTTCCAGGTCGCGGGGCGTGGGCGGCCGGAGGATGCGGCTGATCACGACGACCACCGCGGGGTGGTCGCCCCGCAGGAGGGTCCGCCAGTTGCGGACCGCCACGGCCGGATCCGACCAGTAGCCCGAGCCGATGGCGAGCACCGCGTCGAACGATGCGGGCGGGAGGTCGGGGGCCGTCATGTCGCCCACCCGGTAGCTCACCCGGTGGTCCGAATCCCCGCCGTGGGCGGCGTCACCGGCTGAGCCGCCGTCGGCCAGGCGCGTGCGGGCGACCCGTACGGCGGCCGGGCTGGCATCAAGTCCCACCGCCTCGCAGCCCGTTCGTGCGGCGAGCGCCGCGGTCAGACCGCCGGTGCCGCATCCGGCGTCCAGGACCCGGGTGCCCTTCGACCAGCCGAGGCGCGCGGCGAGCAGCTCCAGGTAGTCCGGGGTCGCGCCGCTGAACTGTCCCGCGAACTGATCGCCCAACGCCTCCGCGTACGCCTCGTCGATGGCGGGGACCTCCTGGTACGCGTCCCACTCCTCCGCGATCTCCGCCATGGAGGAACCGGTGTGCGGGGGACGGGTGCGCACCCGCAGGCCGCCGAGCAGGGCCTCGATCCCGCGATCCGCGGCCTCCGCGCTCTCCGCCCCCAGACACACGGTGCCGACGCGGTCGCCGGACGAAGCGGCGGATGGGACGAAGTCTCCCGGAGCCACGGTGAGTTCGGCGTGGACGAGTCCGGGGCTTCCGATCGGCGGATCCCATCCGTCGATGCCGGTGACCACGCCGGGGTCCGGCAGGACGAAGCGCACCGCGGCGCCCCGCGACGGCGAGGTCGGCAGGGACACCGGGTGCCCGAGCAGATCGTCGTGGAGGGCGCCGAAGAGCTCAAGTCCGGGGCAGGCCCACTCGACCATGGCGTGCAGCCAGTCACCGCCGGGCCGCACATGGATCTCGCCCAGGACGGGACCCCGGTCGGTGAGCCAGCACTCGACGTGGAAGATCCCGTGGGTCAGCCCGAGCGCCTTGAGCGCCCGGGTGGCCTCCTGGGCGATCTCCTCGTGCTGACCTTCGGGAAGGGTGACGGGGGTCGTGTGTCCGGCCTCGACGAAGGAGCCCGGCGCGAGGAGCTTCCGGGTGACGGCGAGGGCGTGCGGGGTGCCGCCGGTGAAGACGCCCTCGACGCTGAACTCCGGTCCGTCGACGAACTCCTCGACGAGCACGGCACCGTGCTCCTCGCCCCTGCGGGCCGCGCGCAGCGCGTTCGCCACGTCACCGGCGCCGTCGATCCGTACGACGCCCTCGCTCCCCGCCGCGTCGCGCGGTTTGACCACGGCCGGAGCGCCGTGCCGGGCGAGGAAGCCGGCGATGTCCTCGGCGGAGGAGCACAGCGCCGAGGCAGGTTGCCGGAAGCCGAGGTCCGCAAGGCGCCGCCGGCACAGGTCCTTGGTGCGGACCGTACGGACGAGTTCGGGCCGGTTGCCCGCGAGCCCGAGGGCGTCGGCCACCGCCGCGACCGCCAGGACCGAGTACTCCCGGAATCCCGTCACCGCGTCCACGGCATGCCGCCCGCGGTACTCCAGGGCCCATGCGACACAGGACTCGGGGTCGGCGTAGTCGACGGCGTGCGTCTCGTCCGCGAGGGAGGCGTACTCGGGGGCGGCGGCGAGCGCGTCCGCCGTGTCGGTCACCACGACGCGGCTGCCCCTGGCCTTGAACTGCTGCAGCGCGCGCAGGCTCAGGTCGCGGCCGTGACCGGCCCCTTCGGGGGCCGCCCCACCCAGGATCACGATCGTGCTCATGCCGACCACCACACCGAGAAGACGGTCAGCGGGCCGTTGCCGGTGTTGCGTACCCGGTGGGGCCTGCACGTGGCGAAGTGGAAGGAGTCGCCCGTACGCACCGGGTGCGAAGCGCCCGCGTACTCCACGTGTCCCTCCCCGGCGCCGACGAACCACGTCTCGACGACCTGGTGGACGTCGACATCGGTCGTGGTGCCCGGAGGCAGCACGAACACCGAAGAGGAGAAGGGCGCCGGGATTCCGGACGTGTCGTGCTCGCGGAGCACGATGCCGTCCGGTCCGGCGATCTCCGCGAGGCACGCCACCGGTCCGCCCTCGTGGGCGCGTGTGTCAGGCATGGGTCGTCCTTTCGTCGGTGTGGCGGACGGCTGTGGCGGGCTCCGGCGACCAGGCGACCGTCGTGGTGTCCCCTTCCGTCCGGTAGAGGCGGCGTCCGGCCGCGGCGTTGGCGATCACCGCGTTGCGCCACGCCATCAGGCTGAGGTTGGCGTCGGCCACTCCGTGGGTCCGGGTCGCCGCCCCCTGTACGAAGATCCGGCAGCCGTCGGGGCCGTCGAGGTCGATGGAGTAGTCGTCCCGCACCCGGTAGCCGGCACCGGCGCCGTGCCCCTCCAGCGGGATGAGGTCGCGTAACGGCTCCAGGAATCCCGGGAAGGGGTAGTGGTAGCCGGTGGCGAGGAGGACGATGTCGGCCTGTTCCTGGACGACGCCGTCGGTGTCCATGTCCCGGGTGACCACTCTGAGCGCGCCCTCGGGACCGTCGTCGACGGCGAGCAACTCCTGACCGGGGCTCAGCCGGTAGGCACAGCTGCCCGGACGCAGGGCGTCGAGACGGTAGAGCTGTGCGTGGATCGCGTCGAGGAGATCGGACGACACCCCGTCGCTGGCCATGCTCTGGCTGCGCACCAGTTCCGCCCGCCGTCGCGCGGACAGGCGGGTGAAGTGTCGGACGTAACCGGGGAAGAACCACTCGTTGCTGAACGCGGAGTCGTCCAGCGGGAGGAATCCGTCCCGCCGGGTCGACCACACCAGCGAGGAGGGGAGCATCCGCTCGTCTCCCAGCAGCCAGTGCACGATCTCGGCGCCGGACTGGCCTCCGCCGATCACCACGACCTTTCTGCCGCGGGTGACCGGGCGCCGGTGCATGACGTCGGCGGAGTGGATCACGCCGTCGCCGCGGGGGACGACACAGTCGGGGATGTACGGCTCCTTGCCGGTGCCCAGCACGAGCGTACGGGTCGAGGCGACGGGGCCGTCCGTGCCGGAGACGACGAATTCCCCGCCGTTCAGCCGGACTTCCTCGATTCCGGTGCCGAACTCCAGTTGCGGCATCAGGCCGGACGCCCAGCGGTAGTACTGCTCGAACTCCTCGCGCGGGGTCCCGCTCCGGGAGGCGATGAGGTGCCGGTAGAGCCGGCCCTGCTCGGAGAGGAAGTTCAGGAAGGAGAAGCGGGAGGTCGGATCGACCAGGGTGACGAGGTCCTTCAACGGCGAGACCTGGAGGCTCGCCTCCGGGAGCATCGTCCCCTCGTGCCAGGTGAACTGTGGCCGGCGTTCGAAGAACCGGGTCGTCAGTCCCGGTTCGGGGTCGAGCAGGGCGGCAAGTCCCAGATTCGCCGGCCCGATGCCGATGCCGACGAGGCCGAGAGGTGTTTCGGGCTTCTCGATGGAAGAACTCTTGATTGAAAATTCGGTCATGTGGAACCCGACTCCCATGGCCGTTCCGTGCTGATGAGCATGCTGTCAACTCCCTCTGGACACGGCGGTGTCCATGCCGAAGGGGCTGTTGCCCCACTGCGGCGTGGGGCACAGTCAACAGACTTGATCATGTCCGCGCCCCTACCGGATCGGCGTGGTCGGGGGATCCTGGTTGCCGAAGTGGCGCATTGTGAAAGATTGTTCGACGGATCCTGTGTGAGATGTGTTGACTGAAAATTGAGTCAATCCCTATGGTGGCGCAGCCCTACCAGCTCTGGCTGGCCGGGGCGGTCGGGCGGCCCCGAGGGGCGCCCCTTACCTAGGAGGCCAGATGGGGCCAGTCGCCTCGAAGACCGGGGATTCCGCACCTCCTGCGGGCATCGAGCAGCACTCGATCGACTGGGTGCCCCTCGCGGAACGGCACGGGAAACCTTCGAGCGTCGGTGCCATCTGGTTCGTCGGCAGTCTCAATCTCACCGGTCTCGCGACCGGGGTCGTGACGCTCTCCATGGGGGCCTCGCTCGTCTGGACGGTGATCGCCACCGTCCTCGGCTCGCTCTTCGGTACGTTCTTCATGGCGTTCCACTCGGCCCAGGGTCCTCAGCTGGGCCTGCCTCAACTGGTGCAGTCACGGCCACAGTTCGGGTACGTAGGTGCCGCGCTGACCGTCTGGGTGTTCGCCCTGGTCAACTACGTGGGCTTCAACACCTCCGACGCCCTGCTCTCCGGGCAGGCCGTGAACCTGCTCACCGGGATCCCCAACGGGGTCGGGTATCTGCTGGCCGCCGGGGTGGCGACCGTGATCGCCCTGTTCGGCTACGACTGGATCCACCGCTTGAACAGATGGCTCACCTGGCCCTTCGTCGTGGTCACCGCGGCCATCACCGCCGCCGCCCTGCTCGGCGGAGGGCTGCCCGACGGCGTCTGGGACGCCGGCCCCTTCGAACTCGCGCCGTTCATGCTCGTGTTCGTCTTCGTCGCCGGCTTCCAGCTGGGTTGGGCGCCGTACGTCTCGGACTATTCGCGCTACCTCAGACCCGATGTCTCCGTCCGCAGCACCTTCTGGTGGACCTATCTGCCCAGCGCGGTCTCCGGGATATGGGTGTTCGTCCTCGGTGCCGTCGTCTCGGCCGGAGCGCCCGAGGGAACCGACCCGGTGACCGCGCTGAAGCTCGCGGGGGACCGGCTGTTCAGCGGCTTCGGCACGGTCGCCGTCGTCGTGCTGCTGATCGGGCTGCTCTCGATCATGGCGATCAACCAGTACGGCGGCAGCCTCACCATGATCTCGATCGTGGACTCGTTCCGGCCGGTCAAGCCGACCCGGGCCATCCGGGTCGTGACCATCGGGATCATGCTGGTGGCCGTCGGGTCGATCTCGACCCTCGTCGGAATCGACCGCTTCAACTGGTTCTTCGCCAACGTGGTGGTCGTCCTCACGTACCTGTTCATCCCCTGGACGGCCGTCAACCTGGTGGACTTCTTCTTCGTCCGGCGCGGCCAGTACGTCGTGAAGGAGATCTTCAACCCGCGAGGAATCTACGGCCGTTGGGGATGGCGCGGAAACCTCGCCTACGGGATCGGTCTGGCCTGCATGGCCCCGTTCATGGTCATCACCGGTCTCTACGTCGGACCTGTCGCAGAGATCCTCGGCGGCGTCGACTGCTCGGTCTTCGTCGGCCTGCCGGTGGCCGGCGGCCTGTACTGGATCTCTGCCCGAAGCCTCGATCTGGCCACCGAGCGCCGGATGGTCCGAGAGGAGGGGCTGCTGGCGCCACTTCACTGACCACATCGCGCTGCACGTACGGAACTCCCGGAAGAAGGAGCATCACGTGAAGACACAGCACGACGACGGCGACAAGCCGGGCATCTCCCGCAGAACCCTCCTGGCCCGGACCGGCGCGGCCGCTGCCGCACTGGCGGTGGGGCCCGTACTCGGCGGCGTCCAGCCGGCCATGGCCGCCTCCTGGCGAGTGCCCGGAGAGGACGCGCCGCACAAGCGGACCTGGATGTCCTGGCCGTCCAGCTACACGATCTGGGGCAACCTGCTGTCCAAGATCCAGGCCGACATCGCCAAGCTCGCCAAGGAGGTGGCCAAGTACGAGCCGGTCGTCATGTGCGCGGACGGCTCGTCGGCCGCCTCGCAGGCCAGGACCGCCTGCGGGTCCACGGTCACGGTGATCAGCTCGATCCCCGTATCGGACTGCTGGATGCGCGACACCGGTCCGCTGTTCCGCGTCGACGGAGCCGGCGGCATGGACTCCTTCGGGCTGAACTTCAACGCCTGGGGCGAGAACGCCACGACCTTCTACGGCCTCCCCGCCTCCGCCTACGCCAAGGACCGCGTGGTCGCGCAGCGGGTCGCCGCCTACACGGGTGTCCCGTTCGCGAAGGCCTCCGTGGTCGGTGAAGGCGGCGGCATCGAGTACGACGGCGACGGCACGCTCATGGCGACCGAGAGTTGCTGGCTGAACAGCAACCGCAACCCCGGCAAGTCGCGGAGCCAGGTGGAGGCGGAGCTGCTCTCCCGGTTCGGCGCATCGAAGATGATCTGGCTGCCCGGCGTCACCGGGGAGGACGTCACCGACGGCCACATCGACGGCACCGCCCGCTACATCAAACCCGGTGTGGTCATGGTGCAGTTGGCCGGCGCCGTACGGCCGGACGTCTGGACCGCCAACGCGGAGGCCATCCGCGACGTCCTGGTGAACGCCACCGACGCCAGGGGGCGCCGACTGCAGGTCCTCACCATCGAAGGTCCCGACTCCCTGCCCCGTATCCCGTCCGGCCAACGACGGGACTTCCTCAGTTCCTACATGAACTGGACGGTGACCAACCAGGCGGTGATCACCACCCAGTTCGGCGACACCGCCAAGGACGCGGCGGCCAAGACGGCGATCGCCACCGCCTACGGCAGACCCGTCGTCCAGCTCAACCTCGACAGCCTCTACGGAAACGGCGGCGGCGGCGCGCACTGCGTCACCATGCAAGAGCCCAACCGCTGAGCAACACGCCCGGGTCTCGGCTTCGAGACCCGGGCGTGCTCGTGCGAGACCCGGGAGGTCCCCGTTCGGGATCCGGGCGTGGCCGTTCGGGGTCCGGGCGTGCCCGAGGCCGTACGGCGTCACGCGGCCGTACGGCGTCACCACCTCAGGTGGTGACGCCGTGACCGGTGGGAACAGTCAGTCGGGCAGTGTCACTTGCCGAGCCACGCGTTGTGGATGGTCAGCGTCGACGTGTTGCCCTGCTTGTCCGTGACCACGGCGGACAACGAGATCCCGCTGTCCTTCGCCGGATTCTTCACGGAGATCCTGCCGTTCAGAACCGGCACGAGCTGCCAGGTCTTCCCGTCGTCATAACTGACCGACACCTTAAGCAACTTGAGGTTCTGCCCGGCCGCCGAGCCCTGCACGGTCACCGGGACGACGACCGGCGCGAGAGCCGGGGCGCGCGAGGCGAGGTCGACGGGGGCCGCGAAGCGGACCGTGGACACCGGCAGCGCCGTGGTGGCCGTGACCTGCTTCGAACGGAACGTGAAACTCGTGTCGACACGGGTGGAGGCCGCGGCGGTCTTCGCCGGGCGTTCCGCGGAGGTCACCAGCCGGTACTCGGCGTCGGCCGCGTCGACCGTGAAGGGCTGCGAGCCGCTCAGCGGGTCGTCGTTCCTGCCCACCTCGACGCCGTCGCGGTACAGCGTCGACGTGGCCGTGGTGTCCGGCGTGAGACCCACGTGGCCCGCGCCGTCGGCGAACAGCGGCACGGAGCCGACGAGCTGCTCCTTGCCCGTCGCCGGGTCGGGAGCGGTGCGGAACACGCCCGTCTTCTCGCCCAGGAGCGGGCCGAAGACGCCCGCGTTGAACGTCTCCCGGTACGTCCGGCCGGCCTCGTAGCGCTTCGGGCGGACCATCTCGTAGCCACCCTCGAAGGCCGGGTAGCCCCACTTGTCGGGCTCGCCCAGCTGGTTGAGCCTGGTGAGCCACTCGACGCCGTCACCGGTGGAGACGAGGAACGTACGGGTGCCCGGTGCCGCCTGCGGAGCGGAGAACGCGTTGCCCTCCGGCGCGCCCGGCAGATGCGGGAACGGCGAGGCGAGGGCGTTCTTGCCGGGGGCGGAGGCCCCGAGACCGACCTTGAGCGTGGCCAGCTCGCTCGCCTTCACGTGCTTGGTGTAGCCGGTCGTGACGCGGTTCGTCCCGCCGCCGAAGGCCACCGAGTACTGGGTGGTGGCGTCCTTGAGGAAGTGCGCGTCCCAGGTCTGCAGGAGCGAGCCGTCGGTGACGGCCGGACCCAGGTGGGCGGTGCGGAAGCCGGTGAAGCCCCTGAGGACCCAGCCGTTGCCGACGCGGCCGATGTCGGTGTCGACCTCGTAGTACGTGCCGCCGTAGTCCGCCCGGTCGATGCCGGGCACGGTCAGGTTCACCGGCTTCGTGGTCCGCGCGTCGGCGGTGAGCGCGGTGGCGCCCGAGATCTCCAGCTTCGGCTGGGCGATCCAGTCGGTGCCCTTCGTGTAGTCCTCGGGGTCCTCGTAGACGGCCGTGTTGAAGGTGTACGAGCCCTTGGGCACACGGATCGTCTGGGTGCCCGGCTCGTTGTCGACGCGGGCCTGGAAGCCGGCGGCGGGGCCGCCGACGCCGGTCAGGGAGCTGGAGAAGTTCTGGGCGTCGGCGCCGTCACGGCCGATCGTCCTGACCGTGACGTCGTAGGACTCCACCTCGCGGACCGCCACCGCGGCCGTGCGGACGGACTGGCCCCCACCGGTGGCGGTGACATAGCCGGAGAAGGTGCCGTCGGCGTCGCCGACGCTGGTGTCCGCGACGAGGTCGACCTCGGCCCTGCCGCCGGCGGGCACGGTCACCTTCGAGGCGCCGAGCGTGAAGAACCCGGCCGCGGCGGGCTTGCCGTCCTTGTCCAGGGTGGCCACCGACAGGTCGAGGGTGACGTCGCTGGTCCCGAGGTTGCGGTAGGCGATCTTCCGGGTCTGGGGCCGGTCGTCGGCGTGCGGCCACTGCGCCATGCCGTAGTTCAGCGAGACCGGCTCGGCGACGACGCTCTGGGTCAGCGCCTTGTCGACCTGGACGCGGCCCGAGCCCTGCTGGAAGGCGGTGTAGTCGCCCCCCTTGGTGGACCCGGTAAGCACGCCCTTGAGCTCGGCGGACTTCCAGTCCGGGTGCAGCTGCTTCAGGATCGCGGCGGCGCCCGCGACATGCGGGGTGGCCATGGAGGTGCCGTCGATCTGCAGGTACCCCGGCGCGGGGTGCGGCGTGTCCGGGTTCGTGTCGATGGCACTGCCGGCGGCGGCGGCCGCGGTGATGGCGACGCCGGGCGCGGTCAGGTCCGGCTTGACGGCGCCGTCGCCGACGCGCGGGCCGACGCTGGAGAAGGAGGCGATCCTGTCGTCCTTGTCGACGGCGCCGACGGTCAGCGCGGAGTCCGCGCTGCCCGGTGAGCCCACCGTCTCGGAGCCGTACTCGCCCTCGTTGCCCGCCGCGATGGCGAACAGGATGCCCTTCTCGGCGGTGAGCCTGTCGACCGTGGCTTCGAGCGGGTCGGTGCCGGGGCTGTCGGGGCCGCCGAGGCTGAGGTTGACGACGTCCGCGCCTTCGGCGGCGGCCCACTCCATGCCCGCGATGACGGCGGAGTCGTCACCGAAGCCCTGGTCGTCGAGGACCTTCCCGCTGATCACCTTGGCACCGGGGGCGACGCCCTTGAACCGGCCGCCGGACTTGGCGCCGGTGCCCACGGCGATGGACGCGACGTGGGTGCCGTGTCCGACGCGGTCCACGGCGTCGGGGGAGGTGGAGAAGTTCTTCTCGCCGACGACCTGGGGCGCGAGGTCCTCGTGGGTCCTGTCGACGCCGGTGTCGAGCACGGCGATCTTGACACCCGTGCCGTCGTACCCGGACTCCCACGCCTTGTCGGCGCCGATCTGCCGGACGCTGCGGTCCAGGCTCGCCGCGCGGACCCCGTCCAGCCACACCTTGCCGATGCCGGAGGCGGTGGCGCGCGCGCCGCTCGCCCGGCGGTCGGTCAACGCTTCCCACACCCTGGCGACGTCGTCCTCCGAGGTGCGGATGGCGTCGGCGTTGATGGTCGGGAACGTGCGCCGCAGCTGGGTGTCCCCGGCCGTACGGACCTCGGCCCGTGCGGCACCGGCACCCCCTTCGTACTGCACGATCAGCTTGAGCCCGTCCCGATGGCTCTTGCGCAGCTGCGCGTCGGTGAGCACGTCGAGGTCGAAGAGCCGCTGGTCCAGCTTGCCGGCGGCGATCAGGCGCTGCGCGTCGCTGGGCACCACGAGGGTGTGGCCCTTGAGACGCTGCACCTGTACGGGTATGTGCTCACGGCCCGCGGCGGACTCGAAGCCCACCATTCGGCCCTTGGCGTCGACGACCACGCGGTCGCCCGTGATGAGCGCGATCCGCTGGTTGCCGTCGACGTGTGTGATGTCCGGTGTGGCGGCCGTGTTCGCCGCGTCGGCCGCGTTCGCGACGATCGCCGTCGCGGGGCCGGTCATGCCTGCCACGAGCGCCACCGAAGTGGCTGCCGCGATGGTGAAGGCGCGTGCTCTGTGCACTTGTGCGCGCAAGTCTCCCCCAGGAGCTTGGGATGAGGTCGAGTGGTCTTTCCGGCCGGGGCGCAAGGACGCCCGACGCCGGTCAGCGCAGTATGTGAGGTGATCAACAACGGGGCTGGTGTGGGGGATTGAGGTGCATGGGTTTCAAGCCATCGGGAGAGCCGCGAGTTTGATGGGGCCACGACGGTGGTGTGACGGCACCGTGACGGCGGATCGATGCTTCCGCGACACCGGAGGGCGTCGGCGCGCGTCGACCCCTCCGGATCACAGGCCCCGCACGGGTTTCGAGGGCGGGCGCCCTCGCGGCCGGAGCGTGTCCCTCCCATTGGCCGTATCCGCATCCGGAGGGAGCCGCCCTCGGGCACACGGCGAGGGGCCGTTTCAGAAGGATCTGAAACGGCCCCTCGGTCGGTGGTGCCGACAGGTCTAGTCGAAGGGGTCGAGCGTCACGTACGCCTGCTGCGGGTTGCCGTCGTGGACGAGGGACTCGTGCGCGCCGACGTCGTCGAAGGCGAAGCCGTACGCCTTTCCGTCGGCCATCTGGGCGTGGATCTTGCGGGAGTAGTGGTTGGTCACCGAGTCCTGGTAGAAGCCGGCCGACGAGGCGTCCGGCTGGTTCGGATTGCTGAGCAGGGTGGAACGGTTGTAACCGGCGCAGAGGGTACGGGAGATGGGGCCGCGCACCTGGTCGTTCGGCGCGTCGAGGAGCTTGTAGCAGCCGAAGACGCTGTCGGAGTCGGGCTTCTGGAAGGAGGTGACGACGGCGCCGGAGCTGTTCGTGAAGTTCATGACGTTGCCGGAGACCCGGCCGAAGTACTTCACGGAGGGCTGGTTCGCGAACGGCGTGACGGTCAGGGTCGAGGTGGCGTACTTGCTCCAGACGCGGTTGATGTAGTCGTTCATCACCCCCGACGGCAGGGCGCCGGCCTCGATGCCGTGGCCCGGCGCCAGCGCGCGCAGCACCGTGCCGTCCGCGCGGGTCTGGATGAGGTTGGCCCAGCCGCCCGGCTGCCCGCGCAGCGCGTCGTAGAAGCCCCGGTAGCCGCCGGGCTTGAGGCGCCCCGTGTTCACGACGGTGCCGTCCGGGCGCTTCACGCCGACCGCGTACGGCGCCGAGACCATGTCGACCTGGGTGCTGTTGATCCAGAGGCCCGAGTCGTTGAGCGTGTACTCGGACCAGTTGAAGAGGATGTTCCTGTTCGGGTCGCTCGGGTTCTGCACCGCGGGCTGTACGAGCCCGCCCGTCGCCAGCTTGAACACCAGCTTCTGTCCGTAGCTGAAGTAGATCCGCCCCGAGAACTTCGGCAGCCGGATCGTCATCGACCCGCCGTTGGCCGGACCGGCGATGGCGGCGTCGGGCGCGGGAACGGGCGTGGACCCTCCGGCCGGCCAGGGGTGGAAGGTGCCGTTCGCGTCCGCCCATCCCTGCCGGCCCGTCGAGAGCTCGGTGCCGAGGTTGTAGACGTAGACCTGGTCGCCACGGCCGGAGTTGTTCTTGAAGGTGAGCGGAATGGTCGCGGGGACGGCCGCCTCGACGGAGTCGGAGGGGCCGGCGAGGGTGACGACGGTGCTGATCAGCGCGGCGGCGACCAGCGAGACGAGTGGGGCGCGCGAGCGCCTGCGGCGTGCGGACACGTGGGGGCTCCTGGGGGGTGGGGGAGTGGGGGGGTGGGGGATCTGTGTGGACGGGACGTTTGAGAGCGCTCTCAAGAATGGTGAGAGTGAGATGGACCTGTCAATGGTGTGGACCGGTTGTTCGAGCGCACCGGGCGGGCTCCGGGGCGAGTTCGGAGCGCTCGATCGGCTCAGGCGCGGCGCGCCTCGGCCGCGAGGGCGGTGGCCTGTGGAGGATCGAACCGGGGTCGGCCTCACGACCGGCCGCCCGACACCCTCCGTCCTCCCGTGCGAAGAGATCCGGCCATGAAACTGTTCGAGGACCCGCCGTTCCAGTACCTTGCCGACGGCCGGGAGCCGGAACGCGTCAAGGGCGAGACCCCCGGCGCCACTTCGGGGCGGACGTGACCACCGCGCCGGGCGGGGATGCACCGCGTGAGTACGCGCCGGGCGGGGACGCACCGCGTGAGGGCGCGCCGCGCGGGGGTGTATCGCGTGAGGACACACCGCGTGAGGGCCGCTACGGCGAGACCGTGTTCCCTCCCGGGCGGGCGGGTGAGGGTGAGCGCATCGACTTCGGCGCCCTCGCCTACGACGACATCACCATGGCGCGGCTTCGCGCGCTCGGGGCCGGCCCGGGGTGGCGGTGCCTCGACGTGGGTGCCGGCACCGGCACGGTCTCCTGCCGGCTGCTCGAAGAGGCCGGGGTGACGGGCGTGCTCGCCGTGGACCGGGACGTACGTTTTCTGAGCGAGCGGCCCGTGTCCGGACTCGACATGCTGGAGGCCGACATCACGGCCCCGGACTTCGACCCCGGCCGGTTCCGTCTCGTCCATGCGCGCTTCGTGCTGATGCACCTTCCCGAGCGCGAGCGTCTGATCGCCCGGCTTGCCGAACTCGTCGAGCCCGGAGGTGTGTTGGTCCTCAGCGACGCGGTCGACCTGACGAGTGACCGGGCGCCCGGCACGCCGTACACGGAGGTGATGCGGGCGATGTGGCAGGCGCTGCGGGACACCATCGGCACCGATGTCTCCTGGGTTCCGGCCTACCCCCAGGTGCTGCGCGGTGCGGGCCTCGTCTCCGTCGGGGCCGAGATCCATGTGCCGCCCCTGCTGCCCGGCAGTCCCATCAGCCGTTTCTGGGCGGACACTTGGGAACGCAGCAGGGCGCCGATGCTCGCCACCGGCCTCGTCGACGACGCTGCCGTCGACGAGGCGATCCGATACCTGGGCTCCGACCAATGCGCGGCACTGTCGGCCGGCATGCTCACGGTGTGGGGCTGGAAACCGGAGGAGGGTCGGCGCTGAGCGATGCGCCGTCCGTCGTCGGGGGGCCGGAGTCCGGCGGCCCGACGGCTCCCTCGCCGCGCGCCCGGTGTGTCGCGGGGCCGACATGGTCGACGGTCTGCCCCGGCTGTCGGATCCTTCACCACCTCTCCATGTGATGCGATTTCCCGGTCGTGGGCGCTGGATTCCCCCGGCGGACAGTCCGATGAACGTCGCTGATCCCGGGGAATGATCTCCGCCAGTTGTGACGGGCCTGTCGTCGGCTACCCGGGCGGGGCGGTATGCGTCCTTCCGTGCCCTTGTCATGCGCACATAGCTTGTCCCCGGTCCACAGCCAGGAAGTCAACGGACGGGGGAGTCCGATGCCACCCGCACGCCTGTCGACGCGCGCACGAACACTGCTCATCGGAGCGGTCCTGCTCGCCCTACCGGCCGTCACGGTCACACCGTCGGCCGCCGTGATCGGCGCCGCCGAACACCCCGGAGCGCAGACGGGACCGGCCCAGGAGCAGTCGGATCTGCCGTACCCGAACATCGACGTACGCGGCGACAAGCGCGTCGCGCCCACGGCCGGGCAACTGCGCGCGGCCCAGGAGCTCGACGGCGCGGCGATCCGCTGGGGCCGGTTCGGTACGCCGAGGCTGCTCACCCCGCAGGGCCGTAACGCGCTCACCGCCACCAGTGCCACCGATCCGCGGACCCTCGCGCTGGACCACATACGCGAGCACGCGGCCCTCTACGGCCTGTCCGGCGCCGAGTTGGAAGCCCTCACCGTCGTCAAGTCGTACCGCACCGAGCACAACGGCGTACGGCACGTCTTCATCGGCCAGAGCGACCGGGGCGTCCCCGTCCACGGCGCCCGTCTCTCGGTCGCCGTCGACGCGTCCGGCCGCATCCTCACCGTCACCGGCAGCCTCGTGGCGGAGGCCCGCGCCACGGGGAAGGCCGTCCTCGGCAAGGGCGCCGCACTGGACCGGGCCGCGGCCTCCGTCGGCACCGACTCCCCGTCCGGCACACCGTCCGACTCGCCATCCGGCACGGCCGCGGCCACCGCCGGCCGGGTCACCTTCCCGCTCGCCGACGGCACCGCCCGTCCGGCCTGGCGGACCACGCTCACCGCCGACAACAAGCACCTGTACGACATCGTCGTCGACGCCGGGAACGGCACCGTCCTCCAGCGCATCGACCTCACCAGCAACGAGGGCCCCGAGGGCCGGGTCTTCACCGACCAGAACCCCACCCTCGGCAGCGCGACGACGGTGCCCTTCAGCGGCCTCGGCCGCTCCTGGGTCACCGGCCGGGTCACCACCGGGAACAACGGCGAGGTCTCCCAGGACCTCGACGGCGAGGAGACCCTCGGGCACCAGCCGCAGACCCCGGCGGCCGGAGACCCGGCGTACCAGCACTTCGCCTACACCTTCACGGACGCCTTCCGTACGAGCGGCGGAACCGACCTCACCACCGACCGGGACGCGGTCGTCACCCAGGCCTTCTACTACGCCAACCGCATGCACGACCACCTCTACGGACTCGGCTTCGACGAGGCCTCGGGCAACTTCCAGGAGGACAACCTCGGCGCCGGCGGCGCCGGCGGCGACCGGGTCCAGGTCTACGTCGACTTCGACGCCAACGGGGACTCCGCCTGCAACGCCGACTTCGGCACCCCCGCCGACGGCCAGAACCCGACCATGCGGCTCTTCGTCGGACGCGCCTCCTGCGACAACCACAACGTGCACCGGGCCATGAACGGCGACACCGTCGCCCATGAGTACAGCCACGGCCTGTCCCACCGGCTCGTCGGCGGCGGCGACATGGGCGACGGAGTGCAGACCGGCGCGCTCGGCGAGGGCTGGAGCGACGCGGTGGCCACCTCCCTCTGGAACGACCCCGTGTACGGCGAGTACAACAACGGCCGGCCCACCGGCATACGCCGCGTCGCGTACGACAACAGCCACCTCACCTACGCCGACCTCTGCGACGACGGCACCTGCAGCGTGCACTCCGACGGCGAGATCTGGGCCACCACCATGTGGGACATGCGCACCGCGCTCGTCGGCGCGTACGGATACACCACCGGAAAGCAGCGGCACGAGCAGCTGATGGTCGACGGCATGAAGCAGACGCCGTCCTCGCCGGACTTCCTCGACGCCCGCGACGGCATCCTCGCCGCCGACCGCGCCGACCACGGGGGCGCCAACCAGTGCCTGCTGTGGGGCGTGTTCGCCCGCCGGGGCATGGGCGCGAGCGCCACCTCGCCGAGCCAGGGGCAGGCCGACCCGGCGACCGACTACCCGGCGAGCTGCCGGCCCACCGCCGACGCGGGCGGCCCGTACACCACCAAGGAGGGCTCTGACGTACGGCTCGACGCCGGTGGCTCCACCGTCCCCGGTGGCGGCGGCGGTTACAGCTGGGACTTCGACGGCGACGGCGCCTACGACGACGCGACCGGCGTCAGCCCGCTCTTCGACCGGGTCGGCCAGGACGGCACGTACACCGTCGGTCTGCGCGTCGGCAACGCCGCCGGAGCCGACACCGACACGGCGACCGTGACCGTCACCAACGTGGCGCCCACGGTGAACCTCACCGTCCAGGGCCCGCGCGAGGAGGGCGGCAAGCTCACCGTCTCCGGCACGGTCACCGACCCGGGCTGGCTCGACCCGCTCACCGCCACCATCGACCCCGGTGACGGCAAGCCCGTCGCGCTGCCCGGGCAGTCGGAGAACAACCGCCCCGACGCGACCCTCGCCTTCAGCCGCGAGATCGCCTTCGGCGACAACGGCACCTTCACCGTGAAGATCTGCGGCAGTGACGACGACACGAGCGCCTGCCGAGAGGCCGACGTCACCGTCGCCAACGTCGACCCGTCCGCCGTCATCGACAAGACCGGTGCCGTGCCGCTCGCGGGCGGCCGGACCCTCGTCGTCCGCTCGGGTGAGGAGAAGCGGTACACCGCCCGGATCACCGACCCCGGCAGCGACGACGAGACCATGGGCTGGGCCTGGGGCGACGGGACACCGCCCACCACGACCACCTCGCTCGTCAACCCGCCCGGCACCGACCCCGCCCGCAGCCCCAGCGTCCAGCCGCGCGACCTGACGGACGCCCCGGCCCACACGTACACCAAGCCCTGCCTGTACCAACTGTCCCTCACGGCACGCGACGACGACGGCGGCACCGGGACCGACGGGATGCCCCTCATCGTCCAGGGCCACGCCCCGCTGTCGCTCCTCGCCGACGTCTGGTACGTCAAGTACCTGACCGGCGACCTCACCGGGCTCGGCAAGGAGACGCTGGACTGCTATCTGAAGATCGTCCAGCACTCCAGCGCGGTGTTCTCCGAGAAGGTCGACGTGTCCACCCAGGGCAAGGCCGCGAACGTCCTCTTCCTCAACCTGCTGATGGACCCGAAGCGGTCCCTCGACCGCCAACTCCTTGCGGCCTGGCTGAACTTCGCCAACGGATCCTTCGACCCGTACGAACTCGTCGACACCGACAGCGATCTGAAGGCGGACACCCCCTTCCTGGAGGCCGTCCAGAACGCCGAGAAGGTACGCCTCGACCCCCAGGCCACCAAGCAGCAGCTGTCAGCCCAAGC
The DNA here is from genome assembly GCF_036192275.1 of Streptomyces sp. NBC_00250. Lineage (NCBI taxonomy): Bacteria > Bacillati > Actinomycetota > Actinomycetes > Kitasatosporales > Streptomycetaceae > Streptomyces > Streptomyces sp. NBC_00250. The sequence continues at coordinate 1,630,297 of NZ_CP108088.1, read as the reverse complement.
GGCCATTCTCACCTGCATCAACATCCCGCTCGTATGACACGGATGACGCTTCTGCCACGTGCCGCCGCCACCCTGCTCCTCGGGGTGGCGGCGGCCGCGTGCACCGACGACACCCAGCGGGAGCGGCCGACCCCGCCCGCACGCACGTCCACCCCCGCCCCGGGCTCGACCGCGACACCGCCGACTCCCGCCCCCACCACGACGGCAGCGGCCCCCGCGTCGCCGTCCGCCGCCCCGGCCGCCCTCACCCAGGACGACACCGGCCGCACCTTCACCCTCCCCCTCGGCGACACCACCCAGCTGCGCCTCTCCGGTCGTTGGCGCGCGGCAACCCCCCTCGTCGACGGCACGGCGATCGCCCTCGTGCCGGTCGACTTCGAGTCCGATCCGGGGTTCCGCGCCTGGGACATCCGCGCCGTGGGGCCAGGCGTGGCGGTGCTGCACACCTCCGGACAGGAAGGGGTGCGGATCACCTTTCGGATTCGGTGAGCAGGCGCCCGACCCGCTGAGGCACAGTGGAGCGTTCCCGGTCACCGGCGGCGCGCGTGCAGCTCGGGGTCGGTGAGCGCACGCCATACGGCCCGGGGCGGGTGGGCGATGAACTGGTCGCAGTGGATGGTCCGGAGCTCGGCGGTCATGGGGATTCGTCCTCGGTTCCTGCCGTCGTCGGCGTGGTGGTGGGGTCGCCCTTGTCGCCGTCATCGGTCGGGGCGGTTTCGCCGATGTCGTCCAGTACGTCGCGCAGGGCTCCCATGCGGGCGCGCCAGTAGTGCTCGAAGGGGTGCAGCCAGTCGCCTACCTCCGCGAGCGGCTCCGGGCGCAGGTGGTAGTAGCGGTGGCGCCCTCGGGGCTCCTCGCGTACCAGCCCGGCCTTCCTCAGTACGGCGAGGTGCTCGGAGACGGCCGGTCGGCTGAGGGAGAACTCCCCGGCCAGGTCGCCGGCCGGGCGTGGTCCACCGATCAGCCCTTCGAGCAGTTTGCGCCGGACCGGATTGGCCAGCGCGCTGTAGACGTCGACGGTCGGCATGCCGACAGGATGCGTCGGAGATCTCCGACGTGTCAACTTTTCCCGACACGTCGGGTGGCGAGCGGTGAACTCGGCGGGCGGCGAGCGTTCGATGCGCAGGCGGCGAGCGTTCGAAGCGCGGGCCGCGAGCGGTCGGCGCGCGAGGGGTCCTGTCCGGTGCGAGGCTGAGGGCGTACCTGGCGTGCGTACCCCGGAAACGTGAAAGGCCTTCGCCATGATCACCACCGACTTCGTACCCGGCTCGCCTTGCTGGCTCGACCTCGGCGCCCCCGACGTCCCGGCCGCCGCGGCCTTCTACGGCGGCGTGCTCGGATGGGACTACGAGTCCATGGGGGAGGGGGAGGACATGGAAGGCGGGATGTTCCGGAACGACGGGAAGATCGTCGCGGGACTCGGCAAGCTCACGGAGCAGGGCGCGCGCTCGGCCTGGATGATCTACTACAGCGTCGCCGACGCGGACGCGACGACCCGGGCGGTGGAGGACGCGGGCGGCACGGTCCGGGTGGCGCCGATGGATCTCGACGAGTGGGGCCGGATGGCGCAGTACAGCGACCCGCTGGGCGGGCAGTTCGCCGTCTGGCAGCCGGGCTCGAACAAGGGCGTCGAGCAGGTGGACACGCCGGGCTCACTGTCCTGGACCGAGCTGTACACGAGCGACGCCGCGGCCGCGAAGCAGTTCTACGGCAGTGTCTTCGGCTGGCAGTTCAGCGACATGCCGATGCCCGGCGGGGCGGGCGGCACGTACACCGTCATCACCCCCGCCGGACTGCCCGAGGAGCGGATGCACGGCGGCCTCATGCAGGTGAGCGAGGCGGATCTCGCCCTCGCGCACGGGCGGCCGTACTGGCACCCCGTCTTCGCGGTCACCGACTGCGACACCGCGGTCGCCAGGGTCACCGCGAGCGGCGGCAACGTGCAGATGGGCCCGGACGACGCGGAGGGCGTCGGGCGGCTCGCCGTCTGCCTGGACCCGTCGAAGGCCGACTTCGTGGTGCTCGCCCCGTCGGCCCCCTGAGCGGGGGCCGGTCAGGCGTTCCGCCGTGCCCGCGTCAGCGGGCCAGTCGGGCGTCCAGCCACTGGAGGACCTCCGGCGTCACAGGGTCGGTGATGTCGGCGAACTCCTCGTGCTTCTTCAGGAACTTCGCCACGTACGGGCAGACCGGCACGATCCGCATCCCGGAGGCGCGCACGTCGGTCAGCGCCTGCTCGACGAGGATCGAGGCGAGGCCCTGGCCCGCGTAGGCGTCGTCGATCTCGGTGTGGAAGAAGACGCGCCGGTCGTCGCGGTCGCGGTACGCCGTGAGGCCGGCGCGCCGGTCGTCGACGAGGATCTCGTAGCGGTGGCGCGGGTCGACGTGCCGGACGACGGGGGCGACGGGGGTGGTGGCTTCCTGCTCGCTCATGACGTTCCTTTCGGGGGCGGGAGTGCGAGGGGTGCGAGGGGTCGGGGTGCGGAGGGGGCGTGGGTGGGGGTCGGGGTGCGGGGGTTCAGCCGCGGGGCGGGTTTCCGCGGGGTCTGAGGGCGGCGTTCGGCAGGGCCGGGGCCGGGAGGCGGTCGCCGGGGTAGCCCTCGACGTGCCCGAAGCGCTCGGAGGCGCGCTCCCATTCCTCCCTGGCCTCGACGATGTCCTGGTTGTCGCGGCCGATGAAGTTCCACCACATGACGATCTCCTCACCGAAGGGCGTGCCGCCGATGAGGACCGCCCGCGCACGGTGGTCGGACTCGTTCGTCAGGGTGAGCGTGGTGTGTCCGGTGTCGACGTAGCCGAGTTCGGCCGGGCGCAGGAGGGTTCCGGCCAGACGGACGTCTCCCGCGTCGACGAGCAGGCCGTGCTCGAAGGCAGGGTCGACCGGGAGGGTGACCGTGGCGCCGGGGTCGAGGAGGAGTTCGGCGCCGAGGAGCGGGCTGAAGGTGCGTACGGGGGAGGTCTCGCCGGCCAGTGAGCCGAGGAACACCCGGAGTTCCGCACCTTCGAGCCGTATCGGCCCGGGTGCGTGGTGCTGGAAGTCGCGGTCGGCGTGGCGGTGTTCGTCGGGCAGCGCCACCCACAGCTGCACCCCGTGCAGGACGGTGGTGCCGGGCGTGGAGACCTCGGTGTGGCTGATGCCGTGCCCGCCGGTCATGAGGTTCAGCTCCCCGGGCCGTACGAACGCGTGGCTGCCCAGGCTGTCGCGGTGCTCGATCTCCCCGCTGAAGAGCCAGCTCACGGTCTGCAGACCGGTGTGCGGGTGGGGAGCGACGTCCATTCCGCCGGACTCGGCGACGGCGTCGGGGCCGTAGTGGTCGGCGAAGCACCAGGCGCCGATGAGCGTCCGGGACCGCTGGGGCAGTGTGCGCCGTACGGTCATGGCGCGTGGGCCACCCAGCGGGACGTCCCGCGCGGCGAGGATCTCGACCTCCGTGTCGTCCATGCCCGACCCCTCTCCGTCCGTTCTCGACCCACGATGTAGTTTCGTTTTCAACAACTATGCATGATCATAGCCCCAGAACCCGTGACGCGCACGGATTCCTCGAATCCTCGAATTCCTCGAAGGAGCGCCTGGTGAACGACATGACACACGCCCCCGACGGCCGACGGGTCTACCTCGACAAGCAGAGCCCGACGGCCTACCAGGCCCTGGTCCGTACGGCCGACGCCGTCCGCGCGACCGCGTCCGATGCGGGCCTCGACCGGATCCTGGTGGAGCTGGTCAACCTTCGCGTCTCCCAGATCAACGGCTGCGCCTCCTGCCTGGACATCCACACCAGGGCCGCGCTCCGGGCCGGCGAGACGACCCGGCGCCTCGGCGTGCTCCCCGCCTGGCGGGACACCGAGCTCTTCACCGCACGCGAACGCGCGGCCCTCGCCCTCGCGGAGGCCACGACGGACCCGGCGGACGGCCGCGCGCAGGAACGGGCCTACGAGGCGGCGCGCGCGGTCCTGGACGACGACGAGATCTCCGCGGTGCTCTGGGTGGCCATCACCATCAACGCCTTCAACCGCGTCTCGATCCTGAGCCGTCATCCCGTACGGGAGCCGGGCCGGGCCGTCCGGGAACCGGGGCACCCCGCACCGGAGCCGGGCCAGGCCGTCCGGGACGCCGCGCCCGGACCGCTCGCGGCGGACGTCAGGGCCTGACCCACTCGGCGTCGGTGGCCGCCAGACGTCCCGTGACCACGGCGGCCACCACGAGCAGCCCCAGCGCCACCCCCAGGGTCAGCGAGAGCCCGACATCGAGGAGCAGGGCACCGACGAGGGCGCCGAGCACCATCGCCAGCACGGAGAGGATCCGCCGGGCGGGCCGGGGCCCCACGTCGCCGGCCCCGCCGGACCCCGCGGCCAGTCCGGTCAGCGTCTGGGTCAGCACGGTCGTGGTCAGGTCCGGTACGCCGATGCGCCGGGCGACCGCGGTCTGCGTTCCCATCGCGAGACCTAGGGTCACGATCAGGGCGTACCGGCCCGGCGTGCCCACGCGGCCGTGCGCCACGACGGCGATGACGAACGCCGCCGCGACCAGCACCGCCTGCAGGGCCATCGCCGACGCGAGCAGCCGCCCGCGGTGAGCGGCGAACCGGGTGCCGAACCGGCCACCCGCCACCGCACCGACGAGGAACGCCGCGAGGGACACGACCGAGGCCGACGCGGACAGGCCCGCGGCTCCCGCCAGGGCGAAGCCCAGCAACACCACGTTGCCGGTCATGTTGGCCACGAAGACCTGCCCGAGACCCAGGTAGCTCACCGCGTCCACCAGGCCGGCCAGGACCGTCAGCGTCAGCATGAGGGGCGGCAGCGGCCCGTGCCGGTCCCCCTTCGGCGGCACCAGCGTGTGGGCCGCGTCGACCAGCAGCTTGCGCATCCTCGGATGCTATCCGCGCCGCCGCGCCGGACCGGGTCGCGCCACCCGGACCGGCTGCCCGCGCACCGTGTCGCGGAAGGCGATCGGGGTCTGCCCGGTGCGCTGGTGGAAGAACTTGCTGAAGTGCGTCGCGCTGGAGAAGCCGAGGTGGTCGGCGATGCGGGCGGCCGGCAGGTCACTGTGGGCCAGAAGCCGCCTGGCCTCCAGGACGACGCGGCGGTCGATGAACTCCTTGGCGCCGAGGCCGGTGGCGGCGAGGGTGGCGCGGGAGAGCGTGCGGGGCGCGTAGCCGAGGGTGCGGGCGTACTCCTCGACCCGGTGGGTGCGGGTGAAGTCCTGCTCGACCGCGTCACGGAAGCGTGGATACGTGGCGTCGGGCTCGGCCACGGGGCCGCCGACGGGCGCCGCGAGATGGGCGAGGCGCAGGACGAGGGCGGACAGCACATGGCGCAGGGTCGCGGTGTGGACCTCCAGCGGCAGCTGCCCGAGCGCGCCGAACTCGGCGGCGAGGTGGTCGGCGGCCAGCCGCAGCGCCGCGGCCTCGCCGGGCAGCGGGCGGCGCAGGACAGGGGTGTGCGGGTCTTCGAGGCGGGCGCCCGAGGCGGTGGCCGGGTCGAGGAACTCCCGTCGGAACAGGATCAGCGTGCCCTCGGCATGGGTGAGGTCGCCCCACTGCTGGACCTGGCCGGGGCGCACCCACAGCCACGAGCCGGCGTCGAGCGCGTACGCCGTGAAGTCCACCGTGTGCGAGAGGGCTCCGCCGGAGAGGGCGATCAGATGGTGGAAGTCCGGCCGCTGGGGGAGCGCGAGCCGCTCGGCGGGCACCCGGCGGCGCAGGTCGGCCAGGGGCAGCACCTCGACGCCGGCCGGGGTTCCGGCGGGCGCGGTGAAGGAGATCTCGGGGATCCTCTGGTCGGCGGCATGTCGGTTTTTGACCATCACTGGTCCTCAGCGTATCCAGGTCTGGCTGCTCAGCGCCCCTAGCTTGGAGCCATCGGCTCGTCCGGCTCCTTCGGGACTGCGGAAAAGAGCAAGGCACGACGTCATGAGGAGACTGGTCATGAGTACCGCCAAGAACACCGTCCTGACCGCCGCGGACGAGCTGTTCCGGAAGAAGGACCCGAGCGCCGTGGACCGCTGGGTGGCCCCCGGCTACATCCAGCACAGCGCCCTCGCCGCCGACGGCCCCGAGGCCCTGCGCGGGCTGGTCGCCGCTCTCCCCGACGGCTTCCGTTACGAGGGCGCCCGGGTGATCGCCGACGGCGACCTGGTGGCCCTGCACGGTACGTACCACGGCTTCGGCCCCGACCCGCTGGTCGCCTTCGACGTCTTTCGAGTCGACGGCGACGGCCGGCTCGTCGAGCACTGGGACGCCCTGACGCCACTGGTCGCGGACACCGCGTCGGGCCGCTCGCAGACCGACGGCCCCGCCGGCATCACCGAGCCGGGGACGACGGAGGCCAACCGTGCCCTGGTCGCCGAGTTCGCGCGGAAGGTCCTGATCGGCGGCGACTACTCGGTCCTGACCGACTTCATCTCCACCGAGACCTACCACCAGCACAACCCGGAGGCCGCCGACGGCCTCGACGGATTCGGCGCCGCCGCCGCGAACTGGGCCGCCCAGGGCAAGAACCTCGTCTACCGGACCGTCCACAAGGTCATCGCCGAGGGTGAGTTCGTCCTGCTCCAGTCCGAGGGCGAGTTCGGTGTCCCGGTGGCGTACTACGACCTCTTCCGCGTCGCCGACGGCCGGATCGTCGAGCACTGGGACGTCATCGCCCCGGTCCCGGCCGAACTGCCCCACGCCAACGGCCTGTTCTGATCTCCGAAGCCGCGGCCCCATCCCGTTGGTGGTGCTTTCGGGCGGTGTGGGCGGCCGACGGCCGTGTCCGTCGGCGCGGCGGGCCGTTGTGAGGGTGTGACCTCTACACGACGCATCTCCACAGTCCTCGCCGTCGCCGCCGCCTTCTCGTGCCTCGGCGCCTCCGCGGCACAGGCCGTCGCCACCACCAGCCCGCTCGGTCCGCCGATCAATCCGGTCAGCGAGCTCGACGCCCTCGCCACGACCGGGATTCCCGAGGAGTCCAAGGACCGGTTCCCCGGCATCGCCGGTCAGCTCGGTGGACTCAACCGGCTGAACGACGTGAACCAGCTCCACCAGCTCACCGACCTGGCGGCGCCGGCCACCGGGCTGCTCCCCGAGATCTCCTGACAGACCCTTCGGGGACGGCCGAACCGGCATCGTGCGCCAGGGCGCGGTGCCGGTCTCGTCTGTGTGGCCTTCGTCTGTGTGGCCTTCGTCTGCGTGGCCTTCGTGCGTGCGGCCTTCGTACGTGCGGTTCCGCTGTGCGGGTCTTCTGGGCGGGACTTCTGCGCGGCCTTCTCCGTGCGACCGTGCGACCGCCCCGTGTCACCAGCCGAAGCGGCGGTCCACCAGCGCGGCGAACTCCTCGAACGACAGGACGCGGTCGCCGTTCTGGTCCGCCTGGTCGAACAGCGCCGAGGCGTCGTCGTCGCTCCCCACCGCCCAGAAGGGGATCACTCCCTGTGCGGCGAGGGTGGGGCCCTTGGCCCGCAGGGCGTTGATCACCTCGATGCGCGTCAGGGTGCCGTCGTGGTCGAGGTCGAGCGCGTCGAAGAGAGTACGGGCCTTGTCGCTCATGATCTGTCCTGTTCCCTGTGGCCTGGCCGCGTGTCGGCCGATGCGTCCCTGTGCGGAAGGACGCGGCATGCGGCTCGCACGTTGCCTCCTGGCCCGTCGTCGAGCCTAGTCCGGCGGCGCGGGACGGGTCGGCGGGAGGTTGTCCACAGGTTCCACTCGCTGCGGCCGGGGGTGTCCTCGGCGGCCGATAGGGTGGGTGAATGGTCCTTTCCGACGGTTCCGCCGTGATCTCCGAGGCAGCGCAGGTGCTTCACCGCGTCTTCGGTTACAGCTCCTTCCGAGGCGAGCAGCAAGAGATCATCGAGCAGGTCGTCGACGGCGGCGACGCCCTCGTGCTGATGCCGACCGGCGGCGGAAAGTCCCTCTGCTACCAGATCCCGGCCCTCGTCAGAGACGGCACCGGCGTCGTGATCTCGCCGCTCATCGCCCTCATGCAGGACCAGGTGGACGCGCTCAGGGCCCTCGGGGTGCGGGCCGGATTCCTCAACTCGACCCAGGATCCGTACGAGCGGCAGGCCGTCGAGCAGGCCTTCCTCGCCGACGAGCTCGACCTGCTCTATCTGGCTCCCGAGCGGCTCAGGACCGAGGGCACCCAGCGGCTCCTCGACCGGGGCAAGGTGTCGCTCTTCGCGATCGACGAGGCGCACTGTGTCGCCCAGTGGGGCCACGACTTCCGGCCCGACTACCTCGCGCTGTCCATGCTCCACGAGCGCTGGCCGAAGGTGCCGCGGATCGCGCTGACCGCGACGGCCACCGAGGCCACCCACCAGGAGATCGCCGCGCGACTCGGTCTGGAGGAGGCCCGGCACTTCGTCGCCGGCTTCGACCGGCCCAACATCCAGTACCGCATCGTCTCGAAGAACAGCCCGCACAAGCAGCTGCTCGAACTGATCAGGACCGAGCACGACGGGGACGCCGGAGTCGTCTACTGCCTCTCCCGCGCCTCGGTGGAGAAGACCGCCGCCCTCCTCGTGGAGAACGGCATCGACGCCGTCCCGTACCACGCCGGCATGGACTCCCGTACGCGTGCGGCGAACCAGGCCCGCTTCCTCCGGGAGGACGGGGTCGTCGTGGTGGCGACGATCGCCTTCGGCATGGGCATCGACAAGCCCGACGTGCGCTTCGTGGCCCACCTCGACCTGCCCAAGTCGGTCGAGGGCTACTACCAGGAGACCGGCCGCGCCGGGCGCGACGGCGAGCCGGCCACCGCCTGGCTGGCGTACGGCCTCCAGGACGTGGTCCAGCAGCGCAAGATGATCGACGGCTCCGAGGGCGACGAGCAGCACCGGCGCGCCCTCGCCATGCACCTGGAGGCCATGCTCGCGCTCTGTGAGACGGTCGACTGCCGCCGGGTGCGCCTCCTCGCGTACTTCGGTCAGAAGGGCGAGCCCTGCGGCAACTGCGACACCTGTCTGACCCCGGCCGAGTCCTGGGACGGCACCGTCGCGGCGCAGAAGCTGCTGTCCACCGTGTGGCGGCTGGCCAAGGAGCGGCGCCAGAAGTTCGGCGCCGGCCAGATCATCGACATCCTGCAGGGCAAGAAGACGGCCAAGGTCATCCAGTTCGACCACGACGGGCTCTCGGTCTTCGGCGTCGGCTCGGACCTGGGCACCGCGGAGTGGCGCGGGGTCGTCCGCCAGCTCCTCGCGCTGGGGCTCCTCGCGGTGGAGGGCGACTACGGGACGCTCGTGCTCACGGAGGAGAGCGGAGAGGTGCTCGGTGGACGCCGCACCGTCACGATGCGCAAGGAGAAGGCACCGGCCGCCGCGTCCCGCAAGGAGTCCGGTGCGCGCTCCGGGAAGGGCGCCCGTGTGCCGGTCGACCTGCCCGCGGCCGCGGTTCCGGTCTTCGAGGCGCTGCGCGCCTGGCGCGCGGCGACGGCCCGCGAGCAGGGCGTACCGGCGTACGTCGTCTTCCACGACGCCACGCTGCGGGAGATCGCGACGCGGCTCCCGGCGACGGTCGAGGAGCTCGGCACCGTCGGCGGCGTCGGCGAGGCCAAGCTCACCAAGTACGCCGAGGGTGTGTTGGACGCGCTGGCGGAGTGCGGTGCCGCGGCCGGTGTCACCGGTGAGGCCGCCGCCGCGTCCGCTGTCGCCGCGTCCGCTGTCGCCGCGTCCGCGGCGGTCCCGGCCGCGGCCTCCGCGCCGCCCGCACCGCAGTCCGGCGCTCCGTACGACGAAGCGCCGTACGACGAGGAGCCGCCCTACGACATGGACGGGACGGAAGAACCGCCGCCCTGGGACGACTGGCGGTAGACCGGTGTCGACCGCCTGCCTCAGGCGGGCTGGGGTGTGAGGCGGCGCAGGCCGCGCCGGTCGTAGTAGTGGGTCATGGCGAGACCGAACGCCAGGGCCAGGACCACGCCGACCGCGATCATGATCCAGCCGCGGGCCAGGCCGGCGTCGGCGCGGGCGTCGAAGTACAGGATGGACCGGACGCCCGCGCTGAGCTGGTGCATCGGCTCGAAGACGCCCAGGAAACGGTAGAAGCCCGGGGTGGCCTCCAGGGGGACGGTCGCGCCGGACGAGGGGAGGGCCAGCGCGATGAAGACGAACATGGAGACGAGCTGGCCGATGCCGCCGAACGCGGCGTTGATGGCCTGGACGCCCAGACCGACGGCGACCGTCGCACAGTAGGAGAAGATCCACAGCATCGGCAGGTGCGAGGCGTCCATGCCCAGGACCGAGATCGTCGCCACCATGACGAGCGTGGTGGTGAGGACCGAGATGCCCGCCGTCATCAGCATCTTCAGGACGAGTGTCTGCGTGCGGTCGATGGGCACCGTGGGGTACCGGGAGTGCCAGGGGCCGATCTCGCTGTCGGCATAGCCCAGTGAGGTGTCGACGCCGCTGTTGACGAGGTTGCCGCCGATGAAGCCGCCGAGGACGAGCAGCAGCGTGTAGTAGAAGGCGGTCAGGCCCAGACCGGTGTGCCGGCCGATCGGATGGCCGACCTGGGTGGTGACGGCCACCGGGTCGGCCAGCAGCAGCCGGGTCGTCGGGACCTGGCTGGTGGCCGCCAGCTGTTCGCCGATGGTCAGCGAGGCCTGGTGGGCCGCGCTCTGGTTGATCTGCGCCGTCAGCGACGACCCCAGACTGCCGAGGCCGGGATTGGTGAGGACGGTGAGCGTCGGCCGTACCGTCGCCCGGTTCGTGGTCAGGGCGGCGACGGACGCGGTGAAGTCCTCCGGGACGACGAGGGCGCCGAAGATCTTGCCCGACGCCAGCGCGTCCTGGGCCTCGGCGCGGTCGAGCCGCTGCCAGTCGACGCTGGTCTTCGAGGAACCGGCGGCGACGATCGAGTCGGTGATCTGCTTCCCCAGGTTCTCCCGCTGTCCGGGCAGCGGATCGCCCCGGTCCTCGTCGACCAGGGCGACGGGCAGTCGGTGCAGGTTGTCGTTCGGGTTGAGGATGCCGCCCATGTAGAGGAGCGAGAGGCCCACGGCGACCAGTGCGCTCAGGACGGTCGGTACGAGCCACAGCTTGGGGTTCCGGACGAGGGCCCCGGCGCGGACCTGCGGGCCGGGGGTGTTCGGGGGGATGGCGGACGTCATGGTGTCATCGTCGACGCGGGCGCCGTCGTGGCGGGGATTGCGGCCCGTACGGGTGGGGCGGGCGTGTCGGCGACGGGAGGGCCGCGAACCGCGGGGGTTCGGGTCCGGTTGCGGAGCCCTGTACGTCACGTTTGAGTGGGAAAGACCCCCCATGCGTCTCTGGAGCTGACATGTCGATGGCGTTCGGTTCACCCTTCGGTTCGTCGGACCCGTTCAGCGACATGCTGAACCGGTTCTTCGGAATGTCGCCGGGGTCGTCGCCCCCGGCCGTACAGCGCGTACCGATCGGGCGGCTGCTGACCGAGTCCTCGCACGAGCTCCTCAACCTGGCCGCCCGCAAGGCCGTCGAGGACGGCACCTCCGACCTCGACACGGAACACCTGCTGTGGGCGGCGACCCAGGTCGACCCCTCGCGAAGGCTGCTCGCCCAGGTCGGCGTGGACCCCGAGGCGCTCGCGGCCCAGCTCGACGAGGTGCTGCCCCGGGAGTCCGGCGAGCCCTCCTCGGAGCCCGGACTCACCCCGGCCGCCAAGCGCACCCTGGCCGCCGCCTACGGCCGCTCGCAGGAGGCGGGCGTGTCGTACATCGGCCCCGAGCACATCCTCGCCGCGCTCCTCGACGACGCCGACTCGGGCGCCGGCCGGCTCCTGGGCGCGGACGACCACGACGTGAAGAAGCTCCGCGGCCTCGCCGACCGGGCGACCCGCCCCGACGGCGGCGCCCAGGCGGCCGGGAAGCAGCAGAAGCAGCCGGCGACCACCCTGGACGAGTTCGGCAGGGACCTGACGGACGAGGCGAAGGCGGGCAGGCTCGACCCCGTGGTCGGCCGCGCCGAGGAGATCGAGCAGACCATCGAGATCCTCTCGCGGCGCTCCAAGAACAACCCCGTGCTCATCGGCGAGCCCGGCGTCGGCAAGACCGCCATCGTGGAGGGCCTCGCCCAGCGGATCGTGTCGGGCGAGGTGCCCGACACCCTGAAGGGCAAGCGGGTCGTCTCCCTCGACCTTTCGGGCCTGGTCGCCGGAGCACAGTACCGAGGCCAGTTCGAGGAGCGCCTCAAGAAGGTCATCGAGGACGTCCAGCAGGCCGGCGGCGACATCATCCTCTTCATCGACGAACTCCACACGGTCGTCGGCGCGGGCGCCTCGGGCGAGGGCGCCATGGACGCCGGCAACATGCTCAAGCCCGCCCTCGCGCGCGGCGAGCTGCACGTCGTCGGCGCGACGACGATCGACGAGTACCGCAAGCACATCGAGAAGGACGCCGCACTCGAACGGCGCTTCCAGCCCGTCCTCATCCCGGAGCCGACGGTCGAGGAGACCGTGCAGATCCTCGAAGGACTGCGGGACGCGTACGAGGCCCACCACCAGGTCCGGTTCGCCGACGGCGCCCTGACGGCGGCGGCCGAACTCTCCGACCGGTACATCAGCGACCGCTTCCTGCCCGACAAGGCCATCGACCTGATGGACCAGGCGGGCGCGCGCGTGCGGCTGCGCAGCGCCGGCCGTTCCACCGAGGTCGTCAGCCGGGAGGACGGCCTCGCCAAGCTACGGCGCGAGAAGGACCAGGCGGTGGCCGCCGAGCAGTTCGAGAAGGCCTCGGACCTGAAGCGGCAGATCGCCGAGGTGGAGGGCGAACTGGCGGGCATCGAGGAGCGCCGTGAGGGCGTCGTCTCGGTCACCGCCGCCGACATCGCCGACATCGTCTCGCGCCGCACCGGCATCCCGGTGTCCCAGCTCACCGCCGGCGAGAAGGAGAAGCTCCTCAAGCTGGAGGAGGAGATGCACGCCAGGATCGTCGGCCAGGACGAGGCGGTCACCGCGGTCTCCGAGGCCGTACGCCGCAACCGCGCCGGCATGGGCGACCCGAACCGCCCCGTCGGCTCGTTCCTCTTCCTAGGGCCCACGGGTGTCGGCAAGACGGAACTCGCCAAGACGCTCGCCGAGCTGCTCTTCGGTGTGGACGACCGCATGATCCGGTTCGACATGAGCGAGTTCCAGGAGAAGCACACCGTCGCCCGGCTCGTCGGGGCGCCTCCCGGATACGTCGGCTACGAGGAGGCCGGCCAGCTCACCGAGAAGGTCCGCCGCAACCCGTACAGCGTGGTCCTCTTCGACGAGGTGGAGAAGGCGCACCCCGACGTCTTCAACACCCTGCTGCAGATCCTCGACGACGGGCGGCTCACCGACGGGCAGGGCCGCACGGTCGACTTCCGGCACTGCGTCATCATCATGACGTCCAACATCGGCGCCCACCGGATCCTCGCCCACGAGGGCGACGCGGCCGAGCTCAAGGGCGAGCTGATGGAGGATCTGCGGGGCCGGTTCCTGCCCGAGTTCCTCAACCGCATCGACGACATCATCGTCTTCCACAGCCTCACCGAGAAGGACCTGTCGGAGATCGTCGACCACCTCCTGGACCGCAGCAAGCACCGTGTGCACGCGCAGGGCCTGAACCTGGAGGTCACCGAGGCGGCCAAGAAGCTGCTCGTGGCCCACGGCTACCAGCCGGAGTTCGGCGCCCGGCCGCTGCGGCGCACGATCCAGACGGAACTCGACAACCGCATCGCCTCCCTGCTGCTCGGCGGAGAAGCCGACCCGGGGGACACGATCGTCGCCGATGTCGTCGACGACTCCCTCCACTGCACGATCCACCAGGGTGACGGCGCCGGAGCCGGCGCGACCCCCGAGACGGCCGCGGCGACCGCCACCCCCTGACGGCAAGGAGTGACCGATGGCCCAACACCACCACAAGTCGAACGAACAGGTCGAGGGCGACCCCGGCACCGGCCACAGCCGCGGAATGCCCCGCCGCCCGGACGAGGACGAACTCGCGGCGCGCCTGGAGGAGGACCGCGAGGAAATGGGCCTTCGCCCGGACAGGGAAAGGCAGGCCGACTAGCTCGGTCCCCCGGTTCAGGACGGCAGGCCGACCGGTTCGGTCCCCCGGTTCGGGACGGGCGGGCCGACCGGCTCAGTCCTCGGGCAGCCGCTCCAGAGCGGCCGCCACATCGGTGTGGCCCGCGATCTCACGGAGAGCGCGGGCCATCACCGATCCCGGCTCCCGCGCCAGGGTCACCAACCCGACGGGCACCGTCCGGGTCGGCTCGACCAGAGGCACCGCCCGCATGCCGTGCGGCACGCCGAAGACGTGCAGCCAGGTGTGCGGCACGATGCTGGCCCACCGGCCCGTCCTGACATGGGCGAAGAGCGCCGCCACGGAGTCGGTCTCGACCCGCGGCGACGGCCGCACGCCCGCCTCGGCGAACAGCTCGTCCAGGACCCGGCGCCCCTGCATCGCCTCCGTCAGCAGACAGAGCGGCAGCCGCGCGGCCTCCGCCCAGGTCGCCGTCGTCCGATGGGCGGGGGCGTCGGCGGCGCCGGTGAGGAGCACGTACCGCTCCTCGTACAGCGGCACCGTCCGGAACTGCTCCCCGAGGCCCTCGTGGAGGTACGTGACGCCCGCGTCGATCTCGAAGTTCCGCAGCTGCCGGAGCACGTCCTCCGACTGGAGGTCCGCCCTCACCTCCACCGTGACCAGCGGATGCGCCAGACAGAACGGCGCGGTCAGCAGGGCGACGGCGCCGGACGCCGTGGGGACCGAACCGATCCGCATCCTGCCGCTGAGCCCGGTGCGCAGATGACCGACCTCGCTCTTGAGGGCGTCACGGTCGGCCAGGATCCGCTGTGCCCACACCACGATGCGCTCGCCCTCGGGCGTGAGGCCCTCGTACGTGCGCCCGCGCAGCACCAGCGGGACGTCGAGTTCGTCCTCCAGCTTGCGGATCGCCTCCGACAGCGCGGGCTGGGAGACGTGGCAGGCCTGGGCGGCGCGGGCGAAGTGACGCTCGCGGGAGAGGGCGACCAGGTACTCGAGTTGACGGAACAGCACTCCACGGGTCTACCGGACGGCCTCCCGCAAAGCCAATCGCCACACGTCAGGCCACGGGCAGCGGGTGCAGCCGCTCGTCGCCCGTGTACACGTTCATCGAGGAGCCGCGGAGGAAGCCGACCAGGGTCAGACCGCTCTCCGCTGCGAGGTCCACCGCGAGCGAGGAGGGCGCCGAGACCGCTGCGAGCAGCGGGATCCCGGCCATCACCGCCTTCTGCACCAGTTCGAACGAGGCCCGGCCGCTCACCATCAGGACCGACCCGCGCAGCGGCAGGAGGCCCTCCCGCAGGGCGTGGCCGACGACCTTGTCCACGGCGTTGTGCCGGCCGACGTCCTCCCGCAGGCACAGCAGCTCGCCCTCGGCCGTGAACAGTCCGGCGGCGTGCAGACCGCCCGTGCTGTCGAACACCCGCTGGGCCGCCCGCAGCCGGTCCGGGAGGGCGGCGAGGACGTCCGTCCCGATCCGCAGCGGGTCCTCCGCGACCGACCAGGCGGCCGTCGTGCGCACCGCGTCCAGACTGGCCTTGCCGCACAGTCCGCACGAGGACGTCGTGTAGAAGTTCCGTTCGAGAGACGCGTCGGGGGCGGCCACGCCGGGCGCCAGACCGACGTCGACCACGTTGTACGTGTTGCCTCCGTCGGCCGTCGCGCCCGCGCAGTAGCGGATGCCGGCCACGTCCTCGGCGGTGTGCACCACGCCCTCGCTCACCAGGAAGCCGACCGCGAGGTCGAAGTCGTCGCCCGGGGTCCGCATCGTCACCGTCAGCGGGCGTCCGCCGACCCGGATCTCCATCGGCTCCTCGGCGGCCAGGGTGTCCGGGCGGTAGGAGGAGTCCCCCTCGCGCACGCGCAGGACGCGCCGCCGTACGGTCACTCGTCCCATGGTCGGTTCCTCTCCTCGGATCCCTCGGAGCACCGCTCCGAGGGTGTGGTTGTGATCGTCCCGTTCCGGGCGGCCTCGTACGACTGTGTCATGAGGTGCGTTCGAGGCGGACGACGACTCCCTTCGAGGTCGGGCAGTTGCTGATGTCGGCGACGCTGTCCAGCGGCACCAGGACGTTGGTCTCCGGGTAGTACGCCGCCGCCGAGCCACGGCTCGCGGGATAGGCCACCACCCGGAAGTCCTCCGCCCGGCGCTCCCGTCCGTCGTGCCAGACGCTCACCAGGTCGACGGTGTCACGGTCGGCGAGGCCGAGCTCCGCCAGGTCCGCGGGGTTCACGAGGACGACCCGGCGGGCGTCGTGAATGCCCCGGTAGCGGTCGTTCGGCGCGTACCAGACGGTGTTCCACTGGTCGTGCGAGCGCAGGGTCTGCAACAGCAGATGCCCCTCGGGTATCTCCGGCATCGTGAAGTCGTTGCGGGTGAAGACGGCCTTGCCGCTCGGAGTGGGGAAGACCCGCTCGTTCACCGGGTTGGGGAGATGGAAGCCGCCGGGCACGGACACCCGGGCGTTGAAGTCCTCGAAGCCCGGCACGACCCGGGAGATCCGGTCGCGGACGGTGCCGTAGTCGGCCTCGAACAGCTCCCAGGGGACGGGCGGCTCGTCGCCGAGGGTCCGGCGCGCGAGCCGGGAGACGATCGCGACCTCGCTCAGCAGGTGCGGGGAGGCGGGCGGCAGCTTCCCCCGGGAGGAGTGGACGTCGCTCATCGAGTCCTCGACGGTGACGAACTGCTCACCGGTCGCCTGGACGTCCCGGTCGCTGCGCCCGAGGGTGGGCAGGATGAGGGCGGTGTCGCCGCAGACCGTGTGGGAGCGGTTGAGCTTGGTGGAGATGTGCGCGGTGAGCCGGCACTTCCGCATCGCCGCCTCGGTGACCGCGCTGTCGGGGGTGGCCCGTACGAAATTGCCCGCGACACCCAGGAAGACCTTGGCGCGGCCCTCGTCCATGGCCCGGATGCTGTGCACCGCGTCCAGCCCGTGACGGGCCGGCGGTGTGAAGCCGAACTCGGCCCCCAGGGCGTCGAGGAACTCCTGCGGCATCTGCTCCCACACGCCCATGGTGCGGTCGCCCTGGACGTTGCTGTGGCCGCGCACCGGGCAGACGCCCGCGCCGGGCCTGCCGATGTTGCCCCGGGCGAGGAGGAAGTTCACCACCTCACGGATGGTCGGCACCCCGTGCTTGTGCTGGGTGAGCCCCATCGCCCAGCACACGATGATCTTCTCGCTCTTCAGCACCCGCTCGAAGACCTCCTGGATCTCCTCGCGGGACAGCCCGGTCGCCGCCAGGACGTCCTCCCAGGCGATCTTCCGGGCGTGCGCGGCGAACTCCTCGAAGCCGGTGGTGTACGTACCGATGAACGCGTGGTCGAGTACGGTCCCCGGCGCGGCGTCCTCGGCCTCCAGGAGCAACCGGTTCAGGGCCTGGAACAGGGCGAGGTCACCACCGGCCCGGATGTGCAGGAACTGGTCTGCCATCGGCGTGCCGCGGCCGATGATCCCGCGCGCCTTCTGCGGGTGCTTGAAGCGCATCAGACCGGCCTCGGGCAGCGTGTTGACCGCCACGACCCGGCCCCCGTTGCGCTTGGTCTCCTCCAGTGCCGAGAGCATCCGGGGGTGGTTGGTGCCCGGGTTCTGCCCCACGACGAAGATCAGATCGGCGTGGTGGATGTCGTCCAGGGAGACGCTGCCCTTGCCGATGCCGAGCGTCTCCGACATGGCGAATCCACTGGACTCGTGACACATGTTGGAGCAGTCGGGGAGGTTGTTCGTGCCGTAGGCGCGCGCGAACAGCTGGAGCAGGAACGCGGCCTCGTTGTTCAACCGGCCCGACACGTAGAACAGGGCCTCGTCGGGGGAGTCCAGGCCCCGCAGTTCTTCGGCGAGCAGACCCAGCGCCTCGTCCCAGCCGATCGGCTCGTAGTGCGTCCCGCCCGGCCGCTTCACCATCGGCTCGGTCAGCCGGCCCTGCTGGTTCAGCCAGTAGTCGGACATGCCGTCGAGCTCGGCGATCGAGTGTTCGCGGAAGAACTCTCGGGTGACACGGCGGGAGGTCGCCTCGTCGTTGATGTGCTTCGCGCCGTTCTCGCAGTACTCGTTCATGTGCCGTTCGCCCGGCGCGGGCTCCGGCCAGGCGCAGCCCGGGCAGTCGATGCCCTCGGGCTGGTTGATGTTCAGCAGCGTCAGCGCGGTACGACGCGGGGACGTCTGGCTCAGCGAGTACTCCAGCGCGTGTGTCACCGCCGGCAGACCCGTCGCCCAGGTCTTGGGCGGGGTGACCTTCAGATCGTCGCTCGGATCGTCCTCGATGCGGCTGCTCATGATCGGCTGCGCCTCTTTTTCTGTGTTTCGGCACCCTGCGTTCCGGTGATGGTGAGCCGAATATCCGCTTATTCGCCGCAGGAAGTCAAAGAGGAGAATTCGATGAGCTGACAGGCGCAGCTTATCGTTGTGATGTTCCAGGTCAGAGCGGGTTTGCTGGATCTGATCGGCGCCACCGATCACGTAATAGAGAAACCCTCTTTGACTTCATCCGGGTATCCCCCGAAAGTGGGCAGCGGGTGAGAAATGCGCGACTGCCGCAGGGCAGAGGAAGAAGGCAGCCCCGTGTCCCGACCGCTCCTCGACAGCACCGTCCCGGCTCCGCCGACGGCCGTCCCGTCCCCGCTGACGGACCGCTTCGGCCGGGTCCACACGGACCTTCGGGTGTCCCTCACCGACCGCTGCAATCTGCGCTGCACGTACTGCATGCCCGCCGAGGGCCTCGACTGGCTGCCCCGGCCCGAGCTGCTCACCGACGACGAGGTCGTCAGGCTCGTCCGCATCGCCGCGTGGCGCCTCGGCATCACCGAGGTACGGCTGACCGGCGGCGAACCCCTGCTGCGCCGTGGCCTGCCCGGACTCGTCGCACGACTGCACGCCCTGCCCGACGCGCCCGAACTGTCCCTCACCACCAACGGCATCGGCCTGGCGCGCAGCGCCGCCGCCCTGCGCGAGGCGGGGCTGAGCCGGGTCAACGTCAGCCTGGACACCCTGCGCCCCGAGCGGTTCGCCGCGATCACCCGGCGCGACCGCCTCCCCGACGTGCTGGCAGGACTGCGCGCGGCCCGTGCCGCCGGTCTCGCCCCCGTCAAGATCAACACCGTTCCGGTGCGCGGGGTCAACGACGACGAGATCGCCGACCTGGCGGCCTTCGCCGTCGAGCACGGCTACCGGGCACGGTTCATCGAGTCCATGCCGTTGGACGCGCAGGGCGCCTGGGACCGGGACGGGATGGTCACCGCCGAGGAGATCCTGGACCGCCTCGGCGAGCGCTTCGAACTGATCCCGGTCGGGCGGCGGGACAACGCGCCCGCGGAGGAGTGGCGGATCGCCGGCACCGACACGGTGGTCGGGGTCATCGCGAGCGTGACCCGCCCGTTCTGCGGCAGCTGCGACCGGGTCCGGCTCACCGCCGACGGACAGCTGCGCAACTGCCTCTTCGCCACCGAGGAATCGGACCTGCGGGCGCTGCTGAGGGGCGGTGCCGGTGACGCGGAGCTGGAGGCGGCCTGGCGGAGCTCGATCGGTGGCAAGGGCCCGGGGCACGCGATCGACAGCCCGGAGTTCCGGCGGCCGGAGCGTCCGATGTCGGCGATCGGTGGTTGAGAGCGGACGCCTGAGGACCTGCGGCCCTGAGGCCCCTGAGGAGGCCCGAGGCCTGGCGGCTGGTGGCGGGCGGCTTGTGCCTGATGACTGACGAAGCGCCACGGCCCCACGGACGACAGGAAGCGAGGGAGCGACACATGACTGCGGCACCGATGAGCGGCCCGGGAGGCGGGACCTCCCGGACGAGCCTGGAGCGGGGACACGCGGTGGATCCGGTGCCCGGGCACCCGGAGGCGGAGGACGGCGCGACCGACCCCGTCTCGTCGGGGCCACCGAGGGAGACGGCGGCTGCCCGGCCGACCGGGCACGGCCACGCCGTGGCCTGGGGCCGGGCGCGGGAGGTCGCGCGCGACGTGGCGGCCCTGCCCGTCGTCGACCGCGGCCTCGGCGAGGCGCTCGGTCACGCGCTCGCCGAGCCGCTGACGGCGCTCACCGCCCTGCCGTCGTTCGACACCTCCGCGATGGACGGATGGGCCGTGGCCGGCCCCGGGCCCTGGCGACTGCGGGGCGGCGACGTACTGGCCGGTGGGCGGTCCCGCCCGTTGCGCCCCGGCACCGCCGTCCCCATCGCCACCGGCGCCCGGCTGCCCGCGGGAGCCAGTGCCGTCCTGCGCCGGGAGCACGGGGACGCCGACGCCCGGGAGGCGATGCTGTTCGACCGGTCCACCGGTCCCGGACCACTGGCGGCCGGCCGTGACGTCCGGCCCCGGGGGCAGGAGAGCCAGGAGGGCGAACCCCTGCTCCCCGCCGGTACGACCGTGACCCCCGCCGTCCTCGGCCTCGCGGCGGCGGCCGGGTACGACCGGCTCGCCGTGCACCGCCGCCCGGCCGTCGAACTCCTCATCCTCGGCGACGAGTTGCTGACGGCAGGACTGCCCGGGGACGGGCGTGTGCGCGATGCCCTCGGCCCGCTCCTGCCGCCCTGGCTGAGCGGCCGGGGCGCGGACGTCACCGGCCGCCGCCTGGTGTCCGACGCCTTCGGGCCGTTGTTCGAGGCCGTGCGCGACTCCACCGCCGATGTCGTCGTCACCACCGGCAGCACCGCCGCCGGCCCCGTGGACTTCCTGCACGACGCCCTCGCGAAGCTCGGCGCCCGGCTGCTCGTCGACTCCGTCGCCGTACGGCCCGGCCATCCCATGCTGTTCGCCGAACTGCCGCCGGGCGCCGACGGCCGGCCCCGCCACCTGGTGGGCCTGCCCGGCAACCCGCTCGCCGCCGTCGCCGGCACCGTGACCCTTGCCGTACCGCTGCTCCGCCGGCTCGGCGGGCACCCGGACCCCGAGCCGTTCCGCGCGGCCTGCGCCGCAGCCCTGCCGGGGCACCCGCGCGACACCCGGCTGCTGCCCGTACGCCGATCCGGGCAGCGGGTGGCGCCGCTGCCCTTCGACGGGCCGGCCATGCTGCGCGGCCTCGCCCGCGCCGACGGCCTCGTGGTGGTGCCACCCGGAGGCCTGGCCGCCGGAGCCGACGTCGAGGTGCTCGACGTACCCGGACCCTGACCGTCGTGCGCTCCGCAGCACCCGCACGGAACCACCCGAGGAGGAACAGCCGTGACGACGTCGACCACACCCGCCGGAACGATCCGCTACTGGGCGGCCGCCAAGGCCGAGGCCGGTACGCCCGAGGAGCCCTATCGCGCCACGACCCTCGCGGAGGCACTGGCTCACGCCCGCTCCCTCCGCACCGACCGGCCGCGCTTCGCCCGACTCCTGGGGCACTGTTCGTTCCTGGTCGACGGTCACCCGGTCGGCCACCGGGACCACCGCGCCGTACCGCTGCCCCAAGGGGGCACGGTCGAAGTGCTGCCCCCGTTCGCGGGCGGCTGAGCCCCGCCCCCGAACCGCCGCCGCCCCCACTCCCAGGACCTGGACCCATGACGCACCTGCCCGACGCCCCCGACCCCGTCCGACTGCTCGCCGTACGTGACACCCCGCTCTCCCTCGCCGAGGTGTACGCGGCGGCGGGCGACGATGCCGCCGGCGGCACCGCCCTCTTCGTCGGCACCGTCCGCGACCACGACGGCGGCAGGCCGGTGGCCTCCCTGGAGTACAGCGCCCACCCCGGCGCGGAGGCCGAGCTGCGCCGGGTGGCCGAGAAGGTCGCCGCCGACTTCCCCGTACGCGCGCTGGTCGCCGTACACCGGACCGGTCACCTGGCCGTGGGTGACGTCGCCGTCATCGCGGCCGTCTCCTGCCCGCACCGCGCCGAGGCGTTCGCGGCCTGCGAGCGCCTGGTCGAGGACCTGAAGCACGAAGTGCCGATCTGGAAGCGGCAGATCTTCGTGGACGGCGCCGAGGAGTGGGTCGGCGCGTGCTGAGCGACCGGGGCGAGCCTGACGGCCGGGGCGCGCCGGACGCGGGGCGCGGGCCCAAGGGGCGTGACGCGCCCGGGGGTTGGCGGCGGGCCGCGGTCCGAGCCGGGCGGGCGCTCTCCCCCCGGGGCGCGCTGGCGCTCCAGAGCGTGGACGGCGCCCTGTCCTTCGCCCTGCGCGCCGCACTCGCCATGGCCGTGCCCGCCCTGCCGCTGGCCCTGGCCGGGCGGGCCGACCACGCCGTCTACACGATGCTCGGCTCCTTCACCACGACCTTCGGCCGCAACCTGCCGTACGCGCGGCGGGCCCGTGTGCTGGCGCTCGTCGCGGTGGCCATGACCGCGAGCGTGGGCTGCGGTTCGGCGCTCGCCGCATGGGCGCAGCCCAGGGACGGGGGAGCGGGCGCCGCCGTGACGGTCGCGGCGACGGCCCTGGTGGCCGGTGCGGCGAAGTTCGCCTGTGACGCGGCCCGGCTCAGCGGCCTCGGCGCGGTACTGCTGCTGTTCTCCTTCGCCGTGGCGGCCAACGGCTCCACCGACCCCGCCGACATCCTTCCCCAGACGGCCCTGGCCGCGACGGGCGCGGCCGTGGCCTGGGTCCTCGCCGTCCTCGGGTGGTTCGCGCACCCGGACCGTCCGCAGCGCCTCGCCGTGGCGGCGGCGCTGCGCGAACTGGCGGACCTGTGGGAGGCGGCGGGCGCGGGGAACGGCCGCGGCCTCGTACGGCACCGGGCGACGGCCGCCGTGCTCCAGGCGTACCGGACGCTCGGCGTCCTGCCCCCGAGCGGCGCCCAGCGGGGCGGCCGGGGAGACACCTGCCTGCGCCTCACCGACCTCGCCTGGGCGCTGCTCGTCGGTTCGGCGCGCAGGCTGCCGGACGACCCCGCCGGGCTGGCTCGGAACCTGCGCCGGCAGGTCCGGCTGCTCGTGAGCCGCCGCCGACGGCTTCCGCGGATACTGCCCGAGCTCGCGGTCCCCTCCCTGATCGCCCGGGGCGCCGCCGTCCCGGGGGCGGTCCCGGACGGTTCCACGACGCTGCGGGCCACCGAACTACGGGCCACGGAACTCGTGCTGGGGCGGGGCGGCCAGGGCCGCACGGCGATCCTGCTCGTACCCGCGCTGCGGATGGTCCTCGGCACCGGACTCGCCGGTGGGGCCGCCCTGCTGCTCGGCCTCGGCCACGGCTACTGGGCGGCGATCTCCGCCGCCGCGGTCCTGCACTCGATCAACGTGCGGACGGCGGCGCAGCGGGCCGTACAGCGGACCCTCGGCACGATGGCGGGCCTGATGCTCGCCCTCGGCGTGCTTGCCGCGCACCCCGAACCCGTCGTCCTCGTCCTGGTGATCGTGCTCCTCGAATTCCTCCTGGAGTACGTCGTCGCCCGCAACTACGGTCTCGGCGTCGTCTTCCTCACCCCGCTCGCGCTGCTGCTCACGGACCTGGCCGCCCCCTCACCGACCGGGGACCTCGTCCAGGACCGGGCGCTGAGCAGTCTGCTCGGGGTCGGCATCGCCCTGGTCTGCGCGCTCGTCGTGGTCCACGACCGTGCGGCCGTACGGGCGCAGCGCGCGCTCGCGGCATGTGCGGCGGCGTCGGCGCGCGCCGAACGCGCCCTGGAGGAACGGGCGCAGGACGGCGGCGCGGCGCGGTCGTTCCCGGTCGTCCAGACGCGACTCGCGGCGGCGGTCGTGGAGTTGCGCGAGGCCGACGACGCCGCCGCGGGCGAACTCTGGCCGGCGGAGATCGACCCCACCGAACTCGCCGCGGCGGAACGGCGCGCGTACGCCCTCCTGGACCGGCTCGCCCGCTGGGGGTGAACTCCCCGGGTCCGCGGGGGAGTCAGGCGGCCGGTTCGATCGTCACCTTCACGTGCTTCATGATCGGCTGGTCGCTCTGCGTGCTGTAGTCGACCAGCGCGCACAGCACGTTCATCTCGGGCATGTAGCCGGCCGCGCAGCCCCGGGGGATGTCGTACGGAATCGCGAGGTAGCCGTTCAGGTGCCGCCGGCTGCCGTCCTTCGCGGTGCTCGTGATGTCGACGGGTCCCATGTCGTCGATCCCGCGTTCGCGCATGTCGGCCCGGTTCATGAAGACGAGCGTGCGCAGGTTCTTGATGCCGCGGTAGCGGTCGTTGTCCGAGTAGATGGTGGTGTTCCACTGGTCGTGGGACCGCATGGTGCCCAGGGCCAGCATGCCCGGCTCGGGCACGACGTCGGGCAGCGGGGCGCTGGAGAACTCGGCGCGCCCGGACGGGGTGAGGAAGACCAGTTCGCGGGCCGGCTGCTTGATGCGGAAGCCGAGCGGGAGGCGGACCCGCCGGTTGAAGTCCTCGAAGCCGTCGAGGGCCTTGGCCATGGTGTCCCGGATGCGGTCGTAGTCCTCGATGTACCACTCCCAGGGAGTGGCGCTGTCGGGGAGCGCGGCACGGGCCATGCCGGCGACGATGGCCGGTTCGGACAGCAGCTGCGAGGACGCCGGGCGCTTCATGCCGACCGACAGATGGACCATGCTCATCGAGTCCTCGACCGAGGTGCTCTGGACGCCCTTGCGCTGGTGGTCCTTCTCGGTCCGGCCGAGGCAGGGGAGGATGAGGGCCTGCGCGCCGTGGACGATGTGGCTGCGGTTCAGCTTGGTGCTGACCTGGACGGTGAGGTCGCAGGTGCGCAGCGCCGCGTAGGTGAGCGGGGTGTCGGGTGCGGCGAGGGCGAAGTTGCCGCCCATGCCGACGAACACCTTGATCTCGCCGCGTTGCATCGCCTCGATGGTGCGGACGGTGTCCAGGCCGTGCTCGCGCGGCGGCTCGATCCCGCAGACCTCGGCGAGACGGTCGAGGAACGCGTCGCTGGGGCGGTGGTCGATGCCGCAGGTGCGGTTGCCCTGGACGTTGCTGTGTCCGCGTACGGGGGAGGGTCCCGCGCCCTCGCGCCCCAGGTTGCCGCGGAGCAGCAGCAGGTTGACGATCTCCCGGACGGTGTCGACGCCGTGCTCGTGCTGGGTGAGGCCCAGGCACCAGCTGACGATGGAGCGGTCGGCCTCGCCGTAGACCTGCGCGGCCTTGAGGATGTCGGCGCGGCTCAGCCCGGACTGGAGCTCGATCTCCTCCCACGGCGTGCCCTCGCACAGGGCGCGGTACTCGTCGAAGCCGGAGGTGTGGCGGTCGACGAATTCCTCGTCGAGGGCCTTGGGGTCGGTCGCCGACCGCTCCAGGACCGCCTTGGCCATACCGCGGATCAGCGCCATGTCGCCGCCGATGCGCGGCTGGAGGTTGAGGGTGCTGGTCTTCGTCGTCTTGAAGAGCGCCATGTCCGTGAAGTCGTGCGGGACGATGGTGCGCGTCGCGGCCGCCTCGACGAGCGGGTTGACGTGCACGATCTGGGCGCCGCGGTGGTGGGCCTCGGCGAGCGCGGTGAGCATCCGGGGCGCGTTGGAGGCGGCGTTCACCCCGAAGATGAACAACGCGTCGGCGGTCTCCCAGTCCTTGAGGTCGACGGTGCCCTTGCCCGTGCCCAGGGAGTCCTGGAGGGCTCGGCCGCTGGCCTCGTGGCACATGTTGGAGCAGTCGGGCAGGTTGTTGGTGCCCAGCTCGCGGGCCATCAGCTGGTAGAGGAAGGTGGCCTCGTTGCCGAGCCGTCCCGAGGTGTAGAACGACGCCTGGTCGGGGTCGTCGAGGCCGCGCAGGGCTCGGCCGACCACGTCGAACGCGTCCTTCCAGGTGATCGGGACGTAGTGGTCCGACTCCGGGTCGTAGACCATCGGCTCGGTCAGCCGGCCCTCGTTCTCCAGGTCGTAGTCGGTCCACTCGGCGAGCTCGGACACCGAGTGCGCGGCGAAGAACTCCCTGCCGACGCGCTTACGGGTCATCTCCCAGGTGACGTGCTTGATCCCGTTCTCGCAGATGTCCAGGTGCAGGCCCTTGGTGTCGTCGGGCCACGCGCAGCCGGGGCAGTCGAAACCGGTGTTCTCGTGGTTCATCCGCATGATCGCGCGCGGGCCGTCCACCAGCGCTCCCTCGCGTACGAGGAAGTTGGTCACGCTCTTGGCGGCGCCCCAGCCCGCGGCCGGGTGGTGGTACGGGTGGAACTCGGGGTCGCCCTCGGGGGTCGGGCCCACCCGGGGCTCCAGGGGGTCCTGTGCGTCCCGCCCGCCGGGTGCTTCCTGGTCGGTGCTCAAGGCAGTTCACCCTTTCACCTGCGGATATATGGGGCGCGACGGAACGAAAGGTCGCCCCTTGGGCAGGCTATGCCCGCCCGATCGCGGGTGCCACTCGACCCCCGGAAGGTCGTACGGGCTGCGTACCGGATCACGCGCGCCTACGCTGACGCTGTCCTTTTCATGCCCTTCTGGGTAATTTCCTTTCGGCGGGAGTCCCATGGTCGTCGTCCAACCCGTCGTCGCCCCGCCCTCCCGGGCGGGCGTGTTCCTCGTGGCCACCGTCAACCCCGGCGGCGAGACCGCGGTGCGGGAGGCGCTCCAGGACCTGACCGGCCTGATCAGGTCGGTGTCCTTCCGGTCCCCCGAATCCGCCCTCACCTGCGTCGCCGGGATCGGCTCCGACGGCTGGGACCGGCTCGTCGGCGGCCCGCGCCCCCGGGAGCTCCACCCGTTCCCGGCGCTCCGAGGCCCCCGCCACCGCGCCCCGGCCACCCCCGGTGACCTGCTGTTCCACGTACGGGCCCGGCGCATGGACCTCTGCTTCGAACTGGCCCGGCAGATCGTGGAGAGCCTGGGTGCCGCGGTGACCGTCGTCGACGAGGTGCACGGCTTCACGTACTTCGACGAGCGCGACCTCCTCGGCTTCGTCGACGGCAGCGAGAACCCCGGGGGACAGGTGGCGGCCGCGGCGGTCCACATCGGCGACGAGGACCCCGGGTTCCGCGGCGGCAGCTACGTCATCGTGCAGAAGTACCTGCACGAGATGCCGGCCTGGGACGCGCTCACCGTCGAACAGCAGGAGCACGTCATCGGCCGAGCCAAGGCGTCCAACGTCGAGATGGCCGACGACGTCAAACCGGCGGACTCGCACGTCGCGCTGAACACGATCGTCGACGAGGACGGCGTCACCCGGCAGATCTTCCGCGCGAACATGCCGTTCGGACGGATCGGAGGCGGAGAGTTCGGCACGTACTTCATCGGCTACGCGCGCACGCCCGCCGTCACCGAACGCATGCTGCGCAACATGTTCCTCGGGGACCCCCCGGGCAACACGGACCGCATCCTCGACTTCTCCCGCGCCGTGACCGGCGGCCTCTTCTTCGTGCCGAGCGCCGACCTCCTCGACGACCTGCCCGCCGCGCCGCCGGAAGCCGCCGCACGCCAGGGAGACTCCCTGGGCATCGGCGGCCTGAAAGGAGCCTGACAGCCCATGACGACCCCCGACGCCACGCCCCCCGGTGCCCCGACGGACGCCTACCGCGGAGCCGACACGAACAACCTGCACCGCGAACTCGCCCCGATCACCCCGGCGGCCTGGGCCGAGATCGAGGAGGAGGCCCGCCGCACCTTCCGGCGCAACGTCGCCGGCCGCCGCGTCGTCGACGTCCCCGACCCCGGAGGCCCCGAACTCGCCGCCGTCGGCACCGGACACCTCACCGACATGAGCGCGCCCGCCCCCGGCGTCACCGCCCGCCTGCGCGAGGCGAAATCCCTGGTCGAACTCAGGGTGCCGTTCACCGTCGACCGGGCCGCCGTCGACGACGTCGAGCGCGGCTCGAAGGACTCCGACTGGCAACCCGTCAAGGACGCCGCGCGCGCCATGGCGTTCGTCGAGGACCGGACGATCTTCGACGGGTACGAGGCGGCCGGCGTCGACGGCCTGCGCGCCAGGTCCTCGAACCCGGTCGTCCGGCTGCCCGCCGAACCGCGCGACTACCCCGACACGGTCAGCAGAGCGCTCACCGCGCTGCGCCTCGCCGGTGTCGACGGCCCGTACGCGCTGCTGCTCGGCGCCGACGAGTACCGGGCGGTCAGCGAGACCTCCGACCACGGCTACCCGATCGCGGCGCACCTCGGCCGCATGCTCGACGGCTCCCCGATCTGGGCGCCGGCCCTCAGCGGCGGCTTCGTCCTGTCCACCCGCGGCGGCGACTTCGAGCTGTTCCTCGGCCAGGACCTGGCGATCGGCTACACGGGGCACGACGCGCACAGCGTCCAGCTGTACTTCCAGGAGACGCTGACCTTCCGCACGTACACGGACGAGGCCGTCGTCGTCCTCGAAGCATGAGAGCCGGAGCTGCAGGGAACCCTGGGGGCCGCCATGAACAGTAGGTTGCTGCACGCCGCCGTACCCCGGCTCGTCCTCTCGGCGGCGGTCGCGGCGGCGGCAGGCGCCGTGGTCGGCGCCTTCACCCACGCACCCCTCGGCGTGCTCTCCGCGATCGCCGTGGGGGAGACCCTCTTCGTCGTGTCCGGTTGGATCGCCCTGTGGCCGATGGACGCCACCACCACCCATCGCAACGTACGCCGCGAGGAGTTCCGGCCCGTCGTCGAGGAACTGGCCGTCGTCGGGACGGCCGTGTGCGGACTCGTCGGCATCGTGGTGCTGCTCCTGGTCGGCACATCGGACCTGAGCCACGCCGCCGCGGCGACCGCCCTCGCCGGAGTGTTCATGGCCTGGGCGGCCCTGCACCTGATGTACGCCACCCGGTACGCGTACATCTACTACGAGAACCCCGGCGGCGGGATCGACTTCAACTCCCGGGAACCGCCCCGGTACAGCGACTTCCTCTACTTCAGCTACAACCTCGGCATGACCTATCAGGTCTCCGACACCGACGTCTCCAGCACCACGATCCGCTCGGTCGCCCTCCGCCACTGCCTGCTGTCGTACGTGTTCGGCGCCAGTATCCTGGCCACCACCATCAACCTCGTCACGGGAATCGTCACGGGCTGAGGCAGGCCCGGGTGTGGAGACCGCCTCATGACCACCGCCGTCGTCGTCGGCGCCGGGCCCAACGGACTCGCCGCAGCCGCCCTGCTCGCGCGGGAGGGCCTCGAGGTCACCGTTTTCGAGGCCGCCGAGGAGATCGGCGGCGGCACCCGCAGCTACGAGGCCGTCCTGCCCGGTCTGCTGCACGACCACTGCTCCGCCATCCACCCCATGGCTGTCACCTCGCCCGCCCTCCGGTCGCTCGATCTGGAGCGGCACGGGCTGCGCTGGCGACAGCCGGAGATCGACTGCGTCCATCCCCTGGACGACGGCACGGCCGGTGTCCTGCTGCGGTCGGTGGCGGAGACCGCGGCGGGGCTCGCCGCCGACGGCGGCCGCTACCGGGCCCTGCTGGAGCCTTCCGTACGACGGTGGGACGCGCTCGCCGAGGACGTCATGGGCCCGCTGCTCCGGCTCCCGGCGCATCCCCTGCTGCTCGCCCGCTTCGGTCTGCCGACCGTCCTGCCGGCGACGGCCCTCGCGCGGTTCTTCCGCACCCCGCAGGCGCGGGCGCTGTGGGCGGGAGTGGCGGCGCACTCCTTCCGCCCGCTCTCGGACCCGTTCGGCTCGGCCATCGGACTCGGCATCCTCGTCGCCGGCCATACCGCGGGCTGGGCCGTCGCCGAGGGCGGTTCGCGGTCCATCAGCCGCGGCATGGCCTCCGTACTCCGCGAGCACGGTGCCACGATCCACACCGGCGTACGGATCACCGACCGCCGGCAGCTCCCGCCCGCCGACGTGACTCTCCTCGACCTCGATCCCGGCCAGGTCGCCGACGTCTACGGCGACCTGCTGCCGCCTCGCGTGTCAGCCGCCTACCGACGCTTCCGGCGCGGACCCGGCGCGTTCAAGGTCGACCTCGCCGTCGAAGGCGGTGTGCCCTGGACGGACGAGCGGGCGCGCCGCGCCGGGACGGTACACCTCGGCGGTCCGCTCGACGAAGTGGCCTTCACCGAGAAGGAGGTGACGCGGGGTCGGATGCCCGAGCGGCCCTTCGTCCTCGTCGGTCAGCAGTATCTCGCCGACCCGTTCCGGTCCGTCGGCGACGTCCACCCCGTCTACACCTACGCCCATGTCCCGTACGGCTACGAGGGCGACGCGACGGAGGCGGTCCTCCGGCAGCTCGAACGCTTCGCGCCCGGCGTCCGTGAACGCATCGTCGGCCGACACGTCATCCGCCCGGCCGAGTTCGCGGCCACCAACCCCAACTTCACCGG
This sequence comes from Streptomyces sp. NBC_00250, assembly GCF_036192275.1. Lineage (NCBI taxonomy): Bacteria > Bacillati > Actinomycetota > Actinomycetes > Kitasatosporales > Streptomycetaceae > Streptomyces > Streptomyces sp. NBC_00250. The sequence goes on along the minus strand of NZ_CP108088.1, from coordinate 1,600,285 downwards.
CGGGGACATCCTTACCGGCGCCAAGACCGTCCCCCAACTCCTCCTGGGCGCCCGGCCCGCGCTCGATCCGTACGCCACCGGGCTGCCCGGCGTGTTCCTCTGCTCGGCGGCCACCCCGCCGGGCCCCGGAGCCCACGGCATGTGCGGCGCCGGGGCGGCGGCCTCCGCGCTGCGTCACCTCGGGGCGCGGCCCACGTGGCGGGACGGTCGGCCGCGCCACCACGGCTCGCGTACGTAAAGGCTCTCGTCACCGGTACAGCGGAGGGACCCTCGGTCGGCGTCCGGGTCTCGGCCTCCCGCAGGCCGGCTAGTCGCCGAGGGACAGCACGACCGCCGTGGTCCGCCCCTCGGGCGTCACATAGGTGACGGTGTCGCCCGCGTGGTGGCCGAGCAGCGCGCCGCCGAGCGGGCTGTCGGCGGTGACCATGGTCCGGTCGAGCACGGCCGCGACCTCGCCGATCTGGACGGTCGTCTCCGTGCCGTCCTCGAACCGCACCTTCACGGTGCTGCCCACGCCGACCGCGTCGGTACGGGGAGCCCCGGCGGCGTCCGCCTCGCGCAGCCGCCCGTCGATCTCGTCGATGCGGCGGTCCAGCCGGTCGAGTTCCGTGGCCCGTTCGAGTTCGTCGGCCTGGTCGGCCCGGTCGCCCGTCTGGTCGCCGCCCCCGCCCCGCAGGGTGACGGCGACGGCCTCGCGTTCGGTGCGCAGATCGTCGAGCTCCCGCTCCAGTGCCTCGCGGGCGACGGCGCTGATGGGCTCGGGTCCACCGGTCATTCCTGCTCCCGTTCTGCGGCGGCACGGTTGCGTGTCGCAGGTCAAAGACGGCATTTCCGACATTATCAGTACGATCGTCGCCCGGAGGCGTGGGCGGTGGTCAGTTCTTGCTCGGGCTCGGGCTGGTCGGTGCCGCCGCCGTGACCGGGATGTCGTAGACGTGGTCCGGGGTCACGATGCGGGTGATGGCCTGGCCGAAGAGGGTGCTGGGCTCCTCGTTGTCGTGCGGCGTGTCCGTGTTGAGGAGGACGACCAGAGTGGCCTGCGGCTCGGGCAGATAGATCGTCAGCGACTCGTAGCCGGGCAGTGAGCCGTTGTGGCCGATCCAGCCCTGGATGTCGAAGATGCCCATCCCGTATCCGGCGCCGGGGACGCCCGACGGATACGTCTTGAGGCGTTCGGCCTGGGTCTCGGGAGTCAGCAGCTCGCCGGTGGCGACCACCCGGGCCCAGGTGCGGAGGTCCTGGAGCTTCGAGATCATCGCGCCCGCCGCCCAGGCCCAGGAGGGATTCCAGTTCGTGGCATCCTCGACCTGGCCCGAGGCGGTCTGGATCGTGTAGCCGTGGGCGTGCGGGCTGGGGAACGCGGCGTCGGTCGGGAAGACGGTGTTGCGCAGGCCCGCCGGGTCCAGGACGTTCTCCTGGATGAACTCGTGCAGCGGCGTGCCGCTGACCTTCTCCACGACCAGCCCGAGCAGGATCAGGTTGGTGTTGCAGTACTCGAACTCGGTCCCGGGCTGGAACTGGATCGGGTGCTTGAACGAGAAGTCGAGCAACTCCTGCGGGGTGAACGGGCGATCGGGGTTCGAGGTGAATGCCTTGTAGAAGCCCTCGTCCGCCGTGTAGTTGAACAGCCCGCTGCGCATGGACGCGAGGTTCCGCAGGGTGATCTTGTCGCCGTTCGGCACGTCGTCGATGTACTTCGAGATCGGGTCGTCGACGCTCACCTCGCCCTGGTCGACGAGTTCGAGCAGGGCGGTCACCGTGAAGGTCTTCGTCTCGCTGCCGATCCGCATGAACAGGTTGGGGGTCATCGGCTGCCCGGTGGCCTTGTCGGCGACGCCGAAGGAGCGGATGTACGTGCCCTTGCCGGGTGCGGAGAGGCCCACCGTGACACCGGGGACGCCCGCCTCCTTCATCACGTCCTGGATCGCCTTGTCCAGGCGGGCGGCGACGGCCGGGGTGAGTTCGGGGAAGTCTCCCTGCGCGGCGGGCGCTCGCGCGGCCAAGTACGGTCCGGGGGAGGGTTGTTCGGCCGTTGCCACGTACGGGCCGGGGACGGGTGGTTCGGCGGCGAGCGCGGTCCCGGCGCCCAGCGGGGCGGCGAAGATCCCGAGAGCCGCGATTCCCGCGCAGAAGCGCCTGCGGCATGTGCGTGAGTACCTCACGGCGGCCTCCTGCCGGCCGGGGACAACACTCCATCTCCAGGCTAGGCCGGGCCGACCGGGCTCGCACGGTGACTCCGTGGCCAGGTCTGTTACGTTGCGGTTCCCGGCGCGCGGAGGATGTGGGCCGGACCGCGAAGGAGAAGGAGACCCGCACGATGGCCGTCATCCACAAGACCACGATGCAGCCCACCAAGCTGGAACTGCTCGCCGCGTGGCTCCCCTCCCGGGAGTGGCACACGGGCGGGGAGGAGGTGCGGCCGGTGAAGGCCGGCGGGTTCCGGCTGGACGACCCGGAGGGCGAAGTCGGCATCGAGTTCATGGTGGTGACCGACGGCGAGGACGACGGAGCGGCGGCGTACCTCGTCCCCATGACCTACCGCGCGGGCCCCCTGGAGGGCGCCGAGAGCGCCCTCATCGGCACCTCCGAGCACGGCGTCCTCGGAACGCGCTGGATCTACGACGGCACCCACGACCCGGTACTGGCCGCCCAGTTGCACGCGCTGTTCACCGGCCGGACCCAGGCGCAGGCCCAGTCCCTGTCGGACGTCCTCGACCCCACCGTCGCCGTCTCGCCCGTGGAGGCGGGCAACGCGGCCGACGCGGAGCTGGTACGGGCCACGGACGCCCCCGACCACACCGACGTGGTGGTACGGACCCCCGGCGCGTCCGCCCCGCTGACCCTCCGCGTACGACGCGTCCTCGGCACCGGTACGGACCCTGCTCAGGCCACCGACGGCCAGGTCACCGCCGAGTGGCGTCGCCCCGACGGAACCACCGTCCGTGAAGTGTTCGCCGAGGCCTTCGCCGAACTCGACTCCCAGAGGGTTTCTTGACTTTATGGGAACGCATATCGACGGAGTGATCGAGACGCGTACGGCGGGCGGGGAGTGGGAGATGGAGGTGGATCTTCTCGACTTCGACCTCTGGAAGCAGCGGGACGAACGCGAGTGCATGTTCGGCTACGGCGGCCGACTCGGTGTGACCCGGCCGCTGTTCGACGCGCGGGGTTGGCCGGAGGACTCCTGCGACGAGGTGCCGAAGGAGAGCAACGAGCTGAACCACAGCCACTCGTACGCGACGTGGGCCGAGATCGCGGCGGTCGACTGGGACGCGCCGGTCTGCGACGTCCCCGCCGCGAGCGAGGTGGGCGAGTGGCGGCCGGGGCCGGACGGCGAACTCGTCCTGCACGGGGTGTGCTTGGCGTCGGCCGAGGTGCGCGAAGCGGTGAAGGGACTCTTCGGTGAGAACCTGTCCCCGGACGAATGGCCACCGGGCGGCGAGGTCCATCTGAACGGTGCCGTCTACCGTCCGGTGATCTACACCGCCGGGATGATCGTTCCGCCGGACGGCGACTGGGCCCCGGTATGGGCGTCGATGCGTACGCTGGCGGGCGAGTACGGCGACGAGAACGTCCGCCTGGTCGTCTGGTTCGGCTGAGCGGTCCACCTCCTAGACCCAGTTGACCTCCGCCGCGGTGAGCAGCGGGTCGTCCAGCAACTCCCAGAGCGGGACGGCGTAGTTGCCCGTGCCGTAGCGGCCGCCGAAGTGGAGGCCGAGGACGCGGTGGTCGTCGAGGTCGAAGACCGGGGAGCCGCTGTTGCCGCCGAGGGTCGAGCAGTCGTGCTTCAGCACCAGGCCGCCCGGTGTGAAGTCGGTGGCCGCGCCCGGCTGGAGGCGCTTCACGTTGTAGACGTCCATGAAGATCCGGCGCATCGACTCGGGTTCGTTGCGCCGGCCGTCCCAGGCCGGGTAGCCGACCACGTACACCGGGCGGCCGGGAACGCTCGCCGGGGCGTCCGCGGCGACCGCGAGCGGCGTGGGCAGGCCGCCGTCCGCCGAGGGCTCGATCCGCAGCAGGGCCATGTCGACGTCCTGGTGGATTCCGATGATCTCCGTGATCTCGTACGGCACGGACGCCCCGGGCGCCTCACCGGCGAGCGGCAGCTCCTCCGCCGGGTCGACCCGCGCCGACATGCCCTGCTCGAAGGTCCACCGGCCGTCGCCGTCCGCCGAGCGGCTGAACTCCACCGCCACATGACGGTTCGTCATCACCGCGCGCGGGCCGACGAGGAAGGCCGTGCCGATCCAGTCCAGCCGGGGGTGGCCGCTGACCTCGACCCGCCCCACGCGGGCCAAGGACTCGCGGATCGCCGGTCGTTTGTCGTCGAGGACCGCCCACTCGTCGTGCTGCGAGGCGAAGTCCTGGCGTTGCACCAGGATCGCCGGGCGGCCCTCCAGGAGGACGATCGCCTCCACGCCGAAGGACTCGTCTCCGTCGAGTTCGTCCTCCCGGTGCGAGGCCAGCTTCTCCAGGCCGCTGACTCCGGCCTCCAGGACGCGCGCCCGCTCCTCGCGGGCGAAGCGGGAGATCTCGGCAGCCGGCGCCACGTCGGCGGGGAGTTCGAACGTGGACTCGGTGATCTCCGCCTCCAGTTGGCCGCGCACCCGTGCGGCGACCTCCGCCAGATCACCGAAGATCCGCTCGGTGGCGGTCGCGACCGGCGACACGCTCTGTTGTCCGTTCGACATGGTTCACTCACCTCGGCTTCCCGTTCCCGTTGGTGGTGTTCGTTCCGCTCATGGGGTTCGTGCCGTTCGGCTGGGTCGTTCCGCTCGGCGGGCTCGGCGGGCTCGTTCCGTTCGGCGGGTGGGTCGGGGCCGGTCGGCCCGACTGGGCGGCCATGATCTCCTCGTACAACTCCGCCCGGAACTCCTTGAGATGGGCGAGAATGCCGCTCATCTGGGTCCCGACGTTCACGAATTTCGTCCTGGCGCCCTGGAACTCGACCTCGTCCACCTTCCGTGTCCCCCGGTGCAGCCCGACCACCGTCCAGTCGTCGAGGCAGACCGGGGAGCCGGAGGAGCCGCCGCGGGTGTCGGTGAAGTACAGGATGTCCTGCTCGTCCGCCCGGTAGACCAGGTTGTTGCGCAGCGCGACCCGCTTCGGAAGGCCGCCCGGGTGCTGGATGATGTTCACCGGCACGCGCTGCCGTTCCCGGACGAGCAGCGGCCGCGTGGAGACCCGGAGCGTCGGACGCTGCTCCTGGTCGGGGGAGAGCCGCACGATGGCGTAGTCGAGCGTCGCGTCCCAGGCCTCCAGCTCACCCGCCGTCGCCTCCGGCGTCGTCGCCGTGTTCTCGACGAAGTCGAAGCGCGAGCGGGACATCAGCGCCTGGAGCCGAAGATCCTCGTCGCTCACGTACGGACGGACACCCGCCTCCCACGAACGGGCCATCACCACATGGTGGTTGGTGATCAGCAGATCGGGGGCGATCATCCAGCCCGTACCGCCGTGCGGATAGGACGGGAGCAGTGGTGCCCCCGACTCGTACGGGGGGATGCGCAGAAGCGCCACGGAGGCACCGGCCCGGATCCCGCCGTGCAGGAACTCGTACGGCACGGTGTCGTCCTGGAGGACGATCTCCTCCTTCATCTCCCCGGGCATCATCTCCGCCGGCAGCTCCGCCTCGCCCGTGATCGAGCGGGCGACGGCGTCGAGGGCACTCTGCAGGACGGCACGCGGACCCGGTTCACGGGTCTGCTCGATCGCGTTGTGCAGCCAGATCTCCAGCGGCACCAGACCGTCGATCAGCCGCTCGACCTGGTTCATCGCGTTCAGGTCGGCGTGGACCTGTTCGCGGGGGTCGTCCAGCGGTTCGAGCGTGGCCGTGAAGTTGCCGGGGATGCCCTTGAGCAGGGACGGGCGAAGCGCCCGGGCGGCGAGTCCGGCCTCCATGGCGGCGTTGCGGACCCGGACGAGTTCCTCCTGCGGCAGGAACGGCTCCTTGCGGAGCGCGGCCCCGGCGGCGTTCGGCGGCGGACGCGTCCACAGCCCCGTACTGCCGTGACGAGGGCGCGGGCCCGCCCAGGGCTCCGACGGTGTTCCGGCGGGGGCGCGGTCGCCCGCGGAGCCGCCCCCGGCCGCGTCCTCCGGCGCGGACCCGCGCGGCACCGGGCCCGCGTCCATCGCGGAGGCGACCCCGAGCAGCAGGTCCCCGCTGCCGTCCCGGAGCGTGAGCGCCTGCCGGGCGACGCTGTCCAGGGTGCCGCGCCGCCGCGCCTCCCGAAGGTCCCCCTCGATCCGCTCGCGATCCAGGTGGGGAGCGTCGCCCGGCAACGCGTCGGGCTTCCCGGCCGCAGTCTCCAGGATGCGGGTCAGCGGCCCGCGGAGTCCGGGCTCGTCGGTGAGGGTGGTGTCGATCCAGCCGGCGAGCTCGGTCACCACCGCCTCCTCGTCCGCCGGAAGCCCCACCAGCCGCAGGGTGTGCTCCAGGAGCTGGGGATCCTCCGGGCAGGCCGTGGCCGCCGCCGTACGCGCCAGGGACGGCTGCCGGGCCAGGTCGGCGTCGGGCATCCCGCGCAGCGTCCGGGCCAGCCGCTCCCGCGCCGGGACGGCGTCGACGTCGGCGAGGTCGGCGAGCCGCGACCGGGCGACGAGGATGCCCAGGGACTCGAACCGCAGCCCCAGACCCGCCGCGATCGCCTCGGCCTCCTGGAGGTCCCGGTCCGCGTCCGCGAAGTCGCCCGTGTCCTGAGCGAGCCGCGCCGACAGCTGCAGCAGTTCCAGCTGGGTCTCCGCGCAGCCGGCCTCCTCCGCCCTGTCCACGGCCCGCTCGGCGCTCGCGAGCGCCTCCGCGGTCCGCCCGGATCGGGCGAGAGTCTCGGCGAGCAGCGCGTGCAGCCGGCTGCACGGCGTCCACGGGCGCCGCTCGGCGAGCCGCTGCGCCGCGTTCTCCACGTACCCCTGGGTGAGCAGGTCCTCGACCTCGCGCGCGGCGATCCGCTCCCAGTCCTCCTGGTCGGCCTCGGTCATGATCTGGTCGGGCACGTGGCCGCCGATCCTGCCGAGGAGGAAGGCGGCGGAGCGGTGCGGCATCTCCAGGTGGGTCGAACCGCCCAGGTAGACGGCGACTCCCGGATCCCAACGCTCCTCCACCGTGCGGGGGTTCTCGCCCAGCCGGAGCCGGTGGTAGATCTCCTCGGCGCGGTTCCTGGCCCCCTCGCGGGTCGCGTAGTACGCGACGGCGCTGCGGTCCACGGCCCGCATCAGATCGGTCCGCGCACTGTCCGAGAGACGCAGCATGATGGCCCGTAGATCGGCCCGGTGCCGGATGGCGTCGGGGCCGGCCGACTCCATCAGGTCGACGCGCGAGGTGAGCAGTCCGTAGAGCCGCCGGGCCTCCGCGGCGGTCTCCACCCGCAGCCCCGCCGGACCGGCGAGGACCTCCCGGACCAGGTCGGGGGTGATGAAGCGGAGGGCGAGGCCCGCCTGGACGAGGGCCCTGACGTCCTCCTCCGCGATGTGCTTGAGGATGCGGTCGTACAGCGTGCCCTGGATGAGCATCTGGTCGACCTGACGGTCGAAGTAGCGCCGCCGGGAGGGGAGTCCGCGCAGGAGTCCACCGAGCGAGGGGGAGTCGCTGCCCACGGTGACCGCCGTGCGGGCCGCCAGCTTGAGGCTCAGCGGATGGCCGCCGATCCGCTCCGCGAGGTCCTCGGCGAGCGCCTCGTCGAGGACCCCGGAGGACATCAGGAGGTCCACGGAGGCCTGGTGGTCGAGCTCGGTGAGCTCCATCGTGCGCGGGGTGAGGACCCGGGCCGGGTGGTCGAACGGTGCGCGCCCGGAGACGATGTACCGGAGGCGTGAGTAGTCCGCCCGCAGCGCCGTCCAGATGGCCCACATGCGGGAGATGAGCGGGGAGCCCCGGTACTGGGACTCCTCGGCGGAGTCGAGCACGACGACGAACGGTGGAGGTGACCCTCCGGGCGTCGGCCGGACGGCCTCGGCGATCAGGGACGCGATCCGGTGGGCGAGTTCCTGCTCCCGGGCGCTGGCGCGGGCGTGGAAGTCGGCCGAGTAGTCGCGGGCGAGAGTGGCTCTGGTACCGGCCAGTTGATGGAGGTCGTCGAGCTCGTTGCGCTCCCCGCGCTGGGCCGCCGCCGTCCGCTCGCACTCGTCGGCGAGCGCTTCGAAGGCGGTGCGCCGGGCGGGATGCTGGACGCCCAGCTGTCGGGCCATCTCCGCGATCATGGTGGCGGGTTCGTGGACGGAGAGGGTGGGACGAGCGAAGTCGATGTAGGCGAAGGGGAATCCGGTGGGCGACGCGGCCAGGGCGTCGACGAGGAACTTGGCGAGCAGGGTGCTTTTGCCGATGCCGCCGATGCCGTGGAGGATCACCGGGGGCTCCGCCGGCTCCTCGGGGAGCGCGATGTAGGCGTGCAGGGCGTCGAGTTCGGCGGTGCGGCCGTGGAAGGTGCCCCGGATCAGCCGGTGCATCGGCTGGAGCAGCCTGGCCGTCTCCAGCCGGTGCTGGACCTCGTCGACGGGGGGCAGTCCGGTGACGCCCGGCACCCGGCTGAGCCAGAGCACGGCCTGGAGGGTGTCGGACAGCTCCGCGACGTCATCGTCGTGGGGCTGGGGTTGGGGCTGGAGCCGGGCCTGGGCGGGGGCCGGGGCCTCGGGGTGCGGGTCGGCGGGCGGCAGGGCCTTGCCGGTGCCGGTGAGGAGCGTCAGGGCCGTGCGTTCCGGGCCGGGGCCCTCGGGCCGCAGCCCGATATTGGTCCGCAGGGCGTCCAGGGCTGCCTCCGGGCCCGCGAGGCCCGTCAGGGCCGCCTCGCGGATCTCGGGCTTGAGCGTCCAGACCGTGGCATCGGGGGAGGGCAGGGCGGTGCAGTCGTCGACGAGTTCGAGGACGGCCCGCCCGGTGGACCGCTCCTCGCCGGGCAGTCGGAGCAGCGCCGGGTCGAACTCCTGGAGCAGACAGGCGGCTTCGCGGTAGGAGAGGCGTGGATCGAGCAGGGTGGCGGCGGGGGCGGTGAGACTCGCGCGCAGGGCGTCGCGCAGGAGGTGGGCGGTCCCGTCGGTCCGCGGCGCCGTCGGTGGCAGCGCCCGGTGGAGCCGTACGACGTCCTCCACGGCCGTACACAGTCTGCGCATGTAACTGTCGCCGTTGGAAGGGCAGTCGACGGCACGTAGCACCTCGGCCACGGCCGTCTCCGTCAGCTCCTGGACGGAGTCCTCCCGCCCGATGGGGGCCGTGTCGGTGAAGAACTCCTCGAAGAAGGCCCGGAGATCGTCCTCGTCGGCGAGGCGCGTGGTGTCACGGCACTCGTTCTTGCGGATCTCGTACGGGAGCTGGCGCATCGTCGTGGCGTACCCCAGCAGCACCAGACGGGGCACCGTCTGGGCGCGTACCGGGGTGTGCTCGTAGATCGCCCGGGCCAGGACGCCGATGGCGTCCCACACGTCCGATTGCGGGTCGAGCCGGTCGCAGTCGTCGAGGACCAGCCAGAAGCGGTCCTCGGCGGCGGTGGCGCGGGCGACGATCCGGTGCGCCGCGTCCTCGAAGCAGGGCAGTGGATCGTTCAACCGTGTGGGGTTCAACGGATATCCGTCGGCCTCCGGGCCCGCGACGAAGGCCGCGAGCCGCTCCATCAGACGCGCCGCCGTCGAGGTGCGGGACAGGGTCACCCGGACCGGCCGGAAGTTCTCGTGCTGGCCGAGATGGCGGATGAACTCGTACGTGTAGGAGCGGCCGCTGTCCGGGGGACCGTCGACGATCAGCACCGTCTGCTCCGGGTCGGAGAGGAAGCCCCGCAGCTTCTCGCGCAGCTCCGACCGGTCCAGGAAGACCGCCGTCCCGTGCTTCAGGAGGTGACTGTGGAAGGGGTCCTCCGGCGAGCGCCGCAGGCTCTCGTCCTCGCGCAGCCGGGTGAGGAGGTTCCGGGCCTCGGCGCCCTGTTCGAAAGCGTGCGGAGCGTCGATGGCGGCCAGCGCGTCGAGGCCGGTGAGGACGGTGAGCAGCCGGCGCTGGTGGGCGATGTCCCGGCGGGCGGCCGCGACCACCAGCAGGGCGTTGCGGTCGGCTTCCGGGGTGAGCGGCAGGTCGTCGACGAAGTCGGCGGGGAGGCCGGAGCGCAGCAGCTTCTCGCGTGGTTCGGGAGTGTCGAGGAGGTGATCCCGTACCCAGCTGGCGACGAGTCCCCACTCGGTTTCGGTGAGCGGCATACCGCACCTGCCCGGCGCTCTTGGCGCAGCGCCGGTCGCTCCGGCGCCGGGACGTGAGATCGGTCAGACGGCCGATCCCTTTCATCGTTCCACCCGGCAGGCGGGGTCGCAATCCCTGCGGGGGCAAGCGGAAGTCAAGGGCGGGGCAGGTCAGGGATGCCGGGCTGGGTCACGTCAGGGGTGCCGGGCACGGGGCAGGTCAGGGATGCAGAACGATGTCCTCGTACGACTCCAGGCGCCGCCAGCGCTCCTCGGGCGCCCGCACCGCCGGCATCACGTCCACGTCCGGCAGCGGCCCGAACTCCAGCTCGGTGATCTCCGCGACGTCCGAGACCGGCACCTGGTACGTACGGAACGGGCCGAGCGGCGGCGGAGCGCCGGCCGTGGCCCCCGCGAGCGCCCGCTCCGCGTCCCGGCTGAGGTCGGGGCTCTGGTCGAGCACGTACGCGGCGGCGGCGAGCGCCCCGTCCTGGAGGAACGCGGCCACCTTCCAGAACCGCATCGGCACCTGGATCCCCCGGTACGGCGGGTCCGAGTCCTGGAGCACCGGGCCGGTGAGGACCGTCAGCTTGCGGTCGAACGCGGCGGCATGGTCGAGGAGGTAGTTCTCCAGGCCCTGCCAGAGCTGTTTTCCCTGGTTGAAGACGTCCGCCTGGGGCGCGGCGTTGGTGAAGTGGAAGGTGTCCTCGTTGGCGCGGAGCGCCGTGGCCGAGGGCCCCCAGACCGGGTCGAGCCGGCGGACGAGATGGCCGCGGTCCAGGCTGTTGTTCCGGTAGACGTCGTCGCCCGCCTGCTGTTCCTCGGGCAGCCGGGGGTCGAACCGCCAGTCGTCGTCCCGGGCCACGTCCTCCTGGAGCTCCCTCCCCTCGATGCACACGGCCGTCGAGGCCGCGAGGCGCCGGTCGGGCCGGAACACCACGGTGAAATGGGTGTACGGCAGGATCACCGTCCCGACCGATTCCCGGGCCGGGAGCGGCAGCGGGACGACCGGGCCGAGGAAGGCCTCGTCGTAGCCGGTGCGGTCGGCGAGCGCGTCACGGCGGCCACCGCGCGGGGCCGGAGGGGGCGGGGGATCGGAAGGGTTCATACGATGTAAGTACCGCGTGGAGAGGGTCGCGCTCGGCGCCGGACCACAGGCCACTCGATCAGACGCCCCGCTTCCCCTTCACAAGCCCTTCGCATCGTCCTGCTTGCCCCCGCTTTCCTCCTCTTCCGTCAGGAGGCACCCCATGGCCACCGGACTCGCCCTTCACGTCGGACTCAACAGCGTCGACCCCGCCCGCTACGAGGGCTGGGAAGGCACCCTGGTCGCCTGCGAGAACGACGCCCACGACATGGCGCGGCTCGCCCGCACCGCCGGATTCGAGAGCACCGTCCTGCTCACTCCGGACGGCACCGTCGCCAACGTCACCGCCGTGCTCGCCGACGCGGCCGCCCGGCTCGGACCCGGCGACATCATGCTCGTCACCTACTCGGGCCACGGCGGCCAGCTGCCCGACGCCACCGGTTCCGACGACGAGCCGGACGCCTTCGACGAGACCCTGGTCCTCTACGACCGTCAGTTCCTCGACGACGAGGTCCATCAGGCCTTCGGCGCCTTCGCCGACGACGTACGGATCGTCACCTTCTTCGACTGCTGCCACAGCGGCAGCAGCATCGAACTCCCCGGCGGACCGGAGGCCGACGGCACGGCCCGCTACATGCCCGAGCCCGAACAGCGGCAGCTGTACGCGCGCGACCGGGAGTTCTACACCGAGCTCCGGCGCACGCTCGCCGAGGCCGCACCCCGCAACGGAGCGGGCCCCGACGTGCTGCTCGTCTCGGCCTGCCAGGACAACCAGGTCGCCTCCGACGGCGACGTCAACGGAGCCTTCACCGAGGCCCTGCTGCGGGTGTGGGACGACGGCGCCTTCAAGGGCGGCTACCGCGACTTCCACCGGGCGATCCAGCGCAGACTGCCCCCGACCCAGAGCCCGAACCTCTACCTCACCGGCACCCCCGACCAGAAGTTCCTGGGCCAACGGCCGTTCACCGTCTGACCGGGACCCACCCGCCGCTACGGTCGGAGCGCCGTCGCCAGTTGCGCCCGCGAGCGGACGTCGAGCTTCTGGTAGATCCGCGTCAGCCGCGCCTCGACCGTCTTCACGCTCAGGTACAGCTTCGCCGCCGCCTCCTGGTTGCTGGCGCCCTGGCTCACGAGGCGGGCGAGCCGCAGCTCCGCCTCCGTGAGCGAGGAGAGAGCGGGCAGCGCCTCCTCGCTGACGGTGCCGCCCCCGGGGTTCTCTCCCGCCGCCCCCGCCGGGGACTCGCTCGCCAGGGCCAGCCACGGGGTCGCGCCGGCCCGCTCGAACACCGAGGCCGCCGTGTGCAGCGCGCTCTGCGCCGCCGACCGGCGCCGTCTGCGGCGCTCGACCCGGGCCAGGGCGATCAGCGCCCGTCCCCGTTCGAGCGGAAGCCCGGCCCGACCGAACGCCTCGGCCGTACGGGTGAGCAACTGCGCCGCCTCGTCCGTCCGCCCCTCCGCCGCGAGCCACAGGGCGTACGCCCGGTCGCAGCCCAGCAGAACCGTGGACCGGCCGAGCCGGGCCGCCACCGGCCGTACCTCGTCGAGGAGCGCCAGGGCCTCGTCGCCCGCGTCGTGGGCGAGCAGCGCCTCGGCCAGCTCCTCGTGCCAGCGCAGCATCGACGGGTCCACGGTCGACTGGGCGCGTTCGTCGGCCTGGACGCGCCGCAGCGTCTCCAGGGCGGCGGCGACGTCCCCGTTGATCAGCTGGACACGGCCGAGCGCGTACCGGCTGCGGGAGAGGAAGACCCGGTCGCCCTCCTCCTCCGAGGCCTGGACGCTGCGCCGGGCATAGCTCGCCGCCCGCGCGAAGCTGCCGCCGGCCGTCTCCGCGAGCGCCAGCGTGTACCAGGCGGGGCCGGGGGACAGGCCGGCCTCCAGGGTGAGCGCGAGGGACTGCCCCGCGTGCGCGAGGGCGGCCGCGCAGGCGCCCCTGCGGGACTCGACGGCGGCCAGCGTGGAGAACAGCTCGATCGTGTCCTCCACCGAACCACGCCGCTGGACCAGGGGCAGGAGCGCGTTCAGTTCGTCCCGGGCGTCCGTCAGCCGGTCGTCGAACAAGGCGTGACGGATCGTCAGGATCTGTGCGGCGTTGCGGATGCCGAGAGGGCGCTCGGCCAGCTCCAGTGCGCGGGCCTGCGCGAGCACCGCCTCCGCGTCCGGTGCGCCGAGGGCCCGCTCCATCCGCGCCTGCACGGTCAGCGCCTGCGCCGCCGTCCGCGGATCCCCCATGGAGGCGGCGAGCGCGGCCGATTCGACGGCCGCCGTCCGCGAGCGGTGCGGATCGCCGTCCGCCAGCACGTACTTGACGGCCAGTCGCAGCTGTACGGCCGCCCGCAGCGCGGTGTCCCCCTCGGAGTCCTCCATGGCGTGGACGTACATCTCGTCGAGCCCGGTCAGCCCCTGCCCCGCCGTGTCGAGTACGGCGAGCCGTGCCCTGACCCGGTCGGAGGGCACCGCGTCCCGGGCGAGCAGATCGGTGGCGGCCCGCATGGCGAGGTCGGCGCGGGCCGCGCGGGCCGCCTCCTCGGCGGCGTCGACGAGCCGTGCGATCCGCTGGGTTCCATGCCGTCCGGGTGTCGACTCGGCGGCCAGCAGGGCGAGTTCGGCGGCGAGCGCGCTGTTGCCGCGGCGCCGCGCCAGGTCGGCGGCGGTCGCGACCTCGGCGGCGAGGTCCTCGTCCGGGCTGTCGGTGGCCAGCGCCCGGTGCCGTACGGCCTCCACGGGGTCGTCCACGACCTCCGCCAGGGCCGCGTGCCCGGCGCTCCGCTCGGCCCAACAGGCGTCGTGCACCAGGGTCGAGGGCAGCAGCCCGGCGGTGAACGTCAGCGAGCCGTCCTCGGAGAGCGACACGAGGCCCGCCCGCTCGGCCGCCGCGAGGTCCGCCTCCGCGTTGGGCCGCCCCGCCCTCCGTACCAGGGTCGACGAGGGACGCAGCGCGAGGGCCGCGAGCAGCAGCGTCTCGCGTACGGCGAGGGGCGCGGCGCCCAGGAGCTGGCGGGCGAGATCGCGGGCGCGCCCGGAGAGTGTCAGCGCCTCCGCGTGGTGCACGGGGGTCCGCGCGTCGGCCAGTGAGCGGCCCACGGCGAGCGCGAGCCGCGGATTGCCGCCGCTGGCGCGGTGGATGCGGCCGGCCATCCGGGAGGGGAGCCGGTGGTGGATGAGGAGTTCGGCGATCTCGTCGGCGTGCAGCGGGGGCACGAGCAGCACGTCCGCCTCGGACGGCACCCAGAGGTGGGCGGCGTGCGGGTCGTCGGGGCGGTGGGGTTCGCGGTAGGGCTCGCCGGCCTCGCCGTACGGCTCCGGCGTCTCGACGGCCACCACCCGCAGCGCGGGCGGCGCCAGGTGCAGGGCGAAGCGCAGCAGGTCCGCGCTGTCCGCGTCGACGTGCTGCACGCCGTCGACGACGAGGAGGACGGGGCCCCGGTAGGTCAGGGTGCGCAGGATCTGCGCGATGCCGAGCCGGAGCGCGATCGGGTCCCAGCCGCCCGCGTCGAGCGGAGCCTCGCGGCAGAGCATGGCGACGGCGGTGCGCTGGGGGCCGGGCAGTTCGTCGAAGACCGCGGAGGCCTCGGGCGGGGCCGAATCCAGTCCCGGCCAGGTCGCGCTCGCCGCCACCGAGGCCACGAGCGCGGCGGCCGAGGCCCCGGGTATCTCGCGGTCGGACGGCAGGGTCGCCAGCCACAGCACGGTCTCGCCGCGTGCCTCGGCGCGGGTCGCCTCGGCGAGCGCGACTTCGGTCTTGCCGACCCCGGCGGGTCCGGTGAGCAGGGCACGGCCGCGGAGGTGGAGGGCACGTTCGAGCCGGGCGAGGAGTTCCTCGCGGCCCACCGGAGCAGAGGGTCCCCCCGGAATCGCCGCGCGCAGGGCGGCGTACGGAGCTGTCGTCACTGTCCACCACCTCCGGCGCGCTCGGGCCCCGGCCCATGAGCCCCGTGGGCAGAGAATACGGAGCCCACCGGCGGAGTCCAGGCCCCTTGTCCGGCATACGGACAGTGCACCCCGGCGGGACGGCACCCCCGAACGCCAGGACGCGCCCGTGGTGTAGACCACGAGCGCGTCGCTGACCAGCAATGATGCTGATGTGGGGGGTGGTTCAGAGGTGGAGCTGTGGTGCCTTAGAAGGTCAGGCTCCACGAGTCGATGTAGCCGGTGTCACCCGTGGCCACATCGCGGACCTGAAGCTTCCAGGTGCCGTTGGCGACCTCGCTCGACGCGTCGACGGTGTACGTGGTGAGTACGTTGTCGGCGCTGTCCGAGGAGGAGGACGCCTTGAGGTTGCGCACCGTGCCGTCGGGGGCGATCAGGTCGATGACCAGGTCCCCGCGCCAGGTGTGCTTGATGTCCACGCCGACCTTGAGGGCGGCGGGAGCGTTGCCGGTGCGGCCGGTGACGGCGATCGAGGACGACACGGTGGTGTTGTCCGGGACCGTCACATTGGTCGCGTTGGTGAAGACGGTGCCGGCCGGCGGGGTGGTGGTGACGGCGTCGACGGTCTTCGCGGAGTCGGCGATGCCGGTGCCGCAGCCGCCGGTGCAGGTGCCGGGCAGCGGGCGGGCGTTGGCCTTGATCGCGGACTCGATCTCGGCCGGGGTGAGCGTGCTCTTGGCCGACTTGAGCAGGGCGGCGAGGCCGGCGATGTGCGGCGCCGCCATCGACGTGCCCTGGTAGGGCTTGTAGTTCTCGGCCGACTGGGTCGTCGCGCCCGAGTTCAGCGTGGAGTAGATGCCGTTCTCGGGGGTGGTGACGGTGCCGGGCGTGTCGGTCGAGCGACGGGTCTCGCCGCCGGGCGCGGCCACGTCCACGATGGCGCCGAAGTTGGAGTAGTACGACCGGTTGCCCTCACGGCTGGTGGACGCCACGTTGATGACGTTCGCGCAGTTCGCGGGGGTGAATCCGGAGGCGTTGGCGTTGCTGTTGCCCGCGGCGACGACGACGGTGGTACCGCGCGAGACGGCGCCGTTGATCGCGGTCTGGTAGACGCTCGGGCAGGTGGCGCTGGCGCCGCCCAGGCTCAGGTTGATGACCTTGGCCGGGGTGGCGTTGGCCGGGACGCCCGGCACGGAGCCGCCGGACGCCCAGGTGATCGCGTCGGCGATGTCGGCGGACGAGCCGCCGCACTTGCCGAGCACGCGCACGGGCTGGATCTTCGCGTTGTACGCGATGCCCGCGATGCCCTTGGTGTTGTTCGTGACGGCGGCGATGGTGCCGGCCACGTGGGTGCCGTGCCAGGAGGAGTTGGACGCCGTGGAGCCGGCGCCGCACTCGCCGGCGGTGGCGTTCCAGTCGCCCTCGTCCTTGGAGTCCGCGTCACGGCCGTTGCCGTCGCGGGCGTCGGCGGAGGTGGAGATGAAGTCGTAACCGGAGACGACGTTGGTCGCCAGGTCCGAGTGGGCCGCGTAGCCGGTGTCGATGACGGCGACGGTGACGCCGGAGCCGGTCGTCTTGTCCCAGGCCGCAGGAACGTTCATGCCGCCGGTGGGCTCGAAGAGGTCCCACTGCTTGGCGTAGTCGGTGTCGTTCGGCGTGACCGCCATCGCGTAGGCGCGGATGTCGGGCTCGACGGAGGCGACGGACGGGTCGGCGCGGAACGCGTCCATGACCTCCGTCAGGTCCTGCTTGGTGGCGCTGTCGCCCAGGTCGACCAGGGCGCCACCGCCGGCGAGGCGACGCTCGAAGGAGAGCTTCTCGCCCGTCTTCGCGGCCTTCTCGGCCGTGTCGCTCTTCGCGGCGGTGTTGGAGCCGGCCTCGGCGGCCTTGCTCTTGTAGGTGACGATGACCTTCTCGACCGGGGCGCTGGGGAGCGCCCGCATGGTCTGCGAAGCCGGTGCGGGCTTCGGGGTGGCAGCGCCCGGGGCGGCGGCGATCGCCCCGGTCGTGGCAGCGGCGCCGAGGATCGCGGCGCTCGCGACCACGGATATGACTCTCCGCCTGGAACCGTTCAAGGTGTGGCCCTTTCGAGTACGACGTAGCTGCGGAGCAGTGGCGGCGGCGCGGGACACACGGGGCGAAGTGGGGTCGCGTCCGGCATTCCCTGGGCTGGGGGGCCCGTGCGCCGCCACCGGCGCGACGGCCCGGGTCAAGGCCGTCACCGACGGATGCCACCCTCCGCATGCACCTGTCAGTGGTGCGGTCGGGGGATGATATCTGCCGGTGCGGAGGACAGTAGGGAACGGGGGGGTGAACCCGATACGGGGAAAACCCTTGTCACCCCTCACGGGCCGGCGGGGGGTCGGTGAGGGGAGGTGCGACCGGGGGTGCGGCGCGGGGTGCCCGGGTGAGAAACCGACGCCGCGTCACGCGCACTCTGAGCGGGGAAAGCGGGCCCGGCTCGGCGGGAAGGTACGTACCTGCTCAGCGGCAAAGGTACACACCTGCCGAGGCGGCACGGCCAGGCGGGTCGACGGGCGGCCCCGCGCCGAGTCCGGCGCCGTCCCCGTGGCCGCCGTGGAGAGGCCTGGACGGTGTGCGGGCGTCGCGCGGAGGATGCGACGCGGGACGGCGTGGACTCAGCCGAGTTCGAGCGTCGTGACGCCGTACACGCGCTCGCGCGCCACCGGACGGACCGGGCCCGTGTACATCCTGGCCGTCTCGAACGTCGGCTGGAGGCCCCGCTCCTCGGCCAGCCGGGCCGCCGCCGGATTCGACTCCGGCATGTCGACCGCGATCCGCGCCGAGCCGAACTCCCGCGCCTCCGCGGCCAGCGCGTCGAGCAGCGCGGCCGCGTCGGCCGGGCCGTCCGCGAACAGCGGCCCCACCCGCGCCTCGTCCTGGGCCGGGCGGACCACCCCGTACCCGGTCGGACGCCCGTCGACGATCCGGACCAGCGCACGATGGCCGGGCGTGGTCAGCCAGGCGGCGAGGAAGCGCGGCCGGTCGGCGTGATGGCAGGCGCTGTCGTACGCGGCGAGGGCGGCGGGGTCGACGGACCCGGCCGGCACGACACCCGACACCGGGCGGTCGGGCGCGGGGACCTCGCCCACGTAACGCGCCGTGCGGTACGCCGTCGTGAAGCCGGAGCGCCGGTAGTTGTCCTGCTGCGACGGCACCCCGTCCAGCCCGACGGACCGGTCCCCGGCATGGGCGAGCGCCGCCCGCCAGGTGGCCAGACCGTGACCGAGGCCGCGGAGCTCGGGGCGTACGAGATAGAAGCCGAGGAACGCGTACGCGTCGTCGTACGTGACCACCGAGACGGCGGAGACCGGCTCTCCGTCGACCCGGCCGAGGAAGAAGCCCCGGGGGTCCTGCGCGAAGAACGCCCCGGCGTCCGAGAGCCCGGGATTCCATCCCTCCTCGGCCGCCCAGGAACGCACCAGCGCCCAGTCCCGCTCCGTGGCGGGGGAGACGGACAGCGGGCCGGAGGAGGCGGAGACCATGGGATTCCTTCAACAGCCGGGGCGGGCGGACGCTCGACGTCTCGAAGTGAGGAACTGTCTGAAACGCGGACAGAACCCCTGCGAAAAACCGGGCAAAGCGCGGCGAGCATAGCGCCACCCGTGACCGGGCCCGCCCGCGGCCGATCGATTCCGGCCGCGGACTCCGCGGCGGGGGAGCCCTCGGTCAGTGGACGAGACGGAGGCGCGGGCCGGCCACCGTGAGCCGGACGGTCTGACCCCACGTCAGCTCCAGCGCGTCCGACTCGACGCCGTCGCCGAAGGCCACCAGACGGTCCGACTCGACGGTGAGACACAGCCCCTGGCCCGGGTCGAGGAGCCCCTCGACCCGGCTCGTGCCGGTGGCCGGCGACGGCCAGGCCTCGCGGACGAACCAGGCGAGCCGGGCATCCGCCGGGGCGGGCAGGGCGAGCGCGCTGGAGCGCTGCTCCCACAGGGACCGCAGCCAGCCCGTGGCCCCGGTGCCGGTGCCGACCAGGACGCCCGAGGAGGCCTGGGCCTCGGGCGCCGGCTCCGTCGCGTCGAGGTCCAGCGTGTACCGGGCGGTCTGATGGCCGCGCGGCCCGACGTAGATCTCGTTCAGCGCCAGGAGCCGCTGCGCGTCGTCGGTGACGGCCTCCACCATCGTCAGCTCGTCGACCGCCGCCCCTGCCCCCGCCGCGTACGGCAGGAGCCGTCGCGCCCGGTCCGCCCGGTGGCGGACCAGAACGCCCGGATTGCGCCCCGGATCGGCGTCGATCCCGATGACCGGCTGCCCGGTGAGGTACTTCGCCGCGTTGGCGACCAGACCGTCCTGGCCGACCACCACGACCACGTCCTCGGGCCCGAACAGGAACCGGTCCAGATCGGCGCGTTCCACCCGGGTCTGCCGCCACGTCAGCGGCACCGCGCCCGCCACCTCGGCCAGCGCCCGGTGGGTGCGCTCGTGCCGCTCGCGAACGGCGTCGACGGACCGGCCGCGCGCGGAGAGGAAGAACGCGGCCTGGCCGTGCGTACCGTGCCGGGCGAGCAGCTCCTCGTACTCCGTGGTCCGGTGCACGAGCACCGCGCGCGGCGCGAGGCTCACGACCGGGCCCCGCCCTCGCCCAGCTTGGCGAGCAGCCCCGTCAGGACGTCCGGCGAGAGCGTCAGGTGCTCGATCCGGGGCAGGTTCTCGGCGGCGCGGGTCACGGCGAGGGCGTGCAGGGTGGCCGGTTCCACCTCGGCGTGCGCCCGCAGCCACTCGGACTGCGCCCCGGCGCGCGCCTCGCCGACCTCGCGCGCCGCCTCCGCCTCGGCCCGTGCGAGGCGGACCTTCCGCACGGCCTCGGCCTCGGCCCGTACGGCGTCGGCTGCGGCGTTCTCCTCCGCCTCGCGGCGCGCGTTGGTACCGCGCTGCTCGACGAGCCGCTCCTCCTGGCGGGCCAGCTCGATCTTGCTGGCGAGCTCGTTCTCCGCGATGGTGCGCTCGCGTTCGACGGCGACCGCGCGGCGCTCGTACGTCGCCCGGTCGGCCTCCTGCTGGATCTGCTCGCGGGCGGGGGTGCGCAGGGCGCGCTCGACCTCGGGCTCGGGCCGGATCGCGACCACCCGGACGGCGACGACCTCGATGCCGGTGGCCGGCAGCCGGGGCTCGGCCGCGAGCCCGGCCGTGACGCGGTCCCGTACCGCCGCCACGCCGTCGACGAGCGCCTCGGCGAGCGCGGTGCGGGCGAGGACGTCGAGGGCGTGCTGCTGGGCGGTCTCGGTGAGGAGGGTGGCGATCTGCTCCAGCGGAGTGCCGCGCCACGCGCCCGTGTCGGGGTCGATGGAGAAGTCGAGCCTGGTGGCGGCGGCGGCCGGGTCGCCGATCCGGTACGTGACGGTGGACTGGACGCTGACGTCCTGGAAGTCGGCGGTACGCGCGTGGAAGGCCATGGCCAGTTCGCGGTCGTTCACCGGTACCTCGGAGAGCGCTGCGGTGAGCGGCCGGAACCAGAAGCTCAGGCCTTCGCCGTCGTGCACGAGCCTGCCTCGGCGCTGGTGGCGGATGTGCGCGGTGGGCGCGGAGCGCAGATGGCGCCAGCCTGCCCGCCGGGTGATGTCGGCCATGAAGAAACCCCCTTGTCGTCATGTTGACGATAGGGGGTCTCCTTGATTGTCGTCAAGATGACGAATTCAAGGTCATCTCCTGCTCCCGACCCCGCGCTCCGAGGTCGGGGACGCGGGGAGACGGGACTGCCTGGAGCTCCCACGCTCCCCGTGCGGGCGTGGACTCCACAGGCGTGGCCAGGGGCACGGCCACGGACTCCGCCACCGGAGCGGCCTCGGGGGAGCCCCCCTTCGTCAGCAGCACCACACCCCGCGCCGCGACCAGTGACGCGCCGGCCGCGACCAGCCAGCCCCACGCGCCCGCGCGGAACGTCTCGCCGAGCAGCGCCACGCCGATCACCGCGGCCGCCGCCGGGTTGGAGAGGTTGACCACGGCGAGCGGCGCCGCGAGGCCGCCCCGGTAGGCGGCCTGGGAGAGCAGCAGACCACCCGTCGCGAAGGCGGAGATGAGCACCGCGAGCAGCGCGGTCTGCCACCAGGTCGGCTTGCCGCCCGGGAGTTCGAGCGCGAGCGCGGCCGTCAGCGTCTGGGTGAGCGCGGAGGCGACGCCCGAGGCGATCCCGGAGGCCGTGGCGTGCCCGAGACCGCGAGGGGCCCGCCCCTTGGAGGTGTGCCGGCCCGAGGCGAGCGCGGCGATGAGCAGCGCCGTCGCCGCGGCGACGACCAGGGACTCGCGCAGGCTCAGCGCCTCACCCGGCGCGGTGGGACCGGTCACGGCGACCAGGCCGACGAGGCCGGCCAGGGTCCACAGCGCCCCGCGCCACTCGGTGCGGGTCACCCGTCGCCGTGCGGCGTACGCGCCGAGCGGCAGCGCCGCCACCAGGGTCAGCGCGCCGAGCGGCTGGACCAGGGTCAGCGGTCCGTAGTGCAGGGCGGCCACATGGGCGAGGGCTCCGGCGGCGTTGAGGCCGACCGCCGACCACCACTGGCCACGGGCCAGCAGCGCGCGCAGCGCCCCGCGCCCGTCCTGGACGGGGGAGGCGGCGGCGAGCCGGGACTGGGCGACGGCGGCGAGCGCGTATCCGGCGGCGGAGACGAGGGAGAGGAGCACCGCGACGACGGTGCCGGTGGCGGGGTTCATCGGAGGGCTCCGACCGGAAGAGGGGCCGTACCGAGCGTGCGGGGTACGGGTGGCGGCGCCGTCCGGCGGCCGGGGGCGCGGACGGCGAGCAGGGCGAGGCCGAGGATCGCGGCGGCGGCGAGCGCGTCGAACCAGTAGTGGTTGGCGGTGCCGACGATGACGATCAGGGTGAGCAGCGGGTGCAGCAGCCACAGGACGCGCCAGCGGGACCGGGTGGCGGCGATCAGCCCGATCGCGACCATCAGGGCCCAGCCGAAGTGCAGGGACGGCATGGCCGCGAACTGGTTCGCCATCGAGTCCGTCTCCGGCGTCGCCCCGTACGCCGAGGGCCCGTAGACCCGGGCGGTGTCGACGAGTCCGCTGGCGGCGAGCATCCGGGGCGGCGCGAGCGGCATCAGCAGGTGCAGCGCGAGCGCGGCGGCGGTGACGAGCGCGAGGACGCGGCGCGACCACACGTAGTGGGCGGGGCGGCGCAGGTACAGCCAGACGAGGAAGGCGAGCGTGGCCGGGAAGTGCACGGCCGCGTAGTACGTGTTCGCGGTCCGGATCAGCGGTTCGCCGTGCAGGAGCAGCTGCTGGATCGTTCCCTCGCCCGGCAGGTGGATCGCGCGCTCGGCGTCCCAGACGCGGTCGGCGTTCCGGAAGGCGCGGGTCTCGTGGCCGTTGGCGAAGAGCCGGCCGAACTTGTAGACGAGGAACAGCGTGGTGACGAGCGCGAGCTCGCGCAGGAGGGGCGGTCTGGCGGTCTCGCCGCCGTCCCCCTCGCCGTTCCCGTCCCCGGCCCCGTGTTCGTCGAGTCCGGCGGCGCCGGGGGTGGGCGTCATCCCCGGTCCTGCAGGACGAGGTCCTCGTATCCCGCGTGTCCCGCCAACCATCGTGCGGCCCTCTAATCAGTCAAATCGCCAACAAACGGAGTGAGCCTAGATCCGAATTCATCGAGACGCAAGCGTCTCGATACGTTTGCGTCTCGATTGTGCACCCCCTACTCTCGTATGTGCAGAGACAGAGGTGTCCTGGAGGGATCGATGTCCACGTCCACGTCCGCGTCCACAGAGGCCGCCACCGCCGCCGCCCGTCGCAGCAAGATCACGCCGGAGCGCGAGACGGAGCTCTACGACGCCGTCCTCTGCCTCCTGCGCGAGGGCGGCTACGACTCCGTGACCATGGAGGGCGTCGCGGCCCGCACCAAGTGCGGCAAGGCCACCCTCTACCGGCAGTGGGGCACCAAACCGCAGCTCGTCACCGCCGCGCTCGCCCAGCGCCGCTGCACCGTCTTCACCGGCATCGACACCGGCACCCTCGCCGGTGACCTGCGCGAGGCGGGCCGGATCGCCGCCTCCCACCGCGAACGCGACGCCGAACTCATGGAGGCCGTCGCCCAGGCCTTCATCCAGCACCCCGACCTGCGCGCCGCACTCCGCGAGACCGTCATCGCCCCCGAGATCGCGGCCATCGACGCGGTCGTGGCACGCGGCGTCGCGCGCGGCGAGATCGACGCCGACAACCCCGCGATCGGCTTCGTCGCCCCCTGCTTCCTGGGCATGCTCCGCATCGAGCGGCTCTTCGAGGACCGCTTCACGGACGTCTCGACCATGCGGACCTTCGTCGACGCCGTCCTCCTTCCGGCGCTGCGCGTCGAGGGGTGAGTCGCGGGCCGGTCCGTCAGGCTTGAACCATGCCCGCAGAACCCACCCAGCCCGCCCGGTCCGCCCCTCGCGTCCGCGTCCGCCGCATCTACGAGACCCCCTCGCCCGACGACGGCGTACGCGTCCTCGTCGACCGGCTCTGGCCGCGCGGACTCGCCAAGACCGACGCCCACATCGACGAATGGCCCAAGGCGCTCACCCCGTCCACGGAACTCCGCCGCTGGTACCACGGGACCGAGGGCGAGTACGAGGAGTTCTGCCGCCGGTACGAGGCCGAACTCGCCGTCCCCGAGGCCGCGGCGGCCCTCGACCGTCTGAGAGGGCTCGCGGCGAAGGGGACGATCACTCTCCTGACGGCCGCCAAGGAACCGTCGGTCAGCCACACGTCGGTACTGCGGCGGGAGCTGGACCGACGGCCGGGGGCGTAGCCGTCAGGACAGGTCCCCCCGCAGCCTCGGCGCCTCGGTGGCCGCGTCGACCACCGCCGGCTCGCCCGCCGCTCCCGTAGGGGCGCCTTCCGCGCGGCCGGCCAACTCCCGTGCCCACGCCACGAGTCCGGCGGCGTCGATCCCGTACGCGGCGGCGGCCGACACGCTCCCCGGCCCGCCCGCGAGCCGCTCGGCGCCACGGCGCAGCAGCCGCGCCCCGCCCGCCGCGTTGCCACGGGCGGCGTGCGTCAGGCCCACGGCGAGCTGCGCGAGGCCCTGCCACAGGTCCCGCTCCGACTCCGGGCCGGACTTCCAGGCGTCCTCGAAGACTTCGTGCGCGTGGAAGGGCATCCCGGCGTCGAGCAGCCGCTGGGCCTCCCGCAGGGTCTCGTCGGGGCCGCGCACGACCCCCTCGGGCTGCCGGGGCACGCCCTCCGCCCCGTACGGCAGCGGCCGGCCGAGCCCGTCGCGGGGGCGCGCGCTGCGGGCCCGCCCCTCCTCGTCACGGTCCCTGCCACGGTCACTCGCTGTCCGGTTCACCCGTCCATTGTCGCCCCCGCGACGATCGGGACCGCTAGGCTCGTCGGTCCGGCGCACCCCGGGTCCGCGTGGGTCGCGCGGGCAGGTCATGACAGCAGCTCTTGTGGGGAGAGTGAGTCACCGGTGCCGTCGGAACCCGAACAGCCGCCGCGCGCACGGCCGTTGAAGACGGCTTCCGTTCCAGGGCGCACGGAGCCCTCCAGCGGCCCGCCGCGAGGGAACCTCCTCGAACGCGAACCGGAACTCGCCGCGGCCGCCCACGCCGTCGACGGTCTCGTGGCCGGGTCCGTGGCCGGGCCCGCCGAGAGGCGTGCCGCCGACGGATCCGCGTACGGCGGTGGCATCCTCGTCTACCGGGGAGAGCCGGGCATCGGCAAGACCGCGCTCCTCGCCGAGATCGGCCGCTCCGCCCGGGGGCGGTGCACCGTCCTGACCGCCCGAGGCGGCGAGACGCTCACCTCGGTCCCCTTCCACCTGACCCGCCAGCTCCTCCAGCCCGCCCTCGACGGCCTCGGCGTCGCGGCGGTCCGCGACCTCCTCCACGACCACTTCGACCTCCTCGCCCCCGCGCTCGGGCTCGCACCGCCGCCCCCGTCCCCGGCCGCGCCCGCCGACCCGCAGGGCGTACGGGACGGACTCGTCCGCCTCCTGGACGGCCTCGCCGAACTGCTGAGGGACCGGCCTCCGGTGCTGCTCGTCGACGACGCCCAGTGGGCCGACGCGGAATCCCTGGCGTGGCTCGACGCCTACACCCGGACCGGTCGGGACGGAGACCTCCCCGCCCTGATCGTCCTGGCCCACCGCCCGCTGCCGAACGAGCCGAGCCCTCCGGGCGAACGGGGCGAACGGGGCGAACCGGGTGACCGGCGTGACCCGGGTGACCGGCGTGAGCCGCGGGACCCGCGTGACCCGCAGGACCGGCGTGAGCCGCGTGACCCGCTCGAATCGCGTGACCCCCGTGCCTCCGGAGTGGCCGCCACCCTCGCCTCGCTCGGCGACCGCGCCGTCCTGACCCTGGGCCTGCACGCCCTCACGGCCGACTCCACCGCCGTACTGGCCCGCGACGCGCTCGGTGAGCACGCGGACGAACCGTTCTGCCACGAACTGTGGACGGTGACCTCGGGGAACCCGTACGAGACGGTCGAGCTGCTCGCCAAGGCCCGCGACCGGATGGTCGAACCCGTCGCCGGATCCGCCGCCCTCCTCCGCGACCTCGGCGCGGGAACGCGCGGCGGAGGCCTCGTCGCCCGCCTGGAGGCGCTCGGTGCCGGTCCGACCCGCCTCGCCTGGGCGGTCGCCGTCCTCGGCGCGGACAGCACACCGCAACTCCTGGCGACGCTCACGGGGATGACCCCGAACGAGGTGGCCGACCACACCGACCGCCTCCGCCGGGCCAGAATCGTGACCGCGCCGCACCACGCGGCCTCACCGGCCGAAGCCGGACCCACCGGCCCCCTGGAGTTCGCGCACCCGCTCATCGCGACCGCCGTGTACGGATCGGTGTCCCCGGCCGTGCGGACCGCCCTGCACGGGCGCGCCGCCTGGGCGCTCGGCGAGGCGGGCCACGGACCGGCCGCCGCCTCCCGGCACCTCCGCGAAGTGCACCCGGACGACGACGAGGACGTCGTGCGACGGCTGCGCGCCGCCGCCGTCGAGCACCTCGCCGTCGGAGCCCCCGACGCGGCTCGCCGCTGCCTGGGCCGGGCCCTCGCGGAGCCGCCGGGCCCCGAGACGTACGCCACCGTCCTGTACGAACTGGGCTGCGCGTCCCTGCTCACCGCGCCCGCCGCCACCGTCCGCCATCTGCGCTCCGCGCTCGACCTGCCCGGCCTCGACGACACCCTCCGCATCGACGCCACCTACCGGCTCGCCCAGGTCCTCGCCCACAGCAACCAGCTTCAGGAGGCCGCGAGGACCGTCGCGGCCGAGGCCGCCCGGACCCCGCCCGGCACCGGCCGACGGCGCCTCCAGGCCGCGCACTTCATGTACGAGGGGTTCCAGGCCGCCGAGGAGGACGGCCCGGGCCGCTCCCGCCGCCTCACCGAACTCACCGCGGACTTCACCGGCGCCGACAACTCCGAGCGGGCCCTGCTCGCCGTCCGCGCCTTCGACGCGATGCTCCGCGGCGAACCCGCCGCCGAGGTCGTACGGCTCTGCGACCGGGCCCTCGCCGACGGCGCACCCGCCCGGGGGCTGGGCTGGACCGACACTTCCTGGGGCTTCGAGATACCGGCGCTCACCGGCATCGCGTACGCGTTCGCCGACCGTCCCGACCGGGCCGAGGCCCTCTTCGGCGAGGCGGTCCGGGCCTTCGAGATCTCCGGCTGGAGCGGTGCCCACCTGGCCTTCGCCCACACCCTCCTGGGCCTGGCCCACCGGAGGCGCGGAAACCTGCCCCGG
The DNA here is from genome assembly GCF_036192275.1 of Streptomyces sp. NBC_00250. Classification (NCBI taxonomy): domain Bacteria; kingdom Bacillati; phylum Actinomycetota; class Actinomycetes; order Kitasatosporales; family Streptomycetaceae; genus Streptomyces; species Streptomyces sp. NBC_00250. The sequence goes on along the minus strand of NZ_CP108088.1, from coordinate 1,573,493 downwards.
GCGCAGCACCACCTGGAGGAGGGACTCCGCCTGGCCGACCGGGTCGGCACCGGGCTCCCCGTCCACTGGGACACGGCCTGCCTCCTGGTCGACACTCTGCTCGCCCGGGGCCGTACCGCGGAGGCCCGGAACGTCGCCGACCGCTACCGCTTCGGCCCGCCCTGGCCGGGCGCCATCGTGCTGCCCGACGGCCCCAGCGTCCTGGGCCGGCTCCTGCTCGCCGAGGGCCGGCGCGAGGAGGCGGTCGGCACGCTGGAAGCGGCGGCCGAGGCGCTGACCGTCCGCGGCCGGCACCACGGCGTCTGGGCCCCCTGGCCCTTCGACCTGGCGCGCGCCCTCGCGGAGACGGACCCGGACCGCGCGGCCCGGATCGCCACCGAGGCCCACGCCCACGCCGAAACCCTCGGCACCCCCACCGCCCGGGGCGAAGCCCTCCGCTGCCTGTCCCTCTTCGCCACCCCGCCCGAGCGCCGCCGCCTCCTCACCCGAGCCGTCGCCCACCTGGCCGCCTCACCCTCCCGCTACGAGGAGTCCCGCGCCCGTCTGGACCTCGCCCACGCGACGGGCTCGGCCGCCACCCTCGCCGAGGCGAGGTCCCTGGCCGCCACCTGCGGCGCGGTGACAGCACGTGCGTCAACCCACCCTCCGGAGTGAGGTAATGTTTTCCCTGCACGACGACGTGGGGCCAGCCCCACGGAGACGCGCATCGGGACGTGGCGCAGCTTGGTAGCGCACTTGACTGGGGGTCAAGGGGTCGCAGGTTCAAATCCTGTCGTCCCGACTCGAAAGAGTCGCAGGTCAGAGGCCGTATCGGAGAGATTCGATACGGCCTTTTGATCGTTTCTGGGGACCAGTTGGGGACCAACCCCCCTTGATTGGACCTTTGGCGCACCTTGACCAGGTCAATGTGCGCCACAGATGACAGAACCGCAGGTCAGATGTCTGGGCCGGTCCAGTGGCTGCTGGTGGCGCAGCGGTGTCCTGTCAACTGGGCTGTGTCCATCGGCAAACACTGCTCAGAGGTGCCTCCAGGACTGACTCTGCGGTCGCGTTTCCTTGCGGATGGCGGGGGGCGACTTCGGTGGCCAGGAGTTCGATGGAGTCGTCGACCAGGTGTGTGGGCATGCCGCCGAGGTCGATCTGGCCCATGAAGCGGCTGGTTCCGAGGAGTTCGTGTTCGGTGAGGATCTTGTCGATGACTTCCTGGGTGCTGCTGGTCATGAGTGCGCCGAACGGGCTTGAGACGGCCTGGAATTCGTCGGGGCCGATGAGCCAGCCACGTCCGCCCGGGGTCCTGGGCCGCAGGTACTCCCGGTAGTACGGATACAGGTCCTCGCCGGGCGCCCTGGGGTGTCTTGCCCACGTAGAAGTGGCTGGTGAGGCCCAAATTGAGGGTGTCGGGTGCGTGTCCGACGGCCTGCCCGGCGGGGCGGGACTGGGAGGTGGTCGAGTGCGGCGCGGTGGCGGCCGGACCAGGTGACGTGCTCGTTGTCGCGTATCGCGAGCGCCGGCGATGGCGAGAGTGGGCACGACCAGATCTCTTCCGTGGTGCGGGCGGGTGCGGTCCAGGCACAGTTGATGGCGAGCTTGCCGAGTGCTCCGGAGCCGAAGGCCGAGAACGCGTCGGGGCCTGCTCCAGCGGGTAGGTGGCGGTGACCGCTACGTGCAGCGCACCGGAGACGGCGTTGCCGGAGACCAGCACGGTCTCGCCCTCCTGCGGACCCGCCGCGTTCACGCTGTCCAGTGCGGCGGTGCCGGCCAGGCCCAGGGCCCGAGACCGGTCCCCTCGCCTGCGCCTGCGCCTGCGCCTGTGCCTACGTCCTGGCGACCCGTGCATCCCCCTAAGAGGGGTACCGCCCACCGATGCCCTGGTGGTCGGGCTGTTGCGCGATGGCCCGGCGGGCCGGGTCGGTGAACTCTCGCTCGATCGCCTCCTGCAGCAGGCTGAGCTCCGCTCGCACAGCGGCGTGCTGGGACGGCGGCAGGGTGTCGAGCAGGCCCTCGAGCATGGCGCGGAGCCGACGGCAGACCTGCATGGACGACCCGCCGTACTCGCGGATCTCGCACACGGCGAGCTGAAGGAAGTTCTCCCAGTCACGCCCCGGGAGCACGAGCCGGGCGTGCTCATGGCGATCGGCCAGCACATAACGACCTGCGAGGTGTGTGCTGCCGACCGTGTGCAGGAAGGACTCGATGTAGTTGATCACCTGCACCGCGGTCGTGGGGTCGTTCACCGCTGGGGAGAGGGCCCTGATGGCGATGTCGACGAGGATTCTCAGGGCGAAGGCCGGGTCCTGCTCGATGGTCCGCTCGGCCCCGAGGGCGACGAGGGCGGTCACCCGGTCCGGGTCCGGTTTCGACGTGCCCCCGTGGACCTCGATGAGGACAGTGCCGGGCGGTACGAAGTCGCCGATCAGCCGGGGTACTACGAAGACGCAGTCGTGGCGCGCCGCCTCCGCGATCAGCCCGGCCACGTTGAACGCCTGGATGGCTCCACCGCGCCCGGTACGCAGGCGTAGCACCGGACCGTCGGACGACACGTTCCCGTCTCCGCGTGGCGCCGCGTCCCGGATCGCCGCTGCCCCGCTCGTGAAGACGGCCTCTCCCATGCGGGTGACCAGATCGGCGATGGCCACCGGTCTGAGGCTGTGGGTGAACCGGTTGAGGTAGATGAGCAGGAGCACGAGGCTGACGGACACCGCCACGCCGGCCAGGGTGACCCCGACGTCGGGGACGGAGTCGGTTTCGACGCTGCGCAGCAAGGAGAACGCGAACGCGAACGTCCCGGTGAAGGTCGCCAGCACCGCTTTCTGCAGCCGGTCCCGGTACCACAGGCGCATATAGCGAGGGGAGAGGGTTCCCGTCGCCTGCTGCACGACGAGCACGCCGATGGTGACGACGAATCCGAGCAACGCCACCATCGCCCCCACGATGGCGGAGAGCACACCGCTCGCCGTCGTGGCGGAGTAGTGCCAGCCGCTCGGCCAGTCCGCACCGTCGGCCGCGAGGGCGAGCTCAGCGAGCAGGACGCCGAGGACGAGACCGAACAACGGCACGATCCACAGGCTTGCCTTGACGTATTGCCGCAGCCTGAATCTGGCTGCCCAGGACGTCAGGACACCCACGTCACGCCTCCTTCACCCGGAGGAGTCCGGTGCTCATGAGGCACACGGGGCCGCGGGCCTGAGCGGGAGCACTGCCACCTCACGGTAGAGCCCTTCTGGGGACGGCGCAGCGGGAGAGCAGTCGTCGTCGCCCGGTGCCACCGGCTCGCCAGGACGGGACGACACCGTCGGCCTAAGCTGGCCGAATGGTGCCTGGACCACCATCGGGCGCCGCGTCACGGTGCCCGATGGTTGTCTGCGGGGGCCGAAAGGGGCTCAAGATGGACGACTACCCCCTGATCGAGAACCACGGTCTGATCGGTGATCTGCAGACCGCGGCCCTCGTGACAACCGATGCGACGATCGACTGGTTCTGCTGTCCGCGCTTCGATTCGCCCAGTGTCTTCGGCGCTCTGCTCGACCGGCGGGACGGCGGCCATTTCACGGTCAGGCCGGCCGCGGGTTCCTTCACCACCAGGCAGCTCTACCACCCGGACACCGCCGTTCTGGTGACGCGTTTCATGACCGAGGCCGGGGCGGGCGAGGTGGTCGACTTCATGCCGGTGACCGGCACGACGGCGACGGACCGGCATCGTCTGGTCCGCATGCTGCGCTGTGTGCGGGGCAGCATGACCTTCGAAGGGGAGATCGCTCCGCGCTTCGACTACGGCCGCAAGCCGCACGAGCTGCACATCTCGGAGCACGGGGCCTTGTTCACTTCGGAGGACATGAACCTCGCCGTCCACGCCGTCCGTGAGCCGCAGGACGACCGACTGCTGACCATCCTCTCCGGTGACAAGGACCTGCGTTTCCGTCTGACTCTGCAGGCGGGCCAGCAGCGTGGCCTGATCATGGAGTCGTCCCCCGGCGGGCCGCCGCACGAGGTCCGAGTGGCGGAGTTCGAGCAGCTCTTCGACGAGACGGTCCGCTTCTGGCGTTCCTGGCTGGGCCAGTCCACCTACTCGGGCCGTTGGCGGGAGGCGGTGGAACGTTCGGCCGTGACGCTGAAGCTCATGACCTACGCACCGACCGGCGCTCTGGTGGCCGCCCCCACGGCGGCGCTGCCCGAGCAGTTGGGCGGGGAGCGCAACTGGGACTACCGGTTCACCTGGATCCGTGATGCCTCGTTCTCGGTGTACGCCTTGCTGGGCCTGGGTTTCAAGGAAGAGGCGAAGGCGTTCATCGGCTGGCTGCACGACCGCGTCAAGGAGAAGGCCGGCGAGGGAAACGGCACCGGACCACTGAACATCATGTACCGCGTCGACGGCTCCTCCGACCTGGTCGAGGAGACCCTGGAACACTGGGAGGGGTACTGCGGCTCCGCCCCCGTCCGCATCGGCAACGGAGCGGCGACCCAGCTGCAACTGGACATCTACGGCGAAGCGCTCGACAGCATCTACTTCGCGCACCGGCACGGAATGCACCTCGACAACGGGGGCTGGAAGGCGCTGCACACTCTGCTCGACTGGCTGGTCGACCACTGGGATCAGCCCGGAGAAGGGCTGTGGGAGACCCGGGGCGGCCGGAAGGACTTCACGTACGGCCGGGTGATGTCCTGGGTGGCCTTCGACCGCGCCCTGCGGATCGCCTATGACGACGGCCGTCCCGCGGCCGGCGGCCGCTGGGTGGGCGCGCGCGACGAGATCTACGCGCAGGTGCTCAGCCGGGGATGGGACCCGCAGAAGCAGGCCTTCGTGCAGCATTACGGTGACGACGTCCTCGACTCGTCCTTGCTGCGCATGCCGACGGTCGGGTTCATCACGCCGGGCGATCCGATGTGGAAGTCCACCCTGGACGCGATGGAGCGTGAGCTGGTCAGCGACAGCCTGGTCTACCGCTACAACCCCGAGGCGTCACCCGACGGACTGCGCGGTTCCGAGGGAACCTTCTCTCTGTGTACGTTCATGTACGTCGACGCCCTGGCAAGGGTCGGACGCACCGACATGGCCAGGCTGGTGCTGGAGAAGATGCTCACGTACGCCAACCACTTGGGCCTGTACTCCGAGGAGATCGCCCTGACGGGACGCCAGCTGGGCAATTTCCCGCAGGCTTTCACACACCTGGCCCTGATCGACGCGGCGATCACCCTGGACGCGAAGCTCAACGGGGCGCCCAGGGGCGGGAGGTAGTCGCACGGAACCGTGCGCGAGGTTCACCGCCCGGCCTCCGTCGGGACAGAACCGAGGAGGACGACGGTGTCCCCCTTCTGAGGGACGGTCTCCTGCCGCTCGGTGACCGGAGCCAGCCGGTGGTCGGCCCGCACCACGAAGAGGGTGTCGTGCTCCGCCGGCAGAGGGTCGGAGGCCGGCTGCACGACGAACCGCGCACCTCGCTCGTAGCGCTCCGCCAGGACGTGACGGACGAGGGAACGGCCGAAGAGGATGTCGCCGCCGGTGTAGGGAGCGACCACGCCATGGCTGTCGTGCGGTGGGCCGACCCGGTAGACGGGCCCTTCGACGTTGTCCTGCATCACGACCGAGGCGAGCGCGTTGAAGTCGTCGTCGTCGGTGGCCAGGAACACGGCCGTCACTCCTTCCAGTCGGGCCCCGGGGTTGATGGCCGTGGCCAGCAGATCGCCTGTGGCCAGGTCGATCCCCGTCTCCTTGATGCGTTCGCGCTGCTCGTCGAGGCCCGCCCACATCAGCACGTCCAGTCCCGCGGACCGCAGGGCCCGTCCTAGGTCGACCACCCACGGCTCCCCGCCCACCAGGAGAATGCGCGTGCCCGCCTCTCTGACGACGCCCAGCCGTCTGGCGACGGGTGCCGCCGTCAGCGAGTAGAGCAGCACGGTTCCCACGATCACCAGAAACGTGACGGGAAGGATCCTCGCGGCCCCGCTGATCCCTCGGTCGACGAGGCTGGAGGAGAAGGCCGATGCCGTGGCGGCCGCGACGATGCCGCGCGGGTCCATCCATCCGATGAAGGCCCGCTCGCCTCGTGTCAGACCCGAGTGCGTCGTCGAGAGGTAGGCCACGAGCGGCCGCACCACCAGGACGAGGATCGCGATGAGGGCGAGTGAGGGAAGAAGGACCGGTACCAGGGATGCCGGGGTGACTGTGGAGGAGATGGAGACGAACAGCAGACCGATGATCAGCTGGACGAGGGTCTCGAGGAAGGGGCGCCGAGAGGGCATGTCGAAGCCGCGGATGTTGGCGACGGCCAGTCCCGTGACGATCGCGGCGATGAGCCCCGTGTCGTCCCGCACGATGTCGCAGCCCGCCGATACGGCGATCACCGTGGCCAGTTGAGACAGCGTCCCCAGGGTCTCGCCGAGTCTCAGGGTCCGCAGTGTGAACCACAGCAGGGCGGTTCCCACGGCCCCGCCGACGAGCCCGACGGCGAGGCTGATGGCGAACTGGCCGAGCTGGTATCCCCGGCCGATGTCGATCTGGTGCGTCGTGGCGATGGCGTGGAAGGTCAGCGCGCCGAGAATGCCGCCGATCGGGTCGGTCAGCGTCCCCTCCCAGATCAGGATGCGTCGTACCTTGTCGGTGGGCCGTACGAAGTCGAGCAGCGGAGCCACGACGGTGGGGCCTGAGACGACGAGGATCACGCCGAGCATCGAGGCCACGCGCAGCGGCATGTCGAACATCGCCGGTGACACCGTGGCGATGACCAGGAACGTGAGCAGCACGCCGTACACCAGCAGCCGCCCCACGATCCCCCGGGTGTGGCCCCTGAGCTTGCGCAGGTCGAGCCCCAGACCCGCGTCGTAGAGGATCACCGCGACGGACATCGACACCAGGGCGGAGAAGGTCGGCCCCATCAACCTGTCCGGATGAATGACATCCGTGATCGCACCGGCGGCGAACCCGACCGGAAGCAGGATGATCAGGGCGGGGACGCGCAGCTTGCTCGCCAGGATCTGCGAGCCGGTGGCGAGCACCACCGTCAGGGCGAGTCCGAGAAGGATCTCGTCGTCGGTCACAGCGGTTTCCTTCGTCGGGGTCCAGGCGCGGGGGGATGTGGAGCGGGGTCCGGGCGGTCAGCCGCCGGGCGGCGGGCCCCCACCGTCCGCGCCGCCTCCTCTGCGCAGCTCGGCGTCCGTGAGCTCCTCCAGCTCTCCCCGGGTGTCCAGCCAGTAGAGGAGGACGACGGCCGGCGCGACGACCACGAGGGCCACCAGGGTGACGATCGCCAGCCACGTGAGGGTGGCGGGCGCACCCGCGGCGTCGGCCACGGTCAGCGAGGTGGGGAGGAGGTACGGGCGTTGGGCCATGCCCCAGGCGATGACGGCGGAGGCGACGACCCCGACCGCCGTGACGCGCATCCACGCGCCTGGCGTCCGGCGGAGCAGCCAGGTGGTCGCGAGGGCGGCCACCCCGGCCACGACGACGAAGAGCAGCCCGAGACCGTGGGTGAGCCCGTGCCACACGTAAGGCGAGTCCTCGTGGGTGACGAAGCCGGTGATCACCGCCAGGAGGGTGAGCACGGCGAGGCTGATCAGGGACCGCCGTCTGAAGTAGCCGATCAGATCGGTCGCGTCGAACCGGCGTGCGTCCCCCGTGAGGAAGACGGCGCCGATGAAGGCCGTCGCCGCGATGGCGATCAGCCCGAACATCAGGGAGGTGGGATTGGCCCAGGCGTCCACCGAGGCCTCGGTACCGGGCGACACCCGCCCTGACGCGACCCCGCCGACGGCGGCACCGAGGAAGAACGGCGTGACGACCGAGGCCACGGCGAACACGGCACCGTAGAGCCGCCGGCCGGCCAGCCGTCGGGAGGGCTTGCGGAACGCGAAGCCGGCGCCCCGCAGGACCATGCCCACGGCGGCCAGCGCCAAGGGGAGCCACATCGCAGAGAACACGGTCTGGAACAGAGTGGGGAATCCGGTCCACATGATGACGAGAACGAAGATCAGCCAGACGTTGTTCACCTCCCATACGGGAGCCATGGCGTGGTCGATGAGCCATCGGGGGCGTTTTCCGCGTTCCGTGCCCCCGGCTGTCAGATCCCAGAAGCCGGCCCCGTAGTCGGTGCCGCCCGCGGAGGCGTACGCGGCCACGGCGAGGAGCAGCACCACGGCGATGAGGTCGGCGGTCATCGGCGGCCGCCTTCGGCCCCGGCGGCTCCGCCGTCCGCGGCGGGGGCGTCACCCGCGGGGACGGGCGCCCGTGGCCCGTAGGGAGTGTCCGTCTCCGGCGCGTGAGGCGACGGCCCTCCTGTCGCCCGCTGTTCGTCGGCGAGCCGCCAGCGTGTACGCATCTTGAGGAGGATGGCGAGGAACGAGCCGAAGAGGAACACGTACACCACCATCACCACCGCCAGCATGATCCAGAGTGTGGTCGAGCGGGTGGAGGTCACCGCCTCGGCGACCCGCATGTTCTGGTAGACGATCCAGGGCTGGCGTCCCACCTCGGTGGCGATCCAACCCGACTCGACGGCCACGACGGAGGCGACGCCCGCACAGGCCGCGGAGCGGTAGAACCACTTCGACGCCGGAAGCCGTCGGTGCCGGAGCCAGACCAGGCCGTACCAGAGGGCGAGCAGCACCAGTACGGAGCCGATCAGGACCATGATGTCGAAGGCCCAGTGGGCGATGGTCGCCTGAGTGGCCGTAGGCCGCTGGTCCGCCGGGACGGACGTCAGGCCCACCACCTTCGTGTCCGGGCTGAATCCGGCCAGGACCGAGTCGAGCAGCGGGATCTTGAGGCCGCCCGAGACGGTGCCGTCCTCGTTCAGGCGCCCGAAGAGATACTCCGGTACTCGGGTGTCGGTCTCCCAGACGATCTCCATCGCGGCGAACTTCACCGGCTGCTTGTGGAACACCGACCGGGCGATGGAGTCGCCCAGGACGAATTGCACCGGAGTGGCCACTGCGGCGATGGTGAACGGAACGGCGAAGCCGAGCCGGTGGTAATGGTCCCGGCGGCCGCGCAGCCAGCCCACGGCGTAGACACCCGCCACCACGAACCCCGCGGTGATGATCATCGCCACGACGAAGTGCCAGTACTGCGGCCCGAACATCGGGGTGAAGATCGCCTTCCAGACGTTCACGTCGACCGGGTTGCCCTCGGAGTCCAGGGAGAAGCCCTGTGGTGTGTTCATCCAGGAGTTGGCGGCCAGGATGCCGAACGCCCCGAGCAGTGCGGCGAACGGCAGGGGCAGCCCGAGGAGAAAATGTGTTCGCGGCTTCAGCCGCCGCCATCCGTAGAGGTAGATGGCGATGAGCACGGCCTCCAGGAAGAAGGCCCAGGCCTCGACACCGAATCCGATGCCGAAGACATCACCCCACCTGCCCATCAGCCCCGGCCAGAGCAGGCCGAACTCGAAGGAGAGCACCGTGCCGGTGACGATGCCGAGCGCGAACTGCACCGCCATGACGGCCGACCAGCGCCGCGCCAGGAGCAGTGCCGTGGCGTCCTTGCGGCGCAGCCCGCGGTAGTGCATCACCAGGGTGATGAAGGGAAAGGCCACGCCCAGCGGGACCAGGATGATGTGGGACGCCAGGGTGAAGGCCATGAGTTCCCGGGCCGGCAGGAGTTGGGCCGGGGCATCCGCCAGCAGGTGGAACGAGGTGGGCATACACGCCTTCGCTGTTCGTGACGTCCGGAAGAGGGTCAGCCGCCGGTGGCGAAGCCGGGGAAGAGAGTCATCCCGCCGTCGACGTAGAGGGTGGTCCCCACGACGTAGTCCATGAGGTCGGAGGAGAGGGCGACCACGGCGTTGGCGATGTCCTCGGGGTCGCCGATCCGGTCGTACGGGATCAGCCTCAGGAGGTCCTGCCGGGCCTCGGCCGTCTCCCAGGCGGCACGGTTGATCGGCGTCTTGATCGCCCCCGGGGCGACCGCGTTCACACGGATCTTCTCCGGTGCGAGCTCCTGGGCCAGGGTCTGCATCATCATCTGCACACCGCCCTTGGAGGACGCGTAGTTCACGTGGCCCGCCCACGGGATGATCTGGTGCACCGAACTCATGCAGATGATCTTCCCGGCGGCGCGGGACACCTCGGGGACCACGCCGCGGCGCCGGAACTCCTTGGTCGCCTCCCGGGCGCAAAGGAACTGACCGGTCAGATTGACATCGATGACCTTCTGCCACTGCGCGAGGGTCATCTCGGTGAGCCGGGCGTCCCGCTGCAATCCCGCGTTGGCAACCAGGATGTCGACGGTCCCGAACTCCTTGACCATCCGGTCCATCATGGCCGTGACCTGGTCCTCCTGGGACACATCCGCCTCGTACGCTGCCGCGCGCACCCCGAACGAAGCGATCTCCTCGACCACTTCCTCGGCGGCCTCACGGCCCGCCACGTAGTTCACAACCACGTCGGCACCGGCTCGGCCCAGGCCGATGGCCGTGGCCTTGCCGATGCCCGAGTTGGCTCCGGTGACCAGCGCCTTCTGGCCATGCAGCAGGCGTGCGGGGATCACACCCTGCGGTCCTTCTACGGTGGAACCCATGATGCCCCTGCCTCCTCGTTCCTGCGACTGCGCTCCGTGCCTGCCCGGCTGCCGCCGGGCAGGCACGGAGGTCACGGAACCACCGGCGGCGGCTGCCGGCATGCAGGGGGAACCCCCGTTGGGCCGTTGGGCCGAGCATCTTCGTCCGATCGGACCAGAGGCTCCGCTCTCAGCCCAGCCGGGCCATGAGGTGGTCTCCGACTCGCAGCGCATTGGCGATGGCCGTCAAGGACGGGTTGACCGCGCCGATGCTCGGGAAGAAGCTCGTGTCGACCACGTACAGGTTGTCGAGATCGTGAGCCTTGCAGTCGACGTCCAACGCCGAGGCGGCTGGGTCGGTGCCGAAGCGTACGGTGCCCGCCTGGTGTGCCGTCGCACCGATCGGCATGCCCTTGTGCAGATAGATGCTGTGGGACAGCAGGTGGTGCTCGTGCATGCCCAGGTGGCCGAGCATGCCCTGCAGCTTGTGCCGTAGCCGCTTCAGACCTTCGACGTTGTTCTTCTCGTCGAGAGCGAGGTGGATGCGGGCGTCACCATCAAGGGTGACCCGGTTGTCGGCCAGGGGCAGGTCCTCACCGCACAGCCAGAAGTCGACGGCGTGGTGCGCCAGCACCTCGAACGGCATGTCCGGCGTCACCGCACCGGCCCACCGCGGGGCCTCGCCGTGGATCTGCTCGGCGTCCGACTTGCCCAGCATCTGGATGCCGCCGAGCGGGTATTCCCAGTCGTCCGCCCCGAGATACCAGTCGTGCAGGGCCAGGGTCTTCTGGAACTGAGTGTCGTTGGGCTCCTTCGACACCGCCATCAGGGCCAGGTTGTTGTGGCGCATGTAGAAACGGCCGACCACGTCGGAGCTGTTCGCCAATCCGTTGGGATGATGCTCGTTCGCCGAGGCCAGCAGCAGCGCCGCCGAGTTGACCGCCCCGCAGGAGACGACCACCACATCCGCCGTGAACCGGACCTCCGAACCGTCGGGCAGCCGGCCGACGACCGCACTGACGCTGCGTCCCCTCGCATCGGTCTCCAGGCGGACCACGTGCGTGTTCGTGACCATCTCGACGTTGGGGTGTCGCAGGGCGGGCTCGACGCAGATCACCTCGGCGTCGGACTTGCCACGCACCAGACACGGAAAGCCGTCCACCCGGTTGCAGCGGATGCAGACACTGGAGTGGGTGGCCCGCCCCCCGTCCTCCTGGCTGAGGTTGACACCGATCGGCAGGTGGAAGGGGTGCAGACCGCGCTTCTCGAGGTCGTCGCTCAACTGCTGGATGCGCGGCTCGTGCTCCACGGGCGGATGGGCGTACGGGGCACTCGCCGCGCCCTCGGTCGGATCCTCACCGTGCCGTCCGTGCACGAGGTAGAGGTGCTCGGCCTGCGTGTAGTACCGCTCCAGATCCTCGTACCGGATCGGCCAGGCGGGGGAGAGGCCGCCGTGGTGCCGGAGCTCGCCGAAGTCCTCGGGCCGCAGCCGGAAGAGGGCGGCACCGTAGAACTTGGTGTTTCCGCCGACGTAGTAGTTGACCTCCGGCGGGAACTCACTGCCGTCCTTGTCCAGCCAGAACTCCGGCGCCCGGTACTTGCCCTTGACGAACACGGCCGTCGAATCCCAGTTGTCGCGCTCGCGTGGCAGATAGTCGCCGCGTTCGACGAGGAGTACGCGTTTGCCGGACGGGGCGAGTCGATGGGCGAGAGTGCCACCGCCGGCGCCTGTACCGATGATGACGACGTCGTAGTGAGGGGCGTCGCCCACGGCGACCACCGTCCTTGTGATCATGGCCCTGAACTGGCGTCGGGTCCCTTTTCCCGCGGTGCGGGGCCGAGCGTCCCACCCGTTCGAACGTAGCCGCCCTCCCCCTGAACGGCGACCGGAGCGGTGGTCGCCGACCGGCCCCGTCCGTCACAGCACCGCGATCGGGTTCACCGGCGAGCCAGTGGCTCCGGGCAGCCGAAGCGGGGCGACCGCGCACAGGAAACTCCATCGCCCGGTCTGCGCGCAGACCGGGACCAGGTCCTCGAACTGCAGGTAGTCCATCAGATGGATGCCCATGGCATGGATGGCCAGGACATGCACGGGGAAGGAGATGCCCTGCACGGTGCTGGGCGCGGTGTCGTTGTTGCCGTCTCCGCCCAGGACGGCGACCTTCCGCTCGGCCAGGAACCCCAGGGCCGTCGGGTGGAGGCCGGTCCGAGCCGTCGCCGCGTTCCACGGGCCGAGTTCCGTACGGCGGAGGCGATGCCCCACCCGTACGAACAGCAGATCTCCCGGTCCGACGCTGACCCCTTGTGCGGTCTCGGCCGCGGTCAGATCGTCCGACGTCACCTGGTCGCCCGGTTCCAGCCACGGCACGCCTCGCAGCCGCGGGATGTCCAGGAGCACGCCCCGACCGACGATGCCGTCAGCGGCCAGGGCCACGGAGAGCGCACGGGCGCCCTCGGGCGTCACACTGCTCGCAGGCACCCCACCGTACAGCTCCCCGTCGAGCACCACGTGGCAGAGCGCGTCGAGATGGCTGTCCGCGTCCCCGTGCACGTTCATGGCGAAGCTGTCGGTGGCGAAGTGCAGTCCGTGCGCGCCGAGGTCGTCCGGAGCAGGCCCGGTCATTCGGTGCACCGCGGGCTCCGGGTCGTCGGGGCCCGGCACGGTCTCGATCGGAGCGGCCAGCGACACCGTGCGTCCGAGGCGGACCTCCGCGACGGCGGCCACGACCCGCTCGGGCGTCACGTGTCGGAGTGCGCCAGGCCGACCGTCCTCCGTCGATCGTGCCGCTCCGTGCCGTAGCCGCTCGTAGAGCGCCCGGAACTCGTGCGCGGGCATATCGGGATCGGGCACGGCCGCTGATCGTGCGGACGGAGTCATGGCGGCCCCCAGGGGCTGAGGCCCCACCTGAGCACATGTGTGGCGCCCGGCTCGAGCACGGTGAGGTCCGTGCCGCTGCGAAAGGCGTCCGGCGGGCAGGACATGGCCTCCACGGCGACACCACGCCGCCGCCGCTCGGGTTCCGCCAGTGTGTCGCCCGTGTACACCTGCACGTACCGCGTGCCTTCGCCGAGCCACAGATCGACACCCCGCAGCCCGGAAGGGTGTGCCAGGCGCACGACGGCCCGGTCGTCGAGGGCGCGGTCGAGTCCGGTGAAGGCGGTGTCCAGGTTCAGACCGCCGATGGGGCGGGCTGTGCGGAAGTCGTACGGGGTGCCGTCGACGGACTCCCTGCCGATCGGCAGACCCCGTTCGTCGGTACGCAGCAGATACCGGGCGGGAACGGTCAGCAGGGCACTGTCGACGAGGTCGGTGCCGATCGTGAGATAGGGGTGCTGCCCCACCCCGTAAGGAGCGGGCTCCGTACCGGTGTTGGTGGCGTGGACGGTGGTTCTGAGTCCTTCCGGCCCCAGCCGGTACTCGACACGGACCTCCACGAGGAACGGATATCCGGGCTGAGGACAGAGCGTCGTGCCGAGCATCACCGCGTCATCGGTGCGGGCGAGCGGTTTCCACAGGGTCCAGCGGAGCAGTCCGTGGATCGCGTTGTTCTTGTCGACCTCTGTCAGGGGGAGTTGCAGGCTCCTGCCGCCGAAGTCGTAGCGCCCGTCGCCCACGCGGTTCGGCCAAGGGATGAGCAGTTGTCCTCGTCCGCCCGTGATGGCGGACCCCGCGGAGAACCCGTCGAGCAGAGGTCGGCCGTGCACGACGTAGTCGCGCAGGGCGCCGCCCAGCTGGACGACAACCGCGCTCTGTGCTCCGTGAACCAACCGCCATGACTCGCCCGTGGGGCCGAAGGGCGGGGATGACCCGTTGCGCGCGCCGACGCGGACGGCTTGCTCCGTGTCCGATCCGGCCGCCGGTCTCCCGGAAGCGGATTCCCGGCGCATCAGCGTGAGAACCGCCGTGACGACGGCCTCGGGAGGCTGGTCGATCTCCACCACCAACGGGCGTTCGTCGGGTGCCGGCTCCTGGAGTTCCGCGAGCTGGCTCTCCAGCAGGCCCGCCGGGAAGAAGTGACCGTGCCGAGAGGCCAGCCGCGAGCTCAGCAGCTCGCGCGAGCCGTGCAGGTACACCAGGAGCACTTCGGGGCGCCCGGCCAGCAGTGCGTCCCGGTACGCCCGCTTGAGCGCGGAGCAGGTCACGACAGCCTGGCGACGGCAGGCGATCGCCTCGTCCATCCACTCCCGGATCGCTTGGAGCCACGGTCCCCGGTCGCTGTCCGTGAGGGGATGACCGGCGGCCATCCTGGCGCGGTCGGCCTCTGAATGGAACTCGTCCCCGTCCCGGAACGCCCAGCCGAGACGCTCGGCGAGGAGGCGCCCCACCGTCGTCTTGCCCGACCCGGCGACGCCGACGACGAGCACGAGCCGCGGCAGCTCCTCTGCCGCTGTTCCGCCTGCCACGGGTACGGGTCCCGGGACGTCAGCCACGCACCGGCCGGGGCGCGACGCGCAAGCTGAAGATCATGATGGCGACGGCGCACACCGTCCGTCCGCCGCTGTGCGTGTCCGCTCGCCGACCGGGTGCAGTCGCGTGGGTCGTCATGGAGAGGCTCCTCCGCTCGTCCGGCCTGGCCGCCGAGGCGTCGCCGTCCGGTGGGTCGTACACCTCCAATCTGACCCCCGGCGCCATCCGACGCATGTCGGCCGAGGGCCTTGGTGACTTTTGCCGAGGAACACCCGGCGGCGATGACCGGGAGCAGCATCGGAGACCTGAAATCGAGGTCGTCACAGGCCATGGGGCGTCATCCGCCGGATGGGGTACTTCGGCAGCGTCGCCGAACGCTGCGCACACCATTTGTTTCAGCGACTCGGTAGCTTCTCGACCAGGTGCCCTCGCACAAGGGTGCCCATCGGCGCCCCTGTGAGGGCCTGTCGACGATGGCCCGAGGCGAGGAGAGCGGCGTGTCCCGACCTGTCACTGTGGGGGTGGACGGCTCTGAGGGAAGCGTGGCGGCGGTGGACTGGGCCGCCGACGAGGCGGCGCTGCGCGGCGACGGCCTGCGACTGGTGTACGCCACACGGTGGGCGGAGCATCAGTTGGGGGCGATGAAGGTGTCGCACGAAGACCGCGCCGGCGCGGCGGAAGGTGTGCTGGCCGAGACCGAGCGGCGTGTCGGGTCCCGGCAGCCGGGCCTTGCCATGACCGCTGACGAGGTCGAAGACGCGCCCGTCAGTGTGCTGCTCGCCGCCGCCGCCGAGGCGGATCTGCTCGTCGTGGGCTCTCATGGGCTGGGGAGCGTCCGCGGGTTCATCGTCGGTTCGGTAGGACAGGAGGTCATCGCGGCAGCAGAGCGTCCCGTGGTGCTCGTTCGCCCCGGATACGAGAAGGACAGCTCCGGTGCATCCGAGGGGAACAGCCGCCGGAAGGTGGTCCTCGGTCTGGATGTGAACGAAGCCGAAGAGGAGCTCCTGCACTTCGCGTTCGATTTCGCCGGGCGGCACCGCGTCCCGCTGGAAATCGTGCACACGTGGCATGAATCCTTCGTTCACCACTCCAGCACAGCCGCGAAGGACGAAAGGGCGGCAGCGCTCGCCGGCGCGATTCGACCGTTCCGGGACAGGTTTCCGGCGACGGAGGTGGCGGAGGTGTCCGCCCCGGGGCGGGCGGCCGAGCATCTCATCGAGGCCGCGTCGGACGCGCGCCTCGTGATCGTCGGTCGACGCAGGGCAGCCAGGGGCGCTCACATCGGATCGGTCACCCACGCCGTCATCCACCACGCCTCCTGTCCTGTCGCAGTCGTACCGCACACCTGACAGGTGAGGACACCGGACATTCAGGGTGGTGGGGGTACGAGCCGATGCGTCTGGACTGGCTCAGCACGTTCGTGCTGTTCGCCGGGACGCTCGTGTTCGGAGTCAACCTGCTGGACTCCTTCCTGCAAGGGCTCACCGTCCAGCAGACCAACCGGCTGATCTGGACCCCCGACGTGGTCGGGTGCGTGCTGTTCCTGGTGTCGGGCCATCTCGCGTTCGCCGAGATCTGCCATCGCTCCCGGCCCTGCATCCGCTCGCGCAGCCTCGGCTGGTGGGTGGTCGCAGTCAATCAGTTCGGGTCGGTGCTCTTCATGGTCTCTGCGTTGGCCGCCTTCACCCGGCCCAGCACCCAGAGCCTGGTCAACACCGACATCGCCAACTGGGGGACGTTGTGCGGCGCGCTGTGCTTCGCGCTCGGTGGCGTACTGCAGGCATTCGAACGTCCCCAGAACGCGTGATCCCGGCGTCGCGACGGCTGTCAGATCGATGTCTGTGCGCCGCGCACACTCACCACCGGGATGGCTGTGCTCCGAGCATGGTTCCGGCCGTGATGGCCTGTTTATGGTGCCTCGCATTCACACCGAACCCGATGGTGTGCGTGTCGGTACCAGGAGGGCAGCCGATGAGCGCAGTCTCAGTACAGTCCGGAACCGCCGGAGTCCCGGACGGGGCCGGCGGTCCGCAGCCCGTGGGTGCCTACTTCGAGCGCATGCCGTTCGGGAGGGCCCATGTGCTGATCGCCCTCGCGCTGTTCATGGCCTTCGTCATCGAATCCTGGGAGCAGCTCGCCCTCGTCTACGTCTCCGCCGACCTGGGCAATGCCTTCGCCCTCGACGCCGGACGGATCGGGTGGGTTCTGTCGGCCGTGGCCCTCGGCATGATCCCCGGCGCGCTCGTCTGGGGGCCGGTCGCCGACCGCATCGGACGCCGGGCCGTGTGCCTGTGGAGCCTCGGTTCGTACGGGGCCGTGGCGCTGGCCAGCGCCTTCTCGCCGAACTTCACCACGTTGATGATCACCCGGGTGATCTCGGGGATGGCCCTGGCCGGTATCTACACCGTCACCTTCCCCTACTTCCTCGAACTGCTCCCGGTGAGGCTGCGCGGCCGGGCCGCCGTCTACCTGTCGATCGGCTGGCCCATCGGCGTGCTCGCCGCCGTGGGGGTGACGCAGGCGCTGTCCGGGATGGGCTGGCACGTGGTGGCCGTGGCCAGCGCGCTGGCTGCCCTGTGGGTGTTCGCGATCCGGGCCTGGGTGCCCGAGTCGCCGTACTGGCTGGCCGCCCGTGGCCGGCACTCCGAAGCCCGGGCGGTGCTCCTGAAGCTCGGCGCCGAGGTCCCCGAGGGCACCCGCTTCGCCGTGGTCGAGCCCGAGCGGGCCGGCAACCCCCTCGCCCTGCTGCGAGGCCCGCTGCTCCGCATCACCGTGCTCATGCTGATCGTGAACTTCGCGTTCAACTGGGGCTACTGGGGCCTGCAGACCTGGCTGCCCACGCTGCTCATGGAGAAGGGGCTGAGCATGTCCAGCAGCCTCGGCTTCGTGGCGCTGAGTGCACTCTTCATGATCCCCGGCTACGTCTCGGCCTCGTACCTGACCGGGCGCTTCGGCCGCAAGAAGGTCTTCCTGCCGTACGTGACGGCCGCCGCGGTCAGCGGCGTGCTGTTCGCCTACTCCGGCAGCCTCACCCAGCTGTACGCCGCCAACTTCGCCCTGTCGTTCTTCAGCCTCGGCGCCTGGGGTGTCTGGAACACCTGGAACGGCGAGTTCTACCCGACCGCACTGCGCGCCACCGGATACTCCTGGGCCACCGCGGCTCAGCTGATCTCCACCTCGGTCGCACCGTCGGCCGTCGGGTACCTGCTGGCGCGTGCCACCGGGTTCTCCTCCACCGTGCTGTTCATCACCGCGTTCCTGGTGGTGGCGCTGGTCGTGGCCGTGCCGCTGCCGGAGACCGAAGGCCGCGATCTGGAGTGATATATAGGGGCAGATGGTGACAGGATCATGCGGGTGAGGCTGGGAGTGGACGTGGGACGCGTCACCACCGTCGCCGTGCTGGTCGACCCGGGCGGTCAGACGGTGGCGCGCGCGGTGGTGGACAGCGTTCCCGGCCTCGGCGAGTGTCTGCGCGCGGTGCTCGCCGCGCTGCCCGGGGATCGGATCGGTGAGGTGGACGCCGTCGGCCTCACCACAGACCTGGAGCGCCGCCCGTGGCCGCTGCGACCGGTAGCCGCCATGCGGATCGCCCCGCCCAGTCATCCGTCCCTCGGGCCGCGCGCGGGCTGGCCCCCGCAAGCCGCCCGCGAGGTAGGGCCGCTCCACGCGGTCGTCTCGGGCGGATCCGCGCTCACCGGGCGGCAACTGGATCCGCTCGACCGGGCAGCGGTCGCGGACTTCGCACGGCGGGCCGCCGACGCCGGTGTCACCGCCTTCTCGGTAGCGGCGGCCGGCGCGCTGACCCGCCCCGACCCGGAGCTTGCCGCCGCCGAGGTCATCGCCGAAGTCGTGCCCGGCGCCGAGATCACCTTGTCGCACGAGATCGGGCGGTCGGGGCTGCGGGAACGTGAGAACACCGGCGTCCTCAACGCCGCCCTGCGGCCGTGGGCGGCACGTGTGAGCGATACGGTCGAACGCGCGCTGCGCGTCGGTGGCCTCCGGGCGCCGTTGCACCTGGCCCGCAACACCGGCGGACTGGTTTCCGTCGCGTACTTCCGCCGCTACCCGGTCCTCGCCATCGCCTCGACCACGGCGAGCGCCGTGCGGGGTGCCGCGCTCGCGGCCGGGGCGGACCGCGCCGTGGTCGTCGACGCCGGGGCCGCGGAATTCCGGTGCGCGAGCGTCACCGACGGCGAAGTGGAGAGCTCCGACACCGGCCCCGGGCTCGGCGGCGTCGATCTGGACCTGTCCCGGATCCGTACCGACGTGTTGGCCCGCGCCGACCTGGTCCGGACCGGCGCCGAGCAGGTCGCCGAACTGGTGGCCAGGGTCCGGCGACGGGCCCCCGGCGGTGTGCTCCTCGCGGCGGGCGGCGACTGCGGGCTGGTGCCCGTCCGAGCCCAGGATCCGACGGCCGCCATCGCCGCCGCGGCCTACGGAGCCGCCCGCTCGGACATCGTCGCCGAGGTCGATCAGGTCGCCGTCGCCGGGGGCCGTGCCGAACTCGACCGGCTCCTCGGGCTCGCCGGTGACCAGGCTCTGGCCCGGGTCGTCGCCGCCGGTGCCGCCCCGGCGACCGCCCGCGTCGCGTTCGCCGCCCACACCCCCGTGTCCTACCTGCCCGAGGGCGTTCACCGCCTCCGCGTCCGCGCCGTCGGATCCCCCTCGGGGATCCCGTCATGACCCGTAGCCGCCGCACATGACGCCCGGGGAGGAGACCGCGCTGGACGCGGCACGGCTGGAGGATCTCGCCAAGGGGGCGCTGGTGCTGGCAGCAGGCGCCGAGCATTCCTCGTACCGGGCGAGCCTCGACTGGGCGCGGGCGGCCGTAGCGGAGCACGGGCCGGTGCCGCTGATCCGCCCCGGCGACCTGGGATCCGAGCGGATGTGCGTCACGGTAAGCCTGCTCGGTTCCTCGGCCGCGCTCGCCGAGCAGCTGCCCACGGGCCAGGAGCCGCTCCGGGCGGTCCGGGCGCTGGAGCGCCGCCTGGGCAGGGCCGCGGACGCCGTCGTGGCGCTCAACACCGCGGCCGAGAACGCCCTGCTCGCCGTCGCCACAGCGGCGTCCTGCGGGCTGCCGTTGGTGGACGGGGACGGCTGCGGACGAGTGCTCCCCCTGCTGGAACAGACCACGTTCACCATCGCCGGGGTCGATGTCGCCCCGGTCGCCCTGGCCACGCCCGCCGGGGACGTGGTCGTCGTGGAGGCGGCCGGCAGCCGTGTGGAGGAGCTCGTACGGCCGCTGGTCCTCGCGGCCGGGGGCTGGGCGGTCGCCGCCTGCTACGCCATGGACGGCGAACGACTGGCGGCCGCCGTGGTTCCCGGCACCGTGAGCCGGGCCCTGGCGGCGGGGCGCCCGATGCATGGTGGCCCGTTCGCGCTGTGGCAGCCGCGGCCCCGTCGACTGGGCATCGGGCGGATCACCGCCGTGGAGCACCCCGCGACGCCGGGACCGGACACCGCCGGGGGCACGGCGCTGCCGTCCCGGCCGACCAGTGTGGTCGTCTCCGAGACCGAGGGCCTGCACAGACGGTTCCGCCTGGAAGCACATAACGAGGTACTGCTGGTCCTCGCCGACGGCGCACCGGCCGCGGCCGCGCCGGACCAGATCCTGATGCTGTCGGCAGCCGACCAGCGGGTGCTGGACGTCGAACGTGCCCTACCCGGCATCGAGGTGGAGATCGTCGTGATCCCTGCCGCACCCGCCTGGCACACCCCGCAAGGACGCCGACTGGCGGCTGCCGGCGGGCTCATCCTGCTGAGCCCGGCCCCTGAACCGGATGCGCGGCAGGTGAAACACCCGGACGCGGAACGACCCGAGGAGACCCGGTGGTGAGACGTCCCGACCTGTCCGCACCCATGACCGTCGCGGAGCTGGTGCAGTACGGCCCGTTGCCCGGCGTACGCATACTCGGCATGACGGGGCGCGACGCCCAGGTCCTGGACGTGCGCATCGTCGACCGGCGTGAAGCCCTCGACAACCTGCGTCCACACACCGCGGTCGTCCTCACCGAAGCGCCGGCCCGGTCGGGATGGATCGTGGAGATGGCCCTGCGCAAGGCTTGGGAGCAGGCGGCCGCCTGCGTGGTCGTACCCGAGACGGCGGCCGCCGTGCATCCGCCGGGCGCACTCGCGGACCGCCTCGGCGTTCCGCTGCTGCTGATCGGCGGCGACGCGCTGGAAGGCGCCGTACGGATCGCCTCCGCCGTGTCCCGGCCGGACGCCGGCCGGACCGCGCTGCTGGCCGACGCCGCTCAGCGCCTCGCCGCCGCCGGCCCGCACGTCGAGCGCGTACTGGCCGCGCTGCACGCGGCGCTGCCCTCGACATCCCTGGCCCTCACCGATCCGGTGGGCGGGATGCTGGCCGGGCGGCGGGCGGCACTGGACTCCGCGCACCCGGTGCGGCTGGACGTGCCGGGGCCCGACGGACACCCGCTCGCGATTCTCCTGGCCGACTCCCGCTCCAAGGAGGCGGGTTGGGCATCGACCGTCGAATCAGTCCTGCGGATGGCGGTACCCCCACTGACCGCATGGGCAGCCACCCGCCGCCTCGCGGAAGAACAGCTGGACCGCCGCAGCGAGTTGCTGCTGCACCGACTGACGCATCCCTCCGAGGACGAGGACGAACAGGCCGGTGCCCACGTCCGGGCCGAGGCCGCGGCGCTCGGCTGGCCGCTGGCCGGGCCTCTGATCGCGTTCGCCCTGCGACCGGCCGTCGCCGCGGAGGCCGGGCCCGCACCGGGACCCGCGCTGCGTGCGCTCTGGGCCAGGTACGGCTTCGGCGGACCGCTCATCGCGTACGAGGACTGCTGGGTGTCATGGCGTTCCGCGGCAGCCGGCAGCGCGGCCCCCGACCCGGAGGTGTGGCTGCGGCAGGGCGAGGCACAGCTGCGTACGGCCGTCCGGGCGATCTGTGACCAGCTGCCGCTCGCCGGGGGAGTGGCCGGTCCGGCCGGCGGTACCGGCACGCTGGGCGTGGCGCTCGCCGACGCCAGAGCCGCCGCTGCGGTCGCCGCGGTTCCCGGGTCGGTGGTACGTGCCGACCGTCTGGGGCCCGCCCAACTGCTGTCCGCGTTGCCCGTGGAGGCGCTGAGGCGGCCCGCCGAGGTGGTGCTGGCACCGCTGCTCGCCGCGGACCGGGACGGAACCCTGCTGCGTACGCTGGCGATCGTCCTGGACCAGGGAGCCGCCCCCTCGGCGGCGGCGGAGATCCTCGGTGTCCACCGGAACACGGTCGCGGCGCGCCTGGAACGCATCCGCGCACTCGGCTTCGACCCCGAGGACCCCGCCCAGCGACTCGCGCTGCACCTGGCCTGCCGCGTCCTGCTGGCCGAGTCCTGAGCGGGGAACGGCGATGAACACGCCACCACGCGGGGAGGGCCCGGTCACCGAGGGGGATTCGGCAACCGGGCCCGGTTCAGGGTGGAGGCGGAGCGGTGGGACCTCAGGACTCCACGCCGTAGGCGGACGCTGCCCGCTCACGGCTCAGCAGGCCCTGCCGGAGGTCTTCCCGGACCGCCTCGGCGGGGCGCTCCGCGACGGGACCGAAGCCGCCGCCCCCGCCGCTCTCGCAGCGCAGCACGTCGCCCTGGCGCACGGCCAGCGCGTTCACCTTGAGCAGTTCGCGCTCGCCGTCCCGGCCGGGGTTGAGGACGACGCGGGGCGCCGCGCCGGTGCCGCCGCCGAAGACACCCCACGCGGGGGTCACGGAACGCTCCCACCACAGCGACAGGTTCTGGTCGGCCTCGAACGTGTACTGGCGTACCACGCCGTTGCCGCCGCGGGTGCGGCCCGCCCCGCCGGAGTCGGCACGGATCGCGTACTCGGTGACTCGTACGGGGAACAGCGTCTCCAGCACCTCGACGGGCATGTCCCGCAGGGAGCCGTTGACGTTGTTGATCAGGCAGGACTCGCCGTCGTCGGTCTGCCACGCGCCCCAGCCGCCGACCGTCGCCTCCTGGGAGACGAAGAGCCTGCCGTTGCGCGGGTCGGTCCCGGTGAACTGCACGATCATCGAGTCGCCGTAGCTGGCGGCGGCCGCTCGCGCGGGCACCGCGGGCGCCAGCGCCTTGACCACCAGGTCGATGACCAGACCGAGGTGGGAGTAGTAGTACTGGCACGCCGCCGGCTCGACGGCGGCGAGCATGGTGCCCGGCCGGGTGACCACCTTCAGCGGCCGGAAGGAACCACCGTTGAGCGGGACATCGCCGCTGACCAGCAGCTTGTACCCGACCCGGCAGGCGGCGACGGTCTGCGCCGCACCGCAGTTGACGGGCCCGGTGGCCTGGTCGGCGCAGTCGGTGACGTCCATGGTCATCCGGTCGCCGTCGATCTCGACGCGCACGGTGACGTGGAGCGGGGTACGCAGATCGATGCCGTCGTTGTCCAGGTAGCCGGTCGCCTCGTAGACACCGTCGGGAATGGCGGCGATCTGCTCCCGCTCCAGCCGCTCGGTCTGCGCGAAGATGGAGTCCCGCGCGGCGAGGACGGTCCCCAGCCCCCAGCGGCGGACGATCTCGGCGAACCGCCTCGCGCCGGTACGGGCGCAGGCCACCTGGGCGCGCATGTCCCCGAGGGTGGGCTGCGGGAAGCGGACGTTGCGGGCGATCAACGCGTGCGCCTGCTCGCAGGGTTCGCCGCCCTCGTAGATCTTCAACGGGCCCATCCGCAGGCCCTCCTGGTAGATCGAGGTGGAGTCCATCGAACCGCCGGGGTCCTTGGAGCCCATGTCGATCCAGTGCGCACGGGACGCGGCGAAGCCGATCAGCTCACCGTCGGCGGTGTCCTCGGTGAAGATCGGCGCGTAGACGGTGACGTCGTTGAGGTGGGTGCCGCCGATGTAGGAGTCGTTGAGGACCCACACGTCGCCGGGCTTCCAGACGTCCGCGCCGTACGTCTCCTCGGTGGCCCGGGTGCACACCTCCAGGTTGCCCAGGAAGATCGGCAGGCCCGAGGACTGGCCGAGCACGTTGTGGTCCCGGTCGAGGAGGGCGACCGCGCAGTCCTTCGCCTCGTAGATGGTGGGCGTGTAGGAGGACCGGATGAGGGTGGTGTTCATGTCCTCCGCGGCCTGCAGCAGCGCGCAGCGGATGATCTCGGTGGTGACCGGGTCGACGACCCGGCTGCCGGTGTCGGTCATGCCGTGGCTCCAACTTCGATGACGAGGAAGCCGTTCTCGTCGACGGTGACCGACGAGTCCGGGGGGACGACGGTGGTGGAGGTGGCCTCCACGATCACTGCGGGACCGTCGATGCGCTGCCCGGGTGCGAGCCGCTCGCGGCGCAGAACGGTCGTGTCGTACGAGCGGCCGCCGAACACGACCGGCCGCTGCCGGACGGTGTCGGAGACGTCCTCGTCGGCGGCGTACGGCACTGGTACGGCCTCGGGCAGCGCGCCGAGCGCGGTGCTGCGCAGGGTGACGAACTCGACGGGCGCCTCGGGCGTTGCGTGCCCGTACCGGCGTTCGTGGAGGGCGGCGAAGCGCTCGGCGGCAGGGGCGAGGAAGCCCTCGCCGGCCGGTTCGGCGGCGGAGAGCAGCGGCACGGCGAGGGTGTAGTCCTGGCCCTCGTACCGCATCTCGACGACGTGTTCGACCCGCTGCCGCTCCACGGGGACGCCCTGCTCGGCGAGTGCGGCCAGCGACTCCTCCTCCAGGTCGGCCAGCGCGCGGGCCATGGCCTCGCCGTCCAGGTCGGCGCCCGGGGTGAAGAACTGGCGGGTGAGGTCGCGGCGGACCTCGGTGCCGAGCATGCCCCAGGCGGAGAACGCGCCGGGGAAACGTGGCACGACGACCTCGCCGATGCCGAGCTCGCGGGCGATCTCCACGGCGTGCATCGGGCCCGCGCCGCCGAACGCCAGCAGCACGAACTCGCCCGGCTCCAGGCCGTGTTCGACGGTGAGCGTACGGATCGCCTGGGCCATCTTGGCGTTGGCGACGTCGCAGATCCCGCTCGCCAGTTCCACCGGCTCCAGTCCGAGCTCACCGGCGAGCGTGGTGACGGCCTGCTGGGCCGCGGCCACGTCGAGCGTCATGTGGCCGCCGGCGAACCAGTCCGGGTCGACGCGTCCGAGCACCGCGTTGGCGTCGGTCACGGTGGCTTGGGTACCGCCGCGCCCGTAGCAGGCCGGGCCGGGGACGGCTCCGGCGGACTCCGGGCCCACGCGCAGGCCACCGGCCTCGGCGTAGGCGAGGGAGCCGCCGCCGGCGCCGATGGTCTGCAGGTTGACCAGCGGCATCAGGACCGGGAAGCCGTCCGCCGAGCCCTCGTTGGAGACGTCGGGGCGGCCGTCGAGGACCAGCGACACATCGAAGGAGGTGCCGCCCATGTCCACGCAGATCGCGTTGCGCCGGCCCAGCAGGCTCGCGGCCGCCGCGCCGCCCATGGTGCCGCCGACCGGCCCGGACAGCAGGGTCTGCAAGGGGTGGCGGCGGGCGTAGGAGGCGTTCACGATGCCGCCCGAGGACTGCATCACCTGGACCGGGACGGTCAGGCCGTGCTCCGCGAACCGCCCCTCGATCCGGCCCAGATAGCGGCGCACCACAGGGCCCGTGTACGCCTCCAGGACGGCCGAGGACGTCCGCTCGTACTCGCGCCACTCGCCCGCCACCTGGTGCGACAGCACCACGATGACATCCTCGCCGAGCTCCTGCTCCAGGATCTTCCCGGCCAGCAGCTCGTGGTCCGGGTTGACGTACGAGAACAGGAACGAGACGGCGACCGCGTCGAAGCCCTCGTCCTTCGCACGTCGGGCGGCGGCCCGTACGGCGTCCTCGTCGAGGGGTTCGAGCTCGGTGCCGCGCCAGTCGAAGCGGCCGGCCGCCTCCATCGTGTCGCAGCGCTCGACCAGCGGCTTCGGCTTGCGGTAGTGCAGGTCGAACATCCGGTCCCGGTTGCCTCGGGCGATGTGGTAGACGTCCCGCATCCCGGCCGAAGTGAGCAACAGGACGCGGGCGCCCTTGCGCTCCAGCAGGGCGTTCAGGCCCTGCGTGGTGCCGTGCACGAAGAAGGAGATGTCGCCGGGCGAGTTCACCGCCCGGCCCAGTGAGGCGAAGACTCCCTCGGCCAGGTCGCCCGGGGTGGTGGGCGCCTTTGCCGCGAAGTAGGTACCGCTGTGTTCGTCATAGGCGACGACGTCGGTGAAGGTTCCACCGATGTCCATGGCCACCCGGTATGTCATTGCGCCTCCCGGCTTTCTCAGGGGATCGCCGAGGACGCTAGCCCGAGGCTTCCGAGGAGGGCTGTGCGCGGCGCACGGGTGGCGGCCGGCCGCAGTGCGTAGTGCCCGGTTCAGTGATCGCCGACGGGGACACCGCCCGGCTGCTGCACGTCCTCGTGCAGGTGGACGATGCGCCACTTCGCATCGACGCCCTGCTCCAGGACCGCGGTGTTGCGGACCAGCTCGGGGCGCAGCCCACCGGCCGACGGGTCGGGCGCGAAGTCCACCCACAGCCAGAAGCGCAGCACCGCAATGGCACCGAAGACGTCCACGACCTGCCCGTACGGCTCCAGCCCGCTCTCCACCGGCCCCTCACCACCGGCCGGGCGTTCCTCGCGCACCCGGTCCAGGTCCGGCTTCCCGAAGAGCAGCCCGGCAGTCCCGGAATCCCACACGGTCGCATCCGGGTCCAGGCAGGCGTCGATCCGGGCGCGGTCCCCGGCCGAGTAGGCCTCGTACATGGTGGTGATCACCTGCCACACAGCGGCTGCCGTCTCAGGGGCCGCGCCGGGCCGGGCACCGACGGGGAACGAGGGAAATGCGGCCATGGCGGGGCCTCCTGGAGCTGAAGGGGGGAGAGGTCGCGCCGAGCGGGGCAGCGACGGGCAGCCAACCTACACACCCAGGTCGTGACCCCAGGCCGCCGGTTCGCCTCCGGGGCCGCCTGGAAGGCGTCTGCCACGTTTGCTCCTCCGCGGCGCGCCTGGGGACCGGTTGGGGACCACACGGTGTGCGCGATGGGGGTCAAAAGGTCGCAGGTTCAAATCCTGTCGTCCCGACTTTTCGAAGTCGCAGATCGAGGGGCCGTTTCAGAGCAATCTGAAACGGCCCCTCGGTCGTTCTCGGGGACCGCGTGGGGACCAGCGCACGATGGTCGCGCACACGGCGAAACGGAACTCGGCGGGCACGTCACGGGTGAAGTCCGCCGGCGGTCCTCCCCGTTGGTAGGCGATCTCCCGTTCGGTGAGCAGCACGTCCAGGGGACGACCGCGCGGCGGGTGGGGTCAGGGCTTCGGGACGGTGTTGACGTAGTCGGTGCCGGTGCTGTGGAAGCCGTCCACCGTCGTCTGGACGTCCGCCTCGGAGACGGCCTGGTCGGCCTTGTAGTAGACCCAGTCGACCTTCATGTCCCAGATGCGCGGGCCACTGGTGAAGGGGAGGTCGATGAGCCAGTTGCTGAAGTGGATGTCCATCTGCTCGCGCGGGACGTACCTGCCGGAGCTGGTGAAGAGCTCCTTGCCGTCCAGGGAGTAGGTGACCTTTCCGTCCATGGCGGTGATCACCATGGTGTGCCAGCCGTCGAGGCGCCGCTTGAGGGTGTTGTGGACCCGGTCCGGCGGGTCGGCCCTGTACCAGCTGACGGTGTCGAGCTGCGGACCCACCGAACCCCAGCCGCCGTTCGGCAGGTACTCGAAGTCGAGTTCGCTGTAGTTCTCCGAGGAGTCCGAGGGGGAGATCGGGAAGAAGGTCTGGACGACGTGGTCGCCGTCGCGTCCGTTCGTGGGCTTGTCGCTGAGGTGGACCCGGGCAGCGAAGGTTCCCGTGAAGAAGTTCCGGCTCGTGGTCTGCACCTCGACCTGCGTGGTGCCCTGTTCGGTGCCGTCGGTGGAGGAGCGCAGTCGTAGGACCTTGCCCCCGTTGGCCGTCGGGTCGGAGGGGAAGGCGGCGCCGTCGGCGCTCCAGGTGTCCTTGACCCCCGGGCCGCCCCCGCCGGTGCGGATCTCCCAGCCGTGCGCGGCGAGGGAAGGGTCGTCGGCGCCGGTGTAGTCGAAGTCGTCGAACAGGGTTCCCGGCGGTCCGGTGGGCGTCGGCGAGGCGTCCCGTGCGGGCCCGGCGGCGTCGGCGCTCCCGCCGGTCGCGGGGGCGGCGGAACACGCGGCGAGTACGCACAGGAGGGCGGGCAGCGTGAGCGCGGTCCACCCTCGGCGACGAGAGGTGCGGCGGGGCTGGCTCACACAGGCTCCTTGGGGCGTAGAGGCGGTGGCTGGACACGCCCGTTGCATGCGAACCAATCGCTGATCGCATGAATTGAGCGGTCATCCTAGCGAAGGATTCAAGCCATCCCGCCTCGTGTTCGCGACCCGGTCACCCAAGGGTCGGGAGGCGCCCGTTGACATACCGATCCGGTTACGACAGTCGATCGGAATATGCCAAATACGCACATCGCGCTCCAATCGATTCAGGTCATGCGCTACGGTCCGCTCTACGCTTCAGCAGTCTCCACATCATGCACAAAAAGGCCACAAGTCATGCGCCAAGTCGCCACATCCTCCAGGCGCGGATCGCTCCACTCGGCACAGCCCGGCGTGGCCGAATCGCGTCCGTTGGAGCCTGCTCCGGCACCGGTGTTCGTCGACCAGTCGGGTCTGCGCAGCCGTCTGCTGCGGCGCTTCGGCTGGCCGGTCTCCGTGGTCGGCGCGATCCTGGCGGCCGCCATGGGCAGCAGCCTCATCGGCGGGCAGTCGGACGCTCCGGCGATGGGGATACCGCCGAAGCCCCTGTACGTGCCCACCAAGGGGCCCCTGTCGCCCTCCTGGCCCTAGAGGGCGCAGTCTCCGACACCCCACCCGAAAAGTTTGGCCATCACGCCGAACATCGGGACATTCCCTGGCATACCGCGATCATCGTGTCGCCCGGAGCAACGCCTGCAGGCCGGGCCGAGCGCGCCTGATCGTCCGCACCACCCATCTCCAGGAGCGCCCTTGTCCCGCCACCAGCGTCGCCGGCAAACCCTGCTGAGACCGCGCCGACTGGCTGCGCCGCCGCTGCGCTTCTTCATGCCGCTGTCCCTGCTGGCCTGCTTGCTCGCGCTCCTCGTCCTGCGCGGCCTCGCCACCAACGAGGCGTTCCACGACACCCGGATCGCGACCTCGGTCGACAAGACGACCGTGCCGGAGAACCTGCTCAAGGGCGGCCCGATCATCGACGCGCGCGGCACCAGGAACGAGCGCCCCGTGAGTTATCGGATCCCCGACCGCACCGTGGTCCTGAGCTTCGACGACGGCCCCTCGCCGGAGTGGACCCCGAAGATCCTGGACGTGCTCGCGGCCCACGACATCCACGCGGACTTCTTCGTGACCGGCGCGATGACCACGCGTCACCCGGAGCTGATCCGGCAGATCGTCGCGGGCGGCCACGAGATCGGCGTGCACACCTTCACCCACCCCGATCTGGTGTACCAGTCGGAAGCCCGGGTCAGCTGGGAGCTGGCGCAGACGCAGCTGGCGCTGGCCGGAGTCGCGGGCGTCCACAGCGCGCTGTTCCGCCCGCCGTACTCCTCCGACGCCTCGGCGCTCGACGACTGGAACTACCCGGTGATCAAGTACGTGGGTTCCCACGGCTACCTCACCGCGTTCATCGACCGCGACACCCACGACTGGAAGCGTCCCGGCGTCGACGCGATCGTCAAGGAGGCGATGCCGCGCAAGCCCGGCGCGGGCGAGCTGATCCTGCTGCACGACGCGGGCGGCGACCGTACCGAGACCCTTGCCGCGCTCGAGCAGATCATTGAGAAGCTGCAGGGCGAGGGGTACCGCTTCGCCACCATCTCCGAGGCGCTCGGCGCCACCGACGCCACCGTGCCGGTGCACGGCTACCAGCTGTGGGCGGGCAGGTGTTTCATCTGGGCCACCCGGGCCGCCGTGCTCACCCTGCCGGTGCTGGTCGCTCTGCTGGCCGTCGTCGGCTTCCTCAACTTCGGACGGTTCGCGCTGATGCTCGTGCTCGCACCGCTCCACGCCCGGCGCTCCCGGCGGCGGGACGCGTGGGGACCGCCCGTCACCCAGCCGGTCACCGTCCTCGTCCCGGCCTACAACGAGCGCGAGTGCATCGCGAACACCCTGAACTCCCTCGCTTCCAGCGACTATCCGATCGAGGTGATCGTCATCGACGACGGCTCGACGGACGGCACCGCGGACATCGTCGAGGAGATGCGTCTGCCGTTCGTCCGGCTGATCCGCAAGGCCAACGGCGGCAAGTCCACCGCGCTCAACGCCGGCATCGCGGCCGCGTCGCACGACATCATCGTGATGATGGACGGCGACACCGTCTTCGAGCCGTCCACCGTGCGCGAGCTGGTCCAGCCGTTCGGCGACCGGGCGATCGGCGCGGTCGCGGGCAACGCCAAGGTCGGCAACCGCGACAGCCTGATCGGCGCCTGGCAGCACATCGAGTACGTCCTCGGCCACAACCTGGACCGCCGGATGTACGACATGCTCAACGTCATCCCGACCATCCCCGGCGCGGTCGGCGCCTTCCGCAAGGAGGCCCTGCGGCGGGTCGGCGGAATGAGCGACGACACCCTCGCCGAGGACACCGACATCACCATGGCGGTGCTCTGCGACGGCTGGCGGATCGTCTACGCCGAGCGCGCCCGCGCCTGGACCGAGGCCCCCGCCAGCCTCCAGCAGCTCTGGTCCCAGCGGTACCGCTGGAGCTACGGCTCCATGCAGGCGATGTGGAAGCACCGCCGCGCCGTGACCTCCCGCGGCCCGGCCGGACGCTTCGGCCGGCTCGGGCTGCCGCTCGTCGTGATGTTCGGCGTGGTCGCCCCGCTGCTCGCGCCGCTGGTCGACATGTTCCTGCTGTACGGCGTGCTGTTCGCGGACGCCCCGATCACCCTCGCCAGCTGGGGCGGCTTCATCCTGCTCCAGGCCGTGCTGTCCTGGTACGCCTTCCGGCTCGACGGCGAGAAGCCCCTGCATCTGATCAGTCTGCCGATCCAGCAACTGGTCTACCGGCAGCTGATGTACATCGTCCTGTTGCAGTCCACGATCACGGCGCTGACCGGTGGCCGACTGCGCTGGCAGAAGCTCCGGCGCACCGGCGAGGTCGCCGCACCGGTGGAGGCCTGACCATGACCGCATCCTTCGAGTTCGGGGGCACCCAGGAGACCCTCCGGCTGCGCGTCCCCGCCGTTCTGCGACGGGAACCGACGCAGGAGCCGGACCCCATGGCACCGCCCAGGGCCAAGGGCGGCCGGGACCGCTATCTCGACCTGCTGCGCGCCCTGGCGCTGGTTCGCGTGGTGCTCTACCACAACTTCGGCTGGTTCTGGCTGCCCGTCGTCTTCCCGTCGATGGGCGTGATGTTCGCGCTGGCCGGGTCGCTGATGGCCCGTTCCCTCGGCCGGCCCGCCCTCGGCGTCATCCGGGGCCGCCTGCGCCGACTGCTGCCGCCGATGTGGCTGTTCGGCGCGATCATGCTCACCGCCCAGATCCTCGACGGCGGAGGGCCCGACGACGAGGGGCACCCCGACTGGTGGTGGGGCAAGCTGCTGCTCTGGATCGTGCCGCTGAGCACTCCGCCGTACGCCGAATCGCTGAACGGATTCGACCATCTCGTGGGGCAGGGCTGGGCGGCGCAGGTCATCGTCCCGCTCTGGTACCTCCGCGCGTACCTCTGGTTCGTCCTGCTGTCACCGTTGATGCTGTGGGCGCTGCGGCGGATGCCGGTGGTGACGCTGTTCGTGCCGCTCGCGCTGACGATCGTCATGAACACCTTCTTCATCGACCAGGAGTTCCTCTACGGCCGGGTCTGGGAGACCGTCAGCGACTTCGCCACCTTCGGCTCCTGCTGGATCCTCGGCATGGCTCATCAGGAGGGCCTGCTCAAGAAGCTCCCGCAGTACGTCGTGCCGTCCGTCGCGCCGCTGATCATGGTGGCCGGCTCGTGGTACCTGCAGACCCGACCGGTCGATCCGACCGCACCCACCGACATCGAGAGCTGGCCGATAGCCCAGGCCCTGTGGTCCTTCGGCTTCGTCGCCATCCTGCTCCACGTGAGTCCCTCCTGGGAACGGTGGCCCCGACCGCTGGAACGCTGGAACGGCCTGATCAGCCTGCTCAACGCACGCGCTGTCAGCGTCTACCTCTGGCACGAGACCGCGTTGGTGGCCGCCATCCCGCTGATCGACCCCCTCTGGTCCGTCGGCTTCTTCTACGAGCACTTCCAATGGCTGCTGACCAGCCAGTGGTCTCCGCTGATGGTGGCGATCCCACTGACCGGACTACTGGTGCTGACCTTCGGCTGGGTCGAGGACGTGGCCGCGAAGCGCTCTCCGCGGCTCTTCCCGTACCCGCGCCGCGTGCGGGGCAGGCGCCGGGCCGGCGCCTGACGCGGGCCGCCCGAACCGCAGGGCACAGCGCTGCCCTGCGGACCGGGCCCGTAGGATCGCAGCCGACGACGGCAGGAGACCAGCATGTGGAAGCGGGCCCTGGACCGGGCCGGGGTCGGGGAGCCACGGCTACGGCGGGACTACACCGCGCAGCGCCGGGCGGTGCGGAGCTTCGCGACGGCCGAGTACGCGGCCGCACGCCTGCTGCTGCCCGCCGCGCTGGTGCCGCACGTCGTGGCCGCCGTCGCGTTCATGCACGACACCGACGACCGGATCGACCGCGGAACACCGGACGAACGAGCGGCCGCGCTCACGGAATGGGACGGGCTCGTACGCAAGGCCCTCGCCGATGGCGACTCCGCACTGCCCGTGCTGCGCTGCCTGGTACGCACCGTCGAACGCCACCCGGACGTACGCACGTATGTGGAGGCGTTCCTGCGCGGCTGTGAGCGCGAGGTCATGTGGCGGAGCATCGCGGACGAGGAGGAGCTGGAGCGGTACGTGGAGGAGTACTCCTTGCCCGCGCTGATGCTCACGGCCTGCCTCCTCGCGCCCGCGGAAACGTCCGCGCGGGAGGCGTTCACGGGCGGCTGCCACCGCCTCATCCGAGGCATGCAGCGCATCGACTTCCTGGAGGACCTGTCCGAGGACCTGCGCGTGGGCCGGACGGGCGTCCCCGCCGACGCGGTGGCGCGCCACGGTGCGGACCTCACGCGGCCCGACGCGGCGCTGGGCCGGCTCGTACAGGAGCAGGCGGACCTGGCCGACATCGACCTGACGGCGGCTGTCTCCCTCCCGGGCCTGGCGGCCCCTTCGTACAGGCCCTTCATACGGGCCCTCGTCGGGGTCCAACGCCTCCGCCTCGACGCCGTACGCCACGCGGGCGCATCCCTCGCGACACGGACCTCCGGCCCCGCGGCCCCGGCGTCCGCCGCCCTGCTGCTCCGCGAGACAGCGAGCCGAACCCGTCGGACCTCGCGGGCCGGGCACTGAGGTCGTCCGGGGGCCATGCGTCAACAGCGCGCAGGAGCCCCGCCTGTCCAGCGGACCTGTCCGTCCCCCGACCGGCGTGGCCGCTCGCCCGGCCGACCGTGATGCCGTCTACTCGTCGTGGACCGACATCCCTACGGTGGCGCCCGCGGTCACTGCCGCACCGCACCACCCCCGTACGAACCACCCAAGAGAGGGCACGCGGTGAAGGTGATCCTGTTCGGGGCGTCCGGCATGGTCGGCCAAGGCGTGCTGCGCGCCTGCCTGGAGGACCCCGAAGTGACCGAGGTCCTCGCCGTCGTCCGCCGCCCGCTCGGTCGCACCGCCCCCGAACTCCGCGAGGTGCTGCACTCCGACTTCGCCGACCTCACCCCGATCGCGGGCGAACTGGCCGGGGCCGACGCGTGTTTCTACTGCCTGGGTGTCTCCGCGGCCGGGCGCGACGCCGTCGAGTACGAGACGATCACGTACACCTACACGCTGGCGGCCGCGCGCGTGGTCGCCGCCGGCAACCCCGGCCTGACCTTCGTCTACGTCTCCGGAGAAGGCACCGACAGCACCGAGCGGGGCCGCTCGGCCTGGGCCCGGGTGAAGGGCCGCACGGAGAACGCCCTCCTGGCCATGGACATGCACGCCTACGCCTTCCGGCCGGGATGGATCCAGCCCCTCCACGGCGAGACCTCGGGCACACGCTGGTACCGCGTGATGTACCGCCTCACCTCATGGCTCTACCCGGTCATCCGCCGCGTGGTCCCCCGCTTCGTGACCAGTACCGAACAGGTGGGCCGCGCCATGCTCGCCACCACGCGCCTGTGCGGCGCCGGGCCCCACATCCTTCGGACCACCGAGATCAACCGGCTCGGCGCCTGACTGGCCGAGGAACGGGGAACACCGTGAGCATCCACGGACCCATCGACCGGGCGGGGGCCGTCGACCGGCTCGCCCGCGCGAACTGATCGACGCCGCCACCCACTTCGACGGCCGGAGCACCGTCACCCCGGACGGCGACCTCGCGACCGGCGTCACCCACGGCCGGCCCTGAACCGCTGCTATCCCTTGCTCAGTCGGTCGTGAAAACGGTGGGCCAGGTCCGTCAGCTCTTCCGCGTTCCGCGCGGTCTGCTGGAGGTCGATCAGGACCTCGTCGGCCCCGGCCGCATGGGCGGCGAGCAGGTAGTCCGAAACCTGCGACACCGTTCCCCGACGCGGAACGGTCTCGCTCGGAGCCGCTTCGGCCGTCACCACGGGGTTCACCCGGACGACGGTGCGCAGGGCCTCGGGGTCACGCCCGTTGGCCTCCGCGATCTTCCTGATCTGGCCTACGATGTGGGCCAGTTGTGGCACCGGCAGGGCTGCTCCGGCCCAGCCGTCCGCGCGCCGGCCGATGCGTTCCAGGGTGGCCGGGGTGAAACCGCCCAGGAGCACCGGCGGGCGGGGGCGCTGTACGGGGAACGTCTCGATGTGCGCGCTCGGCATCTTCCACAGCGCCCCCTCGTACTCGGCCGACGTGCCGGACCAGACGTGGTCCAGGACGTCCAGGATCTCCTCCAGCCGTGCCCCTCGCCCCTGCCAGGGAACACCGATGGCCTCGTACTCGTCGGACGACCAGCCGAGCCCGAAACCGATGTCGAGCCGGCCCTGGCTGAGGATGTCGACGGACGTCAGCGAACGGGCCAGCAGGAGCGGCGAGTAGAAGGGCGCGTTCAGCGTGCTGGTCCCGAGACGCAGCCGTCGGGTGGCGTGCGCCAGGAAGGACAGGGTGACGATGGGGTCGAGGAAGGTGCGGTACGCCTCCGGTAGCGGACCGCCGCCGGGATACGTGTCACGGGGTTCGGTCGGGACGAGGGCGCGGTCGCCCACCCACAGGCTGTCGAAGCCGATCGCTTCGACCGTGGCGGCGAACTCCGAGATCACGGCGGGGTCCGTGAACGATCCGTACTGGGGGGCTCCCAGGCCGATCTTGACCATGTCTGTCACCTGTTCGAGAGAATGCGGTGGTCCGTTCTCGGACCACCGTGGCGTACACAGCTCGACATGTGATCAACAACGGGTGAATGCGCTGCTCAGTGCCTTGCCGTAGGCGGTCGGTCGCCAGACGGCCCGACGCTCGGCGCGCTCCTGGAGCTCTGGGCCGACGTCCAGCCCGGCGTCGCGGCCCGGCGGCGTCAGGTGCCTCCGCCGCGGTCGCCACGCCCGGTGCCCGCCGCTGCCGCGGCCAGGGCGACGGCTGCCCCGACCGCTCCCCACAGCCACGTCCACCCCGGCCCCAACGCGCCGCCTCCCAGCGCGGACGCCACGACCCAGGCGACGGTTCCTCCGAGCGCTCCTGCCCCGAGTCTCAGCATGGCGAGTGTCCATCGCCGCTCAGGCACGACGACACGCAGCACCACCAGGGAGGCCACCAGAGCCAGGGCGCCCAGGGCCGCCACCACGGCGGGTTTCACCGAACCGGGAAGCGGAACGGTGTACTGGAGGGACTGCACGGCTGCCAGGCTCATCAGAATGGCACCGATGGCGCCCGTCAGCCCGAGATTGACCGTCTCCTGCCGTCGCTGCACATCGCGTTGAACCAACTGGTCCGCAAGGGCTCCGACTTGGGTGCACCGGCGCAGCGCCGCCTCCAGATACGTGGCATCGTCGTCGAGGCGCTGGATGAACCACTCGGACAGCGCCCGATCGTCCGCGAACAGTCCGCCGAGTTCAGGATCGCCGCTGAGCCCCGTGAGGTTGGCCGCGGCGATCTCCACGGTGCGGGACATCTCCCGGCTGCGGGTCGAGCGGTCGACCAGACCGCGTTCGCGAGCCTGGAGATCGACCAGGGCCCGCGACGCATCGAGCAACTCCGAGTGGCGGCCGGTCCGACGCCGAGAGGCGCCCGTCTTCTCCAGCACGTCGCCGACGACCCTGTCCGTAGCGGCGCGCAGTCGGCCGATGCCCTCGGCCGAGGCCCACACGCGCAGTTGGTACCGGAGCTTGGCCGCGTGCAGCAGGTACTTCCCCAAGGGGGGCAGCGCGCGTGTACGCGTGGTCCAGACCCAGGCGGTCAACTCGGGGTCGCGATCGTGCGCGGCGACGACGAGCAGGCGGCGCTCATCGCGAGCATCCTGGGACGTCGAGGTCTCCCACACGGCGAACCCCTGGGGAACCACGACGCCCGCGTACGGCCAACCCGCCGACGCGTTGTCAGCGGTCGGCGCATGGGCGCGCACGTACGAGGTCAGCGGGCCCTCCGGCGCCACCGAGGGCGCAGCCGAGACCCCGTTCGGAGGACGAGGATCCGGCTCGGACAGTCGAGCCAGATACAGCCGGGCCGATCCGATTACGCCTGCCTCGTGCCGCTGTGTGCTCCGAGCCGTCCGCACGACCCGTGACCACTGCGCGTCCAGTTCCGCCCAGCCCAGACCGTCGGCGGCGTCGGGCGCCAGCATGACCGACAGGCACAGGACATCGTGCTCCCGCCGGAGCGCGGCCTGCCACACCCCCGGTCCCGGTCGTCTCCTCGCCGCGAGCAGCCCCTGTGTGCCCCGGACGTCCGCGCTCCCGGCCGCTCCCGGCAGGCACGCGTCCCAGCCGCCCCCCGGTTCCACCTCCGTACCGGTGCCCTCCACCGGTACGGCCATCCCGAGCACCTCGCCGCAGGTGTCCCACAGATTCCGGACGAAGGCGAGAGCGTCGTGCCGGTCGTCCCCTGTGGTGACGACGAAGAGATGCACCCCCAGCGCCTCAGCTCGGAGCATCCGGACCTGCGGCGTCGGCGCCCGATGCGGCGCGGGAGCCCGGGTTGTCGCCGTCCAGGGCATGGACCAGCTCGTCGAGTCGTTCGCGATACTGCTCCGGCAGCGGCAGCATGGCGCTGTCCTCCAGCCCGGAGATGCGCTGAGGGCCTGCCAGCTCGACATCCCCCAGGGCCTCCTGGAAGGCAACGAGGTCTCCCGCTGCGAGCGCATCCCGCATGGCCCTCAGGCCGTGTCCGACCACTTCCCAGTTCCTGGCACGGAGCTGCCAGACTTCGACATCCGCCAAGACCTCGGCGGCCATCTGCCGCAGCTCGTCCTCCATGTACGCAGAACCTAGCGGCGCGGCGGAACGGATGCCGGTCCATTCGGGAAATCAATCAAGAGCCGATGACAGTAAGGTAGATGACCATCCGTCATGTTCCGTGGGTCCGCGACCTTGCTGCGAGGCACCTGTGGCCAGTGTTTCCTCTCGACAGTCCCCCGAGCAGCAGGAGGAGGAGCGTCGCGAACGAGCCCGGCTCCGCCTCCTCCAGCAGCAGGTCCGCGAGCGGGCGAGCCGCCGTCTGCGCGGCGACGCTCGTGCCGGGAGCGACACCCGTCCGGACATGGACCGCCTGACCGCGGCGGTCGCACGCGCGAAGCCCGGCACTCGACGCCGAGCGGCCGCCGTGACGGCCCTGTCCGCAGAACTGCTCCTCCGCTTCCGCCGGAGCCCGGAGAAGGACGTCGCCGACCTCGTGACGGCGATCCGGCTGCTGAGCGAAGGGGCGGGCGGTCGGACGGGAGGGGCCGCGGCCGGCCGTCGACACGCCGTGGACGACGCCCGCGTGGAACGGATCGTGGGATCGGGCAGCGCGGCGGATGCCGCGCGGGTGGCGTTGCTCGTCGAATGTTGCGAGGAGTGGGAGGCCTTCGAGCGGGTCGCACCCCCGGGCGGGTGGGGGACGGACATGGGGCAGGTGCCGGACCTCGACGTGCTGCGGCGGCGACTGGCCGGAATGGCGGGGGCGCCGGCCCGTCAGCGGGTTCGCATGCTGCACGCCTGCGGCCGTGTCCGCGCGGCCTCGGA
This sequence comes from Streptomyces sp. NBC_00250, assembly GCF_036192275.1. NCBI lineage: Bacteria > Bacillati > Actinomycetota > Actinomycetes > Kitasatosporales > Streptomycetaceae > Streptomyces > Streptomyces sp. NBC_00250. The sequence goes on along the minus strand of NZ_CP108088.1, from coordinate 1,535,475 downwards.
CGGGCCCGGGGCCGGCTACGAGGACATGGTCGCCGCCGTCGCCCTGCTGCCCCGGACGACCGGATGGGGCGCGCCCCCGGGCGGCCCGGGGTCGGCGACCGAGCAGGTCGCGCTCAAGGCCGCCGTCACGGCGGACGCGGCGGCCTGCGCCATCGCCGCCGGGCGCCCGGTCGAGGCGATCGAGCTGCTGGAGACCGGCCGCGGGGTGGTGTGGGACCAGCTGCTGCACGCCACGATCCGGGCAGAGTTACGGGCCGTGAACCGCCGCCTCGCCCGACGCATGGACCGGGCCTGCCGTGATCTCGAACGGCCCGGCCGGTCCGGCGAGGCACCCGACCGCTACGCGGAGCGCGACGTCGCGGCAGAGCGGAATGCCCGCCCCGACACACCCTCCGCGGAGGTCGCACGACGGTGGGGGCTGGTCCTCCGGCTCACGGAGAAGGGCGCCGCGCGGCGCGAACGGCGCTGGGCGCGGGCGGCCGGACGCGCGCAGGGACTGTTGCCCGACGCCACCTTCCAGACGGTGAGCTACCTCTCCGACATCCGGCCCGCCGCCGCCGAAGGGCCCGTGGTGGCGGTGATCCTCAGCCGGTTCGGCTGTCACGCCCTGCTCGTGACGGCGGAGGAAGACGCCCCGCGGGTCGTCCCGCTGCCTGCCCTGACCCTGCGGGCAGCACAACGCAACGCCCGCGGCTATCTCACCGCGTTGAACGAACTGACCGGGGCGGAGCGGGAGGCGCGCGTCCAGGCGACACTGCACTGGCTGTGGGAGACCGTCGTCGCACCCGTCTTCACGGCGCTGGCCCCGCCCGGACGCACCGGGGAGAGCGGGGGCGGCGAGCTCCCGCGCCTGTGGTGGTGTCCCTCCGGGCCGCTCGCGGTGCTCCCGCTGCACGCCGCCGCACCGAGGCCGGTCGCGGGTGGTGTACGCGGAGGGGCCGGGGAGCGGGTCGTGTCCTCGTACACCCCGACCCTGCGCAGCCTGATCTCGGCCCGCAAGGCTCGGGACCTGCGCCGGAACAGCGGCAGTGGCGACCAGGGCGGGAACAGGGGCGACCGGGATCGGCTGCTCCTGGTGTCGGCAGGCGGCCGCGCCGGCCACCAGGCCCTCCCGGCGACGGCCCGCTTCCGCGACTTCCTCACCGGCCTTCTTCCGGAGGACGTGCTGACCACGCTGCACGGGGCGCAGGCCACCACCGGGAACGTGAAACGCGCGCTGGGACGACACGGCCGGGTCCACTTCGACTGCCACGGCCGGCAGGACCCCGTGTCGCCGGAGCGTACCGGCCTGGTGCTGCACGACCAGGACCTGACCATCGCCGATCTCGCCGAAGTCCGGGCGAGGCGCCCCGAGTTCGCCTTCCTCGCCGCGTGCTCCACCGCGGCACCGGACCGCATGGACCTCGACGAGATGATCTCCGTGACCTCCGTCCTGCACTACCGCGGCTATCAGTCCGTCATCGGCACGATGTCGCCCGTCCTCGACACCAGTACCGAGCGCGTGGCCAAGGCGGTCTACGGCCGGCTCACCGAGTCCCGCCCCGACGCGCGGCCGGATTCGCCGCCGGTCTCTGCCGCGACCCTCCTGCACGACGCCGTGAGCCGGGAACGGCTGCGGCGTCCCCGGCACCCGAGCGCATGGGTGCCGTTCATCCATGTGGGCGTCTAGCGTGGCCCCCGTGCCCGAGCGGGCCCTCCCCGTTCTCGTCGCCGTCACCGGCGGCGGGCTGACCCGTGCCGACCTGTCGGCCCTCACCGGTCTCCCGCCGGACGAGCTGGACGCGGCGATCGCCGCCGCCTCCAGCACCGGCCTCGGCCGGGCCACGAGCCGCTGGACCGGCGGGACCGTTCACGTCATCGCCGACGCCGGGCAGCGGCACCGGGTCACGGACGAGGCCGGCGAGCGCGTCACGGCGGACTGCGCCGCTGCCCTGCACGCGTGGGCGGAGTCGTACCGGGTGGCCGGCTGGCCCGACGGCACACCGGAATACCTGCTGGACGGCTACTTCCGCCTTCTGGAGTCGACCGGCGACGTACACCGCATGACGGCCTGCGGTACCGACCGGGCGCGGCACGCGCGGCTGCGCGCGCTGACCGGCGGCGATGTCGCCGCGGCGCACGAGGTCGCGGCCTGCCAGGCCGCCCTCGCAGCGCAGGACGCCCCCGACCTGCCGACTGCCGCCGTCCTGGCGCTGCTACGCGATGAACTGACCGGCCGCGGCGACCGGCTGCCCACCAGCCTGCCCGCGACGCTCACTGCTGCCGGCGACTCGGTACGGGCCGACCAGCTCGCCCGCTCCTTCGCCGCTCCGGCTCGCAGGGCTGCCGCTTTCACCGGCCTGGCTCTCGCGCTCCTGGACGAGGGCCGACTCGCTCCGGCACGGCATGCCATCGACGAACTCGTCACCACCGTCGCCGAGTTGGGCGTGTCGGACGAGAAGCTGACGGGGGACGCTGTGCTGCGGCTCGCGGCCGCCGGCCAGTGGACATCCGCCGAGCGCGTCGCCCGGGCGGCCCCCTCACGGACGGCCAGGCTGGCCGCGCTGCGCGCCCTGGTGGGCGCCCAGATCGCCGCAGGCCATCTCGACCAGGCCGAACACCTCGCCCTGACCCTCACCTCCGACGACGGCGGCACCGACGGCTACCGCGGCGACGACACCGGCGGCGCCGACCGTACGGCGCTGATACCCGTGATCGCCGCGCTCGCTGCCGACGGCCAGGGCGCTCGGGCCGAGTCCCTGGCCCGTGCCTTCCCCGACCCTGTCTCGGTTCGGGAACACGGGGGCGTCCTTGCCCTGCCCCAGCTTGTTCTGGCACTCGCTGCGACCGGGCAGGACGAGCAGTTCCACCGGCTCGTTCGCGCCGTGCCCGACGAGCGGAGCCGTAACTGGCTGCTCACGACCGCCACGATGGCCGCGGCCCACGACGTCGACCAGGCGGAGGAGGTGGCACGTTCCGTAGCCGACGATCTCGGCAGGGCCGACGCCCTGAAAGGTGTCGTCGTCCGGCTCTTGGTGGCAGGCGACACGGAACGGGCCCTCTCCGTCGCGCGGGAGATTCCCGTCGGGCCCCTTGTCCGCGCGCTGCGGGAGAAGATGGGCCAGTCGGATACGGAACTCTTGCTGGATGCGCTCGGCCGCCACGTACGGCCGGGAGTCGTGCGGGCGCTCGTGGAGCAAGGACAACCGGACCTCGCCGAATCCTTCGTGAGCCGGATCACGAGCGACGACGAGCGCCGGACGGCCTCCTGCGAACTGGCTGTGGCCCTCGCCACGACGGGCAACACGGCCCGAGCCGAGGCCCTGTACGCGGAGCACCGCAGCCTCAGGTTCGACGGCCCGGAAGTGCTCAAGGCGGTGGCCCTCGCCCACCTGGAGACGGGGGCCCTCGACAAGGCCCTACGGACGGCGCACACGGCCGGCACGCCGCATCTGGCGAGGCAGCTTCTGCGTGACATCGCGGTGTGGCTGGTCGAGAACGGAATGACCGCAGAAGCGGAACGACTCGCGGCGAGCCCGGATGATGGCTTCGACGGCACCGTGGCCGGTGCCGCGGGTGGGGCCGTCGGGGCACTCGACACCAGGCCCAGGTACCTGCCTGATCACCCCGAGATGCTGGCCACGATCGCCGCCGCGGCCGCCGCCGAAGGAGATGCCGCCACCGCCCGTCGACTCGCGCGGCGTGCGGCGGAGTTGCCACAAACAGCGCCAGGGCTCCCCCCGCTGCGGCTGCTCCTGCTCGCTGAGGCACTGGTGGAAGGGGAGGAGGACGCCTTCGCTTGCCGACTCGCGGAGCGTGCGATCGCCTTGGTCGGAACCTCCAATGATGGTCTGCTCAGTCGCGCCGCGGTCCTCCTGGCCCGCGCCGGGGCCCTCTCCCGGGCCGAAACGCTGGCCCGATCCTTCTCGTTCTGGTCACACCGGGAACCCGCCCTGGAAGCCGCGGCGTCGGCGTACGCGGACGCGGACGACGTCGCCCGGGCACAGTCCGTCGTGGACGCCATGGAGAGCGGGCGTGAACATCAAGTCCGGGCGATGGCCGCCGTCGCGACAGCATTGACGCGCACCGGCGACCGCGACCGGGCCCGAAGGGTCGCCGCGGAGGCCCTGGGGATCGCTCGGGAGCTGTTCTACGGGCAAGGGTCGGCGCTCCTCGCCGTCATCGGTGCCCTGCTCGGCCTCGGGGACGTCACCGAGGCCGAGCAGACGGTCGGCGCGGTCCGCGACTACCACGAACGTGAAGCGGCGCGGAAGACGGTGGCCGCGGCACGCACGGAGCCGGCCGCCCAGGACACCCCTCGGCCGGCGTGGCAGCCCGAGGCTCCGGGTGAGGTACCCGCAGCCCTCGCGGAGGTGGCCCGCTGGTTGAAGGAGGTCGGCGACGAGGCGGGCGCCGCCCGGCTGCTCGCCGACGCCGCCGAGCACGCGCGGAACGCGGACACGTCTCGAGACGCGAGGGACGCAGAGGCCGGACCCCCCGCCTGGGTGTGCAGACTGCTTGCCCGCGCCCTGTGCGGCATCGGCAGGCACTGGGACTTCGTCCTCCCGAGCCTTGCCGCCCTCGACCGGACCGTCCCCGTCGCGGTCGCCGAGGCTCTGGGGCTCGACCGCCCCGCTTCGCTCGCCGACCGGCGACCCGGGCGTTCCTACGCCGGTCTCACGGCGGACCAGCTCGTCGTTCGCGTCGTGCTGTGCCGTCGGGCGAGCCGCACCGAGGATCCGGAGCTGCTCGTCGTCCTCGACGAACTGCGCCGGGACTACGGCCATCACGCCTGCCCCTTCGCTGCATCCCTGGAGCGCCTCGCCTACGGAACGCATGGCCCCGCTCTGTTCCAGGAGGGAATGCAGCCCGACGAGGCGGAGATCGTCGGCAGGATTCTGGAACAGCTCTCGGGCGACCCGGGGCAGCAGGCGCCGTGAACCCTCCAAGACCCCCGAGTGGCGCGCAGGGTGCTGAGCACCTCGCTTCACTCCCGTCCGGCCCGGCAGGGTGAGGCGCCCGTGCGTCGGCTCGGTGGTGCCGTCGTCCGCCTCCTCGGCGCTGCAGGATGGCCACGGGACGACGGGTTCCGGAGAGGTGTGAGCCGATGTGGGTGGCTGGTGAGGCGTACGAGCCGTACGTAGGCCGGTGGAGTCGTCCGGTGGCACACCGGTTCGTTCGCTGGACGGGTGCGGCGCCCGGGGGGAGCTGGCGCGATGTCGGGTGCGGCACGGGTGCGGTGACGCAGGCCGTGCTCGACGTGGCCGAACCGGTGACGGTCGTCGGCGTCGACCCGTCGGCCGGCTACGTGGCGTACGCGCGGAAGAGCGTCACCGACCAGCGGGCGGGGTTCGTCCTGGCCGACGCGGTGAACCTGCCTTTCGCCGACTCCACGGCGTCGGTCGCCGTGAGCGGGCTCGTGCTCAACTTCGTACCGGACGCACCACGGGCGGCCGCCGAGATGGTTCGTGTGGTCCGGCCCGGCGGGCTGGTGGGGGCGTACGTCTGGGACTTCGAGGAGGGAGGCATGGAGGCCATCCGTGCCTTCTGGGACGCCGCGTCCGCCCTGGACCCGGACGCGGCGGCCCTGGACGAGGCCGTCAGGTTTCCCCTGTGCGGCCGGGCGCCGCTGGGTGAGCTGCTGGTCGGGGCGGGGCTTGAGGACGTCGACGTGGACGAGATCACGGTGCCGACCCGGTTCTCGGGTTTCGACGACTACTGGCAGCCGTTCCTGGGAGGGCAGGGGCCGGCGCCCGCCTATGTGGCCTCCCTGTCGGAGGACCACCGCGCCGGGCTGCGTGAGCGGTTGCGCTCGGCACTGCCCCGGGCGGCGGACGGCTCGATCGCCCTGCGTGCGCGGGCCTGGGCCGCGCGGGGCACGCGCGGAACGTGAGCGGGTCGCCCGGGGACAGCGGTCCGGCCCGGCGGCGGGTCGGCCCCGTGCCCTGATGGGGTGGCGGTACCCGCGACCACGCCCGCCCGCCCGTCGCCGAGTACGCCCTGCCCCGTCGGCCCGTTCGAGCTGCGCCGTGACCCTCCCGGAGAGACGATGGAATCGGGGAACGGCCGATACCCGGAAGGGGACTCCGCCATGGCGCTGCTGAAATCCGCGCGGTTTCGCGGCGATCCGGTCCTGGAGCAGATACGTGCCGGAACGACGTCCTCCTACCTCAAGTACGGTCAGTCCGGGAGTCACATCGGAGCTGTCCAGTACGGGCTCATCGATCTGGGCTACTCCATTCCGAGCGGCGCGACCGGGTTCTTCGGGAACGAGACGTCGGCGGCCGTGGTCCAGTTCAAGCAGGACCAGGTGCCGCCCCTGACACCCACCGACCCGGTCGTCGGCATCGGCACGATGACCGCGCTGGACACGGCGTGGGCCATGCCGTGCGCCGACCGCGACGAGTGGCTGTCCTGGCAGACCCGGCGCATACCGGCGTTCGACTTCAATCGCAGCCGTGAACTGGCCAGGCTGCCGATCACCTCGTACACCTTCAACCCCGAGTCCGCGGTCATCCCGGTCCAGTTCCGGACCGCGATGACGGTCGGCCTGGAAGCCCTGCTCGACCCGGCCGGATCACCCGACGGACCGTTCACTCCGCCGGCCACCTGGGGAGCGAGCCCGCTCGACCTCGAACACTGCCACATCGTGGTGGACGTCCCCTCGCCCTCGGCGGACTGGCTCGACACGCGGAACAAGTACATCGCCCTCCGGACGCGGTCCACCGCGCTGATGAACCAGGCCGACCACTCCGGCCACACCAGGTTCGGCCCCGACTGGACCGTGGTCTACAAGCAACTTCTGACGGCCCCGGGCGTCGGAGCCACCCAGGGCTACCTCGATCAGTACGCCGAATTCCTCAACGAGGTGCTGAGCACCAGCGCGACGACGTCGGAGTCCGTACGGCTCCTCTGGCACACCTTCGAGTCGGACAACTGGCGCCCCGTCGGAATGGCCGACAACGATCCGCGCCGGGCCTGGTGGAACCAGGTCGTGCCGGCCCCGTCCGGAGTGACGCGTCCCCCCTTCGGGAGTGACGAGGGAGCAGTGGCGGCGCACACCTTCCTCCTGGGCGACCTGCAGTTCGTCGTCGACGAGTTCGCCGTGATCACGGCTCTCGCCCCGACGTACATCGAGGCGGCGGCGCTGGTGGGCCTGGAGGAGAAACACATCTTCGCCGCCATGCAGGGATTGCCGTACCCCTAGGTTCCGTCGTCGAACGCCCCGCCCGCGTCAGGAGTGAGGCCCGGGTGGCAACTGCTTCGCGGGACCCGGCGACCTCCAGGTCCTCTCTGGTGGGTCTGGTCGGCCTGCTCGGTCTGGTCGGCCTGCTCGGGGATCGGATGAGCGACGCCGTCTCTCGCGTCCACCTCGCTGTCTCCGCGTGCGCAAGCTGCGGTTACGCTCGTCGGCATGCCGAACCGTGTTCCGTTCAATGAGGCGCTGCTCTCCGCCGTGGGCACCCCCGAGCAGGCCGAACTCCTCGACAGCAGCCCGCGGTCACGGGTGTGGCGGGTGCGGCTGGCCGACCAGCGGCTGGTGATCGTCAAGCAGATCACCGACGACGGAGACACGGGCGCCGATTCGGACACGCGCTTCGCGCGGGAGGTCGCCGGGCTGCGACTGGCGGGGCGCGCCTCCGGACGCACCGTGGCCCCCGCGCTGCTCGCCACGGACCCCTCCTCGCGGGTGATGGTCCTCGAGCACCTGGACGACCTCGGCAAGACGGACGACTGGATGCCGGGGTACGCCGAGTCCCTCGCCCGGCTGCACGCCCTGACCGGGCCCGCCGACGTGGGCGCACTACCGGCCTGGTCGGGGCCCACGGCCGCCGACGCGGAGTCCTTCCTCGCCCTTGCCAGGGCGCTCGACGTGCCCGTACCGTCCACGGTTCCCCATGAACTCGCCGGTCTCCTGGAGCGGTTGGACCCCACCCCGCACCATGCGCTGCTGCACGGCGACCCCTGCCCCGGCAATGATCTGCGCACCGCCGACGGCGTCCGCTTCGTCGACTTCGAGCGGGCCTCGCTCGGCAACGGCCTGATCGAACTCGCCTACTTCCGCATCGGCTTCCCCACCTGCTGGTGTGCCATGTCGGTCACCGCGGCCCCGCTCACGGAGGTCGAGGACGTCTACCGGACCACCTGGCGCGGCCTCACCGGGAAGGACGTGCCGGGTGACCTCGCCGACGCGTGCGCAGGCTGGCTGATCCAGGGCGACGCGCTCGTCGAGCGGGCCCACCGGGGGACGGTCGACCAGCTCGCCCGGGTGCCCGCCGAGGACTTCGAGTGGGGCTACGTCTCCGCCCGTGAGCGGCTCGTCCACCGCCTGGGCGTCGTCGCCGACATGACCCGTGACCACGATCACCTGCACGCCGTCGGCCGCCTCAGCTCGGCCCTGGCCGACCGCCTGCTCGTACGCTCGCCGAACCTGCGCCCGCTGCCCACGCAGGACACCCGCCCCTGGTTCTAGGACGTGCCGAACCGGACGGCCGTGCAGTCGGCCCGACACGCCCACGGGCGTCGGCCGTCAGCGCCTGGGGTAGACGCTGAGGATGGCATGGGTGGCCGGTTTCGCCCCCGGGTCCTTCTCGTTGACGGGTGTGGCGTCGTACAGCGCCACGTCACCGGTCACCCGGGTCGGGAGCGTCACGTCGCCGTCGAGCTTCGTCGGCTTGCCGGTAGCGAGATCAAGAGCGACGAGGCCCGCCGATCCGGCCGTCGTCACAGCGCCGTACGCCGTACCGGAGTTGTCGACACCGCGGAACTGCACACCCGCGCGGGACTTCGTCTCGCCGAAGCAGTAGCCCTTTCCGGCCTGGAGGTCGAAGGCCACGTCCCCGTTGACCAGGTAGCGGCCGTTGTCACTGAGGATCGTCTCGTCCCCGCTGGTGAGGACGTCGGTCAGGCCGTCGCACTTGACGCTGATCGTCGGCTTTCCGGTGCGCTCGTCGTGCAACGCCCACACGTAGTTCATCGCCAGGCCGGAGATGTCGTAGTCCTGGTTCTTGGACGGCCATCGGGCCACGAGGTGGCCACCGCGGACTCCGTAGGCCACCCCCTTGTCCAGACCGCTCTCGGAAGCCGCACCCGAAGGCACCACCTGCTGCCCGGCCCAGGCGTCGGCGACGTCGAACTCGGGCTGGGTGAAGCTCTTCACCCTGACCACGAATTCGGGAGTGTTCCTGCCCCGGGAGGGCGTGGTCGTGCCGGTGGTGGCGTCCACGACCGCCATTCCGTCGGAGGTCGGCACAGTCACGGTGCCGTCGGTGTCGTGGGGGAAGACGCCGCCCTCCGCCCCGGGGACCGTGACCTGGTGCGACGGGGCTACGCCGGTCCCGGAGGAGTCCGCGGGAAACACGGCGAGACGAGCGGCGGGCTTCCCCTGGTTCAGCGCGTCCTTGCCCTCTCGGACCGGGACCGCCAGCACGACGAAGTCCTTGCCGCCCTTGCTGGTGACCCCCAGATCCGCGTCCTCGGCCCGGAACTCGTCGGGCCCCCCGCTCGTCTTCCAGGGGGCGCTCGACCAGCGGACGGCGCCGGTGGCCGCGTCCCGTGCCTCCACGCCGAGCGCCTTGGCGTCCGGATACGTCTTGAGGAGCAGCACCAGTTTCGCGTGCGGCGCGACGGCCGGCCGGTCCAGCCGCTCCGCCTGCATGACGGCCCACCCCTTGGCGCCGTCGAACGCGGGCGGGACCTGCCGCGCCTGCGCCTGAGGCACCGCGGGCTTCTGCGGGGAGGAACTCTTCGGCGGCGGCCCGGGCGTCTCGGACTTCCCCGAATCCCCGTCCGTCGAACCGCAGCCTCCCACGGCCAGTACGGTCACGGCTGCAAGTGCGCCTGTCAGTAACTTCTTCACGTTCGGCCCCACCTCGATCGACCCTGCATGTCCAGGGAAACTATCCTTGATCGCATCACCACATGAGGCCCGGTTGCAGGTACCGACTGCGCGGCTGTGCGCGGAGTGGCTGCGAGGGGGAGCCGCGGCCCCGCTCCGCCGCTCGTCCCGGTTCGGTGACCCGCGTCACAGCAGGCTCCTGTCAGCAATCAGGGCGCCATCTCGTTCAAGGGGCACGCGAACGAGACAGGAGCCAAGCCATGAAGCACCGCATCGTCGTCCTCGGCGCCGGATACGCCGGGGCCTTCGCCGCCGGAAACCTGGCCCGTCGGCTTTCTCCCGCCGACGTCGAGATCACCGTCGTCAACGCCGTGCCCGACTTCGTCGAGCGGATGCGGCTCCACCAGCTCGCGATCGGCCAGGACCTCGCGGTCCGCAAGCTCGCCGACGTGTTCGCCGGCACCGGGGTGCGGTTGCGCCTGGCGCGCGTCACCGGTGTCGACCCCGAGCGCGGAACCGTCGCGGTGACCGGCGAGGACGGCGACGGCGAACTCGCGTACGACACGCTCCTCTACACGCTCGGCAGCACCGTCGCCCACCATGGCGTCCCCGGCGTGGCCGAGCACGCCTTCGATGTGACCGGCCGGTCCTCGGCACTACGACTGCGCGAGCGCATGAACACCCTGGGCGCGGGCGGCACCGTGCTGGTCGTCGGTGAGGGGCTCACCGGCATCGAGACCGCCACCGAGTTCGCGGAGTCGCGGCCCGACCTCTCCGTCGCGCTCGCCGCCCGCGGCGAGCTGGGCGCCTGGCTCTCCCCGAAGGCCCGCCGCCACCTGCGCCGGGCCTTCGACCGGCTCGGCGTCACCGTCCACGAGCACACCGGCATCGAAGCCGTCGAGCCGACCCGGGCGATCGCCGCCGACGGTACGTCCATCCCGGCCGACGTCACGGTGTGGTCGGCCGGGTTCGCCGTGCACCCCATCGCGGCCGTCGGCGGTCTGGAGGTCGCCGAGACGGGGCAGATCGTCGTCGACCGCACCATGCGCTCGGTCTCGCACCCGGATGTCTACGCCGCCGGTGACTGCGCCTACGCGATCGGCGAGAACGGCCGGCCGCTGCCGATGTCCTGCGCCTCGGCCGGCTTCACCAACATGCAGGCGACCGCCACGATCATCGCTCGCCTGACGGGCGGCGAGATCCCGACCGTCGGACTGAAGTACCACGGCAACCACATCAGCCTCGGGCGGCGGGACGCGATCTTCCAGATGGTGGACGGGGACGTCCGGTCGAAGTCCTGGTACCTGGGCGGCCGGACCGCCGCGCGACTCAAGTCGGGCGTGCTCCTGGGGGCCGGGTGGGGCATCGCCCACCCGACCTTCGGCCTGCCGAAGCGCAGGCGCCGGGTGGCCACCGCGCCTGAGCAGGTCGGAGTGCGGGTCGCCGCCTAGGCTGTTGCGCATGGACAACGCAGCCGTCGAACGGTTCGAGGCCGGCCGGGGCCGGCTGGCCTCCCTCGCGTACCGTCTGCTCGGCTCGGCCGCCGATGCCGAGGACGCCGTGCAGGACACGTTCCTGCGCTGGCAGGCCGCCGACCGCGAACGGGTCGAGGTGCCGGAAGCCTGGCTGACCAAGGTCGTCACCAACCTCTGCCTCGACCGGCTCCGCTCGGCGCAGGCGCGCCACGAGCGTGCGGCCGGTGCCTGGCTGCCCGAACCGCTCCTCGAGGGCGACCCGATGCTCGGCCCGGCCGACACCTTCGTACAGCGCGAATCGGTGTCCCTGGCCGTATTGATCCTCCTGGAGCGCCTTTCACCGGTCGAGCGGGCCGCCTACGTCCTGCGTGAGGCCTTCTCGTATCCCCACGCCGAGATCGCCGGGATCCTCGACATCACCGAATCCGCGAGCCAGCAACATGTCCACCGGGCCCGACGCCGGGTCACCGCGGAGCGCCGCGGCGGCGACGAGGTGGACCCCGCGTCCGCGCGCCGGATCGTCGAGGAGTTCCTCGCCGCCGCCACGTCGGGCCGCACCGAACGACTGGTGGCGCTGCTCACCGACGACGTGACGGCGGTTTCGGACGGCGCCGGACTGGCCAGGCGATTGCTCCGGTACAAGACGCGCGAGCGCGTCGCCTCCTACGTGCGCGCCGGCTTCAGGCCCACGCCGGCGAAGCGGCGGCTGGCCGGCGGGTCCCCGGCGTTTCATGTCGCGCTGGTCAACGGCTCCCCGGCCGTCCTCGCCGTGGTCGACGACCGGGTCGTGGGCACCGTGGCGTTCGAAGTCGGCGACGGCAAGGTGGCGGCCCTGTACGGCATCGCCGCCGCGGACCGCCTCGTGCGTCTCGGCGAGGCGTGGCGGCAGCACGAACCCGACGCGCCGGTCATTGCCTCATGGTGACCGCCGCAACCGCGACCCGGTGACCTGAGGGGGAGCGAGGGCGGCACCGTGCCCTCGCCCCTCGCCCCTCGCCGGGCAGCGGCGCGCTCCTATCGGCGGGGATCGTCGTCGGCGGCGGACTCTCCCGGTGAGACGAGTCCTGTCTCGTACGCGAGGACGACGGCCTGCGCCCTGTCGCGGAGGGTGAGTTTGCCGAAGATCCGGGCCACATGGGTCTTCACCGTCGCCTCGCTGAGGGTCAGTTGCCGTGCCAGTTCGGCATTGGACAGCCCTCGGCCCATGAGTGTCAGCACTTCGCGTTCGCGCGGCGTCAGCGCGGCCAGGTCCCTGTGGACGGCCGGCGTCGCGGGGCCCGAACCGGTGCCGCCGGCGAAGCGCTCCACCAGGCGGCGGGTGATCGAGGGCGAAAGCAGGGCATCGCCGGTGTCGACCAGGCGTACGGCGGCGGCCAGATGTGCGGAGGTGACGTCCTTGAGCAGGAAGCCGCTGGCTCCGGCGGCGAGGGCGGCGTAGACGTACGAGTCGAGGTCGAAGGTGGTCAGCATGATCACCCGGCAGTCCGGCGCCTGTGCGAGTACGTGGCGGGCGGCCTCCAGACCGTCCATGACCGGCATCCGGATGTCCATGAGCACGACGTCGGGCCGCAGCCTCCGTACGGCGGCCACGGCCTCGACCCCGTCGCCGGCCTCACCCACCACGTCGATACCGCGGGCGGTCAGAATCAGGCGGAAGCCGGTGCGGACCAGCTCTTGGTCGTCGGCGATCACGACGCGAGGGGCGGGCTCGGTACCCGTCGTCATGGCCGGTCCAACGGGATCCGGGCGCGGACGCGGTAGCCGCCGCCGAGGCGGCGGCGGGCGTCCAGGTCACCGCCGTAGACGCCGACCCGCTCCCGCAGACCGAGCAACCCGCGTCCCGTTCCGTTCGCTCGGCCCGTCCCGTCGGTTCGGCCCGTTACGTTCGCTCGGCCCGGGACCGGCCCACCTCGCGAGGGCCGGCCGGCCGACAGGACGCTCGGTCCGCTGTTCAGCACCTCGACTCGCAGGTAGTGGTCCGCATACCGCACGGTCACCTCGGCTTTCGCTCCGTCCCCGTGTTTGAGGGCATTGGTCAGGGCCTCCTGAATGATCCGATAGGCGGTGACATCGATCCCGGTCGGCAGGGGGCGCGGCTCACCGGAGACGCGTACCTCCACGGGCAGGCCGGCGAAGGAGATGCGGTCGATCAGCGGGCCGAGTCGGCTCAGGCTCGGCTGCGGTGACAGGTCCATACCGTAGGGCTTGTCATCGCCGTCCTGTGCTGGTGCGAGCAGGCCGAGCAGGTGTCGTAGCTCGGTCATCGTGTTCCGCCCGGCATCCTCGACGGCGCTCATCGCCGCCGCGGCCTCGTCCGGCATCGTGGCCAGCACCTCGCGGGCGGCCCCGGCCTGGACCACCATGAGGCTCACGTTGTGGCTGACGATGTCGTGGAGCTCGGCCGCGATCCTGGCCCGCTCGGCGTCGACCGCGATCTGTGCCGCACTCTCCCGCTCCCGCTCAAGCAGCCAGCCGCGCTCCTCGACGGCCGCCCGGTGCAGCCGCCGGGCCCGGACCACCGCCACGAACAGGTACCCGGCGGCGCCCACTGCTGCCGCCAGGGCGATGACCAGCCAGATCGTCCCGGATCCCCACACCGGATCATCCTCTCAGCCGCACGGCCCTCTCCTCGTCAGTCCCCGGATGCAGCTCCGTACATCCCAGGGATGACCTGCCCGGACGGATACATGCGGGGGGTGACGCCCCGTCCGCGACACCCCGCCTAGGTTCGAGCCATGACAACTGATCAAGGAAACGCCCGGCACGTGGTGGTGCGGCTGGAAGACGTGCACAAGGAGTACGGCGACGCGAAGGCCCTGGACGGCCTGTCGCTGGAGATCAGGGCGGGGGACGCGGTCGCCGTGATGGGCCCCTCGGGCTGCGGCAAGTCCACCCTGCTCAACATGGTGGCCGGCCTGGACCGGCCGACCTCGGGCACGGTCGAGGTGCAGGGTCATGACCTCGGACAACTGAACGAGACCGGATTGGCGCTGTTCCGGCGGCGGAACGTCGGCATGATCTTCCAGTTCTTCAACCTCATCGACGATCTGCCCGTCCTCGACAACGTGGCGCTGGTCGCGCAGCTGACCGGCACCCCGGCCCGGCAGGCGCGCCGCCGTGCCTTGGAGCTCCTCGACGAACTCGGCGTCGCCGAACGCCGGAACAACTATCCGGCGACGCTCAGCGGCGGCGAGCGGCAACGGGTCGCCGTGGCCCGGTCCCTGATGAACCGTCCCGCGCTGCTGCTGGCCGACGAACCGACCGGGGCTCTCGACAGCCGCTCGGGGGAGCAGGTGATGGACCTGCTGATCGATCTCAACCAGATCGGACAGACCCTGTTGATCGTCACCCACGACCCGCAGCTGGCCACTCGCTGCGCCAGCCGGCTGATCCGGGTCGCCGACGGCCGGGTGGCCGGCGAAAGCGCACTGGAGGCGAGGGTATGAGCGCCGTCTGGAGAGCGTCACGCGGGGCCGTGAAGCGCCGTCGGCTCCAGACCTTCGTCATCGGACTCGTCGTCCTCTGCTCCACCACGACCGTCCTGCTGGCGCTGGGGCTCCTGGCCGCCGCCTCGGGTCCCTTCGACAAGGCGTACGCCGAACAGCGCGGAGCCCATACGGTGGCGACCTTCGACACCACGAAGGTCTCGCCGGAGCAGCTGGCCCGGACCGCCCGGCAGCCAGGGGTGGAGGCCGCGGCCGGGCCTTTCGGGCAGGCCGTCGTCGACATCCCCGAGCGCTGGCTCTGGACGGCGGGCGGCAGCCTCACCGTGGTGGGCCGAGCCGATCCGGCCGGACCTGTGGACCGGGTCGAGCTACTGGAAGGCCACTGGGCCACCGCGCCCGGCGAGATCGTCGTCAACTGGTCCGTCGAGGGCTCCCCGGGCCCGGAGTTGCTGGGCACCAAGCTGGAGAACCCCGGAGGACCGACGCTGACCGTCGTCGGGTTCGCCGCGAGCATGAGCAAGTCGGCGAGTGCCTGGGTGTCACCCGAGCAGATGGCCGCGCTGCATCCGTCCTCCGCCCAGATGCTCTACCGCTTCACGGAGTCCTCCACGGACGCCCAGCTGGCCGCCGGGCTGGCCGGGGTCACCGCGGGACTGCCCGAGGAGTCGCTCACCGGCGCACAGTCCCACCTGGCCCTCAAGCAGGCCTTCTCCGCGCTCGTCGACTCCTATCTCCCGTTCATGACGCTCTTCGGCGTCCTCGGCCTGCTGGTCTCCGTCCTGATCGTCGGAAACGTGGTCAGCGGGGCGGTCGTGTCCGGGTACCGGCACATCGGGGTGCTCAAGGCCCTGGGCTTCACACCGAACCAGGTCGTCGCCGTCTACCTGACCATGCTCTCCGTTCCGGCCGTCGCGGGCTGCCTCCTGGGCACCCTGCTCGGGAACGTGCTGGCCGCTCCGATCCTGAAGGTCGCGTTCACCGGCATCGATGTGGGCCGAGCCTCCGTCGGCGACATCGACCCATGGGTCTCCGTCGTCTGTCTCCTGGGCATGCCCGCCCTCGTCCTGCTGGCCGCGCTGGTCCCCGCGCTGCGCGCCCACCGGCTCCCCGCGGCTCAGGCGATCAGCGCGGGCAGCGCGCCGCGCACCGGGCGCGGGCTGCGCGTCCAGCGGATCCTCGGCGCCACCCGGCTGCCGCGCCCGGTCAGTCTGGGTCTGGGCCAGCCGTTCGCCCGCCCCGGCCGCACCCTGCTGACCATGGCCGCCATCGTTCTCGGGGTCACCACCGTGACACTGTCGACCGGACTGACCAGCACCATGCTGGCGTTCGGCAACGTCGGGCGGGAGGACGGCGGCGCCAGGATCCAGGTGGCGGCGGGGGAGCCGGGCGATGCCCGGACGATTCCCCGGCTCAGCGACCGGCAGATCGACGAACGGCTCCGCTCCCTTCCGGGCGCGGCGGGGGTACGGGCCCGCGCACTGACCCAGGCGAACATGACCGGGCAGAACCAGCCGGTCTTCGCCGATTTCTACCGCGGGGACGATTTCCCGTACACCCATACGATCGTCAAGGGCCGGGCGCCGACGGCGGCGGGCGAGATCGTGGCCGGACCGTCGTTCCTGACCCAGCGAGGACTGAAGGTCGGTGACCGGGTCGGTCTGGAACTGGGCGGCAGGCGGATCTCCGCGATCGTCGTGGGTCAGCTCATCGAAGGCAACGCCCGGGCCCTGGAGGCCACCTGGCAGACCCTCGCCCAGCTCGCACCGCACACGCGCGCCGGCGAGTACACGGTACGGCTCGCGCCCGGCACCGACGCGCGTGCGTACGCCGAGGCGGTCGAGGCGCTCGACCCGGGCCTGCGCGCGTCGGTGGCGGACTCGGAGAGCACCGGCACGACCACCGTCGTCACCTTCTCGACGGTGTTCACGGTGCTGCTGACCCTCGTCGCCTCGCTCGGCGTCTTCAACACCGTCCTGCTGAACACCCGCGAGCGGCGCCGGGACCTGGGCATGCTCAAGTCGATCGGAATGACCCCCCGTCAGGTGGTGGTGATGACAGTGACCTCCGTCGCCGCGTTGGGCGCGGCCGGTGGGCTGCTCGGCATTCCGCTGGGGGTCGTGGCGCACCGCCTCGTCGTGGACAACGTCGGAGTGGTCTCCTTCCCGGCCCATATGAAGGACGTGTGGCACGCGCCGCAGTTGGCCGCGATGCTCTTGGCGGGTGTGGCGATCGCAGTCCTCGGCGCCCTGGTCCCGGCCCGGTCGGCGGCGAGGACGACCATCGCCTCGGTGCTGCACACCGAGTGATCACCCGTCGGCGCCTGTCTCCTGGCGCCTGTCTCCGGGATCCGGCACACGACACCCCACCGCGTCAGCCGTCGGCTGCGCGGAAAGGGATTCCGCCGCCGCGCCCGCTGGGAGTCGGCGGTCGGAGCCGGTCCCGCCGCGGTTCACCGGGGGTCACAGTGGCTGCGTGGGCCAGTCGAGGAGTCTCGCGCCGATCACTGCCGTCTGGAGGGTGTAGCGCTGGACGGGGTCGGTGGGGTCCGACCCGGTGAGGCGGTGGATGCGGGCGAGGCGGTACGTCATGGCACGGACGCTCAGGCTCAGTTGGCGGGCGGCCTGGGCGCTGACGCATCCGGTGTCGAAGTAGGCGGTGAGGGTCTCCAGGAGGGGGCCCGCACCGCCGCGCGCCTCCTGGAGGGGGCCGAGCACGGTGCGTACGAGGTCGGCCATGGCCTGCCGGTCGCGGGTGAGGACGGGGTAGACCAGGAGATCGGCGGCGTACAGGACCGGTTCGTTCAGGTCCATGCGGGCCGCGAGTTCGAGGGCGTTGAGGGCTTCCTCGTAGGAGTGGACGACACCGCCCGGACCCGGATGGGGTCGGCCGACGGCGACCTGGCCGCCGTCGGTCGCGGCGTACGCCTGCTTGGCGAAGTGGGCCAGCACCTCGGGCTCGTCGGCGGGTGCGATGCAGATCAGCCGGCCGTCCTTGGTGGTGAGCAGGATGCGGCGGTTGCCGAAGCGGGCGGCGAGCGAGGCCTCGACGGTACGGATGACCTCGTAGCCGTCGCCGTACGACTCCCGCCCCTGGGCGACGGCCACGGCGTGGGCGTGCGAGAGGAGCAGCCCGAAGCGCTCGGCGCGTTCGGCTATCAGGCCGAGACCGCTGCGGCCGTGCAGCAGGTCGTCGATGAACTCCCGACGATGTGCCTCTTCCTGACGCACCGCCAGGTGCTGTGCCAGCTCGTGGCCTTCGGCGAAGGCGTCGACGGCCTGCTCGACAGCGCTCAGGAGATGCTCGGCGGCGCCCCGCGACAGGCCGGAGGCGACGTGCTGAGCGGCCGAGAGATGGGCCCGGACGAGGGCCCGTAGACCGATGCCGGCCTTCGCGGCCCGATCCCCGCGGGACCGCAGTGCCGCCCGTTCCTCACGGGTGAGCCTGCGGCCGGTCGCGCACACTCCCGTCAGGATCTCGGCGAACCCCTCCAGATGGTCCACCGTCGTGTCCTGCTCCGTCACGGCCCCTCCCGCCTCCCCCGACACGCCCTCGACGCGTTCCTGACGCGCGGGGATCAAGAGTGCCATGGCGCTCGCGGATGCCCTTCACCGGCATCAAGGAGGCGTCAAAGGCTGCCGGGTCGCGGCAATGACCGGACTGGTGTCGATGCGTCAGGGTGGGGGGACGGCAGGGCGTGGGCGGTGCCCCGGTGCCGGGACACGGAAAGCGTGAGCGGAGGGGGGAAAGCCATGGGCGGGCCTGCCAAGCTGTTCCCTGACGAACCCGGGGCCGCCACCGGTCCGTCCCTGCGTGGCTCGACTCCGTCCGTACGCATCGGAACGTAGTTCAGCCGGGTTCCCTCCTTGCCTTACGAGGCGAGGCGAGGCGAGCTGAGGCGCTCGTGCTCGCGGCCGGCGCTCCGGGCCGTGCTTCCCGGCCGCCTACTCGCGCTGCCCTCGCCCCCTCCTCGTGCTGCCCTCGTGCCGCCCTGGTGCCGTCCTTCGTGCCGCCCGAGGCCGCGACTCCCGCTTCCCACCGTCGACCTGCTCCCTCGACTTCCTCCACCGACACGGGGTTCTCTCATGGATTTCCTGACCGCGGGCCTCGGCGTGCTCGTCGCCGTCGTCCTGATCATCGCCGTCGCTCTGCTGTTCGTCGTCAGCCGGCTGTTCCGGAAGGTGGAGCAGGGCAAGGCGCTGATCGTCTCCAAGATGCGGAAGGTCGACGTGACCTTCACCGGACAGATCGTGCTGCCCGTCCTGCACAAGGCCGAGGTCATGGACATCTCGGTGAAGACCATCGAGATCTCCCGGACCGGCCGGGACGGCCTGATCTGCCGGGACAACATCCGCGCGGACATCCGGATCTCGTTCTTCGTACGGGTCAACAAGACCGTCGACGACGTCATCAAGGTCGCCCAGGCCATCGGCACCGAGCGGGCGAGCGACAAGGACACGCTGCAGGAGCTGTTCAACGCCAAGTTCTCCGAGGCGCTGAAGACGGTCGGCAAGCAGCTGGACTTCACCGATCTGTACACCAAGCGCGAGGAACTGCGGTACCGGATCATCGAGATCATCGGCATCGACCTCAACGGCTACAGCCTGGAGGACGCGGCCATCGACTACCTGGAGCAGACCCCGCTCGCCCAGCTCGACCCGGGCAACATCCTCGACGCCCAGGGCATCCGCAAGATCACGGAACTGACCGCCGTCGAGAACGTCCGCACGAACGAGTTCCGCCAGCACGAGCAGAAGGAGATCACCCGGCAGAACGTCGACGCCCGCGAAGCCATCCTGGAGCTGGAGCGGCGTCAGGCCGACGCCGAGATCAAGCAGAAGCGCGAGATCGACACCGTACGGGCCCGGGAGGAGGCCGAGACCGCCCGGGTGGTGGAGGAGGAGCGGCTGCGGGCACAGAGCGCGTTCCTCAGGACCGAGGAGCAGCTCGGCATCCAGCGGGAGAACCAGGCCCGAGAGGTGGCCGTCGCACAGAAGAACCGCGAGCGGGTCATCGCCGTCGAGAACGAGCGGATCGAGAAGGACCGTCTCCTCGAGGTCATCGCCCGGGACCGGGAGACCGAACTGACCCGCATCTCCGCCGAGAAGGAGGTGGAGTCGGAGCGCCGGGACATCGCCGAGGTGATCCGCGAGCGGATCGCGGTGGACCGCACGGTCGCCGAGCAGGAGGAGTCCATCAGGCGGCTCCGTACGGTCGAGGAGGCCGAGCGCACCCGGCAGGCGATCGTCATCGCCGCCGAGGCGGAGGCCCAGGAGAAGCTCGTCAAGGACATCAAGGCGGCGGAGGCGGCCGAGCAGGCCGCCGTGCACCGGGCCGCCGAGGAACTCACCCTGGCCGAGGCCCGCAACAAGGCCGCCGACATGGACGCCCGCGCCAAGATCCGCCTCGCCGAGGGAGTGCAGGCGGAAGCGGCGGCCGAGGGGCTCGCGGCGGTGCAGGTCCGCGAGAGGGAGGCCGGTGTCATCGAGAAGGCCGGCCGCGCGGAGGCCGAGGCCACCGAGGCACGGCTGCGAGCCGAGGCCGTCGGCACCCGGGAGAAGGCCCTCGCCGAGGCGACCGCGATCGGCGAGAAGCTGAAGGCGGAGGCAGCCGGTCTGACCGAGAAGGCGGCGGCGATGGCCGCGCTCGACGAGGCTTCCCGGGCCCACGAGGAGTACCGCCTCCGGCTGGAGGCGGAGAAGGACATCCGGCTCGCCGGGCTCGACGTCCAGCGGCAGGTCGCTGAGGCCCAGGCGACCGTCCTGGCCACCGGTCTGGAGCACGCCGACATCAACATCGTCGGCGGGGAGTCCGTCTTCCTCGACCGGCTCGTGCAGTCGATCGCCCTCGGCAAGTCCGTCGACGGCTTCATGGACCACTCGCGGACGGCGCAGGCGCTCGCCGGGCCCTGGCTGAACGGGGAGGGGTCCTTCACCGAGGACCTCACCAAGGTCCTGGGCTCCCTGACCAGCGCAGACGTTCAGAACCTCAGCGTCTCCGCGCTCCTGGCGAAGGTCATGAAGTCGGGCGTACTCGACGCGGGCGCCGGTGCCGGCAGCAGTGCCGGCAGCAGCGGCATCGGTGTCCTCGACGGCGCCGTCAAGAGCTGACCGCCCCGGGGGGAGCGGTCACGACGGGTCCGGTGCCGTGCGCGGGGGGCACGGCACCGGACCCCCTTCACCACCTTCACAGGGGAGCGGAACGGGATGAGCGCCGGAATCGACCAGGACACGTACGCCGTGCTGCGTGACCGGCTGGCCACGCAGGGCACCGAACTCGCCCGGCGCGCCGGGGAACTGAACCGGGCCCGCACCGCCGAGTACGGCTCCGGTGAGCTCGACCTCGCCGGCACCGGCCGACTGCGCACCGAACGGAACGCGGTCGCGCGGGACGTCGTCGCCGTCGGCGACGGCATTCTGCTCCTCGGCAGTCTCACGGCCGCCGAGCACAGCGCCGAGAGGCCGGTCGGTGACGTCTTCACGCTGTACGACCGCGACCTGAACGCGCTGGCCGCCGACGCCGTGCCCGGACTGCTCGACGACCCCGCCTTCGTACGGGAGTTCTCGGCGCTGCACCGCTACTTCAGGGGCGCCCGCCTGGTCCGGCTCCGCCGGGTGGAGGGCCGGCTGCTGGCCGTCTTCCGGGTCGGGGAGCAGGCCGAAGACCTCCGCGTCCTGCGGTGGTCGGTCGGTCCGGCCGGAGAGACGGCGTTCCTGGACGCGCGAGGGGAGCGCGATCACGTCCTGCCCCCCTCGTACGACGTCGACTGGGTGGGGACGACCCGGGACGACCACGTGCCGGGCCGGTACCCGCACATCTCGCTCGGCGGCCGCGCCTTCCTGTCCACGGCGGGCGGGACGCTGACGGTCAAGACGGAGAACGACACCGGGACGGGGGAGGGCGTCCACGCGGAGCCGGTCGACGAGCCCCTGCAGTCGCTGGCCGACGCCGATGTCGCGTACGCCACCGTGGGCCGTCTGCTCCTGGCCCGCGTCCGCCCGTACAAGGAGGAGACCGACCGCCACCTCGTCCTCAACACCCTGACCGGGACCGTCGTCAGGCTGGACGGCATCGGACGGGCCTGCCTGCGGCTCCCCGGGGACGAGGGGATCGTGTTCCCCGGCGGCTACTGCCTCTCCTCGGGCACCGTGAAGACCTTCGACACCCTGACGTCCCTCGACACTGCGAAGTCCTTCGACGCCGCGCACCCCTCCGCTACGGGGGCCGACGGGCCGGCCTTCGAGCGGGTGGTCCGTTCGCCCGACGGCGAGGACCTCCTCTACGTCTTCCACGACCAGAACGAGGGCCGCTGCCTCCTCCTTCCGTACAACCTCATCCGCAAGGAGATCGCGAATCCCGTCACCGGCAGCGGCTACGCCCTCTTCGACGACGGCACGATGACCGTGCTGCGGGCCGGCGACGGGGAGCCCGGCCGGCTCCATCCGGTGCAGATCTGGCGCACCCCGTACGTCGCCGACACCCATGCGACCGGCACGACGGACGGACCACTGGGACGCATCGGCAACGCGGATCTCGTCCGGGGCATCTCCGACTGCCTGTCCATCGCCCGGCAGGCCACCGAACCCACACCGACCGGCGAGGTGTACGAGGCGCTCGTCACCGCGTGCGCCCGCGCGGCCGACGCCCACCACTGGCTGGGAGCCCCCGAGGCCGGGGACCTCCGCACCCCGCTCGACGAGGTGCGCGCCACCGCCGAGCAGGTCCTCGGCGAATTCGAGACGGTGACGGCCCTCACCCGGCAGGCGGCCGAGGCCCTGGTGGAGGCGGGGCAGCGGATCGGCAGGCTCGCCCGGCTCGTCCGCGGGGAGGCTCCCACCACCGCCGAGGAATGGATCGCGCGGATCACCGAACTCCGCCGCGCCCAGGGGCGGCTGATCACCCTCAAGGAGATGCGGTACGCGGACACCGACGGCATCGACGCCCTCGCCCGGGACATCGAGGAGGACATCACCGCGGCCGCCCGGCGCGTCGTCGACTTCCTCCACGGCGACGAGGCCTTCACCGGCCACCACGCCGACGTGGAGCGGATCGAGGCCGAGGCGGGGGCCCTGACCGCCGTCGCCGCGACGGGACCCGTCGCCGAGCGGCTCGACGCGCACACCGCCGGACTGCGTACGCTCGGCGAGATCGTGGCCGGTCTCGACATCGGAGACGCGACCGTCCGCACCTCGATCCAGGAGCGGATCGCCGGAGTGCTGGGCGCGGTCAACCGGGCGAGGGCCGTGCTCACGGCCCGCCGCGCCGAACTCCTCGACGGCGAGGGCCGGGCCGAGTTCGCCGCCGAGTCCGCCCTGCTCGGACAGGCCGTCACCGCCGCCCTTGCGGCGTCCGACACCCCCGAACTCTGCGAGGAGCACCTCGGCCGCCTGCTGCTCCAGGTGGAGAACCTGGAGTCCCGGTTCCCCGAGCACGACGGATTCCTCGCCGACCTCGCCGAGCGGCGCACCGACATTCAGGACGCCTTCGCCGCGCGCGAGCAGTCGCTCAGGGACGCCCGCGCCCGGCGCGCCGAACGTCTGGCCGGCACGGCGGGCCGGGTCCTGGACGCGATCGCCCGACGCGCCTCCGCCCTGGACGGCCTCGACGACGTACACACCTACTTCGCCTCCGACGCCATGGTCGTCAGGCTCCGCCGGACCGCCGACGAACTCCGGGAACTCGGCGACCAGGTCAGGGCGGAGGAGCTGGAGGGCCGTCTCGCCGCCGCCCGGCAGGAGGCCGGGCGCGCCCTGCGGGACCGCGCCGACCTGTTCTCCCGCGGAGGCGACACCCTGCGGCTCGGCCGGCACCACTTCGCCGTCAACCGGCAGGCCACCGAGCTGACGCTCGTCCCGTACGGCGACGCCCTCGCGTTCGCGATCACCGGCACGGACTACCGCGCCCCCGTCCCCGACCCGGACTTCGCCGCCACCCGGCCGTACTGGGAACGCGCCCTGCCCTCCGAGTCGCCCGGGGTCTACCGCTCCGAGTACCTGGCCGCACGTCTCCTCGCCGAACACGGCGCCGACGCCCTGGCGGGCGCGGACCTGCCCGAACTCGTACGAGAGGCGGCATCGGCCGCGTACGACGAAGGCTACGAGCGGGGCGTCCACGACCACGACGCGGCCCTCGTCCTGGACGCCGTGCTCGGGCTGCGGGAGCACGCGGGCCCGCTCCGCCATCCGGCGGCGGCACGCGCGGCGGCGCAGATCTTCTGGGCGGGCCTCCCCACGTCCGGGGCCCGGGAGCAGTGGACCCGCCGGGCGGTCTCCCTGACCAGGGCCCGGGACCTCTTCGGGACCACCTCGCCCCTCGACGGCCTCCGGCGGGAGCTGGCCGCCGCGATCGGGGACGCGACGGCCGCCGCTTACCTCGTGGAGGAACTCGCCGCCGGAGGACGGGGCTTCGCCGTCTCCGAGACGGCACGCACCTTCCTGGACAAGTTCCGCAGGGCCGTCGGAAGCTCCGCCTACGACGACGACCTCGCCGCGTTCACCGACCCCGCCGCCCGGCGACAGCTCGTCGAAGGCTGGCTCGGCGCCTATGCCTCGGCCTCCGGCGAGCCGGTCGACGACGGCGTGCTCGCGGAGGCCGTCACCGTCGAACTCACCCCGGGCCTCGACCGCTACGAGGTGGACGCCCCCACCACGGCGACGGTCGGCGGGCTCCTCGGCACCCACCCCCGGGTCCGAGGAGGTGCGCTGCGACTGCGCCTGGACGAATTCCTCGCCAGGACGGCGGAGTTCGCCGCCGAGGACGTGCCCGCCTTCCGCGCCTACCAGCGGACCCGGGCCGAACTCGTCGCCGCCGAACGCGCCCGGCTGCGGCTCGACGAGTACCGGCCGCGCGTCATGTCCACCTTCGTCCGCAACCGGCTCGTCGACGAGGTCTACCTCCCCCTGATCGGCGACAACCTCGCCAAGCAGCTCGGGGCCGCGGGCGATGCCAAGCGCACCGACTCCCACGGCCTGCTGCTGCTCCTCTCCCCGCCCGGCTACGGCAAGACGACCCTGATCGAGTACGTCGCCGACCGCCTGGGCCTCCTCCTCGTCACGATCGACGGGCCGGCCCTCGGCCGGGCCACGACCTCGCTCGACCCGGACGAGGCGCCCGACGCGGCCGCGCGCCGGGAACTGGAGAAGATCGCGTTCGCCCTGGCCGCGGCCAACAACGTCCTGCTGTACGTGGACGACATCCAGCACTGCTCGGCCGAGCTGCTCCAGAAGTTCATCCCCCTCTGCGACGCCACCCGCACGCTCGGCGGCCACGACCTGAGGGGCAAGCGCTTCGCCGTCTGCATGGCCGGAAACCCCTACACCGAGTCCGGGCAGCGCTTCCGGGTCCCCGACATGCTCGCCAACCGCGCCGACGTCTGGAACCTCGGCGACGTCCTGACCGGCAAGGAGGAGGCCTTCGCCCTCAGCTTCGTCGAGAACGCCCTCACCTCCCACCCCGTCCTGGCACCGCTCGCCGGCCGCGACCCCGCCGACCTGGAGCTGCTCACCCGCCTCGCGGCGGACGACCCCACCGCACGCCGGGACCGCCTCGCCCACCCCTACGCCCCGGCCGAACTCGACCGCGTCCTCGCCGTCCTGCGCCATCTGCTGACCGCCCGCGAGACCGTCCTGGCGGTCAACGCCGCCTACCTCGCGTCCGCCGCCCGATCCGACTCGACCCGCACCGAGCCGCCCTTCCGGCTCCAGGGCTCGTACCGGAACATGAACAAGATCACGGCCCGCATCGCACCCGCCATGAACGAGGCCGAACTCGCCGCCGTCATCGACGACCACTACACCGCCGAAGCCCAGACCCTCACCGGCGAAGCCGAGACCAACCTCCTCAAACTCGCCGGACTCCGGGGCACCCTGACCGACGCGCAGGCGGACCGCTGGTCGGAGGTCATAGCCGCCCACACCCGCACCCAGAGGCTCGGCGGAGTCGCCGACGACCCGCTGACGCGGGCGGTCGCGGCGCTCGACCTGCTCGCCGACCGGATCACGGCCGTCGAGGCGGCGATCACCCGGGCCGCCGACCCGCGCCGCGCGGACCGACCCCCGGCACCCGCCCAAGCCCGTCCGGAAGGCGTCCGCGGGCCCGGCCGGGCCTGATCCCGCGCACCATCCGCGAGGAGACCGCAGGGGACCACGGGACGCGGGCCCGGACCACCCGGAGGAGAATGAGGGGGCGGAACGCCGCGTGGGAGGCCCCCGTGAACACGAGAAGCTCAGGCGGACCGGGGGGCCGCGCGGTCGTCGTGGGCGCGAGCATGGCGGGGCTGTGCGCGGCTCGCGTGCTCTCCGAGCACTTCGGCAGCGTGACGGTGATCGACCGCGACCAGCTGACCACGGACGCCGGCCGACGCCCGCACGTTCCCCAGGGCAGACAGCCGCACCTGCTGCTGCACGCGGGCACCCGACTCCTCGAAGGCTGGTTCCCCGGCGTGATCGAGGAGCTGTACGCCGGCGGGGCGACGCCCTTCGACATCTGCCGCGACTTCTACTGGCACCAGGGCGGGGGACCCCTGATCCGGCCTGCCACCCACATGGTCGGGCCCGTGATGTCACGGCCCTTCCTGGAGACGACCGTCCGCCGACGCGTCGCGAACCTCCCCGGCGTCACGCTCCGTGGCGGCGCCCCGGCCGAAGGGGTGCTCACCGGCGACCACGGGACCCGGATCACCGGCGTCCGGCTGTCCGACGGCAGCGCCCTCGACTGCGAGCTGCTCGTCGACGCCACCGGGCGGCAGGCCAGGAGCCTCGGCTGGCTGAAGGAGCTGGGCTACGGGGAGCCGCCCACCTCCGTGGTCACCGTCGACACCCACTACGTCAGCCGGATCTACCGCCGCGGCCGGCGGCCCGCGCGGGACTGGAAGGCGGCCGCGGTGATCGGGGCCCCCGGCACCAGGCGCCTGGCGATGGCCCTGCCGTGGGAGGGCGACCGGTGGATCGTGGCCCTGGTCGGCGTCAACGGCGAGCTGCCGCCGATGGACGAGGCGGGACGGCTCGCCTTCGCCCGTTCCCTGGACTCGCCGGTGATCGCCGACGTGATGGCCGCGTCGGAGCCCCTCGGCACGGCGGTCGGCCACCGGTTCGTCGCGAACCAGCGCCGTCATGTCGAGCACATGCGACGCCACCCCACCGGATGGGTCCTGATCGGCGACGCCGTGTGCAGCCTCGATCCCGTCCACGGACAGGGCATGAGCACCGCAGCCCTGCAGGCGGAAGCGCTGGGCCAGGCCCTGCAGCAGTCCCGCTCGGTCGACCGGACCTTCGCGCGCCGCTACTTCCGGGCCGCCGCCGGGTCGGTGGCCGTCGCCTGGTCCGTCACGGTCGGCAGCGACTTCGCGTACCCCGGCACCCGGGGCAAGAAGCCTCCGGGCACCGATCTGATCAACCGGTACATGAACCGGGTCACCCTCGCGGCGCAGCACGACGAGGCCGTGTGCGTGCGGTTCAGCGAGATCGCGGGCATGGTCCGGCGCCCGGAATGGCTCCTCACGCCTCCGTGCGTCCTGCGCGTGCTGCGTCTCTCCCGGCGGGGGCCGGCTCGCGTTCCCGCCTGACGTCTCCCCCTCAACCGTCGAGCAGACGCCACGCGGCGAGGGCGAACTGCGCCCGTAACAGCCCGGTGGGACTGGTCAGTTCGATCCCGAGGGCCTTGCCGAGGCGTTCGAGCCGTCCGGCGACGCTGCTGTGGTGCAGATGGAGCAGGTGGGCGGCCCGGCGCAGGGAGCCGGTGGCGCAGTAGGCGTCCAGCGTCTCCAGATCCTCCGGGTTGCCGGAGATGTCGGCGATGGCGGCGACGTCGGCGTTGTCGCGTACGGCCTCCTGCGGCACCTGCGCGAGGAGGGCCAGCGCCCCCAACTCGGCGTAGTGGAGGGCGGGTCGGCGGGCACTCGTGAAGCGGAGGGCGGTGCGGGCCTGCTCCCAGGAGCGGGCGGGTCCCTCCACGGCGCCGATGCCCGCACGGACGCCGGCCGGAAACCGCTCGGGGGCGACGACGGTGGCGGCCAGGATGACGCCGCTGTCGGAGAGCGGTGCCGCCTTCACCGGGCCGGTGGGACAGAGCAGGACGCCGACCTTGTCGAGCGGAAGGCGGGTGCGTACAGCGACGGCGCGCAGCGGCTGACCGGCGGGGAAACCAAGGAGGCGCAGGGCACGGGCCCGGGCCGCTTCGTCGGTGTCCGGGCTGACGACCAGTTCGACGAGGGCGGGGTCGGCCATGGTGGTGCGGGCCGGGCCGTACCGTTCGACGACCGTCGCGGTGGCGAGGGCGAGCCGGTCCAGGAGGACCTCGTCGAGGGGACTCGGCGCTCCGGGACGCTCCAGCCACACCGTGCCGATCTCCTCCTCGTCGAGGGTGATCGGCGCCGTGCTGGAGGTGGGCTGCGGAGGGCAGGGTGCCTCCCTCCCGTCCGGCGCGATGCGGACGACCCGTCCCGTGCCGTGGATCCCGATTCCGACCACGCACGCGGCCAGGCCCGCGGAGGACCGGGCGAGCGCGGGGACATCGACCCTGCGGCGCATCAGCGTGTCGTAGAAAGCGATGACGCGAATCGCGCCGTGGACGTGCGAGTCCAGGTCTGACAGCCGTTCGGACAGTGCCTCCATGGCTGGAGGATACGGCCCTCCGCACGGCAGGGGTGGCGCCGGTCGGCGCGCAATGGGGGCCGGATGCCCGACAGTTGGCGGGTGAACCAGGGGGCGGCCCGAGCGAGGATGGCCGGCATGGATCCCGAACTGGAAGCATTCGTCCCCCTGATCCCCCCTATCGATCTCAGCGACCCGCTCGCCGACCGCAGGAACTACGCCGCACGGGCCGCGGCTGCCCCGGCCTTCGACACCACGGGCATGGAGATCGAGGACCACGCCGTGCCCGTGCCCGGCGCGCCGGACGTCCCCGTGCGGATCTACCGGCCGCACAAGGCGGAGGGCGCCATCGTGTGGCTGCACGGCGGCTCCTGGGTCATGGGCGATGTGGACACCGACCACCCGTGGGCCTCCCGGCTCGCGGCCCTCTCCGACGTCGTGGTGATCTCGGTGGGCTACCGGCTGGCCCCCGAGCACCGGTTCCCGGCCGCCGTCGACGACGCCTACGCCGTGCTGACCTGGGCGGCCGGCCACGCGGCCGAACTCGGCCTCGACCCGGAACGGATAGCGGTCGGCGGCCACAGCGCGGGCGGCGGCATCGCCGCGGCGGTCGCCCTGCGGGCCCGGGACGAGCAAGGGCCACGGATCTGTTTCCAGCTGCTCAACCAGCCGGGGCTCGACGACCGGCCGGAGAACTGGACCAGAGGCCACCTCGCCGAGACGCTCGCGGGCGGTCACGTGCACGCCGCCGCGTCCTGGCGGCACTGGCTGGGCGGCGCCCCCGCCACCCCGTACGCCGCCCCGGCGCGGGCCGAAGACCTGTCCGGTCTGCCGCCCGCCTTCATCGCCGGCGCGGAGTTCTGCCCGTACCGCGACGTCGGCATCACCTATGCCCTCCGCCTGCTCCAAGCGGGAGTCTCGGTCGAACTGCACCAGTGGCCCGGCACCTTCCACGGCTCCCAGGCGATCCTGTCCGCCGACGTCTCCCAGCGACAGCTGGCCGAGGTCGGCGCGGTCCTGCACCGCGCGGTGGCCGGGTAGCGCGCGATGAACGAGCAGTCAGCACTGCCGCACGAAGAGCCCGCGGCGGCGGGACCCACCCTTGCGGGGCTCCTGCGCCCCCATGCCCGGAGCTTCGCCGCCGTCGTCGCTCTGCAGGTCGTCGGAGCCGTCGCGGGTCTGGCGCCGCTGCTCGCGGTCGTCGAACTCGGGCGCACGCTCCTCGCGCCCGGCCCGGCCGATCACGATCACGTCCGGTTCGTCGTGATCGCCGGTGCGGCCGGCATGTTCGTCCAACTGCTGTGCACGGCGGCGTCCTCCGGGATCGGGCACCTTCTCGACGGTCGGGTACAACTGGCGTTCCGTCGCCGGCTGGCCGCGCAGCTGGGGAGCGTACCGATCGGCTGGTTCTCCCGGCGCCGGACCGGTGAACTGGCCAAGGTGGTGGGGGAGGACGTGAGCGCCGTCCACCCGTTCATCGCGCACACCCCCGGTGAGCTGGTGTCCGCGTTCGTGGTGCCGCTCGTATCGCTCGTCTACCTGCTCACCGTCGACTGGCGGCTCACCCTGATCACCCTGATCCCGGTGATCCTCGCGGTGGCCCTGGTCCCCCTGATGATGACCCCGGCCCGGCTGCGCGAACAGGAGGAGTTCGACGCGGGCATGGGACGGATCACGAATTCCGTCGTCGAGTTCGTCCAGGGCATCGCGGTGGTCAAGACGTTCGGCGGATCCGGGCGCGCCCACGGCGCCTTCCGCGCGGCAGCGGACGAGTTCGTCGCCACCTTCCACCGGTGGGTGCACGGCATCTCCGGGATCGCCGCGGGGATGCAGCTCGCGCTGTCTCCGCCGTTCGTCCTCCTCGTCGTGCTGATCGGCGGTACGACGCTGATCACCGACGGCGGCCTGGCCCCCGCCGATCTGCTGCCCTTCCTGCTGCTCGGCCTCGGCCTGACGGCTCCCGTGGCCGCCCTCGGACACGGCTTCGACGAGATGCAGGCCGCGCGGCGTGCGGTCGGCCGGATCAGGGACGTACTCGCGGTGCCGGCACTGCCGGAACCCGCGCACCCGGTGGCGCCGCGAGGACACCGGGTGGAACTGCGGGACGTCCGCTTCGGATACGAAGCCGGGCACGAGGTGCTGCGCGGGATCGACCTGGTGCTCGAACCGGGAACGGTCACCGCGATCGTCGGACCGTCGGGGAGCGGAAAGTCCACCCTGGTCCAGCTGTTGCCGCGGTTCTTCGACCCGACCCACGGCTCGGTCCTTCTCGGCGGCGTCGACCTGCGCGAGCTGAGCGGCCAGGACCTCTACCGGACGGTGTCCTTCGTCTTCCAGGACGTCCGGCTGCTGCGCGCGTCGGTCGCGGACAACATCGCCCTGGCCGTTCCGCACGCCGACCTCGACGACGTGGTGCGCGCGGCCCGTCTCGCCGGCATCCACGAGCGCGTTCTCGAACTGCCCCGCGGATACGACTCGGTGATCGGCGAGGACGCCGGACTGTCGGGCGGGGAGGCACAGCGGATCTCGCTCGCCCGCGCGCTGCTCGGGGACGCGCCCGTTCTGGTGCTCGACGAGGCGACCGCCTTCGCCGATCCGGAGACCGAACAGGCGGTGCGCCGGGCCCTGGCGACGCTTGAGGGCGAGCGGACCCTGCTCGTCATCGCCCATCGCCTGGAGACGATCACGGACGCCGACACCGTCGTGCTGCTGGAGAACGGGATGATCGTCGAACGTGGTGCACCCGACGAACTCCTGGCGCAGGGAGGGAAGTTCGCCGCCTTCTGGCAATTCCACCGAGTGGCGACCGCCGACGCGTTCGCCACGCACGGCCCTTCCGGTGGCGATCGTGGTGCCGGGTCCCATGGTGACGTACGGCGAGGAGGCGAGCCCCGATGATTCAGCTGCTGCTCCGCGTCCTCGGACGCGAGTACGCCCGGCCGATGCGACGCACCCTGGCCTTGATGACGACGACCGCGGTCGTCGAAGGACTGTCCTACGCGCTGCTCGTTCCCGTGCTGCGGGCCCTCTTCGGCCCCACGCCGGAGGACGCCCGGCTCTGGCTCGTCGCGTTCGGGGCCGCCATCGCGGTCTACGCGACGCTGCGCTACCTCAGCGATCTGTCCGGGTTCCGCGTCGGGGCCTCGTTGCTGCGCGGCATGTACCACCGGCTGGGCGACCATCTGGCCCGGCTGCCCCTCGGCTGGTACGGCGCGGGCCGCGTCGGCGAGGTGTCGGTCCTGGCGGGCAGTGGTGTCCTGCAGGCGATGGGGGTGATCGCGCATCTGCTGGCGCCGTTGGTCTCCGCCTCGGTGACCCCGCTGACGATCCTCGCCGTGATGCTCGCCTTCGACTGGCAGCTGGGGCTCGCCGCGGCGGCCTTCGTTCCCCTGGTGGTGGCGATCCAGATCCTGACCGGGCGCGCGATGGCCGCCGACGACGCCGAGCGCGCCGAGCGCGACCACGAGGCGACCGGGCGGGTCGTCGAGTATCTGCGGGCCCAGCCGGTGCTGCGGGCCGGCGGCCGTACCGCCGAACGCTTCCGGCTGCTCGACGAGTCGCTACGGGAAGTGCGACGGGCCTCCCGCCGCTCCACGTTGTCGGCGCTGCCCGGCGTGGTGGGCCTGACGCTCACGGTGCAGGCGATGCTCACCGTGCTGCTGGTCCTGGGGGCCCACCTCGCGCTCGGCGGACACGTCGGCGTGGCGGAGGTGCTGACGATCCTGGTCCTCGCCGCCCGCTGCGCGGGTCCACTGCTCTCCCTGACGGACATCGGCGGCAAACTCCGCGGCGCGCGTTCCGTACTGGCGAGACTGGACGAGGTCCTGCGCACCGAGCCGCTTCCGGAGCCGCCCGAACCGGTCCAACCGGCGGGCCACGACGTCGAGTTCGAGGCGGTCACCTTCCGGCACGGGGACCGTACGGTGATCGACGGAGCGTCGCTGTCCGTGCCCGCGGGCCGGCGGCTCGCCGTGGTCGGCCCGTCGGGTGCGGGCAAGAGCACCCTGCTGCAGCTGGTCGCACGGTTCCACGACGTCGACGGGGGCGCGGTGCGCGTGGGAGGCGTGGACGTACGCTCCATCGCCCCCGAGGAACTGATGGAGCGGATCGCCATCGTCTTCCAGGACGTCCGTCTCTTCGACGGCACCATCGAGGAGAACGTACGTCTCGGCCGTCCCGACGCCGACGAGGCCGAAGTCCGGGCGGCGGCCGCCGCGGCACGCCTTGACGAAGTGATCGAGCGGCTGCCCGGCGGGTGGTCGGCCCATGTGGGCGAGGGCGGAGCACTGCTGTCCGGCGGAGAACGCCAGCGGGTCTCGATCGCGCGAGCACTCCTGAAGAACGCGCCCATCGTGCTGCTCGACGAGGTGACGTCCGCACTGGACCCGGTCAACGAGGCGGCCGTCCACGAGGGAATCGAGCGCCTGATGGCGGGCCGGACGGTGGTGATGGTGGCGCACCGCGTCCGCACGGTCCGCCGTGCCGACCACATCGCCTTCCTGGACGGCGGCCGGTTCGTCGAGGAGGGCAGCCACGAGGAACTGCTGCGCCGCGGCGGCCGCTACGCGGACTTCTGGAAGCTCTCCCAGGCAGGAGCGGCGAGGGGCGCGGGTCGGATGGGCGCCTGACCGCGCCGGAGCCCGGCCGGGTCTTCTCGGCCGGGCTGTCGGGCCGCCGGTGGGCGGGGGTCAGCCGAAGTCGGGGATCGGGTGGTCCGGGGCGAGTGCGGCGGCGATGCGCCGGGCGATGGTGTGGGCGCTGTGGCCGGCCCGGGCGGTGGGGCCGTTCGTGGTCGAGACGGCGATGGCCAGGCGCTTCGACGGGAGGTAGGCCTGGGAGGCGGAGTAGCCGAAGAACAACGGGTGCTGCGCGACCCAGTCACCCAGGACGAGCAGCCCCATGCCGTAGTGGGTGGCTTCGGTGTTCGCCAGGCAGACCGTCGCGGGGCACGTCTTGGTCGGCTTGCCCAGGCCCACCGTCCCCGGGTTCAGGAGCTCCTCGTACGAGGCCGGGGACACCAGCTCCCCCGATCCGATGCCGGCGGCCGAGCGGGCCAGGTCGCAGATGTCGGTGGTCTGCACCGCGCCGGGCGCCGTGGTCCACGAGGGGTTCCAGAAGGTGGACTCCTCGTACGTCCCCCGTTCGGCGGTGAAGGCGTGCAGGACGGGCTCGGGGATGTCGGGCGTGAAGCTGTTGCGGGTCTCGCGCAGTCCGAGCGGGCGCAGGACCTCGTGCCGGAGCAGGACGTCGAGGCGGGTCCCGGTGATCTTCTCCAGGGCGGCGCCGAGCAGGACGAAGTTGGCGTGCGAGTAACTCCAGTTGGTGCCCGGCTCGTACCAGCGCGGATGGCTCGTCGAGAGTGCGACCAGTTCCTTGGCCGTCCACTGGCGGAACGGGTTCGCGTAGACGCTCTCGCCGAACCCGGCGGCGGTGACGTAGTCGACGAGCCCGGTGGTGGACGCGGCCAGCATCCGCAGGGTGATCCTGTCTCCGTCCTCGAGGTCCGGAAGCCAGCGCGACACGGGGTCGTCGAGACGGACCTCGCCCTGGTCGACCAGGCGCAGCAGCGCGGTGCCCAGGTAGCTGATGGCGATGTTGCCGTTCCGGAAGTGCATGGCGGGGACGGCCGGCACGCCCGTCATCGACTCGCCGAGCGCGGTGGTGACGACCTCGCGGTCGCCGTCCGTGACCCGCACGATCACGGACTTGAGGCCCATCTCGGCCTTGGCCCGCTCCGCGATCCGTAGGACGTCGCGTGCCGGGCCGCGGTCGGGCAGCCGGGAGGCGACGCAGGGCCGGCGGTCGTGACCGTCGCCGCCGGTGGGGCCGCCGAGGGCCGTGACCGGGGAGCCGAGCGCGAGGAGTGCGGAGAGCGCGGTGACCGTGGCGGCGCGGGTCCGGAAGGGGGAGCGAGCTGATCTCATGGCGGGAGTATTGGCCGCGACGTACCCGCCCGGCGGCGGAGGCGTCGCCGACCCGCCCCCATGTCACCCGTCAGGCCCGCGCGTGCGGGCCTGCTCGGAGGGCGGTGGGCGGGCGGTCTCGGCCTCGGGTCCGGGAGACGCCGGTCTCGGCCTCTGGGGACGCCGGTGCCCGTCTCGGGTCCGGGAGACGCCGGTCTCGGCCTCGGGATGCGGCGGTGCCCGCCTCGGGTCCGGGAGGCGTACGTTCTTGCTTCAGGTGCGGGAGGCGTCGGTGCCCGCGGCCGTGTCCGTGCCGGCGGTCAGCCAGGAGCCGATTCCCGGGAGTGCGTCGGGCCCGCTCTCGCCCTCCACCGTCGTGACGAGATCGGCGATCGTGGTGCCCGCGAGCGAGGCCCTCCACGCGGCTTCCGCGGCCCCCATGGCCCGGGCGATCGGGCAGGGCTTCGTGCACTTCTCCGGCGGGGTCGCCAGCGGTCCGCGCTGCCGGATCTCGGTGCAGACGAACGCCGGGTCGGGCCCGTCGACGGCCTGCACGACGTCGAGCAGGGTGATCTCGGCGGCCTGCCTGGTCAGCACGTACCCGCCGGTCTTGCCCTGGACGGATCGCACGAGACCCGCCCGCGACAGCGCCTGCATCTGCTTGGCCAGGTAGCTCGGCGACACGTCGTGCAGCTGCGCGAGCCGGGCCGCGGGCACCGGTCGGCTCGCCGCCGTCAGGACCACACAGCAGTGGAGCGCCCACTCCACGCCACCGGACAGTTTCATGTCGCCTCCCCCTTTGACTCGGACACATACTATCCGAGTATCATCTCGGACATCGGGTATCCGAGTTTGAGTCCCGGGGTTCCGTGCCCCGAGGGCATGACCGGCCCACGAAGGAAGGCACACCATGAAGATCACCGTCATCGGCGGCACCGGCCTCATCGGCTCCCAGGTCGTCACCGTGCTCCGGAAGGCCGGCCACGACGTGGTCCCGGCGTCCCTGTCCTCGGGGGTCGACCTGCTCACCGGCGCCGGCCTGGACGAGGCCCTCGCCGGCGCCCACACGGTCATCAACGTCAGCAACTCCCCGACCTTCGACGACCGCTCGCTCGACTTCTTCCGCACCACCGTGGGCAACCTGCTCGGCGCAGGCGAGCGGGCGGGCGTGCGCCACCAGGTCGCGCTGTCGATCGTCGGCGTGGAGCAGGTCCCCGACCTGGACTACTACCGCGCCAAGGTGCTCCAGGAGGACCTGCTGCGCGACGGCCCCACCCCGTACTCGATCGTCCGCGCCACCCAGTTCTTCGAGTTCATGGACGCCGTGATGTCCTGGACCGCGACCGACGGCGAAGTCCGTCTCCCCGCCACCCCGCTGCAGCCGATCGCGTCCGCCGACGTGGCCGCCGCCCTCGCCGACGTCGCCGTCGGGGAGCCGCTGAACGGCACGCTCGACGTCGCCGGGCCCGACCCCCTCGCGCTGGACGAGATCGGTCGGATCACCCTGGCCGCCCGCGGTGACGGCCGCGCCGTCGTCGTCGACGACCAGGCGGGCATGTTCGCCGCCGTCCGCGGCGACGTCCTCACCCCCGGGCCCGGCGCGCGCCTGGCTCCCACCCACTACCGCGACTGGCTGAGCACCACCCTCGCCGGCTGACCGGGACCGGCAGCCGTTCGCGAGCGCCGCATCGTCCGCCGGCCGGGCACTCGGCCTCCGAGGTGAACGTCGCGGCCGGACGGCTGGGTGCGCGGTGGGGGAAGGGTGCGCGTCCTACGGTGGGTCGATGCGACCCGTTCCCAGGTGGGCCCTGTTGTCCTCGGGGTGTGCCCCGATCCTGCTGGCCGGCGGCTGGACCGTCGCGGCGCTCCTGGAGGGGCCCGCCTACGACCCCGTCACCCAGACGATCAGCGTCCTCGCCGCCTACGGGGCCGCGGGGTCCTGGGTCATGACCGGAGCCTTCCTCGCCCTGGGGGTCTGCCACCTCCTCACCGCCTGGGGGCTGCGGCCCGCCGCGCCCGCAGGGCGGGTGGCGCTCGCCGGCGGTGGCGTGGCGGCGCTGGTGGTGGCATGGGTTCCGGCGCCGAGCAGTGGGGGGTCCCTGCATCACGGGGCGGTCGCCGTGGTCGGCTTCGCGCTGCTCGCGGTGTGGCCCGTGCTGGCCGTCGAACGCGGTCGCGGCGCGCCCTGGGGGCTGCGGATCGCGCCCTCCGTCGCCGTGACCGCGCTGATGGGCCTCGGCGCGCTCTGGTTCCTCGTCGAGCTCAACCGGCAGGGCTCCGCCGGTGTCGCCGAACGACTCGTGACCTGCGTTCAGTCCGCGTGGCCCCTGGTCGTCGTCGCCTCCTGCCTCCGTCAGGCCGACGGCGAGGGTGCCACGCCGACCGGATGAGCTACCGCTCCGCGAGGACGTCGTTCCCCGGTGCCCGCCGATGCGAGCGAAGCGCGAGGGCGCACCAGACGGTCGCCGCGATCAGCGCGGCCGCCGCCATCGCGACGACCAGCGGCGCCTCGGGGCGCCAGCCCAGGGAGAGCCGGGTGCCGGCGTAGGTGAGCGCGGCCGCGATCCGTCCGGGTGCGTAGACGAGGATCCGGGCGGCGGCAGCCCGCAGGACCGCCGCGACCGCGACGCCGATCGCGGCCCACGCGGCCAGGTACGGCCACAGCGCGCCGGGAGCGGCGGGCGGAAGCCCGTACTCCTCGGGTCCGATGCGGAACAGGGCGGTGGCCCAGCCCACCGCCACCGCGCCGGCCGCGATGCCCACCACCCACAGCGCGTGGCGCCACAACGGACCCGGGCGCAGGGCCTCTTCGTCGCTGTCGGGGCCGGAGGGGTCGGAGAGGCCGGTGGGGTCGGAGGAGTCGTATGCGAAGGGCTCGGTCACGCCCCCTAGGACGCGGTGCTGCGGGCCGGGGTTGCCTTCGGCGTCTCAAGGTCATCGGCTCGTCAGCCGGCCCAACGCCCTGTCAGGAAGGTGACGGCGAACAGCGTCGACAGGGGCGCGGCGAGACAGAGGTACGCGGTTCTGAAGCGGGGTGCGCGCAGGCTCCAGGCGGCGAGCGTGATCCACAGCGGCCACCACAGGAGGGTGGCCCGGGGGACGGACTGGTACCAGTAGGACGTGCCCAGGGCCCACAGGCTGAGCCCGACGTAGGCGGCCTCGGGCCACCGGCGGCGTCGGATCAGGAGAGCCGTCAGGATCAGTCCGATCACCATGGCGAGCAGTTCGGCCTGGAACATGAAGGCGTAGCCGGTGGTCTGGACATGCCCGAACGCGGACTCCCAGGTGGTGCTCCAGGCGTCCCAGGGAGTGTGGAACCGGCGGTACCACCCGCGCTCCTGGGCATGCTTCCAGGCCATCCAGTCGCCGGTCCGCGACTGTAGATACCAGGTGTAGAGGAGCGCGGGCAGGGCCGGAAGGGCGAGCCAGGGCAGCGGGCGCCGGTCGGCGCGGGTGCGGGCGGTCAGGACGAAGTGCAGGGCGAGGGCGGCGGCGAGGAAGAGACCGCTGACGCGTACGGCCGTGGCCAGGGCGGCCAGTGTGGCGGCGAGGGGCCAGTTGCGGCGGTGGGCGGCGAGCCAGGCGGGCAGGGCGAGGGCGAGGAAGAGCGACTCGCTGTACCCGGCGGCGAGGAAGACCGCGCACGGTGAAAGCAGCAGGAGCTGTGCGGTCCGCCGGCCGGCCCTCGGGTCGGGCAGATACAGACGCGCGACACGTACGAGCGCCAGAACGGCGATGCCCCCGGCGACGAACGAGATCAGCAGACCGGCCGCGGTCCAGTGCGGAACGACGGTGTGCACGGCCCGCAGGGCGAGGGGGAAGCCGGGGAAGAACGCCTCGCGGTTGTCCCGGTCGACGTCCCCCGGACCGTTTCCGGTGGGGAAGTAGCCGTCGCGCGCCACGTTCAGGAAGTGCCCCCAGTCCCATCGTTCGAAGGGCGCGAGGACGGGGCCCGCGTCGCGCGTGCCGGCATCGGCCGGGAAGAGCCACCGCGCGCAGTAGGCGGTGGTCCACAGGGCGGTGCGCGTGAGCAGATACAGCCACAGCACGTCCCGGTCCTCGGCGCTCGGCCGCAGACGGCGGCCGACGCGGCGCACATCGTCGGTGCGGGGGACGCTCGACGCCGGGCGGGACCGGGGCCGGGGGAGCGGCGGCGCCTCTCCCCGGGACCTGGGGGATATCACAGACATAAAGGACCTTCGTAGGTGTGGGAAGGCATGGCGGATCGCGCGACGGCGGCACGTCGCGATGAAGGGCGGCGCAGGTCAGGGGGTGTGGCGGCGCAGGTCAGGGGATGTGGTGGCGCACGTCAGTGGGTGTGGCGGCGCAGATCAGGGGGGTGTGGTGGTCACGCGGCCGGAGGGCTGCGTCGCCGTGGCCGAGGGATCGCCGGGGGTGCCCTCGCGGGTGGGGGAGGTCGGCGAAGTCGTACTGGTCCGCGGCGGCAGGGTGGTCTCACCGGGATGCGGCGCGTCGGGCGAAGGGCTGGTGGCGGGCGCGACGGGAGCCGGCGCGTCCGACAGCAGAGCCGCCGCGGTCATTCCGCCACCGGCGAAGAGCAGGCACGCGGCGCCCGCCGCGACGGCGACCCGGCGCCGGTGCGCGCGCCGGGCGCGTTCGGCGATGCGCGCGACCGGCACGGCCCGGGTGCGGGACTGCCCGGCGGCGGCGGCCTGCCGGAACATCTCACGAAGGGGGTCCTGGGGTTCCTGGGGGTCAAGCACCGGGGTCCTCCTCAAGGTTCCGGGGCTGCAGACGATCGGCGAGGGCGACCCGGCCGCGGACCAGGTGCGTCTTGACGGTGCTGGCGGACTGTCCCGTCTCGCCGGCGATCTGTTCGACGCTCAGATCGCACAGGTAGTGCAGCGCCACCGAGCGGCGCTGCTGGGCGGGCAGGTCCCGCAGCGCGTCGATGAGCACCACGTGCTCGGGACCCGGTCCCTCGACGGGCGGTGGAGCGCCCGCGCGGTCCCAGGCGTCCGAGGCGCGCCTGCGGAAACGCCAGCGGCTCACGGCCATGCGCCAGGCGACCGTTCGGATCCACGCCTCCGGCTGCCCGTCGCGATCGAGCTGCCGCCGCCGACTCCATCCCTTGACGAACGCTTCCTGTACGACGTCCTGAGCCTCGTGCAGATCGCCCAGCATCACGTACAGCTGCCCCGTGAGTCGCGCGACCGCCTGCTCGTAGAACGCCTCGAACTCCTCAACGGTCAACACTCACTCCCGGATCTTTCGCTTCACCACGCATACGCCCGGGACCAGCCGTCCGGTTGACACGGCCCGTCGATCGGCGGAGTGACGGTGATCACGGAACCGAACGGAGCGGACACGCGTCCCCGGTCCGGCCATTCCACCAGCTCCGGACCGGGGACACCGCGGCGGCACACGACGTCGTTCGGCCCGGCCGCGTCCCGCTCATCCATGAGAGCTAAAGAAACCTGGACGCCGATGTCGAGAACCGGCGACCCGCTCCGTCCCCGGGGTGGATGTGACCACAATGGGTCGCACCGGCACCGAGGAGAACCGTCATGGCCAAGTACCTGCTGCTGAAGCACTACCGAGGCGCTCCGGCCGCCGTCAACGACGTACCCATGGACCAGTGGACGCCGGAGGAGATCACGGCGCACGTGAAGTACATGTACGACTTCGCGGACCGCCTCAAGGAGACCGGCGAGTACGTCGACGGCCATGCGCTCTCCCCGGAGGGCACCTTCGTCCGGTACGACGGTGAGGGACGGCCGCCGGTCACCGACGGCCCGTTCGCCGAGACGAAGGACGTCATCGCCGGCTGGATGGAGATCGACGTCGAGACCTACGAGCGGGCGCTCGAACTGGCCGGCGAACTGTCCGCGGCGCCGGGCGCGGGCGGAAAGCCGATCCACGAGTGGCTCGAACTGCGCCCCTTCCTCTCCGCGCCGCCCACCATCACGGAGTGACCCCTTCGATGGACGAGGCCCTGCTGAGGAGCCTCACGCCGAGCGTGCTCGGGATCCTCGTCCGCCGCGGAGCCGACTTCGCGGCGGCCGAGGACGCCGTACAGGACGCCCTGGTCGAGGCGGTCCGCGTCTGGCAGGCCGAGCAGCCCAGGGACCCGAAGGGCTGGCTCGTCACCGTGGCCTGGCGCAAGTTCCTCGACGCGACCCGGGCGGACACCGCCCGGCGCCGGCGCGAGGACCTCGTCGAGGAGGAACCGCCGTCCGGGCCCGCGACCGGGGTGGACGACACGCTCCAGCTCTACTTCCTGTGCGCCCACCCGTCGCTGACGCCGTCCTCCGCGGTCGCGCTCACGCTGCGCGCCGTCGGGGGACTCACGACCCGGCAGATCGCCCAGGCCTATCTGGTGCCGGAGGCGACCATGGCGCAGCGGATCAGCCGGGCCAAGCGGACCGTCGCCGGTGTGCGGTTCGACCGGCCGGGCGATGTCGCCACCGTGCTGCGCGTCCTCTACCTGGTCTTCAACGAGGGCTACTCCGGCGACGTCGACCTCGCCGCCGAGGCCGTCCGGCTCACCCGGCAGCTCGCGACCGTGATCGACCATCCCGAAGTGGCGGGGCTGCTCGCCCTCATGCTGCTCCACCACGCCCGGCGCGACAGTCGAACCGCGCCCGACGGCAGTCTGGTGCCGCTCGCCGAGCAGGACCGCGGCCGCTGGGACACCGGACTGATCACCGAGGGCGTCGAGATCCTGCAGGCGGCCCTCGCCCGCGACCGCCTCGGCGAGTACCAGGCCCAGGCCGCCGTCGCGGCACTCCACGCCGACGCGCGCACCGCCGAGGAGACCGACTGGGTGCAGATCGTCGAGTGGTACGACGAGCTGGCGCGGCTGACGGACAGCCCCGTCGTCCGGCTCAACCGCGCGGTGGCCCTCGGGGAGGCCGACGGCCCGCGCGCCGGGATCGCGGCCCTCGCGGAGCTGCCCGACACCCTGCCCCGCCACACAGCGGCGGCGGCGTACCTCCACGAGCGCGCCGGTGATCCGGCGACAGCGGCACGGCTGTACGCGGAGGCGGCCCGCAAGGCCTCCAACCTCGCCGAACGCGACTACCTGACCCGCCAGGCCGCCCGCCTCAACACCCGCCGAAGTCACTGAGGGGGTGTGTCGTCGATCAGGCCGGGCTCGCGACGCGGCCTGATCGACAGCACACCCCCTCGGCCGCGGTTCCGGTCCCGGCCGAACGCGGCACCGTCGCGGAGCGGGTCAGTTGAGGGCGTCGTCCATGGAGCTCTGCCAGTA
Organism: Streptomyces sp. NBC_00250; assembly: GCF_036192275.1. Lineage (NCBI taxonomy): Bacteria > Bacillati > Actinomycetota > Actinomycetes > Kitasatosporales > Streptomycetaceae > Streptomyces > Streptomyces sp. NBC_00250. Next base: position 1,494,014 of record NZ_CP108088.1, on the reverse strand, counting down.
CGTCACGCGCAGCGAGCTGTCGACGTACACGCCCTTGCCGGCGAGCGGGGCCTTGGCCATGGTGCCGTTGGTGAAGCCGACCGTGAGGCTCGTCGTCGTGTAGCCGTGCTGTCCGCTGCCGTCGGCGGCGGACAGGATGACGCCCGCGTACCCGGACTCACCCGGAGCGAGGGTCACGACCGCCTGCGGATGGGTCTCCTCCATGACCGGCGGGACGGACTGGGCCTCGCCGAAGCGGGCGACCGGGTAGCCGAGGAGGTCGCAGTGGGCGGAGCCGGTGTTGGTGAGGGTGAGGAGCATGTGGTTGAGCGGGCGGGCGACCGGGGTGGCGGTGATCTTGGTGTTGCCCGCGCCGCACTGCTTGTTCCGCGAGGGCCCGCTCTTGTCGTCACCGCCGCCGGAGGCCGAGGCGCTCGCCCCGCTGTTGCCGCCGGAGCCGCCGCTCCCGGCGGAGGTGGTGCCTCCGGTCTTCCCGCCGGTCGTGGTGCCCGCGGTGGTGCCGCCCGAGGTGTCGCCCGACGTGCCGGAGGAGCCGTCCTGGGGCTTCGTCGACGTGTTGCTCTTCGGGGTCGTAGCCGTGGTCGGGGTCGTGGTCGGGGTCTCGGCCGGCTGAGGGGCGGAGGCCGTGGGCGCTACGGACGTAGCGGCGGCGCCCTCGTCCTTCGCGGTACCGGTGCCGGACCCGCAGGCGGTGAGCGAGAGCGCGGCGACGGCGAGCGTCGTGGCGGCGAGAAGACGGCTGCGGGTGGTGCGTCCGGACATGGGAGTCCCCCTCAAGGGTGGGGTCGGAAATCGGTCGTTGTGCGGTACGGGCCACCGGTTCCCCGTGGCGGCCTTGCTTCGCTGACCACACCTTGTGCGAAGATCCGTTCCAGCTGCCACTCCCGCCGGGTGGTACGGGACGCTGGAACGAATTCAAGGCGCTGACCTGCGCTGATGTCCCTTCCTGGGACGCGGGATCGAACGCTGGAAGAGGGTGGAACGGTGGCGGGGGACGAGTTCGCGGCGCTGTTGGGACAGCTCAAGGAGCGCTCGGGGCTCAGCTACGGCACGCTCGGCAAGCGCCTGCACCTGAGCGCCTCGACCTTGCACCGGTACGTCAACGGGGACGCCGTACCGGTGGATTACGCGCCCGTGGAACGGTTCGCGCGGCTGTGTCGCGCGACCCCCGACGAACTCGTCGAGCTGCACCGGCTCTGGGTACGGGCGGACGTGTCGCGCCAGCGGAAGGCTCCGGCCGCCGTCGGGCCGGAAAGCGCCGCCGAGAAGGAGCCGTCGTCGGCGGAGTCCGTGGCGTCCGTGGTGCCTGTGGAGTCCGTGGCGTCCGTGGAGTCGTACGAGCCGGAGTCCGAGGCGTCGACGACGGAGCCGACGCCGCCGGACGAACGCGTCGCGTCCGAGCCGACACCCGCGTTGGCCGCCCCACCCCCTCAGGAACGTCGGCGGTTCCGGCGTACCGCCGTGATCGTCGGCAGCGCTGTGGCCGCCGCCGTGTCGGTGGCGCTCGTCATGAACCTCTCGGGCGGGGACGGCCCGGCGAAGGGGCGGTTGGCGGGCGACGCGGCCATGCCCTCCGGCACCACGGCCGGAATGCCGGAGCAGCCCGGGAGGTCCGGCCCGTCCGACGGCAAGGCGGCGGCGCACGCGCCGACCGTCGCCACCGCGCCCCACACCTGGGAAGGGCCCTGCAGCCAGCACTACCTGATCGACCGCGAGCCCGAGCAGGTGCCGCCGCCGCCCACGGAGCAGGACGCGCCGGGATGGATCGCCGCGCTCGACGCGGTGCCGGGCGGGGACCAGCTGCTCCGGCTGACCGTGCAGGGCACCGGGAAGCAGACGGTCGTCCTGGAGGCCCTCCACGTCCGGGTCGTGAGCAAGAAGACGCCCCTGGCCTGGAACGACTACGTGATGGGCGTCGGCTGCGGCGGCGACGTGTCGACGAAGGCCTTCGCCGTCGATCTCGACGCCGGCCGGCCCACCGCCGTCCCCGTGGGCGGGCAGCGGACGTTCTCGTACAAGACGAGCGAGTCCGACCCGGTGATCTTCAACGTGGCCGCGCGCGCCCAGGCACACGACGTCAGCTGGTACCTGGAACTCGTCTGGTCCAGCGGCAAGGAGCAGGGCACGCTCCGCGTCGACGACGACGGCCGACCGTTCCGGACCAGCGGCAACCTCGCCCGGCCCGCGTACGCCCACCCCTTGGGCTGGACCGAATGGATCGACAACGACGTCGACACCAGCGGGCGCTAGCGGACGCCGGCGGACGCCGGCGGGCGTCGAGGGCGGCCACCAGGCTCGCCACCGTGACCGTGTCGAAGACGAAGGCGATGGCCGTCCCGCGTACTCGGCGGCCGTACGACGGACGACGCCACGCAGGGCGATCCCACGCCCGCCTGCCCTTGTACAGCGCGGCCGCGAACCCTCGGCACCCTGCTCGCCGATCGGCCGGCCGGTGACGATCCCCCTCCGACGACCTCGGCAACGTGCGGCGCGCACGGCCGAGGTTCGCTCCTCGCTCCTCAAGGCCCCGGTCCTGCGTGCGGTGTGGGCGGTCGATCGGCTCGGGGGCCACCTCGGTGACCGGGCGGTGTGGTGGTCCGGCAACAATGTCGTGACGTCGCCCGCACGCAACGGCACTTTCGATGACGAAGAAGGCGAGAGACACCCATGAACGTCAGCGCTCACATGGAAGCCGTCTACGCGGAGGTCCGCCGCCGCAACCCCGGTGAGGCGGAGTTCCACCAGGCTGCGGTCGAGGTCCTCGACTCCCTCGTGCCCGCGCTGGAGCGGCACCCCGAGTACGCCGAGACCGGGATCCTGGAGCGGCTGTGCGAGCCCGAGCGGCAGCTGCTCTTCCGGGTTCCCTGGGTCGACGACCACGGCACCGTGCGGGTGAACCGGGGTTTCCGGGTGGAGTTCAACAGCGCTCTCGGCCCGTACAAGGGAGGTCTGCGGTTCCACCCGAGCGTCAATCTCGGCATCGTGAAGTTCCTGGGCTTCGAGCAGATCTTCAAGAACGCGCTGACCGGCATGGCGATCGGCGGCGGCAAGGGAGGCGCCGACTTCGACCCCAAGGGCCGCTCGGACGCCGAGGTCATGCGCTTCTGCCAGTCCTTCATGACCGAGCTGTACCGCCACCTCGGCGAGCACACCGACGTACCGGCCGGTGACATCGGCGTGGGCGCGCGGGAGATCGGCTACCTCTTCGGCCAGTACAAGCGGATCACCAACCGCTACGAGTCCGGTGTCCTCACCGGCAAGCCGGTGGGCTGGGGCGGCTCCCACGTCCGTACCGAGGCCACGGGCTACGGAGCCGTGTACTTCGCGGAGGAGATGCTCGCCACGCGCGGCCAGGGCTTCGACGGGCGCCGGGTCGTGGTCTCCGGCTCCGGGAACGTGGCCGTGTACGCCGCGGAGAAGGTGCACGCCCTGGGCGGCCTGGTCGTCGCGTGCAGCGACTCCTCCGGGTACCTCGTCGACGAGGACGGCATCGACCTCGACCTGCTCAAGGACATCAAGGAGGTCCGCCGGGACCGGATCTCCGCCTACGCGGAGGCGAAGCCGACCGCGCGGTTCTCCGCCCGCGGCACGGTGTACGACGTCCCCTGCGACATCGCCCTGCCCTGCGCGACCCAGAACGAGCTGGGCCTCGACGACGCCGTCGCCCTGGTCAAGCACGGGGTCCTCGCGGTCGCCGAGGGCGCCAACATGCCCTGTACCCCGGAGGCGGTGAAGGTGTTCCGGGAGGCCGGGGTCCTCTTCGGCCCCGGCAAGGCCGCCAACGCCGGCGGCGTGGCCACCTCGGCCCTGGAGATGCAGCAGAACGCGGCCCGCGACAGCTGGACCTTCGAGCAGACCGAGGCCCGCCTCGCCGAGGTCATGCGCGGCGTCCACACCGAGTGCCGCGCCACGGCGGAGGCGTACGGCGGCAACGCCGAGGACTACGTCCTCGGCGCCAACGTGGCCGGATTCCTGAGGGTGGCGCAGGCCATGACCGCGCAGGGCGTGATCTGAGGGGCCCTGCCGCACGAGCGGTCCCGCCCCGCGTGCCACCGGGTGCGCGGGGCGGAGAGCCGGGCAGCGTACCAGCGGCGGACCCGGCAAGGGCGGATATTCACGTACTCTCCGCGCCCGGATGTGTTCATACGGTAGTCATGACGCCGGGAGGAACACCTTGATCTTCAGTCGCAGCCGCCGCCGGAAGTCTGTCCCCAGCACGGGCACCTGCCCCTACGCGTCCGGGGACCCCGCCCCCGCAGGCCCCGTCCACGAGGCCGGCGGCCAGGTGCCGCACCTCGTGGACCGGCACGAGGCGGAACGCTTCATCCGTCAGTTCCACGGCGAACAGCCGGGCGCCGGAGACGTGCGGGGCCGGGTCCGTGAGGCGCTGGCCGAGATCGATCGCACCGGCACCTACGAACACTCCCCGGCCGAACTCGCCTTCGGCGCACGCGTCGCCTGGCGGAACGCGGCCCGCTGCATCGGCAGGCTCTACTGGCGCAGCCTCGTCGTGCGCGATCTGCGGCACCTCGCATCCGCCGACGACATCGCCGCCGCCTCCTTCGAGCACCTCCGGCTCGCCGGCAACGGCGGCCGGATCCGGCCGGTCATCACCGTCTTCGCCCCCGACCGGCCGGGCCGCCCCGGCCCCCGGATCGTCAACGACCAGCTGGTGCGCTACGCCGGACACCGCACGCCGGAGGGGCGGTGGAGCGGCGACCCCCGCAGCGCACCCCTGACCGCCCAGGCCCGCGACCTGGGCTGGAAACGCGACGAAGAACCCTTCCAGGTACTGCCGTTGATGGTCCAGGAGCACCCCGGAGGCCGACCGGAATGGTACAAGCTGCCGGACGACTCCGTCCGCGAGGTGCCGCTGAGCCACCCCGATCACCCGTGGTTCGCCGACCTGGGACTGCGGTGGTACGCCGTGCCCGCGATCAGCGACATGACCCTGGAGATCGGCGGCGTGCGGTATCCGGCGGCGCCGTTCAACGGCTGGTACATGGGAACCGAGATAGGCGCCCGGAACCTCGCCGACACCGAGCGGTACGACCTGCTGCCCGCGGTGGCCGACCGGCTCGGGTTCGACCGGTCGAGCGAGCGCACCCTGTGGCGTGACCGGGCGCTCGTCGAGCTCAACGTGGCGGTGCTGCACTCCTTCCACCGGGCCGGGGTGACCATGGCGGACCACCACACGGAGTCCCAGCGGTTCCTGCGGCACATCGCCCAGGAGACCCGCCACGGGAGGGAGACGCCGGCCGACTGGAGCTGGATCGTGCCCCCGGTGTCCGGCTCCGCGACGCCGGTCTTCCACCGGTACTACGACGCGGTCGACCCGTCCCTCCGGCCCGCCTTCCTCGCCCGCGTCTGAGCGGGGCGGGGTGCGTGCGGGTGCGCGGGCGAGCAGCGTGCCCGCGGGCGCCTTCGCCTCAGCCGCCCGTCCCGGGGGCCCAGTAGTTGTGCACCGTCATGACCTCGGGGCCCGCGTCGGTGACGGGCCAGCCCTCCTCGGCCGCGATCGGCATCATGCGCGCGGCGAAGGCGTTCATCTGCTCCTCGGTCTCCCAGACGTCGAAGATCTCCAGGCCGCCGTCCGCCTTCACGCACGTGTGGGACACGCAGCCGTCGAAGATGTCGGGCGTCGTCTGGAGCCGGGCGTTGAGGGCGTCGTACTGGTCGGTGGTGATGCCCGAGAGGACGGCGTGCACGAAGATCGCCATGATGGATCACTCCTCCTGAGGGAGGGCGGCGGCACCTCCCGCGCCGCCCCCGGCGCCGTCCGCTCCCACCCACCAGCACAGCACGGCCCACCGTCGACGGCACGCCGGAGGCCGCCGCCCGCCCCGAGGCGCGGGCGGCGGGTGGTCAGCGGCCTTCGACCGTGTCCTCCACCGCGACCGTCTCCGAACCGGCGCCTCAGCGCCGTCCCAGGAGCTCCGCGATCCGCGTGAAGCCCTCCGCGCCGTGGCCCAGGGCCACCGTCCGGCGGGCCAGACCCTCGGCGGCGCGCATCACGCCCGCGTCGATGCCGTGGGCCTCGGAGGCGTGCACGACGTGCGCCATCGTCGACACCGCCGAAGTGAGCGGATTCCCCTCGCCCGAGTACCGGCCGCTCTCCACGTCCTCGGCCCACTCCTGGAACAGCGGCGGGAGGATCGCGCCGATGCCGGCGGCGAACGGCGCCAGCTCCGTCGGGGAGATCCCCTCGGCGCGCGCCATCGCCAGGGCGTGGACGTAGCCCGTCATGGACGTCCAGAAGATGTCGAGCAGCGCGATGTCGTACGCCGCCGCCCGGCTGATCTCCTCCCCGAGATGGGTGTGGGTGCCGCCCAGCGCGTCCAGCACCGGCCGGTGCTCGCCGTAGAGCGCCTCGGGGCCGCTGTGGAGGAACACCCCGGCGGGCGTCCCGATGGTCGGGGTCGGGGTCATGATGGCGCCGTCGAGATAGCCGATGCCGTGCTCTTCGGCCCACCGTCCGGTGTCCCTGGCCCGCTCCGGGGTGTCGGCGCTGAGGTTCACGACGGTCCGCCCCTTGAGCGCACCCGTCACGGCCGCCTGCCGCAGTACGGAGTCGGTGGCGTCGTAGTTGACCAGGCAGACCACGGTCAGCGGGCTCGCGGCGACCGCCTCCTCGGCGCTCGCGGCCGGGACGGCACCGGCGGCGACCAACTCCCCGTCCCGGCCCGGCGTCCGGTTCCACACGGTGGTCCGTACGCCCGCGGCCAGGAACGCGGCGGCCAGCGCCCGTCCCATCGGTCCGAGACCGACGACGGTGACCGAGGGTTCGCGGGAAGAAGACATGGGTGAACTCCCTTGTAGACATGGAGACAGATGAGTGAAGGACATGCTGGAAGAAGGAGGGGACGGGGATGTCACGCGCCCGGGCCCAGGACAGGAACACGTGCGGAGTGAGCGCCGCGATCGTGGTCATCGAGGGCAAATGGAAGACGCACCTGCTGTGGCTGCTGGAGTCCGCCCCGCACCGACCCGGCGAACTGCGCCGGAAGCTCCCCGAGATCAGCGAGAAGGTGCTGACCCAGGCCTTGCGTGAGATGGAGGAGGACGGTGTCGTGCACCGCGAGGTGTACGACGTCCTGCCGCCGAAGACCGTCTACTCGTTGAGCGGCTTCGGGCGTGAACTCTCCGAGGCGCTCGCCCCGTTGTCCGACTGGGGCCACCGCCGCCTGGACCGGCTCACGGAAGCACCCGTCGCTTCCTGAGGCCCTGTCGTTCTCCCTTCCTCCGGGCCGCTCTCAGCTTCGCCCGGGGGGCGCGCCCCTTCAAGTACGCACAAAAAAGTGGGTATGAGGGGAGCACGAGAAAAGGGGGGCCTCCCCGAAGGGAGGCCCCCCTTGTGCGCCGAATCCTCAGCCCCGCCGCTCCCCGAAGGCGGCCAGGATGCGCTCGGCGGCCAGCGTCGCCGTCAGCCCGCCCGCGCGGACCTGCTCCTCAAGGGCCGGCGCGAGCTCCTTGACCGCCGGGTCCGTGTGGAGGCGGCGCAGGAGTTCGTCGCGGACCATGCTCCAGGTCCAGTCGACCTGCTGGTCGTGGCGCTTGGCCGTGAGACGGCCGGTCGAGTCGAGCAGGGTGCGGTGCTGCCGAAGGCGGTCCCACACCTCGTCGAGGCCGGCCGATTCCCGGGCGCTGCAGCTGAGCACCGGCGGCGTCCAGAACGCGTCGGCGCCGTGCATGAGCCGCAGCGCGCCCGCGAGTTCACGGGCCGCGGCGCGGGCGTCGCGCTCGTGGGGGCCGTCGGCCTTGTTGACGGTGACCACGTCGGCGAGTTCCAGGACGCCCTTCTTGATGCCCTGGAGCTGGTCGCCCGTGCGGGCCAGGGTGAGCAGCAGGAAGGAGTCGACCATGTTGGCGACGGCGGTCTCGGACTGGCCGACGCCGACCGTCTCGACGAGCACCACGTCGTAGCCCGCGGCCTCCATCACGACCATCGACTCGCGGGTCGCCTTGGCGACGCCGCCGAGGGTGCCGGCGCTGGGGGAGGGCCGTACGAAGGCCGCCGGGTCGACGGCCAGCCGCTCCATCCGCGTCTTGTCGCCGAGGATGGAGCCGCCGGTACGGGTCGACGACGGGTCGACGGCGAGCACCGCGACCCGGTGGCCGAGCCCGGTCAGCATCGTCCCGAACGCGTCGATGAACGTCGACTTGCCGACACCGGGCACTCCGCTGATCCCGATCCGCACGGCGTTCCCGCTGTGCGGAAGCAGCTCCGTCAGGAGCTCCTGGGCGAGTGCCCGGTGCTGGGGGCGGGTCGACTCGACGAGGGTGATCGCGCGGGCGACGAGCGCCCGCTTCCCCTCCCGTACCCCCCGGACGTACGTGTCGAGATCGATCACCGCTCGTGCCCGAGGTCGGCCGACAGCCGCGTCACCAGGTCGTGGGCCGCGTCGGGGATCACCGTGCCCGGCGGGAACACGGCGGCCGCGCCCATCTCCAGGAGCGTCGCCACGTCCTGCGGAGGAATCACCCCGCCGACCACGATCATGATGTCCTCACGGCCCTCCGCCGCCAGTTCCTCCCGCAGCGCCGGTACGAGTGTGAGGTGTCCGGCGGCGAGCGACGAGACCCCGACGATGTGCACGTCCGCCTCGACGGCCTGGCGGGCCACCTCGGCCGGGGTCTGGAACAGCGGGCCGACGTCCACGTCGAAGCCCAGGTCGGCGAATGCCGTGGCGATCACCTTCTGGCCGCGGTCGTGGCCGTCCTGGCCCATCTTGGCGACCAGGATGCGGGGGCGCCGCCCCTCGGCCTCGCCGAAGGCGTCCACCAGGGCCCGGGTGCGTTCCACGGAGGGGGACTCGCCGGCTTCGTTGCGGTACACACCGGAGATCGTACGGATCTGTCCGGCGTGGCGTCCGTACACCTTCTCCAGGGCGTCGGAGATCTCGCCGACGGTCGCCATCGCACGGGCCGCGTTCACCGCGAGCTCCAGCAGGTTGCCTTCGCCGCCGGCCGCACGGGTGAGCGCGGCCAGCGCGTCCTGGCAGGCCTGCTCGTCGCGCTCCTCGCGCAGCCGCTTCAGCTTGGCGATCTGCTGGGCGCGCACCGAGGAGTTGTCGACCTTCAGGACGTCGATCTGCTCGTCCGTCGCCACACGGTACTTGTTGACACCGATCACCGGCTGCCGTCCGGAGTCGATCCGGGCCTGGGTACGGGCCGCGGCCTCCTCCACGCGCAGCTTCGGGATGCCCGCGTCGATGGCCTTGGCCATGCCGCCGGCCTGCTCGACCTCCTGGATGTGCTTCCAGGCGCGCCGCGCGAGGTCGTACGTGAGCTTCTCGACGTACGCGCTGCCGCCCCACGGGTCGATGGTCCGGCAGGTGCCCGACTCCTGCTGGATGAGCAGCTGGGTGTTGCGGGCGATGCGGGCGGAGAAGTCGGTCGGCAGGGCGAGCGCCTCGTCGAGGGCGTTGGTGTGCAGCGACTGGGTGTGGCCCTGGGTGGCCGCCATCGCCTCGACGCAGGTGCGCGTGACGTTGTTGAACACGTCCTGCGCGGTGAGCGACCAGCCCGAGGTCTGCGAATGGGTCCGGAGGGACAGCGACTTGGGGTTCGCAGGGTCGAACTGCTGCACGAGTTTCGCCCAAAGGAGTCGGGCGGCGCGCAGTTTGGCGATCTCCATGAAGAAGTTCATGCCGATCGCCCAGAAGAACGACAGGCGCGGCGCGAACGCGTCCACGTCGAGCCCGGCCTCGCGGCCCGCGCGGATGTACTCCACACCGTCGGCGAGGGTGTACGCCAGCTCCAGGTCGGCCGTCGCTCCCGCCTCCTGGATGTGATAGCCGGAGATGGAGATGGAGTTGTAGCGCGGCATCCGCTGCGAGGTGTAGGCGAAGATGTCGGAGATGATCCGCATCGACGGCCCGGGCGGATAGATGTACGTGTTGCGGACCATGAACTCCTTGAGGATGTCGTTCTGGATGGTCCCGGCCAGCTTCTCGGGCGGTACGCCCTGCTCCTCGGCGGCCACGATGTACAGCGCGAGGACCGGCAGCACGGCGCCGTTCATCGTCATCGACACCGTCATCTTGTCCAGCGGGATGCCGTCGAACAGCTGCCGCATGTCGTAGATCGAGTCGATGGCCACGCCGGCCATGCCGACGTCACCGGTCACGCGCGGGTGGTCGCTGTCGTACCCGCGGTGGGTCGGCAGGTCGAAGGCGACCGACAGGCCCTTCTGGCCGGCGGCGAGGTTGCGCCGGTAGAAGGCGTTCGACTCCTCGGCCGTGGAGAAGCCCGCGTACTGCCGGATCGTCCAGGGCTGGTTGACGTACATCGTCGGGTACGGGCCGCGCAGGTACGGGGCCATGCCCGGGCGGGTGTCCAGGAAGTCCAGGCCCTCCAGGTCCTGCCCGGTGTACAGCGGCTTGACGCCGATGCCCTCCGGGGTCTCCCAGAGCAGGTCGTCCCCGCCGGTGGCCTTCTTGACGGCCGTACGCCACGCTTCGGGGCCGCCGTCGGCGGTCGGCGCCCCGAGCTCGATCCCGGAGAAATCGGGGATGGACATCAGGACACTCCCATGCGGTCGAGGGCGGTGGAGAGCAGGGCGACGGCGTCACAGCCCGCGAAGAGGTACGAGTCGACACCGGGGTGGTCCCCGGGACGACCGGCGAGGAGGACGTGCTCGGCTCCCGCCGCGCGCAGCTCCGCGGCCACGGTCCCGGCCTGCTCCGCGTACAGCGCGTCGCTGGAGCAGAGGCAGACCTCGCGGGCGCCGCTCTCCTCGAACGTGCCCTCGGTGACCGGCTCGATGCCGCCCGCCTGGAAGAGGTTCGCGGCGAAGGTGACCCGGGCCGAGTGCGCGGCCGCCGGGCCGAGCGCGGCCAGATAGACCCGGGGCCGGGCCCCGGTCGCGGCCAGGTGCGCGTCGGAGCGGGCGCGCAGCGCCTCGTACGCCTCGTCGCGCCGGACCCGGGGCAGACCGCCGGACGGCTGCTCGGGCGCGGGTGCGCGCTCGACGGGCTTCTCGGTGAGGTGGGGGAACTCGCTGACGCCCGTGATGGGTTCGCGGCGCGTGGCCAGCTTCTTGCTGCGCGCGGCCCAGGTCGCGGCCAGCCGGTCGCCGATCGTCCCGGCGCGCAGCGCGGCCTCCTGGCCGCCGGCCCGCTCGATGCCCTGGAAGAACTCCCAGGCCGCGTGCGCCAGTTCGTCGGTGAGCCGCTCCACGTACCAGGAGCCGCCGGCCGGGTCGATCACCCGGGAGAGGTGCGACTCCTCGATGAGGACGGTGGAGGTGTTGCGGGCGATCCGGCGCGCGAAGGCGTCCGGCAGGCCGAGCGAGTCGTCGAAGGGGAGGACGGTGACGCTGTCGGCGCCGCCCACCCCGGCGGCGAGGGTGGCCACCGTGGTGCGCAGCATGTTCACCCACGGGTCGCGGCGCGTCATCATCACCGGCGAGGTCACCGCGTGCTGGCGCTGCGCGCCCGCGTCCGGGGCGCCGCAGACCTCGGCCACCCGGGCCCAGAGGCGGCGAGCCGCGCGGAGCTTGGCGATGGTCAGGAACTGGTCGGCGGTCGCCGCGTACCGGAACTCCAGCTGCGCGCACGCCTCGGCGACGCTCAGCCCGGACCCGGTCAGACCGCGCAGATAGGCCACGCCCGTCGCGAGCGAGCAGCCCAGTTCCTGGGCGGCCGAGCCACCGGCCTCGTGGTACGGCAGGGCGTCCACGGTCAGGGCGCGCAGCCCCGGGTACCGGTCGGCGCAGCGGCGCGCGAGACCGGCGACGGACGCGAGGTCGTACGCCGGGCGGCCGGTGCGGGCCTCGTGACCGAGGGGGTCGGCGCCCAGGTTGCCCCGGGCCGCGTCGTCGGGGACGCCGCGCTCCTCGTACAGCCCCAGCAGTCGCTCGGCGGCGGCCGCCGTCTCGGCGCCCGCGTCGAGGACCACCGGCGCCAGGTCGAGGTAGACCCCGTCGAGGACCGAGGCGAGGGAGGAGACCGGGATGCCGGTGCCTCCGACGCCCAGCCAGAGGGAGGTGACGCCGTTCTCCAGGTCGGCGAGGACCGCCTCGCCGTCGGCCGCGAGATGCCGCTGGCGCACGTCCCAGCCGCCGAGGGTGTTGCCCTCGGCGCGGCCGCCGCGCACGAAGGGGGCGAAGCCGGGGAGTCCGGCGTCGGGGGCGGCGTCGCGCGCGGTGTACAGCGGACGGGTGTCGAGGCCGTCTTCGAGGAGTGTGGAAAGGGCGTCCTCGGCGGCGTCGCCGGAGACCTCTTTGCCGGACTTGCGCAGGACACCTGCCACAAGGTGTTGCCACTGTTCGTGTGGCGCGTCAGGGAAATCGGACGCCAGGGAGAGCCCGTCGTCAGGCAGGACCGTCATGCTCGGATGCTAGGGGAGATCGACAAAGCAGCAGGAGGGCGTACGACTGTGACCTTCTTCTCTTCGACCTGGGGCGTTCTGTGTGGTGGGCGCTGTGAGCGGCGTCGTGGGCACGGTCGGCGGCGTTGTCAGTGGTGGCTGGGACGCTGATCGTATGGACAGGGACGAGGAGCTGTTGAGAGGCCGGGTCTACGGCCAGGACCATGACGACCCCCGCCCGGGCCCGCGGCCCGGCCGGGTCTATGCCGAACTGGTCGGCGGCCCGCTCGACGGGCTGCTGCTCGACGTCACCGACCGGACGCCGGATCAGCGGGCGGCTGCCGGCGTGGCCCTGGAGACGGAGCTGGGGAGGTACGGCGCCGAGGGGCGCTCGCTGTACGACGCGAGGCCCGGCGACCCCCTCCACTTCGACTGGTCCGGCGATGCGCCGTGAGCGGATTCCCGTCATATGCGCGCAAAAGGAGGCTCATCACACGGGGTGTCAGTCGCCCTGCGGCTCCCGGGTTTTCACCCCTCCGTTCCCTACCGAGCCCGTGATGGGTTAGCTTAGGCTTACCTAAGTAGCTGTCGCCATCTGTCCCGGGAGATCTCGGATGCGTTCCTTCACCACCCGCGTCACGCGGCCCACCCCCGCCGAGCGCGTGCGATCGATCCTGGCCGCCGCCCACTCGATGACGGTCGTGTCCGACGGACTCCACCAGGAGGTGCACCTCCTGGACGGGACCGGGCCCATGGGACACATCCACCTCCACGACCCGTCCGAGGAGAGCCACGCCGGGCAGCCCGCGCGGATCCCCGTGCGCCTGGAGTTCACCGACATCGCCCCCACCCCCGTACGGGAACGGCTGCGGGCCCGCGTCACCCTCACGGGACTCCTCGCCACCCCGTACGAGCCCGGGGCGACCACGAGCATCTGCATGGAGTTCGGCCAGGCCCTCCTGGAGGACGCCGAGGGCCGGAGCTACATCACCCTGGAAGAACTCCACGCCACCGACGTCGACCCGATGGCCTCCTGCGAGGCGTCCATGCTGACCCACCTCGTCGACGGTCACAGCGAGCTCGTCCCCCTGCTCCTGCGCCTCGTCCGGCCGCGCCCCGAACGGGACATGGTCCGCGCCCTCCCCGTCGCCCTCGACCGGTACGGCATCACCCTGCGCCTCGAACACCCCGCCGGCCACCAGGACGTCCGGCTGCCCTTCCCCACCCCGGTCACCGACCTCGACCAGGCCGGCCCCCGGATCCACGCCCTCCTCGCCGCGGCCCGCCGCTCCTCCCACCCCAACCGCCTGCTGACCTGACCGAACGCCCGCCCGCCCCATCCGAGATGCCGGACCGCCGAGGCAGGCGAACAATGGACGGGTAGACCCGCGCACGGTCGGTGCGGGGGACCGCTCGGGGACTTCCCAACCGGACACGGCCTTGCCATGAACGCAGGAAGCCCGGCCGCTACCCGGCCGACACCCCCCAAGGGTGCGCTGTACCGACTGGGGCATTGGTGCGCCCGTCACTTCATCGTCGTCATCGCGCTGTGGCTGGCTGCGATGGTGGGACTCCAGATCACCGACAGGGCGGTCGGAGGACAGTACTCCGACGACTTCGACCTCCCCGGGGTGCAGTCGACGGAGGGGCTCGACGCCCTCCAGGCGCACGACCCCGCTGCCGCCGGCTACGCGGCGCAGATCGTCCTGAACAGGTCCTCGGGGCCGCTCACGGACGAGGCGTCCGCCATCAACTCGACCGTCGCCGCCCTGGAGAAACTGCCCGACGTCATCGGCGCCCAGAACCCCCTGCCGCCGCCGGGCACCACCCCGCCCGCCCTGCCCGCCGGGGTCCCCAACACCGGCCCGCTGTCCACCGACGGCAAGACCGCCTACATCACCGTGCGCTTCAGCGTGCCTCCCTCCACCCTCGGCACCGACTACCTGCCCGGGGTCGACACCGCCGTCCAACCGCTCCGCGACGCGGGCGTGGACGTCGAGTACGGCGGCCCCCTGGGCGAACTCGCCCGGCCCGCGGCCGACGACCGCACCAGTGAGGCCATCGGCTTCGCCGTCGCGATCGTCGTCCTCCTCATCGGCTTCGGCAGCGTCATCGGGGCCGTCCTGCCGCTGATCACCGCGCTCCTCGGGGCGATCTGCGGCCTCGCGCTCCTCGGCCTGATGGCGGCGGCCTTCACCTTCGGCACCGTCTCGCCCACGCTGGCCACCATGATCGGCCTGGGCGTCGGCATCGACTACGCGCTCTTCCTCATCACCCGCCACCGCCAGAACCTCATGAACGGGCACGATCCCGCCGAATCCGCGGGCCTCGCGACCACCACCAGCGGCCGCGCCGTCCTGGTCTCCGGCTGTACGGTCATCATCGCCCTCTCGGGCCTGTGGGTCTCCGGCGTCAGTTTCATCGGCAAACTGGGCCTGGCTGCCGCCTTCACGGTCGTCACCGCGGTCCTGGCCGCGCTCACCCTGGTCCCGGCCATGCTGGGTCTCGTCGGCAAGCGCATCGACCGCTACCACGTGCGCAAGCCCGTGGCGGAGTCCGACGCCGAGCCCGGAGCGCCCGCGCACGGCACCTGGCACCGGTACGCGCAACGGGTGGAGAAGCGCCCCTGGTGGTTCCTGACCGGCGGCGTCCTGGTGCTGCTCGTCCTGGCCTTCCCGCTGCTCTTCATCCAGCTCGGCCACATCGGCGACGGCGCCGACCCCAAGTCCTTCACGGACCGGCGCGCCTACGACCTCATCTCCACGGCCTTCGGGCCCGGCGCGAACGGCCCGCTGACCGTGGTCGTCGACCAGACGGCCGTTCCCTCCGCGGACCGCGCGGACCTCGCCGACAAGCTCAAGCAGTCACTGACCGGGGTCCCCGACGCGGCCTACATCACCCCGCTCCAGGCCACCCCCGACGGGGACGTCCTGGTCGGCACCGCCTACTCGGTGGCCTCCCCGCAGGACGAGAAGACCACCCAGCTGACCAACCACCTCGTCGACGACGTACTGCCGCAGGCTGCGGCCGGCACCGACGCGAAGACCTACGTCACCGGCACGACGGCCTCCCAGGTGGACTTCCTCGACCTCGTCTCCAGCCGGCTCCCGCTGATCATCGCCGTGGTGGTGGGGCTCGCCTTCCTCGTCATCCTCACCGTCTTCCGCGGACTCCTCGTCGCGGTGAAGGCCGCCGTCCTCAACGTGCTCTCCATCGCGGCCTCGTACGGCGTGGTCGTGGCCGTCTTCCAGTGGGGCTGGGGCGGGCCCGCGCTCGGCGTCTCCGGCAAGGTGCCCATCGAGAGCTATGTGCCGATGATGATGTTCGCCATCGTCTTCGGCCTGAGCATGGACTACGAGATCTTCCTGCTGTCCCGTGTCCGCGAGGCATGGCTGCGCACCGGCGATCCGAAGGCCAGCGTGGCCCACGCCCTGGAGATCACCGCCCGGGTCATCACCTGCGCCGCACTCATCATGGTCAGCGTCTTCGCGGCCTTCATCGTCTCGGACAACATCGTGGTCAAGATGCTCGGTCTCGGCCTGGCGGCCAGCGTCCTCATCGACGCCACCGTGGTGCGCCTGCTGCTGGTACCCGCGGTGATGACCCTCCTCGGCAAGCACGCCTGGTGGATCCCGCGCTGGCTGGACCGGATACTGCCGCACCTGGACACCGAGGGCGAGGGCGAGGCCGAGCCGGAACCGGCGGCGGCCGGGGCGAAGAAGGGCTAGGGAGCGTCTTGCCGATCAGGCCGGGCTCGCGGCCCGATCCGGCCTGATCGACAAGACACCTCCCAGCGGTGTCCGACCCGTCCTGATCCGACGCCCCTTGTCGGACACTCCCTACAGCTCAGCCGCGGGACAGCTCGCCGAGCAGCTTCCAGGTGCGGACGCGGGCCTCCTCGCCGTTCAGTTCCGTCGCGGTGAACACCACCTCCGTCGCCCCCGCCTCGCGGTAGCGCCGCACCTCCTCGGCGACGGTCTCCTCGTCGCCGATGACGGCGAGTTCGGCCGCCCGGCCGGCGCCGGAGCGTTCGATGGCACGCTGGTAGGACGGAATCCGCTCGTACAGCGCGAGCGCCTCGGCCGCCTTCTCCCGTACGGCCCCGGCCTCGGCCTTCGTGGTGACCACGCCCGGCACCAGCGCCACGATCCGGGGTGCGGGACGGCCGGCCCCCGCCGCGGCGGCGGTGACGGCGGGGACGATGTGCTCGGCGAGTGCCCGCGGACCCGCCAGGAACGGCAGGATGCCGTCGGCCAGTTCACCGCTGACGCGCAGCGCCTGCGGCCCCATCGCCGCGACCAGGATCGGCACCGGCGGCCGGGCGCCCGGCACCGCCGCCGAGTACGGCGTCGTCGCGGTCAGGAGCTCGCCGTGGAAGTCGGCACTGCCCGTTTCGAGCAGCGGCCGAAGCGCCGTCAGGAACTCCCTGAGCAGCCCGATGGGCCGCTCGTACGGGAGGCCGAAGCCGGTCTCGGTCAGGTGCTTGGTGCCGAGGGCCAGCCCCAGGTGGTACCGGCCTCCGGTGGCCGCCTGCGCGGTCTGCGCCTGGCTGGAGACGAGCAGCGGATGGCGGCCGAAGACCGGGATCGCGGAGGTCCCGACCTGAAGGCCGGGCACCTCGCGCCCCACGATCGCGGCGAGCGAGGGCGAGTCGTACGCGAAGGTCTGGCCGAACCACGCCGAGTGCAGCCCCGCGTCGCGCGCCTCCCGCGCGAGCCGCACCGTGCTGTCGATCGTGTGCTGGACGGCGGTGGAGCCGAGCGTTACTCCGAGAGTCATGTATTCGGCAACCGGCCCCGCGGCGAACGGCATTCCCACCCAGATGTGAAGAGCGTGTTGCACCGTCACCGTCACCGTCACCGGCGAGCGCGAGCGCGAGCGGGAGCGGGAGCGGGAGTGGAAGCGGGCGCCGGCGGTAGGGCGGGACGGCGGTCTCCGGTACCCCGCGATGATGGGGCGATGAAGACTCTCGCCGAGGTGGACGCGCTCGCCGACCGCGCGCACGCCGGACAGACCGACAAGATCGGTGCCCCGTACGTCGAGCACGTCCGCGCCGTCGCCGCCGGCCTCGAACCGCTCGGCCCGCACCTGGCCATGGCCGGCCTCCTCCACGACGTCGTCGAGGACACCGCCTGGACGGCGGAACGACTCCGCGCCGCCGGCATCCCGGACCACGTCGTCGCCCTCGTCGAGGCCGTCACCCACACGCCCGGCACGCCGTACGAGGAGAAGATCCGCCGCATCACGGAGGACCCCGACGCCACCCTCGTGAAGATCGCCGACAACGCCCACAACAGCCGGTCCGACCGAGCCGCCGCACTGCCGCCCGACAAGCGGGAGCGGCTCGCCGCCAAGTACCGCGCGGCCCGGCAGACGCTGTGGGCCGCGGCCGACCCCGAGCACATCGCGACGATCCTGCGCATCGTCAATCCCGAACTCCTGGAGGAGCTGACCCCGCGATGTGACCCGGGTCACGGGAACCCGCTCCGGCGGCCGGACAGACGAGAGACGTGAACATCGACCTGCGCGCACGCATCCGGGACGGAGACCCCTCGGCCTTCGCCGAACTCTTCGACTCCTACGCCCGGAGCGTCTACAACCACGCCTTCCGGCTGACCGGCGACTGGTCCGTCGCCGAGGACGTGATGGCGGCGACCTTCCTGGAATCCTGGCGGCTGCGGCAGAAGGTGGACCCCGAAGGGGGTTCGCTCCGGCCCTGGCTGCTCGGCGTCGCCACCAACGTCTCCCGCAACCACTGCCGGGGCAACCGCCGATACCGGGCCGCCGCCACCGCGTACGCCGCCGCCGGCCCGCCGGAGGCCTCGGTGCCCGACCACGCCTCCGAGGTCGCCGGCCGCATCGACGACCGGCGCCGCATCGCCGCCACCCTGAAGGCGCTCGGCAGCCTCCGCCGCACCGAACGCGAAGTCCTCGTCCTCTGCCTCTGGGAGGGCCTCGCCTACACCGAGGTCGCCAGGGCCCTGCGCGTCCCCGTCGGCACCGTCCGCTCCCGGCTCTCCCGCGCCCGCGCCAAGCTCCGCACCGGCGCCGAGGAAGAACTCGCCCGGGAGAAACGGGAACCCGACTCCCGCACCCGACAGACAACAGGTGATCGCGTGAACGCGGTCCGGCCCGCGCAGGAAGGAATCCGATGAACCCCGACCCGGACAAGACCCGTACGGCGAACCGGTACGAGACCGGAGACCTGCCGGCGATCGAGGAGCACGACCTTCCTCAGGGCCGCCACCAGTTCCACAAGGAGCGCCTGATGAGCCAGATCCACGACGACCGCCGCGCCGCCGCCGAGACGCGCGCCTCCGCCGGGCGCGCGCGCAACCCCTTCCTGCGGAAGAGCATCCTCCTGCCGGCCGCCACCGCACTCGCCGGAGCACTCGCCGTCGGCGTCCTCGTCCTCACCCCGGGCGGCGGCGTCGACCCCGTCGACCGTGCCACCGGCCCCGCCCTCACCACCACCATCGGCGTCGCCGACGCCAAGGGCGCGCCCCGGCTCCTCGACCGCATCTCGCTCGCCGCCGCGGCGGCCGAGGCCCCCCACGGCCGGGCCGGCCAGTACATCTACATCGAGACGCGGTCCGCGAACACCTATGTGCGGACCGTCGACGGCGAGAGCAGCCTCGTCAGCGACCCCCTGCACACCCGGCAGTCCTGGCGGTCGCCCGACGGCCTCAAGGGCTGGCTGATCGAGCCCGGCAACACCGGCCCCGAGGGCCTCACCCTCGAAGGCCGCGACGAACAGGGCAACGTGCCGAAGTCGCACCTCGGTGCGCCCTCCCACGACTACCTCGCGACCCTGCCCACCGACCCCGACGCGCTGCTGCGGAAGATCTACGAGGAGACCGAGGGGCAGGGCCGCGGCAAGGACCAGCAGGCCTTCACCACCATCGGTGACCTGCTCGGGGAGAGCTGGCCGACCCCGAAGCTGACGGCGGCCCTCTACCGGGCCGCCGCGAAGATCCCCGGTGTCGTCATGGTGGACAGCGCCACCGACGCCGCCGGCCGCAAGGGCGTCGCCGTCGCGCGGCTCGACGAGACCAGCGGAGAGCGCACCGAGTGGATCTTCGACAGCAAGACCTTCACCTTCCTGGGTGAGCGCACCGTCCAGGTCAAGGGCAACAGCGGCGAGGGCGGCCTGATCAAGCCCGGGACCGTCGTCTACACCCACGCGATCATGGTCCGGGCCTTCGTCGACGACATCAAGGTCGTGCCGTAGTCCTCAGGACACCTGTCCGGACAACCAACCGCCCAGCTCTGTCGGGCGGTTGGTGATGACCCCGTCCACGCCCAGCGTGTCCAGTGCCTTCCAGCGGGCCGGGGTGTCGACCGTCCAGACGTTCACGGCGACACCCGCCGCGTGCAGCTCGCCGACCAGCCCCGGGCGGGTGGAGAGGGCCTTGTCCGAGGTGTTGTACGCCGCGAGGTGAAGGTCCTCTGCGAGGGAGACCGGGTCGGCGTCCAGGGTGTCCCGCAGCAGGCCCAGCGGCAGTTCGGGGGCCAGCTCGTGGACGTACTGCAGATGCGGGACGTCGAAGCTCTGGACGAAGACCCGGTCGCTCATGCCCTGTTCGCGCACCACCTCGACGATCCTGCGCACCTGGGCGTAGGTGTGAGGGCCCTTCACCTCAAGGAGCAGCTTCCCGCCGCGCTCGCGCAGGTCGGCCAACTGGGCGGCGAGCGTCGGCACACGGGTGCCCGCGTAGGCCGGGGCGAACCAGGAACCGGCGTCCAGGGCGTCCAGCTCGGCGGAGGTCAGCGAGCGGATCGGGCCCGTACCGTCCGTCGTCCGGTCGACGGTCGTGTCGTGGAGGATGTACGGCACGCCGTCCTCGCTGGGCTGGACGTCGTTCTCGATCCAGACGGCGCGGCCCCGCCGGGCCACCTCGTCGGAGACCAGGGTGTTCTCCGGGGCGGCCGAGGAGGCGCCCCGGTGGGCGATCACGGTCAGCGGCGCCCCTGCCTTGCGCATCCAGGGGCTCGCCGCCGCGGCGGCCCCCGCCGCCGCCGGAGCCGGAGCCGGTCCGGGCGCGGACCGCGAGGGCGGGGCGCCGACGACGAACGCGGTCGCGAGCCCGGCGACGGTGGTGACCACGGCGACCAGGCCGGCGGTCCTGCGCCGACGGGTCCGGACGGCACTCGGGTGACGGTCTCTCATGTCCGCACACCCTAAGTGGTGACGCGCCGATCGGGCCGGACCGGGGCGCGGCGTCTCGTGTCGTGCCCCGGGCGTGTCCGGAAGCCCCGCCCGGCCCGTGACGCCCCGCACGACCTGGGGCCCGCCCCTCGACACGACGGACGGCGCGAGCCCTTCGCCGGAATCGACCGGTCTGCGGCATGGTGGGGGACATGCCCGGAGCCGCGCCGTCGGGGGTACGCGGCCGGGCGCGGCGAGTCGGGGGGACTCATGGACGGCGGTACGGGAAGCTCGTCGGGCAGAACCGGGCACGGACAGGCGGGCGACCAAGGGCCCGCGCCGGCCCGTGGCCGGGGCGTACTCGAAGGGGCGTTCGCCCTGCTCGACGCGCTGCGCCGGAACGGCGACGAGGCGGGAGTGACCGAACTGGCGCTCGTCTGCGGAGTACCCAAGGGCAGCGTCCACCGGCTGCTCGACCAACTGGTCACGCTCGGCGCCGTCGAACGGAAGGGCAACCGCTACCGCGTCGGCCCCCAGCTCTACCGCCTCGGCCAGGCCTGGGAGCCGCACCCCGGGCTCCGCGCCGCCGCCCGGCTGCCGCTCCAGCGGCTCCGCGCCGCCACCGGCGCGAGCGTGGTCCTCGCCGTGCTGCGCGAGGACATGGCGATCACCGTCAGCTCGGTCCCGGGAGACCTCGAACCACTCCTCCCCGTACGGGACGGCATCGCGTTCCGGCTCGACACCGCCGCGGGGAAGGCCCTGCGGGGGCCACTCCGCGGCGGCGCGGTCCTCGACCGGGAGGACGTGATGGCCGGAGTGTGCTGCGCCTCGCTCCCGGTCCGCACCCCCGACGGGCGTACGGTCGCGGCGCTCGCCGGCCTGGTGCCCGCGGGCCGCCCGCTCGACTCGCTGGCCCGGGGCGTCGCCGAGGCGGGAGCCGCGATCAGCCGCGCACTCGCCAGGGGCGGGCCGCGAAGACCCGTCCCGACGACCGCGCTCGTGCTCTGAGCGAGCCGCGAGCCGCTCTGGCACGGCGCTGTTCCGCCCAGCGGAACGCGCGTAGAACCGGGACGACGGGCCGGGCACAGTGGGTGTCGTGCCGAGGGGAACGGCACACCGGCCCCGCCCCCACGAGGCGGGCCGCAACCACCGTCACGCGAGTGACACGATGTGTGGGGGGACCACATGCGCAAGAACCGAATCGCCCGAACCGCCGCCACCGCCCTGCTCGGACTCGGCAGCGTCGCCGCCTTCGCCGGCACCGCCCAGGCCGAGCCGATCGACTACGTGCGGATCGAACTGGTCGAGCTCCACTGCCAGAAGAACAGCGAGGGCGACCACGACGAGGCGTACCTCAAGATCACCGACGCCAACGGCAACGCCGTCAAGGTCTGGCCCGGCAACGGCGTCAAGTACCAGACCATGGGCACCGGTTACGTCCGCTCCATGGCTGACGGAAACGGCAACGCCGCCCTCATCCTCGGCAAGGAGCAGGCCCGCACCCTGACCCTGTGGGACTACGACTCGACCAGCGGCGACGACAAGCTCGGTGCCACGCTCGTCACCGGCAGCGAGGTCGGCGCCGAGACCCAGTGGCGCTCCGTGGAGGGCTCCGGCGGCGTGTACGTCATCGGCTACCGCGTGATCGACATCTGACCCACCCCCGGTACGTGAGGAAGGCCGTGCCCGAAATCCGGCACGGCCTTCCTCACCTGCGGGGGATCCGCGCGGGATCAGTCGCCGTCGGGAGCCCGCAGCTCACCCGACCGGGCCACCCGCGCGTACCAGCGGGCGCTGGACTTCGGGGTCCGCTCCAGGGTGTCGTAGTCCACCCGGACCGCGCCGAAACGCTTCGCGTAGCCGTACGCCCACTCGAAGTTGTCGAGCAGCGACCAGAGGAAGTAGCCGCGTACGTCCACCCCGTCCGTGATCGCCCGGTGCACCGCCTCCAGATGCGCGTGCACATAGGCGGCGCGCTCCGGGTCGTGCACCGAGCCGTCCGGGCCGACCACGTCCTCGTACGCCGCCCCGTTCTCGCTGATGACGAACGGGAGTCGGGGGTACGCGTCGGACATCCGGGTCAGCAGGTCGTACAGGCCGCTCGCGTCGACCGGCCAGCCCATCGCCGTCCGCTCGCCCGGCGCCCGGTGGAAAGCGACCGTGTCCGCGCCGGGCCACGGCGAGTGTTCGCTGTTGCCGTGCCCGTCGTCCTGCGGCTTGTCCGCCCCTTCCTGAACCTGCGAAACGACCGTCGGCGTGTAGTAGTTGATCGCGAGCAGGTCCAGCGGCTGCCGGGCCGTCGCGGTGTCGCCGTCCTTGACGAACGACCAGTCGGTGAGCTGCGCCGTGTCGCGGATCAGATCCTCGGGGTAGGCGCCCTCCAGCATCGGACCCAGCCAGATCCGGTTGCCGACCGCGTCGATGCGGCGGGCCGCGTCCCGGTCCTCGGCGGAAGCCGTGAGCGGCCGCACCTCGTGCAGATTGAGCGAGACCGAGAGCTGCCGGTCGGCGGGCAGCGAGGACCGCAGCGCCTGGACCGCGAGCCCGTGCCCGAGGTTGAGGTGGTGGGCGGCCCGCAGCGAGGCCACCGGGTCCGTACGACCAGGGGCGTGCACCCCGGAGCCGTACCCCAGAAAGGCGCTGCACCAGGGCTCGTTGAGGGTGGTCCAGCGGGTCACCCGGTCGCCGAGGGCGTCGGCGACGATCCCCGCGTACTCGGCGAACCGCTCGGCGGTCGCCCGCTCCGGCCAGCCGCCGGCGTCCTCCAGCTCCTGCGGCAGGTCCCAGTGGTACAGGGTGAGCGCCGGCTCGATCCCGGCGGCGAGCAGCTCGTCGACGAGCCCCCGGTAGAAGTCCAGTCCCTTCTGCACGGCCGGGCCCCGCCCGGTGGGCTGCACCCGGGACCAGGAGACGGAGAACCGGTAGGCGTTCAGGTCGAGTTCGGACATGATCGCGACGTCTTCGCGGAACCGGTGGTAGTGGTCCACGGCCACGTCACCGGTGTGGCCCTCGAAGACCTTGCCGGGAGTGTGCGAGAAGGTGTCCCAGATGGACGGGGTACGGCCGTCCTCGGCCGCCGCTCCCTCGATCTGGTACGCGGCGGTGGCCGCGCCCCAGAGGAAGTCGGACGGGAACGAGCGGGTGGCGGTGAGCGGCCGGGTATCGGACGCGGTCATAGGAGAGCGCTCCCAACGCGGGTACGGGGTAGGTACGTTCGGTACGGAGAGGGGTGGCCGGTCAGCTCTTGACGGCGCCGGCCGTGATGCCGCCCACGATGTGCTTGCCGAGGAAGGCGAAGACCAGGAGGAGCGGCACGGTGGAGATGAGGGCGCCGGTCAGGACGACCGCGTGGTCCACGGTGTGGTTGCCCGCGCCCAGGCCGGCGAGTGCCACCTGGAGGGTGGGGTTGCCGTCGGGTGTGAGGGCGATGAAGGGCCAGAAGAAGTCGTTCCACGACTGGACGAAGACCAGCATGCCGAGTACGGCCATGGCGGGCCTCGCTACGGGGAACACCACGTGCCAGATGATGCGGAGGCTGTGGGCGCCGTCCATCCGGGCCGCCTCCACCAGCTCCATCGGCAGTGCCTCCACCAGGAACTGGCGCATGAAGAACACGCCGAAGGCGGCGACGAGCGAGGGCAGGACGACCGACTGGAGCTGGTCGAACCAGCCGAGGTCGGTGATGATCTGGTACAGCGGGATGACGCTGAGCTGCGGCGGGATCGTCATGGTGGCGACCACCAGGGAGAGCAGCATGCCCCGGCCCCGGAAGGGGAGCTTGGCGAAGGCGAAGCCGGCCAGCGTGGAGAACAGGACCGTGGACAGGGACACCAGGCTCGCCACGATCGTGGTGTTGATCAGCGCCTCGCCCATGTCGACCTGGTTCCAGGCGAAGCTGAGGTTGTCCAGGAGGCGGTTGCCGGGCAGCAGCGGCGCCGGGGCCTCCACGACCCGCTCGCCGGTGTGCGAGGCCGCGACCACGTTCCAGTAGAGCGGGAAGAGCGAGACGAAGGCGGCCGCGACGAGCAGCACGTAGGTGAGCGGTCCGGCGTGGTGCTGGCGGCCGGCGGTCTGCCGGAACCGGCGTCCGGGCCGGGTCCGCGCCGCGGCGGGGGTTCCGGACTCGGCCGGGCGCCTGTCGAGTGTGTGCGCCATGAGGTCAGCCCCCCAGCTTCTTGCGGTTGTGGCGGGAGACGAGCGCCTGGACGCCGCCGACGATCAGCAGGAGCAGCAGCATGACCCACGCGATCGCCGAGGCCTGGCCCAGTGCGCCGGTCACCCACCCCTTCTCGTACATCAGCAGGCTCAGCGTCTGGAACTGGTTGCCGCTGCCGCCGCTGATGCCGACGCTGCCGCCGAAGAGCATCGGCTCACCGAAGAGCTGGGTGGCGCCGATCGTGGACACGATGATCGTGAAGAGGATGGTGGGCCGGATCGAGGGGATCGTGACGCTGACGAACTGCCGCCAGCGCGAGGCCCCGTCGAGCGAGGCCGCCTCGTACAGGTCCTGTGGCACGGCCTGCATGGCGGCGAGGTAGATGAGCGCGTTGTAGCCGGTCCAGCGCCAGGTGACGATCACCGAGATGGCGATCTGCGCCGGCCACTTGGACGACTCCCAGTTCACCGGGTCGAAGCCGAACCAGCCCAGGAAGCCGTTGATCATTCCGTAGTCGGTGTTGAACAGCTGGGCGAAGACCAGGGTCGCCGCCGCGATCGAGGTGGCGTACGGGGCGAGGATCGCGACCCGGAGGAAGCCCCGGCCGCGGAGCTTGTAGTTGAGCAGATGCGCCAGGCCCAGGGCCATGAGCAGCTGGGGGACGGTCGAGATGACCCCGATGGTGAAGGTGTTGACGAGCGCGTTCCAGAAGAACTCGCTGGTCGCGAGGTCGGTGTAGTTCTCCAGACCCTTCCAGGTCGGGTCACCGCCGAGTTCGACCCGGTGGAGCGAGAGCCAGCCCGTGTAGATCAGCGGGAAGAGGCCGAAGGCGGCGAAGGTGAGGAAGAAGGGGGCGACGAAGACGTACGGGATCGCCTTGATGTCCCAGCGGTAGAGCGTGCTGCGCCAGCCGCCGGAGGAGGAGCGGCGGCCGCGCGGGCCGGGGGAGGAGGGCGGTGCGGCGGGCGGCGGGGAGCCGTCCGGCTTCGCCCGAACGGAGGTGGCCACGGGGGCGTCCTTCCAGGGTCGATGCGTGCGGTGGTGCGGACGGTGCCGGTCCGCCGCCGGCGGGCGGCGGCGGACCGGCAGGTGTCCCCGCTAGTGGTCGATCTTGTCGTCGACCAGCTTCTTGACGTTCTCCCAGGCCTTGGCCGGGTCGGTGCCGCGCTGCTCGATGTCGAGGATGCCGTTGTCGGTGAGGAAGGTCTTCACCTGGCCGTCGTAGCGGCTGATGGCGGCGGGGGTGATGCCGGCCGCCGCGCTGGAGAAGATCTTGCCGACGGGGGTGTCACCGAAGTACGGCAGCTTCGCCTCCTGGACCGCCGAGGAGGTGAGCGTGTCCTTGGACGAGGGGATGTTGCCGTTGACCGCGAACACCTTGGCGTGCTGCTCGGGCGCGGTCAGCCAGGCGGCCAGTTCGGCGGCCTCCTTGGTGTGCTTGCCCGCCTTGGGCACGGCGAGGAAAGAGCCGCCCCAGTTGCCGGCGACGGGCGGCGCGGCGATGTCCCACTTGCCCTGGTTGGCGGGGCCGGCCTGGTCCTTGATGATGCCGGTCATCCAGCTGGGGCAGGCGACGGTGGCGAACTTCGAGTTCTTGAAGGCGGCGTTCCAGCTGCCCTTCTCGTCGAACTGGCGCAGCTTGGCGGTGAGTCCGCCCTGGGCGGCCTTGACCGCGGTGTCCCAGGCGTTCTTCACGCCGGGGCTGTTCTCCCAGTCGAGTTCGCCGCTGGTGTTGGCGTACTGCACCGGGTCGCTGGAGACGACGGCGTTGAAGAGACCGCTGGCCGAGTCGTGGAAGGAGGTGCCGGCGGGGGCGGCCGCCTTGTACTTCTCGCCGGTCGCGATGAACTTGGCCCAGTCGCCGGCCCACAGCTTGCCGACGGCGTCGCGGTCGGTGGGCAGCTTGGCCTTGGCGAAGAGGTCCTTGTTGTAGCAGATGGCCATGGGGCCGATGTCGGTACCGAGAGCGATGACCTTGCCGTCGCCGGTCGTCGCCTGCTTGACCTTCCAGTCGAGGAAGGCGTCGATCTTCGAGCCGCCCTCCTTGCTCAGGTCGACCCACTTGTTCGCCATCGTCGTGCCGGTCGCCTCGGCGATGTAGCCGACCTCGACGGCCTGGATGTCGGCGACGCCGCTGTTCTGGCCGAGGCGCAGCTTCAGCGTGTCCCAGTACTTCTGGCCGTCGGAGACGTTCGACTCCTCGATCTTGATGTTCGGGTGGAGCCGCTCGTACTCGGCGTAGAGCTTCGCGCCGGTCTTGTTGTCGTAGCCGAAGGAACCGAAGGTCCCGATCCGCAGCGTGATCTTCTCGGTGCTCTGGCCGCCCTTGCCGCCGTTGTCGTCGTCGCTGCCGCAACCGGTGAGCAGGGTCGTGCCGGTCACGACGACGGCGACCGCCGCGATCGCCGCACGGCGTCCGCGTCTGCTGCTGGAAGTGCGCATTCCACTCTCCTCGTCCAAAGGTGGTGCTCGTTGTGCGCCAAGAGGCCCGGCCGGCTGATCGCGGCTCGGCGGCGCCCGCCAGGACCTGATGCAAGGCTGTGCGCATCCCGGATGGGAGCGCTCCCACGTCGTTGCCGGAAGGTTGCTGCCTGGCGGGTGCGGGTGTCAAGACATGAACGCGGATTCGTTACCGGAAGGTTTTCCGGGGGTTTCGCGGGCCTGGGCGGGGATCATCGCGTCATCTCCTGAACGCACCCTCGTGGCGCGAGGAGAGGGGCGTGGACTACGGTGGGAGCGCTCCCATTGGTGCTTCCGTTCCCGGCGGGGCCGTGGTGAGCAGCGCGTTGTCCTACGAGGGGAGTTCGGGAGTTGTGAGCGGACGGCAGAGCGGCAGACCCACCCTTGAGGAGGTCGCGGCCAGAGCCGGGGTCGGCCGGGGCACGGTCTCCCGGGTGATCAACGGCTCCCCCCGGGTGAGCGAGCAGACCAGAACGGCCGTCGCCAGAGCCGTCGCCGAACTCGGCTACGTACCCAACCAGGCCGCCCGCGCGCTGGCCGGCAGCCGTACGGACGCGATCGCCCTCGTCATCCCCGAGGCCGAGGCGCGGCTCTTCGCCGAGCCGTACTTCCTCGATCTCATCCGTGGGGTCAGCGCCGAACTCGCCGAGGCCGACAAGCAGTTGCTGCTCACCCTGGTCCGCAGCGAGCAGGAACGGCAGCGCTTCGAGCAGTACCTCGCCGCCCAGCGCGTCGACGGCGTCCTGCTCGCCTCCGTCCACGGCGACGATCCACTGCCCGAGCGCATCAGGGAACTGGGCCTGCCGGTCGTCATGAACGGCCGCCGCTCGGAGGCCGAGCCCGTGCCGTACGTCGACTCCGACAACATCGGCGCCGGACGGGCGGCCGTCGCCCACCTCGTGGGGCGCGGCCGGAGGCGTATCGCCACCGTCACGGGGCCGCTCGACATGTACGTGGCGCGCGCCCGGCTCGGCGGCTACCGCGCCGGTCTCGCGGAGGCCGGACTCGCGCCCGACGAAGCGCTGGTCTCGGCGGGCGACTTCACCGAGGAGGGCGGCCGCCGGGCCATGCGGCTGCTGCTCGACCGCAGCCCGGACCTGGACGCGGTCTTCGCCGCCTCCGACGTGATGGCGGCCGGGGCGCGCGCGGCCCTGCGGGAGGCGGGCCGCCGGGTGCCCGAGGACGTGGCCCTCGTCGGGGTCGACGACTCGCCGGTGGCGCGGCTGATGGACCCGCCGCTCACGAGCGTGCGTCAGCCCATCGAGGAGATGGGTCGCACGATGGCCCGGATGCTGATCCAGGAGATCCAGGGGATCGCGGAGGCACCGGAGGAGCCCCGCCGGCACGTGCTGCCGACGGAGCTGGTGGCACGGGGCTCCTGCTGACGGCGCCTCGGGTTCCGGCGGTGGCCGGAGCCTTCGTCGTCCTCGCGCGGACGCGCGCAGGCCCCCACCGGGGCCTGCGCGCGTGCGGGTACGGTCGCGGGCCCCGCCGGGCCTCTGTGTGCGCACACGAAGACTCCCGCGGCCCGCCGGGACCTGAGGTCCGGCCGGCCGCGGGGCCTCGCGGGGTCCTACAGCGCCGGGTAGGCGTTCTTCATGAGCTCCTGGAACTGGGCCGAGAACCACTGGCCCGAGATCGGGGCGTCCGGCAGCGCGCCCGACATGCTGTTCCCGTTACGGGCGTTGCCCGTGTACGTCGGGTCGCACATCCGGTCGAAGCCCTTGCCCTCGTTGTTCGGGATCTCCTTGGAGGCGCCGTCGGACTCGCCCGGGGGCTTCATCCAGACGTACGCGTCGATGCCCGCGGCAGGCGCCGCCTGGGGCCGCTCGCCGAGACCCGCGCCGGACTGGTTGCACCAGTTGCCGAGGTGGATGCGACGGTCGTACTTGCCGCCGTTGACGTACGTGTCGACGGTGGTCGTCGGGCCCGCGGCGGTGGGCCGGGCGGTGCCGCCCCAGCCGTTGCGGGAGGTGTCGATCAGCATGCCGAGGCTGCTGTCGAAGCCGAGCGAGACGAGCTTGGTGCGCATCGCCTGCGCGTACGACAGTTCGTCGGTGTACCGGTTCCAGTCGACCCACTTCGACTGGCGCACGGAGACGCCGTTCACGCTGTCGTCGATGGTGAAGTGGTCCTCCTTCAGGGCGCTGTAGTTGGCGGTGTTGACGATGAAGCCGTGGACGTTGGAGACCGTGGAGCCCTCGGCCGTGGCGGCCTGCTTGAACAGTTCGGCGGAGGCTCCGAAGTTGTCGTCCCAGCCCAGCCAGCCGTGGTGGCCGGCGTCCACGTAGTTGTAGACGTTTCCGATCGCGCCCAGCTTCTTCAGGGCGTAGCCGACGCCGGTGATGTAGTTGCCGTTGGCCTTCATGACATCGCAGTTGGCCGTGGCGGTCGGGCGTCCGGAGACGTTGGTGACCAGGTTGGGCAGCGAGTCGATCTCGACCGTGGTGACGATCCGCAGGCCCGCGTACTTGGAGTCGGCGAGGATCGCGGCGATCGGGTCGATGTACTCGGTCTTGTAGCGGCCGATCTCGGTGGGGCCGAGCTCACCGTTGGAGGCGAGTGCGGCACAGTCGCGGCCCGGCAGGTTGTAGACGACCAGCTGGACGACGAGCTCGCCGGAGCCCTTCTGCTTCAGGGCCTCGTCGAGGTGGGCGCGCAGGCCCATGGAGGTGGCGGAGCCGTTGATGGCGGCGATCCGGTCGAGCCAGACACCGGTCGGCTGACCGGAGATCTTGGTGCCGCCCGGCTCGGCCGCGGCCTTCGCCGCCCATTCGGGGTTCACGTACACCTTGGCGCCGGCGTACGGGTTGTCGGCCTTGGAGCCGGCCGGCGGCGTGGTGGGCGGCGTCGTCGGCGGGGTGGTCGGGGGAGTGGTGGGCGGGGTGGTCGGCTCGGTCGCGCCGTTGCAGGTGACCCCGTTGAGCTTGAAGGTCGCGGGCACGGCGTTGGTGCCGCTGTACGAGCCGTTGAAGCCGAAGGAGGTCGAACCGCCCGTGGCCAGGGTCCCGTTGTAGGAGACGTTCTTGGCGGTGACGGCGGCACCGGACTGGGTGATGGTGGCGTTCCAGCCCTGGGTGACCTGCTGGTTGCCGGCGTAGGACCACTCGACGGTCCACGTGGCCACCGGGTCACCGGTGTTGGTGACGGTCACGTTGGCGCCGAAGCCGGTGCTCCACTGGTTGGTGATCTGGTAGTCGACCTTGCAGCCGGGAGTGGCGGCGCCGGCGGTGGCGGTGCCGAAGACGGTGGCGGTGGCGCCGGTGGCCGTGATGAGGCCGAGGGCCGCCAGGAGGGCGGTGCGGCTGGTGCGGCTCATGCGGGTGGGGATTCCTTTCAGGGAGTGAGACCGCGCAGGTGATCGCGCGGTCCGATCAGGGGGTGTGAGGACGCGCAGGTGATCGCGCAGTCCGGTCAGGGGGTGAGACCGCGCAGGTGATCGCGTGGTCCGATCAGGGGGTGAGGACGCGCAGGTGATCGCGCAGTCCGATGCCGAACGCGGTGGGAGTGCCGTCGTACGAACTGATCAGCGCGGGACCGGAGTTGCAGTTCCAGGTGTTCCAGGTCCAGCCCAGGTACGAGAGGCCGCGGTCGTCGAACCACTTCATGACGCGGTCGATGAACGCGTGTCCGCAGGTGTTCTCACCGATCTCGCCCGCGAGGAGAGGAACCTCGGCGGCTACCGGGGCGAGGGTGTCGTTCCAGCACGTCTCGTCGGCGCAGGTGTTGAAGTTGTAGACGTGCCAGGCGGCGGCCAGATTGCCCGCCGGGTCCGTGGGGCGGTACGTGAGCCACTGGCTCAGGTCGTTGGAGTACGCGATGCCCGGGACGAGGACGAGGTTCTTCGACCCCGTGGCGCGGACCGCGTCCAGCAGGTCCTGCATGCCGGCGACCTCGTAGCCGAT
The DNA here is from genome assembly GCF_036192275.1 of Streptomyces sp. NBC_00250. Lineage (NCBI taxonomy): Bacteria > Bacillati > Actinomycetota > Actinomycetes > Kitasatosporales > Streptomycetaceae > Streptomyces > Streptomyces sp. NBC_00250. Next base: position 1,463,032 of record NZ_CP108088.1, on the reverse strand, counting down.
GCCGGGGCAGGTGCCGCCGTCGCGCCAGCAGGACCAGGCCTGGGTCGCGGTGGAGGTCGCCCGGTCCGGATAGGGCTCGTTGAACAGGTCGAAGACGACCCGCTTGTCGTTCTTGAAGGTGTTCGCGACCGAGGTCCAGAACGCCGGCGTGTACTGGGCGTCGGGCATCGGCTTCTGGCAGGAGGCGTGGACGTCGGCGCAGCCCGCGGAGTTGCCCGTGTACTGGCCGTACGTCCAGTGGAGTTCGACCACCGGGGTCATACCGTGTGCGATGACCTTGGCGACGAGGTCCTTCACGGCGTTGATGTAGTTCGTGCCCCGGTACTCGGGCTTGATGTTGTCCAGGCCGAGCCAGCACTCCTCGTTGAGGGGAATGCGGACCGTGTTGGCCTTCCAGTCGGCGATGGCCTTGACCGAGGCGTCGTCGACGGGACCGTCCCAGATGCCGTAGCCCTGGACGCACATGAACTCGCCGCCGGAGCGGTTGACGCCGAGCAGGCGTCGGGTGGCGCCGTTCTGGTCGGTGAACTTGTTGCCGGACACGCTGAGTTCGGGCGCACCGGAGACCGGGGTCGGCGTCGTCGGGGGAGTGGTGGGTGGTGTCGTCGGGGGTGTCGTGGGTGGTGTGGTCGGAGGCGTGGTGGGTGGTGTCGTCGGATCGGTGGGTGTGGGAGTCGGCGTCGGGGTCGTGCCCGAGTCGCACGGCGTGCCGTTGAGCGTGAACGCGGTGGGCGCCGTGTTGGCACCCGACCAGGAGGCGATGAAGCCGCCCGAGATCTTCGCGCCCGTGCCGAGCGCGGCGTTCCAACTCTCGTTCACGACCGTGACGTTCGTCCCGGACTGGGACCACTTGCCGCCCCAGCCCTGACTGACGACCTGGCCGGCCGGGAAGCCGAAGCCGAGGCTCCAGCCGTTCAGCGCGGCACTGTTGTTGGTGACGGTGACGGCACCCTGGTAGCCGCCGGCCCACTGGCCGACGACCGAGTACTCCACCGTGCAAGCGGGTGCGGCCGCGGCTCCTGAGGCCGTACCCATGAGGGCGAACGCGGTGCTCGCCATCGTGAGCGCCACTCCGGAGAGCAGCGCGGACAGACGTGGGGGATGTCGCATGAGCGAGTCCTCGCAGCGAGGGCACACCCCTGACGGTGTGCCGACCGGACGGATTCGCTCCCACTGGTCGGGCAGACCGTAGCGGCAACTGCCGCCAAGGAAAAGAGGGGTTGGGTAAATTCCCCGGCTTTTGACTTCGACTTCTCACACACCTTGACGGCGTTGGGCCCCAACTGCACAGTGGGAGCGCTCCCACTGGTTCAAAGCTTGACTGTCAGGCCTTCCCGCTCTTCGCTCCCCCGACCTTCCGAGCCGCGAGGAGAACCACCCGCATGCCACGCCTCCGCCCCAGAACGCGACCACGCCGGCAGCTGACCGCGCTGGCCGCGGCGCTCACCCTCCCCCTCGGTCTCACGGCCGTCGGCGCCACCACGGCCCAGGCCGCCGACGTGCAGTGCAGCGTCGACTACAAGACCAACGACTGGGGTTCGGGCTTCACCGCCGAACTCACCCTCACCAACCGCGCCACCACCGCGCTCAACGGCTGGACCCTCACCTACGCCTACGCCGGTGACCAGAAGCTCACCAACGGCTGGAGCGGCGTCTGGTCCCAGTCCGGCAAGAACGTCACGGTGACCAACGCGTCCTGGAACGGCACCCTCGCCGCCGGGGCCGCCACCACCACCGGCGCCCAGTTCACCTACAGCGGTGCCAACGCCGCCCCCAGCTCGTTCGCGGTCAACGGCACCCCCTGCACGGGCGCCCATCAGCCCCCGGTCGCGGTCCTGACCAGCCCGGCCGCCGGGGCCGTGTACAGCCAGGGCGACGCGGTGCCGCTCGCCGCCACCGCCGCCGCGGCCGACAGCGCCACCGTGAGCAAGGTGGAGTTCTACAGCGACACCGCGCTCCTCGGCACCGACACCACCGCGCCCTTCACCTACAGCGCGGCCGGCCTCGCCACCGGCTCCCACTCCCTCTACGCCAAGGCCTACGACAGCCTCGGCTCCTCCGCCGAGTCGGCGCCCGTCGGCATCACCGTCGCCGCGGGCCCCGCGCTCGTCGCCGCCCCGAGCCAGCTCGGGGTACGCCAGGGCGCCACCGGCACCTTCGACCTGAAGCTCTCCACCGCCCCCACCGCCAACGTCTCGGTGAGTGTCGCCCGTACCTCCGGCAACACCAACCTCACCGCGACCCCCGCGACCCTCACCTTCACCCCGGCGAACTGGAACACCGCCCAGAAGGTGACCGTCGCCGCCGCGGCCACCGGCACCGGCTCCGCCGTCTTCACCGCGACCGCCCCCGGCCACGCCAAGGCCGAGGTCACCGTCGCCCAGCTGGCCGCGAACTCCACGTACGACGCCCGCTTCCTCGACCTCCACGGGAAGATCACCGACCCGGCCAACGGCTACTTCTCGCCCGAGGGCATCCCGTACCACTCCGTCGAGACCCTGATCGTCGAGGCCCCCGACCACGGGCACGAGACGACCTCGGAGGCGTACAGCTACCTCATCTGGCTCCAGGCCATGTACGGCAAGATCACCGGCGACTGGACCAAGTTCAACGGCGCCTGGGAGACCATGGAGAAATTCATGATCCCCACCCACGCCGACACGCCCACCACCTCCTCGTACAACGCCGCCAAGCCGGCCACGTACGCGCCCGAGTGGGACCTGCCGTCCCAGTACCCGGCGCGGCTCGACTCCGGGGTGACCTCCGGCGCCGACCCGATCGCCGCCGAACTCAAGAGCGCGTACGGCACCGACGACATCTACGGCATGCACTGGATCCAGGACGTCGACAACGTCTACGGCTTCGGCAACGAGCCCGGGAAGTGCTCCGCGGGACCGACGGCGACCGGCCCCTCGTACATCAACACCTTCCAGCGCGGCCCGCAGGAGTCCGTCTGGGAGACCGTCACCCACCCGACCTGCGACAACTTCTCCTACGGCGGCAGGAACGGCTACCTCGACCTCTTCACCGGGGACGCCTCCTACGCCAAGCAGTGGAAGTTCACCAACGCCCCCGACGCCGACGCCCGCGCCGTCCAGGCCGCCTACTGGGCCGACCTCTGGGCCAAGCAGCAGGGCAAGGGCACCCAGGTCTCCGCCACCGTCGGCAAGGCCGCCAAGATGGGCGACTACCTGCGGTACGCGATGTTCGACAAGTACTTCAAGAAGGCCGGTGACTGCGTCGGCCCCACCACCTGCCCGGCCGGCACCGGCAAGGACAGCGCCCACTACCTGATGTCCTGGTACTACGCCTGGGGCGGCGCCACCGACACCTCCGCCGGCTGGTCCTGGCGCATCGGCTCCAGCCACGCCCACGGCGGCTACCAGAACCCGCTCGCCGCCTACGCGCTCAGCGAGTACGCCCCGCTCAAGCCCAAGTCGACGACGGGCGCGGCCGACTGGGCGACCAGCCTCGACCGGCAGCTGGAGTTCTACCGCTGGCTCCAGTCCGACGAGGGCGCCATCGCGGGCGGCGCCACCAACAGCTGGCAGGGCCGCTACGCCACCCCGCCCGCCGGCACCCCCACCTTCCACGGCCTCTTCTACGACGAGAAGCCCGTCTACCACGACCCCGCGTCCAACCAGTGGTTCGGCTTCCAGGCCTGGTCCATGGAGCGGGTCGCCGAGTACTACCAGCAGACCGGTGACGCCGGGGCGAAGACCGTCCTCGACAAGTGGGTCTCCTGGGCGCTGTCCAAGACCACGATCAACCCGGACGGCACCTACCGCATCCCCTCCACCCTCCAGTGGTCCGGCGCGCCCGACACCTGGAACGCGGCGAACCCCGGCGCCAACGCCGGACTTCACGTCACCGTCGCCGACTACACGAACGACGTCGGTGTCGCCGCCGCCTACGCCAAGACCCTCACCTACTACGCGGCCAAGTCCGGCCACGCCGAGGCCAAGCGGGTCGCCAAGGCACTCCTCGACGGCATGTGGGACCACCACCAGGACCCGCTGGGCATCGCCGTCCCGGAGACCCGCGCCGACTACAACCGCTTCGACGACCCGGTCTACGTGCCGAGCGGCTGGACCGGCGTCATGCCGAACGGCGACGCGGTGAACTCCTCGTCGACCTTCGCCTCGATCCGTTCCTTCTACGAGAACGACCCGGCCTGGCCGAAGATCGAGGCCTATCTGGCGGGCGGTGCCGCGCCCGTCTTCACCTACCACCGGTTCTGGGCCCAGGCGGACATCGCCCTGGCCATGGGCTCGTACGCGGAGCTGCTCGAATAGCAGCCGCCCCGCACGGAGCGGCTCCACGTACGACGAGACCGGGCGGACCCCGAGGGGGGGGCCGCCCGGTCCTCCGCCGTTCCCGACCGGCCCAGGCCCTCTCCGGGGCTTCACCAAGTGCCTCCTGTCGTGCGCGAATTCCCTGTCCCCCAGGGTGAGTACGCGTACTCAGGCCTCGTCGCCCGTGATCTTCCAGACTGAGGCGCGAACGCCGGACCGCCTCAGGGGGAGACTCATGGACCACGCTCTGCAGCTGCGCGCCGCCACGCCTCGCGATCACGACTGGATCCACGAGCTGCGCCATCGTGTGTACGCCGAGGAGCTGGGACAGCATCCGGTGGACCCGTCCGGCCGGCTGAGCGACGGACTCGACGGCGACAACGTCTATCTCGTGGCCGCGCGCGGGGAGACGCGGATCGGCTTCGTCAGCCTCACCCCGCCCTGGGTGGGCCGCTACTCCCTCGACAAGTACCTGACGCGGGAGGAGCTGCCGCTCCTGACGGAGGAGGAGCCGTTCGAGATCCGCGTCCTGACCGTCGAGGAGCGCTGGCGTTCCACCGCGGCCGCACCGCTCCTCATGTACGCGGCGCTGCGCTGGGTCGCCGCGCGAGGTGGCCGCCAGGTGGTGGCGATGGGCCGCACGGAGCTGCTCGACATGTACCTCGCCGCCGGGCTCATGCCGGTGGGGCGGACGGTCCGCTCGGGACCCGTGTCGTTCGAGGTGCTGAGCGGTTCCGTGGCCGAGCTGACGCGAACGGTCGCGGAGCGCCACGGCCGGAAGCTGGAACGGCTGCGCGCGGACGTCGACTGGGAGCTGGACGTGCCGTTCGCGCCGCGCGCCGACGGCTGTGAGCACGGCGGTGCCTTCTTCTCGGCGATCGGGACGGACTTCCGAACCTTGACACGACGTCATGAGGTGGTAGCCGCCGATGTGTTGGACGCCTGGTTCGCACCGGCCCCGGCGGTCCGCGAGGTCCTCGCGGAGGACCCGGGGTGGACGGCGCGGACCTCGCCGCCGACCGGCGCGGAAGGGCTGCTGGCGGAGCTCGCCGGGGTCCGCGGGCTGCCGTCGGAGTCACTGGTCGTCGGCGCGGGCTCGTCCGACCTGATCTTCCGGGCCTTCGGACGGTGGCTGACGCCGGGGAGCCGCGTGCTCCTGCTGGATCCGAGCTACGGCGAGTACGCCCATGTCACCGAGCGGGTGATCGGCTGCCGGGTCGACCGGCTCCGGCTGCGCCGGGAGGACGGCTGGCTGCTCGACCCGGCCCGGCTGGCCGCCGCGACCCGGAGCGGACGGTACGACCTCGTGGTGGTGGTCAATCCGAACAACCCGACCGGCCGCCACGCCCCCGCCGACGCACTGCGCGCCGTGATCGAGGCCTCGCCCGCGCGCACCCGGTGGTGGATCGACGAGGCGTACCTGGGCTACGTCGATGCGGCGGACTCGCTGGCCGGGCTCGCCGCGGTCGACCCCCGGGTCGTGGTCTGCACCTCGCTGTCGAAGATGTACGCGCTGTCGGGGATGCGGGCCGCGTATCTGGTGGCGGACCCGGACACGGCCGCGGAGCTGCGCCGATGGACGCCGCCCTGGCCCGTCAGCCTGCCGGCCCAGCTGGCCGCCGTGACGGCGCTGCGCGACCCCGCGTACTACGCGGAGCGCTGGGCGCGCACCGCCGTGCTGCGCCGGGGGCTGGCCGCCGGGCTCGCGGGGCTCGACGGACTGTCCTCGGTCGACGAGGGGATCGCCAACTTCCTCACGGTCACCCTGCCGCCTGACGGGCCGAGCGCGGCGCGGCTGGTGCGCGAGTGCCGCCGCCACGACGTGTATCTGCGGGACCTGTCGCCGATGTCCCCGTCGTACGAGGGGCGGACCTTCCGTGTCGCCGTCCGCGACACGGCGGAGAACGCGCGGATCGTGGCGGCGTGCCGGAGCGCCCTGGACGTGCTGCGCACGCCGGTGGGGTCGGGGGCGCCGGACGGGCGGGTCTCCCTGTGATGACGGTCGCCGGTCTCGTGCCCTATCTCGGCGGGGCACTGGCGGTCGGGGGAGTCGCGGTGGCGGCGACCCGGCGGCGTGAGCTGATGGTCCGCTGGTGCGTGTGGATGCTCGGAGTGCCGCTGGTCACCGCGGCGTTCTGGCTCGGCCCGCCGGGGATCGCGGCGCTCGCGGCCGTGGTCGGGGTGGTCGCGGTGGCGGAGTTCGGCGGGCTGCTGCGGCTGGGCCCGGTGGACCGGGCGGTGCTCGGCGCGGCCGTCACCGCGCTTGTCCTGACCGCCTGGCTGGCGCCCGGCGAGGTGCTCAGGGTGGCGGCGGTCGGGGCGCTCGCGATCGCCGGGGCGCCCCTGCTGTCGGGTGACGCGGAGCACGGGCTCCGTCGCCTGGGGGCGGGCCTGTTGGGGCTCGTGTGGCTGGGCGCCCTGGCCGGTCTGGTGCCGGCCGGCCCCCTCGGTCTCGTTCTGTTCGTGGCCGTGTCGATCGCCGACATCGTGGCGTACGCGGCGGGTCGCCGTCTCGGCGGCCCCCGGCTCTCCCCGCTGTCGCCCGCCAAGCGGTGGAGCGGCACGCTCGCCGGGGCGGCCGCCGGTCTCTGCGCGCTCGCCGTGCTGTCGTCCCTGACGTGGCAGACGGCGGTGGCCGTGGCGGTCGGCGGCCCGCTCGGGGACCTGCTCGAATCGATGGTCAAGCGGGGTGCCCGCGTGAAGGACGCCGGCCGCTGGCTGGCCGGCTCCGGCGGTCTGCTGGACCGGATCGACTCCCTCCTCGTCGCCCTGGCGGTGCTGCTGGTCCTGAGCTGAGCCATGGGGGACCGGTGGCAGTCGCACGCGCGCGTGCGGTGGCCGGAGGCGGTCCATTGACGCGGGAAGTCCCTCCTCCTACCTTCTCGTTCGGACACACGGCCACTGGTCGATATTTCGAACGAAAGGGACGCGCATGTCAGTCACGGAACCCGCCGCCCGCTTCACCCTCGACCCCGACTTCACCGTCGGCCCCGTCGACCCGCGCCTCTTCGGCTCCTTCGTCGAGCACCTCGGGCGCTGCGTCTACACCGGCGTCCACGAGCCCGGCCATCCCATCGCCGACGAGGACGGACTGCGCACCGACGTCCTGGAACTCGTCCGCGAACTGGGCGTCACCGCGATCCGGTACCCCGGCGGCAACTTCGTCTCCGGATACCGCTGGGAGGACGGCGTCGGCCCGGTCGAGGAGCGCCCGCGCCGACTCGACGTCGCCTGGCGGTCCACCGAGACCAACCGCTTCGGCCTGAGCGAGTTCATCGCCTTCCTGCGGAAGGTCGGCCCGCAGGCCGAGCCGATGATGGCGCTCAACCTCGGCACCCGGGGAATCACCGAGGCGATGGACCTCGTCGAGTACGCCAACCACCCCGGCGGCACCGAGCTTTCGGACCGCCGCATCGCCCACGGCGACAAGGACCCCTTCGGCATCCGCCTCTGGTGCCTGGGCAACGAGATGGACGGCACCTGGCAGACCGGACAGAAGACCGCCGAGGAGTACGGCAGGCTCGCCGCGCAGACCGCGCGCGCCCTGCGCCAGATCGACCCCGACCTCGAACTCGTCGCCTGCGGCAGCTCGGCGCGCGGCCTGCCGACCTTCGCCGCCTGGGAGGCCACCGTCCTCGCGGAGACGTACGAGGTCGTCGACCACGTCTCGCTGCACGCCTACTACGAGGAGGTGGACGGCGACCGCGACTCCTTCCTCGCCTCCGCCGTCGAGATGGAGGCCTTCATCGAGGAGGTCGTCGCCACCTGCGACCACGTCGGCGCCCGGCTGAAGTCGTCGAAGAGGCTCACCCTCTCCTTCGACGAGTGGAACGTCTGGTACCAGCGCCGGCCCCATCCGCATCCCGTGCGGGACTGGCAGGAGGCCCCGCGCCTCCTGGAGGACGTCTACACCGTCACCGACGCCGTCGTGTTCGGCACCCTCCTGATCGCCCTGCTGCGCCACGCCGACCGGGTCGCGGTGGCCTGTCTCGCCCAACTGGTCAACGTGATCGCCCCGATCATGACCGAGCCCGGCGGCCCCGCCTGGCGCCAGACCACCTTCTTCCCCTTCGCGCAGGCCTCCCGGTACGGCCGGGGGGCCGTCCTCGACGTGCGCGTGGACTCGCCCACGTATCCCACGGAGCGGTACGGGGACGTACCGCTGCTGCACGCCACGGCCGTACGGGACGAGGACGGTGGTGTCACCGTCTTCGCGGTCAACCGTGGCCGGAACGCGCCCCTGACGCTGGAGGTCGCCCTGCGCGGTCTCGACCTGGGCCGGGTCGTCGAGCACAGCGCGCTCGCCGACGCGGACCCGGAGGCGGCCAACACGCTCGACGAGCCCGAGCGGGTCACGCCGCACGCGGTGGAGGGCGCGACGCTGGCGGACGGGACGCTGCGGGCGGTCCTGGAACCGATGTCCTGGAACGTCATCAGGCTGGCCTGAGAGGCTCGCTGTTGAATCCTTTCAGCCTGATCGCCCGAGGCCGTGTTTCGAAGCGCTTCGAAAGATCCTGTCCGAAGCGTTGACGTGGCTGGCGGGCGAACCTACTTTGTCCCAGCAAGCGCTTTCCTGAAACGTTCTAATCACACGCGCGGGAGGACGAACTGTGCGTACTCAAAGCACTGTCGACCGTCGGAATCTGCTGAAGTTCGCGGGCGGGTCACTGGCGGCTCTCGGCCTGACCGCCGCGGGGTGCGGCACCGGCTCCGGATCCGGGGACGGCACCGTCACCATCCGGTACGCCTGGTGGGGCTCCGACGACCGGGCCAAGCGGATCAACCAGACGATCGCCCTCTTCGAGAAGAAGTACCCGAAGATCAAGGTCAAGACCGACTTCCAGCCGTACGCCGACTTCTGGAAGAAGTTCAACACCCAGGCCTCGGGCGGCAACGCGCCCGACGTCTTCCAGAACGCCATCGGATTCCTGCGCAAGTACGACGCGAAGAACGTCCTGCTCGACCTGCGCGAGCAGGCCGAGCAGGGCAACCTCCGCCTCGACGGCTTCCGGGCCGGACTGGAGAAGTTCGGCGAGGTCGACGGCAAGCTCCTCGGCGTACCCGTCGGCAGCAACTCGATGGCCCTGGTCGTCGACCAGACCGTCTTCGGCAAGGCCGGCGTCGCCCCCAAGGCCGGCTGGACCTGGGACGAGTACCACGCCGCCCTCGCCAAGATCCGCGACACCCAGGGCCGCGCCGGAGACGCGGGCCCCTACGGGATCATGTACCTGTACGACCTCTACCTGCGCCAGCACGGCAAGGCCTTCTTCAGCACCTCCGGACTCGGCTTCACCGAGGCGGATCTGACGGACTGGTGGACCAAGGCCCACCAGGGCGTCGAGTCCGGCATCTACGCCGACCCGAAGCGGACCATCCAGGCCAAGCCCAAGTCGGCGGTCACCGCCGAACTCGCCGCCTGCGAGTTCACCTGGGACAACTTCACCGTCCGCTACGCCTCCGAGGGCAAGAGCCAGTACGGGCTCGCCCCCATCCCGACCACGGACGGCCGCAAGACCGGCCAGTACCTCGGCTCGCTCATGCTCAGCGGCTCCCGGCGCACCGAGCACCCCAAGGAAGTCGCCCAGTTCATCGACTTCATGGTCCACGACCCCGAGGTCGGGAAGATCATGGGCTACGACCGTGGCGTCCCGGCCACCACCGCCCAGTACGAGGCGTACGTGCCGACCGACGCGGTCGGCAAGCAGATCGCCGCGTACGAGAAGCAGCTGGTCGAGTCCCGCGTCCTGGAACCGATCACCCCGCACCCGGCGGGCGCCGACGTCACCGAGGCCGCGTTCCTGCGGCTCGGCGAGGAGATGTCCCTGGGCACCCGGCCCGTCCCGGACGCGGTGAAGCAGTTCTTCACCGAGGCGAAGACGGCGCTCGCCCCCTGATGGACGCCGCCGTGACCTCCGTACCGACCCCCGCGCCGGCGACCCCGCCGGACGTGACGACCGCACCCGCGGACGCCACGTCCGGAGGGGACCGCCCGCGCCGGACGCCGGGCCGCGCCGGACAGTGCGACCGGGCCCGCCGCGAGAACCTCGCCGGCTATCTCTTCATGTCCCCCTGGATCGCCGGCTTCCTCCTGCTCACCGCGGGGCCCATGGTCGCCTCGCTCTACTTCGCCTTCACCGACTACAACCTCTTCGACGCCCCGAAGCGGATCGGCTTCGACAACTTCACCGAGATGTTCGGCGACCCCCGCTGGCGCACCTCCGTCGAAGTGACCAGCTGGTACGTGGTGATCGGCACCCCGCTCAAGCTGGCCGCGGCACTCGGCGTGGCGCTGCTGCTCAACCAGAGCCGCCGCGGGCAGGGCTTCTACCGGGCCGCGTTCTACGCGCCCTCGCTCGTCGGGGCCAGCGTCTCCATCGCCATCGTCTGGCGGGCGCTGTTCTCCGACGGCGCCGCGATCGACCGCGGGCAGCAGTTCCTCGGCATGGAGGCCGGCGGCTGGATCGGCGACCCCGACCGGATCATCTACAGCCTCGTCGCGCTCACGGTCTGGCAGTTCGGCGCCCCCATGGTCATCTTCCTGGCCGGACTCAAGCAGGTGCCGCGCGAACTGTACGAGGCGGCGGAGGTCGACGGCGCCGGCCCGCTGCGGAGGTTCTGGAGCATCACCCTGCCGATGATCTCCCCGGTCCTCTTCTTCAACGTGCTCCTGGAGACCATCCACTCCTTCCAGATCTTCGGGTCCGCCTACATCATCGGCAGCCAGGGCAACGCCTGCGGACCGGCCGACGGCACCCTCGTCTACACCTGCTACCTCTACATCCAGGGCTTCGAGAACAGCCGGATGGGACTGGCCTCCGCGATGGCCTGGATGCTGCTGCTCGCCGTCGCCCTCGTCACGGCGTTCCTTTTCTGGTCCCAGCGGCGCTGGGTGCACTACGAGGAGGGGGCCCGATGAGCCTCACACGCACAGCCCCGCGCCCCGCCAGGACGCGGACGGCCGGCTCGCTCGTCTGGCACCTCGGCGCCCTCGCCGTCCTCGCCGTCATCCTCTACCCCGTGGTGTGGGTCATCGGCGGCTCCTTCAAGCCGAACGACGAGATCGTCGGCAGCCTCGCCCTCTTCCCCACCGACCCCCTCACCGACAACTACCGGCGCCTCGCCGACGGAATCGCCGACATCCCCATCACCACCTTCTTCGGCAACTCCCTCTTCCTGGCCGCCGGTTCGGTCATCGGCGTGGTCCTCTCCAGCTCGCTCGCTGCCTACGCCTTCGCCAAGGTCCGCTTCGCCGGGCGCGGACTGCTCTTCACCGCGATGATCGGCACGCTGCTTCTGCCGTACCACGTGCTGCTCATCCCGCAGTACGTGCTGTTCCAGAAGCTCGAACTCATCAACACCTACACGCCGTTGCTGCTCGGCAAGTACCTGGCCACGGACGCCTTCTTCGTCTTCCTGATGCTCCAGTTCATGCGCGGGCTGCCGAAGGAACTGGACGAGGCGGCACGGCTCGACGGTTGCGGGCACCTGCGCACGTACTGGTCGATCGTGCTGCCGCTGTGCCGGCCCGCGCTCATCACCAGCGCGATCTTCACGTTCATCAACGCCTGGAACGACTTCATGGGGCCGCTGATCTACCTCAACGAACCCGAGAAGTACACGGTCTCGCTCGGCCTCAAGATGTTCGTCGACCAGGACGGCGTCGCCAACTACGGCGGCATGATCGCGATGTCGCTCGTGGCGCTGCTCCCGGTGGTCGCGTTCTTCCTCGCCTTCCAGCGGTACCTCATCGACGGCATGGCCACGTCGGGCCTCAAGGGCTGAGGGGCGGTGCCGAGATGAGAGCCCGGTTCCTGGCACGGTTCGCCGTCTTCGCCGAATGCCTGCTCGTCGGGGTGTGGATCGCCGTCGCCGCGCTGCCCCTCGTCACCCTCCCGGCGGCCCTCGCGGCCGGCGCCGCGCACCTGCGGCGCTGGACCGGCGACGAGGAGACCGGACTGCGGTACTTCACCGCCGACCTCCGCGCGGCCCTGCGGGGCGGGGGCTGGTCGGCGGGTCTCGGCTACGGGACCGCGCTCGCCCTGGTGGGTGTCGACCTCGCGTTCGTACGGGCGCTGCCCGTGCCCGGCGGGCGGTTGGCCGGGGCCCTCGCGATCCTCGCGGCGCTCTGGCTGACGGTCACCCTCCTCCGGGCGGCCACGGCCTGGCGCCCGGACCTGCGCTGGCGCACCCTGCTGGGCCCCGCCGCCCGCCGCGCACTGCGCGACCCGGCGGGCTCCCTCCTCGTCGTCTGCGGCCTGGCGGTGATCGCCGCCTCGGCCTGGTTCTCCGCCCCCCTGGCCCTACCGGCCCTCGGCATCCTCGTCGCCTCGACCCTGGCGGCGGAGCAGCGCCGCCCCTTGCCGGGCTGACCCATACTCCCGGGGTCCTGGGCGTGCCCGGACGGTGCCCCTTGCCGGGCCTAGGCTCCCGCCCCCTGGCCCGCACCACGAGTGCACCGCGCCTGGTGGTGCGGGCAGGTGCAGGGGGCTGAGGCGCCGCCAGAGCGCGCCGTCCCGTGTGCCCACCCGTCCCGCCCCAGCGGGACGGGTGGGCACACGGGGTGGGCCCGGTTACCCGTACCCCTCCCGCTTCCGCAGGCATGCCCTCGGCATGCCCATGAAAGGAGTTCCCGTGTCTGCCCTACCTCGCCGCTCCCTCCTCAAGGCCGCCGCCGTGGCCGGAGCCGCCGCACAGTTCAGCTGGGTGCTCGGGCGCGGGGACGCCCGGGCGGCCGCGCCCGCCGAGACCCCGGCGGCCGACCGGCCCGCGACCGTCACCTGGCTGGAGCCCGGTGGGCTCGGTGCCGCTGCCGGATCGACCTTCGGCGTCGCCTGGCCCAAGGGCGTCCACCCCGGCGACCGGGCCTTCGCGCTCACCGCCGCCGACGGCGCCGACGTCCCCGTGCAGACCTGGACCACTGCCCGCTGGCCCGACGGCTCCCTCAAGTGGACCGCGCACGCCGTCGGACCCGAGGCCGCCGGGGCCGAGCGGTTCACCCTCGCGCCCGGGACCCCGGCGACCGCCGCGAAGACCGTCACCGTGACCGAGACCGGTCGCCGGATCACCGTCGACACCGGCACCGTCCGGGCCGTCGTCTCCAAGGACGGCGGGAAGCTCGTCGAGTCCGTCACCCGCGACGGCGTGAAGGTCGCCACCGACGGCCGGCTCGTCCTGCTCCGCCAGAGCGACCTCGACGACGGCGACCACGGCAACGCCAAGTGGGACCGGTTCGACGGCGAGATCTCCGGCGCCGTCGTCGAACAGGGCGGCCCCGTCAGGGCCGTGGTCCGCATCGACGGCAAGCACCGCAAGGGGAGCCGGAGTTGGCTGCCGTTCTCGGTGCGTCTCTACTTCTACGCGGGCTCCGATTCCTTCCGCATGGTCCACACCATCACCTACGACGGCGACCAGCAGAAGGACTTCATCCGCGGCCTCGGTGTCCGCTTCACCGTGCCCATGCGGGACGCCGCGTACGACCGCCACGTCCGCATCGCCGGTGAGGGCGCCGGGTTCCTCACCGAGGCCGTCCAGGGGATCACCGGCCTGCGCCGCGACCCCGGCGCCGCCGTCCGCACCGCCCAGGTCAAGGGTGAGAAGCTGCCCGACCCGGCTTCCTGGGACCAGCGCGTCACCACCCGCATGCAGTACGTCCCCACCTGGGGCGACTACACCCTCGCCCAGCTCTCCGCCGACGGCTTCAGCCTCCGCAAGCGCACCAAGCCCGGCCACGGCTGGATCCCGGCCGGCGGCGGCCGGCGCGCGAGCGGCTTCGGCTATGTCGGCGGCGTGACCGGCGGACTCTCCTTCGGGATGCGGGACTTCTGGCAGAAGCACCCCGCCCAGCTCGACATCCGGGGCGCGGCCGGCGACGCCGCCGAGGTCACCCTCTGGCTCTGGTCGCCCGAGGCCCAGCCCATGGACCTGCGCTTCTACCACGACGGCATGGGGCAGGACACCTTCCCCGAGCAGCTCGAAGGCCTCAACATCACGTATGAGGACCACGAGCCCGGCTTCGGTACCCCCTACGGCATCGCCCGCACCAGTGAGCTGATGTTCTGGGCCAACGCCGCCACCCCCACCGCCGCGACGCTCGTCGCCCAGGCGGCCGCCGTCCGTACCCCGCCGCAGCTCGCCGCCAGCCCCGAAGACCTGGTCCGCGCGCGGGTGTTCGGCGGGCTGTTCTCGCCCGTCGACCGTTCCACCCCGGCGAAGGCGACGATCGAGGACCGCCTCGACTACCTCTTCACCTACTACAAGGACCAGGTGGAGCAGCGCCGTTGGTACGGCTTCTGGGACTACGGCGACATCATGCACACCTACGACGAGGACCGGCACCAGTGGCGGTACGACGTCGGCGGCTACGCCTGGGACAACTCCGAGCTCTCGCCCGACCTGTGGCTCTGGTACGCGTACCTGCGCTCCGGCCGCTCCGACGTCTTCCGCTTCGCCGAGGCCATGACCCGCCACACCGGCGAGGTCGACGTCTACCACCTCGGCAAGTGGGCGGGCCTCGGCACCCGCCACGGCGTCCAGCACTTCGCCGACAGCGCGAAGCAGCAGCGCATCTCCACCGCCGTCTACCGTCGTCCCTACTACTTCCTCACCGCCGACGAACGCGTCGGCGACCTCATGCACGACCTGGTCGACTCCGACGAGACCTTCCTCGTCCTCGATCCCATCCGCAAGATCCGCACCGAGCCCTACACCCCCGACCGCCACGCCCTCTCCATCGGCTTCGGCACCGACTGGAGCGGTCTCGCCGCCGCCTGGCTCACCGAGTGGGAGCGCGGCGGCCCCAAGGCGGCGAAGGCCGAAGCCCGGTTGCGCTCCACCATGGAGACCATCGCCGCCCAGCCCAACGGCTTCGTCCAGGGCACCGGCCTCTACGACCTCGACACCGGCCGCTTCGCGATCGCCGACAAGCCCGTCGTCGGCGTCTCCCACCTCTCCGCGATGTTCGGCCTGGTGGAGATGTGCGCCGAGCTCATCGACCTCGTCGACCAGCCGAAGTTCAAGGAGGCCTGGCTCGACTACTGCCGCTACTTCAACGCCTCCAAGACCGAACAGGCCGCCCGCTACGGCCAGAACTTCGGCACCCTCCTCCTCTTCCAGGGCCACTCGCGTCAGGACGCCTACGCCGCCGCCCAGTCGAACGACGCCAAGCTCGCCCAGCGCGCCTGGGCCAAATTCGACAGGAGCGACGGATACACCGCCGCCATGGTCTGGGACAAGACGCCGGTCCAGGGCTCCGCCGCCCTCGAACCGGGCTACGAGCACCTGTGGATCAGCACCAACACCACGGCTCTCTACGGCCTGGCCGCCATCCAGAACCTCGCCCTCGTCGGCGACCACCTGCCCAAGTGACCACCGGAGGCCACACGATGAGGAAGAGAGCGCTGCTCGCCGCCGCGGCGACCCTGCTCGGCACCCTGGCCGGCGCACCCGCCGCCCACGCCGCCCCCGCCCACGGCTCCTACGGCTCCTACGGCCAGGGGCTCGACCACTGCACCACCGTCACGACCTCGGACAACGTCTCGGACACCGCGTCCCTCGCCTGCCACTTCGACGTCCCGCCCGGCACGTACGACGTCACCGTGACCCTCGGCGGCGACTCCGCCGGATCCACCGCCGTCAGCGGCGAGACCCGGCGCGCCCTGCTCGCCGAGACCACCACCGCGGCCGGACAGCGCGTCCGGCGCTCGTTCACCGTGGACGTACGCGACCCGGAGGGCGAACCCACCGGACCGGCCGGAAGCCCCGGACTCGACCTGGTCCTCGGCGGCTCCGCACCCCGCGTCACCGCGCTGCGGGTCACCCCCGCCCGTGCGGCCCGCCGGCTCTTCCGCGTCGGTGACTCGACGGTCTGCGACCAGCCGGGCGACCCTTACACCGGCTGGGGCCAGGTCCTCCCCGCCCATCTGAAGCGGGGGATCGCGGTCGCCAACCACGCCGACTCCGGGGAGAGCACCGTCACCTTCCTGGAGAACCCGGCCCTCTTCGAACGGGTCGAGGCCGCGATCCGGCCCGGCGACCCCGTCCTGATCCAGCTCGCCCACAACGACAAGCAGACGGACGCCGCCACCTACCGCGCGAACCTCACCACCCTGGTCGAGCGGGTACGAGCGCGGGGCGGCGAACCCGTCCTCGTCACTCCGGTCGTCCGCCGCTGGTTCAACGCCGACGGTACCCTGAACAACGCCATCGCCCTGCTCGTGAACGGCCTCGGCGTGGACCACCCCGCAGAGATCCGCGCCCTCGCCGCGACCCTCGGCACCCCGCTGATCGACCTCACCGCCCTCACCAGGGCGCGGGTCGAGGAGCTGGGCCCCGAGGCATCCAAGGCGCTCTATCTGACGACGGAGAAGCGGGACAACACCCACACCTCGGTGCGCGGGGCCACGGAGTACGCGGCCCTCGTCGCGGCGGAACTGCGGGCCCGTGGAATCGTCCCGGGGCGGCTGCTCCGCCGGTAGGGCCGCCGCTCTTGGACGCCCTGGCCGAAACGCATCTACTATGCCGGTGATCATCGCCGCCGTGCCCCTGCGCGGCGGCGTCACCGTATCCCGGGGGGGAAACGTTTCATGGATGCGTACAACGTGCCGGTCGGACCGGCCGCCGTGAGGGGCCCGCGCTTCAGATTCCGCAATCCGGTCGGACCGGCGCTCGTCGTCCAGTCGCTGATCGCCACCCAGGCCCTAGCCGACGTGTACATCATCGCGACCGGCGGCAAGGACTCACCCTGGCTCGCCGAGGACATGGTCCCGTTCCCGGCCGTGCTCCAGGTGGCGTGCTGGATCGCGTTCCTCTTCTGGTTCGTCCGCGTCCGCGCCAACGCCGAGGTCCTCGCCCCGGGCAGTCACAAGCACACGGTGGGCTTCGCCATCGGCGCCTGGGCCATCCCGCTCGCCATGTGGTGGATGCCGCGCCGCATCACCCTCGACATCCACCGGGCCGGCGGCCCGCCTCGCGACGCGTGGCTCATCAACGCCTGGTGGTTCGTCTGGCTCGTCGACGGCCCCTTCTCGGTCGCCTTCCACCTCGGGGTCCTCGACCAGACGGACTACCGCAACCCGGTCGACCAGGGTCTCAACATCCTGTGCGCGATCCTCGCGATCGCGGTCGTCCGCCGGGTGACCGCCGCCCAGCCCGCCGGCCCCCTGCCGTACTTCAACATGACCTGAGCCCCGGCCCCCTGGGGGACCGGGGGACCGGGGACGAGACGGTCAGCCGAGCGGGGTGAAGGAGAGGGAGAAGGCGGCCGGGGCCGCGTCGAGCCGGTACTCCGGCAGTACCCCCGGTCCGCAGGACTGGGAGCCGATGCCGTGCTGGGCGTGGTCCAGGTGCAGCCACAGCGTGTCGCCCGGGACCAGCTCGCCGCGGTGGGCGGCCGCGTCCAGCTGCTCGGTGGTCCAGCGGCGGGCGGTGAACGCGAACGCGGGGTCGCCCTCCACCCGTACGCCCTCCGTCGGGGAGGTCAGCTCCACCCACCGCGTGTCGATCCGTGCCCCGTTCTCCTGCGGTCGCAGGTACGGGGTCTGGAGCGCGTCCACGGTCGCCTCCCAGCGGCCGAGCCGCGCCGCCGCCCGGGTGTCGGGGTACGCCTCGCCCGGCCCCGCCCCGTACCAGTCGACCCGGTCCAGGGCGGCCGGCAGACCGAGCCTCACCCCGAGCCGGGGCAGCGGCACCCGCCACTCGCCCTCCGGGACCACCTCGACCGCGAGCCGCAGCACGGTGCCGTCCGAGGTCCAGCGGTACGTGGTGCGGAGCCCTACGTCCGACGCACCCGATGCGACCCGCGACCGTACGGTCAACCCCTCGGCGTCCAGCAGGACTTCGTCCGTGCGGTGCCGCATCCGGTGCAGGCCGAGCTCGCGCCAGAGCGGCCCGTGGCGCTCGTCCGGCTGCCAGGGCGCGCCGTCGTCGTTGTCCGTCGGCGCCCGCCATACGTCGAGGCGCGGGCCTGCGGTGACGGGGAGGGAACCGAGTGCCGACAGCACACCGGTCCGGGCGTCGAAGACGCCGGGACCGAGCGTGATCCGGTCCGAGGTGCGAGACGGGTGGGCGCGGGTCGGGGGAGCCGGGCGGACGGGCGCGGAGACCTGGATCTGTCCCCAGGCGACCTCGTGCCCGGCGGGCGCCCACGCGGTGTCCGCCGCGAGCAACGCCCGTACCGTCCACAGGGTTTCCGCCCCTTCGCGATGCGCGGGCGGTACGGGAAGGTCGACCCGGGCGCTCGCCCCGGCGGCGAGCGCGGGCACCTCCAGGGGGCCGGTGGCGAGCGTCTCGCCGTCGGCGAGGAAGGACCAGGTGAAGGCGAGATGCGCGAGGTCGGCGACGTCATGGCCGTTGGTCACCAGGGCCGCGCCGGGTCCTCCGTCGGCGATGCGGACCGGCTCGACGACCTTCTTGTACTCCAGGAGTCCCGGCGACGGCGTCCGGTCGGGGAACAGCAGTCCGTCACAGACGAAGTTCCCGTCGTGCAGTTCCTCCCCGAAGTCGCCGCCGTAGCCGTACCCGTGGACCGGATGGACGAGGCCGTGGTCGATCCACTCCCAGACGAAGCCGCCCTGGCAGCGCTCGTACGTCTCGAAGAGCCGTTGGTAGTCGGCGAGTCCACCGGGGCCGTTGCCCATCGCGTGCGCGTACTCGCAGAGGATGAAGGGGAGTTGCGCGCGGGCGGCGGGTCCCCGGTCGGCGCGGCGGCCGATCTCGTCGACCTCGGCGTGCGGCGGATACATCCGCGAGTAGACGTCGGTGTCCGCGCAGGAACGGTCGCCCTCGTAGTGGACCAGGCGGGACGGGTCCCGGTCGCGGATCCACCGCGCCATCGCGGTGAGCCCCGCCCCGGTGCCGCACTCGTTGCCCAGCGACCACATCACCACCGACGGGTGGTTCTTGTCCCGCTCGACCAGGCGGGCCGCCCGGTCGAGCAGTGCCGGGGTCCAGCGGGCGTCGTCGACCGGATTGCCCCGCCAGGCGAAGTCCTCGAAGCCGTGGGTCTCCAGGTCGCCCTCGTCGATCACCCAGAGCCCGTACGTGTCGCAGAGGTCGAGGAAGGCGGGGTGCGGCGGGTAGTGGGAGGTGCGGACGGCGTTGATGTTGTGCCGCTTCATCAGCTCGACGTCCTCCCGCATGGTCGCGAGGTCCAGGCTGCGCCCGCGCTCCGGGTGGAACTCGTGCCGGTTAACGCCCCGGAAGAGGACCCGGCGCCCGTTCACCGTCATCACTCCGTTCTCGACGGCCACCGTCCGGAACCCGACGCGCAGCGCGACCCGCTCCCCACCGGCCGCGAGCTCGGCCTCGTACAGGCGGGGGACCTCGGCGCACCACGGCTCGACCGCGACCGTGACCGCCTCCCCGGTCGCGAGGTCGAGCCCGAGCTCCGGCACCGTGACCCGGCCCGCCACGTCGCCCTCGCACTCCACCCGCAGGGTGCCGGTGCCGGTGACGTGGTCGTACGAGGCATGGACGAAGAAGTCGCGGGGGGCGCCCTCCGGCCGGTGCAGCAGCGTCACGTCACGGAAGACGCCGGGCAGCCACCACTGGTCCTGGTCCTCCAGGTAGGAGCCGGAGGACCACTGGTGGACGCGGAGGGCTAGGACGTTGTCCCGGGCCTTCAGGAGGTGGCCGACGGCGAACTCGTGGGCGAGCCGCGAGCCCTTGAACTCGCCCAGCTCCGTGCCGTTGAGCCAGACCCGTGCACAGGACTCGACCCCGTCGAGGCGCAGGACCGCCCCACCGGACGCGGGCCAGTCTGCGGGCAGGTCGAAGCGGCGCAGATGGTCACCGGTCGGGTTCTCCGTGGGGACGCGGGGCGGGTCGACGGGGAAGGGGTAGCGGACATTGGTGTAGGCGGGTCCGCCGTACTCCCCGGGCGCCTCGCTCCCCTTGCCCTGGAGCACCCAGTGGCCCGGCACCGCGACCGTCCCCCAGTCGCTCGCGTCGTACTCGGGAGCCGCGAAGGCCTGGTCCTCGGCGTCTGCGGTGGGGGAGAGGCGGAACGCCCAATCGCCGTTCAGGGAGAGGGCGGGGGCGTCCGAGCGGGCGTACCAGGCACGGGGCGGGAGCGTGCCTCGGCCGGGGGAGACGTCTTCGTACCAGGGCAGGGCGGACATGGTCCTCCTGTCGGAGAGAGGGAGAGAAAGGGAAGATCAGTGGCTGTGAAAGCGCTTGCTGTCCCGTGTCCATCCCATCGCGCGGCACGCCCCCGCACAACCCCGCCCGGGCATCGGACCCTTGGACTCTTCGCGACCCGCCTGGACAGCTCGACGAGCGGCCGCTTAGGGTCGGGGTCCGAATCATCGACGGGCGCCGTGCGCCCGGAACACCGGGAACACCCGAGGAGCGCGCACGTGGTCACCCTCGCCGATGTCGCCCGCCACGCCGGGGTGTCGGCCAGCACCGTCAGCTACGTGCTCAGCGGCAAACGCTCCATATCCGCCCCCACCCGCGAGCGGATCCAGCACAGCATCGACACCCTCGGCTACCGGCCGCACGCCGGCGCCCGCGCGCTCGCCAGCAGCCGCACCGACATCCTCGCCCTGATGATGCCGCTGCGCACCGGCCTCTACGTGCCGGTCATGATGGAGATCGCGATGGCCGTCACCACCACGGCCCGCTCCCACGGCTACGACGTGCTCCTGCTCACCGGCGAGGAAGGCCCCGAAGCCGTCCGCCGCGTCGAGGGCAGCGCCATCGCCGACGCCATGATCGTCATGGACGTCGGACTCGACGACCCGCGGCTCCCCTGCCTTCAGGAGGCCGAACGGCCCGCCGTCCTCATAGGGCTCCCCACCGAATCCGCGGAAGCCGCCGACACCGCCGGACTCGACTGCGTCGACCTCGACTTCGAGGCCGCCGGCGCGCGCTGCGTCGAGCACCTCGCCGGACTCGGCCACACCCGCGTCGCCGTACTCGGCGAACCGCCCGCCGTCTACGAGCGGGGTACGGGCTTCGCCGCCCGCACCCTCACCGGACTGCGCGCCGCCGCCGACACCCACGGCGTCGGTCTGCTCCACCGGCCCGTCGACGGCACCTACGCGGCCGTCGCCGCCGCCGTCACCCGCGTCTTCGAGGAGCGCCCCGGCACCACGGCCCTCGTCGTCCAGAACGAGGCGGCCGTCGAACCGCTGCTCGCGCTCCTGCGTCACCAGGGCCGCGCCGTGCCCGAGGACGTCTCCGTCGTCGCCATCTGCCCCGACCAGGTCGCCGTTCACGCCTCCGTGCCGCTCACCGCCGTCTCCGTGCCCGCCCAGGAGATGGGCCGGCTCGCCGTGGAACGGCTCGTCGCGCGACTCGCCGGGGAGGAACCCAGGGGCACGGAGCTGATCCCGCCCCTGCTGACCGCCCGCGCCAGCACCGGACCGGCCGCCACCCTCGGCTCCCCGTCCCCTTCCGCGTCCCCCGCCGCCTCGACCGAGGACCGTCGTGGTCTCCGCAGACGCTGAGGCCGACGGGAGCGCGGCGGAGTTCCGGGCCTTCTTCGAGCGCCACTACGCCGAACTCGCCCGTCTCGCCCATCTGCTGACGGGTGAGACCGACGCCGCCGACGACCTCGCCGCCGACGCGATGCTCGCCCTCTGGCACCGCTGGGACCGGGTCCGCGCCGCCGATCATCCCGCCGCCTACGCCCGCGGCGTCGTCACCAACCTCGTCCGCACCCGGATCCGTGGCACCGTCCGAGAGCGGCGCCGCATCGCCGCCTTCTGGGACCGGCGCCCCGACCACACCGAGGACCCGGACGTGCCCGCCGTCGTCGACGTGCGGACGGCGCTGCGCGCCCTGCCCTTCCGCAAGCGGGCCTGCGTCGTCCTTCGGCACGCCTTCGACCTCTCCGAACGCGACACCGCACTCGCGCTCGGCGTCTCGGTCGGTACGGTCAAGAGCCAGACCGCCAAGGGCATGGCCGAACTCCAGCGGCTGCTCGGCCCCCACGCCGTCACCGAACTCGCCACCGGGAGGCGCTGATGGACGAGACACGGCTCCGCCACGAGCTGCGGGAGGCGGCACTCGCGCACCGGCCCGACCACGCCCGCATGCTCGCCCGGGTGGAACGCGGCCTGGCCGCGCCCGCCCCGGCGACCCGTCCGGTCCGGCCCGCGAGCCGCTGGACCGGGCGCCGCTGGGCGGGGGTCGTGGCCGTCGCGGCGGCCGTCGCGGGAGTCGTCGGCCTCGGCGGGCTCGCGGCGACCACGCTGAACGACCGTCCCGCCACGCCCGCCACCGTGCTCCCCGCGCCCGGCCCGAGCGCCCGGGCGACCGCGACGATCGACCCCGGCAGCAACCGCTGGTGGGCGCAGAACGATCTCGGCCTGACGACCGACACCCCCGTCACCGGCCTCACCGTCGAGCTGCGGATCGTCCGCACCCCCGGCGTCGTGAGCACGGGCCACTGGCGCACCCGCCCCGCCGAGGACTTCACCGCGACGGTGACCGAGGAGGGCCGGGAGCTGGTCTACCGGTGGACGCTCAAGCCGGGCCGCACGGTCCCGCCGGGCCCCCATGTCTTCGCCGGCCAGTACAACCACGCCGAGGGGGTGCGGGACGCCTCGGCCGACACGTACACCGCGGTCCTGACGGGCGCGGACGGCGGCCGCACCACCCTGGACGGCGACTTCGGCGCGACGACGGCGAAGTGACGGCACACGGGCCGCACGATCCGCCCCGCGACATCTTCTTGAAACGTTTCGAACATCCGGCAACCCCCACCCCTTCAGCGGCGACCTAGGGCTACCGCCCGTCCCCACCGAAGGAGCCGCATCCGATGAGCGCGTACGACACCTCCGCGCAGTCCCTCCGCCGCCGCACTCTCCTCGGGGCCGCCGTCGCCGGGACGGCCGCCGCCGGAGGCCTCCTGCCCTCCGCGGCCACCGCCGCCGCCACCGCGTTCGGCTGGAGCGACGACGGCACCCAGTACGTCGTCGACACCGGCGCGGGACTGGTCTTCAAGGTCTCCAAGTCCACCGGCGACCTCACCTCCCTCGTCTACAAGGGCAAGGAGTACGAGGGCTACGGCGGCAAGCACTCGCACGTCGAGTCCGGGCTCGGCGCCTCCACCGTCACCCTGGCGCAGACCGGGTCCACCGTGCTGATCACCGTCGTCCACGGCACCCTCCGCCACTACCTCGCGGCCCGCTCCGGACGGAACAACGTCTACCTGTGGACCGACAAGGCCGACACGTCCTTCACGGCCACCCGCTTCATCGCCCGCCTCAAGCCCGGCGTCTTCCCCGACGGGGGCCCCGACTCCTGGGTCGAGGGCGCGGACACCGTCATCGAGGCCGGGGACGTCTGGCAGCGCGCCGACGGGCACACCCGGTCCAAGCACTACTCCGGCGTCCGTGTCATGGACTACGACCACATCGGCTACACCACCGGCTCCGTCGGCCTCTGGATGATCCGCTCCAACCACGAGAAGGCCTCCGGCGGCCCCTTCTACCGCTCGCTGCTCCGACACTCCAACGAACTGGGCGTCGGCCTGTACGAGATCCTCCACTACAACCAGTCCCAGACCGAGGCCATGCGCTTCGGCCTCCAGGGCCCCTACCTGCTGGCCTTCACCGACGGCGGCACCCCCGACCCGGCGCTCTTCGCCGCCGACCACGACACCTCATGGGTGGACGGCCTCGGCATTCCCGGCTGGGTCGGCGCAGCCGGCCGCGGACGGGTCGCCGGCGTCGGACTCCAGGGCATGGCCGCGGGTCACCCGTACACCGTAGGCTTCGCCAACGCCGACGCCCAGTACTGGGCCCGCGCCACCGCCGGAACCGGCGCCTTCTCCTGCCGGGGCATGCTCCCCGGTGCGTACACCCTCACCGTCTACAAGGGCGAACTCGCCGTCCACACAAGCTCGGTGACCGTCACCGCGGGTGCCGCCACCGCCCTCCACACCCTCACCCTCACCCTCGCCAACGATCCGAGCACCGCCCCCGCCCTCTGGCGGATCGGCGACTGGGACGGCACCCCCGGCGCGTTCAAGAACGCCGCCCTCATGACGTACGCCCACCCCGCCGACGTCCGGGCCGCCGCCTGGACGGGGAACGTCGTCCTGGACGGCGGTGACGTGTCCGCCTCCTTCCCCTGCTATCTGTGGAAGGGCGTCAACGACGGCGTCCTCGTGTACTTCCGGCTGACCGCCGCCCAGGCCGCCGCCGCGCACACCCTGCGCATCGGGGTCACCACGGCCTTCCTCAACGGTCGCCCCCAGGTGACCGTCAACGACTGGGTCTCCGCGATCCCCTCACCGCCCACCCAGCCCTCGACCCGTTCGCTGACCAACGGCTCCTACCGGGGCAACAACCACACCTTCACGTACGTCGTCCCCGCGAGCGCCTGGAAGACCGACCCCGGCCAGTACAACGTGCTCAAGCTGAACGTCGTCAGCGGTTCCTCCGGCACCGGATTCCTGAG
The DNA here is from genome assembly GCF_036192275.1 of Streptomyces sp. NBC_00250. Taxonomy (NCBI): domain Bacteria; kingdom Bacillati; phylum Actinomycetota; class Actinomycetes; order Kitasatosporales; family Streptomycetaceae; genus Streptomyces; species Streptomyces sp. NBC_00250. The sequence continues at coordinate 1,438,328 of NZ_CP108088.1, read as the reverse complement.
CTCGGGCACCGCCGTCGACTGTGTGGACCTGTTGGCCTGAGCAACGCCCGGAGGGGAGGGGCCCCGGAGCGGGCCTCTCCCCTCGACTGCGGTGAGCGGCGGGTCAGTTCATCGTCGAACCGATCGTCGTCGAGCCGGTGACGGTGGCGGCCTGCGCCGGACTCGCCAGGACGCCGAGCCCGGCGCAGGCGGCCAGGACGGAGACGGCGACGAAGGTGCTCCTGGTGCGTGCGGTACGAGACATGACGTGCGGGTCCTCTCGTGTGCGGTGGGGGAGGAGCGGGCGGGTTCCTCCCGGGGGTCAGGGGCAGGGCGGGCGCGGGTTCCAGTCGCCGAGATACGTCGACCGGGTCGCGGACACGGCCTCGGAGGGCCCGAGTCGGGGGCGGTTCTCCGGGACGGTGATCCGGGCACCCGGGCCGGAGTTGCGGTACTCGGCGAAGCGCTGTGCCTGCCACGGGTAGGCGTCACGCATGTTCGCGTATGGTGCGACCGCGTCGATCCCCTGGCCGAGGACGCTGTCCCGGACCACGAGCGACGGCCAGGCGGTGAGGTCCGAGCCGGGGACCCATGGGCGGGCCAGCTTGTAGTAGCCGTCCGGGGCCTCGCTGGTGATCCGGCAGCGGGCGGCGAGGAACCCGTACGGGTTCTCCCGGGCCGTGGACGGGGCGAAGACGAAGCCGTGCGGGGCCGCCGCCAGATCGGGGCGGAGCAGCGTACGGAAGTGGCAGCGCTCGAAGACGGCGGTGGCCCGACCGAAGACGAAGTCGACGTCACCCTCGACGTGGCAGTGCGCGAAGTACTGGCGGGCGAAGGTCGTCAGCGACATCGAGTCCGCGTACAGGGTGTCCTGGTGGCCGAGGAAACGGCAGTGGAAGAACGCCGACCGGTCGCCCTGCACCTTGAGCGCGACGGCCTGGGTACCGGGGTTGCCGGGAAGGTCGGTGCGGAGGAAGTCGTTGGCGAAGGTGATGCCGTGGGCGGTGAAGCCGGGCGCCTGGACGGTGGTGGTCGCGGAACCGGTGGTGCCGTAGGTGCCGCCCTCGGGGCGGGGCGTTCCGGCGGCGTTGGCGTACACCACGACGACGTCGCGGGGATCGCCGCTCGCGCCGATCCAGGTCATGTCGGTACGGGCCGGACCCACGGCGACCGTCTCCCGGTACGTACCGGGGGCGAGCACCAGGGTCCGGCCGGTGCCGCTCGCGGCGGTGACCGCGGCCTGGACGCTGGTGTGGTCGCCGAGGCCGCCGGGGTGCACGTACAGGGTCCGCTCGGTGAGCCGGCGGTCGGGCGAACCGAACCGGCCGAAGGGCCGGGCACGTGACGGCGAGGTGTCCGGCGCGGCGGAGACGGCCGAGGCGGGAGAGGCGGGCAGCGCCAGGGCGAGTGCGGTTCCGGCGGCGCCCAGGAGCAGGGAGCGGCGTCCCGTCGGCGCTCCGTTCGGGTGCGAGGGCATGCGGGGGTCCTCCTGGAAGGGGATGGGGGATCAGCAGGACCGGCCGGCGCCCGCGCGGTGGTCGACGAGGGCGGGCACGGCCCTCGGGTGGTCGACCCGGGTGCGCAGGACGGGGGTCCAGCCCGCGTCGGCCCGCAACAGCTCCTCGGGGAACTGCGTGTTGTGGACGGCGAGGAGGTCGACGGGCCTGCCGTTCACGTAGTTGCCCACGGTCGTGACGGGCGCGTCCTTCCACTTCTTCAGGATCTTCCCGGCCGGTACGTCCCCGGCGAGCGTGAACGCGTTCTTCTCCGCGAAGAGCTGGGACTCCTGCCCGATGCCGAGGCTGTAGGCGTAGGCCGAACTCGGCACGACGAAGTGGTTGTTGTACGCGTCGACCTGCCCGAACCGGACCCGCGGCGCCCGCTCGACGACGTTCTCGAAGAGGTTGTGGTGCAGGGTGACCCGCAGCTTCCCCCGGTCGGTGGCGCCCGCGCTGTCGCTGTTGCCGATCATCAGGGTCTTGTCGTGGTCGGTGAAGGCGTTCCAGGAGATCGTGACGAGGTCCGCACCCCGTACGACGTCCAGCTCCCCGTCGTGCTGCTGGTAGACCTCCCCGTAGTACGAGGGCAGCGAACTGTCCGGGTGGGCCCCGTCGGTGAAGGTGTTGTGGTCGATCCACACATGGGTGGAGCCGTACACGACGAGGCTGTCGTACTCGGAGTTCCACGCCCCGGTCGCGCCGTCCGTCGGGTCCCACTGCGGGAAGCAGTCGAGCGGACTCTCCATCGTCAGGTTGCGGATCACCACGTTGTCGACGCCCTGCACCTGGAGGCTGCCGCCGGTGATCCCGGCGTCCCTGCCGACACCGGCGATCGTGGTGTTCGCGGGCACCTTGACCTTGATGGCCTTGCCCTGGGCGGTCGCGGAGGCCGCCCGCAGGTCCTCCTGGGGGCCGCTCACCACGTTCTCGTACCCCCAGACGGCGGGGTCGTAGTCGGCGAGGTAGCGGGCGAAGTCGTAGCCGGGGGCCTCGAAGGCGGCGCAGCCGGCGGCGGTGGCGTTCAGGGTGCCGACCACCTTGACGATCCTGGGCTCGGTGCCGGGCACGGCCAACGCGTCCCGGAACTCCTCCCAGGTGGTGACGGTGAAGACGCGGGATGCGTCGGCGGCGGCCCCGCCGGTGGTGCCGGTTCCGTCGGACGCCCAGCCGTCACCGGCCGGCAGCGTGGCGCGGGCGGGGTCGGCGGCGGGGCGCGGGGCGGCGTGGGCGCCGGCGGCGGGGGCGGTGACCGTCAGGGTGAGGGCGGTCGCGGCCATCACTCCCAGTCGCGTGCGTCGGTTCATGTGCTGCTCTCCTCGGACTCGGGCCAGGTGATCCACGGGGTGGGTATCTCGTCGTCCAGGCGGCGCGTCTCGCGCGGCGCGAGGACATGGGTGCGGAGCAGCTCGGCGGCGGCGAGGCGGGCCACCTCGATCGCCCCGGGCGGGTTGAAGTGGGTGTTGTCCTGCTCGGTCGCGGTCCAGTTGAAGTACGTCTTGGTGGCCTCGGGGCCGAGCCGCTGCCACAGGGCGAGCGACAGCGCCTCCAGGTCGAGGAGCGGGACGTCCGACTCGCGGGCGGTCTCCCGCATCGCCGCCGGGTACGCGCCGAGCGTCCGCAGGGCGGTGCCGTCCACGTCGAACCTGCGCCGCTCGACGGAGGTGGCGAACACCGGGAGGGCGCCACGGGACCGCGCGCCCTCGACGAAGACCCGCAGATTGTCCTGGTAGGTGGTCCACGGCTCGGTGTACCGGCTCGGATCGGCGACCTTCTGGTCGTTGTGACCGAACTGGACCAGGAGCAGGTCGCCGGGGCGGAGCGCCTTCAGTACGACGTCGAGGCGCCCCTCGTCGAGGAAGCTCTTGGTGCTGCGCCCGTTGACGGCGTGGTTGGCGACCCGCACGCCGTGGTGCAGGAAGAAGGGGAGGGCCATGCCCCAGCCGGTCTCGGGAGCGGCGTCGGCGTACTTCTGGGCGGCGGTGGAGTCGCCGGCGAGGAACAGGGTGCGCATGCGGGGGTGTCCTTGGGAACGGGCCGGGGGAGCCCCGGCCAGGGCGAGCGCGAGGCCCGCCCCGGCCGTGACCACCGCGCGGCGGCCTACGCTCACTGGTTCTGCTGCTTCCATTCGGCCTGCGCCGCGTTCAGCTGCTCGGCCAGGTGGTCGAGGAACTCCTTGGCGCCGGACGTACCGAGCAGGACCTTCTGGAAGCCCGGCTCGTTCTCGGCCTTGGAGATCGTGTTCCAGTCCGGCAGGTAGTACGGCAGCTCCACGATCGTGGCCTTGCCGCTGAAGAGGACCTCGGCGCCGAGCTTGGTCGGCTCCGCCTCCTGGAGCCACGGGTCCTGGGCGGCCTCCGTGTTGGCGGGGATGGCGCCGGCCGACTTGTTCCACTTGCTGTTGGAGGCGTGCGAGGCCGCGAACTCGATGAACTTCCAGGCGGCGGCCTTGTTCTTGCTGGAGGAGAAGAGCCCGAGGCCGTCGACCGGGTTGGAGACCTGCACACGGGTGCCGTCGTCCAGGGTCGGGTTGGGGATGCCCCGGAACTTGTCGGTGCCGAGCGCCTTCACGTGGTCCTGGTAGGAGCCCAGGTTGTGGTTCAGCATGCCGATCTGGCCGCTGTCCCACTGCGCGACCATCTTGGTGAAGTCGTTGTTGACGTCGGCGGCCGGGGTGGTCTTCTTGAACAGGCCGGCGTACTTCTCCAGCGCCGCCACGTTCTTCGGATCGTTGACGGTGGTCTTGTCGCCGTTCCAGAAGCTCGTGATGCCGCTCTGGCCGTACATGGCGTCCAGGGCCTGTGCGATCGAGCCCGCGCCGCCGCGGATCGTGTAGCCGAAACGGTTCTTGTCGGTGGCGGTCAGCTTCTCCGCCGCCGCGTAGAACTTCGACCAGGTGGTGGGCTCCTGCAGCCCGGCCGCCTTGAACAGGTCGGTGCGGTAGTAGAGCACGCCGTTGCTCGCGGAGGTGGGGACGGTGAACAGCTTGTCCTGCCCGCCCGCCGCCTTCACGCTCGCGACCATGCCGGCGTTGAGCCTGCCCTTGAGCGCGCTGTCCTCGATCCGGGCGTCCAGCGGCTCCAGGGCGTTCTGCGCGGCGATTCCGGCGAGCATCGCCGCGCCGACGCCGCCCACGTCCGGCAGGCCGTCGCCCTGGATCGCGGTGTCGTACTTCGACTGGACCTCCTTGGAGGCGATCCCGACGTACTCGACGTCGATGTCGGGGTTCGCCTTCTCGAAGTCCGCGATGATCTCCTTCCAGACGTCGGTGCGGACACCGCCGTTGTTGTCCCAGAAGGTGATCTTGCCCTTGCCCGATCCCTCGGTGCCCTTGTCGCCGCCCCCGCCGCTGCCGTCGTCACCGCAGGCGGTGGCGGTCAGTGCGAGGACGGAGGACAGGGCGAGGGCGAGGGCGGCTCTGCGCCGTCCGCCGGGGAAGATGGTCATCGTCGGCTCTCTTCTCTCGGGGTGTTGCGGGGACTTTCGGGGATGGGACGTGGGGGAGTTTCAGGGGGCGCATCGGAGCGCGCCCGGCGGGCGGGGCCCTCAGACGGCGGTGACGCGGAAGGCGGAGAACACGGCCGTCCCGGCGTGTCCCGCACCCTCCGGCGCCCCGGCGAACAGACCGAGCAGGGCGCCGACCCAGCGCCAGGGAGTGGCGGCGAACTCCGGTCCGAGCCGGACCGGACCGTCAGCTGTGTCGTCGGTGGTGTACGAGAAGCGGCAGCGCGCGTCCGCCGTGACCTCGATCCGGAGCAGGACCCGGTCCCCGGTGACCGGCCGGGAGTGCGCCGCGTCCCGTTCGTGCTCCGCGTCGGCCGGGGCGAAACGGTGCACGAGCCGGGCCGTGCCGTCCGGGGCGCGCTCCAGGCCGATCCACGCGTACGCGTCCCCCAGGACGACGAGCCCCGCGCGGGCCCCGGCCGCCTCGGAGTCGAGCCGCAGCCCGACCTCGACGGCCACGGCCCCGGCGGGCAGCCGCTGGGTGAGGACGTGCGGCACGCTCCGGAGGTCGCCGAGCCGGTCCGTCCGCACACAGCCGAGCCGCAGCCCGTCGCCCGAGTGCTGACTGGCCCAGCCCTCGCCCGGGTTGGCGGTCCACTGCCACTGGCGGCCGAACCGCCCGCCGGGAAAGGTGTCGTCCACCGCCGGCCGCGCGGGCGGCTGCTCCGGCAGGTCCGGCTTGCGGTGGACCCGGACCGGGGCACCCCCGGCGCCGAGCACGGGCCAGCCGTCCGCGTCCCAGCGCATCGGCTGGAGATGGACGAGCCGGCCGTGCGCGCCCGACCGCTGGAAGTGCAGGAACCAGTCCTCGCCGCGCTGGGTGCGCACCCAGCCGCCCTGGTGGGGGCCGTTGACGTCGGTGTCGCCCTGCGCGAGGACGGTCCGCTCCTCGTACGGGCCGAAGAAGGACCGCGACCGGAGCGCGCCCTGCCAGCCGGTGGCCACGCCCCCGGCCGGCGCGAGGATCCAGAACCAGCCGTCGTGCCGGTACAGCTTCGGGCCCTCCAGGGTGAACCAGCCCGGTATCCGGTCGGCGTCGACGAGGACCCGGCCCTCGTCCAGCACCTTCGTGCCGTCCGGGCTCATCCGGTGCCCGGTGAGCCGGTTGTTGAACCCCGCGCGGGACTTGGCCCAGGCGTGCACGAGATACGCCTCGCCCGACTCCTCGTCCCACAGCGGGCAGGCGTCGATCAGACCCCTGCCCGCCTTCACCAGGTGCGGGGCCGTCCACGGGCCGCGTACGGAAGGGGCGTTGACCTGGAAGATCCCGTGGTCGGGGTCACCCCAGAAGATCCAGAACCGGCCGTCGTGGTGCCGGAACGAGGGCGCCCACACCCCCCGGTCGTGCCGGGGCTCCGTGAACGCGGCAGCCGGTTCGAGCCGCTCCAGGGCGTGGCCGACGAGCGTCCAGTTGACCAGGTCCCGGGAGTGCAGCAGCGGCAGGCCGGGCGCGCGGCCGAAGCTGGACGCCGTCAGGTGGTAGTCCTCGCCGACCCGGACCACGTCGGGGTCGGACCAGTCGGCGGCGAGGACGGGGTTGCGGTACGTGCCGTCACCGAGGTCCCCGGTGGCCGTGACCGCACCGGCCCCCGTCACGACGTCACCGCCTTGCGGACCAGGGTCGCAGCCTCGCCCCGGTCGAGGCGGCCGTCGGCGACGACGGTCACCACTCGCCGTACGAAGGTCTCGCCGGCCGTCACCGGAAGACGCCCGTCATGGGCGAGCGAGGAACCGACCCCCGGGTACTCGGCCGCCCGGACGAACCACGGGTCCTCACGGGTCCGGGCCGTCGCCCCGGCGAACACCAGGGTCCAGCCGCCGCCCACGAGCGCCACCCAGTCCGAGCGGACCCCGTGCACCGCCTCCTCGCCGTCCGCGCCCGCAGCCGCCCCGAACACCACCGGCGCCTTCGTCTCCTTCGGCGCGCGCCAGAAGAAGCCGCCGTACGCCGCGCCCGGCCGGCCGTTCGTCGCGGGACTGCCGATCGACAGGTCACGGCCGGACACATTGGTGAGGGAGAAGGTGAGGTCGAGCGCCCAGGCGGTCTCGGTGAGCGCGGTGGCCGCCACCGTACGGTGCTCGCGGAGCAGCCGCTCGCCCCCGGCCGTCCAGGTCAGCTCCTCCACGAAGCCGTCCGGGTCGCACAGCTTGAACCCGTCGTGCCGCTGCACCCCGTGGTTGTCGAGCTCGACCGAGCCGCGGTCGCGCACGAAGGTGCGCCCGCCCCAGAAGTTGTGGCCGGCGACGTCGGGCACGGCGACGCCCGCGCCGAGGTGGTGCGGATGGTCCTCGGGCGCCGTCTCGGTCACCGGGCGCCCGGCCAGGGTGGTCACCGGGTGCAGGTACGGCCGCGGGGAGTGGTCGAGGGCGAGGTCGGGCCGGGTCGTGCAGCGGGCGACGGTGACGCCCGCGCAGCGCAGGACCGTCGACGGCTCGGGGTTCATCGGGCCTCCGCCCGGGTCGACGGAGCCCAGGGGGCGCCGAGTTCGGAGAACAGGCTCAGTTCGTCGGCACTGGCGTCCACCAGGGCGTCGACGCCGTCGACGACCCGGCGCGGCGCGCTCTCGCCGGGCTCGGCGTGCCAGTGCGCGGCGGGTATCTCCAGCGGGTCGGGAGCCGTCCGTACGGCCTCGACGACCCGCATGAACGCGCCGGTGGCCGCGGGCGGGACCCACAGCGGCTCGCCTTCCGTGACGTGCGCGACGAGGTTCTCCAGGAGGTCGGTGCGGCCGTACTCGGTCTCCACCGGGCCGTGCCCGGCGCGCTGCACGAGCACCCGGTCCTGCCGGTACCAGAAGGTGATCCGGCCCTGGCTGCCGTGGACGATCACGTACGGCTCCGAGGACCTCTCGGCACAGAGCGTCGCCGCGACCGTGACCTGGGTGCCGGCCGAGGTGACGACCCGTACCGCCGAGGTGTCGTCCGACTCGATGGCGTGGGCGTGCAGCAGCTCGGTCTCGATGTGCTCGACGTCCTCGGCCCGGGTGGAGCCGGACAGTGCGAGCGCCGTGGCGACGGCGTGGGCGAGGGGGTTGGTGAGCGCCCCGTCGACGACGTCGACCCCGCCGAGCCTCCGGTGGCCCGCCCAGGGGGCGCGCCGGAAGTAGGCCTCGTCACGGACCCAGGCGCCGGCCGCGCCGACGCCGAGGAGCTCGCCGATCGCGCCCTCCTCGACCATGCGGCGGATCGCGGGCACGGCATGCGAGCCCAGCGACTGGAAACCGATCTGGCAGGCCACCCCGGCCGCCTCGACCCCGTCGGCCATCCTGCGGAACTCGGCGAACGAGGGGGCGGGCGGCTTCTCCAGGAGGATGTGCGCCCCGTGCCGGGCGGCGGCGAGCGTCATGTCGGTGTGGGTCTGGATGGGGGTGCTGAGCACGACGATGCGGGCGCCGGTGGAGGCGAGGAGCTCCTCGAAGTCGGCGGACTGCGCCGGGTCTCCGATGCCGTCGAGCTCGTCCGCGTCGAGCGGGCGCAGCTCGCAGACCCCGGCGAGGCGGACGAGCCCCTGCTCTTCGAGGCGGCGGATGTTGAGGAGGTGGCTGCGGCCGTGGCCGCGGGCGCCGGCGAGGACGACCGGCGGCGGGGTGGTGCGTACGGTGTTCATGTCTTCCCTGTTCGTGCGTGCTGTGCTGATGCCGACGGCCCCGTTCATCCCTTCACCGCCCCGGCGCTGAAGCCGGTGACCAGCCACTTCTGGATGAAGGCGAAGACGATGACGACGGGCACGGCGGCGATGACGCCGCCCGCGGCGAGCGCCCCGAGGTCGACGCTGTCGGCGCCCATGAGGGTGTTGAGGCCGACCGGGATCGTCTGCTTGTCCTGGCTGCTGAGGAACATCAGGGCGAAGAGGAAGTGGTTCCAGGCGTGCACGAAGGCGAAGGAGCCGACGGCGACCAGTCCGGGCCGGAGCAGCGGGAGGACCACGATCCGGAAGGCGGAGAAGCGGTTGCAGCCGTCCACCCAGGCCGCCTCCTCCAGGGAGTACGGCACATTCCTGATGAAGCCGCTGATGAGGATCATCGACAGCGGGAGCTGGAAGACGGTCTCGGCGATGATCACACTGCCGAGCGAGTTGATCATCTTGAGCTCGGCGAAGATCTGGAACAGCGGGACGAGGAGCAGGGCGCCCGGCACGAACTGCGAGCAGAGCAGGGCCAGCATGAAGCCCTTCTTGATCTTGAAGTCGAAGCGGGCCAGCGCGTAACCGCCGGCCAGGGCGACGACGGTGGTGCTGATGAGCACGGCGACACCGATGAGCAGGCTGTTCTGGAAGAAGACGCCGAAGCTCCGCTCGTTCCAGACCTTCTCGAAGTGCGCCGTCGTCATCGGCCAGGGCAGCAGGGAGGTGGAGCCGGCGGGACGTACGGCGAAGAGCAGGATCCAGTAGAAGGGGATCAGGGTGAAGAGGAGGTAGATCCCGAGGGGCAGATAGATCTGCCAGCGGGGCACCTCGTCCCAGGCCCTGCGCCTGGCGCGGGCGGCGGAGGGCGGGGTCCGGTCGGGCGGTTGCGCGGCCCGGGACGGGGTCACGTCGGCCGGGGCCGGGCTCAGGGTGGACTCGGCTGTCACTTGCCGTCGCCTCCGAACTTGCTCAGGCGCAGATAGACCATCGAGCAGAAGAGAAGGATCACGAACGCCACCGTGGTGAGGGCGGAGGCGTATCCGAAGTTGTGGGCGTCGACGCTGGTGTGGGCGATGTACAGCGGCAGGGTGGTCGTCTCGCCCGCGGGGCCGCCGCCGGTCAGCGTGTACAGCAGGTCGACGTTGTTGAACTCCCAGACCGCGCGCAGCAGCGTGGACAGGACGATCGCGTCCCGGATGTGCGGCAAGGTGATGTGGACGAACTGGCGGACCCGGCCCGCCCCGTCGACCTCGGCCGCCTCGTACAGGTCCTTCGGTACGGACTGGAGGTCGGCCAGGATGAGGATGGCGAAGAAGGGCACCCCGCGCCAGAGGTCGGCGATGATCGCCGCCGGGAAGACGGTCGCGGTGTCGGAGAGCCAGGACGTGCCGTACGTGCCGACGCCCATGTCCGCCAGATAACGGCTGATGCCGGTCTGGGAGTTGTAGAGCAGCACCCAGATCGCGGAGGTGAGCACCCCGGAGACGGCCCACGGGGAGAAGACGAGGGCCCGGCCCAGGGCGCGGCCGACGAAGGTCTGGTTCACGATGAGGGCGAGCGCGAGACCGAAGAGGAGCTGGAGCGTCACCTCGACGACGACCCACTTGAGGCTGAAGGTCAACGTGCCCCAGAACCGCGGGTCGTCCGTGAAGATCCGGGTGAAGTTGTCCAGGCCGGCGAAGCCGTTCCGCCAGGGCTTCGTGGGGTTGTAGTGCTGGAGGCTGTAGTAGAAGACGCTGAGCACCGGGTAGGCGATGAAGCCCAGCATCAGCAGTCCGGCGGGGGCGATCAGCAGGTACGGCAGTCGGCGGGGGGTCGCTCCCGTGCGGCGGCGGCTCCGTGCCGTGACGGCTCGGGGCGGTGGGGTCACAGCTGAGGCCATGACGGCGGCTCCGTTCTCGGTGAAGCGCTTCGCGAACGACGTTCGAGATTTCGGACAAGGTGGGGCGGGTGGAGCTGGAGGTGTGAGGAGGGGCTGTGAGGCGGGTGTGGGGCGCGGGTGTCAGCCCGCGTACGGATCGGGAGTGGCTCCCGGCCTGGCCAGGAACTCGAAGTCGCAGCCCGTGTCGGCCTGGGAGATCTGCTCCATGTAGAGCGCGCCGTAGCCGCGCTCGTACCGGGCCGGCGGCGGTGTCCACGCGGCCCGTCGGACGTCCAGCTCCTCGTCCGTGACGTGCAGACGGAGAGAGCGTGCCGCGACGTCGAGGGTGATCGTATCGCCCGTACGGACGAGGGCAAGGGGGCCGCCGACATGGGACTCGGGCGCCACGTGCAGCACACACGCCCCGTAACTCGTCCCGCTCATCCGCGCGTCGGAGATCCGCACCATGTCCCGAACCCCCTGCTCCAGCAGGTACCGGGGGATGGGCAGCATGCCGTACTCCGGCATCCCGGGCCCGCCCTTGGGACCCGCGCCGCGCAGCACGAGCACGTGCTGGGGCGTGATGCCGAGCGCCGGGTCGTCGATGGTCCGCTGCATCGACCGGTAGTCCTCGAAGACGACCGCGGGGCCGGTGTGCTTCAGCAGCCGCGGCTCGGCCGCGATGTGCTTGATGACCGCCCCGTCGGGGCAGAGGTTGCCGCGCAGCACCGCCACCCCTCCCTCGGCGGCCAGCGGCCTGGCACGGTCGCGGATCACCTCCTCGTCGTGGACGAGGGCCCCGTCGAGCTGCTCCCGCAGGGTGGCGTGGGAGACGGTGGGCCGGTCCAGGTGCAGGACGTCGGTCAACCGGGAGAGGAATCCCGGCATCCCGCCCGCGAAGTGGAAGTCCTCCATCAGGAACCGCCCGCCCGGCCGCAGGTTCGCGAGGACCGGGACCGTCCGCGCGATCCGGTCGAAGTCGTCGAGCGTCAGCTTCACCCCCGAGCGCCCGGCCATCGCGATCAGATGGATGACCGCGTTGGTCGAACCGCCGAGCGCGAGCACCGCGGCGACCGCGTCCTCGTACGCCTCCCCCGTCAGGATCCGCGACAACCGCAGGTCCTGCCGTACGAGTTCGACGATCCGCAGCCCCGAGGCCGCGGCCATCCGGTCGTGCCCCGAGTCCACCGCCGGCACCGAGGACGCGCCCGGCACGGTCACGCCGAGCGTCTCGGCGGCGGCGGTCAGCGTGGACGCCGTACCCATCGTCATGCAGTGCCCGGGGGAGCGGGCGAGGCCGCTCTCCAGCTCCGCCATCTCGCAGTCGCCGAGGTTCCCGGCCCGCTTCTCGTCCCAGTACTTCCACATGTCCGTACCGGAGCCGAGGGTCTCGCCCCGCCAGTGCCCCGGCAGCATCGGCCCCGCCGGGACGAACACGGTCGGCAGGTCGACCGAGGCCGCACCCATGAGCAGCGCGGGAGTCGTCTTGTCGCAGCCGCCCATCAGCACCGCCCCGTCCACCGGGTACGAGCGCAGCAGCTCCTCCGTCTCCAGGGCGAGGAGATTGCGGTAGAGCATCGGGGTCGGCTTCTGGAAGGTCTCCGAGAGGGTGGAGACCGGGAACTCCAGCGGGAATCCGCCGGCCTGCCACACGCCCCGCTTCACGGCCTGGGCGCGGTCGCGCAGATGGACGTGGCAGGGGTTGATGTCGGACCAGGTGTTGAGGATCGCGATCACCGGCTTGCCGAGGTGCTCCTCGGGCAGATAGCCGAGCTGCCGGGTGCGGGCCCGGTGGCTGAAGGAGCGGAGGCCGTCGGTGCCGTACCACTGGTGGCTGCGCAGGTCCTCGGGGCGCCGCCCGGCCCCTGCCGGGTCTCCGGTGCTCATATCGGCCACCCGGCGGCGATCGTGGCGACCTCGGCCCGCTCGGCCTCGGGGAGTTCGCGGCTCGGCGGGCGGACCTCGCGGCGGCAGAGGCCGAGGGACGCGAGGGCCTCCTTGACCACGGTCACGTTGTCGGCACTGCCGTTCGCCGCGCGCAGCTCCTCGAAGCGGCGGATCCGCTCCCAGACCTTCATCGCGCTCGGGTAGTCGCCGGCCCGCAGGGCGCCCAGCATCTCCAGGGAGAGCGCGGGGGAGACATTGACCAGGCCGGAGGTGAAGCCGGTGGCGCCGCTCGCGAAGTAGGCGGGGGCGTACGGCTCGGCGAGGCCCGCCACCCACACGAACCGGTCGAGGCCCGCGTCCCGCGCGAAGCCGGCGAACCGGGCCGCGTCGGGGACCGCGTACTTCACACCGACGACATTGGGGCAGACGGCGCCGAGTTCGGCGAGCCGGCCCCCGCCGATCAGCGGGTTGCGGATGTAGGGGACGACGCCGAGCTCCGGGACGGCCTCGGCGATGGCCCGGTGGTAGTCGACCCAGCCGCTCTCGGAGACGTACGGGTGGACGGGCTGGTGGACCATCACCATGTGGGCGCCGGTGGCGCGGGCGTGCCGGGCGGCCTCGACCGCAGTCGGCACGTCGTGGCCGACACCGACCAGGATCGCGGCGCGGTCGCCCGCCTCCTCGACGGTGATCTCGGTGAGGGAGCGTCGTTCTTCGGGGGTGAGGGCGTAGAACTCGCCGGTGTTGCCGTTGGGGGTGAGGGTGCGGACCCCGCCGTCCAGGAGCCGGCGCAACAGCGCCCGGTGCGTGACGGTGTCCACGGAGCCGTCCTCGGCGAACGGCGTGACCGGGATGGCCACGACGTCGGCCAGGGCGGTCCTCAGGGTGTCGAACTCGATGCTCACGTGCTGCCCGCTCATTCGCTGATCAGGGGGGACTGGTTCATGGGGGACCGGTTCGTCGGGGGCGGGTCCATGGGGGACGGGTGCAGGGGGGAGTGCGGGAAGGCGCGCTCGACGAACGAGGCGATGTGGTCGTGCACGGCCAGGCCCGCGCCGTCGACGTCGCCCGCGTCGGCCAGCCGCAGGATCTCCTCGTGCTCCGCGGCCTCGCGCTCCCAGGAGGGGACGGCCGCCCAGGCGACCGTGGAGACCAGCGCGGCCTGGTCGCGCACCTCGTCGAGCATCCGGCCGAGCAGCGGGTTGCCGCAGGGGAGGTAGAGCGCGCGGTGGAAGTCGCGGTTGGCCAGGGACCGTTCGGCCGGGTCGTCGGCCCCGGCCGCTCGACGCAGCGCCTCGTGCGCCGCGTCGAGCGGGGCGCCGGAGGCGACGGCCCGACGGACCGCCTCGGGCTCCAGGAGCAGCCGCACGTCGTAGACGGCGCGGGCCATGTCCGCGTCGACCATCCGGACCGTGACGCCCTTGTACTGGCTCATCACCACGAGCCCGCTGCCCGCGAGGGTCTTCAGCGCCTCGCGGACGGGGGTCTTCGACACCCCGAAACGCGCGGCGAGTTCGGTCTCCACGAGTGCCTGCCCGGGTCTGAGGCCCCCGGTGAGGATGTCGTGCTTGATCGCTTCCAGGACGTACTGGGTGCGGGAGGGGATGGGGCTGGGGGCGAAGGCCATGGCGCACTCTCAGATCTCATGTATCGCGTCTCATATATGACGTACGAAGTGCAACGGGCATGAAGCTATGGGGGCGTTCGTGTTTCGTCAATGCTTCGCGCAAGCGGTTTCTACGGCGGGGTCCGGCGGTGATCACTCGGCTGTGGGGCTGGTTCGCGGTTTTGTTTTCTGGGATAACTATTGGGGGCTCGGTGCAGCCCCTCCCCACCCCACCCCCAAGGACCAGCATGAAGTTCACCGACGGCTTCTGGCTGATGCGCGAGGGCGTCCACGCCTCGTACGCCACCGAAGTCCGCGATCTGCGCCCGGAAGCCGACCGCTTCACCGCCTACGCCTCCGTCAAGCGGGTCGAGACCCGCGGCGACACCCTGAACTCGGCCCTTCTGACCGTGGAGTGCCACGCGCCCGCCGAGGGCGTGATCGGCGTACGCGTCACCCATCACGCGGGGAAGGCCCACCGCGGACCCGACTTCGAGCTCGACCGCCCCGGATCGGGGGCGGGCAGACTCCGCACGGACGGAACGGTCGTCGAGCTGGCCTCGGGGCCGCTGCGGCTGCGTCTGGACCGATCTGCGCCCTGGACCCTGGAGTTCGGCGACGCCGAAGGGCGTGCCCTCACCGAGGCCGGCCGCAAGGGCACCGCGTTCGTCACCACCCCGGACGGCGCCCACCACATGGCCGTCCAGCTCGCGCTCGGCGTCGGCGAGCAGATCTACGGCCTCGGCGAGCGCTTCACCCCCTTCGTGAAGAACGGCCAGAGCGTCGACATCTGGCAGGCCGACGGCGGCACCAGCAGCGAACAGGCCTACAAGAACATCCCGTTCTACCTCTCCTCGCGCGGCTACGGCGTCTTCGTCAACCACCCCGGCCGCGTCTCCTTCGAGGTCGGCTCGGAGGCCGTCGGCCAGGTCCAGTTCAGCGTCGAGGACCACACCGTCGAATACTTCGTCGTCGCGGGCCCCACCCCCAAGGACGTCCTCGCCCGCTACACCGCGCTCACCGGCCGCCCCGCCCTGCCTCCGCCCTGGTCCTTCGGCCTCTGGCTGACCACCTCCTTCACCACCCGCTACGACGAGGCGACCGTCACCTCCTTCGTCGACGGCATGGCCGAACGGGACATCCCGCTCTCCGTCTTCCACTTCGACTGCTTCTGGATGCGCGAGTACCAGTGGTCCGACTTCCGCTGGGACCCCGATACCTTCCCGGACCCGGAGGGCATGCTGGCCCGGCTCAAGGCGCGCGGCCTGCGCGTCGGGATGTGGATCAACCCGTACATCGCCCAGAAATCCCCCCTCTTCGAAGAGGGCAGGGAGCGGGGCCATCTCCTCAAGCGGCCGAACGGCGACGTCTGGCAGTGGGACCTGTGGCAGCCCGGCATGGCCCTCGTCGACTTCACGAACCCCGAGGCCAGGACCTGGTTCCAGGACAAGCTGCGACCGCTGCTCGCACAGGGCGTCGACTGCTTCAAGACCGACTTCGGAGAGCGCGTCCCCACCGACGTCGTCTGGCACGACGGCTCGGACCCCGAGCGCATGCACAACTACTACGCCCAGCTCTACAACCGGACCGTCTTCGACCTCCTGGAGAAGGAACGCGGCACCGGCGAGGCCGTCCTCTTCGCCCGCTCCGCGACCGCCGGCGGCCAGCAGTTCCCCGTCCACTGGGGCGGCGACTGCTGGGCCTCCTTCGAGGCCATGGCCGAATCCCTGCGCGGCGGACTCTCGCTCTCCCTGAGCGGCTTCGGCTTCTGGAGCCACGACATCGGCGGCTTCGAAGGCACACCCGAGCCCGAGGTCTTCACGCGCTGGCTCGCCTTCGGGCTGCTCTCCTCGCACAGCAGGCTGCACGGCAGCGACTCGTACCGGGTGCCCTGGGCGTTCGGCGAGGAGGCCGTGGAGGTCGCCCGGCGCTTCACCCGGCTCAAGCACCGCCTGATGCCGTACCTGTACGGGGTGGCCGCGGAGGCGCACGCGACGGGGGTGCCGGTGATGCGGCCGATGCTCCTGGAGTTCCCGGAGGACCCGGCGTGCCGGACCCTGGACCGGCAGTACATGCTCGGCCCCGACCTGCTGGTGGCGCCCGTGCTCGGTCCCGGGGGCGAGGTCGAGGTCTACCTCCCGGCGGGCGACTGGACCCACCTCCTCACGGGCGAGACGGTGACCGGCCCGTGCTGGCGCCGGGAGACCCACGCCCTCGACAGCCTCCCGCTGTACGTCCGCCCCGGCGCGGTCCTCCCCCTGGGCGCCGACGACACGCGCCCGGACGGCGACTGGCTGGACGGCCTGACGCTGCTCGTGGCGCCGGGGGATACGGGGGAGGGGCGGGGCGCGGTGACGGTCACGGTCCCCGACCACACGGGCGCCCCGGCGGCCGTCTACCGGGTGACCCGAACGCCGGAGGGGCCGCGGGCGACGGTGACCGGGACGGATCTGCCGTACGAGGTACGGGTTCTGCGGGCGGACGGATCATGACCGGGACGGCCCTCGGGGTCGGGCCGTAGGGTCGGGCCATGACGAACACCCGGACGATACGAGATCCCGAACAGCGCAAGAAGGACCTCCTCGCGCGGCTCGCGGAGGAGGTGGACATCTGGGTGGCCTCGGCGAGTGCCGACGGGACGCCGTACCTCGTACCGCTGGCCTTCCACTGGGACGGCACGGACATCTGGCTGTGCACCCGGCTGACCAACCCCACCGGCCGCAACCTCCGTACCGGCGGACGGGCCCGGCTCTCACTCGGGCACACCCGGGACGTCGTCCTGATCGACGGCGAGGTGACGACCCTCTCCGTCGGCGACGTACCGGCCGCGGCGATCGAGGAGTTCGCCGCGAAGTGCGGCTGGGACCCCCGGAACTCGGGCCCCGCGTACGGCTGGTTCCGGGTCCGGCCCACCGCCGTGGAGGCATGGCACGAGGAGCCCGAACTCGCCGGGCGCCACCTGATGCGGGACGGTGCCTGGGTGGTCTGAGGCGCGTGGAAAACAGGGTGCGCCGGGTGCTGGGAGACGGGTAACCTGCCCGCCATGTCGAGCCCCGAAGCATCCAGGGTGGGGGCTTTCGGTCACGCCGTCAGCCCCCTGATCCCCTGATTCCTCGCACGTCCGGACCTGTGAGCCGGTAGTCCGCTCGCGCCCTCCCGCCGCCCCGCGCGGCCGGACGGGCCGCGCCGGTGTGCCCAGGTCGGTGGGCTGACCGTGGTGACGAGACGTCGTTCTCACCACCCTCCCCACCCCGGAGCCCCCCTTGACGCGTCCCTCGACGCCTTCCTCGATGCCCCTTTCCCTGTACCTGCTCGCCCTGGCGGTCTTCGCCATGGGCACCTCGGAGTTCATGCTCGCCGGGCTGCTGCCCGACATCTCCCACGATCTCGGCGTGAGTGTCGGCGCGACCGGCGCGCTCACCTCGGCCTTCGCCATCGGCATGGTCGTCGGCGCCCCGCTGACGGCCGCGCTCGCCCGTGACCGGTCCGGCCGGGCCGGACTGCTCGGATTCGTCCTGGCCTTCCTCGCCGCCCATGCCGTGGGCGCCGTCACCGGCAGCTTCACGGTCCTGCTCGCCACCCGTGTCGCCGCCGCCCTCGCCAACGCGGGCTTCCTCGCCGTCGCCCTGACGACGGCCGCCGCTCTCGTCCCGCCCGAGCGGAAGGGCCGTGCGCTCGCCGTGCTGCTCTCCGGCACGACGGTGGCCACGGTCGTGGGCGTGCCGGGCGGCGCGCTTCTCGGCGGCCTCTTCGGCTGGCGCGCCGCGTTCTGGGCGGTCGCCGCCCTGTGCCTCCCCGCCGCGCTCGGCGTCCTCCGGGGCGTCCCGACCCACCCCGTACGCAAGGACGCGGACGGCCGGCGGGACGCGGACGGTCGGCGAGACATGGTCGGCCGGCGGGACGCGGACAGTCGGCGAGACATGGAGGGTGGGCGGCTCGACCCCGGCGCCCGGCGGTCCACGGACGGCCGGCCCGCGCTGCGGGCGGAGTTCGCGCGGCTCAGGAGTCCGCGGCTCCTCCTGGTCCTGCTGTCCGGAGCCCTGGTCAACGCGGCCACCTTCGGCGCCTTCACCTTCCTCGCCCCCGTGGTCACCGGATCCGCCGGACTCGCCGAACCCTGGGTCCCGGTCGCCCTGGTCCTCTTCGGAGCCGGTTCCTTCGCCGGGATCACCGCCGCCGGCCGGCTCTCCGACCGCCGCCCCGGCCTGGTCCTCGCCGTCGGCGGCCCGCTGCTGCTCCTCGGCTGGCCCGCCGTGGCGCTGTTCGCGGACCGGCCGGCGGTCCTCCTCGGGCTCGTCCTCGTGCAGGGAACGCTGTCGTTCGCGCTGGGAGGCACCCTGATCGCCCGGTCCCTGTACGCGGCGGCCGGGGCGCCCACCATGGCCGGGGCCTACGCGACCGCCGCCTTCAACGTCGGCGCGACGGTGGGCCCCCTCCTCGCGGCCGCGACCCTGGGGACCTCGGCCGGGCCCCTGGGGCCGTTCTGGGCGGCCGCCGTGCTCGTCGCGGCCGCACTGCCCGTCGCTCTCGCGGCCGTCCCGGCACGCGGCACAGGCGCCTGACCCCCCCCGCGTACGACGAGAGCCCGGCACCGGAAGGTTCGGTGCCGGGCTCTCGGGTCGGTTCCGCCGGTCCCTCAGCCGACGAAACCGACGTGGGCGAGGCGCACCCGCCCGCGCAGGGCGACCCGGAGGTCCACCACGTCCTGCGCGAGCACCGGGGCGACCAGGGTGCGGTAGGCGTACGGCCCGCCCGTCGGCTCGACCTCGAACCGGGCCAGGAGCGTGCCGTCGGCGAGGGACAGCTCCACCGTTCCCTCGCCCGCGACCGTCACCGCCGCCTCCGAGACGCCGTCGGCGAACTCACAGGCCCGGTAGACGAGGCGGCCGTCCACGTCCGGGTCCGCCGGAGTCACCGCGTCGCCCGAAACCTTCGTGCGGTCCACGATCACCGTGCCGGACTGCCCGTCGTAGTCGGCCGCGGCGAGGCCTTCCACCAGGACCGGACGCGGGCCCGGTGCCTCGCCCGCCACCTCGACGCGGACCGTGCGGCGGATGTCCGCGGCGGACGCGCCCACCTGGATCTCGTACGGGCCCGGCTCCACCGTCCACCGGCCGTGGGCCACGTCCCAGTACCCGAGCACCGCCACCGGCACCTCGAAGGAGAGCGCGGTGGACGCGCCCGGAGCGATACCCACGCGCGCGTGGGCGACGAGTTCCCGGTGGGGGCGCGGGACGGAGGGCGCCACTACGCGCGCGTACACCTGGATCACCTCGTCCGCGGTGAGGGCACCCGTGTTGGCGACGGTGCAGGAGACCGTCACGGTCCCGCCGTCGACGGCGGCCGTCAGTTCCTCGTACGCGAAGCTCGTGTACGACAGGCCGTGCCCGAACGGGAAGAGCGGTGTGCCGTCGAAGTACAGATACGTCTGCCGGCCGCCGATGACGTCGTAGTCCAGCATGTCGGGCAGGTCCTCGTCCGCCGCGTACCAGGTCTGCGGGAGCCGCCCCGCCGGGGAGACGTCACCGGCCAGGATCCGGGCGAGCGCCGTACCGGCCGCCTGCCCGCCGTGCGCGGTCCACAGCAGGGCCGGGAGCGTGGCGGCGGCCTCCGGGACGGCGTACGGGTACGAGGAGACCAGGACGAGGGCGGTCCGCGGGTTCGCCGCGTGCGCGGCCCGCCACAGCCGCTCCTGGTGGGCGGGGAGGGCGAGCGTCGTACGGTCCTCGGTCTCCCGGCCGTTGATGTGCGGGTCGTTCCCGGCGACGACGATCACCGTGTCCGCTCCGGCTGCGGCCCGGGCGACCGCCTCCTCGCCCCGCTCGATCACCTCCACCGTGAAGGGTTCGGCCGATTCCCGGTCGGCGGCAACCTTCACGCCGTCGGCGGCGACAGAGACGTAGCCACCCGTACCGAGGTGCAGAAGGAGGTGTCGGTTCCCGTGTTCCTCACGCCCCGCGTGTCCCTCATGGGCTTCGAGCCGGAAGGTCTCCTGGACGACCCAGCCGCCGGGTTCGTCCGCCGAGGCGCGGACGAACCCGTCCTCGGCGACCGACAGGTACCGGCCGTCGGGGGCGCGCAGGGTCAGCACCCCGTCGCCCCGGTCGACCAGGGCGAGTTCCGAGCCCTCCGCGTCGGCGGTGAGCGGCGGCAGGTCGGTCCGGCCCGCCAGCAGGGCCGGGTCGAGCGCGACCTCGGTGCCCCGCACCGCGTCGGCCGCGCCGCCCTCCGGCACCCGCAGCACGGTGCCGGACGCGGTCCGCAGCCGTACCCGGTCCACGCCCTCGGCGAACGTCACCCGGTCCGCGCCGAACCGCTCCCGCAGCCCGTCCAGCGGGGAGGAGCGGTGGATCAGCGAACCGCTGTACCAGTCGAGCTTGCAGGCGTCGGCGAGCAGCCCCACCACGGCGATCCGCCGCCCGTCGTCCGCGAGCGGCAGCAGCGGGCGGTCCGGTCGCTCCGGGGACCTGCCGAGCAGTTCCGGGCCGCCGGAATCCAGGCGCTCGTCGCGCGGTACCGGGCCACCGGGCCCCAGGGGCTCGTTGCGCAGCAGGACGATCGCCGCCTCCGCCGCCTCGCGGGCCAGCTCCCGGTGCTCGGCCGTGTCGAACCGGTCCTCGGCCGCGTACGGACCGAGGTCCGGGTCGAACTCGCCGAGCAGACACCGCACGGTCAGCTGGCGCCGTACCGCCCGGTCCACGTCGCTCTGCTCGATGAGTCCGGCCTCCAGGGCCCGCCGCAGCCGCCCGAGGATCACCGAGGTGTCCGTTCCGTGGTCGGTGAAGGAGTCGACCCCGGCGCGCAGCGACGCCGCCACCGCCTCCTCGTGCGTCGCGAAGTACCCCTGGGAGTCGGCCAGGTTGGAGGGCGCGCCCGCGTCCGAGCAGACGAGCAGCTCCTGGTCCGTCCAGGTGCGCAGCTCCTCCTCCAGGTACGGGGAGAGGTGGTTGGGCCGGCCGTTGACGAGGTTGTACGCGGGCATCACCCCCGCCACCGCGCCCGCCTCCACGGGTCCGCGGAAGGCCCGCAGGTCGTACTCGTGCAACACCCGCGGTCGTACGGAAGCGGAGGAAGTGTCCCTCGCCGCCTCGTTGTTGTGGGCGAGCCAGTGCTTGAGGACCGGTGCGGTACGCCAGTACACGGGATGGTCGCCGCGCAGGCCCCGGGTGTACGCGGTGGCGATCGCGGCGGTCAGCGTCGGGTCCTCCGCGTATCCCTCCTCGCCGCGTCCCCACAGCGGGTTGCGCAGCAGGTTCACCGTCGGTGCCCACACGTTGAGACCGACCCGGTCGTCCTTGGCGCGCATCGCCCGCGCCTCGCGGGACACCGCCTCGCCCACCCGGCGCACCAACTCCGGGTGCCAGCTCGCCCCCAGGCCCACGGACTGCGGGAACACGGTCGCCGGCCCCATCCAGGCGACGCCGTGCAGGGCCTCCTGGCCGGTGCGGAAGGCGGCGAGTCCGATCCGGTCGACACCGGGCGTGAACTGGTGGAGGAGCGCGAGGCGTTCGTCGGCGGTGAGCCGGTCGAGCAGATCGTCGACCCGGGAGGCGACGGGGAGCGCCGGGTCACGGAAGGGCGGCCGGTGTGCGGTCACGTGCGAGTCCCTTGCAGAGGAGCTTGGATGCCGACAGGGCGGAGCGTTCGAAGCGCTTCGATGCTCCGTGCGGGAGGAGTGGGTGTCAAGCGGTGCAGGGCGATCATTCGCCGTGCCCGCAACGTCACTTGGGACGACCGGGTCTGGCGTGGAATCCCCCGAGATTCTCGGGAACGACTCTTGCCGCACCTGTGACGGTCACTTAACCTCGCAGCAATATCGAAGCGCTTCGACTCGATCGTCGACAGCGCCCGGGGTACCGCCCCGCCCGCACCACCTCCACCACCGCAGCCGGCCGGCACCTCCACGGTCGCCGTATGTCCTGGCGCGTGCCATGAAGGGTTGACGCAATGACGCCGAACGCCGTCTCCACGGGCTCCCGGAGATCCGCCCCGAGCCGGAGGGGCTTCCTCGCCTCCACCGCCGTCGCCGCCGCCGCGGTCGCCGGTGGCGCACCGCTGCTCACGGCCTGCGGTGGCGGCGGCTCGGACAGCGGGAAGAAGGACGGCACCACCACCGGCAAGGACGCGGCGAAGCTCCTCCCCGCCTTCGTCGCGAGTACCGTCGTCGCCCCCGACATCGCGCCGAAGAACGGCTCGGCCGCCGGCTTCACCCGCGCCGTCCCGAGCGCCGAACTCAAGGCCTCCGTCGACGGGAAGCGGGGCAAGGGCGGCGCGCTCACGATCATGGCCCCGTTCTGGGGACCGCCGCCCGCCCCCGACAACCCGTACTACAAGGCCATGAACGAGGCCATCGGCGTCCGGGCCACCTGGCAGAACCAGGACGGCAACGTCTACGACCAGAAGCTCGGCGCCGTCCTCGCCTCCAGCGAGATCCCCGACGTGGTCGTCGTCCCCGGCTGGAACCTCGGCGGCAAGATCCCCAGCGCCGTCGACGCCAAGTTCGAGGACCTCGGCCCGTACCTCTCCGGCGACAAGGTCAAGGCGTACCCGAACCTCGCGGCGATCCCCACCGACGCCTGGCAGCGCTCGATCTTCGGTGGCAAGCTCCGCGGCCTGCCCATGCCCGCCTCCTACGTCACCAACATCGCGCCCTTCTACCGCAAGGACCTCTTCGACGCGAAGGGCTGGCAACTCCCCAAGAGCGCGGACGAGTTCCTCGCCCTCGCCAAGGAGATCACCAGCGCCAAGGCGAAGGTGTGGGCCTGCGGCGACATGACCTGGACCGCGTACAACATGTTCGGCGTGCTGTCCGGCAGCGACAAGGCGCTCGGCTGGAACCTCGTCGACGGCAAGCTGATCAACCGCATCGAGACGCCCGAGTACCTCGAAGCGCTGGAGTGGACCCGCAAGCTCTTCGACGCCGGAGTCGTCCACCCCGACGAGAAGACCCAGAACCAGGGCGACGCCGGGATCCGCTTCACGGCCGGCCAGTGCCTGATCTACAACAACGACCTCTCCCACTGGTACGCCAAGACCTCCGAACAGGTCGCGCAGAAGCCGTCGTTCGCGATGGCGGCCATGGACATCCCCGGCCACGCTGGCGGACTCCCGAAGCTGTGGGCCACCAACCCCGCCAACATCTGGGCCTTCATCAGGAAGGGCAGCTCCAAGGCGGTGATCGAGGACGCCCTCGCCGTCGCCGACTTCACCGCCGCCCCCTACGGCACCAAGGAGCGGATGCTCACCGACTACGGAGTCGAGGGCGTCCACCACACCGTCAAGAACGGCCTTCCGGTGAAGACCGACAAGGGCAACCAGGAGGTCAGCAGCTCCTGGATGTTCGTCGCCAGCCCCTCCCCGTACATCGCCCACCCCGACACCCCCGAGGTCACCCGGGCCATGATCGAGTGGCAGCAGCGCATGGGCGCGGTCACCTCCAAGTCCTCCTTCTACGGCATGACCGTCACCGAGCCGTCCCGGTGGACCGGCCTCATGAACGACTTCGAGCAGCTGGAGAAGGACGTCGTCCGCGGCCGCAAGAAGGTCTCCGACATGCAGCAGGCCGTCTCCGAGTGGAAGACCAAGGGCGGCGACGAGCTGCGCGACTGGTACCGCAAGCTCCTCGACACCAACGGTTCCGCGGCGAGCTGACGGTGAGCACGCTCGACACCAAGACGGCGGAGCCGCCGGGCGCGCGCGCCTCGACCGGAGGCGCCCCACGAGGCCGCCGCCGGGACCGTACGACCGGGCACGTTCCGCTCGGCCGGCGGCTCCGCCGCGACCGGACCCTGCTCCTGATGACCGTCCCGGCGCTCATCCTCGTCGTCGTCTTCAACTACGTCCCGATCCTGGGGAACGTGGTCGCCTTCCAGGACTACGACCCGTACATCTCGACCAACGGCGTCACCGCCATGATGGAGAGCCCCTGGGTCGGCCTCGCCCAGTTCGAACGGGTCTTCTCCGACCCGGGGTTCTGGCACGCCGTCGAGAACACCCTCGTCCTCTTCCTCCTCCAGCTGGTCCTCTTCTTCCCCGTGCCCATCGCGCTCGCCCTGCTCGTCAACAGCGTGCTGCGGCCCCGGGTCAGGGCGCTCGTCCAGGCCGTCCTGTACCTGCCGCACTTCTTCTCCTGGGTGCTCGTCATCACGGTCTTCCAGCAGATCCTCGGAGGCGCCGGCATCATCGCGCAGACCCTCAGGCAGCACGGCTACGAGGGCTTCGACCTCATGACCGACCCGGCGATCTTCAAGTTCCTCGTCACCGCCGAAGGCATCTGGAAGGACGCGGGCTGGGGCGTCATCGTCTTCCTCGCCGCGCTCGCCGCAGTCAACCAGGACCTGTACGAGGCCGCCGCCATGGACGGCGCGAACCGGTGGCGCCGGATGTGGCACGTCACCCTGCCCGCGCTGCGGCCGGTGATCGCGCTGCTGCTCGTCCTCCGCGTCGGCGACGCGCTCACCGTCGGCTTCGAACAGCTGCTGCTCCAGCGCGACGCCGTCGGCCCGGGTGCCGCCGAGGTCCTCGACACCTTCGTGTGGTGGACCGGTCTGCGCAGCCAGGACTTCAGCTACGCGGCCGCCGCAGGCCTGGTGAAGGGAGTCGTCGGCCTCGTGCTGGTGCTCTCCGCGAACAAGACCGCCCATCTCATGGGCGAGCAGGGGGTGTACCGCAAGTGACCCAGAGCCTGCAAGCGCCCCGCCGACCGCGAGGGGCCCGACGACCCACCTCGTCGCGATGGGCGGCGCCCGCCCGGCCCGTCTGGGAGGAGCCGCCCGGCAGGGCCGGCCTAGCCGCCAAGGGCGCGATCCTCGTCCTCGCCTGCCTCGCGGTCCTCCTCCCGCTGTGGATCGTGGTCGTCACCAGCCTCTCGTCCAAGAAGACGATCACGGAGACCGGCGGGCTGGTGGTCGTCCCCCGGGACATCACCTTCATCGCCTACCAGGAACTCCTGAGCGGCGGCCAGGTCACCCGCGCCGCCGTCGTCAGCGTCCTCGTCACCGTGACCGGCACGCTCTTCTCGATGGCCGTGTCGATCCTCTGCGCGTACGGACTCTCCCGGCCCGGCTCGCTCGGCCACCGCTTCATCCTGCTCACCCTGATGGCCACCATGTTCTTCGGCGCCGGCCTGATCCCCACGTACCTCCTCGTGCAGACCCTCGGCCTCACCGACACCTATCTCGCGCTGATCCTCCCCAGCGCCGTCAGCGTCTTCAACATCCTCGTCCTGCGGGGCTTCTTCATGGGCGTCTCACCCGAACTCATCGACAGCGCGCGCATCGACGGAGCGGGAGACATGCGGATCCTCTGGCAGATCGTGATGCCACTGTCGAGGGCGGTCATCGCCGTCATCACCCTGTTCTACGCGGTCGGTTACTGGAGCGCCTGGTTCAACGCCTCCATCTACCTCAGCGACCAGAACATGATGCCGCTGCAGAACGTCCTCATCCAGCTCGCGCAGAAGCAGGAGATCCCCGTCGGCCTCGGCCAGGCCGTCAAGGCGGGCAACCTCTCCGGCCTCGCCGTCCAGATGGCCGTCATGGTCCTCGCCCTGCTGCCGGTCGCCGTCCTCTCGCCCTTCGTCCAGAAGCACTTCAGGAAGGGCATGCTCACCGGCGCCGTCAAGGGCTGAGCCCACCCGAGCGACACCCTGAAGCCCCCACCCTTTACGGAGAGTTCGATGCCGAGCCTCGACGACGTGACCCGGCCGCCCGGCCGCCCGCCCCGGATCCTCTACGGCGGCGACTGGAACCCCGAGCAGTGGCCCGAGGAGACCTGGGCCGAGGACGTGCGGCTGATGCGCCGTGCCCGCGTCGACTCCGTCACCCTCGGGGTCTTCTCCTGGGGGCGCATCGAACCCAGGCCAGGCGCCCGCGAGTTCGGGTGGCTCGACCGCCTCATGGACCTCACCCACGACCACGGCATCGGTGTCGTTCTCGCCACCCCCACCTCCTCGCCCCCGCCCTGGATGGGGCGGCTCCACCCCGAGACACTGCCCCGCGACGAGGACGGCAGGACCGAATGGTGGGGCTCGCGCCAGCACTTCTCCCACTCCAGCGAGGTCTACCGGCAGTACGCCGCCGCGATCACCGAGGACCTCGCCGCCCGCTACGCCGGACACCCGGCCCTCACCATGTGGCACATCAACAACGAGTACTGCACCTACGACTGGGGCGA
Source organism: Streptomyces sp. NBC_00250 (assembly GCF_036192275.1). NCBI lineage: Bacteria > Bacillati > Actinomycetota > Actinomycetes > Kitasatosporales > Streptomycetaceae > Streptomyces > Streptomyces sp. NBC_00250. The sequence goes on along the minus strand of NZ_CP108088.1, from coordinate 1,412,196 downwards.
CGAGGCCGCCCGTACCTTCCGCCGCTGGCTCCAGGACCGGTACGGCACGCTCGACGCGCTCAACACCGCCTGGGGCACCGCCTTCTGGAGCCAGCGGTACGGCGACTGGGCCGAGGTTTTGCCACCCCGCCGCGCCCACTACCTGAAGAACCCGGCACACGTCCTCGACTTCCGGCGCTACACCTCCGACCAGCTCCTGGAGTGCTACCGGGCCGAACGGGACATCGTCCGCCGCCACACCCCGCACCTGCCCGTGACCACCAACTTCATGCCGTTCTGGTCCGGCCAGGACGGCTGGGCCTGGGCCGCCGAAGAGGACCTCGTCTCGGTCGACGTCTACCCCGACCCACGGGACCCGGGCGCCGGAGCGTACAACGCGATGATCGGAGACCTGACCCGCTCCCAGGCCGGCGGCGGGCCGTGGATGGTCATGGAGCAGGCCGCCGGCGCCGTCAACTGGCGGGGCGTCAACCACCCCAAGCCGTACGGACTCAACCGGCTCTGGGCCCTCCAGACCGTCGCCCACGGAGCGGACGCCGTCTGCTACTTCCAGTGGCGGCAGTCCCGTCAGGGAGCGGAGAAGTTCCACTCCGGGATGCTGGGCCACGCCGGGGAACGGGGCCGCGTCTTCCAGGAGACCGTCCGCATCGGCGAAGACCTCGCCCGGCTCGGCCCCCGCGTCGCCGGCAGCCGCGTCACCACCGACATCGCCGTCCTCCACGACTGGAACTCCTGGTGGGCCGGCGCCCAGGACGGGGCGCTCTCCCGCCGGGTCGACCACGCCGAGATCGTCCGCGCCTGGCACCGCGCCCTCTGGGACGCCCACCTCCCCGCCTCCTTCGCCCACCCCCACCAGGACCTCGGCGGTCACCGGCTCGTCGTCGTCCCGCACCTCTACCTCCTCGACGACACCGCCGTCGACAACCTCCTCGCGTACGTGCGCGGCGGCGGCACCCTCGTCTGCGGCTTCCTCACCGGCATCGCCGACCAGGACGACCGGGTCCGCCCCGGCGGGATGGACGCCCGCCTCCGGGAACTCCTCGGCATCGACCTGCTCCAGGAGTGGTGGCCGCTCGACGAGGGCGAACACGTCGACTGCGGCACCTTCAGGGGCTCCCTCTGGTCCGAGGAGCTGACCGCCGTCCCCGGCGCGGAGACGGTGGCCGCCTACCGGGGCGGGGAACTCGACGGCCTTCCCGCCGTGCTCCGCAACGGCCGAGCCTGGTACGTCTCCACCCTCCCCGAACCGGCAGGGCTGCGGGACCTGCTCGCCGCCGTGGCCCACGAGGCCGGGGTGCGACCGGTCCTCGACGGCCTGCCGGCCGGCGTCGAGGCCGTCCGGCGCGGCGAACTGCTCTTCCTCCTCCACCACGGGCCCGACCCGGTCACGGTGCCGCTGCCCGGCCGCCATCGTGACCTGCTCACCGGTGCGGAGGTCGAAGGGGCGCTGAAGCTCGACCGGTACGGAGCGGTGGTCCTGGAGGAGTGCGGACCGGGCCCCGTGCCCGCGTCGGAGGAACGTCCGTGATCCACGGAACCTGGGAGCCCGCGCCCGCCACCCGCTGGGAGGACGCCTTTCTCGCCGGGAACGGCAGGCACGGCGCCCTCGTCCTCGGCGACCCCGAGGACGACCGGGTGATCGTCACCCACCACACGCTCGTACGGCCGAACAACGCGCCCGCCGACACACTCGTCGAGGCCCTCGTGCAGTCCACGCCCGCGCGGCTCGTGCTGCTGCCCGCGCCACCCGCCCGGTGCCCACGCGGCCGGCTCACCGGCGTACGGACCCGGTTCGGCGCCCGTGTCGACCTGACATGGTTGCCCGGGACGTACCGCGCGGTCCTCCGCCCCGACCGGGACGCCGAGATCGACCTCAGGACCCCGGCGGGGGCCGCACGGCTCGTCCTGCGGGCGGGGGAGGAACGCACGGTCGGTTCCTGAGCCCGGCCCGGAAGATGTCCGCAGGGCCGGTGAGCACGCGGTCAGAACCAGTGCAGGCAGTGCGGGGAGCGCTCGGCGCGGAAGAGGGTGTCGGCGAGGGCGGCCGCCCCCGGGTGGTGGGAACGGATGTGTCCGGCACGCACGAGCGTGCTCGGGGCGGTGCCGCCGAGGTAGACCGAGCCCAGGTCGCGCACGTCCAAGGACAGGTCGGGCTCCCGGTCCGTCGGCACGCAGTCGGCCTTGCCGTCCCGGACGGTCAGCAGGTAGCGGCCGTGCTCGCCGAGGAACGGGTCCTCGACGTCGAGGACGAGCTCGCCGTCGGTGAACCAGCCGCGCGCGGTCAGGGCCCCTGGGACGTCGAGCAGCCGCACCCACAGCCAGTCGGTGTCGCCGCTCACCCGGCCGGCCCGGAAGTCCGCGAACTGCCAGCGCAGCGGGTGCTCGGGCGGGACGTGCTTGAACACGACCTGAGAGACCAGGTCGTGGCCGAGGGCGAACCGGGCCAGGGCCGTGAAGGCGGTGTCGTCGCAGGCGATGGTCTCGTCGACCGTCAGGGTCTCGGCCTCGCCGATCGAGTAGCTGGCATACCCGTCAGGGACGCCGTCGGAGTCCCGGTGCACGGCGACGTGGCGCGGTGCCGGTGAGATCGGGGGCTGCCCCGCGCGCAAGGCCCACCAGCGGTGCGGCCGGGACAGCGCGCCGGGCTGGGAGCGGCGGTACCGGTCGTAGACCGTTTCCAGGATCTCTCCGCACTCGGCACGACGCAGTACCTCGACCGTGCCGGTGTCCGGTGCGTCGGTCACCGCGCGCGTCCGGGGCGAGGCGAGGGCGGCCTCGTGGCGCTGCACCGTCAGCCGTCCCGTGTAGGTCGCCGGTCCGTAGCCGAACCTGCCGTAGATCGGGGCCTCCGAGGCGAGGAGTACGGAGAGGAACTCCCCTCGGGCCCGCAACTCGGTGAGCTGATGCCGCATCATCGCGCTGAGCACGCCCTGGCGGCGGTGCGAGGGCAGCACGCCGACGGCGGTCACCCCGGACGCCGGGACGAGGGTCTCACCGGGCAGGGTGAGTTCGAAGGAGTGCGCGGCGGCGGTGCCGACGGGCCGCCCGTCCGCCGTCAGGGCGAGCAGGCAGCGGTCCGTTTCGAGCGCCGACCACCAGAGTCCGCCGCCCTCGACCGGTGTTTCCGGGAAGCGCCCGAACGCGGTATGGACAGTGTCGACGAAGACGTCGAAGTCCTCTTCGGTCGTGGAACGAATCTCCATTGCAGCCGCTGTCCCCTCGGATCGCGGGCCCACGATGCGTGGGGCCCGGCCACAGTGCAGCGTCGACGCGTGGCCAGAGCAAGCGAATTACGGGTCCGGGGTCGTGCGGGCCTTCGGATCCGAGCCCTCACGGCCGGGTCGGCGGCGCCGGCGGGGGGCCCGAGCTGTCCCGTACCGTCAGGGCGGGTGTGAGGAGTTCGACCGCGGCGGTGTCCGCCCCTGACCGCCGGGCGAGGCCCGTGATGAGCCGCTCCACCGCCCTGCGGCCCAGCTCCTGCGCGGGAATCGCCACCGAGGTCAGCGGCACCGAGGCCTGGGTGGCGATCTGGTCGGCGCAGACCGCGACCACCGACACGTCCTCCGGCACCGCCCGGCCCGTGCGCCGCAGCAGGGCGAGCAGCGGCTCGACCGCCGTCTCGTTCTGCACGACGAAGGCGCTGACCCCGGGCCGCTCGTCGAGGATCCGGGCGAGCACCCCCGCCACGGCGTCGTGACCGCCCTCGCACGGCCGGTGCAGCAGGCGGACCCCGAGCCCGGCCGCCCGGTCGCGCAGCCCGCGCAGGGTGCGCTCGGCGAAGCCCGTATGACGGGCGTAGACACCGGGGGACTCGCCGATGACCGCGATCTCCCGGTGCCCGAGGGACGCCAGATGCTCCACGCACAGCGCTCCGGCCGCCGTGAAGTCCAGATCGACACAGCTCAGACCGGTGGGGTCGGCGGGCAGCCCGACCAGGACGGCCGGCGGGCCCGCGGCGCGCAGCACCGGAAGCCGCTCGTCGTCGAGTTGGACGTCCATCAGGATCACCGCCTCGGCGAGGCCGCTGCCGGTCACGCGGCGGAGCGCCGACGGTCCTTCCTCCCCGGTGAGGAGCAGTACGTCATAGCCGTGGGCGCGGGCCGCGGTGGCGACGGCGACCGCGATCTCCAGCATCACCGGCACGTACATGTCGGTGCGCAGGGGGACCATCAGCGCGATGATCCGGGAACGGCTGCTGGCGAGCGCGCGGGCGCCCGCGTGGGGCTGGTAGCCGAGCTGCTCGATACTGGCCCGCACCCGCTGCCGGGTGGGGTCCGAGATGGGCCGCTTGCCGCTGAGGACGTAGCTCACCGTGCTCGCCGACACTCCGGCGTGCCGGGCGACCTCGGCAAGCGTGACCATCCGTTCTCCCCGCGGGCCGTGACTGAGGTGAAGCGACGCGCACCGCTTCGAACCGCTTCGACGACGCCTGTCGAACGATCGCTTCGACGGCTCAGCGAGACCGTAACGCGGGCGGGTTGACGTGTCCAGAGAAGTGGGTCAAGAAGATCGAAGCGCTTCGACGGGAGAGGTGTCGCAGCTGAAGCGCCGCAGTTCGCCCGGTTGCCGGGAGCCCGGCGGGGAGAGGGCGGACGCGGAACGGGGTGGCCGCGAGGCCGGGTTCACGGGCGGAGGAGGACCTTGCCCGTGTCCGGGGAGCCGCCGCCCACCAGGGCGAGCGCCTCGCCGAACCCTTCGAACGGGAACTCGTGGGTGACGAGCGGGCCCGGATCGAGCAGTCCGAGCGAGAGGGCGCGGACGGCATCGGCCCAGGCCGCGGAGGAGGCGCCGAAGACGCTGCGGACCTCGAGCTGGCTGACGGAGAGGTGGACGGGGTCGATGCCGGCGGCCCCCGCCGTGAACATGCCGGTGAGGACGACCCGGCCGCCCCGGCGGGCGAGCAGACAGGAGGACGCGGCCGTGGTGGACGCCCCTGCCGTCTCCACGACCAGGTCGAAGTGCCCGGTCTCGCCGTCCGCCTCGGCCGGGGCGAGGGCCCGGGTCGCCCCGAAGTCCAGGGCCCGTGCGGCCCGTTCCGTCCGGGGGGCCACGACGGCCAGCTCGGCCAGGGAGGAGGATGCGAGCCACTGCACGGCGAGGAGCCCGAGCGTTCCGGCACCGACCACGGCGATCCGCTCGCCCGGGCGCGGCCGGCCCGCCCGTACCGCGGCGGCGACGACGGCGGCCGGTTCGAGCAGGGCGGCGGCCCGGAGGTCCACCCCGTCCGGCAGGGGGTGCAGGAGCCGGGCGGGTACGAGGACGTGGTCGGCGAACGCGCCCGGTTCGGTGAAGCCGGTCTCGGCGTATCCGGCCGTGCACAGGCTGGTCTCGCCGTACCGGCAGCGCTCGCACAGACCGCAGGACCGGAAGCCCTCGGCGACGCACGGCCGGCCCAGGAGCGAGGGATCGACCCCGGTGCCGACGGCGTCCACGGTGCCGGACCACTCGTGGCCGGGGACGATCGGATAGCGGACGTAGCCGGGGGCGCGGCGGCCCTCGTACAGCTCGCGGTCGCTCATGCAGATCCCGGCGGCGGCGATCCTTACCCGTATCTCGCCGGGGCCCGGCTCGGGGACCTCCCGCTCGACCAGCCGGTGGGCGCCGGGCCGTTCGACGAGGACGGCGCGGCTCACGGAGGCGGACGCGGCGCGCCTCACTTAGGCTGCCTCTTCTCCCAGCCCTCGGCCCACAGGTCGAACCGGGCTCGCTGCTGCGGGAATTCGGCTGCGGCGTCCGGGTCGAACTCCACCCCGAGGCCGGGCTCGTGGGAGACGGAGAAGCAACCGGTCTCCGGGTCGACCTCGGGCGCGCCGCGCACGACCTTCTTGATCTCCGCGTCCGCGAAGTCGTTGAAGTGCTCCAGGATCTTGAAGTTCGGGGTACAGGCGGCGAGTTGGAGTGAAGCGGCGGTGAGGACCGAGCCGCCGACGTTGTGCGGGGCGACGAGGACGTAGTGGGTCTCGGCGGTCGCGGCGAGCTTCCTGGCCTCCAGGATGCCGCCGATGTGCCCGACGTCGGGCTGCACGATGTCGGCCGCCTGCGACTCGAAGAGTTCCCTGAACTCGATCCGGTCGTGGATCCGTTCACCCGTCGCGATCGGCAGGTCCACCTTCTCGGCCACCTTCGCCAGGGCCTTGAGGTTCTCCGGCGGCACCGGCTCCTCCAGCCACGCGGGCCGGAACGGGGCGAGTTCGCGCGCGAGCCGGACCGCGGTCGAGGGGGAGAAGCGGCCGTGCATCTCCACCATCAGCTCGGTGTCCGGGCCGACGGCGTCCCGTACCGCCTCGATCAGGGCGACGGCCTCCCGCGACCGCTCGGCGTCCAGCTCGTAGTGGCCGTTGCCGAAGGGGTCGATCTTCAGCGCCCGGTAGCCGCGCGCCACGACCTCACGGGCGGCCTTGTGGTACGCCTCCGGGGTGCGCTCGGTGGTGTACCAGCCGTTGGCGTACGCCTTCACCCGGTCGGTCACCTTCCCGCCGAGCAGCTGCCAGACGGGGACGCCGAGCGCCTTGCCCTTGATGTCCCAGCAGGCCGTCTCCACGACCGCGATGCCGGACATCACGATCTCCCCGGCCCGACCGAAGTCCCCGTACTTCATGCGCCGTACGAGGTCCTCGACGGCGAACGGGTCCGAACCGGCGATGTGGTTCGCCTCCGCCTCGCGGAGGTAGCCGAGGAGCGCGTCGGTGTGCCCGAGCATCCGGGTCTCGCCGACCCCGGTCAGGCCCTCGTCCGTGTGGACCAGGACGTAGGTGAGGTTGCGCCAGGGCGTGCCGACGACATGAGTGGTGATTCCCGTGATGCGCACGGTGGTTGCTCCCCGGGGACGCGGAAGTGTTCTTCGAGAGGCCGAATTGTTCGAGATGCCGAATCGCGTTCGATGAATCGGCGAGACCGTAGGCAGCGGCCCGCCGGGGTGTCAATGGGAGCGCGTCCACCCGGCCCGTCCGCGACGGGAGCCGTTGCCGGGCGTGGGGCGCGCCGCTAGTCTCTGTTCGCGATTTCGATCGTGGTACGGAATACCGAACGGACAGAGGCGAGGTGGGGGACCCATGGGACGACTCGTTCCGGCGGTGACCAGGGCATTCGACGTACTGGAGCTCTTCCTGGAGGGCGACGGGACACTGTCCGCCCCCGAGATCACCCGCAGGCTCCAGCTGCCCCGCACGACCACCCATGAGCTGGTCACCACCCTGACCGCCCGCAACTACCTCGTACCGGTGCCGGAACGGCCCGGCCGCTACCGGCTCGGCGTCCGCACGTACCAGCTCGGCAGCCGGTACGCCGAGCAGCTCGACCTCGCGGCCGAGGGCCACCAGGTCGCCCGCGAGGTGGCCGACACCTGCGGCGAGACGGTCCACGTGGCCGTCCTGGAGGACATGGACGTCATCTACATCGCGAAGGTCGACTCCACCCACGCGGTACGGATGGTCTCGGCGGCCGGACGCCGACTGCCCGCCCACTGCACGGCCGTCGGCAAGATGCTGCTCGCGTCCCTCCCGGAGGCGGAGCTCGGCGAGCGCCTCGACGGGTACGAACTCACCGGCATGACACCCCGAAGCCTCACCGACCCGGACGCGCTGCGCGCCGCGCTGGCCGAGATCCGGATCCTCGGGGTCGCCGGCGAGCAGCAGGAGTCCAACCCCGACGTCAGCTGCGTCGCCGCACCGGTGCGGGACCGCACGGGCGGGGTCGTCGCCGCCCTGTCCGTCTCGGTACCGGTGCACCGCTGGAGCGAGGACCGCGAGAACGAACTCACGGCACTCGCGGTGAAGGGTGCGAACGAGCTGTCGGAGCGGCTTGGGTACCGGATCGTGCGCTGAACCCCGGCCCGCCCCGGCCCGGTCAGGCCTCCGCATCGGCGGGTCCGGCGTGTCCGCCGTCCCTTCGCTCCCGGGGGCGGCGCATCCGGCTGACCGGGCCGAAGACCTCCCGGTCGTCGAGGAAGCCCTCCAGGGCGAACGCGGCCGCACCCCGGGTGACCGCGTTGTGCGGCACCGCGCTGCGCCGCAGGGTCGCCGCCCGGTGCGGCAACGGCAGCGCGTGCCGCGTGACCGCCTCGTACGTGGCGGTCAGCAGACGCTCTCCCAGCAGGTCGACGACCTGGTTGCCGAGGACGAGGGCCCGGGGGTTGAGCAGGTTGACCAGATTGGCCACCGCCGCGCCGAGGTAGCGCCCGGTCCGGTCGATGACCTCGGCGGCCGTCGGGTCCTCCTCGGCCGCCGCGCGCGCCAGGGCGGCGACCGTGGCCGCGTCGTCCGGCCCGGCGGCCCGCTCGTCGCCGGGGGCGAGCTCGCGCCAGGTCCGGGCGATCCCCCGGGTGCTGACGTACGCCTCCACGCACCCCCGGTTGCCGCAGGTGCAGAGCCGCCCGTCGATCGCGAGACAGGTGTGGCCCCATTCGCCCGCGCTGTTGGTGAATCCCCGGTAGAGCTGCCCGTCGACGGCGATCCCGGCGCCGACACCGGCCCGCAGGGTGAGCACCACCAGGTCGTCCACCTCCCGACCGGCGCCGAACCACAACTCGGCCACCGTGCTGGCCCGCAGGGGGTTGTCCAGCCGGAGCGGCAGCCCGAGGCGTTCGTCGAGCAGCGCGCGGAGCGGCACCTCGCGCCAGGACCAGTAGGGGGAGAAGGCGGAGACGCCGCCCTCGTGCTCCACCATGCCGGGCACGCTGACCCCGACCCCGAGCACGCGCGCGCGGGGGACCCCGGAGACGCGCAGCAACTCCTCGACGCACCCGGCGAGCTGCTCGACCACGTCGGCGGGCCGGACGTCGTCCGGGGGGAGCGGGCGTTCCACCGAGTGCCGGACCTCCAGGGCGAGATCGAACAGCTCGGCGTGGACGGAGGTCTCGGCGATGTCGACGCCGATCAGCGCGCCCCGGTCGGCGTTGACGGCGAGCCGTGCCCGGGGCCGGCCGCCGCTGGAGTCCTCGTGACCCGCCTCGACGAGGACGCCGGCCTCCAGGAGTTCGGAGGTCAGGTTGGCGACGGTCGCGAAGGAGAGGCCGGTCGCGGCGGCGAGGTCCTGACGGCTCATCGCGCCGGACCCCGCGTAGAAGCGCCGCAGGACCTCGAAGCGGTTGAGGCGGCGAATGTCCTGGGACGTCCGCTTGATCATGGGTGCTGTCCTCCGCTCGTACGGCCCGTACGCACGACCCGCTCGTACGGCCCGTACTTCGGGATCTTATTCAAAGGGTTGGAAGAACTGGAGGGCGGGATATTTACAACCGTTAGACGAACCCGTAGTTTTTCCTTCGCCACACCCCTTCGCCACACCCCTTCATCGCACCACTTCGCCGCACCGCTTCACCGACCGAGGAGGCCAGATGCAGCACCTCAGGGCCGTGCCCTGCTCCCCCCTGCCCGGACGCCTGACGGAAGGGCCCGTATGGGACGCCCGGCGCCGGGAACTGCTCTGGGTGGACATACCCGACGGCCTCGTCCACCGGGCCGCCCTGACCCACGAGGACGCGACGCCGGACCTGGTCGCCGTCTCCACGATCCGCCTCGACCGCCCGGTCGGTGCGGTCCAGCCCTGCGCCTCCGGAGCCCTGCTGGCCGCCGCGGGCACGTCCTTCCTGCGACTGGAGGAGGACCGCCCGGTCGCCGAGGCGGTCGAGCTGGCAGCGCCCCTCCTGCCCGAGGACGGCCTGCCCCGCCGTATGAACGACGCCGCCGTCGACCCCGCGGGCCGGCTCCTCGCCGGAACCATGGCGTACGACGAGAGCCCCGGCGCGGGCGCGCTCTACCGCCTCGACGGCGACGGCCTCGCCACCCTCCTGGAGTCGGTCACCATCTCCAACGGCCTCGGCTGGAGCCCCGACGGCACGCTCCTCTACTACGCCGACAGCCCGACCGGCAGGGTCGACGTCTTCGCGTACGACACGACCACCGGCACCCTGAGCGGACGGCGGCCGTTCGCCGTCCTCGACCGCGGGGTGCCGGACGGGCTCACGGTGGACGCCGAGGGGCGCGTGTGGGTCGCGGTGTGGGGAGGCGGGGAGGTTCTCGCCTTCACCCCCGAAGGCGGCCTCCACGCGCGCGTGGAGGTCCCCGCCTCGCACGTGACCAGCTGCGCCTTCGCCGGACCGGACCTCGACGTCCTGGTCATCACGACGGCGACGGAGGGCCTCGACGAGGACCGCCGCCGGGCGGAGCCGGATGCGGGACGCCTGTTCGTCTGCCGCCCGGGGGCGCGGGGCCTGCCGAGTGTTCCGTACGCCGATCGCTGACTGCCGGTTGCCGACCGCTGACCGCTGACCGCCGCCCCTGACCGCCGATTGCGGACCAGGGGAACGCGGATGGGTCTGCGGGGGACGGCCGGGCCCGTCGGCCGCTCGGCCTGACGGGTTCCTTCGGCGCGCCCGCCGCCGCATTGCCGGAGCGTAGCGCGGTCGTCGACTCCGCGCGCTCCTGCGGGTGGAGCACGGCCGCCGCAGCTCTGCCGGACCGCCGCCGCAGCCCCGCCGGACCGCGTCGCCGTAGCCCGTAGGCCGTCGCCCGGTCGCCGTGGCCCGCCGGTCGGTCCGCTGCCGCGCCGTGCCGCCGGCACGCCATGCGCCGCCCGCCGCCTCCCCACCTCCTTGCTCGTGCCGCCCGGCGGGCAGGCCGCCGCTCCCGGCCGCCGACCCACCTGCCCGGCGGGCTGTCCGCCGCGCCCGCCTGCCCGTCTCCGGACCACCCTGCTCGCCCGCTCGCCTGTCGTCCGCGCGCGCCTGCCATTCCCCGGACCCCGCCCGCTCGCCTGTCCGCCGGCGGACCGTCAGCCGTTCCCGTCCGCCCGTCGCCCACCCCGTACCCCTGAGGAAGCACCGGCCATGACCACCCCGCCCACCCCACCCGCAGCGACCACACCGCCCGACGAGCGCACCCGGCCACACGCCGCCGCCCTCCGGACCGCCCTCGCCTCCGCGCCCGTCATCGCGATCCTTCGTTCCACCTCCGCCACCCGCTTCGCCGAAGTCACCGACACCCTCCTCGCGTCCGGCATCCGCGCCGCCGAGTTCACCCTCACCACCCCCGGCGTGCTCGACGCCCTGCGCGAGTACGCCGCCGACGCACCGCCCGGCCTCGCGCTCGGCGCCGGTACCGTGACCACGCCCGCCGAGGCGGGGGCGGCCGTCGAGGCCGGGGCGACGTACCTCATCACCCCGACCACCTCCACCGAGGTCATCGCCGAGGCGGCCCGCCTCGGCGTCCCGGTGCTCCCCGGTGCGTACACCCCCACCGAGATCCTCACCGCCTGGCGGGCCGGGGCCACCATGGTGAAGCTGTTCCCCGCCGCCACCGGCGGACCCGAGTACCTCCGCGCGATCCGCGCCCCGCTGCCGCACGTCCCCCTGGTCCCGACCGGCGGCATCGGCGTGACCGACGCCCCCGCCTATCTGGCCGCGGGCGCCACCGCCCTCGGCATCGGCGGCCCCCTCGTCGGCGACGCCTGCGAGGGCGGCTCCCTCGCCGCCCTCGGCGAGCGCGCCGCCGCCCTCCTCGACGGAACACGCCGATGACGGCGACCGGACAGCGGCCCGCCCTCGTCACCCTCGGCGAGGCCATGGCGGTGGTCGCCGCGACCGAAGCCGGACCGCTCGCCACCGGCGCGCCCCTCCGCCTCGGCTGGGCGGGCGCCGAGGCGACGGTCGCCATCGGCGTCAGCCGGCTCGGCCACCGGGCCGCCTGGACCGGCCGGGTCGGCGACGACGCCGCGGGCGCGATGGTCCTGGCCGGACTCCGGGCCGAGGGCGTCGACGTCTCCGCCGCCGGTACGGACCCGGCCGCGCCCACCGGTCTGATGCTCCGAGAGCGCCGCACCGCCGACCGGCTCCGCGTCAGCTACTACCGGGCCGGGCTCGCGGGCTCCCGGCTCGCCCCCGAGGACCTCGACGAGGCACAGCTGACGGGTGCGCGGATACTCCATGTCACCGGAATCACCCCGGCGTTGAGCGGCACGGCGCGGGCGGCCGTGGAGCAGGCCGTCGCCCTCGCCCGCGCCGCGGGCGTCACCGTCTCCTTCGACGTCAACCACCGCGAACGCCTCTGGAGCCGCCCCGAGGCCGCCGAGGTGCTGGCCGGGCTCCTCCCGTACGCCGACGTCGTCTTCGCCGGACCGGAGGAGGCCGCCCTCTTCGTACCCGAGGAGACGCCGGAGCGGATGGCCCGGGCCCTCACCCGGCTCGGCCCGGGGCAGGCCGTGCTCAAACTCGGCGCGAAGGGCGCCCTCGTGGCCACGGCGGACGGCGAACTCCATGTCCGGCCGGCCGTCCCCGTCACCGCCGTCGACCCCGTCGGCGCGGGCGACGCCTTCGTCTCCGGCTATCTCGCCGCGGCCCTCGACGGCTCCCCGGTGGAGGGACGCCTGCACCTCGCCGCACTCTGCGGCGCCTTCGCGGTCTCGGTCCCCGGCGACTGGGAAGGCCTTCCGCGCCGCGCCGAACTCGGCCTGCTCGCGGCCCAGGACATCAGTCGCTGAGCCGTTCGCGCCCCCTTCATCCCCTTCCGCACCAGCACTCAGGAACCCACACCCATGAACCGTTTCTCCGGGCAGACCGCCGTCGTCACCGGCGCGGCCTCCGGCATCGGGGCGGCCAGTGCCGTCCGGCTCGCCGCCGAGGGCGCGGCCGTGCTCGTCTCCGACATCGCCGACGGGCCCGGCGAGGCCGTCGCCGCCGCGATCCGCGCCGACGGCGGCCGCGCTGCCTACGTACGCTGCGACGTCTCCTCCGAGGAGGACTGGACCGCCCTCCGTGCCGAGGCCCACGCCCGGTTCGGCCCGGTGAGCATCCTCCACAGCAACGCCTTCACCCACACCACGGCCGCCGCCCACGAACTCCCCGTCGCCCTGTGGGACCGGGAGATGGCCGTCAACCTGCGGGCCCTCTACCTCGCCACCCGCACCTTCCTCGACGACCTGCGCGCCGAGCGCGGCAGCCTCGTCGCCACCTCCAGCGTGCACGCAGACTTCGGCCTGCCCGGATACCCCGCGTACGCCGCCGCGAAGGGCGGGATGTGCGCGCTCGTCCGCCAGTTCGCCGTCGAGTACGGGCCCGACGTCCGCTTCAACTCCGTGCTGCCCGGCCCGATCCTCACCGACGTCTGGAACGACGTCGACGAGGAGGGACGGCGGCTCTCCGCCGACGCCACCGCGCTCGCCCGGCTCGGCCGGCCCGAGGAGGTCGCCGCCGCCGTCGCCTTCCTCGCCTCCGCCGACGCCGCCTACATCACCGGAACCAACCTGGTCGTCGACGGCGGCTGGACCGTGAAGAAGGAGTCCAAGTGAAGATCACCTCCCTGCGCACCTACCTCGTCGCCCCGCGCTGGTGCTTCCTGCGCATCGACACCGACGAGGGTGTCACCGGCTGGGGGGAGCCCGTCGTCGAGGGCCGCGCCCACACCGTCGCCGCCGCCGTCGACGAGCTCTCCGACCACCTGATCGGCCAGGACCCGATGAAGATCGAGGACCACTGGCAGGTCCTCACCAAGGGCGGCTTCTACCGTGGCGGCCCCGTCCTCTCCAGCGCCGTCGCCGGCATCGACCAGGCCCTCTGGGACATCACCGGCAAGGCCCTCGGCGTCCCCGTCTGGCAGCTGCTCGGCGGCAACGTCCGCGACCGCGCCCGCGTCTACAGCTGGATCGGCGGCGACCGTCCCGACGAGGTCGCCTCCGAGGCCCTGGCCCGCAAGAACGAGGGCTTCACCGCGATCAAGATGAACGCCTCGGCGCAGCTGCGGCTCATCGACACCCCCGCCGCCGTCCACGGGATCGTGGACCGGGTCGCCTCGATCCGGGAGGCCGTCGGCGACGAGTTCGACATCGCCATCGACTTCCACGGGCGGCTCACCGCCCCGATGGCCCGCCGCGTCCTCCCGCTGCTGGAGCCGTACCTCCCCTTCTTCGTGGAGGAACCGGTCGTCCCGGAGATGAGCGACCACATCGGCGACATCGTCCGCTCGACCTCGATCCCCATCGCGACCGGCGAACGCCTCTACTCCCGCTGGGACTTCAAGAAGGTGCTCGACCAGGGCATCGCGGTCGCCCAGCCGGACCTCTCGCACGCCGGCGGCATCTCGGAGGTGCGCAGGATCGCCGCCATGGCGGAGGCGTACGACGTCTCCCTCGCCCCGCACTGCCCGCTGGGTCCGATCGCGCTCGCCTCCTGCCTCCAGGTCGGCTTCGCCGCGCCGAACCTCCTGATCCAGGAGCAGAGCCTGGGCATCCACTACAACACCGGCTCCGACCTGCTCGACTATCTGGTCGACCCCTCCGTCTTCCGGTACGAGGACGGGCACGTGGGCCTGCCCACCGGACCCGGTCTCGGCATCGAGGTCGACGCGAAGGCCGTCGAGCGGGCCGCCGAGGTGGGCCACCGCTGGCGCAACCCGGCCTGGCGCCGCGACGACGGCTCCCTGGCGGAGTGGTAGCCAGGACGCACGGAAGGGGCGGGCTCGTTCACGAGCCCGCCCCTCCTCAGGTGTGCGGTCGGGTCAGCGGTGCGCCAGCCAGCCGGCCGCAGGCAGCAGCTTGCTGTCGTAGTCGAACAGGGCCTGGTTCTCCCAGCCGTTGCCGGACGAGGAGTCGGCCGGGTCCCAGCCGTTGCCCGTGACGGCGGTCCAGGCGGGCTCCCAGTAGACGACGCCGAGGCCGCGGCCGTTCGGCACCGCCTCGACGACGTTCATGACGTCCCGCAGCCAGGCCGACTGGCCGGCGCTGCTCGCCGGGTAGCCGGTGACCAGCTCGCTCGACAGGTCGATGATGTTCTCGTGGGCGTCCTCGCTGTCGAGGCGGAAGGGGTACGCGGTCTCGGCGACCATGACCTTCTTCCCGTAACGGGCGGAGATGTCGTCGAGGTTGGTCTGGAGCGAGGACAGGGCGCCGTGCCAGTAGCCGTAGAACGAGAGCGCGATGACGTCGTAACCGACGCCCTGCGCCTTGGCGTTGTCGAACCAGGTGCGGTAGAGGGTGTTGTCGCCGCCGTTGGCGAGGTGCAGAGCGATCTGGGTGCTGGACGAGACCGTCTTGGCGGCGGAGATACCGGAGTTGAGCAGCCCGGCGAGCTGGGGCCAGTTGCTCGTCGAGCCCTCGGGCCAGAGCATGCCGGTGTTGATCTCGTTGCCGATCTGCACCATGTCGGCGGTGGTGCCCTGCGCCTTCAGGGCGTTGAGGACGTCGTACGTGTGGTTGTAGACGTCCGTCTTCAGCTGCGCGTACGAGTGTCCCTGCCAGGCGGCGGGCTTGGTCTGGGCGCCCGGGTCGGCCCA
This sequence comes from Streptomyces sp. NBC_00250, assembly GCF_036192275.1. NCBI lineage: Bacteria > Bacillati > Actinomycetota > Actinomycetes > Kitasatosporales > Streptomycetaceae > Streptomyces > Streptomyces sp. NBC_00250. Next base: position 1,396,939 of record NZ_CP108088.1, on the reverse strand, counting down.
GATGTCGGAGTAGTGGAAGTCCACGAGGAGCTTCATGCCCTGCGCCTTGATCTTCTGGGCGGTGGCGAGGACACGGGCCTTGTCGTTGTAGCCGTCGGCCGGGTTCACCCACACCTTGAGACGGCCGTAGTTCGCGCCCGCGTTCTTGAGCAGGGCGACCGCGTCACCGATGGTGCCGGAGCTCGACCGGTAGGTACCGCCGAGGTCCTCGCTCTTCTTGAGCGCGGAGAGGTCGACGCCCTTGACCGAGAGTCCGGTCGTGCCGGAGGTGAACGTCAGGTCGTCGACGTTGAGCCAGTTCCCGGCGTTGGCATCGGAGTTGACGCTGATCGTGCAGGCGCCTCCCGTCACGGTGATCGGGGTGACGATCCGTATCCAGGAGCTGGAGGTGACCGGCAGGTCGGTGCGCTGCTCCGCGGACCCGCAGTTGCGCAGGGCCAGATAGGCGGAGTTCTGCCCGCCGCCCGAACGCACCCAGGCGCTCAGCGTGTACGTGCCGTCGGTGAGCCCGGAGAGGTACTGGTACGTCTCCACCTTGTACGCGGAGGCCGACCAGTGGCTGAGGCGGTAACCGCCGCCGTGGCCCCCCGCCTCGGTGAACGAGGCGGCGTTCTGGCCGGCGGCCGAGTAGGTCGACCAGCCGGCCGGGGTGGTGGTCCCGGTGGCGTCGCTCTCGAAACCGGCGTTGGTGAGGGTGGCGGCGGCCTCGGCCCGCTGCGCGGCGGGCAGGGGAGCCAGGAGCAGGGCGCCGAGCGCGGCGGCGACGGCCGCGACGCGCGGCCGGAAGCGGCTTCTGGTGGTGGGGTGCATCGTCGAGTCCCTTCGACGGTGGCGGACAGGAGTGTGGTGCGTTTCCCAACGTGTGGTGCGGGTGGTACGGGTGGTGCGGCCCGTGCCGGGGGGCACGGGGGTACGGCTCACCCGGGGACGGCGCAGCGGGTACTGCCGCCGCCCCCGGGGAGATCGGGGGCCGCCCCGCGGAACACGGGGCGGGAAAGGGGGCTCAGGCGTCGAGACGTACGACCCTGACGGCCCCGGCCGGAACCGCGAGCTTGCCGGTCACGTGCGCACCGCCGAGCAGCTCCGTCCCGGCGCCTTCCAGCGGCACCTCGACGTCCTCCCCGGAGTGGTTCAGGGCGAAGACGTACTCCCCGCCCTCCCCGGCCCGTCGCACGACCTCCACGTCACGCGGCAGTCCGGCCCGCGCCGGGACCCCCGCGTCCTCGGACGCGGCGGCGACGATCGCGTCGAGCGACGCCGCGTCGAGCCGGGTGGAGACGTACCAGGCCGTGCCCTGCCCGAGCCGGTGCCGCGTCACCGCGGGTCCGCCGGCGGCCGGCCCGTCGACGTACGTCCACACGGTCTCGGCGCCGCGCGGCCGGACGAACTCCGTCCACACGTCGCCGGTGAGCGACGCGCCGTCGGGTCCGGTGATCCGTACGCGCTGGTCGTCCAGGAGCGGCGACCACTCCTCCACGGTGAGGCCGAGCACGTCCCGCAGCGCACCCGGGTAGGCGCCGGGGTGCACGGCGTCGTGCTCGTCGACGATCCCGGAGAAGTAGGAGACGACGAGCGTGCCGCCGTTCTCGACGTACTCGCGGAGGTTCTGTCCGGCGGCCTCGGTCATGAGGTAGAGCGCGGGGACGACGACCAGCGGGTAGGCCGCGAGGTCGGCCTCGGGGTGGGCGAAGTCGACGGTGAGGTGCCGGTCGTAGAGGGTCTCGTAGAAGCTGTCGGCGCGCTCACGGGCCTCGTGGGCCTCGTTCGGCCGCCACTCCAGGTTCTGCGCCCACCAGGAGTGCCAGTCCCAGAGCACGGCGACGTCCGGGACGGTCCGGGTGCCGCGTACCTCCTCCAGGGACTCCAGGTCGGAGCCGAGGGCGACGACCTCGCGCCAGATCCGGGTGTCGCTGCCGCCGTGCGGGACCATCGCGGAGTGGAACTTCTCGGCGCCGCGCCGGGACTGGCGCCACTGGAAGAACATGGCGCCCTCGGAGCCGCGCGCCACGTGGGCGAGCGAGTTGCGGGCCATCTCGCCGGGGCGCTTGGCCGGGTTGCGGGCCTGCCAGTTCACCCCGGACGTGGAGTGCTCCAGGAGCAGCCAGGGGGCGCCGCCCGCGACGGAGCGGGTGAGGTCGGCGGCCATGGCCAGGTTGACGTGGGTTCGGCGGCCGTCGGTCATCAGATAGTGGTCGTTGGTGACGAGGTCGACCTCGCGGCCCCAGGCCCAGTAGTCGATCGAGTCGCACTGGCTGAGCGCGGTCATGAAGTTGGTGGTGACGGGGATGCCGGGCGCGAGTTCGTGCAGGATATCCCGTTCCGTCCGGAAGTTCTCCCGGATGGTGGCGTCGGCGAAGCGCCGGTAGTCGAGCTGCTGGGCCGGGTTTCCGACGGTGGGGGTGACGCGGGGCGGGTCGATCTCCTCGTACGAGCCGTAGCGCTGGCCCCAGAAGGCGGTGCCCCAGGCCTCGTTCACGGCGTCGACCGAGCCGTACGTCTCGTGCAGCCAGCGGCGGAAGTGGGCGGCGCAGCTGTCGCAGTAGCAGGCGCTGACGGGTACGCCGTACTCGTTGTGGACGTGCCAGAGCGCGAGCGCCGGATGGCTGCCGTAGCGGCGGGCCAGCTCGGTGGTGATGCCCGCGGCGGCCGCGCGATAGGCGGTGGAACTGTGACAGATCGTCCCGCGTGAGCCGTACGAGAAGCGCACCCCCTCGGCGGTGACGGGCAGGGCCTCGGGGTGGGCGCGGTAGAACCAGGCGGGCGGTGCCACCGTCGGTGTCCCCAGGTCGACCCGGACGCCGTGCTCGTGGAGGAGGTCGAGGAGCCGGTCGAGCCAGCCGAAGTCGTACCGGCCCGGCTCCGGTTCGAGGAGGGCCCAGGAGAAGATCCCGACGCTCACCATGGTGACGCCGGCCTCCCGCATGAGCCGGACGTCCTCCTGCCAGACGCTTTCCGGCCACTGTTCGGGGTTGTAGTCCCCGCCGAACGCGAGCCGGTGCAGGCCCTTGGGAGTGGTCTGCGGCATGAGTCTCTCCTGAAACCTCGAACGGTGAAAGCTGCGGAGCCTTGTGAACGTGCACACAGTCGATCTCGATGTGGCAACGCAACATAACCGCACACGAACAACCATTGACAAGTGTCCGGAACATTTCTCTACTGTGAACGCTCACAGATGCATGACCGGCCTTCCCGCTCTGGGGAGAGGCCCCTTTTTCGGTCAGGGAGAAGCACCCCATGCCTCACATCACGCGCCGCAGCCTCGCCGCCGCCACCGCCGTCCTCCTCGGCGCCACCGCGCTCACCGCCTGTGGATCCTCCGACTCCGGCGACGAGGCGGCGGCGTCCGGCCCCGTCTCGCTGACCTACTGGGCCTGGGCGCCCGGTATGGACAAGGTCGTGGCCCTCTGGAACGCCGAGCACCCCGACATCAAGGTCACGGTGCAGAAGCAGGCCTCCGGTGACGACCTGGTCACCAAGATCATCACCGCCGCCAAGGCGCACAAGGCCCCCGACCTCGTCCAGGCCGAGTACCAGGCCCTGCCGACCCTGGTCTCCAACGACGCCCTCGCGGACATCGCCACCGACGTCACGGGCGTCGAGGACAAGTTCGCCCCCGGCATCTGGCAGCAGACCACCCTCGGCAGCGACGAGGCCGTCTACGCCCTGCCGCAGGACTCCGGGCCGCTGATGTTCTTCTACCGCCAGGACCTCTTCAAGAAGTACGGCCTCTCCGTCCCCACCACCTGGGAGGAGTTCGCCGCCACCGCCCGCGACCTGAAGAAGAAGGCCCCGAAGCAGTCGCTCACCACCTTCTCCGCCAACGACTCCGGCCTCTTCGCCGGACTCGCCCAGCAGGCCGGCGCCAAGTGGTGGACCTTCGAGGGCGACACCTGGAAGGTCGGCATCGACGACGCCGCCACCAAGAAGGTCTCCGACTTCTGGGGCGGTCTGGTCGCCGAAGGCGCCATCGACAACCAGCCGATGTACACCCCCTCCTGGAACAAGGCCATGAACACCGGCGAGCAGCTCGCCTGGGTCTCCGCCGTCTGGGCCCCCGGCACCCTGACCACCGCCGCCCCCGACACCAAGGGCAAGTGGGCCATGGCCCCGCTCCCGCAGTGGACCGAGGGCGGCTCCTCCACCGGCAGCTGGGGCGGCTCCTCCACCGCCGTCACCACCGACTCCAAGCACAAGACGGCCGCCGCGCAGTTCGCCACCTGGCTGAACACCGACCCGGTCGCCCTCACGGCCCTCGTCAAGGAGAGCGGCATCTACCCGGCCGCCACCGCCGCCCAGACCAGCGGTGCCCTGGCCAAGGCCCCCGACTACTTCGCCAACCAGCCCGACTTCTACACCCGCGCCGCCGAGATAGCGAAGACCACCGCGCCGGCCGCCTGGGGCCCCAACGTGAACGTCGCCTACACCGCCTTCAAGGACGAGTTCGGCAAGGCCGCCAAGGCCAAGTCCGGCTTCGACACCGCCCTGTCCGCCGTCCAGTCCGCCACCGTCGCGGACCTCAGCAAGCAGGGCTTCGAGGTCGCCCGGTGACGCAGCCCCCCAAGGGCGCGCGCCGGTCGTACGGGGTCAAGGCGGCCCCGTACGGCTTCCTCCTCCCCGCCGCCCTCCTCTTCGCCCTCTTCTTCGCCCTGCCCATCGGCTACGCCCTGTGGCTCAGCTTCCACAAGGTCCAGATCAAGGGCCTCGGCCTCGGCAAGGGCGCCAAGTCCGAGGTCTGGGCCGGCCTGGAGAACTACACCTCCGCACTCACCGACTCCGAACTCGCCGCCAGCGCCCTGCGCGTCCTGGGCTACGGCGCCATCGTCGTCCCCGTGATGCTCGGCCTCGCCCTCTTCTTCGCGCTCCTGCTCGACTCCGAGCGCGTCCGGGCCCGCTCCTTCGCCCGGCTCGCGATCTTCCTGCCGTACGCCGTCCCCGGTGTCATCGCGGCCGTCCTCTGGGGCTTCCTCTACCTCCCGGACGTCAGCCCCTTCCACTTCGTCCTCGACAAGCTCGGCCTCCCGCAGCCCGACCTCATGGACGGTGGACCGCTCTACCTGGCGATGTCGAACATCGCGATCTGGGGCGGCACCGGCTTCAACATGATCGTCATCTACACCGCGCTGCGCTCGCTGCCCGCCGAGGTGTACGAGGCGGCCAAGCTCGACGGCTGCTCGGAGCTCCAGATCGCCCTGCGCATCAAGATCCCGATGGTGGTGCCCTCCCTGGTGCTCACCTTCTTCTTCTCGATCATCGCCACCCTCCAGGTCTTCAACGAGCCCATGACGCTCAAGCCGCTCACCAACGGCATCCCCTCCACCTGGAGCCCCCTCATGAAGGTCTACAGCGACGCTTTCACCGGCGGGAACATCCACGCCGCCTCGGCCACCGCCGTGGTCCTCGCCCTCGCCACCTTCGTGCTCTCCTTCGCCCTGCTCAGAATCTCCAACCGCCGCACCACACAAGGAGCCAGCCGATGACCGGGCTCGCCTCCCCTCCGCTGCGCAAGGCGGCCCCGGCAGCCGGCAGTACCCCCGGCGTCCCCCAGGCACCGCCGCGCCCCCGCCGCACCGCGCTGCTCCCCACGGCCGCCCTGGTCCTCGGCGCGCTCTACTGCCTGCTGCCCGTCGCCTGGGTCGTGGTCGCCGCCACCAAGCCCGACAACGAGCTCTTCTCCACCTTCACCTTCCTGCCCGGTGGCGGTCTCGCCGACAACGTCTCCGAGCTCACCGCGTACCGCGAGGGCATCTACTGGCGCTGGATGCTCAACTCCGTGTTCTACGCGGGCCTCGGCGCCGTCCTGTCCACCGTGGTCTCCGCGCTGGCCGGCTACGCCCTCGCGATCTACCGCTTCCGCGGCCGCGAGGCCTTCTTCAACGTGATGCTCACCGGCGTCCTCATGCCCCCGGTCATCCTCGCCATCCCGCAGTACCTGCTGATGGCCGAGGCCGACCTGACGGACACCTACGCCTCGGTGCTGCTGCCGCTGATCCTCTCCCCGTACGGCGTCTACCTCGGCCGCATCTACGCCGAGGCCGCCGTCCCGATGGAGCTGGTCGAGGCCGGCCGCATGGACGGCGCGGGCGAGTGGCGGATCTTCGTGCGGATCGCCGTCCCCATGATGTCCCCGGGACTGGTGACGATCTTCCTCTTCCAGTTCGTCGCCATCTGGAACAACTTCCTGCTGCCCTTCATCATGCTCGGCGACGACGAGAAGTTCCCCATGACGGTCGGCCTCTTCACCCTCCTCAAGCAGGGAGCCTCCCAACCCTCCCTCTACACCCTGGTGATCACCGGCGCGCTCCTCGCCATCGCCCCGCTCATCGCCCTGTTCCTCGTCATCCAGCGCTTCTGGAGCCTCGACCTGCTCTCCGGCGCCGTAAAGTCCTGAGCACAGGGGATCGAGGGGAAACACACAGCATGAGCACAGCAGCGAGCAGGCGCCGCCCGGCGACCATCCACGACGTGGCCCGCGAGGCCGGCGTCTCGCGCGGCACCGTCTCCCGAGTCCTCAACGGCGGCCACTACGTCAGCCCGACGGCCAAGGCGGCCGTCGACGCCGCGATCCGCAGAACGGGCTACGTCGTCAACCGGCACGCCCGCTCGCTGATCACGGGCAAGTCCGACTCGGTCGCCTTCCTCCTGACCGAACCTCAGGAGCGCTTCTTCGAGGACCCCAACTTCAACGTCCTGCTCCGCGCCTGCACCCAGGCACTCGCGGCCCAGGACATCCCGCTCCTCCTGATGATCGCGGGCACCGAGGACGAGCGCCGCCGCAACCTCCGCTACATCGAGGCCGGTCACGTCGACGGCGTCCTCCTCGTCTCCAGCCACTCCGGCGACCCCGTGGTGGCCCGGCTGCACGAGGCCGGCGTCCCCGTCGTCGCCTGCGGCAAGCCCCTCGGCCAGACCGCCAAGATCGGCTACGTCGCCGCCGACGACCGCGACGGCGCCCGCGACATGGTCCGCCACCTGTACGGCTCCGGGCGGCGCCGGATCGCCACCGTCACCGGCCCGCTCGACACCCCCGGAGGAGTGGAGCGCCTCGCCGGTTACCGCGAGACGCTCGCCGAGTACGGGCTGCCCGCCGACGAGACGCTCATCGCCACCGGCGACTACAGCCGGGCCAGCGGCGAGGACGCGGCCGTAGCCCTCCTGGAGCGCGCCCCGGACATCGACGCCGTCTTCGTCGCCTCCGACCTGATGGCCCAGGGCGTCCTCGACGCCCTCGCCCGCGCGGGCCGGAAGGTCCCCGAGGACATAGCCGTCGGAGGCTTCGACGACTCCCCGGCAGCCCTGTCCTCCCGCCCCTCGCTGACCACGATCCGTCAGCCCTGGGACCGGATCAGCACCGAGATGGTACGGACGCTGCTCGCCCGGATAGCGGGGGAGGACCCGGCGACGGTGATCCTCCCGACGGAGTTGGTCCGGCGGGAGTCTGCGTAGTCGGGGCGGTCGGCGTCGTCGGCGTCGCCGGCGCAGCGCGTACGTCAGGGGAGCGGTCGCATCCTTCGGGAAGCGGCCGCTCCTTCGTGTCGGGCGCGGGGCGCCTGGATCGACTCTTGCGTGAATCGATTCATCCCATGGGAGATCCGGCTGCCGTCCAGGATGTCGTCGCAACCCTTGACCACGATCATGTCCACGGCCTAGCGTCGAGCGCACGGACTGAATCATTTCAGCCATGGGGTCGGCGACGGCGAGGGCGAGGGTGAACGGGATGGCGAACATGCGGCGGGTCTGTTTCCTGCTCAAGGTCCGGGCCGGGCGGGTGGAGGAGTACCGGGCGCGCCACACGGACGTCTGGGCCGACATGCTCACGGCACTTTCCGCTGCCGGCTGGCACAACTACTCCCTCTTCCTCCGCGAGGACGGGCTGCTCGTCGGCTATCTGGAGACGCCGGACTTCGACCGGGCCCGCGCCGCGATGGAGGCCACCGAGGTCAACGCCCGCTGGCAGGCGGAGATGGCGGAGTTCTTCGAGGAGCTCGACGGGCAGGCGCCCGACGCCGCCATGCGCCCGCTCACCGAGGTCTTCCACCTCGCGTGAGAGGCGCCGGGCGGCGGCCCGCCGCGACGCGGCCGCATAGGATGAAAAGCGGGGCGGGACCTCGCCCGGCCGGGGCGGTAGGGGCAGGACGGACCAGGTGGGACGGATGACGGACACCGCGCGGGCGGTCGGGAACGTCGGCATCAAGGACGTGGCACGCGAGGCGGGAGTCTCCGTCGGGACCGTCTCGAACGTGATCAACCAGCCCGAACGGGTCTCGCCCGCGACGCTCGAACACGTACGGCGGGTCATCGCCCGCCTCGGCTACGTGCGCAGCGAGTCCGCCCGCCAGCTACGGGCCGGCCGCAGCCGGATCATGGCCTTGCTCGTCCTCGACATGGGCAACCCCTTCTTCGTCGACATCGCCCGGGGCGCCGAGCGCACGGCACGTGCGGCCGGTCTGGGCGTCATGGTCTGCAACAGCGACCAGAACGCCGGTGAGGAGGCCGACTACCTGTCCCTCTTCGCGGAGCAGCGCGTCCGCGGCGTCCTGGTCACCCCCGCCGACCCGAGCGGTGCGAACCTGCGCGAGTTCCGCCGCCACGGCATCCCGTCCGTGCTCGTCGACCGGGTGGCGGGCGACGGCGCCGGCTGCTCTGTCTCCGTCGACGACGTCGTCGGCGGCTCGCTGGCGATCCGGCACCTCACCGCGGCGGGACACCGCTCCTTCGCGTACGTCAGCGGCCCGTCCCACCTCCAGCAGATCCGCGACCGGCGCGAGGGCGCGCTGCTCGCGCTCGCGGAGGCGGGACTGCCCGCGTCGGCGCTCCGGGAACTCCCGGCGGAGCGCCTGGACGTGGCCTCGGGGCGCGACGCGGGCTCCCGTCTGCTCGGCCTCGCCGACCGCCCGACGGCCGTCTTCTGCGCCAACGACCTGCTGGCGCTCGGTGTGCTCCAGTCGCTCTACGCGGCGGGGGTCAGGGTCCCGGAGGACATGGCCATCGTCGGCTACGACGACATCGAGTTCGCCGCGGCCGCGACCGTACCCCTGACGTCCGTACGGCAGCCGGCGCTGACGCTCGGAGCCAAGGCGGCCGAGCTTCTCCTGGAGGAGACCGGCGAGCGGGCGGCCGACCACCGGCACGAGCACGTGGTGCTCCAGCCGGAACTGGTCGTCCGCCGCTCGACCCTCGCCGGGCACTGACCGCCTGCGTACGACGGCTTCGTACGCGGGCCTCGTGCGACGGCTGCGTGCGACGGTCTCGTACGGCGCCTCGTGCGACGGCGTTCTCAGCGGACGCCGAGCAGGTGCTCCAGGGCCAGCTGGTCGAGGTGTTCGAAGGCCATGGAGCGGGCCGCCGCCGCGTCCGGGTCGAAGGTCTCGTACGCCGTGGGGTCGGCGAGCAGCGCGGCGAGGCCGTCGGCGGCCGTGGGGACGGCGAGTTCGGGCAGCCGGGAAGCGGTCAGGGCCCGCTGGACGTCCGGGTCGGCGCGGAAGGCCGCCGTGCGCTCCTTGAGGATCAGGTAGTTCCGCATGCAGTTCTTCGCGGACTCCCACACCCCGTCCGCGCCGTCCGTCCGCACCGGCTTGAAGTCGAAGTGGCGCGGGCCCTCGTACCCGGCCGTCTCCAGCAGGTCCACCAGCCAGAACGCCTGGCGCAGATCGCCCGCGCCGAAGCGGAAGTCCTGGTCGTACTTGATGCCGGACTGGCCGTTCAGGTCGATGTGGAAGAGCTTGCCCGCCCACAGGGCCTGCGCGATGCCGTGCGGGAAGTTGAGGCCGGCCATCTGCTCGTGGCCCGTCTCCGGGTTCACACCGACGAGTTCGGGGCGCTCCAGGCGCTCGATGAAGGCCAGGGCGTGCCCGATGGTGGGCAGCAGGATGTCGCCGCGCGGCTCGTTCGGCTTGGGCTCGATGGCGAAGCGCAGATCGTAGCCCTGCTCGGTGACGTACTCGCCGAGCAGGTCGAAGGCCTCCTTCATCCGGTCGAGCGCGACCCGTACGTCCTTCGCCGCGCCGGACTCGGCGCCCTCCCGGCCGCCCCAGGCCACATAGACGGTGGCGCCGAGTTCGACGGCCAGGTCGATGTTGCGGAGGGTCTTGCGCAGGGCGAAGCGGCGGACGTCCCGGTCGTTGGCGGTGAACGCGCCGTCCTTGAAGACGGGGTGGGTGAAGAGGTTCGTGGTGGCCATCGGCACCGCGAGTCCGGTGCGGTCGAGTGCGGCCCGGAAGCGCTTGACGATCGCGTCGCGCTCGGCGTCCGGGGCGCCGAAGGGGATCAGGTCGTCGTCATGGAAGGTGACGCCGTACGCGCCGAGGGCGGCGAGCCGCTCCACCGTCTCGACGGGATCGAGGGCCGGCCGGGTGGCCTCGCCGAAGGGGTCGCGGCCCTGCCAGCCGACGGTCCACAGTCCGAAGGTGAACCGGTCCTCGGGGGCGGGGGAGAAGAGATCCGGCATGGTGTGTCCTTCTCTCGGGATTTGTTTTCTGAGATAACTAATACGGGACGGACGCACCGGGGCGCCAGTCCCCCGCCATGAATCGCCCCGGACGAACCACAGGAAAGAGGTGAGGGCGTGCCCACGAGCCGCTCCGTCGTGATCGGCGTGGACAGCTCCACGCAGTCCACCAAGGCCGCGGTCGTCGACGCCGACACCGGCGAGCTCCTCGCCCTCGGCCGCGCCCCGCACACCGTCACCGGCACCGCCGGCGCGCGCGAGAGCGACCCCGAGGAATGGTGGACCGCCCTCGCCACGGCCGTCCGCACGGCGGTACGGGACGCGGGCGTCCCGGCCGACGCCGTCACCGGCATCGCCGTCGCAGGGCAGCAGCACGGCCTCGTCACCCTCGGAGCCGACGGACGCCCCCTGCGCCCCGCGCTGCTCTGGAACGACACCCGCTCGGCGCCCCAGGCCGCCGCCCTCGCCGCCCGCCTCGGCGGTCCCGACGCCTGGCAGGCACGCACCGGTTCGATGCCCGTCGCCTCCATGACCGCCGCCAAGTGGCAGTGGCTGCGCGCGCACGAACCGCACGTCGCGGCGGCCGTCGCCGGGGTCCGGCTCCCGCACGACCACCTCACCGAGCGCCTCTCGGGCGTCGCCGTGACCGACCCCGGGGACGCCTCCGGGACCTGCTGGTACGGAACCGCCGAAGGCGCGTACGACCCCGAGATCCTGGACCTCATCGGTCTCGACCCGGCGCTGCTGCCCACCGTCGCCCCCGGCGGCGCCACCCGCGTCGGCACCCTGACCCCGGCCGCCGCCGAGGCCCTCGGGCTGCCCCGTACCGTCGTCGTCGCAGCGGGGACCGGCGACAACATGGCCGCGGCCGTCGGCCTCGGCCTCGGCGGCGCGGGACTCCTCGACCATCCGGTCGTCAGCCTCGGCACCTCCGGCACCGTCTTCGCCGCGACCCGCGCCCGCCCGGCCGACCCCGGACTCGCCGGCTTCGCCGCCACCGACGGCACGTACCTCCCGCTCGGCTGCACCCTCAACTGCACCCTGGCGGTGGACCGGTTCGCCACACTCCTCGGCCTGGACCGGGAGGACGCGGCGCCGGGGGGAGACGTGGTGGTCCTGCCGTACCTCGACGGCGAACGCACCCCCGACCTGCCCCACGCGGCGGGGCTCGTCACCGGCCTCCGGCACGGCACGGACCCCCGATCGGTCCTCGGTGCCGCCTACGAAGGCGCGGCCTTCACGGTCCTGCGCGCCCTCGACCGACTCCTCGTCGCCTGCGGCCTCGACCCGTCGGATCCCGCCGTACGGGACCGGCCGCTGCGCCTGATCGGCGGCGGCGCGCGGGGCCGCGCCTGGACCGAGACCGTCCGCAGGCTCTCCGGGCGCCCCCTGATGGTCCCGGCCGCCGACGAACTCGTCGCCCTCGGCGCGGCGGCCCTGGCGGCCGGCGCGGTGACGGGCGCGGACCCGGTGGCCCTGACGACGGCCTGGGACACGGGGTCGGGCGAGCTCCTTCCCCCGGTCGCGCGTGACGAGGAGACCTGGAGCCGTATCGAGGGGGTCCTGTCCGCCGCCACGCCGACACTGCTGGGCGGCCCGGTCCCGTCGTGAGGTGACCCGGGACTCTGGCCCTGCCGCCGACCGGCCGCTTACCCTGAGGGGAACGACGGGGGAGGCGCAAGTGGTGGCGGTATTCGTTCTGTTGGGGATCCTCGGCGGCGCGGGGATCCTGATGGTCGTCACGTTGGTCCGTCGAGGAGGCGGGCGGAGGACGGACACGGCCGAGGGCATGCTCCTGGAGCAGGAAGCCCTGCGCCGGGCCCGCCACGACCGGGTGTCCTTCGGTTCCGCGGCCGTCCACAACTCCGTCCCCACGGCGAGCGACTCGTACCACCGCGGGAGCGGTCGCCCTTGAGGGGTGGCGCCCGGGCAGGGGCGCACCCCACGGTGGTGTCAGCGACCGTCGAAGAGGTGGGCCAGGGTCGTCGGGGCGAGACGGAGTTCGTCGAAGTCGACGCGGCATCCCTCGCCGACGGGTGACTGGACCTCGATGCCGACCCGTACGGGATCGGGGCCGTCCAGGGCGAACTGCCGCACCAGGCGCCAGAAGCCGCCGTCGTCCGAGACGTGGAAGGCGAAGCCCTCGCCGATCCGGCTGATGCGCAGCCACAGCGCGTCTCCCGGGACCGGGCCCGCGAGCGCGTCGTCGGACCGCCCGCGGGTGACGACCGAGTAGACGCTCGGAGCGCCGTCGGGCGCCTGCTCGAAGTTGAGCTTCGCCCAGTGGTCGTCGTCGTACCGGACGATGAGCGCCCCCGCGTCCCACGCGGACCGGAAGCCGACGCGCAGCCGGGCCGAGAACTGCCAGTCGCCGTCCGGCGGAGCGGTCAGAGCCATGGCGGCGTCTCGTCGCGCCGCCCCGCCGACGGGGTCCGTGAAGACGTCCGTGCGGGGGGCGGCGGAGACGGTCAGGACGTCACCGGAGAGGGACCAGGCGGCCGGGTCGGTCATCCAACGCAGGCCGAGCGGGGGCGAGTCGTCGACGTTCATGGCGTCATGATCGCGAACCCGACGGGCGCCCGCCACGGACTCCACCAAGGATCCAAGAGCCGGTACGAGAGTCCAACTCGGCAGATCACTCGCGAGGGGCCGCCCGGCTTCCGGTCCGGCTTCCGGAGCGGCCCCGCCCGGCTTCCCGAGGGGACTCGCGAGGGGCCGTCCGGTTCCCGAGCGGCCCCGTCCGGCGGCCCGGCTGCGAGAGCCCCCGGTCCACCGACCGTCAGGCCCCGGCGCCCGCCGTCGCCGTGATGCGCCGCTGGTGCACCCGCAGGTGCAGGGTCGCCAGGTCGAGGAGCGGGGTCGCCACCCCCAAGGCACGCGCGCGGGTGGTCAGGTCGCCGAAGAGGTGCTCGACCTCGGTCGGGTGCCCCGCCGTGAGATCGCGGTAGAGGGACGGGACCATCGGCGAGCCCGACGCCGAGACCACGGCGAGCGTCGCCGCCCGCTCCGCCTCCGGTACGGGGTGTCCTGCCGCGGCGGCGACGGCGGCCGCCTCGTCGAGCAGCGCCGGGCCGAGTGCGGGACCGCCCGGTGCGTCGTACACATCGCCCACCGTGCCCCGCATCAGGCTCGTCACGGCGCCGAAGGTCGTGATGAACACCCACTTGTGCCACATCGCCGTGATCACGTGCTCCGGCTCCGGCGACGCGATTCCCGAGCCGTCGAGGACCGCCCTGATCTTCGCCACGCGCGCGGAGTCCGTGCCGTCCTGCTCGCCGAGCGTCAGATGGGCCAGCGGGGCGAGCCGCCGGATGTCACCCGTGTCGTCGAGCGTGGTCACCACCTTGGCCACGCCGCCGAGGACGGCCGAGGCCCCGAAGCGGGCGTTGAGGGCGTCGATGTGGGCGAGACCGTTGAGGAGCGGCACGACGGCCGTGTCCGGCCCGACGGCCGGCGCGGTGTCCTCGATCGCCCTGTCCAGGCCGGTGGACTTCACCGACAGCAGGACCAGGTCGTACGGGGAGTCGAGCGCGTCGGCCGTCACGAGGCGGGGCGCGAGGACCCACTCCTCGTCCCGGCCCACCACCCGCAGCCCGCGCTCCCGCAGCACCGCCGCCCTGGCAGGACGGACCAGGAAGGTGACGTCCTGTCCGGCGCGGGCGAGCAGGGCTCCGAAATAGCCACCGGTGGCACCGGCGCCGACGACCAGGATCTTCATCGTTGTGGACCTCTCGTGGAGCGCCCCGAGGGCGCGGTGGTGAGCAGGGGATGGAGCAGCCGGTGCGGCCGGGCGAGCGCGGCCGTCACCGGGTCGTCGTCAGGGGCGGACGGGGTGAGCCCGGGGCCGGGGGCGACCAGGACGTCCGCGACGGGTACGGCCGCGCCGCAGCGCGTACAGCGTCCGTCCGCGTCGAGCGGGGCCTCGTCCCCGGCGTGCAGGAAGACGCGGCGCGGGCCGCCGTCCGCCGCGTGGAACTCCTCGCCCCAGGCGGTCAGCGCGCGGACGGCCGGCCAGAGCGCGACTCCCTTGGGCGTGAGCGCGTACACCTCGCGGCGGCCCGTGCCCGGCTCGGGGCGGCGCTCCAGGACGCCCGCCCCGGTGAGGGTGGTGAGCCGGTCGGTGAGGACGGCCCGGGGTACGCCCAGGTGCGCGGCGAACTCCCCGAACCTGCGCACCCCGTAGAAGGCGTCGCGCAGGATCAGCAGCGTCCAGCGCTCGCCGACGATCTCCATCGAGCGGGCGAGGGCGCAGGTCTGGCCGCGGTAGTCGCGCGGAAGGGTCATGGCGGGACCCTAGCGCAGAACAGTTCGGTGACCGAACTGTTTGTGAGGGAACGGTTCTCCGGCGAGTGAAGGGGACCACTAGGCTTTCGCTCACCATGAACCAGCCCACGGAACCCAAGGCCGACAAGTCGGGCGTGCGTCGGCACAACCTGAGCCTCGTCCTGCGGACCGTCCACGACGCGGGCGAGACCACCAGGGCGGCCGTCGCCGGCCGCGTCGGCCTCACCCGGCCCGCCGTCTCCTCGCTCGTCGAGCAACTCCTCGACCTCGGCTTCCTCGTCGAATCGGGCAAGACGTTCAGCGGGCAGGCGGGACGGCCGGGCACCGTCCTCAAACCCGCGGACACCGGACCGGCCGGGCTCGGTGTCGAGATCAACGTCGACTACGTGACGGTCTGCGTCGTCGACCTCACCGGCACCGACCGCGTCCGGCGCACCGAACGCCTCGACAACCGCTCCGTCGGCGCCCCCGAAGTCCTCGCCAGGGCCGCCCGTGTCGCCGCCGACGTCCTGGACACCGCCGCGGAACGACGTCTCGCTCCGGCCGCCGCCGGACTCGCCCTGCCGGGCCTCGTCTCCGGCGGGACCGTCCGGCAGGCCCCCAACCTCGGCTGGTACGAGGTCGAGGCCGAGCGCCTCTTCGGCGAGGCCCTCACCGCACTGCGCCCCGGCACCGAGGGCCTCGCCCTGACCTCCGACAACGAGGCCAACATGGCGGCCCTCGCGGAGCTGTGGTTCGGCACGCTCGGCGACCTCCGCACCTTTCTCCACCTGACCGGCGAGATCGGCGTCGGCGGCGCGATCGTCGTCCACGGCGAACTCCTGCGCGGCGCGCACGGCTTCGCCGGCGAGATCGGCCATCTCGTCGTCGACGCCGAAGGGCCCCGCTGCCGGTGCGGCTCCCGCGGCTGTCTGGAGCAGTACGCGGGCCAGGCGGCGCTCCTCCGGGCGGCGGAGGCGACCGGCGTCCCCGACCTCACGGACCGCGCCGGGGCGGGAGACCCGCGGGCCCTCGCCGCGCTCGCCGAGGCGGGCAGGATGCTCGGGCGCGCCCTGTCCGGCGCCGTGAACCTCCTCGACCCCGAGGCGGTCGTCCTCGGCGGCATCTACCCGCAGCTGATGCCGTGGCTCGTCCCCGCCCTCGCCGAGGAGCTCTCCGACCGGGTCGTCTCCGGCCTCTGGGCCCCGGAATCGGGCCGCCTCCGCCCCGCCTCCGCCGCCACCGACGCCGCCCGGGGCGCGGCGGCCCTCGTCCTCCACGACGTCCTGGCCGACCCGCTGGCGTACCCCACGGCGACGGGCGCCTGACGAGAGCGGCGGTCGGACGGTTGCGGGGGCCCGACGGGGCTCACCGGGCGTCGGCGGCCCCGCCGCCGGGCGGTCGGCCGGTGGGGGCCGTCGGCGGTTCGACGAACGGCCGCGTCAGATGGGCCGTCGCCAGCACCGCGCCGCTGTCGGCGGCGCGCGCCAGCAGCTCCGCGCGCGAGGAGCGGGCGGTGGCCGGGTCGCGTTCGTGGGCGTACGCCACGCCCGGTGCGACGAGCTGTACGGCGTGGACGAGGACGTCGCCGGTCACCAGGACGTCCCGGCCGTCCGGCCGTTCGACCAGGACGGACTGATGGCCGGGGGTGTGGCCGGGAGTGGGAAACAGCGTGACGCCCGGGCGCAGCCGGTGCCTGCCGTCGACCTCGTGCAGCTGCCCGGCGGCCCGGAGGGGTGCCACCACCCAGTCCCACACGGGGTCCTGCCGGTCGAGGGCGGCGGTCTCCGCGCGCTGGACGACGTACCGGGCGGACGGGAAGAACGGCCGGCCGGCGGCGTCGGCGGCCCAGCCGGTGTGATCCTCGTGCAGATGCGTCAGGACCACGGTGTGGACGTCCGCGCGGTCGATCCCGGCCTCTGTGAGCAGGTCCGGCAGTCGGCCGGGCACGGGACACCAGGGCGCTCCCGGCCCGCCGGCGGGGCCCACCCCCGCGTCGATGAGCGTCCACCCCGAACCGCCGGGGTCCGTCACGGCGAAACAGCGGAAGTCCAGCCGCCACGCGCCCTCGGGACCGACCGCACCCGGGTCGAGCGCGGCGGCGGCCGCCCAGTCCGCCGGGACCGCGCCGGGGAAGGCGTCCCGCGCCGACCTGAAGAACAGCCCGGTGGCGTCCAGGAGTGCCGTCACCGGGCCCATCCGCGTCAGTTCGCTGCTGTTCGGCATGACGCCGACCCTGCCACCGTCAGGCTCCGCACGTACAGCAGACCGATCACTCTCATCCCGCTCTCACGCCGGCCTTATCCCGTCATCACGCGCCGCCCCTAGCTTCACGCCCATGTTCTTCACCTACCTCCGGCGCGAACTGCGCCGCCGCAGAAAGGCGGCGCTCGTCGTCGCCTCCGGGCTCGCGCTCGGTATCGCGCTGGTCATCGTCGTCAACTCCGTCTCCGCCGGCATGAATCAGGCCCAGGGCAAGGTCCTCGAGTCCCTCTACGGCCTCGGTACGGACCTGACGGTGACCAAGGCGCAGGAACGGCCGGAGGGCGGCGCGCAGCCGCAGCGACCCCGGTTCGAGTTCCAGGGCAAGGAGGACGGTGAGGAGCAGAGCAGCGACCGGCTGATGGTCCAGGGCTTCCAGACCCTCGCGGACTCCACCGTCGCCACGGTCGCCGGACAGCCCGGTGTCGACCGAGCGGTGGGCGGGCTCAGCCTCGTCAACCTGAAGATCGACGGGGAGTTCGCGCGGGGCCGGATCCAGCGCGGCCAGACCCAGCAGGGTCAGCCCGGCGAGCAGGGCGGCCAGAACGGCGGAAGCGGCAACGGCGGCGGTTCCGGGCCCGGCGACACCGTCACCGGTGGCGGCGCGGCCTTCGACGTCGACTCCTTCACGCTCTACGGCACCGACGTCACGTCGCCCGACCTCGGCCCCCTCACGACCTCCACCGTCTCCCAGGGCCGTACCTTCAAGACCACCGAGACCGACGCGAAGGTCGCCGTCGTCGACAGCGCCTACGCCCAGGAGAAGGACCTCGCGCTCGGGGACGAACTCACCGTCAAGAACGTGAAGTTCGAGATCGTCGGCATCGCGACCGCCGACCGGGGCCAGTCCGCCGCACAGGTCTACCTTCCGCTGAAGCAGGCGCAGACCCTCTCCGCCTCCGCGGCCGAGATCACCACGATCTATGTGAAGGCGACCGACTCGACGCGGATCGACGCGGTGAAGACCGCCATCCAGAAGAACGTCACCGGTACCACCGTCACCACGTCGGCCGACCTCGCCCAGACGGTCTCCGGCTCGCTCGACACCGCCGCCGACCTCGCCTCGAACGTGGGCCGGTGGCTCTCGTACGCCGTGCTGCTCGCCGCGGTCCTCGTCGCGGGTCTGCTCACCTCCTCCGCCGTCACCCGCCGGGTCCGTGAGTTCGGCACGCTCAAGGCGCTCGGCTGGAAGAGCGGCCGGGTCACCCGCCAGGTCGTCGGCGAGGCCCTCGTCAACGGATTCATCGGCGGCGCCCTCGGCATCGCGATCGGCCTGGCCGGAGCGTACGCGGTGTCCGCCGTCAGCCCGACGCTCACCGCCGAACTGGGCGCTACCGGAGGCGCGTTCGGCGGCGGACGCGGCGGCATGGCCTTCGGTGGCGGCCCCGGCGGCACGGCAGCCGGCAAGACCGTCGACATCGCCCTCACCGCCCCGGTCAGCGTCACGACGGTGGGTCTCGCCGTCCTCCTCGCCCTGGGCGGCGGTCTGGTCGCGGGCGCGTTCGGCGCCTGGCGCGCCTCGCGACTGCGCCCCGCGGACGCCCTGCGCCGCGTCGAGTAGCCGCCCGAACCCACCCACGCACCACAGGAGTCCCACCATGTACGAACTCATCGGCGTCACCAAGCAGTACCGGCGGGGCCAGGAGAGAGTCGACGCCCTCGCCGGGGTCGACCTCACCCTCGCCCAGGGCGACCGGCTGGTCATCCAAGGGCCCACGGGCGGCGGCAAGTCGACGCTCCTCCAGATGCTCGGCGGCCTCGACCGCCCCACCTCCGGCCGGGTCCTGCTCGACGGCACGGACCTCGCCGCGCTCTCCGAGCGCAAGCTGACAGCCGTACGCGGCCAGAACATCGGCTTCGTCTTCCAGAGCTTCAACCTCATCCCCACGCTCACCGCGCAGGAGAACGTGGAGACCGCGCTCGTCCCGCTCGGTGCGAAGCCCGCCGAGCGGCGGAGCCGGGCCGCCGAGGCGCTGGAGTCGGTAGGACTCGGCGAACGCCGCGGACATCTGCCGTCCGAGCTCTCCGGCGGTCAGCAGCAGCGGGTGGCCATCGCCCGCGCGCTCGTCAAGCGCCCGAAGGTGCTGCTCGCCGACGAACCGACCGGAAACCTCGACGAGTCGATGCGCGACGAGATCGTCGACCTGCTCGAAGGGCTGTGGAAGGAGCACGGGTTGACCTTCGTCATGGTCACCCACGACAGCGCGATCGCCCGCCGGGCGCCCCGCCTCGCCACGATCCGCAAGGGCCGGATCACGATCAAGGAGAACCGCCCGGCGGCGACGCCGGACCCGGTCGAGGCCTGAGCGACTGCCGTCGCCGCACGGGCCCTCGGGGGGCTACACGGGAACGCCGTGGCCGCGCAGATAGGCCGACGGGTCGATGTCCGAGCCGAAGTACGGCGTGGTCCGCACCTCGAAGTGCAGATGCGGACCCGTCACCCGGCCGGTCGCGCCCGAGCGGGCGATCCGCTGCCCGGCCGACACGCTCTGGCCGGGCGACACGTCGATACGGGAGAGATGGGCGTACTGGGTGTAGCGGCCGTCCGGGTGGCGGATCACCACCTCGTAGCCGTACGAGCGTCCGTACCCGGCGGTCACCACCCGTCCGGGACCCACCGAGCGGACCGTCGTTCCCGTCGGGACGGCGAAGTCCTGCCCCGTGTGATAGCCCTTCGACCAGGAACCGCGCTGGCCGTAGGAGCCCGTGTAGACGTACGAGGAGACCGGCGCCGTCCAGCCCCGCGAGGAGCCGGAGGGCGCCTTCGGCCCCGAAGGCCCGGAGTGTTTCGTGGAGTTGGAACTGTCGCCCGAAAGGCCCGTACGCTGCTGGTACTTCCACGCATGGCCGGTCCAGTACCAGTGGCCGCGGGACTTGTACCAGTAGACGCGGTCCTGGGCGTCCCAGCCCTGCCGCCCCCGGAAGACCGGCTCACCGGTCCGGCCGCCGCCCGCGGGGGAGGTGGCGGCCGGGGCTCCGGTGCGCTGCTCGTACGTCGTGGCGTGACTGGTCCAGCGCCACTCGCCGGCCGCGTTCCGGAACCAGTACTTCGAGCCGTCCCAGCCCGCGTGCGCCGGGGCGGGTTCGGCCGCGGCCGTTCCCGCCGCCGCGCCCGCCAGGACGACCGCGCCCACGGTCGCGACGACCGCGCGGCGCACCCCGTGCAGGGACGCCACCGCGCGCGGTCCGCCCGGGGCGGTGTGCCGGGCGGCGTCGGCGCAGCCCGCGCAGGCGCAGTCCGGGGGTATCTCGTCGGTGAATGCGGGGGTGGTGAATGCCGGGGCGGTGAATGCGGGGGTGTTCACGGTCCTCTTCACTCCTGGTTCGGGTGGGCCGGGCCGCCACTCCGGGTGTAGAAGGCCACGGTCAAGTCCTTGACCAGGGCCTGGCGTTCGAAGTCGTCGAGCTCGACGAGTCCCCGGACGGTCAGCCGGGTCACGGTGTCGTCCACGGCGTCGATCACGCCGGTGAGGACGGAGTCCCGGTGCTTGGCGTCCAGTACGGCGATCTGCCGCCGACGCATGGCGGAGGCGACCTCGGGGGCGTACTCGATGCGGGTCGGCTGTGCGGAGAAGACGGCGATGCCGACCGGCCGGCACTCGGCCGCGAGCATGCGCGTGAGCGCGTCGCCGACCGCCTCCGCGTCCCGCAGGGTGGGTGTGCCGCCCCGGAAGGCATCGGCGGGCAGCTGCGAGAGCACCCGCGCGGCCGCCGCCTCCACCTGCTCACGCAGATAGCCGAGATGGTCGTCGACGGAGAGCAGCGCGCGGGCCGTGTCCCGTACCGACCAGACGACCAGGACCACCACGCGCAGCGCCGAACCCTCGGCGTCGACGACGGCGATCGGCTCACTGCGCCAGTGCCGCAGCCGTACGTCGATCCGGCGCCGCAGCACGAAGGGGCTGATCCAGACGAGGCCGGTGCGGCGCACGCTGCCCCGGTAGCGGCCGAAGAGCGAGAGCACCCAGGCGGAGCCGGTCCGCCCGCGGGTCAGTCCGCCGAAGGAGACGACGGCGACGACGACACAGCCCGCGAGCGCGGCCCATTCCCAGGGCGGCAGCTCGACTTCGCGGAGTGGGCGGGCCCGCCACAGCGCCGTGGCGATGCCGACGAGCGCGGTCAGTCCGGTCAGCACGGCCGTCCAGCCGGGGACGGCGGGCCCGGGGCGTTCCACCAGGTCGGGGTCGACGGGCGGGGGGCAGCGGGGGAGCGCGGGGGCGGGGGTGCCCGACGCGGACCGTGCGGTGGGTGTGGTGGACAGGGCGCGCGGCGAGGCTGCCCGGGTGGTGGTGGGCTCGGTGGGTGTGGTCCCGCGCTGCCGGGCGTGCTGCCGGGGGGAGTTCGGCCCGGCGCCCGCGGTCGCCTCGCCCCGGCCGACCGTCGGTTCCGTGGTCCCCGGCAGGGCCGTGGCCTGTGCCGGGGCGGTGGTCTTCGACGGGGTCGTGGTCTTCGGCAGGGCCGTGGTCTTCGACGGGGTGGTGGTCGGCTGCTGGGCGCGGTCCGACCGGAAGAGGTCGTCCATCGGTATGCCGTCCGTGTGCCGGCGCGCACGGACGGGCAGGGGCCGCTTCTGTCGCTCGGTCATGAGGCCCTTCCGGCCGTTCCTGAGGTGACGGCACGTCGGATGATCTTCACGCACCATCGTCACAGGGGTGTATGTCCGGAATGCCGCGACGAACGTCCTGAATGTCCAGGACTTAAGTCCCTCGGTCAAGGTTTCACCGGGGGCCGTTGTCAGTGGGTGCCCCTACCGTTTTCACCATGACGACGACCTACCTGGAGCTGTCGCAGGACGACGGCGCTGCCCACAAGTTCTACGAAGTGACCGTCGACGACCTCACGGTGTCGGTCCGTTACGGACGGATCGGTGCGGCGGGCCAGACGCAGCGCTCCACGTTCCCGACGCAGGCGAAGGCGCAGGCCGCCGCGGCGAAGAAGATAGGGGAGAAGGTCCGCAAGGGATACGCCCCGGCTGTCCGGGGACAGCGGGCCGCCCGCGCCGTGACGCGGCGCGCGGTGACCTCCGCGCCCTCCACCGCGCGCGCCGTCGCCCCTGTGCTCTGGCGCTTCCGGACCGGCTCGGCCGCCTTCGGCATCCACGTCGACGAGGAGCGCTGCTGGGTCGGCAACCAGGCGGGCGACGTCTTCACGCTCGACCGTTCCGGCGAGGTGCAGGCCCGGTTCAGCCTCCCGGACGGCGTCAAGTGCCTGGTCGCCGACGACTTCTGGATCTACGCGGGCTGCGACGACGGCAAGGTGTACGACCTGTCGTCCAAGCTGCCCTTCGCCGCCTACGACATCGCCACCGACGTCGACATCTTCTGGCTCGACATCCACGAGGGCGTCCTGCACGTCGCCGACCGCTCGGGCCGGCTCACCGTCATCGACCACGAGGACGAGCACCAGTGGGCGCGCGGCGGACAGGGCGAGCACGCCTGGATGGTCCGCGCCGACGGGGAAGGCGTCTACTACGGGGACACGCGGGGCGTCGCCGCCCACGCGCCGGACGGCGGCGGCGAACTGTGGCACACGGCCACCGAGGGCGGGGTGCTCTTCGGCTGGCAGGAGGACACCGCGGTCTACGCGGGCACCGCCCGCAAGAAGGTGCAGCGGCTCGCGAAGAAGGACGGGCGGATCGAGGCGGTGTACGCCTGCGACAGCCCGGTGTACTCCTGCGCCACCTCGCCCGGCGGCCGGTTCGTCTTCGCCGCCGACTCGGCCTCCTCGGTCTACTGCTTCGCCGAGGACGGCACCCGGCTGTGGAAGCTCGGCACGGGAGGCGGGTCGGCGCTCTCCATGCAGTATCGCGACGAGCGGCTCTACCTGGTGACCACCGACGGTTCGCTGGTGTGCGTGGACGCGAGCGAGGCGGCGATCGAGGCCGCCCAGGGGGGCACGGTCCCGGTCGCCCGCGACATCAAGCTCGCGGCGGCCATGCCGGTGTACGAGCCGGCGACGACCGTCACCGCCGTGACCACTGTCAGCGACGCCCCGGCCGGCTCGGTGGTCGTGGAGTGCGTGACCGAGTCGGGCCGGACACGGGTACGGGTCGTCTCCCAGGGCTACGACTCCGCGTGGAACGTGCAGTTCCCGAGGGCGATCCGGGAGCCCGGTGCGCGGTACGTGGTCGATGCCCTGCACGCGGCCGCCGGTGGCTTCTATCGGGTGCGCGGTGACATCCGGCGGCTGCGGTGACAGCGGGCCCGGGGGGCGGCGGCACCTTCGAGGCGGCCACGGGGGACGGCCCGCCGGTGCCTCCGGCGGACGTCGAGCAGCGGTCGAGGGAGGTCCGGGCCGCCCTCGACGGGCTGCTCCAGATCAGACGGCTGACCCACCACCAGGGCGGCCGCGACCCGAAGTCCGTGCCCGCCGACTGGGAGCTCCGGCAGCCGGTTCGCGCGGTGGCGCTCGCCTTGGAGTCCGGTGGGCTCGCCCCCTCGTCGGTGGACGCCGCCGGAGTGCGGGTCGCCACCGGATACCGCGTCCGGGCGGGGGACCGGCCGGACGCGGCCGTGGTGGAGTGGCTGGGCCCGGCGGGCTCGGGCGCCGCGCAGGAGGAGACGACCGCCCTCGGCGCGTGCGTGCCGGCCCTGGCGCGGCTCGGCTGGGAGGCCCTGCTCTACAAGGGGCCGCGCGGGCGGCGCTTCCTGGAGGTGGAGCCCATGGCGGGCTGAGCGCGGGGGAAGGGGCGACGAGCGTGGGCCCGGGAAGGGCCGGGGGCGAACCCCCGGGGGTTCAGGCGATCGAGGCGGAGACGATCGCCGAGACCGCGATGTTGCAGGAGGCGGTCACCCAGACGGCCGGGTGCGGCTCGGGGTCGACCAGGGTGGCGCCGAGCTTGCCCGGCGTGACCAGGTCCACGACGAGGAAGGCCACGGCCATCATCACCAGGCCGAGCAGTCCGAACGCGGCCGTGGAGACGAGTCCCTTGCCGAAGTTCTCGTACGTCGTCCAGATCGAGGTGAACACGATGCCGCCGATGCCGAGGAGCGCCGAGCTCAGCAGGATCGAGGCATTGCGGTTGCGGTCCTCCCAGATCTGCCGCCGGAGCTTCCCGGGGGTCAGCAGATCCACGAGGACTATGCCGAGGATCAGCAGGACCACGCCGAGGGCGCCGTAGGCGCCGGCCCGGCCGAGGCCGTTGACGATGTCGCTCATGGTGTGCCGGTCTCCGGGAAGTCACGATCACGGGGGATCGGTGGTCAAGGACCGGCAAAATGTAGCGCACGCGTCAACAGCGCTCGCCGTCCGCCCGGGGATCGGGCGGACGGCGAGGGGCCGGACGGGGGAGGCGCGGACGCCGTCAGGCGCCCGGCGGCAGCGACTTGGCGCGTGAGCGCACCTGGAAGGCCGTCACGATCTCGACCGCGCCGACGGCGAGGAGCCAGATGCCGCCCAGGACCATCAGCACCGCCGCCGACTCCAGCGGGGAGACGATGAGGACCACACCGGCGAGCGCGTTGACGATGCCGAGGAAGATGTGCCAGCCGCGCGCCGGCATCGCGGCGTCGGAGGCCGCCGCGATGGTCTCGGTGATCCCGCGGAAGAGCCAGCCGATCCCGATCCAGAGCGCGAGCAGCAGAATCGACTGCGTCGCGCCCCGGAAGCAGAGCAGGCCGAGCAGGATCGAGACGGCGCCGCTGATGAAGGCCATGACACGGTGCGCGGTCGTGGTGTGCGTGCCGAAGGCCGCGACCAGCTGCAGCACACCGCTGAACAACAGGAAGAGGCCGAAGAGCAGTCCGGCCACGAACAGTGAGGCGTCCGGCCAGACCAGCACGATGACGCCGAGGACCAGCGACGCGATTCCGGCGACGAGGAGCGCCTGCCAGGCGGCGCCCGCGAGCGCGCTCAGCGGGCCGGGCGGTATGTCCTGGTGTCTCGGGCCGTCTTGAGTCTGTGCCATGGACGGTTCCCGTCCTTCCGTGCATGGGGTGGGCGGAGCTGGGGCCGGTCAGAGCGGGGTGGCGTAGGTGCTGAGGAAGAGCGCCTCGGCCAGCGCCATGTGCTCGATCTCGGAGGGGTCGACACTCTCGTTGGGCGCGTGGATGAGACAGCCGGGTTCCTCGACGCCGATCAGGGCGATCTCGGCGGTGGGGAAGTGGTCGGCGAGCACGTTGCAGAGCGGGATCGAACCGCCTTGTCCCGACTGGACCATGTCCTTTCCGTACGCCTCGCGGAGTGCCGCCGCGAGCGCCCGGTAGGCGGGGCCGTCGGTGCGCGCCCGGAAGGGCTGGCCTGAGCTCTCCGGCTCCACCTCCACCCGGGCACCCCACGGCGCGGTGCCGACGATGTGGTCGGTGAGGGCGCGCAGGGCGTCCTCGGCGTCGATCCCGGGCGGGATCCGCAGGCTGACCCTGGCGCGTACCTTCGCCTGCACGGCGGCCGAGGAGCCCACCACCGGCGGGCAGTCGATGCCGAGCACGGTGACGGCGGGCCGCGCCCACAGTTCGTCGGCGACGGTGCCCGTCCCGACGAGGGACACCCCGTCGAGGACGCCCACATCGGCGCGGAACTGTTCGGCCGGGTAGTCCACGCCGTCCCAGACGCCGTCGCCGGGCAGCCCCTTGATCGCGGTGTTGCCGTCTTCGTCGCGGAGGCCGTCGAGGATCCGGACGAGAGCGGCCATGGCGTCGGGCGCGGGGCCGCCGAACATGCCGGAGTGCATCGCCCCCTTCAGGGTGGAGACGGTGACGACGACGTTGGTGAGCCCGCGCAGTGAGGTGGTCGTGGTGGGCAGGCCGCGCGCGAAGTTTCCGGTGTCGCAGATCAACAGGGTGTCGGCGGCGAAGAGTTCGGGCTGCAGGGGGACGAGCTGCTCCAGACCGCCCGTGCCCTGTTCCTCCGAACCCTCCGCCACGAACTTGATGTTCACCGGGAAGCCCCGGCCGTCCGGACCGCCCAGCGCGCGCAGCGCCGTGAGGTGCATGGCGATGTTGCCCTTGCAGTCCGCCGAGCCGCGCCCGAACCAGCGCCCGTCGCGCTCGGTGAGCTCGAAGGGAGGCGTCTCCCAGGCGGCGTCGTCGAGCGGCGGCTGTACGTCGTAGTGGCAGTAGAGGAGCACGGTGGGCGCCCCCTCGGGGCCCGGCGCGTGTCCGACGACCGCGTCCGTGCCGTCCGGGGTCGTCACCCGGCGCATGTCGCGGAGTCCCGCCTCCGTGAAGGCCCGTACGAGGAAGTCGGCGGCCTTCGCGCATTCCTCGGGCGGGAACTGCCGCGGGTCGGCGACGGAGCGCATCGCCACGAGCGCGGCGAGGTCCTCCTTCGCCCGGGGCATCAGCGCCCGGACCTTCTTCCGCAGGGCTGCGGTCTCGGTGGACTCGGCGGTCATGCGTACCCACTTCCCTAGGGCCGCCGCGGGGGCGCGGCACGCGAAACCCCGGACGGCGAAAGCCCTCCCACCAAAGCATCGGCGGACAACCGCCGCAAAACGTGACTCGTCCGGAGTATTCGCCGGGGTCCCGGGCGGCGCGGACCGGAGAGGGCGACGACAGTGGAGGCGTACGTGTCCGCCCCCTCAGCCTCCCCGCACCTGGAGAACCACATGGGCCACCTCAACCGACGCGACCTCGGGCTCCTCGTGCTGCGGGTCGGCACCGGAGCCGTACTCGCCGCCCACGGCACCCAGAAGCTCTTCGGCTGGTTCGGCGGCGGGGGCATCGAGGGCACCACCAAGGGGATGGAGGCCATGGGCTTCCACCCGGGCCGCGAGAGCGCCATCGCCGCCGGTCTCGGCGAGGCGGGCGGCGGCGCGCTGCTCGCCCTGGGCCTCGCCACCCCCGCCGCCGGAGCCGCGGCGGCCGGGGCCATGACCGGCGCCGTCGCCGTCCACGCCCCGGCCGGATTCTTCGCCCAGGCCGGCGGCTACGAGTACCCGGCATTCCTCGGCTTCGTCGCCGCGGCCATCGGGGTCACCGGCGCGGGCCGGTACTCCCTCGACCACGCCACGAACCACGTCCTCGACCGTCCCTGGGTGGTGGC
Organism: Streptomyces sp. NBC_00250; assembly: GCF_036192275.1. Classification (NCBI taxonomy): domain Bacteria; kingdom Bacillati; phylum Actinomycetota; class Actinomycetes; order Kitasatosporales; family Streptomycetaceae; genus Streptomyces; species Streptomyces sp. NBC_00250. The sequence goes on along the minus strand of NZ_CP108088.1, from coordinate 1,369,989 downwards.
CACCGCCTTCATCGGTACGGCGATCGCCGCCGCGGCCGTGGTCAACCGGCGCGCCGACGAACAGGCCGCCGGCCGGGCCGCCGCGGAGGAGGCGGAGCCGGAAGCCCAGTGACGCCGGCCTCCGGCGGGGGTCCGCACGCGTCCGCCGCGCGGGAGGGTTAGGCTCGCCGCAGAGGAAGGGACGGTCGCCGCGCATGAAGATCGATCTGACGGACACCAACTCCAGCAAGATCAACAAGGCGATCCTGGAAGGCCGCAGGGCCGTCGGCACGCCCGCCGCCGGCGCCGTGCTCACCCTTGTCGTCGTCACCGACGAGGAGAACGCCTACGACTCGGTCAAGGCCGCCAACGACGCCTCACGGGAACACCCCTCCCGTACCCTCGTGGTCATCAAGCGCCACGGCCGCACGCCCCGCGATCGCCATGAGACCCGGCTCGACGCCGAGGTGCGCCTCGGCAGCGACGCCGGTTCGGGCGAGACGGTCCTGCTGCGGCTCCACGGCGAACTCGGCGCCCGCGCCGACTCGGTGGTCCTTCCGCTGCTCCTGCCGGACGCGCCGGTCGTCGTCTGGTGGCCCGTCGACGCCCCCGAAGTACCGTCCCGCGACCCGCTGGGCTCACTCGCCCAGCGCCGCATCACCGACATGTACGCGGTCGAGGACCCGCTCGCGGCCCTGGAGGCCCGGGCCGGCTCCTATGCCCCCGGCGACACGGACCTCGCCTGGACCCGGCTCACGCCCTGGCGCTCGATGCTGGCCGCCGCACTCGACCAGGCCCCGCTCGCCGTGACCTCCGCCGCCGTCGAGAGCGAGGCGGAGAACCCCAGCGCCGAACTCCTCGCCCGCTGGTTCGAGGTCAGGCTCGGCGTGCCGGTGGACCGGATCGTCACCGACGGCCCCGTCGTCACCGCCGTCCGCATGGGCACCGCGGACGGCGAGATCCGCATCGACCGGCCCGAGGGCCCGGTGGCCCGGCTCGCGATCCCCGGCCAGCCCAGCAGGGTCCTCGCCCTGAAGGTCAGGACCACCGCCGAGCTGATCGCCGAGGAACTGCGCCGCCTCGACCCCGACGAGGCCTACGCGGCAGCCCTGCGAGGCCGGGCCTGACCCGGGGCCCGACGGGCCCGCCGCCGCGGGACCTGCCGCGGCCACCCGCTCAGGGCTTCTCGAACTTCATGACGTAGTCGGCCATTTCCCGTACGCGGGGAACGTCCGGGTCCGGCAGCGCGAGGAGCCGCTCCTGGGTCTCGGCCACCAGGCGGGTGGCATCGCCCGTGACCGGCCAGGCGCCGGTGAAGAGGCCGCCCGACAGGGAGCGGGCCATCGCCCGGGGCGACACCCGGAAGGTCATGGGCCGTTCGGAGGCCCTGCCCAGGTAGACGAGCCCCCGCGCCTCGGCGATCGGCGCGAGGGTCCACGGCCCGTCCTGGCGGGTCCTGCCCGGGTCGAGCAGGTCCTCCAACTCGCCCACCACGACCCCGATGTCGTCCGTGGGACGGGTGCCCCCGGCCGGGATGACCAGATAGCGGCCGCCCGGGCGCAGCACCCGGGCGACCTCGTCGAAGACCCCGCCGTGGTCGGGCCCGGCGTGCAGCAGCCAGGTCGACACCGCCTGGCTCACCGAACCGGTCCGCACCGGAAGCCGGCAGGCGTCCGCCACCGCCACCCGCGGACCGAGCCGGTCCAAGGCGTGGGAGAGCATCCCGGACGAGAGGTCCAGCCCGTACACCACGTGCCCGCGTGCCGCCAGTTCGGCCGCCACGATGCCCGTGCCCACACCGATGTCGAGCACCGGGCGGGCGGGGTCGAGCAGCGGCGCGAGCTGCTCGGCGAAGCCCGCCGCCCGCGCCGTGCCCCCGCGCGAGGCGTCGTACCCCGGGGCGATCGCGTCGAACTCCGCGGTACCGGAGGCCGATGTCATCCGTATGTCTCCGTTCGTCTCTCCGCCGTCGGTACGGCGGTTCGGGTCCAGGCGGTTCAGCCTCGGCCGGTTCGACCTCGGCCGGTTCGACCTCGGCGGTTCAGGCCTCGGGCGTGAATGCCACGGGCAGGGTCGCCATGCCGCGCAGGATGCCCTCGCGCCGGCTCAGATCCGCGTCCGGGTCGGCGAGCCGCAGGTCGGGGAAGCGGCGTAGCAGGCTGCCGATGGCGATCCTTGCCTCGGCGCGGGCCAGCGGCGCGCCCAGGCAGAAGTGCACACCGTGGCCGAAAGCGAGCTGTTGCGGAACCTCGCGGCGTGCCACGTCGAGGATGTCGGGACGGTCGTAACGGCCCGGGTCGCGGTTGGCCGCGGCGAGCCCGATGATGATCATCTCGCCGGGCGGGACGGTGACCCCGCCGATCTCGTACGCGTCGGTGGTGAAGCGGGCGACGCCCCGGCTCACCGGGCCCTCGTAGCGCAGGAGTTCCTCGATCGCGCCCGGCAGCAGCGAGGGGTCGTCGCGCAGGGCGGCGAACTGGTCCGGGTGGCGCAACAGGGCGTGGACGCCGTTGGCGATGAGGCTCGCCGTCGTCTCGTGTCCGGCGAGCGTGAGCAGGATCGTCATCGCCGTCAGTTCGCGGTCGCTGATCCGCTCCTCCGCCTGTGCGGCACACAACGCGCTCAGCAGATCGTCCTTCGGCTCCTTCTTGCGCTCGGCGATCAACGGCTCGAAGAACTCCGTGAGTTCGGCGCGCGCCGCGGCTCCCTTGGCCAGTCGCTCCGGGGTGTTGGGCGGCATGATCAGGCCGACCGCGAGACGGGCGAAGTCCGGCTGTCCCTCGGCCGGGATGCCGATGAGTTCGCTGAGCACGGCCATGGGCAGCGGCAGGGCGAACTCCGCGACCAGATCGGCGGTTCCGCGTGCCGCGATCGCGTCGAGGAAGGCGTCGGTGTGCGCCTGGACGCGGGGTGCGAGCTGCTCCACCCGTCGGGCCGTGAAGGCCTTCGAGACGAGGTTGCGCAGCCGGGTGTGGTCCTCGCCGTTGGCGACGAGCATGCTGGCCATCAGGACGTTGGTGCGCTCCTGATGGGCCATCTCCTCCTCGAGTCCGGTCACCCCGACGGGACTGCTGCTGAGCCGGGGGTCGGTGAGGGCGGCCACAGCCTCGTCGTAACCCGTGACCATCCAGACTTCAAGGGTGGGATTCAGCCGCACGCGCTGGACGACACCGTGCTCGCGGATGCGCTCGAAGAGCGGGTAGGGGTTGGGCTGTTGAGCAACGTTTACCGGGACATCGTGAACGATTGTCTGCTCTTGACCGGTCATCTTCCGTAACTCCCCGAAGCTTTGTGAAAGATCTCTGGCAAGTAGTCATACCAGCCACCCAAGTTGCGTGGTAGCGTCACCGGCGCTCGGCTCGAACGATGTACGGCGAAGGACCGGCGAACAGTCGGTGACAAGATCGACGAGGCGCTCCACCCACCGGTGTCCGGTGCCTCGTAAGGCTCGACTCGGTAGCAGCCAAGGCCTCAACCAGGCCCTATGCGCAGGGGGAGACGTTTCGTGGAGCAAGCGGCAGCCGTGGACCCGATTCTGGATCTGGCCCGCCCGTCGATCCTGCGGAACCCCTACCCCTCGTACGCCCGGATGCGTGAGACCTCACCCGTCTTATGGCACGAACTGCTCGGTTCCTGGGTCCTGACCCGGCACGCCGACTGCCTCGCCGTGCTCACCGACAGCAACCGTTTCGCCTCCGACTGGCGCCGCGCCGGGGAGGACATCCCCGCACCGCTCCTCAGCGTGCAGACCCTCGACCCGCCCGAGCACACCGCCATCCGGCATCTGCTGCTCGACGGCTTCCGGGCACAGGACCGCCGGGCGCTGCACGACGGTCTGGAGGGGCAGATCGACGACCTCCTCGCCGAGTTGGCCCGGCGTCCCTCCTTCGACCTCGTCGGGGAGCTCGCGGAACCGGTGGCCCTCCGCTTCGTGACCGCGTTCCTCGGCGTTCCGGCCCCCGAGCTCGACTGGTTCGTGCCCATGTCCCGTACCGTCGTCGACGGCATGGACGCCGGGCTCTGGCCCGAGAAGCACGAGCCGGCCGTCGCGGCCCGCGCCCGGCTCGCCGAGTACGCGGGCGGGTGGCTGGCCGATCCGCCCAAGGCGGGTCTCATCGCCTACGTCGCCGAGCACGCGGCGGACACCGGCGTGGCAGAAACGGTTCTGCGCAACAGTCTGCGCGCCGTCCTCCACGCGGGCTACGAATCGGCCTCCCGGCTGCTCGGCAACGCGGCGGCCGCCCTCCTCACCACCCCCGGAGCGCTCGGCGCGTTCCGGGCGACCCCGGCCACGGCCGTGGACGAACTCATCCGGTACGACGCACCGGTCCAGGCGGACGCCCGGGTCTGCGTCACCGACACCGAACTGGGTGGCGTCACGATGAAGGCGGGTGATCCGGTCACGCTCTTCCTGGGCGCGGCCAACCACGACCCGCTCCGTTTCGACCACCCCACAGAGCTGCGACTCGACCGCGCCCCGAACCCGCACCTCGGGTTCGGCCGCGGGGCCCATGCCTGTCTGGGCGCGTCCATGGCGATCCGGCTCACCGGATCGGTCCTCGGATCCCTGGCCAGGGACTATCCCGACGCACGGGCAGTCGCGGAACCCGACCACCGGCGCAATCTGACCCTTCGCGGTCTCGACCGCTTCGAGGTCACCCTGCGTCCACACACGGGGGAGGAGGTACGACCATGAAGTACTGGCACTGAAACCGGTGAGCGTGCGGCCCGTCCTGGAGGCGGGCACCACGCCCGTGCACGACACCCGTGCACCCCGCCGGAGCCCGAGCCCGCTGCACGGCTCGGGCTCCGGCCCATCCGCTCCGTGCCTCGACGAGGGCCGGGTCGGCGCGTCAGGTCGTCCTCGGCACCACGCGCGCGTCGTCGACGAACAGGCTCAGCGCGCCGTCGGCGGGACACCGCAGGCCGACCGACAGGCGCCGGACGTCCCCGTCCGCACCGAGCGTGTACGCGGCGGCCACCTGGAACAGGTCGTGGCCCGCAGGACACCTGACCATCGCCGGTGACGGGCCCGGTTCGGGAAGGGCGGAGGGTTCGAGGCCCCAGGCCGTGGTCTCGGAGCGGACGTCACCGTCCCGCACGCCGATCGGCAGGCAGCAACCGTCGCAGAAGCACTCCCACGCGGTCACCTCGAACCGGTCCGCGCCGCAGTACCGGCAGACGAGGGCGCCGGTCACGATCCGCCGGTCCGGCACCCCGGGTCCCGCCCCGCCCAGCAGCCGGGACAGGCCGCCGTCCGCCGCCTCGTCGCCCACCGGTCCGTCGCTCCACCCACGCACGCTGTTCACGCCGGTGATCATTTCACCCGGAACACGGCGGCACCGCCGGGTCAGCCGCGCAGCTTCCCGGGCAGCCAGCGGAGCTGGGCCGCCTGCTGGAAGGCGCCGCCGCCCTCGTGGTCGTTGAAGTCGTACACCTCGATCGCCTTCTCGTCCCCGGCGTACGCGTTGAAGGCCGCGAAGACCGTCGACGGCGGGCACGTCTGGTCCTCCAGGGCCGTCGAGAACAGGGCCGGGGCCGTGGCGCGGGCCGCGAAGTGGACCCCGTCGAAGTAGGAGAGCGTCTCCTGGACCTGCCGTACCCGGCCGCGATGCGTCTTGAGGTAGTTGCCTATCTCGCGGTACGGCGCGCGGTCCGTGATCGTCGTCGCACGCGGGAAGTCGCACAGGAACGGCACGTCCGCCGCGACCGCCACCAGGTTCCGTGCGAGTCCCGCCACGGCGAGCGTGATCCCGCCGCCCTGGCTGACGCCGGTCACCGCCGTGCGGCTCGCGTCCACCAGCGGGTGCGAGCGGGCGGCCTCCACGGCGCGGACCGCGTCCGTGAACAGCCGCCGGTAGTAGTAGGCGTACGGATCCTCGACGCCCCGGGTCATGAAGCCGGGGAACGAGGGCGCGCTGCCCACCGGGTCCGGGGTGTCGCCGGTGGCCCAGCCGCTGCCCTGCCCGCGCGTGTCCATCACGAAGTGCGCGAATCCGGCCGAGGCCCAGAGCAGATGGGTGTGCGGAAGGCCGCGCCCGCCGCCGTAGCCGAGGAACTCCACCACGACCGGCAGCGGTTGGGAGGCGCCGGCGGGCAGGACGAACCAGCCCTTGACCGGCTGCCCGTCGAATCCGGCGAAGGTCACGTCGAAGGCCTCCACCGTGGCGAGCCCCGTCGGGACGGCCACGAAGCGCGCGTCCAGCTCATGCGCGCGGGCCTCGCCGAGGGTCTTCGCCCAGAAGGCGTCGAAGTCCTCGGGCTCCACGGACGCGCTCCGGTACGTCCGGAGTTGGTCGAGGGGCAGGTCGAACTGGGTCATGAACACCGCCTGGTGGGTCGCCCGGTGAGGGGAGGTCACGTTCGAAATACCGACCGGTTCACCCCGGCCTGCTTCACCCTAGTCTCCGGGTCGCCCGGATTCATATACGTGAATTCGAGGTGCCCCGGGCGGACACTCCACGCCGTCGGCGCCACGAGAGCGCCACCGGACCGGTCCCCGTGACATCCTCGGACGAACCGCCCACAGCGTGTCCAGTTGTGGGCCTTCGTCGTCCTGCGCGGAGGGACACCATGCTCATCAGTCACGCCGTACGTCACCATGCCCTGCACGTGACGCTCCACCGCGACCTGGACGTCACCAACCGGGCCGCCGCCGCCCTCCAGATCCAGGCCCTGGTCCAGGCGCACCGGCCGACCCGGGTGGTCGTCGCCGTCCCCACCGCCGAGCCCACCCCGGCCACCCTCAGCGCACTCGCCCGCGCCCACCGCATGTGCGCGAGCCTGGGCATCCCGCTCGCACTCAGCGGGGCGAGCGCCCGCACCCGCCGACTCCTGGACGTGACCGGCGAGTGAACGGCCGCCGCGTCTCCGACCGGGCGGACGGCCGCCGCGCTTCCGACCGGGCGGACGCAGGCCCGTGTCGAGGAAGGGGTCGCGCTGCGGTGACCTCACATCGTCATCAGCATGGTGAGCATGCCGACGCCCATCGAGAGCCGGCAGGCGTACGCCAGGTCCGCCCCCACCAGCCGGAATCCGGCCCACAGCACGTACCCGGCGTAATAGGCCAGCAGCAGACCGGTCAACAGCCTTGCCCCGCCGGGCCCGTGCCCGGCGTGGGCGCCGTCTGCGGACGTGGCCATCACGACGGCCATGTAGACCATCGCCAGGGAGCCGACGGCATGGTGCAGATGGCGCCGCTCGCCGCGCGCCGACCACAGGGCCCTCAGTGCCGCGCCGCCGAAGACCACCCCGTACGCCGTCCAGACCCACGCGGGCGGCGTGAACGCCAGGGCGGGTACCGCCATGGCCGCCATCCCGAAGCCCATGAGGGCCTCGTCGCCCGCCCTCGCGGGGCTCTCCCCGCCGCCGCGCCACCGCAGCAGACAGGCGGTGGTCCCGACCACCGCGCACAGGGCCACCAGCAGCCAGCTCGCCGTCACCGGTCCGTGCATCACGCACCTACCCGTCCGCCGACGAGCCGAGGTGTTCGGCGGCGTGCAGATCCTGGAGCAGGGAGGTGCGGGCGCGCGACACGCGGGAGCGCACCGTACCCACCGGGCAGCGGCTGACCAGCGCCGCCTCCGCGTACGGCAGGCCCAGCAGCTGGGTGAGGACGAACGCCTCGCGGCGTTCGTCGGGCAGCGTGGCGACCAGGGCGGAGAGCGCGACGCCGTCGTCGAACCCGGGGACGTTGCGCGGCTGGGCCCGCTCGGCGGCGGACTGCCAGTCGTCGGCGGGGGAGAGGCGGGGCAGGGTGGCCGAGCGCCGGTAGCTGTCGACCACGGCGCGCCGGGCGATGGACAGCACCCAGGTCCGCGCGGACGAGCGGCCCTCGAAGCGGCGCAGCCCCACGAGCGCGCGCAGGAAGGTCTCCTGCGTCAGGTCGTCGGCCGACTGGGCGTCGGAGCTCAGATGGGCCACGAACCGCCACACGTCATGGTGCACGGCGCGGAAGAAGCGGTCGACGGCTTCGGGATCGCCGCCGCGGGCGGCGAGTGCCCAGCCCGTCACCGTGGCATCGGGCGGCGCCGTGGCGGTCTCGCGCGGACCGTGGGTCACGGGCATGACAGCTCCTCGTCGTACGAACGTGCGGGAGGGGAGGCGGGAGGGAGGCATGAGGAAGGCGGTAGGAAGGCCTGAGGGAGGCGGAAGGGGCGACGGGAAGGGCTCCCGCTTGGGTCAGCGCTCGGGCTCCCGCGCGTACAACCGTTGCTGCAGGGAGAGTTCGACCTGGCTCAACGGCACATCGGGGGTGAGTCGTTCGGGGTGGCACGCGGGCGGCTCGGCCATGAGGACGGGTTCCGCCGCCGGGGGTGGCCAGGACGGCTCCAGGAGCTCCGGCACCACCTGGGGGGTCCACAGGCTGCCGTAGCCGACCAGCGCTCGCATGACCGGCCGCCAGCAGCGGGAGAGGAGGGCCGGCAGGCGGCCCATGGCGTGATGCCTCTTCCACGTGCTCATCGACGGGGTCCCGTGGAGCCGTGGCCCGGGACGCCGCCGAACGGCGCCAGCACGCCCTCCACCCCCAGTTCCCGCAGCACCACCTGTCCCGGCGCCGTGCCGCGCACCGCCGCGGCGACATGCGCCGTCCCCACGGGCAGGTCCGTCAGCTGCCAGCCGGCGGGCGGGGCCGGTGCCCCCGGATCCCCGCTCGTGCAGTCGAGGTTCGGCGCACGCCCCAGACCGCTGCCGAGGCCTTTGAGATAGGCCTCCTTGCGCGCCCACAGCCGGGTGAAGACCGCGGCCCGCCGCTCCGGGGCGGCCGCCGCGATCCCGTCGCGTTCACAGGGATGCAGCAGCCCGGATACGGCGTCGACCGTGTGCGCCTGGGGACGGCGTTCGACGTCGACACCGATGGGCACCCCCGCCACCCCGATGAGCACCAGGTCACCCGCGTGGGAGAGCGAGAAGTACGGCGGGGACGAGGCGAGCAGCGTGGGCCGGCCGTGCGGGCCGCCGCAGCACGGGCACGGGTCCCTGCGATAGCGCACCGACCGGGCGGAGACGCCGAGATAGGCCCCCAGGAGCCGGCGCAGGGCGACATGGGCGGCCACGTATCCGGCCCGGTCGGCCGGGTGGATGAAGGCCGCCGCGCGCCGCCGCTCGGTCCCGTCCAGGACGGCGTCGTTCAGCGGGGTCTCCGTCAGCCAGGCCGACGGCACCCGGAGCAGCCAGATGTCCGCGTCGCTCCCCGTGGGGACGGCCAGGGCGCCAGGCCACGCGGCGGGCTCGAACACGCCGACCGTCTCCTCCGCGGCCGCGCAGACGGGCTCGAACACGCCGACCGTCTCCTCAGCGGCCGCGCCGACGGGCGCGGCCGCGGCGACCGACGGCCCGGCCTCGAAGTTCTGCAAGGTCATCGACGGCTCCTAGGGGGTGTCTTGTCGATCAGGCCGGGCTCGCCGGGACCCCCTAGGCGTCCGCGCCCGGGGCGGTCGGCCACTCGCCCAGGCGCCGGCCGAGGGTCTTCTCGGAGATGCCGCTGTCGTCCAGACGGGGCGTCACGCCGCCGAGATGGAAGGGCCAGTCCCCACAGGTGAGCAACGCGAAGTCCACGTCCCGGGCGTCCGCGACGACGCCCTCGTCGACGAGCAGCCGGATCTCGTGGGCGAGGGCGGCCAGCGCGCCGTCCAGCGGGGCGCCGGGCGTGATTCCGCCACCGGGAAGGTCTCCGGGCATGGTCTCCAGGAGCCGGCCGACGGTCTCCTCGCCCAGCTCCCGCAGCACGCGCGACGGCGGCACGGGCAGGGCCAGTTCCTCGCACGCCCCGTCGATCGCGGCGGCCGCGTCTCCGGTCCCGGCCGACTCCCCGGTCGCGGCGAGCAGGGTGCCGAGGAATCGGGCCCGCAGCCGGTTCACCACGAGCCCGGGGGAGTCGGCCACCGGAAGACACTGCATGCCGAGCTTGCCCGCAAGCTGCCCTGCGGTGGCCCGGGCGGCCTCGTCCACCTCCCGCGAGCCGGCCAGTTCGGCCAGCGCCCCCGTCTCACCCACGTTCGGGAAGTGCAGCCGCACCAGCCGCTCGGGGGACTTCAGCCCCGCCGCCAGTTCGCTCCGGGACCACACGGGCGTGGTGGACACCAGCGGACACGTCACGGCGACCGCGTTCTCGGCGCGGCGTAGCGACTCCCGCACGGCCTCCAGGTCGCCCGGCGTCGCCTCGATCACCGCGTCGGCCGCCGCCAGAGCGGTCGCAGGCTCCGTGCTCGCGCTGATCAGCCCGGCGCAGCCGTCGGCTCCGTCGGCGCTGATCCTGCCCTCGGCGGCCAGCCGGTCCAGCTCCTTCCGTACGTGGGCGAGCGCGGCGTCCACCGCCTCCTGCTCGTCGTCGACCAGCACGACGGGGATGCGGAGCTTCGTCAGGCACAGCAGAGCGAGACGCCGGGCCGTCGCTCCCGAGCCGAGGATCCCGATCCGCCCCACAGGTCGTGCCCGGCGCGGGTCGGGCTGCCCGGGATGGCCGGCGGCGTGCGTCTGAGTGAGCCGGAGGGCGTAGAGGCTCGCACGGAACTCCCGGCTCATGAACAGTTCGGTGGCCGCTTCCTCGGCCGCGGCGAACACCTCGTCCCGCTCGCCGCGGCGGGCGAGTTCCAGCAGTTCCAGCAGGTGTCGCGGCGCGGGCAGCACGTCGTGGGTACGGGCCGCGACCACCTCGCGGCCGCGGTCGAGCGCGCTGTCCCAGGCCGCGTCGTCGAAGGTGCCCGCGCGTTCGACGACGGTGGTCCCGGACAGCACGTCCGCCGCCCACTGCAGCGAGAGCTGGAGGAACCCGCCGGGATCCACCAGCGTGTCGGCGAGACCGAGGCCGTGTGCGGTCGGCGCGTCGAGCATCCGGCGGCCGGCCAGGGGGTGGTCGAGCAGGAGGGTGACCGAGGTGTCCGGACCGACCAGCCGCGGCAGCAGCCAGGCGCCGCCCCAGGCCGGGACGAGACCGAGCGAGCACTCGGGCAGCGCGAGGGCCGGAGCGCTGCGGGACAGGGTCCGGTACGTGCAGTGCAGCGCCAGTTCGAGCCCGCCGCCGATGGCCACGCCGTTGACGAACGCGAAGCTGGGCACGGGGAGTTCACCCAGCCTGCGGAAGACCCGGGTGCCCTGGCGGAGCGTCGCGGAGGCTTCCTCGCGGGAGGTGACGCCCGCCGCGAGAGCGAGATCGGCGCCGGTGCTGAACACGAACGCCTTGCCGGTGATCCCGACACCGGCGATCTCGCCCGCACGGGCCGCGGCCGCCACGGTGTCGAGCGCCGCGTCGAGGGCGGCGAGTCCTTCGGGGCCGAACGTGGCCGGCCGCATCGCGGGACCCATCGGGGGAAGGCCGTTGTCGAGCGTGATCAGCGCGAGACGTCCCGCCTCCCCGGGAAGGTCCAGGAAGCGGACATGGGCCGCGGTGACGGTCTCCACCGCGGGCTGTCGCATGGTCGTCACTGATCCTCCAGGGCTGATGTGGGCGAGGACTGCGCACGTGCACCGGCCGCGAGGAACTCCCCGATCAGGGACAGGAGTTCGGTCGGGCGCTCGACCGGCGGGGTGTGGCCGGTGTCCGGGAGCTCGACGAGCCGGGCGTGCGGGAGGAGCGCCGTGTAGCGGGCGGCGACCGGAGGCCGGATCGGTACGTCGCCGCTCCCGTGCACGACCAGCGTCGGGACGGTGATGCCCGGCAGCAGGTCCGCGATGTCGCCGCGCGTGTAGACCGAGTTGCAGGCCTGCTCGATCCGCTCACCCGTCAGAGTCTGGAAGTGATCGATCCAGTACCGGGCGGAGTCGCTGCCCTGGAACGAGCGGTGGAAGTTCAGCCGAGCGACCATCCGGGCGAGATCCTCGCTCATCCCGTAGCTGAGGACGGTCTCGACCATCGCCAGGAACGGCCGGGCCGTGGACTCCGGCTCGGAATACGGCTGTGTGTCGACGAGCACGAGTCCCGAGACCAGGGAGGGATGCCGCAGCGCCATCCGCAGCGCTTTCATCCCGCCCATCGAGTGGCCGACCCAGACGGTGGGGCGGCCGTCCCCGAACGCCCGGTAGGCATCGGCGAGCCGGTCCACCTCCTCCTCCAGGGTGTACGGGGTGTCACGGGCCGGGGCGAGACCGTGCCCGGGCCCGTCGATCGCGACGACGGGGTGCTCGTGACGGAGCCCGGCCATGACCGGGAGCCAGACCCTGCTGTCGGTGAGCAGCCCGTGCAGCAGCACCACGGGCGTCCCGGTGCCCTGCCGGTGGACCCCGAACGACCAGTCGCCGGAGGCGACGACCTCGGACACGGTCCCGGGGCCGAGGGGTTCGAAGGTCCTCGACGGATCAGCCGCATCCACCCGCATGGCCGATGTCACCTCCCGGGCGGACGTCCGCCTCCGCCAGGACCGACTCGGAAGCGGAAGCGGAGCCGGAACCGGAACTGGGACCGGGACCGGGGCCGCCGCCCGCGTCGCCGTCCGGGGCCAACGAGGCGAGGAAGGCGGAGAGCCGGTCGACGCCCCAGTACTTGTCGTGACCGTTGACGAAGAAGGGAACCCCGAACACGCCTTCGCGGATCGCCGACCGCAGTGCCTCGGCGCCTTCCTCGCGCAGCCCCGGATCGTCGACGGCCTCGGTGAGGACGTCCCGGGCCAGGCCCAGCCGGTCCGCGATGCCGGCCATGGTCGCCCGATCGCAGATGTCCAGCCCCTCCTGCCAGCGGGCCTGTTGGGCCTGCTCCACGAAGGCCGGTCCGAACCCCCGGCGGCGGGCGGCGAGATACGCCAGGTGGGGCACCTCCCACACCGGTGTGTGATCGACCGGCCAACTGACCTTCAGACCACGGGAGGTCGCAAGTCGACGCACATCGGCGAGGATGTAGAAGTGCTTGGCCCGCGACATCTGCGTGTACACGAACGTGCTGCCCGTGTCCGCGAGAAGCGCCGTGGTCCGTTCGTCGGGCTCCCAGTACGGCACCCACTCCAGGGTGTCGGCCGACCCGGCATGGCGGTTCATCAGATCATGGTGGGCGAGCCAGGAATAAGGGCTGCGCAAGGAGAAGTAGAAGCGGCGCTTCGGTACGGCCGTCCGGCCCGCACCGCGGTCGGGTGGTGCCATCACCGTCCCCTTTCGGAGGTCAGAGAGAGATGCCGCCGTCGATCTGGACGACCTGGCCCGTGATGTACGCGGCACGGTCGGAGACCAGGAACGACACCAGGTCCGCGACCTCTTCGGGCTCGCCGAAACGGTCGAGCGCGATGCGCTCCCGCATCTGCTCGGCGACGGCACCGCTCAGTTCCGCGGTCATGTCGGTGGCGACGAACCCCGGCGCGACGACGTTCGCGCGGATCCCGTAGCGCCCCAGCTCCTTGGCCACGGACCGGGTGAAGCCGATGATCCCGGCCTTGGTGGCGGCGTAGTTGGACTGCCCGACGTTGCCGTACACACCGGCCACCGAGGAGAGGGTCACCAGGGATCCGGCGCGGCGCTTCATCATCGGGAAGACCGCGGCCCGGCAGATGTTGTAGGTGCCGTTCAGATTGACGTCGACGACGTCCTGCCAGTCCTCCTGGGCCATCAGCACCAGGGGCTTGTCGCGGATGATCCCCGCGCAGCTGACCACCGTGTCGACCGGCCCCACCTCCTTCTCCGTCAGCGCGACGAAGGCCCGGGCGGCGGCCGGATCGGCGACGTCGGCCCGATGGGCGAGGACGCGCGCCCCCGTCGTACGGGCAAGCTCCGCGGTCTTCTCGGCCGACTCGGGCTGGGAGCGGTAGCAGAACGCGATGTCGTAGCCGTCCTGGGCCAGCCGTTGTACCACCGCGCGCCCGATCCCCCGGGATCCACCGGTGACCAGGGCGACGGGACGGTCCTGTCCGGGCATGCTCGTGACTCCTCAGTGAAGGGGCTGGGGATGGGCGAGATCGGAAAGCGGGCGGAGGGCGACGATGAAGTTCCCGACCTCCAGCGCCGTGGAGCCGCCGACGAGGGTCCGTCCGGCGAGCAGGGTGGTGTCACCGACCGCGCGGACGACGTGCACCTCGTGTTCGAGCACATCACCCGGATACACGGGGTGGCCGAACCGCATCCGGTCCAGCGCTCCGGCGAGTTCCACCTTGCCGGTGGTCACATCGGGGTTGGGGGTGTCCCAGACGGCCAGCAGGACCGCCGCCTGCGCCCAGGACTCCACGAGCAGCGGCAGCGGATAGCGGAACCCGGCCGACGGGGCACCGGCCGGCACCCTGCGGTAGTGCGGTTCGTTCACCGTGACGGCCTTGACGGCGGTGAGCCGCTCCCCGGGCACGGCGGCGGTCACCCGGTCGACGAGCAGCATCGGGTACCGGTGCGGAATGATCCGGGTGATGCCGGCGACGTCCGCCGACTCCGGCTGCCTGGTCACACCGCACCTCCGGGCCCGGCCGCCGGCCGGTGCTCGTGGACGATCCGCAGGTCGGCGGCTCGGCCCCGCCCCGTGTCGATCGCCACCGTGGAGCGCACCCCGGAGTCGCCCGCCGGCGGTGCCTGGTACGTCACCCGGATCGTCAGTTCGTCGCCCGGGAAGACGGGTTCGCGGAACCTGCAGAGCTCCACGCCGACGAGCTCCACGGTGCGGCCCCGGCGCTCCTGGTCGGCCGTCACCGTGCCGTCGGCCAACTCGAGGAGGCCGACCCCGGGGAACACCGGGAACCCGGGATAGTGCCCCGGGAACGCCTCGTACCCGGGATCGACCGTGGCCAGAGCCGTCACCGTGTCGTCCGTGAACTCCACCGTCCGCGAGGCCAGTCCGAGCAGCGAGGGCGCCGTCGCCGTCATGAGGCGGCCCGCAGCGTCTCTTCGAGGAGTGCGTGGGTCGTCGCCAGGGTGGAGATCTTCTGCAGCTCCTCCTCGGCCAGCGTGACGGAGAACTCCTGCTCCAGGCGGACGGTGATCTCCAGGGCCATGAGCGAGTCCACGCCCAGGTCGTTGACGAAGTGCGCGTCGTCGGAGACCTCCGCGACGTCGACGTCCAGGATCTCGGCGATCAGGACGCGCAGCGCTTCCAGGTCCAGTTCGGTGCCGGTCTGCTCGGACATGGGCTTCCTTTCCGGGGGAGGGACGATCGGGGGTGCGGTGGGCGGGCCACGGCACGGTCGGGGGTCACAGCAGGCGCAGGACCGTACAGGCGACGAGGCCGTCCCCGTCGAGGGAGGTCACCAGGGCGACGCCGCCGTCACCGGGCCCGGTCGGGCCGACGGCGAGCACGGCGGCCAGCTGCAGGGCGGCCGACGCGGCGGAGGCGTCGCCGAACAGGTCGCGGACCCGCACGAGTTCGGCCTCGGTGCCGTCCATCGCCTCGGCGAGGGCTTCCGCCTCGACCCCGGGCGGGCCGCCGGTCGCGTCCGACGGAGCCGCGAGACGTACCTCGGCGGGACTCACTCCCGCGTCCCGCAGGGCGTTGCGGATGCACCGGACGAGCGTCGGGCGCAGGTCCTCCGGCGAGTGGAACGCGGCGAACCGCGCCGAGAGGATCTCCGCGCGCGGCCGACGGCCCTGCCGCGCCGCGGAGTCCGCGTCCTCCAGGAGGAACATGGCGCAGCCCTCGGCGAGCGGGGTCGCGCCCCTGTCGCGGGGATCGCCGGTGTGCCAGTCCAGCCAGGCGCGCTGCACCGAGAACTCCTCGACCGCACCGCACAGCACGGCCTCGCAGTGCCCCCGCTCGCGCAGCCGTGTCGCGTAGCGCAGGGCCTGCAGGCCGGTCAGCGGGCCCCCCGCGAGGGTGGCGTTCGGTCCCTTGAAGCCGTACCAGATGGCGCTCTGGCCGGCGGCCCGGTTCATCACCGTGTTCGGGAAGCGCGCCGGGTCGACGTAGAAGGGCTTGGCGCCGGTGAGGGAGTCCCGGGTGAAGTCCATGGTGCTCTGCACGCTGCCGGAGCCCGTGCCGAGGACGAGCCCGACCCTCTCGGGGGCCGAGGGAAGCGGCTTGCGCGACCCGAACGGTTCGAGGAGCGAGCCGAGCGTGGCCACCGTGATGCCGGTGAGCCGGTCCATGGAACGGGTGCCCCGGCTGCCCAGCGCCTCGACCACGTCGAAGCCCGGGACCAGGCAGACCTGGTCGGAAGGGGCCTGCCATTCCTCGCTGTTGAGCCGGGGGACGACGGTCCGTCCGGCCCGCACCCCTTCCGTGAACGCCTCGCCGCCGATGCCGTACGGCGACAGCGCCGACCAGTCCGAGATCACGGTGGACCTGCGGGCCGGTGAGATGACAGCCATCAGTGGGCGCCCCTTCCCTCGTGCGGCGCGTCGTCGCCGCGGTTCCTGTTCCAGGTGGTTCCCGCGGCGACCAGCTCCGCGCCGTCGACGCCGATGGTGTTGCCGGTCAGCCACGAGGACTCGGCGCGCGAGAGCATGACGACCACGTCGGCCACGTCCTCGGGCCGGGTCAGCCGGCCGTGCGGGTTGACCGAGGCGGACCGGTCCACGAACTCGGCGTGGCCCGGGATGCGCAGCAGCGACGGGGTGACGGTGACACCCGCCCGCAGCGCGTTCACCGAGACGCCGCGCGGCGCCAGTTCGCAGGCGAGCTGACGGACATGCGACTCCAGTGCCGCCTTGGCCGCCGACACGGCCCCGTAGCTCGGCAGCACCTGGCTCGTCCCGGCGCTGGTCATGGCGAGGATCTTCGCGCCGTGGCACAGCAGCCCCGCCGCCATCAGATCCTGCGTCCAGTACACGAGGCTGTGCGCCATGACGTCGAGCGTCATGTCCATCTGCCGCGGGGTGAGGACGGTCTTGTCGTCGTCCCGCGGAAGGAACGGCACGAGGGACCCGAAGGCCAGCGAGTGCAGCACCGTCAGCAGACCCGCACCGCCGGTCAACTCCGTGATGGTGGGGATGAGTCGCTGTCGGGTGCGGGCGGCGGCGGCGTTGGCGTTGAACAGGTGGGCCCGGGAGCCGAGCGCCCGGAGCTCGCCCTCCAACTCCTTGGCCCGCGCCGCCGCTTCACCGTGGTCGAAGTGCACCCCGATGATGTGGGCGCCCTCCTCGGCCAGCGCCAGGGCGGTCGCCCGGCCCATGCCGCTGGAGACCCCCAGTACCAGACACCAGCTGTCACGCAGAGACTTCGGCATCGATCCCTCCCGCCGGGTGATGGTGAGTGGCGGCGCCGCCGACGCGGGCCGCCGCGAGCTGTCCGGTCGCCGTCGCGGTGACGACGACGCAGTCCTCGGCCCCGGTGGAGAGCAGGGCCGCCGCGTGCAGCAGCGGGGCGAGGCACCCCGCGCCCGCGGTCCTCTCGTGCAGCGGCCGGGCCCCGGCGGTCAGCGACGCGAGTTCCCGGGCGACGGCCCGGCCGCGCGCCGAACCGTCGAGGACCGCGTACACCGGCAGGGGGTGCCGCTCCCACTCCGGGCACAGCGCGTGGACCAGGTCCGCCACGCGGCGGCTCAGTTCCCCGCCCGGTGCGTCCCGCCCTCCGGCCGGAGGCACGAAGGCCGAGCGGACCCGGCACACCCCCTGGATGTGCGCTCCGCGCCGCTCCGCGTGGGCCCGGGGTTCGAGGACGAGCCCCACGGCGCCCTCCTCGCCGCTCCCCGCGCCGGGTTCCCCCGGCGGGACCCGGTCCTCGGCCGCGGTGACGAGCACAGTACGGGCCCGGCCGAGGCGCAGTGCGCGCGTCGCGACCTCCACCGCCTCCAGGCCGGCCACGGCCGGGGAGGTGAGCGTCAGACTGAACCCCTTGAACATCTCCTCCGAGGCGAGCCTGCTGGCGAGGACGTTGATCGCGAAGTAGGGAGCGGTCGCCGGACTGAGACGCTCCGCGCCGCTCTCGATCACCGTCCGGTCCATGTCCCGGAACAGCGGGGCGAGGGCGCTGTTCGTCCCGAGGACCAGACCGCGCAGCTCGGGCGGCACCCCGTCCGCCGGGCCGGCCGCACGCAGCGCCCGACGGCCCGCGGCCAGCAGATAGCGGGCCCCGGGCGGCAGGTACTTGTGGCCGCGCGGCCCCAGCTCGGCCCGCGCGTCGAACCACTCGGCGTCCGCTTCCGTGGGAGCGGGGTCCAGCACACCGGCCGGGGTCCGCCGGGGCGACACCAGGCCGACGCCCGTCACCACCACCTCGTCCTGGGCGACCGTCAGCACGGGACCGCCTCCCGGACCACGAACGAGGCGTTGTTGCCGCCGAACGCGTAGGCGTTCACCAGCACCGCCGGGTTCCCGAGCGGGACCGGGGCCGGGAACACCGGGACGGCGCACTCCGGGTCCTGCCGGCCCAGCGGCACATTGCCGGGTACGGACCCGTGCCGCACGACGAGCGTCGCGGCGACCGCGGCGAGCCCGGCGGCGGCGCCACCGGTGTGGCCGATGAGCGCCTTCAGACTGTAGAGCGGCGGCACCCCGCCGTCCGCGCCGGCGAACACGCTGTTCAGCGCAGCGCTCTCCACCTGGTCGTTGAGCCGGGTGCCCGTTCCGTGCGGGATGACACAGCCGATGTCGCCGGGACCGAGCCCTGACGCCCGAAGCGTCAGCCGCATCGTCCGGGTGATCTGCTCGCCGCCCGGCTCGGGCGCCGTCGGATGGTGGGCGTCGCAGCTCCAGCCGCAGTCCGCCAGCTCGGCCGACGGGCGCGCCCCGCGGGCCGCGGCGTGCGCGGCCGACTCCAGGACCACCACGGCGGCACCCTCGCCGAACACCGTGCCCGCCCGGTCCACCGCGAACGGGCGGCAGCCCCTGGCGTCCACGGCTCCCATCCGGTTGAAGCTCGCCAGCGCGATGCGGGAGTAGGCGTCGGCTCCGCCGCTGATCACCACGTCGGCCTCGCCGCAGCGGATGAGGTCGGCGGCGATGCCCAGCGCGAAGCCGCTCGCCGCGCAGGCGTTGCTCACACTCGTGACGACACCGCCGACGCCGAGGGCCGCCGCGAGCCCGGTCGCGACGTCGAAGCCGGGACGCCACTCCTCGCCGTCCGACGACGCCCGGGCGCGCCCGTCCTCGACCCGGTCCCGTTCCTGCTCCCCGGTGGACCCCATGCAGGTGCCGAGGACGACCGCGGTCCGGCTCGCGGGCAGGAGCCCCGGCTCGATCCCGGCCTCGGCGAGCGCCTCCCGGGCCGCGGCGAGCGCGAACGACGTCGCCCGTCCGGCCCCGTCCGCGGACCGGTGCCCGGCCCGGTCCGCCGGCCCGTCCTCGGGCACCAGATACATCAGCGGCAGATCCATCCGGGCATGCGGATCGGGGAGCTTGTCGGGCGGCCGGGCGGCGCCCGTCGTCATCGCGTCCCACAGCGCGCGCGTCCCGGGGCCGTGACAGGTCACGGCCCCGGTGCCGGTGATGAGGACGGGCTCCATCAGCCCTGCTGCCCGTTCAGGCCGCGGATCATCCGGTCGTCGAACTCCGCCAGGCTCCAGTCGTGACGGCTCTCGATCTTCGCGTACCCATGGGTGATCCGGCCCGTCGCCGTGTGCACCGGAACGCCGTCGCGCAGCACGTAGCAGTCCATCCGGGCCGTGTAGGTGAGCCGCTTGAACACGTTCTCGACGGTGAGGACCGTGTACAGCTCCTCCTCCATCCCCACCTCCTCCAGCATGGAGACCGAGTTCTGCGGCACCACCGGAATCCAGTCCTGCTCGTCGAGCAGCCGCTTGATGGAGATGCCGCGGTCCTCCAGGAACAGGTCGACCGCCTCCTCCATCAGACGCAGATAGCCGGACATCTGCAGACGCTCGGTGAAGTGGCAGTAGAAGTAGGGGACCCGCCACTTCCACCCGTACGCGTTGGAGTGGCCGGTCAGCTCGGCGAGCAGCGCCTCACCGTCCTCGGCCTTGGCCGGCGGCGCGGCGGCGAGTGGCACCTGGACGAGCGCGGAGCGGGCGATCCGGTCCACGGAGAACGGTTCGACCGGTGCGGGGACCGGTGCGGCGGCGCCCCCGCGCGGGTCGACGCGCAGGGCCACCCGTACCTTCGCGGCGACGGTCTTCACCGGCGTCGGGCCGTCCACATGAAGGGTGACGGAGAGCGCCATCTCCCCGTCGACGGGCTGCTCCTCCGGCACGACCTGCGCCGTCACGTCGTCGTCGATGTGCGTGGCGGACAGGATCCGGGCGTTGATGTCCACGATGTCGACGCAGAGCCCGTAGTCCTCGTACAGCATCCCGGCGGCCCAGCCACCGCGCCGGAAGTGTTCGAGCACGGCCTCCTCCACCAGGTAGTTGACGTGCTTGAAGCCGATCCAGGTACAGATGTTCGACCCCTCGAAACGGGGCCTGAGCCGGACCGTCGTGGTGCGCCGGGTCACCGGGGAGGCGGTGGGCAGCGGGCGGGCAGCAGAGACAGAGGCCTCTATCACGTCATCTCCAGTGAGGTGATGGCCGGCGGCGGGCCGCCGGGGGGATGGGGTGCGGCGGTGAGCGAACCGAGGAAATCGGTGAGGAGTCCACCGAACCGGGCGGGCTGCTCGGCCATCGGGAAGTGCCCGCAGGACGGCAGGAGTTCGAGACGTCCGGCGGGCAGCGCCCGGTCGAGCGCCGCCGCGTCCGTGGGGCGCGCGGCGAAGTCGTTCTCGCCCGCGACGATGAGCACCGGGAGGCGGACGCGGTGTACGGCGAGATGGGGGGTCCGCAGGTACGCGCCGAAGAAGTCCATCCATCCGTACGGCCCGATCCGCTCCCGTACCCGGAGGGCCATGGACTCCCGGGTCGCGGGCGGCAGCCGGTCGCCGGACGAGACGCTGAGCCCTTCTTCGAGGATGAGATGGAAACGGTTGAAGTAGTAGGAGATCGCCGACCAGTCGAAGTCCCGCTGCCGGGGCCGGTAGAACGGCGACACGAGCACCGCGCCCCGCAGACCGCTGTCGTGCTCCCGGACGAGGAACTCCAGCAGGGCGTTGGCCGCGAACGAGTGCGCCACCACGACCTCGGCCCCGGTGGTACGCACCGCCCGCGCGACCAGCTCCGCGGGATCGCCCGGCCCCTCGGGGTGCGCGGAGCCGTCGACCGGCCAGTCGATGTCGACGGGAAGCAGCTCCACCCCGTCGGGCGGCTGTGCGCACCACGGCTGCCACAGCGCGGTGCTGCCCGCGAGGCCGTGCAGCAACGCGACCCTCAACTCCGTCACGGCGCACCCCCCGACGCGGACGAGGAGAGAAGCAGCAGTGCCGCCGCCGCGTCGTCACCCGTGCCCTGCCGCCCCGGCCCGGTGCCGTGGCCCGCCGAGGCCAGCACGGACGTGTGCCCCGTCCGGACCAGCTCGGCGGTGGCAGCCACGCACTGCAGGACGCCCAGCGCTCCCGAGCAGCGGCCGAACCGCGCACTCAGGTCGTGGGTCGGCACCGAACCCTGGTCCGGACGGGCCGGCGCGACGGCCCCGAGCGGCGGCTCGGGCAGGTACCACAGGCCCGGCGGCGCCGTCTCGTGCCGCCGGACCTCCGACACGGCCGCGCCCAGGTCGGAGCGGCGCGCGTAGGGGCCGACGGCGGCGAGAGACCGGCCCCCGCGGGCCAGCACGGCCTCCTCCGCCTCGGCGACGAGCGCGACGGCGCCGTCCAGGAGCGGGACGCCCTCGTCCCCGGCCCCGCCGACGAGCCGCTCGACCGGTGCGTTCACCGGCTCGACGCCGATCACCAGGGCGCGGGTCAGACGGCCGGAGGCGATGAGGTTGCGGGCCCAGTGGACCGCGTCGAGCCCGGACGTGGGCCCATTGCACAAGGTCACGTTGGCGCCGCGCAGCCCGTGGGTGATCGCCACCCAGGAAGCGGTGACATTGCTCGCCGTGTTCGGCAGCAGCATCGGACTCGTCGCCGCGTAGCCGCGCTCCCGGATGGTCGCCGAGGTGTCGCAGACGGTGTCCACGTTCCCCCAGTTGGTGCTGACCACGACACCGAAGTCCGGCCGGTCCGCGCCCGAGCCGTCCTTCTCCGAGCCGTCGGACACCGCGCCGTCCGCGTCGAGCAGCCCCGCGTCGCGCAGCGCCCGCTCGGCCGCGCACAGCGCGAGCTTGGTGGCACGGTCCTTGTACCGCAGGCCGGGACCCCGCAATGTGCTCACCGGGTCCGGGCCGGCCGCGGGGGCCCCGGCTCCGAGCAGCGCGCCGGGACCCGACACGCCGGCCAGAGCCGTGCCCAGCCCGCTGATCACCACGCGTGTGCGCACCTCAAGCCATCCTCTCCACCACGGCCACCGCGTTGAGGCCGCCGAACCCGAACGAGTCGACCTGCGCGAGGCGCAGCTCCGGGTCGGTCGCCGGCTCCCGGCTCAGCCGGAAGTCGGCCACCTCCTCGATGGGCAGTTCCAGACCGAGCGTCGGCGGCACCCGGCCCGAGCGCAGCGCCTGGACGGCCGTGATCAGGCTGTGCAGCCCGGACGCCCCCGCGGTGTGCCCGATCATCGACTTGATCGCCGTCATCCGGGGCGAGCGCGACGCTCCGGAGAGAACGGTCCTCAGCGCCACCGCCTCGGCCTCGTCGTTCAGCGGCGTCCCGGTACCGTGCAGCAGCACCAGATCGATGTCGCCCGCCTTGACGCCGGCCCGTCGGTACGCCTCCCGCATGGCCCGCTCGATGCTCGCGCTGTCCGGCGCGGAGGGGTGGTAGGCGTCGCAGTTCAGCCCGACACCACGGACCCGGGCGTGCGCCCGCGTCCCGTACTCCCCGGACTCGCGGCGCAGCACCACCGCCGCCGCCCCGTCGCCCTGCAGCATCCCCCGCCGGTCCCGGTCGAAGGGACGCACGGACTCCGGGGCCTCCCGGTAGACCCGGTCGAGGAGCCCGTAGGTGCTCTCCGTGATGGTGTCCACGCCGGCCACGACGACGGTGTCGGCCTCACCGAGCGCGAGCAGGTCCGCACCGAGGCCCAGGGCGTAGAGGGAGGCGGAGCAGGCGTTCGCCACCGTGTACGTGCTGTCCGCCCCGAACCGCTCGCGCAGCGCCGTACCGAAGTGCAGCTCCGCCGGGTCGAACGGGGCGGCCTCGCACCAGCCGAGCTCGACCGACCGCAGCTCACGCAGGGTCGTGCCCACCAGCACCGGGACGCCGGCGAGGTCCTCGGGCAGCTCCGCGTCGCGCAGTGCGGCCGCCACCGCGTCGAGCAACCAGCCCGTCGCCCGCAGCGGCACATCCGCACCCGGGGCCGGCCGGTCGTCGATCTCGTAGGCGTGCCGCGCCCGGAACTTCGTCCGGTCGAAGCCGCGCAGCTCGGCCACCCCGCTGCGCCCGGCGCACAGCGCGTCGAACGTGTCGTCCACGCCGGCACCGACGCTGGTGACCGCGCCCATGCCGGTGATCAGGACACTCATCCGCCGCCTCCGCCCGTACGGGCCGGGCCGGCCGGGTAGGCGCCGAGGATCAGCACCGCGTTGTTCCCGCCGAACGCCAGGGCGTTGTTCTGCACGACCCGCAGCTCGGCCGGCCGGGGTGCGTTGGGCACACAGTCCAGGCCGCACTCGGGATCGGTCTCGACATGGTTGATCGTCGGCGGGATGAACCCCTCCGAGATCGCGAGAGCGCACGCGGCGGAGGCCAACGAGCTCGCGGCACCCATCGTGTGGCCGATCATCGCCTTGATGGAGATGGTGCTGGGCGGACCGTCACCGAACACCTGGCGGATCGCCGCCGCCTCCGTCACGTCGTTGGCCCTGGTGCCGGTGCCGTGCGCCGAGATGAAGTCGATCTCGTCGGGCTTCACCCCGGCGCTCGCGTGCGCCAGTTCCATGCACCGGGCGATGCTGTCCCGGTCCGGCGCCACCGGGTGGTGGGCGTCGCAGTTGAGCCCGTATCCGAGCACCTCGGCGTAGATCCGGGCGCCCCGGGCCAGCGCGGAGTCCAGCGTCTCCAGGAGCAGGACGCCCGCGCCCTCACCGGTGAGGATCCCCTTGCGGTTGACGTCGAACGGCTGGCAGGCCTCCGGAGCGATGGTGCCCAGCCGGTAGAAACCGGTGAACGTCTTGCGGCACATCGCGTCGGCACCGCCGACCAGCGCCACGTCGACATCGCCGCCCCGCAGGGCGTCCAGCCCGTATCCGATGGCGTAGTTGCCCGCGGCGCAGGCCGTCGCCAGGGTCGTGGCCTCCACGTCCACCAGCCCCAACTCGCCCACCACCGCGGCGGTGAGCCGCCCGGCCGGCACCCGGCGGGCGACCACCGGGTCGAGCCGCTCGGGTCCGTCGGTCAGCTGGGCCTCCACCAGGCGGTCGAGATCCGCCGACTCCCCGTCGGTCGTCCCCACGCACACCAGGGCACGGCGCTCGCGCAGCTCCTCGACGGGCATCCCGGCGTCCCGTACGGCCATCACGGCCGCGGCGACCGAGAACTGCGTGGCCCGGCCGAGCGTCTCGGGAGCGACATGGGTGATCCACTCGGCGGGGTCGAAGCCGGTGACCTCGCAGCCGTTGGCGTAGTCGAAGCCGGTGGTGTCGAACGCGGTGATGGGCTGAGCGCCGTTACGGCCCTCGCGCAGCCCCGCGAGGAACTCCCCGACCCCGATGCCGATGCTGGTGACGGTGCCCAGACCGGTGATGACCACCCGGACGGGCTCGTGCCGTTCCCGGTCGTTCCCGCCGGGCGGGCTGGTGGACACGGGGGTCACCGCGCCGACTGAGCCTGGTCCACGACCGACTCGACGCCCTCGAGATTGACCATGCGGCTGAGCTCGGCCTGGTCGATCGTGATGTCGAAGGTGCGCTCCAGGGCGGCGAGGATCTCGATCGCCCGGAGCGAGTCGGCCCCGTGGTCCTCCTTGAACAGACTGGTCTCGGTGATCTCCGCCGGGTCGATCTCCAGGATGTCGCAGAGCAGCTTCGTGATCTGCTCGCGGCGCTCGGAGGTGCTGGCGGCGTTGTCCGACGTGGTCATCTCATCTCCGTAAGTGAGTGGTCGAGGGTGCGGCGGGTGACGTTCACAGCTGCACGAGGACGTCTTTGACCAGCCATTCCATGGTTTCGACGATCTCCGAGGGGCGCATGGACAGGTCCAGCACCATCATCGAGACGCCGCACGAGCGATATGCGTCCAGCTGCTCGGCCACCTGCTCGGCCGTGCCCCGGATGCTGACCCGGTCGGACATGAAGTCCATGACCTCGAAAGGCGGGACGAGCGCACGGCGCACCGTGATCTCGATGGCCGCCGGGTCGCGGCCCGCCTCCTCCGCGAAGCGCGCGAGGGTGTCCCGGGCCGCCGGCAGTTCCTCCGGATAGACCTCGTGGGCGAGCCATCCCTCGCCGTACCGGGCCACGCGTCGCAGAGCGGGATCGGTGTTGCCGCCGACGTAGATCGGCGGTCCCTTCGCCGTGTACGGCCGGGAGGCCAGCCACATGTCGTCGAAATCGGTGAACCGGCCGTGGAACGAGGTCGGATGCTTGGCGGCCCACAGCGTCCGCATGACCTCGATGGCCTCGTCCGTGCGGACCCCGCGCTCCTTGCGCGGAACGCCGACGGTCCGGAACTCCTCGTCCATCCAGCCGATTCCGGCGCCCAGGATCGCCCGGCCCATCGACAGCTGGTCCAGCGAGGCGAGTTCGGAGGCCAGGATGACCGGGTTGCGGTACGGCAGTGCCAGGACGTGGGTGCCGATCCTGACGCGCTCGGTGGCGCCGGCCACCAGGCCCATCACGGCGATCGGCTCCAGCCAGGCGACACCCCAGTTGTAGGCGTCCGCGGTCTTCGCCCTCGGATACAGGCAGGTGCTCTCGCGCTGCCGGGGGAGGGCGACATGGCTGCTGACCCAGACGGAGTCGAAGCCCAGCCGGTCGGCGGCGCGCGCGACCTCGAGTACATAGCGGCGGCGGCCCGGCGGACCGACGGTGGGAAGTGCGATGCCCAGTTTCATGGCGTCCCTTCGGCGCGTGGAGTGGTACCGGGTCAGGCCGGCCGCTCGAACCAGTGCTCCAGCTTCGCGGCGTACAGCGTGTTGCCGGAGAGCTTGACCTTGCCGCCCAGGAAGGCCTGCATGCCGTTGAGCCGGCCCGTGAGCAGCTTGAGGAAGGTGTGCAGGGCGAGCGAGGTCGTCAGCTTCGGCGACTCGACCCGGCCCCGGCCGGTCTCGCAGGCGTCGCCGGAGATCTTCACGAAGTACTCGTGCACTCCGTCCGGGGTCCTGACCTCGTACTGGAAGGAGGCCTCCTGGCCCTTGGCGCGGTCCGCGCGGAAGGCGTCGGGCATGTTGCCGAAGACATCGTCGAGAAGTCCGGCGATGCCGCCCTCCTGACTCCGGGCGAAGGCCAGGACGTCGTCCTCCTTCTTGCTTCCCGCGATCTCCTTGATCTGTTCGAACCTGCTGGTGTCCAGAGCCATGGCCACACTCCTCGTGATCGCCTGCGTCCGGGGCGACGGCCCCGGCCGGAGTCCCGACGCGGGTCGGACGGTCCCTCACGCTGCCGGTCGCGGGGAGCCGGTGGCAGAGCCGTCAGGGCGGTGGATCTGTGCCCCGCCGGGAGCGGCTGGTGCGCCCGACCGATGGGCCCGCCCGAGTGGGCACCCCCTTGGGGGCTGTGGGCGTGCCCCGGGCGCCGCTTTGCTGTGCGGGGCACCGGCGGTCGTCGAGCCGCCCGCGGGGCGGCCGCCGCCTGGACGTACCCGCGGAGGTTGTATGTACGACGTCATTGTCGTGGGAGCCCGCTGTGCGGGATCCCCCCTCGCGATGCTCCTCGCCCGCAAGGGGTACCGGGTCGTCGTGCTCGACCGGGCGTCCTTCCCCCGCGACACCGTGTCGACCCACTACGTGCAGCCGAGCGGCCTCGCCCGGCTCCGACGCTGGGGCCTGCTCGACCGGTTGACGGCCACCGGCTGTCCACCGGTCACCGAGGCCCTGTGGTGGTTCGGGGAGACCTCGGTCCGCGGCTTCGCCCCGCCGCACGGCGACATCGCCATGGCCCTCGCACCGCGCCGTACCGTCCTCGACGCCCTGCTCGTCGACGCCGCACGGGAAGCCGGCGCGGAGATCCGGGAGAGCTGCACCGTCCGGTCCCTCGTCCGCGACGACGACGGGCGGGTCACCGGCGTCCGCTGCCAGGAGCAGGGCGGCGCCGAGCACACCCTGTCCGCGCCGATCGTGATCGGCGCGGACGGACGGGACTCCCTGGTCGCCCGGGAGACCGGCGCCGAGAAGTACAACAGCCGGCCGCCGCTCACCGTCGTCTACTACACCTACTGGCGGGGGCTGCGGCCCGAACGCCGTCACCGCAACGAGGTGTTCCTGGAGGGCGACAAGCAGATCGGGGTGATCCCCACCCACGACGACGCCTATCTCATCCAGGCGGCGCGCCCGCACGACTTCTTCGGCGAGTACCGCTCGGACATCGAGCGCCACTACCTCAAGGCCATCGAGGAGGCGGCACCCGCCCTGGCGAGCGAACTCGCCGACGGCGCCGAACGCGTGGAGCGCTTCCGGGGCAGCGCGTCGCTGGAGAACTTCTACCGCAAGCCGTACGGGCCCGGCTGGGCCCTGGTCGGCGACGCCGGCTACCACAAGGACCCGCTGACGGGGCAGGGCATCAGCGACGCCTGGCGCGACGCCGAGCTGCTCGCCGACGCCGTCCACGAGGTGCGCTCCGGCCACACCGACTGGGACACGGCGATGGCCGGCTACGAGCGGCTCCGCAACGCCGCCTCGGAACTCATCTACGAGTTCACCTGCGAGGCGGCGAGTTTCGAGTTCGACCCCATGACGCGACAGCTCGTCCGGGTCCTGGCCGAGAACCGCGACGAGGCCGACCGGTTCTTCGGAGTCATCGCCGGCACCGTGCCCGCCGAGGAGTTCTTCGCCCCGGACAACCTGCTGTCCATGCTCGCCCGGCTGCCGGCAGAAGCGCTGGCCGAGATCACCGGTACGGAAGGGACCCGATGACCGACCACCAGGACCACGACCTCCCGCCCTCCCTGAAGGACTTCGACCCCTACACACCGGAGTTCCGCGCCGATCCCTACCCCGAGTACGCCCGGATCCGCGACCTGGGCGGGCCCGTCCACTGGGACTACCTCGACTCGTACGTCGTGAGCGGCCACGCGGACGCCTCCGCGGTGCTCGCGGATCCGCGGCTGCTGCTACGGCCGCCCGCGCCGGTCGCCGAGCTGCTGGCCACGATCGTGCCCGAGTCGCTGCGCTCGATGAACCAGACGCTGCTGTTCCAGGACCCGCCCGACCACACCAGGCTGCGCAACCTGACCCGCCGCCCCTTCGCGTCACCGCGGCTCCAGGGCGTCCTGGCCGACGCGCGGGAGGCGGCCGACCGCATCCTCGGCGAGGCCCTGCGCCGAGGCGGCCTGGAGGTGGTCGACGACCTGGCGTTCCCCGTGTCGCTCCAGGCGATCGGCGATCTGCTCGGCATCCCGCGCGAGGACCTGCCGCAACTGCGGGACTGGGGCCAGGCGATGTCCCCGGCCGCCGACATCCCGGCCGACCCGGGTTCGATCGAGCGGGCCGTCGAGGCGTTCGAGGCGTTCGACGCCTACATCGGGCGACTCGCCGAGCGGCGCCGCGCCGACCCCGGTGACGACCTCTTCTCCTCGCTCCTGGAGGCCGAGCGCGAGGGACTGCTGAGCCGCGACGAGCTGCACGCCAACGTCATCCTGATCTTCATCTCGGGGCACGAGACGCTGGTGGCCTTCACCGCCAGCGCCGTCCTGACCTTCCTGCGCCACCCGGACCAGCTGGCCCTGCTGCGCGCCCGGCCCGAACTCGCCGCCACCGCGGCCGAGGAGGTCATGCGGTACGAGAGCCCGCTGCAGCTCGCCACGGCCGGCGGCGGGCGCTGGACCGCCGAGGACATCGAAGTGGGCGGCAGGGTCATCCCCGCCGACAGCCGGGTGCTCACCTTCATCGGCGCCGCGAACCGGGATCCGGCGGTCTATGCGGACCCGGACCGCTTCGACATCACCCGCTCGGGGGCCCGCCATCTCGCACTGGGCCACGGTCTGCACTACTGCCTCGGGGCAGCCCTGGCCAAGCAGCAGGGCACGCTGATGATGGAGGCACTCGCGGCCTGGCCCGTCGCCCTGGAGTCGGAGTCCGTCGAACGGCCCCGGTGGCTTCCGCTGTTCATGCAGCGCCGGCTGGCCGAACTGCCCGTGACGGTGACCCCGCTCGGCTGAACCCGGGCGTTCCCGTACGCCGCGGCAGTACGCCACGTACGCACGGCGCATCGGTACCGCGCAAGAAGGCCCCGGAATCATCCGGGGCCTTCTTCCTCGTGGTGGCCGTCAGCCGTTCTGCGGGGCGACCCCGAAGTCGGCGACCGCCGCGTAGTCCATGACGTCCCAGTGCTCGGCGATCAGCCCGTCCTGGACGCGCAGGAGATCGGCGGTGTGCAGCAGCAGTTCACGGCCGCTGGACGCCTCGTGACCCCGCCAGACGCAGAAGACGCCCACCAGGTCGTCCTGCGCGACGATCTGGGTGATCTCCCCGGTCAGATCGGGCGCCAGCGCGAACAGGCCGGCGAAGAAGTCCTTCATCCCCTTCAGCCCGCCTCCCGACTGGGCGGCGAAGGCGTTGTGCTGGATGTAGTCCTGCCGGTAGTAGTCGTCCGCACGGTCGAGCAGGTGCTGCTGCATCAGCTCGTCCCAGACCTTCAGGACCAGACGCATGTTGGCCTGCTCGGTCTCGGTGGCCGCCCAGTCGGGCTTTCCGGCGGGCTGGGTCTGGTCGCCCGCCGGCATGCCGAACCGGGTGAGCCCGGACTGGTCCACCACGCTCCAGTGCTCGGCGATCTCGCCGTCCCGGACCCGGTAGAGGTTGGCCGTGAAGAGCGTCATCTCCTCCTCCGAACCGGTCAGATGACCGGTCCAGCGCAGGAACACCAGCACCCGGTCGTTCTGGGCCACGATGTGCTCGACCTCGGCCACCGCGTCGGGGAACGCGGTGAACATCATGCCCACCCGGTTGCGCAGGGCGTCCGCGCCCACCTCGCCCTGGCCGCCGTGGTTGAGGACGTCCTTCGCGTAGAACTCGGGCATGCGGTCGAGCCGGTGCACGTTGTACACCTCCGCGTAGAGCCGCTCGATGAGCTCGGCGTTGCTGCTGCGCGTCGTATCGGTCATGTCGTCCTCCCGGCACTTGCCCGTTCGATGAGTTCAGGGGTGAAGAACGCGTCCCAGGTGAACTGGCCGGCGATCAGGCCGAAGAACCGGTCCACCTGGTCCTGGTCGCCGGAGATCACCCGCAGGATGTCCAGCAGCTCCGGCATCGGATCCAGCTGGGCCGCCTGGAGGTTGAAGAAGTACTCCGGCATGGCGTCCTCGTCGCGCTCGACGGCGAACGTCTCCAGGGCCTGGTCCAGCGGCAGTTCGCCGCCCAGGGCGGGGCTCAGCAGCCCCGCGAGCAGCTCGGCGTGCCGGATGGCGTCACTGATGCCGAAGGCTCCCACGGGGTCCTTGTGGAATCCCGAGTCGCCCACCAGCACCCAGCCCGGCCCGCTCGCCTGCCGGAAGAAGTTCGGCAGCCGGCCCGTGCCGTTGAACCGGGCGGTGCGCTCCCCGGCCCGCGCCCGCTCGGCCAGCTCCGGCGCGGTCGCCTCCAGCGCCTTGAGGTAGGAGCCCTCGACGTCCTTGCGGACCTCGTCGAACTCCGCCCGCGGCCACTGGATGCCGATCATCACGTTGTCGTCGTTGGTGGGGACGACTCCGATCGCGCGGCGACCCGTCACGTACACCTCGTAGTCGGCCTTGAGACCGCCCCAGTACGTGTAGTAGAGGCAGTTCAGCGTCGGGGCCTCCTCGTACTTGCGGGCCCCGACCGCGCGGGCCACCGTCGAGTCGACACCGTCCGCCCCGATCACCACCCGCGCGTGCTCGGTGTACTCCCGGCCGTCCGTGCCGCGGGCCCTGACGCCCACGACCCGGTCGCCGTCCCGGAGCACCTCGGTCACCTTGGTCTGCTCCCGCAGCTCGGCGCCGGCCTCGCAGGCCGCGTTCACCAGCAGCGTGTCGAGGACGAACCGGCGCGGACCGTACGCGGTCCTGATGCCGTCCACCGGCGGCGCGCAGCCGGTGATCGTGACGTCGTTCAGGGTCCAGCGGGCGATGTCCAGCGGGGGACAGCCGGTGGCCGTGAGGCGTTCCAGCAGGCCCCAGCGGGCCAGCCGCGCGACCGTGGGCTGATGGACGTAGTGGGTCGACATGGTGTCGCTGGGGAACTGGGCCCGGTCCAGGAGCAGAACCCGGTGGCCGGCCCTGGCCAGCAGCATGGCAGTGGTGGCTCCCGCGCACCGGGCACCGACGACTATCGCGTCGTACATCAGGTATCACGCCTCCTCGGCGTTGGTGGCGGACGGCTCCGCCGGACGGTGGGTGATGCCCTTCCGGGAGCCGGAGCTCACCGCAGCACCGCGGCGACGGACCTGCGCGGCGCGGCGGCCGCCGGCTGTGCCGGGTGGCCGATGCGGAAGGTGACGAGGGTCTGCCGGTCCGGGTCGCCGACGAGCTCGGCGAGCACGGAGTCGAACCGGGGCGGCTGCCCGGTCTGGCGCTCGCGATCGGCGCGGACCGTCATCATGTTGAGATGCCCGACGGCGAGCCCCCGGGCGGTCGCGAACAGATGGATGCGCTGGAGCAGCCGGCCGCCCTGGATCCGGTCCCGGAGGCTCGTCGCGTCCGGGACCGTGACCATCCCGAACGCGGCCGCGGTGGGCAGATGGACCTCGCGGGTCTGGCGCAGCCAGAACCGGTCGGCGGTACGCCGGGACGGCGAGGGCAGCCGCTTGCCCAGGGCGCTCAGCAGCGGTGGCATGCCCTGGGTGTCGACGGTCATCCCGTCGGGGCTGCGCTCGATGTCCCGGTCGCTCTTGCGGAACCACCGGTGTCCGGCGAGGGACTGGTCCTCGTCGGCGATGATCGCCTCCGTCGCGGCCGTCAGATGCTCGGCGACCCGCGCACGGTCCTTCTCCTCGGAGAACCAGAGCAGCGCCGGCGCGGGCAGATCGGCCCGGCCGAGACCGGCGATCTCCTGGAGCAGGGGCTCGGGCATGGGCTGCGGACGGAACGGGCCGCGGTTGGTGTGCCGGTAGGGGATGGCGTCGTACAGCTCGGACGCCGTCGCCTCACCGCGCTCCAGCCGTACGGTGGCGGCGTGTGCCGGATCCCCGTCGTCGGGGAGCAGCTCCACGTGCGGGGCGAACCCGCGGGCCCGGGCGGCCAGCACCATGTTCTCCAGGGCGCAGCCGAGGCCCACGTACAGCTCCCGGTCGAACGGATCGAGAGCACCCTGACGGCGCGACAGGTCGGCGTACAGACGCAGTCGGGCGCCGCCCTCGTCGTCCGCGTCGACGGCGAACCGCCACGGCTGTACGTTGCGGGCGTTGGCGGCCAGGATGCCGGCGGCGACGATGCCCTCGGCACCCTCGTGGTCCCGCCAGTTTCGCCAGGCGTCGAAGGCCGTGCCCTTCGGCGGCCTCGCTGAGTGTGTGGTCATCGCGGAACTGAGCGCAACGGATCCCATGGACGGCTACCCTGCGGCCGTCCCGGGAGTCACGGGAGTCCCCTTTGGGGGGTGCACGCGAGGTGCCCGAACGACCACGGCGTCGGTGGGTGTCTCCCGGGGCGCCCCGGGAGACACCCTCGGGCTCATGACGCAGACGACCCCGGCCCAGACACCGGAAGACCACCTGGCAGCCTTCTTCGATCCGGCCAACCGCGCCGACCCGTACGCCCACCTGCATCAGCTGCGCGAGGCGTCGCCGTTCCTGGCCATGGACGGGGCGCTGATGGTGCTGGGGCGGCACAAGGACGTGGACGCCATGCTGCGGCATCCGGCGGCCAGCGCCGACCGCAGCAAGTCCAAGATCCTCAGCACGGACGCCGTGGAGTCCCGCAAGGAGGTCATGACCTTCCTCGACCCGCCGGACCACACCCGGCTGCGCGGGCTGGTGACCCAGGCGTTCACCCCCCGCATGGTGCAGAGCCTGGAGACCCACATCCGCGGCATCGCCGACGACCTCGTCACGCAGGTCGCGCGGTCCGGATCGCCGGTCGACATCCCCAGCGTCTTCTCGTACCCCGTGCCCGTACGGGTCATCTGCGAGATGCTCGGCGTCCCCTCGGAGGACCACAAGGTCTTCGGCACCTGGTCGACGGTCCTCGGGCGGGCACTCGACCCGCTGATGGCCGCCAACCGCTCGCCGGAGATCGACAAGGAGGACACCGAGACCAGGGCCGCCTTCTACCAGTACTTCCGCGACCTCATCGCCGACGGCGGAGCCGACGACGACGGCCTCCTCGCCCGGCTGGTGCGCGCCGAGGCCGAGGGCGACCGGCTCACCGAGACCGAGCTGCTCGCGACGCTGGCGCTGCTGGTGATGGCCGGCCACGAGACCACCGCCAACCTGATCACGCACGGCATCCTGCTGCTGCTGCGCCACCCGGAGCAGCTGGCCATGCTGCGGGAGGACCCCTCGCTGGCGTTCGCCGCGGTCGAGGAGATCCTGCGCTTCGAGCCGTCCGTGCAGATGCTGCACCGGATGGCGAAGGAACGCATCGTGCTGGACGACTTCGAGATCCCGGAGGGCATGGACGTCCTGCTCCTCGCGGCGGCCGCGAACCGGGACCCGGAGGTGTTCCCGGACCCCGACCGGTTCGACATCACCAGGGCCACCGGGCAGCGTCTGGACCACCTGTCGTTCTCCAGCGGTCCGCACCGCTGCCTGGGCGCCAACCTGGGCAAGCTGGAGGCCGTCATCGCCCTCCAGGCGTTCGTGACCCGGGTCGTCGACCCCAAGCTGGTCGAGGAGTCGCTCGAATACCGGCCGCACGTCATCCTGCGCGGCCCCGAGAAGATGTCGGTCTCCTTCTCCGGCATCCGCTGACCCGTCCCACCCCGGCCCGGCAGCCCGCGGGGCCTGTCCGACGACTCCCGTCGGATCAGGCCGGCGGCTGCCGGGCGCCGGTGTCCGCGCTCACCCGGGGAGATGCCCGCGCAGCTCCCCGGTCTCCACCGGGGCCACCGCCGGGCCGTTGGCCAGCTGCTCGACCAGCTTGCGGAAGCCGGGGCACTCGGTGAAGTCCTTCGCCTTGCATTCGAGGGCGTGCTCGATCAGCGTCTTCGACGCCGCGATCTCCTCCATGCGCCGCTCCAGCTCGGCGCGCTGCTCAAGCAGCAGCACCCGCCGCTCCGCCGCGTCGGACGCGTCCAGCACGGCGCGCAGCTGCTCCAGGCTGAAGCCGGCGGCCTTGCCCCGGACGATCATCGCCACCCGGGCGATGTGGCGCGTGCTGTAACGACGGCGCCCGTTCACCCGCTCCGCGGGGGACAGCAGCCCCGTCGCCTCCCAGTGCCGCAGCACATGGGTGCGCAGGGCGAACCGGTCGGCCAGCTCGCCGATGGTCATGGATGTCTCGTCGGCACTTGACTTCATGTTGACATTAACTTGCAGAGTTGGGTCCAGGTCAAGGGGACGCATCACGTCTCCGCTGAGACAGGAGGAATCATGCTTGACGTGATCATCGTCGGCGGGGGACCCGCCGGAATGTCCGCAGCGCTGACCTTGGGGCGGGCCCACCGCACGGTGCTGCTCCTGGACAGCGGACAGGGCCGCAACGCGCCGGCCGACGCCGTGCACAACTTCCTCACGCACGACGGCACGCCCCCGCAGGTCCTGCGCGACCTGGGCCACGAGAACCTGCGGCAGTATCCGACGGTCCGGTCCGTCGCCACGGCCGCGACCTCGGTGCGCCGCCTCGGCGACGACCACTTCGAGGTCCGGCTCGAAGACGGCGCACTGCACGAATCGCGCCGGCTCCTCCTGGCCACCGGACTGCGCGACGAACTCCCCGACGTCCAGGGCGTGGACG
This sequence comes from Streptomyces sp. NBC_00250, assembly GCF_036192275.1. NCBI lineage: Bacteria > Bacillati > Actinomycetota > Actinomycetes > Kitasatosporales > Streptomycetaceae > Streptomyces > Streptomyces sp. NBC_00250. Next base: position 1,335,320 of record NZ_CP108088.1, on the reverse strand, counting down.
TGCTGTGGGGCAAGAGCGCCTTCCACTGCCCGTACTGCCACGGCTTCGAGGCGAGCGGCAGCCGCATCGCCGTACTCGGCGCGGCACCGGAGCGGGTCAGGCTCGCGCTCCACCTGAGCCGCTTCACCGACGACATCGCCCTGTGCACCGGCGGGGCCTCCCTGGAACCGGTCATGCAGAGCGTCCTGGAGGCCAACGGCGTCGCCGTGCGGTGCGCCCCGGTCGCCCGGCTGGAGCACGAGGACACCCGGCTCCGCCGCATCGTGTTCGACGACGGCACCTCGCTCGACCGGGACGCGGTGTTCATCAAGACCACGCTCCACCAGCGGTCCGACTTCGCCGAGCGACTCGGCTGCGCCGACTTCCCCGACGGCTGCGTCGAGGTGAACGAGTTCGCCCAGACCAGCGTCCCCGGCGTCTACGCCGCGGGGGACATGGCCCGACGCGCCACCGTGCCCATACCGCTCGCCGCCGTCGTCGCGGCCGCGGCCAGCGGCACCGTCGCCGGCAGCGTCATCGACCAGGACCTGGTCAGTGCCGACTTCAAACTTCCCAACCCGTTTGCGTCCGGGAGGGCGTGACCCACGATGTCAGAACGCACCACCGCCGAACCCTCCGCCGACCGGCCCGGGGACACCGGCTCCGGGGAACCGGCCCACCGCAGCATCGTGCCGCTCGCCTCCGCGGGCCTCGTACTCGGCATGCTGCTCTCCGTACTCGACCAGACGGTCGTAGCCATCGCCCTGCCCGACATCGCCGCCGACATCGGCGGCGCCGACTCCTTCAGCTGGGTCGTCACCGCCTACGTCCTCGCGTCCACCGCGACCGGCACCCTGTACGGGCGGCTGAGCGACCGATACGGGCGGCGACCCCTCTTCGTCATCGCCGTCCTCCTCTTCGTCGTCGCCTCCCTGCTGTGCGGCATGGCCCAGACCATGCCCCAGCTGATCGCGGCCCGGGTGCTCCAGGGCATCGGCGCCGGCGCCCTCTTCGTCATCCCGACCGTCACCCTCTCCGAGCTGTACCCGAAGCACCTGCGCGGCAAGGTCCAGGGCCTCACCGGAGCCGTCTTCGCCATCGCGAGCGTCGGCGGCCCCCTGGTCGGCGGAGCCATCACGGACTCCGCCGGATGGCGCTGGATCTTCTACATCAACGTGCCCCTGGGCATCATCTCGGTGCTCCTGTGCGCCTTCGCGCTCCGGCTGCCGCGCGCCGCCGCGGGCGAGAAGGTCGACCTGGGCGGCTCCGCGCTGCTCATCGGCGGCGTGGTGAGCCTGCTCCTCATCACCGAGTGGGGAGGACGGGACCACGACTGGACCTCCGGGCTCATCCTCGGCCTGATCGCCGGCTGCCTCGCCCTCTTCGCCCTGTTCGTGTGGTGGGAGGGCAGGGCCGAGAACCCCCTGCTGCCCATGCGGCTGTTCACCAACCCCTCACTGCGGCTGGTACTGCCCGCCACGGCCATCCTCGGCATGCTCCTGTACGGCTCCGTCGTCTACATGCCGACCTTCCTGCAGACCGCGTACGACATGAGCGCCACCGAAGCCGGCCTCGCGCTCAACCCGTACTTCATCCCGTTCCTCGTGGTCTCCGCCGTCGCGGGCGGCAAAGCCGGCGCCAGCGGACGCTTCAAGCCCTATCTCCTCACCGGGGCCGGGGTGCTGGCCGTCGCCTTCCTGGTGCTCGGCATGCTCGACCTCGACAGTCCGTACCTCGTGGTCGCGGGCGCCATGGCGATCCTCGGCGTCGGGTTCGGCCTCCTCATGCAGAACCTCGTGGTGGTCTCCCAGAACGCCGCCGCGCCGCCCGACCTCGCCGCCACCACCGCCGCCAACCTCTCCATCCGGGGACTCGGCATGGCGATCGGCGTCGCCCTCTTCGGCAGCCTGCTCAGCCGCGAGATCGGTGACGGCCCGGTGACCCCGGAGTCCACCGCGGCCGCCATCCCGGAGGTCTTCGTCTGGGGCGTGCCCCTGGCCCTGCTGCTCACCCTCCTCATCGGTCTGCTGCCCCGGACCGGCACCGCCCAGCAGGGCACCGACCAGGACTCCGACGACCGGAACCCGGCCGGCAGCACGCCCGAACCCGGCACCGCCTGACCACCAGGCAAACGGCGGACGAGAAGCCGTGCGGGCTTCTCGTCCGCCGCCCCTCCACACCGAAGGCCAACCAGATGCGTTCCCTCTTCCACGCCGCCCACCGGGGGCTCCATCGCCTCGCCGCCCGGGGCCACGACCACAGTCGCCACGAGGCCGAGCCCGGAGGCATGGGCATCAGCGGCGAGGCGTACGACCGCCTCTCCGGGCGGCTGCTCAGCGGCCTGTACCGGCGAGCCGCCGACGACGTCTGCCGCGCCCCGAAGGACGCCCTGGTGGTCGACATCGGCACCGGACCCGGCAGGCTCCTCCTCGACATCGCCCGCAGGCGCCCCGACCTGCGCCCGCACGGGGTGGACGTCGCGCCGTCCATGACCGAGCGGGCCCGCCACAACGCCCGGGCGCACGGCTACGGAGACCGCATCACCGTCCACACCGCCTCGGCCGACGCCCTCCCGCTCGCCGACGCCAGCGCCGACGTCGTCGTCTCCACGCTGAGCATGCACCACTGGGCCGACGTGCCCCGGGCCGTCACCGAGATGGCGCGGGTCCTGCGCCCGGGAGGGCGGCTCGTCATCTACGACTTCCGCGCCACCTCGGACGCACCGCTCCACCGGACCGTCGCCGAGCGCCCCGAGTTCACCGGCAGCACCGTCGAGCGCACCCTCGTCACCGCTGCCCCCTGGATCCCCTTCCCGCTGTTCGCCCGGATGACGGTCGAACGCGCCGCGGCCCCCGCGAACCCGCCCCACGCCACGGCCGGGAACTGACCGGTCGGCCACCCCCGAAGGCCGGGCCTTTCGTGCCTGGCACCCCATCCACCCACGGAGGTTGACTCCCCGCATGGCCACTCAGGAGAACTACGGACCGACCAGCTACGGCGACGAGCTCGCCGACATCTACGACAACTGGATCGTCCGCCTCCAGGACGACACCGAGGACACCGTCCGGGTCCTCGGCGAACTGGCGGACAGCGCGGCCCGCGCCTCGGGCGCGAAGCGGATCCTGGAACTGGGCGTCGGCACCGGCCGGGTGGCCCTCCCGCTCAGCGAGCGGGGTCTGGAGATCACCGGCATCGACGCCTCGCCCGACATGCTCGACCGGCTCCGGGAGAAGCCCGGCAGCCACCGGGTCACCCTCGTCCAGGGCGACTTCGCCGACCACACCGCCGAAGGACCCTTCGCCCTCGTCTACATCGTCTTCAACACGCTCTACAGCCTCTCCTCCCAGGAGGAGCAGCTCAACTGCCTCTCCAACGCGGCCCGACTCCTCCCCGACGAGGGCCTCTTCGTCGTTCAGGGCTTCGTGCCGGACACCGCGCGCTTCGAGATGGCCCGCCAGAGCCAACAGCTCATGGAGGTGGCCAGGTCCGAGGAGAGCAGCCTCAACCTCGGCGTGGCCCGCCACGACCCGGTGACCCAGCGGATGTGGCCCCACTACAGCCTCCGCGACTCCGCCAACTCCCGTGACCACATCGTCCAGTTCCGCTACGTGTGGCCCAGCGAGCTGGACCTCATGGCCCGGCTGGCCGGCCTCACCCTGGAACAGCGGTACGGAGGGTGGGACCGGTCCCCCTTCACCGGCGAGAGCCAGCAGCACGTCTCCGTCTACCGCAAGACGGGCGCCGCGCGGCCGTGACCGAGGAGCGGAGGCGCCACACACAGGTCGCCGTCATCGGCGCCGGGATAGCCGGGCTCGGCGCCGCGATCCAGCTCAAGCGGCGCGGCCTCGACTCCTTCACGGTCTACGAGAAGGGCGAAGACCTGGGGGGCACCTGGCGCGACAACACCTATCCCGGCGCCGGCTGCGACATCCCGTCCCATCTCTACTCGTACTCCTTCGCCCCCTACCGGGACAGCGCCGTCCGCTACCCGCGGCAACGCGAGATCCTCGCCTATCTGCACCGCTGTGCCGCGGACAGCGGACTCGCCCCGCACCTGCGGTTCGGCACCGAGATCACCGAGCTGCGGTACGAAGACGAGACCGGGCGCTGGCGGCTGCGCACGACGGGCGGGGAGGAGTACACGGCCGACGTGGTCGTGACGGCCGTGGGGCAGCTGTCCCTCCCGAAGTACCCGGCGCTCGAAGGGGTGGACGAATTCGCCGGCAACGCCTTCCACACCGCCCGCTGGGACCACGGCCACGACCTCGCCGGCCGTGACGTGGCCGTCATCGGCACCGGATCGAGCGCCGCCCAGGTCATACCCGAAATAGCCCCACTGGTAAGGAAGTTGTACGTGTACCAGCGCTCGGCGAACTGGGTGCTGCCCAAGCCCGGCGAGCGCTTCCACCCCCTGATGGCCGCGCTGCTGCGCCGGGTGCCCGGCGCCCACCGCGCGTACCGCTCACTGCTCTTCCGGCGCTCCGAGGCCGTCCTGCTGCCCGCCCTGCGACGCAGCAGGATCTCCGGCCTGTTGCGCATGATGGCCGGACGGCATCTGAAGTCCCAGGTGACCGACCCGGAGCTGCGCGCCAAGCTCACCCCGGACTCCGCCATCGGATGCAAACGGATCGTGCTCGCGGCCGACTACTACCCCGCGCTCGCCCGCGACAACGTGGAAGTCGTCACCGACCCCATCGAGCGGGTCACCGAGAAGGGCATCCAGACCCGGGACGGGACCCACCGCGAAAGCGACACCATCGTCTACGCCACCGGGTTCCGCACCACGGAGTTCCTGGCCCCCCTGAAGGTCACCGGCAGGGACGGCCAGGACCTCCACGAGACCTGGAGCGACGGCGCACGGGCCCATCTCGGCATCCACGTGCCCGGATTCCCGAACCTGTTCCTCATGTACGGCCCCAACACCAACCTCGGGCACAACTCCGTGACCCTGACCCTGGAAGCACAGGCCGGGTACATCGCCCAGTGCGTGGAGCTGATCGCGGAGCGAGAGGAACGCTCCGTGCTCGACGTCGGCCAGGAGACCCTCGACGCCTGGCAGCGCCAGGTCGACGAGGGCTCCCGGCGCACGGTCTGGACCGACAGCTGCACCAACTGGTTCAAGACCGACGACGGACTGCTCACCAACAACTGGCCCCACCCCACCACGCTCTACCAGCGCCTCACCGCACGTCCCGATCCCACCGCCGTCCGGCTCCTCCCGGCCGGCCGACCACTCCACCCCTGACCGTCGCGCACCCACGGACCGCACCCCGACACACCGCCGGGGCGCGGTCCGTCCGCGGTTGCGGCCAGGACGCGGACCGCCCTGCCCGACCTACCCGATCAGGTCGCCCGAACGGATCTGGGGGCCCCCGATGACCCGCCCTAACGTGCTCTGCATGACAACTGAGCAGGCCACCAACGGCCTTGAGGCCGCACAAGCCGTCCTCGCGGACGAACAGGCCCACCTCTTCCGGGGCTGGGTGCAGCAGGGCGCCTACCGCGGAATGCCCGTACAGGGGGCGCAGGGCTCCTGGTTCTGGGACTACGCGGGCAACCGGTTCCTCGACTTCTCCTCCCAGCTCGTCTACGCCAACCTCGGCCACCAGCACCCCCGTCTGGTGGCCGCCGTCAAGGAACAGGCCGACCGGCTCTGCGTCATCGCCCCCCACTTCGCGGAGGCCAGCCGCTCCACCGCCGCCCGGAAGATCGCCGAGGTCGCCCCCGAGGGCCTCGACCGCGTCCTGTTCACCAACAGCGGCTCCGAGGCCATCGAGAACGCCGTACGCCTCGCCCGGCTGCACACCGGCCGGCACAAGCTGCTGTCCGCCTACCACTCCTTCCACGGAGCCACCTCGACGGCGATCCACCTCACCGGGGACCCGCGCCGCTGGCGCAACGACACCGGAGCGGCGGGCGTCAGCCGCTTCTTCGCCCCGTACCTCTACCGCTCCGCCTTCTACTCCGAGACCGAGGAGCAGGAGTGCGCACGCGCCCTGGACCACCTGGAGCAGGTGATCGTCCTGGAGGGCGCGCAGACCATCGCGGCCATCGTCTTCGAGCCCATCGGCGGCACCAGCAGCGGCGTCCTCATCCCCCCGGACGGCTATCTGGCAGGTGTCCGCGAACTCTGCGACCGGTACGGCATCATGCTCGTCCTCGACGAGGTCATGGTCGGCTTCGGTCGCACCGGCACCTGGTTCGCGGCCGATCACTGGGGCGTCCGCCCCGACCTCATCACCTTCGCCAAGGGCGTCAACTCCGGCTACCTGCCGCTGTCGGGCGTCATCATCTCCGACGAGATCGTGGAGACCTTCTCCAAGACCCCCTACCCGGGCGGCACCACCTACTCAGGACAGCCGATGGCCTGCGCCGTCGCGGTCGCCGCCATCGACACGATGCGCGACGAGGGCGTCCTGGAGCACGCGGCCAGGCTCGGCCGGGACGTCTTCGGCCCCGAACTCGCCAAGATCGCCGAGCGGCACCCCTGCGTCGGCGAGGTGCGGGGTATCGGCGCCATGTGGGCGATCGAGCTGGTGAAGAACAAGGAAACCCGCGAGATGTACATCGGCTACGACGCGCCCGACCGGTTCAGCCCCCAAGGAGCCGAACTGATGGGCGCGTTCATGTCCCGCGGCCTCAACCTCATGGTCTACCTCAACCGCGTCAACATCACCCCGCCGTGCAACATCAGCGAGGCGGACGCCCGCGACGGCCTCGCCCGCATCGACGACGCGCTCAGCGTCGCCGACCAGCACTGCACCTGATCCCGACTCCCGCCATCCCCGCGTCCCGGCGGCCACGCGGCCGCCGGGACCGTCGGGCCGTCGGGACCGCAGGACCTCGGCGATCGCTAGAACAGCGGAGTGAACAGGCCGCGGCCGGCCGCGGCCACCGTTCCGTAGACCAGCAGACCGCCGACCGTGCAGAGCAGCAGCACCGCCCGCCGCAGCGAATGGCAGCGCAACGCCCTGGACAACGGCTTCGGCCCGTGCTCCAGCTGATGCACACGCGCCTCAAGCGTCGTCGTATCACCCATCAGCGTTCCCGCGGGAGCCACTTCGGGCTCCGCCAGGGCCTTCACCAGAGCACCCGCCAGCGTCGAGGGCGCGGCGTGGGACAGCGCCGCCCGGTCGGCCGACAGCTCCTGCCGTACCGCCGCGTGCCGGCCGACGGTGCGCAGCGCGGGCAGGAACCACAGCGCCGACGAAGCGAGTTCGGCGGCGAGACGGCCCAGCGGATGCCGACGACGGGCATGGTGCACCTCATGGCGGAGCACCGCCGCCAGCTCCGCGTCGGAGGTCCGTGCCACCAGCATCGAACTGATCGCGATCCGCGGACGCCACGCGCGATGCGTCACGGCGACGGCGTGCGCCACGTCGATCTGCGCCACCTGGATGTCACCGGCGACCGACCGGGCGATCCGCGAAAGCCGCTCACAGGGCGGCACCGAGTTCTCGCTCACCCACCGGGAAAGCGCCGCCGAGTCGAGCAGGCACCGCAGCATCGTCCGGGATCCGGCCAGCACGCTCACCAGTGCGACGGCGAGCCCGCCGGCGATGGCCAGCGTGTCCACCATCCCGATGAAGCCCGACTCCCCGCCGGCTCGCGCATGCCGTGGAAGCTCCGCACCGATGTGCCAGGCCTCCAGACCGCAGGCGATCGTGACGCCGAGGCAAAGGACGAGCCCTACCAGACAGGTAGGGCTCCGTCGTATCTCGCCGAGGTGTTTCACCGATGAGTCCCCCTGAGAACACGCTGAGTTGGCGGAGCAAGAGACGATGATGCGTCAGCCGGGTTCGACACCTTCCGAATCCGGCTGCATGAGGTTGAGCAGTCGGGACCGCAGCTGCGGTTCCGTCCGGCACTGGTCGACGAAATGCGCGACCGCGGCGACCCCGTGATCCCTGATCACGTCCCGCACGGCCACTTCGGCGGCGTCGGCGACGAGGGGCTCGTACAGGAATCCGCGGCCGGCCGGCGTCCGCCGCAGCACGTTCCTCGCCGCGAGCCGGCTCAGCACGGTCATCACCGTGGTGTAGGCGAGCGGCTCGGGGCGGTGCCGGTTGAGCTCCTCCTGAACCTGCCGGACGCTGAGCGGCCGGCCGTTGCGCCACAGGGCCGTGAGGGCCTCGGCCCCCAGCGGCCCCAAGAGCTTGCTCAGCGTTCCGGCTGTCTTCTCGGTCATGAGAACCACGGTCCTCGGGTCAGTCCGAACGATGGGCGTCACTCACGTGGATGCGACGCATCGCTTCCATACGCACCGTACCGACAACGACGAGGCCAAATCCATACCAGACGAGATCGTGGTAGAAGTCGACCGACGTGCCCTGCGAGTGCTTCCACATGTCGAGGAAGAATCCCGCCAGTTCCACCCCGCCACCCGCCGCGAGCAGCACCCCGGCCACCCGGAACCCCGCGCGGAACGCCAGCGCCCCGCCGGTCGCCAGCACGATCGCCGCGCCCAGGTAGATGCCGAGATGGATCGACCACAACGCGCCGGGAGGCTCAGGGACGAAGGAGACGTTCTTGGCGTGCCAGTACGTGTCGAAGGCCTGGCCGAAAAGATAGATCGCCACGGCCGCGAAGGCGACCGTACGGAGTCGGCCGGTCGGATCGGCAGGAGGTGCGGAGTTCCCCGTGTCGTGTTCCAAGGCCGACCGCGTCTCTGTGGAGTCCATGCCCCTTACGGTGCAACACGCGCGTCCACGGTGAGACCCGACTCCGGACGAGGAGAACGACCGCCTGATCGGCCACCCCGTTCAGGCCCCCCGCGTTCGTCGAAGGTACGGCCGACGGAGTCTCGCCCCGCACCCCGCCGGGCCCGATCGTGACGGGATGTCCTACGACGTCTATCTTGCCCATGTCGTCGGTCACCGCGACGGCCCCATCCCTCTTTCCTACGCCCTCGTGGCCGGAACGACCGCCCTCTACGCCTCGTTCGACGCCCTGCGGCTGCGCTGGCACGAGCGCCGCTTCGACGCCCGGCGGGTCTGGCGCGCCCTGCCCCGGTTCACCCAGCGACTCTGCGACCACCCCCTGCTCCGGCGCACGCTGCGGCTGTTCGGTCTCGCCCTGACCGTGCTCACCCTCACCGTGCTCACCACGGGATACGGAGGCAAGGAGCTGGGACCGGGCATGGTGTTCGTCCTGTTCTGGGTCGGACTCGTCCCGGCCTCGCTGCTGTTCGGACCGGTCTGGAGGCTGCTCAACCCCCTGCGCACCCTCCACGAGCTGCTCGCCCTGCTGATGCGCACCGACCCCGACAAGGGCATCCGGCCCCTGCCCGACCGACTCGGCCACTGGCCGGCCGCGGTCGGGCTCCTCGGCTTCGCCTGGCTCGAACTGGCCGCGCCGGCCCGTGGCTCCGCCTCGACGGTCCTGCTGGGGCTCTGGCTGTACGCCGCCGTCCAGCTCACGGCGGCCGCCGTGTTCGGCTCACGCTGGTTCGAGCGCGGGGACGCCTTCGAGGCGTACTCCTCCCTGATCGCCTCCCTCTCGCCGCTGGGCAGGTCGCCAGCCGACCGCCGACTGGTGCTGCGCAACCCCTTCAACGGGCTGAGCGCGGTGCACGCCCGGCCGGGCCTGACGGCGACGGTCGCCGTGATGCTGGCGGCCACCGGCTTCGACAGCCTGGCCAACCTCGGCTGGTGGAAACGGCTCACGGAAGACGTCCCCGAGCCGCTCGCCCGCTCGGCGGGGCTGCTGGCCACGGTGCTCTTCGTGCTGGGACTGCTGTGGGCCTCGGGCCGGGCGTCCGGACGGCTCTCCCGCGACGGCTCGTGGACGTCCGCGTTGATGGCCCCCTCACTGATCCCGATCGCCATCGGCTACGTCATCGCCCACTACTCCTCCGTCCTGGTCCTGGAGGTCCAGCGCTTCTTCGACGTCTTCTTCGTCACCGGGGAGCACGGTTCCACCCACGACGGCGGCATGGCAGCCGCGTCCTACGCGGTCCCCGGCGCCACCCTGATGTCCCTCGTCCAGGTCACCGCCGTGGTCACCGGCCATGTCCTCGGGGTCATCAGCGCCCATGACTCGGCGGTGGGGGTACTGCCCCGCGACCGCAAGGTACTCCCGCAGGTTCCGCTCTTCGCCGGCATGATCGGCCTGACACTGGGCGGTCTCGCGCTCCTCTACAGCAGCTGAGAGCAGACGGCACGGCACGAGAGGTGGGGGCCGCTCCGGGAGCGGCCCCCACCTCTGTCATACCGGCGCCGTGCCGGCTACTTCCCGGTCTCCGGTGCCTCCCGTGCCCAGCGGGCCAGCTCCGTCAGTTCCGCGACGAGTCCGTCGACGATCCGGCGCGTGGTCTCCGGCCGATGGCGGTTGCCGCTGAACCCGACGGTGAGGTTGAGCCGCCCCGCGACGACGAAGCCGATCACGTCGACCAGCCGGAACCGGGTGCCCACATCGCTGCGCTGACGGCCGTACGCCATCCGGGGAACGCTCAGCAGATCGCTGCGCATGAACACCTCGTCGACCTGCCCCAGATAGTTGACGCCGATCTCCGCCTGGGGCAGGGAGCGCAGCACGGCGGCCTCCGGATCACCGGACACGTACCGCAGCAGCCCGTGTCCGGCACCGCGGCCCGGCTGCGACCGGGCCTGGTCCACGGTCCGGTGCAGCGCGTCCACCGCCGACTCCGACGGATCGAACTCGAACAGCACGGGGACGAGCGTCGAGAACCGCCCCACGGTGCGGCTCACGTCCGCGCCCGCCACCGGCAGGTCGCGTCCGTGCCGCTCCAGATCCAGCAGGACCCGCCGCGCGTCCTCCCCGCGGCCCTCGTCCTCGAAGGGCAGGGACCGCAGGAGCGCGGAGCAGAGGACCTCCGACAGATCGGCCCGCACCCGCCGCGGCAGCAGCCGGACCAGCGCCTCCGTCACCTTCCGGTCGAGCCGCACGGTGTGGTTGTCCAGCGACTCGAGCGAGTTGGCACCCTCGGTGCCGTCCAGCCGGATCACCGACGGCGACCGGCGGTCCTCGCCGGCCCAGTAGTCGAGCTCGGCCCGTACCTCCGGCCCCTCCGCGTACGCGCGCAGCCCTTCGGTCCAGGACCGGAAGGACGAGGACTTCGGCGGCAGTCCGCCCTCCTCGCCGGCGGCCAGGTCCGCGTAGCAGCCCAGCAGGTCCTCGAGGACTATCCGCCCCGAGTAGTGGTCGACCGCCAGCCAGTGGGCGAGGAAGAGGATGCAGTGGGGACGGTCGCCCATGTCGAAGTAGGCCATGCGCAGCAGCGGCCCCTCGGCGAGGTCGAGGCTCGACTGGAGCGAGTCGCTGATCTCGGTGCTGCGCAGCTTCTGGGCGCGGCTGTCGAGCCCGGACAGGTCGTACGTGGTGAACGGCAGCGCGTCCGACTCCTCGTACGGAGCGACCTCGGCCTCCCAGCCGGCCCCCGGGGCGGACTCGCGGAAGCGCAGCCGCAGGGCGTCGTGGTGTTCGAGGACGCGACGCAGCGCGTGCGCCAGCCTGGCGGGCTCCAGCGGACGTTGCAGCGACAGCAGGAACGAGGCGTCGTTCCAGTGGTGGCGCTGCGGCAGGTCCTGCGAGAGGAACCAGTGCTGCGAGGGCGTCATCCCGGTCGGCCCCACGGGGACGTCTTCGGCCGTGCGGACCACGGCGGAGCCGACGACCAGTGCTTGTTGGGTGATGGTGGGGTTTTGGAATATGTCGGGGAGTTGGAGGTGGAGTCCTTGGCGGTCGGCTGCGGCGGTGGCGCGGAGGGCGAGGAGGGAGTCGGCGCCGAGTTCGAAGAGGTTGTCGGTGGTGGAGAGGGGTTGGGTGGGGTTGAGGAGTTCGGTCCAGATGGTGGTGAGGGTGTGTTCGGTGGGGGTGTTGGGGGGTGTGTGGGTGCGGTTGGTGGGGTTGGTTGTGGGGTCTGGGAGTGCTTTGTGGTTGATTTTTCCGTTGGGTGTGAGGGGGATTTCGTTGAGGGTGATGATGGTGTTGGGGATCATGTAGTGGGGGAGTTTTTCGCGGAGCCAGTTCTGTATGTCTTGGGTGGTGGGTGGGTTTTCGGGGTGGGTGGGGACGATGTAGGTGATGAGTCGTTTGTTTTCGCGGTTGGTTGTGTGGTGGGTGGTGGTGAGGGTGGTGTGGATGTGGGGGTGGGTGGTGAGGGTGGTGTCGATTTCTCCGAGTTCTATGCGGTAGCCGTTGATTTTGACTTGGTGGTCTTCGCGGCCGAGGAATTCGATGGTTCCGTCGGGCCAGTAGCGTCCGAGGTCGCCTGTTTTGTAGAGGCGTTGTTTGGTGTGGGGGTGGGTGGTGAAGGCGTTGCCGGTTTTTTGGGGGTCTTTCCAGTAGCCGAGTGCGACGCCGGTGCCGCCGATGTGGATGTGTCCGGTGGTGTAGGGGGGTCGGGGGTTTTGGTGGTGGTCGAGGATGTGCATGGTTTGGTTGGTGAGGGGTTTTCCGTAGGGGATGCTGGTCCATTCTTCTGGGGTGGTGGTGATGGGGTGGTGGATGGACCAGATGGAGGCTTCGGTGGCGCCGCCGAGGCTGTGGAGTTGGAGGTGGGGGAAGGTGTTTTTGGCGCGTTGGGGGAGGGTGAGGGGGATCCAGTCTCCGGAGAGGAGGGCTGTTTTGAGGGTGGTGTTGGTGGGGGTGTTGTTTTGGTTTCGGTGTTCGGTGAGGAGTTCGAAGAGGGCGGGGACGGAGTTCCAGGTGGTGATGTGGTGGTGGGTGATGAGGTGGTTCCAGTGGTGGGGGTCGCGTTGGGTTCCGGGGTTGGGCAGGACGAGGGTGGCGCCGGCGGTGAGGGTGCCGAAGATGTCCCAGACGGAGAGGTCGAAGGAGAGGCTGGAGATTCCGAGGATGGTGTCGTGGGGGGTGAGTTGGGTGCGGTTGTTGATGTCGTGGATGGTGTTGAGGGCGCCGCGGTGGTCGATCATGACGCCTTTGGGCTGGCCGGTTGAGCCGGAGGTGAAGATGACGTAGGCGAGGTCGTTGGGGGTGCGTGTGGGGGTGTGGGGTGTGGGGGTGTGGTACCAGGGGGCGTTGTCGTGGACGGTGAGGGGGGTGATGGTGGTGGGCCAGTCGATGCTGGTGGTGGTGTCGGGTTGGGTGAGGACGGTGCGGGTGTCGGTGTGGGTGAGGAGGTAGGTGATGCGTTCGTGGGGGAGTTCGGGGTCGATGGGGAGGTAGACGGCGTCGGCGTGGAGGATGCCGAGGACGGCTGCGATCTGTTCCCATCCCTTGTGCATGCTGATGGCGACGAGTTCGCCGGGTCGGACGCCGTGGGCGCGTAGTCCTTGGGCGATGTGGAGTGCGTGGTCGGTGAGTTCGGCGTAGGTCAGGGTGCGGGTGGGTGTGATGACGGCGGTGGCGTGGGGAGTCCGGGCGGCCTGGGCGAACACCGGCTCGTGCAACAGACCCTCGGGAAGGGACGCGACCGTGTCGTTCACCCGGGAGACGACCTCCAGGTGCGAGGCCGGCGCACGGACCGGAGCGGGCTGTGCCCAGGCCTCCGAAGCGTCGACCAGCGTTTCCAGGAACGATGTGTAGGCCGAGAACGCGTCGTCGAGCACGCCGGCCGGGAACAGTCCCTCCACCGCGTCCCAGGTGAGCAGGAGTTCACCTGCGATCTCCACCACCTGGTGGTCGAGATGGACCTGTGGCGTCTGCGAGATTCCGTCCAGCAGCCGGCCCAGTCCGGGCAGCGTGCCGTCGGAATCGCCCGGCATGTCATGGCCGAGGACGCTGGTGAAGACGACGGGCATCGCGGCCCGCGCGGGCCCGTGCTCCCGGGCCAGTTCACGGATCAGACGCACCCCGCCGAACGCACGGTGCTCCAGATCCCGCATCAGCCGGCTCTGCAGGGCGCGCGCACGGTACTCGAACCCCTGGTCCGTGTCCCGGTGATCGGACTCCAGGAGGACGAGGTTGGTGAAGTCGCCGATGAGGTGCTCGGCGTCGGGGTGCAGGGGGAGGCGGTCGCCGATGGTGACGTTGAGGGTGAAGTGGGGTTCCTTCGCCCAGGTGGCGAGGGTCTCGGCATAGGCGGCACACAGCAGGGTCGACGGGGTGAGTCCGCGTTGGTGTGCCTGGTTCTTCAGGCGGGCCCACTGGTCGGCGGGCAGGGTGTGGGTGCGGCGGGTGAAGCGGGTCGGGGTGCCCGGGGGGATCGGGAGCGTGGGCAGTTCGGGTGCCGGCGGGAGGGTGTGGAGGCGTTCGGTCCAGTAGTTGCGGGCGGTGGTGTTCTCCAGGCCGGTGGTGGCGGTGCAGTAGTCCCGGAAGGACAGTCCGATCGGGGGGAGGACCGTGTCGGGGTCGGCGTAGAGGGCTGCCCATTCGGTGAGCAGGATGCGGACCGACGCGGCGTCGGCGATGAGCATGTCCAGGCTGAGGTGGAGACGGGTGGTGCCGCCGGGCAGGCGCTGTGCGCGCAGTTCGAACAGCGGCCACTGGTCGGCCGGCCGTACCTCGTGGGACAGGGTGTCCCGTACGGCGGTGATCTCGGCCTCGGCCTCTTCGTCGCTCAGCTGTGAGAGGTCCTGGTAGGCGATGGACGCCTCGGGGACGGTGTCGAGGATCTGCTGGCGTCCGTCCGGGCGGACGATCGCGCGCAGCATGTCGTGACGTGCGACCAGCCGGCGCAGGACGGTGTTCCCGCGCTCGGGCTCGAAGTCCTCCGATTCCAGCTCCAGATAGAGATGTGTCGACACATCACCGAGCTCGAACAGACCCGAGCGGCCCAGCCAGTACGCGTGCTGCACGTCCGTCAGCCCGAACGGCTCGTGCAACCCACCGGGATCGGGCACGAGGACGACCGCGGCCGCCGAGGATCCCGCTGCCTGAATCACCAGTGCTTGTTGGGTGATGGTGGGGTTTTGGAATATGTCGGGGAGTTGGAGGTGGAGTCCTTGGCGGTCGGCTGCGGCGGTGGCGCGGAGGGCGAGGAGGGAGTCGGCGCCGAGTTCGAAGAGGTTGTCGGTGGTGGAGAGGGGTTGGGTGGGGTTGAGGAGTTCGGTCCAGATGGTGGTGAGGGTGTGTTCGGTGGGGGTGTTGGGGGGTGTGTGGGTGCGGTTGGTGGGGTTGGTTGTGGGGTCTGGGAGTGCTTTGTGGTTGATTTTTCCGTTGGGTGTGAGGGGGATTTCGTTGAGGGTGATGATGGTGTTGGGGATCATGTAGTGGGGGAGTTTTTCGCGGAGCCAGTTCTGTATGTCTTGGGTGGTGGGTGGGTTTTCGGGGTGGGTGGGGACGATGTAGGTGATGAGTCGTTTGTTTTCGCGGTTGGTTGTGTGGTGGGTGGTGGTGAGGGTGGTGTGGATGTGGGGGTGGGTGGTGAGGGTGGTGTCGATTTCTCCGAGTTCTATGCGGTAGCCGTTGATTTTGACTTGGTGGTCTTCGCGGCCGAGGAATTCGATGGTTCCGTCGGGCCAGTAGCGTCCGAGGTCGCCTGTTTTGTAGAGGCGTTGTTTGGTGTGGGGGTGGGTGGTGAAGGCGTTGCCGGTTTTTGGGGGTCTTTCCAGTAGCCGAGTGCGACGCCGGTGCCGCCGATGTGGATGTGTCCGGTGGTGTAGGGGGGTCGGGGGTTTTGGTGGTGGTCGAGGATGTGCATGGTTTGGTTGGTGAGGGGTTTTCCGTAGGGGATGCTGGTCCATTCTTCTGGGGTGGTGGTGATGGGGTGGTGGATGGACCAGATGGAGGCTTCGGTGGCGCCGCCGAGGCTGTGGAGTTGGAGGTGGGGGAAGGTGTTTTTGGCGCGTTGGGGGAGGGTGAGGGGGATCCAGTCTCCGGAGAGGAGGGCTGTTTTGAGGGTGGTGTTGGTGGGGGTGTTGTTTTGGTTTCGGTGTTCGGTGAGGAGTTCGAAGAGGGCGGGGACGGAGTTCCAGGTGGTGATGTGGTGGTGGGTGATGAGGTGGTTCCAGTGGTGGGGGTCGCGTTGGGTTCCGGGGTTGGGCAGGACGAGGGTGGCGCCGGCGGTGAGGGTGCCGAAGATGTCCCAGACGGAGAGGTCGAAGGAGAGGCTGGAGATTCCGAGGATGGTGTCGTGGGGGGTGAGTTGGGTGCGGTTGTTGATGTCGTGGATGGTGTTGAGGGCGCCGCGGTGGTCGATCATGACGCCTTTGGGCTGGCCGGTTGAGCCGGAGGTGAAGATGACGTAGGCGAGGTCGTTGGGGGTGCGTGTGGGGGTGTGGGGTGTGGGGGTGTGGTACCAGGGGGCGTTGTCGTGGACGGTGAGGGGGGTGATGGTGGTGGGCCAGTCGATGCTGGTGGTGGTGTCGGGTTGGGTGAGGACGGTGCGGGTGTCGGTGTGGGTGAGGAGGTAGGTGATGCGTTCGTGGGGGAGTTCGGGGTCGATGGGGAGGTAGACGGCGTCGGCGTGGAGGATGCCGAGGACGGCTGCGATCTGTTCCCATCCCTTGTGCATGCTGATGGCGACGAGTTCGCCGGGTCGGACGCCGTGGGCGCGTAGTCCTTGGGCGATGTGGAGTGCGTGGTCGGTGAGTTCGGCGTAGGTCAGGGTGCGGGTGGGTGTGATGACGGCGGTGGCGTGGGGAGTCCGGGCGGCCTGGGCGAACACCGGCTCATGCAACAGACCCTCGGGCACAGGAGCCACGACGCTGTTCACCGCCTCGACGACCCGCAGATGAGCCGCGGGTGCGGAGACCGGATGCGTCAGATCCCAGGTGTCCGGCGTTTCGGCGAGAGCACCGAGCAAGGCCGTGTACGCCGAGAACGCGTCGTCGAGCACACCTGCCGGGAACAGCTTCTCGACCGCGTCCCAACTCACGACCAGGGCCTCGTCCTGCTCCACCACCTGGCAGTCGAGATGGACCTGCGGCGTCTGCGACAGCGCGCCGACCGCATGGCCGAGACCCCGAACCGGCCGGCCCGGCGACCCCGGCATCTCGTATCCGAGGACGCTGGTGAAGACGACGGGCATCGCGGCCCGCGCGGGCCCGTGCTCCCGGGCCAGTTCACGGATGAGACGCACCCCGCCGAACGCACGGTGCTCCAGATCCCGCCAGAGCTGACGCTGCAACATCCCCGCCCGCTCGGTGTACGAGCCCTCCGTCCGGTGGTCGGTCTCCAGGAGGATGAGGTTGGTGAAGTCGCCGATGAGGTGTTCGGTGTCGGGGTGCAGGGGGAGGCGGTCGCCGATGGTGACGTTGAGGGT
This sequence comes from Streptomyces sp. NBC_00250, assembly GCF_036192275.1. Taxonomy (NCBI): domain Bacteria; kingdom Bacillati; phylum Actinomycetota; class Actinomycetes; order Kitasatosporales; family Streptomycetaceae; genus Streptomyces; species Streptomyces sp. NBC_00250. The sequence continues at coordinate 1,318,213 of NZ_CP108088.1, read as the reverse complement.
GAAGTGGGGTTCCTTCGCCCAGGTGGCGAGGGTTTCGGCGTAGGCGGCGCAGAGGAGTGCGGAGGGTGTGAGTCCGCGTTGGTGTGCCTGGTTCTTCAGGCGGGCCCACTGGTCGGCGGGCAGGGTGTGGGTGCGGCGGGTGAAGCGGGTCGGGGTGCCCGGGGGGATCGGGAGCGTGGGCAGTTCGGGTGCCGGCGGGAGGGTGTGGAGGCGTTGGGTCCAGTAGTTGCGGGCGGTGGTGTTCTCCAGGCCGGTGGTGGCGGTGCAGTAGTCCCGGAAGGACAGTCCGATCGGGGGGAGGACCGTGTCGGGGTCGGCGTAGAGGGCTGCCCATTCGGTGAGCAGGATGCGGACCGACGCGGCGTCGGCGATGAGCATGTCCAGGCTGAGGTGGAGGCGGGTGGTGCCGCCGGGCAGGCGCTGTGCGCGCAGTTCGAACAGCGGCCACTGGTCGGCCGGCCGTACCTCGTGGGACAGGGTGTCCCGTACGGCGGTGATCTCGGCCTCGGCCTCTTCGTCGCTCAGCTGTGAGAGGTCCTGGTAGGCGATGGACGCCTCGGGGACGGTGTCGAGGATCTGCTGGCGTCCGTCCGGGCGGACGATCGCGCGCAGCATGTCGTGACGTGCGACCAGCCGGCGCAGGACGGTGTTCCCGCGCTCGGGCTCGAAGTCCTCCGATTCCAGCTCCAGATAGAGATGTGTCGACACATCACCGAGCTCGAACAGACCCGAGCGGCCCAGCCAGTACGCGTGCTGCACGTCCGTCAGCCCGAACGGCTCGTGCAACCCACCGGGGTCCGGAACCAGCGCCGGACCGTCAGCCCCCTCCACGAGGGCCTCGTCGGGGGAGGTCAGCCTCAGATCGATCGCCTCCGCGAGCGCACGCGGGCTCGGTGCCTCGACGAGGTCGGCGAGCGAGACCGACACGCCCAGCTCGGACTCGACGGTGAGCTGGAACTCGGTCGCGTGGAGCGACTCCAGGAAGAGCTGCTCGTCCGGATCCGACGGCCGCTCCCTGTCGGTGATCGCCGCATAGCGATCGCAGAGGTAGTCGCTGATCGTGCCGAGCCGTTGTGCGGGTTCAAGGGAGAGCAGGACCTCACGGTCCACCACGCCGATGCCGACGTGTCCGCTGCTGGTCGGATTCACTGGATCCCCTTCGGAGTGCCATTCGGCGAAGCGTCCCTGCACGTGCCTGTCGCGGGCCACCCTCCCTGTCCGGGAGGCAGGCCCACGAGACCCGAAGGACACCCGGGTCGGCCGGGCAGCTGGTGACGTGGAGCAGTGTCCGTTCGAGGGGGACGTGAGGTGGGGCCCTTCGGCTGCGCCCTGCTGGGCTGTGCGGCACCGGGAACGCCCGCGAGTGTGCAGGGGAATACCGTCTGCCAAAGGAGCGACTGTGACAGGGCCCTCACCGAAGCGGAGTTTCGGCCGGACATTGCTTCGGATCATTCCCATCCTGGCCGTTCTCATCGCGGCCGGTGCCTTCATCATCGCGAACCGCACGGAGGCCATCAGCCCGGAAGGGACACCGGTGTCGCTGAGCAAGGCGCTGAGCATCTACCGGGAGCATCCGAAGGCGTTCCGCGACGAACTCGGCCAGATCAAGGCCCCGGTGTCCCCGAACAAGGCGATCAAGGGGTTCACGGTGCCGGCCGCCGGTGTCTACACGTACAAGACGGACGGCAAGGACTCCATCATCTACGCGGGGGACAGCTATGAACGCCCCTTCCCCAAGGAGAGCTACGCGCGGGTGCACCATGGCGGCGGCTGCGTATGGGAGTTGTACTTCGCCCCGATCGAGGAACACGTCGACGCGCACCGCCAGTGCAGTGGGAAGAACGAGTACCTGTGTCTCGCGCACATGCAGAAGGTGAGCTTCGCCGGCATCGAGGGCGACGAGGCCCACAAGTGCAATCCCGCGATGGTCCAGGTCGGCGGTGCCGCGGTGAAGCCCGGCGGGAAGGAGGAGACGATCTGCGTCGCTCACGGCAACCGCGCGCGGATCGTGATCAAATACGTCGGCGACGAGACGGTGGACGTCGGCGGCGAGAAGCGCGGTGCCCATCACGTCCGTATCGACAGCTACGTCAAGGGCGACGGTCTCGACGGTGACGCCGTAGCCGACGTGTGGTTCGACAAGGAGGACGGCCTCTACCTGAAGGTCGTCCGGTCCGCCGACGTCAACGTCGACCGAGGCGGCGGCAACAAGGGCACGTACCGCGTGGAGGCCTCCTACGTCCTGACCTCGCGCACCCCGCAGATCTGAGTCCCTGTCACCGGGAGCGCACCAGCCGGAGCACCGGAAGAGGCCCTGTCTCCTCGGAGGAGACAGGGCCTCTTCGTGCGTCGGACACGCCGGTTGCGCCGGATCAGCGCACGGCGGCCGTCAGCCGGGAGCGGACGGAATCCAGGACGCACGCGGTGTTCTCGGCGATGAAGAAGTGCCCGCCCGGGACCAGTTGGAGCTCGAAGTCGCCCGTCGTGTGCATCCGCCAGGGGGCCATCAGCTCTGCGGGCGCCCGGTCGTCCTCGGTGCCGGCCAGGGCCAGGACCGGGCAGTCCAGCGGCAACCCGGGGGAGTATCGGTAGCCCTCCGCCGCCCGGAACTCGGCCCGGAGACCGGGCTCGGCCACCTCGCGCAGGGCCTCGCTCTCCATCAGCTCCGGCGGGGTTCCGCCCAGGAGGCGCACCTCCTCCCAGAACTTCACGGTCGGCAGGTCGGCCAACTCCGGCCCCGGGGAGGGGAGATGGGGTGCCACGTGACCGGAGGCGATGAGAGTGTGCGGTCCCGGCGCGCCCTTCGAGCGCAGTTCCCTGGCCGTCTCGAAGGCGATCAGGGCGCCGAGACTGTGGCCGAGGAACGCGAAGGGGCCGTTCTCCGCCCTCAGCCGGTCGGCGAGGGCGGAGGCGAGCGCGGTCACCGGAGCCGCGGGCGCGACCGTGCTCGGCCGGCTGCCGCGCCCGAGAACCCGGACCTCGGCGTCCGGGGCCAGCTCCTCCGCCCACGCGCGGTACAGCGACTCGGCGCCCCCGGCGTGCGGGAAGCAGTACAAAAGCATGTGCGCACAACTCCTCTCGAATCTCGGTGCGCGGTCCCGGCGCTCAGCACACCGGGTCAGTCCTCCACCAGGCGGGCGAACGCGGGGATGACGAACAGCTGGGTGACGAGCGTCATGCCGATCAGGACCGCGACCGCCTTGAGCAGGGCCTCGGTGACCGTGCCGCTCGTGGGACCGGTCATCAGCGCACGGACGCCCTCGATGACATAGGTGAAGGGGTTCCACCGGGTCAGCGCGGCGAGCCAGTCCTGGAGCAGGAGCGGCGGCGCCGCCGCCGGGCTGGCGAACAACAGGAGGACCGAGAGCGGAGCCATCGCCAGCGGGGCCTGCGGATTGCGGGTGCGCAGGGCGACGATGTAGAAGAAACCGCCGTACGCCACCGACCAGAGCGAGCACAGCAGCAGAAGGCCCAGGACCCCTAGAGCACCCTGCTCGATCCGGGCGCCGAGCAGCACGCTGACGACGAGGACGACGAGGACGGCGGGCACGACGCGGATCGCGTCGAAGAGCAGCCGGGAGAGCAGCAGTGCGGTGGGGCGCACCGGTTGCAGGCGCAGCCGGTCCAGGAAACCGCTCTGGGCGTCGAGCACCAGCGCCGTCGCCGAGTATCCGGAGCCCATCATGCCGGTGAACAGCAGCAGCCCCGGAGCCATGTAGGCGGCGTACGGCGTGACCGGGAAGCCGGGGATGAAGGCCATCCGCTCGTAGCTCGACGCGACCAGCGTGATGAGGAACAGCGGGAAGACCACGGGGAAGACGAACGCGATGACGGGGCTCCGCACCCCTTCGCGCAGATTGCGGACGAGCAGTGTCGTCGTACCGGAGGCAGCGGACATCACATTCCTCCCTGCTGGGTTCCGATGGTCCGGCCGAGTGCCGCCGCCGAGACCGCGCTCTCGTGTGCGACCTTGCTGTCCAGGGACTCACCCGTGAGCCGGACGAAGACGTCCTCGATGGTCGGGTCGGCGACGGTCGTCCCGTCCAGCGCAACCCCGGCGTCGCGCAGCCGGGCCAGAAGTTCGGGCATCAGATCCTCCTTGCCGGACAGGTCGATGCTCAGGACGCCGTCGTCCTCGTGGCAGGCCGCCTCGCCGACCACTCCGGCCGCGGTGCCGCGGGCCTCGGGCGAGGCCGCGGTGAGCTGGAGGACCTTGCCGCCGATGCCCTTCTTGAGCCCTTCCGGAGTGTCGGTGACCGCGACCCTTCCCTTGTCCAGGATCGCGATCCGGTCGCACAGCTCGTCGGCCTCGTCGAGATACTGCGTGGTGAGGAACACCGTGCCGCCGTCCGCGCGGTACTGCCGGACGAAGGCCCACAACGCCCGCCGGCTCTGCGGGTCGAGCCCGGTGGTGGGCTCGTCCAGGAAGAGCAGTTCGGGCCGGTGGACCAGGGCGAGCGTGGCGTCCAGCCGACGCCGCATGCCGACGGTGTACGCGGCGACGAGCCGGTCCGCCACGTCGGTCAGGCCGAAGGAGGCCAGCAGCTCGTCGACGCGTGCCTTGCGTTCCTTGCTGCTCATGCGGCGCAGGGAGGCGATGAGGTTCAGATGCTCGCGCCCGGTCATCAGCGGGTCGAGTGCCGCCTGCTGGAGCGAGAGACCGATCCGGTCGCGCACCTCGGACCGCTGTTTGACGACATCGAGCCCGAGCACGCGGGCCTCGCCGGATGTCGGCCTGATGAGAGTGGCCAGGACTCTGACCGTGGTGGTCTTGCCGGCACCGTTGCGGCCGAGGAAGCCGAACACCTCGCCGGCACTTACCTCGAGATCGACGTGGTCGAGTGCGACCGTGCCGTCGTCGAACGCCTTGTAGAGGCCTTGGACCTCGATGGTGGACATGAAGTCACTCTGGGAGCAGCGGTCCTCCGTGCACAGCGCTGATTCGGAGCGTCGTTCGTGCCTCGCCGGACGTCCGTTCGGAGTGGCCGATCGGCGTCGCCGGTGGTGCTGTGGCACGGACGTCCCGTTGGCCCTGTGGACGGAGCGCCCGCCGGCGCTAGAAACGAGACCGAGACCGTACGGGACCGTGTGAGACCGAGGGGACTTCGTGAGCGTCTTTCCCAGCACCGAATGGCTGCAGTCGTATGTCCAGCGCATCAATGCTTCGGAGGAGTTCGAGGAGGCGGCGAGCACGTTCGACGCCGAGATCGCCTTCGTCTTCGAGGCCGAGGCGGAGAGCGGGGTTCCCGCCGACATCTGGTGTCACACCGAGTTCGGCGGCGGCAAGTGCAAGTGGGCCGAGTACGACACGGGCGAGGAGAAGGCCAAGGACTCGACCTTCGTGATCCGGGCCCCGTACTCCTCCTGGAAGGGGGTCATCCGGGGCGAGATCGATCCGATCGAGGGCATGCTCGACGGTGATCTGATGGTGACCGGGCATCTGCCGACGCTGCTGCGCTACGTCCGGGCGACGGATGAGCTGGTCTCGCTCGCCGCCCATGTCGCCAGCACGTTCGTGGACGATCCGCGCTGACCCGGCGCGTTCACGGACACGGCCCGGCGGGGCGCCGTCCTCCTCGGACGGCGCCCCGCCGGTTTCGTACGTGGGGCCGAGCGGTCCGGCCAGGCCCTGGCCGGCTCGGTCGGGCCGGGTCAGCGGACCGTGCGGACGACCTCCAGGTCCCCGGCCAGATACAGCTCACGGCACACCCCGCGCTGCTTCTTGCCCGAGGAGGTCTTCGGGAGGGTCGCCGGGCGCACGATCAGCACCTCCGCGGGTGCGTGCTGGGCCGTGGTGCGCAGGACGTCGAAGAGCTCGCGCCCCAGCCGGTCCAGGGACTCCTCGCCGCCGACCCCCTCCGCGACGACGACCATCCGCTCCGTGTCCGGCAGCGAGAACGCGATCACATGACCCGCCCGTACGCCGGGGACCGCCTCGGCGGCGATCTCGTAGTCCTCCGGGTAGAGGTTGCGACCCGCCACGATGATCATGTCCTTGGCCCGGCCGCAGATGTACAGCTCCCCTTCGTGCAGGAACCCGAGGTCGCCCGTGCGCATCCGCCCGTCGGCCAGCTTTCCCTGGCCGTCGAGGGGCCGGCCGGGGCCCGTCCAGTAGCCGTCGGTGACGCCGGGGCCGCGCACCTGGACCTCGCCCACGTGCCCGTCGGGAAGCTCCTGGTCCGTGGGCCCGTGAATGGTGACCGTCGTCCCGGCGAGCGGCCGGCCGCAGGACACCAGCGGCCGGGCCGGCAACGGGTGGTCGCCGCCGTTCGGCACCTCCTGGGGATCCAGGACGCGCGGTGCGGAGCCCGCGGAGTCGGCGCTGACGACGAGCGTGGTCTCGGCCATGCCGTAGGTCGGGCAGAGGCTTCCGGCGGGCATTCCGCTCTTGCCCAGGATCTGAAGGGTCTCCTCGACGATGTCGGCGGTGACCGGTTCCGCTCCGTTGATGGCGACCTTCAGACACGACAGGTCCAGCTCCGCGGGCCGCAGCTGCTGGGCCCTGGCCGCGAGCCGGTAGGCGGAGTTGGGCGCGGCGGTGATCTCCGCACGCCACGCGCTCACCGTCGCCAGCCAGGACGACGGCCGGCCGAGGAAGTTCTCGGTGGGCATGACCACGGTGTGCACACCCTGCGAGACCAGTCCGACCACGGAGACGATCCCCATGTCGTGGTAGAAGGGCAGCCAGCTCACGTAGGTGTGACCCGGGCGCATCTCCAGCGTCTCCATGCAGGACCGCACGTTCTCGATCAACTGCCCCTGCCGGACCGGTACCGCCTTGGACGTGCTGCTCGTGCCCGAGGTGAACTGCAGCATGCCGAGCTGATCGGCCTCCGGCATCGGCGGCGCGGGAGCGGGGCCGCCGGCCGAGGCGGCGTCGAGGGTGAGAACCCGGACATCCGGCAGCCCCACGCCCCGTACGAACTCCGGGCGGTCCGTGATCACAGCGGTGGCCCCGGCGACGGCCGACCGGCCGACGAGCAGACCGCGTGCCTGAGCGCCGTCGCCGCGCTGTTCGTGCGGCAGGACGACCGGCACGGCACCGAGCCGCCAGAGACCGAACAGATTGATCAGCATCATCGGGGAGGTCGGGGCCATGACGCAGACCCGGTCGCCGGGGGCGACACCCGCGTGCCGCAGACCCACGGCGGCCCGTGTCGAGCGTTCGTGAAGTTCCTGTAAGGAAAACCGGGTGACGCGCATGGAACCGTCCAGGATGGAAAGCGACCCGCCGTGTTCGGCCGCCCGGCTCATGGCTTGGGGGATTGATGTCTGAATATTCCCCTCATGGCGGACTGTCATAGCGGCGTTTCCTTCCCTGTGAATTCAGGCATACTGCGACAGGCTAGGTGGATGATCCCGGCCCCGGCAGTTCCTCCGGGGGGCTCGTGTGGGGGTGCCCGATCGGTGCGGCCGCGAGCGTGGCCTTCTGTCGTGGCGAGAAGAGGGGCCGCTTCGGCGCGGCCGGACGCAGGTGGCGAAAACCAATCGGTCGGCTCCGGAAGTCCGTTGGCGGCGTTGCTAGGCAGTGCTTTCGTGGCTACTGTCGTCCGCGTCTACTAGCACCGCGTAGTAGGAGACCGGATCGGCGAATCGCAGCGGACCGGGGGTGAATCCCCGGGCGCATGCGTTTCGCCGTCGTGCCGTCTCGGAGGTTCCGCCCCGCCCTCCACGCGAACGACGGCTCTCCAGAACTGCCATACAACCGCCCATCCCCGGCGGCACCGCAGCCGGTAAGTAGCCAAGGAGTCAGAGCCGTGACGCAGGCAACTCACACCACCCCCCAGGACTACCGGCACAATTCCACGAAGACGCCCGACATCGCGCTCGTCGTCCCCAACGAGATGGCCCGGCTGGGTCTCAAGACCATGCTCTCGGCAATCGACATGCGATGTCTGGTCGAAGCCGATTCATTTGACGCACTGTCGAATAGCCTCGACCGAATACCGGTCGACGTGATCATCATGTCCTGTACGGAGTGTGATCTGGACGTACATGAGGAGTCGCTTCGAGAAGTGGCCGGACGTGGCGTGAAGGTTTTGTTTCTGCTGGAGAGCGCCGCGCAGCACATGATTGCCAGGGCCGCGTGTCTCCCGGTGGACGGATTTCTCATCCAGTCGGAGCTGACCGGAAATACCCTCGACGACGCCATCCGCCGTATTTCCGACGGAGAGATCTCCATGCCGTCCACTCTCGCCCGGGAACTGCTGTCCCAGGTGCGGGACAGGGGAACGGTCAAATCACCGCGCCCCGTCTCCCTGACACCCCGGGAGCAGCAGGTTCTCTCCCTCGTCGCGGACGGTCTGAGCAATAAACAGATCGCCCGCCGGCTCGGCATCTCCGAGCACGGCGCCAAACGGCACGTGGCGAACGTGCTGGCCAAGCTCAACAGTCCCAACCGGACACTGGCGGTGGTCACCGCCCTGAAGGAGGGGCTCCTTCCCGAGCAGGCCTGAGGGCAGGAGACACCGACGCGGCCGGCACTGTCCCGCTCGGCACCGTCCCGGTCGGCACCGACACGGCCGGCACCGTCCCGCTCGGCACCGTCCCGGCCTCGTCGCGGCCCTCCGTCGAGGGGCGCCATGTCCGCAGCCGCAGGCTGTTGGCGACGACGAGGAGCGAACTGGCCGACATGGCCAGCGCGGCCAGCATCGGATTGAGCAGTCCGACCGCCGCGACGGGGATCAGCAGACCGTTGTAGGCGAAGGCCCAGGTGAGGTTGGAGTGGATGACGGCCAGGGCCCGCCTGGCCAGGTGCAGCGCGTCCACCACGACCTCGATGTCGTCCTTCACCAGCGTCACACCGGCCGCACCGATCGCGGTGTCCGTGCCCGTGCCGAGCGCGATGCCCAACTCGGCACGGGCCAGCGCCACCGCGTCGTTGACCCCGTCACCCACCACGGCGGCGGTGCGTCCGGCCCTGCGCAACTCCTCCACCACCTCGGCCTTGCGCTCCGGCGAGGCCGAGAAGTGGACCTCCTCGATGCCCAGTTCGCCGGCGACCGCGTAGGCGGCCCCCCGTCCGTCACCGGTGAGGAGCACCGTGCTGACGCCCATCGCGCGCAGCCGCCGCACCGTCCGGAGACTGCCCGGCCGCACCGTGTCGCCGAGGACGAGCACGGCGGCGACGGCGCCGTCCACCTCCACCACCACGCCCGTACGGCCCATGGCGTCGGCCCGGTCCAGCTCCGCCCGCAGCACGGCCGGCAGGTCCCCGGCCGCCTGCGGGCGCAGCACCCGCACCAGGCGCCCGTCCACCATGCCCTCCACGCCCGTCCCGGTGGTCGCGAGGAAGGACGTGGCCGGCAGGGGAGCGTCGTCGCGCTCCAGGGCCGCCGCCGTCACCGCGCGGCCGATCGGATGCTCGGAGAGCCGCTCGACGGACGCGGCCGACCGCAGCACCTCGTCCTCGTCCCGTCCGGGCACCGTGACGACCGAGAGCAGCCGCATCCGTCCGGTGGTGAGCGTGCCGGTCTTGTCCATCACCACGGTGTCGATCTGCCGGAGCCGTTCCAGCACCTCCGGCCCCTTGAACAGCACCCCCAGCTGCGCACCGCGGCCCGTCGCGGCGAGCAGCGCCATGGGCGTGGCCAGCCCCAGCGCACACGGGCAGGCGACCACCAGGATGGCCACGGCGGTGGTGACCGCCCCCAGTGCGGTGGCGCCGGCACCGAGCCAGAACGCGAGGACGGCGCCGGCCAGCGCCATGACGGCGGGTACGAAGACCCCCGCGACCCGGTCCGCGAGGCGCTGCGCCCGTGCCTTGCCCGCCTGGGCGTCGGCGACCAGCGAGGTGATCCGGGCCAGCTGGGTGTCGGCCCCGACGGCGGTGGCGCGCACCACCAGGCTGCCGCCGATGTCGAGGGTCCCGCCCATCACCCGGTCGCCGGGGCCCACGTCCACGGGAACGCTCTCCCCGGTGAGCATGGACAGATCGAGGGCGGCACGGCCGCGGACCACCACCCCGTCGGTGGCGACCCGTTCGCCAGGGCGCACCAGGAACCGCTGCTCCGGAAGGAGCTGTTCGATCGGGATGAGCCGCTCCCGCTCGGGGGCGCCGTCCGCCGCGGACGGCGGATCGTCGAGGACGGTGACGTCCTTGACGGCGAGTTCGGCCAGGGCCCGCAGCGCGGATCCGGTCCACCGCCGTGCCCGGTCCTCCAGGAGCCGCCCGGTGAGGACGAACAGCGGCACTCCGACCGCCGCTTCGAGGTAGATGTGATCGTCGCCCGCATCCGCCGTGAGCGAGAACGGCATCCGCATCCCGGGTTCTCCGGCGTCCCCCAGGAACAGCGCGTACACGGACCAGGTGTAGGAGGCGACGATGCCCAGACTGACGAGCGTGTCCATGGTCGCCGTGCCGTGCCTGAGCCCCCGCAGCGCGTTGCGGTGGAAGGACTCGGCGCCCCACAGCGCCACCGCCGTGGCCAGCAGGAAGCAGACCCACTGCCAGTTGTGGAACTGCGAGGAAGGCACCATCGAAAGGACCAGGACCGGCAAGGAGAGCGCGGCCACGATCACGAGCCGGACGAGCCGGTCGGCGTCGTCCGCGGCTTCGGCCCCGGCGTCCCGCGATGCCGTGGTCCCCTCGCCGACCGGCTCCGCCGTGTACCCGGCCTTCTCGACCGCGGCCACCAGCTCGGTGACCTCCACGAGCGGCGGATGCAGCACGCGGGCGCGGCCGGTGGCGAAGTTGACCCCCGCTCTCACTCCGTCGATGCGGCTCAGCCGCTTCTCCACCCTGGCCACGCAGGCCGCGCACGTCATGCCGCCGATGGCGAGGTCCGTCGCCACCAACTCCGCGGTGTCGGTGTTCATTTCCGCTCCAGTCCCGCGCCGTGCTGCCCCGTCTCGTCCCGCGGTGGGCTCCAGCCCGGGCGCAACTCGGGCGGGACCGGCCCCACGAGCCGGCCGGCCGCGTAGGAGACGGCGAAGAGCAGAGCGAGCAGAAGGAGGAAGCCGGAGGACTTCACCAGGACGCCGTTCCCTCCCCGCCGCGCTGTCGTGGTGCGCAGGAGCTGTCCTTGCCGATGGTCTGCATCCATGACAAGTCAGTCGTGATCCGGGCCCCCGGAGTTCCGGACTCCGCCGCCTTCGGTGCGGGATGCGGTCGGGACTCGGAGACCGGGAGGGACGGGTCCCGGCGCTGGGTGGCCGAGCGGACGTCGGTCCAGGGCGAGGTCGTCTGCCCGCCGGGACGGCACCGCCCCGGCCGACAGAGCCCGGCATCCGTCGGCACGACACCCGCGGCACCCTCTCCGGCCTGCGGTTTCACCCCTGTGGAGGCAGGCGGCAGCGGCGGCTAGGGTGAGGTGAGGAGTGTGTGGGAGAGCCGGGAGCCGTGATGCGCGGACACCGTTCCGAGCCGCCCGAAGGCGTGCAGGAACTTCTGGTCGCTCTCGGGCAGCTCGTCGATCAGGCCCTGGAACGGATCGAGAACCAGCGGGCCAGGGTCGAGCTGGCCGTGGCTCTGCAACGCCATATGCTCCCGCCCGGGCTTCCGGAGTTGCCCGGACTGCGCCTGGCCGCCAGGTACGCGCCCTCACGGGACGGCCTGGACGTGGGCGGAGACTGGTACGACGCCTTCGTCATGCACGACGGGTCACTGGGGCTCACGATCGGCGATGTGCAGGGTCATGATGTGGAGGCCATCGCCTTCATGGGCCAGGTGCGTACCAGCCTGCGCGCCCTCGCGCAGGCGACGAGCGACACCCGGGAGGTACTGGGCCGCGCCAACGATCTGATGATCGCCATGGGGAGCGGCCTCTTCGCGACGTGCTGCTTCCTGCGCTTCGACCCGGCCAGTCGCGATCTGACGGTCTCCAGGGCCGGCCATGTCCCGATGGTCTGGGCCACGGCCGGAGGCCGCCACGGCATCGCCCTCGACCGCGGTGGGCCGCCGCTCGGCATCGTGCCGGGTGAGCGCTATCCGGTGACCCACCGGCGCCTGACAGAGGCGGGCGTGCTCGTGCTGCTCACCGACGGAGTGGTGGAGGGTCCGCACTATCCGATGGAGTCCGGTCTGGCCGAGGTGGCCGCACTGGTGCGCGCGGGCTTCGACGCCGATCCCGACACGTTGGCCTCGGCCGTCGTGAAAGTGGCCGACCTGACGGGACACCGCGACGATGCCGCGGTCCTCGTAGCCCGGTACGACGGCCCGCACGAGCAGGGCTGACCGACGGCCGTCGCTGAGGTCGCAGGTGGCGAAATCTGAGCGCAGACTGCTGACGTGCGGAGTGCAGAGATCGGTCGTTACGGGTCCACTGCCCTGGGCGTCCTGGCGGTCGCCGCCGTCTACTACGGGGCCGCCCGGGTCGGCCTTCTTCAGCAGCTGGTGCGTGACCAGGTCACCCCTCTGTGGCCGCCGACCGGCGTCGCACTGGCCGGGCTGCTCATGCTCGGGATGCGGGTCTGGCCGGGCATCGCACTGGGTGCGTTCGTGGTCAATGTGTTCCTCGGGCCGTCGTTGCTCTCCGTACTGGCCATCACCGTGGGCAACACCCTCGCGCCGGTCTGTGCCTGCCTGATGCTGCGCAGAGCCGGATTCAGGAACGAGCTGGACCGCCTGCGGGACGTACTGGCACTTGTCTTTCTCGGCGCGCTCGCCGGGATGCTGATCAGTTCGACCATCGGCAGCGGCGCCCTCGTCCTCTCCGGAGCGCTCGATCCGAGCGACTTCTGGCCGACATGGTCGGTGTGGTGGACCGGTGACGCGATGGGAATCCTCGTCGTCACACCCTTCCTGCTGGTGCTGCGCAAGGCCCGGTGGCCGTCGCGGGCCGGGCCCGGCCGCTGGTTCGAAGCGGTGGCGCTGGCGCTCGGCGCGCTGTTCACCACGCTCTTGGCGACGCGCACGCCCCACTCGAGCCTGCTCTTCCTCGTGTCGCCGTTCCTGATGTGGGCGGCCTTCCGATTCCGGCTTGCGGGCGCGGCGCCGTGCGCGCTCATGGTGTCGACGCTCGCGATTCTGGCTGCCGCCGGCGACCGGGGCCCCTTCGTCGGCGACGACGTCTTCGCCAATATGGTCACGCTCCAGGCCTTCAACGGCACGACGGCGCTGACGGCTCTCCTGCTCGCGGCCGTCATCGCCGAACGCGACAGCACGCATGAGGAGATCAAAAGGGTCTGCGCACGGCTCGCGCTGATGGTGGCCCGGATGGAGCCGCCACCCGAGTCGTACGAGATCCCGCCCGAGCACCCGCCGCCCTCGACCGGGAGGTCGTCGAGCACTCCCGGCGGTTGACCCCGCCGAGGAGCACCCGTCGCCGTTCGCGCGCCGGGAGTGCTCGGCTGTCACCGTCGGCGCGGGCCGACCCGCCGTTCTACGCCTTCGACGACGTGCACGCCGTCATGTCCTGCGTCGGTCGGCGCCCACCGTCCGGCCGAGGCCGAGCGGCTCATCGCCGATCGGCAGCGGTGGCTCGCACAGACCGGCGCGGGCACGCCGCAGCAGGCGCCCGCACCCGCGGCCACCGGCGCACGGCGCTCGTACGGACGGGTCCGTACCTCGGTCTCCCCGGCCGACGTGGCGCTGATCCCGATCTGGCTCACCTGCGCGGGGCGACATGCGCCCCTCCCTGGGAGGCGGCTGTCGGAGGAGCGCCGGCCCCGCCGGTGTCACCTGGAAGGCTTGAGCGGCTTCACCTTCCGGGCCGTGCCGTTGACTCGCACCGTGACGTTCCCCCGGTTCCGCGCCCGGTCGGCCACGATCCTGTACGACGTCACCTTCCCGTCCCGCCACTCGCAGCTGACCTCGTAACCGCCACGAGCGCGGAGCCCGGTGAACGAGCCCTTGGCCTTCCACTCGTCCGGCAGGGCCGGCAACAGGTGGACGACGCCGTCGTGGCTCTGCAGCAGCATCTCCGCCACCGCACCCGTGATGCCGAAGTTGCCGTCCATCTGGAACGGCGGGTGGTTGCAGAACAGGTTGGGCAGCGTGTTGTAGGTCAGCAGTCCCCGCAGCATGATCTGGGCGCGCTGCCCGTCGCCGAGCCGGGCGAAGAGGGCCGCCCGCCAGGGCCAGGTCCACGAGCGGCGGCTGTCGCCCGACACGGTCGCGGCCGTGAAAGGGACACCCTCCCGCTCGCCGCAGCGTGCTTTGAGCGAGACGAGGGCCGCGGCGGCGAATTCCGGCGTCCTCGGGGTGATCTGACGCCCCGGGTAGACCGCGAAGAGGTGCGAGGTGTGGCGGTGGATGTCGGTGGGGCTGTCGATGTCCTCCTGCCACTCCTGCAGCTGACCCCACCGGCCGATCCTGTTCGGCGCGAGCCGCGCCTGCATGTCCGCGACCTTGGCCCGGTAGACAGGATCCGTGTCGAGCACCGCCTCGCAGTCGAGGTAGTTCTGGAACAGGTCCCAGATGAGCTGCTGGTCGTACATGACGCCGTCCTCGCGCGGACCGTGCTCGGGCGACCAGCCGTCCGGCGAGACGAGGAGTCCGTCCTCGCGCTCCTCGAGACGGTCCTCCCAGAACTCGCAGATCTCCTTGATCATGGGGTGGGCGACGGTACGCAGGTAGCCGAGATCCTGGGTGAACGCCCAGTGCTCGTACAGGTGTTGCGCGTACCAGGCGCTCGCGACGGTGTTCCACTCCCACGCGTTGCCGCCGAAGATGCTCTGGCTGGTGCGGGCGGTCCAGCCGCGCGTGTCCTGGCCGAAGGCGTTGCGGGTCGCCACCCGGCTGGGTACCGCCACCTGCCGGATGAACCCGACGAGCGCCTCGTGGCACTCCGGCAGGTTCGTCGTCTCGGCTCCCCAGTAGTTCATCTGGACATTGATGTTGGTGTGGTAGTCGGAGGCCCACGCGGGCTGGTTGCTGTCGTTCCAGAGGCCCTGGAGGTTGGCGGGGAGGCCGTTCGGGCGAGAGGAGCTGATCAGCAGGTACCGGCCGTAGCCGAACATCGTCTGCTCGAGTTCCGGGTCCGCCCCGCCCGCCGCGTACCGCGCCAGCCGGGACTTGGCCGGCAGAGCGACGACGGCGGCGTCGGAGGTGCCCCAGTCCACGGAGACGCGGTTCATCAGGGCCCGCGTCCCGGCTGTGTGCTCGTCGCGCAGTGCGCCGTAGGAGCGGGCCGCCGCCTTGCCGAGGGTTCTCTGCACGACCGGGGCCGGATCGGCTCCGCGCCACCCGGCGGCGGCGTCGAGCTTGTAGTCCGTGCGGGCGTCGAGGAGCAGGGTCAGGGTCGTGCAGCCGCTGAACCGGAGCACCGAGCCGTCGGCGCGGAAGGTGCCGTCGGTGTGTACGGCCTGGACGGCGCAGGCGTGCTTGAGGCCGTTGCCCATGACGCCGGAGAAAGCGATCCGCCGGGCGTCGGCGTCGACCGTCGTCGGGGTCTCGTCCTGTGCGGACGTCAGCGCGATGGCTCCGGAGAGTCCGCCGACTCTGTCCGACGTGTACCGGAAGACCATGACGTCCGCGGACCGGCCGGCGAAGGCCTCCCGCAGCACGCGCCGTCCCGGCGCGCCGAAGCGGGTGACGTGGACGCCGTCCACGAAGTCGAGGGCACGCTGGTAGTCGACGACCGCGCGCCGGGTGCGCGTGTCGAAGCCCGCGCCTTCCAGCGCGATCTCCGCGATCTGCAGGCCGGTGGAGGAGGCTCCGGGAGTCAGAGTGAGCCGGTAGCTGCGGTAGGCCGTGGTGTCGGTGATCCGGAAGGTCCGGGTCTCGCCGCGGCCGGCGAAAGGCGCTCCCGGGTTCTGCGTATCGAGGGTCACCCAGGCGTCACCGTCCTTCGACGCCTCCAGCGCCCATCGCCCGGGGTCGTCCTGCGGACGGTCGCCGGCCGCTGTCAGGGCGTACGAGGCGACGACGACCGCGCGTGCCAGGTCGATCTGCCAGACGACCGCCGGCGCGGCCGCGTCGACCCGCCAGACGGTGGCCGGGTCGCGGTCCACCGAGCACGAGAGGTCCGTGGCCGTGCGGCCGGTCCCCGCGCCGGATCCCTCGGCGTGCCCGCTCGGCGACGAGACGTACATCGCATCGCCTGCGAGATCGACACCGGTCAGCCCGATCTCGCTCACCTGGAAGTGACTGACACCTGCCTTGGGGACGAAGTCGAACCGGTAGAAGCGGTAGGCCCCGGCGTCGCCACAGGTGAACTGCTTCGTCTGCAAGCGGCTGTCGAAGGGTGTCGCCAGGGTGCGGCTGTCCAGCGTGGTCCACTCGGCGCCGTCGACGGAGCCGGAGAGCGTCCATTCCTGCGGGTCGCGCTGGGGCACGTCGTTGGCGCTCGTCAGGCGGTAGGACGGGACCGGGACCGGCTCGGGAAGCTCCACCTGCCACTGCACCCTCGAACCGGGCGCCTCGATGCACCACTTGGTGCCCGAGTTGCCGTCGCAGGTCTTGTCGACCCCTTCCGACGAGGAAGTCCGGTACGGTCCCCCCGGGGCCGTGACCTTGGGGGCGGGCGTGAAGGTGACGACGACGTCACCGAAGTTCCGGTACGAGCCGAAGCCGGTCATGCCGGTGTCGAAGGCGCTGTCCGGCTTGCCCGCGAGGGCGTTGTCGTAGTCGTTGAGGCCGCCCCACAGGCTCTGCTCGTTGAACTGGATGCGCTCCACATGAGGATCGGCGAAGAGCATGGCGCCGAGTCGGCCGTTGCCGATCGGGAGGGCCTGCGACTGCCAGTCCGTGGCGGGGGCGGTGTACCTCAGCGCCTTCCGCGACAGGGTCGGCCACTGGACGGGGGGCGGGGCGTCGGTGCCTGCTGCGGACGCCTGGGCGACCGCTGTACCGCCGGTCAGCTGAGTGACCAAGGGCGCGAGGGCGAGGGCGCCGCTGAACTTGAGAAGGCTTCTGCGCTTGGGTTCGTTTTCATGGATCACGATGAGATCTCCCGGCCAAGTCATCGGCTCTTTCGCGGAGAAAGTGGCAGCCGCGTCTACGTTCTTCGAGGGCGCAGCCATCATTTCCACTGAATAGATCGGATGTCTAGGGGCATGCGGCGTCGACTCATCGCACACGGATGGACACAGAACGTGACGGGTCCGGGGGTGGGGCGAGCCGCATCCTGGCGCAAGCAGGCGATGGCCCCCGAAGGGAACGGCGTTCTGGAGGGCTACGAGCGGCGCACCGGCACGACCTCGGGGTCGTACGGCCGCGCCGGACCGGGTCAGGCGTGTGCGGACCCGTCCACGCCGAGGGTCTCGCGCAGCCACTGCTCGACCTCGCCGACGTGCACCGTCGCCCACGCCTGCGCGAGTTCGGGCCTGCGGGCGGCGATGGCCTCGTAGATCGCCCGGTGCTGCTGCTGGGTTCGCGCCACGGCGCCGTCGTCCGCACGGCCACGCCACACCCGGGCGCGAGCGGTGGGACCGGACAGGCCCTCGATCAACGACGCGAGCACCGCGTTGCCCGAGCCCGCTGCCAGGCGGCGGTGGAACTCGAAGTCGTTGTCGATCAGGGCGTCCAGCGACGGGTTGTCGTCGAGTCGGTCGAGGACCTCGCCGAGCGCGGCGACCTCCTCGTCCGACATCGCGCGGGCGGCCATGGCGGCGGCGGCCGGTTCGAGGACACGCCGGACTTCCAGGATCTGCAGCACGGTGTCGTCCTGCTGGAGGTCCGCCACGAAGGTCAGCGCGTCGAGCAGCAGGTCGGGTTCCAGGCTCGTCACGTACGTGCCGTCGCCCTGGCGGACGTCGAGGACCCGGATGAGCGAGAGCGCCTTGACCGCCTCGCGGAGCGAGTTGCGGGAGAGACCGAGCCGCACGGCCAGGTCGGCCTCGCGCGGAAGCTTGGAGCCCGGGCCGAGTTCACCGCTGACGATCATGGCTTTGATCTTCTCGATCGCCTCATCGGTGACTGGCACGACCTCGCCCCTCTCGAGTTCTGGTCCGTGCAGGATAGGTCACTCCCGCGGGTGGGGCCCAAAGCCGTAGACATCGATTGCGTTGTCGTGGAAGACCGCGTCCCGCTCCGCCGGGCTCAGCCGATCGGTGAGGCGTTCGGCGGTCCGGACGACCTCGCCGTATGTGGCCTGGAGCGTGCAGACCGGCCAGTCCGAGCCGAAGAGCAGCCGTCGCGGGCCGAAGGCGTCCAGGACGGTGTCGGCGTACGGAGCGAGGTCCTCGACCAGCCATGTGCCGGGGGCGGCCTCGGTGACCATGCCGGAGAGCTTGCACACGGTGTGGGGCAGGGCGGCCAGACGGCGTACGGCTGCTGCCCAGGGTTCGAGAGCCCCGCTGCCGATCGGCGGCTTGCCGAGGTGGTCGAGAACGAAGGTCAGCCCGTCGAGCCGTGCCGCCGCCTCCTCGCAGGCGGCCAGTTGATCCGGCGTGACGACGAGGTCGTAGGCGAGCCCGGCGTCGGCGACGGCGGCCAGTCCGCGCTGTACGTCGGCCCGCAGCAGCCAGTCGGGGTCCTTCTCCTCCTGCACCTGGTGCCGGACGCCCACCAGCCGTTCACCGCCCGGTCCTTCGCGCAGAGCGGCGATGGCGTCGGCGATGCCGGGGTCGGTCAGGTCGGTCCAGCCGACGACGCCGGCGATGAGATCGCTCTCCGCGGCGATGGCCAGGAGCTCGGGCGTCTCCTCGGGGACACAGACGGTCTGGACGACGACGGTGGCGGCCACGCCGGCCGCTCGTGCCTCGGGGGCGAGGTCGACCGCCGAGAACGAGCGGGCCAGCGGTGCGAGCGCCTCGCCGGTGATCCAGGGCTGCGGGCGTACCGCCAGGTCCCAGACGTGGTGGTGCGCGTCGATGATCTGCCGGTCGGTCACAGCTGCCACACCACCGGAAGTCCGGCTCCGGCCCCGTGCTCGGAGTAGTCGTGGGTCACGTCGAGGAGGTCTGCCATCCGCGCCTGCCAGGCGACGTTGACCGGAAGGTGTTCGAGCTCGCCGAGCAGGCGGGCGTAGTCCTCGCATTCGAGGAGGTGGAAGAGCTCGTTGCCGCTGCGCCAGATCGTCCAGGAGTCGACCCCCACTGCCCGGATGGCGGCGGTGAGTTCCTCGGGCACCCCCCGGTGCGCGGCCTCGTATTCCTCGATCCGGTCCGCGCGGACGCGCGTGTGCAGGGCGATCCTCATGGCTTCTCCGGGTGGGTGGGGTCGACGACGATGACGTCCAGGGTGCGCGGGCCGTGTACCCCTTCGACGCGGTCCAGTTCGATGTCGCTGGTGGCGGAAGGCCCGGAGACGAACGTGAGCGGCCGGGTCGGGTCGAGCCGGGCGAGGGCGTCGGGGACGTCGGCGGCGATCTGCTCGGCGTACACGACGCACAGATGGTAGTCGGGGATCAGGGTGAGGCTGCGGCGGCCCTGGCCGGGGCCGGTGTCGAGAACGACGGTCCCGGTGACGGCGATGCCGGCCGCCGCCAGGGTGAGCGTCCCGTCCAGCGTGTCCACCTCGGACACGTCCAAGGGTTCCCTGTGCCAGGTCCAGGGGCCGGGAGGCAGCAGTTCGACGGGGAAGCCGCTCGGCAGGGCCATGTGGTCGACACCGCGGGACGCGAGCGTGGCAGCAAGGGCGGAGGGGAGCCCGGCCTCGTCGGTGCGGTGGACGGTGGCGCGGTAATCGGTGACCCGTTCCGCGAACAGCGCGACGAGATCCTCGTCGGGCGCGGTGTGGCTGCGGAGGTAGGCGCGGGGCACGGGTACGTCGTCCGGTGTCTCGTCGGGCGGGACGTCGGCGAGTGCGGCACGGATGCGGCCGAGGACGGCGTCGCGGCTGCTCATCGTTCCCCTTCGTTCCGAGAGCGGTTCTTGCGCCACCAGGTACGGAAGGACTCGGCCGGGGGTACGGGGGTGTCGCGGGTCTCGGACCAGCCGCGCATCGGTCCCGGCAGGCTGCCGATGCGTCCGCGCCGGGCGAGGGCGCGGCCGCCGAGGCTCGCGGCCTTCTGGGCGGCGCCGAGCAGTGCCGGTGAGTCGAGGACGGTGGCGGCGGCCTTCATGGCCAGGGCCTCGGGGGTGGGTGTGCGCCGGTCCGCCCGTTCGGCCTCGACGACCTCGGCCCGCAGGTGGGCAAGGACCTCCGGGATGTCGATCTTCACCGGGCAGGCGTCGTAGCAGGCACCGCACAAGGTGGAGGCGAAGGGGAGGGAGGCGGCGTTCTCGACGCCGACGAGCTGCGGGGTGAGGACGGCGCCGATCGGGCCGGGGTAGACCGATCCGTACGCGTGACCGCCGGTCCGTTCGAAGACCGGGCAGACGTTGAGGCAGGCCGAGCAGCGGATGCAGGCGAGGGCCTGGCGGCCGACGGTGTCGGCGAGGGTGTCGGTGCGGCCGTTGTCCAGGAGGACCAGGTGGAACGCGGACGGTCCGTCCCCGTCGGTGGTGCCGGTCCAGGTGGAGGTGTACGGGTTCATCCGCTCGCCGGTGGAGGAGCGGGGCAGGAGCTGGAGGAAGACCTCCAGGTCGGACCAGGTGGGGACGACCTTCTCGATGCCCATGACGGTGATGAGGGTCTGCGGAAGGGTCAGGCACATCCGGCCGTTGCCCTCGGACTCCACCACGACGACGGTTCCGGTGTCGGCGACGGCGAAGTTCGCGCCGGAGACGGCGACCTTGGCGGTGAGGAACTTCTTCCTCAGGTGGTGGCGGGCCGCCTCGGCGAGTTCGGCCGGGTCGTCGCCGAGACCGTCGGGTGCCGGCTCCCCCCAGCGGCTCATCTCGGAGGCGAAGAGGTCCCTGATCTCGGAGCGGTTCTTGTGGATGGCGGGGACCAGGATGTGGGAGGGGCGGTCGTCGCCGAGCTGGACGATGAGTTCGGCGAGGTCGGTCTCGTACGCGGTGATCCCGGCGTCGGCGAGGTGCTCGTTGAGTCCGATCTCCTGGGTCGCCATCGACTTGATCTTCACGACTTCGCGTTCGCCGGTGGCCCGGACGAGGTCGGTGACGATGCGGTTGGCCTCGGCGGCGTCGGACGCCCAGTGGACCGTGCCGCCCGCGTCCGTGACGGACTCCTCCAACTGCACGAGGTAGCGGTCGAGATGGCGGGCGGTCCGCCTTTTGATCGCGGCGGCCGAAGTCCGCAGCTCTTCCCAGTCGTCCAGCTCGGAGGCGACGGCGAGCCGCTTGTCACGGATCGTGGACGTGGCCCGCGCCAGGTTGGCGCGCAGCTGGGAGTCCTTGAGCGCGCTTCTGGCGGCGTCGGGGAAGGGGGGCGAGCCGAGCCAGACGACGCCGCGGTCCGTGGGCGCGCTCATCGTGTGCCTCCTGCGGTGGCGGCGAGGATCTCCGCCAGGTGCACGGTCCGTACGGTGCTGTCCTGGCGGGACAGTCCGCCGCCGATGTGCATCAGGCAGGAGTTGTCGGCGGCGCACAGCACCTCGGCGCCGCTGTCCAGGATTCCCCTGGTCTTGTCGGCGAGCATCGCGCTCGACGTCTCGGCGTTCTTGAGGGCGAAGGTGCCGCCGAAACCGCAGCAGGAGTCGGCGGCCGGGAGGTCGACGAGCTCGATGTCCTCGACCGCACGCAGGAGCTGATGAGGCCGGTCGCCGAGGCGCAGGCCGCGCAGGGAATGGCAGGTGGGGTGGTACGTCACCCGGTGCGGGAACCGTGCGCCGACGTCGGTGACTCCCAGCACGTCGACGAGGAATTCGGTGAACTCATGCACGCGGGGCACCACTTCGGCGACCGTCCGCTGGAGCGCGGCGGATCCGTGGTCCCGGGCGAGGACGGGGTGCTGGTCGCGGATCATGCCGGCGCAGGACGCGGAGGGCGTGACCACGGCGTCGTACCCGTCGAAGGTCCGCGCGAAGCGGTCCACCAGGGGAACGGCCTCCGGCCGGTAGCCGGTGTTGAAGTGCATCTGCCCGCAGCAGGTCTGCTCCTGCGGGAAGTCGACGGTGTGGCCGAGACGTTCGAGGACGGTCACCACGGCCCGACCGGTGTCCGGGAACAACGTGTCGTTGAAGCACGTGAGGAAGAGGGCGACGCGCATCAGCCCGCCTCCCCGGGGGTCGGGACGTCCGCGGGCAGCAGCCCGCGTTCCTTGAGTTCCGACCACAACGCGTCCGGGACGGGGTGGCCGAGCATGGCGGCCGCGTCGCGGGCCTCGGCGGCGCTGCGGGTGCCGACCAGGACACTCGCGACGGCCGGGTGTCCGAACGGGAAGCGGAGCGCGGCTGCCCGGAGCGGCACCCCGTGGCGCTCGCACACGGCCCTGAGGTCCAGGGCGCGGGAGAGCAGGTCGGGGGGTGCCGTCGTGTAGTCGAACGTGGCCCCGGGGCGAGGGTCGGCGAGCAGGCCGGAGTTGAACGCGCCGCCGATGACGACGCCGACTCCACGCGCGGCGGCGAGCGGCAGGAGTTCGGTGAGGCCGTCCTGGTCGAGGAGCGTGTAGCGGCCGGCCAGGAGGACGGCGTCGAGGTCGGTCTCGCGGACGAAGCGGGCGAGCGGCGCGGCCTGGTTCATGCCCACGCCGATCGCGCCGATCCTTCCCTCGTCCCGCATCCGGGCCAGCTCGGGGTACGCCTCGCCGAGAGCCTGGTCGAGGTGGTCGTCCGGGTCGTGGAGGTAGGCGACGTCGATGCGGTCGAGGCCGAGCCGTCGCAGGCTGTCCTCGATCGACCGGCGTACGCCCTGGGCGCTGAAGTCCCAGCGCCTGCGGTGCGTGGCGGGCACGGCGAAGCCGTTCGCGAGGTCGTCGCCCGGGGCTCCCCGCGTCGGCTCCAGGACGCGGCCGACCTTGCTGGACACGACGTACTCGTTCCGGGGGCGGGAGCGCAGGGCTGCGCCCAGGCGCCGTTCGGACAGGCCGAGGCCGTAGTGCGGGGCGGTGTCGAAGTACCGTACGCCCGCGTCCCAGGCCGCGTGGACGGCCCGCTCGGCCTCGGCGTCGGTGACGGCGGTGAACAGGTTGCCGATCGCGGCCGCGCCGAAGGCGAGCTCGGTGACCCGTACGGTGCTGCGGCCGAGTGCGTTCTGGTCCAGGGTCAAGACTTCGGCTCCGGTCGCAGACGCAGTCCGGCCATGCCGCCGTCGACGGCGAGGGCGGTGCCCGTGGTGCTGCCGGCGGCGGGGGAGGCGAGGTAGGCGATGGAGGCGGCGACCTCGTCGGCGGAGACCAGCCGTCCGGTGGGCTGGCGCGCTTCGAGTGCGATGCGCTCCGCGGCGGGGTCGTCGGCGGCGCCGAGAAGGCGGCCGACCCACGGGGTGTCGACGGTACCGGGGTTGACGCAGTTGACCCGGATGCCTTCACGGACGTGGTCGGCGGCCATGGCGAGGGTGAGGGACAGCACCGCGCCCTTGCTGGCCGAGTACAGCGCGCGCTGCGGCAGGCCGGCGGTCGCGGCGATCGAGCAGGTGTTGACGATCGCGGCGTGTGCCGACCGCCGCAGGTGCGGCAGGGCGGCCCGGGTGGTGCGGACGACGCCGAGGACGTTGACGTCCAGGACGACGTGCCACTGCGCGTCCGGGTTGTCCTCGACGGTACCGGCGGCCCCGATACCGGCGTTGTTGACCAGGATGTCGATGCCACCGAGAGTCTCGGCTGCCGCCTCCACGGCGCGGCGCACCGACTCGTCGTCGGAGACGTCGGCTGTGAAGCCCCGCAGGGGAGCGGGGACCCCGCTCGGGTCGAGGTCGAGGACGGCGACGTCCGCTCCGCGCTCGGCGAGCAACCGGGCGGTGGCTAGGCCGATGCCCGAGGCACCGCCGGTGACCAGGGCGGTGAGCCCCGCGAGTTCGGTCGTCATGCGCGTCCCTCCGTGTCCTCGGCCGCGTCGGCGACCCAGAAGGCGCCGTGCGGGAAGGTGTACGTGTCGATGGTGGCCTGCTTCATGGCGGCGGAGAAGCCGGGCGTGGTGGGGGCCCGGTAGTGTCCGCGGTCGATCACGACCGGGTCGAGGAAGTGCTGGTGGAGGTGGTCGACGAACTCGACGACCCGGTCCTGGGTGGTGCCGGAGAGCGCCACGTAGTCGAACATCGACAGGTGCTGGACGAGTTCGCACAGTCCGACGCCACCGGCGTGCGGGCACACGGGGATGCCGAACTTGGCGGCGAGCAGCAGGATGGCGAGGTTCTCGTTGACACCGGCGACGCGGGCGGAGTCCAGCTGGAGGACGTCGACGGCGCCGGCCTGGAGGAGCTGCTTGAAGACGATGCGGTTCTGGACGTGCTCGCCGGTGGCGACCTTGACCGGATGGACGCCGCGTCGGATGGTGGCGTGGCCGAGGACGTCGTCCGGGCTGGTGGGTTCCTCGATCCAGTACGGGTCGAACTCGGCGAGCGCGTTGGTCCACTCGATCGCCTGGTCGACGTCCCAGCGCTGGTTGGCGTCGATCGCCATGCGGATGTCCGGTCCGACGGCTTCTCGGGCGGCGCGGCAGCGGCGCATGTCGTCGGCGAGGTCGGCGCCGACCTTGAGCTTGATCTGGGTGAAGCCGTCCGCGACGGCCTTCTCGGCGAGGAGGGTGAGCTTCTCGTCGGAGTAGCCGAGCCAGCCGGGAGAGGTGGTGTACGCGGGGTAGCCCTGCCGCAGCAGTCCGGCGGCGCGCTCGGCCGCACCCTGCCTGCCCTTGGTCAGCAGTTCCAGGGCCTCGTCCCGGGTGAGCGCGTCGCTGATGTACCGGAAGTCGATCTGGCTCACCAGCCACTCCGGGTCGGAGTCGGCGAGGAACTGCCAGACCGGCTTGCCCTCGCGCTTGGCCGCGAGGTCCCAGACCGCGTTGACGACGGCGCCGATCGCCATGTGCATCACCCCCTTCTCGGGCCCGAGCCAGCGCAGTTGGCTGTCTCCGACGAGGGCGCGGTAGAGGTCTCCGGGGTCGGCGCACAGTTCGTCGACGCGCCTGCCGACGACGTGCTCGCGCAGGGCGTCGATGGCGGCGACCTGGACGTCGTTGCCGCGGCCGATGGTGAAGGTGAAACCGTGGCCTTCGTGGTCGCCCGCGGAGGTGCGCAGGACGAGGTAGGCGGCGGAGTAGTCGGGGTCGGGGTTCATGGCGTCGGACCCGTCCAGCTCCCGCGAGGTGGGGAAGCGGATGTCGTAGGTGTCGACTGCAGTGATCCGCGCTGCGGATGCGGACAACTCGGTGCCTTTCACGCGTTGTTGAAGGTCTGGCGCTGGGTGCCGAGGCCGTCGATGGTCAGCTCGACGGTGTCGCCCGCGCGCAGGTAGGGGGCGCCGGGCAGGCCGAGGGCCACGCCGGCCGGGGTCCCGGTGTTGATGACGTCTCCCGGGCGCAGCACCATGTACTGGCTCAGGTACCAGACGAGGTACGCGACGTCGAAGATCATGTTCTTGGTGGAGCCGTGCTGGCGCGCCTCGCCGTTCACCGCCAGGCGCAGCCCCAGGGACTGCGGGTCGACCACCTCGTCGGGGGTCACGAGCCAGGGGCCGAGCGGGTTGAAGGTCTCGCAGGACTTGCCGAGGTCCCACTGGGCGGAGAACTCCAGCTGGAACTCCCGCTCGGAGACGTCGTGGCTGACGGCGTACCCGGCGATGTGGCCGGCCGCCTCCTCCGGGCTCTCCAGATAGCGGGCCTCCCGGGCGACGACGACCGCGAGCTCGACCTCCCAGTCGGTCTTGACCGACCCACGGGGGATCAGCACGTCGTCGTACGGGCCCACGACGGTGGAGGGGTCCTTCATGAACACCACGGGCCGCTCGGGGACGGGCGCACCGGTCTCCTCGGCGTGGTCGCGGTAGTTGAGGCCGACACAGACCACCTTGCCGGGCCGGGCCACCGGGGCCCCCGTCCGCCGGCCGGTGACGTCGAGGCGCGGCAGCTCGCCTCCCGCGAGCGCGCGCCGGACGCGGTCGATCCCGCCCGAGGCGAGGAACGGCCCGTCGATGTCCGTGGTGAGGGTACTGAGGTCGAACGCGGTGCCGTCCTCGCCCAGGACCGCCGGGGTCTCGTCCCCGGGCATGCCGATACGCATCAGCTTCATGTCTCGTCTCCTGTCGTCGCTTCGGGGATCGAGCCCCTCAAGCCGACACATCTGATGAATCCGCGGCGGCATGACCATACGAGCCTCCCTCGCCTCACCGCAAGGAGTCATCCGATGTTTGTCGGTTGTATGGGATGCCCATCCAGCTCCCTCACAGGTCAGCATCCCTGTGCCCGCATGAAGCAACCCCGCCAAGCTCCCTGAAAAGCGGCTTCGTAATTCATCCGAGGTCTCCTCTTGTCAGTCGGGTTTCCGACTCGTAAGGTCCTCGTTGCCCGGAGCCATCCGATGACTCGGGACTCTCCGGTCGTTCCGCATCGCCGGATCACGCCCCCGGCTCCCCACCCCCTCAGGGGCACCCGCACCCCAGCCAAGGAGATCACCACGATGAAGCCTCGCTCCTCCAGAATCGCGGCCACGGCCGCCGCCGTGGCCGTCCTGGCGGGGTTCGCCACCGCCTGCAACCGCGGCAGCGACGCGGCCTCCTCCGGCGGCAAGCCGGCGCTCGGCATCGACCTGCCGCGCGCGGACTCCGACTTCTGGAACTCCTACGCGCAGTACATCGAGCGGGACGCCAAGGGCCAGGGCCTCAACACCCTGCCGGTGAGCAACTCCCAGAACGACGTGACGAAGCTCGTGGCCAACGTCCAGATCTTCCAGAACACCGGCGCCAAGGCCGTCGTCATGGCCCCGCAGGACACCGGCGCGATCGCCTCCACCCTGGAGACGCTCGCCTCGAAGAAGATCCCGGTGGTCAGCGTCGACACGCGTCCCGACAAGGGGGACGTCTACATGGTGGTGCGCGCCGACAACAAGGCGTACGGCACCAAGGCCTGCGAGTTCCTCGGCAAGCAGCTCGGGGGCAAGGGCAAGGTCGCGGAACTCCAGGGCGCCCTGAGCTCCATCAACGGACGCGACCGCTCCGAGGCCTTCGCCGCCTGTATGAAGGCGAACTTCCCCGGCATCAAGGTGATCGAGCTCGCCACCGACTGGAAGGGGGACGTCGCCTCGGCCAAGCTCCAGTCCACCCTGGCCGCCCATCCGGACCTCGGCGGCATCTACATGCAGGCCGGCGGCGTCTTCCTCCAGCCCACCCTCGCACTGCTCCAGCAGAAGGGCCTGCTCAAGCCCGCCGGACAGCCGGGACACATCAGCATCGTCTCCAACGACGGCATCCCGGCGGAGCTCAAGGCGATCCGCGAGGGCAAGATCGACGCGACCGTCTCGCAGCCCGCGGACCTCTACGCCAAGTACGCCCTCCACTACGCGCAGGCCGCCGCCGAAGGCAAGACCTTCAAGCCCGGCCCGACCGACCACCAGTCGACGATCGTCGCCCTGCCCAACGGCCTCGAGGACCAGCTCCCCGCCCCCTTGATCACCAAGGAGAACGTCGACGACCAGGCCCTGTGGGGCAACAACGTCGGCAAGTAGTTCCTCCCGGCCCCCGTGAGCGGCGGCCTGCCGACCACCCGCCGCCGCTCACGGTCCCGACCGCACGCCGCTCCAGCCGAAAGGACCACCCCGCCATGGCGGACCCCAGCCCCGTCCGGGGCCCCGTCGTCGAGGCCGACGGGATCAGCAAGCGCTTCGGCGCCACGGTCGCCCTCAGCGACGCGCGCATCTCCGTGGCACCGGGCGAATCCCACGCCCTCGTCGGCCGCAACGGCGCGGGCAAGTCCACGCTCGTGTCGATCCTCACCGGCCTGCAGCAGCCCGACACCGGCACCCTGCGCTTCGAGGGGGAGCCGGCGCCCGCGCCCGGTGACACCGACGCGTGGCGCTCCAAGGTGGCCTGCGTCTACCAGCGCTCCACCATCATCCCGGGCCTGACCGTCGCGGAGAACCTCTTCCTCGACCGGCAGAGCTCCGGTGCGCTGCGCCCGATCAGCTGGAAGCGGTTGCGGCACCGTGCGAGCGACCTGCTCGCCGAGTACGGCGTGGAGGTCGACCCGACCGCCCGCGCCGAGGACCTCACCGTCGAGCAGCGCCAGTTCGTGGAGATCGCCCGGGCGCTCTCCTTCGGCGCCCGGTTCATCATCCTCGACGAGCCCACGGCCAAGCTCGACGCCCGTGGCATCGAGAGGCTCTTCGACAAGCTCCGGGCTCTCCAGCGGCAGGGCGTCGCCTTCCTCTTCATCTCCCACCACCTGCAGGAGGTGTACGAGCTCTGCTCCACGGTGACGGTCTACCGGGACGCCCGGCACATCGTCACCGCCCCGGTGGCCGAGCTCGACCAGCAGGCCCTGGTGGAGGCGATGACCGGTGAGAGCGTCCGGGGCACCGAGCCCGCCTGGTCGGTGACCGGCCGCACGTCCGCGCACGGCACCTCGCTCCTCGACGTCTCTGGCCTGAGCCTGACCGGCGTCTACGACGACGTCACCCTGACCGCACGCGCGGGCGAGGTCGTGGGGCTCGCCGGAGCGGCGGCCAGCGGCAACGTCCAGCTCGGCGAGACCCTGGCCGGACTGCGGCGACCCCGCTCCGGCACGGTCACGGTCGCCGGCCGTCCCGTCCGCACCGGACGCGTCCCCGACGCCCTCGCGGCCGGCATCGGCTTCGTACCCGAGGACCGGCACATCCAGGGACTCGTCCCGGAGCGCAGCGTCGCCGAGAACGCCACCCTCACCGTCACCGATCAGCTCGGCCCCTTCGGCATGGTGCTGCCCTCACGGACCAGGGCCTTCGCCGAGCGGATGATCGCCGAACTCGACATCAAGACGCCCGGGGCCTCCGCCTCCGTCTCCGACCTGTCCGGCGGCAACCAGCAGAAGGTCGTCATCGCCCGCGCCCTCGCCACGGAGCCGCACGTCCTGGTGGCCGTCCGCCCGACCAACGGAGTGGACGTCAAGTCCAAGGAGTCCCTGCTCGGCACGGTCCGCGAGGTCGCCGACAGCGGAAGGAGCGCCCTGATCGTCTCCGACGAACTCGACGACCTCCGGGTGTGCGACCGCGTCCTGGTCATGTTCCACGGACGGGTCGTCACCGAGTTTCCGCACGGCTGGAGCGACGAACAACTCGTCGCCGCCATGGAGGGCATGACCGGCCTGAACCACACGAAGGAATCAGATGTCTCCCACCACTGAGATCCGCGCGGTCCCGACCGCGGCCGCTCCCGCCCCCGCGGAGCGCCGCCTCACCCTGGCCCGCTACCGCGACCTGTCCCTCGTACCGGTCCTGCTCGTCCTGTGCGTCATCGGGTTCGCCGTGTCACCGGCGTTCCTCACGTCCGACAACCTCCTCGGCGTCGCCCAGCAGGCCACCGAGCTCAGCCTGCTCGTCCTGGCCCAGTCCCTCATCCTGATCTCCGGCCGGATGGACCTCTCCCTGGAGTCCACCATCGGCGTCGCCCCGGTCATCGCCGTGTGGCTGGTCCTGCCCGACCACGGCGCCCGGTTCAACGGCCTCGGCCTGTTCCCCGACTGGGCCGCGATCCCGCTGTGCCTGCTGGTCGGCGCGGCCATCGGAGCCGTCAACGGATTCCTCATCCTGAAGCTGCGCCTCAACGGCTTCATCGTCACCCTCGGCGCCCTCACGCTGCTCCGGGGCCTCCAGGTCGCCGTCTCCGAGGGCCAGTCGATCGTCGACGTGCCCGGCTCCTTCACGTACCTCGGCCGCGCGAGCTGGCTCGGCGTGCCCGCGGCCATCTGGATCTGCGCGCTCCTGTTCCTCGTCACCGGCAGCGCCCTCGCCTGGCTGCGCCACGGCCGCGCCCTGTACGCGATCGGCGGCAACTCCGAGGCCGCGCGAGCCGCGGGCATCCGGGTCGACCGCGTCGTGTGGACCGTTCTGATCCTCGGCAGTCTCATCGCCGCTTTCGCCGGCATCCTCTACACCGGTCACTACGGGTCCATCTCCGCCGACCAGGGCAACGGCTGGATCTTCCAGGTCTTCGCCGCCACCGTCATCGGCGGCGTCAGCCTCAACGGCGGCCGGGGCACGCTCTTCGGCGCGCTCACCGGCGTGCTCACACTCCAGCTCGTGGTCAACGTCATGACCCTCGCCGGAGTGCCGCCGCTGTGGAACCAGTTCCTCAACGGCGCGATCATCATCGTCGCGCTGATCATCTCCCGCTTCGCCTCCGGCGAGAAGCAGGAATAGGCATCCGCCCTCACCGTCGAAGCGGCGCTGTCCGTCCCTCGGGTACGGGCAACGCCGCTTCGACGCACACCCCAGGAGAACCACAGCATGGCGGTCACCGACCTGGCCATCGAGAAGATCAAGGAAATGATCCTCTCCGGCGCTCTGCAACCGGGCGCCCGTCTCCCCAACGAGGCCGATCTGGCCGGCCGGCTGGGCCTCTCCCGCAGCTCCTTGCGCGAGGCCGTCCGGGCGCTCACCGCGATGCGGATCCTTGTTCCCCGGCAGGGCGACGGCACGTACGTGTCCGGCCTGGAGCCCCATCTGCTCCTGGAGTCGCTCGCCTTCGCGGCGGACGTCTCCCACGGCCACGCCGCAGGCCAACTCCTCCAGGTACGGAGACTGCTGGAGCCACAGGTCACGGCTCTCGCGGCCGGTTGCCTCACGGACCGGCAACTCGATGAGCTGCGCGACATTCTCGACCGGAGTGCCGAGGAAGGCATCGGAATCGAGGCGTTCGTCGCTCTGGACATCGAGTTCCATCGCGCGATCGCCGACTCCGTGGGCAACCCGGTGCTCTCGACGCTCCTCGGCATCCTCTCGACGCACACGCAGCGCCTGCGCATCGTCCGCGGCACTCACCACGCCCCCGCCCGCGAACAGGCCCACCGTGACCACGAGGCCATCTGGCGGGCGTTGTCCGCGGGCGACGCCCAACTGGCGGCCGCTGCCAGCATGGTGCACGTCGTCGCCGTCGAGGACTGGCTGGCATCCGGCCTGCCGGCCGAGTGACAGTCACGTTCCTGGACGGGGTCCGGGAGCAGGACAACGCCTCGAGCAGTCGATGGAGGAGGATACGGGCGGGATGGCCTCTTCGACCACCTCGAAGAACGCTTCGCCCGAGCCCTGATCCGCACCACCCTGTCCCGCCTGTGCCGCCCCGGAGGCACGTTCTCCTTCTCCACCGTCGCGACCCCTAACCCCTACGCCGCCCTGACGACCCACACCGGCCGCTGGAACCTCGTCGAACGCACCCCCGCCGACATCGAGGCCGACGTCCGTGCCGCCGCGCCGCCGGGAACCGTCGCCGGACTGGACATCACCGCCGATGCCACTGGCCTGACGCTGTTCGCGACGTGCGGCGCGCCGACGAGCCGGGGTGATCCCCGCAGTCGGCTCCGTGTTCGTCGCCGACGCGGCCTCGATCGTCAGTCGAGGCCTTCGATGATGCGGAAGTCGCGCTCGACGCCGTCAGCAAGTGCGGCCAGCGCCTCCTGGTAGGCCGCACTCGCATGTGCGGCGACCGCCTGCTCGAAGCTGTCGAACTCGATCAGGACGGTGCGCTCGGCGATTCCGGCGTCGTGTGCGACGACCCGGCTGCCGCGGGCGAGCAGCCGCCCGCCCGCGGCCTCGACGGCTGGACCGGCCAGCTTGTTGTAGGCAGCCAGCTTCTCGGGGTCCGCAATGGTGCGGTAGGCGCTGACCCAATAGCCCTTGGCCACGGTGCCTCCTGTGTTCGGGATTGATGCTCAGAAGCATGCTCGGATCCATGGCCGGCGCGCTGGGGGTCAGCGAGCCGACGGAGACGGCGTCGAAGTCGGACGGTTTCGATCCTCAGCTTTCGGTTCGACTCGACCGGCCCAGGCCCGGCACACCGACGGGGTCTGTGATCGGATCGGTCTCGGGTGGGCGTCGGAGGGCGAGGGCGAGGCTGGCCATCGTCGTGATCGCCATCGCGGCGACGCCGACCAGCGCCGCGGTCGTGTAGGCGTCGTCGTTCGGGAAGAGGCGGCCCGTGGCGGTGCCGGCGGCCAGGACCAGACCGCCGATGGCGCTGCCCAGGGAGTACCCGACGCTGCGGACGACGTAGTTGAAGCTCATGGCGCTCGACGTCTCGCTCTTGGGGGTGACGGCCAGGATGACGCCGGGCATGGCGGCCGAGAAGCTGCCGACGCCGAAGCCCAGCACGCCCATGGCCGCGAGCAGTTCGGCCAGGTTGGACCGGGCGGTGGCGAACAGGACGAACCCGCCGCCGACGATGGCGGCGCTGCCGGCCAGGAGCAGGGGGCCGTCGATCCGTTCGCGGACCCGCGGCGTGAGCTTGCCGGCGACGAACCCCAGCACGGAGAACGGGATGAGGACCAGCCCTGCCACGAAGGTGGTCAGTCCGAAGCCGTAGCCGGCGCTGTGCGGCGTCTGCGCGTAGCGGGTGATGAGCGTGAGCAGGAGGTACATGCCGCTCCCGCCGACGAACATGGCGATGTTCGCCCCGGCGACCGCCGGGCGCCGTACCGCCCGGACGTCGACCAGGGGCGTCTTGGTCCGCAGTTCGGAAACGGTCCAGGCGCAGAGCAGGAGTACGGCGGCGACGGCAAGGGTCACCGCCACGGCGAGGTGTCGGCTCCACAGGCTCCTCTCGCCTGCCAGGAACAGGACGAGGAGCAGTCCACCCGACAGGACGAGCGCAGCGGCCACGTTCACGTGAGCGGAGCGGCCTTCGGGAGCTGCGGGCACGGAGCGCCACGCGGTCACGAAGGCGATGGCGGTGACGAGCAGGCCGAGGCCGTAGGCGGCCCGCAGCCCGCCGAACTCGGCGAGCAGCGCGGCCAGCGGGTAGCCGACGCCGGCTCCGATGATGGAGACCACTGAGATCAGGGCGATCGTGGCCGCGCTGCGCTCCTCGGGAAGATGGTCGCGGGCCACGCCCATCATCAGCGCCGTGAGACCGAGTCCGACGCCTTGGGCCGCTCTGCCCACGAGCAGCCAGGCGAACGGCAGCGGCAGCACGGTGAGCGCGCTGCCGACGACGACGATCGCCAGCGTGGCGAGAATCGTGGCCCGCCGGTGCGGACCGGCTCCGAGCCGGCCGAGGACGGGTGTGGCGACGGCGCCGCTGAGCAGGGAGATGGTCAGCGTCCACTGCGCGCTGTCGAGGGAGACGTGGAACGTGGTCGCCACGCTGGTGATGAGCGGCGTCCCGAGGCTGGCGACCGCCGCCACGACCAGGGCGATGAACATCAGGGCGGGGACCAGCAGACGTGCCTCGGAACGTATCGGGGCAGGGCTCATGGGCTGGTCATGAGCCTGGGCCGCGGTCACCGGTCCGACCCCTCTCGGGCGTGGCTTTCGAGCTCCGCCAGATGCAGCAGCGCCGGAAGGGCTGCTGCCAAGGCCTCGACCTCGGCACCTGTGAGTTCGTCGATCAACCGCGCGTACGCGTCGACGCCCGCCTGGCGTCGCGTCCGGACGTACGACGCGCCGGCCTCGGTCAGGCACACCAGCGTGACCCGCTTGTCGGACGGATCGCCCTTCCGCTCGACCAGCCCGGATTCCTCCATCACCCGGACCAGGACGGTCATCGCGGGCTGGGTGACGCCCTCTGCCACCGCCAGATCGGTGATCCGTCGCGGGCCGGTCTTGTCCAGGGTGGCCAAGGTGGCGGCGGACGTCAGGCTCATGTCGCGGGGAAGGCGTCTCACGGCCCTGGTGGCCAGACCGTAGAGGGCTGACCCGATGGCATCGGAAGCGTCGTGCGCGGCGTCTCGGCGACTCATGCCTGAAGCATAGCGACTTTATATGAATCCTTTATGCATCTCTGGATCGGGGTTCGGCGACACTTGCCTCACAACGCGTTCGCGCAAAGACGGCCGACGCGCCGACGTCGAGGTACGCGTGCGGCGTTCCGGCTAGGTCCTCGGTCCGGTCCGGGGCGGCGTACGGGCTTGACCTGTGCCGTGTCGGCGCGATCGCTCCCCTGGAGAGGGCATGGCTGATGATCGACAATGCCCGCCTCGGAGCGGGTGTTGCGGCGACCACGGAAATTCAAGTGGGCCGAGCCCCTCCGCCGCCGGCCGTTACGATCCTCCGGGAGGGACTGTGATCCGCATCTTGCTGGCCGAGGACATGCACATGATCCGTGGGGCGCTGGCCGCCCTGCTGGGTCTGGAGCCTGACATGGAGGTCGTCGCCGAGGTGGCCCGCGGGGATGCCGTCGTCCCCGCCGCCCTCGCCCACCGCCCTACTGTTGCGGTGCTCGACCTGGACATGCCCGGCGCCGACGGACTCTCCGCCGCCCGCGACCTCGGGGCCGCGCTTCCCGACTGCCGGATCCTGATCCTCACTGCGTTGGGCCGGCCCGAGGCCCTGAGGTCGGCACTCGCCGCCCGGGTGGGCGGGTTCATGCTCAAGGACGCCCAGCCGGCTCAGCTCGCCGCCGCGATCCGCGGCGTGGCCGCGGGGGAGCATGTCATCGATCCGCGATTGGCCGCCGCAGCGCTCACCGCCAAGGAGAGCCCGCTCACCCCACGCGAAACCGACGTGCTGCGGTGGGCCGCCACTGGCGCCGAGCTCGACGAGATCGCTCGCGAGTTGCACCTCTCGCAGGGCACCGTACGAAACTATCTTGGTGCGGCCGTCACCAAGCTCGATGCCCGCAACCGGCTCGACGCGGTGCGGATCGCCCGGGAGCACGGCTGGTTGGGGTGACACGGCGTCATACGAGGATGGAGACGGGAGCGGATTCCAGACGGACGGTCAGGACGTAGCCGCGGCCGTCCGGGGCGGGCCCGGCCTCCAGGATCCCGCCGAGTGCGGCCGCGCGCTCACGAAGATTCCTCAGCCCGTTGCCGCCGGTACCCGCGTGGTCGCCTTCCCCTCGTGGCGGCGGGGGAACCGCACGGCCGTCGTCCGCCACCCGCAGCAGCCCCGGGCCGAGGTCCACCTCGCACCGGCGAGCTCCCGCCGCGTGCCGCAGCACGTTCGTCACAGCCTCCCGCAACACCGTGGCGAACAGTGCCTCCGACGCCCCGTCCACCTCGTCCGCCTCGCCCCGTACCTGCACGGCGACGCCCGCGGCGGCCAGTATCTTCCGAGCGGAGGCCACTTCCTCGGCCAGAGTGATCTCCGGGTCTTCCCCCGGGATCGCCCGAAGGTCCGTCAGAGCCCGGTCCGCCAGCGCCGCCGCATCGACGAGATGCCGATCGGCCCGCTCCCGGTCAGGGTCGCGGACCGCCAGCTCGCCTTTGAGGGCAATCGCCGACAGCCCGTAGCCCAGGAGGTCGTGGACATCCCGGGCGATACGCCGGCGCTCTCGCGCCACGGCCAGCGCTGCCAGTGCTCCGCGGGCCTCCCGCACCTGGTGGACAAGGCCGGTGAGCAGGGCAAGGCCGTAGAAGACGGAAGCGATCACCCCGATGTCCAGCAGGAGGAGAACGGTGCCACGAGCCCCGGGCCCGTCCGGCCGCAGCAGCATGGCGATCGCTGCCAGTGCGATCAGCGCCCCGGCCGCCGGCCGGGCGGTACGCCCTGGGAGGACGATCAGCACCGAGGCGGCCGCGAAACCCACCAGCTGAGGGTACGGCCCGTCCGGAGCGGCCAGCATGCCCAGGGCGAGGGTGAGCTGCACGCCCAGTGTCCACGCGACGTACGAGGGACGCACACCCGGCGGACGCGGGAGGGAGTGGTACGCCTGCAGTCCGACCACAACCCCCAATGCGGCCGCGTACACGACGACCCGCCCGCCCGGCACCCCGGTACCGAGCAGGAACGCAGTGCCCACGACCAGGTACTCGACGTGGGTGGCGACCACGATGGGCCACACGAGCCGGGGTGCAAGGGCACCTTGAGGGATGTCGGCCACGTCGGCCGACTGCGCCGGCGGAGCGGTGCGCACGCGCTCCGTCGCCGCCCGCGCGACCGTCACGAGTTCCCGCGCCGCCCGCGTACCCTGCCCGGCCAGCCGGGTGATCTCCGTCAGGGCCGTTCCCAGCACCGCGTCCAGGGTGCGGCCGGCGCGCTCCCGCTCGGCTGTGACCAGGGCCTCCGCCAGTGCACCACGGGTGACGTGGAGTTCGGTGTAGAGCTCGGTGAGCCGGGTCAGCGCATAGATGATCAATCCGTGGGCGAGGGCGTTGCCGATGCCGTTGAGGACGGAATGGATACTGCCGTCGCCGGGTGCGAGCGGCCCCGCCGCCAGCACGACGACCGTGAACAGAGCCCATCGGGCGGGCCGTTCGACGACCAGCAGCACTGAGGCGCCGAGGAATCCGGGCAGCCCGGACCAGGACGTGAGAAGGATCTGCGCGGCGAGGGTCCAGGCCCCGCGCAGCCGCCGCGTCGAAGGCAGACAGGTGGCCAACTGGAGCAGCAGCATCGGTACGGCGGCCGGGCGTGGCAGGACGACACCGGGCTCGAAGGAGAAGCCGAGAATGACGACGACGAGGATCACCGATACGACCGCCGGCGTCGGACCGGCGTCGGTATCTGCATC
Organism: Streptomyces sp. NBC_00250; assembly: GCF_036192275.1. Classification (NCBI taxonomy): domain Bacteria; kingdom Bacillati; phylum Actinomycetota; class Actinomycetes; order Kitasatosporales; family Streptomycetaceae; genus Streptomyces; species Streptomyces sp. NBC_00250. The sequence goes on along the minus strand of NZ_CP108088.1, from coordinate 1,282,035 downwards.
GGTGAAAGGGCCGGATCCCGAGGCGTGGTCCTCCCGGGCCGGGCCACCGGCCGGCTCGCCCGGCGGGCCCTCGGTCTCCAGGATTCCCGGCCTGCTGCCTCCGGCCCCGATTCTCCGCCCGCGCCGAAATGCCCAGCCCCACCCGTTCATGAGGTCACGTTAGATGCCACTCGTGCGCCCTACCCACCCCACCCATGTGAAATACACATCGGTCGATGCGCCTCACACTGCCGCCGACCGGTCCCCGGACGAGATCGTCGACGCATGCGTACGACGTCGACACGGACCCTCACCACGATGGCCGCCACGATCACGATCACCTGCGCCGCGCTGCTCTCCGTCGCGGTCCCCGCTCACGCTGCCGCTCCGCCCCGCCTCGACTCCCTCGTCGACTCCGCCGTCGCCGACTACCTGGAGGACGACCGCATCCCCGGCGCAGCCGTCACCGTCGTGGCCGGCGGCCGGACCGTCCTGGCCAAGGGCTACGGCGTCGCCGACGTCCGCTCCCGGACGCCGGTCGACCCGCAGCACACCGGCTTCTTCCTCGGCTCACTCGCCAAGCTGTTCACGGCACAGGCCGCCTCCCAGCTCGTCGCCGAGGGGGAGGTCGACCCGAAGGCGGACGTCAACGACCACCTCCGTGGGCTCACCGTCCCCGACACGTACCCCGGACGCCCCGTCACACTGGACCAGCTCCTCACGCATACCGCGGGGTTCGACAGCGACCTCGTGGGCCGCAACAGAATCGGAGCGAACGACGTCGAACCGCTCGCCGAAAGCCTCGTGACGCGCCGCCCGCCCCGGGTCCGTGCTCCGGGCACGATCGCCGCCTACGACAACTACGGCTACGCGATCGCGGGCCAGCTCGTCGCAGATGTCTCCGGCCGGTCCTTCCCCGACTATGTCGCCGAGCACATTCTGAAGCCCCTGGGCATGGCTGGTTCCACTTTCGCCCAGCCGCAGCCGGCCCCGATCGCCGCCGGCCTCGCCCGCGGCTACCGACCCGGCGGTACGTCCGGCTGGACGCAGGACGAGGGCCAGTACGGCGCGTGGAGCCCGACCGGGCCCGGGGCGGTCAGCACCGCCGCCGACATGGGCCGCTGGATGACCGGGCAGCTCACCGACGACACAGCGGCGAACCGCCTCATGCAGCGGGTGCACTACCGGCAGGATCCCCGCATGCCCGGCCTGGGCTACGGATTCGAGGAGTGGCGACGCGGTGGGCGCACCGGCTGGTTCAAGGACGGCGACATCCCCGGCTTCCACTCCAACCTGCTGCTCGTCCCCGGCCACGACGTGGGCGTGTTCGTCGTCTTCAACGGCGACGGCACGGACGGACGTGCCTCCTGGGACGGCAAGGACCTGATCAACCGGATCGTGGACGCCCTCGTCCCGGACGAACCCGCATCCGACGTCCCGGACGCCGCGACGGATCCGTCCCTCGACTCCTACATCGGCTCCTACCGCCCGGCCCGGGTCAGCCGCACCAGCCTCATGGCCGTGGAGGGCCTGGTCGCGCGTGTCACTGTCCGGAAGGACGGCAAGAACGGCCTGCACACCACCGGGCTCTCCCTCGACCCCGCCCAGCCCGAACAGAGCTGGCTCGCGCTCGGCGACGGCCTGTTCCAAGAGCGCGGCGGAAGCCGCGCGACGCTCGCCTTCGCCAAGGGCGGCGTGCTCGTCTCGTCGGCGGTGCCTTCGACCGCCTACGAGAAGCTGGCATGGCGTCAGTCTCCGGCTCTGCACCGGGGATTGCTCGGCATCAGTACGGGCATGCTGGTACTCGCCGCGATCGCCTTTCCCACAACCGCCCTGGTACGGCGTCTCCGGGGCCGGACCCCGCATCCTCCCGCAGCGCGCGCCGCACGCGCTACGGCCTCGGTGACCGGGCTGAGCGTGATCGCGTTCACCGCCGCACTCGCCGTCGTCGTCTCGGACAGCAACGCGATGATGGAAATGGTGCCGTTGGGATCGCCCCTGCTGTCCACCGTGACGACGCTGGGTACGGCACTCGTGCCGTTGGCGCTGGGCGTGGTGGCGGGGGCGATCGCGGCCTGGCTCCGCAGTTGGTGGAACCTCACCGGCCGCATCCTGTTCACCGTCACCGCGGCGGCCGCGGTCACCATGGCGAGCATGTTGCTCCAGTACCACCTTGTGGGCGTCCCGTTCGCCTGGCTGACCAAGTGAACACCCGGAACGGGGCAGCACGGTCGCACGGCGTCCCGTCCCGTGCGTGCCCGGCCGGTCGCCCACCCCGGAACGGTCCGTGGCCACGGCGAGGTCGGTCCTGACCCGCCCGGTCGGGCCCGCACTCCTTCCGACCCGTACGAGGCACACGATCATCCGATGCCACGGCAAGCAGAGGAGCAGACCAAGAGCGCGTGGGCCAGACGCGATCTCCTGACCGCCAGTGGATCCATCGCCTCGTCCTCGTCCTCGTACCGTGCCGGCACGGTGATCGCCCTTCTGATCACGGCCGCGTCGACCGCCAGGCCCGGGGCGCCGAGCCGGAGAGGTCGCCACCGATGTGCGCGCACCATGCTCGCGGTGCATCAAGGAAGTCGGCAGGGGGGTCAGCATTCGTCCTGGAGAACCTGGGGAGAGCTGACCGAACAAGCGAACCGTTGTAGGCTCCGCGCACCGCCCTTGACCTGCAGAATGCGGGCAGGGAGCAGACATATCTGGAGTTTCCGCATGCTTCGCACCATGTTCAAGTCCAAGATCCACCGGGCGACCGTCACCCAGGCGGACCTGCACTACGTCGGTTCGGTCACCGTCGACGCCGATCTGATGGAGGCGGCCGACCTGCTGCCCGGCGAACTCGTGCACATCGTCGACATCGACAACGGGGCCCGCCTGGAGACCTATGTCATCGAGGGCGAGCGCGGCTCCGGTGTCATCGGGATCAACGGCGCCGCCGCCCATCTGGTGCACCCCGGCGATCTGGTGATCCTCATCAGCTACGCGCAGGTCGAGGACGCGGAGGCCCGGACGTTCGTCCCGCGCGTCGTGCACGTCGACGGCGGCAACCGCATCGTGGAGCTGGGGACCGACGCGTCCGCGCCGGTTCCCGGGAGCGACACGGTGCGCGCCCCGCACGCCGTGCCCGAGTCCGTACCCGCGCCGGTGCGGGGCTGACCGGTCCGAGCCGAGGGAGTGCCGCCGCATGGCCGAGCCGAAGACGCGTGACGACCGGGCGAACGGACGCCTTGAGGCGTTCGAGGGCGACACCTACGTCGGTGTGATCGTCTACTTCGTCCTGGACGCCGAGCCGCACGCGCTGGTCGCGGTGCATACCGTCGTCGAGGACGGCCATGAGGGGAAGGGCATCGCCGGAGCGCTCGTGCGCGAGTTCTACGCGATCGCCGCCGGTGCGGGCGTACCCGTCGTGCCGCTCTGTCCGTACGCCGCGAAGTGGGCCGAGCGCCACCCGGACGAGGCGCCGGTCGCCCCGTCCGAGGTGGTTCGCGCGGCGAAGCTCCAGCTGAAGGCCACGCCCGGCCTGTGGTGACCGCCGCCCGTCCGCCGCGGGGGTGCCAGGCCCCGCGGCGACCGGCGGATCACGGTCCGGGCCGCGCCGTCGGGGACTGACCCGAACGACGGGGTCCGGCGGGCGCCGCAGGGCCCGTCGGGCCACCCTGGAGGGGGACGAACCCGTCGACCGAGAGGTCCGTGATGACCCACCCGTACCCCGATCCGCTGCCCCCCTCGCCCATTCCGCCGCCGGTGCCCGCACCGCCGCCCGTACCCCCGCCCAACCCGGTACCCGTGCCTCCGGACCCCGATCCGAGTCCGGCACCGGGGCCCGGCGGTCCCGTACCGGAACCCGAGCCTCAGCCCCAGCCGGGTCCCGCCGGCCGCCGCGCGACGTCAACGGGAAGGTGACAGACGGGCCTTGAGCTTTCGCGTATCCCTTGTCACGGAGCGTGCGCCACCCCTAACTTGGACGGCTGCTGCTGTGTTCAAGGGGGGCCCATGGCCGTACGCGGACGTCACCGCCGCCACCAGCCGAGCCGGATCAACCGTGCCTCGCTCACCGTCACCGCGGGAGGCGCCGGAATGGCGCTGCCGCTGATCGGCGCGGGGGCCGTGCAAGCCGCCTCGCTCGACGTCTGGGAGAAGGTCGCGGCCTGCGAGTCGACCTCCCACTGGCACATCAACACCGGCAACGGTTACTTCGGCGGACTGCAGTTCAGCCAGTCCACCTGGGAGGCCTACGGCGGCCGGCACTACGCACCGCGTGCCGACCTCGCCTCCAAGGACCAGCAGATCGTGATCGCCGAGCGCGTCCTGAAGGGCCAGGGGCCCGGCGCGTGGCCCGGCTGCGGCCCCCGCGCGGGCCTCGCACGGGGCGGGGAAGCGCCGGACATCACCCCCGGCGGCAAGGCGACGACGAAGGCGTCCGGCGGCGGTAACGCGGCCAGGACCGCCTCCCTGCCCGGGCAGCGCGTCTTACCCGAGCAGCCGGCCAGGAACGTCGGCCCGACCGCCGTCCCCACCGTCCGCGAGATGTACACGGTGACGCCCGGCGACTCCCTGTCGAAGATCGCCCGCGAGGAACGGGTCCAGGGCGGCTGGAAGCGCCTGTACGACACGAACCGCCCCGTCGTCGGTGACGACCCCGACCTCATCCACCCCGGCCAGCGCCTGACCCTGCGCATCGCCGCCCCGCAGAAGCCCCCGACGAAGGCCCCGCCGGCCCCGACGAAGGCCCCCTCGGCCACGGTGCCCCCGGCGAAACCCTCAGCACAGGCCGCCGTGCCCCGCACCCGGCCCGTCGCGCAGCCGCCGACGAAGGCGGCCGCGAAGCCCGTGACACGGCCTGTCGCCACGTCCGTGACCAAGCCCGTGACCACGCCGGGGTCGAAACCGTCCGCCCGGCCCGAGTCGCGTCCGACGACCACGCCCAGGACGAAGCCCAGCACCAAGCCGAGCGGCACACCCGCGGCGAAGCCCACGACCAGGCCCGCCGCGAAGGAGACGCCCAAGCCCCGGCCGAAGCCCGCTCCCCGGCCCGCCTCCAAGCCCCGGCCGCCCGCCGCGGAGGAGAAGCGCTACGCCGCCCCCGTCTCCGCGGACATCGGCACCCGCTACGGCAAGCCCGGCTCCTCCTGGTCCAGCGGCTACCACACCGGCGTCGACTTCCCCGTGCCCACCGGCACCTCCGTCAAGGCCGTGGCCGGGGGACGGATCGTCTCCGCCGGGTGGGGCGGCGCGTACGGCTACCAGATCGTCCTCCGCCACGACGACGGCCGCTACAGCCAGTACGCCCATCTCTCCGCGCTCGCCGTCCGCGACGGCCAGCGGGTCACCGCCGGCCAGCGCATCGGCCGCTCAGGATCGACCGGCAACAGCTCGGGACCGCACCTCCACTTCGAGGTACGGACGGGTCCCGGGTACGGCTCCGACATCGACCCCCTGGCCTACCTCAGGGCGCGCGGGGTCTCCCTCTGACCCCGCTCCTGGTCCGGACACCGGATCACGCCCCGGATCTGACGCCGAAGGCGACCCGGCCGGGACGGCCATTCGGTCGAGCGTGAGCTGGACCAGGCCACCCGCCGCCACCGCGCCGCTGATCAGCGCGGCGACGGTGCCCGCCGTGCCGTAGCGGAAGCTCTCGCCGAACAGGGTCAGGCCCACGGCGGCGGCGACCACCGGGTTGATCACCGTGACGGTGGCCAGCGGCGCGGCGAGTCCCGCGCCCCGGTAGGAGGCCTGGGAGAGGAGCAGCCCGGTCACGGCGAGGGCCGAGAGCACCAGCAGCCCGGTCCACTCGGCGAGCGGCGCGCCGGGCGTCCACTCCTCGGCCACCGCCTTGGTGAAGACCGAGGCGATGCCGAAGGAGACGCCCGCCGCGGCGGCCAGGACGACGCTGCGCAGCACGGACCTGCCCACCACGTGCGCGGCCGTGAACAGCGCGGCCACCACGCCGAACGTGCAGCCCGCGAGCAGCCAGCGGTCGCCGTCGGCCAGGGACCGCGCCTCGGCGCCGGTCGTGAGGCTGAGCAGCCCGGCCAGGCCCACCGTGGCCATCAGGGCGCCGCGCCAGGCCCGCGATCCGGCCCTGCGGCCGACGAAGAGGGCCGCCATGGGCAGCGCGAACACGATCGTGAGGGCACCCAGCGGCTGGACCAGGCTGAGCGGCCCGTACGCGAGGGCCGCGACGTGCAGGGTCGCGCCGACGCCGTTGAGCAGGACGGACCCCCACCAGGCGGGGCTGCGCAGCGGCGCGTAGCGCGGACCGGTGGCGGAGGCCGCGACCCGTTCCTGCACGATCGCCGCGGCCGCGTAGGCGACCGCCGAGACCAGGGCCAGGAGGACGGACAGCAGGAGGGGACTCATACCTTCCACGATCTCTCTTCCCGGCCGATCGCGTCGTCGTACCAGGGGACGTCTTCGCGGGTACACCCCTCGCAGTACGTGGGCCCCACGTACGCCTGTAGATGTACACCCGTGCAGGTCAGAACGGGTACAAAGCGACGTTTTCGAGCCGTTCCGAGGAGCCGCGCACAGCGGATACGGTGGTCGGAACTCGTGCCCGGAAGACCTCGGCACGCGACCGGTACCGGATCGAGGGGGAGCTCGGGTGGATCTCGTGGAGAGCGGATCGGTGGGCGGGTTCTTCGCCCTGCGCACCACCGCGCCGGAGACCGGCGGGGCACACCGTCCGCTCGCCCGCCTGTACGCGGGCGACGACGGCCCCCTCCACGCGCGCGTGGACCGGGTCGCCGCCCGGCTCGGCGCCCCCGAGCGGCGCGTCGGGGCCTCCGTCGCCCACCTCGGACTCGCGGCCCGGCTCTGGTCGACCGCGATCGGGCCCGCCGCCCTGCACGGCCGCTTCCCCGCCCTCGACCCCGCCGAGCTGTACTGGGACGGGGCACTCACCTCCCCCGACGACCTGTGGTGGGCCGGCTCCGAGACCCGACTCGCGACCGTCGACGAGATCCGCGCGGCCGTCCAGGAGGCCCACCTCGTGCCGCTCCACGCGGCCCTGCGCCGCGACGGGAACATCTCCCCGCGCCTGCTCTGGGGCAACGCGGGCTCCGCCCTCGCCGGCGCGCTGCGCGAGCTGACCCGCTGGGCGCGCGCCCACGGCCGCCCGGAGGTGGCCGAACGGGCCGCCGCCCTGGTCTCCGGACTCCTCGACCACCCCGACCTCGCCGGTACGGTCCGCGGCCCCCGGCTGCGCCGCGCCAGCTGCTGTCTCTACTACCGCTGCCCCGGCGCGGGACTGTGCGGGGACTGTGTCTTCGACCACGCCCCCCGAACGGGTTTGGAGGCGCGGCCCCCCGCTCCGTAAAGTTGCTGAGGTTGCCGTCTCCCAAGCCCGCGGACGGTGACGGCCCACGAACGGCGACGACGAGCGAACGAGGAACCCGAAGGCCATGACGGTGACCGAAGAAAACCAGGACTACGGGCCGGGTATCGACCCCGATCGCCTGGCCGTCTGCCTCGGCGTCCTCGACGAGCTCGACAAGCTGGACGTCGACCACCCGGACGCGATCCTCGTCCGGCGTGCCACGGCCGGGATCTACCGGACCGTGAAGCAGCGCCGCCGCCAGGAGCGCCGGGCGTCCAAGACCGCCAACGACAAGGCGGTCACGGAGGCCACGGCCACCGGCTCCGCGCAGCGCATCGACGACGAGACCGAGGGCATCCTGCCCTCCTCCGTCACCGAGGAAGGCCGGATCGCGGGGATACTCCAGCGTCCGCGTTCCTGCTACGTCTGCAAGACGCGGTTCGTCGAGGTCGACTACTTCTACCACCAGCTCTGCCAGAAGTGCGCGGCCGAGAACCGGGCCAAGCGCGAGGCCCGCGCCGACCTCACCGGCAAGCGCGCCCTGCTCACCGGCGGCCGGGCGAAGATCGGCATGTACATCGCGCTGCGACTGCTGCGCGACGGCGCCCACACCACCATCACCACCCGCTTCCCCAAGGACGCCATCCGCCGCTTCAAGGCGATGGACGACTCCGCGGACTGGATGCACCGGCTCGAGGTCGTCGGCATCGACCTGCGCGACCCGGCGCAGGCCGTGGCCCTCGCCGACCAGATGACCGAGGCCGGGCCGCTGGACATCCTCATCAACAACGCGACGCAGACCGTGCGCCGCCTGCCGTCCGCGTACGCCGCCCTGGTCGAGGGCGAGAGCGCCGCGCTTCCGGCAGGCGAGCTGCCCGCCCACCACGTGATCGGCGCCTTCAACTCCGGCGCGGTCGGGGAGCTCGTCGGATCCTCCGAGCTTCCCGTCGGCGTGCGCGACCTGGAGGCCCAGCAGGTCGCCGACCTCGCGCTCGTCGCCGGCAACGCCACCATCGCCAAGCACCTCGACGGCACCGCCATCGACGCGGGCGGCCTGGTGCCGGACGTCGTCGACTCCAACACCTGGGTGCAGAGCATCGAGCAGATCTCCCCGGTGGAGCTTCTCGAGACCCAGCTGTGCAACTACACGGCGCCGTTCATCCTCATCAGCAAGCTGCGTCCGGTGATGGCCGAGGCGGCGAAGAAGGCGGCCAGCGGCCGCTCCTACGTCGTGAACGTCTCCGCGATGGAAGGCGTCTTCAGCCGTGGCTACAAGGGCGCGGGGCACCCGAACACCAACGCGGCCAAGGCGGCGATGAACATGGTGACCCGGACCAGCGGCGAGGAGATGTTCAAGACCGACGGCATCCTCATGACCTCGGTCGACACCGGCTGGATCACCGACGAGCGTCCGCACTTCGACAAGCTGCGCCTCGCCGAGGCCGGCTTCCACGCCCCGCTCGACCTGGTCGACGGCGCGGCCCGGGTCTACGACCCGATCGTGCGCGGCGAGGACGGCGTGGACCTCTACGGCTGCTTCCTGAAGGACTACGCCCAGGCCAACTGGTAGGAACCGGTCCCAAGCGGCGGAAAAGCGGTTCCCGCAGTCCTGACAAGAGCGCCCCACCGGCCCGGTGGGGCGCTTTTTCGGCTCGATTCACCCGATCGCATCACACTTGGGAGCCCGGTAGAGCGCGGACGTGCTCATTTGGTTACTCTGATGCTCACGGTCGGCCACCGAGGAGACACACCGTCCTCACGGCCTTCCAGGGGCAGGCCTGCCACCAAGGCCGCGGTCCCGCCCGACGACCGGCGCCACCGCGACCGACCGGCACTTGTCCTACAGGTACGCGACACAGAGGAGTGCGCGGTGACATCCGAACTGACGAAGCAGGAACCGCGACCGGCCGAACCCAAGGACCGGCCGCGCAGGAACGGCGAGCTGGGGAGCCTCGAAGTGTGGGCCCACGCGGCCCCGATCCGGCTGGCGGGCTACGAGGACGACCTCGCCGAGCCCCACATCCTGCCCGGCATCGACTGATCCCCTACTTCACCCCGGTGCCCCCGGCCGTCCACGGCCGGGGGCACCGGCGCGTTCACGGCGCGTCCGGGGGTTCAGCGGGGGTCCTCCGCCGGTTCCCGCAGCCGGATCGGCGGCAGGTACTCCCGGAGCAGCGTCCGGTGCCACCAGGCCCCGGTCGCGCGGAGCTCGCGCCAGGTCGTGTACCGGTACCGGTAGAGCCGCGCGCGGACGAAGGCCGGCGGAGCCTCCGGGAAGGGGTTGTGGGCGAGCAGCCGCAGGGTGTCCCGGTCGCCGTCGAGCAGCCGCTCGACGAACGGACCGAACCACTCGCGCGCGTACCCGGGGCTGAGCGCCGCGAACCACATCAGCCAGTCGAGCCGCAGATGGTACGGGGCGAACTGCCGGGGCAGCCGGCGCGGATCACCGGGCTTGCCCTTGAAGCCGTACTCCTTCCACACCGTGCCCGCGTGCGGCACGGGGTCGTCCGTGCCCTCGACGACGATCTCGTCCCTGATCCGCCCGACCGTGCCGAACGCCCCGTACGTGTTGACCAGGTGGTACGGGTCGTACGACCGGTTCATCGCCTGGTCACGGGAGAGCAGGTTGCGCACCGGGCGGTAGCTCCGGACCAGGGCGAACGCGGTGACCGCGACGACCAGGACCACGTACCAGAGCGGCGGATCCGGCTGGGGGTGCTCGCCGGTGACGGGGGAGGCGTCCACGACGGAGAGGGCGAGCACGATGGTGATCCAGTTCAGCCAGGCGAAGTTGCCGGACAGCACCAGCCACAGCTGGGTCGCGATCATCAGCCCGGCCGCGATCGTCGCCACCGGCTGCGGGGTGAACAGCAGGAACGGCACCAGGAGCTGGACGACGTGGTTGGCCGCCACCTCCACCCGGTGCAGCGGGCGCGGGAGGTGGTGGAAGAACCAGCTCAGCGGGCCGGGCATCGGCTGGGTCTCGTGGTGGTGGTAGAGGCAGGTCAGATCGCGCCAGCAGGGGTCGCCGCGGATCTTGATGAGCCCGGCACCGAATTCGACCCGGAAGAGGAGCCAGCGCAGCAGGAAGAGCACGAGGACGGGCGGGCCGGTGTCGTCGTTGCCGAGGAAGACCGCCAGGAACCCGGTCTCCAGGAGCAGCGACTCCCAGCCGAAGGCGTACCAGGTCTGGCCCACGTTCACGATCGACAGGTACATCGCCCAGAGCAGCAGCCACAGCAGCATCGACACCGGCAGCGGTACGGCGTCCCCCGCGCCGGCCACGAGCGCGAGGGCGAGCGCGGCACCGGACCAGGCGACGGTCGCGAAGAGCCGGTCGGAGTAGCGCCAGTGGAAGAGCGACGGGGTGTGCCGGGGGCGGGTCCTGCGCACGTACTCCGGTACGGGGAGCATGCCGCGCTCGCCGATCAGCGCCCGGAACTGGAGGGCTGCCGATAGGAACGCCACGCAGTACAGCCCGGCGAGGCCCCGCTGGAAGACGATCCGGCTCAGCCAGTGGTCGGGTGCGGTGAACCACTCCATCGCTTCCAGTATCGGCCCGCGGTCAGGTCCTGACGAGGCGCCGCAGGGTTCGGCCCAGGTGCTGTGCGTACGCCCGCTGGAGGAGGGGGATCACGGGGCCGCCGAGCCGGGTGTACCAGGCGGAGGGGCGGCTGAACGCGGTGACCGCGAACCGGACCGTGCCGTCGGGCTCCAGGTGGACGATGAAGGACTCCTCGCCGCACTCAGGGTGCCCGGTGAGGGTTCCGTACGCGAAGCCGATGCGGTCGTTCTCGTACGCCGTCCAGATCACCGTGCAGGGGGCGCCGAGCCGGAGCCGGCCGATGCCCGTCGATATCTCGATGACCACGCCGGGCGCGGCGCGGTCGGCGTCGGCGAGGAAGCGCGCCCCGGTGGCGCGGTGCATCCGCCAGGTGGTGACGGCCGCCCCGGCGGCCTCGAAGGCGGCGCGGCCGTGGCCGACGACCGCGCTGTGCCGCAGGTGGTGGTAGCCCTCGGGGAGGGTTTCCGGCGTCCGGGTGGCGCCGACCTCGCGGTAGGTGAGGGCGGGTCGGGGACGGTCGTGCCGGGACAGGCTGTTCATGAGGCGGGTCATGCCGGGAGCTCCGTTCGCGGGCGGGTCGGGAGGGGCGTCGGGGAGGTCGGGGAGGCCGGGAGGTCCGTCGGGGGTCGGTCGGTCGGGAAGGGCGTGGGGATCCGGTCGTCCGGGGGCCTCTGCGGAGGTGCGGCAGGAGGCGTGCGGTCCTGCCGGACGCGGCGGTGGGCGAGCAGCGCGCAGACCGCGAAGCCGAGGGCGTTGCCCAGGCCGTGGGTCGCGGCCGTCCACGTCAGGTCGAGGTGCGGAAGGCCGGTCGCCTCGCCGAGTGCCCAGCTCAGGGCGAGCAGCATGGTGACGAAGAGGACCAGGGCCGAGACGGCGAGCAGTCCCCTGGTGAGCCGGTCGGCCGCCAGGGTGCGGCGCTCGCGCAGGGTCAGGACCGCGACGGCCGTCATGCCGGCTGTCAGGACGACGGCCCCGGCGAGCTCGGCCCAGTCGTCGACGAAGTAGCCGAGCAGCACGAGCAGGGTGCCGGCCGGGACGCTGAGCGCGGCGAAGCGGGCGGTGGGGCCCTCGGAGACGCGGCAGAGGAGTCCGGCGACCAGGGCTGCGGCGAAGCCCGCGAAGTGGAAGTGCGGCACGGTCAGCGCCAAGATGTCCAGGTCGAAGCCGAAGAGCGGGTACGAGGCCCGTTCGGCGACGAGTGCGAGCCCGGCGACGGAAGGCGCGACCAGGGCGGTGAGGACGGCGACCTCGCCCGGCCGGAGGGACCGGGTCAGGAAGAGCCGGGCCGGGGCCTGGAGTGCGAGCGCGACCGTGGCCAGGGCGTAGACGGCGGCGAGCGCCGTCGAGAGACCCGAGCGGGGCAGCCACAGGGCGAGCGCGCCGGGGACGGCGAGCAGGGGCCAGGCGCGCCGGAGCGGGTCCCACCCCGGGGGCCGGGGGCCGTCGAGGAGTGCCAGCCCCGTCGGGACCACCCAGCACATGCCGATCGTCACGACCGAGCCCACGAGGACCGACAGTGCGGTCATGCGCCACCACCCCCACTTGAACGTGTTCAATCGGCGACCCCGAGCGTAGAGCTTCTCTTGAACGTGTTCAAGTACGGCATGCCGCCCCGGTCGGCCGCTCTTGGCTTGCGGGCCCCCGCCCACTGCGACAGACATGAAGGACTGGCCGGAACCGGGCGCCGTGGCCCGGGGGAGAGAAAGCGGGAGAACCAGGTGCGCTCAGCCCTCTGCCGGACGCGGCGGACCCCCACCGCTCCCACCGCGACCCACCCGGTCGCCCCCCGCGTGAACCCGCGCGCCGCGGCCCGCTCCGCGCTCGCGGCGCTCACCGTCTCCCTCCTGCTCACGGGGTGCACCTCCGTCTGGGAAGGGTCCCGTGGCGGCGCCCAGCCCGCCGCCGGATCGCTGCAGGACGTCTTCCTCCAGCCCGTCGCCGCGCAGGGCCCCGACCCCTTCACCGAGTCCACGGCCCGGACCACCCGACAGGTCTCCTCTCCGGACCGCGACCCGGACCCCGGCGGCGAGCAGGTCCGCGAGGTCACCGGCTCCACCCCCGGTCTCTACGGCGGCACGCGCGCGGAGGGCAGCTGCGACGTCGAGCGGCAGGTCTCCTTCCTCACCGCCGACCAGGACAGGACACGCGCCTTCGCCGAGGCCTCCGGGATCCCCGAGACCAACGTCGGCGACTGGCTGCGCGGGCTGACCCCGGTCGTCCTGCGCGCCGACACCCGGGTCACCAACCACGGCTACCGCCAGGGCAGGGCCAACGGCTACCAGGCCGTGCTCCAGACCGGTACGGCGGTCCTCGTCGACCAGTACGGCTCCCCGCGCGTCCGCTGCGCCTGCGGCAACCCGCTCCGCACACCCGCCGCGGCCCGGGACGGCGTCCACCAGGGCGAGCCCTGGGAGGGCTTCGACCCCGACCGGGTGATCGTCGTCCGGCCGACCACCACCGTCGTCACCAGCCTGGTCATCGTGAACGCCGCCGACCGCAGCTGGATCGAACGGCGGACCGGCAGCGACGGCGGCGAGGACCGCAAGCCGGCCGTGGAGCCCGCCTGCGACCCGGACGAATGCGCCCTGACCGGCTCCGGCACGCCCGACCCGGCCACGCCGGACGGCACCACGCCCGACCCGAGCGCCCCGGACCGCCGTACCTCCCCGGACGCCCCCTCCAGGGTGCCCGCCCCGGTCCCCCCGGCCCCGACGGACCCGCTGCCCGTGAGCCCCGACGCCTCCGGGACCGGCGGCACCGGCACCGCCCCGACCCCGGCGGACCCCGACCCGTATCCCGTACCGGACGCGGAGCCGTACCCGGACCCCTACGCCGATCCCTATGCAGACCCGTACGCCGAACCCCCGGGCGTGCCGGACGGCGAGCTGCCGCCCGGGGAGCTGTTCCCCGCCGAGTCGGTCCCGGAGCAGCCCGAGACATTCGAGGGGTGAAACGGATCTTCATGGTGCGCACGGGCGGGGCTGCGCCTAGCGTGGCCCCATGAACGCGGGCAACGGGGGCGGGGAGGCGGCCGAGCGGTTCAGCCGTGCCCCGGAGGGACAGGGTGACGGGGCGCGGATCCTCGCCGATTTCGGCTCCGCCTTCCGGATGGGCGGCTTCGACTGGGATCTCGCCGCGGGGACGATGATCATGGACGATGCGGCCCTCGGCGTCTTCGACATGGACCGCGCGGAGTACGACGACCGCCCCGAGTCGCTGGGCTCGCGGGTCCTGCCGGACGAGGGCCGCCGCCTCGACACGCTGGTCGCCCAGGCGCTCAAGGACGGCAGTGAGCAGTACGGCGCGTACTTCCGCATCCGCAGACGTGACGGCAGCCACCAGTGGACCCACACCCAGGGACTCGTCCACCGCGACGACACCGGCCTCCCGGTGCGCATCGTCGGCGTCGTCCGCGACGCCACCCATGAACTGACCGAGTCCGCCGCCCGGCTCGGCCTCGACGAGGGGCGGCGCCGACGCGCCGGAGTCGTCGAGGGCACCACGGCCGCACTCGCCTACGCGCGGACCGTGCAGGACGTCATCGACCTGCTCAACGACTCCCACGCGCTCGAACACTTCGGCGCCGCGAGTCTCGTCGTGGGCCTCCTCGACGCCGGCCGCATCCAGCTGGTCGCGGAGGGCCCCGAGGGCGCCTTCGTGCCGGGTACCCGTTTCACCCGGGTGGACGAGCCGTACCCGATGAGCGAGGTGATCCGCACCCTGCGGCCCCGGTTCATCGACTCGGCCCGGGACTTCGCCGAATCCTTCCCGGTGCTCTGGCCGCACATCAGCGGACTCGGGATCACCGCCGCCGCCTATCTGCCGCTCATCGCCCAGGCCCGGCCCATCGGCGCACTCGGGCTGCTCTACAGCGACAAGACCGGCTTCAGCGAGGACGAGCGCACCCTGCTCGTCGCCCTCGGCAGCAGCATCGCCCAGAGCCTCCAGCGGGCCATGCTCTACGAGCAGGAGCACGACCTCGCCGAGGGGCTCCAGCAGGCGATGCTCCCGCGCCGGATCCCCGAGGTGCCCGGCGCCCAGACCGCCGTCCGCTACCGCTCCGCCCGCCTCGGCCGGGACATCGGCGGCGACTGGTACGACATCATCCCGCTGCCCGGCGGACGGGTCGGCGCCGTCATCGGAGACGTCCAGGGCCACGACACCCACGCGGCCGCCGTCATGGGCCAGCTGCGCATCGTGCTGCGCGCCTACGCCGCCGAGGGGCACACGCCCGCCACGGTGATGGCCCGCGCCTCCGTCTTCCTGCACGAACTCGACACCGAACGCTTCGCCACCTGCACGTACGCGGAGGTCGACCTCGGCACAGGAGTCGTCCAGGTGGTGCGCGCCGGTCATGTCGACCCGCTGATCCGGGAGAGGGACGGCCGCTGCCGCAGGGTCCCGGTGGAGGGCGGGCTGCCGCTGGGGCTCTCCGCCGAGTTCGGCCGGCTCGACTACCCGGTGACCACCCTGGAGCTGGACCCCGGACAGACCCTGATGCTCTACACGGACGGGCTGGTCGAGAAGCCCGGTGCCGACCTCGACGAGGGTCTGCAATGGCTCTCCGGGCTCGTCCGGCGCGGCCCCGCCGACCTCCAGGAGCTCGCCGACCACCTGTGCGACGTGGTCGCCGACCGGGGTGGCGAGGACGACGTCGCGATCCTGCTCCTGCGCCGTGAGAGCGCGTCCGCCGCCCATGGCGCCGGGCGGTTCCAGCAGCACGTGGCCCAGAGCGACCCCGAGGCGCTGAGCTCGGCCCGGCACATGATCAGGGCCGCCGTCCGGGCCTGGGGAGCCGAGGAGCGCGCGGACGAGATCGAGCTGGTCGCCGACGAACTGATGACCAACGCGCTGATGCACACCGACGGCGGGGCGATCGTGACCCTGCGGATCCTCGGCGGGGCCGAGAAGCGGCTCCGGGTCGAGGTCGAGGACCGCTCCAGCGCCCTGCCCAGGCGCCGCGAGGCGGGTGAGGCGGGCGTGTCCGGGCGGGGGCTGCTGCTCGTCGACCAGATCTCCGACGTGTGGGGCGTGGAGTCGCGGGGGAGCGGCAAGTGCGTGTGGTGTGAGTTCACCGTGGAGAACTGAGTGCGTCACACGGATGCGGGACCGTTCACCGTGGAGAACTGAGCGCGCCGCATGGGTGCGGGACCGTTCACCGAATCGCGCGCTTGTTAACTGAGCGTGAACTGCTCATACTTGACCGTAACTGTCGGTACGCGATTGACTGCGTTCACCCGGCTCTTCGTGCAGGACGTGAGGACACCCGTGAGCAGCGAGCTACTGGCACCGCTAGACCTGGCCTTCTGGCACCTGGAATCCCCCGCGCACCCCCTGCACCTCGGGGCACTCGCCCACTTCGGCCCCGTACCCATGGGCGGGGGCCACGACGGCGGCCACGAGGTCCCGGACATCCTCGACCTGCTCGCCCGCCGCGCCGCCGCCGTTCCGCGGCTCCGGATGCGCGTCCGCGACGTCCTGCTGCCCGTCGGCGGCGCCGCCTGGAGCGCCGACCCGGACTTCGACGTACGCGACCATGTCCACGAGATCACCCTCCCCGGCGCCGATTTCCCCGCCGAGACCGCCCGGCTCGCCGCCGAGCTCATGGAGCGGCCCGTCGCCCGGGGCCTGCCGCCCTGGGAGATGTACGTGCTCAGCGGCGCCCCCGACGGCTCCTTCGCCGTCCTCGTCAAACTCCACCACGCCCTCGCCGACGGCATGCGGGCCGTCGCCATCGGCGCCGGCATCTTCGACGAGATCGCCGCCGGCCGCCGCCTCGCGGACCGGCGTGCCGCAGGACGTCCCCGACCGGTGCCCCCGCGCTCCTGGCTCCCCGGCCCCGGACGGCTGCTCGGCATGGCCCGCGACCGGCTCGGCGACCTCGGCCGGGCCGTCGAGGTCGGCGCCTCCGTCGTCCGCGCCAGCCGTCTCGACGGACGCCCCACCGCCGCACTCGCCGCCGAGTCCAGCGGGACCCGCCGGATCGCCACCGCCTCCCTGCCCCTCGAACGTGTCCACCGGATCCGCCGCACCACGGGCGGCACCGCCAACGACGTCCTCCTGGCCGTCGTCGCCGGGGCCCTCCGACGCTGGTTCGACGGACGCGGGCTGCCCCTCCCCGGAGCCGACCCCCGGGCCCTCGTCCCCGTGTCCCGGCGCCGCCCCGGCGTCCCTGCCGGTCCCGGCAACAGCCTCTCCGGCTACCTCCTCGACCTGCCCGTCACCGAGTCCGACCCGGCCGCCCGGCTCGCCGCCGTCCGGGGCGCCATGGACCGCAACAAGGCGGCCGGCCCCCTCAGGGGCGCCGGGGCCGTCGCCCTCCTCGCCGACCAACTGCCGCCGCTCGCGCACCGCTTCGGCGCCCCCTTCGCCTCCGGCGCCGCCCGGCTGCTCTTCGACCTGCTGGTCACCCAGGTGCCGCTGCCCCGCTCCGCGCTCTCGCTCGGCGGCGCCCCGCTGCGCGCGCTCTTCCCCATGGCCCCGCTCGCCCGCGGCCAGTCCCTCGCCGTCGCCATGTCCCCGTACGGCGGCCAGGTCCACATCGGCCTCGTCGCCGACGGCGAGGCCGTCCCCGACGTCGACGCGCTGGCGGCCGCCCTGACGGCCGAACTCGACCTGCTGGACCCGCCGGACACGCCGTAGGGCGTGTGCCTCAGGCCGGGCAGGTGGTGCCGGGACGGACCTTCGCGAGGCTGATCAGGTACTCCTCGACCTTCTTGTCGACGCAGGGGCTGCGGCCGTAACCCGTGTGGCCGGGGGCGTCGAACGAGAGCAGCATGCCGCCGGGGAACTGGCGCGCCAGGCTCACCGCCTCCCCGTACGGTGTCGCCGGGTCGCCCGCCGTACCCACGACGAGGACCGGCGGAACGCCCGCGGCCCTCACCCGGTGCGGACGCTGGGGACCGGCCGGCCAGTCCCTGCAGACCAGCTCGTTCGTCACGGCGGTCGTGCCGTGCACGCCCGCGGCCTTCTCGGCGGGGGCGAGCGCGTCCCAGTAGGCCTGGGCGTCGCGCGGGTGGGGGACGTCGAGGCAGTTGATCGCGATGAGGGCGGCCTCGCTGTTGTCCTCGGGCACGGTTCCGGAGGGCTCGGTCTCGTCGGCCTTGTCGGCGTCGTCCTCGGCCCCGGTCTTGTCGGCGTCGGTCCCGGTGGGTTCGGGCTCCTCGGGTTCGGCGTCGGTGCCCGCCTCACCGTCCCCCGGCTCCTCCTCTCCCGCCGCGAGGGCCGCCAGCTTCGTCCCGTCCCCCGCGTCCGCCGCGCTCAGCGCCTCGGACAGGGCTTCCCACTGGGCTTCCGGCGTGTACATGGACAGGTCGAGCGCGGAGACCACGGCCGCGGCGTCGAGACCGGACTCGGAGTCGTCGACCGGCAGCGGCTCGCGCTGCGTCCGTTCGACGAGGCGGTCGATCAGCGCGCGTATGTCCTCGGGCGTCTCGCCGGGACAGGCGTCACCGACGGCGTCGGCGCAGGTCTCCGCGTACTCCTCCGCCGCCTTCCGGAATCCGGCGGCCTGGCCCAGCATCCGCTGCCGCCAGTCGAGCGACGGATCGACCGCCCCGTCCAGGACCATCGCCCGTACGCGGCGCGGGAACTGCTCGGCGTACGACGTGCCCAGGCTCGTGCCGTACGACCAGCCGACGTACGTCAGCCGCCGCTCGCCGAGCGCGGCCCGCAGCACGTCCAGGTCCCGGGCGGCGTCGTCCGTGCCGACGTGGGCGAGCAGCGGACCGCCGGCCTTCCGGCAGTCGGCGGCCGTCGCCCGCGCCGCGGCGAGGGCGTCGGCGCGCTCGGTTTCGGTGCGGGGGTGGAGGGGTACGGCGGCCGGGGCGTCCGTCGAGTCCTCGGCCGCGGTCTCCGAGGGTCCCGGCGGGGTACAGGTCAGGGCCGGTCTGCTCTCCCCGACACCGCGCGGGTCGAAGGAGACGACGTCGAACCGCTCGCGCACGGCCCGGCCGATGCCGTCGGCACCGCCGTCCCGGATGAGCCGCACACCGCGCTCGCCCGGGCCCCCCGGGTTGAGGACGACCGATCCGACGCGCTTCCCCGGGACCGCGGTGACCGCCTTCGCGACCGGCAGCACGAAGGTCTTGCCGTCGGCCGGGCGGGAGTAGTCCATCGGAACGGTGAGCGCGGCGCACCTGTGGTCGCCGCAGGGCTTCCAGGCGAGCTTCTGGGCGTAGAAGCGCCGCAGGTCGGGGCGGTCGGCGGGGTCGGCGGGCCCGGTCGACGACCTCGGCCGACCGCCGTCCGGGCCGGACCCGACGCTGCAGGCGGCGAGGGACGTGGCGCCGAGCACGGCGAGAGCGAGAGCCAGGGTCCGACGGCGGCGGGTGGGGGTGGTGTTCACGAGGTACTCCCATGGATGGACGGTCCAGGGAAGGATCACGCGCGGATGCTGAGGATTTCCTGAGGACCGGTTCGGCCCGGCTGCTCGGTCGGCCCCGCTGCTCGGTCGCTTCGTCTGCTCGGTCGGACCGGCGACTCGGTCCCGGCCCGACACTTCTCGGTTCAGCTCGCCCGCCCGGTTCAGCCCGGTGTCGGCAACTTCAGTACGAACCTGGCGCCGCCCGCTTCCCCCGGCCTCGCCGTGAGCGTGCCCCCGTGCGCGTGCGCCACCCAGGACGCGATCGACAGACCCAGGCCGGTCGATCCCGATCCGCTGCGGAAGCGTTCGAACAGGGCGTTCGCGACCTCTGGTGGCAGTCCCGGACCCGCGTCCTCGACCGTCAGCGTGCCGTCCCGGGTCACCGTGATCCGTACGTCCGCCGGAACACCCGGCGCGTGGCCGTGCGTGAGCGCGTTGCCCAGCAGGTTCCCGACGGCCCGGCGTACGAGATCGGGGTCGGCGACCACGACCGTGTCCTCGGCCTCGACCCGGACGCGATGGCCCTCCGTGGGCGCCTCGTCGACGACCGCCTCCACCAACTGGTCCAGACGCAACGGCTGACGTGCCACCGTGGCCGTACCGGACATGAGGCGGGCCCGGGTGAGCAGCCCGTCGACCAGTCGGCCCATGCCTTCCGCCAGGCGCAGCGTGCGCCGGTGCACGTCCGTGCTGTCCGTCTCGCCGCGCAGCGCCGTCTCCGCGAGGGTCCGGAGGGAGGCCGCCGGGGTCCGCAGATCGTGCGCCGCGTCCGCGAGGAACGCCTCCTGCTGACCGAGCACCGTGAGCGCCGGCCGGACCGCCCGCCCCGACAGGACGTGCCCGACCGCCGCCGAGAGCAGGACGAGGAGCGCGCAGCCGCCGGTCACCACCCACACCAACCGCCGGTGGTCGTCCCGCTGTGCCGTCGCGTCGGTGAGGGTCACCAGGACACCCTGCGGCCCCTCACCCTCGGCCGCTTCCGGCGGGTAGAAGGGCAGCGCGAACACGCGCACCGGTGCACCGTTCGTCGTGCGCCGGTCGAAACCCCGCGCCTCCCCGTCCCGCGCCGCCGCCCGCCCGGCCTCCAGGACCACGCCTGGACTCACCGTCAGGCACGGGGCGGCGGGCGCGTGCTGGACGGTCAGGCTGCCGGTGTCGCCGGTGTCGCCGGTGTCGCCGGTGTCGCCGGGGCCGGTGGGGTCGGTCGGGCCAGTGCGGTTGGTGGGGTTGGTAGGGCCGGTGGGATCGCTCCCGCCCTCCCCGGTCACGAGGAGCACGGTCAGCGGCGGGCAGCCGGTGTTCACCGTGTCCGCCAGGACGTCCGTGGCCAGCAGGCCGTTCTCGTCGGTCTCCAGGAGACCGAGGGCCCAGCTGGTGTCCACGTCCATCGAGTGGTCGAGCTGCTCCCGCCAGCGGGCGCTGTCGCTGCGCACCGCGAGCGCGGCCATCGCGATCAGCCCCACGGCGCTGGTCAGCGCGAACAGCAGGCTGATCCGGCGGCGCAGCCGCAGCACCCGCGCCGTCGGCGTGACCGAGGCCGAGGACGACCGGCGGAGGAACGCGGGCCTCACCGTGCGCCGTCGGGCGCGAGCCGGTAGCCGACCCCGCGCACGGTGTGGATCAGCGGCGGATCCCCGAGCTTTCGGCGGAGCTGGGAGACCAGCACCTCCAGGACGTTGGACTGCGGCTCGGCCATCTCGTCCCAGCAGCTCTCGATCAGCTCGGCGCGCGAGACCGCCTGGTCGGCGCGGGCCGCGAGGACCTCAAGGACCGCGAACTCCCTGGTGGTGAGTGTGAGAAGCACCCCGGCCCGGCGGACGAGCCGACGGGCCGTGTCGACCTCCAGGTCGCCGACACGGTGCACGGGGGGACGGACGACGGCGGAGCGCCGGCACAGGCTCCGCACCCGGGCGACCAGCTCGGGCACGGCGAACGGCTTCACCAGGTAGTCGTCGCCGCCGCTCGCGAAGCCCTCCACCCGGTCCGCCACCGTGTCGCGCGCGGTCAGGAAGAGAACGGGCACGTCGCGGCCGTCGCGCCGCAGCCCCTCGACATAGGCGGCGGCGTCCCCGGACGGCAGCATCCGGTCGAAGACCGCGCAGTCGTACGCGGTCACGAACAGGGCCTCGTCGGCCCGGGGCAGGTCGGCGGCCTCGTCGACGGCGAGCCCGGCGGCCCGCAGAGCGGCGGCCACCCCGAACCGGAGGTCTTCGTCGTCCTCGACGAGCAGTACACGCACGTCACCCACCCTAGGCCGTGTCCGGAAGGTCCCGCCCGGCCCGCGACGCCGGCCCGCGACGCCCGGACCGCCATGCCCGGCCCGCGACGCCCGGCCCGCGACGCCCGGCACGACCCGGGCGTCACCGATCGGGCGGCGATCGCGACGCCCCGCGCGCGGCCCCGCCACCCGTGCGGCAGGGTGGAACCATGCCCGAACTCCCCGAGGTGGAAGCGCTCCGCGCCTTCCTGGACGCACACCTGGTGGGCAAGGAGATCGCCCGCGTGCTGCCCGTCGCGATCAGCGTCCTCAAGACGTACGACCCGCCCCTGAGCGCCGTCGAGGGCGCCGAGGTCACCGCGGTCGGGCGGCACGGGAAGTTCCTCGACCTCACCGCCACGGGACCGGCCGGCGAGCTCCACCTCCTGTTCCACCTCGCCCGCGCGGGCTGGCTGCGCTGGCAGGACCCGCTGCCCTCGGGACCGCCCAAGCCCGGCAAGGGCCCGCTGGCGCTGCGTACCGCGCTCACCGGCGGCGACGGCTTCGACCTCACCGAAGCGGGCACCACCAAGCGCCTCGCCGTGTACGTCGTGCACGACCCGCAGGAGGTGCCGGGCGTCGCACGCCTCGGACCCGACCCGCTCGGAGAGGACTTCGGCCCCGAGGAGTTCGCCGCGCTGCTCTCCGGCGAGCGGCGCCAGATCAAAGGCGCCCTGCGCGACCAGAGCCTCATCGCCGGCATCGGCAACGCGTACAGCGACGAGATCCTCCACGCCGCGAAGATGTCCCCCTTCAAACCCACCCAGAACCTCACCCCGGAGGAGACCGCCGCCCTCTACACGGCGATGCGGACCACCCTCCACGAGGCCGTCGACCGCTCCCACGGCCTCGCCGCCGGCAGACTCAAGGCCGAGAAGAAGAGCGGCCTGCGCGTCCACGGCCGCACCGGCGAACCCTGCACCGTGTGCGGGGACACCATCCGCGAGGTCTCCTTCAGCGACTCCTCCCTCCAGTACTGCCCCACCTGCCAGACCGGCGGCAAACCGCTCGCCGACCGCCGCCTGTCGAAGCTCCTCAAGTAGGCCACGGGGCTTCTCGACCGGGCCCTGGGGCCGCCCGTTACACTCCGCCGCATGCTGCGCGTACTGGCCGTCGACGACGAGGAACCCGCCCTCGGAGAGCTGCTCTACCTGCTGCGCGCCGACCCCCGCGTCCGCACCGCCGAGGGCGCCGGCGACGCCAACGCCGCCCTCCGCAGGATCGGGCGCGCCCTGGAGACCGGGCCGGACGGCGACGAGGCGATCGACGTCGTCTTCCTCGACATCCACATGCCCGGTCTCACCGGACTCGACGTGGCCCGGCTGCTCGCCGGCTTCGCCCGCCCGCCGCTCGTCGTCTTCGTCACCGCCCACGAGGGCTTCGCACTCCAGGCCTTCGACCTGAAGGCGGTCGACTACGTCCTGAAGCCGGTCCGTCGCGAGCGCCTCGCCGAGGCCGTCCGACGCGTCCACGACCTGGTGCACGCGACCGCCGCCCCCGCCCCGGCCGCGCCCACCGCGCCCGCCGTGCCCGAGCAGGTCCCCGTCGAGCTGGGCGGGATCACGCGGTTCGTCTCCGTCGACGACATCGCGTACGTGGAGGCGCACGGCGACTACGCCCGCCTGCACACCGACCACGGCAGCCATCTCGTCCGCATCCCGCTCTCCACCCTTGAGGAGCGGTGGGCCGCGCGCGGCTTCGTCCGCATCCACCGCAGCCATCTCGTCGCCCTCGCCCGGATCGCCGAGCTCCGCCTCGACGGCGGCGCCACGTCGGTACGGGTCGGCGACACCGACCTGGCGGTCAGCCGGCGCCACGCCCGCCACCTGCGGGACCTGCTGATGCGACGCGCGGGGGGCTGACCGCACCCGTTCCGTCCGCCCCTACCGCAGGTGCTCCCACCTGCGTAGACTCCACGCGTCCCGGGCCCGAGGGCCGCCACTTCCGACGGAGGCGGACGCCGATGTCCGAGCAGCACCCTCCCCCGCCCTTCGGCCGGGGGGACCCCCAGCGCAGACCCCGCCGCGAGACCGTCACCTACGCCTCCGCCCACGGCGCCGGGACCGTGCCGGGCCCCGCGCGGCGGCGACCCGTCCACCCGCCGGCCCGCTCGGAGATCGACGAGCAGACCACCCTCGGCCACACCTACGTCCGTTCCCTGATGCGCAGCCAGCTGCGTGCCGCCCTCACCGCCCTCGGTGCGCTCGCCCTGCTCGTCGGCTCGCTGCCGCTGCTCCTCGCCCTGCCCGCCCCCGAGATCTATGTCTGGGTCGTGCTCGGAGTCGGGGTGTACCCCGTCGTCTGGGGCATCGCCCACTGGTACGTGCGCCGCGCCGAACGCAACGAGCGCGACTTCACCGGCCTCGTCGAACGGTGAACCGCCCCGCATGAACGCCCGCCGCACGAAGGGCCACCGCACGCGCGCCCTCCGCCCGCCCGCCCGCCGCACCGACGAGCCCCGCACGGCCGCCGCGTGAACCAGACCTACGCCGTCGCGGCCGTCACCGCCGTCGTCCTCGCCACCGTCCTCATCGGCGCCCTCGGCCTGCGCATCTCCCGTACGACCTCCGACTTCTACGTCGCCTCGCGCACCGTCCGGCCCGGCCTCAACGCGGCCGCGATCAGCGGCGAGTACCTCTCCGCGGCCTCCTTCCTCGGTATCGCCGGACTCGTCCTCGTCCAGGGCCCCGCGATGCTCTGGTACCCGGTCGGCTACACCGCCGGCTACCTCGTCCTGCTGGTCCTCGTCGCCGCCCCGCTGCGCCGCTCCGGGGCGTACACCCTCTCCGACTTCGCCGAGGCCCGCCTCGAATCCCCGGGGGCCCGCCGGCTCGCCAGCCTCTTCGTCGTCGGCATCGGCTGGCTCTATCTGCTGCCGCAGCTCCAGGGCGCCGGGCTCACCCTGGAGATCCTCACCGGCGCCCCCGACTGGGTCGGCGGGCTGCTCGTCGCCCTCGTCGTCACGGGGACGGTCGCCGCGGGAGGGATGCGCAGCATCACCTTCGTGCAGGCCTTCCAGTACTGGCTGAAACTCACGGCCCTGCTCGTCCCCGTCCTCTTCCTGCTCGCCGCCTGGTTCGGGGACGGGGCGCCCAGGGCCCGTTTCGACGCCCCCGCCGTCCTGCGTGGGCACACCGTCGTCAGGGTCGCCGACACGGTACGGATCGGACTCGACGATCCCCTCACGCTCACCGTCACCGGCAGCGTCGACTCGGTCCCGTACGAGCAGCGGACCGTGACCCTCGCACCCGGCACCCATCACGTCCTCGGCGGTACGACGCTCGCCTTCGCCCCGGGAGCGGAACTGCCCGGGAGGGTCGCCAGCGGCACGGACCCGCTCGGCTGGTCCCAGCCGCTCGCCGGGGGCCGCGACGGGCACCGGCTGTACGCCACGTACGGACTGATCCTCGCCACCTTCCTCGGCACCATGGGCCTGCCGCACGTCGCCGTCCGCTTCTACACCAGTCCGCACGGCCGCGCCGCCCGCCGCACCACCCTCGTCGTCCTCGGACTGGTCGGTTCCTTCTACCTGTTGCCGCCGCTGTACGGCGCCCTCGGCCGGATCTACGCCCCCGAGCTCGCCCTCACCGGTTCCGCCGACGCCGCCGTGCTGGTGCTGCCCGACCGGATCCTGGGCGGACTGCTCGGCGAGCTCCTCGGGGCGCTCCTCGCGGGCGGCGCCTTCGCCGCGTTCCTCTCCACCGCCTCGGGGCTCACCATGTCCGTCGCCGGAGTCCTCACCCAGGACGTGCTGCCCTCCCGGGGCGTACGGCACTTCCGGCTGGCGACCCTGCTCGCCACCGCAGTACCGCTCGCGGTGGGGGTGTTCGCCTCGAAGGTCCCGGTCGCCGACGCCGTCGGCCTCGCCTTCGCCGTCTCCGCCTCCTCCTTCTGCCCGCTGCTCGTCCTCGGCATCTGGTGGCGGCGGCTCACCCCGCCCGGTGCGATGGCCGGGCTGCTGCTCGGCGGGGGTTCCGCCCTCGCGGCCGTGATGGCGACCCGGGCCGGACTCGCCCCCGAGGGCTGGCCGCACACCCTGATGGCCTGGCCGGCCGTCTGGTCGGTCCCGCTCGGCTTCCTCACCATGGTCCTCGTCTCGCTGGCCACACCCCGCCGGGTCCCGCCCGGCACCCCGGCCCTCCTCGCCCGCCTCCATCTGCCCGAGGAGATCACCGGCACCGTCACCGCTCCCGCCCAGGAGGTCCGCCGATGAGCGGCATCGCGCTCGCCGCCGCGGCCGCCGCCGGTGCCGTGCTGCTCGCCGCCGGCTTCGTCCTGGGGCGGTTCGCCGCCCGGCGCGGGGGCCGCACCGCCGATCCCGACCTCGGCACGCCCGTCGAGCGGGCCACCTTCCACACCCTGCACACCGCCTCCCTCGCGGCCCCGCCGCTGCGCGCCGGACTCACCGAGGAGACCGCCCGCAGAGCGGCCGGCACCCTCCGCTCGCTGCTCGGCACGGAGGCGCTCTGCCTCACCGACCGGGGCGCCGTCCTCGCCTGGGACGGACCGGGCGAGGACCATCACCGCGCGCACGCCCCGGAACAGGTCGCCGAGACCCTGGAGACCGGCCGCAGCCGGTCCGCGCACACCGGCTGCGCCGACCCCGTGTGCCCGCTGCGCTGGGCGGTGATCGCCCCGCTGACCGGTGAGGACGGTGTCCTCGGCGCGCTCGTCGCCTACGGTTCGCGGGAGTCGGCCGTCCTGGTGCGGGCCGCGACCGAGGTGGCCCGCTGGGCCTCCGTACAGCTGGAGCTCGCCGAGCTGGACCGCTCGCGCACGCGGATCGTGGAGGCCGAGATCCGCGCCCTGCGGGCCCAGATCTCCCCGCACTTCATCTTCAACTCGCTCGCCGCCATCGCCTCGTTCGTCCGCACGGACCCGGAGCAGGCGCGTGAACTCCTCCTCGAATTCGCCGATTTCACCCGCTACTCGTTCCGCAAGCACGGTGAGTTCGCCCAGCTCGCCGACGAACTGCGCTCCATCGAGCAGTACTTGGCGCTCGCGGGGGCGCGGTTCGGGGACCGGCTGAAGGTGAGGCTGCAGATCGCCCCCGAGGTGCTGCCGGTCACCCTGCCCTTCCTCTGTCTCCAACCCCTGGTGGAGAACGCCGTGAAGCACGGTCTGGAGGACCGTGAGCGGGGCTGCCGCGTCACGATCGCGGCCCGCGACGCGGGCGCGGAGGCCGTGGTGACCGTCGAGGACGACGGCATCGGCATGGAACCGGAGCTGTTGCGCGCGGTCCTGCGCGGCGAGCACCCCGCCGGCTCCGGCATCGGTCTCTCCAACGTGGACGAGCGGCTGCGTCAGGTGTACGGGGCTGAGTACGGGCTCGTCATCGAGACCGGGGTCGGTGCGGGGATGAAGGTGACGGTACGCATCCCCAAGTACCGGCAGGGAGTGCACCGTTCGCCGCCGTGAACCGGTGACGCCGCCGTCCGGACCCCGCTCAGCGCAGATGCAGCGAGAGATGGGCGAGCGGCAGCCCCAGCTTCCAGGCCGGCAGCCAGATCCGCTCCTCCTCGTCGACCGGGCAGCCGGGGTCGTCGCCCGTCCGGCCGTCGAGGTCGGCGGCGAGCACCCAGGTGTCCCGCAGGTGCCGCCAGGCGGTCTCCGCGAGCGCCAGGTCGGGGCTGTCGCCGCCGTCCGTGCGCCGCGCGGCGAGCCGTTCCTCGACCCAGGGCGGCCAGGGCCGGTCGTACGCCGTGTGGTGCAGCCAGTCGTCGATCCGCCCGGCGGGCCGGCCGCCCGCCGGTCCGTCCGGCTCCTCCGAGAGGTGGACGGTGAGGGCGAGCGCCTGGAGGCCCGCCCGGTACTCCAGTGAGCCGGGCGCCACGAGTGCGGCGGCCCGCAGCACCTCGTCGGCCAGGTATTCGGCGCACAGCCAGGCCATCGGGACGGCGAGTCCGCCGCCACTCGTGCCGCCGGCGCCGTTCGTGCTCTCGGGGCGCAACGCTCCCACCTTCTCCCGGACATCGGGGACCCGGACGTGTGGGACCCGGGGAGAGCTTCCTCCGTGGAGGGCGCCCACGTGTCCCGCTTTGCTCAACTCGCCCGTGTGGTTTCGGATACGTTTCCCGGCCGGATCGGTGCCGGTGGGATTCCTGATGACACGGGAGGCGTACGAGGCGGGGGAGGAGTCTCGGGCAGGGGCGACCGGCCGTCGCGGAGGCTCAGCCGAGGAGCGCGTACACCGCGGTCGCGTGGGCCGCGGTCTCCTCCGTGCCCTCGGCCGTCATGGTGATGTCGGCGAAGGCCATCCGCTTTCCCGTCTTGGTGAGCCGGGCCCGCACGAGGACGTCGGCGCCGACGACCGCCCGCTGGAAGCTGATCGACTGCTGGACGGTGGTCATCGGCACGAAGCCGCCTCGGGCCGCGGCGACCGCGATCACCGTCGCCGTGTCGGCGGCGGCCATCAGGGCCTGGCCGGAGAGGCCGCCGCCCTCTCGGGCGAGCCGGTCCGACCACGGGAGCCGGAGCAAGGCCTCGTGGCCGTCGACCGAGGCGACGGTGAGTCCCAGATCGAGCACCCAGGGCGCGAAGTTGTCGGAGAGGATCTTCTCGGCGGCGGCGAGTGTCAGCGTCACGGCGTCATTGTGGGGCCGCGACGCGGGACCGGGCAACGGCCGGTCGCCCGGCGGCCGTGCGGTGCGGCCGGTAGCCGGGCAGGGAGCGGCCCAGCTGCCGCAGCGCGTAGTGCGAGCGGGACTTGACCGTCCCGGCGGGGATGCCGAGTTCGACGGCGGCCTCGTTGACGGTCAGACCGTGGAAGTAGAGCCGGACGAGCACCGCGCGGTGCTCGGGGCTCAGCTCGCGGACGGCCGCCCGTACGTCGAGCGCGGCCTCGGCCGAGGCCGTGGCGTCGGCCGGGTCGGGCGTCACCGCGAGGACGCCGTCCCCGATCTCGGCGGGCCGGGCGAGGCGCGAGCGGCGGGCGTCGATGGCGAGCCGGCGGGCCACGGTGAAGAGCCAGGGGCGCATCGACTCGTAGGGGCCGCCGAAGGCCTCGGGGTGGAGCCAGGCGCGTACCAGGGTCTCCTGGGCGAGGTCCTCGGCCCGCTGGCGGTCCCCGTAGGTGAGCCCGAGCAGGAAGGAGAGGAGAGCGGGGCCGTGGTCCCGCTGCAGCTCCTCGAGGGTCCGTTCGTCGGTGGTCGCCGTTGTCATGCTCCCCGCCTCTCTGCGGCTCGTCGTCCGGGGCGTATCGGAACGCATCCGGACGGCGAGGGACAGGGAACGGACATCGGTCTGCGACGAACGGTCGCACCGAGCGGCGAATGGTACGGCGAGCGGTCACGGAGTGGTCGACCGGAGGCGCTGCGTCCGTTTCAGCGGGGTTCATGATGCTCTGCGGCCTTGACCCTTGACTGCGGCTTTCCCGCGAGATCAATTCGTGTGAACAGATGTTCATCCCACGAATCGGGCGGAGCGCCGTACATGACCTCACGCACCAGACCCGCGGGAGTGGCGGCGCTCGCCGCCGTCCTGCTCGCGGCGGCGACCGGCTGCACCGACGGGAGCGGCCCGAGCGGCGGAGCACCCACCCCCGAGGCCACGTCCGGTCGGCCGGGGTCCGCGCGGCCCGCCGCCCCGTCCGCCGCCCCCGGCGGCGCCTCCGCGCCCGCCGGTTTCACCCTCGTCGCCTCCGGAGACGTCCTCCCGCACGACTCGATCATCCGCCGCGCGGCCCAGGACTCGGGCGGCGACGGCTACGACTTCACGCCCATGTTCTCCGGGGTGAAGTCCGTCGTCTCCACGGCCGACCTGGCCATCTGCCACATGGAGACCGTGTACGGCAGGGACGGCGGGCCCTACACCGGCTATCCCGCCTTCAAGTCGCCGCCCGAGGTCGCCGCGGCGCTCAAGGCCACCGGCTACGACTCCTGTTCCACCGCCTCCAACCACACCCTCGACGACGGCGCCGAGGGCCTCGGCCGCACCCTCGACGCCCTGGACCGGGCCGGTGTCCGCCACGCCGGGTCGGCCCGTACAGCGGAGGAGGCCGCGAAGCCCACCCTGCTCACGGCGGGCGGCGCCACCGTGGCCCAGCTGGCCTACACGTACGACACCAACGGCTATCCGATGCCCGAGGGGCAGCCCTGGGCCGTGCGGACGCTCGACGAGCAGAAGGTGATCGCCGACGCCCGTGCCGCCCGCGCGGCGGGCGCCGACGTCGTGGTGGTCAGCGTCCACTGGGGCAGCGAGTGGCAGACGGAACCCGACGAGCGGCAGCTCACCCTCGGCCGGGCGCTCACCGCCTCGCAGAGCGGCGGCCGCCCCGACATCGACCTGATCCTCGGCACCCACGCCCACGTCCCGCAGGCGTACGAGAAGGTCAACGGCACCTGGATCGTCTACGGGATGGGGGACCAGATCGCCGGAGACATGATCAACCACGAGGGCGCCTACGACCCCCGCGGCAACCAGGGCAGCATCGGCCGCTTCACCTTCGGGCCGCCCCGCGCCCCCGGCGGACGCTGGGAGGTCACCAAGGCCGAGTTCGTTCCCCAGTGGTTCGACACCGTGCGCGGCAGGGTCGTCAACCTCGGCGCCGCCGACGGCTCCGACCCGCGCCACGCCGACATCCGCGACACGATCCGTCAGGTGGTGCTCAGCCGCGGCGCCGACCGGGACGGCCTGGTGATGGGCAAGTAGCCCGCCCCTCACCGGGAGGGCCGGTCACGGCACGACGGTGACCGGCCAGCGGCCCGCCTTCACGAGCCGGACCGCCACCGAGCCCACGAACCGGTGGCCGGCCGACTCGGAGGCGCCCACCACCACGGCGTCCGCCGTCAGCTCGTCAGCGGCCTGGACCAGACCCGCGTAGGCATCGCCCCGGAAGGTGTGGAACTCCCACCGGATCCGCCAGAGGTCCTTCACCCGCTCGGCCGACGCGCGGATCTCCTCGACCAGGTCCCGGGCGATCTCCTCGGTGGTCCCCGCCGTCGGCGCGCCCATGGCGGCGCCCGCGGTGATCAGCGGCTGTACGTACACGAGTGCCAGCAGCGCGTTCTGGCGCCGGGCGAGGCCTGCCGCGTACGCCGCCGCGCGCAGCGAGGAGTCGGAGCCGTCCACTCCCGCCATGATCACCTTCGGACCGTCGGTACCGCGTTCGAACCGACCGGGCTGCTGTTCGCTCACCCGTGGAGGCTATCGGCTCATCGGGTGCTTTCGGACAGGGGGCCGGTGTCGATGAGGTGCGCGGGCCCTCATCCGTATGAACCATTGGTCATGAAAAAGGATCAGATGCCCAACGGGCGCCGGGCGGTGCTGCGGCTCGCCGCCGCCCTCGGGGCCACCGCCACCGTCGGCGCCATCGCGGCGGACCGGTTCGCGCCGCCCGAAGGGGCCTCCGGAGCCGCCGCACCTCCGGCCCCGCCCGGGCGGCGAGGCGCCGGAGCGGGCCCGGCCGCCGGCCCGCAGGCCCAGGCCGCCCGGCTCCGGCCCAGCTCGTACCGGCTCCAGCCGATGACCGCGTACGCGCCCCCGGCCTTCCGGCACGCGGTCCCGCCGGTGCGGCAGCGGCCCTTCCTCAGCATGTCCGGGGTCGGCCGCTCGATGGTGCTGAGCTTCGACGACGGCCCGGACCCCCGCTACACCCCGGGCATCCTGGAGACCCTGCGCCGCTACGACTGCCGCGCCATGTTCTTCGTCTGCGGCGAGATGGCGGTCGAGAACCCGGACCTGCTGCGGGAGATGGCCGCCGACGGCCACGTCGTCGGCAACCACTCCTGGTCCCATCCGCTCATCCCGAAGCTGCGGCCCTCCCGGATCCGCGACGAGCTCGGATCCACCAGCGAGGTCGTCGAACAGACCCTCGGCACGGCCCCGCTCTGGTATCGCGCGCCCTACGGGGCCTGGAACCGGCACTCCTTCGAGATCGGGGCCGAACTCGGCATGGAGCCGCTCGCCTGGACCGTCGACACCCTCGACTGGAAGGAACCCGCCGCCGCCGGCACCATCGTCCGCCGGGTCCTCGACGGCGCCGCCCCCGGCGCCGTCGTCCTCTCCCACGACGCCGGAGGCAACCGCTCCCAGACGGTGACCGCGCTCCGCCGCTATCTGCCCGAACTCCTCGACGCCGGTTACCACATCACCGTGCCCCGGCGCTGAACGCGCCACGGCGAAGGGCCCCGGCACCTCAGGTGTCGGGGCCCTTCGCCGTACCCGCTTAGCGGGAGCCGACCATGCGCGCGTACACGACGACGTTCCCGTCGTACCCGCGCGCGCGCGTGTAGCCGCCGCCGCAGGTGATGACCCGCAGTTCGGGCTCACCGGTGTCGGCGTACACCTGCACGCCCGGGAAGTTGTCCTTCGAGTACACCTCGAGCCCGTAGATCTCGAAGACCGCGATCCGGCCGTCGTAGCGCTCGACCTCGATGTGCTGGCCCTTCTCCAGGGAGCCCAGGCCGTAGAAGACCGCGGGGCCCTGCGCGTTGTCGACATGGCCGACGACCACCGCGGTGCCGCGCTGGCCGGGGGAGATGCCGTTCTGGTACCAGCCGGCGAGGTTGGTGTCCTGGGGCGGCGGGGCCGCCACCCAGCCGTCCGGGTCCAGGCCCACGTCCATGATCGGGGCCGCGACCTGGATCGCCGGGATCTTGATCCGGGAGGCGGGGGCGAAGGGCAGCGGCTCCAGCCCCTCGGTCGCCGCGTCCGGCGGCGTGACGGGCCGCGCCACGGGACGGGCCGCCGCGGCGGGCTGCGGGGGCCCCAGCGCGACGTCCACTCCGTTGCGCATCAACGCGATCCCGGACAGCATGGCGAGGGCCAGGACGCCCCAGGGTTGGCGTCTCCTACGCTCGAAGACGCGGAAGTCCTTCGGGGGCATGGTTCTCCCTTCGTGGCGTCGTCAGAACGGTAAGTGCGACCTGACGGACCGTCGCGCCGGGCGGTGCGAACGGGTGGGGGCCGCCGCCGGACGGGTGTCGGAGCGCGGGTACGGGAGTGCGCCCCCGGCCCCCCGTCCCCGGGGGCAGCATGGAGCACGCCCCGGGAGCCGGGCTGCCGACAGGTGGGTGACATGGGGCTGACCCATCCGAGTAATCGTCAGATAAGCAGCCCAGTCGGCTCTGACCTGCGGTTCCACCTCCTTCAAGGGCCCGATTCCGGGCGTGTCGCCTCACCGGGGTGGACCAGTGCCGAAATGCACAGCTCGCCACGACTTGTGATGGTTCGTCATGGAAGGCGTACTCGTCGAAACTCCCGGAGCACCGCTTTGGGGCGTCTTCCACTGGAGGTTCAACCATGCGTGCTGCACGCACTCTGGCGGTGACCGCCACCGCGATCGCGGCGGTCGGCCTTGCGGCCCCCCTCGCCGCCGCCACCTACGGTCCGGGCAACGTGCTCAGCGGTGGCTCGAACAACACCCCGAGCAACGTCACCGTCAGCCCCTTCGAGGTCCACCCCGGGTCGACGCTCACCATCACCGCCAGGGGCTGCAACCGGGGTGGCACGGTCACGTCCAACGCCTTCCCGGACGCCACCCTCTCGGGCGGCAACGGCGTCTCCACCGCCGTCGCCCGCGTCTACAACAACGCCACTCCCGGCAACTACAACCTGGCCGTCAGGTGCAACGGCGGCTCCAACGTGGTCACGGAGCCGTTCCGGGTCCTCCCGGGCCGCGGGGCCCAGGGCGGCCTCGGCGGCTCGCTGGCCCCCAGCTCTACGGAGATGGCCGTCGGCGGCAGCCTGGTCGCCGCCGCCGCGCTCGGCGGCGGGCTCTTCATCGTCCGCCGTCGCCGTATGACCGGTGCGGGGGTCTGACCGGTCGAACCTCCCGGTCGGCCCACCCCGCCCGTCGCCCCCGGGTCCCTGCAGGGACCCGGGGGCGACGGGCGTCCGTGGACGCCGGGCACCCACACCGGACCGGGCCATGACGGCCGCTCAGTGGCGACGGGTCGCGCCGGAGCGGCGACGGACCACCACGTACACGCCGCCGATGGCCGCGGCGAGCACGAGCGCACCGCCGCCGGCCAGTTCGAGCGGCTCCAGGCCGCCCACCGAACCGCCCAGACCACCCTGAACCCCGCGCGGGGGAGTGAGGATGGTGGAGCTGATCGTCGGGGTGGCGGTCGGAACGCCGCTGATCGTCAGATCGACGGTGTCCGAGATCCCGCCGGTGCAGTTGAACGACACCGTGTACACGGCGCCTCGTCGGGCGTCCGCGTCCACGGTGGCGATGGCCGCCGAGCCCGGTGCGATGGTGACGGTGTCGAAGATGCCGGCCGAGGCCCTCGCCGTACTGGCGCAGCCGGGGGCGCTGAGCGTCACCCGGCCGCCCGGGGAGACGAGCGAGGGCGACACGACGAAATCGCCCGGTGCCTTGGCTCGCGCTACCCGCGGGTTCGGTGCGGGAGCGCCGTCCGCCGCGACGGCGGCGGGGGCGGCCAGGGCGAGGGCGGCCGCCCCCAGCAGGGCAGTGGTCGCGGCACGTATCGCGCGCATGGTGAATCCTCCGGGTCCCGAGGGGCAGCCGCGGAAGGGGGCTTCCGCGAAAGACCGTGCGTGCACCTCGATGTCCGAAACGCTAGGAGCGCACTACCACAGCCGCGATCCCAGACGTGCGAATGGGGCATGGATGTCCCCCGACCGGCCCACACGGGCGTGTCGCCTCAGGGTGTGAGCTGCGGGAACAGATCGGTGAACGGCGCGGCGGTGGCCGAGATGCCCCGGCCGAACGGCGCGTCGAAGTCCCAGATGAGGAACAGCAGGAACGCGATCAGCACACTGAAGAGTCCGGCGAGCAGCAGTTCGCGCCCGGTCCTGCGGATCTGCAGGGTGAAGATCAGGCCGACCGTCACCAGGGCGCCGATGATCAGGCCGAACCACACCACCCCCGGCATGGTCGCCCCCGCGTTCTGCCCCCGGGCCCCCCGGGCGTCGTCGGCCACGGCCACCTGGTCGACCAGCGGCTGGTACGCCTGCCCCTCGAAGTCGTCGGCCGGCTGGTAGTCGGTGACGCTGCGCCGCACCTTCTCCAGGAGCGCGGTGCCCTCCTCGCTCAGCTCGCCGTGCTCCGCCATGTACGTCCACTCGTCGTCGACCACGTAGGCCACGTAGGCGTCCACATCGGCGCGGATGCGCTCGCGGACCGCCTGCGGGTACACCTCGACGCGAGCCGAGATCTCGTGCATCGCCTGGGCCTCCTGCCGCACGGTCTCCTGGGCGGCCCCGCGGGCCTCCCAGACACCGGCGATGGCGAGACCGAGGACGATCGCGTAGATCACGCCGATCATCATCGTCATGTACTCGATGACGTCCGGGGTCTCGCTGGGATCGTCGTCCTCGGGGATCCGGCGGTTGTTGATGACGACGATCGTGAGCACGACGGCGCACGCGGCAGCCATCGCAAGGGTGAGAACAAGCCATTCAGACATGGATTCCTCTTGCGGGACTCGGAGAGACGAAGGGGCCGATGGGCCGGCGGGTCACTTGGACCGGGGGCGCAGGATCGCCGTCGCGAGCACCGCGGGCGCGGTGATCATGAGGGTCGCGGTGACCACGGATGTGCCGTTCTTCGGCTTGGTGTGCGTGGCGCGGCGGTAGTGGGGCAGTGCCACGGGGCCGGGCGCCGGGGGCCGTGGCCGCACGGTGGGCGGCGGCGTCGGGCTCGGGCTCGGCGGCGGGGGCGGCGGGGGCGGCGCGGGCGCGGGCTCCGGCGGCCTCGTGGTCGGAGGGGCGGGCGGCGGCGGCTCCGGGCGGGGTGCCGGCTCGGTGGCCGGTGGCTTCGGTGCCGGCCGGGGCGGGAGAGGGGTGGGCGGGGGCGGCTCCGGCTTCGGTGACGGCGAGGGCGTCGGGGAAGGGGAGGGGGACGGGGACGGCGGTTCGGGCGTCGGCGTCGGCGTCGGCGTGGGAGTGGGAGTGGGCGTGGGAGTAGGCGTGGGCTCGGGCGTGGGGGACGGGCACGGCGGGGGCGGCTCGGTGGGGCAGGGCTTCGGGTGGTGGTGATGGCCGTGCCCCTTTCCCTTGCCGTGGCCCTTCCCGTGCCCCTTGCCCTTGCCTGAGCTGCCGTCGCCGTCGCCGTCGCCGTCGATGTGGCCGTCGCCGGCGATCGCCACCGCGACGTGGGAACCGCCCGGGCCGGTCGAGGCGTAGGCGCAGGCGTCCGCGGCGGCGGGCACCGGGGTGGCGAGCAGCCACACCAGTCCGAGGGCCGCCAGCGGCCGCGCGAGAAGTGATCCGTACAGAGACACGCCGTCGAGCTTGATCACAGACGCGGCGCGCCGGGGCGGAATCGAGCGGGATTCGCCGGATGGAGCGGATCTCCGTGCGCGCCGGTTTGACGTTTCGCCACGATCGAAGGCGGCGGGGGCGACTCGACGGTCTCAATGCCCGCGTATCGCGGGGCAGATGGATTCCGGAAGGCGGCGGACCGGGTCCGTTCCGGCCTCGGATCGATAACTGTCCGGTTGTCGCCCTGTCGGACGGGAAGGTGAACGGGGCATCCTGCACCGGCGACCAGGCCCCTCCGGCGGTAACAGCCGAGGTACGGGCGGGACCTGGGCGTCCCTCGCGGGGAACCGCGCTCGGCCGAAGAGCCGACGCACACTCATATGCACGTGAATTTGCACAGCCTGAAGGCGTGAACTCTTCGTTCCGGGAGCACGTGCCAATGGCGTGTGACCAAGAACGGACCGCGAATTTCCGTTTCTACTCGCTCTCTCGGCGGGCGATCAGTAGCCTCACCTCGAACACCGGCCGCGAACACCTGGCCGCATCCCCCATGGCGACTTGTTGGAGACATTGATGGAGCGTCCCGCCTGGGCTCCGCCTGGTATCGACATTTCGGTGCCGAGCGTGTCCCGTATGTACGACTTCTATCTGGGCGGCTCGCACAATTTCGAAGTGGACCGGGAAGCGGCGCGCAAGGCCATGGAGTTCATGCCTGGCCTGCCCAAGGTCATGCAGGCGAACCGTGCCTTCATGCGGCGCGCCGTCCGCCACGCCGTTGACAACGACGTCACCCAGTTCCTGGACATCGGCTCCGGCATACCCACCTTCGGCAATGTGCACGAGGTCGCCCGGACCGCCGACCCCTCCGCGCGCGTGGTCTACGTCGACCACGACCCGGTCGCCGTGGCCCACAGCCGCGCCGTCCTGGAGGGCGACGAGGGAGCCGCGGTCCTCGCCGCCGACCTGCGCAAGCCGGCCGACATCCTGTACAGCCCCGAGGTGTCCCGACTCCTCGACCTGGAGCGGCCGGTGGCGCTGCTCCTCGTCGCCGTCCTGCACTTCCTGGAGGACGAGGACCGGCCGTACGAGGCCGTCACCGAACTGCTCGACGCCCTCGCGCCCGGCAGCCTCCTCGTCCTCACCCACGCCTCGTACGAGGGCATCCCGCTCTCCGAGGAACAGGCCGGCGGCACCGTCGGGGTCTACCGGAACATCCGCAGCCCCCTGGTGATGCGCTCCGGCGCCGAGATCACCCGCTTCTTCGAGGGCACCGAACTGATCGAGCCCGGCCTCGTCCCGATGCCCCTCTGGCGTCCGGACAGCCCGGCCGAGGAGGAGGATCCCTACGCCTTCTCCGGTTTCGCAGGGGTGGGGCGCAAGGCGTGAAGGTCCCGTCTCAGCCGTCCGGCAGCGTTGCCGAAGCCGACGGCCCGGAGGACAGACTCAGGCGGTTCGTCACCATCTGGAGCCGTGCGATCTTCCCGGTGACCGCCACCTCGCTGACCCGCGCCGAGTTCGAGGGTCATCTGCTGCCGCTGGCCCGCACCCTGTACGACGCGCTGCACGCCCGGCCCTTCGACACGGCCCCGGCGCACCGCACGGGCGGGGCCCTCGTCGCCGCCCACTGCACCGACCCGGACGCCCTCGGCCGCAGCCTCGGGGTCGTCGACTCCTACCTGGTGCTCTACTGCGGTACGGAGTCGGACCTGCCGGCCGAGGAGCTCCGGGCCCGCTGCGCCCGGCTCCAGCACGCCATGGCCACCGGCTACGCCCAGGCCCTGCGCGAGCGGACCCGCGCCGAGCAGGAGGCCATCGCACGCTCCGCGCTCTCCGCCCGCAGCGCCGCCGAGATCGCCCTGCACGCCACCGAGAGCCGCTTCCGGGCGGTCTTCGACGGGGCGGCGATCGGCATCGGCATCGCCGACCTCGACGGCAACGTCCTGGAGGTCAACGAGACCCTCACCCGCATGTTCGGCGGGATGGAGGGCCCGCTCCGCAGCCGGAACGTCAGCGAGTGGGTCCACCCGGAGGACGGCCCGCACGTCTGGAAGCTGTACGAGGAGCTCGTCCGCGGCGACCGCGAGCACTACCGGGTGGAGAAGCCCTACTACCGCGGTGACGGAACGGTTCTCTGGACCAATCTCACCGTCTCGCTCCTCCGCGACGCCGAGGGCAACCCCCAGTACCAGCTGGCCCTCATGGAGGACACCACCGAGCGGCGCCTGCTCCATCTGCGCCTGCGGTACGAGGCCACCCACGACGCCCTGACGGGACTGCCCAACCGCACCCTGTTCTTCGAGCGTCTGGAGAAGGCCCTCGCGCCCGGCGACAACGCCCGCTTCGGCCTCTGCTACCTGGACCTCGACGGCTTCAAGGTCATCAACGACAGCCTCGGCCACTCCACCGGAGACCGGCTGCTCGTCGAGGTCGCCGACCGGCTGCAGAGCTGTGTCACCGGGTCCGGCGAGATGGTGGCCCGGCTCGGCGGGGACGAGTTCGTCGCGCTCACCACCGGCGCGGGCGGTGAGCGCGACGTCACCGAACTCGCCGACCGCATCCTCGCGGCCCTCTCCACCCCCCTCCGCATCGACGGCCGCGAACTCACCGTCCGCGGCAGCCTCGGCGTGGTCGAGGGACCGGCCGGCGAGCGGACCCCGGCCGAGGTGCTGCGGAGCGCCGACATCACCATGTACCGGGCCAAGTCCGCGGGCGGCAACCGCTTCGAGCTGGCCGACGCGGAGGCCGACGCCCGCGCCATCACCCGGCACGGCCTCACCACGGCCCTGCCGACCGCCCTGGAACGCGGCGAGTTCTTCATCGAGTACCAGCCGCTCGTCCATCTCGTCGACGGCAGCGTCCACGGCGCCGAGGCGCTCGTACGGTGGTGCCACCCGCAGCACGGCGTCCTCGGCCCCGACCGCTTCATCCCGCTCGCCGAGGACACCGGGCTCATCGTGCCGCTCGGCCGCTGGGTGCTCCAGGAGGCCGTGCGCCAGGCCCGCTTCTGGCAGACCCGGCACTCCGATGGCGGCCCGCTGCGGATCAACGTCAATCTCTCCCCGACGCAGCTCCACCACCCGCGCCTGGTCGCCGACACCGTCGACGTCCTGGAACGGTCGGGGCTCGAACCGGGCGCGCTCTGCCTGGAGGTGACCGAATCGGCGCTCATCGGTGCCGACGAGGACCTGCTCAAGCCGCTGCGGCAGCTCGCCGAGATGGGCGTGGACATCGCGCTGGACGACTTCGGCACCGGCTACTCGAACCTGGCCAACCTGCGCCGACTGCCGGTGAGCGTCCTCAAGCTCGACCGCTCCTTCACCCGGGGCATGCAGCAGCACCCGGTGGACCCGGTCGACCTCAAGATCGTCGAGGGGATCGTCTCCCTGGCGCACAGTCTGGAACTCGCCGTCACCGTCGAGGGCGTGGAGACCGGAGCCCAGGCCCGCCAGCTCCGCGACCTCGGCTGCGACACGGCCCAGGGCTGGTACTACGCCCGCCCCGGCGCCCCCGACCGCATCCACTCGCTGCTCCTGGCGGACGCGGTCTGAGACCCGAACGTACGAAACCGGCCTCCCCGCGCGAAGCGGGGAGGCCGGGAAGAGTACGGGGGAGGAAAGCGGAGAGGCTAATTCATTGGAGTATGAGAAGGAAGCCTCTCCATGGCCTCGCCCCGGAACGACCGTAGCACTCAGGCGGGCAGCAGGTCGCGCAGATTTTCCGGGGTGATCACGGACGAACCGGGAGCGAGGCCGTCCGGCCGCTCCAGGCCGATGTACGTGACGGGGGCGTCCGGCACCGTCCGGCCGTCCCACAGGGTCGTCGAAGCGCCCGACTCCTCCATCAGAGCCACCAGATGACGAACCGTCAGGGGCGTCCGGGCGAACAGACCGCGCAACAGGACCGCGATCGACACCCGGTGCTCCTCGACCCGGTTCCCCGACGGCGCCCCCCGCAGATACAGATGCAGCCAGTGCGCGTGCCAGCGGCCCTCCTCGTCCCGCCGGAAGGCGAGCGGCAGCGCCACCCGGCCGGGGCCGCGCAGATCCGACTTCATCCGCACGGTACGCGGCTCGAACGGCCGGCCACCCTGCTCGCCCTCGCGCAGCATGAACCCGAAGAAGCCCTCCGCCACCTGGTCGAAGCCCTCACCCGAGAAGACGTGCACCTGCGGGACGATGAACGTGCCCCGCACCGCGCCGAGCCGCAGATCGATGAACTCCGATGCCCCGTCCGGCGCTTCGGTGATGTCACCCGAGTGCCGGCCCTCGACGTCGGTAAGCGCCGTGTACGACAGCCAGGTGATCGTCGCGTAGTTCTCGTCCAGGACGGCCGCCGACAGATCCAGGTCGGTCGTGTGCCGCGCCTCGCGCCAGTACGTGAAGAAGCGCAGCAGCTCCCCCTCGACCGGCGAGACCGAGCCGCGCGGCAGCACGCCGAGCCCCGCCGAGGCCGCCCGGCCGCTCAACGGCAGGGCCACGTCCAGCACGTCCGGGTCGATCAACAGGTGCCCCGGGGTAGGGAGTCGGTGCCGGGTCTCGGCATCGAGGACCGCGATGAGCCGCTCGCGGTCGATGTCCTCAAGGGCCGGACGCGTGTCGGCGGTGACCCAGGCCTTGCCCTCCCGGTTCACGAACACCCGGCGCTCCCCACCGCTCCCGCCCGCCCGGTTCTGCAGGTGCTCGCGCACGGACAGGACGACCCGGCCCGACACCTCCGGCGCGGCCCGCTCGACGGCCGCGAGGACCGCCTCCCGCTCCTTGCCGTCCGCCGCACCGCGAAGGAGCCGGTCCAGGGCACGGAACAGGCGGCCCGGAGCGTGGGACGCCAGCAGCTCCGCCGCGGCCGTGACATCACCCCGACCGAGCATCTCCTCCGTTCGGCTGTCGAACGACGGCACCTTCCGCTCGCCCCGGGCCACGGCGAACACCTCCGCCGCGTGCGGCCGGTGCGGGTGCTCGTGGGGGTGCAGCCGCTCCCCGAGCCGCTTCCACGCCTCGGCGTGCGCGGACACGTCCGCGAGCTTGGCCGGGGACGCGGCCACGACCGCGTCGAGCCCCGCGAGCAGGGCGCGGCGGTACGGGCGGGACAGCGCGCGGAAACGGGTCGGCTCGCGCAGGGTGACATCGCCCTCCGCGAGGGCGCAGGCCAGCCGCAGGACGTCGGTCACGGTGTCGAGCAGCGGAGCCGCGCCCACCCGCAGCCGGGCGTGGTTGACGACGGCGCGGTTCTCCCGGACCGTGATCGTCTCGGGCTGGGGGCCGTCCGCGCAGTGCTCGGCGAGCACGGCCAGATCGCGCAGATGCTCCTCGCCGAGCGGAGTGGTGCTGCCGGCGAGGGCCAGATAGACCCCGGTGACCTCGGCGTCCCCGTCCGCGCCCGGGTGGAGCACCGTCAGCCGGTCACCGGCCGCCGCGATCAGCTCGTCGTGGGCGGCGAGCATCTCCTCGTACGTGTGCCGGTAGCGGCCGTACGACGGGAGGGTCAGCAGGTCGAGGACGCCGGCCCGCAGCCGGTCGACCGTGTCGGCGCGGGCGTCGACGTCGTCGAGCGCCTCGGCCACGCACGCCATCCAGAAGTCGAGCGTGTCCGGCACGTTGGCCGGGAAGTCGACGAAGTAGACGTTGTGCCGCACATGGTCGCCGACGAGTTCGCGGACCGTGGCCAGGGTGCGTACCGCGGTCTCGACGACCGTCGGCTCGGCGAAGCCCGACAGGCGCTCGATCAGCTCGGCCGAGAGCTTGAACCCGGCGGTCATCAGGGCCGCGTCGAACCTGCGAACGGCGGCTGACCCGTCCCCGGCCGGACCGGTGGGGTGGGGGAGACGGTGGGTGTGCCGGACGACCAGGTGTTCGAGAGCGTGGACCATACGGGCATGTTCGCAGTCGCCCGACGTCGGTCGCACGCGGATTTACGGGGGCCCAGGAGGGGCAGGTCACTCGGGCGACGGCTGCCTCAGCCGACGTCCATCGCCCGTTCGGGGCCACCCCGGCGCGAGGCGAGCAGCATCCGCTGGAGTTCCCGCGCCGCCCGTGGAGGCGCCACATCGCTCCGGTGTGCCAGGGCGATCGTCCGGCGCAGGCCCGGCCGGGCGAGGGCGGTCACGCGGAGGTCCCGGCCGGCGCGGGCCGCCACCATCGCGGGGACGACCGCGAGCCCGAGCCCGGCCCGTACGAAACCGAGGACCGCGTCCAGCTCGCCGCCCTCGACCGTGAAGGTGGGCTCGAAGCCCTCCGCACGGCAGGCCGCCACGGTCAGTTCCCGCAGGTCGTAGCCGTGCCGGAACATCACGAGCGGCTGGTCCCGCAGGTCGGTGATGCGCACCGGACGGCGTGGCGCCGGGGCCGACGCCGAGGAGACCACCACCAGGTCCTCCCGGAGCAGCTCGACCGTGGTCAGGGCCGGTGACGGGGTCGGCAGCGGCAGGACGACCAGCGCCAGGTCGAGGGCCCCGCGTGCCAGCTCCCGTACGAGATCGTGCGAGCCGCCCTCCTCGATGAGGAGCTCGATGCCCGGGTGCAGGTCGTGGAAGGCCCGCAGGACGTCCGGCAGCAGCCCCGTGCACAGGCTCGGGGTCGCGCCGAGCCGCACCCGGCCCCGCTTCAGCTGGGCCAGCTCCTGCACCTCGATCCGGGCCGTCTCGGTGTCGGCGAGGATGCGTCGGGCGAGCGGCAGCAGGGCCTCGCCCGCGTCCGTGAGCGTGATGTTGCCCCGGGCGCGGCTGAACAGCTCGGCGCCCAACTCCTGTTCCAGGGCCTTGATCTGCTGGGAGAGCGAGGGCTGCGAGACATGGACGCGCTCTGCGGCCCGGGTGAAATGGCGGGTCTCGGCCACGGCGACGAAGTAGAGGAGCTGCTGGAACTGCATGAACACCAGAGTAGGCGACTTTCATAGGAGTGGCCTATCGATATCAGCCGGACCATGTCTTGGACCTCTCGGGGCCTTCGGCCCTAGCGTCATGGGCATGGCTCTGGCACCCACGAGGGACCGGACGACGGGCCGCCCGCCGTCCCCCACACCGTCACGCGGATTCCTGTCATCGACCCTCGGCAAGAAGACGGTCATGGCCGTCAGCGGGCTGCTCATGCTCGGCTATCTCGTCGCCCATGTCGCAGGCAACCTGAAGGTCTTCTTCGGCCCCGAGGAGTTCAACGCCTACGGCCACTGGCTGCGGGTCATGGGCGCCCCCGTCCTGCACCACGAGTGGGCCCTCTGGCTCGTCCGGATCGTGCTCCTCGCCGCCGTCGTGGCCCACGCCGTCTCCGCGTACCAGCTCAGCCGCCGTGACGTGAAGGCCCGCCCCACCGCGTACGTCCACCGCCGCAAGCGCTCCTCGTACGCCACCCGCACCATGCGCTGGGGCGGGATCATCCTCGCCCTCTTCATCGTCTGGCACGTCCTCGACCTGACCACCGGCACCGTCCACCCCGGCGGCTTCGAGGAGGGCAAGCCCTACCAGAACGTCGTCGACACCTTCTCCACCTGGTACGGCAACGTCGTCTACATCGTCGCCATGCTCGCCGTCGGCCTCCACGTCCGCCACGGCTTCTGGAGCGCCGCCCAGACCCTCGGCATCGGCAGCGCCCGCCGCGAGCGCCTCCTGCGAGGCCTCGCCACCGCCCTCGCGCTCGTCCTGACCGCGGGCTTCGTCTCCGTCCCCGTCGCCGTCATGACCGGAGTGGTGAGCTGACATGAGCTTCCTCGACTTCGCGACCGGAGAACCGGTCGTCGATCACAAGGCCCCCGCAGGACCTGTAGCCGAACGCTGGGACACCCGCCGCTTCCAGGCCAAGCTGGTCAACCCCGCCAACCGCCGCAAGCACCGCGTCATCGTCGTCGGCACCGGTCTCGCCGGCGGCTCGGCCGGCGCCACCCTCGCCGAACAGGGCTACCACGTCGTCCAGTTCTGCTTCCAGGACTCCCCGCGCCGCGCCCACTCCATCGCCGCCCAGGGCGGCATCAACGCCGCCAAGAACTACCGCAACGACGGCGACTCCATCCACCGCCTCTTCTACGACACCGTCAAGGGCGGCGACTTCCGGGCCCGCGAGTCCAACGTCCACCGCCTCGCCCAGATCTCCGTCGAGATCATCGACCAGTGCGTCGCCCAGGGCGTCCCCTTCGCCCGCGAGTACGGCGGACTCCTCGACACCCGCTCCTTCGGCGGCGTCCAGGTCTCCCGCACCTTCTACGCCCGCGGCCAGACCGGCCAGCAGCTCCTCCTCGGCGCCTACCAGGCCCTGTCCCGGCAGATCGCCGCCGGAAACGTCGAGATGCACGCCCGTACGGAGATGCTCGACCTGGTCGTCGTCGACGGGCGGGCCCGGGGCATCGTCGCCCGTGACCTGATCACCGGCGAGATCTCCACCCACTACGCGGACGCGGTCGTCCTCGCGAGCGGCGGTTACGGCAACGTCTTCTACCTGTCGACGAACGCCATGAACTCCAACGCCACCGCCGTCTGGCGGGCCCACCGGCGCGGCGCGTACTTCGCCAACCCCTGCTTCACCCAGATCCACCCCACCTGCATCCCGCGCACCGGCGACCACCAGTCCAAGCTGACGCTGATGAGCGAGTCGCTGCGCAACGACGGCCGCATCTGGGTTCCCAAGGCCAAGGGCGACACCCGCCCCGCCGCCGACATCCCCGAGGACGAGCGCGACTACTACCTGGAGCGCATCTACCCCTCCTTCGGCAACCTCGTCCCCCGTGACATCGCCTCTCGCGCCGCCAAGAACGTCTGTGACGAGGGCCGCGGCGTCGGGCCCGGCGGCCAGGGGGTCTACCTCGACTTCGCCGACGCGATCCGCCGCATGGGCCGGGCGGCCGTCGAGGAGAAGTACGGCAATCTCTTCGACATGTACGCGCGGATCACCGCGGAGAACCCGTACGAGGTCCCCATGCGGATCTACCCCGCCGTCCACTACACGATGGGCGGACTCTGGGTCGACTACGACCTGCAGACCACCGTCCCCGGCCTCTTCGCCATCGGCGAGGCCAA
This sequence comes from Streptomyces sp. NBC_00250, assembly GCF_036192275.1. NCBI lineage: Bacteria > Bacillati > Actinomycetota > Actinomycetes > Kitasatosporales > Streptomycetaceae > Streptomyces > Streptomyces sp. NBC_00250. The sequence goes on along the minus strand of NZ_CP108088.1, from coordinate 1,237,381 downwards.
CTTCTCCGACCACGGAGCCAACCGGCTCGGCGCCTCCGCCCTCATGCAGGGCCTCGCCGACGGCTACTTCGTGCTCCCGGCCACCATCAACGACTACCTCGCCCGGCACCCCCACGCGGAGCCCGTCACCGACGACCACCCGGCCGTGCGGGAGGTGCTCGCCGAGACCGAGGACCGGCTGAACCTCCTCCTCGCGGTCGACGGCGACCGCACCCCCGACTCCTTCCACCGCGAACTCGGCGAACTGATGTGGGAGTACTGCGGGATGGCCCGCACGGAAGCGGGCCTGCGGACCGCACTGGCCCGCATCCCGGAGATCCGCGAGGAGTTCTGGAGCCGGATCAAGGTCCCCGGAACGGGCCGGGAGTTCAACCAGTCCCTGGAGAAGGCCAACCGCATCGTCGACTACCTGGAACTCGCCGAGCTCATGTGCCTCGACGCGCTGAACCGGGCCGAGTCCTGTGGCGGTCACTTCCGCGAGGAGTCCCAGACGCCGGACGGCGAGGCGGCCCGACGCGACGAGGAGTTCTCCTACGCCGCGGCCTGGGAGTTCAACGAGGGCGCCGCCCCCGTCCTGCACAAGGAAGACCTCGTCTTCGAGTACGTCCACCCCACCCAGCGGAGCTACGCATGAAGCTCACCCTGCGCGTCTGGCGCCAGAAGAACGCCGACGCCGCCGGCGCCATGTCCACGTACGACGTCGACGGCATCTCCGCCGACATGTCCTTCCTGGAGATGCTCGACACCCTCAACGAGGCCCTCATCCTGCGGGGCGAGGACCCCGTCGCCTTCGACCACGACTGCCGCGAGGGCATCTGCGGCGCGTGCAGCCTCGTCATCAACGGTGACGCCCACGGGCCGGAGCGGACCACGACCTGCCAGCTCCACATGAGGTCCTTCGACGACGGCGACACCATCGACATCGAGCCGTGGCGCGCCTCCGCCTTCCCGGTCGTCAAGGACCTGGTCGTCGACCGCTCCGCCTTCGACCGCATCATCCAGGCCGGAGGCTACGTCAGCGCCCCGACGGGCTCGGCCCCCGAGGCCCATGCCACGCCGGTCCCGAAGGCCGACGCCGACCTCGCGTTCGAGCATGCCGAATGCATCGGCTGCGGAGCGTGTGTGGCGGCCTGCCCGAACGGCTCGGCGATGCTCTTCACCTCGGCCAAGGTCAACCACCTCAACGTCCTGCCCCAGGGCGCCCCCGAGCGCGAGACACGCGTCCTGGACATGGTGGGCCAGATGGACGCGGAGGGCTTCGGCGGCTGCACTCTTACGGGCGAGTGCGCGACGGCCTGCCCGAAGGGGATCCCGTTGCCGTCGATCGCGGCGATGAACAGGGAGTGGTTGCGGGCGCAGCGAAAGGTGAAGGGGTAGGGAGGCGGGGGTTCGGGGCGGAGTCCGGATCAGGACAGTCTTGGGGCGTGGGCTCCGCCACACGGCGCACCCCGAGTCGAAAGATCATTCACGAAACGATCACTTTCTCCGTAAGATCTTCGCCTCGGGGCCCTGTCGGTCATGCGGACAGCAAGATCAACTCCGTTCAAGTCTGTACATTTCATGGCACGTTGTCCACTTCGCGGCCAACCGACTTCCGGCGATTTCCGCCCCACCCTCACCCCCGGGTACTGATGAGGACTGCCGGGGGCATATGACCAAACCCCCGGTCGCACAGACCATTTGGGGGTTTCATGTCCAGCATCACCCGCCGCCGGGTTCTCGGCGTCGCCGCGGGGGCCGCAGGGGCCGCCGCGGGCCTCGCCCTGGCCGGCTCCGCCGTCGCCGACGCTCCCCGGGCCGCCGCTCCCGCGGCCGGCCCGGCCCCGGCGTCCTTCGACGAGGTCTACCAGGGCCGCCGCATCAAGGGCGGGCCCGCGCACGGCGGAGGCCACCACGGGGGGCACCACGGAGGCGGCTACTCCGTGACGATCGACGGCGAGGAACTGCACGTCATGCAGAACGCCGACGGCACCTGGATCAGCGTGATCAACCACTACGAGCCCGTCGCCACGCCCAAGTCGCTGGCCCGCGCGGCCGTCCGTGAACTCCAGGGCGCCCCGCTCGTACCCCTCACCCTCGGCTGATCGATCCAGGAACGGCACCCACCATGACCGTACGCAAGAACCAGGCCTCCCTCACCGCCGACGAGAAGCGGCGCTTCGTCAGCGCCCTCCTGGAGCTCAAGCGCTCCGGGCGGTACGACACCTTCGTCACCACGCACAACGCCTTCATCATGAGCGACACCGACAACGGCGACCGCGTCGGCCACCGCTCGCCGTCGTTCCTGCCCTGGCACCGTCGCTTCCTCATAGAGTTCGAGCAGGCGCTGCAGTCCGTCGACCCGACGGTCAACCTCCCCTACTGGGACTGGACGGCCGACCGCACCTCCCGCTCCTCGCTCTGGGCGCCCGACTTCCTCGGCGGCACCGGGCGCGCCCGCGACGGCCAGGTCACCGACGGCGCGTTCGCCCGCAGCGGCAACCGCTGGACGATCAACGTCCGCGTCGACGGCCGCGACTACCTCCGGCGCGACCTCGGCGCGGGCGGCCGCCAGCTCCCCACCCGCGCCGAGGTGGACTCCGTCCTGGCCATGGAGACCTACGACACGGCCCCGTGGAACAGCTCGTCGGACGGCTTCCGCAACCACCTCGAAGGGTGGCGCGGTGTGAACCTCCACAACCGCGTCCACGTCTGGGTCGGCGGTCAGATGGGCACCGGAGTCTCCCCGAACGATCCCGTGTTCTGGCTGCACCACGCCTTCATCGACAAGCTGTGGGCCGACTGGCAGGCCCGCCACCCCCGGTCCCCGTACCTGCCGGCCGCGGGCACCGCGAACGTCGTCGACCTCGGCGACACCATGCGCCCGTGGAACGACGTGACCCCGGCGGACATGCTGGACCACACCCGCCACTACACGTTCGACACGGCGGCCTGACCCCGCCGGACGGACCTCAGTTCCGTCCGGCGGGACCCAGGGCGCGGAGCAGATACGGCGCGGTGCGGCTCTCCGCCGCCCGCGCCACCCGCTCCGGGGTGCCCGTGGCCACGATCCGGCCGCCCTCCTCGCCGCCGCCCGGCCCGAGGTCGAGCACCCAGTCCGCGGTGGCGACCACGTCCATGTCGTGTTCGACGACGACCACCGAATGCCCGGCGTCGACCAGCCCGTGCAACTGGCTCATCAACACCTCGACATCGGCCGGGTGGAGGCCGGTCGTCGGCTCGTCCAGAACATAGAGGGTGTGGCCACGGCGCAGCCGCTGGAGCTCGGAGGCGAGTTTGATGCGCTGCGCCTCGCCGCCGGAGAGCTCCGTCGCGGGCTGACCGAGCCGCAGGTAGCCGAGGCCCACATCGAGCAGGGTGCGCAGACTGCGCGCGGCGGCCGGGGTGTCGGCGAAGAACCCGGCCGCGGCCTCGACCGTGAGGTCGAGCACCTCGGCGATGGTGAGCCCCCTCAGCCGGACCTCCAGGGTCTCCGGGTTGTACCGGGCCCCGTGGCAGTCGGGGCAGGGCGCGTACGTACTGGGCAGGAAGAGGAGCTCCACGGAGACGAAGCCCTCGCCCTGGCAGGTCTCGCAGCGCCCGCCCGGCACGTTGAAGGAGAAGCGGCCGGCCTTGTAGCCGCGCGCCCCGGCCTCCTCCGTCTCGGTGAAGAGCTTCCGTACGACGTCGAAGAGGCCGGTGTACGTGGCCAGGTTGGAGCGGGGCGTGCGGCCGATGGGCCGCTGGTCCACCGTCACGAGCCGTCCCACTCCGGAGAGTTCCTCGGTCAGCGCGCCGACGAGCGTCGACTTCCCGGAACCCGACACACCCGTGACGGCCGTGAGGACCCCGACCGGGAAGGCCGCGTCCACCGCGCGCAGGTTGTGCCGGGTGACCGGACCCGTACGCAGCCAGCCGGCCGGGGCCCGTACCTTCCGCTCGGGCACCGGCTTCCGGTCGAAGAGGAACCGCCGGGTGGCGGACGCCTCGACGTCCGCCAGTCCGCGCGGTGGTCCGCTGTGCAGCACCCGCCCGCCGTGCACCCCGGCGAGGGGGCCGACGTCCACGAGCCAGTCGGCGTGCCGGACCACGTCGAGGTGGTGCTCGACGACGAAGACGGAGTTCCCGGCGGCCTTGAGCCGGTCGAGGACCACGAGCAGGGCCTCGGTGTCGGCCGGGTGCAGACCCGCGGAGGGCTCGTCCAGGACGTACACCACACCGAAGAGCCCCGACCGCAGCTGGGTGGCGAGCCGCAGCCGCTGGAGCTCGCCGTTGGACAGGGTGGGGGTGGCGCGGTCCAGGCCGAGGTAGCCCAGACCCAGTTCGGTCACGGTCGCGATCCGGGCGACGAGGTCCTCGGTGAGGACGCGCGCGGTCTCCCCGCCCTCGGACGTCGTGGTGGCGAGCAGCCCGGACAGCTCCGTCAGCGGCAGCGACGCGAGCTCGGCGATGGTCCGGCCCGCGAAGGTCACCGCGAGTGCCTCCGGCCGCAGTCGCGCGCCGCCGCACACCGGGCAGGGAGCGCTGGTGAGGAACCGCTCGGCCTTGGCGCGCAGCGTCGGGCTCTTCGAGTCCGAGAAGGTGCGCAGGACATGACGCCGGGCACTCATGTAGGTGCCCTGGTAGGGGCGTTGGATGCGATCGGCATCCCGTACCGGATGGACGGTGACGACCGGCTGCTCGTCCGTGAAGAGGATCCACGCCCGGTCCTTCGCGTCCAGCTCGCGCCAGGGCCGGTCGACGTCGTACCCGAGGGCGTCGAGGACGTCACGCAGGTTCTTCCCCTGCCAGGCGCCGGGCCAGGCGGCGATGGCACCTTGACGGATCGACAGTTCAGGGTTCGGTACGAGGAGTTCCTCGCCGGTCTCGTGGACCCGCCCGAGCCCGTGGCACGAAGGGCAGGCGCCCGCAGCGGTGTTGGGGGAGAAGGCGTCGGAGTCGAGCCGCTCGGCGCCCACCGGATAGCGGCCGGCCCGCGAGAACAGCATCCGGAGGGAGTTGGAGAGGGTGGTGACCGTGCCGACGGAGGAGCGGGCGTTCGGCGAGGACCTGCGCTGCTCCAGGGAGACGGCCGGCGGTAGCCCCGTGATCTCACCGACCGCGGGCGCCCCCACCTGGTGGATCAGCCGCCGCGCGTACGGCGCGACCGACTCGAGGTAGCGCCGCTGGGCCTCCGCGTAGATCGTGCCGAAGGCCAGCGACGACTTGCCGGACCCGGAGACCCCGGTGAAGACGACGAGCGCGTCGCGGGGGATGTCGACGTCCACCCCGGCGAGGTTGTGCTCACGGGCACCGCGGACGCGGACGTACGGATCATGCGGACTGTCGTGCATAGGGGGATGGTATCTATTGGTCCGCATCTGTCCTGGTCAGGAGGGCGGCAAGGGTGCCGTCAGACCGACGGCGTGCGCGAGCCGCCGGTACGACTCGCTCAGCGCGGCCCGGTCGTAGGTGCTCGTGGTGACCAGGACCTCCTGCGCCCCGGTCTCCTTCACGGCCCGCTCCAGGGCCTCGGCCACCTGCTCCGCCGTGCCGTGCACATGGCCGTCGAGCCCCGACTCGTAGAAACCGCGCTGCTTCTCCGTCATCGTGAGTCCCTCGATCCCCTCGGGCGAGACGAGTGGCGGGAAGACACCCCGGGTGCGCGAGTACGCCAGCGACCAGGCCTCCGGCATCAGCAGCCGCCGGGCCTCGGCCTCGGTCGCGGCCACCGCGACCGTCCCGGCGATGATCACGTACGGCTCGGCGGCCCACGGGGAGGGGCGGAAACCGGAGCGGTAGGTGTCGACGGCGGCGAGCAGCCGGTCACGGCCGCGCAGATCGCCGATGACCAGCGGCAGCCCGGCCTCGGCGGCGATCTTCGAGCCCTCGCCGGTCGCCAGTACGAACGGCGGGACCCGCAGCCCCTCGGCGGGCCGTGCGTGCACCTGCGGGTGGGCGGTCTGCTCGCCGGTGAACCAGCCGAGGAGCTCGGAGAGCTGCTCGCCGAAGCGGTCGGCGTCGTCCTTGTCGCGGCCGAGCGCCCGGCGGATGCCGTCGGTGAAGCCGACCGAACGGCCGACGCCCATGTCGATCCGGCCGGGGAACAGGGACTCCAGGACACCGAACTGCTCGGCCACGACCATGGGTTGGTGGTTCGGGAGCATCACACCGCCGGTACCGACCCGGATGCCCGACGTGGCGGCGGCCACGGCGGCCGCGAGGATCGTCGGCGCGGAGCCGGCGACCCCGGGCACGCTGTGGTGCTCCGACACCCAGAAGCGGTGGTAGCCGAGGGCCTCCACCTCCTGGGCGAGGCGCACGGTGTCGCGCAGGGCCCGGGGGGCGTCCTCGCCGTCCCGGGTACGGGAGCGGTCGAGGACGGAGAAGCGGATGCCGGCGGGAAAGGTGCTCACAAGGGCTTCAACGTTCGAGGCGGGTAGGGATTCCCGAATCGCCCACCCGCGATCGCACACGTGATCCACCGGGGCGGGGTGCTCCCGCCGCCCGCCTCCTAGGCTGGGGCCCGTGACAGCCGACAACCGGCCTCTGGCCGTCTTCGACCTCGACAACACGCTCGCCGCGACCGCCCACCGTCAGCACTTCCTGGAGCGGCGCCCGAAGGACTGGGACGCCTTCTTCGCCGCGGCGCCCGACGATCCGCCGCTCGACGAGGGGATCGCGCTGTGCCGCGAGGCGGCCGAGGAATGCGACGTCGTCTACCTCACCGGGCGGCCGGAGCGCTGCCGCCGGGACACCCTGGCCTGGCTTGCCGCGCAGGGGCTCCCGGAGGGGCCGATCCACATGCGCCGCAACCGGGACTTCCGGCCGGCCCGGGTGACCAAGGTGGAGATCCTGCGCCGACTGGGCGCCGACCGCCCGATCAGGATGCTCGTCGACGACGACCTGCTGGTCTGCGACGCGGCCGAGGAGGCCGGGTTCCCCGTCGTGCGCGCCCTCTGGGCGACCCCGTCCGAGGAGCTGAGGGACGCCCAGGAGAAGGAGGGCCGGACCTGATGACCGAGGACCGGTATGCCGCGGCGCCGGCCGTGGTCCGGCTGGAGACCTACGAGCAGTCCGAGATCTTCGGGGACACCGTCGATCCGTTCGGGGTGGCCGAGTGGGGTCTGGTCTGGCGGCTCAAGGAGCACCACTTCGGGATCAGGGAGGACGACCGGCTCGTCGCACACGCGGGGCTGCTCGTCCTGCCGCTGTCTGCCGGTGGGAGCCGGATGGATGTGGCGGGCCTCGGAGGCGTCGCCGTCGCCCCGGACCGGCGGGGCCGCGGGCTGTCCGCTCAGGTCGTCAGCGGGGCCCTTGAGCACGCCCGAACGCTGGGGCCCGAGTTCGCGCTGCTGTTCTGCCGCCCGGACGTGGCCGGTCTCTACGCGCGGCTCGGCTGGCGCGAGGTGGCCGGCGAGGTGGAGGTGGAGCAGCCCGACGGTCCGGCGGTGATGCCCCTGCGGACGATGTGGTTCCCGCTACGGGAGGGAAGCCGCTGGCCCGAGGGGCCGGTTCGGCTGCATTCCGCTCCGATGTGACGGCAGGGGGGTGGCCCACCTCGACTCGCGGCGGTCCCCGGTTCCGTGCAGTGTGGATGGAGTCGGAACGCGAAGGAGAGGCCGCCATGGGAGACCACGTTTACCGCGTCACGGAGATCGTCGGATCGTCCTCGGAAGGCGTGGACACCGCCATCCAGAACGGGATCACTCGCGCCTGCGAAACGCTCCGTGCGGTGGATTGGTTCGAGGTCACGGAAGTCCGCGGTCATGTCGAGAACGGCCGGATCGCGCACTACCAGGTGGGCATGAAGATCGGCTTCCGGCTGGAAGAGCCGGGCGCCTAGGGGTTTTCCGGCGGACCGAGCCGCATCGGCCGGGACCGGCCCCGGGCACGCTCGGTGCCGGGGGCCGGTCCGGGGTGCGGGCGCGCGGCAGGTGCTGTCAGAGCATGAGCAGCAGCCGCGTGTTCGCTACCAGCTTCCGGTTCACGCTCGTGCTCTGCACGAAGATCGTGAAGTCGTCGTTGTGGTCCGGCCGGACGCGCGCCTCCGCATCCGGCAGGCCGAGCAGGGCCCGGGCCTCGGGCCCCGTGAACACCCGGTCCGTCTTCTTCTCCAGGACCGCGATCCGCTTCCGTGCCTGGATCTTCTCCGACTTGCTCAGCTGGTAGAACGCACCGCCGGTACGGTAGGTGTGCCCGGATTCGACGACCCAGTCCCGGATGGCCGCGTCACGCGCCACCGGGATCAGCTGGTACCCCGACGGATCCACCGGAGCGAGGCCGGCCGCCTTGACGGTGTCCGAGTTCACTGTGTCCGCGCCCGTGGAGAACACCGCCCGCGATCCCCGGATGCCCTTGGTGCGGCCCACCATGAACTTCTCGGTGGCCTCCTGGATGACCTGCCCGGCCTCCTCCAGGCCCTGGGTGCTGGTGGCGTCCCAGATGGCGACGTTGTCCTTCGGGAAGCCGCTCTGCATGGCCTCGCGCTTGCCCATCTGGTCGGGCACGAGGACGGCCAGCGTCCAGTTGTCCTCCTGCGTCTCGATCATCCGGGCCACGGCCCCGACGAGCTCGCGCGCGTTCTTGGTGGGGGCGTCGGGGCAGCGATGGCTCGCGTTCTCCTGACCGTCGGTGAGCACGAAGGTCAGGAAGCTGTGGTCGCCGTACAGCTGGGCCGTCTGCGCGAGTTCCCGCTGCGACTTCAGCGCGGCCGCCAGCAGGGCCGTCATGCCGCCGACCCGGTAGAGCTGCTTCAGCGACGGCATCCGCAGCACGTCCTTGTCGTAGATGACGCACTCCACCTTGTCGGCGAAGACGTACACCGTGACGCGGGTCTCCTGGTCCAGCTCCCTCGACCGGCGGGCGAGGTACGCGATCTGCTGATCGGCGACGTCGACCACCTTGCGGCTCAGATGCGACATGGACGAACTGGCATCCAGCACGAGAGCGACGTGGTTGATGTAGTTCTGGGTTCCGGACATGGCAACTCCCCCTGTTTTCCGAGCTTTCCGACCCGATGCACCTACCGTCTCACCCACCACTGACAATCGAACGTCTTGTCGATGCGGTGCGCTTCACTGTCCGTCATGGAACTTACGCAAGCGACCGTCAACGACCTGTTGGAACGGATCGGGCCGCGTGACGTGTACGTGTACCTGCCCGGCGACGTGCCCCCGCGGGAACTGGCCGGCCTGCTCGACGGCAGGTACGGCGCCCCACGCACCCTTGTCCTGGACGGCTTCACCGATCCGACCGTCGACGAGTCCCGGGGTGCCGCCCTCCTCGCCCCCTTCGGGGACCGCGTCGTGATGATGCGGGCGTGGGCGTACGGGGATCGATGGGTCGGCACGGGCGCCGTGCGGGACTCCGAGGGGACCGAGCGGCCGGTGCTGGTGGTCGTCCCCAGGGTGGTGCCGGAACCCGTGCCGGTCTCACCGGCCCCGGGCTTCGGCGAGGGTCCGGAGGAGGGCCCGGGCGAGGGCTTCGACTGGAACGAGCGGCTCGAACGAGTCACCGGCTGGACGCAGCCCGCCCGACGGCCGGACTTGGACTGGGCCGAGGTGGAGGCGCGCCTGGGCGGCGCGCTGCCGCGCGACTACAAGCGCATGGTCGAGACCTTCGGTGAGGGCGCGTTCGACGGATTCCTCGACCTGAACCAGGAGCCGTGGACCGATCTCAGGGAGGAGGGTCTGCTGATCTGGGCGGGAACGGAGCACGAGGACCTGTACTGCTGGAGGATCGACGGTGACGACCCCGACCGGTGGCCCGTCGTGGTCCGGTCCTTCGACGACGGGGACGTCCCCTTCGGCTGCGGGACCGCGGAGTTCGTCTGCCGCGTCCTCACCGACCCGCGGCACCCGTACACGATGGCCCGCTATTTCGACACGCACTGGTTCATGAACTACCGGGAACCGGTCGACCAAAAGTGACCGACGGGTAATTACCGTCGGTAACGGAACAGATGGTGCGTCCACGGCGCGGAACGGGATGGTCAAGGACTTGACCATCCCGTTGGTCCAGACCAGAATCCAGGCCACATACCCGCGCGAACACCCCGTTCGGTCCCCCCATGTCGGGTCAGCCCCCCATGCCGCACGACCCTGTGCTGAACCGCAGAAGGTGACCTACGTGAAGAACCGCCATCTCGCCTGCCCCCTGGCAGCCGCCACCGCGCTCGCCCTCGCCGGCTGCGGGATGCTGCCCGGCGGGGGCGGCGGGACGAAGACCGTCAACATCTGGCTCATGCGGGACAGCGCCAGCGAGGACTTCCTCACCCGCTTCACCGAGGCGTACGAGGAGGAGCACGACGGCGTCGAACTCCAGATCACCATCCAGGACTGGACGGGCATCGGGAAGAAGGTCACCGAGGCCATCCAGGGCTCCGGCGGACCCGACGTCATCGAGGTCGGCAACACCCAGGTCGCCCAGTACGCCGACACCGAGAAGCTGTTCGACCTCACCCTGGAGTCGGTCCGCGACCTCGGCAGCGAGGACTGGCTGCCCGGTCTCGCCGAGCCCGGAAGCATCGGCGGAGCCCAGTACGGCATCCCCTGGTACGCGGCCAACCGCATCGTCATCTACAACAAGGACCTGTTCGCCGACGCCGGCATCGACAAGCCCCCGGCCACCCGTGCCGAGTGGCTCGCCGACACCGAGAAGCTCAACAGCAAGGGCTCCCAGGGCATCTACCTGGCCGGACAGGACTGGTACACCCTCGCCGGCTTCATCTGGGACGAGGGCGGCGAACTCGCCACCGACAGGGGCGGAGAGTGGACCGGCGCGCTCCACAGCCCGGCCGCCCAGCGCGGCATGGCCTACTACAAGGAGCTCCAGTCCCTCGGTTCGGGACCGAAGGACGCCGACGAGCAGAACCCGCCGCAGGCCGAGGTCTTCGCCAAGGGCGACGTGGCCCAGCTCGTCGCCGTGCCCAACACCATCGCCACCATCCTCAAGGCCAACCCGGGACTCAAGGACAAGCTCGGCTACTTCCCGGTACCCGGTTCGAAGCCGGGTCAGCCCTGCGCCGTGTTCACGGGCGGTTCCGACCTCATCATCCCGGAGAACGCACCCCAGCGCGGGGCGGCCCTGGAGGTCGTCAAGGAGCTCGCCGGCGAGAAGTGGCAGTCCGAACTCGCCCGCGCCATGGGCTACGTGCCCAACAAGAAGGGCCTCGCCTCCGTCGTCGCCGGCCAGGAGGCCACCGCCGTCATGGCCAAGGGCGCCGTGCGCGGCCGGGCCACCCCGAACTCCCCCCAGTGGGCCGACGTGGAGGCCGACAACCCCATCAAGCCCTACATGACGGCCGTCCTCCAGGGCGAGGACCCCTCGAAGGCCGCCAAGAAGGCCTCGGCCGCGATCACGGACACCCTCGCCGAATAGCATTCAGCGTTCGCACACCCGCGAGCCCCCGGACGGTCATGTCGAATCCAGCCGGTCACGGAAGAAGTAAGGAGCCGGGCCGCCGCTCACACGGCCCGGCGCCGCCCCTTCCCCTTCCGTACGCCGGAGGAGCCCGACATGGCCGCACCGACCCCCACGCTCGCCGTCCCCGGGCAGCCGCTCGCCACCCCCGCGCAGCCGCTCGCCGTTCCCGCCCAGCCCCAGCCCCAGGCCCACACCGCGCCGCCCGCGCCCCGGGCCCTCGCCGAGCCGTCCACGCCGCAGGCCCCCGCCGAGGAGCCCACGCCCCGGTACCTCGTCGGACTCGCCCGCGACCAGGAGGACGTCCGCGCCGCCCAGCGGCTGCGCCACCAGGTCTTCGCCGGTGAGCTGGGCGCCCGGCTCGACGGCCCCGAGCCCGGCCTCGACACCGACGCCTTCGACGCGTACTGCGACCACCTCCTCGTACGGGAGGAGACCACCGGCGAGATCGTCGGCACCTACCGCATCCTGCCGCCCGACCGGGCCGCCGTCGCCGGGCGCCTCTACTCCGAGAGCGAGTTCGACCTCACCCGGCTGGCCCCGATCCGCCACGACCTGGTCGAGGTCGGCCGCTCCTGCGTCCACCCCGCCCACCGCAACGGCGCCGTCATCGCCCTCATCTGGGCCGGGCTCGCCCGCTACATGACGAGCACCGGCCACAACTGGCTCGCCGGCTGCTGCTCCCTCCCGCTCGCCGACGGCGGCACCCTCGCCGCCGCCACCTGGGACACGGTCAGGACCAAGCACCTCGCCCCGGAGGAGTACTGGGTCACCCCGCACAAGCTCTGGAGCCCCGACGGCATCACCCGCCCCGAGGGCCGCACCGAGCTGCCGCCGCTGCTCCGCGGCTACCTCCGGCTCGGCGCCTGGGTCTGCGGCGCCCCCGCGCACGACCCCGACTTCGGTGTCGCCGACCTCTACGTCCTGCTCTCGCTGCGCCGGACCAACCCCCGCTACCTCAACCACTTCCTCTCGCTCGCCCCGGCACGGTGAACGGGACCACGGCCCCCTCGCCGTGGCTCCCCACGGCGCCCTGCACCCCGGGCCACTGCGCCACCCACCCCGAGTCCGCCCACCGTCGGTGCGGCGCCGAGGCGGACCCGGCCGGGTCCGTCCGGGCCGTGGTCCGGCTGGTCGCCGGACTCGGCACCGTCCTCCTCGGCCTCCTGCTCGCCCCCGCCTCCGGCCTCCTCCCGGCCGCCACCCGGCTCGCCCTCGTCCGCTCCTGGATGCGGGCGGTGGTCCGCGCCTTCGGCGTCCACGTCCGGTACGAGGGAGCGGCCGCCCCGGCCGGCGGCCCGCTCCTCGTCGTCGCCAACCACGTCTCCTGGCTCGACATACCGCTGATCGCGGCCGCCCTGCCCGGCCGGATGGTCGCCAAGTCGGAGGTGCGCCGCTGGCCCGTCCTCGGCACGCTCGCCGCCCTCGGCGGCACCCTCTTCATCGACCGGGACGGCCTGAGGGCCCTGCCCGGCACCGTGCGGACGATGGCCGGGGTGCTCGCGGGCGGCGGCCGGGTGGTCGTCTTCCCCGAGGGCTCGACCTGGTGCGGGCGGGAACGCGGCCGGTTCCGCCCGGCCGCGTTCCAGGCCGCCCTCGACGCCGGCTGCGCCGTGCAGCCGGTACGGATCGACTACCGGCCCACGGACGCCGCCGCGTACGTCGGGGACGATCCGCTCGGCTCATCCCTGTGGCGGGTCGTCTCCACCCGCCGGCTCACCGCCGTCGTCCGGCTCCGGGAGCCCCTTCCCGGCGCCCTGTACCCGGACCGCCGGGCCCTGGCGGCCGCCGCTCAGCGGGCCGTCGCGAGGGACAGCGCGAACCTGCCCTCGCTGTCGGTCCACCAGCGGTCCAGGTCGAGCTCCGCCTCCGCGAGCTCGACCCGTACGCCGGCCTGACGGAACTTCGCGGACACCTCCGTCCGCATCTCCTCGCCCGCCGCGAAGGGCACCACGAGATCCAGCTCGGGGATCTTCACGGTCAGCGCGCGGCGGGCCCGCAGCCGCATCTCGATCCACTCCCGCTCGCGGTCCCACACCGCCACGTGGTCGAAGGCGTCCGGATCGAAGTCCCCGCCGAGCTCCCGGTCGATCACCGCGAGCACGTTCTTGTTGAAGGCGGCCGTCACCCCGGCCGAGTCGTCGTAGGCGGCCACCAAGGTCGCCTCGTCCTTCACCAGGTCCGTGCCGAGCAGCAGCGCGTCGCCCGGCGCGAGCATCGCCCGTACGGAGCGGAGGAAGATCCGCCGCTCGTCGGGCAGCAGATTGCCGATGGTGCCGCCGAGGAAGGCCACCAGACGCGGCCCCGGCGTCCCGGGCAGCGCGAGTCCCCGGGTGAAGTCGGCCACGAGCGCGTGCACGTGCAGACCGGGGCGCTCGGCGAGCAGCGACTCGGCCGCCCCGGTCAGCGCGGACTCGCTCACGTCGACGGGCACATAGGCGTCCAGGCCGGGGAGCAGCGCGTCGATCAGGAACCGGGTCTTCTCGGAGGAGCCGGAGCCCAGCTCCACCAGGGTCCTGGCCCCGGAGGCGGCGGCGATCTCCGGCGCCCGTTCCTTCAGGATCGCCCGCTCGGCGCGCGTCGGGTAGTACTCGGGCAGCCGGGTGATCTCCTCGAACAGCTCGCTTCCCCGGGCGTCGTAGAACCACTTCGGGGGCAGCTCCTTGGGAGAGCGGTGAAGCCCGTGGAGGACGTCGGCGCGCAGATCGGCGCCGGCGGCGTCCGGGGCGAGGGTACGGGTCAGCTGGAACGGGCTCACGCGGAGGGCTCCTTGAGCGGGGTGAGGGTGACGTCGGCGCGGGTGGCGGTCACGAGCGTGCGCTCGGGGACCTCCTGCCAGCGCGGATCGCCGTCGTACGGTTCGGAGGCCACGACCACCCGGTCGGGGCCCGTCAGGTACCAGAGGCTGTTCTCCCAGGCGGTCGCGGCGATCAGCGCCCCGTCGGTGAGCAGCAGGTTGAGGCCGGAGCCGGGGGCCGCCTCGGCGACCTCCCGCACCGTGTCGGCCAGGGCGGGGCCCGGCGCGTCACCGGCCCGCAGCCGGTGCAGGACGAGCGCCCAGAGCAGTGCCGAGTCGGTACGGGCCTCAAGGCCGAGCAGCTCGCCGGCCGGGAGGGTCGCGGCGAGCGGCGTGAGCGAGCCCGGCCAGCCCTTGACGGCGCCGTTGTGGCTGAACAGCCAGGGCCCGGCGGCGAACGGCGCGGCCGCGGCCTCCCCGTCGGCGCCCGGCAGCGTCGCCCCCCGGACCGCCGCGAGCAGCGCCCCGGAGCGCACCACCCGCGCGAGGTCCGCGAAGGAGAGGTCGCCCCAGATGGGGCCGGAGCGCCGGTACCGGGCCGGCGCCGGATCGCCCTCGGCGTACCAACCCACCCCGAAACCGTCGGCGTTCACCACACCGCTGGTCTGTGTACGGGGCTCCCAGGACTGGCGCAGCAGAGCGTGCTCCGGCTGGACGATCAGCTCTCCGAGCGCCACCGGCTCGCCCACATAGGCGATATGACGGCACATCAGTCGAGCTCCGCGTTCCGGGCGGTACGGAAGCCGGCGAAGATCTGGCGCCGCACCGGCAGGTCCCAGTTGCGGAAGGTGCCCCGGCAGGCCACCGGGTCGACGGCGAAGGAGCCGCCGCGCAGCACCTTGTGGTCGGGCCCGAAGAAGACCTCCGAGTACTCCTTGTACGGGAAGACGGTGAACCCCGGGTACGGCAGGAAGTCGCTGGCCGTCCACTCCCACACGTCACCGATCAACTGCCGTACGCCGAGCGGCGAGGCGCCCTCCGGATAGCTGCCCGCGGCCGCCGGACGCAGGTGGCGCTGCCCGAGGTTGGCATGCTCGGGACCCGGATCGGCGTCACCCCACGGATAGCGGCGCGAGCGCCCCGAGTCCGGGTCGTACCGGGCGGCCTTCTCCCACTCCGCCTCGGTGGGCAGCCGCCGGCCCGCCCAGCGCGCGTAGGCGTCCGCCTCGTACCAGCTCACGTGCAGGACCGGCTCGTCCTCGGGCACCGGCTCCGTCACCCCGAACCGGCGGCGCAGCCACTGGCCGCCGTCCCGGCGCCAGAACAGCGGTGCCGCGATGCCGTGCTCCCTGATCTGCGCCCAGCCCTCGGGCCGCCACCAGCGCGGATCTGTGTAGCCGCCGTCGGCCATGAAGGCCAGATAGGCCCCGTTGGTGACCGGAACGGTGTCGATGTGGAAGGCGGGCACGACCCGGGTGTGTGCCGGACGCTCGTTGTCCAGGGCCCACGGCTCGTCCGAGGTCCCCATGGTGAACGGGCCGCCGGGGACCAGGACTTCGGCGGGCAACGGGCCGCTCCGCAGGGGTGGCGGCGGGGGAGCGGTGAGCGCGGCGGGACCCTTCCGCAGCTGATGGGTGATCAGCATCGTCTCGTCGTGCTGCTGTTCGTGCTGGGCGACCAGACCGAAGGCGAAGCCGGCGTGGAGCAGCGGCCGTCCGTCGAACTCGGCATGCTCCAGCACGTCGAGGACCCGCAGCCGCACGTCCGCCGCGTAGGTCCGGGCCTCGCCCGGCGCGAGCAGCGGCAGCGACGGGCGGGTGGCCCGGGGATGCTCGAAGGCGTCGTAGAGCGAGTCGATCTCGGGTCGCAGCGCGTCCTTCCCCGCGACGGCCCGCCAGAGCCACAGCTCCTCCTGGTTCCCGATGTGCGCCAGGTCCCAGACCAGCGGCGACATCAAAGGGGAGTGCTGGGCGGTGAGTTCGCCGTCCTCGACGCACGAGGTGAGCAGCGCCGTTCGGGCCCGCGCGGCGGTGAGGGCCTCCAGAGCCTTCCGGCGCAGGGCCTCGGGGCCGAGTTCCGTCCGGGTCTCCGTCATGACGTCACCACCTCCAGGTCGTCGGCCGGGCAGCTCCCGGGGATCACGTACCGCTCGTGGAATGCGGCGACCGCCCGCCGTACCTCCTCGCTCGCCCCGATCCGGGGCAGCGCCT
Source organism: Streptomyces sp. NBC_00250 (assembly GCF_036192275.1). Classification (NCBI taxonomy): domain Bacteria; kingdom Bacillati; phylum Actinomycetota; class Actinomycetes; order Kitasatosporales; family Streptomycetaceae; genus Streptomyces; species Streptomyces sp. NBC_00250. The sequence goes on along the minus strand of NZ_CP108088.1, from coordinate 1,221,052 downwards.
CCATCGCCGTGGCGAACACCGCGAGGGCCGCGGAGTGGAGCTCGGGGTCGGTGAGCCCGTCACGTGCGGCCGCGAGCCAGAGCGGATTGCGCGGGGCGGGGGCGAGACCCGCCCGTTCCGCGAGCGGCTTCATCGCCCGGTACACGGTCTCCGCCGCCTCCGGGTCGTCGAACACCGCCGTCGTCACGGCCACCGGCACCATCCAGCCGTCCGAGCCCGGCTGCGCGTCGACCATCCGCAGCTCCAGATGGCCGCGCGGCCGCACCGGCGGGAAGAGCGTCGTCATGTGATAGCGCAGGTCGTCGGCGTCGGCAGGCCGGGGCAGACCCGTGCGCAGCCAGTCGCGGAAGGTCAGCTCCTCCGGCACGTCCCACGGCCCCTCGTCGGCCCGTACGCACATCACCGGGGTGTCCAGGACGTGCGCCGTGTACTCCGCGCGCGGGTCCCCGTCCGGCGAAGGCGCGAGGGCCCGCCGGGGGTCGAGGTCCGTCCACAGTGCCTGCCGCGTCGAGCGCCAGCCGGTACGACGGCCGCCGTGCAGCGGGGAGTTGGCGAAGACGGCCACCAGTACCGCGCCCAGGAGATGGGCGAGCCGCCAGCGCCGGTGGTAGCCGAGCGGCCCCGGCTCCTCGTGACCGGCGTCGAGACAGATCTGCACCGAGGCCGAGTCGCACATCATCGCCCGGCCGGCCGGGCCCGTGCGGTCGAGCGCGGCCTCCATGGCGTCGTACCGCGGCTCGTGGAGCACCCGGCCGCGCGGCGCGTGCCAGGGGTCCACCCCGTATCCGCTGAGGGTGAGGCCGAGCGGTCCGAGCGCCGACCGCACCGCACGGAGGTCGGCGGCGACGGAGTCGAGACATTCCATGAGCGATCCGGCGGGGCGCGAGCTGAGCTCCAGCTGCCCGCCGGGTTCGAACGTCAGGGCCGACACCAGCGGCAGCGACCGCACGGTGTCGAGGGCCGCCGCGAGCCGCGGAGGGCGGACGGGGAGCCGGGGGTCACGCAGCTCGTGCACGAGCCATTCCAGCTCCACCCCCACGGTGCGGGGCGGGCCGGTCTTGAAGCAGATACATCGCAGCAGGTCCTCTGCCTCCGCCTCGGTGAGAGCGGGGCCGCCGCGCGGTATGCCGCTGGACGACATCCGTACACCTCCTGGTAGTCGGGCCGGTCGTCGGGGCCGGGTTCCGGGGAGTTGCTGCTTCCACCTAAAGCCACCTCCGAGCGGCGTGCAAGAGCGCCCCGGACCGGCCGAACGCGCCCCGTGTGCCCCCGCCCGGCCGAAACTGCCCGCTCCCACGCCGTCCCCGGAAGGCCGTCGGCGAATCCCGGGAGTCCCGCCCGCGTCCCGGGAAATCCTGTTGTCCCGACCGGGACGAAACGATCATCCTGAGGTCATGAGTGCACGACTGCGCGCGATCGCGCGGCAGACCGAGGAGATCGTTGCCGCAGGCCACTACCAGGCACCCGACGGCCGGACCGTCTCCGTCGCCGACGACCTGACCGCCGCCCTGGCCGGAACGCGCCTCCACGGCCCCGAACCCGTCACCGTCACCCCCGACACCGACCGGACGCCCACCCTCGACGTCACCGGCGAGAGCAGCCTCGCCGCGGCCCGGCGCATGACCGCCGCCGACGCGACCCGCCCCGTGGCCGTCCTGAACTTCGCCTCCGCCCGCAACCCCGGCGGCGGCTACCTCAACGGCGCCCAGGCCCAGGAGGAGGCGCTCTGTCGCTCCTCCGCCCTCCACGCCACCCTGCTCCGCGCCCCCGACTACTACGCCCACCACCGCGAGGACCGGGACGTCTTCTACACCGACCGGGTCATCCACTCGCCCCGCGTCCCCGTCTTCCGCGACGACCGGGGCGTCCTCCTCGCCGAGCCCTTCACCGTCGGCTTCCTCACCTCGCCCGCACCCAACGCCGGTGTCGTCCGCCGCCGCACCCCCGAGCACACCGGCCGCCTGCCGGCCGCCCTCGCCTCCCGCGCCGAGCGGGTCCTGGAGACGGCCGCCGCGGCCGGCTACCGACGACTCGTGCTGGGCGCCTGGGGCTGCGGGGTCTTCCAGAACGACCCCGAGCAGGTCGCCGGAGCGTTCAAGGCGCTGCTCACCGGGGACGGCCGCTTCGCCGGCCACTTCGAGGAGATCGTCTTCGCCGTACTCGACCGCGCCCCGGGCACGCCGACGCTGACCGCCTTCGCCCGGGTCGTCGGGCCGACCGCCGTCTGACATGCGGTGCCCGCACCCCCGTGCCAGGCTGAGGGGATACGGACCACAGTCCGACACCCGTCACGGGAGGCACGATCGTGGGCAAGAAACAGACCCGGACGAACCGGGGAGCCCGTACCGGCGGCCATGAACACCGCACCGAGGCAGCCACGAAGGAACAGAGCTCGGCGGCTCCCAAGAGCGAGACGTCGATGCCCCTCGTGGAGCACGCGTCGCACCGCAAGGAACGGAAGTTCGGCCACAACTGAGGCAGAGCCGAACAGAATCGAGCCGAGGCGAACCGAGCCGGGCCCAGCAGAACCGAGCCCGAGCGTGGCGGCCCGGCGGAGCACGGAGCGAGGCGGGGAGCCGACGGGGGTACGAGGCCGGGGCCCGGCGCCATGACGGCGCCGGGCCCCGGCCGTACCCCTCGCTCGCGCTACCCGTCTACTCCTCGTCGCCGACGGTGATCCGAACGCTCTCCTCCGATGCCCGGGGCGCCGGAGGCACCCCGGTGCCCAGCCGCTCCTGAGCACCCGGATTCATCGTGGACAGCAGCTGCCGGGCCAGCCCGAGCCCGGTCCCGCCCATGGTCAGCGCCTTGGCGAACACGTCCGCCATGCCGTCGGCGCCGTTGAGCAGCACCATCTGGTCCACGTTCCCGAACGCCGACGCACCCGCGGAGACGATCTCCGGCCATTTCTCGGCCAGCTGCTGGGCGACCACGGCCTCCTGGTTCTCCGCGAGCGCCGCCGCACGGGCCTTGATCGACTCGGCCTCCGCCAGACCCTTCGCCCGGGTCGCCTCGGCGACCGCGAGCCCCTTGGCGTGCTGCGCCGCCGCCTCCGCCTCACCGGTGAGCCGGGTCGCGGTGGCCTTGGCCGCGCTCGCCAGCTCGGTCTCCTTCGCGTCGGCCTCGGCCGCCGAGATCCGGGCGTCACGCTCGGCAGCGGCCAGTGTCCGGGTCTCGTACGCCATCGCGTCCGCCGGCTTGCGGACCTCCGCCTGGAGCTGCTGCTCCTTGCGGTGTCCCTCCAGCTCGGCGACCCGGGTCTCCTGGACGACGACCTCCTGGCGCGAGGCCGCCTCGGCCAGCGGACCGGCCTGCCGGGCCTTCGCGGAGGCCTGGTCCCGCTCGGCCTGGTAGCCCGCCTGGAGGATCTCGCTGTCGCGGGTCGCCTCCGACATGCGCGCCGCGGCCTGCTGCTCGGCCTCGGTCGCCCGGCGGTTCGCCTCGGCCTGCGCGATCCGCGCGTCCCGCTGGACGGCGGCGGCGTGCGGGGCGGCCAGGTTCTTGATGTACCCGGTCGGGTCCTCGATCTCGTGGATCTGCAGCGAGTCGACGATCAGACCGAGCTTCTCCATCTCCGTGCCACAGGCCGAACGCGCCTGCCCGGTCAGCTTCTCCCGGTCACGGATCATGTCCTCCACGGTCAACCCGCCGACGATGGCACGGAGATGACCGGCGAAGACGATGTGCACCCGCTCGCTCATCAGCTTCTGCTGATCGAGGAAGCGGCGGGCGGCGTTGGCGATCGACACGAAGTCGTCACCGACCTTGAAGATCACCACACCGCGGACCTTGAGCGGAATGCCCTGGTGGGTGACGCACTCGACGGACAGCTGCGTCTCGTTGAGGTCGAGCGAGAGCTTGCGGACCGCCTGCACACCCGGCAGTACGAGCGTGCCGCGGCCGGTCACGATGCGGAACCCCATCCCCGCGCCGAGACCCTCGTTCTTGTGGTTGGAACCGGAGATGATCAGCGCCTCGTTGGGTTCCGCGACGCGCCACATCATCTTGAAGACAGCGATGAGAACGGCGAAGGCGCCGACGACGACGCCCGCGAGAATGCCGATGCCCATGGACAAGGTCCCCCTTCACCGGAGCCGGTGCGGATCCGGTGAAGGGAGTGTGCGCCTGTGACGGGCGCCACTCAACCGTTGCGTCAACTGTCGTACGCGGCTGTGACATAGACGGTGCGTGGAGGGAGATGTTCCATGACCATCACCACCGTTCCGACGTCGATCCGCTCCTTCGGGGAGGCCGGATGGGCGAGGAAGTGCTCGGCACCGCCCCGGATCCGGACGATCACCTCACCGACGAGACCGGGCCCGATCGTGCCGGTCACCCGGCCGAGCAGTCCCACCATCGAGGAGTCCATCGACGCGTCGTCCATGCCTGAACGGTACGTCAGATCCAGTCGTCCAGCGTGGACATGAACCCGTCGAAGTCGTCCCGGTGGATCGTGTGACCCGCCTTCGCCACCGAACGGACCGTGAATCCGCGGCCCGCCAGCATCCGGGCGTCCTCGGGCCAGACCAGCGTGCTCGGGTCGGCCTTGACGATCAGCGAGGGGACGGTGGCACGGGCGGGCCACAGATCGGCCCCCACGAAGTCCTGCAGACCGTACGCGGACCGCTCGTCCCAGCCCCGTACCGACGCCATCTCGGTGTCGAGGTCCTCGTCCGACCAGTCCGGGTTGAAGCCGCGGATCTGCTCCCGGGTCATCGTCGTGCCCCGGACGAAGGCCTCGGCGCGATATCCGGCGGGCCCCGCCCTCAGGTGCCAGGCCGGGTCGGAGTAGACCGCGCGGGCCGGCTTCAGGCGTTCGAGGGCGAGGGCCAGGACCAGCCCGCCGAGCGAGTGCCCGACGGCCAGCTCCGCTCCGGCCGGGAGGGTCTCGACGAGATCGTCGGCGTAGTCCTCCGGCCGGTACTCCCCGGGCCCCGCGGCCCGCCCGCTGGCCCCGTGCCCCCGCAGGTCCACCGCGACCACCCGGTAGCCGCGGTCCGCGAGCGCCGGGCCGACCCGCCGCCAGGTGCGGTGGTCGGCCATGAGGCCGTGGACGAGCAGGGCGATCCGGTCACCCGAACCCCAAGTGGTCGTGTGCAGGCGCACGGTGCTGCCTCTCTGACGGTGCTCGGCGGACGCCGACCGGGGTCAGCGCACGCTGCGGATGGGGCGCACGGCGAGTGCGCCGAGTACCGACAGTACGGCGGCGATCAAGAACAGTGCCGTGTACCCGCCGCTCAGGGAGACGATCAGCGAGGCCACGAACGGGGCGACGATCTGCGGCCCCGCGTTGGCGACGTTCAGGACACCCATGTCACGGGCCGCGTCCTCGGCCTTCGGCAGCACCATGGTCACCAGGGCGGTGTCCACGGCCATGTAGCAGCCGAATCCGAGGCCGTTGACGGCGGAGAAGGCGAGCATCCCGGTCCAGCTCGTCGAGGCGGCCGGGATGAGCAGGGCCAGGGCGGCGAGCGCGGCGGAGGCGCCGACGAAGAGCTTGCGCCGGTCGTAGCGGTCCGACAGCCAGCCGCCGAGCACGGTGGAGACCACCATGGCGACGGCGTTGAGCGGCATGAGGATCGCCACCGCGTCCTCGGGGCTCAGTCCGGCGGGCAGCTCGGTGTGGTCCTTGAGGATGTACAGCTGGAATCCGGCGACGGCGAAGTAGCCGAGGATCAGCAGGGCGCGGCCGATGAAGGCCCAGCGGAAGTCGTGGTTCTTGAGGGCGCTGCCGAAGGCCGCGAGCTGCTCCTTGACCGGCAGCGGGGCCTTCGGAGGCATGCGCCGCTCGCGGGCGCAGGCCGTGAACAGCACGGCGGTGGCCGCGACGATCGCGCCGAAGACGAGGTAGCCGGTCCGGTAGTCCTCGGAGAAGGCTGCGCCGACGAGGGCGCCGATCGTCGAGCCGATGGGGAGACCGAGGCCGACGGCCGCCGAGGCCTTGCCCCGGGCGGCCAGGGGCACCCGGTCGGGCACCACGGAGGTGAGGGCCGCCTGGTAGACGTTCATGACGGCCTGGCCGAGGCACCAGGCGATGGTCACCAGCAGGATCGTGTGGACGCCGCCGAGGAGCAGCATCACCGGCAGGGCGAGCAGGCCGCCGGCGAGGATCCACGGGTTGCGGCGGCCCGAGCGGTCCGAGAGGGCGCCCGCGACCGGGTTGAAGACGGTGGCGAAGATCGCGGATATGCCGGAGACGAGGCCGAAGTTCGCCACCTTGTCGGCGGGGTCGATGTCCTCGATCTGGAGCGCGAGGAGCATCCCGGGAACGCCGACGTACAGGGCGTACATCGCGGTGTTCCCGCCGAGGAGCAGGGGCAGCAGGCCGCGCGTCGGCCGGCCTGCGGGGGAGCCGGGGACCGGCGCGCCGGTCCCCGGGGTGATGGAGCCGGACGGGTCGGCGGGGGTACCGGACGAGCCGGTCTCGGAGCCGGTCCCGGCGGAGGAAAGGGCCACGGTGCCCTCCTGGGGAGATCGCCCGACGAGGGGGCGAGAAGCGGATCGAACGAGGTAGTGACACGTGTCAGTGACACGTGTGAGCATTGTGTAGCACTCGTTTCCGGCCATCCGCCAGACCCTGGGCCGGATCGTTCTGGAAAGATGCCGGAGCGATGAGCCAGCCAACCGAACGCACTCCCGAACGCCCCACCGGGCGCGCGGTCCCGACCAGCGCCGATGTCGCCCGCCTCGCGGGCGTCTCCCGGGCCACCGTCTCGTACGTCCTGAACAACACCTCGGCCGTCCGCATCAGCGAGCCCACCCGCCGCCGGGTGCGCGAGGCCGCCGAGGAGCTCGGGTACGTGCCGCACGCCGCCGCCCGCAGCCTGCGCGCCGGCCACAGCCGGATGGTGCTGCTGCCGACCTCGCACGTCCCGGTCGGGCCCCTCTACAGCCAGTTCTTCAACGAGTTCCAGTGGGCCCTGCGACGCCTCGACTACACGGTGGTCCAGTACGGCAGCGTCGGCCTCGAAGGCGAGGAGGCCGCCCGCGCCTGGGCCGAGCTCCGCCCGGTGGCCGTGGTCTCGCTCGGCGAGGTCCGGCTCACCGGCCAGGGCGTCGAGATCCTCAAGCGGTCCGGGGCACGGGCGGTGATCACCCTCGGCACCCAGGGCGTCGAGGGCACCCACGCCCTCGTCATGGACCAGGGGCGGGTCGGCGAGGTGGCCACCGCCCACCTCGTGGAGAGCGGACGGCGCCGGATCGGCGTCGTCATCCCCGAGGAGCAGGGCCTGGCGATGTTCTCCGGTCCCCGCCTCGAAGGCGCGCGGCGCGCTGTCGAGGGCACCGACGCCACCGTCGTCCCCCTGCCGCTGCGGTACGAGGAGGAGTCGGCGAACGCCCTCGCGGCGCGCTGGCGCGAGCTGGGCCTCGACGGGGTCTTCGCCTACAACGACGAGTACGCCATGCTCCTGATGCGGGCGCTCCAGGACGCGGGCGTCGCCGTGCCGGAGGACACCGCCGTCGTCGGCGCGGACGACCTGCTCCTGGGCCGGCTGCTCAGGCCCCGGCTCAGCACCGTACGGATCGACATGGTGCTCGGACGCGAACTGGCGGAGCTGGTCGACCGGGCCGTACGGGAACCGGAGGTCCCGCCCCGCACCCGCGCCCTCCTCGCCTCGGAGGTCGTCCGGCGGGAGTCGAGCTGACCGGTCGTCCGGCAGGCCGGCGGCCGGGCGCCCGTCCGGTGAAAGGCCTCCGGTCCGGTCGTCCGGCAGTACGTTCCGGTCCGCTTGTCCGACGGCACGTTCCGGGCCGTTCGCCGGGCGGAACGCCCGGGGAGACCTCGTCCGGCGGGGCCGCCGGACCGGTCGTCCGGCGGGAGGCCCGTCGAGCGCTTAGCGTCGGTGCATGAGCACAGTTCCGCAGCGTTTCGAGATCCTGCTGGTGCCGGCGCACGTCGAGGACCGGGGCGGCGCCTCCGTCACGGACAGCGCGGTCCGTACGGCCGTCGTCGAAGCCACCGGACGGCACGGCGAGTCGGGCTACCCGATCTACGAGGGCCACGGAATGAGGGCCGACATCGACCCCGAGACGCGCACGGTGGAGGCGCTGCTCGTCGACGGACGCGAGCTCGACTACGGCCTCACGGCCCTCGCCCGCCCGGCGGAACGCGGCTGACCTGGGGTGCTTCCTCGCCTCATCCCTTCGGCTCCCGCCCGGGCTCCCACGGCCGTGTCCCGAAACGGCCCGTTGACATGGCGGTTTTTCGGGCAGAGACTCTGCGCGCGCGCCAAGACGAAAGTCTTTAGGGCGAAAGTCCTTTCACCAGGCGAACAGAGTCGTTCCGAAGGTCACGTGGGAGAGAACCGATGAGCATCCGCGACGTCTACATCGTCGACGCCGTCCGCACCCCGATCGGGAAGTTCGGGGGCTCCCTCGCCCCGGTGCGCCCGGACGACCTCGCGGCGCACGTCGTCCGGGCCCTCGTGGACCGCTCGCCCGCGCTCGACCCGGCCCGCGTCGACGACGTCTACTTCGGCGACGCCAACGGCGCCGGAGAGGACAACCGCGACGTGGCGCGGATGGCCGTCCTGCTCGCCGGGCTGCCCGTCTCCGTGCCCGGCGTCACCGTCAACCGCCTCTGCGGCTCCGGTCTCGAGGCCGTCGTCCAGGCGGCCCGCGCCATCGCCCTCGGCGACGCCTCCGTGGCCATCGCCGGCGGCGTCGAGTCGATGTCCCGCGCCCCCTGGGTCCTGCAGAAGCCCGAGCGGGCCTTCCCCGCCGGCCACCAGCAGCTCCACTCGACGACCCTCGGCTGGCGCATGACGAACCCGCGCATGCCCGCCGAGTGGACGGTCGCCCTCGGCGAGGGCGCGGAACTCGTCGCCGACAAGCACGGCATCACCCGCGAGCAGCAGGACGCCTTCGCCCTCGCCAGCCACCGCAAGGCGGCCGAGGCCTGGGCGAAGGGGCTGTACGACGACGAGGTCGTCCCCTACCCGTCGGTGGACCTCGCCCGTGACGAGTGCATCCGCGACTCGACGTCCATGGAGGCCCTCGCCAAGCTGAAGCCCTCCTTCCGACCCGAGGGAGGCACCGTGACGGCGGGCAACTCCTCCCCGCTCAACGACGGCGCGGCGGCCCTGCTGCTCGTCGACGAGGACGGACTGCGCGAGACCGGCCGGGAACCGCTCGCCCGGATCCGTACCTCCGCCGTCACCGGCATCGAACCGCAGCTCTTCGGTCTCGGACCGGTCGAGGCGGTCCGCCGGGCCCTGGAGAAGGCGGGCCGCTCCTTCGCCGACCTGCGGACCTTCGAGCTCAACGAGGCCTTCGCGGCCCAGTCGCTCGGCTGCCTCGCGGAATGGCCGGAACTCGACCCCGAGATCGTGAACCCGCGCGGCGGCGCCCTCGCCATCGGCCACCCGCTGGGCGCCTCGGGCGCCCGCCTCGCCGGATCGGTGGCCCACCAGCTGGCGGCGGCCGGCTCCGGCACCGGCCTCGCCGCCCTCTGCATCGGCGTCGGTCAGGGGCTCGCCCTGGTCCTGGAGCGCTGAGGCCCCACCGAGCCCGCGCCGCGCGCCGGCGCGCGGCGCGGGAACACACCCGGACAGCACGCGAGGGAGCGCGGCGGCCGAGCCCCCGGGACAGCGCGCGAGGGGGGTACGGGAGCGACTCCCGTACCCCCCTCGCGGTGGGTCACTGCTGCTTGGCGTCCTCGACGGACTTGCGGACCTCGTCCATGTCCAGCTTCCGGGCCTGGCCGATGACGTCCTCGAGCGCGGCCTCGGGCAGCGCGCCGGGCTGCGAGAAGATCGCCACGTTGTCGCGCACGATCATCAGCGTCGGGATCGAGCGGATCTCGAACGCCGCCGCCAGCTCCGGCTGAGCCTCGGTGTCCACCTTGGCGAAGACCAGGTCCTCGTGGCGCTTCGAGGCGGCCTCGTAGACCGGACCGAACTGACGGCAGGGACCGCACCAGGAAGCCCAGAAGTCGATCAGGACGAATTCGTTGCCGCTCACGACCTCGTCGAAGTTGTCCTTGGTGAGCTCTACGGTGCTCATGCTTCCTACCTTTCGGGGATCTCCTGGCGGTGTCCTCACGGTCCCCTGGGGACTCGCCCGGCACAACGGCGTATCGAGCCGCGCTATTCCGCACCGCTGAGCCAGACTGTCACCCATGACGCGAACGGTGGAGAGCGAGCACGAGTACGAGTACGACGTGGTGGTCCTGGGCGCGGGTCCGGTGGGGGAGAACGTCGTCGACCGGGTGCGGGCCGCCGGCCTCAGCGCCGCGATCGTCGAGAGCGAGCTGATCGGCGGCGAGTGCTCGTACTGGGCCTGCATGCCCAGCAAGGCGCTCCTCCGCCCCGTGCTCGCCCGCTCCGACGCCCGAAAGGTCGCCGGCCTGCGCGAGTCGGTCTACGGTCCGCTCGACGCCCTTGAGGTCTTCGCCCACCGGGACGCCGTCGTCGGAGACTGGACCGACGACGGCCAGGTGGACTGGCTGGACTCGATCGGCGTACGGATCTTCCGGGGCCACGGCCGCCTCCTCGGGCCGCGCCGGGTCGAGGTCGCGGGGCCGGAGGGCGAGCGCCATGTCCTGACCGCCCGGCACGCGGTCGTCGTGTGCGCCGGCAGCCGCGCCGTCCTTCCCGATCTGCCGGGCCTGACCGGGGCACGGCCCTGGACCAGCCGCGAGGCGACCAGCTCCGACCGGGTGCCCGGGCGGCTGATCGTGGTCGGTGGGGGAGTGGTGGGCGTGGAGATGGCCACCGCCTGGCACGCGCTCGGCGCCGAGGTCACGATGCTCGTCCGGGGCGAGCGCCTGCTGCCCCGGATGGAACCCTTCGTCGGCGAGCACGTGGCCGCGGCGCTCACCGCGCGGGGCGCGGATGTCCGTACCGGCGTCACGGTCAGCGCGGTGGTACGCGACGGGGGTACGGGACCGGTCACCGTCGTCCTGGAGGGCGGTGACCACGTCGAGGGCGACCAGGTGCTCTTCGCGACCGGCCGGGCTCCTCGCACCGAGGACATCGGCCTGGAGAACGTCGGTCTGAAGCCGGGCTCCTGGCTCGACGTCGACGACAGCCTCAAGGTGACCGGCAGCGACTGGCTCTACGCCGTCGGGGACGTCAACCACCGTGCGCTCCTGACCCACCAGGGCAAGTACCAGGCCCGGATCGCCGGTGCCGCGATCGCCGCCCGCGCCGGGAACACCGAGCCCCTGGACGGGGCGAGCTGGGGCCCGCACGCGGCCACCGCCGACCACGCCGCCGTACCGCAGGTGGTGTTCAGCGACCCCGAGGCGGCCGCCGTCGGCCTCTCGCTGGCCGAGGCCGAGCGCGCCGGGTACCGGGTCCGGGCGGTGGACCTCGACATGCGTCAGGTCGCCGGGGCGGGGCTCTACGCCCAGGGCTACCGCGGGCACGCCCGGATGGTCGTCGACCTCGACCGGGAGGTCGTCCTGGGCGTGTCCTTCGTCGGCCCGGGCATCGGCGAGCTGCTCCATTCGGCGACGGTCGCGGTCGTCGGCGAGGTCCCGATCGCCCGCCTGTGGCACGCCGTTCCGTCGTACCCGACCCTGAGCGAGGCGTGGCTGCGTCTGCTGGAGGCCTACCGGGGCTGACGGGCCGTCAATTCGTCGTGCCGCCCGGGACGTCGTCCGTATCGGAGGCGTGGGAGGCGTACGGGGTGACGAGCGCCCGTGCGGCCGACCGGGCGGCCTCCAGGGCGGGCCGGGGATCGCGGCCGGACTCCTGCCCCAGGACGACCCGGGTGCTCAACCCGTCGAGCAGGGCCAGGAGTTCGGAGGCGCGGGCACGGACGTCGAGCGGGGCGAAACGCCGTCGGGCGACCCCTGCCGCGAGCAGTGCCTCCAGGTCCTCCTGCCAGCCCCGGTCCAGCTCTTCCTGTGCCTCGCCGAGCGCGCTGTTGCCGGGGGTGCGGGCCCACAGCTCGATCCACAGGGTCCAGCGCGGATCGCGCGGGCCGCGCGGCAGATAGAGCCGGAGGAACCCGTCGAGCTTGCGTTCGGCCGTGGTCCGCCGTGACAGCAGCGCGCGACGCTCCTCGGCGAGCGCGGCCTCGCTCCACCGCAGCGCGGCGAGCAGCAGCAGGTCCTTGCTGCCGAAGTAGTACAGGATGTGCCCGCCGCTGGTGCCCAGTCGCTCCGCGAGGGCCGACATCGTGAGCGAGGAGAGGCCGTCCTCGGCGATCGCCGTCATGGCCTCCTCCAGCATGCGTTCCTGGGTGACGTGTCCGTCCCGCCGTCGTGCCGACCCTGCCACCGCCACTGTCCCCGTTCCGCCGATCCGCCGGTGCCTTTGCTCCGGGTCGACCCTAATCGCAACCCCGAAGGTCTTGACGTGGCCGGAACCCATCGCACATCTTGAATGCCATTCTAAAACTTAGAACGGCATTCAAGATCAGGAGGTGCGGTGTGCTCGGACACGAGACGGCGCCCGGGACCACGGCGGCCACGGTGACGACGGCCCGGGACGAGGTGTTCCAGGTCGAGGAGCACGGGATCGACCCCATACCCGACGCCGAACGCCACGGCAGCGCCAAGGACGTCTTCTGGCTCTGGTTCGGCTCCAACCTCACCTTCACCTACGTGATCAACGGCGCCCTCGCCGTCGCCTTCGGGCTCTCCTTCTGGCAGGCCACCGCCGTCGTCGTGATCGGCGGTCTCTCCTTCCTCGCCATCGGCGCGGCCGGACTCAGCGGCGTCCGCACCGGCACCGCCACCCTCGTCATCTCCCGCGCGGCCTTCGGCCGACGCGGCAACTGGCCGGCCGGACTGCTCAACTGGATCGTCAGCATCGGCTACACGATCGTGAACACCGTGGTGGGCACCCTCGCCCTCGAAGCCTTCTTCGCCGACCTCGGCTGGAGCGGCGGATCCACCGCCCGGGCGCTCGCCCTCGGCGTCACCCTCGCGCTGACCTTCGCCGTCGCCCTCTGGGGCCACGCCACCGTCCAGTTCGCCGAGCGCTGGATGGCCTACGTCCTCGCCGCGGGATTCGCCGCCCTGCTCGTCCTCGTCCTGCCCGGCGCCGACACCTCCGCCCCCTCCGCCGCGCCCGGCGCCGCCGGCTGGAGCCTCGCCTTCGTCGTGATGCTCGCGGGCCCCTTCTCCTACCTCCCCATGCCCGCCGACTACACCCGCTATCTGCCCCGCACGACCTCCCTCAAGGCTGTGACCTGGAGCGGAGCCCTCGGCGGCTTCGTCTCCTCCGTCGCCCTGGGCGTCGCCGGGGTGGCCGCGGCGACCCAGGTCGACATGACCGACGCCGTCGCCGGCACCGAGAGCCTCCTCCCCGGCTGGTTCCAGCCGCTCTTCCTGGCCCTGGTCCTCGGCGGGTCGGTCACCAACTCGATCATCACGCTCTACTCGTCGAGCCTGAACCTCCAGGTCCTCGGCATCCCCTGGAGCCGGGCCCGCGCCATCGTCATCAGCGCCGCCGTGACGGCCGTCGGCTCCCTCGGCGCCCTCTTCCTCACCGACTTCACCACCTCGCTCCTCTCGTTCCTCTCCCTCCTGATCATCGTCTTCGCCCCCTGGGGCGGCGTCTTCCTCGCCGACATGGTGCTCCGCCGCTGCACGTACGACTCCGCCGGACTGCACGCGAGCACCGGCGGCGCGTACGGGTACCGCTCGGGCTGGCACCCGGCGGGCCTGATCGCACTCGTCTCCGGCCTCCTCTTCTCGGCACTCACCTGCGACTCCGAGCTGTGGACCGGCCCGCTCGTCGCCCCGCTCGGCGGCGCGGACCTCACGCTGCTCGGCGCGGGAGTCTCGGCCCTGGTGTACGTGCTCCTCGCCCGACGAACAGTGGCGCCGGTACGCGGCTGAGGTCGCCCCTCACACCACCCCGGCACCCCCTTCACCACCCCTCGTACGCACGTCACGGAGTCACCCGGCATGAACAGCACCACCCCCGCCACCGCGCACACCCCCGTCCCCGCCGACCTCCTCCTCACCGGCGCCCGGATCCACACCGTCGACCCCGCGCTCCCCGAGGCCGAGGCCCTCGCGGTACGTGACGGCCGGATCGTCTGGATCGGCTCCGACGCCGAGGCCGGCGCCTGGGCCGGGCCCGGCACCCGGGTCCTCGACGGCGGCGGACGGCTCGTCCTGCCCGGCTTCGTCGACGCCCACAACCACGTCCGCCTCGGCTCCGACGACGCCTGCGTCCAACTCGCCGGCGCCCGCACCCTCGACGCGATCCACGACCGCATCCGCGCCTGGCACACCGCACACCCGGACGCCGAGTGGATCGAGGCCGAGGCCTTCGACTACTCCGCCGTCCCCGACGGTCGCATGCCCACCGCCGCCGACCTCGACCCGGCCACCGGCGACACCCCCGCCCTCGTGCTCAGCTACGACGTCCACACCGCCTGGCTCAACACCGCCGCCCTCCGACGGCTCGGCGTCGACCGCGACCACACCGACCTCCCCTTCGGGCGGGCCGTCACGGACCCGACGACCGGCGAACCCACCGGTTTCGTCAAGGACTTCGCGGTCAAGGGGCTCTCCCGCGACGGTCACCGCGCCCTTCGCGAACTCGGCGTCCCGTGGGCCTCGCCGGACCGGCAGTACGGCCGCCTCGCCAAGAGCCTCGACGACGCCATCGCCTTCGGCATCACCACCGTCGTCGAACCCCAGAACTCGCTCGACGACCTCGCCCTCTTCCAGCGCGCCCGCGCCGAGGGCCGCCTGCGCTCCCGGATCGTCGCCGCACTGTTCCACCCGCGCGGCACGACCGACACCGACCTGGACGAATTCCAGGCCGTGGCCGAGGAGTTCGCGGACGACCGGCTGCGGGTCGGCCCGCTCAAGCTGTACATCGACGACGTCGTGGAACCCCGTACGGCCGCCCTCCTGGAACCGTACGCCGGCTGCTCCCACCACCGCGGCGACACCTTCTACCCGCCCGAGGAGTTCGCCGACCTGCTCACCCGGCTCGACGCTCGCGGCTTCCAGTGCTTCGTCCACGCCACCGGCGACCGGGGCATCCGTACCGTCCTCGACGCCGTCGAGCGGGCGCGGGCCGCCAACGGGCCGCGCGACGCCCGCCACCAGATCGTCCACGTGGAGTGCCTCGACCCGGCCGACACCCCGCGCTTCGCCGCGCTCGGCGTCGTCGCCTGCATGCAGCCCCGGCACGCTGCCCCGGACATCGCGGGACCGGGTCAGGACTGGGCCGAGAACGTCGGCCCCGACCGCTGGCACAAGGCCTGGCCGCTGCGCAGCCTGAGCGAGGCCGGCGCGGTCCTCGCCCTCTCCAGCGACTGGAACGTGGCCGAGATGGACCCCATGGTCGGCATCCACGCCGCTGTGACCCGTCGCCCGCCCGGTGGCGGGGAGGCCTGGACGGCGGGCGAGACGATCGACGTCGTCGCCGCCGTCGAGGGCTACACGATGGGCTCGGCGTACGCCAACTTCCTGGAACACGAGCGGGGTTCGCTGACGGTCGGCAAGCTGGCCGACTTCGTCGTCCTCTCCCGCGACATCCTGCGCATCGCCCCGGAGGAGATCCCGGGCACGGTGGCGGAGGCGGTGGTGGTGGGCGGGGAAGTGGTCGTGGAGCACTGAGGGGAGCGGCGGCGCGGAGCACCGGTGGGGGTGAACGGCTGCCGGGTCCGGGTGACCCGGCGGCCTTCGCTGTGGGGATGCCGGCGTCGTGGGACGCCGAGGCCGCCGTCGGTCAGTGGCCGTCGTTCCCGGACTTCACCGCCATCCGCCGCTCGAAGGTGAGGCCCGCGTCCCGGGACTCGTACACGCCGTCCTGAGTCGCGACGAGCAGACGGCGGGCGTCCACGACCGTGAGCGCCTGCGGGCCTCCGCCCGGGACGGTGGAGACGCGCGTCCATCCGGTGCCGCCGCCCGTACCGCGGAAGAGGACGCCGTTCGGATCGATGCCGAAGAGGGCGTCGGGGGCACCCCAGGAGACGTGCGCGAGGACCCGGCCCGCACCCGGGGCGAAGCTCCTGCCGCCGTCCGTGCTGCGCGCCACGCCGGTCTCGGTGGTCGCGAGGACGGTGCTCGGGGCGGTGGGGGAGACGGCGATGTCGAGGGCGCGCAGCGTGGCACGGTCGTCCCAGGTGACACCGTCCGCGCTGACCCGCAACAGGCCGTTGGCGCTGTCGTACCCGTAGACGGTGGAGTCGGGGGCGGTGTCCAGGGCGTGGAAGTCGACCTTCCCGGCGAGTGACTTCTCCCGCCAGGTGCGTCCGGAGTCCGTCGACGCGATGAGACCGAGGTCGGCGGGCCCGTCGCCGCCGGGGGCGGGGTGGCCGCTTGCGAGGAAGGCACCCTCGGCGGTGACGGTGAAACCCATGAAGTCGTCGCGGCGGTCGCCGACCGGGGTCGGTCGGCCGTCGGCGTCCGGGGTGTGGAGCCCTTGGTGGGTGGCGACGTAGAGGGTGTCGCCGCGGACGCCGAGGCCGTGGATGTGACTGAGGGCCGCACCGGACCCGCCCTCCGGGGCCGCGGCCCCGGACGACGAACACGCGGTGAGGGCCAGGGCCATGGTGACGGCGGTGGCAGCGGCGGTGAGGGTGGGGGTGCGGCGGAGGGAAAGGGGGAGAGTGAGGGCCGAGAGGCCGGAGAAGGGCTTCTTCATCGTTCTTTCGCCTGAGGATCAGGGGATGCGGCGGGGGCGGCCCGCCCCGGGGAGGGACGGGCCGCCTGCGTCACGCGCGGGTACGGAACGGGTGGAGCCGGGCCCGGTCAGAGGCGGGCGAGGACCTTCTTCAGGGTGGCGACCTCGGCGGACTGGGTCCGTACGACGTCGTCGGCGAGCGCCTTGGCCGTGGCGTTCCGGCCGTTCTTCTGCTCGTCCTCGGCCATGTCGACGGCGCCGTCGTGGTGGGCGATCATCAGCTCGGCGAACTTGCGGTCGAAGGCCTTGCCCTTGACGGCGGCCAGATCCTTCATGTCCTGCTCGGACATCATTCCGGCCATGCCGTGACCGCCCGCGCCGCCGGAGCCGTGTCCGGCGGACTCGGGCTTGCCCCAGCCCTTGAGCCAGGCCTTCATCTTCCGGATCTCCGGGTCCTGGGCCTGCTCGATGGCGGTGACCAGCTTCTTGACCTCGGGGTCCTCGGCCCGGCCCTCGGCGAGCCCCGCCATCTCCAGGGCCTGCTCGTGGTGGGGGATCATCATCTGCGCGAACATGACGTCCGCGTCGTTGAAGGCGCCGGGGGCGGCGGCCGCGGTGGCAGCGGCCGAGGCGGAGGCGGAACCAGGGGTGGAAGCCGCTGCCGACGGGGACGCGGAAGAGGACGCGCCGTGGTCCATTCCGCTCTTGCCGTCGTCCGTGCCGCAGGCGGTGAGCAGGAGCCCGGTCGCGGTGGCGGCGCCGATGAGGGCGAACTTCCGGGCGCTGCGGTGGGTGAAGGAACGCATGGGTGATACCTCGTGTGCTGGTCGTACAGACGGAAATGGGCAGGCCGAAGGCGTTCACGGGCAGCGCGAGGCGCCCGCGGTGGCGGTATGGCCTAGATCCGCAGGACGGACAGCCGGGCGAGGTCGGGAGGTCGGGGCGGGGGCGCGTGCGGCCCCAGCGCGGGGGTGAGCCGCGCGAGAAGGAGCGCCATCCAGTCGGGGCGTCGTCCGAGCGCGGCCCGGACGAGCCCCATGAGCAGCCAGCCGGTGAGGACGGCCACGCACAGCGTGGTCATGTCCATCCCCGTGCCCGGTTCGTGCCGGGCGTCGGAGTCGTCGCCGTCGTGGGAGGCGGCGCCGGAGTGGTGGGCGGACGAAGTGGTCTCCATGCCGCCGCCGGAGTGGTGGGCGGACGCGGAAGTGGTCTCCATGCCGCCGCCGGAGTGGTGGGCGGACGCGGAAGTGGTCTCCATGCCGCCGCCGGACCCCTCCGGGTGGCCGACGGCATGCATCAGGAACACCCCGAGCGCGAGCACGACGACGAGCAGAAGGTGCGCCAGGGCACCTTCTGCTCGTCGACGGCGTTCTGCTCGGTGTGTACGCACGGCCAGGACCTCCTGGCCGCCGAATATACCGGACGGGGGTATCAGGGCGGCGTCAGGAGGCGCATGGCGGATGCCCGCGTCGGAGCGGCGGCGTCACGCGCCGAGCCAAGGCGACGCTGTCACACCACGCGCAAAGGCGGCGGTGTCACGCCCGACGTCGGACCGTTTGCGTCGGACCGGCCGCGTCGGACCGGCCGCGTCAGGCCGGGGGAGTCTCGCCGGCCATCGCGGCGGCCATCCGCAGGTGCGGCGCGGCCTCGTCCGTGCGTCCCAGGCGCTCCAGGGTGCGACCCAGCATCAGTCGGGCGTAGTGCTCGACCGGGTCGCGCTCCAGGATCTCCCGCAGCTCCGCCTCGGCGCGGGAGAGCTGGGCGGAGTGGTAGTAGGCCCGCGCGAGGAGGAGTCGCTGGGCCGTCTGCTCCGGGTGCTCGGCGACCAGGCCGCGCAGGACGCGCACGGCGGTTCCGTACTCCTTCGCGTCGAAGAAGAACCGGGCCCGGTCCCAGCGTTCGCCGGCGGTTCCGAACTCGTAGTACGTGTCGCTCACTTGCTCGCCCTTTCCAGAGGCCCGGATCTGCCACCCTGTGGGGTGGTCGACCAGGTCAACAAACCGAGATGGTTGAACATTCCACTATGGTCACTCTCTCCGGACAGGAACAGGTTGAGCATGAGCAATCTTGATCGCCAGGCCGCGCTGACCGTGTGCGGCGGTCGCGGATTCGTCGTCGCCGAGCCGGTACGGGAACTCCTCAGCCCCCGCCACGTTCAGCTCGGAGAGTCGACCGAGGTCCGCCGACTGCTCCCCAACCTGGGCCGCCGGATGGTCGGAGCCTGGGCCTTCGTGGATCACTACGGGCCTGACGACATCGCCGACGAACCGGGCATGCAGGTTCCGCCGCACCCGCACATGGGACTCCAGACCGTCAGCTGGCTCCACGACGGAGAGGTCCTGCACCGGGACTCCACCGGCGGCCTTCAGACCGTCCGGCCGCGCGAACTGGGCCTGATGACCTCGGGCCGGGGCATCTCCCACTCGGAGGAGAGCCCCACCTCGCACGCCCGCTTCCTCCACGGCGCCCAGCTCTGGGTGGCCCTCCCCGACACCCACCGCCATGTGGAGCCGCACTTCCAGCACCATGCCGACCTGCCCCGGATCACCACCGCGGGCCTCACGGCCACGGTCATCCTCGGCGAGCTCGACGGCGCGATCTCGCCCGGCACGACGTACACCCCGATCGTCGGCGCCGATCTCGCGCTCACGGCCGGCACCGAGACGAACCTCCCCCTGGACCCCGACTTCGAGTACGCCGTCCTGGCCATGTCCGGCGAGGCCCATGTCGACGGCGTCCCGGTCCTCCCCGGCTCCATGCTCTACCTGGGCTGCGGCCGCACCGAGCTGCCCCTCCGCGCGGTCTCCGACGCCGGCCTGATGCTCCTCGGCGGCGAGCCCTTCGAGGAGGAGATCGTCATGTGGTGGAACTTCGTGGGCCGCACGGACGAGGAGATCCGCAAGGCCCGCGAGGAGTGGATGACGAGCGACCGCTTCGGCGAGGTGAAGGGCTACGACGGAGACCGGCTGGACGCACCGGAGGTCCCGGCGGCCCACCTGAAGGCCCGGGGGCGGGTGCGCTGACCTGCGCCTTTCTCCTCGTGGGCGATCCCAGAAGAAGGTTCGCTCGACCATGTCTCCTGCTTTCGGTGTGCCACTGGGAGGGGTGGTTTCGCAGCCCCTACCAGCGGCGCAGCCGATGCGGCGTGCTTCTACGGCTCGTCGGCGGTGACGCCGGCGCCAGCGCCACGGCCGTCTCCGTGCCAGCGAGGTGACGTCGTCGCGGCTTGCCGAGCTGTGTGCCGTGTTCTCGCCGATGAGCATCGTGGTGCACTTCCGCATGCCGGATTACGGACGACAGCGGAGCGAATAGGCTCATTTGGTTGCTGGCTCCTGCGGGTGAGGAGTCTGCTGTCGTGTCCTGGGGAATTGATGCACGTGGGGTTGTCGGTGGGCCGGCAGACAAGGCGGGTATCCGGTACGAGGACTGGTGGACCGCGCTGAGGGTGGCGGAGATCCTGCGTGGAGAAGTGCTCGAAGTTCCGTCCGCACAGTGGACTGCGCTTGATGTTGATGCCTGGGCCGAGCACCACGGAGACACCGAGGGCCGAAGCCTCGCGTGCCACGGCCGCGCCGACGCGGTGCGCGAGTTCCGGGTCCAAGGAGGAGCCGAGGGTGACGGCGGGCGGGAAGCAGGTGGCCGGGAGGCTGTGGCGCGAGACGACAGCCTCGATGGCATCGCCTCCCGGACGCTGGATCCCGTGGGGGCCGTCCGAGAGGTCAGCGCTCGGACCACGTCTCGTACGGGCGTGGTGGTTCAGCGACTGCCGCCCGAGGTGAGCGCCGCCTGTTCTGCCGGCGAGAGGGCCGCGCCGGGGATGCCGGAGGTGCGTTCATGAGGGCTTCCAGAGGTCGGGACGTGATGAGCGGGACGCGGGCGAGGAAGGGGGCCGGGGCCCGCGCCTCAGGTCGCGGCTGCTCGCCGTCCGAAGTGGGCTAGCCACCCCTGGAGGATCTCCGGTGAGCGGGGCTCGTGGGGGGCGTGCCAGGGGACCGGTACGGAGAGGGTGGCGAGTCGCTGCTCCAGGTGGTCGGCCAGGTGGGCGCGGCCGGTGTCCCTGAGGTGCTGGGCGTAGGGACCGGGCTGGCTGTAGTAGATGGGTCCGGTCTGGAGGTTGGCCTGCATGGGGTCGGGCAGGCAGCCGGGCCGGCCGGCGTACTCGTTCCACCATTCGGCGAGATGGGAACGCATCAGAGTGGCGAGTTCCTGCTCCTCGTCGATGAGGTTGTGGGTGAGGTAGGGGTCCTCGGTGAGGTGGAAGAGCTGTTCCCACTCGGTGCGGAAGGTGCCTGGGTGGTAGGTGCGGATGTAGAGGTGGTCGCGGGTCCGGACGGCCCGCTGGTACGTCATGGCGCCGTGGCCGAGGACCAGGTACTCGCGGGAGTCGATCCGTTCGCCGCGCAGGGCGGGGGCGAAGGAGGTGCCCTGCCATCCGGCGGGCTTGTCCAGGCCGATGAGTTCGGCGAGGGTCGGGGCCAGGTCGATGTTGTAGAGGAGCGCGTCGTTGTGGCGGGCCTCGTCGGGAAGTTCGTCCGTGAGGCCGGGCCAGTAGACGACGAGGGGGAGCCGGTGGACGGGTTCGCTGGCCATGCCGTGCTCGGCGTACATGCCCAGCTCGCCGAAGGACTCTCCGTGGTCGGCGCTGACGATCACGGCGGTGTCGCCGGCGATGCCCAGCTCCTCCAGGGTGTCCATGAGCTGCCCGAAGTAGTGGTCCCAGTAGCTGATGGCTCCGTCGAAGCCGTTGACCAGGTGCTCGAAGTCGGCCCGTGAGGCGACCGCGTCGGGCATGTTGTGGGGCACCGGGGAGGTGCCTCGGGGGTTCTTCAGCGAGTGGTGGAGGTCCAGGGCGCTGCGCGGCCCGTAGATCTCGGCGTGCGCGGCGATGGTCTCCTCGTCGGGCCACGCCTGCACGGGCCCGGAGGCTGCCATCTTCTCGGTCCACTCGGCGGGCTGGGTGTAGTTGGTGTGCGGCTCCCAGTAGGTGAGGTGGAGGTACCAGTTCTCCTCGTCCTTGTGCCGGCGCAGCCAGTCGACGGCCGCTCCGTTGATGTCGGGGGCCTCCTCGTCGCCCCAGTTGGCGCTGGCGCGGATCGACTCGCGGAAGTTGCCGTGGAAGAAGTACGCGCGGTGGCGTTCGGCGAAGACGGAGATCGAGGCGGTGTAGTGGTCGCCCCATCCGAGCCATTGGCCGAGGAGCGGCCGGTGCGGCTCGGGGCCGTGTCCCGCTTCGAGGCGGAACTGTGCGTCGGCGCCGTAGTGGCCGATCACTCCGTTGGTGATGCCGAACTGGCCGCTCGTCAGCGCGGCCCGGGAGGGCAGGCACGGTGAGTCGGAGCAGTAGTAGCGGTCGAAGACGACCGACTTGTCGGCGAGCTTCTGGAGGTTCGGAGTGGTCGGACGGTGATAGCCGTAGGGGGTGGTGTGGTCGGCGCGGAGCGTGTCCACGTCCACGTAGATGATGCGCAAGGGAAACTCCTGGCTGTGGATGTTCGGGAGGTGTCGATGAGTCAGGCATCGTGGGCGGCGAGGGTCCGCACACAGCGGAAACCCGTGTTCCCGCCCGAGGCGTCGACGGCGTTGGCCGTGCGGGCGGCGACGCGATAGCGGTTGCAGTACGACGCGTGGCACATGTGGGAGCCGCCCCGCATGGCCTTTGAGGTACCCGTCGCGGGGCCCTGTGGATCAACGAGGGGCGCGGTGGTGCCATGGCCGGTCGACCACCAGTCGGAGCACCACTCCCACACGTTGCCGGCCATGTTGTACAGGCCGTGGCCGTTGGGCTGGAAGGCGTCCACCGGGCAGGTGCCGCGGTAGCCGTCGGCCGCGGTGTTCCTGGACGGGAACTGCCCGCGCCAGATGTTGCAGCGGAACGTGCCGTCCGGGTCGAGTTCGTCCCCCCAGGGGTAACGGCGCTGCTCCAGGCCGCCGCGCGCGGCGTACTCCCATTCGGCTTCGGTGGGCAGCCTCTTGCCTGCCCAGGTGCAGTACGCCTGTGCGTCGTTCCACGAGACGTGCACGACCGGGTGGTCACCACGGCCTCGCAGGGAACTGCCCGGTCCCTCCGGGGACCGCCAGTCCGCTCCCGTCACCCCGCACCACCACGGCGTGGCTTCGGGCCTGGGCGAAACACGGCGCAGGGCCGCGGGCAGGAACCCGGCGAAGACGTACGACCACCCGATACGTTCGGCCTCCGTACGGTAGCCGGTGGCCGCGACGAAGGCTTCGAACCGGTCGTTGCTCACCGCGTGGGCGTCGATCAGGAACGGCGAGACACGGACCTTGCGGACAGGGCCCTCGCCGTCCTCCGGGTATCCCTCGCTGTCGTCCGTGCCCATGAGGAACTCGCCGCCGGAGAGCGGGATCATCTCCGCCCGGTCGTGGCCCGACGCTCCCACGCCCGTCGCGGTGACCGGCATCGGCATGGAGCGTGCGCCGCCTGACGGAGTGCAGCAAGCGGACATGGAACCTCCTGTTGGGGGCTGGGCATGGGTCTGGTGGTGCGTACGGGCGTCAGCAGACGGCCGCGGCGGCGGCGCGGCCGGCTTGGCGGCCGCTGAAGAGGCAGCCGCCGAGGAAGGTGCCTTCGAGGGCGTTGTAGCCGTGGACGCCTCCGCCGCCGAAGCCGGCGACCTCGCCTGCCGCGAAGAGGCCGGTGACGGGTCGGCCGCCAGGGCCGAGCGCTCGCGAGTCGAGGTCGGTCTGGATGCCGCCGAGGGTCTTACGGGTCAGAACGTGCAGCTTCACGCCGATCAGCGGGCCGGCCGCCGGGTCGAGGATGCGGTGGGGGACGGTCGCGCGGCCCAGGCGGTCGCCGAGGTAGCGGCGGGCGTTGTGGATGCCCTGGATCTGGGCGTCCTTGCTGTAGGGGTTGGCGATCTGGAGGTCGCGGGCCTCGATCTGCCGCCGGATGTGATCGGAGTCGAGGAGCGGCCGGTCGGTGAGCTCGTTCATCCCGCCGACGAGTTCGTCGAGTGTGTTCGCGACGACGAAGTCGGCGCCGTGCTCCATGAACGCGGCGACGGGGCCGGGGGCGCCCTTGCCGAACAGGCGGGTGCGCAGGAACGCCGCCCGGTCCTTGGCGGTGATGTCCGGGTTCTGTTCGGATCCGGAGAGGGCGAACTCCTTCTCGATGATCCTCTGGGTGAGGATGAACCAGGAGTGGTCGTGTGCGGCGATGTCGGGGGTCGTGCGCAGGTGCCGCAGGGTGCCCAGGGTGTCGTAGCCGGGCAGACACGGGTCGGGCAGGCGGCGGCCGAGGGCGTCGAACCACAGGGGGGAGGGGCCGGGCAGGATCCGGATGCCGTGTCCGGGCCAGACGGGGTCCCAGTTCCGCAGCCCCTCGGTGTAGTGCCACATGCGGTCGCGGTTGACGAGCCGGGCGCCGGCGCGGGCGCTGATGTCG
Organism: Streptomyces sp. NBC_00250; assembly: GCF_036192275.1. Classification (NCBI taxonomy): domain Bacteria; kingdom Bacillati; phylum Actinomycetota; class Actinomycetes; order Kitasatosporales; family Streptomycetaceae; genus Streptomyces; species Streptomyces sp. NBC_00250. Next base: position 1,197,097 of record NZ_CP108088.1, on the reverse strand, counting down.
AGCATCCGTCCGTCCACGTAGGCGGGCACGCCGGTCACCATCTGTGTCGGTGGCGTGCCGAGCCGTTCGGGCCAGTGCTGTCGTACGAGGTCGTGGTCGGCGCCGATGCCGCCGGTGGTGAGGATGACGGCCTGGGCGGTGAGTTCGAACGGGCCCGTCGTCTCCCGGCTGGTGGTGACCCCGCGCGGGGCCGGGTCGTCGGCCAGGTGCTGCCCACGCACCCCCGACACGGTGCCTCCTTCGACGACGAGTTCGTCGACGCGGTGGCGATGGTGGAAGGTGAGCAGGCCGGCCGAGGCCGCCTGCTGGGCGGAGCCGGCGAAAGGCTCGACGATGCCGGTGCCGGTGCCCCAGGTGACATGGAAACGGGGGACGGAGTTGCCGTGGCCGCCGGCCCGCAGGCCGCCGCGCTCGGCCCAGCCGACAGTGGGAAGGAAGCGGATGCCGTGGCCGGTGAGCCAAGGCCGCTTCTCCCCTGCGGCGAACTCGACGTAGGCGCGCGCCCAGCGAACCGCCCAGGCGTCCTCGTCGTCGAGCCGGTCGAAGCCCGCGCTGCCCTGCCAGTCGCTCCACGCGAGGTCGAGGGAGTCCTTGACGCGCAGGCGTCGTTGTTCGGGCGAGTCGACGAGGAACAGCCCGCCGAAGGACCAGTACGCCTGCCCGCCGAGGTTGTTCGGGCCCTCCTGGTCGACAAGGGCGACCTTCCGGCCTCGGCTGGTCAGTTCATGGGCGGCCACCAGGCCGGCGAGTCCGGCCCCGACGACGATGACGTCGGCGTCCATGCTTTCTGTTCTCCGTTTCTGTGGTTCGCGATCAGCTTCTGTGGCCGAGTCGGGTCGGGCGGGTCGGGCGGGTCGGGTCCGGTCCGTCCGGGGACGTCCGGTCCGCGTCAGCGCGGCTCGGTCCGTGCCGGTGCCGGTGCGGGCGCGGGCAGTTCGACGCCGGGCAGCCGGGGATCGGTGGCCGAGGGGATGGTGTCGGTGGTCTCGACCAGCCAGGTGAACAGGGCCTGGTGCATCCGCTGTTCGACCTCTCGGTGGGCGGGGAGTCCGGCGAGGTTGCGGCGCTCTCCGGGGTCGTCGACGCGGTCGTAGAGCTCGGGAGACTCGTACAGCCTCCAGACATACGTCCACTCCTGGTCGCGGACGGCGTACGCCTTGCCGACCAGCGTCGGCTCGTCCGAGGCGAGTTGGGTGCGCAGGTCGTAGGGGAATCTGCCGGGCTCGAGCTGGTGCCGCTCGGCCGTGGTGAAGCCGCCTTCGGTGAAGGCGAAGGCGCGGTGCTCGGTGCCGGGGTCCTTCAGCACGGGCAGCAGGCTGCGTCCGAAGTGGCGGTGCGGTGCGGAGATGTCGGCCATTTCCAGGACGGTGGGCAGGATGTCGACGAGTTCCACCATGGCGGACGACTCCTGGCCCGCCGGCAGGCCCCCGCCGGAGATGATCAGCGGATTGCGCGTGATGCAGGGATGGAAGGAGGTGGGCCACTTCTCGACGAGACCGTGGTCGCCGAGGTACTCGCCGTGGTCCGTGAAGAACAGGGTGACGGTGTCCGCGTCGTCGACCTGCGCCATGACACGGCCGAGGTGGTCGTCCATGCGGGAGACCATGCCGTAGTAGGTGGCGACGACCTCCTGCCACAGTTCAGGGGTGACCCGGTCGAGTCCGTAGCGCTTTCTGATCGCCTCCATGTAGGCGGGTTCCCCGGCCGTCGTCTCCGCCGGCTCGAGCGGTGCGGGGAGCGTCTCCCTGTCGTACATCGAGAACCAGGGCTCGGCCACCTCGAACGGCGGATGGGGAGCGAGGATCGGGACGAAGAGAACCCACGGGGTGTCGGGCGGACTGCTGAGCCACTGCTCGGCCGTGCGGATCGTCGCCTCGTCCAGGTCGGTCCTGCCGTCGTCCGGTACCTGGCCGCGGTAGAAGATCCTGGCCCACACGTCGCCGCCCGGCCACTCCTCCGGTGTGTTGCCCGCGTGCGGGTGGACGGTGGGGAGTGCGGCGAATCCGTGCTCGTTCACGCTGAGTTCGGTGACGCCCGGGGCGAACAGGTCTCCGCGCATGCCCGCCCAGGTGACGTGGTACCCGGACTCCTTGAGGATCCGCAGCAGATTGGGCTCCCACGGCTTGACCAGGTGGGTCTGCGTGCGGTGGCCCGTGGTGTGGGGGTAGAGCCCGGTCATGATCGACGCCCGGCTGGGGGCGCAGATCGGGTTCTGGGCGTAGGCGTTGGTGAAGCGGGTGCCTCGGGCCGCCAGCGCGTCGATGTTCGGGGTGCGGACATGTGGGTTGCCGAAGGCCCCGATGGCGTCGGCGCGCAGCTGGTCGGGGACGAAGACGACGAAGTTGGGGCGTTCACGCATGGGAGGATCGGCCTTTCTCGGGGAGCGGGGTGGTGGCGTCGGTCGTGTCGGGTGTTTCGAGCCACCAGGTCCAGCTGTGGCGGCCCGGTCCGACGCGGTATCGGGGCAGGGCGTCGGGTCCGACCGAGGCCGTGCCGAGCCCGCGGTGCGCCACGTCGAAGTGGACGAAGGTCTGCGGCCTGGGGGTGAGTTCCCAGACGTGGCGGACGGCGGTGAGGTCGGCGACCGTGTGGTGGGAGGCGTTGAACTGGCAGGGCCGGTCGAAGCCGAGTACCAACGTGGTGCCGTCGGCGCCTATGAGCCCGGCGCTCACGGTGCCGGCGCGGCCGCCGTTCTCCTGGGGGCTCAGGTACGGCACGGCGAGGTCGCCGACCGTGGAGGTCCAGGTGCCGGTGAGGGCGGAGGCGCGCCGGTCGGGATAGGTCTCGTGGGGGCCGTCGCCGGTCCACCGCACGGTCTCGAATCCGGGCCGGGTGGCGAGGACGACGCCGAGGCGGGGCAGGTCGGTCACCTCGGCGGGTACCAGGACGTGTTCGTCGAAGCGGAGTCGCCCTGGCGTCTCCTGAGTGATGACCTGGAGGTGTTCGATCTCGTGACCGTGGGCGGTCGTGTACCGGGCACGGACGGTCGCTTCCTTGTCCGGGTCGGCGACGTCGACGGAGACGAGCTGCCGGGTGACCCGTGCCAGTCCGGTGGCGTCCAGGCGGGGGCGGACGAGGCGGCCGTTGTCGTTGTCGGTGAGCGCGCGCCAGAAGCTGAGGCGTGGGGCTTCGGCGAGCAGCGGGTGGACGAGCAGGCCGGAGGCGTCGAGCCGTACGGCACCTTCCGCGTCGGGTACGGGGTGAGGGGACGTCGCGGTGGGGGAGTAGCGGGGCTCTTCGAGCAGCACCTGCTGGACGGCGATCTCGGTGCCGGCGGGCGCCCATGTCGTCGCGAGTGCGGTGGTGACGTGAAGGCGCAGGGCGAGGACAGGACCGTCCTGGCCGTCCTTCAGAGCGGTGGTGATGGTGTCCGGCAGCGGGACGCGGGCGCTGCCCTGCGGTGGGACGGCGGGTACGTCGAGCGGGACTTCGGGGCCTGTCCCGGTGGCGGTGACGACCCGGGCGGTGAAGCAGAGGTCGTCCAGGTGAGCGAAGTGGCGGGTGCTGGCGAGTTCCAGGAACCCGGCCCGGGCCTGCTCGGCCGTCGAGGTGACGTGTACGGGTGCGAAGGTGTGCCGTACCTCGTACATCGCGGGGTGAGGGGTGCCGTCGGGGAAGAGGAGACCGTCGGCGCAGAAGTTCCCGTCGTTGGGTTCGTCCCCGAAGTCGCCGCCGTAGCGGTAGCGTCCGTCGCCGTCCGGGTCGAGGCCGTGGTCCCACAGCTCCCAGATGAAGCCGCCCTGCAGGCCGGGGGTGGAGCGGATGACGTCCCAGTAGTCGGCGAAGGAGCCGTTGGAGTTGCCCATGGCGTGCTGGTACTCGCACATGATCAAGGGCCGGTCGGCACGCGGGTGCCGGGCGTACCCCTGGATGGCCTCGATGGTCGGGTACATCGGGCAGACGATGTCGGTCTGGTGGTGGCCGGTGTGCCAGTCGCTGCGGACGGCCCCTTCGTAGTGGAGGGGACGGCTGGGGTCGTAGGAGCGCACCCAGGCGGCCGCGGCGTCGTGGTTGGTCCCACTGCCGCTCTCGTTGCCGAGCGACCAGGCGACGACGCTGGGGTGGTTCTTGTCGCGCAGCACCATCCGTGAGACGCGGTCGAGGAAGGCGGACAGATAGCGGGGGTCGTCGCACAGGGTGGTGGCGAAGTCGTGGGCCTCGATGTTCGCCTCGTCGAAGACGTAGAAGCCGTACTCGTCGGCGAGGTCGAGGAGCTCGGGCTGGTTGGGGTAGTGGGCGGCGCGGATCGCGTTGATGTTGAACCGCTTGAGGAGGGCGAGTTCGCCGGCGATCTGCTCGCGGGTGAGGGTGCGTCCGGTCCGCGGGTGGAAGTCGTGCCGGTTGACGCCCTGGATCCACACCCGGCGCCCGTTGACGAGGAAGTCCTGTCCGCGCACCTCGACCCGCCGGAAACCGACGCGCAGCCGGGTCGAGTCGACGACCCGGTCGTCGCTGCCGAGAAGGTCGACCGTGACGTCGTGCAGGGCGGGTGCCTCGGCGCTCCACGCCGCGACCTGCGGCACGGCGAAGGTGAGGGTGACGCGCCCGGCAGGCGGGGGGAACATGGCGGCGTGGATGTGTCGCGGCACGTCGACGAGCGGCTCGGGGACGGGAAGTCCGGCCGCAGCGGCGCAGAACAGGCCGAAGACGTCGACGTCGGCGAGTTCCGGCGGCAGCGACCTGGGCATCTCGCCCTGCTGCCGTACGGGAACCGCCTGCTCGCCCTGCTGACCGGCGGCCCGCACTCGTACCCGCAGCGGCTCGTCGGGCAGACCGGCTGCCGGGCCGGCGGTGTCCACGCGGAGGGTGAGGGTGCCGTCGCCGGTGGCGGGGTCGTAGTCGGCGATCGCGTGGACGTCGGCGAGGTAGGTGGGGGGCGTGCTGTAGAGGTACACGTCGCGGGTGATGCCGCCGTGCCACCACTGGTCCTGGTCCTCGATGAAGCTGGCGTCGGAGTACTTGACGACCGTGAGAAGCAGCTCGTTGCTCCCCGGGCGCACGGCGCCCGTGATGTCGAACTCGGCGGCGAGGTGACTGTCCTTGCTCATGCCGACGTCCTGGCCGTTGACCCGGACGAGGAGGACGCTCTCGGCCGCCCCGACGTGGAGGACGATCCGGCGGCCCTCCCACGCGGTGGGGAGGTCGAAGCCGCGTCGGTGGAGACCGGTGGGGTTGTGGGCCGGCGGTTGCGGCGGATGCGTGGAGAACGGCATCCGTACGTTGGTGTAGTGCGGCAGATCGCCGGTGTCCTGCATGGTCCAGGCGCCGGGGACGTTCAGCGGACGCCAGGCGTCGAGCGGTGCGACGTCAGGTGCGGACAGCAGCTGGAAGTCCCAGGTGCCGGCGAGGTCGAGCCGGTCGTGGTGGGTCAGGGCGTGGAGGGGCTCCCGGCCGCGGGAGACCAGTTCAGGAGTGTTCCAGGGGTGCATGGGTTCTCTCGGGACGTTCAGCGGGACGGTTCAGCGGACGGACTTGATGGGCAGGACGCACAGGACCCCGAGGAGCGACAGCGTGAACGCCATCGCGAACAGGGGCCGGTAGCCGAAGTGGACGACGACCAGTCCGGCCAGTACCGGGGCGAGGACGTGGGGCACGTGGCTGGCGAGGCTGGCCACGCCGAGGTCCTTGGCCGCGTCCTCCTGCGAGGGGAGCACCTCGGAGATGAGTGCGGTGTCGACGGTCTGGTAGCAGCCGAAGCCGAGGCCGGCGAGCGCCGCGTAGATGAGGACGCCGTTCAGAGAGGGCATAAGGAAGGGCATCCCGAGACCCAGCCCGATGACCGCCGTGGAGACGGCGACGAACGGCTTGCGCCGGTTCAGCCGGTCCGACAGGCGGCCGCAGACGAGGACCGCCACCAGACCGGCCGAGAGGCTGATGAGCCCCACGGTCGGAATGGCCGCGAGGGCCTCGTCCCGTCCCAGCCCCGCGTAGTCCTGGAGGATGTACAACTGGTAGGCGCCCACCGTGTGGTAGCCGAGCAGGAGGAACATGCGGCTGACGACCGCCCACGCGAAGTCGGGATGCCGGCGCGGATTCACCCAGACCACGTGCACCAGGTCGGCGAGCGACAGACGGGACCGCTCCCGTCTCGGCGCGGCCGGGTCGGGGCACGCGATGACGAACACCACAGCCGTGAGGACGAGCACGCCGGCGACGCACCCGTACGTCAGCAGCATTCCGTGCGGGACCAGCGCGGATGCGAGTACCTGCCCGCCGAGGATTCCGGCCATGCTGCCGAAGCCGAGCACCGCGGACACGGTGCCGCGCACCGCGACCGGAACCCGGTCGGGAAGTATCGCGACCAGGACGCCGTTGCCGCCGGTCACGGCGGCCTGCACGACACACCACGAGACGATCACGGTCATCACCGTGTGCGACAGGGCCGTCGCGATCAGGCCGGCCGCACCCAGGAACGCACCCGCCAGGATGTAGGGCGCGCGTCGGCCGAACCGACTGCGTGAGCGGTCCGAGAACAGGCCCCACACCGGCTGTGCGAAGACCGAGACCACCGCGCCCACCGTGATCACGAGCGCGAGGTTGGCCTCCTTGTTGGCCGGGTCGATCTCCTCCAGGTGCCGCGCGAGCAACACCGTGGGAGCAGCCCCCCATACCAGGAAAGAGCCGAACTGAGCGAAGCCGAGTGATGCCGCGAGCCTGCGGTCGACGCGGGTGCGTGTCTCTGGATCGGGGGCTTTCACGGCCGATGACGTCTGTGTCATGCCATGCCTCTCGGTCATTGGCGGGAAGTGCTCCACGCCTGCCGGTGTCTGCTCCGCCTACGATTGACCACCTGGTAACAAACGTCAACCACTTGGTTACAAACATCTGACTGTTAGCCTCGGACACGCCGAGTCACCGACCGTCGAGAAGGGGGAGCCGCCGTGCCCCACGTCAGCGGCACACCGTCCCGCAGGGGCGTCGCGCGGCGCGAGCAGATCCTGGACGCGGCCGAGGAGACCTTCGCCGCCGGTGGATATGCCGCCACGACGCTGCGCGCCCTGGCCAAGAACATCGGCATGACCCACGCGGGGATCCTTCGGCACTACGCCTCGAAGGAGGATGTGCTCCGAGCCCTGCTGGAACGCTGGCGGAGTCGCACGGAAGCGGCAGGGCGGACCGGGCCCAGCGGCGACGACCTCATCCGCCTCCACCTCACCCTGCTGGGAGAAGCCGCAGGGCCGGACCACCCCGCTCACTCCTTCGTCGCGGACGCACTGCGCACCCGCCGCGAGCGACGGAGCGCCGTCGACTCGGCGCAGGAGGGCTCGGCGCTCGAGTACGTCGCCACTCAGGACGGCCTCCGGATCCTCAGCGCCTACCTGCCCGATCAGATCTCCCCGGCCGAGGTGACACACGCTCACCTCGGCGGCCGCCGCTGCACGTCAGGGACGCGCGCCTCCGCCGACTGGATCCCCAAGATCTCCAGCGGCCGGCCACACGTGCCCAGCGATCGCCGACCGGCATCGGACGACCGCACACAGGAGATCCTCGACGCCGCGTCGACAGCCTTTGCCCAGCACGGGTACCGAGCCACCAGTCTGCGCTCCATCGCCACCGGCATCGGCCTGAACCACAGCACCCTGCTGTACTACTTCGACTCCAAGGAAACTCTCCTCGCGGCGATCCTCAATCGCCGCGACCGCGACGCGGACACGGCCTACCTGACTCCCGTCACCGCCTACGACAAGGTCGCCAACGTCTACCGCAGGGCCGTATACAACGAAACGGTCCCCGACCGCGTACGGCTCTACTCCGCGCTGCTGTGCGAATCCATCGACCCTGGCCACCCCGCGCACGCCCATTTCGCGAGCCGCTACGCCCGCGTCCTCGACGCGCTCACCAGCGAACTCCACTCACTGCAGACCCAGAGACTGATCAGACCCGATCTGAACCCCCGCGCCGAGGCCGCCTGGTTCATCGCGCTGTGGGACGGGCTGCAACTCCATGCCTCGTACGAAAGCGAACTCCACATCCCCGAGAGGCTGTTGCATGCGCTCAACGAGCTCTTCGCCGACAACGTGTCCCACGAACGGCGCGCACAGCTGCTGACCGCAGCCGCCTGAGTGGGAGTCCCTGGCCCCCCCGCCCTTCGCTGATCGCACTGTCCGTGATGTAGCCCGACGCCGTCAGGTCCCGTAGATGCCGCCGAGCGGCAACCCGCGTTGCTCCGACATGAGGCTGACGTACCCGTAAGGCCAGTCGTTTCTCCCCGGAGTCTCCCCAGAGCTCGCTTGGATGCAAAAAATGCTGGTCAGAGGCTCGTTGGGGCAGGGCGAGGAGATCACCCGCATCGATTCTCGTCGGAGACTGCGGCTACGATGCCGCCTACTGAGTTCCCCGCATCATTGTCATATGAAGGCGATGAGCATCACCGATGGCCTCCTCGAGAGAGTCGAATACCTCACCAGTAGTACGTCGGTGTTCCTCCAACAGTGCCAGCGCAATCGCGTCGAGCTTGCGCTGGACAGCACGGTCTGCCCGCCGCTCGGCGTTCTTGAGGAGCGCCAACAGCAGCAGGGTCACCGACACCATGGTGTCCCCGACAAGAAGCTGCCAGCTCAGTGACAAACCCGCGGCATGGATCACGATGAAGGCTCCGACGAGCAGCAGGCAGAACGAGAAGAACAGAGGGGAGCTCGTCAGATTCGACGCTCGCTCCGCGAGGCGTTCGAACTGGCCTCGCCCTTTGCTTCCTCGTTCCGAAGGGTGCTGCAGGGTCATACTCCGTGAGCACCGCAGGAGGACGTGGACCGCATCCTGCCAGTGCGCACAGAGATAGACCCTCTGGAGGGCTTCCACCCACCGCAGCGGGACGCACACGTACGCCCCGGTCACCCGCCCGCGCGACGCAGCGACCCGGGTCATGGGCAGGAAGGGCGAGATCGCCTACCGTGCGGGCTGCGCCCCCAGTGTGCCCGCAGTGTGTGCCCGGCCTGTCGCACGGGTGATCCGCTCCGGTCCGCCACCGCGCGCACACCGTCCGGCAGCGTGAGCCGCAGGCCGCCCCGGAGTGGGACGCTGAAAGGTGAGGGTGCCGACGAGGCTCGGGAGAGCCGAACGGGATGAGGCATCCCCCGCCTGCCACAGCCGGTGGCGGGAGCACCTTGGAGGGCCGACGTGACGCGCGCAGAGTGGCTGCTGGCCCCCGGTGAACGCGGCAATACCGCGACGCGCCTGGACAGCCGCCGCCCGGACGGGAAGGTCTGGTCCGACGGGAATCAGGCACACGCCCTGGTCCACGGCGCCGCGTACTTCGGGGAACTCCTGGCGGCCATCCGCGAGATGCGCTCGGGTGACCTGCTTCTGTTCACCGACTGGCGCGGCGATCCCGAGGAGCGGCTCGCCGGGGAGGGTACCGAGATCGGATCGGTCCTGTGCCGGGCGGCAAGGCGACACGTCGTCGTCAAGGGGCTGCTCTGGCGGTCCCACCTGGACGGTCTCCGGTTCAGCCAGGAGGAGAACCGCCGCTTCGGCAAGGAGATCGAGGAGGCGGGCGGCGAGTGCCTGCTCGACATGCGGGTACGGCCCGGCGGCTCGCACCACCAGAAGATGGTGGTGCTGCGTCACCCCGGCCGCCCGGAGTTGGACGTGGCGTACGTCGGAGGAATCGATCTCTGCCGCAACCGCAACGATGATGACACCCACCGCGGCGACCGCCAGTCCCTGCCCATGGCCTCCGCCTACGGTCCGCACCCACCGTGGCACGACGTCCAGCTCGCCCTGCGCGGCCCGGTCGTCGGGGATGTCGAAGCAGTTTTCCGCGAACGATGGCAGGACCCCGCCCCGCTCAGCCGCAGCCCGGTCACCCGCCTACGCGCGCTGATGCACCGGGAGGACACCGACGCGGACAGCCTGCCGCCGCAGGTCGCCGATCCCGCTCCGTGCGGCACACACACCGTGCAGCTGCTGCGCACGTATCCGAACCGACTGCTGCTCGGGTACCCCTTCGCCCCCGACGGGGAGCGGAGCATCGCACGGGGGTACCTCAAGGCGCTGCGCCGGGCCCGGGCACTGATCTACGTCGAGGACCAGTACCTGTGGTCGCCGAAGGTCGTGGCCTGCTTCGCGCGGGCCCTGTCCAGGCACCCCGGACTGCTGATGATCGGAGTCATCCCCACGGTCCCGGAGCAGGACGGCCGGCTCACCCGGCCCATGAACCTGGTCGGCCGGGTCACCGCCCTGGACGAGCTGCGTCGCGCGGGCGGCGACAGGGTCGCGGTGTACGGACTGGAGAACCATGCCGGGACCCCCGTGTACGTGCACGCCAAGGTGTGCGTGATCGATGACGTGTGGGCCTCCGTGGGCTCCGACAACATCAACCTCCGCTCGTGGACCCACGACTCCGAACTCAGCTGCGCCGTCGTCGATGAGCGCCCGGACTCTCGGTGGCCACGCGACCCCGGAGGACTGGGAGACGGTGCACGCGTCTTCGCCCGGGAGCTGCGCCTGGGGCTCATGCGCGAGCACCTCGACGTGCAGGGGGCCGAGGGGCAGCAGGCGGCGGACCCCGACGTGCTGTGTGACCCGGCGACCGCCTTCGGTGCCTTCGAGGAGGCTGCCGCCGTGCTCGACGCGTGGCACGAAGGCGGCCGCCGTGGTCCGCGGCCGGCGGGCCGTCTGCGCCGGTACACAGCCCCGGACCTCTCCGGGGCACAGAGGGCGCTGTCGACCCCCCTGCACCACGTCCTGGTCGATCCGGACGGCCGTCCGCTGGGGCTGCGGCGCCGCAACACGTTCTGAACGAGTCGTTCCGCCGGCTCGGGGAGGAAGGCGTAGGCCGTCACGGCCCCATGCCCTCATCACGACGTTCCGTCGACGGGCGGGATTCCCGGTGCGGGGCCGGCGTGACCGATGGAACCGATCCGCCGGAAGGGAGCAGTCCCGCCATGGCTGCCAAGAGTGCGGAGAAGTCGAACGGCAAGCTGAAGGAAGCCGCCGGAAGGCGACGGGCATAAGCGCCCGGAGTCGGAAGGCGAGACGGACCAGATGGAGGGCACGGCCCGGGAAGCGGGCGAGGCGGTCCGTGACCGCGCCAAGGGCGCAGCAGGCTGTCTACCAGTAGTGCCGGCGTCCGCCGACCTCGTGACCGACCGCGCCGAGGATCCAGAGGATGGCGCCGATGACCACGAGGATGATCCCGATGGTCCAGAGAATACCGATGCCGGCCACGAGGCCGATCACGAGCAAGATGATGCCGAGGACAATCATGGTGTCCTCCGATTCCGCTGACGATTCCCTCTCAGCGTAGGCGTCACTTCCGCTCGTGGCTTCCGGGACCGGAGCTTCGGCCGGGGACGGTCCGGCACCGTGATCTCAGGCCGGGTGTCCTGGTGAGAGGTCGGCGACGTCACTCAACCGGAGCAGCGGCGGCCTTGCGGGGCCGGGTGGGCTCTGCGCGACGGGGGCGAGCAGGAAGCCGACATGATCTCCTCCGTCGACGATGCCCTGTACCCGGCCCACGAGCCAGGCGCAGGAGTCGTCCAGTACCGGCGCTCCGCCTTCTCCCGGCCGCCAGGCCACCCTGCCGAACTTGTCGATGTCGTCGCCGGTCCGCCCGCCGAACAGCTCGGCGACCTGTTTCTGGTCGCGGCGCAGGGCGTGTACGGCGAGGTGGGAGGCGTGGCGTGCGATGCGGTAGGTGCGGTTGGCGGTGGAGATCCACACCATGAAACGGGGCGGCTCGATCGAGCATGGTGACGCGAAGCCCACCAGGCAGCCGCCCTGCTCGCCGTGTGCTGCCGCCGTGACGGCGTACATCGGGTAGTCGAGCACGTCGGTGAAGCCGTCGAGGCCGGTCACGTTCGGCTCCTCGGCTCCGTAGGCAGCAGGGGACTGCGGAGCGCTGAGCGCCCCGACCTCCAGGCTTCGCGGATGTGGGCGCCGAGTTCGTTCTCGAGCAGGACGGTGGCCTCGCACCCGAAGGCGATGTCCGGCTCCAGTGCGGGTTCGTCGGCGAGGAGGCCGCCGATGACCTCACGCCGTACGACCTGTTCGTGGACGGCGTCGGCTTCGACGTGCTCTGCGTAGAAGTGCTCGGCGGCGGGCCCCGCGCCGCAGCGGCGCATGGCCTTGGCGAGCCTTCGGGAGCCGGGAGGCGAGGTGACCTCGACACAGGCGAAGTGGCCGACCAGGGCTCCGCGCAGGGCCCGGTGGAGTCCGAAGAGGGACATCAGATTGACCGTGGCGAGCAGCGGGGCGGGGGCGTGGTCCAGGTAGTGGCCGTAGGTCGGATCCAGGTCGAGGTCGGTCATGAGGTCCGCGAAGAGCTGCGCGTGAATGCGTTCGGGGTGACCGGCGCCGAACTCGTCGTACTCGACGGCCACCATCGCGGCCTTGGCTCGGCCGGTCAGCCTCGGGATGACCCAGGCGTGCGGGTCCGCCTCCTTGAGGTGGTAGAGGGAGCGCAGGGCGGCGTACTCGCGCAGCTGCCACAGATCGCCCTCGGTTTCCAGGTAGTGGGTGACGCTGTCGGACGGATTCACCTGTTCGACGAGCAGCGGGGCGAAGGCTTCCTCGACGGATCGGGGCCCACCGGTGAGTGTGGCGCGCAGCGCGTCGAGGAACAGGGATTCCGACTCCTGCCGCAGACGGAGCAGGTCCGGGTCCCATTCGCGATCGTCTTCGACACCCTCGAAGCCCCGGTAGTGGAGTTCGTACAGCAGGTACAGCGCGAGCTGGAGGTCTTCTCCCCAAGGGTCCGCTCTTCGGATGCTGGCCTCGGTGTACGCGGGTGGCCGGTCGGTCCGCAAGGCTCTCTCCACGGCGCTCGACAGGTCGCCCCGCGCGGCGGCGAGGCGGGGGCCGGTGGTGGTGTCCGGGGCGCTCGGGCTGGGAGGGGTCATCGGGGTCTCCCGTCCTCGGTGGGCGCGACGGCTCGCTCGCGGGATCGGTGGCTGGTGTCGCACCAGGGATACGCACGGCTGCGGCGGCACATGCAGACCGCGACCATGAACCGATCGGATCGGGCGAGAGTTCCGTCGGCCAGCACGATCTCCACCGGGCCCTCGATCAGGATCGGGCCCTGCGGGTCGATGGCGATCCGGCGGGCGGGACGTGAGGGGATCGGGGCGGTCGCGGAGGTGGCCGACGGGGCCGTGGCGGAGGGTGCTTCGGCGGCCGCCGCGGTGATGGCGCACGGCGCCACACCGTCAGGGGTGCGCGGCACGGATGATCACCAGTTCCTCGCGCTCGGCGCCGTCGCCCGCCAGGCCCTGCCTCCGCAGCCAGGTCCGCCGCGCACGCAGTACCGGACCCCACGGGACCGAGGTACGCGCCGTCACCTCGGCGGCCAGCCCGCCCGCTTCCAGACGGGCCACGGTGGCCGGTGGACCGCACATCCCGGAGTGCACCATCAGCAGGACCCCGCCGGGTCGCAGCAAGGCCGGCGCACACGCGCAGACGCGGTCGATGACTCTCCGCCCGTGGGGGCCGGCGTCCCAGGCGCGGGCCGCCCCGTGCGGCGGCGGCCGGGGTCGCGCCGAGGGAACGTAGGGCGGGTTGGTGAGGACGACGTCGAAGCGTCGGCCCTGGGTACGGGTCGCGAAATCGCCGTGCATCACTCTCAGTGGCAGTCCCTGCCGGAAGGCGTTCAGGCCGGCCGCGATGACCGCGGGCCACGAGACGTCGACCGCTTCGACCCGGGCCCCGGTACGCGCTGCGGACAGGGCGAGAGCACCTGTTCCGGTGCCGATGTCCAGCACGTCGGTGTCGGCGTCCATCCGTTCGTGGGAGAGAGCCTCCGCGAGGAGCCAGGTGTCGGCCTGCGGGCGATAGACGCCAGGCAGGGCGATGAGCCGTCTGGGAGGCATGCCGAAGCTCAGAGCCGTAGTGGGCACCATGAGCCTCCGGATCTCTGGGGCCGTCGGGGTGGGAAACGTCGTCGATGACGAGGGGACGAGTGTCCGGGATCGCGACCCCTCACCGGCGTCCGCCGTTTCCTGCGACTCGACTCGGAGGGAACGGGGTTGCCTGCCTTGCTCGGCCGCCGACATACGGGAGGGGACTCCTTCGTGTCAGGACACTGCTCCATTGTTGCGCGGAGCTACGTCGTCCGCTTGCTCGGTGCGTCCGCATCACCTGTCGGGGCGTGGGCGGAGGCGCTGGCGCGGGCCCGCAACCTCCGCGGTGTCCATGCGGGAATTGTGAGGAGGGAAATTGCGGGTACGGGTGGCGGGAACGGGCTCGGGCAGCGCCTCGGGGACGGTCTCGGGGGTGGCCAGGTGGCCAGGTGGGAATCGAGCGGTTGTTCGCTCTGTCCGGTCAGGTGTGGCGGACGACGACGGCGTTCGGCATCGCCCGGCTCGCCGTGTTGGGTCTCTCGTTCGGCACGGTGGTGCGGAACGGTGCTTCCTCAGGTTTCTCGATGGGCATGCCCAGTCAGAACTAATATGTACGGGTAGTCCTAGTTTGTTAGGGAAGTGGTCGATCATGTCGGGCAAGGAGAAGGGTCGGGCCAAGGCCGAGCAGGCCAAGGGCAAGGTCAAGGAGACGGCGGGCCGTGCGGTGGGCAACGAACGCCTGACCGCCGAGGGGCGTGCCGAGAAGGCGAAGGGGAACGCCCGCCAGGCCAAGGAGAAGGTCAAGGACGTCTTCAAGGGCTGATCCGCCGGCGGCGTGAGTCGTGGTCGAGGAGGCGCCCATGTGAGACGGCGCGTTCCCGCTTGTGGAGAGGGGCGAACGGCGGTGGCTGAATGAGAAGCGTGGGCGTGGAAGAAGAGCTGCTTCTCGTGCATGCCCGCAGTGGGGAGCCCCTCGCTCTGGCCGGTGCTGTCCTCGCGGCTGCGGACCGGTCCGCAGGGCAGCGGCCGCGCGGTGATGGCGCGCCAGGACACGCCTTCGAGAAGGAACTGCAGAAGGAACAGCTGGAGTTCGCCACCAAACCGGTGACGGAGATGGGCGAACTCGGGGACGAAGTCACCCGGTGCCGCGCCGAGGCCGGTCGGCACGCCGCGTCCGCAGGCGCCCTCGTGGCGGCCCTCGCCACCTCGCCGCTACCCGCCCGGCCCTCGCTGAACGCCGGCAAGCGATACGCATGGCTGGGCGAACAGTTCGGCCTGACCGCGCAGGAGCAACTCACCTGCGGCTGCCACGTCCACGTCTCGGTCGAGTCCGACGAGGAAGGTGTCGCCGTACTGGACAGGATCCGGCCCTGGCTTTCCGTTCTGACCGCGATGAGCGCGAACTCGCCCTTCTGGCAGGGGCAGGACAGCAAGTACGCGAGTTATCGCAGCCGGGTGTGGAACAGGCTGCCCTCGGCCGGCCCGATGGACGTCTTCGGCTCCGCCGATCGCTACCACGAGCAGGTCCGTGCCATGCTCGACACCGGAGTCCTGCGCGACGAGGGGATGATCTACTTCGACGCCCGGCTGTCGGCCACCTACCCCACGGTGGAAGTCAGAGTGGCGGACGTGTGCCTCGAAGCGTCGACGCCCGTACTCCTCGCCGCCTTGGTGCGCGCCCTCGTCGAGACCGCCGCCAAGGCTTGGCGCGAAGGAGATCCGCCCTCCCGCGTCAGCACGGACCTGTTGCGGCTGGCGGCATGGCAGGCCGGCCGTTCGGGTGTGGACGGCCCCCTCCTCCATCCCGAAACCATGAGGGAGGCGTCGGCGGCGGAGGTCGTCCAGGCGCTGTACGCCCATGCTAGGGACGCCTTGGTCGAGAGCGGCGACGACGAACGGGTCCGCGAAGGCGTCGCCGGTCTGCTGGAAGGGGGCAATGGGGCTCGCATCCAGCGCGAGCTCCTGCGTACGCATGGCAGTCTCGCCTCGGTGGTCACCCAGTGCGCGCGTATCACGAGCGACTCCCGAGCCTGAGATGCCAGAACCGACGAAGGAGGCGGGCGCCAGGAAGCCCCAGGCCACGAGGCCGGCTTCGTAGCGGGCGGCGACGCTCCGGCGCCGGGCGTCCGCCTGGAAGGCGAGGAGAAGGATCATGGCAGCGAAACGGACCGTCTACCACGTCGCACCGTCCGGCGAGCGGGCGGCGGCCGCGGGGGTGAAGTGGCAGGTCGAGGGCAGAGAAGGCCGCCGGCTGCTGCACGAACCGCACAGGACACAGAAGGACGCGCTCGACGCCGCACGCCGGCACGCCAAGGAGCACACCCCCGCACAGGTCGTCGTCCATGCCCGCGACGGGCACATCAGAACCGCCTACACCTACGGCGACGCCCCCGTGACATCCCCCGACGAACGCGGACGCAGAGCAGGGGAACGCGGGGGCCTCTTCTAGGGCATCCCTGCGCGCTTCCTGTCCTGGTCGCCGCCGTGCGGCATGCCGGACCGGGGCGGGCGTCCACTGGAGCGCGGCGCCATTCATCCTGAAGCGGGTCACCTCGGCGAGCGGTGCGGCCGAGGTGATCACCGGGTGGTCTGCAGCACCGCCCGGCGGCGAACAGCATGTGGGTCTCGCGGTCGAGCCGGACCTGCACGCTGGGCCGGCGCTCGATGTCGCTCAAGCATGTGCTGGAGGAAGCGGCTGAGGTCGGTGAGGGTGGAGAAAGTGCCGGCGATTCCGCAGGTGCCTCCGAGAAGACGGGCAGAGAAGTCGTGGGCGGCGCCCTTGAGGTGGGTGCCGGATTCCTCGTCGAGTTCGGTGGGGGCGCAGCGGGCGGTCGTGTCTGCGGGCAGGGGGCCGAAGCGGGTCTCGGCCATACGGAGGGGTTCCCAGATCCAGCTTGCGGCAATGTGGTCGAGGGGTTGGCCGGCGAGGTACTCGGCCAGGTAGCCGAGGATCAGGGCAGCACGGTCGGTGTACTCGACGGCCTGGCTGGGGTCGCGGTGGAGGGCCTCGTGAAGGACGCCGTCGCGGATGTCCTGGGGGTCGTGCCGTAAAGGTTCTTGAGGTTGGCACGCAGAGGGAGGCCGGCCGTGTGGGTCAGGAGCTCGTGGGTGGTGACCTGGGCCAGAGCGGGCCGCGTTGGTGGCGCCGGCCGTGCGGAGCGCTGGCAGGAGGCCGGGGCTGGTGCGGAGGCGGTCGAGTTCACGAGCGACGGCGTGCGGGTCGGCGAAGTCGGTCGCGAGGCCGGTTGCCGCTCAGTGCCTCGGTGAGGCCGGGAACGGGTTGGTAGAGGACGGGGAGCCCGCATGCCTTGGCTTCGACTGCGACGAGACCCATGGGCGCGGAACCGCGCATGGGGCCTCGCTCAGGAGTTCCCGTCCTCGGGCGAGGCCCACCGCGGAACCCTGTGGCAGGACCGCACAGGCCAATGGAGGGATCTGCATCTGATTCGCTCCGTCCCGTCGATCGACGGCGCACCCGCCTGCGCCGTGCTCGCGGAGCGGCCCTTCCGCGTCCCGTACGGCCTCACCCCGCGCGAGCTCGATGTCCTGGGCCTGATCGTCGCCCACGGCTACTCCAACCCCGAGATAGCCGCCCGGCTCGTGCTCAGCGTCCGCACCGTCATCACGCACATCGTGCACATCTTCGACAAGCTCGGATGCGACAGCCGTGTCCGAGCTGCGGCGATCGCCCTGAGGGAGGGGCTGGTCCGAGTGGAGTTCGCGGGCGGATGACCTCTGCCGCAGCGTGCGTCAGATCTTCTCCGGGGCACGCGGTGGTGCGGCCAGCTGGACGGCGGTTGGCCCGGTGGCGCGGGCGAGCCGCGGTTGGCGGCTCCGGTTCTCCCCGGATTCTCCCCAGCGTCTGAGGGGACCTCGATAGCCCAGCTCCGGGGCCCCTTTGATGTCTTTCCGTCGGCCGATACCCGGAACGGGGATCGCGCGGCAGGGCCGGCCTTCGCCGCCTTGCTGACCGATCGTCAAGTCCGGGTTGGGTGCAGCAGCTTCCACCCCGACGCACGTCGCCCCCGCCGTCGACGAGGCCGGTCCTCTCCGCGTGAGCGGAGGTGGACCGGCGAAACCGTACAGGTGAGGCGGCGGTGGTCCCGGCCCTTGCTGTGGGGCCGCAGGCGGGTCGTCGCGAGCGGGCCCCTACGCGCAACCCCACCTGAACTGCCATCGAAGTGGTGGGCGGCGACGTTTCCGCTGCCGAGACCACGCCCTCGTGCGCGTGAGCGCGTTGCGCCCCCGCAGTCGAACCCAGCGGCCACGGGCGGCGGCCCTCCACGGGGGACCCCCGGTCGGCAGGAGCGCGGTCGACACCCCGCCGGATGCCGCCCGTCGCGCCCGGCTGCTCCGAGTGGACCCCACCGGTGGTGGACCTCCCGCCGCGAATTCAGGCTGGTCCACGGCGGTGCCCGCTCGAACCACGCGGCAGCGGGCCGAGCCGGACGGCATCGTCCCGGCCGGGACGGTCGAGAGGGTCAACCACGCGGGAGAGACGGGATCATGACGGGACAGGACGACAGAACGGGCCGCGTACCGGCCGTTCGGGGGAACGCCCGGCACGTACGGAAACGGGGGGAACGCCACCACGCGCGGCGACGCCCCGGGGACGCGCGCACCTGGGCGGCCGTTGCCGCAGCGGGCCTCGCCTTCCTGGGTGCCGTCGCTCCGACACCGAGCAGCGCCGCGTCGTCAGCCCTCCCATGGCCCCCGCCGGGTGGTGCTCCGGCGCGGTTCGTGTCCGGTCCCTGCCCGGACACACCCGAGCCGATCCCCGGCCGGTGCGGAACCCTGGAGGTGCCCGAGAGCCGGGCCCATCGTGGCGGACGGACCATCGAGTTGACCGTGGCCATCATTCCGGCCACGTCGACGAAGCCGGCCCGGGACCCGGTGGTGTTCATGGAAGGGGGGCCCGGCGGCGACGCGATCGGGGCCATCCCCTTCCTGATCGACTCCAAGGTCAACCGCGACCGCGACCTGATCGTCATGACGCAGCGCGGAGGGCTCCACTCGCGTCCGAACCTCGCCTGCCCGGAGATCGACCGGTTCTACGGGGAGGCCGTCGGGCTGCGCTACGACGCGCCCTCGACCGGACGGCGGCTCGTACGGGCGGCGAAGGAGTGCCGGGACCGTCTGACGGCCGAAGGCGTCGATCTGCGCGCCTACAACACCACCGAGAACGCCGCCGACTTCGCCGCCCTGCGCAAGGCGCTGGGCATCGAGAAGTGGAACGTCTACGGCTACTCCTACGGCACCGACCTGGCCCTCACCTACCTGCGCCGGCACCCCCAGGGGATCCGCTCGGTGGCGATCGACTCGGTCGTACCCCCGCAGATCGTCAGCCTGCCGTGGACCTGGGACAGTGCCCGCGAGGGAATCGGCGCGATCTTCGACGCGTGCGCGGCCCAGCCGAGCTGCAAGAACCGCTACCCGGACCTCCCGCGGACACTGACCGAACAGGTCCGGCGCCTGGAGGCGAGCCCCCTGACGCTGACGGTGGAGCCGCCCGGGGGAGGGAACCCGGTGAAGGTCGTCCTCGACGGGGGCACCCTGGTGAACATCCTGGTCACCAACGGCCGCGCCATGCCGGCCGCGGACGTCCCCGCGGCGCTCGACGAACTCGCCCGCGGCAATCCCGAGCGCCTCGCGAAGGTACAAGCCGCCGGCGCGACGCCCGTCATCGGTGAGATGGCCCACGGTCTGACGCATTCGGTGGCGTGCAGCGAATGGGTGCCGGGCCATTCGAAGTCCGACCTCCTGGCGGCGGGGCGCCGGGCCTTCCCCGGGTGGCCGGACACGGTCCTCGCCCAAGCACCGCAGCTGCCCTTCGAGCACGACCTGTGCCGCGTCTGGAACGTCCCGGACCGCACCGCGATCCAGCGGGTGGCCACCTTCAGCAAGGTGCCGACGCTCATCGTCTCCGGAACCTTCGACGCCAAGACCGGAGCGAAGTGGGGGCCGTACACGGGCCGCACGCTGCCCCGCTCGACCGCCGTACGGATTCCCGGGATCGGCCACTTCGTGGTTCCCCAGTCGCCCTGCGCACAGAGCGTCCTGGCGTCCTTCCTCGCGCGTCCGACCGCGCCCGAAACCGGTTGCGTCGCAGGACTCACACCCGCACCGTTCACCATCACCCCCCTCCCGGAGAGAACATGACGTCCCTCTGCCCACCCCCTCACCGGCGCGCGCCGCGCCGCCTCACGGCCCTGCTCGCCGGGGCCACCGCGGGTGTCCTGGTCACCGGACTCGCCGCGATGCCCGCACAAGCCGAGTCCGGCGTCGCGGAACCGCTGGGCACGGTCGCCCGGACGGCGGGCGACGCCCGATTCGAGCCCGGCCCCTGCCCGAGGACGGCGGACCCCATCCCCGACCTGGAGCGCGCCCGCTGCGGAACGCTCACCGTGCCCGAGAAGCGGAACCGCCACAAGGCGCGCAAGAAGATCACCCTCGGCGTCGCGATCATCCCCGCGGCCACCAGCAGACGGGCGTCCGACCCGATCGTGTGGCTCGCCGGCGGACCCGGCGACGACGCGGTGTCCGAGATCCCGATGGCCGTCGCCGGTGGGCTCAACCGCGACCGTGACGTGATCTTCATGTCCCAGCGGGGGACGTACTCCGCCGACCCGGAGCTCACCTGCCCGAACGTGGACGCGTTCGCCGCGCGTGCCCTCGGTCTCGTCTTCGGCGCGCCGTCCACCGGACGCCTGCACGTCCAGGAGACGCGGGAATGCCGCGACCGGCTGGTGAGCCGCGGAGCCGACCTCAGCGCCTACAACGGCACCGAGAGCGCCGCCGACTACGACGGCCTGCGCAAGGCGCTGGGCATCAAGCAGTGGAACGTCTTCGGCATCTCCTACGGCACCGACCTGGCGCTCCAGTACATGCGCCTGCACCCGAAGGGCATCCGGTCGGTCGGCATCGACGGCGTCCTGCCGCCGTCCCTCGCCGGAGGGGCCGTGACCTGGAAGGCCGCACGAGAAGGCTTCGACGGCATTTTCAAGGCCTGCGCGGAGCAGGCCGCATGCAACGCCCGCTATCCGAACCTCAAGGCCACCTTCGAGCGCCTCGTCCGCGAGCTCGAGGCCCGACCGGTCACCACCACCGTGACGGTCCCGGGCCACCCGGAGCCGGTGAAGGTCGTGCTGGACGGCGGACTGCTGGTGAACTGGCTGACCTTCGCCAGTCATCTCGCGGCCGGAGTGCCCCGCTCCCTCGACGAGTTGGCGCACGGCAACCCGCAGCGGATCGCCGAGCAGTTGGCGGGCGGGAGGCTCAGCCCGCAGGCCAACGGGAGGGTCTCCCACGGCCTCGCCTTCGGCGTCTTCTGCAGCGAGTGGACACCGTACGAGAGCGAGGAGGACGTGGTCAGGGCCGGGCGGCGCCTGTTCCCGTCGTTCCCCCGCTCGGTGCTGGCCAACGCTCCGCTGCTCACCTGGCTCCACGCGGACTGCCGCGCCTGGGACGTCCCCGCGGCACCGCGCTCGATCCGGAAGGTGACGCGCAGCGACATCCCGACGCTCGTCCTGTCCGGCGGGTTCGACTCCCAGACCGCGCCGAGCAGCGGGGCGTACGCCGCCCGTACGCTGAGCCGCTCCACGGCCGTCACGGTCCCCTACGTCGCCCACGTGGTCTTCGCGGACTCCCCGTGCGCGCAGGAGATCACCACCTCCTTCTTCGACACCCCGAACGCGCCGGACACCGGATGCCTCGCAGGCCTCCAGCCGCCTCAGTTCGAGATCACACCGTAGAAGCCGACCACTTCCGGCACCCTTCCCCCGCCCGGTCCGCTCCCTCCACCCGGAGGCGCGGGCCGGGCTCCGTGCCGCGGTGGACGGTGATCGGTGACTCAGGTGGGGTGGGTGTCGTCCGAGCGGAGGGCGGTGCGGACGCCGTGAACGACCACGGCGATCAGGCACAGTGCGATGACGGTCTCGGCCCACAGGAAGGCGAACCAATCGATCACGCAACCGATCGGGGGTGTGCCGGGAGCGGTGTTGCGGAACGCCGCGAGGGCGAACAACGTGGCGGCCATCCAGGCCATGGCAGGCCACACCAGGCCCTTGCTGCGGGTCGTCAGGTACCAGGCCCCGAGGAGCACGGACGCCGCCAGCGCCCACATCACGACCATCATGAAGACCGCGAAGACGAGCAGGCTGGGCGATCGGGACAGCCTCAGCGCCACGACGGCCTCCTGCCCGGAGGGCGGGGGTGTCGCCGAGACGGAGAAGAGCGTGCTGTTGTTGGTGAGGAGCATCCGCACCGGCACCGGCTTGCCACCCAGCAGCGCCCAGAACTCGATGTCGGTCTCGTACGTGTCGAACGGGTAGTCGCCGACCGAACCACCCGTCGTCGCGACCTGCACGTCCTTGGGCGCGAGCCGCTCGTGCGCCGTGAACGCCAGGTCGCTGAGGGTCGCCACGGAGGTCTGGAGGCTGAGATCGGCCACCGGGGCGGTCCCGTCCTCCTCACCGAGAGCCCCGCGCGGGATGACCCGGACCCGCAGGACGAGCTCTCTGGCCGCGGCGTCGACGCTCTGGACGGTGGCCTCCACATCCACCCGGTCGGGGGCCCGGGAACCCACCGCGTGGACCGTGTCGTTCGTCTCCCGCTCGCTGACCTGCAGCCACGACCCCACGGACACGGCCACCAGGATCAGGACCGCGAGCGGAAGCACGACCGGCAGGATCGACGTCCCGAAGCGTCGTGGGCGTGGGCGGGGGGATGGCGAGGGTGGGGCCATGGTGACTCCGACGAGGTGAGGAGGGCAACGGGCTCGTCCCGCCCGGCGGAGGGAAGGGGTCGGGTCACCCTCCGGGTCCGGGTGGCCACTTTAGGTGTTCGGCGGCTTGTCGCCGCGGAGGCGGCGGCGCTGCGCGGCCGTCCGGGCCGGGTCCCCGACCGTGCCGAGGGCGGTGTCCTGGCCGAACCCCGGTCCGGTGCGTCCGTACGGCGGTGAGCGCCGTGTCTCCGCAGGGGCTCGCACCCGTGATGTCCGGGCCGACGCGGCGGGCAGGTCGCGAGCGCGCGCGTCACCCCGACGGTCGGAGCCCGAGCCGGGTCGGGCGGGACATTCCCGGTGAGTCGGAGGAGCATCTATGGGTGTGAGGTCGGTACGGCGCGCCGCGCCGCCGATGGCAGGAGGCGGCGCACGTCGGCCGGCCGGGAGGAGGCGGCCATGATCGTCGACTGCGCTCATTACCGGGACGGGCGTCGGCAGCACGAGGGTGCGATGCCACTGGAGCAGGCGGCCGCGCGCTGCAGGCTGGGCGGATTCGTCTGGCTGGGCATGTTCGAACCGAGCCCCGAGGAGCTGAGCCGGGTCCGTGAGGTCTTCGGACTGCATGAGCTGGCCGTCGAGGACGCCCGGACGTTCCACCTGCGGCCGAAGGCGGAGCAGTACGAGGACGGCACCGAACTGATCATCCTGCGCACGGCACGCTACGACGACGAGCGGGAGGAGGTCGACACCGGCGAGATCAGCATCTTCCTCGCCGAACACTTCGTGATCACGGTTCGCCAGGGCATCGCGAGCGAGCTGCACGAAGCCCGCAGCCGGCTGGAGAGCCGCCCCGAGCTGCTGAAGTCCGGCAGCGCCTCCACGCTGTGGGCCATCTTCGACCAGGTGGTCGACAGTTACGCGCCGGTCGTCGAGGAGCTCGAACGCGACATCGAGCAGATCGAGGCCACCGTGTTCTCCGGGGCGGTCGCCCCGACCCAACGGATCTACTTCCTGCGCCGTGAGGCGACCGACTTCTACCGCGCCGTACACCCGCTGCTCGCAGTGCTCGGGCGGCGTCTGCAGTCCGGCAAGTCGCCCCCCGCGCTCCTGCCGTACATCCGCGACGTCCACGACCACCTGCTGCTGGTCAACGAGGAGGTCGCGGCCCAGCGCGACCTTCTGACCACCGTCCTGGAGGCGAACATCGCGGTGATCTCCGTCGAGCAGAACAAGATCAACCTCCGGCAGAGCGCCACGATGGAACGGCTCACCATCCTCGCCAGTGTGTTTCTCCCGCTGTCCTTCGTCGTCGGCTACTTCGGGCAGAACTTCGACTGGCTGGTCAGCCACATCAGCGGCTTCCCGGCCTTCCTCGCCCTCACCGTCGGCGGAGTGCTGCTGCCCTGCCTGATGCTCTACATCTGGCTGCGCCGCCGCCGCGACCCTCTGCCACAGCCGACGCCGGAAGTGACCAACCCGGTCCAGCGGGATGCGCCGGCCTCCACCGAGTGAGGACCCCGCGGGCGAACCCGCCTGCCCACCGGCCGGACGTCGCCGTTCCCGTGCAGGGATATTCAGTGGGGTCAGGGAGCGCCCGTCAGGCACAATGCCCGCGATGATCTCCACTGCCGACCAGCTGCTCGCCGCCCTCGAACCCCTGCCGCACGCCGCCCGGCTCCGGTTCACCGCCGTCACCGCTCACCGGCTCGCCGCCCGAGGCGGACTGCGGCCCCTGCTCACCGCTCTGGCCGCGTGCGGCCCGTACGAACGCCGCTTCGCCGCGCTGGCGGCCCTGACCGGCGGAGAGCTGGATCACCTGGTGGCAAGGCTCGGCGACCCGGACCCCGTGGTCCGTCGGTACGCGCTGCGCGGCGCCCGGCGGCTGCCCGTCCCGGACGCCGCCGTCGAGGCCGCCTACGACGACTCGCCCGCCGTGGTCCGCGCCGACCTCGCGCGGCTGCTGCGTGACGGGCGAAGGCCCGAACTCGCCGAGCGGCTCGTGCTCCGGGTGCGCGGCGAGTACGGCGACCGGGACGCGGCGCGCCTGCTGCCGGGTTGCTCGACGGAGTTCACGGCACGGCTGCTGCCCGAACTCGCCGGGGCGCTCGCCTTCGAGGACTGGAGCGCACTCGCCGTACGCCACCCCGCCGCCGTCCTCGACCACGCGGAGCGGGAACTCGGGGGCATACCCCGGCGGTTGCGCGACCTCTGGTGGAGGCGGCACGCCGCCGGAATCGCCGCAGCGCTGCCCGCCGCACCGGGTCGCGCCCTGGGCCTGCTGGAGCGGTACGGCCCCGACAACCTGCCCGGTCCGCTGCACGACCGGCTGGGCGACCTCGTCGCCGTCGACGCCGAGCGCGTCGTGCGCTGGTTCGCCGCCCCCGACCGGACGGCCGCACGGTGGGAGCGGACCCCCGGCCGAGCCGTCATGCGGCAACTGGTGGCGGCGGACCCGCCCTCCCTGCCCGGGCTGGGGGCCCGGTGGTTCCACCGGGAGGCCTTCGGCGTGCTGCTGCGGGCGATGCCACCGGGCCGCCGGGCCCGCTTCGTGGACGCGGTCGTCACCGCGGGAGATCCGCGCGGGAACGTCCGCGCGCACGCGGGGGTGATCGCCCAGCTGCCGCCCTCGGAGCGGCACGCCCGGGCCCGTACCGCGATCGATGCGATCCGCGCCGAACCCCATGAGGGCTGGGACCTCTGGGGCCTCCTCGCCCTGCTGCCGCCCGCCGAGGCCCGCCCCGAGCTGCTGGCCGGCCTCGGTACCGATGACGCCGACGAGCGCGGGACGATCTGGTGCCAGTTGATCGCCAACGCCGGCCACAGCCGTGATTCGGGACAGATCGCGGAGGTCCTCGCGCTGGCCTCCGGCCGACTCGCGAACGAGCGCGACCCCGTACGCGAGGAAGCGCTGTCCGCGGTCGCCGGCCTCCCGGCTCCCGCGCTCCTGGCAGCCCTCACGATCCGCGCGTCCGCCGGGGGTCGCACCGGATCCGCGTCCCTGGAACGGCTGTGCCTCGACGGCCTGAGGGCCAGGGACTGCTCGCACGCGACCCGGGACACGGTCAGGACGCTGGCCGTGACGCTCCTCTCCCGTGCCACGGAAGGGCGCGCCGCCGACGGCGCGGCCACCACGGAAGCGCCCGCCGACGCTGTCGGCGCCACCGCCCTGCTGACCGCCGTCCACCTCGTCGAAGCCCTGACCGCGCACACCGGAGCGGTACGGCTCGGAGGTCTGGGCAGCCTGTTGCGCGGCGGCGGTGCGGGTGCCGTGCTCGGCGCGATCGGACCGTGGCTGGACCGGGCCGCCGCCTCCGGCGACGTCGCGCCGCTGCTCTCGCTGGTCAGGTCGGCCGGACGCCACGCGTACCGTGTCCCGGACCTCCAGGAGCGTCTTGAACGAGCCCTGAGCGCCTGCCCCGACGGGGTCTTCGGCGAGGTCGCCGCGGCCTGGCTGGCCGATCCGGCGTCGCGGGGCGACCGCGTGGCCCGGTTGCTGGCGCGGGAGCCGTCCGCGGCCTTCGTGCCCCAGGTGCTGGCCGTCCTCGCCGCCGAACGCACCGACCTGCTGGACCGCGCCCTGCTCGGGACACCTCCTCCGGGCGGCCGGTTCCCGGCGGCCGGCGCTCCCCGGCCGCTGCCCCCGTTCCGGTACGCCGACCGGTGGCTGCCCCGGCAGCAGGAGGCCGCGGTCCGGCTGGCCGCGACCGTCATCGCCGATCCCGGCCGGGGTCTCGACGAACGCGCGGCGCTGCTCCGTGCGGTGGCCCCGGTGCCGGAGCACGGCAGGGCCCTCCTCCGGCGGTACACCGCCCCGGTGCCGAGCATGCCCGGGCGCGAATGCACGGCGGATCCTGCGACCGACGATGTCGGGTCGCCCTTGACGGCGGCGGCTCTGGACGCGGCCGCCCACACCGACGACCCGGCCTCGGCCCTCGGCGCCCTTCTCGACCACGCGGGCGACGACCGGGCGGCGGCCGCCTGGTCCGCGGCCGCCCGCGCCGCGGCCCACGCCCGTCCCACCCGGGTGGCCGCCCTGCTCCATGACGCCCTGACCCGCGAGACCGGGGTGAAGGTCACCGTCCGGAAGGCGGCCGCCAGGCTCGCCGCCCGCCATCTGCCCCCGGGGGCCGCCACCGCGCTCCTGTCCACCGTCGGCCGCGCCCCGGGCATCCACCGGGACGTGCACGCCACCGTCGTCGGCCTGGCCGCGACGCTGCTGCCGGACGAGCGGATGTGGGCCCTGCTGGAGTCGGCAGTGGCCGACGGCCCCGAGGCCGCCCGGAACGCGGTCCTGGACCTGAGCCCGGCGGAACTGGCCCCCGCCCACCGGTCGCGGTACGGAGAGCTCGTCGCCCGGCTGGCCCTCGCCCCCGAGGAACAGGCGGCGAACCAAGCCCTGTACGGCCTCCGCGACTGGGCGCTGTACGCGCCCGCCGCCGGCCACGCCCTGACGGACGTCTACAGCGACCTCGACTCGCCCCTCAGCGTCTATCGGGCGGGGTACGGACTGACGGAGCTCGCCCAGTCCGGACTGCCCCATCCGATCGGTGGCGTGGCGCCCGGCAGCCTTCTGCACGACGTCGTGGACCGTCTGCTGGTGCTCATCGCGGCCGGCGAACCGGAGGGCGGCGGGCGCGGCGGTGATCTTCCGGCGCGGCGTCGCCTCGACTCCCTCTTCGGCTCGACGATCCGGGACCCTCGGATGTGCGCGGTCCTGGCCCGGCAGCTGGCCGCCGAACCGGCGGCCACCGCCACCCGCACCGCCCTCCTCGTACGGGCGGTCGATCTGGAGGCGGCGGAGCCCGAACTACTGCTCTCACTGCGTGAGTTGACCGCCGCGATCGAGGGCCGGCCCGTCCTCGCGGCTCGGGTGGCCGAGGATGTGGAGGAGGCGCACCGGTACGGCAGGCCGCTCGCCGACCCCGCCGCCGCGCTGACCGCGGTCCGCGTTCTGAGCGGCGACGGCGGCCTGGTGGAGGGACTGCTCGCCGTCGGCCTCGCCTCGGCCCTCGGCGCCCGCCTGGACTGGCCGGAGCGTTGCCGAACGGCCGTCGTGGAACTGCGCCGCCACCCGGAGTTGGAGGTCCGGGAGGCCGCGTACGCCACGGTCCTGGGCGGCGGCTGACGCGCCGCGGGCGCCGGCTGAACCCGCCGCGGGCGCCGGCGGGAAAATGGTTCGATCAGCCATGGCCGCGCGGTCTAGGGTCAGCGACGTGGCAACGAAACTCAATCAGATCATCGCAGTGGAAAAGGGCGTCAAGTCCCGGGCGCACCAGGACCTGACGGCAGCCCATCACGGGCTGCAGAAGCCCGCGTTGCTCGCCGGCATCTCCCGCACCTACCAGCCGAAGGACGAGGAGGGCGAGCAGCTGCCGCCCGAGTCCACGCTGGTGCAGGTGAAGGCCGAGGACGTCCTGCGCGACACCGCGCGGGCGCTGACCCGCCTGTTCGATGTGACGGCCACCAAGGACTGGGCGAACTGCGAGGCACGCGCCGACATCACGGTCGACGGGCGCGTGCTCGTGGAGCGGGTGCCCGTGGGGTACCTCCTGTTCCTGGAGAAGCAGCTCACGGACATCAACACCTTCGTGCGCAAGCTTCCGGTGCTGGACGCGGCGGAGTCGTGGACGCAGGACCCGTCGACCGATGCGTGGAAGACCGAGGTCGTGCGCACGGTCCGGACGAAGAAGGTGCCGCGCAACCACGTGAAGGCGGAGGCGACGGACAAGCACCCGGCGCAGGTCGAGGTGTACTACGAGGACGTGCCGGTCGGTTACTGGACCACCGTGAAGTTCTCCGGTGCGCTGCCGGCCCGGCGGGTCAACGAGCTGCTGGAGCGGGTGGAGAAGCTGCAGCAGGCGGTGAAGTTCGCCCGCGAGGAGGCGAACAGCGCCGAGGTCACCGACCAGCGGGTCGGCGACGCCGTCTTCGGCTACCTCTTCGGGTAGCCGGGACACCACAGACTCCCCGGCCACAGAACACGGCCGGGGTGCGCGAGGAGCGCAAAGCTGAAGCTGAGCCTTGTCGTGACATCCGCGGTTCCAGTGGAGGTTCGAGTCCTCCTCCCGGCACTTCCCGCCGGGATGGCCCAACCAGGCAGAGGCAGACCGCGGTCAATCTCAGACTATTGCTCCAGACTCAGCATTCGCCGCTCATCGCCGGATCGACCGGGCCCGGGCCCTGGTGCGTCGAAATGCCAGTTCGAATCTGGTCCGCCGAGCTCGATCGGCGGTGGTCCAAAGGCAGGACGCGACGCAATGACGAATGACCCGGGTTCTCAAGTGTGCCGGCGTGTGATGTGAGCGGCATCGACAGGGTCCGGGGGCAGGCTACGCCCTCGGACCCGCTCCTTTTCCAGACCTGCGGCTCTCGTGGTCAGCGCCGTTGCGCGGGCACGTGCTCCGGACCCCTGTGGTGCGTGCAGCCCTGCGAGGGGTGACGGGGAACGAATTCTGGCGCAGAAAAGACTGGAGAATTGACTGGGGGCCGATCGTCGGACAGTGAAACGCGCCCGAATCATCGTCCCCCGGTTCTCATGTGTCAGAACTTCGTGCTGCACTTCATCGGGTACTCGTTGCCGACGAAGGAGACGCAGACGCGGTAGTAGTAGCCGCCCCCGCCCAGCATGTTCGACCAGTCGACACCGCCCGTGGTGGACGGGACCCGGATGCTGAGCGAACGGATCAGCTTGCCGGACACGTCGTACTTCTCGATGTAGCCGAAGGAGTTGTAGACCGAGTTCGAGGAGTTGTTCGTCACGCGGACCCAGGCCGCGGTGCACCCCATCGACCAGCGCAGTTCGGCCTTGCGGCCGTTGTTGTCGATGGTCCGTTCCGTGGAGACGTTCGCCGTCTCGCAGGCCGTGGCCTTCGGGCCCTGGTTGTCGCAGCCCGCCCCGCTACAGCTCGCGGCGAAGGAAGTGCCGGCCAGGGGAACCATGCTCATCGCGATGACGGCCGAAGAGACGGTCGCGGCACGGGTCAATATCTTGTTCACGTGGACTCCGATTTGAAATCAAGCCATGCGGGCACTTATGTGCGGCGCCGGATGATCATAGGAGCCGAGCGTCGGGCTGGCAATCATCACCGATGGCGAAAGCGAGATTTTCGGTCGAAGTTCGAGTGAAGGGCACGCGAGTGAATGGCAAATTTAATCACCCTTTGCGCTGTTTCCCCGTTTACTGCCCTTGCTCCGGTATGGCCCCTCATGATGCCGCTCGCCTTTATGAGGTAGGGGCGAGGAGCAGGAGGAGATGACTGGAGCGGTACCTCGGTGCCGTCGCGCAGGACGAGTGAAGGAGCGCCCGGCCCGAACGGGCCCGTCCCCCGAAGGCTGGTGGTCACCTCACTCGGCGAGCACCAGGGGACGGAAGGAGTCGGCCCGTGCCGCGGAGCCCTGCGGCGACGGCACCGACCACCTTCCGGTCGCTCACGAAGTGCGTCGCCTCATCTCGTCCTGTGCCCTCTGCGCGCTCCGGTGCACCTTCTCGATCCCCTCGCGGGCCGCGGCCGCCATCCGGTCGGCCTTTCCCTCCCACTCCAGGCGTGAGTCGCCGGTCGCCTCGCCCGTGGTCTCCTTGATCTCGCCCTTGACCTTCCCCACGGTGCTCTTGCGCATGATCGGGTTCCTCTCTCGTGGTGCTCAGCCGGCCCGGCCCTCCAGGGTGCGGACGATCGCCGCCGAGAAGGCGTCGAGGTCGCGAGGTCTGCGGGAGGTGATCAGCGGATGGCCACCGGAGGTGTCGACGACGACCTCCCGGTCCACCCAACCGGCGCCCGCGTTCTCGAGGTCCGGGCGGAGCGACGGGTAGGAGGTGAGCTCACGGCCCCGGGCCAGACCGCTGTCCACCAGGAGCCAGGGGCCGTGACAGATCGCCGCGACGGGCTTGCCGGCGGCGGCGAACGCCGCCAGCAGACGCCGCGCCCGGTCGTCGGTGCGCAGCCGGTCGGCGTTCACCGTGCCGCCCGGCACGACGACGGCGTCGTACTCCTCCGCGTCGCCGACATCGGCGAGGGTCGTGTCCGGCATGACGTCGGCGCCCGGCCGCCGGTCCGACACCAGGGTGTGGACGGGTTCGTGCCGCTGGGCGGCGACCGTCACGCGGGCGCCCGCCCCGCGCAGCACAGCGACCGGCCTGTTCAGCTCGTCCTGCTCGGTCCCGTAGTTCGTGGTGAGGACGAGAACGCTCATTCCGTCGAGTGTCACGTCGTCGCTCCTCGGCGCCCGGCACCGTGCCGGGCCTTCTCCCGGGCTGCTGCCCCCGTCGCCGCGGTTCATGCGACGGGGCCAGGTCCCACCCGGCTGTGCCACGCCTGGGACACGCGGTGCCGGGTAGCCGAGAAGATGTCGCGGAGTGAGCGAGTCAGTCCGTTCCCCGTCGTGCCGATACGTTCCTGCGGCGTTCGACCGCGCGCTGCAGGAGCCGTATCAGGCATACCGCGGTGACCACCCACACAGCGGCGAAGAACCAGATCGGTGCGGGCGAAGAGGACGCGGCGGCGAGGCCGAACAGGGCCACGCAGGCGATGCCGAGGACGGTGGTGCACCAGCCGAGCCGATTCCGCAGGGCCGCGCCCCAGGCGCCTCCCGCACCCTCGTGCCGCCGTGCGTGCGCGAGACCGAGCGTACGCAGCCGGCGGTTGAGGGATTCATCGCCCCGAAGGCCCTCTTCGATGCCTTCGAGGATCATCCGTTCCTGGTGGGTGAGCTTGGGATCGTGCATGACGAACTCCCGTCGAGCGGTCCGGTCACGGTCACGTCCAGGTGGCACGCGGACTGAGTACCGGACCATGTTCCCCGACTCGCCCGCGCCCGGGAATCCCCGCGCACGATTGTTCGCGTTCATGCGTGACCCACGGGACACCGACTACGCGTCCGCGACCGCCACGGGTGTCTCCTTCGACGAATCCTTCGGCGACGCCTCCGACTGCTCCGACGCCTCCTTCGGTGAGCGTCCCAGCGCGCGGATCGCGGGTACGGCGAGCATGACGCCGATGAGGGCGATGCCCATGACCGAGGAGAACAGCAGCACCCGATCCGCGCCGAAGGCGTCCGCCGCCGGGCCGGCCAGGGCTCGGCCCAGGGGGATGACCATGATGGAACCGGCCACGTCGTAGGCCGAGACACGGCTCAGGACCGCGAGGGGAATGTGGGACTGCACGCTCGTCGCCCACATCACGCCCCAGAAGGCGAAGCCGCAGCCCGCCACGACCCCGGTCAGAGCCGTCACCGTGAACGACCAACCGAGGGCCGGTGCCAGGGGGTTGAGGGCGAAGAAGAACATCGCGCAGGCCCCCGCGACGAGCGGGCGGCGCGGGCGGACCCGCATGCCGAGCAGGCCGCCGATGATGGTTCCGGCGCCGTCGGCCGAGGCGATCCAGCCGTAGCCGCCGGCCCCGTGCTGTTCGGTGAGCAGCGCCGCGCCCAGCGGCAGGGCCGGGCCGAAGACGAAGAGGCCGTACACCGCCCATACGGCGATGACCCCCCAGAGCCAGGAACGCGACCGGAACTCGTGCCATCCCGTGGCCAGCCGCTGCCACATCGGGTCGTCGCTCTCGTCCTTGGCGGTGCTCAGCCTGCGCAGCGGCGCGAGGCCGAGCGCGCTCAGCGCGTACGCCGCCGCGATGACCACGAAGGAGCCCGCCACGTCCCAGTAGGCCACGAGGAGACCGGCGACGCCCGGACCCAGCAGGGTGCAGATCGCCTCGGAGATCCGCAGCAGCGCGTTGGCCCGCTGGATGTCCTCGGCGACCTGGGGGACCAGGCTCGCCAGACCCGGCTGGAACATCGCGGTCGCGGCGCCGCTGAGCGCCAACAGCGCCATGATCTGCCAGAGTCGTATGTCCGTGGCGATCAGCAGTACGGCGAGCGCGAGCATGGCCACCATGCGCACCACATCGGCGCCGACCATCATCACCTGCGGGGTGAACCGGTCGGCGAGCACGCCGCCGAACAGTACGAGCAGCACGATCGGCGCCATCCACGCGGCCAGCGCGTATCCCACCCCGGCAGCCCCGTAGCCCGCGCCGAGGACGGCGGTCGTGAGCGACACCATCAGCATGCCGTCGGCCAGCAGCGAGGTGCTGCGGGCCGTGAAGAACAGCCGGAAGCGACTCGACCGCCACGGGCTGGGGGGAGAGCCCTGCTCCTGCTGCGCGGTTACCTCATCCATCGTCATGTCACATCCGCCGGTCCCGGCCGGTCCCTTCCCTGAGAATCTGCTGCCGGAGCCAGGCGCTGCTCCGGTCCGCCTCCGCCGGCGGGTCCTGGACGATCACGTACCGGCGCGGTGCCAGTACTCCGGGGCGGCCGGGGAGCGCGTCCATGAGTGCGGTGTGGGCCTCTGCCGGTGTCAGCGGGGTGTCACCGGCGGCGATGTACGCCGTCAGGGCCCACTCCTGCGGCACGCTCTCGTTCGGCCCGTCCACGGTGACGTGGACGGGCAGGCCCCCAAGGGCCTCGCTCAGCGTCTCCGCCACGAGCGGCGGCGAGGTCCAGCAGCCGTCCACCCGGCACCATCGCGGCCCGCGCTCGACCGGACGGACGCCCGTCACCTCGGTGAGCGAAGCGAGGGGTACGTCGTCCGTGGCGGCCGTCTCCAGGAGCCGTACCAGACCGGTGAGGAAGCCCTCCGCCTCGTCCCGCTTGAACAGCGCGGGATCCACCCACGTGCTCAGATGGATCAGCGGCTCCGTCGCGTAGACGAAGGTCAGGATGCGGGTCGGCAGCACTTGCTCCGGTCCCCAAGCCAGTTCCGGTTCCGGGCTGTCGGCCCCCTCCGGCTCCGCGCCCGTGCCCCTCTTCGGCTCCGCGTCCGACGACTTCTCATCGCTCGGGCCCGCGATCGAGGCGACGGTCGAGGGCAGGGTGCTGACGTCGTTGAAGACGACATCGCGCGCGAACCGGCTGCCGCGCTCGAAGGTGGTCTCTCCGATCGTGTCCCAGAGGCGGACCGCGTCGAACCGGCTGTGCCGGTACGCGTTGAGCGCGGCTCCCCAGGCCTTCTTGAGCAGGGCGTCGAAGGTCGGCACCCGGACGTCGAGGGAGAGCAGCGCGTCCTGGGACAGGGTGTTCACCGAGCGGGCGAGCCGGGAGTGGTGGCGGTTGGCGGTGGGGGCGGCTGCCACGCACGTCGTCTGCTCCGTACGGTGGGCGACGAGTACGCACCACGCGGTC
Source organism: Streptomyces sp. NBC_00250 (assembly GCF_036192275.1). Classification (NCBI taxonomy): domain Bacteria; kingdom Bacillati; phylum Actinomycetota; class Actinomycetes; order Kitasatosporales; family Streptomycetaceae; genus Streptomyces; species Streptomyces sp. NBC_00250. The sequence goes on along the minus strand of NZ_CP108088.1, from coordinate 1,163,422 downwards.
AGGAGCACGGTGGACGGCATGGCGCCGGTGCGTTCGGCCACGAGCGCGAGGGCACGTGCCGCCCGCCGGGACCGGAGGGTGAGCTGCGGGGCCCGCACCTCGGTACCCTCGGCGCCCGGTTCCGCGAACATGGCCTGGGGCCCGGTGCGGATGATCCGCTCCCAGTACCGCAGTGAGGCCTCGGACTTGCGGAGCCCGGCCGGGGTCGTCTCCTCGGTGGCGAGGTCGAGCGGGGTGAGGAACGTCGGCGGGGGGAGCGTGCCACCGGCGAGCAGGATCAGCCACTCCTCCTTGAGGACCGCGAGGGCGCTGACGTCGGCCACGGCGTGGCTCGCCGCCATGGCCACGAAGACGGGTTCCCCGGACACGGCGACGAGGGAGATGCGGAGGGGGAAGTCCCGGTCCAGGTGGAAGCGTTCGGCGCGGGCCCGGCGGGCCAGCGACTCGGCGTACCCGGCGGCGTCTCCGGGCAGCTCCTCGTGGTCGAGGACCGTGACCGTGAACACTCCCTCCGCCGCGACCACTTGCTCTCGGGGAGGGCTTCCGGGCGCGCTTGCGGGGGCCTGCGGGAAGGTCGTGCGCAGTGCTTCGTGCCGTACCGCGAGCGCGCGCAGGGCGTCGAGCGCCGCCTCCGTCCGGGTCCCTTGGGGCACCGGCCACACGTCGTGGATGTTGATGTGCTCGGGCTCGTCCCGCAGCATGCAGCGGATCATGTTGGCCTGCCCCATGGTGACGGGGCCCCGGCGCTCCTCGCCGCCCGCGTAGGCGACCGTCAGGGTGTGCTGGCTGTCCGGGGGGCGGTGACGGTGCGGGCTCATGCGGTGCCTCTCGCGGACTCGTGAAGCGGCTCGGGGCGGGAGCGCGCCCGGCTCGCGCGGGTCAGGGCCTCCCAGGCCTCGGTCAGGAGGGCGAACTCCTCCATGTCCTGCCGGGCCTCGTCGAGGAGCTGTTCACGGAGGGAGGCCAGGACATCGGCGGCCGTGGTGTAGCGGCTGCCGAGGGCGCGGTACGAGCGGTCGAGGACGGCGAGCCGTTCGGCGTTCTCCGACCGGTCCACGCCGGTGCCGTCCCTGACGAATCCGGCGACGGCGGACGCCCGGACGTGGCCCTCGGTGTCCAGCAGTGCGTCACCGGCCTCCTTCATCGCGGCGTACACGGCGTTGAAGTGGGGCGCGGAGAGGAGGAACTTGGCGAAGCGCAGCTGGTAGGTGAGGAAGCCGCTCTCGGAACGGCGTTCGCGCGTATGGAAATTGACGATGTGTCGGTTGTGGAGGACCCCTGGGAGCCCGGCGTGCTGGACCAGGTGGATGAGGAAGTAGTCACTGCCGATGGTGTCGGTGGCGGGCGGCAGGGGAACCCGGCCGTACACCTCGCGGTCGAAGGCGATGTTGCACATGTCCACGCGCATCGGGCTGACGCTCATGAGCGTGGTCCGGTCCCCGGTGTACGCGGCGGTCCCGGCGCCCCGGAAGGACTCCGCGATCAGGTTCCTGCGCCAGATCTCCGGGTAGCCGTCCGGGATCGACAGGCCGACGACGTCCTCGTAGACGACGGGGTCGAGGCGGCGGATCTCCTCGACGTCCACGGACATCTCGCCGACGAAGGAGCCGCCGACCAGGGCCACCGGCCGGTCCGCGTACGCGGGGTCGAGCCTGCTGCGGGACACCAGGCCGGCCACGTCGGCGGCCCGCAGCCCCAGCGTCGACAGCTCGTGGTGGAGCGGAAAGACCGGCTCGCCGTCCAGGCACTGGTAGCGGCTGTCCGAGTCCCGGCGGTGGACCGACGTACAACCGAGGGCCTCCGCGATGAGGAAGGCCCGGTTGGTGCACGCTCCGTAGGAGACCCGGTCCGGCAGCATCAGACCGAGCACACGGTCGGGCGCGGTGACGCCGGACCGGGCGATCACGTCCCGAAGGAAGGCCCGCTGCTCGTCCTCGTCGAAGTGGTGCACGGTCACGCCGGGGACCGCGGGCAGCGAGGCCACTGCCTTCCGGTGTTCGGCGAGCACCGTCGCGTCGGAGGAGTCCAGGACGAGGAGACGTACCTCGACGCCGAAGCGGCGGGCACCGTACGCGGCCTCCTCGGCCACCGCCCGGAGGGTGTCGGCGCAGGACCGGTTGGTGGGGAGGGTCAGGCAGACACGGCGCACGCCGGCTCCCCGCCCTGGCCGGAGACGCCCGACCTCTCGGCCTCGCCCCGGTCCTTCCACGAGGTGAGTCCGAGCAGTCGGCTGCCGAGTTCGTTCAGGGTGGCCGTGGGGTACCGCTCGGACTCGTGGAGTACGGGGTCCCCGACCAGCGTGCGGTTCCAGCGAGGGGTCCGCAGGTGGCGCCAGGAGTCGACGCGGGAGCGCTTCAGGCGCTCGTGCTCCTCGAGGGCCGGCATCATCGACAGGTACTGGACCGCCCGCACCTGGTCCCGGGAGACGTTGCGCGCGACGCCGTGGGCGAGGAGGCCGTTCCAGATCAGCAGGTCACCGGGGTGCAGGTCGGGGCGTACGACGGGGTACTCGGTGCGGTCCACGGCGGGGCGGAGGGGGTCACGGTCGGCCGGCTGCCCGAACTTCCACTCCTCGAACCTGCGGAACAGCTCCGGATTGCACTGGAATCCGCCCGATTCCGGCCGGGTGTCGTTGAGCGCGATGATCCCCTGCACCCGCTGCGGCGGGACCCCGAGCGTGGTGTCGATGTCCCAGTGGAGCTCGATGTCGAAGCCGCGGTCGGTGGGTTCGATCAGGGCGCGGTCACGGTTCCCGACGTTGGGCGGGTTGAGGTTGAGCCGGTCCTGGGTGACCCACAGCTCCTCGCAGTCCCACACGTCCACGAAGGCGTCGTACACGCGCTGGGCCTGCCGGTTGTCCCAGAGGAGCTGGTGGTGGTACGCCTCGACGAAGCCGTAGACGTGCAGCTGCTGGTCCAGTTCGGAGCGGAACGGCCGGTCCTCGTACCAGCTCTCCGGCCTGTCCGGATCGAGGCCCTGGAAGTCCCAGGTGAAGTCGAGGAGGCGCTTCGCCGCCTCCGCGGGGATCGCCTCCCGGACGATCACGTAGCCGTACGTCTGCCAGTGGGCGAAGTCCTCCTCGGACAGCACCCTCAGCGGCTGGGACTTCTTCAGCTCCCGCAGAGTGGTCTGGGCGAGATAGGACTCGCCGTCCGCGCTGAAGTACGGCAGGTCCGAGGCCGCCCGGTGGAGATGGGGGCGGCGGCGGGGGCGATGGGGTGCGGGTGTCGTCATGCGGTCCCTCCAGCGGGAGTCGGGGAGGCGGTTCGGCTCGGCTCGGCGGCAGCGCGGGCCGGGCCCGGAGCGCGAGGAACCCCTCGTGGAGCACCCGCGGGGCGAGGGGCCGGGCGTCGTCGGTGGCCACGTCGTTCAGAAGAATTGGTTTAGACCATAGCCGCTGTCAAGTGTCATCTCAATATGCGGAGTTGTGACGTCTTCGCGATCCGGATGTGACTCGGACATACTCCACGCCCCGGCGGCTTTGGTCTAGACAACAGCTGCGCGGCTGGCTTAGTGTCCCCCTGCGCAGTCCGGTCCCTGACGGGACATCAGCCGGTTGTTCGCTGCTGCGCGCTGCGGTCAACGGCGACCACATCCAGGGACGTTCGTACGTACCCGCGTACACGAAGAAACGTGTACGCGGCACTGCGACGACGCCGCAGCGAATTCGTTCCGACCGTCCGGCCGACACCCTTGAATGTTCGCCCACGCCCAGAGGGAGCGGTTTCCATGAGCACACCCAGCACCACGGCCCTGCCGGACGGTGGCCTGAAGAGCCCCGGCCCGGGCCTGATCACGCTGGACCCGGTCCGCACCGCGCTCCTGCGCGGACTGGACGACCTGCTCACCGGACTCGCCGCACGGCTCTCCGCGCCCGAGGTCGTCGGCCCACCGCTGCTGTCCGTGGACGGACTGTCCCGGCTCGACTTCTTCCGCAACTTCCCCCATCTCGGCGTCTCCGCGGGGCGGTTCGCCCCCGACGCGCTCGACGGGCTCGCGGCCGGAGGGACACCGGGGGAGCTGCCGCTGCAGCCGACCGGCTACCTGCTGCCGTCCGCCACCTGCTACGGACTGCTCCTCTCCCTCGAAGGCCGTGACGTCGGCGAGGCCGGCCTCCGCCTCTCCGCCGCCGGACGCTGCTTCCGCAACGAGACCCACTACGACGGGCTGCGCCGCCTGTGGGGCTTCCACATGCGCGAGGTCCTGTACCTCGGCACCAAGCAGGGCTCGCTCGAGCACCTGGAGACGGGCGCCGAGTTCATCCTTGAGGCGGCGGCCCTCCTCGGTCTGGAACTGAACAGGGCCGTGGCCGACGACCCGTTCTACGACAAGGGCGGCTCCCGGGCCCGGCTGATGGCACTCGACCCGGTCAAGCACGAGTTCTGCGCCCCCGACGGCACGGCCATCGCCTCGGTGAACCGGCACCGCAACTTCTTCGGCGAACGGCTGGACATCCGCGCGGGCGAGCAGGGCCCGGCGTACAGCGCGTGCGTCGCCTTCGGCATCGAACGCTGGGTCCACGCCATGATCCTCACCCATGGCAGCCCCGAGCGGGCCCTGGACCGGCTCCACGACGCCCGCCGGTGACCCGGCTGCCCGGCGCACCCACCCACACCCTCACGTGACCCCGCACCACCAGTAAGGAGCGACCCCTCCCCATGGAACGCATCGCCGAGTGGCTTCACGAGAAGAACCCAGGCCTCGACGGCCCGATCGCCGACGACGAGGACCTCATCGAGGCGCGTCTCATCGACTCGATGGACTTCCTGGAGTTCATCGACCTCCTGGAGGAACTCTCCGGGAACACCATCGACCTCCAGGAAGTCACCATCGACGACTTCCGCACCCTCGGCCGCGTCCAGGAACGCTTCCTGAGCGCCGCCGCCGGCTGACCGCCCGCCGACGGTGACGGACGGTCCGGGGCCGGCCCGGGACACGGCCCTCGCGGTCGTGGCGACCACCCGGGAGGTACTGGCCCATCCGGACCTGGACGAGGGCCTGCTGACGTCCTGGGAACTGCGCCGCCTCGCGGGGATACGAGTCCCGGGCCGCCGCGACGACGTGATGGCGGCGCGACTCCTCGTCCGCCTGTGCGTGGCCCGCTACACCGGCCTGCCGCCGGCCGCGGCGGACCTCGCCCAACTGTGCCCCGAGTGCGGTCGGCACGGCCACGGACGCCCGTATCTGCGCGACCGCCCCGGGGTGGGCGTCAGCCTCAGCCACGCCGACGGCCTGGTCGCGGCGGCCGTCGGCCCCGACGCGATCGGCATCGACGTCGAGCCCTCGACACGCCGGCCGGGCCCCCTGCGCGTCCTCCGGCGTCTGCTGCCCGAGGCGGAACTCGCCGAGGCCGTCGCCCACCCTGACCCCGACCCGGCGCTGCTCCGCCTCTGGGTCCGCGGGGAAGCCCGGCTGAAGGCCGGCCGGGACGACGACCTCAGGCTGCTGGAGTGGACCGACGGGGACCGCGGGGCCGTCGCGGCGGTGGCCGCCACGACGGGGACCACGATCTTCTCGGTCTGACGCGATGCGGCGGCGTGCTCGGCTGCCCCGGCCTTCCCAGGCTTCCCCGGCGTTTCCGGCTTCCCTGGCCCTCCCGGCTTCCCCGGCCTTCGCAGGCTCCCGGCCTGCACTCGGCTTTCCCGCCTCCCGGCCTCCCGGCTCGGCTTCCCCGGCCTACGCAGGCCTCCCCGCCTCCCGGCCCCCTCGGCCCGGGCGCCTCCGCCTCAGCCTCTACCCCAAGGGGTCCCTCCCTGTCCCTCCGGAAGGTTCCGGGTGCTCCGGCCCGTGGCCCGGTCGCTAACTTCCAAGCGGCCGGAAACCACGTTCGTCACGCTCCCCACCCGGAGGTCACGTTGACCGCGCAGCGCCCCACCCGCAGAAGCATCCTCAAGTCCGCCGGAGGACTCACGGCCGCGATGGCCCTGGGCGCCGGAGGCGTCCTCGCGGGGGCTTCGGCGGCCTCGGCGGCCGGCGACGGCTTCGGTCTGCGCATCGTGGACCGCAACGAGAGCGACCACCGGATGTGGTACTACCGCTTCGCGACCGACGCGATCGGCTGGAACCCCGCCGTGAACGTACTGCTCCCCGACGACTACCACTGGAGCGGCCGCACGTACCCCGTCCTCTACCTCTTCCACGGCGGCGGCACGGACCAGGACTTCATCACCTTCGACCGCGAGGGCATCCGCGCCTGGACGGCCGGCAAGCCGATCATCGTGGTCATGCCGGACGGCGGCCACGCGGGCTGGTACTCCAACCCCGTCAGCTCCAACGTCGGCCCCCGGAACTGGGAGCACTTCCACATCGCCCAGCTGCTTCCCTGGGTGGAGGCGAACTTCCGTACCTTCGCGGAGTACGACGGCCGCGCGGTGTCGGGGTTCTCGATGGGCGGCTTCGGCGCCCTGAAGTACGCGGCCAAGTACTACGGCCACTTCGCCTCGGTCAGCGCCCACTCCGGCCCCGCCAGCCTGCGCAGGGACAACGGTCTCGTGGGCCACTGGGCCAACGCCTCGGCCGCCGCCCTCGACCTGAACGGCGGCACGATCTACGGGGCCCCGTTCTGGGACGAGGCCCGGGTCAGCGCCGACAACCCGGTGCAGCGGATCGAGAGCTACCGCCACAAGCGTGTCTTCCTCGTGGCCGGCACCAGCCCGGACCCGATCAACTGGTTCGACACCGCGAACGAGACCCAAGTGCTCGCGGGGCAGCGCGAGTTCCGCTCCCTGCTCGGCAACGCGGGGATTCCCCACGAGTGGTACGAGCTGCCCGGCGGTCACTTCATCCGCCACGACATGATGCAGCGCGACATCGACGGCATCATCGGCCGACTCCGCAAGGCGTGACCCGCGCGCGCTCCCCGCGCCGTCACCGCGACCATCCCACCCACCCCGAGCCGACCAAGGGGAGGAGCGTCCCGTGCTTCTGGGACTGTCCCCACTGACCCGCCTGTCCCCACCGCCCCGCTCGTCACTACTGCCCCGCCTGTCACCGCTGTCGCGACGTGCCGTGATCTACGTTCTCGCTGTCGTCGCCGCGCTTCTGCCGGGCCTGGTGGCCACGACTCCCGCCGCCGCCCGGACCGCCACCTCCGCAGCCGCGTGCCCGACCACCGGAGTGGTCACCCAGCCCTATCACAGCGGTCACAACGGCGTGGACATCGGCGACGACCTCGGCACGCCGATCTACGCCGTCGGCGACGGCGAAGTGACCATCTCCGGCTACGTCGGCGACTACGGCCAGTGGATCCGCATCCAGCACGCCGACGGGAGGATCTCCGAGTACGGGCACATGTACCAGCGGGACGTCTCCGTCGGCGACCACGTCGTGGCCGGCCAGCGGATCGCCCTGATGGGCTCCGAGGGCAACTCGTCCGGCTCCCATCTGCACCTGCGGATCTGGGGAGACCCGTCCGCCTCGTACGGCATCGACCCCGAGCTCTACCTCGCCGAGGGCGGCATCACACTGCCCTGCGTCCCGGGCACCGGCGGTCCGCCGCCCAGGCCGCCGCTGGTGTACCCGGCGGAGTCGGGCCGGGTGGTGTCCGCGAGGTCCGCGGACGGGCGCCTCGAGGTGTTCGCCGCGGCTGCCGACGGTGTGCACCACGCCTGGCAGCTGCAGTCCAACGGCAACTGGTCCGCGTGGGAGTCGCTCGGCGGTCCGGGCAACGCGGAACTCGCCATCGCTCCGAACGCGGACGGTCGTCTGGAGGTGTTCGCGCTGAACGGGAGTACGTTCCAGCACCGTTATCAGCTGTCTCCGTCGGGTGGTTGGTCGAGTTGGGAGGCCTTCGGTGGGGGTGGTCGTGATGTGGCGGCGGGTGTGAATGCGGACGGCCGGATCGAGGTTTATGCGTCTGGTCCGGTGGGGTTGTTCCATCGGTATCAGGGGGCTCCGAACGGTGGTTGGTCGGAGTGGGAGTCCGCTGGTGGTGGTCCTGCCGACAGTCGTGTGGAGATGGAGAAGTCTCCGGACGGTCGTCTTGAGGTGTTCGCCATGAACGGGAGCACGTTCCAGCATCGGTACCAGACGGCTCCGAATGGTGGCTGGTCGCAGTGGGACACGTTCGGGGGCGGTGGGCATGACGTGACTGTCGATCACAATGCCGATGGTCGCCTGGAGGTGTTCGCCTCGGGGCCGGTGGGTGTGTTCCACAAGTATCAGACGGGTCCGGCGAGTTGGTCGGAGTGGGAGCCGACCGGTGGTCCTGCGAACGCGCAGCTCAGTAGTGAGCGTACGCCGGACGGTCGTGTCGAGGTGTTCGCGATGAACGGGGAGACGGCGGTGCATGCCTGGCAGACCGGGGTCAACGCGCCGTACAGCGAGTGGGCCACGTTCGGCACCGGCGGCACGGAGGTCACCGCCACCACCAACGCGGACGGCCGCATCGAGGTCTTCGGCACCAACCCGACCGGCACGTACCACCGATGGCAGACCGGATTCTCGTCCTGGTCCGAGTGGGGCTGGGTGAACAACACCGCTGGTCCTCCCATGAACTGACCCGTCGTCCGACCGCCGCCGAAAGCCCGACCCGTGCTCGGCCGCGCCCCTGTGGCGCGGCCGGCCACGAGGGCCCTCTGGAGAGACGAGCATGTTTCCGATCAGCCGACGGAACCTGTTGCGCGGCGCCGCGGGGGCGGGCGCGCTTCCGCTCCTGCTCCCCGGCGGAGCCGCAGCGACCACGGCCGGCACCGCAGCCCGCACCCCCGCCGTTCCGCCCGCTTCATGGGTCGGCGCGGCCGCACCCTTCACCCACGTCTACGACCCGTCCACCCCTGCCCGTCCGCGCTATCTCAACGACCACACGGTGATCAGGGCTCAAGGCCGCTGGCACCTGTTCAGCATCGTCGGGGACAGCGCACCGCCCGGCGAGTCCCCCGACAGCTCGGGGGAGGTCTCCTTCGCCCATGCCTCCGCGGCGACTCCGCACGGGCCGTGGACCAGCCACGCCGACGCGCTCACCGTCGACCCCTCCTATTTCGGGGAGGAGCACCTGTGGGCGCCGCACGTCGTCGAGGCGGGCGGCACGTTCTGGATGTTCTACGCCGCCGGTGGCGCCAGCGGTGCCGCGATCAACCTCGCGACCTCGACCGACCTGGTCACCTGGACCCGTGAACCGTCCGGCCCCCTCTTCCGGGGGCTCGCGGCCCGCGACCCGATGGTCGTCCGGATCGGCGGCGAGTGGGTCATGTACTACACCGAACTGTCCGGCCCGGGCGGCCACCACGTCGTGTCCCACCGGCGGTCCGCCGACCTGGTGCACTGGAGCGCGCCGGGCGTCGCGTTCACCGACGCGAGCACGGACGCGACCGTCTCGGTGACCGAGTCGCCGTTCGTCGTCGAACGGGACGGCTGGTACTACCTGTTCATCGGTCCGCGCAACGGCTACGAGGGCACCGACGTGCTGGCCTCGCGCGACCCCTTCCACTTCGACCTGACCGGGTACGCGGGTCACGTCGCCGGTCATGCCGTCGAGGTCTTCGCCGACGGGGAAGCCTGGTACGCGAGTGCCGCCGGATGGTTCCGGCGAGGGCTGTACGTGGCTCCGCTGGCCTGGCGGGACACACCACCGTCGTGGCAGAGCCCGGACAACCCCGTCGCCGGGCTCGACGTTGACGGCCGCCTGACCGTCTTCGCGCTCGACGCCGGTGACCGCTCGATGCTGCGGCGCGTCCAGGTCGACCCGTCCACCGACACCTGGGCGGAGTGGGAGGCCTTCGGCGGGCCGGCCGGGGCCGTGCCCACGCTGGGCCGTGACGCCGACGGCCGTCTGGAGGTCTTCTCGCTCGCCCCGGGTGGCGTCCACCTGCACCACCGGGCGCAGCGCCCGGACGGCGGCTGGCGGGACTGGGAGGAGTTCGGCGGTCCGGCGGGTGCGGCCCCCGCCGTCGCCCGCAACGCCGACGGCCGCCTTGAGGTCTTCGCCCTCGGCCCGGGGGGCGCCTCCGTCGCGCGACGGAGGCAGTCGTCCCCGGGGTCGCCGGTCTGGGAGCCCTGGGCCGCCGGATTCGGTGGTCCGGCCGGCGCACCCCCCGTCGTCGCGGCCAACGACGACGGCCGCCTGGAGGTGTTCGTCCTGGCGCCGGGCGGGGCGGCGCTCCACCACCGGTGGCAGACGTCGGCCAACGGCCCCTGGGCCGAGTGGAACGCTTTCGGGACCGCGGCCGGCGCCGCGCCCCGGGTGGCCCGTGACGGCAGCGGCAGGCTCGCCGTCGTAGCGATCGGCCCGTCGGGCATGGGGGCCTTCGACCGCCGCCAGTCCGTGCCCAGCGGCGGCTGGGACGGCTGGCAGTCGCTGTTCGGCTGGACGGAGGCGGCCCCGTTGCTCGCGCCCAGCGCCGACGGGCGCCTGGAGGCCTTCGCGCTGTCCCCAGGGGGCGCTCGAATCAGCCACCGATGGCACCGCGCGCCCGGTGGCCCCTGGGATCCCGGCGACGACTTCGGCGAGTCCGGCATCCTGCTCGCCGGTACGCCGTCGGCCGCGGCCGACGCCACCGGTCGGCTGCACGTCTTCGCCGTCACGGCGGACGGCCGGATCCGTACCCGCGTACAGGACCGGCCCAGTGGCGGCTGGCGCCCCTGGACTTCGTTCGGCGACCGGGCGGTGGCCCCGCTCCGGCCGGGCGTCCCCGCCTACTGACGACCGATGTGAAGAGAGAGGAAGAGACCATGAGACCCATTCGGCCCGCAGCAGCCCTCCGCACCGCCCTCCGTACCGCCGTGGTGACCTTCGCCGCGGCGGTCGCGGTCGCGGTCACCACCGTCACCGGCCCCGTGGCCGCCGCGGACACCCCCGTGATCCCCGAGTTCACCGACGGGCAGGGACTGACCCGGGTCACCGCCGCCACCCAGGTGCACTCGGCCACGGACTTCACCCTCACCGTCACCACCCCCGAGCTCTCGGGACAGCACAGGATCCGGGTGTTCCTGCCGGGCGACTACTACACGGCCCCGGACAAGCGCTGGCCCGTGACGTACTTCCTGCACGGCGGAGCCGGCACGGTGGACGATGCCGCGGCCGCCCCCGCCCTGCGCGACGACCGGATGATCACGGTGGTGCCGGACGGCGGCCTCAAGGGCTGGTACGCCAACTGGAAGATGCAGAACACCGCACTGGGCAAGGCCAACTGGGAGAACTTCCACCTCCGGCAGGTCGTCCCCTTCATCGACGCCAACCTGCGCACCCTCGCCGACCGGGACCACCGCGCGGTCGTCGGCCTCTCCATGGGCGGCTACGGCGCCCTCCACTACGCCCAGGCCCGGCCCGACCTGTTCGGCCACGTCGCCGCCCTCTCCGGGGCCGTCGACCTCGGCCTGTGGGAGGTCCGCGGGGTCGTCCTCGCCACGGAACTCAACCTGCCGCACGCCATGTGCACCGCAAGCACCTCGGGTTCGGGTGGAGGCTGCCCCGACTACGGGCCCGTCGTGGACAGCGACGCGATCTTCGGCTCCCCGTACGCCCTCTTCGACGACCGGATCTGGAACGAGGTCAACCCCGCTTCCCCGGCCAATCTGCGCACACTCTCGGACACCGGCGTCACCCTCTACACGGGCGACCGTGGCCTGATCGACAGCAGGACGGCCGTCGCCTCCACCAACGTGAAGAACCGCCTCGACCAGCTGGGCATCCCGAGCCGCTTCGTCAACTACGGCAACGGCGGCTCCCTCTCGCCGCAGTGCAACGGCGAGCACAACTACGGCTGTTGGTCCGCCGTGTTCGCCGACTACATCCCCCGTCTGGCGGACGAGTTCGACCAGGCGGACTGAGCGGAGCCGCTCACCCTTCTCCCGCTTGCGCACGGTTCGGCCGGGTCACGGAAGTGGCCGATGCCATACGGTGAACCGTCGCGTACTACCGGTAGCGTTCTGTGTGCATGACAGCTGTCTACGCGCGGGACGGGGGGATCGGTGAGCGGCATAGTCGTCCATCTGCCGCAGGGGAGCGGCGGCGTCGTCGACGGAGAGCCGTACGGCGAGGCGGTGACTCTCAGGCTGGGCCCGGGGGAGCGGGCGCGCTTCGGGCGCGGCTCGTCGCGGACCCCGGTCGAGCTCCGTCTCGCCGACGAGGCGATCTCCCGCCTGGCGGGCGAGATCCGCGTCACGGACGACCACTGGCAGTTGAGCAATCACAGCACGACCCACAGCTATCTCGTGGAGAACCCGGAGGGTGCGGGCGAGTACCTGCGGGTGCCTCCCCGTCGGGCCGGTGCGCCGATCCCGTTCGAGTTCTCCCGGGTGGTGCTCCCCACGCGCCGTGACACCACCGTCTCCTTCCAGGTGTTCGCTCCCGACCACGTCTACCTCGATCCGCACGGCATGGGCGGCTCCTGGGAGAGCCGTACGGTCACGGCGTACTCGCTCGACGAGACGGCCACGTACTTCCTGGTCCTCGCCGCGCTCTGCGAACCCTGGTTACGCGACCAGTCCCCGGTGGCGGTGCCGACGACCCCGCAGGTCGTCGAACGGCTCAGAGGGCACTCCTCCTGCGCCAAGCTCACTCCCCGGGCGGTGAGTTCGCACATCGACTACCTCGCCGAGGAGAAGCTGAGGGTCGGTGGCGGTCAGGTCTCCGACGCGGGCCGGGGGGACCGCCGGCACGGCAAGCGCGAGGCCGTGGTCGGTGTCGCGCTGAGATTCGGGATCGTACGGGAGGAGCACCTCGCACTGCTGCCGCCCCGGGCCGAACCGGCCGCACGGGGACGGTAGGGGCGGTGGTGCCGGTGGGGGGCCGGGGCACGTCGTGGGGGAGTGAACGCACGGAACTCCTGCCCGAGGGCTACCGGTTGGGGAACTGGCTGGTCGCCGAGCCGATCGGGTCGGGCGGCTGGGCGACCGTGTACGCGGGCCGGCCGGCGGCCGACGGGGAAGGGTCCGCGGCGCGGGACGAGGTCGCGCTCAAGGTCATGCCGACCGCGGGACTCGCGCCCCGCCAAGCTGCTCGCGTGGCCGAAGCGGCCCGGCGCGAGGTCGAACTCGGCCGCGGGGCAGCCCATCCCCGGCTCGTCCGACTGATCGACTCGTTCGTGCTCACCTCACCCGGACATCCGGCGCTGGACGGCGCGATCGTCCTGGTCATGGAGCGCGCCCGCTGCACTCTGCGGGACCTGATCGGCGCCGGGGCGAGCGGCCACGGGGCGACTTCGGCCGGCGTGACCGAAGCCAAGTCGACCGAAGCCAAGGCGACCGAGGTCAGGTCGACCGAGGTCAAGTCGACCGAGGCCTGGTCGACCGGCGCCGGGTTGACCGAGGCCGAGGGCGGTCGGCTGATCGCCGGGATCTGCGAGGGCCTGGCCCATCTGCACGCGGCCGGCTGGGTGCACGCCGACCTCAAGCCGGAGAACGTCCTGATCGGCCAGGACGGTGCGGTGAGGCTCTCGGACTTCGGGCTCGCCACCGAGCTGACCGGCACGCACGGATACGCGCCCCCGATGGGCACCCTGGACTACCTCCCGCCCGAGCGGTGGAAGGCGCCGCTGGGAGAGCTGGGCGTGGAGGTCCGGCCGAGCGCCGACATCTGGGCCCTGGGCATCGTGATCCACGAGGTGTTCGCGTCCGGTGCCCCGCCGTTCACCGGCGCCACGCCGATGGCGCGGGGAGCCGCCGTCCAGGAGTACGCGGAGGGGCGCGCGCCGCTCCGGATGGACCAGTCGGTCCCGGAGTTCTGGCGGGCCCTGGCCGCCGACTGCCTCGCCCCCACCCACGCCGACCGCGCCGCGCACACGGCCGAGAGTCTGCGCGGGCGGATCTCCTCCCACGAGCCACGAGGGCTCGCGCCGACGCTCCGTACCGTACGAAAGGGGCGCCGGGCCCGGGCCGCGCTCCTCGCCGCCACGGTGTGCGGGGCGGTCGCCGCGGCGACGTGGACGTACGCGGGACGGGACGGAGGGCCCGGGCGGGGGGAAGGTTCCGCGGGATCCCCGGTCCGCATCCGGGTGTTCAACGCCGAGCGGGGCTGCCAGGATCGCGCCGACCGGGACCCCCAGTGCAGTCTGGGCCTGGCGATCGACCCCCTGCGGCCGTACACCGCCGAGAACGTCGTCCCCACCCGGGTCTGGCACGGCGACCTCCTCGACGCCGACTGCGAGGTCCCCCGCGGTCAGCCGATCATCGACGAGGAGGACCTGGAGTCGACCCGCTGGTTCCGCGTCAGCCTGCCGGGCGGGCCCGCCCGGCAGGCCTGGCTGCCGGCGGTCCGGACGAAGGACCGCCCGGTGCTCCCGCGATGCCCACGCCCCGCCTCCTGACGGACGGACGCACGGACGGGGCGGAGGCCACGGAAGGCGCGGAGCGCTACGGAATGCGGGCGCTGACCGTCCGGGCGACGTGGGTGAGGACCTTGTCGCTCCAGTTCTTGTTCGACTCCGGGTACTCCCCGACCCCGTCCGCCGTGGACATGCCGTCCACCTCGAACTTGTACGGCCCCCGGAAGCAGGTCGGTCCCTCCGAGAGGTCCGGCAGGAAGCAGCCCTCCGCGCCCAGCGCGGCCCCGAGGTCGCGGAACTCCTTCTTGAGCCGGGTCGCCTGCTCGCGCGCGTCCTTCATGTCCTCGGCGTAGCTCTCCCGTACGAGGGCGGGGTCGGCGATGGCCGTGAAGGTCAGCTTGATGCTGCTGTTGCGCTTGCTCTCGTACTCGGAGGGGAGCCCGAACTTGTACGAGCAGCCGCCGGCGGCCACGTCGCCGGTCGTACCGGGAGCGGACTCGGCCAGCGGGTTGAAGTTCATGATGGTGACCTTCAACGGCTCGCGCTCGAAGTCGGTCGCCTGCGGCAGGATCGCGTGGATCTCCGTGTCGCTCAGCACCTCGCAGGCGTTCGGCCACTGGGCCACGGGCAGCGAGCCGTTGGCGGCGGGCTGCGCGGCGAGCCGGGGGCCCGACGGCTCGGCCGTCCCGAACTCCAGTGCGGGCGGTGGGCTGCTGCAGCCGGCGAGCGCCAGCGGGGCGGTCACGGCGAGGACGGCACACCATCGGTTCAGCCTGGACACGTCACATTCCCCCGAGAGTGAGGACTCCGATCGAGCGCCCATTCTTTCCAGGGCCGCACCGCCGATCGGCGGAGTTCCCGGCATCGGACCTGTGATCCTCACGACAGGTGGTCGCCGTGGGTGGTAGGTCGGTGGGATGCAGCCAGGCACAGCACCGACGGTCACCCCCTTCCTTCGTACGGCCGCCGCCTACGCGTGGCGACTGCTCGTCGTCGGCGCGCTCGTCTACAGCCTGTTCGCGGTGCTCGGGCGTTTCCACGAGATCGGCGTGGCCGTGTTCCTGGGGCTCGTGATCACCGCACTGCTCCGCCCCCTGGCCGACGTGGTCGCCCGCGGGCTGCCCCGGCCGCTCGCGGTCGCCCTCACCGTGCTGGGGAGCATCGCGCTCGTCCTCGGCGTGCTGGCGCTGGTGGGCGAGGCGGTGGCGGGGGAGCGGACGACCCTCGTGCGCGAGTTCCGTACGGGGATCATCCGGATCGAGGACTGGCTGGAGCGGCCGCCGTTCCGGCTGGAGCCGGGGGCGCTGTCCGACCTCCAGGCCAGGATCGGACAGTTCCTCTCCAGCCACCGCTCGACCCTGGTCAGTACGGCTCTGAGCGGCGCCCATCATGTGGTGGCCGTGCTGACGACCCTGGCCCTCGCGCTGTTCTCCGCGGTGTTCTTCATCCACTCGGGCGACCGGCAGTGGGCCTGGTTCAAGGAACAGCTCCCCGCGTCGGTCCGTGACCGGGTGGCCGTCGGCGGGGGCGCGGCCTGGCGGACCTTCACCGGCTACACCCACGGGATCGTCCTGGTGGCGGCCGTGAACGCGGTGCTCGTCGGGATCGCCCTGTGGCTCCTCGGCGTTCCGCTGGCGGTTCCGCTGGCCCTCCTGGAGTTCCTGGCCGCGTTCGTGCCCCTGATCGGCTCGCCGATCGCCCTCGCGGTCGCCGCCGTCGTGGCGCTGGCCTCACAGGGGCCGCTGGTGGCCGGGATCGTGGTCGGCCTGATCGTGGTGATCGGCCAGATCGAGGGCCATCTGCTGCACCCGATCGTCATGAGCTGGGCCGTACGCCTCCATCCGCTGGTCGTGGCGATCACGGTGATCGCGGGCTCGATCGCCGCCGGCATCGTGGGCGCCGTGGTGGCCGTACCGCTGGTCTCGGTGGTCTGGTCGGTCCACACGGCGCTGCGGGAGGCCCGTGCGGCGGCGCCGCCGGAGGGCTGATGCGGGGTGGTGAGGGGCGCGGAGCCCTCACCACCTCACTTCGGTGCCGACAGGTCGGATGTGGACCTGGCTGCCGGGCACCCCCGCACCGGGGGCGATCTGACCGGCGGCGGTCCCGGGACGGAACGGAGGGGTCGGCGTCCAGCCCCCGCGGGGGCGTGGGGTTGTCCCCAGGGAGGATGCAGGAGCTGGCAGGTTGGTTCCGTTGATCTTGGACGGCGAGGCTTGGCGGAGCCGGCGCAGCGAGGTGACCGGCCTGTCGAGCAGGGGAGTTCACTCATGTCCATGCGTACGCGGAAGAGCCGGCCCACCGACGGAACGGGGCCGTCCGGGCGCCGCGGGCGGGCCGGCGCCGTGGCCGCGATCGCCGCCGCGTTGGCCGTCGCCGCAGTGGTGCCCGCGACCGCGGCCTCGTCCGCCCCGGCGCACGGGCCGCGCGACGCCGTCCGTGCGGGTCTGGAGCGCGTGGTGACCGAGGACGGCTTCCCCGCGGCCCTCCTCGCCACCACCGGGCGCGACGGCCGGACCCGGAACCACACCGCCGGAGTCGGGGACCTCGGGACCGGGGCGAAGGTGCCGGTCGACGGGCAGGTGCGGGTGGGCAGCAACACCAAGACCTTCACGGCCGTGGTGGTCCTGCAGCTGGTGGGCGAGGGGAAGGTCGCGCTCGACGCCCCCGTCGAGCGCTATCTGCCGGGTCTGCTGCGCGGCGACGGCATCGACGGCCGGCGCATCACCGTCCGCCAGCTGCTGCAGCACACCAGTGGTCTGCCCGAGTACACGAGCGTCCTGATGGACCGGGTCTTCGGCGAACAGCGGCACACCTACTACCAGCCCCGCGCTCTGCTCGACGTGGCCCTGGAGCGCAAGGCCGAGTTCGCCCCCGGGGCGCGCTGGTCGTACAGCAACACCAACTACGTCGTCGCCGGGCTGCTCGTCGAGAAGGTCACCGGTCGCCCGATCGCCGAGCAGATCACGAAGCGGGTCGTCGATCGCGTAGGGCTGCGGCACACCTACTTCCCCGGTGTGGGCGAGGAAGGCATCCGGGAGGCGCACCCTCGCGGTTACCACGCGAGCGGGCCCGGTGCGCCGCTGGTCGACATCACCAGGATCGACCCGTCGTGGGGATGGGCGGCGGGGCAGCTGGTCTCCACCCCGGGCGACCTCAACCGCTTCTTCTCCGCCCTGATCGGCGGCGAGCTCCTGAAGCCCGCGCAGCTCGCCCAGATGCGTACCACCGTGGAGATCCCGGACGACGGCTCCGGATCCACGCCCGGCAGCCGTTACGGCCTCGGGCTCATCAGTACGCCGCTCAGTTGTGGCGGTGTGATGTGGGGACACGGCGGCAACATTCCCGGCTATCACACCTACCCCGGAGTCACCGACCGAGGGCGCGCCGCCACGATCGCCGTCACCGCCCTCCAGCCGCCCACGGCGAAGGGGTTCACCAGCGCGGACGCGGTCGTCGACACGGCGCTGTGCGCGAACTGACGAACCGTCAAATGCAGTGCCCGCACCGGAGGGTGCGTCCCGGTTGTCGTGCGGGGTCTTGCGCGGGACTGCCGGTCTCTCTACTCTCCCGGCCAATGGTTAGGAATATTTCCTAACCATTGGCCATGGAGGGAAAGGGAGTTGTCATGCGTCGACGAAGCGTCTCGCTTCTCGGGCTCGCAGGTCTGCTGGCGTTGCCCCTGACGGTGCTGCCACAGGCACAGGCCGCCGACGGTCCGGTGTCCACCGGCAAGACGGTGACGGCCTCGTCCGTCGAGACCTCGGCCTTCGGGCCCGGTCTCGCGGTGGACGGAAACACGGGCACTCGCTGGGCGAGCCTCGAAGGGGTCGACCCGCAGTGGATCCGCATCGACCTCGGGGCCGACCACACGATCTCCCGCATCAAGCTCAACTGGGAGGACGCGTACGGGAAGACCTACCGGATACAGACCTCGGCCGACGGGTCGACCTGGTCGGACGTCTACTCCACCACCGCCGGTGACGGCGCGACCGATGACCTGACGGTCTCCGGCAGCGGCCGCTACGTCCGCATGTACGGCACCGGCCGCGGCACGGCGTACGGCTACTCCCTCTGGGAGTTCGAGGTGTACGGCGCGCCCACCGGCGGCGGGGGCGGCGGCGGGACGGCCGTCCCCTTCGGCAGCCACCTCAAGCCCTACACCGCCGGCATGCTGAAGCCCTCCGGCTCCCAGGCCACGATCGACCAGAAGGTCGTCGAGTACTACAACAAGTGGAAGTCGGCCTTCGTCCGGCAGAACTGCGGCAACGGCTGGTACCAGATCATCTCGCCCGACGCCGACCACCCGTACGTCGCCGAGGCGCAGGGTTACGGCATGGTCGTCACCGCGACCATGGCCGGTGCCGACCCCGACGCGAAGAAGATCTTCGACGGCCTCGTGAAGTGGAAGATCGACCACCCGTCCTCCGTCAACCCGAACCTGCTCGCCGCCGAACAGGACGTCGCCTGCAAGAGCGTCAACGGCGGTGACGGCGCCACCGACGGCGACATGGACGTGGCCTACGGCCTGCTCCTCGCCGACAAGCAGTGGGGCAGCACCGGCACCTACAACTACAAGGACCTCGCGCTCAAGCACATCGCCGCGATCAAGAAGGACGAACTCAACCCGACCACCAAGCTCCTGAAGCTCGGAGACTGGAGCAGCTCCGGCGACCAGTACTACTACATCACCCGTACCTCGGACTGGATGGTCGACCACTTCCGCGCCTTCCGCACGGCCTCCGGCGACACGACCTGGGACGCCGTGCGCACCGCGCACCAGACCCAGATCTCCCGCCTCCAGTCGACCTACGCCTCCGGCACCGGACTCCTCCCCGACTTCGTCGTCGACACCAACACCACGCCCAAGCCCGCACCGGGCGAGGTCCTGGAGGACCCCAACGACGGCGCCTACTGGTGGAACGCCTGTCGCACCCCCTGGCGCATCGCGGACGACGCGGTGACCAGCGGTGACGCCACCTCGCTCGCGGCCGCCCGGAAGCTCAACAGCTGGATCAAGACCAAGACCGGCGGCGACCCGAACAAGATCGCCATCGGCTACAAGCTCAACGGCACCCAGATCTCCGCGGGCAGCGAGGCGGCCTTCTTCGCGCCGTTCGCGGTGGCGGCCATGACCGACTCGGGCAGCCAGGCCTGGCTGGACGCGCTGTGGAACAAGATGCTGGCCACCCCGATCGACACCAGCAGCTACTTCTCCGCGAGCATCCAGCTCCAGGTCATGATCACGGCCTCGGGCAACCACTGGGTCCCGTAGGGCCCGTCAGACAGGACCCAGCGGCACGGGCAGCGCCCTGAGGTAGCCGGACAGGGCCGCCGCGGTCCCGCCGAGCGGGAACCGGGCGGCGAGCTGCCCGTCGGGGCGTACGACGAAGCCGGTGGCGCCGTCGGGGAGATAGAGCCGAGCGAACTCCCCGGCGGCGTCGCGGTACGCCGGAACGCCAAGGGAAACGGGAGCCTGTGGATCGCCGGTCCGTGGGAGTACGGCGAGGACGTCGAGGGGGAGCAGCCCGCAGCAGGCCCTCGCTTCCGCCGCCGCGGCGGCCAGCTCGGCGCCCTCGGCCCCGTACAGCACGGCCACATGCCCCGGACGCCGGCGCAGCACGTCGAGCAGTCGCAGCGGGTAGGCGGCGATCGGCGTGGTCAGCCCGGCGCAGTCAGGGGCCCGGTCGCCGGGCTGGGGCGCGTCGACCGGGCCGTACGGCACGTCGGCGAGCGGACCGTCGCGGTAGCCGACGAGCAGCTGGGCCTCGCGGAGGATCAGCGTCCGCCGGTCGGTCGGGTCGTCCTCGAACCCCCGGGTGGAGTGCCGCACGGTACGGCCCACGACCTCCTCACCCACCGGTCGGCGCTCGGCGTCATAGCTGCCGAGCAGCGCGGGCCCGGCCTCGCCCCGCACCACGAGGGCGAGCTTCCAGGCCAGATTGGCGGCGTCCTGGACACCGGTGTTCATGCCCTGGGCGCCGGTGGGCGGGTGGATGTGGGCGGCGTCGCCCGCGACGAACACCCGCCCCTCGCCGTAGCGGTCGACGATGCGGTGGCTGACGCGGAAGACCGAGGACCAGCGGAGACCGGAGAGCCGGGTGGGGCGCGGCGCCAGCCGGTCGACGACCGCCTGCAGGTGCGGAAGCTCCGGACCGTCTCCGCCGTCGAGACCGTGGGCGACACCGTCCGACGCCGTCACCGGTGCGGCCAGTTCGGGCGGGACGTTCATGGACATCCGATAGCGGCCCGCTCCCGGCAACGGGATGCAGACCAGCACGTCGTCGAGGGAACCGTCGTCGGCGCGGTGCTCGGAGCGGAGCGCGTACCCCTGGGGCAGGCCCCAGTCCGCATCGGTCTCGACGTCGCCGAGCATGTACGTGTCCGGGAACGCGCCGCCCTCGTACGACAGGCCGAGCGTCTTGCGGACGATGCTGTGCGCCCCGTCGCAACCGACCAGATAGCGGACCCGCAGCTCCTCGTCCGCCCCCGACGCGGTGCGCAACCGCGCGGTGACCCCGTCCGGGTCCTGGGTGAACGAGACCAGCTCGGTGCCGCGTTCGATGACCGTCCCGAGCCCGGCGAGGTACTCCTCCAGGAGCCGCTCGGTCTCGTACTGCGGCAGCGCGGCGAAGCCGTACGGCACCTCCGGAGGCAGCTCCAGGTCGAGCCGCGCCGCCTCCCTGCCGTTGACATAGGTCAGTTGGCCGCGCATCGGGACGGCGGACTCCAGGACGGCACGGACCAGACCCATCCGGTCCCAGACCTCCAGGGTGCGCGGCTGGATCCCGACCGCCTTCGCGTACGGGAGCCGGGCCGGCAGCCGGTCGACGAGCCGGCAGCGCACGCCGTGGCGGCGCAGGTCGGCGGCGGCGCTCAGGCCCACCGGCCCCGCGCCCACGATCAGTACGTCGGTGGTGGTGCCGGAGTGCGCCACGGGTTCCTCCAGTGCTGGCCGGCTTCCGGGCAGGGCCCGCATTCCATGGTCACCCGGGGCCGCCCGTTCGGCGAGCCGTGCGCCCGGGCGGCCGTACGCGCGTGCGTACGAATGCCGTACCGGTCGGTAGTGCCGTTGCGGCGAGGCCTACCGGACCGGTGCACGGACCCGGACGGGCACGCCCGGCGTCCCTGTCGGGCCACAGGCCGAGCGCATCCGCGCCAGGGTCCCGATCCGGGTCACGGGCCCGGCATCCGACGGCCGTTCGAGGAGCGGTACGGTGCCGGTCGGGCACCCCTCGGGGTCGGAGGAAGGACGAGAAACCCATGGCACAGGAGCACACCCGGCACACCTTGCCGACAGTCGTCTCCCACCCGGTGGGCCATGTCGTCGGAGGACGCGACGAGGTGCGGGACGACGAGTGGGGCGACGTCGTGTCGGTCATCCGGCTGGACGCGGAGGCCTTCGGACCCGAGGCGCTCGCCGGTCTCGACGCCTTCTCGCACCTGGAGGTGGTCTACCACTTCGACCGCGTACGACCGGACGCCGTGCAGACCGGCGCCCGCCACCCGCGCGGCAACACGGAGTGGCCGCTGGTCGGGATCTTCGCCCAGCGCGGCAAGAACCGCCCCAACCGCATCGGCGTCTCCCGCTGCCGGTTGCTCCGCACGGAAGGGCTCGACCTTCATGTGCGGGGCCTGGACGCGGTCGACGGCACGCCGGTCCTCGACATCAAGCCGTACATGACGGAGTTCGGCCCCCAGGGCCCGACCACCCAGCCCGCCTGGGCGGACGAGATCATGCGTCACTACTACTGAGCAGGGAGCAGGGAGCAGGGAGCAGGGAGCAGGGAGCCGGGAGCCGGGAGCCGGAAGCCGGGGGCCGGGGGCCGGGAGCGGTGCGAGTCGGACCGCCGAGCCCCGCCTCACGGTGGTGCATGCGCATACGGAACTCGAACTAGGGTTTCCCCGTGCGTGTACTCCTTGTGGAAGACGACGAGCCGGTCGCGGAGTCCCTGCGGCGAGGGCTGCTGCGCTACGGGTTCGAGGTGGAGTGGGTCACCACCGGGGCGGCGGGTCTCGCCGTCACCGCGCCGTACGACCTGGTGCTGCTCGATCTCGGCCTGCCCGACACCGACGGGCTCGATGTCTGCCGGGCGCTCCGGCGGCGCGGAGACGTACCCATCATCGTGATCAGCGCCCGCAGTGACGAGACCGATCGGGTCGTCGGCCTGGAGATCGGGGCCGACGACTACGTCTCCAAGCCCTTCGGGGTGCGCGAGGTGATCGCCAGGATCCGGGCCGTGATGCGACGTGTGCGGCCGGCGGACCGGCCCGCGGGGCCCCAGTGCTACGGGACCCGGCTGAGCGTCGACCGCAAGGCGGCGCGAGTCCGGCTCGACGGCGCGGAGGTGGCGCTGACGCCCAAGGAGTACGACCTGCTGTCGTTCCTCACCGAGGAACCGGGCGCGTTGATGTCCCGCGAGCAGATCATGGAGGCCGTCTGGGACGCCAACTGGTTCGGCCCGACCAAGACGTTGGACGTGCACGTGGCGGGGCTGCGGCGCAAGCTGGCCGGGGCGGTGTCCATCGAGGCCGTCCGCGGAGTGGGCTTCAGACTGGTCGTCGAGGCCGCCGAGGCCGCCGAGGCCGTCGAATCGGTCCGACCGGAACCCGCGTGATCAAGCGGCTGATCGTCAGCTACGTGGCGCTCGTCGCGGTCGCCCTCGCCGCCTTCACCGTGCCGGTCGCCTTCACGCTCACCGCGCAACTGCGGGGGGACACCGAGGAGTCCGTACGCCGTGAGGCCACCACGATGGCGCTGCTGCTCGGGGACGGGGACGAGCCCGCCCGGCAGGCGCTGGCCCGGATGGCGGGGGCGTACGCCGATGAGACTCCCGGCACCGTCGAGGTGGTCGCGGCCGACGGCACGAGCGCCGTGCCCACGCTGCCCCTGCCGGCGGACCCGGACGACCCCGCGTTCGGCGAGGCGCTCGGGCGGGGGAGGACCACCGTCGACTGGGGTTCGCGGCTCGTGTGGGGGCCCGAGCTGGTGGTCACCGTGCCCGTGTACGCGCGCGGGGAGGCCGTGGCGCGGGAGGAACGGATCGTCGGCGCGGTGCGCATCCGGTACGAGACCGCCGACCTCACCGGCCGGCTCTGGCGGATCTGGGGCTTCCGGGCCGTTCTCGCGGTCGGCGTGCTCGCGGTCGCGGCCGGGCTCGGCGCGATCGTGGCCCGGTTGCTGACCAAGCCGCTGCGCCAGCTCAACGACATGGCCAGCCGCTTCGGCGACGGCGATCTCACCGCCCGCTCACCCGTGACCGGACCCCAGGAGACACAGACCCTGGCCCGTACGCTCAACCAGGGCGCCGAGCGGCTCGACACCCTGGTCGCCTCGCAGCGCATCTTCGTCGCGGACGCCTCGCACCAGCTGCGTACGCCGCTGACGGCGCTGCGGCTCTCGCTCGACAACATCGCGGACGGGGTCGACGACGAGTTCGTCCGCGAGGACGTCGACCAGGCCACCGCCGAGGTCGTGCGGATGAGCCGCCTGGTCAGCGGCCTGCTCGTGCTCGCCCGTGCCGAGGCGAAGGTGTCGGCGCCCGAACCGCTGCCCCTGCGCGAGCTGGTCGAGGAACGGCTGAACGTCTGGCGCCCGGCGGCCGACGAGCGCGGCGTGACCATCGTCCTCACCGGCGACGCCGACGACCGGCTCCGGGTGCTCGCGGGGCCCGGCAACCTCGACCAGGTCCTCGACAACGTCCTCTCCAACGCCCTGGAGGTCTCCCCCGACCGGGGGACGATCACCGTACGGGTGGACGCCGGAGGTCAGGACGTGGCCGTCCTGGAGGTCCTCGACCAGGGCCCCGGCATGTCCGCCGCCGAACAGGCCCGCGCGTTCGACCGGTTCTGGCGCGGCCAGGGGCTGACCGGCCGTACCGGATCCGGTCTCGGCCTCGCCATCGTCAAGCAGCTGGTCACGGACGACGGCGGCGGGGTGGCCCTCCGGGACGCGCCCGGCGGCGGACTGTGCGTACGGATCGGGCTGCGGACGCCGGCCGAGGCGCCCCGGTGGATCAGCCCTCGGCCGGCAGCACCGAGGAGTGGTGGTTGACGATCAGCCACCGGCCGTCCCGCTTCTCGTACGCGTAGGAGTAGCGGGCCTCGACGGCCTGGGTGGTGCCGGTCTTCGGGTCGGTGAGGTGGAAGCGGTAGAGGCCGGCGTCGATCGCCGAGTTCTCGTCCAGGACGGTGATCACCGAGCGGATCTTCTCGCCCCGCGGCTTCTTCTGGAGGAAGTGCTCGAAGTAGTCGGCGATGTCCGCGTGGTCGGTACGGATCCGGGGCGAGGCGGTCGGCAGCAGGACGGCGTCCTCGGCGTACCGGTCGGCGACCTTCTCCGCGTCCCCGGTCCGCAGCGCCGCGTTCCACCGGTCGAAGAGGCCGGCGATCTCCCGCTCACCGACCTTGCCGCGCCTGCTGTCCTTCTCGCCCGCCTGGGCGATGCCGACGCCGGCGGTGAGGGTGCCGAGGGTCGCCACGGCGAGTCCGGCGGCCAGGACGGCACGGGTACGGGATATGGGCTTCATCGGGACTCCTGCGTCAGGTGAACGTCCGCCGAACGCCGTTGCGTTCGTGTGCGGCCACTCTCGCGTCGCCCGGTACAGCGCCCGTACAACCCCCGTACAGCACATGGCAAAGGTACGGACAGGACGCGCGACGGCGGTCGCCCGTGGGCTCGCCGTCGGGCGGGTCCTACGGCTCCACGACGCCCCGGACGACACCGAGGTCCAGGAGGTCCCGTGGCCGCAGACGAAGTTGGTCCGCCGTGGTGTCGGACTCCTCCGGCGGGCGCTTGAGGATGGAGGCGGCGGCCTCCGGGGCGATCACCGAGAAGTAACTGTCGGGCGTCGCCCAGAGGTTGTCGGGGGCGGCGAGGGCGAGCGCGCCGCCCGAGCCGCCCTCGCCGATGAGGAGGGAGGTGACGGGGACGCGGGCGGAGACCACGGCGGCGAACAGGTCGGCGATCGCGGGGCCCGCTCCGGCGCGCTCCGCCGCCGGGTCGTTGGCCGCCCCCGGCGTGTCGATGAGGGTGAGGACGGGGATCCCCAGCCGGTCGGCGAGCCGCACGAGCCGGGCGGCCGTACGGAAGCCGGCCGGGCGGGTCGCGGTCCCGCACTGCGCGGCGTACGCGACCGTACGTCCGTCGGGGAGCCGCCCGAAGCCGCACCGCATGCCCGGGTCGACGCCCCCGGAGCGGTCGCCCGAGATCTCCTCGCGGACGGAGAAGTGCGCGTCGAGGTACGCGGCGGCCCGGGGCCGCTCGGGGTGCCGGGCACGGGCCACCGCCTCCCGGCCGCTCGCGGCGGGCGGCGTGCCCGGGTCGCCGAGCGCACGCGGCGGAGCGACCGGGCCCTGCGCGGGGCGGGTGAGCAGGGAGAGCCAGCGCCCGAGGGCGCCGGGGAGCGCGTCCGGAGTCACGATCGCGTCGACGTGTCCGTGGGCGAGCTGTGCCTCCGCCGTGTACGCGGCGGGGTCCGCGTCCGGCGGGCGGACGCGGGAACCGGCGAAGCCGACCTGGGCTCCGGGCAGCGCGAGGACCACATCCGATCCGGCGCCGAGCGTGGCCCAGCCGCCGCCCGTCGTCGGATCCCTCAGGACGGCGATCTGTGGCAGCCCGGCGGCCCGGGTGAGGGCCGACTCGCGTGCCAGGAACTGGAGTTGGAGGAGAGCGCGCATGCCTTCGTGCATTCGGCTGCCGCCGGTGGCCGGCAGTACGACCACGGGCAGTCGTCGCGCGCGGGCCAGTGCGTGGGCGGCGGCGGCCCGCGCGCCGGTCCGCTCTCCGAGGGAGCCGCCGAGGAACCGGAACTCGAAGGAGATCAGGACCACTTGTACGCCGCCGATCTCGCCCGTCCCGCAGATCACCGACTCGGTCTCGCCGGTACGGGCGGAGGCGCGCGCGTGCGTGTCGGAGTAGCCGGGCCACCCGATCGGCCCGTCACCCGTCAAAGGGCCCTCGGTGAAGGGGAGTTCGGTGAAGTCGTCGCCGGTGACGAGGGTGATCGCCTCGCGTGCCGTCGTCGGGTCGCTCATCCGGGCCTCGCAGCTCGTCGACGGAGTGTGGGGGAGTGCGGACCGGGGGCGTGGCGCCGCCCGGATCTTGCTCTCCCACCGTACCGTCCTATCGCGCGCCGCCCCCGCCGCCCCGCGTCGCACGGGCGTCCATCGCGTCGAACCATTCCGCGATCCGCGGTGCGGACGTTCCGAACGCCCCGAAGTGGCTCACCGCCCCCTGGTCGACGACGGTCGCCTTCCGCCCGTGCCGGGCCAGGTCCGCGGCGCAGGCGCGGGAGTTGGCGATCGGCACGTCCCGGTCGCCGGAGGCCGTGTACAGGCGTACGGGCACGTCCGGTCGCCAGTCGCAGGTGCCGTCGTTGGCGCGGAACGTGCGCAGCAGCTCGCCCGAGGGGTGCCGCAGCTCCTCCAGGAAGTCCGCCGTGAACAGCTCCTCCGGCGTGCCCGGCAGCCGTTCGGTGATCTCCTCCTCGCCGTGGGAACCGTCGAAGAGGTCCTCGACGAACCCGGCGTACGGCGCACGGAACACCTCGGCCGGGTCCCGGTAGAGCGGCCGGAGCCGGTTCTGGGCGGTGAGGAAGTAGGAGAAGTAGAAGACGGCGCTCCGGGGCTCCACGCGCCCGTCGAAGGCCCCGGGGGTCTCGCTGCCCTCGATGTCGTACGGTCCGCTGATCGGGGCGAGGGCCCGCAGCCGGAATCCGCGGTCGGCCCCGCCGGCCAGCTCGCGGCCGAGCCCCATCGCCACCTGCCCGCCTTGGGAGAATCCCGTCGCGTACACGTCGCCGGTGAGCGGCCGGCCGAGGCGCCGGGCGGCCTGTCGGGCCGCGCGCAGCATGTCGAGCGAGGCGGAGACGGAGGAGCGGGTGTCCATGTACGGGTGGCGGCCGGGGCCCCGGCCGAGCCCCAGGTAGTCGGGAGCGGCGACGGCACGGCCCCCGGCGGCGTACAGATAGGGGGAGAGCCGGCCGAATCCCTCGCCCACCGACGGCGCGTAGTCGCGGTGCACCATCGTGCCGTGCGTGTCGGAGACCAGGGAGAGCCGGTGCGGGCCGCCCCGGGGCAGGACGAGGAGTCCGGTGGCCGTGGTCGGTGCCCCCGTGGGAGTGACGGTGCGGTAGGTGAGCCGGTGGGCCGTCACCCCGTACCGCACGCCGCGTGCGTCGATCCCGGGCCCGGAGACGAACGCGGCCACCTGTGCCCGGTCGAGGGCGGCGACCGGGGTGATGTCGAGGAGGGCACCGCGGCGGGATTCGTCCTGCCGGTCCGCCGTGATCGAGGCGACTGCCCCGGCAGGGCCGGACGCGGTGGCGGCGGGGGCGGCCGCGAGCAGGGCCATGACCAGGAGGGTTCCGGCGGCGACGGTACGCCGTGCGGTACGGCGCCGCCCCGCCCGGACCCGAGAACGAGTATCGGTTGTCATGGCGACGACGCTAGGGGTCGCCACCGCGTCGCGGACATCCCGTGGGCCCCCGGACGAGGGGTGGGGTTGTCCTCAACGGCCGGAGGGGGAAGGCGGGTTCAGCCGTGGCCGCGCTGCCGGTGTTCGGAACCCCCGTACTCCAGGGGGCCGTTGCCCGGCAGCGGCGGTTTCGAGGGCGTCGGTCGTCAACCGGCCGTCGCCGGCGTCTCCGTGCTGCCGTTTCGCCCGGCCGTCCTCGACGTGCGGCGCCAGGGGCGCCACCCGCCACGCGGGGGCCGGTCGGGCAGCCAGCCGAAGGCGAGCGAGCTGCCGATCAGCCCCAGCATCATCCCCACGAAGAATCCGCCCAGGTTGGACGTCACCCAGCTCCCCAGGGACGCCAGCACGCCGACGACCGAGTAGAAGAGCCGCTGGCGCGGATTGAGGACGACGAGCAGTCCACAGATGACCATGAGCACGGGGAGGACGTAGCCGACCAGGCTGTCGGCCCCCGCCGTGAGGATCACGTTGATGCTCGCCCGCTGGGTCAGCAGGATCTCGCCTCCGCCCAGGGCGAGGGCGAGACCGGCGCCGAAGGGGCGCCGGTGCCGCCAGCGCCGGAAGGTCCGCCAGAGCTGCCGGGGACGGCCGGGCGCCACGCTCAGCAGCCCTTCGAGCTGAAGCTCATGTGCAGGTCGGGCAGGGTGAACCGGACGGCGGTCGTGGCGTAGTTGGTCTGCCGCAGGTCCTTGATGGTGACGGTGTCGGCCTGCTGCCCGAAGGAGCCGAGCGGGCCCTTGACCGGCGGTTTCTCGAAGGTGCTGGCGTCGCCGCCGATCTCGATGTTGTCGAAGTCGGCGAGCTTGCCGGAGATGTCGGTGGAGTCGGTGGTGAGCCCCGAGGCCTTCACGGGGGTGCCCTCGCCGCCCGCCGTGATGTGCAGGAACGTGCCGCCGAGTTCCACGCTCTGGCAGAGTCTGGTGAGTTCGGCCTCGCGGATCGCGGTGACGATGACGAGCACCTGACCGCCGGTGTCGCCGGCGTTGGGGCTGCCCTCCGCCATGTTGTCGAGGGCTCCGAACTGTCCGAAGCCCCTGCCCTCCATGGAGTCGGCGGTGACCGTGAACGGCATGCCGGAGATGGCGAACTGGGCGGCGAGCGCCCCTTGCGCGGTCAGTACCACGAGGGTGGCGGCCGCGGCCAGGGCGGGGACACCCATCAGGGCGGCGCGGCGGAAGCGGACCCGGCCGCGTCTGCCCGAACCGCCTTCGGGTAACGAGGTGTTCGTGTTCTCTTCGGGGGTGTCTTCGGACAGGGCCATGCGGTGCTCCTGACGTGAGTGAGGAAACAGACCTGCGCGGCGACGTCCTGGCGCGGACAGTTCCCCAACCCGCCTGGGTCTTCCTCACGTGGTGCGGAGGCAGACGTGCCGCAGGGAACCTTTCGGACCGTAAGGCTTGCTGTTACCCGGGGTCAACCACCGTGCATCGGTGGTGTGCCGGGGCCCTGACGATCGATCATTCGGAGGTGAAAGGGGCCACGACGACATGCACGAGACTGTCGAGGAGCAGGGGAAGATCGCCGGTCCGCCCCTCGTCGACCGCCCGGTGCACCGCGGCGTGGACGGCGCCCACCACGGTGTCCACCAGCTCACCCCTCGCGACCCACGGCGGCCCCGGCGGGGCGTCCGTGAAGAACCGTCGAAAACTGGCCAGAAGTTCGGCGCGGGCCCGGCGTCCCGCGGGCCCCAGCGACTCGATCTCGACCACCATCGTGGCGAACGCCGGCGTCTGGGTGAGCAGGGTCAGTAACACCCGCAGCCCGGCCCGTACCGAGCTCGGCCAGTCCGTCGCGCCGCCCGTCTCGTCGTACGCCCGCTGCATGGCCCGCACCACCTGCTGCGTGCCGCCCCGGTACGCGGCGATGACGGCGTCCTCCTTGCCGGAGAACAGCTCGTAGAAGACGGGGCGGGTCACTCCGGCGGCCCGGCAGATGTCACTGATCCGGGCTCCCGCGTAGCCGTTCTCCGCGACCGTCCTGGCGACGCCGTCCAGCAGCCGCTCCCGCTGCCGGGAGGCCACCTGCTCGGGCGTGAGCCGGCGCGGCCCGGGGCGCAGCGAGCGCTCCGGCTCACGTCCTGAGCGGGCCCCCGGCAGGACGAGCCCCTCCTCGGTTCCGTGAGCACTCGTCATCGGCCACATCCTCCGCGGGTTGTTGACGTCACATACTCGACAGGATTACAACCCTGATGGGTTTTCCTCTCGGCGCGTCCCCACCGCGCACCGCACCGAGTATCACGCTCCCGCACCTCTCGCGTCACCGCTGCCGGACATCCGTGGCGCCGGATCGTTCCGGCGGTGGTCGCGCACCGCCCGTACCGCCACGCACCCCTGCGCGGAGCCGCTCGACCCGACACGGATCCGTCCCTGGATCCGACACACGGATCCGGACGCGGATCCGGTACACGGATCCGTACCTGGATCCGCTCGCTCCCCGTGGGAGCCGTTCGACCCCAGGCGGAGCCGTTCACCCCTGTCGCTCACCCCTGCGCACAGCCGCCCGTCCTCGCCTGCCGCTCCTGGCTCCCGCGCATCCCCGTACACCCCCGCCGGACCCACGCACACCGCCGAGTACGGCAGCCGTACGGCCGCACACAGCCGTCGTACGGCAGCAGCACCGTCGCAGTACAGCCGAGTTCCGCACCCCCACCTCCGTACGGAAGGAAGCACCCTCATGCGCAAGCGCGCTCTCCTCGTCACCCTCGGCCTCGCCGTCACCGCCGGCCTGGCCGCGACCACCCAGGCCGGTGCGACCGCCGCCGCCGGCGACGTCCTCACCACCGGTGGCCCGGGCGGCACCGCCGTCGCCGTCGGCGACGTCCTCAACGCCACGCTCCCCGCCGGGACGCAGGCCCGGATCGCCACCACCTCCGGCGGCAGCACCGGCATCACCTGTAACACCTCTGCGTTCACCGCCACCGTCACCGGCAACCCCGCCGCGCCCGGCACCGCCACCGAGTCCGCCACGGCCCACACGCTGAGCAGTTGCACCACCAACATCATCGGAGCGACGGGCGTCCAGAGCATCACGGTGAACAACCTGCCGTTCGCCACCGCCGTCGTGTCCGGCGGCGCGCTCACCGTCACCGCGGGCGCCACCGGCCCGATCCAGACCACCCTGAAGATCAACACCATCCTCGGCGTGACGACCTGCGTCTACCGGGCCGCCAGCCTCACCGCCACACCGTCCAACACCGACAACTCGCTCACCTTCACCAACCAGCAGTTCACCAAGTTCAGCGGCCCCGGCACCTGCCCGGCCAACGGCTACTTCTCCGCCAAGTACGGACCCGTCCGGGACACCAGCCAGGCCGGCAGTCCCGCCGTCTTCGTGAACTGACCCCCGAGCTCCGGCCCCCTCGTACTCGGGTACGAGAGGGCCGGAGCGCTCAGGCCAGGATTCCGCTCCCGTGCGGGGCGTACAGATCGAGGAGCCGGACCCGGGTCACATGGAGGCGATGGGCCAGGATCGCGCCCACCCAGAACATGACCGAGGCCCCGAACTCCTTGTCCGTATGGCACATCGAGCGGACGGCGGGGGCGTCGAACTCGTGCGCCCGGACCGGCGTCATCGCCTCGGCACCCGACTGGCACAGATACGGCGGGAACAGCCACGACAGGCCGACCAGCTCCCCGTGGCGCAAGGTCTCGATCACGGGCGCCCCGCGCCCCGGCACCTTCGCGTCGAGCGTCACCGCGCCCGTCTTCACGATCCAGAACCGGTCCGCGTGCTGCTGCTCCTCGAACAGCCGGTGACCGGATTCGAAGTGCACGTCCTCGGCGAAGGCCATCAGCCGCTCCCGGTGCTCCGGCGGCAACGTGCTGACCTTGGGTGCGGCACTGCTCATGGCGGACCCTCCTCGCACAGTCGGCTCCCACCCCCAGTGTCCGCCAGCCCGCCCCCACGCGCGCCTGCTCCGGGCGTACGCGTGCGCCGCCGCCGTACGCGCGCGTGCTCCGGCCGGACGTGCGGGCTCGGCGCCCCTCCCGTAGCGTGACGCCGGGGGTACGGGGCGGGAGCAGGGGCGGGATCCATTCCTCGCGCAGATCGGTACGGAACCCATGGCAGACAAGCCCGCGATCGTCCTTGTCCACGGCTTCTGGGGCGGCGCCGCCCACTGGTCGAAGGTGATCACCGAACTCCACCGGCGCGGCCACGACCGCCTCCACGCCGTCGAGAACCCGCTCACCTCGCTCGCCGAGGACGCCGAGCGCACCCGGAAGATGGTCAGGCAGGTCGACGGGCCCGTGCTGCTCGTCGGCCATTCCTACGGCGGGGCCGTCATCACCGAGGCGGGCGACCTGCCGAACGTGACCGGCCTCGTCTACATCGCCGCGTTCGCCCCCGACGCGGGGGAGAGCCCCGGACAGATCAGCCAGGAGCACCCGCCGGCCGCCTTCGAGAACATCGTCCCCGACTCCGACGGCTACCTCTGGGTCAAGCAGGACAAGTTCCACGACAGCTTCGCCCAGGACCTGAGCCAGGAAGAGGCCCTGGTCATGGCCGTCACCCAGAAGGCACCGCTCGCCTCCACCTTCGGCGACAACGTCACCGCCCCGGCCTGGCGGGCCAAGCCCACGTACTACCAGGTCTCCACCGAGGACCGCATGATCCACCCGGACAACGAGCGCCGCATGGCCGCGCGCATGAACCCGCGCAAGACCATCGAGCTCGACGCGAGCCACGCCTCGCTCGCCTCCCAGCCCGCCGAGGTCTGCGACCTGATCGAGCTGGCCGTACGCGAGACCGGGGCCTGACCGCCCGGCCGGTCCTCCCTTCCACCACGTGACCCCCGGCCCCGGCCGGGGGTCACGTCTCGGCGTACCCGCTCACCCTCCGTGCACCCCTCCGGCGTGCGGGGGCAGGGCGGAGGGCGGAGCATGAACGTGAGGAGGAAGCGGCAAGCGGGGGCGTGAGCGGAGAACAGCGCGAGCCAGGAGGGTGCCATGCCCGTCCCGGAAGGCGGAGACGCGCTCGTCGTGCTGCGCGGGGTCGACAAGTACTTCGGCGCCCTGCACGTCCTCCAGTCCATCGACCTGACGATCCACCGCGGCGAGGTCGTGGTCGTCATCGGGCCGTCCGGATCGGGGAAGTCGACGCTCTGCCGCGCGATCAACCGCCTGGAGACCATCGACAAGGGCGAGATCGTCGTCGACGGACGCCCACTGCCGGCCGAGGGGCGTGAACTCGCGGCCCTGCGGGCCGACGTCGGCATGGTCTTCCAGTCCTTCAACCTCTTCGCGCACAAGACGGTGCTCGGCAACGTCACCCTGGGCCAGATCAAGGTCCGCAAGAAGGACAGGAAGGCGGCCGAGGAGCGCGCCCGCGCCCTCCTCGACCGGGTCGGTGTCGCCTCGCAGGCGGACAAGTACCCGGCGCAGCTCTCCGGCGGCCAGCAACAGCGCGTGGCGATCGCCCGCGCCCTCGCCATGGATCCGAAGGTGATGCTCTTCGACGAGCCGACCTCCGCGCTCGACCCCGAGATGATCAACGAGGTCCTGGAGGTCATGCAGCAACTCGCCCGGGACGGCATGACGATGGTGGTCGTCACCCATGAGATGGGCTTCGCCCGTTCCGCCGCCAACCGCGTCGTCTTCATGGCCGACGGACGGATCGTCGAGGAGACGACCCCGGACGAGTTCTTCAGCAACCCGCGCAGCGACCGTGCCAAGGACTTCCTGTCCAAGATCCTCCACCACTGAGCTCGCCCGGCACGGCCGTCGCCCGACCAGCAGCCCCCAGGGGTGATCCTCATGAACACGACCAGGACCCACAGGGCCACCGTCCGGACCGGCAGGGCCACCGTGGCCGTCGCCGCGGCCGTCGTCCTCTCCTTCACCTCCGCCGGATTCGCGAACGGCGCGACCGGTGCCGTGCCCCGCGACCACGGCGGCGACGAGATCACCGTCGGCATCAAGTACGACCAGCCCGGCATCGGCCTGAAGACCCCCGACGGCACCTACACCGGCTTCGACGTCGACGTGGCCACGTACATCGCCAAGGAACTCGGCCACGACCCGTCCGACATCGTGTGGAAGGAGGCCAAGAGCGCCGACCGGGAGACGCTGCTCCAGCGCGGTGACGTGGACTTCATCGCGGCCTCCTACTCGATCAACGACAAGCGGGCCGAGAAGGTCGACTTCGCCGGCCCCTACCTCCTCGCCCACCAGGACGTGCTGATCCGCGCCGACGACGACTCGATCAAGCAGCCGTCCGACCTGAACAACAAGAAGCTCTGCTCGGTCACCGGCTCGACGTCCGCGCAGAACGTCAAGGACAAGATCGCCCCCGACGCCCAACTCCAGGAGTACGGCGGCTACTCCGAGTGCCTGACCGGTCTGGAGAACGGTGTCATCGACGCCGTCACCACCGACGACTCGATCCTCGCCGGGTACGCGTCGCAGGAGGAGTTCAAGGGCAAGTTCAAGCTCGGCGGATTCAAGATGAGCAACGAGAACTACGGTATCGGCGTCCAGAAGGGCAGCGAACTCAAGGCGAAGATCAACACGGCCCTGGAGAAGATGGTCGCCGACGGTTCCTGGGACGCGGCGGTGAAGAAGAACTTCGGCCCCGCCGGCTACCAGAACGAACCCGCCCCCGAGATCGGCGTCATCGTGAAGTGAGCGGGCCGTCGTGTTCGACTTCCTTCAGGGGTACGACCTGCTGGGAGCCTTCTGGGTGACGGTGCAGCTCACCGTCTACTCGGCGATCGGCTCCCTGATCTGGGGGACGCTGCTGGCCGCGATGCGCGTCAGCCCCGTCCCCCTGATGCGGGGCTTCGGCACCTGCTACGTCAACATCGTCCGCAACATCCCCCTCACCGTCATCATCGTCTTCACCTCGCTCGGCCTCTTCCAGACCCTCGGCGTCGACATGGGCGCCGATCGCTTCACCACGATCAACTTCAGGCTCGCCGTCCTCGGTCTCACCGCGTACACCAGCGCCTTCGTCTGCGAGGCAGTGCGCTCCGGCATCAACACCGTCCCCCTCGGACAGGTCGAGGCGGCCCGCGCCATCGGTCTCAGCTTCCCGCAGGTGCTCCGCATCGTCGTGCTCCCGCAGGCCTTCCGCTCCGTCGTCGGGCCCCTCGCCAACGTCCTCATCGCCCTCACCAAGAACACCACCGTGGCCGCCGCCATCGGCGTCGCCGAAGCGGCCCTGCTGATGCGGGAGATGATCGAGAACGAGGCCCAGCTCATCCTCATCTCCGCGATCTTCGCCGTCGGCTTCATCTGTCTGACCCTGCCCACCGGACTCTTCTTCGGCTGGGTGGCGAAGAAGGTGGCGGTGAAACGGTGAAGACCAAGCCCACCGTCCTCTACGACGTTCCCGGGCCCCGCGCCCGGCGGCGCAACGTCCTCTGGACGCTGCTGTTCCTTGTCGCGCTGGCCGCGGTCGTGTGGTGGGTCGTGGCGAGCCTCGCCGACAAGGGCCAGCTCGAATGGTCCAAGTGGGCCCCCTTCTTCACCGACGCCCGCGTCTGGGAGACGTACATCCTCCCCGCCCTCAAGAACACCGTGATCGCCGCCGGACTCGCCATGGTGATCGCCCTGCCCCTCGGCGCCCTCCTCGGCATCTCCCGCCTCTCCGACCACCGGGCCGTACGCGGCACGGCGGGCACCGTCGTCGAGTTCTTCCGCGCGATCCCCGTCCTCATCCTCATGCTCTTCGCCAACGAGGCCTACTCCGAGTTCATCGACATCAGCCCGGACGTCCGCCCGCTGTACGCCGTCGTCACCGGCCTCGTCCTCTACAACGCCTCCGTTCTCGCCGAGGTCGTCCGCGCCGGCATCCTCGCCCTCCCCGCGGGCCAGACCGACGCGGCGAAGGCCATCGGCATGCGCAAGGGCCAGACCATGACGTACGTGCTCCTCCCGCAGTCGGTCACGGCCATGCTGCCCGCTCTCGTCAGTCAGCTCGTCGTCATCGTCAAGGACACCGCGCTCGGCGGCGCGATGCTCGGCTTCTCCGAACTCCTCGCCTCCGTCCGTCCGATGAGCGCCAACTACGGGGCCAACACGATCGCCTGCTTCACCGTCGTCGCCGTGCTCTTCGTCATCCTCAACTTCGCGCTCACCACCTTCGCCTCCTGGCTCGAAGGCCGGCTGCGGCGCGGCAAGAAGTCCACGGGCGCGGTCGTCGGCGTGGGCGCGGTCGAGGAACTGGCCACGCCGGGCGAACACATGGGTCCGACCGACGAGACCAAGTGACCCTCGGGGAGGGGCGGGGTCACGCGCGCGCGTGACTCCGGTCAGGGCCGGGAGGGCGTACCCGTGGCACCGGCGTCGTCCCGAGCGGTGCCGACGCCCTCCGGCCCCGTCGCCTTCCGGCTGAGCGCGCCCGGCCACCATGCGACGGGGCCGAGGTCCCGTACGAGAGCGGGCACGAGCAGCGAGCGGACGACGAGGGTGTCCAGGAGGACGCCGAACGCGACGATGAAGGCGATCTGCACCAGGAAGGCGAGCGGAATGACGCCCAGCGCCGCGAACGTGGCGGCCAGCACCACACCGGCGGACGTGATGACACCGCCGGTGGCGGTCAGCCCGCGCAGCACGCCCTCGCGGACCCCGTGCCGCAGCGACTCCTCCCGCACGCGGGACATCAGGAAGATGTTGTAGTCCACGCCGAGCGCGACCAGGAACACGAACCCGTAGAGCGGGACCGAGGAGTCCGTGCCGCTGAACCCGAAGACGTACCGGAAGACCAGGGCCGACACCCCGAGGGTGGCGAGGAAGTTCAGCGCCACCGTGGCCACGAGCAGCAGCGGCATCAGGACCGAGCGGAGGAGGAGCACGAGGATGGCCAGGATGACGGCGAGCACCACCGGCACGATCAGCATCCGGTCGCGCTCGGCGGTCCGCTGGGTGTCGTACCGCTGCGCCGTGTAGCCACCGACGAGGGCGTCCGCCCCCGGCACCGCGTGCACGGACGTGCGGAGCCGGGCCACCGCCGCCTTGGCCGCGTCGCTGTCGGCGGCGTCGGTCAGGGTGACGTCGATCCGGACCCGGCCGTCGACGACCAGCGGTGCCCCGGCCCCCGGCCGGCCGGAGGCGGTGACGGCCGCGGCCGAGTCGACTCCCTCGACCCGCTCGGCGGCCGCGGTCACCCGGGTCGCCGCGTCCGCGTCGGCGATCACGATCGCCGGATTGCCCGCCCCACCGGGGAAGTGCCGTCCGAGTTGCTCCTGCGCGGCGACGGACGGGGCGTCGTTCACGAAGATCTCGTCGAGCGGCACTCCCTTGGACTCCAGGACCGGCGCGAAGGCGGCACAGGCGAGGAGCCCGGCGAGCGTCACCGCCCATACCTTGCGGGGAGCACGGTCCACCAGCGAGGCCACGCGGCGCCAGATCTTGTGGCCGTCGCCCCCGGACTCGGACGGGCGGGGCCGGGAGGGCCAGTACGCGGCGCGGCCGAGCAGGACCAGCACGGCGGGCAGGAAGGTCAGCGTGCTCAGCACGGCGCAGACGATGCCGATGGCGCCCACCGGGCCGAGGGCCCGGTTGTTGGTGAGATCGCTGAACAGCAGGGCGAGCAGGGCGAGCGCGACGGTGGCCGCGCTGGCCGTGATGGGACCGGCGGACCGGCGCAGCGCCGCGCGCATGGCGGGGACACGCTCTCCGTCGAGTCGGGCGAGCTCCTCGCGGTAGCGGGCGGCGAGGAGCAGCGCGTAGTCGGTCGCAGCGCCGATGACGAGGATCGACAGGATGCCCTGGACCTGTCCGTCGACCCGGACGACGTCGTGGTCGGCGAGCACGTACACCACGGCGCAGGCCAGGGCGAGCGCGAGCACCGCGCCGACGATGATGATCAGGGGCAGCAGCACGCTGCGGTACACGAGCAGCAGGATGAGCAGCACCGTGACCAGGGCGACCGCGAGCAGCAGCCCGTCGATGCCGGCGAAGGCGTCCGACAGATCGGCCTGGGTGGCGGCGGGACCGGCGAGCCACACGGTCGTCCCGGGCACCGTGGAGGCCGCCCGGTCGATCTCCTCCAGCGTGGGCGTGAGCTCGTCACCGAGGTCGGGGCGGAGCTGTACGACTCCGCGCAGCGCCTTCCCGTCCTCGGAGGGCAGCGCCGGGGTCGGGGTGCCGACGACACCGGGCTGCCCGGTGAGCGTGGCCAGCGCGCGGGTGGCGGCGGCCCGGGTCTCGGGGTCGATCGGTCCGTCGCCCGGTGAGGTCCAGACGACGAGCGCGGGGAGCGTCTCGTCCTGGCGGAAGGCACGCTGGGCCTCGATCACCCGGGTGGACTCGGCGCTTTGCGGGAGGAAGGCGGCCTGGTCGTTGGTGGCCACCTCGCCGAGCTTGCCCGCGTACGGGCCGAGCCCGCCGCCGACGGCGAGCCAGAGGACGAGCAGGACGAGGGGCAGCAGACGGGCGGCCCATCGTGTGGGGCGGGGCATGCGGACTCCAGGGCAGGGGTCTCTCGACACGGAAGGAAGTGTCTCAAGGAGAAAGAATCTCAATGATTGAGAGAGATTGAAGCACGGGGAGGCCGAGCGAGGGGCATGGGGTGCCCAGGGCTCGCCGGGGGAGAGAGGGCGAGGGAGAGAAGGGAGAGGGACGAGGGCTCGCGGGGGAGAGAAGGCGGGAGATCAGGGCTCGCCCGGTGGGGGAGATTGACGCGCGGGAGGCGAGGGCTCGCCCGGGGGAGACGCGCGGGAGGCGAGGGCTCGCCCGGGGGGAGACGCGTGGGAGGTGAGGGCTCGCCGACGCGGCGAAGGCCGACGGCTCGCCGGGGCGGCGCCCGCCTCGGTCAGCGGCGCGGGACGTGCAGGTCGCCGAGTTCCTCGTTCAACGCGTCCAGGAAGCGCACGGCCACGGCCAGCTCCTCCGCGTCGAACCGCAGCCGGGCCCGCTCCGCCGCCTGTGCCAGCGGCATGAAATAGCTGCGTGCGGCGGCCTTCGCCCCCTCCACGTAATGCACATGGACGAGCCTGCGGTCGGCACTCTCCCGGGAGCGGCGGATGTGCCCGGCCCGTTCGAGCCGGTCGAGACAGGCCGTGACCGCCCCCGAGGTCAACCCCAGGTGCTCCCTCAGACGACCCGGCGTCAGCGGCTCCGGGCTGTCCAGGACGACCGAGAGCGCCTGCACGTCCGTGGGATGCAGTCCCTGCGCGAGCGCGAAACCATGGACCAGTCGATTGATCTCACCGTTCGTCCGCCGCAGCGCGCGGGCGAAGCTCTGCGCATCACCCGGCACGCGCCCGGGGGCGGTCCCGCCGGTCTCGGGTTCCTCTGTACTGGCCACACGATCAGCCTATAGAAACCGGCCCCGTGCATCCGCGGCGGCCGCACCACCGGAAGAGAACAGGAGGAAGCCGCACCCCAGGCCGATGGGGGAGAGCGGCACCCTCACCGACGGCGGACCTCCACCGACCACGGAACGGACACCGACGGCGGACCTCCACCGACAACGGAACGGAGCAGATCCATGAGCGACGCGTCAGGGCACGAGACCCCGGGACCGCTGTGCCTGGTCACCGGCGCCAGCGGTTACATCGGCGGCCGCCTCGTCCCCGAACTCCTGGAGGCCGGTTTCCGGGTGAGGTGCCTGGCCCGCACCCCCGCGAAACTGCGCGACCACCCCTGGGCCGGGGAGGTGGAGATCGTCCGGGGCGACGTCACCGACGCCGACACCCTCGCGCCCGCCTTCCGCGACGTCGACGTCGCGTACTACCTGGTGCACGCCCTGGGCGCCGGGCGCGGCTTCGAGCGCACCGACCGTACCGCGGCCGAGAACTTCGCCCGAGAGGCCCGCGCCGCCGGTGTCGGCCGCATCGTCTACCTCGGCGGTCTCACCCCTCGTGGCGTGCCCGACCAGGAGTTGTCGCCGCATCTGCGTTCACGCGCCGAGGTGGGCCGCATCCTCCTGGAATCCGGGGTTCCCACCACGGTGCTCCGCGCCGCCGTCATCATCGGATCCGGCTCGGCCTCGTTCGAGATGCTCCGGTACCTCACCGAACGCCTGCCCGTGATGGTCACCCCGAGCTGGGTCCGTACCCGCATCCAGCCGATCGCCGTCCGGGACGTCCTGCGCTATCTGGTCGGCAGCGCGCGGATGCCCGCGGAGGTCAGCCGGACCTTCGACATCGGCGGCCCCGACGTCCTCACGTACCTAGGCATGATGCGCCGCTACGCCGCCGTCGCCGGACTGCCCCGGCGGCTCATCTTCCCCGTGCCGGTCCTCACGCCCCGGCTGTCCAGCCACTGGATCGGCCTTGTCACCCCGGTGCCCCGGTCCATCGCCCGCCCGCTCGCGGAGTCGCTGCGGTACGAGGTCGTCTGCGGCGAGCACGACATCGCCGACCTGGTGCCGGACCCGCCCGGTGCCCCTCTCGGCTTCGACCGAGCGCTGTCCCTGGCCCTCCAACGGGTCCGCGAGGCCCGGACCACCACCCGCTGGTCCTCCGCCTCCGTGCCGGGCGCGCCGAGCGATCCGCTGCCCACCGACCCCGACTGGGCGGGCGGCAGCCTCTACACCGACGAGCGCGAACTCACCGTCGGCGCGTCACCGCAGGCGCTGTGGCGGGTCGTCGAGGGCGTCGGCGGGGAGAACGGCTGGTACTCCTTCCCCCTCGCCTGGGCGGTCCGG
This sequence comes from Streptomyces sp. NBC_00250, assembly GCF_036192275.1. Classification (NCBI taxonomy): domain Bacteria; kingdom Bacillati; phylum Actinomycetota; class Actinomycetes; order Kitasatosporales; family Streptomycetaceae; genus Streptomyces; species Streptomyces sp. NBC_00250. The sequence continues at coordinate 1,123,153 of NZ_CP108088.1, read as the reverse complement.
GGATGGCTCGACCGGCTCGTCGGAGGCGTCGGTCTGCGCCGGGGCCGGCGCGACGCCCTGCACCTGAGAGCCGGGGACTCGCTGGACTTCTGGCGGGTGGAGGAGATCGAACGGGGCCGGCTGCTGCGGCTGCGCGCCGAGATGAGGCTCCCCGGCCTCGCCTGGCTGGAGATGTACGCCGAGCGCGACGGAAGCGGGGTGACCCGCTACCGCCAGCGCGCCCTGTTCCATCCCCACGGCCTGGCCGGCCACGCCTACTGGTGGAGCGTCGCGCCGTTCCACGCCGTGGTCTTCGGTGGTATGGCCCGCAACATCGCGCTGACGGCGGAGGCGAGCGAAGCGGCGGGGACGGCGGGCCCGTCGCCGATGTCCGGCTCGTCGTCGGCATCCGGCTCGTCGGGAGTGTCCGGTCCGTCGGGGGTGTCCGGCTCGTCGGGGGTCTCCGGCCCGTCACCCGCATCCGGATCGCCCCCGCAGGGCGAATGACCTCCGCACGCACGACACCACAGCGACCACCGGGCCGGAGCCTCGCCGTGCCGGTCGGTGGCCCCATGCCAGGAGCGGTGCCATGAACGTCTCGGTCGTCCTGTTCACCTCGGACCTCCGTGTCCACGACCATCCGCCCCTGCGTGCCGCGCTGGGCCGGGGGAACGAGGTCGTCCCCCTGTTCGTACGAGATCCGGCCGTGTCCCGCGCGGGCCACTCGGCGCCCAACCGGAACGCCTTCCTCGCGGACTGCCTCGCCGATCTCGACAACGAACTGCGCGAGCGCGGCGGCCGCCTCGTGGTGCGCTCGGGCGACCCCGTCGCCGAGGTGCGTGCCGTCGTGCGGGAGGCCGAAGCCGACGACGTCCACATGGCGGCCGGCTGCAGTGGGTTCGCCCGGCGCCGTGAGGACCGGCTGCGCCGCGCCCTGGAGGCGGACGGGCGGCGCCTGTACGTCCACGACGCCGTCGTCACCGCGCTGCCCACGGGCGCGGTGACACCCAGCGGATCGGACCACTACGCGGTCTTCACCCCCTACTTCCGGCGCTGGTCGCGCGAGCGGCTGCGCGAGCCACTGGCGGCGCCGCGAGCGGTCCGGACGCCCCCGGGGATCGGCTCCGAGGGCCTGCCGGCCCGCGCGGACGCCGCGTACGTCTCCGAGGGCCTCGCCACCGGCGGCGAGAAGGAGGGCAGGAGGCGGCTCACCGCCTGGCTGACGCGGGGCGCAGACACGTACGAGGAAGGCCATGACGACCTCGCGGGCGACGCGACGTCCCGCCTCTCGCCGTACCTCCACTTCGGCGCCGTTTCGGCGGCCGAGGCGCTTCACCGGGCCCGGTCGCGCGGCGGGGCGGGCGCCGAGGCGTTCGTACGCCAGCTCTGCTGGCGCGACTTCCACCACCAGGTCCTCGCCGCGCGCCCCGACGCCGCCGCCGACGACTACCGCACCCGGCACGACCACTGGAGGCACGGGAAGCACGCGGACGCCGACCTCGGGGCGTGGCGGGACGGCCGCACCGGCTACCCCGTCGTCGACGCCGCCATGCGCCAACTCGCCCACGAGGGCTGGATGCACAACCGCGGGCGGCTGCTCGCCGCCTCGTTCCTGACCAAGACCCTGTACATCGACTGGCGCGAGGGAGCGCGGCACTTCCTGGACCTGCTGGTCGACGGCGATGTCGCCAACAACCAGCTCAACTGGCAGTGGATGGCCGGCACCGGCACCGACAGCCGCCCCAACCGGGTGCTCAACCCGGTGATCCAGGGCAGGCGGTACGACCCCGACGGCGCGTACGTACGGCGTTGGGTCCCGGAACTCGCCGGGCTCCGAGGCCCCGCGGTCCACGAGCCGTGGAAGCTGCCCGGTCTCGAACGGGCCCGGTACGACTACCCCGACCCCGTGGTCGAACTCGCCGACGGCCTCGCCCGCTTCCGGCACGCCCGGGGACAGGACTAGGGGGTGCCGGAGGGGCGGACCGCGACCGATCTCGGGAGCGCGCCGAACGGCGTCCGCTCAGGGCCCTCCCGACGGGGCGGCGGTCCCGTCGCCGTCCCGTGCCGCCGCGCAGAGACCGTGCAGGAGGGACAGGGCGTCCCGCAGCCCGACGGGGCGCAGCATCCCCGGCCCGGGAGTCCGGCCCGCCCAGCCGGGACCCGCGAGGAGGACCGCCGTCCGCGTCCGGGCGCCTCTGACGCCCCAAGAGGCGTCGGCGACGTGGCGGGCCAGGGGGTGGTGGGCCGTCGACCGTGCCTGGGCCCACAGCACGACCGCGGCGGGTCCGGTCCTCCGTACCGCCTGGTCGAGCGCCTCCGGCGGCACGGCCGCCCCGAACATCAGGGTGGGCACCCCGAGTTCGGCTAGCCCCGCGGCGAGTGCCTCCAGCGGGAGCGTGTGCTGCTCGTTGGGCACGCAGGCGAGCAGCACCGGGGGAGTGCCGGCCTCCGGGGGCCCGGTACGCCCCGCCGCGCCGACCCGGCGCAACGCCGTCGACACGTGCCACGACAGCAGGTGCTCCACCTCGACGTAGCGGTCCTCCGAGGTCTCCCACTTACGGCCCACGGCATGCAGGGCCGGTGCCAGCACCTCCTCCCAGGCGGCGACCAGACCGTGCCGCGCGATCACGGACTCCAGCAGCTCGTCCATGGCCCCGGAGTCGAGCCGGACGGCCGCGCGGCCCAGGCCCCGCAGTTCCCGTCGTACGTCGCCCAGGGGCTGTTCACGGGCAGGCGGCGCCGTGGACGCCTCCCCGGTGGGGAGCGCGGCCGGCGCGGCTCCGGACCGGGCCGCTCGGGCAGCTCGGGCCGCCTCCGCCGGAGGGACTCCGGACGCCGTCAGACGGCACATCTCCTGAAGCACGGCGATGTCACCCGGAGTCCACCGTCGGTGCCGGCCGCTTTCGTGGGCGGCGGGGCCGATGCCGTAGCGCCGGTCCCATGAGCGCAGGGTCGTGGGCGCGACGCCCAGGCGCCGCGCGACCGCGCCGCTGGTGAGCCCCGGCGAGGGTTCGGTCATGAAGCCACGATACGACGCACAACCGATGCGAATGGTGCGGCCGTCGTGCCGGGACGGAGCCTTGGGGTGCCCCGCGAGGGGACCCCCGCCCGCCGACCGGTCGCCGCCGGTCCCGGCCAGAGGAGCAGTCGTCGTCATGACCGCACCGAGTGTCGCCGCCCAGCCGTCGCTCCGCACCGAGGCGCGGTCCCTGTCCGACCGCGAGGTCGCCGACGGGTTCGTGCGCGGCGACGAGCGCTGTCTGGCCGTCGCCCACGCCCGGTGGCACGGCCTCGTGCACACCCTCGCCGCCCGCACCCTCGGCGACGCCCGGGAGGCCGAGGACGTCGGCCAGCAGGTCTTCCTCGCCGCCTGGCGGGGCCGTGTCGGCTACCGGCCGGAGCGCGGTCCGTTCCCCGGCTGGCTCGTCGGCATCACCCGGCGGAAGATCGCCGACGCCCTCGCGGCGCGCACCCGCCGCCGTGACCTGGTGGTCGCGGCCGGGACACGGCTGCCGCCCGACGGCGTGTCCGCCCCGGATCCCGACCGGGTCGTCGACCGGCTCGTGGTCACCGGCGAACTGGCGAAACTGCCCGCCGCGCAACGCGAGGTACTCGCCATGGCCTTCTACGGGGACCTCACCCAGGTCCAGATCGCCGAGCGCACCGGAATGCCGCTCGGCACGGTGAAGAGCCACGCGCGGCGCGGCCTCGACCGGATGCGCCGTTCGCTGGGCGAGGCGTCGGGTCCGCGCGTCACGGCCCCCGCGGGCTGAGAGACGGTCCGCGGCCCCCGCGGGCCGAGCAGCGGTCCACTGCCCGGCGCGTCGGGAAACCTGCCACGCCCCCGCGCGGGACGGCAACGACGCACGGGTGACGCAAGGGCGACGCACGTGACGTACAGACGTACAGTCGACGCGCGCCGAGGGCCACGTCCGGAGCGGCGGTCCGAGGACCACACCCGGTCCGAGGACCACACCGGGACCCCACGCCCGTCCACCTTCCAGGTGAATCGGCCCATCCGGAGCGCCGTCGATGCCGAATGAGGAGCATGACCCTCTCCGAGCCACCACCTGAGCCGACCCGCACGGACCGACTCCTGGCAGCCCTCGGCGGCCTGCTCGCCGCGTATGTCTCGCTGGCCGTCGCGGACGTCGCCGCCTTCTGGGTGCGGCCCGAAGCGAGCCCCGTGCCCGCCGTCGGCGGCGCCGTCGTCGACCGGACCCCGGCGGCCGTCAAGGAATGGGCGATCCGCGAGTTCGGTGAGAGCGACAAGGCCGTCCTCCAGCTCGGCATCCTGATCGTCCTCGGGCTCCTCGCCGTCGGGATCGGGCTCCTCGCCCTGCGCCACCGTCTGCTCGGATCGGCGGCGGTGGGTGCCTTCGGCGTCCTCGGGGCCCTGGCCGCCGTGACCCGCCCCGACTCGGACTCCGCCCTCGACGCCGTGCCCTCACTGGTGGGGGCCGTCGTCGGAGCGCTCCTGCTCTACGGCCTGATCGGCCTCCTCTTCGCCCGGAGGGCCCGCGCCGGATCCGGTGGCGCCCGCGCCGACCGCCGGAGCTTCCTGGTCGTGGCCGCGTCCGCCGGCCTCGCCGCGACCGGCGCCGCCGCCGTGGCCAGGGCGATCGGCAGCCCCGTCGAGGAGAACGCCGCCGCCTCCCGCGCGGCCCTGCGGCTGCCCCGGCCCGCGTCCCCCGCCCCCGCCGTCCCCGCCGGAGCCCAGCTTCGTGTCCCGGGCATCAGTCCCTTCGTCACCCCCAACCGCGACTTCTACCGGGTCGACACGGCGCTCGTCGTGCCCCGGGTCGACGCCGACCGCTGGCGGCTGCGCGTCCACGGCAGCGGCGTACGCGAGGAACTCACCCTCACCCTGCCGGAGCTCATGACCCGGCGGATCGTGGAGCGGGACATCACGCTCGCCTGCGTCTCCAACGAGGTCGGCGGCCCGTACGTCGGCAACGCCCGCTGGCTCGGCGTCTCCCTCGCCGACCTCCTCCGCGAGGCCGGAGTCCGCCCGCCCTCCGAAGGCGGCCCCGCCGACCAGCTGGTCGCCCGCTCCGTCGACGGCATGACCATCGGCACCCCCGTCGAGCAGGTCATGGACGGCCGTGACGCCCTCCTGGCCTTCGGCATGAACGGCGAGCCCCTGCCCTTCACCCACGGCTTCCCCGTCCGGATGCTCGTCCCCGGCCTCTACGGATACGTCTCCGCCTGCAAGTGGATCGCGTCGATCGAGCTCACCACCTTCGCCGCCTACGACGCCTACTGGGTGCCGCGCGGCTGGGCCGCCCAGGCCCCCGTCAAGACCCAGTCCCGCATCGACACCCCCCGCTCCTTCGCCCGCCCCGCCGCCGGCACCGTGATGATCGCCGGGGTCGCCTGGGCGCAGCACCGGGGGATCCGCCGGGTCGAGGTACGGATCGACGACGGCCCCTGGCAGGAGGCACGCCTCGCCGCCGAGGACAGCAGCGACACCTGGCGCCAGTGGCTGTACCCCTGGACGGCGACCCCCGGCCGGCACACCCTCACCGTCCGGGCCACCGACGGCACCGGCGCCACCCAGCCCGAAGAGCGCACCGGCACGATGCCCGACGGGGCACAGGGCTGGCACTCGGTCGTCGTGACCGTCGAAGAGGGGTAGCCGTGGCGGGCGGGGTGCGGCATCGTGACGGGCGGGAAGGTGTCGCCGACTCGGTCCGAGGACCGTAACGAACCGGTGCCGCCCGCCCGTTCGTCGCTCTCATGAGGGAGACTGCTCCCGTGCGTGGACATCTGCCGGACGAGAACCCCGGTTTCGTGGGACGCCGCACGGAACTGGGACGAATATCCGCCGCGTTGGCGGAGCACCGCCTCGTCACCGTGACCGGCGTCGGGGGCGTGGGGAAGACCCGGCTGGCACTGCGCGCCGCGCACCGCGCCGCCGGGCTGTACCCCGACGGCGCCTGGTGGACCGACCTCACCCCGCTCGACGGCGACCGGCTCCTCGTCGCCCTCGTCGCCGACTCCGTCGACCTCGCCGACCACACCCCCGGCATGGCGACCACCGGGCTCTGCCGCCGGCTCGCCGACGACCGGCTGCTGCTGGTCCTCGACTCCTGCGAGCACCTCGCCGAACCCTGCGCCCGGCTCGTCACCGAACTCCTCGCGGCCGCCCCCGGACTCACCGTCCTCGCCACCAGCCGACGGCCCCTCGGCGTCGAAGGCGAGCAGGTCGTGGCCCTCGACCCGCTGCCGCCCGCCGGAGGCGACGCCCTGGAGCTGCTCCGCCGGGCCGCCGGGGAGGAGTTCCCCGCCGCCGGTCCGGCCGGCGAGATCTGCGTACGCCTCGAAGGCATCCCGCTCGCCCTGGAACTGGCCGCCGCCCAGATCCGCCTCCAGGGCGCCGAAGCCGTCCGGGACCAGCTCGGCACCCGCTTCGACGCCCCGCCCGCCGCCCGCTTCGACCTCCTCGCCCACACCGAACGGGTGTGGCCGAGCCGCCATCAGACCCTGCGCGCCGCCATCGGCTGGAGCCACGAGCTGAGCGCCCCGCTCGAACGCCTCCTCTGGGCCCGGCTCTCCGTCTTCCGCGGCCCCTTCGACCCCGCGTCGGCGACCGCCGTCTGCATCGGTGGCCCGCTCGACCGGGCCACCCTCCCGGACGCCCTCGACGGGCTCGTCCGCGCCTCACTGGTCCGCCCGCCGGACGCGGGCGGACGACTGCGGATGCTCGACACGATCCGCGCGTACGGGGCGATGTGGCTGGACCGCACCGGAGAGACCGCCACCGTCGCCGACCGGCACGCCGCCCACTTCCGGGGCCTGGCGCGCCGGGGCGAGACCGCCTGGCACGGCACCCGCCAACTGCGCTGGTACCGGAGCGTCGACGCCCACCACACCGACCTGCGCACCGCCCTCGACCGGCTGCTGCGGACCGACCCCGACGCGGCCCTCGACCTCGTCGGCTCCGTCGCCTTCGCCTGGTCCTGCCGGGGCCGCCTCCGCGAGGCCCGCGACGGCCTCGAACAGGCCCTGCTGCTGAGCGGCGCGCGCGGTCGCCCCAGGGCCCGCGCCCTGTGGGCGCTCGGCGTCACCCTCGTACTCCAGGGCGAGTTCGGTCCCGCGCAGGAGGTGAGCGAGCGTTGTGCCCGGGAGGCCCGGTACACCGAGTACACCGAGTCCACGGAGGACCCGTCCACGGGGTACGAGGAGAGCCACTGCCCGCCGGACGACCGGGCACGGCCCCGGCCGGGCGACCTCACCCTCGACGCCGCCGCCCTCGCCGGGCTCCTCGCCCTGACCACCGGCCGGCCGATGGCCGCGTACGTCGTCGTGAGCCATGTACTCGACGCCGCCCAGGGCGGCCCCGCCGACTCCGCCGCCCAGCTGCGCTGCCACCTCGTGCGGGTCTTCGCCCTCACGGGCCTCGGCCGGCTCGCCGAGGCACGGGACCGGGCGACGGCGCTGCGCACCCTGTGCGAGGGGCTGGACGAGCACTGGACCCGGACGGCCCTGGAGTACCAGCTCGCCCTCACCGGTCTCCTGGAGGGTGACCCGGCGGCGGCCGCCGGGCACGCGCGCGCGATGCTCGAAGGCACCAGGGGACTCGGCGCGAGCCTCGGTGTCGCCCTCGGGCTCGACGTCCTCGCCACCGCCCTCGCCGCGGCCGGTGACGGCGAGCGCGCGGCCGACGTCTCGGGCACGGGGGAGGCGTTCTGGCGTTCCACGGGCCAGCCCCGGCGCGGCCTGCCCGGCCTGCGCGCCATGCACGAGAAGTACACGGACACCGTCCGCGCGACGATCGGGGAACCGGCCTACGAGGAGATCTTCGTACGCGCCCTCACCGGCCTCCCCCAGGACGGCCTCGACCGGGCACTGCGCGGTTCCCGGCACTCCTGAGGGGTGTCTTGTGGATCAGCCCCGATCAGGGCTACCTGATCGGGGCTGATCCACAAGACACCCCCTGGGCCCGGGCCGGTTTCGAGGCCTAGGCCTGGAGAATCCTGCGCTTCTGTTCCTCGAACTCGCTGTCGGTGAGTACGCCCTGGTCCCTGAGCTCGCCGAGCTGCTTGAGCTGGTCGATCTTGCTCGTCATGTCGGAGCCCGCCGGAGGGGGCGGCGGTGCGGCCGCGGGCGGCGGTGGCGGAGCTGCGTATTCCTGTTCCTGCTGTGCCGCCCACCGGCCCTGCTGGCGGCGGCTCACTCGGTTCGACACGGCGGTTGCGGTTCCGGCGACGACGGCCGTACGCGCGACGCCGCGGAGGAGGCCTGGCATGGAGGTTCCCTTCTGTTCCTCGACTGACGTCGGACGACGCTCAGCGAGCGTCGTCCGCGGTGTCGAGCGCGGCCAGGACGGCGGGGACCGGGATCCGCCCGGAGGCGACCACCTGGGCACCGCTGCGGTTCAGGGCCGCCGCGAAGGGCGCGGCCCAACGGTTCTCGTAGACCAGAATGCCGGCGGAACTGCCCGGCTGCAGGGCGCCTGCGGCCTCTTCGAGGTCGTCCTGGCCGAGGAGTCCGGAGGAGACGCCCTCGAAGACCGCCAGGTCGAGCTCGCCGTCGCCGGTGAGGTCGGCGATCTCCAGGCCGCTCACGGAGCCGTCCTCCTCCTTCCTGACGAAGGTCAGGTCGAGGATGCGAATGAGGCCACGGTCCACGAGATCGACCAGGAGGGGCAGGCCCTCGCCCGTCATTCGGTTGCCTGGGAACTCCACGATCAGGTAGTCGATCGGTCCCAGCTCTTCGGCTTCGTCGTTCACGGCGTAACCCCTGGTGTCGTGGCTTTCGGTGGATCCATTGCATCACCGGGCCGGTTCCCGCGCATGTCGGTACGGCGCGGACCACCGGCGCGCCGAGGCGGGAGCACCTCGCCGCGGAGTGCGCTGTCGGTGCCGTCCCCTACGCTGCCGCTCGGCCAGGACAGTTCATAGGGGAGGGAGCAGACATGGGCGGTAACGCGTGGACTCAGACGGGCCCGTACCAGCGTGATCCGGAGGCCGCGTTCCGGCAGGCCCGAGAGGAGACGTTCGCGCGGGACGACCACGGCTTCGAAGGGCGATCCATCGAGGAGTTGTGGCGGGACCCGGCATGGCACGAGTACATCTTCACCGGCGGCACGGCCACCGTGCTGGACTTCCCCTCCATGATCGAGGCCACCGACACGGACAACGACGGTCCGTTCCTGCGGCCGCTGACCGATGACGAGGTGCGCGCCTGGTCCCCCGGCGGCCGACCCACCTACGAGGAATGGGACGAGGCACTCGACTCAGGGCGGTTGGAGTATCCGGATCGGGCCCAGGGCAACTGCACCGTGCTCTATCGCGACGGCGAGCCCGCCGGGATCGGCTACTGGGGAGTCACCGCCGACTAGGTCGTGTCCGGAAGGTAGCGCCGTCTGCCCGCGGGCCGGGCGGGACTTTCCGGACGCGACCCAGGGGTGCCGTGTCGTTCATCGATCGCTCCCGGGCCCGGCCGGTGCCGAGGTGCCACGCCCCTGCCCGCGGCGCACCATGAGGGCATGGACGGATCCCTGAGTGGTCTGAGCGACATCAGCACACCAGGACGCGTGGCCGGGCCGGACGAGGGCGTCACCGTGCAGGAGCTGGCCCTCGCCGCCCGCAACCACGGACTGCCGCTGGAAGCCCTGCGGTACGACGTCACCCCGCCCGGAGTCCACTACGTCCTCGTGCACTACGACATCCCCGACACCGCCGCCGACGGCTGGCGGCTCACCGTCGGGGGCCGGGTCCTCCGGAGCCTCGCCCTGGACCTGGACGCACTCCGCTCCCGGCCCTCCGTCACCCGCCGGGTGACCCTGGAGTGCGCGGGGAACGGGCGCGCCCGGCTGTCGCCCCGCCCCGTCAGCCAGCCCTGGCTGGTCGAGGCCGTCGGGACCGCCGACTGGACCGGCGTCCCCCTCGCGACACTGCTCGCGGAGGCGGGGATCGCGGAGGACGCCGTCGAGGCGGTGTTCACGGGCGCCGACCACGGTGTGGAGCGGGGCGTCGAGCAGGACTACCGGCGGAGCCTCCCGCTGACGACGGCCGCCGACCCGGCCCGCGACGTCCTCGTCGCGTACGCCATGAACGGGGCGCCCCTGCCCCCGCAGCACGGCAGCCCGCTCCGGCTCGTCGTCCCCGGCTGGTACGGCATGGCCCATGTGAAGTGGCTCCACGACATCACGCTCACCGACGCCCCGTACGCCGGCTTCCAGCAGCGCGTGGCCTATCGCCTCCGGCAGGGGCCCGAGGACCCGGGGGAGCCGGTCACCCTCATCGCGCCCCGGGCCCTGATGGTGCCACCCGGGTTCCCCGACTTCATGTCCAGGACCCGGGTGGTCCGCCCGGGGCCCGTCCCGCTCGCCGGGCGCGCCTGGTCGGGCCACGGTCCGGTCACCCGCGTCGAGGTGAGCGAGGACGGCGGTGCGGCCTGGACCGAGGCCGAGGTCGTCCGGGACCCGGCGCACCCCTGGGCCTGGTCCGCCTGGCGGACCACCTGGACGGCGACACCGGGCCTGCGCCATCTGACCGTGCGGGCCACCGACGCCGAGGGCAACGTCCAGCCGCTGGTCGAACCCTGGAACCGCGGCGGCTTCGCCAACAACCTCGTCCAGCGCGTCGAGGTTCTCTGCACCCCCGACGCGACCGCGGCCCGAGAGACGGCGTAGCCACCACCGGGCCCTGTCCTGCGGGCGGACGGCGCTCCGTCTCGTCACCAGGGCCTGGTTCTGTCGCGCCACCGCGCACGGATCGCACGCCTCCTCGCGGGCGCCGCCTGCGCCGTGGCCGGTGTCGCCGCCGTCCGGCTGCCGCCGCCGGCCTCCCTCGCCCTGCTCGACCTCATCCTCGTCGTCACCGCCGCCGTCCTCGTACGGGCCCACCGGAGCCCGGCCCGGTCGCTGGAGGCCCCTTCCGGAGTCTGACCTGCTCTTTCGGGCACGGGGCAGGGCGACGTGCCCCGGCCCGGGTGCGTAAAGTCGACCCCCGTAGCCCCTGACCTGACGAGGAGACCCCCGTGACCGACCCGGCGTCCACCGCCCTCCAGCAGCAGATCGCCCGGGACCTCCAGGTGGCCGAGACCTTCGACCCGCGGGCCGAGATCGAGCGCCGCGTGGCCTTCCTCACCGAGCGGCTCACCTCGACCGGGCTGCGCTCCCTCGTCCTCGGCATCAGCGGCGGCGTCGACTCCACCACCGCCGGACGGCTCTGCCAGCTCGCCGTGGAGCGGGCCCGCGCCGCCGGCCACGAGGCCACCTTCTACGCGATGCGCCTGCCGTACGGCGTCCAGGCCGACGAGAAGGACGCGCAGACCGCCCTCGACTTCATCCGCGCCGACGAGGTCCTCACCGTGGACGTCAAGGCGGCCAGCGACGCGGCCCTCGACGCCGGTCTCGCCGGCGGCGTGACCTTCCGCGACGCCCACCACCAGGACTTCGTGCAGGGCAACATCAAGGCCCGCCAGCGGATGATCGCCCAGTACGCGGTCGCCGGGGCGAACGACGGACTCGTCGTGGGCACCGACCACGCCGCGGAGGCCGTCTCCGGCTTCTTCACCAAGTTCGGCGACGGCGCCGCCGACGTCGTCCCGCTCACCGGTCTGACCAAGCGGCGCGTCCGCGCCGTCGCGGCCGAGCTCGGCGCCCCGGCCGAGCTGGTGTGGAAGACCCCCACGGCCGACCTGGAGACCCTCGACCCGGGCAAGCCCGACGAGGACGCGCTCGGCGTCACCTACGACGACATCGACGACTTCCTGGAGGGGAAGCCGGTCGCCGAGGCCGCCTTCGCCACGATCGTGCGGCGCTACGAGCTCACCGAGCACAAGCGGCAGCTGCCGATCGCTCCCTGAGCCACCCGGCCTCACCTGAGCGGCGGGCGGCGGACACTCGGCGGATCCTGGAAGGGGTGCCTCGCAACGGGCCCCCGGAAAGGAGCACGCCATGTTCGGCGAAACCTCGGCATTCAGCGGTTTCTCGGTCGACGACCTGGACGCCGCCCGGCGCTTCTACGGCGAGACCCTCGGCCTGAAGGTGGGCGAGGAGGGGCAGGGCGACATGCGGATGCTCTTCCTCACCCTGGCCGGCGGGGCGCGGGTCTTCGTCTACCCGAAGGACAACCACACCCCGGCGACCTACACGATCCTCAACTTCGAGGTCGAGGACATCGACCGGGCCGTGGACGAGCTGACGGGGCGCGGAGTGACCCTGGAGCGGTACGACGGCTTCGAGGCCGACGCCAAGGGCATCGTGCGGGTCGAGGGCGGACCGGCCATCGCGTGGTTCACGGACCCGGCGGGCAACGTCCTGTCGGTCCTCCAGGAGAACCGCTGACCGGTCCTCCATGAAGACCGCTGACCGCAATCGCCCGGACGTCGGCGCAGCCCACCGGCCCGGTCCCCGCCCCCGAACGGACCGGCCCGCGTGCGCGGCGGCCGCGTACCGCCTCGAATGGGAGGGTGACCGCGCCGCCAGACGACTGCCTCGCCCGCAACGAGTGGATCTGCGGCGCCTATCTCTCCACGCGGAGCGAGATCCTCACCGACGCCGTCGTCCAGCACCTCCAGCTGGCGGGCATCTCCGTGGCCCTCGCCCTGGTGCTCGCCCTGCCCCTCGCGGTCGCCGCCCGCCGCCGGCGCTGGGCGTCCGGACCGATCCTGGGCGTCACCACGCTCCTGTACACGATTCCGGCGCTCGCGATGTTCTCGCTGCTCCTGCCCGTGTACGGACTCTCCGCCGCGCTGGTCGTGGCGGGCCTCGTCCTGTACTCGCTCACCCTCCTCGTCCGGAACATCCTGGCCGGGCTCCGCGCCGTCCCCGAGGAGACCCGCCAGGCCGCCCGTGGCCTCGGGTACGGCCCGGTCCGGCTCCTTCTCGGCGTCGAGCTGCCGCTCGCCGTGCCCGCGGCCATGGCAGGGCTGCGGATCGCCACCGTCTCCGCCGTCTCCCTGGTCACGATCGGCGCGATCGTCGGCCACGGCGGTCTCGGCAATCTCATCTACTCCGGGATGAACACCTACTTCAAGGCCCAGGTCCTCACCGCCTCGGTGCTCTGCGTCCTGATCGCGATCGCCGCCGACCTGCTTCTCCTCGGCACGCAACGCCTGCTCACGCCGTGGACGCGCGGGCAGGCGGCATGACCGGCTCACGGGCCTGCGGGACCGTCCTCTCGACCTGCGGGACAGCCGTATGACCACCCTCGCCGACGCCTGGTCCTGGCTCACCACCTCCGCGCACTGGTCGGGGGAGAACGGAATCTGGCACCGGCTCGCCGAGCACCTCTTCCTCACCGTCGTCTGCCTCGTCATCAGCTGTGCGATCGCCCTGCCGGTCGCCCTCGTCCTCGGTCACCTCGGCAAGGGCGGCGCGCTGGCCGTGAGCCTCTCCAACGTCGGCCGTGCGGTCCCCACCTTCGCCGTCCTCGTCCTGCTCCTCCTCAGTCCGATCGGCTCGTTCGGCGAGTGGCCGACGATCATCGCCCTCGTCCTCTTCGCCGTACCCCCGCTGCTGACCAACGCCTACGTGGGCATGCGGGGCGTCGACCCCGATGTCGTACGGGCCGCCCGGGGCATGGGCATGACCGGCGGCCAGACCCTCGCCCGGGTCGAACTGCCGCTCGCGCTGCCGCTGATCCTCACCGGGGTACGGATCGCCGCCGTCCAGCTCGTCGCCACCGCCACCGTGGCCGCGCTCGCGGGCGGCGGCGGGCTCGGCCGGATCATCACGGCCGGGTTCAATCTCGCCTCCACCCCGCAGGTCGTCGCCGGCGCCTGTCTCGTCGCGGTGCTCGCGCTGCTCGTGGAGGGGGTCTTCGAGGCCGTCCAGCGCCTCGGCGCCCGGGGGAGCGGCACGTGACCGGATCGCCCCAACGGCCCGGAGTCGTCGCCCGCGGAGTCCTCCTGGCGGCCTGCGCCGCACTCGGCGGCTGCTCCGCGGGCCCGTCCCTCGAGGACCAGGGCGAGGTCACCGCCCCGCCGGGGAACAGCCGCCGGCTGATCGTCGGCTCGGCCGGTTTCACCGAGAGCGACCTGCTGGCCCAGATGTACGCCCTGCTGCTGGAAGAGGCCGGGTACGGCACGAAGATCCTCTCCGTCACCAACCGCGAGCTGTACGAACCGGCTCTGGAACGCGGTCAGATCGACGTCGTACCGGAGTACGCGGCGACGTTCGCCGACTGGCTGAACGCCAAGGCCAACGGGGCCGACGCGCCGACCGTCGGCTCGCCCGACACGGCCGCCACCATGACCGCGCTTCGCGCGCTCGCCGCCCCGCGCGGGCTCACCGTCCTCGACGCGGGCCGCGCCGTCGACCAGAACGCCTTCGCGGTCACCGCCGCCTTCGCCGCCGAGCACCGTCTGAAGACCCTCGGCGACCTCGGCGCCACAGGCCTCCCCGTTCGGCTCGCCGCCGGTGACGAATGCGTCCGACGGCCGTACTGCGCCCCCGGTCTGAGGGAGGTCTACGGCATCGACGTGACCGCCGTCGACCCCAAGGGCGTCGGTACGACCCCGGCCAAGCAGGCCGTCCAGAACGGCGAGGACCAGCTGGTGCTGACCACGACCACCGATGCCACGCTCGACGAGTTCGGGCTCGTGCTCCTCGCCGACGACAGACGTCTGCAGAACGCCGACCACATCGTCCCCGTCGTCAACCGCGCCCGCGCCGGGAGCGAGGGTGTCGTCCGGGCGCTCTCCCGCCTCAACACGGTCCTGACCACGGCCGATCTGACCCGGCTCAACGAGGAGGTGGACAGCTGGCGGCGCCTCCCGGAGGACGTGGCGCGGAACTATCTCGCGGGGAAGGGGCTCGTCCCGCGCTGAGGTCACGGGCTCCCGGCGGCAGGCCCCGCCGCCGGGCCCCGCTGTCAGCCCGCTGAACAGCGTCTCTTGTCATGACCCTTGCGAGCGGGTCCACGGCCCTGCTATTCATCCGTTAGGAAAGTTTCCTTCCAGTCCAGTTGTCCAACTGGGCAGTCCCCCCGACCTCGTTCGTCGTACCGTGGAGACCCCCATGACTTCGGCACGATCCGTACGACCCCGCATCAGAATCGCCCAGCGGCCCGGACTCCGGCGCCTCGGCGTCGCCGGAACCGCCCTCGGCGCCCTCCTCCTCGGCCTCGCCACCGCCCCGCCCACCGCGACCGCCGCCCCCGTCACCCACGAGGCCGAGGCGGCCACCGTCTCCCAGGGTGCGGTCGAGTCCAACCACACCGGATTCACCGGCAACGGCTTCGTCAACTACGACAACGCCACCGGCAGTTACGTCCAGTGGAACGTCAACGCCGCCCAAGCGGGCCCCGCGACCCTCACCCTGCGCTACGCCAACGGCACCACCACCAACCGCCCCATGGACATAGCCGTCAACGGCTCCGTAGCCGCCTCCGGCAAGTCCTTCGCCGGCACCGGCGCCTGGACGAGCTGGGCGACCACCACCGTCACCACCACTCTCAAGGCCGGCGCCAACACGATCCGCGCCACCGCCACCACCGCCAACGGCGGCCCCAACGTCGACCACCTCACCGTCGACAACGCCACCACCACGCCGCCCACCGGCACCACCCCCGCCGCCGTCAACGGCCAGCTGGAGGTCTGCGGCACCAAGCTCTGCAACCAGTACGACAAGCCGATCCAGCTCCGCGGCATGTCCAGCCACGGCACCCAGTGGTACAGCCAGTGCCTGACCGGCGGTTCGCTCGACGCCCTCGCCAAGGACTGGAACGCGGACGTCCTGCGCGTCTCCACCTACGTCCAGGAGGAGGGCTACGAGACCGACCCGCGCAAGTACACCGACCTCGCCCACTCCCTCATCGAGCAGGCCACCGCCCGCGGGATGTACGTGATCGTCGACTGGCACATGCTCGACCCGGGCGACCCGCACTACAACCTGGCCCGCGCCAAGACCTTCTTCACCGAGATCGCCCAGCGCCACGGCTCCAAGACCAACCTGCTGTACGAGATCGCCAACGAGCCCAACGGCGTCGCCTGGTCCCGCATCAAGAGCTACGCCGAGCAGCTCATCCCGGTCATCCGCGCCAAGGACGCCGAGACCCCGATCCTCGTCGGCACGCGCGCGTGGTCCTCGTTCGGAGTCTCCGACGGCGCGAACGAGTCCGAGGTCGTGTCCAACCCGGTGAACGCCACCAACATCATGTACACCTTCCACTTCTACGCCTCCTCGCACCGGGACGAGTACCTGAACACCCTGTCCCGCGCCGCCGACAAGCTGCCCGTCTTCGTCACCGAGTTCGGCACCCAGAACTACGCCGGCGAGGGCAGCAACGACTTCGCGATGTCGCAGCGCTTCCTCGACCTCATGGCCGCGAAGAAGATCAGCTGGGTCAACTGGAACTTCTCCGACGACGAGCGCAGCGGCGCCGTCTTCAAGACGGGCACCTGCGACGCGGGCGGACCGTGGGCCGGCACCGGCTCGCTGAAGCCCGCCGGGGTCTGGATCCGTGACCGCGTCAGGACGGCGGACGACTTCCCGACCTCCTGACCGTCGCGGCCTGACACGTCCGGCCTCCCTGTCTCCGGTACGCCCCCGCCATGTGATCCACTGTCCTGGCGGGGGCGTACCGAACAGGAGCAACGACAGCGTGACCACCTACCGGCAGCCGGGACTCGCCCTCACCGACCACCGCTTCCCCGTCCCCCTCGACCACTCCCGCCCCGACGGCGAGCGGATCGAGGTCTTCGGCCGTGAGGTCGTCGCGAGCGCCCACGCCGGAGCGGACCGGGAGCGGCTCCCCTGGCTGGTCTACCTGGAGGGCGGACCCGGCTTCGGCGCCCGCCGCTTCATCGGCCCGCAGGCCTGGCTCGGCCGAGCCGTCAAGGAGTTCCGCGTCCTCCTCCTCGACCAGCGGGGCACCGGCCGCTCCACCCCCGCCAACCGCCAGACCCTGCCGCTCCGCGGCACCCCGGCCGAGCAGGCCGACTACCTCGCCCACTTCCGCGCCGACTCCATCGTCAAGGACTGCGAGGCCATCCGCCGCAGGCTCACCGGCGGCTCCCCGTGGACCGTCCTCGGCCAGAGCTTCGGCGGCTTCTGCGCCACCCACTACCTCTCCACCGCCCCCGAGGGCCTGGAGCGGGTGCTGATCACCGGCGGCCTGCCCTCCCTGTACGCCACCGCCGACGAGGTCTACCACGCCGCCTACCCCCGTATCCGGCGCAAGAACGAAGCCCACTTCGCCCGCTACCCGCAGGACGCCGAACGGGCCCGCGCCGTCGTCGCCCACCTCCTCGGCCACGAGGTCACCCTCCCCGGCGGCGGACACCTCACCCCCGAGGCCTTCCAGTCCCTCGGCATCCTCCTCGGCTCCGGCGACGGCACCCACCAGCTCCATCTGCTCCTGGAAGGCGCCTTCGTCCCCACCCCCGGCGGACCCGCCCTCTCCGACGCCTTCCTGGAACAGGTCCAGGCCCACCTCTCGTACGCCGGACACCCGCTGTACGCCGTGCTGCACGAGGCCATCTACGCCCAGGGTCAGGGCCCCACCGACTGGGCGGCCGAGCGGGTCCGCGCCGAGTACCCCGAGTTCGACGCCCGTACCGCGCTCGCCGAAGGCCGGCCGCTCCTCTTCACCGGCGAGACCGTCCACCCCTGGCACTTCACCGCCGACCCCGCCCTGCGCCCGCTCCGCGAGACCGCGGAACTGCTCGCCGCCCGCACCGACTGGGCCCCGCTCTACGACCCCGAGCGCCTCGCCGCCAACAAGGTCCCGGTCGCCGCCGCCGTCTACCACGACGACATGTACGTGGACACGCACCACTCCCTCGAAACCGCGCGCACGATCCGCGGCCTGCGCACCTGGGTGACGGACGAGTTCGAGCACGACGGGGTACGAGCCGGGGGACCGCGCGTCCTGGACCGGCTGCTCGCGCTCGCCCGGGACGAGGTCTGATCGCGTACGGCCGGGCGGCGGGCGGTGTGCAAAAGTCCAAGCAGTGAGCCGTCAATGCTCATGGATTGCTCCAGGCGGTGCCGGTAGAACTCGGTCCGGGCCCCGCGGGGGGACCCTGCGAGGAGAGGACCCGGACATGAGCACCCACGTCAGCGCGGAGATCGCCGGCCAGCCCGACTGCTGGCGGCGCGCGGCGGAGATCGCCGACCGCGACGCCGGCCTGCTGCCGGCCCGTGGCGAGCGCGTGGCGGTGGTCGGCTGCGGCACCTCGTACTTCATCGCCCGCGCCTACGCGGCCCTGCGGGAGTCCCTCGGCGCGGGCGAGACCGACGCCTTCCCCGCCTCCGACTCCACACCGCTCGGCCGTGGTTACGACCGGATCGTGGCCCTCACCCGCTCCGGCACCACCACGGAGGTCGTGCACCTCCTCGGCGGAGCGGCGGGGCGCATCCCGACCCTCGTCCTCACCGGTGCACCCGACAGCCCCGCTGGGCAGCTCGCCGACCGCGTCGTCGACCTCTCCTTCGCCGACGAACGCTCCGTCGTCCAGACCCGGTTCGCGACCACGGCACTCCAACTCCTGCGCGCGGGGCTCGGGGTGGACCTCGGACCCGCGATCGCCGACGCCGAACTCGTCCTCTACGAGCGGCTGCCCGCCGCCTGGGAGCGGCGCGGCCAGTTCACCTTCCTCGGCACCGGCTGGACCGTCGGACTCGCCGACGACGCGGCCCTCAAGCTGCGCGAGGTGGCCCGCGCCTGGACGGAGTCGTACGCGGCGATGGAGTACCGCCACGGCCCGATCAGCATCAGCGACGGGTCCAGCCTCGTCTGGTGCCTCGGCCCCGCCCCCTCGGGCCTCAAGGACGAAGTGGAGTCCACCGGCGCCCTGTTCGCCGCCGACGCGATCGACCCGGTCGCCGCGCTCGTCCGCGCTCAGCGGCTCGCGGTCGCCCTCGCGGGCCGGCGCGGCCTCAACCCGGACCGGCCCCGGAACGTCTCGCGTTCGGTGATCCTTTCCGGAGCGTTCCGCCCGACGGCCTCGGACGCGGCCCGTATCCTGCGGTCATGACCGGAACCGAAGTCACGGACCTCGCGGAGATGCCCGGCGACTGGCAGCGCGCCCTCGCCGTCGTCGCCCACCCCGACGACCTGGAGTACGGCTGCGCGGCGGCCGTCGCCGGCTGGACGGACGCCGGGAAGGAGGTGGTCTACGTCCTCGCCACCCGTGGTGAGGCCGGCATCGACACCCTCGCCCCGGACGTCTGCGGCCCGGTGCGCGAGCAGGAGCAGCGGGACAGCGCCGCCGTCGTCGGCGTGGACACCGTCGAGTTCCTCGACCACCGCGACGGCGTGATCGAGTACGGGATCGGGCTGCGCCGCGACATCGCGGCCGCGATCCGCCGACACCGCCCGGAGCTGGTCGTCACCCTCAACCACCGTGACACCTGGGGCGGGGGGCCCGGCGCCCCCTGGAACACGCCGGACCACCTGGCCGTCGGCCGCGCCACCCTGGACGCGGCGGCGGACGCCGGAAACCGGTGGATCTTCCCCGAACTCGCCGACCAGGGCCTGGAGCCCTGGAGCGGGGTGCGGTGGGTGGCGGTCGCGGCCTCCAGCACCCCGACCCACGCGGTCGACGCGGCCCCGGGCCTGGACCGCGCGATCCGTTCGCTGCTCTGCCACCGCGCCTACATCGAGGCCCTGACGGACGAGGACCCGGAGAAGTACGTCCGTTCCTTCCTCACCGGGGCGACGAGCCACGCGTCGGCCCGCTTCGGCGGCCGCCCGGCGGTGACCTTCGAACTCTTCGCGCGCTGACCTTCTGCACCGCGCGAACGTCCCGCACGCCGGTGGAGCGCGGCCGGGGCGCGGTCGTCAGGGGCGACGGGTCAGCACGTGGGTGGTGCTGCCGTCCTCCTCGGTGATGTCCCGGACGTGCTCGAATCCGATCCTGCCGAGCAACTTCAGCGAAGCGACGTTGGGTTCGGCCACGGTGGCGTGCACCTCGGACAGCCCGAGCGTGCCGAAGCCATAGGCCACGAGGGCCTCGGCCACCTCCGTCCCGAGGCCCGAACCCCAGGCCGCCGGGGCGAGCGCGTAGACGATCTCGTGACCCCCGACGTCCTCGGTCGGCTTGATCTCGGCATGCCCGACCAGCAGGCCGTCCCTGCGAACGGCCCAGACGTCGAACAGCTCCCGGGCGTAGACCTTCGTGAAGATCCGCCCGAACAACGCCCGGTCGTCCGCCTCGGCAACCGGCCCGTTTCCCATCCAGGCCGACACCCTCGGATCCTGGAAGAGGGCGACGAAGTCCTCCTCGTCCGCGGGGACGTAGGGCTCCAGCAGAAGGCGCTCGGTGCGCAGCGTCGGAATCACGAACGGCGACGCTACCCACCGCCCGCCGCCCCGGCAATCGACTTTCACCGGCGGTAGGAGGGCTGTCCGGTCAGCCCATCGGGGCCGGCTTCAGGACCGCGAAGGTCGCTCCGAAGGGGTCGGAGAGCCACGCGATGCGGCCGACGTCGGGGACGTCGGCGGCGGGCATCACGACCGTGCCGCCGTTGCCCAGGGTCGAGAGGGCGATCGCGTCGGCGTCCTCGACATCGAAGTACGGGACCCAGCGCGCGGTTTCGCTGGTGTCCTGCAGTTCGGCCGCGCCGCCGAAGGAGGCGTCCTCCTGGTCGCCGTCGGCGGTGGAGATGACCCGGTACATCATCCCGGGGGCCTCCATCTCCGCCCACCGCCAGTCGAACAGGGTCCGGTAGAAGCCGAGTACGGTCTCCGGGTCGGCGACGTGCAGTTCCGCCCAGACGAGGGTGTTCGTCGACGAGGTCCGATCGAGGCCCTTGGTGGTGCCGGGCTGCCAGAGGGCGAACTGGGCGCCGCCCGGGTCGGTGAGGGCGGCCATGCGGCCCGCGTCCATGACGTCGAAGGCCGGGGCGCGCACGGTGCCGCCCGCGGACTCGGCGGCCTTCTGGGTCGCGTCGGCGTCCGGGGTCTGGAAGTAGACGGTCCAGGCGCTCCGCGCGCCCTCCTCGGTGAGCGGCCCGAGCGCGGCGACCGTGCGACCCTCCTGCTGGAAGAAGCCGTAGCCGCCGGCATCGGGACCCGCCGAGCGGAACTCCCAGCCGAGGACGGCGCCGTAGAAGGCGGCGGCCGCCTGCGTGTCGGGGCTGCCGAGATCGATCCAGCAGGGAGAGCCCTTGGTGAACTGCGTACCGAGCATGGGAGGTGTCCCGTCCTTCCGCGAGGGTGATCCGCGAGGGTGATCCGCGAGGGGTGTTCCGTTTCCGGTCACCATGGCCGATCCTCGCCCCTCGGTCGGCGCGGCGCAGCCCCAGCCACCCGGGTTCATCCGACCGGCCGACCGGCCACCTTCTCCTCAAGGGCGCCGAAGACCAGCTCGCCGTTGAGCGCGGCACCCGCCCGGTATCCCCGGCTCACCGCGTTGACCACCTGTTCCTGTGGACCCGTCACGTTCCCGGCCGCCCACACGCCCGGCACGCTCGTCCGGCCCACCTCGTCGACGACCACGAACTCCCCGAACGGGGTCTCGCGCAGCTCCGCCCCGAGCTGTCGCAGCACCCCGTCCCGGGCCGCGAGGCGCGACGCCGCGGCGAAGACCACCGAGCGGGCCACGGTCCGGCCGTCGGCGAGCCGCACCCCGGTCAGCCGGTCGTCCTCCACCGCGAGGCCCACCACCTCACCCCGCTCGACACGGACGCCCGCCGCGTCGAGGAGGGCCGCCTCGTGCTCCGACGGCTCGGCGGAGGTGTGCAGGAACAAGGTCACGTCCTTCGACCAGTGCGCGACCATCAGTGCCTGGTGCGCGGGCATCGTCGGGTGCGCGATGACCCCGAAGGCCTCGTCGCGGACCTCCCAGCCGTGGCAGTACGGGCAGTGCAGCACGTCCCGTCCCCACCGCTCGGCGAGCCCGTCGATCAGGGGCAGCTCGTCGACGAGCCCGGTGGTGACGACGAGCTGCCGCGCGCCGACCGTGCCGCCGTCCGCCAGCGTCAGGACGAATCCGCCGTCCCCGTCCGGTGCCGCGCCCGTCACTTCGCCGGCCCGCAGCTCGACCCCGTACCCGGCGATCTCGGCCCGCCCGGCCGCCAGGTAGTCGGCCGGGCTCATGCCGTCCCGGGACAGGACGCCCTGCATGTGAGCGGTGGGGGCGTTGCGCGGTGCGCCGGCGTCGACGACCAGGGTCCGGCGCCGCGACCGGCCCAGGATCAGGGCGGCGCTGAGTCCCGCCGCGCCCCCGCCGACCACCACTGCCTCGTACGTGTTCTCCAGATGTGCGTTCATGCGGCGAGGGTCACCCGGATCCGGTGCGACCGGCAAGCGAAGTTGCCGTTTCTGCAACACTGGGCGTATGACCGAAGACGATCGCATCGACGCCGTGCTGAACGAGGTGGGCCCCCGGCTCCGCCGGGTCCGCCGCGACCGCGGGGTGACCCTGGCCGAGCTCTCCGCCGACACCGGCATCTCCGTGAGCACCCTCTCCCGGCTGGAGTCCGGGCAGCGCAGGCCCAGCCTCGAACTGCTCCTGCCGCTCGCCCGCGCCCATCAGGTCGCGCTCGACGAGCTGGTCGGCGCCCCGGCGACGGGCGACCCCAGGATCCGGGCGAAGCCCATCGTCCGGCACGGCCGCACGATGTTCCCGCTGACCCGGCAGCCCGGCGGCCTCCAGGCGTACAAGGTCATCCAGGAGAAGCCGCAGGAGGAGGAGCCGGAGCCGCGCGTCCATGAGGGCTACGAGTGGCTGTACGTGCTCTCCGGCAAGCTCCGGCTGGTCCTCGGCGAGCACGATGTCGTCCTCGGTGCCGGAGAGGCGGCCGAGTTCGACACGCGGGTCCCGCACTGGTTCGGGCCGACGCCCGAAGGCCCGGTGGAGTTCCTGAGCCTGTACGGACCGCAGGGGGAGCGGATGCACGTCCGGGCCCGCCCGAAGAAGTCCGACTGAGTGGTTCCCCTCAGGGCAAGCGACCGCTTAGTATGCGACCGACCGCTCGGTACGGAGGAGGCTTCCGGATGCAGGCATGGCGTGTGTACGAGAACGGGGAACCGCGCGCGGTGATGCGCCGCGAGGAGGTGACACCGCCCACACCCGGCGACGGCCAGGTCCTCCTCAAGGTCCGCGCGGCCAACGTCAACTTCCCCGACGCGCTGCTCTGCCGCGGCCACTACCAGATCCGCCCCCCGCTGCCCTTCACCCCCGGCGTGGAGGTCTGCGCCGAGACCGAGGACGGCCGCAGGGTCATCACCACCGCCGCCCTTCCGCACGGCGGTTTCGCCGACCACGTCCTTGCCGACGCGGCCGGGCTGCTCCCGGCCCCCGAGTCGCTCGACGACGCCGAGGCCGCCGCGCTCCACATCGGCTACCAGACCGGCTGGTTCGGCCTGCACCGCCGTGCCGCCCTCCAGGAGGGCGAGACCCTCCTGGTCCACGCGGCGGCCGGCGGCGTCGGCAGCGCCGCCGTCCAGCTCGGCAAAGCGGCCGGCGCCACCGTCATCGGCGTCGTCGGCGGCCCCGAGAAGGCCGCCGTCGCCCGCGCCCTCGGCTGCGACGTGGTGATCGACCGGCGCTCCGAAGACGTCGTCGCCGCCGTCAAGGCCGCGACCGGCGGCCGGGGCGCCGACGTCATCTACGACCCGGTGGGCGGCGACGCCTACCAGCAGTCCGCGAAGTGCGTCGCGTTCGAGGGGCGGATCGTCGTCGTCGGCTTCGCGAGCGGCACGGTCCCGGCGCCCGCCCTCAACCACGCCCTGGTGAAGAACTACTCGGTCCTCGGCCTCCACTGGGGCCTGTACGCGGCGAAGGACCCGGCGTCCATCGGCCGCTGCCACGAGACCCTCACGGCCTACGCGGCCAAGGGCCTCATCAAGCCCCTCATCGGCGAACGCGTCCCCTTCGCCGGCGCGGCCGACGCCGTCCAGCGGGTCGCCGACGGCGCCACCACCGGCCGCCTGGTCGTCCTCCCGGAAGGAGCCCACGCATGACCGACGCCGAGGAACTGCGCGTACTCACCCGGAAGCTGCTCGAAGAGCACCCGCCCGCCACCACCGACCGCACCGACTTCCTGCGCGCCCGCTTCGACGCCGGACTCGCCTGGGTGCACTACCCGGTCGGCCTCGGCGGACTCGACGCGCCCCGCGCGCTCCAGGCCGTCGTCGACGCCGAACTCGCCGCCGCGGGCGCCCCCGACAACGACCCGCGCAAGATCGGCATCGGTCTGGGCATGGCGGCCCCCACCGTCCTCGCCCACGGCACCGACGAGGTCAAGCGGCGCTTCCTCCGCCCGCTGTGGGTCGGCGAGGAGGTCTGGTGCCAGCTCTTCAGCGAGCCCGGGGCCGGATCCGACCTCGCCGCGCTCGCCACCAGGGCCGTCCGCGACGGCGAGGACTGGGTGGTGGACGGGCAGAAGGTGTGGACCTCCAGCGCGCACACGGCCCGCTGGGCCATCCTCATCGCCCGCACCGACCCGGACGCGCCCAAGCACCGGGGCATCACCTACTTCGTCTGCGACATGACCGACCCCGGCGTGGAGGTCCGGCCGCTGCGCCAGATCACCGGCGAGGCCGAGTTCAACGAGGTCTTCCTCACCGGCGTCCGCATCCCCGACGCCCACCGCCTCGGCGAGGTCGGCGACGGCTGGCGGGTCGCCCAGACCACCCTCATGAACGAGCGCGTCTCCATCGGCGGAGCCCGTATCCCCCGCGAGGGCGGCATGATCGGGAAGGTCGCCACGACCTGGCGCGAGCGCCCCGAGCTGCGCACCCACGACCTGCACCGGCGGCTCCTCGACCACTGGGTCGACGCCGAGGTCGCCAGGCTCGCCGGTGAACGGCTCCGCCAGCAGCTCGTCGCGGGCCGCCCCGGCCCCGAGGGCAGCGCCATGAAACTCGCCTTCGCCCGCCTCAACCAGGTCATCAGCGGCCTTGAGGTCGAACTCCTCGGCGACGAGGGCCTGTTGTACGGCGAGTGGGAGATGCGCCGCCCCGAACTCGTCGACTTCACCGGCCGCGACGCCGGCTACCGCTATCTGCGGTCCAAGGGCAACTCGATCGAGGGCGGCACCAGCGAGGTGCTGCTCAACATCGTCGCCGAGCGGGTCCTGGGCCTGCCTCCGGAGCCCCGTAACGACAAGGACGTCGCCTGGAAGGACCTCGCCCGATGACGGAATCGTCAGAACCGACGGAACAGCCGCTCGACCTCCTCTACTCCGAGACCGAGGACGACCTGCGGGCCGCGGTCCGCGCCCTGCTCGCCGACCGGGCCGGCCCCCAGACCCTCCTCGGCCGGATCGAGACGGACAGCCCGTACGTCCCCGGCCTGTGGAAGTCCCTCGCCGGAGACATCGGCGCCGCCGGACTCCTCGTCCCCGAGAAGCTCGGCGGCCAGGGCGCGAGCCACCGCGAGGCCGCCGTCGTCCTGGAGGAGCTGGGCCGCGCGGTGACCCCGCTGCCGTACCTCACGAGTGCGGTGGTGGCCACCGAGACCCTGCTGGCTCTGGCGGGGGAGGGGGAGGCGGCGGCGGGGCTGCTCGCCGAACTCGCGAGCGGCCGCAGGGTCGCGGTCCTCGCCGTGCCGCTGTCGACCGCGCCCGGGGCGGAGTTCCCGCTCGCCGAATCGGTCGCCGGTGTCCCCGACGCCGCCGCGGCCGACGTGTTCCTCGTCCCCCGTGCCGACGGTCTGTACGCCGTACCGGCCGAGGAGGCGACCGTCGAGCCGCAGACCCCGCTCGACCTCACCCGCCCGCTCGCCCGGGTGACCACCGAGGGCGGGAGCGGCACCCGGCTCGCGGGCCCCGACGCGGCCCGTACGGCGGTCCGGCGCGGACTCCTTGCGGGGGCCGGACTCCTCGCCTCCGAGCAGCTCGGTCTTGCCGAGTGGTGCCTGGAGGAGACCGTCCGGTACACCCGCGAGCGCCATCAGTTCAACCGGCCGGTCGGCTCCTTCCAGGCCCTCAAGCACCGCATGGCCCAGCTCTGGCTGGACCTCGTCGGGGCCAGGGCGGCGGCCCGCGCCGCGGCCGACGCCCTCGCCACCGGCAGCGCGGACGCTCCGCTGACCGTGGCCGTCGCGCAGGCGTACTGCTCCAAGGTCGCCGTCCGGGCCGCCGAGGAGTGCGTCCAGCTGCACGGCGGCATCGGGATGACCTGGGAGCACCCCGCGCACCTGGCGCTCAAGCGGGCCAAGTCCGACCAGATCGCCCTGGGTTCGGCGGGCCGGCACCAGGACGCGATCGCCTGCCTGGTCGGTCTGGAGCCTCCCGCGTAGCCGGTCCGGCGTCCCGTGTAAGGGGCCCCTGTGTCTGCACCCCTTTACATACTGTTTAATTGCAAGCTGTTCGCAATAACAGTTGATCTCCAAAAAGGGGTGTGGACACGATGACCGCCCGATTCCTCCGCGGCACGGCCGCCGCGACGCTCGCGGGGGCCGTGGCCCTCACCGCGGCGGCCTGCTCGAACCCCGGCTCCACGGCCGGCGGCTCCGGCGGACCCAAGGACTCCGCGGTCGTCGGCATCGCCTACGAGCCCGAGACGCTCAGCCCCCTCCTCGGCTACGGCAAGGACGGCAACTCCAAGATCTTCGACGGGCTGCTCGCCTTCGACGCCGACATGAAGCTCAAGCCGGCGCTCGCCACCGCGCTGCCCCGCATCGGCGACGACGGGCTCACCTACACCTACACCCTCCGCGGCGGGGTCACCTTCAGCGACGGTGTCCCCTTCACGGCGAAGGACGTCGTCTTCACCTACCGGACGATCCTCGACCCGAAGACGAACAACGCCTCCCGCACCGAACTCGACGCCCTCAAGAGCGTCGAGGCGGTCGGCGACGACACCGTCGTCTTCCACCTCAAGTACCCCTACGCGCCCTTCGCCGAGCGCACCGTCCACGCCATCGCCCCCGAGCACGTCGCGGCGAAGCAGGACGTCAACACCGGTGCCTTCACCACCGAGCCGATAGGCACCGGGCCGTACGTCCTCACCGGCTGGTCCAAGGGCGAGAAGCTCACCTTCAAGGCCAACCCGGCCTACTGGAACGGTGCGCCCGCGGTGAAGAAGTTCACCATGGCGATCATCAAGGACGACGACGTCCGCGCCACCCGACTCCGCGCCGGCGACCTCGACGGCGCCGTCCTGCCGCCGAACCTCGCCGCCGGATTCAAGGACGACAAGGCGAAGAAGACCTGGACGGCGAAGACGTACGACTACCGCACGGTCACCCTCCCCACCCACAACGAGGTCGCCGGCGACACCGCCGTCCGCCGCGCCCTCGACCTCGCCGTCGACCGGCAGGCCATGGTCGACAAGATCCTCGAAGGGGCCGGAAAGCCCGCCTACGGGCCCGTCCCCACCGACAGCCCCTGGTTCGCGAAGGGCACCGAGCGCCGCCACGACCTCGCCGGCGCGCAGAAGATCCTCGACGAGGCCGGCTGGAAGCCCGGCCCCGACGGCGTCCGCGTCAGGAACGGCGTCCGCGCCGCCTTCCCGCTCTGGTACCTCTCCGGCGACAAGCTCCGCCAGGACCACGCCCTCGCGTACGTCTCCGACGCCAAGAAGACCGGCATCGACATCACCGCCCAGGCCGGCACCTGGGAGGTCATCGAGCCCCGGATGAAGACCGACGCCGTCCTCGCGGGCGGCGGCGCGCCCGGCGACCCCGACTTCGACCAGTACCTGCTCCTGAAGTCGGGCCTCGCCGGCGACGGCTTCAACAACATGGCCTGGTACGACAACAAGACCGTCGACCGCGCCCTGGACGACGGCCGCCGCACGAACGACCCGACCAAGCGCCGCGCCGCGTACGACACCGTCCAGCGCGAGCTGGTGAAGAACCCCGGCTACACCTTCCTCACCCACATCGACCACCTCTACGTCGTCGACGACGCCTGGGACGGGCCGAGCACCCAGACCGAGCCGCACGACCACGGCCTCGCCTCCGGCCCCTGGTGGAACGTCGAGGCCTGGACGCCCAAGAAGGCCGGAGCGGCGAAGAAGTGAAGCGCCGCCTCCCCTGGGGGGCCATGGCGCGGATGACGGGACGGCGCGCCCTGGCCGCCGTCCCCGTCCTCCTCGCCGTCACCTTCGCGGTGTTCGCCGTCGCCGAAGCCTCCCCGTTCGACCCCGTCAAGGCCTACGCCGGCACCGCCGGACTCACCGCCTCGCAGGAGAACCTCGACCAGCTCCGCGCCAACCTCGGCGTCGACCGGCCCCTCCTCACCCGCTGGTGGGAGTGGCTCACCTCCGCCCTCACCGGAGACCTCGGCGACTCCGCCGTCATGCGCCGGCCCGTGGCCGAGGTCATCGGCGAACGCCTCGGCTGGTCCGTCCTCCTCGCCGTCACCGCCTTCCTGATCGCGATCGCCCTCGGCACCCTCCTCGGCGTGCTCGCCGGGCGCCGCCGCGGCGGCCTGATCGACCGGGCCGTCAGCTCCGTCGCGTACACCCTGGAAGCCGCCCCCGCCTTCTGGCTCGGCCTCCTCGCCATCTGGTTCTTCGCCCTGCAGCTCGGCGCCCTGCCCGCCGGCGGACTCACCGACACCGCCAGCGACACCGTCACCGCCGACCAGGTGGCCCGCCACCTCGTGCTGCCCGCGCTCGTCCTCGGCGTCTCCCAGCTGCCCTGGTTCTTCCTGTACGTCCGCCAGGGCGTCGGCGACGCCCTCGACGAGGACCCCGTACGCGGCGCCCGCGCCCGCGGCCTGCGCGAACGCACCGTCCTCACCGGCCACGCCCTCCGTTCCGGAATGCTGCCCATGCTCACCCTCATCGGCTCCCGCGTGCCCGAGCTGATCACCGGCGCCCTGCTCGTGGAGACCGTCTTCAGCTGGCCCGGCATCGCCGCCGCCACCGTCCAGGCCGCGACCTCCGTGGACTTCCCGCTGCTCGCCGCCCTGACGGTCCTCGCCACCGCCGCCGTCCTCCTCGGCAACCTGCTCTCCGACCTCCTCTACGGACTCGCCGACCCGAGGGTGGGCTTCGATGGCTGACCCGCGCACCCACCGCCTGCGGCTCTGGAGCTCCGCCCTCGTCGTCGGCGTCGTCCTCCTCGCCGTACTCCTCGTGCCCCCGCTCGTCCAGCTCGACGAACAGGCCGTCGACCTCTCCGCCAAGCTCCTCCCGCCGTCCTGGGACCACCCCTTCGGCACCGATGACCTCGGCCGCGACCTCCTCCTGCGGTGCGTCTACGGCCTGCGGATCTCGCTCCTCGTCGGACTCGTCGCCGCGCTCGTCGCCACCGTCGTCGGTACCGCGGTCGGAGCGGCCGCCGGAGCCCTCGGCGGCTGGACCGACCGCACCCTCATGCGGCTCGTCGACGCCTTCTCCTCCGTGCCGCACCTGCTGCTCGGCATCTTCGTCGTCGCCCTCTTCCGGCCCGGTGTCTGGCCCGTGATCGCCTCCGTCGCCGTCACCCACTGGCTCTCCACCGCCCGCATCGTGCGCTCCGAAGTCCTCTCCCTGCGCACCCGGCCCTTCGTCGACGCCGCCGTCTCCGGCGGCGCCACCCGGTGGCGCGTCGCCGTCCGCCACCTGCTCCCCGCCGTCCTGCCGCAGGCGGGCCTCGCCGCCGTCCTGATGATCCCGCACGCCATGTGGCACGAGTCCGCGCTCTCCTTCCTCGGTCTCGGCCTGCCCAGCCACCAGGCGAGCCTCGGCAACCTCGTGCAGAACGCGCGCTCCTCGCTCCTCGCCGGACACGGCTGGCCCACCCTCTTCCCCGGCCTCCTCCTCATCGTGCCGACCCTCGCCATCGCCGGCCTGGCCGGTGTCTGGCGCGACCGGCTCAACCCGCGCCGCCGATCGGAGCTCATGCTGTGACCGCCGAGAACGTGCTCCGCGCCCTTGAGGCGGTCTCCGCCGAGCGGGCCGAGGACGCCGTCCTCAGCGTCCGCGGCCTCACCGTCCGCTTCCGGTTGCGCGGCGGGCGGACCGTCGACGCCGTCAGCGACGCCGACTTCGACCTCGGCGCGGGGGAGTGCCTCGCCCTCGTCGGCGAGAGCGGCTGCGGCAAGTCCGTCCTCGCCTCCGCCCTCCTCGGCCTGCTCCCCGCCAACGCCGAGACCTCGGGTACGGCCCTGCTCGCGGGCCCCGACGGCGGCGAGGCGACCGACCTGCTCGCCGCCGACGAGAAGACCCTCGCCCGCTCCGTACGGGGCCGCCGCGTCGGCCTCGTACCGCAGAGCCCCGCCGCCCACCTCACCCCTGTCCGCACCGTGCGGTCCCAGCTGGAGGAGACCGTCCGCGCGCTCACCGGAACCGGCCGCCGCGCCCGCCGCAAGGCCGCAGAGGACGCCGCAGCGCGCGCCGCCTTCCCGGCCGGCCACCTCGACCGGTACCCGCACGAGCTGTCCGGCGGACTCGCCCAGCGCGCCGCGACCGCCCTCGCCCTCATCGGCGACGCACGCCTGCTGCTCGCCGACGAGCCGACCACCGGCCTCGACCGCGACCTCGTCGACCGCACCGTCGACGAACTGCGCCGCCACGCCGACGACGGCCGCGCCCTGCTCCTCATCACCCACGACCTGGCCGCCGCCGCTCGCATCGCCGACCGCGTCGCCGTCATGTACGCGGGCCGCATCGTCGAGATCGCCCCCGCCCAGCGCTTCTTCGGGCCCACGGGACCCCGCCACCCCTACGCCCGAGGTCTCCTCGACGCCCTGCCCGACCGGGCGTTCACCCCGATCCCCGGCATGCCGCCGGAACTCTCCGCCCTGCCGGAGGGCTGCGCCTTCGCCCCGCGCTGCCCCCGCGCCACCGAACTCTGCGCCGTCCGCCCCGCGTTCACCGCCGGACTCGCCTGCCACCATCCGGAGCACCCCCGTGCTTGAACTCGACGCCGTCACCGCCGGATACGACCGCCGCAGCCCCGTCTTCCGGGGCGCCTCGCTCACCGTCGCCCCCGGCGAGTCCGTCGGACTCCTCGGCCCCAGCGGCTGCGGCAAGTCCACCCTCGCCCGGGTCGCCGCCCTCCTCCACCGCCCCGACGCGGGCCGCCTCGTCCTCGACGGCACCGAGGTCCGGGCCTGGCGCCACCGCGCCCCGCGCGAACTCCGCACCGCCGTCGGCGTCGTGTTCCAGCAGCCGCGGATGGCCGCCGACCCCCGGCTCACCCTCGCCGACCTCCTCGTCGAACCCCTCCGTGCCACCGGCCGCCGCGCCGAGACGCAAGGCCGCCTCGCCGAACTCGCCCCGGCCGTCGGCCTCACCCCCGACCTGCTCGGCCGCCGCCCGCACGAGGTCAGCGACGGCCAGCTCCAACGCGCCTGCCTGGGCCGCGCCCTGGCCCTGCGCCCCCGCTGGCTGATCTGCGACGAGATGACCGCGATGCTCGACGCCTCCACCACGGCGGCCCTGGTCGCCGCCGTCGAGACCTACCGCGAGGAGACCGGCGCGGGCCTCCTCGCCGTGGGCCACGACCGCGTGCTGCTGCACCGCTGGTGCGACCGTACGGTGGAGTGGAAGGACTGCCTGCCCGCCGAGGAGCGCCCGTGACCGCACCGTGGACCCGCGCCGCCGAGGACGACCCTCTCGACGGGCTGCGCGCCGCGCTCACCGCCGCCGACTGCGGGTACGAGCCCCGGGGCGGGTACGAGGACCGCTGCTGGCTCCTCCACGCCATCCACGACGGTCCTGTACGACTCCGCTGGGACGAGGTGCTGTCCCGGGAGGGCCGACGGCTCGCCGACTGGCCGGGCACCCTCTCGTACCTGGTCTTCGAAGGCGTGGCGGGGGCCGAAGAGCTCGAAGGGCCCGACCCGGCGGAGCTGGACCGGGTGTCACTGGCCCGGCTCGTGGAGCACCTGATCCGGAACAGCCCCAAGGGGCCGGACACCGCCTGCGGAGCCGCCCAGGCGCCCGTCGCCACGCTGCCCGGCGAACCGCTCGTCGCCCGGCGCGGCCGGCTCGGCGACGCGCTCGCCCACCACGACGCCATGCCCGACGTGCGCTTTCCCGCCACCTGGTGGGCCGCCGACGGCCGTTGGCTCGTGCTCACCGACTGGGATCTCAGCGCGACGGAGATCTTCGGTGACGCCGCTCTGATCGCGGCACTGCTCGCCGATCCGGAGCTCGACGCGGTGCGCCGGCCGGGCATCGCCGAGGCCCTCGGGATCTGAAGCGAGCGAATCTCACCCGTATGGCCGCCCCGCCATTCGCCCGGACGGACCGCACATTCCGCCACACTGTCCGCCGAACGCCGCAATTCCGGTGCGGCGCAAGGAGGACGTGAGAGCGATGGCCGTTTCCATTTCTGTCGTGGTGCTGCTGCTGGTCCTGGCCGTGATCTTCCTGCGGAGCGGCGGGCTCAAGATCACCCACGCCCTCGTCTGCGCCCTGCTCGGCTTCTTCCTCGCCGGCACGAGCATGGCGCCCACCATCCACAACGGCGTCGCCGCGACCGCCAACGTGGTCTCCAGCCTCAGACCGTGAGCATGATCGTTACTGCGCTGTGAACTGCCCATGAAACGAGGGGCAGTTCCATGTACATCTCACGCACTCGGGCCTAGCGTCGGCCGCCGGCGCGACTGACGCACGGACCCCGAGGAGCCGCCTTGACCACGCATCACCCGCCCCGAAGGCGAGGCCGCGCGCTCGCGCTCATAGCGCTCGCCGTCACCGTCCTGGTGGGCGCCGCCCCCGTCGCCCAGGCCGAGGAGATCCCCCTCGGCCTCGGACACCGCCTCGTGGAGCACTACGAGGGCGCCCCCGCCACCGCACAGCCCGTGCCCGGCGAGGGCACCGCCCAGCATCCGTACCTGGCCCCCAACGGGCGCAGCGGCATGCACGCCGACGGTGCGGGCAGCGGCACCCACCCCTACCCCGGGCCGCTCGGTCGCGCACCGCGCGTCGACAGCGAGAAGATCGCTCCCGTCGGCGGGGAGTGCGCCACCGTCACCTTCGACTCCGGCGGCCGGCTCGTCACCGTGTGCGGCACCTTCAACGGCTTCCTGCTGAAGCTGCTCGACCCGCGCACCCTGGACACCCTCGCCGAGTACAAGCTGCCGCAGCGGTCCTCGACCGTCGAGGCCATCACCCGGCTGGACTTCGAGAAGATCTTCAAGAAGTCCTCGCCCTCAACCTGCTGACCTGCGCAGATGGCTGTACGAGCCGTGCTGACCTGCGACTTTGCTTGTTTCCGGGGCTTTCATGGTGACGTCGTTTTGCGCGGTCGATTCTCCCCAGCCGCTCCCCACCGGACATTCATTCTCCCCAGATTCTCCCCAGCCCGTTCCTGGCAGCGTTTCCGCTGGTGAGGCGGCCCTTCGTTGGGTTGGGGTGTGGATACGCGCCTTTTCGGAGGGGTCTCGGGGCGAGTGTGCCGGCGTCGCGACCTTGTGCGTTCGCGCCCGTGACACTGCGCGGCTCTGGTCCTTCACCGGTTGTGCGCTGTCGTGCCAATCCCTGGGCGCCGGAGGTCAACGCGGCCGGTCGGGGCGCTCGTAGCTTGAAGAAGTGCCGAGCCGCGGACGCGGCGGGCACGTACCGATTGCTTCGAGAGGACCCCTCATGTTCGACATCAACAAGGTGCAGGCCGCCCCGAGCAAGGATCTGCTCACGCCCGACAACGCGGTCATGCTCTTCGTGGACCACCAGCCGCAGATGTTCTTCGGCACCGGCAGTGGCGACCGCTCCGCGATCATCAACAGCACCGTTGGTCTCGCCAAGGCGGCTCAGGCGTTCGATGTGCCGGCCGTCCTGACCACGGTCGCCGCCGAGTCGTTCTCCGGGCCCCTGCTGCCCCAGCTCGCCGAGGTGTTCCCCAAGAACGAAGTCATCGACCGTACGACGATGAACGCCTGGGAGGACGAGGCGCTCGTGGCGGCGGTCAAGGCGACCGGCCGCAAGAAGATCATCCTGTCCGGCCTGTGGACCGAGGTCTGCCTGGTGCTGCCCGCGCTCTCCGCCCTGGAGCAGGGATACGAGGTGTACGTGGTCTCCGACGCCTCCGGTGGAGTCAGCCCGGCCGCCCACGAGCACGCGCTGCAGCGGATGGTCGCCGCCGGCGCGGTGCCGGTGACCTGGGTCCAGGTCCTCCTCGAACTGCAGCGCGACTGGGCGCGTCAGGAGACCTATCCCGCGGTCATGGAGATCGTCAAGGCCCACGCGGGTGCCTACGGCCTGGGCGTCGTGTACGCGCAGAGCGTCATCGGCGCGCACGCGGCCGGCTGACCCCTGTGGACACCGGCATTCTGATCCTGCGTCTGCTGGTGGGCCTGCTCGTCGCCGGCCACGGTGTGCAGAAGATCAGCCCGCACCTGGGCGGCAAGGGACTTGAGGGCGGTACGGAGGAGTTCCGTGCCGACGGCTTCCGCGGCGGCGCCCTCACCGCCCTGGCGGCCGGCGGCGGTCAGATCGGGTCGGGTCTGCTGCTAGCGGCCGGCCTCCTGACCCCGCTCGCCGCGACCGGGGTCATCGGGGTCATGACGGTCGCCCTCACCGTGAAGTGGCGCCACGGGCTCTGGGTGCAGAACGACGGGTACGAGTACCCGCTCGTCCTCATCGGTACCGCCGCCGCCCTCGCCGCCACCGGACCCGGCGCCTGGTCCCTGGACGCGAACCTCGGCCTCGCGCCGTACCCGCTGTGGTGGGCGGCTCTCGCGCTCGTGGCCGGTCTCGGCAGCGGGCTCCTCACCCGGCTCGTCCTGCACCGGCCCCTCGCCCCGGCGATCGCTGACCGCTGAGCGCAAGCCGCACAGACCGGGTCCGGCCGCCCGCGTACCCCCCGACCGGGCGGCCGGGCCCTTCCCGCCTTCTCTCCCGAACAGGAACACTCGATGGACACCCTCACAACCCCGCACGGCGGCGGTCAGCCGCTGCTGCATCAGAAGGGCGTCGAGACCCAGGCGTTCGGCACGCTCAAGCAGCTGCCGATCGGCCTCGGCCACGACACTCGCATGTACGCCTGCCAGCGGCTGAACCGCATCCTCGCCGACACGCAGATCCTGTACTCCCTCTACAAGAAGCACCACTGGCTCATGCGCGGGGCGACCTTCTACTCGCTCCACCTGATGCTCGACAAGCACGCGGAGGCCCAACTGGCCATCGTGGACGCGCTGGCCGAGCGGGTCCAGAGCCTTGGTGGCGTCGCCGTCGGAGACCCGCGCCACGTCGCGGAACTGACCGCGATACCCCGGCCGCCGGACGGCGTCGAGCCGGTGCCCGTCATGCTGTCGCGGCTCCTCGACGCGCACGAGCGGATCCTGATCGACGCCCGGGACGCCGCCGCCCGGCTCTCCGGGGAGGGCGACGAGGGCAGCGCAGACCTGCTCGTCTCCGATGTCATCCGCACCGGCGAGGCGCAGGTGTGGTTCCTGGCCGAGCACCTCGTGGACACCCCTCTGGTGCGCGGCTGATGGACACGTACGACGTCGTCGTGGTCGGCGGCGGTCCGGCCGGCGAGGTCGTCGCCGACCGGACCGTCCGCTCGGGGCTGACCGCCGTCGTCGTCGAGGCCGAGGCGGTCGGCGGCGAGTGCTCCTATCGCGCTTGCGTGCCGAGCAAGGCCCTGCTGCGACCCGGCGCCGCCCGAGCGGCGGCCCGGTCGGTCGACGGGGCCCGGCAGGCGGTCACGGCGGCACTCGACCCGGCGCGCGTCCTGGCCCGGCGTGACCGATTCACCGGACGCGGTGACGACACCGGCCAGGCCGACTGGCTTGACGGTGCGGGCATCTCGCTCGTACGGGGGCACGGACGGCTCGCCGGTGAGCGCCGGGTAGAGGTGACCGAGGCCGACGGCGCGGTCCGTACCCTGCGGGCCCGGCGCGCGGTCGTGGTCTGCACCGGCACGGAACCCGCCCTTCCGCCGGTCGAAGGGCTCGACCGGATCGGTGTGTGGACCAACCGGCAGGCCACCACGGCCGCCGCGGTGCCCGAGCGGCTCGTCGTCATCGGCGGGGGAGTGGTGGCCTGCGAGATGGCCACCGCGTGGCGCACGCTCGGCTCCTCCGTCACTCTGCTGGTCCGCGACCAGGCCCTGCTGACCGGCTGGGAGCCGTGCGCCGGCGAAGAGGTCACCCGGGGGCTGAGCGATCTGGGCGTCACGATCCGCTTCGGGGTGTCGGCCGTCCGGGTCGCCCGTGACGAGGACACCCGCGCGGTGACCGTGGACACCGACGACGGCACCGTCCTCGTCTGCGACGAGGTCCTGGCCGCCGTCGGCAGGCGCCCGCGGACCGCGGACCTCGGCCTGGACTCCGTCGGACTGGCAGCACGCGACTGGCTCCCGGTCGACGACACCTGCCGCGTCACGGCAGTCGAGGGCGACTGGCTCTATGCCGTCGGCGACGTGAACCACCGTGCGCCGCTGACCCACATGGCCAAGTACCAGGCCCGCGCCTGCGCGGCGGCGATCGCCGAGCGGGCGGCAGGGCGCCCGGCCGTCACCGGCGGCCGACAGCCGTGGAGCGCGGAGGTCGACCACATTGCCGTCCCGCAGGCCGTCTTCACCTCTCCCGAGGTCGCGAGCGTCGGTCTCACGGAACGCGCCGCACGCGAAGCGGGTCTCGCGGTACGCGTGGTCGAGTACCGCATCGACGACGTCGCCGGTGCCGCGCTCCACGCGGACGACTACCGCGGCCTCGCGAAGCTCGTCGTCGACGAGACCCGAGGGGTCGTCGTCGGCTGCACGCTCACCGGTCCGATGGCGACCGAGCTCATCCACACGGCCACCGTGGCCATCGTGGGTGAGGTCCCCCTGGAGCGCCTGTGGCACGCCGTGCCCGCCTTCCCGACGGTGAGCGAGGTCTGGCTCCGGCTCCTGGAGGCGTACGGCCTCTGAGGCCTGGCCCCCTTCTCCCGAGCCCGGTCCCGTCCGCCCGGCCGGCGCACTCCCTCCGCCCGAGCGGCGCACCCCTCCCGCTCGACCGAGCACACCCCCACGCTTCCCCACCCGACAAGGAAACACCCACCCATGCAGCTCACGAGGCGCACCCTCGCCCTCGCCATGCCCGCGACGCTGGCCGCCCTGATCGGCGCCGTACCCGCCGCACCCGCGAGCCGCCCGGCCGCGGCCGACACCGACCGGCACGACCCCAAGCCGACGATCGTCCTGGTCCACGGAGCGTTCGCGGACGCCTCCAGCTGGAGCGGCACGATCCGGCGGCTGCAGCACGCCGGCTACCCCGTCCTGGCGCCCGCCAACCCGCTGCGCGGTCTCGCCGCGGACACCGCCTACCTGCGCAGCGTGCTGGCCGCCGTAGACGGGCCCGTCGTCCTGGTCGGCCACTCCTACGGAGGCGCCGTCATCAGTGGCGCCGCAGTGGGCAACAGCCGTGTGAAGGCCCTTGTCTACATCGCCGCGTTCACCCCGGACAAGGGGGAGAGCGCGGCCGAGCTCGCCGCCAAGTTCCCGGGCTCCACCCTCGGCGACACCGTGAACCCGCGGTCGTACCCGCTGCCCGGAGGTGGCACCGGCACCGAACTCGTCATCGAACGAGCCAAGTTCCACGGGCAGTTCGCCGCCGACGTACCCGCCGCCGAAGCGGCGGTCATGGCCGCGACCCAGCGCCCGGTCGCCACCGCCGCGCTGGAGGAGAAGGCCGGGGAGGCGGCCTGGAAGACGATCCCGTCCTGGGCGCTGATCGCCACCGCCGACAAGAACATCCCGGCCGCCGCCGAACGGTGGATGGCCCGGCGTGCCGGTTCGCACATCACCGAAGTGGACGCGTCCCATGCAGTGGCGGTCTCCCGCCCGGCCGTGGTCACCCACGTCATCCTCGCCGCCGTGCGGGCGACCCGCTGACGCTCCGACCCGCCCCGTACATCCCCTGAAGGAGAGCCCCTCATGAAGAACCGTCCAGTCCTCGAACCCGCAGCCCAGTCCTTCGCCGATGCCACCGCCCAGCCGCCGTACCTCTACCAGATCCCCGTCGCCGAAGGCCGTAAGGCCGTGGACGACGTCCAGAACGGTGAGGGCGTCCCCCTGCCGGACGTCGACGAGGAGTGGACCACCGTCCACGGAGGCCCGACCGGCGACGTCCGCGCCCGGATCGTCCGCCCACGCGGCGCCACCGGCCCGCTTCCCGTCATCCTCTACATCCACGGCGCCGGCTGGGTCTTCGGCAACGCCCACACCCACGACCGGCTCGTCCGCGAACTCGCCGTCGGCACCGGGGCGGCCGTGGTCTTCCCCGAGTACGACCTGTCGCCTGAGGCGCGCTACCCCGTCGCTATCGAGCAGAACTACAGCGTCGCCCAGTGGGTCGCCCGCGAGGGACACCACAAGGACCTCGACGGCACCCGGATCGCCGTCGCGGGCGACTCGGTCGGTGGCAACATGACCGCCGCCCTCACCCTCATGGCCAAGCAGCGCGGCGACGTCACGCTCGTCCAGCAGGTCCTCTTCTACCCGGTGACCGACGCGAGCTTCGACACCGACTCGTACCACGCCTTCGCCGAGGGCTACTTCCTGCGCCGCGACGCGATGAAGTGGTTCTGGGACCAGTACACGACCGAGGAGGTCGAGCGTGCGCAGATCACCGCATCCCCCCTGCGTGCCACCACCGAGCAGCTGACCGGCCTGCCGCCCGCCCTGGTCATCACCGCCGAGGCCGATGTCCTGCGCGACGAGGGCGAGGCGTACGCGGCGAAGCTGCGTGCCGCGGGCGTCCCTGTCACCGCCCTGCGCGTCCAGGGCGCCATCCACGACTTCGTCATGCTGAACGCGCTGCGCGAGACGCGGGGCGCGGAGCTCGCCATCGGAATCGCCACCGACATCCTGCGCAAGGCCCTCGCATGACCGGGCCGTCGACGAGCATGCCGGTGGTGGGCCTCGTCCCCGCCCCGCGTCGGGAGCACGAGCACGCCGACCTCCTCGTCCGCAACGCCAAGGTCTTCACCGGTGACTCCGACCGACCCGAGGCCCGTGCCGTCGCGATCCGCGACGGCAGGGTCGCGGCCCTCGGCGACGACCACGACCTCGCCCACCTCGTCGGGCCGGGCACGAAGGTCGTCGACGCCCTCGGCCGCCGGGTGATCCCCGGCCTCAACGACTCGCACCTGCATGTCATCCGGGGCGGCCTGAACTACGTCCTGGAGCTGCGCTGGGACGGCGTACGAAGCCTTCGACACGCCCTCGCGATGCTGCGCGAGCAGGCCGGCCGCACCCCGAAGGGGCAGTGGATCCGGGTGGTGGGCGGCTGGACCGCCGAGCAGTTCGCCGAGCGCAGGATGCCGACCGTCGCGGAGCTGAACGCCGCCGCCCCCGACACCCCGGTCTTCGTCCTGCACCTGTACCAGTCGGCGCTGATGAACCGGGCCGCGGTCAAGGCGGCCGGGTTCACCCGGGAGACCCCCGACCCCCGGGGCGGGCAGATCGTCCGGGGCCGGGACAGCGAACCCAACGGCGTCCTCCTCGCGGCGCCGAGCGCTCTCGTCCTGTACTCGACGCTGGCCAAGGCACCTGCTCTCGACGAGGCCGACAAGCGGACGTCGACGCGCCACTTCCTGCGCGAGCTGAACCGCTTCGGACTGACGTCCGCGGTCGACGCCGCCGGCGGCTTCCAGAACTTCCCCGACAACTACGCGACGGTTACCGACCTCGCCAGGTCGGGGGAGCTGACCCTCCGGATCGCCTACCACCTCTTCCCGCAGACGGCCGGGCAGGAACTCGCCGACCTGAAGCGCTGGACCGAGATGGTCAAGCCCGGGGACGGGGACGAGTGGCTCCGCCTCAACGGCGCGGGAGAGAATCTGACCTGGGCCGCCGCCGACTTCGAGAACTTCTCCGAGCCCCGGCCCGAGCTCGCCGCGGGCTACGAGACCGAGTTCGAGAGCGCCGTACGGCTCCTGCTCGAGAACGGCTGGGGCTTCCGGCTCCACGCGACCTACGACGAGACCATCCGCCGCGACCTGGCCGTCTTCGAGAAGCTGGCCGCGGAGGGACTCTTCCCCGGCGGCAACCGCTGGCTCTTCGACCACGCGGAGACCGTCTCGGCCGACAGCCTGGATCGGATCGCGGCCCTCGGCGGCGCCGTGTCCGTGCAGAACCGCATGTCCTTCCAGGGCGCCGCGTTCCTCGACCGTTACGGCGCCGAGGCCGCCGCCCACACCCCGCCGGTCCGGGCCATGCTCGACCGCGGCCTGACTGTCGCCGCCGGAACCGACGCCACCCGCGTCTCCTCGTACAACCCGTGGGTCGCGCTGCACTGGCTGGTCACCGGGCGCACCGTCGGCGGCACCGCGCTCTGTCCGGCGGGGAACCTGCTCGACCGGGAGACCGCCCTCGGCCTCTACACCCGGGGCGGAGCGCAGCTCACCGGCGAGCAGGACGTCAAGGGAACCCTGCGAGAAGGGTCGTACGGCGACCTCGCGATCCTGTCCGACGACTACCTCACCGTGCCCGAGGACGTCATCCCCGACATCGAGTCCGTCCTCACCGTCGTCGGCGGCCGCATCGTCTACGCGACCGCGGAGTACGAGGGTCTCGACGAGGCCGTCCCGCCGGTGAGCCCCGAGTGGAGCCCCGTCGCCCACTTCGGCGGCTACCAGAGCGGCGCCCGTCAGGCCTCGCTCGTGGCCGAGGCCGTCGCCGAGTCCGAGCAGCACCGCCGGTGGCGCGTCGCGCGCGGCTCCGTCCCCGACACACAGCCGTCGTTCGTCGACCCCTGCTTCGAGCACTGAGAGAGATCCACACGATGAGTACCGCCTCACCCACCGCCGACAGCGGCGACGACGCCCGGGCCACCCCGCCGGACGTCCCCCCGGGACGCCGTTTCGAGCCGGACCTCCGGTCGATGACCCGGATCAACCTGCGCCCGATAGCCTCACCCATGCCGCTCGGCTTCTTCACGATCGCCATCGCGTCCGTGATGACGGGCTGCCTCCAGCTCGGGATCCTCGGCGAGGAGGCGCGTACCGCCGTCGCCCTCACCGTGCTGCCGGCTTTCGTCCTCCAACTCCTGGTCAGTTTCCTGGCCTTCGGTGCCCGTGACGTGATCGCGGCGACCCTGATGGCGGTGTTCGCCGGCAGCTGGCTGCCCTACTCGCTGATCATGCTCAGCGGCGCGGCCGACGGCCTGAAGGTCCTCGGCGTCTTCAACCTGGCACTGCTCTGCTTCGGCGCGCTGATGACCGCCGTGACCGGGCCCAAGCGGGCGCTGTGGCTCGTCCTCGCGGTCTCTTTGCCCCGCTGGGCGGCCACCGGCCTCGCGGGCGTCACCGGCGCCGAATGGCTGACGCGCACGTCCGGGGTGCTCGGCCTGCTGGTGGCGGTCGTCGCGATGTACACGGCGTTCGCCCTGATGCTCGAGGACATGCGCAGCGAGCAGGTCCTGCCCATCGGCCGCAGCGGCCCCGCCCACCTCGCCGTCGAAGGCGACCTCTCCGTCCAGCTCCGCAACCTGGAACGTCAGGCGGGCGTGCGCCGCACCCTCTGAACGCAGCCACCGCCCCCGTCACACCACGACCGCACAGGAGCACCCATGGAACCCCGAGTGACCGACCGGCCCGAGAAGTCCCGGTACGAGATCCTCGCCGACGGCGACGCCGACGGCACCGAGACCGCGGGCTTCGCCGAGTACCACCTCTCGGAGGGCGAGATCGCCTTCATCCACACCGAGATCGACAGCCGGTTCGCCGGCCGGGGCCTGGGCGGGCTGCTCGCCCGCGGGGTCCTCGACGACGCCCGGGCCCGAGGGCTGCGCGTCCTGCCGTACTGCCCCTTCATCCGGGGCTGGATCGGCAAGCACCTCGAATACGCCGACCTTGTGCCCGAGGCGAGGCGCGCCCGCTTCGGCCTGTGAAGCACCCCGCCACAGCCTTCCCCGTCCACACTCCGAGGAGTTCCCCCATGCCCCGACACGCCCGCCCCACCGTCGTCCTCGTCCACGGCGCTTTCGCCGACGCCTCCAGCTTCGCCCGCGTCATCCCCGAACTGACAGCCGCCGGCATGGAAGTGGTGGCCCCGGCCGTGCCCAACCGCAGCCTCGTCGACGACGCCGCGTACATAGCCTCGGTGATCCGCGCCATCGAAGGCCCCGTGATCCTGGTCGGGCACTCCTACGGTGGTGCCGTCATCACCCTCGCCGGCGCGGAGGACAACGTCCGCGCACTGGTGTACCTCGCGGGATACGCACTGCAGGAGGGCGAGAGCCTGGGCGAGCTGCAGGGCCGCTTCCCCGACTCCGGTCTCGCCGACGCGCTCGTTTACACCCCGTTCCCGGTGGCCGGCTCCACCGAGACGGGCACCGACGTCTCGGTGGAGATCGAGAAGTTCCCCGCCCTCTTCGCGGCGGACGTCGACCCCGACCTCGCCGCGGTGCTCGCCGTCTCCCAGCGCCCCCTGGCCGCACGTGCCTTCTCGGAGGCGGCGCCTGTCGCGGCGTGGAGGACCAAGCCCTCGTGGGGCCTGGTCGCCTCCTCCGACCGCACGATCAACCCCGATGTGGAGCGCTACGGGTACGAGCGCGCCGGCATGACCACCGTCGAGGTCGATTCCTCCCATCTGGTCATGCTCGCCCAGCCCAAGGCCGTGGCGGAGCTGATACAGGACGCGGCCCGGTCCACCACCCACTGACCCGATCGTTCTGGTTGGAACGATTAGTCGATATTGTTCGAGCGCTGGTAGCTTCTGATCGCCCCTGAGGACCCTTCGGCGGGCGATCGGAGGAGCTACACCCATGAGGTTCGGCGCGAGGCTCGCGCTCGCCGTCATCGCCCTCGCCGCCCTTGTCACCGCCTGCGGTGTCCCGCAGGACACCGGCACGCAGTCGCACACCGCCGTGGACTGCGGGCCGTACGCCAGGTACGGCGAGCACCCCGGCGCCAAGGTCACCGTCTACGCGGAGAACCGGGACCGGGAGGCCGACCTGTTCGAAGAGACCTGGGCGGACTTCGTGGACTGCACGGGAATCGACGTCCAGTACGAGGGGGACGGCGAGTTCGAGGCTCAGATCCAGCTCCGGGTCGACGGCGGGAGTGCGCCGGATGTGGCGTTCTTCCCTCAGCCCGGGCTCCTGGAACGCTTCGCGCGGGCGGGGAAGCTCAAGCCCGCGAGCGCCGGGGTCGTGGCCCTCGCGAAGGAGGGCTGGTCGGCTGACTGGAACAGCTACGCGACCGTGGACGGCACCCTCTACGGCACACCGCTTGTCGCGAACGTGAAGTCGTTCGTCTGGTACTCGCCGAAGTTCTTCCGCGACAGGGGACTGAGCGTTCCTCGCACCTGGTCCGAGCTGATGGCCGTGACGGAGAAGGTCGCGGCGTCGGGTGTCAAGCCGTGGTGCGCGGGCATCGAGTCCGCCGAGGCGACCGGCTGGCCCGTGACGGACTGGATCGAGGACGTCCTGCTGCGTCAGCAGGGCACGGACGTCTACGACCAGTGGGTCGCCCACAAGATCCCGTTCAACGACCCGCGGGTGATCAAGGCCATGGACACCGTGGGGTCCGTCCTCAAGAACGACCGGTACGCCAACGGCGGTTTCGGTCCGGCCCGTTCGATGGCGTCGATCTCCTTTCAGGAGGCCGGCACACCAATTCTCTCCGGCGACTGTGC
The DNA here is from genome assembly GCF_036192275.1 of Streptomyces sp. NBC_00250. Lineage (NCBI taxonomy): Bacteria > Bacillati > Actinomycetota > Actinomycetes > Kitasatosporales > Streptomycetaceae > Streptomyces > Streptomyces sp. NBC_00250. The sequence goes on along the minus strand of NZ_CP108088.1, from coordinate 1,079,806 downwards.
GATGCACCGCCAGGCCTCGTTCTATGCCGACATGTGGCCGAAGGGCACCGAAATCGGACCGGACAAGGACGTCTACGCCTTCCTCCTGCCGGGGGCCGACCAGGCCGGCCGCCCTGTACTGGGCGGTGGGGTGTTCACCGCGATGTTCGCCGACCGTCCCGAGGTGCGGGCGTTCCAGGAGTATCTGGCCTCCGCGGACTTCGCGAACGCGCGTATGAAGAAGGGCCCGTTCGTCTCGGCGAACAGGGGAGTGGATCCGGCGAACGCCGCGACCTCGGTCGACAGACTCTCGATCCAGTTGCTCCAGGACCCCGGGACACAGTTCAGGTTCGACGGTTCGGACCTGATGCCCGCGTCGGTCGGCGCCGGGACGTTCTGGAAGGGAGCCGTCGACTGGATCGGCGGCGCGAACACCCGGCAGGTCGCCGACTCCATCGAACGGTCCTGGCCGAGCCACTGATGTCGTTCGACGCCGTCGCCCAGCAGCCCAAGCTGCTGTACCTGCTCCAGGGCGTCGCCGCCTTCGCGGCGGTGGTCTCCCTGATCCTGCTTGCACTGCACCGGGGTCCGGTTCGGAGAAGGGCCGCGGCCCTTCTCCTGCTCGCCCCCGCGCTGCTGCTGCTCACGGTGGGTCTCCTCCTGCCCGGTCTGCGCACCCTGGTGCTGTCGTTCACCGACAGCGGGGGAGACGCGTGGGCCGGCTTCGACAACTACGTGTGGATGATCACCGACCCCCGGGCGCTGGTGGTGCTGCGCAACACCCTGGCGTGGGTGGTGCTCGTGCCGTTGCTGGCGACCTCGGTCGGTCTGCTCTACGCGGCGGCCGTCGTACGGTCGAGGTTCAGAGCGTTCGCGCTGTCCCTCGTCCTGATGCCGATGGCGATCTCCTTCGTCGGCGCGGGTGTCGTCTGGAAGTTCGTCTACGCCTACCGTCCCGCGGAGGCCGGGCAGATCGGGCTGCTGAACCTGCTCGTCGTCGCGTGCGGCGGCGAACCGAGGCAATGGCTCGTGGACTCTCCCTGGAACGTCCTGTTCCTCATCGTGGTGATGGTGTGGACACAGGCGGGCTTCGCGGCGTTCGTGCTGGCCGGCGCGATCAGGGCCGTTCCCGGAGAGCTGACCGAGGCGGCCCGACTCGACGGCGCGTCCCCCCGGCAGATCTTCCGGCGGATCACCATGCCGTCGATCAGGCCCACTCTGCTCGTCGTGGTCCTGGCCCAGGCGATCGGCACCTTCAAGGCCTTCGACATCGTCAAGACCATGACCGGCGGACAGTTCGGCACGGGCGTCATCGCCCACGAGATGTACGACCAGGCCTTCCGCTACGGCGAGACGGGCCGCGGTGCGGCACTCGCCATGCTCCTCTTCGTCCTCGTCACCCCCTTCGTCGCCCACCAGGTCCGGGCACAGCGGAGGGCAGCGTGAACGACGTCCGGGAGCGTCTGGCCTCCCGCACCTTCACGTCGATCGCCGTGGTGATCGCGGTCCTCTGGACGACACCGACCCTCGGCCTGCTGCTCTCCTCGTTCCGCCCCGAGGAGGAGATCAAGACGACAGGCTGGTGGACCGTGTTCGGCACGCCGCACCTCACGCTCGACAACTACGGCGAGGTGCTGTCCGGCGGCGGGAACGGGTCGGGGCGGCTCGCGGAGTACTTCGTCAACTCCGTCGTCATCACGCTTCCCTCGGTGCTTTTCCCGCTCGTGCTGGCGTTCTTCGCGGCGTACGCCCTGGCGTGGATCGACTTCAGAGGGCGGGACGCGCTCGTCGTCGGCATCTTCGCGCTCCAGGTCGTGCCGCTCCAGATGGCGCTCGTCCCCCTCCTGAAACTGTTCTCCCAGGGCTGGCTGTTCCTGCCCGCGTGGAACCTCACCGGTCCCGCGCGTTTCGGCCAGGTCTGGTTCGCCCACACGGTCTTCGCGCTGCCGTTCGCGGTGTTCCTCTTGCACAACTTCCTGGCAGGGCTGCCCCGGGACCTGATCGAGGCCGCCCGCGTCGACGGCGCCTCGCACGGGGCGCTGCTGCTCCGGATCGTGCTGCCCCTGGCCCGCCCGGCCCTGGTCTCCTTCGCCATCATCCAGTTCATCTGGGTGTGGAACGACCTCCTCGTGGCACTGACGCTGTCGGGCGGAACGGCCGAGACCGCGCCGATGACGGTCAGACTGGCGAGCCTGGCCGGGACGTACGGCAACGAGTGGCAGCGGCTCACCGCAGGAGCCTTCGTGACGGCGTTCGTCCCGCTGCTCGTCTTCATCTGCCTCCGGCGGCACTTCGCACAGGGACTGCTCGCCGGATCGGTCAAGGGATGAGCCCCGACCGGCCCGAGGGAGAAGGCATGGCGGTGCCCGGGAGCGCGGCGCTGAGCCGGCCCGGGCTGCGGGGCCGTGAAGCCGAGCTGGAGCGGCTGCGGGCCCTGATCGAGGCGGTGCGCGACGGCGAGGGAGGAGCGATCGCGCTGCTCCTGGGCGAGCCCGGGATCGGGAAGACCGTACTGCTGCAGGAGACCGTCTCGATCGCGCGGGCTCACGGGTTCGTCGTCAGCCATGGACGCGCCGAGGAACTGCACGAGCTGGCACCACTCGCCTCACTGGCCTCCGGCCTCCTGCACGGTGACCCGCCGCTGCTGTCCAGCACGGACTTCGCAGACCTCGCGGGCCATCACGACCAGCGCATCTGGCTCGTCGAACGACTGGCCCAGCTGATCGAGGAACGCTCGGCGGGCACACCCGTACTGATCGCGGTCGACGACGTCCAATGGGCCGACCCGCTGAGCCGGTTCGCCCTGAGTGTCATGCCGGCACGGCTGCTCAGCTCCCCGGTCCTCTGGCTGCTCACCGGCAGGATCGACCCGGAACTGTACGGGCAGGGGCCGCGGACGACGACCCTCCCCCTCCGGCCGCTGTCCGACACGGCCCTGGCCGAGCTGGCACGGGACGTCCTCGGCGGGGACGTGCCGACGCAGGTCGCGGAACTTCTCGACGGGGCGGGAGGCAACCCTTTCCTCGCGGCCGAGATGCTCACGGGCATCGCGGCTTCGGGCGCGGACGCACCGGAGCCGCCGGAGCGGCTGGTCCTCGGTGTACGCGACCGGCTGGCCGACCTCCGGCCGGACACCCTCCACTTCCTGCGGATCGGCTCGGTCCTCGGCCGCGCGTTCTCGCTCGCGGACGCCGCCGCCCTGTGCGGCCGGCCCGCCTCCGGACTCAGCGCCGAAGTGGACGAGGCGATCGCGGCCGCCCTCCTCCACGACGACGGCGAACGACTCCTGTTCCGCCACGACCTGCTCCGCCAAGCGGTGTACGCCGATCTCGCCCCCTCCGTACGCCGGGCGCTCCACCGTGAGGCAGCGAGCCGGCTCGTCGCAGCGGGCCGGAGCTCCACCGACGCGGTCCCGCATCTGCTGAAGAGCGCCGAACCCGGCGACCAGGAGGCGATCGGGCTGCTCGGCACGGCCGCCACGGACGTGATCGCCGTGATGCCCGACCTCGCAGCCGACCTGGCCGTACGCGCCCTGGAACTCGTACCGCCCCATGCACCCATGGCGTTCGACGTGGGAGAACGGGCCATCGTCGCGCTGACCCGCGCGGGCCGGTACACCCAGGCGCGGGATACCGGCGACACGCTGCTCGCCCGGCAGCCGCCCCTGGATGTCTTCGCCCGTCTGCAGTCCGTACTCGGCGACACGCTGTGGCACCTCGACGACATCCACGAGCTGACCCGACGGTCGACGGCAGCACTGGCCGCCGTCACCGACCCGACGATCCGCGCCCGGCTCACCGCCCGGCAGGCCCTCGCCCGGTCCCGCGGGCGCGACCTCGGGGCCGCACGCGAGACCGGCGAACGGGCACTCGCCGAGGCGGAGCGGTCCGGTGACCGGGAGGCCCGTGTCCTCGCGCTGTGGGGCCTCGGCGAGATCGCCCTCAACGCGGGTGACTGCGCGGCCGCCGCCGAACACCACACGGCGCTGAGCGTGTTCGACACGGCCTTCCTGCCCGAGGAGGCCGTCGCCCGGATCCACATGGACGACTTCGACGCCGCACGGCGACTGCTCCGGACGGCGGGCGACGTTCCCCTGCGCCCCGCCATGCTGACCTGGGCCCAGGGAACCCTGAACATGGGGCTCGGCCGGCTCGACGACGCGGACGCCGACCTCGTCACCGCCGAGCGGCTCGAAGCGGACCTCCACCTGCCCGGCAACCTGGTCAACATCCGCGTCAACCGCGGCCTCCTCGCGATGCTGCGCGGCGACCGCGAAGCCGCGCGGGAGCACCTGGACGTCGTGCGGGCGACCGTGGCCGGGCGGCCGAACACGGGCAACCACGCCACGCACCGGTACTTCGAGGCCGTCGTCGCCGACGCCGAAGGCGACCACGCGGCAGCGGCCGAACTGGTCCGCTCCGTGCAGCGTGACCATCACTTCCTCCGGTGGCGGCTCCTTCGCCCCCATGTCGTCCAGGCCGTGCGGATCGCCCTGCGCGGCGGGGAGCGGAACCTGGCCGAGGACCTCGCGGCCCAGGCCGCCGAACACGCCACCCGTAATCCTTCCGTGCCGACCGCACAAGGGACGGCCGCCCACGCGGCCGGCCTGGTGAACGCCGACCACGGACTTCTGGAGCGGGCGGTCCGCATCCTCCTCACCGGCCCCCGGCCGCTGCCCCTCGCCGCCGCATCCGCCGACCTAGGGCGCGCTCTTCTTGCGGCAGGCGACGCCGCTGCGACACCCACCCTGACCAGGGCGCACGACATCTACGCCCAGGCGGGGGCCGACGCCGAGGCAGACCGGGTCCAGGCCGATCTGGAACGGGCCACAAGCCGTACCGGCCGACGCTCCGGAGGCCGCCGGCCGCGCCTCGGCCAGGGCTGGGAAGCGCTCACGGCCTCGGAACGCAAGGTGGCCCGGCTGATCGCCGCGGGTCACACCAACCGGTCGGCCGCGGAGGCCCTCGTCGTCTCCCCACACACGGTCAACACCCATCTGGCGTCGATCTTCCGCAAGCTCTCGGTGCGCTCAAGGGTCCACCTGGCCCGGATCGTGCTCGCGGAGGGCGACGCCGGAACGGCGACCGGCGACTGAGTGACCTCTGCGCCCGCGTGCAAGGTGTGGTGCGCGGCGCGTCAACAGGAGGCGCGGGACCGGTCCTAACGTGACGGGCATACCGCGCCGCTTCGACGCGCGGACCAGCCGACCCGAATCGAGGAAGCATCCCCATGCCGTTCATTACCGTGGGCCAGGAGAACACCAACCCCATCGAGCTGTACTTCGAGGACCAGGGTGCCGGGCAGCCGGTCGTCCTCATCCACGGCTTTCCGCTCGACGGCCACTCCTGGGAGCGCCAGAGCGCCGCGCTGCTCGATGCCGGCTACCGCGTGATCACGTACGACCGCCGCGGTTTCGGGCAGTCCTCCCAGCCGACCATCGGCTACGACTACGACACCTTCGCGGCCGACCTGAACACCGTGCTGGAGACCCTCGACCTGAAGGACGCCGTCCTGGTCGGTTTCTCCATGGGCACCGGAGAAGTTGCCCGCTACGTGTCCACGTACGGCTCCGCCCGCGTCGCCAAGGTCGCCTTCCTGGCCTCCCTGGAGCCCTGCCTGCTCAAGAGCGACGACAACCCGGCCGGCGTCGCCCCGAAGGAGTTCTTCGACGGAATCGTCGCCGCCGTCAAGGCCGACCGCTATGCCTACTACACCGCCTTCTTCAACGACTTCTACAACCTCGACGAGAACCTGGGCACCCGCATCAGCGAGGAAGCGGTCCGCAACAGTTGGAACACCGCGGCCCGCGGCGGCTCCTTCGCCGCGTCCGCCGCGCCGTCGACCTGGTACACCGACTTCCGCGCCGACATCCCGGCCGTCGACGTGCCGGCCCTGATCCTGCACGGCACCGCCGACCGCATCCTTCCGGCCGAGGGCACCGCGCGCCCGTTCCACAAGGCGCTCCCGTCGGCCGACTACGTCGAGATCGAGGGCGCCCCGCACGGCCTGCTGTGGACCCACGCCGATGAGGTCAACACCGCCCTCCTCGCCTTCCTGGCGAAGTGACGCCGCACCGTTGCCCCGCCGGGTGACGCCGGAGCCCCCGGCGTCACCCCGGCCCCCGGTTCCCGGCGCGGGAACCGGCCGAGCTCAGGAGAGCAGACACCCCATGCAGTTCGGCATATTCACCGTCGGGGACGTGACCCCCGACCCCACCAACGGCAGTGCTCCGTCGGAACGCGAACGCATCAAGGCGATGGTCGCCATCGCCCTCAAGGCCGAGGAAGTCGGCCTGGACGTCTTCGCGACAGGCGAGCACCACAACCCGCCGTTCGTCCCGTCGTCGCCGACGACCATGCTCGGCTACATCGCCGCCCGCACCGAGAAGCTGATCCTGTCCACGTCCACGACGCTGATCACCACCAACGACCCGGTGAAGATCGCCGAGGACTACGCGATGCTCCAGCACCTGGCCGACGGCCGGGTCGACCTCATGCTGGGGCGCGGCAACACCGGTCCGGTCTACCCGTGGTTCGGCCAGGACATCCGGCAGGGCATCAACCTCGCCAAGGAGAACTACGCGCTGCTGCGCAGGCTGTGGCGCGAGGACGTCGTGGACTGGGAGGGCACGTTCCGTACGCCGCTCCAGGCCTTCACCTCGACACCCCGGCCGCTGGACGGCGTCCCGCCGTTCGTCTGGCACGGATCCATCAGGTCTCCGGAGATCGCGGAGCAGGCCGCCTTCTACGGCGACGGCTTCTTCCACAACAACATCTTCTGGCCGGCCGACCACACCCGGCGCATGGTGCAGCTCTACCGGCGCCGGTTCGCGCACCACGGCCACGGCCGGCCGGAGGACGCCATCGTCGGCCTGGGAGGACAGGTCTTCATGCGCAAGAACTCCCAGGACGCCGTACGGGAGTTCCGCCCCTACTTCGACAACGCGCCGGTGTACGGCCACGGCCCGTCGCTGGAGGACTTCACCGAGCAGACCCCGCTGACGGTGGGCTCTCCCCAGCAGGTCATCGAGCGGACCCTGTCGTTCCGGGAGAGCGTCGGCGACTACCAGCGCCAGCTGTTCCTGATGGACCACGCGGGCCTGCCTCTGAAGACCGTCCTTGAACAGCTGGACATCCTCGGCGAAGAGGTCGTGCCCGTGCTGCGGAGGGAATTCGCCAAGGGGTGTCCGGCCGACGTACCGGAGGCCCCCACGCACGCTTCCCTTCGAGCCGTCCGGGAGGTGTCCGCCGCGTGAAGCTGATCGTCGTCTCCGCGGGGCTGAGCGCCCCCTCCTCCACCCGCCTGCTCGCGGACCGGCTGGCCGAGGCGGCCCGCGACGAACTCGCCGCCAGGGGGCAGGCGCCGTCGACCGAGGTCGTGGAGCTGCGGGAGCTGGCCGGCGACATCGCCAACCACCTCGTGACCGGCTTTCCGCCGCCGCGACTGAGCGCCGCGATCGACGCGGTGACGGCGGCCGACGGCCTGATCGTGGTGACTCCCGTGTTCGCGGCTTCCTACAGCGGTCTCTTCAAGTCCTTCTTCGACGTGATCGATCCGGACGCCCTTTCCGGGAAGCCGGTCCTGGCCGCGGCGACGGGCGGTACCGCCCGCCACTCCCTGGTCCTCGAGCACGCCGTGCGCCCGCTCTTCGCCTATCTCCGCGCCGTCGTCGTCCCCACCGCCGTGTTCGCGGCATCCGAGGACTGGGGCTCGGCGGGAGACGAGTACACCGACGGCCTTCCCGGCCGCGTCCGCCGGGCGGGCGTCGAGCTCGCCGCTCTCATGGCGGCGCGCCCGGTCGGTGAAGAGCCCGAGGACGACGTCACCGTCCTCGAACGGCAACTCGCCGACCTGCGCTTCGACTGAGACGGGCCCCTGGGCCGGGCGACGGCGGGGCGGTTCATATGGTTCATACTGTTCCGCCGTATGAGCGTGAACCGAGTGACGACAAGGACCGTGCCCGAGGAACCCGAGGGTGTACGGACGCCCTTCCGCGGCAGGGACGCCGAAATGGCGGTCATCGAGGCGCGGCTCGACGCGCTCGACCGGGGTGAAGGCGGGATCATCCGCGTGGAAGGCCCCGTCGGCATCGGCAGGTCCAGGATCCTCGCGGAGGCCGCGGCAGCCGCGAGGCGGCGCGGGACGAAGGTGTTCGAGGGAGCGGCGGACCCCGACGAACAGTTCGTGCCGCTCGGCCCGCTCCTCGACGGTCTGCTCTCCGGCGAGGAACCGCTGGCGGGCGCCGTCCGTCTCAGGGACCTCGCCACGACGCCCGGCCAGCGCTTCTGGCTGCTCCAGGAACTGGGGGACCGCCTGAGGGAGACGGCTCGAAACGGCCCCCTGCTCGTCGTCCTCGACGACCTCCAGTGGTGTGACGACCTGACCCTTCTCACCTTCAACACCCTCGCGGCCGGACTCTCGGCGCACGCCATCCTGTGGCTGGTCGCCGTGCGCGGCGGCAGCGTGCCGTCGGGGGTGCGCACGACCCTGGACAGGATCCGGCAGGCAGGCGCACACGAGCTGGCACTGGGGGCGCTGGACGACCAGGCGACCACACGGATCACGGAGGACGTGCTCGGCGCCGCTCCCGACCCGGACGTCCTCCGCGTCGCCCGCCGCGCCGAAGGAGTCCCACAGCTGCTGGTCGAGCTGCTCGGCTCGCTGCGGGAGGCGGTGACGATCGAGAACGGCACGGCCAGGCTGTCGGCCGGACCCCCCGCCCCACGGGAACTCCCCTCTGTCGCGCGCCGCCTCGACCAGCTGTCCGACGAAGCACGGGAACTGGTGCAGACGGCGGCCGCCGTGGGCGGCCCGGTCACCGTCGCGGTGCTGGCCGAACTGCTCGGCAGGTCCTCGGCGGCGCTCATCACAGCGGTCCGGGAATCCCTCGACGCCGATCTGCTCACCGAAAGCGGCGATCGCCTCGCCTTCCGCCACGACCTGATCCGCGAGGCGGTGGAAGCCGGCCTCCCCCTGCCCCTGCGTCTGGCCGTGCGTGATCAAGCCGCTGAGCTGCCGCCGGGGAGCGCGGCCTCCGCTGTCGAGCATCCCGGGCCGTCGGCCGGGAGAGCACCGGCAGATGCGGCGGAGGCCGACCGGCTGCGCTCCGCCGCGGCGGAGTACGCGGCCACGGCGCCGGGACCCGCTGCGGAACGCAGCCTCATGGCCCTGGAACTCACCTCCGCGGACGCTCCGGAGCGGCCGCGGGTCATCGCCGAGACGATCCCGCTGCTCTGGCAGACGGGCCGGGCCGCCCAGGCGTGTGAACTGGGAGCCACCGCCCTGGCGGCCGGCGGTCTCGGACCCGAGGACGAGGCGCTCATACGCCTGGCCCTGGCACGCCTCGCCGTACAGTTCGACTTCTCCGAGGCGGTCCGGCAGGCCCGAGCCGGGGCGGCACTGCCCGGGATCTCCCTGACCACGAGGGGGCGCCTGCTCGCCATGCTCGCCGTCGGCCTGTCGATGTCGGGCGAACACGCGGCGGCCGAGCAGGTCGCCGCGCAGGCGTGGGACACCGCGGCGGCAGCGGGGGACCGCAACGCCGAGGCCACGCTGACGACGGTCCGCTCGGCCGTGAGCTTCCACCGCATGAACCTGACCGAGGCGTTCCGGCAGGCCGAGAGGGCCGCCGCGCTGGCCGACGCCCTGGGCGTCAGCACCTCGCTGTGGGTGCCGGAGGCCCTGTGGCACGCCCTCCTGTCGAACACCACCGGACGCACCGCGGAGGCGCTCGCCGTCGCGGAGGAGGGCATCCGGATCACCAGGGAGCAGGGCCGGACGGCCGCCACCCGCATGTGGCTCATGACCCGCACCCGCATCTATCTGGAGACCGGACGGCTGTCGGACGCCCGGGCCGACGCGGAAGCCGCGTCCCCGGCGACCGACGAACCCGGCCCGGGCAACCTCGCCGATGTCACGCTCCGGTACGTGATGCTGCGCGTCGCCCTCCACACCGGCGACCGGCAGACTGCGGAGGCGTACGCGGCGCAGGCGAGGCGCATGCGGAGCGACGACGCACCCGTCGTCCGGCACTTCGGCACCTGGATGCTGGCGCTGATGGCCGACTACGAAGGCCGGCCCGACCGCGCCATGGCCGTACTCGACGCGGTGATGACGTCGCCCGCCGCGGACCGGCCCGCCTACGCCGGCCTGATCGACCCGGCCGACGCCCCGGTGCTCGTCCGCCTGGCGCTGCGCGCGGGCAGGCACGAACGGGCCGTGCAGGCGGTCGCCATGGCCGAGAAGCGAGCCGTGCTCAATCCCGACCTCCCGTTCCTCGCCGCCACCGCCGCGCACGCCCGGGGGCTCCTCGACAACGACCTCGCCCCGCTCGTACGCGCCGTCCGGCTGTACGAGGACTGCCCTCGGGTACTGGCCCGGGCGTCGGCGCTGGAGGACGCCGGACGCAAGCTGGCGGCCACCCGCAAGCCGGAAGCGGTCCCGTACTTCGAGACGGCCCTCGCGCTCTATGTGCGAGCGGGCGCCGAGAGGGACGTCGCACGCGTCCGCCGGCGTCTGCGGGCCGCTGGTGTCCGCCGCCGGCCCTCGACGGCCGGACTCTCCGGGGCATGGCCCGAGCTGACGGCCGCGGAGATACGGGTGGTACGGCTCGTGGCACAAGGGCTGACCAACCAGCAGGTGGCCGAGCACCTCTCCCTCTCGCCGCACACGGTGAGTTCGCACCTGCGCCGGGCCTTCACCAAGCTGGACATCACCTCGCGCGTGGAGCTTACCCGGCTGGTGAAGCATCGTGACAGCGGAGAGTAGTCGCTTCGTATCCCCTGTGGGCGTCATGGCAATGGACGATTCGTGTGATGTGCCGACGTCGTCGCTTCCTCAGAATGATCAAGAGCCGCGGAATGGAGAAGTCCGCGGGGAACCATTGGTCGAGAGAGGAACAGCGCATGACCGTAAGGCTCCAGCGAGCCCGCCCCGGCAGCCCCGAGCTCCAGGCGCTTGTCGACGAGCTCGCGGAGCGGCTCGGCCGGTCCGTCGCCGTCGACGACCCGTTGGTCCGCATGGTCTGCACGAGCCGCCACTTCGGCGACGAGGACCCGGTCCGCATCGGCACCCTGTTGCAGGGCCGCGCCGACAACGCGACGATCCGCTACGTCCTCGCCCAGGGCGTGACCCAGTGGCCCCGGGCCGGATTCATCGACGGCCGTGACGATCTCGGACTGCTGCCCCGTTACGTCGTACCCCTGCGCGTGCGCGGGCATCTCCTCGGACTGCTCCTGGTGGTCGTGCCCGAGAAGACGCTCGCAGAGCACGAGACGCGTGCCATCGCCCGGGCCGCGGACGCCATGGCCGCCCAGATGCACGGAGAACACATCGCCACCGACACCCGGAAGGCCGACGAGCGGGACCTCGTCCTCGAACTCGTCGGCACCGACGTCGCCGCCCGTACCGCCGCACGGCGGCGAGGCAGGGAACTCGGACTGCTCGGAGCAGCCGAGCACGTGCTGGTCACCGTCGTCCAGCTGAGCTGCGCGACCGAGCTCGTGCGGCAGTCCGAGGCGGCCCTGTGGGGGGCACTGGAGGGGTTCCGGCAGACGCGCTCGGCCCAGGGCCTCATCGCGATCGGCAAGGAGCGGGCGACAATGCTCCAGCTGCGCGATCGCCCACCCGGCCAGGACGAGGTCACCGCACAGTCCGCTCGCATCCTGGACGAACTCCGCACCTTCCTGGGGCCGTCGGCGGACCCCGTGATCGGCGTCGGCGGCCGGCATCCCAGCCTGGGCGACGCACGGACGTCGTACGAGCAGGCGCTCGTGGCGGCACGCGCGGCACGCCGGCTGCCCACCCTGAAGAGCGCCGGTGACTGGGATCTACTCGGAGAGCTCGCGGTGCTGCTCCAGCTCCCCGAGCACGCCCTGAACGCGTCTTTGGTTCCTAAGCCGCTCCGTACCCTGAGCGACACTCACGGCGGCGACCGCCTGCGGGACACCCTGCGCTGCTTCCTCGAACACGCGGGATCGATTCCCCGGACCGCGGACACGCTGGGAATCCACCGCACCTCGCTCTACTACCGCCTGCGCCAGATTCAGGAGATCACCGGACTCGACCTCGACGACGGCGCCCACCGGCTCACTCTGCACCTCGGCCTCAGGACCGAGGAACTCCTCGCCCCGGGCGGCGACGGGGCCGTCTGACCGCGGACTCGCTTCGACAAAGCGAGGAGGATCCACGGCCCGATTCCTACAGCTCGCGGTGGTGCGGGCGGCGGGCCCCATTCGATGATGTTCGGGACGGGCGGGAACGATGTACCGCCTCTGACCAGGGGAGAGGTCATGAAGGAACTGATCACGACGGACGGCGCACGGCTCGCGTACCAGGACACCGGCGGCGAGGGCGTCCCGCTGGTGATGCTGCACGGCTGGGGGCAGACACAGGCGATGTTCCGCCACCAGGTCGAGGGGTTGGCGCCCGGCCGGCGCGTCGTCACCGTCGACCTCCGCGGCCATGGAAAATCCGGCAAGCCGCGTCACGGCTACCGCATCGCCCGGCTCTCCCGCGATGTGCTCGAACTCGTCGACCATCTCGGTCTCGACCGTTTCGACGCACTGGGCTGGTCCATGGGTGTCTCGGTGTGGTGGAGCTTCATCGACCAGTACGGGACCGGACGGATCCGGCGCTTCGTCGCCGTCGACCAGCCCGCGGCGGTCGCCGCCGTGCCCTGGATGACCGAGGGGGAACAGCGGGACTCCGGTGCCATCTTCGATGTGTCGGGGCTGTTGTACCTGGGTGCGGCCCTCGCGGGTCCGGAGGGCGACACGGTCCGCGCCGACTTCGTGCGCGGCATGTTCTCCGGCGAGCCCGACCCCGAGGTGCTGGCCTTCGTCGGCGAGGAGATCCGGTCGACACCCGCCTACGCGGGCGTACCGCTGCTGTTCGACCACTGCGCGCAGGACTGGCGCGACGTGCTTCCCCGGATCGATGTGCCGACCCTGGTGATCGGCTGTGAGGGAAGTCATGTGCACCCCGATTCGCAGCGCTTCGTCGCCGAGCGGATTCCCGGCGCGCGCCTGCACGTCTTCGCCTCCGACGTGGCGAGCTCGCACTTCCCCTTCCTGGAGAACCCACCGGCCTTCAACGCCGTGGTGGAGAAGTTCCTGGCCGAGGAGCCGGCGAACAGGGTGTGAATCCGCCCTCCGCCCGCACGCACCTACGGCTAGGACTCCCCATGACCCCCACACTGATGTCTCGTGCGCCCGAACGGGTGCCCCGGCAAGCGCCCGATCCGACCTCGCCCTCCTCCCGCTCGGGGTGGCTGGTCCGGATGCTTTCCGAGATGCCGGAGACGAACGACCGGACCCACGTCTACCTCGGCGTCCATGTCCGTGGGCCCGTCACCGTCGTCCACGAGCGCGCCAAGACCCTGTTGGAGCCGAACGACCTGGTCTTCTGCGACCCGGCCCGACGGCATCTGCTGCAGTTCGGAGAAGACTGCCAGATGATCTTCTTCCGGGTGCCCCGGTGCTATCTGGGCGTCACGGAGTCGGAACTGAACCAGGTGCTCGGCGTACCCGTACGCGGCGGGGAGGGGATCGGGGCGCTGGCGTCCGACTTCCTGACCGCGCTCGCCGCCAAGGCGGAGTTCCGGCAGTCCACGATCGGGGACCGGCGTGCCCGGACGGCCGTACATCTCCTCTCCGTCCTGGTCATGGAACTCCTCGAAGCGGACACGACGGACAAGGCCGACGACGCGTCCGGGACCGTCAACGAGATGCTGTCCCGTATTCGCGCCTACATCGAAGAACATCTGATGGACCCGGACCTCTCACCGGAGTCGATCGCACGCGCCCACCACATCTCCGTCCGGTACCTGCAGAAGCTCTTCCAGAACGACGGCAGCACGGTGAGCCAATGGGTGCGGGATCGCAGGCTCGAGTTCTGCCGGCTCGAACTGGGCCGCTCCAACCGGAGGATCACCATGGCCGCGGTGGCCCACCGCTGGGGCTTCAGCAGCCCCTCGCACTTCAGTCGCACCTTCCGCGGTGCCTACGGCATGAGCCCCAGCGAATGGCAGGCGCTGGCGACCTCGGCCTTCGCGCCGAGGACTGCCGACGCCCAGGACGAGCGAAGGCGCTGAGACGCGTGTGCGCCGTCGTGCCAGCGGAGATGCGCGCACGGACCAGAGGCGCCGCTTCCACGGCCCTACCGTCAGCAACGGTCGCACGGGCCTCCAGTCGAACACCGGGCCGCACCCACACCCTGACCGTCGTGACGACGCCCCACACGTGGCCCGACACCGAGAAGAGAACTCGCATGACCAACCCCACCGTCGTCCTCGTACACGGTGCCTTCGCCGACGCGACAGGCTGGATAGGCGTCATCTCGGAACTGCGGAGCAGCGGTTTCCCGGTGATCGCGCCGTCGAACCCGCTGCGAGGGCTGACATCGGATGCCGCCTACCTCACCTCCGTCCTCGCGCAGGTCGACGGCCCGGCCGTGCTCGTCGGCCACTCCTATGGCGGTGCGCTGATCACCGTGGCCGGCGCCGCGGAGAACGTCGTCGCGCTCGTCTACGTGGCCGCCTACGTGCCCCACGAGGGCGAGAGCCTCGGCCAGCTCCAAGGGAGCTTCCCCGAGTCCCCGCTGACGGGCCACCTGAAGGAGTGGACGTACCCGCTCCTCGACGGCGACTCGGCGGTCGAGGTCACCATCGAGGAGACGGCCTTTCCCTCCGTCTTCGCGGCGGACGTGCCCGAGGACGTCGCCGGCGTCCTGGCAACGGCCCAACGCCCGCTCGCCACGGCCGCCTTCACCGAGACCGCGTCCGCGGCGGCGTGGCGGACCAAACCGTCCTGGGCCCTGGTGGCCGGGGCGGACCGCACGATCAGCCCCGAGGTCCAGCGCTTCGGCGCCGCCCGAGCCGGAGCCGTCGTCGTCGAACTTCCGGACGCCTCCCACGCCGTCGTCCTCTCCGAGCCCACACGGGTCGCCGACCTGATCAGGGACGCGGTACGGGCGACGAGCTGACCGACTGGCCTCCGCGACGACAGGAGCGGGACCGGGCAGGCGGGGTGCCACCGGTCCGGGCGCGTTGAGGTCCTAGCCGGGTGGAGGGTCTGGGTCACTGCCCGTGGTTGCTCACGGTGATGTGCGGTGCCGTCGGTGAACTGCGCCGAGGCCGGTCGACCGGCCGGCGGGCGGGCTTGATGGCGCAGGCGTGAGGAGCGGTTAGCGGCTCCGCTTCTCCCCAGATACTCCCCAGCGTCCTTGGAACCTCGAAAGTCCAGGTCAGGGGCCCTTTTGGGGCTAGGGCGAGGAGATCGCCCGCATCACTTCTCCCCAGCGCCTCGTATGGGCGGTTTGTGCGGCGATGCATGCGCAAACAGTGCGCGGCGCGTGTTTGAGGCAGGTGCTCGCTACAGTCAGCCTCTTCGCTTGAAGATCACGCGCAAACTGCTGCATACCACCCCCATTAAGTTGATGGTGAAGGGGTACCCGAGGCCCCAGTGCAGCTCCGGCAGGGAGTCGAAGTTCATGCCATAAATAGTTCCCACCAGTGTGGGAGCAAAGGGAATCGCCGCCCACGAGAAGATCTTCAAGAAGTCCTCGCCCGCAACGCGTTGACCTGGGTGGATAGCCGATTGAGGTGTGCTGAGCTGCGAATTTGCAGATTTCCAGGGCTTTCATGGTGATGCCGTCTTACGCGGTCGATTCTCCCCAGCCACCCCCCAGGCGCCTCCATTCTCCCCAGATTCTCCCCAGCCGCAGTCCGTCCCGTAATGCCATTCTCGCTGGCGAGGGAGCTCAGTCGAGGCGCGGGAAGTGGTAACGCACCGTATAGGTGGACGGCTCCCTAACGAGCTCGTGCACGGTAAGCGGTGAGACGTCGAGGGCTCCGGCAGGCCTGGTGCTCACCTCTGCCGTCGTGGGTTCAGGTCTGCGGTCTGCTGATGTGACAGTAGGCCGGCGACGGCCTGGACGGTGTCGCTGATGTGCTCGCGGCGGCCGAGGTGGCGGGTCAGTGCCCGCCAGTTCTTCAGATGGGCGATGCCGTGCTCGACCCGGATACGGCGTGAGGAGTGCGCCTTGCGCTGCCGCTCGTGCATCTCCTCCTGCCAGTCCCGGGCGTTCTTCTTGAACTTGCGGTGCGGTGGCGTCACCACGCGTCCGCCGGTCTGAGCGCCGAGACCTTGGTAGCCGGCGTCGGCAAGAATCTCGACTGCCGGACCGTCGGCCAGGAGCTTGACCAGCCCCAACTGGCGGGCATGGGTGATGTCCGCGCAGCTGCCTGGCGTGGCCGGGCTGCTGAACAGCACCCTTCCGTTCCGGTCGGTGAGGACTATGGTCTTGACGGCGTTCTGCTTGTTCTTGCCGGAGATGAAGGTGTCCCGGTCCTTGCGCCCAGCGGCCGGGCGGCGGACCCGGATCTCGGTACCGTCGATGATGCCGGTCTGCCCACTGCACACGGCACAGACGCAGTGGAGAGCAGCCGCCGCCGGAGACGGCGGCGACACTGATCCTGGAACACCGGTTCCGACAGCACCGGCTTGCGACGGCCGCTGCCACTCGTCTGGCCGAGCCGTGTCATCCGATGGCATGGCGTTCGGGATGCGGCCTCGCCGCCGAGAACTCCGTGATCACCATCAGGGGGCTGGACGCCGCCCTGTGTGCGTCAGGCCGTCAGGCCCGCCACGTTCAACGTGTAGGCCATCAGGGGATCGCAGAAGCGGGGTTCAAGGCGTGGCCGTCCAGGGGAGCCATCACCTTCATCGTCTCCTCCGCCGCGCCGATGAACAGCGCCGGGGCGCCGTACGGTGGTGCCCCCTGCGGCCGCGCGCGGTGTTGTGGACGACATGAGGCTGGCGGACCGGGCGGTGCCCGGCGTCGAAGGGCCAGCCGACCAGGTAGCGGAGGCGGCAACGGTTGTCTCCACCGCCGTGGACAGGGTCGGTGGACAGGAAGCATCCGGTCGTGGGGTTGTAGAAGCGGGCGCCCATGGGGACGAGGCGGTGAGGGCTTTGGAGTGTTGTCTGGCGCCGAGCCAGCCCGGCTCCGCCCGCCCTCGACTAGACCGACCTGCTGACCTTCGACCTTGACCAAACACATAGGGGCACCCCCGCCGGGAGCTCGTACGGGTGAACCGGTCCTTCACGGCCGCCCGGCCGAGCCCTGAAGCCCTACGGTGTGGCCTCGACTGACAGGACGGATATGCAAGGAGATGTACTGCATATGGTCACCATCCCCGGCGCGCGTCGCCGGTCCTGCCCTCGTTCCATCTGCCGTACGCGAGCGGGGGTCGTGGGTCTCATGGTGATGGCCGGGGCACTGCAGTCCCTGGCCACCGCCGCTCCCGCCAACGCCCTTGAGACACGGACCTACAGCACGCCGGGAACCTACACCGTCACGGTGCCCAGCGACGTGACCTATATCGCGGTGAGCCTGACCGGCGGGGGCGGCGGGGGTGGCGGCGTTGGATCCGGCCCCGCGTTCGGGGACGGCACGGCCCAGCCAGGCGGCGGTGGCGGAGGCGGAGGAGCGAATTCCTCCTGTTTCCTGCCCGTCAAGCCCGGCGACAGGATCACCATCACCGTCGCCGGCGGGCACCACAGCGCGAACGCCTTTCCCGGCACCGGAGGCGCGGGAGGCGATCGCGGAATGAGCTGGTGCGCCGGCAGCTTCGCCAACCTTTACACGGGCCAGGCAGGCGCCGCAGCGGACGCTGATACCCGAGCGGGAGGCACCGGCGGTGCACCCGGGGCCGTTCCGCCCAGCAGCTGCGGAGCCGGTGCGGGCAGCGGCGGAGCGGGCGGATCGGGCTCCGCAAACGGCCTTGCCCATCAGCACACCGAAAGCCTCCCCGGCGCGAACGGTTGTGTCGTCCTGACCTACTGACACATCCTGTTGCCCGTCTCGTTGGCATCGAGCCGGTGACCACCGCCACCGCGTGGGCCGTAGACCAGGCCCGAGGCCCTGTTGATCTGGTCCTGGATCAGCTTCTTGACCGCCAGCCCTGCTGGTACGCACTCGTGCTGCGCGCCTGGCCGTAGGTGTAGGTACTTCGTCCGGCCCGCGCCGAGCGGGCCGGACGGCGGGTGCCGACCGCCGCTCCCGCCCTGCGCCAGCCGGATGAACGCTTTGGCCCAGTGACAGCGACCCGGCGCCCGACACGGACGCCGGCGAACCCAACGACCCACCCGCCAACAACCTGCGGGGACACCCCGAGTTCCCGCAGAAGAACCTTCAGAGAACCTGAACCCACGATCTTCACGGCACGAAGGTGCGCTGGATCGTGCCGAAGCTGATCGCGGCGGCCCACGGGCAGGTGCCCGACGCGCGGGTGCGCACCCTGCATGTCCTGCCGCCCGCCCCGGGGAAGGCCAGCCCCGTCACGGCGGCCGCCGACCCGGCCTCTCCTGAGTCCGCCCCCGCCGTGTCGACGCCGCGCCCTGCTGCGTCGGCCGGCTACCGCCGCGCGCTCGAGGCGTACCGCCAGGCCACGTCGCCGTCCCGTATGGACCCGGCCACCGCCCGGGCGGTGGAGCGGCAGACCGCCGCGCTGCGCACACTGACCCGCCGTGCCTTCCCCGAGCCCGACGTCCCGGACGATGCGTCGGCCCCGATCGAGCAGGCCCGTGCCCAGCGCCGCCGTTCGGCCGCGGCCACCGAGGCTGCCGCGCTGCGCCGGGCACGCGCGGAGAAGGCCGGTCACAACCACACCGTGCAGACACGAGCCCTGCACGCCTGTCTACGCTGGCGCAACGCCAACGCCCGCCACCGCGATGTCCTGGCCGCCGAACGCAAGGAACGCGCCCGCATCCGAAGCGAGGAGGGCATCCGTTGGGGCGGGCGCCCCCTCAACACCGCAGCCTGACCAACCGCGAACTTACACAGCCACAGCGCATCATCGGTCTGCTCGTGGCCAAGCGCGGACGACCGAAGCGTTGTGAAGGTGATCTCGGCTGGGCAGCTCCGGAGTCCCGAACGGGGCCGGTTCAGGAGAAGGGCGGCGCCAGGGGAGAATGGCTCAGGAGGCGGACGGCTCGATCTCCCCCGCGAAGACGATGACCTGGTCGATGAGGCTCCGCCGCAGATGGACGACGTCCGTTCCCGCCAGGCGGGGGCCTCCATCCGGCGTCGTGAAGACCCACTGGTACCGGGCCCACTCGTCCGGCATGTCCACCGCCGAACAGCGCACCATCGTGCCGGTCCCCGCGGGGTGGCGCCGGATGTCCAGCACGAACCGCTCGACCGCCTCGATCCCCTCACTGCGGCCCAACGGTCCCCAGAAGACCACGTCCGAGGTGAGGGCCTGGGGGAGCAACGCAGTCACATAGCTGTCGTCCGAGGCGTTGAACGCGGAGATGAACGTGTCGATCGCGGACCGCGCGGTCTCTTCCTGCATGCACCAGTAATACCAGTCGCCTCGCGGACCGCGCTCGTCCCGTGAGCCGTCCTCCGACCACGGTGAACCATCCCGGTCACAGCACTAACGAGCTCGTGCACGGTAAGCGGTGAGGCGTCGGGGCCCTCAGTGGGGCTTGGCTATCACACCTGCCGTGCCGGGATCAGGTCCGCGGTCTGCTGCTGGGACAGCAGAGCAGCGACGGCTTGCACGGTGTCGCTCATGTGCTCGCGGCGGCCGAGGTGGCGGGCCAGCGCCCGCCAGTCTTCAGGTGTGCAATGCCGTGCTCGACGCGGATACGCCGCGAGGAGTGCGCTTTGCGCTGACGCTCGTGCATCTCCTCGTACCAGTCCGGGGCATTCTTCTTGAACTTGCGGTGCGGTGGTGTCACCACGCGCCCGCCGGTCTGGGCTCCCAGGCCCTGGTAGCCGGCATCCGCGAGGATCTCGGCTGCCGGGCCGCCCTCCAAGAGCCTGACCAGCCCTGACTGGCGGGCATGGGTGATGTCCGCGCAGCTGCCGTGCTGAGCCGGGCTGCAGAAGAGCATCCGGCCGTCGCCGTCCGTGACGACCATGGTCTTGACCGCGTTCTGCTTGCTCTTGCCCGAGATGAACTTGTCCCGGTCTTTGCGTCCGACAGCCGGGCGCCTGACCCGAATCTCGGTGCCGTCGATGATGCCGGTCTTCCCGCTGGCGCCGAGATGGTCGATGACCTCGGCGAGGGTCCGCAGACGCACTCCGCGGCTGATGGTGCAGCCTCGCTCGGCGAGCAGAGGCCGCACCTCACCGATGGCCCGGGTGATGGTCGAGCGGTCGACGCCGAACCAGCAGGCCAGCACATCGTGCGTGACGGCGTGCCGGAGGTGCACAAGCGTGGCCAGGAGACGGTCGACGAACACCAGCTGGTGCTTCGCGCCGGCACCCACCGCCCGCTTCCGCGGCCGGGACGCGAGCTTGGCCTGGTGCTGCTTGTGCCACAACGGGCCCACCTCGGCGATGAGTTCAGCGATCACGTCAGCCGACAGGCCCGTGATCCGACGGCTGCTGACGATCGCTGCACGAGTCACAGTCCCCAACACCCCACCATGATTGACCACCCGTGGCTCGACGCCTCACCGCTTACCGTGCACAGCTCGTTAGTCCTGTCGAGTCGCCGTACCTCGGCGGGTTCTCTTCATCGCGAAGAGGGCCGAGCCTCCGACTAATACCAGCGCGGCCGCGGAGGCAGCCATACGGCCGGTCCCGCATGGCGGGGAAGCCCGTGGCCCAGAGCATCGTCGAGGCCGCCCGGCAGGAAGTCGGCCCACGGCGGCTTGCCCTGGTCGTGGTCGTCGTGACCGTGACCCTGCTCACCCTGGTCGTGGTCGTCGTGACCGTGCTCGCCCTCGTCGCCCTCGTGGTGGCCGTGGTCGTGATCAGGCCTTCCGGGTCCGGCGGGTCCAGCAGGTCCCGTGGGCCCGACGGGTCCGGCAGGGCCGGCAGGTCCGGCAGAACCGGTGGGTCCGGGTGCACCGGTGGGTCCGGGTGCGCCGGTCGGGCCAGCGCTGCCAGTGGGTCCGGGTTCGCCGGTCGGGCCAGCGCTGCCAGTGGGTCCGGGTTCGCCGGTCGGGCCAGCGCTGCCAGTGGGTCCGGGTTCGCCGGTCGGGCCAGCGCTGCCAGTGGGTCCGGGTTCGCCTGTCGGTCCGGGGGATCCCGTCGGTCCAGGCGATCCGGTCGGGCCGGGAGGTCCCGTCGGGCCGGGAGGTCCAGGCGGGCCGACGGCGCAGGCCGGCCGCGTAATGGTGTTGTTGTTCATCGTGACCGCGGCCTCACGCGCCAGGGCGCGGCCTTCGATTACGGCGCTGTTATTCAGCGTGATGGACTGCAGGGCCAGGATGGTGCCCTTGAACTGGGTGGTCGTGCCGAGGGTGGCGGAGCTGCCCACCTGCCAGAACACGTTGCAGGCATTTGCTCCGTTGATGAATTCCACGGAACTCGACGAAGCCGTGGTCAGGGTCGAGGGGGTCCGGAAGATGAAGACGGAGTTGGGGTCGTTCTGGCCGTCGAGGGTGACCGTCCCGGTGAGTTTCAGGGACGCCGGGTCCGCCGGGGCCGTGTAGACGCCGGGCGCCAGCGTCCGTCCGCCGAGCTCGTCCGAATCGAGAATGGTCCCGGGTCCCCGGCCCGCCGCGTCGTCGTAGGCGACGATGAGGTCGGACTTCGCCTGACCGGCTGCGGCGTTGGGGAACACGCGTCGCACTCCGTTGATGATACCGGGCGGGAAGCCGGTCACGTCTGTGCCCGGATAGAGCCCCAGGTCGCCGTTGATGACGGTGGGGTTCGTGTTGGTGACCGTCGAACCGGCCAGGACCCCGTAACTGGCGGTGGTCCCCAGCAACACGGGGGATTCTGCGGCATAGGCGTGGGTCGGGACCAGGGCGGCCGCCAGGAACGACGCGGGGAGCAGGGCGAAGGCTCCCCGTTTGAGCAGATTGAGTTGCAGGCTCGAGACGGGTGGAGCCCACCGGATGACATCCAATGCCATGGCAGAACCTTTCTTGTCGCTGGTCTGGGCCGCCGACCTGCTGCCTGTGCCGACTCGCAGGCTCACCCCGGGCAGGGGACGCAGATCTGCCCTGCCGGAGGTGGTGATGGGGCGTCACGTGGGAGCATTCCCGCATGTTTCACAGCGATAGACTGAAAATCAGATAAAGCGTCTGCATGGGTGACGTGGCGTGAGGAAGTGAATCCGTCGTACGTCTGCGCGTATTTGTTGCGTCGTCCAAGCGGTGTCACGAGCCCATCTGGCCCACTGGTGGTGTGAGCGCCGACCGTAGGAGAGGTGATCCGCATCGCGTGTCACCCCTCCATGGGGGTCACGTCCCTTGTCGTGGTGTAGCCGATCACGGCCCGCCGCCTCTGGTCCGACGGTTACCCGATGCCTCCGTGGCTTCCCGCAGGAACCAACGGCAGCGCGCCGACGTCTCCTCCAGGAGCGACTCATCGCACGCCTCCGCGCTCCTGCAGACCCGGGCCCGTCACTTGCTCCGCCGAGGCATCAGTCCGGGGTCCGCGTCACCCCACGAAATTGCCGGTGACGGTGCCGCTCTTCGAGGAGGCCTCGCAGGCCCGGGGGGATTCAAGACATCCGTCACCGGCGTGAAGCGGCTCGAGCCCTTGCACGAACGACTTTGAACCGCCTACAGCTCGGATTAGGGGGGCTCGCACCGGACCTTCGCCGGTCGACCGGGCACGGCCGGGCAGCGAGCACCATCTGATCGTCGACCGGCACGGCAGACCGCTCGCCGTCTCGCTGACCGGCGGAAACCGGCACGACGTCACCCAGCTCATTCCACTCCTGAACGCGATCCCGACCATCCGCGGACTAACTGATCGTTTCAGAATGAGGTTCGCAGGCCGCGGAAGCATATGAGGCTGCAGGCCAGTTCGAGCAGCCCTTGGTGGAGATCGGCGCGTCGTTCGTATACCTACAACACACGTAGGGCCTGGTCAACGTCACGCTCACGCCTGGCGAGCGCATGCAACACGGCTTGGTCGCCGTGCCGGTCCCGGGCGGCGGCAACGAGCACATCCACCGCGATGGCGAGCGCAGCGTCGGGCACTCGGCATGGCGCGTCGACACTGAGCGCGAGGTCATCAAGGTGAACCGCCAGCTCGACGCAACGGGTCTGCAGGTATCCGTCGAGCAACATCTCCTCTCCCGGCCGGTGAAGGACAGCCACCCGCCGATCGGCCGACTCCATGCCCAGCCGCTGCGTCAGCCGCACCCACGCTGCCCGGGCCTGCTCAGCCACGACAGCGGACCCGGCTGCGGCAGTTTCCTCGCTGCGGGCACGCACTCCGACGTTCAGCGCAGAGTCCGGCAACGACGTATCGGCGAGCCGCGCGTAGTACCGAACCGGTGACACCGGTTCTGCGCCGACTACCTGACCGTCGAGGAACCACTCGACCTGGAGGACGCTACGCGCAAGGTGGCCGGCCAGCCCACCCACTGACATCCCGGGGAGCACTGATTCGGTCGCCCAGCGTCGGGCTACCTGCTCTGTGGCCAGCAGGTGCACCGCCTTCTCGGCAGCCTGCAGGTAGGTCTTGCGGATCTCATCAGTCATTCGGGCATCGTCGCAATCTCATCGTCACAGCCGCTGACAGGTCCACGTTGTGGATCGACCCGCCGCCTTGGCCGCCTGGGCAGCTCGCCCATGTGGGAGTGTGGGTGGCAGGCGGGTCTGTCTCAGGCCGCGTTCCCTTGGTGGGCTTGGTGGGCTTGGTGGGTCCTGGTGGCGGACAGGGCCGCCGCTCGCCGGACCGAATCAGCGGAGGCGGCCAGCAGCGGCAGCCGGACGGCCGGGCTGGGAATACGGCCCTGGGCGTGCAACACCCCCTTGATCACGGTCGGGTTCGGCTCGGCGAAGAGCGCGGCGGACAGCCGGGCCAGCTCCGTTCCCAGCCTGCGGGCCGGTTCGGTGGCGTCGCGCTGCCACAGCGAGATCAGCTCGGCGAAGTCAGCGGTGCGGACATTGGCCGACGCCAGGATGCCGCCGCGGGCGCCCGCCGCGAGCAGCGGCGAGATGACGGCGTCATCGCCGCCGAGCACCGCGAAGCCCGGTGTCGACGAGCCGAGCAGTTCCATCGCGGCCGCGTCGATCGCACCGGTCGCGTACTTGACCCCGACGACCTCCGGTAGGTGCCCGAGCGCGTTGAGCGTGCTGGTGCTGAGCGGCTGACCGGTGCGGTACGGGATGTCGTAGACGACCAGCGGCAGGCTCCCGTGTTCGGCGAGTGCCGTGAAGTGCGCCAGCGTTCCCGCCTCGCCGGGCCGGGTGTAGGGCGGCGTGGGAACCAGCGCCGCGGCGACGTCACCGCTCTGAGCAAGCTCCCGCAGTGTCGTGATGGCGGCGGCGGTGTCGTTGGTGCCGACGCCGACGATCAGCGGAGCTCCGTGTGCCCGGCAGGCGGCCGCGCAGATGCGGACCACGGCCCGCTTCTCCTCGGTGGTCAGCGTGGCCGCCTCCGCGGTGGTGCCCAGGGCGACGAGTCCCCGAGCGCCGCCGACTGACAGCGCCTCGTCGGCGAGGCGGGCGAGCGCGTCCGGGGCGAGGCGCAGGTCGTCGGTGAACGGAGTCACCAAGGGGACGAACAGGCCGGTGAGATTCGCTTCGGGCTTCATGCGCCCAGCCTGACCTACACGAACTCGGTAGATCCAGTTCACATTTCTTCGCCTATGCGTAAGCTCACCTTATGCTCGATGTCCGACGTCTCCACCTGCTGCGCGAACTGGACCGCCGCGGCACCATCGCGGCCGTCGCCGAGGCGCTGACCTTCACCGCCTCGGCCGTCTCCCAGCAGCTGAGCGTGCTTGAGCGCGAGGCGGGCGTACCCCTGCTGGAACGAAGTGGCAGACGGGTGGTGCTCACCCCCGCGGGCCGCACCCTCGTCACCCACGCCGATGCCGTCCTCGAACGCCTCGAACTGGCCGTGTCCGAGCTGGCCGGGGCACGCGAGGGCATCGGCGGGCCGCTGCGGATCGGGACGTTTCCCTCTGGCGGCCCCGCGATCGTGCCCGCCACGCTGGCCGAACTCGCCCAGCGGCATCCCGCGCTGGAACCGATGGTGCAGGAGATCGACTCGGCGCGGGTCTCCGACGGCCTACGCGCCGGCGAACTCGACGTGGCCCTCGTCCACGACTACGACTTCGTGCCCGCGTCACCGGACACCACGGTCGACCAGGTGCCCCTGTTGGAGGAGCCGATGTACCTGGCCACCGGCGGCGCTCCCGCCACCGGTCGCGTCACCCGCGGCGAAACGCTGGCCGAGCTGCTCGGACCGTGGGCCATGTCCCCATGGATCACGGCACGGGACGGCACGACAGGTCACGCGATGGCCGTACGCGCCTGTCAGGCAGCCGGATTCCAGCCGCGCATCCGCCATCAGGTCAACGACTTCCGTACGGTCCTGGCACTGGCCGCCATCGGGCAAGGCGCCGGATTCGTACCGGAGATGGCCACCGCACACGCCCCCGAGGACGTGGTCCTGACCCGGCTGCCCCTCTTCCGCCGCTCGAAGGTCGCCTTCCGCGCAGGCGGCGGCACCCACCCGGCGATCGCAGCATTCGTGGCGGCGGCGCGAACAGCGGTGGGTGCCACGCGCCGCGCCTCCATACTGATCGCTTCAGTGAGTTGAGTTACGGGTCTTGTGCTCAGTGTTCTTGTCGGCAGGGTGTCAGGAATGCGTGCTGATCTTGTTCCTGACGACTGTGGGAGCGGGTAGCCCCGCTGCTGCCGCCGGCTCCCGAACGGCGCCGCTGCTACGCTGCGTGTTCCCGACCGGGCAGCACTCGCCGGCGTCATGTACGTGCTGCGGACCGGTGTTGCGTGGCGCGATGTCCCGGCAGAGACCGTGGGCTGCTCCGGAGTGACGTCCTGGCGTCGGCTGCGGGACTGGACCGAGGCCGGCGTCTGGCCACGCCTGCACGCCGCCTTGCTGGCCGAGCTTCGGCGGGCCGCCCTGCTGGACCTGGACGACTGTTCCGTGGACGGGTCGCACGTCCGGGCCCTCAAAGGGGGGATCACGTTGGTCCCTCGCCCGTCGACCGCGCCCGTTCCGGCTCCAAGCACCACCTGATCGTGGACCGCCACGGAACCCCGCTCACCGTGACGCTGACCGGCGGGAACCGGCATGACGTCACCCAGCTCCTGCCGCTGCTGGACGCCGTTCCGCCGATTCGGGGTCGGCGGGGACGTCCCCGCCGCAAGCCCCGGCGTCTGCACGCGGACCGGGGCTACGACTTCGACAAGTACCGCCGCCTACTGCGGAAACGCGGAATCAAGCCGTTGATCGCACGACGCGGCGTCGCCCACGGGTCCGGACTGGGCAAGGTGCGCTGGGTGGTCGAGCGTGCCTTCGCCTGACCGCGTTCTGCTTGCTCTTGCCCGAGATGAACTTGTCCCGGTCTTTGCGTCCGACAGCCGGGCGCCTGACCCGAATCTCGGTGCCGTCGATGATGCCGGTCTTCCCGCTGGCGCCGAGATGGTCGATGACCTCGGCGAGGGTCCGCAGACGCACTCCGCGGCTGATGGTGCAGCCTCGCTCGGCGAGCAGAGGCCGCACCTCACCGATGGCCCGGGTGATGGTCGAGCGGTCGACACCGAACCAGCAGGCCAGCACATCGTGCGTGACGGCGTGCCGGAGGTGCACAAGCGTGGCCAGGAGACGGTCGACGAACACCAGCTGGTGCTTCGCGCCGGCACCCACCGCCCGCTTCCGCGGCCGGGACACGAGCTTGGCCTGGTGCTGCTTGTGCCACAACGGGCCCACCTCAGCGATGAGTTCAGCGATCACGTCAGCCGACAGGCCCGTGATCCGACGGCTGCTGACGATCGCTGCACGAGTCACAGTCCCCAACACCCCACCATGATCGACCACCCGTGGCTCGACGCCTCACCGCTTACCGTGCACAGCTCGTTAGACGTGGATGACTACTGGTCCGGAGTGCGTCCCCGATAAGAGCCTCGGCCAGTCATACGCCGAGCACCCCGCCTACCAGCAGGAGTGGCGCCCAGCCTTTCAAGGAGACAGGCCGTAGCCGTCCAGGGGGCGGCGAACCGTCCGGCGAATGGGCTTGATGGCGTGGGTGCGAGGTGCTGCTGACGGCCCCGTTCTCCCCAGATCCTCCCCAGCGCTTCCGGATCCCCAAAAGGCCAGCTCAGAGGGCCTGTGAAGGGGAGGGCGAGGAGATTACCCGCATCACTTCTCCCCGGCGCCCCGTATGGGCGGTTTGCGCGGCGATGCGTGCGCAAACAGTGCGCGGCGCGTGTTTGAGGCAGGTGCCCGCTACGGCCAGCCTCTCCGCTTGAAAATCACGTACAAACTGCCTCATACCACCCCCATCAAGCCGATGGCGAAGGGTACTCGAGGCCCCAGCGCAGCTCCGGCATGGAGTCGAAGCTCATGCCACAGATAGTTCCCACCAGTGTGGGAGCAAAGGGAATCGCCGCCCACGAGAAGACCTTCAAGAAGTCCTCGCCCTCGGGGCGCTGACCTGCGCAGATGGCTGTATCGGCCGTGCTGACCTGCGAGTTTGCTCGTTTCCGGGGCTTTCATGGTGACGCCGGTTTACGCGGTCGATTCTCCCCAGCCGCTCCCCAACGGCCTTCATCCTCCCCAGATTCTCCCCAGCGGGCACCACTTCCTGAGGGGCGTCACCGCTGGTGAGAGGCATCATCCGAACCAGACAAGGGACTGCGTACCGTAGCGGAAGGTGGGTGGGGTGGATGCCGCCCGCTCGCAGGGTGCTGGGCTGTTTGATCGGAGCCCAGCAGCTTCTTCGTCTGCTGGTGGTACAGGAGTTCCGAGGCGCTGGCCTGCGGAGATGTTGCCGCTGATGCTCCCGACGAGCGAGGTGGTCCGGCAATGGTCCGGATCTTGGTATGTGCTCGAAATTTCCTGCGACATGGCAGAGCCTCAATCGCGAGGGCGAGCTGCGCCACGGTTCAGTCGACATGGGATGGGTGTCGGGGAGGGCGACTTGGGGTTGGTGGATTGTCCTCAGGTCTTGGCGTCGTCGCGGAGCCCTTGCGGGGCATCGAGTGCTGGGTCCGTCGTGGAGCGGAGCGTGTTGTGGTGGAACTTCGTCGGCCGATCCGGTGACGAGATCGTACAGGCGCGAAACGACTGGGAGAAGGGCTCACGGTTCGGCGAGGTGCACGGCTACGACGGTGCCCGCCTGACCGCCCCGGAACTGCCCGCCACCCCGCTCAAGCCGCGCGGACGAGTGCGGTGACCTGGGTAAACGTGTGACCCGACGGGCCCTGCTCCTACTCGCGCCCGCCATGCCAGGACCCCCGATCCGCTGCCGGTCCTGTGGTCGAGGGGCGGGGGTCCACTGGGCTCGCGAGGAAGCGTGTCGAGTCTCGTCTTAAGCCATGTGTGTCAGGGTTCAATCGGATCGATGCTGACCTTTTGCTGACTTACCTGACCCACAGTCAGGTGCTGAGTCGCTGCTGCCGTTGCAGACAGGGGGCGGAGCGGCGGGATGCGCCGTCTTCAGGGAGATCGTGGCTGTACGCGACGGCTTTGCTGAGGTGATCTGAGGGGCAAAGCAGTGCACCCCCATAGGTGGTACTCCCGGTCGCTACGGTCTGGCAGCCGATGCGGGACGTCCGGCACCGCTGAGGGATTGTCGGCGCACCACCTGAGCCGGTCCGGAGGGCAGGACGACTGCTTGTGCGGATCATCGTTCAGAACATGCCGACGTAGTCGGCGGTAGTCTCCGGAACGTCCTGAATGACGTCCCAGTGCTCGACGATCCTGCCGTTCTCCAGGAGGAAGAAGTCGGCCAGGGTGCGGCCGGGCTTGTCGGGTTCGAGGATGAGGTGGGAGTGGGTGACGACCCTGTCGCCTTCGGCGATGACGCGCTTGGTGTCCAGGCGGAGTCGGCAGTTTCGTAGCCCGGCGCCTGCCCAGCCGAAGCAGACCTGATTCTCGGAGACCTCGAATGTGATCGACCGGTTACGGAGTGCGTGGGCGCTGTGGTAAGTGTGGTGATCTTCCGTCGTTGGCCCTGAGGTCGTGCCTCCAATGGCGGGGTGGGGGGATGCGATGACAGCTGAGGCTGAAGCAACAGAGGATGCAGAGTCCGATGAAGGGTTCGTGCACCCGATCTTCCGCGTTGCCCCTCAGGAGGACAGTGGGGCGGACACCCTGGGCAACTACCGCTATCAGGCGGAGGTCGCGGCCCAGATCTGCGTGGCGCTGCTCACGCAGGATTCCGTCGAAGCAGTGGTCTGCGAGTGGCACGAGGACTTCGTCGTCTCGTACGCGGACGGTTCGGTCGAACTCGTATCCGTGAAGCACCGGGGAAAGCGGCGCAATCCCTGGAACGTGGCGGATCTTTGCAGGGATGGAGGGCTGGCGCACCTTTTCGACCGCTGGCGGGCGTGCGATGGCCTGAGCAACGTCCGACTGCGACTTGCCACGAACGCAGGCCTTACAACAGGCAAGGGTGGCGCTACAACCCTGAAGGCGATGTGCGGTGCCGACCCGCGTATCACATCTGGGGTGGACGACATGGTCACTGCGGTCGCCCAGTACTTCTTGAAGATTCGTTGGAAGCACCCCTACGCCACCATTCCCGAAGTCCCGCAGGTTTCCAGGCTCGCCGACATCGCCATCCCGGACGGCTTCACCGACTCCGTCAAGCTCTTCTTCGGCGCGCTGCACATTGACGATGAACTTCCGTCCCGTCGGCACATCACTGACGTCAATCTCCAGCGCCTTCTCATTCCTGCGATCGCTACCCTGCAGCGGGATCACGTGGATTTCGAGGCAACCTATCGCGCATTGATCGAGCGTATCGAGCAGTCGAACCGTGACGAGAGCGACCGTGGACAGCTTGCTGTCTATATCGCCGACCCAACGAGGGTTTTGTACAGTGTGCAGATCCAGCAGCGCATCGCGCGGCGCCGGCTCACCAAGGCCACGGTCCTCGACACCTTCGTCTCCAGCCGCTCCGTCGTGCCCACCTTCGCCCGCGGTCAACTGCCGATCGTTGCCCCGGGCGGGGGCAACCTGCGCAAGAAAATGGCCCGTGGTCGGATTCCGGCGGACGAGGCCGCCCACGCCGAACGCCTGCGATCGGCCTGGTATGTCGCCTGGTCCCAGCACCGGTCTGGCCTGGCAGGAGACACCACAGAGCTCGCCAATGCGAGCTTGGAGGTCCTGGACGCGGTCTTCGCCTGCCGCGAGCAGGCGGAAGACGAGGCGCCGGACGGCGCACCCTACGGGCGGCGCATGAACCAGCTGATGGCACGACACCTGGCACCAGATGAACTTGGTGTCGGGCTCCCGTTTCCCGTCAATGGCCGGCATCTGCGGGGTCTGGCCTACCAGCTCTGTGACGACTGCGACTTCTACTTCTCCGACGTGTTCGACCCCTCTGAGGAGGAGGCGTCGTGACAAGCGCCGGGGATCGTCTGGTGGCGACCACGCGCCTCAGGGAGCGGGCCCGTAGACAGGAGCAGCAGGAGGCGCATTACCACGAGGCCCGTGTGCTGCTGCTCATCGACCGTTTCACCGGACCGAAAAGAGGTTTGGACGGTCTCACGAAGCTCGCCAAGCTCGACTTCCTGCTGCGCTACCCGGTCATGCTTGAGCGGCTCCTGGTCGAGGCCGGCATCGCGTGGCCCGCCGGAGCCGAACCCGCCTCCGCTGAGCGCCTGTCCGTCGAGAGCCGGATGACCCGCTACAAGTACGGCCCCTGGGACCACCGCTACTACACCGTCCTGGGGTCCCTGGCCGCACGCGACCTGATCGCATACGGCGCGACAGACCGGGCCGAGTTCCGCATCACCGCATCCGGCGCGGTCGCAGCGGCAATGCTCAGTGAAACGGACGAATGGGTCGTGGTGGCGAAGCGCATCGCTCTCCTCAAGAAGCATTTCAACAAGTCGGGAACGACGCTGAAGACCCTCATCTATAACCGCCTGCCGGACGCGGTCGACAGGCCCTGGCGGACGGAGATCTGAAATGGCAGTTCACCTTCGATTTTGGTCCCTCACCGTCACCACCGCCGACACCGAGAAGACCTACCGTTTCGACGGGCCGGCCACCGTCGTCAGCGGCCCCAGCGGCACCGGCAAGTCCAGCCTCCTGATGCTGTTGAAACACGTGGTGGGTGGCAAAGCCGTATTGACCCCGGCTGTCCGCGATCACGTCCTTTCGGCCCAGGCTGAGGTCGTCATCGGAGGGCAGCACGTGATCCTCAAGAGGACCGTGAACGATGCTCGCTCCGGCCAGGTCGACGTTCTGGACCCAGGGACCCTGACCACACGCAACACCTTCGCCGTACAAGCGGACGGCGGCCTGCCACCTTTGTCGGACTATCTTCTGGCAGCCCTGGACTTCCCCCGCGAGACCATCCCGTCCAGCCGGGACGGTAAAGCCACCACCCGGGACCTGAAGTTCACCGACCTCTTCGCCTACGTATATCGGGAAGCCCGCAACATCGACCGAGAAGTCGTGGGACACCTTGACACTTGGTTCAACACCAAACGCACCGCCCTGTTCAAGCTGATGTTCGCGCTCACCGACAGCACCGTGCTGGAACTCGGCCGGAAGCTGAGCGAACTCAAGGAAGAGCTCCGCAAGAAGACCGACGAGTACGAGACCGTCAAGAACTTCCTCGGTGCGACCGACCCCCGCACCGAGGTCCAACTACGAGCCGAGCTCACCAGTCTTCGAGACATGCTGCAGCGAGCCGATGCCACGCTGGCCTCCTTGCGCCACGAACTGGAGGAGAGCACCGCAGCCGACGCCGTCCTCCGCCAAGACCTGCGTGCGGCAGTGGACAGTGCTCGCGAGGCAGCCCAAGAAGTCTATGCAGCACAGGAACTCGTGGAAGCTCGCGCCGCGGTCGTCGCCCAAGTCGAGCTTGACCTGTCCCGGCTCGACCGCTCCACCACGGCCATTGAGAAGCTGTCGCCCTTCGATTTCGTTGTCTGCCCTCGTTGTATGCAACGCCTCAGCACCCGGCCCGTTCCCGAAGACCACTGCGTGGTGTGCCTGCAACACGACCCGCACGACCAGGATGTCGATCCCGCTGCTGTCGCCCAGATCCGAAGGACTCTGGAGCTTCAGCTCCAGGATGCCCAGGCTGTACTCGACGCCGATAGCGGTGTCCTGGAGGCCGCGCAACAGCGAGCCCAGCAGACCGATTTCCTCGCACACAGCCTGCGTCGCCAACTCGACGCCCAGACGCGAGACCTTGTGGCGCCCCGCTTCGACGCCATTGCAGACGCCAGTGCCCGCGCGGCTTCGCTCAGGGCGGCCATCGACGCCGTGACCCAGCTACGGGACTCCTGGTCGCGGGCACACGCCATCGAACGCGACGTTCGGGCCATCAAGGCACAGCGGGCCCGCGCAACGGCCGAAAGGAAAGCCCGCACAGCCGAACTCGCGGCGCGACAGACGCTCGTGAGTGACCTCAGCCGGGACTTCAACACGATGATCTCCCAGCTGCGCCCCGCACCGTGGATTCAGTCCGCGACCATCGACCCCTCCTCGTACCTGCCCGTAGTCGACAACGTCTCCTTCGAGAGTCTTCAGGCCGACGGCGGGGGCATCGTGACCTGCATCAACGTTGCATACAGCCTCTCCCTGCTGGAATTCGGCATCACGCATCCCGACGTCCGAGTGCCGTCGATGCTGATCATCGATTCCCCGCGAAAGGCATCTGGCAGCAACCTCGACGACCAGGCACGGGGCCATCGAACCTACCAGCGCTTTCAAACACTTGCGGAGGCCCACGGCTCCCAGATCCAGCTGATTATCGCCGACAACGACTCGGCGCCGATTCCGGGCGCGGCCTTCGGCAAGATTGAACTTGACTACGACAACCCCTTCGTCCCAGGCGTAGCCCACCCCGGGCCGGAGCACGCTCATCGCGCTGAAGACGAATCGTGATCCACGGTGTGCGCAGGTCCTGAACGGTTCCCGAACCTAGCTGTTACCAAGGCAAGTTCGGGTCGCCCGCCACCATCGTGAACGGCGGCGGCGACCTTCAGTCGTCCGCCAGAGTGAGGGTCAGCTGCAGTCGAACCAGGCCCTCTCCTTCGGACCACGTCGGACCAGCGGGCGGCGTCGGGGTGCGGGACAATGTGGCGACCGGTCGGCCGTTCGCGGAGGGATAGAGAGCGGAACTGACGAAGAAGGGTTTCCGCCGCATCGTCGTCGACGGCGTCGAGTACCGCTGGCGGGTGAGCAGGAACCGCCGGTGATGCGAATACCACCTCGGTACGCTGGGCTACGTGGTCGAGAAAGCTGTCTGCCCCGGGACGGCACTCGTCGTGGAGACCGGTCGACTGGCCGTCATGGAACTGGACCCGGCGCCGGCCGAGCTCGTCCTGCCGCGCGAGGTCGCCGTGGGAATTCGGGCCGCGCGGTCGAGCGACTGGATGTCCCGCTCCGACGGCCCACCGTTCGAACTGCGCCTTTCCGCCGCCGGCTGACCGGGAGGCAGCGCCGGAGGGTCCAGGAAATGGTTTGCCGACCCGGTGCCCGTGTGTCACCGTTCGGCCTGGATCGGAAGTTGATCATCGACGGCCGGTCGATGCCGACATGTCGGCGGCCTCTCGGGGATCCACCGGAGAGGTGACGAAACGACGGGAACCGGTGCCGTGGGGAACAGTTACGAGGATGAGTGTCGCCGGTCGTTGGCCGAGGAGCAGGCGAAGAGCCTTGCCGGGACCGACGACTGGGAACATGTGGACAGGGAGCGGGTCCACCAGGACTGGGACGTCCTGTACCGGGAGATCACGGCTTTCCTGGACGGCGGCTCCCTGCCCGAGGATCGGCAGATCCAGGAGCTCGTCCGCAGGCACTTCGACATCGTCTGCCGGTTCTACACCCCCTCCAGGGAGGCGTACGTCGGCATGTCGCTCTTCTACGCCGAGGACGAGGCCATGAGGGCGTTCCACGATTCCTACCACCCCGGGCTGGTGGAGTTCATGGGCGTCGCGATCAAGGTGTTCGCCGAGCAGGGAAGCGGGTTCGCCCCCAGCGCAGGGGCCGAGGCTTCGGCGTAGTCGGGCGACACGGGCCAGGACAACGCATGGGCGGGTGCGCCCGGACCGGGGTCCGGGCGCACCCGCCGACGGGTGGGGGCCAGCGGCCCGGGCCAGTCGCAGTTGGTGTAGGCCGCGAGGATCAGCCAGGTCCAGCGGTCCGCCGCCTCGGGGGTGCGGATCAACGTTCATCTGGTCCGCCCGCTGATCCGAAGGAAAGGCCCTCGGCCTCGCCGTCGTGGACGCCGTGACCCGTGCCCGCGACGGCCGGACGACGGTCACCAGCCTACCCGGCCACACCTGCTTCGTCCTGAGGCTGCCGGCGCGACGCGACGACGGCGCCTTCGGTGGTGGCAGCGGCGAAGCTCAGATGTCCTGACCCGCAGCCTGGCGGAATCGATCCCGCACCGCGGCCCGTTCAGCTCGCCCCGCACTATGAGTTCGTCGAAGATCACGCGGTGGAGCCCGGCCCGCACCAGGCCGCACGTTCACCGTCGACAGTGGGCTGTACCGGTCGTCGTGCCCGGCTGTTCGGGGGATCCGAGGGCGGCACCCGACGCTTCTCCGCCCCAGCGAGGGCATGCGTGGGGGAGAAGAAGGAGGAGACCCGATGCCTCTCCGTCCATCGAGGTTCAGCCACGACGCACGGGACGCCCTGCGCAGAGCCGGTCACGTCCGGTACCGGTCTCCCGGCACGGAGCGGTGAGCCGCAATGGCCTCCGTTCGGATCCTCTATGCCTCCGAGCACCACTCCACGCAGGAGATCGCCGACCGGATCGGTGAGCGATTGCGCCTGATCGGACACCGTGTGGAGATCCAGGCGCTGCGCGCATCCTCCGAGGGGCAGGGGCCCTTGCCGGGCGACGCGCTCGTGCTGGGCAGCGCGGTCCACGACGGTGCCTGGCTGCCGGCGGCGGAAGGCTTCGCCAGGAGCAACGCCGATCGCTGGGGTGATCAACCGACGTGGATGTTCAGCGTCGGCATGGCCGCGGCCCTGCCGGGACCGTTGCGCCGGCTTGCCGAACGTATGGTGCAGCCACGCATCGCCGCTCTCGTCGAGCTTGTCCGCCCTCGGGACCATCGGCGTTTCTCGGGTGTAATCCGGCGCGAACACCTCGACCGGAAGGGTGCCTTGCTGTTCCGACTGCTCGGTTGCCGCTACGGGGACCACCGAGACTGGGCGGCGATCGACGCCTGGGCGGACGACATCGCCCGGCAGCTCGACGCGTGACGAGGTGGCGGTGCACCGGGAAGCGGATCTCGTGACGGCGCTGCCTCAGCACCGGGGTGGGTGAGACGAGCCCTCCCGAGTCGCTCGTCATTCGGTGACGCGGACCGCGAGCGCCGGGCGGATGGCGGCAGCGCGGCGGGCCGGCCCGATCGTTGCGAGGAGGGACGCGGCGAAGGTGGCTGCGGCCAGGACGCAGATGCTGGTCCATTCGACCGGGAACCCCCCTTCGAGGCCCTCGAACGCGGCGCTGTTGGCGTACATCAGCCAGGTGGTGAGCACGCCCAGGAGGGAGCCGAGCACGATTCCTTCCACGGCGATGAAAGAGCTCTCCCAGAGGAAGGACCGCTGGACCGTCCGCGCCCGGAAGCCGAGGGCCCGCAGGATGCCGATGGTGCGTCGGCGTTCGCGTACGGATCGGACCATGACGACGCCGAGGCCGGTGATGCCCACGCCGAGGCCCA
Source organism: Streptomyces sp. NBC_00250 (assembly GCF_036192275.1). NCBI lineage: Bacteria > Bacillati > Actinomycetota > Actinomycetes > Kitasatosporales > Streptomycetaceae > Streptomyces > Streptomyces sp. NBC_00250. Next base: position 1,044,221 of record NZ_CP108088.1, on the reverse strand, counting down.
GGGCGAGGAAGCCCTGCATGAGGCGGAAGAAGGCGGTGCTGGAGTCGAACTGTTGGCGGATGTCCGACTCGATGGGTGTGGCGACCAGGCTGGACGAGAGCTGCTCGCCCTGCAGTCGGGTCGCCAGGGGGTCGGGGGAGATGCCGGGGGCGGTTCTGACCAGTGCGGAGGCGTTCTGGGCCTGGGCGCCGAAGAGCTCGCGCGTCGCCTGCTCGCTCGACACCACGGGGTAGGTGGTCGAACTGGCGCCGGTGCCAGGGTAGAAGACCAACCCGTTGCTGAGCACGCCGGCGATGACCTTCTGTTCGCTGCGGCCCGTCCGGGGATCGGTCAGGGTGAGGGTGTCCCCGGGATCGTAGTAGTCGCCGGCCGGGCCGCCCGTGCTGCCGAAGAAGGCGTCGAGCACGACGTAGCGGGGGTCGGAGGCGAGGGCCTGCCACACGGCGGCGTCGTTGTTCAGGCCGGGCAGCCGCTCCCGGAACGTGATGCCGGTGATCGCTCCGTCGGGCACGCCGACGACGGCGGTGTCCAGGAGTTGAGCGCTGCGGTGTCCCGGATCAGTGGCTCGCCCTGTGGCGTTGAGCAGCGGTGTCACGGCGGCGATCCCGGCGGCCGACGGGCCGCCGCGGAGATCGGAGACGAGTCGGTCGCCGGCGACCTGGGGGTTGTAGTCCAGTCGCAGGGAGTATCCGGCGGTGGCATCGGCGACGACTCCGTCGACTCCGGCGCGGAGGATGCCCGAGATCTCCGTCAGAAGCACGAGGACGAACACGATCAGGGTGTACATCACCAGCGTCGCGCCGGTCCTGAACCGCTTGGCCAGGGGGTACGCGACGGCGAGCCGCGCCGCAAGGCCGCCCTCCGTCGGGCGCTGGAGGACGCGCCGTACGGGGCGTAGCAGGATCTTCTGGTTGTCGCTGACGAGCACCACGGCGGAGAAGGCGGCCAGGGCGCCCTGGATGACGTAGACGGACATCGAGGGTGTGTCGAAGATCCGGGGGCGGATGACGGGTGCCAGGAGCGTCCAGGCGAGGACGGCTCCCGCGACCAGGGTGGTGACCGTGTGACGGGGGAGGACACGCAGCAGTGCAGGGGTGGCGAAGGCGAGGGCGAGCGCCGGCATGAGGTACGTCGCGTCGGGCTGGCTGCGTGCCACGGCCGGGACGGCCGCGAACGCGCACAGGACGGCCAGGGTGCCGGAGACCGCCAGCAGCCGGCGTCGCGGTCCCTGCCCGGGCGTCGTCGGGAGGTCGCGGATCGCGGCGATGATGTTGAACCTGCTGATGCGCACGCTGGTGGCCAGGATGGCGGCAAAAGCGATCAGCAGGCCCATGGCCAGTCCGTTGAGGACGCTGGTGGGCGTGATGGCGAACGCGATGCGGATGCTGCTTCCGCCGACCGACCAACCCTGGAAGATCTGCGCCGCCACGACGGCGACGCCCCAGCCGACCGCGACCCCGATGGCCACGCCCGGCAGCGCGGACAGCAACGCGTAGGTGGCACCTTCGAGCGTGAAGGACCCGACGAGCCGCGAGCGCTTCATCCCCACGGCCCGCACCATGCCCATCTGGGACTTCCGCTCCTCGCCGAGCATCACGAAGATGTTCACCAGGAGCAGTGCGCCCGCGATGATGCTGAAACTGCCGATCATGAGGAACAGGGCTCCGAGGGAGTCCCCGGCCTGTTTGGCGTCCCGCAGGACCGTGTGCTTCGGCGTCTCGATCGCCGTCTGGCCGGCGAGCGGGCCCAGCGCCTGCCGGATGTCGGCTGTCACCTTGTTGGTCAGGGCTTCGCCGCTTTCGACGCCGCCTCGGTTGGAGAGGAAGGTGACCGAGCGAGGCTCCGCTCCGGCGGCCCGGGCGGCGGAGTCCAGGGTCCCCGGTGCCAGGAACACGTCGCGGTTCAGCCTGCCACCGAGGCCCACACCGGCCAGACCCTCTTCCGGCACCACACGCTCGACCCGGTACGTCCCCGGAACTCCGAACAGGTACAGCGTGATCGGATCCCCGGCCCCCACGCTCAGGGACCGGGCCAGCGGCTCGTTGACCACGACCTGGCCGGGCTTCGGATTCGGTCCGCCGAGCCCGGAATCCCCACCCGGCGCGCCGAAGCGCGCCGCCTTGTCGAAGTCCATCTGCCAGGCCAGGACACGTGGCTCTGCGGCCGTACGGCCGTCGGTACGGGTGACGGCGGATGCCTGGGTGGCCTGGGCGTTCAGTACTCCGTCGACGTCAGGGCCGCCCGCCAGGGCGGCCAGCCGCTCGGTCACGTCGCGCCCGGTCGGGCCGGGGGGCGCGACGACGCGCTCGTCCACCGGCCCCAGGGTCCGGTACGCCTCCTGCCGTACGGAGAAGTTCAGGGTGTCGCCGACGACCAGGGCCCCGATGACGATGGCCGTCCCGAGCATCGATCCGCCGATCACCAGCGCTGCCTCGGTGCGCCGGCGGGCGACCTGACGGAAGGCCAGCCGCCGTGACACCGGCTGCCGGACGGCGACCAGCACCAAGGCCGCGAGGGCGAGCGCTAGGGCGGTGAGCAGCGGGACGAGGAGGTTCGGGTACATGGTCAGCCCAAGGGTGCGTCGGGGATCGGGGCTCGGGCCGTGACGGTCTGGCGGACGTCGTCGACCAGCTGCCCGTCGTGCATCCGGATCAGCCGGGGGACGCGCGCTCCGATGGCGCTGTCGTGGGTGACCAGGACGATCGTCTGGCTCTCGTCCTGGTTGAGCTCGCACAGCAGGTCCATGACCTGGTCGGCCATCGCGCTGTCGAGGTTGCCCGTCGGTTCGTCCGCCCACACGATGGCCGGGCGTCCCGCCAGGGCGCGGGCGATGGTCACCCGCTGCTGCTCACCCCCGGACAGCTCGCTGGGCCGGTGCTCGACCCGGTGGCCGAGGTCCACCCGGTCGAGCATGTCCAGCGCCCGGCGACGGGCTTCGCGCGGCCGGGTGCCCACGAGCAGGAGGGGCAGTTCGACGTTCTCCACCGCGGAGAAGACAGGGATGAGGTTGAACGCCTGGAAGACGAATCCCATGGTGTGAGCGCGGTGCTCCGTGCGCGCAGCGTCCGACATCGCGAACAGATCGTGGCCGTCGACCTCCACCCGGCCGCCGTCGATGTCGTCGAGCCCGGACAGACAGTTCAGGAGCGTGGTCTTTCCGGAGCCGGACGGTCCCATGACCGCCACCATCTCCCCGTGACGTACGACGAGATCCAGGTCGAGGAGGGCTGTGACCTCCACGGAGCCCGTCCGGTAGATCTTGCGTACTCCGGAGGCGACGAGGAGTGCCTGGTCGGCGTTCATGTCTTCCATACCAACCTTCGGAAGGAACCGGCGGCTACGGCCACCCAGGCCCCGGAAACGGGCCGAACGGCCCAATCGCCGGGTCATCGGGAGGCCGGGACGAGCGGTTCCCGCCGCCGCGGTCAGGCGTCCGCGGTCGCCCGGGCGCTTCGCCGGACAGCGGTGGCGGCGAGGGTTCCCGCGCCGGTCGCGGTGACGGCGAGGAGGACGAACCCCCACGTGTAGTCGTGTGCGACGCTGTCGACCGCTCCCATCACGAGAGGCGGGAAGAAGCCGCCGAGACCGCCCGCCGCCCCGACCACTCCCGTCACCGAGCCGACCCGCTCGGCCGGGACCAGACGTGCCACGAGCGCGAAGACCGCCCCGGACCCGGCGCCCAGGCCGGCGGCCATGCCGAAGAAGGCCGCCGTTCCCACGGGGACCAGTTCCGCCTCGAACGCCGCGATCAGGGCGGACACCGCAACGAGCCCGTACGAGACCGTCAGTACGGGTACGGGGTGGATGCGGTCCGACAGCCAGCCCCCCACCGGCCGCATCGCCACGGCGAGGACGACGAATCCCGCGGTCCGCAGTGCCGCGTCGGAGCGCCCCAGCTCGTACGCCCTGGTGAGGTAGGTCGGAAGGTAGACGCTGAACGCGACGAACCCTCCGAAGGAGACGGCGTACAAGAACGCCAGCTGCCAGGTGGCCGGTGTACGCATGGCCAGTGCTGTGCGCGAGATCAGCGACCCCGACGCCGTCGCGCGCCCCGGGCGGTCGCGGAGCAGGAACCAGGCCACCCCGGCGTACACGGCGAGGAAGGCGGCCACGAGATCGAAGGGGAAGGCACGTCCGACGGCGTCGGCGAGCTGGACGGTTGTGAATGCTGACAAGGCCGTTCCACCGGTGCCGATGCCGAAGATCCCGAGGGCGACGCCTCGGCGTGCGGGTGGGTACCAGGCGTTGACGAACGGCACTCCGACGGCGAAGGCCGTTCCCCCGAGCCCGAGGAGGAAGCCGCCCGCGAGCACCTCGGCGAACGAGTCGGCCAGGTGACCCAGGTACAGCACGGGGAGGATCGTCAGGGCCGCGACGAGGGGAAAGACCCGGCGCGCACCCCAGCGGTCCGTCAGCGCCCCCGCCGGGATCCGGCCCAGCGCGCCGACCACCACGGGCACGGCGACCACCAGTGACTGCTCGAAGGAACTGAGGCCCAGGTCGTCCCGCAGCCGCGGGCCGAGCGGGCCCAGCAGCGCCCATGCCCAGAAACAGAGGGCGAACCCGACGGTGGCGAGGAACAGCATCTGCCACGGTCGCGGTGCGTCCACGACGGGCGGGATCCCCGAGTTCCGGACCATGGTGGCCTCCCGGCGGTGATCCGCGTCGGCGGGCGCGGGCTTGCTGTTCCCCACCCTCCGGCCTTCGGGATCCCGGCTCCAGGGGCCGCTTGTTCCCTTCCGTGCCCGACCGGCCCCCCGCCAGGGACCGGACGGCCCTGTGCCGGGCCTCCTGGGGCGGCGCACGGTGGTGGCGGACGGACCGGAGGCAGGGGCGTCCGGTTCCTGCCGGCCCGGCCGTCGGGAGTGTGAGTGGCGATGATGTTCTGGTACGGCGACGGCATGAACGGATGGGGCTGGTTCGCCATGTCAGCCGGGATGATGCTGTTCTGGGGCCTTCTCATCACCGTCGCGGTGATGCTCTTCCGTACCCTGGGCCGTCCTGCGGAACGGCCGTCTGGGTCTCGGCCTGCCACGTCGGCCGAGCAGATCCTGGGCGAGCGACTGGCGCGCGGTGAGATCGACGAGGACGAGTACCGCCGGCGCCTGACCGCCCTGCGCAGCGCGGAACCGTGAACCCCGCGACCGGTCGGGATGCGAGTGGGGGCGTGGCCGGTCACGCTGGGATCATGGCGGGTCGGATACCCGGGGAGCCGGGCGGACGCATGGACGCGCTCCGTGAGCTGACCGCACGGCACGGAGGGCGCGGGGGGCTGCTGCCGGCCGCGCTGGAGCGCGCCAGGTCGGGTACCGCGGAAGGGCCCGAGGCATGGGCACCCAAGGTCGCGGCGGCAGCCCGACTCCCGGCCGCCGCAGGGCTCGGCCCCGCCACCTTCTTCGCCGATCTCGCCGCCCCACGCGGCGAGCGGCACGTGCGGGTGTGCACCGCGACGGCGTGTTTCGCCGTGCGGGGTGGACGGCACCTGGCGGAGGTAGAACGGGCACTCGGAGTGGTGGCGGGCACGGTCGACGAGGGGGGTTCCACCTCGCTGCAGACGGTGCACTGCGTCGGCTACTGCTACGCCGGCCCCGCCGCCCTCGACGGCACCCTGCCCCGCATCGGCCCGGACCTGGCCGACCAACTCGCCGGGCGGACGGAACCGTGTGCGCCGGGCATCCCCGCGGCCGACACCACCGGGGCGCCCGTCCTGCTCGCCGGGAACGTGGGAGGGCACTCCGCATGGGACGTGTGGCGCGAGGCCGTGGCCGGGCTGCGGCCCGAGGACGTACGGGAGGAGACCGCCCTCGCAGGACTGCGCGGGCGAGGCGGCGCCGGATTTCCGGTGGCCGACAAGTGGGCCGCAGTCGCGGGGAAGCCCGACACGGTCGTCGTCGCCAACGGGGACGAGGGTGACCCCGGCTCGTACGCTGACCGGCTGCTCATGGAGGAGGACCCCGAGCGCGTCCTCGCAGGACTCGCCCTGGCCTGCTTCGCCTGCGGCGCCCGGCGCGGGACGGTCCTGGTCCGCTCCGAGTATCCGAGAGCCATGGCACGGCTGCGCCGGGCGGTGGAACGCGCGACGGAGGCGGGGGACCTGGCACCCTCGGTCGAGACAGCCGGTCCGCGGCCGTTCGTCGAGATCGTCGAAGGAGCCGGTTCCTATGTCGCCGGCGAGGAGACCGCCCTCATCGCCCGCCTCGAAGGCGCTCGCGGCTGTGCCCGCCCCCGGCCCCCGTACCCCACGGACCACGGCCTGTGGGACGCGCCGACCGTGGTCAACAATGTGGAGACCCTGGCGGCCGTGCCCTGGATCGTCGCCCACGGCGGAGCGTCCTACGCCCGACGCGGCGTAACAGACGAAACCGGTACCAAGCTGGTGTGCCTGTCCGAACGCTTCGCCCGGCCCGGTGCCTACGAGGTCGAGTTCGGCACTTCCGTGGGCGAGATCGCCACCCGGTTCGGGGGCGGTCTCAAGGACGGCCGCGAGCTCGTCGCCCTCCAGATCGGCGGGCCCCTGGGCGGCTTCCTCGCCGGGACCGCTCTCGAGGTCCCCCTCACCACGGCAGCGCTCGCCGAGCACGGCGCCGCCCTCGGTCACGCCGGCATGGTCGCCTTCGATGCCGACACCGATCCGCACGAACTCCTTCGGCACATCTGGGAGTTCGCCGCCGACGAGAGCTGCGGAGCCTGTTCGCCCTGCCGGGTCGGCACCCGGCGAGGACTCGAACTCGCGCAGGGCCAGGGCCGGCCGGGGGAGACCTACGAGCGACTGGAACGGCTCATGGAGGAGGCGAGCCTCTGCGCCTTCGGCCGCCGCGTCCCCGTCGCCGTCCGCAGCCTGGCCCGCATCTACGGGCCGGCACTGGAAGGATGGGACCGATGACCCGGCTCCAGGTCGACGGCGTGCCGGTCGAACTGCCCGCGGGAGCCACACTGCTCGACGCGGTACGTGCCACCGGAGCCGACTTGCCCGCCCTCTGCCACGACGACCGTCTCCGGCCCGCAGGCTCCTGCCGGACCTGCCTGGTCCGCGCCGACGGGCGAACCGTCGCCGCATGCGTCACGCCGGCGACGCCGGGCCTCACCGTCGACACCGACGACGAGGGCGTGCGGAACCTGCGCCGGGACGCGGTCGCCCTGATCGCCTCGGCGCTCCCACCGCACGCGCTCGACGACAGCGCGCACAGTGAACTGGCCGAGGCGTGCCGGACCTTGGGGATCCCGGCGGACATGGCGGCCGGTATCCCCACGCGCGGTCGGGACGAGAGCCACCCGTACGTCCATCTCGACCGGGACCTGTGTATCGCCTGCGGGCGCTGCGTACGGATGTGCTCCGACGTCCAGGGAACCTTCGCGCTCACTCTCACCGGACGCGGTGCCGACACGGTCGTCGCCCCGGGCACTGGCGGTCCCTGGGCCGGCTCCGACTGCGTGTCCTGCGGCGGCTGTGTCGACACCTGCCCGACGGGGGCGATCGCCCAGCCCGGACCCGGTGAGGGCCTCACCTCGCGACAGGCCCCCGCCGACCGCGTACGCACCACCTGCGGCTACTGCGGAGTCGGCTGCACCCTCGACGTCGTCGTCCGTGAGGACCGTGTCGCCGCCGTGCTGCCCGCCTGGGACGGACCGGTCAACCGGGGCCACGCCTGCGTCAAAGGCCGCTTCGCCTACGGATACCTCAGCTCCGCCGAGCGTCTCACCGAGCCCCTGGTCCGGGAGAACGGCGAACTGCGACCGGCGACCTGGGACGAGGCGGTGACCCGGATCGCCGACGGGCTGCGCGCGGCCGTCCTCGACGGCGGTCCCGACTCGGTCGCCGCGATCTCCTCCGCCCGGGCCACCAACGAGGAGAACTACCTCGTCCAGAAGTTCCTGCGGACCGTCATCGGCACCAACAACGTCGACAACTGCTCCCGCCTCTGCCACGCCCCGTCAGCCGCAGGACTCACCGCCTCCTTCGGACGCGCCGGCGGCACCGACCCCTTCGACGACGTCGAGACCGCCGACTGTCTCCTGGTCGTCGGCGCCAACCCCGTCGAAGCCCACCCCGTCGTCGGCGCCCGTCTCCTCCAGCGGGCACTCGCAGGGGCCTCCCTGATCGTGGCCGACCCCCGTGCCGTGGGCCTCGCGCACCATGCCGACGTGCACCTGCGTCCGCGCCCCGGTACGAACGTCGCCCTCTTCCACGGCCTGGCCCACGTCCTCGTCGACGAAGGCATGACCGATTCGGGCTTCCTCCGCGATCGCGCCACCGGGCTGGACGAACTCTCCGACCTGCTGGCCGGCTACCCGCCCGAGCGGGTAGCCGAGATCACCGGCGTTCCCGCCGACGACATCAGGAAGGCCGCCCGGCTCTACGGCCGCGCGGAGCGGCCGGCCGTCCTGTACGGACTCGGGGTCACCGAGCACCTGCACGGCACCGACGGCGTCCGGACCCTGGCGAACCTCCCCATCCTGTGCGGAGCCGTCGGAGCCACCGGCCGCGGGTTCGGCATCAGCCCCCTGCGCGGTCAGAACAACGTCCAGGGCGCCTCCGACATGGGTGCCCTGCCCGACCTGCTCCCCGGCTACGGCCGTGTCACCGACCCCGAGGCCCGCGCCCGTGCCGAAGTGGTGTGGGGCCGACCAGTCCCCGATCGGCCGGGTATGCGCATCCCCGAGATGTTCGCGGCGGCTCGCGAGGGCCGGCTGCGGGCGCTGTGGATCATCGGCGAGGACGTGTGCGCGACCGATCCCGACAGCCGACGGGTCGCGGAGGCCCTCGACGCCTGCCCGCTCGTCGTCGTCAACGAGCTCTTCCCCGGCGAGACCGCCCACCACGCCGATGTCGTCCTGCCCGTGGCCTCCTGGCTGGAGAAGGACGGGACCTTCGTCAACTTCGACCGCCGCTTCCAGCGCGTACGACCAGCGGTGGCTCCGCCCGGAACGACGCGCTCCGACTTCGACGTCGTGCACGCCGTCGCCGGTGCCCTCGGTGCCGACCTGGACTGCCCGACCCCCGCAGCGGCTCTCGCCGAGTGCGGACGTGTGACACCTCTCTTCGCCGGTCTCTCGCACGAGCGGCTCGACCGGGAGGGGGCGGTGCCCTGGCCCTGCCCCACGCCGGACCGGCCAGGCGAAGCCACTCTGTACGCGGAGGAGTTCGCCACCCCCGACGGGCGCGCACATCTATCGGCGGCCCCCTATCTGCCGCCCGGCGAAGAACCGGACCAGGACTATCCCCTGGTGCTCGTCACCGGGCGCCGATGGGCCCACTACAACTCCGGGAGCATGACCCGGCGCGGCGGCAACCTCCTTCTCGACACGTCCGACCGCCTGGACCTGCACCCGGAGGACGCCGCCCGGTTCGGCGTGCGGGACGGCACCCCGGTCACCGTCGAGAGCCGGCACGGACAGGCGCGACTGGTCGCCCGCGTAGGGACGGAACTCGCTCCCGGGCAGGTCTTCTGCGCGTTCCACTTCCCGGCCAGCGGCGTCAACTCCCTCACCTCGGAGCACGCCGACACCGTGACCTCGTGTCCGGAGTACAAGGTCACGGCGGTACGGCTGAGTCCGACGGCGCCCGAGAACTGACCGGCTGCGATCAGTCGTGGGGAACGAGGGCCACGGGCACCGGGCTGTGGTGCAGGACGGCGTGGGCCACGCTGCCGATGTGTGCGCCGAGCGTCGAATGGCGGGTACGCCGGCCCACCACCACGAGGGAGGCCTCCCGGGCGACCGCCACCAGTTCGAGTCCGGCCGATCCGACCGCCACGCGGGCGACCGCCTCGACGTCGGGATACTTCGCCTGCCAGGGTTCCAGCATGGCCTCCACCGAACGCTTGATCTCCGGCACCATGGAAAGCCTGAAGTCCGGGACCATCGCGGGCCCCATTCCCGCGTGCAGCGGGAGCTGCTGCACATACACGACGAGGACCTGGGTGTGCCGTCGCGCGGCTTCCTCGAAGGCGAAGCCCAGCACGGAGTCCACGGGCTGCCGCACGTCGGCCCCGACCACGATCGGGCCCCGTGGAGTGCTTCCCGCGCTGACGGCCCGTACCAGTACGACGGGTCGCTCGACGGCACCGGCGACCGTCAGGCCGACCGAGCCGAGCAGGTACCCGGCCACGCTGCCCAGCGCCCGCGAGCCGAGAACGAGCAGATCGCTCTCCTCAGCCGCGGCGACCAGACCCGGAACGGGCCCCGAGGGCAGCACCTGGGAGGTCACCGACAGGCCGGGATGGCGCTCGCGCAGCTCACCGGCGGTGCGCGCCATCATCTCCCTGGCCCACGGCTCCTCGGACTCCCACTCCACGAGCGACAGAGCGGCCTCCGGTACTGGTTCCTTCGCGTGTACCAGATGTACGTCAGTCCCGCGCAGCACCGCCTCCTCGGCCGCCCACTCCGCGGCTGCCTTGGCCTGCTCCGTACCGTCCAGGCCGACCACGATGCTCCGCGTCATGATCGTCCACCTCCTCGTTCGGTGTCATCGACGTCGTACGTGAGACGGGTGCAGGAGACCGAGACCACGCCGTCCACCGTCGCGCACATGCGCTCGATCGCCGGTGCCATGCCCCGGAAGGGCAGCCTCCCGCCAAGCTCCACCCGCCCGTCGTGCACTTCGACGGCGAGGGCAGTCGGTTCGAGACGCAGCGTGTCACCGAGCACGTCCTCGACGATCTCCCGGCGGATGTCGTCGTCCTCGCGGAGGAAGACGCCCAAGAGGTCGCGACGGCTCACGATGCCCAGCAAGCGGTCCTCGCCATCGACGACCACGAGCCGCTTGACCCTCTGCACCTCCATGAGCCGCGCCGCCTCCGCCACGGTCCACTCCGGACGGGCACACACTGCGGGGGCGGACATGAGCTCCTCGGCCCGTGTTCCCTCGGCCTTCGCCCGTTCCCACGCCTCCAGGCCCGGAACGGCCGGCAATCCACTCGGTGCGGCGGCCTGGTCGGCGGTCTTGCGCAGCAGATCGCCCTCCGACACCACCCCGACGACCCGGCCGTCTCCGTCCACCACGGGCACAGCGGTCACTTGGTGCTGCGCGAGTGTGCGGGCGACCTCCTTGAACGGGGCGTCGCCGCGGACACTCACCACCTCACGGGTCATGAGCTGGTCGATCCTGCGGTGACGCATCACCCTCTCCTTCCTTGTGCGGACGCACTGGCCTCGCCCACCAGGCGAGCGGCGCAGCCGTCCCACGTGTCGAGGGCCGGATAGTCGTCCTCGCTGAGTTCCGCCCCGCTGAGTTCGGCGAGTGCCTCGACGAACTCGAGGAAGTCCAGCGAATCCATCTCGAACGTGTCCCGCAGGGACACGCCGGGATCGAGCCCCGTGAAGTCGGCGTCGGGGACGACGCGCTGCACGGCTTGCCGGACGAATGCCTTTGCCTGGTCGTGGTTCACAGATCCTCCGGTTGTTGCAGGAGCCGGTCCATGGCGGTCAGGAGACGCGCGCCGGTGGCGCCGTCGGCGGCACGGTGGTCGGCGGACAACGTCGCCGTCACCATGGGACGAACTCCCAGCAGGCCGTTCACGGCCACCGGCCGCTCGACGATCCGGCCGAGGCCGACGAGCGCGACCTGCGGCGGGTAGACGACCCCGAACACGGCCTCGACGCCCTGGTCGCCGAGGTTCGTGACCGTGAGGCTGGGGTCGGCGGTCTCGGATGCGCGGAGCCGGCCGCCCCGTGCCCGCGCCACCAGGTCCTTGAGTGCGGCCATCACCTCGACCACGGAGAGCGTGTCGGCGTGGGCGAGGGACGGGGCGGCAAGGCCACCTCCTCGCAGGGAGACGGCGATGCCCAGCCGTACCTCTTCCGCCGGGACGAAGCCGTCGTCGGCCCAGTGCCCGTTGAGCTTGGGCACCTGGCGCGCCGCCAGTGCGACGGCCTTGAACAGGAGTGCGGCGGGCACCAGACGGGCGGACAAGGGCAGTTCGCGGTTGCGGGCGTGCATCCACTCCAGGGCCGCTGCCATGTCCACGGTCGTGGAGAGGTAGAAGTGCGGGATCTCCCGCTTGGATCGGCTCATGAGCCGGGCGGTCGCCGCCCGTGCCATATCCGGGACGGCCGGCCGCGGTGCGCCCTCGGCGGCCGGGGCGGAACGGACGTCCTCCGCACGGACGGTGCCGCCCCGACCCGTGCCGGTCACCTCGGCGAGGTCGACGCCGAGCTCCGTGGCCAGCCGCCGCGCGAGCGGTGAGGACTTCACGCGCGGAGGAGCGGGACGCTCCCCGGTCGAGTCGTCGCTGCGTACCGGCTTCGTCGACCGTGTCGGCGGCGCGGGCTTTGCCTCGGCCCCGGACCCGCTCCGCTTCCGTCGCGCCGGTTCCGTACCCGGCTGCCGCCTGATCCCGGTGTGAATGGGCTGTGAGGGGCCGGCGGTCTTGTCGTGCTCCGGTGCTCGTGCAGGTTCCGGTTCCGCGTGCTCCACGTCCGCGCGTGTGATCCTGCCTCCCGGGCCCGAACCATGGACGGCGGCGAGGTCGACGTGCCGGTCCTGGGCGAGTCGGCGGACGAGGGGTGTCGACGGGGGCCGGTCCGTGGTGGGCCTGCTCTCGGCGGACGTGCCGATACGAGCCAGCGGGGTGCCCACCGGTACGGTGACGCCCTCGTCGACGAGGAGGGCGTCGACCGTACCGCTGTGGAAGCACTCCACCTCGATCGCGGACTTCGCGGTCTCGACCACCGCGACGACGTCGCCCCGCGCCACCTGGTCGCCGGGGTGCACCAGCCACTGGGAGAGCGTGCCCTCGTCCATGTCGGCGCCGAGTGACGGCATCGTGAACTCGGCCATCTCAGCTCACCACCCGGCGCGCCGCCGCCACGATTCCGGCCGGCTGGGGGAGTGCCGCCTCCTCCAGCCGACGGGCGTACGGGATGGGGACCTCCGCGCTGCACACCCGCTCGACGGGCGCGTCGAGTTCGAAGAACGCCTGCTCGCAGATGCGCGACTCGATCTCGGCGGACAGACTGCCGCTGCGCCAGCCCTCGTCGACTACGACGGCCCGGTGGGTCCGCCGGACCGAGCCGACGAACGTGGCGTCGTCCAGGGGCCGTAGCGTGCGCAGGTCGACGACCTCCGCGCTGATCCCCTCGCCCGCCAGTTCCTCCGCGGCTTCGAGGGCCTTGGACACGCAACCGCCGTACGCGACGACCGTGACGTCGGTGCCCTCGCGGCGGACTGCCGCGCGGTCCAGGTCGACACTTCGGACCGATGGATCCAGAATTCCGGCGGCGTTGTAGAGGCTCCCGTGCTCGAAGAGCAGCACCGGGTCGGGGTCGACCAGCGCGGCCGACAGCACGTGGCGGGCGTCGTCGATCGTAGCCGGCGCCAGGACACGGAGGCCGGGGATGTGCGCGTACCAGCCTTCGAGGCTGTGGGAGTGCTGGGCGGCCAACTGCCGCCCCGCGCCCGTCGTCATCCGGATCACCAGCGGCACGCCGAGCTGCCCGCCGGACATGTGTCGCAGAGTGGCGGCGTTGTTGAGGATCTGGTCGAGGGCCAGCAGGCTGAAGTTGACCGTCATGATCTCCACGACCGGCCGCAGCCCGGCCAGCGCGGCGCCGATCCCGGCTCCGACGAACGCGGACTCCGAAAGAGGCGTGTCCCGGATTCGCTCCGGGCCGAACTCCTCCAGGAGACCGAGGCTCACCCCGAAGCAGCCGCCGTAGCGGCCCACGTCCTCGCCCATCAGGAAGACCCGGTCGTCCGAGGTCAGGGCCTCGCGCAGAGCCTCGCGCAGGGCCTCCCGGTACGTGGTGGAGCCGTCGTCGGGATGCGCCCGCGGTCGCGTACGCGTGCTCATGCCAGAGCCTCCTCGTGTCGGCCGGTGACATGCAACAGCAGATCCTCGGCCGGCTCCTCGGGGGCCTGTTCGGCCGCCCGGACGGCGTCGTCGATCTCCTCGGCGACCTGGTGCTCCAAGTCCTCCAGCGTGGCGGCGTCGAGGAGTCCAGCCGTACGCATGCCGTCGGCGAGGCCGGTGACGGGGTCGTGCCGCTTCCACTCCTCGACCTCGTCCTTCGGCCGGTACCGGTCCGGGTCGTACATCGAGTGCGCTCGGAATCGATACGTCCGCATCTCCAGGAAGTGCGGTCCGCTGCCGGCGCGCATGGACTCGACCGCCCCGCGCGCCGCCTTCTCCACGGCGTGCACGTCCATGCCGTCGACGGCCCAGGCAGCCATGCCGTACGACGCCGCCCGCATCGCCAGGTCCGTCTGGGCGTGTTCGCGGGCGAGGGCCGTCCCCATCGCGTACAGGTTGTTCTCGCAGACGAAGAGCACGGGCAGCCCCCAGAGCGCCGCCAGATTGGCGGTCTCGTGGAACTCGCCCTCGGCGAAGGCCCCGTCACCGAAGAAGCAGCAGGTGACCCTCGGCTCGCCGCGCAACCGGTCGGCGAGCGCCAGGCCCGCCGCGAGCGGCAGCCCGCCGCCCACGATCGCGTTGCCGCCGTAGAAGCGGCGATCGGCGTCGAAGAGGTGCATGGACCCGCCGCGGCCGTGGCTGCACCCGGTGGTCTTCCCGTACATCTCCGCCATCACGGCCCCGGGCGGGATCCCGCGGGCCAGGGCGTGGCCGTGTTCGCGGTACGTGGAGACGACCGCGTCCCGCTCGTCGAGAGCCTGGTGGACGCCGACCGCCACCGCCTCCTCGCCGATGTAGAGGTGGACGAAGCCCCGGATCGCCGCTGCGCTGTACAGCTCGACGCACCGCTCCTCGAACCGCCGGATGAGCAGCATCCGCCGCAGCAGGTCCAGGTCGTGGGCCGCCGCAGGTGTGCGGGAGGGTGCCGCGGATCCATGTGCGCGACGGGGGTGCTTCGTCTTCGGTGTTCCGGCGGACGTACCGCCGTGTGCGGTGGCCATCACGGTTCCTTCCCGGAGAGCTCGGCCGTCGCGGCCGGTCCGGGTGTCTCCAGCGTCGACACGTCGCCCTCGGGCAGGCCGAGTTCGCGAGCCCGCAGCAGGCGGCGCATCACCTTTCCGCTGCGGGTATGGGGCAGGTCCTCGACGAACTCGATCTCCCGGGGGGCGACGGCCGGGCCCAGGCGCCGGCGGGCGAACGCCAGGACATCGCGCCGCAGTTCGGTGTCGGGCGGATACTCGGGGCGCGGCAGCACGAACGCCTTGACGATCGCGCCGGCCAGCGGGTCAGGGCGTCCGATGACACCGGCTTCGGCGACGGCCGGATGCTCCATGAGCGCGCTCTCCACCTCGAACGGCCCGATGAGGTGCCCCGCGGACTTGATGACGTCGTCGGCGCGGCCCACGAACCAGTACCAGCCGCCGGTGTCGCGGCTGACGAGGTCGCCGGTCAGGTACCAGCCGTCGGCGAAGCACGCCTCGTATCGGCGCGGCTCGTGCAGGTAGGCCCGGAACATCGACGGCCAGCCCGCCCGCAGGGCGAGCTCGCCCTGGGCACCCGGTTCCCGGAGGACGTGGACCCGCCCGCCGGTGATCGCGGCCCGGCCGTCCTCGCCGCACGCCAGGACGGCGGCCTCGACGCCGGGAATCGGTCGGCCCATCGAACCGGGCCGCACGGGATCGGCCGGGAAGTTGGCGATCATGATGGCACCGGTCTCGGTCTGCCACCAGGTGTCGTGGACGGGTAGCCCGAGCGCCTCCCGGCCCCAGTGCACGGCCTCGGGGTTCAGTGGCTCTCCGACGCTCGCGACGAACCGGAGCGACGAGAGGTCGTGCCGCGCGGCGGGCGTCGGCTCGCCGCCGCGTGGTGCGGCCCGCATGAGCATGCGCAGGGCGGTGGGCGCCGTGTACCAGACGGTGACGTGCTGGTCGGCGAGGATTCCGTACCAGCGCTTCGGGGCGAAGTCCCCTTCGTCGACGACGGTCGTCACCCCGTGGGTGAGCGGGGCGATGATGCCGTACGACATGCCGGTGACCCAGCCGGGGTCGGCGGTGCACCAGAAGACGTCGCCCTCGTGCAGGTCCAGGGCGTAGGCGGCGGTGACGTGATGGGCGACGACCGCCTCGTGCACGTGTACCGCGCCCTTGGGGGTGCCTGTCGTGCCGCTGGTGAAGTGCAGCAGCGCCGGCTCCGCCGGATCGGTCGGTCCCACTGTGTACGCGTCCGGCGCGGCGGCCGTGAGAGCGGGGAAGGAGAGGGTGTCCGGGGGCGGGTCGGTCCCGGGGTCGAGAAGCAGGACGTGCCGCAGGTGCGGAAGACGGGACCGTACGGGGGCCACCTTGCGTTCGTACAGCTCGCGGGTCGTGACCAGCGCCCGGGCGTTGCCCAGCTCCAAGCGCAGTGCGACGGGTTCGGGCCCGAAGGCGCTGAACAGGGGACACACGACTCGGCTGGCCCGCAGCGTTCCGAGGACGGTGCTGTACAGCTCGAACCGGCGGCCGAGGAGGGTGAACACCCGCTCGCCGCGTTCCAGGCCGAGCGTCTCCAGAACGTGCGCGAAGCGGGAGCTCTCGGCTGCGAGCCCGGCGAAGCTGACCGTCTGGACGGATCCGTCGCGGGCGATGCAGCGCAACGCAACCTGTTCGCCGTGGCCCTCGCGCAGGTGCCGGTCGACCGCCTCGTACCCGATGTTGATGCCGCCGTCCGGCAGCCCGGCGAGCCGGGACCGCTCCCGTCGCCAAGAGAAGACGGCCCGGGCGCTGTCGTAGTCGGGCATGACCGGTGCGACCCACAGGGCGTTCATCGCGGTGGCTCCACGTCGAGCGCGAGGTTGTCGTAGGCGTACTCGATCGATTCGTGCAGGGCGACGACTCCGTCGACCGAACGGCAGAGCCGCACGATCACGCGGATGTCGGCCCGCTCGGCGACCCGGCCCGTCAGCCTGACGACTCCGTCGTCGACGGTCACGCGGATCGTATCGGGGGCCAGGCGCAGCGTGTCGGCCAGGACGTCGTGCTCGATCTCGTCACGGATCGCGGTGTCACTGCGCAGGAAGGGCCGCAGCAGGTCGCTTCGGCTGATGATCCCGACGAGTCGACCGGTCTCGTCGGTCACGGGCAGTCTCTTCACAGCCTTGCGCTGCATCGTCCGGGCCGTCTCGACGAGATTCCAGTTCGCCTGTGCCGTGACGGCCGGCGAGGTCATCAGCTGGGCGGCGGTCTCCGCATCGGGCAGCCCGCGCTCCTGGGACAGCAGCCGGACGCCCGCCCAACGGCCCTCCAGGTCGGGGAGCTCGGCGGTGGCCCGCAGCAGGTCGGCCTCCGAGACCACACCGAGCAGGCGGCGGTCGTCGGCGACGACCGGGACCGCCGAGACATCGTGTTCGGCGAAGAGCCGGGCGATCTCCTTGAACGGGGTCTCTGGGGCTGCGGTGACCACGTCGTGGGTCATGACCTCGAAAACCGTGCGGTGCTGCATGACGGTCCTCCTTCACGGGACGCGGCCGCCCCAGTTCTCACTCTGCTGCGCGAAGCCCACCCGGGGCAGTGCCGAATGGTCCCCTTCGGGGACTTTCGGCCCCTATGGCGACCGGCCGGCCGGGACGCACGGTGGAGAAGGCGAGAGAGCCCGTCTCGGGAGGACCGCGGCCGGGCGCTCGTGCCGGGAGGCGAGAACCATGACCGCGACCGGAGCACGACAAGGCCAGGAGAAGCCCCGCGCCGGGTTGTGGGCTCGCGTCGGTGACCGGCTGATCGTGGGTGGTGCCACGGTCGGGGACGAGGGGCGTGACGGTGAGATCGTCGGGCTCCACCATCCGGACGGCACTCCGCCCTTCGATGTCCGATGGTCGGACACGGGCCGGGTCACCGAGGTGTTTCCGGGCCCGGACGCGCGCGTCCAGCACTTTCCGCCACACGGCACGAGAGAGGCCGGACCCGTGAAGGCGGCTACGCGGTCGTGAACTCCGCCGTCGCAGCCACCACGCCAGGCACCGACCGGGTCAGGCGCAGGGCCAGATCCGCCGGAACGGACTGTGGCAGGCGTCCGGCGAGCGTCACCGCGCCGTTCTCGACCCGTACGGTCAGTGCCGCGTCACCTTCGGGGATCAGGTGCGTGAGGAGCTCGTGGCGTACGTCCTCGGCGAGCTCGGCGTCGGAGCGAAGGTAGATCTTGAGCAGGTCGCCCCGGCTGACGACACCGACCGGGCGGCCGTCCTCGTCCACCACGGGAAGTCGCTTGAGGTGGCCATGCGCCATCAGCCGCGCGGCCCCGGCGATCGTGGCATCGCGCGGAATGGTGACGGCCGGAGCCGACATCAGGCTGCCCGCTGTCACCGATCCCGCGTCGTCCCGGGCCTCTCCCGGAACCTTGCCGAGTACGTCCGCCTCGGACACCACGCCGACCACTCGTCCCTGGGCCGACAGCACGGGGACTGCGCTCACGCCCCAGCGCCGCATGGACCGGACGATCTCCTTGACCGGTGCGTCGAGCCTGGCGGAGACCACCGCATGGGTCATCACGTCGTCGACGGTACGTGGGTGCTTCATGACCGGCCTCCGGTGTTCCGGCGCCCAAAGTCCTGTTGCTGCGAGGGTGTCGACTTCGGGCGGCTGACGACAAGGGCCGAAAGGGGCACGTCGGGACCCGGGCAGCACTGGCACGGACCGTCTGCCGATGCTTTCCTGAAAGTGAGGAGGGGGCCCGAGTGACGCGGGGAAGCGGCTTCGAGCCGCGCACCGCGCGATCAGGATCCGCGAGAAGCGGTTGGCCCCTCCTCCCGTCGTGTCTCCGCGTCGCCGCCACATCTGGTCCGGGCGGGCCGCGCCCGGGACCGACCGGCCCTATTCGGTCACTCCCGCCCGGTGCGAGCGTGGCAGCAGACCACCTCACGACCCGGAAGGCGGTGGGCACGATGGAATCGCCCCTGGTGGTAGGAGTCGACGGGTCCGACGCCAGTCTCACGGCCTTGGACTGGGCCGTCGACGAAGCGGTACGGCACGGGCTTCCCCTGCGCATCGTCCATGCCTCCCTGTGGGAACGCTACGAAGGAGTCGTGCTGGCCTGGACCACGGACCGACCCTCGGGCCAGGTCCTCGCAGAGAACATCGTCGGCACGGCGGCCGAACGCGCCCGGCGCCGGGCACCCGACCTCCCCGTCACCACGGACGTCCTCGCCGAGGACGCGTCCACCGCGCTGCTCGGGGAGGGCCGGGAGGGCACGATCCTCGTCGTCGGATCCCGCGGGCGCGGCGAACTCGCCGACCTTCTGCTCGGATCCGTCGGCCTCGTCGTGGCAGCCCGGGCCCACTGCCCGGTCGTCGTCGTACGGGGGCACCGGCAAGCCCTCGAAGCACGCCACGGGCGTGTCCTGCTCGGCATCGGAGAGTACGACGTCGACTCGCCGGCCGTGCGCTTCGCCTTCCGCGAGGCAGCCGTCCGGGACGCGGAACTCGACGTCGTCCGCACCTGGCAACGGCCGGCCCATGAACCGGCCGACCACCTGCTGATGAGGCGCGCCGGGGCGGCCTACTTCACGGAAGGGTCCTCCGAACCGCTCGACAAGGCCCTTGAGGCCGCGGCGTCCGAACATCCCCAGGTGCGCCTGCGCAGGAGCACGGTCGAGGGCTCCGCCCACAAGGTACTGACCGAGCGCTCCACCGCCGCCGACCTGCTGGTCGTCGGCGCCAGGCGCCGGGACGCGCTCGTCGGCCTGGAGCTCGGCAGGGTCGCCCACCGCGCCCTGCACCACGCCTCGTGTCCGGTCGCCGTCGTACCCCAGCGGCGCCCCGTGACCACGGAAGGAGACCAGTGATGAACACGCCCGGTGAGCCGCACTCCTCGCACGCCACGAGCGACCTCGGCCGCCGCGTCGCGTCCAGGCGCACCCGGCTCGGCCTGTCCTGGGAGGACGTGGCCGAACGGGCCGGCTCGACGCCCGGCTACATCGCCTACGTGGAGGAGCAGGTGGCCACCCCAGGGATCGAGTTCCTGGTCCGGCTTGCGAACGCTCTGGAGACCACTGTCCAGGAGCTCACCGGGTACACGGCGGACCTCGCGCCAGGAGGAGCCCGCGCCGGGTACCGGGCACGGATGGAGGAGATCGGCGAGGCCGAGTGCTGGGAGCTGCTCGACGGCCACGGCGTCGGCCGGGTCGCTGTCGAAGGACGGGACGGGCTGACGGTGTTCCCCGTGAACTACCAGGTCGTCGACGGGGACATCGTCTTCATGACCGCTGCGGACTCGACCCTCGCGCGCGCCTCGACGTCCGGCGCGGAGGTCGCCTTCGAGGAGGACCACCTGGACGAAGCTTTCAGCCAGGGCTGGAGCGTGCTCCTTGTCGGTACGGCACGCACGGTGTTGGAGGAGACCGAGGTGCGGAGGATCAAGGATGCTGTCCACTCGGTGCCGTGGGCGGGGGACGGGCGGGACACCGTGGTGACGCTTTCACCGCGCCGAGTGACCGGACGGCGCATCCAGGTGTCGGGCGCGCCCGGCGCGCCGTGAGGTTCTGCTGACCGAGGGACCCTCCCGTACGTGGCATGGGTTCCGGCCCGTCAGTTCCCCTGGAGCATCTCGCGCATGTCGGTGATCTCGGCGGTCTGGGTCTTGATGATCCGGTCGGCGAGGTCCTTGGCGGGGCCGTATGCGCCGTGCTGCTTCTCGGCCTCGGCCATGTCGATGGCGCCTTCGTGGTGTTCGATCATCATGGTCAGGAACATGGTGTCGAAGGTGCGGCCGGAGGCGCGGTCGAGGTCCGTCATCTGCCGGTCGCTCATCATGCCTGGCATGGTGCCGTTCGGGTCGCCCCCGCCGGGGTCGTGCATGTCGTGCATGCCTTCGGGGACTTCCTCACCCCATGCCTTGAGCCAGCCGGTCATGGTCCGGATCTCCGGTTCCTGCGCCTTCTCGATCTGTTCGGCGAGGTCCTTCACATCCGGGGTGCCTGCGTGGCTGCGGGCCATCTGGGACATGACGACGGCCTGGCGGTGGTGGGGGATCATCTGCTGGGCGAAGGCGACGTCCGCCGCGTTGTGGGCGCCGGACTGGGCGGTGGCCGGTACCTCCGCGGAAGTGGCGGGCGAGGTACTGGCTGGGGGACTGGTGTCGTTGCTGTCGCAGCCGGCGAGGACGAGGCCGACGGTGAGTGCGGCCGCGGCGGTGAGGGCGGCGAGTCGGCGGGTGGACGTGCGGGTGGGGTCCATGGTGTGCCTCCAGCGGTGCGGCCGTACCGAGGTCCACGGGCGACCGCGGTCATACGCCGCTGATAGGGGGCCTTATCGAGACGGCCGCGGCAATCACGGCCTCCTTCTTCCCTCTCATCGTCTCGCCGGCCGGCGAGACGATGAGAGGGGCCGAACGGGTCCGTTCTGCGGGGCCGGTCAGGCCCTGCCCGGCCGAGGTGGCCGACGTGGATGCGGCGCGGGAGGCTGGAACAACCGGTGTGCGAGGAGAGGCGAGTGCCATGTCTGTCGCGGATGTGATCGTCGTCGTGGTTGCCGTCGGCCTCATCGCCGTGCTGGGCCGGTATTTCTTCGGCCCGCGCAAGGCCGGCACGGTTCGCGTGGAGGACGGGGTGCAGCGGGTCGACGTGACCGTGCGGGGCGGCTACAGCCCGAACCTGATCAAGGTCCGCCAGGGCACACCGGTCGAGCTCGTCTTCGACCGGCAGGAGGCCGGCGAATGCACTTCCCGCGTCGTCTTCCCCGATCTCAGGGTCGGGGCCGGCCTGCCCGCCCACACCCGCACGACCGTGCGGCTGAGCCCTGACCGGCCCGGCACCTACGGGTTCGCCTGCGGCATGAACATGATCCACGGGACCCTCGTCGTCGAACCCGCCGACGGCGGAGCACCGGAACCGGGCACGGTGTCAGGCGGAGAAGCGGCGCCGAGTGCGGGGGAGACGTCGGCCGAGGACGCGGAGGCGGCCGACATCGCCGAGCGCCAGGAGGAAATCAAGGACCTGACCCGCCGCGTCGTCGTGGGCGCAGTACTCACCGCACCGGTCCTCTTCGCTGTCATGGCGCACGAGCTGTTCGGCGCCGACTGGGTGCCCGGCTGGATGCTGAACCACTGGTTCCAGCTCGCACTGATCACGCCGGTGATGCTCTACACCGGCTGGCCCGTGCACTCCACCGGCTGGCTGGCCCTGCGCCACCGGTCGGCGGACATGAACTCCCTGATCACCCTGGGCACGAGCGCCGCCTTCGGATTCAGCCTGCTCGTCACCCTCGCTCCGGGGCTGCTCCCCGAGGACGTGCGGGAGGTGTACTTCGAAGCGGTCGGCGTCATCCTGACCCTGATAATGCTGGGCCGTCTTCTGGAGGCCCGGGCCAAGGCCGGCACGGGCGAGGCCATCCGCGCTCTGATCGGCCTGCAGGCCCGCACCGCGCGCGTCCTGCGGGACGGCACTGAGACCGAGATACCCGTCGAAGAGGTAGTCGTCGGGGACGAGGTCGTCATCCGCCCCGGGGAGAAGATTCCCGTCGACGCCGACGTCCTGTCGGGCTCGTCCGCCGTGGATGAGTCGATGGTGACGGGCGAGCCGATGCCGGTCACGAAGCACGCGGGCGACGGTGTCATCGGTGCCACCGTCAACACCACCGGTTCCTTGCGGGTGCGCGCGGCCAAGGTTGGCGCGGACACCACGCTCGCGCAGATCATCCGGTTGGTGCAGCAGGCCCAGGCGTCCAAGGCGCCGATCCAGCGTCTTGCCGACGCGATCTCCGCCTACTTCGTCCCGGCGGTCATCGCCATCGCGATCGCGACGTTCGCTCTCTGGTACACGATCGGACCCGCACCGGCGCTCACCCTGGCCCTGGTCTCCGCCGTCGCCGTCCTGATCATCGCCTGTCCTTGCGCCCTTGGCCTGGCCACCCCGCTCTCGGTCATGGTCGGCACCGGCAAGGGCGCGCAGGCGGGCATCCTCATCCGCTCCGCCGAAGCCCTGGAGACCGCCCACAAACTCGACACCGTCGTGCTCGACAAGACTGGCACGGTCACCATCGGCAAGCCGGTCCTCACCGACATCCGCCCCGCCGCGGGAGTCGACGAAGCCGAGCTGCTGCGGCTGGTCGCCGCCGCCGAGGCCGACAGCGAGCATCCCCTTGCCCAGGCCATCGTCTCCGGCGCCCGCGACCGTGGCCTTCAGCCGCCGACCGCGACCGGCTTCGACTCCGTCACCGGCAAGGGCGTCCACGCCAGGGCCGACGGCCACACCATCATGGTCGGCACCACCCGCCTCCTCCACGACACCGGCGTCGACACCTCCCCTCTCGACGCCGTCGCCGCGAGCCTCGCGGCCGAGGGCAAGACACCCGTCCTCGCCGCGGTCGACGGCCACCCCGCAGGGGTGCTCGCCGTCGCCGACACCGTCAAGAACGACTCCGCCCAGGCCATCGCGGCCTTGCGACAGCTGGACGCCGAGGTCGTCATGCTCACCGGCGACAACGCCCGCACCGCCGCCGCCATCGCCGCTCAGGTCGGCATTCCCCGGGTCCTGGCCGAGGTACTGCCCGAGCACAAGACCGATGAGATCCGCCGACTCCAGGCCGAGGGCCGGACCGTCGCCATGGTCGGCGACGGCATCAACGACGCCCCTGCTCTCGCCCAATCCGACGTCGGACTCGCCATCGGCACCGGCACCGACGTCGCCATCGAATCCGCCGACATCACCCTCATCTCCGGCTCCCTCGCCGGAGTCGTCACCGCCATCCGCCTCTCGAAGGCGACCATGCGCAACATCAAGCAGAACCTGTTCTTCGCCCTCGTCTACAACGCCGTCGGCATCCCTCTCGCCGCCGGCGCCCTCTACCCCCTGTGGGGCATCCGCCTGAGCCCGATCATCGCCGCGGCCGCCATGGCCCTGTCATCCCTGTCCGTCGTCACCAACGCCTCCCGCCTGCGCCGCTGGCACCCCGCACCGCTGCCGGTAGGGGGCGACGCACCGACGCGCCCCGAAGTCGAGACCGCCACCGACACCACGCGGCCCAGGGTCGGCCCGGACGGACGCGAGATGACCGTCGACCCCGTGTGCGGCATGGAAGTCGACCCCACGACCGCACCCGAACATCGGGACGGCCCCGCAGGCCCACTGCACTTTTGCTCCACTCAGTGCGCCACCGCCTACGATGCCGCTCCCGACCGTTACACGCCTTCCATCAGCCGCCGCCATCTGTAGAGCGTCGAGCGAGACGGTGTCCACCCGTGCGCAGTCCAAGGCCGAGTGGCCACCATCCGCTCACGTCAAGGGGACGACGGCGACCGGCGCGGGGCTGTGGTGGATGACCGCGTGAGCGACATGGCCCAGATGCGGGCCGAGGGGGACGCTCCGACTCCGGCGTCCCACGATGACCAGTTGCGCGGTCTGTGACGCCTCGACCAGCTGGTACGCGGGCGAGCCCACCACCGACTTGGCCTCCACTTCCACCCCCGCGTAACGCTTCCGCCACGGCTCCAGCGGAGCGTCCAGCCCCTCGAGGAGATGGCTGCCGAGCTCCTCGCCGATCCCCGGGTCCACGATGGCCGCGTAGCCGTACGAGGCGGGAAGCGTCCAGCTGTGGAGGAACCGCAGCGGCGTGCCTTTCCGGGCGGCTTCGGAGAAGGAGAATGCGAGCAGGGCTTCGCACGGGTGGTGGATGTCGACGCCCACCACGATGCCGCCTTCGGGAGCTTCCCGGTCGTCCGTCGCGCGTACGAGGACGACCGGCTGTCGGGCCGCGCCGACGACGGCAAGGGAGACCGAGCCGACGGTGAAGCCGCGGACGCCGCCGAGTCCGCGTGAACCGAGGACCGTCAGATCCGCCTCGTTCGCGGCGGCCGTCAGTTCCTCGGCTGCCCGGCCATGCGCATGCTCCGTGATGACCTCGAGGCCGGGATGGTTCTTCCGCGCTCGATTCGTCTCCTCTCGCATCAACCTCTCGGTCTGCTCGCCGTGGGCGAGTGTGCGGGCGTACGCCATGGGTACTTCCGGCATGCTCGGCCATTCCTCCACGTGCACCAGCCTGAGGGGCACTTCGCGCAGCACCGCTTGCGTCGCGGCCCAACGGGCGGCGGCGAGGCTTTCAGCAGAGCCGTCCAGACCTACGGTGACCTGGGCTGTCATGGCGTGCCTCCCTCGTCGAGCCTCTCCGCCCCGCCCCGACTCCGGATCGGACAGGACATCTCACCTTTCAGGTTGGTGCCCCGTCGCTTCCGGCAGCAGGGCCGGGCAGGCCTCGATCGGGGCCGAACGGCCCATCCCGAGGAGTCCCACCACGATGTCAGTGTGGGAGATGTCGCCCCTCGGGACGCGCTTCCGAGCCTCGGGTGTACCCCGGAGGAGGAGCCATGACCAGCGAGACCCCCGCCCGACCGGAGCTCGGCAACGTCGTCGTGGGAGTCGACGGGTCCCCCTCCGCGCGCACGGCCGTGCTGTGGGCCGCTGACGAGGCGGACCGACGGGGGCGGTCCCTGCATCTCGTGCACGCCGCCGACACCGACCGTCGGGCCATCTTCTCCAATGCCGAGACGATCCAGGCGGTACGCGAAGCGGGTCGCGACCTGCTGACCGAGACCGCGAACGCGGTCCGTGACCTCTTTCCGGACCTTGCCGTCACGAAGGAGCTGGGCCGTCAGGAGCCGGTCGCCGGTCTCCGGGCGGCCGCCGGGAACAGAGGCACGATCGTGGTGGGCAGCCGGGGGCTCGGCGGCTTCTCCGCGCTCATGCTCGGATCCGTCGGTCTGGGCGTGGCGGCCCGCGCCGAAGTGCCCGTGATCGTGGTCCGTGGTGCCGGTGACCGGCCGGCGTCGGGCTCGGTGACAGCGGCCGTGCACGGTGCTTCGGATCTGGGCTGGCTGCTTGTCGCGGCCGCCGAGGCCGACGCCCGTAAGGCGGCGTTGCGGCTGGTGAGCGTCTGGAACGTGCTCACCCATGTCGGCAGCGTCGCGACCATGCTGGACGACCTCGACGAGATCGCGCGGCAGCGCGTGCACGAGATCAAGTCGCTCGCCGACCTCGCGCAGGAGTTCTACCCCACCCTGACCGTCGGCCATCACGTCGAGACGGGCACCAGCACGCCCGGGATCCTGGTGGAGGCGAGTGCCCACACCGATCTGCTGGTGATGGGAAGACAACACCGCGCCCTGGGCGCCGGCCCGTCCCTGGGCCGCGTCGCCCACGTCCTGCTCCACCACGCCCACTGCCCGGTGGAGATCGTCCCACCTGCCTTCGCCACCCGGGTCGAGGAGACGTGAACGAGATGGTGCTCGGGGTCGACCCCCGGGAGCAGTCGGTCCCCGCTCTCGTCTGGGCCGCCGACGAGGCCGTACGAAGAGGGCTGGTGCTCCGGCTGGTCGTCGCCGTACCGCCTGCCCACGACGGGCTCAGGTACGACGCGATCGCCCGCCAGAGCGCCCTGTGTATCCGTGCGGAGTCGGCGATCGCCAACGCGGAGGACCTCGTCCGGGAACTGCACGACGGTCTGCGGATCGCGACGGAACGCGTGAACGGTGTGCCGGCGACCGTGTTGCGCGACATGGCGCAGCACGCCGCACTCGTCGTCGTGGGCTCTCGCCGTCTCGGCAGGCCGGCCGAGATGTTCAGCGAGAGCTCCGTGGTCGTCCCGCTCACGGCGCGGGCGGACTGTCCCGTCGTCGTGGTCCGCGCACCTGAGCACACCGCCGTGCATCCACCGACCGTCGTCGTCGGCGTGGACGGAAGCGCCTCCTCACAGGCCGCGGTCGCCTTCGCCGTCGAGGAGGCGAGCCTCCGCGAGGCACGGCTGCGGGCGGTCTGGGTCTGGCCCCGTTCCGTCCTCGCTCACGACGACGGTGAAGGGGGCCTGGCCGAGCGGCGTCGGCTGCTCGCCGAGTCGGTGGCGGGCTGGACGGAGAGGTATCCGGATGTCGCCATCTCCCAAGAGGTCCTGCGGGGGCACCCGGTCGAACAACTCGCCCTGGCGTCCCAGGAATCCCTCTCTTTGGTGGTCGGTCGCCGAGGCCGTGGCGGCTACTCCGGCATGCGGTTGGGTTCGACGGTTCACGGCCTGCTGCACCGTGCCCCGTGTCCGTTGATCACTGTCCCCCTCCCGCAACGCGAGCGCCGGACCGCCGACCCGGCATGGGCCGACCGGTCCCGTTCCGGTACGACCGACCGTCCCGGGCCCACTGCCCCGCTCGGCACTGGGGCGCGACCACCTCCACGCGGGACGGTGGGGCGAGAGGACGCCCCCGGTCCGTCGGAGGGTTCTGCGGAGAGATGAGCATCATGCAGCGCATCCTGATCAGCCCCCGGCCCCAGCATCCCCGCAGGCCCGCCCCCCTCGACCTGCGTACGCCAGCCGGCCGGCCGCTGCCGTACTGAGGAGGCCCGAGAGCAGTGGAGGAGACCATGGGACCGATACGATACGTCGTACCTTTCACGGAACTCGGGCGGCACGACGTCGGCCGAGCGGGTGGCAAGAACGCCTCGCTGGGCGAGATGACCACCCGGCTCGGAGGCGCGGGCATCCGCGTACCTCCGGGATTCGCCACCACCGCCGAAGCGTACGAGGAACTGCTCGGTTCCCGAGACCTCCGCCGTCGCGTGGAGGTACAGATCGAGAGACTGCACGCGGGCGCCCCACTCGATGAGGTCGGGGCGGCCATCCGGTCCCTCTTCCTCGCGGAGTCGTTGCCCGTGCCTCTGCGGGATGCCGTGCTCGCGGCGTACGAGGGGCTGGCCGAGGAGATCGGCCGGGAGTCGCCCGAGGTGGCGGTGCGCAGCAGTGCGACGGCGGAGGACCTGCCCGAAGCGAGTTTCGCCGGGCAGCAGGAGACGTATCTGAACGTCAGCGGCGCCGACGCGCTCCTTGAGGCATGCACCCGCTGCTACGCCTCTCTGTTCACCGACCGGGCGATCGACTACCGGGAACGGATGGGCTTCGACCACCTCGCCGTCGCCTTGTCCATCGGCGTCCAGGCCATGGTCCGCTCCGATCTGGCCGGCTCCGGTGTCGCCTTCACCCTCGACCCGGAGAGCGGCTTCCCGGACGTGATCGTGGTGAGTGCCGCCTGGGGGCTGGGGGAGACCGTCGTCAGCGGCCAGGTCGACCCGGACGAGTACACGGTGTTCAAGCCGAGCATGAAGGACCCGGAGCTCGACCCCGTCATCGATGTGCGGATCGGAGCCAAGCGGCTGAAGGCCGTGTACGCGGACACCGGGTTGACCCGCACGGTCGACACGCCCGACGGTGAGCGGAACCAGCGGGTCCTCGACGACGCGGAGATCCGCACGCTCGCCGGCTGGGCGGCGGCCGTCGAGGAGCACTACGGCTGCCCCATGGACATCGAATGGGCCAAGGACGGCCTCACCGGCGAGCTCTGGATCGTCCAGGCCCGCCCCGAGACGGTCCAGTCGCGTCGGCGCACCACCACCCTGACCCGCCGCCGGCTCACCGCCACTCCTGGCGAACCGCTCGTCGAAGGCATCGCCGTCGGCGAGGCCATCGGCCAGGGCCGTGTCGTGGCGCTCGACGCGCCCGTCGACCTCGACCGCTTCCCCCAGGGCGGCGTCCTCGTCACCGGCGTCACCGACCCGGACTGGGAACCCGTCATGAAGAGGGCCTCCGCCATCGTCACCGACCACGGGGGACGCACCTCACACGCGGCCATCGTCAGCCGCGAACTCGGAGTCCCCGCCGTTGTCGGAACCGGAAACGGGACACGGATCCTGCGTGACGGGCGCTCTGTCACGGTCTCCTGCGCCGAGGGAGGGAGCGGACGTGTCTACCAAGGGCTGCTCCCGTACGAGGAGACCCAGACCGACCTCGCGGAACTGCCTGCCACCCGAACCCGAGTGATGCTGAACCTGGCCGATCCATCAGCCGCGTTCCGCTGGTGGCGGCTCCCCGCCGACGGCGTGGGACTGGCGCGCCTCGAGGTCATCGTCGCCCACCAGGTGAAGGTCCACCCCATGGCCCTACTGCACCCGGAGCGGCTCGAACCACACGACCGGCATGTCATCGAGCGGCTCACCGAGGGCTACCTCGACCGAGGTGACTACTTCGTCGACCGGCTTGCCCACGGCATCGCCCGGATCGCCGCCTCCCGCTGGCCGACGCCCGTCGTCGTGCGCACCAGCGACTTCAAGACCAACGAGTACGCCAAGCTCCTCGGCGGCCGACCCTTCGAACCGGACGAGGCGAACCCCATGATCGGCTGGCGTGGCGCGAGCCGGTACTACAGCGACGGCTACCGCGAGGGCTTCGCCCTCGAATGCCGCGCGCTGCGCCGCGTGCGCGAGGGGATGGGGCTGACGAACGTGGTCGTCATGATCCCCTTCTGCCGCACCCTCGGCGAGGCCGATCAGGTGCTCGCGGTGATGGCGGACGAGGGACTGGTACGGGGCGAGAACGGGCTGCAGGTCTACGTCATGGCGGAGATACCGGCCAACATCATCCTGGCCAAAGAGTTCGCGGAACGCTTCGACGGATTCTCGATCGGCAGCAACGACCTCACCCAGCTCACCCTCGGCGTCGACCGCGACTCCGAGGCCCTCGCCCATGTTTTTGACGAGCGGGACCCCGCGGTCGTCCGCAGCATTCAGACCCTTGCTGTCCGCGCCCACGCGGCGGGCCGGCCGGTCGGGCTGTGCGGGCAGAGGCCGAGCGACGATCCGGCGTTCACCGCGATCCTGGTCGAGGCGGGCCTCGACTCGATCTCGGTGGCGCCGGACAGCTTCGCAGCGGTCAAAGGTCACGTGGCCAGCGCGGAGACGACGCGCGAGACCGGTACCGGACGAAGGGAGGAGTGACCGAACCGTCAACTGCCGCAGGAAGGGGCGATGGGGCGTCCCTGGCGCCCGGTGCACACCGTCAGGGTGCCGACGCTGATCGTCTGAACCAACGGCGAATCGGCACCGGATCGCGAGCAGGGGGGCGAAAAGGAGGACGTGGTCATGACGACCGCAAGGGAGATCATGCACTCCGGTGCGAGCTGCGTGCAGGAGAGCGAGAACCTCGTGGACGCCGCACGCCGCATGAGCGAACTGGATGTCGGCGCGCTGCCCATCTGCGGGCCGGACGACCGGCTGCACGGCATCATCACCGACCGGGACATCGTGGTGAAGTGCCTCGCCAAGGGCAAGGACCCCCACCGGATGACGGCCGGGGACCTGGCCCAGGGGAAGCCGGTGACCGTGGACGCGGGCGCCGACAGCGAAGTGGTGCTCCGCACGATGCAGGACCACCGTGTCCGCCGCGTGCCCGTGATCGACGACCACCGCCTGGTCGGCATGATCAGTGAGGCGGACCTGGCGCGTCACCTGCCGGAGGAACGGGTGGGCCATTTCGTCGAGAAGATCTGCTGCTGACAGCACCAGCGACGTGACGCCATGGGCCGGTCGGTCCCCTCCTGGTGAGGCCCGTTCGGCCCTGTCCTTCAGCCCCGTTGGGCACTGCGCCACGCGACGTCACGGGTGGAAGAGTGGGGTACGGAGTCGGACCGGGCTCCGCAACCCGATCCGCCGCCTGATCCGCACCTACTCGGGTCCACGACGACCGTCCTGGGCCCCGACACGAGGAGCAGAGCAATGGCCGGAGGCAAGGTGGAACGCAGGCACAGCCTCTTCCCCGACTTCAACGACTGGTTCAACCGGGAGTTTCCGGGGCTGCCCGGGTGGCGACCCGCGACGGCTGCTCACTCCATTCCCGTGGAGGTGACCAGCGGTCACGGCGTGTACGTGCTGCGGGCCGAGCTGCCGGGGATGGACCCGGACGACGACATCGGCATCACCGTCGACGACAACCTCATCACGGTGAGTGCGGAGCACATCGAGAGCACGGAGGACAAGGAGCATTCGGAGTTCCGCTACGGATCGTTCCGCAGGACCGTGCGCCTCCCGGGCACGATCCCCGCCGACGACGTCGAGGCGTCGTACGCGGACGGCATCCTCACCATCCGCATCCCGATGCCCGACGAGGAGACCACGTCCGTTCGGACCGTTCCGGTGAAGCGGGCCGACAAGCCGGCCGAGGGCGCGGAATCATGAACGCCAAGCGTGTCCTGGTCGCCTATGGCAGCAAGGCCGGCGCGACCGCCGGTATCGCCGAAGAGATCGGCCGGACGCTTCGGGACGACGGCTTCGACGCTGTCGTCCTGCCTGCCGACACCGTCACCGACGTGAGCGGCTACGCCGGCGTCGTTCTCGGCGGAGCCCTCTACGCCGGGCACTGGACCGGCAAGGCGCGACGGTGCGCCCGGCGCAACGCCGAACAGCTCAGGCACCGGCCTCTTTGGCTGTTCAGCAGTGGTCCCGTCGACAGTTCCGCGGAGCAGCACGACATCCCGCCCGTGCGAGGAGTCGCCCGGCGCATGAAGAGGCTCGGCGCTCGCGAGCACATGACCTTCGGTGGCGCCGTGACCGCCGAGACGCCGGGCCCGGTCGCCCGCGCTCTGGTGCGCCGGGGCAAGGGCGGCGACTTCCGCAATCCGGAACGGATCAGGGCATGGGCCCACCACATCGGAACGGAACTCGGCGCCACCCACTGAATCGGGCCTCTGACAGATGGGCGAGGCCACCCCGACGGGAGGTTCGGCATGCTCCACCAGGAGTCGGGGAGCGGGACCACCCCGCCCAGGAGACCCGCGAGGCGCGCCGCCCTGATCTTCGTGCTGTTGATCGCTGTGATCTGCGGTGCTGTGGCCGCCGGGAGCCTGTGGTCGGCGGGATCCACGACCGACCGTGAACTCGCCGCGCACCGACATCAGGTGACCGCGACCACCACCGGGCCGGCGAAGGACCCGCCCGTCGCCACCCGGTACGGCTCCAAGGCGCAGGCCGTCGCTCCGGCGGTGTGGGAACAGCCCGAGAACGTCCGCCGGTCCGGGAACATCCACGTCCCGTCCCGGACGCCGGAGGGACGCGCCGTGACGATCTGGGTGGACGACGCAGGGTCCCCCGCCCGGCCACCGGGCAGTTCCGCGGACCGCGCGTTTACCTCCCTGGCGGGCGGTACGGGGGCGGCGGGCGTGGTCGGGGTGGCAGGCGTCGCCGTCGTCCTCCTCGTACGGCGGCGGACCGAAGGCCACCGGCTCGCAGGCTGGGAACGCGAGTGGGAGCAGGTGGAACCCGTATGGTCCGGCCGACTCCACCGGGGCAGCGGTGCAGGGGACGACGATGACTGACCGTGCCGGCAGCCGCGCCGGACCGGAGCGGACCGCTTCCTCCACCCCCGCGCTGCCCTTCGACCCCAGTGAACCGCTGCCCCGGCTGCGTCGTGAGCTCGCCACGGGCCCGGATGGTCTCTCGGCCCGCGAGGCTGCCCGGCGCCTCGCCGTCCACGGACCGAACGAGGTACGGCGAAGAGCGCGCTCCTCCTTCGTGCGCGAGCTGGTCGGGCAGCTGATTCACCCCCTGGCCCTACTGCTGTGGGCTGCCGCCGCCCTCGCCTTCGTCGCGGACCTGGCGGTCCTTGGTTGGGCGATCCTCGCGGTCATCGCCGTCAACGCGGGTTTCGCCCTGCTCCAGGAACATCAAGCGGAGCGGGCGGTGGAGACGCTCGCCCGCTATCTGCCCGAGCACGCCCTGGCCGTACGCGACGGGCAGCCCCACGTCGTAGAGGCCCGTGACCTCGTGCCGGGCGATCTGATCCTCCTGGACGAGGGCGACAAGGTCCCCGCCGACGCGCATGTCACCGAGGGCGGGGTCGAGGTCGACCTGTCGATGCTCACGGGCGAGTCCGTGCCGGCTGAACGGATCGCCTCAGCCGGGATCCTCGGCGCCCCGCTGCTCGAGGAGCCGAACCTCGTCTTCAGCGGGACGACCTGTGTCGAGGGGCAGGCCCGCGCCATCGTGTTCGCCACCGGAAACCACACCGAACTCGGCCGGATCGCCGCGCTCAGCCAGCGGACGCGGCGTGAGGCGAGCCCTCTGGAACGGCAGGTCAAGCGGGTCGCGTGGCTCATCGCCGGCGTCGCGACCGGCATGGGTGTCGTGTTTCTCGTCCTCGGGGTGGCGGTCGGGCTTCCGGTCACCGACTCCCTGACGTTCGCCATCGGGCTGCTCGTCGCCAACGTCCCGGAGGGACTCCTTCCGACGATCACGCTGGCCCTGGCCGTCGGCGTTCGAGCCCTCGCCCGCCGGGGTGCCCTGGTCAAACGGCTCAGTGCCGTGGAGACCCTCGGTTCCACGAGTGTCATCTGCACAGACAAGACCGGCACACTCACCCGCAACAGCATGCGTCTCAGGGCGCTGTGGACGGTCGACCACGGGTCGGAGCCGGGCCCCTGGGCGGAGGACCTGGCGAGGGCGGGCGCCCTGTGCACCACGGTCACGCGAGAAGCCGACGGCGAACTGCACGGCGACCCCACCGAGGCCGCCCTCGTCGCCGGGGCCGCCGACCACGGGGCTCCGCTGGACCTGGGTCGGCGCGACGCGGGACGGCGGGCGCTGTTCCGCTTCGATCCGCGGCTGCGCCTGATGTCGGTCGTGCAGGGCGGGGAGACGCAGGGCGGAGAGACGCAGGGCGGAGAGACGTGGGGCGGGGAGACGCAGGGCCCCACGCGGATCGTGGTCAAGGGAGCGCCCGAGGCGGTGCTGGACCGCCTCCTGCCCGGAACCGCGGCGGACTCGGCCCGCGCGGCGGCCGAGGAGCTGGCCCGGGACGGCATGCGGGTCCTGGCCGTCGCCGTACGCGACGTGCCGAGTGGCGCGGAGCTGCCGTCACACCGCCAGGACGCGGAGTCGGGGTTGACCCTGCTCGGGCTTGTCGGGCTGTACGACCCGCCGCGCCCCGAGGTGGCGGAGGCTGTCCGCCGCTGCCACGAGGCCGGGATCCGGGTACACGTCGTGACGGGCGACAACGGTGCCACCGCCGCGGCCGTCGCGCGGGAGGTCGGCATCGGAGTGCCCCGTCTGCACGTGGTCGCGGCGTCGGAGTCGCTGGGCGACGACGAGCTGGACCGGCTCCTCGTGGAAGGCGACGACGAGATCGTCTTCGCCCGGTCCTCGCCCGAGACGAAGCTCAAGGTGGCGGACACCCTGCGGGAGCACGGCCGGATCGTCGCCATGACGGGTGACGGCGTCAACGACGCCCCCGCGCTGCACCGCGCCCATATCGGAGTGGCCATGGGACGCTCCGGCACCGACGTGGCCCGGGAGGCCGCCGCGATGGTGCTCACCGACGACGACTTCGCCACCATCGTGACCGCGGTCGAAGCCGGGCGCCGCGTCTACGACAACGTACGCAAGTTCATCGTCTACATCTTCGCCCACGCGACGCCGGAGATCGTTCCCTTCCTCGTCTTCGCGCTCTCCGCCGGCACGGTACCGCTTCCCCTCACCGTGCTGCAGATCCTCGCCATCGACCTCGGCACCGAGACCCTGCCCGCCCTGGCCCTCGGCCGGGAACGCTCCGAGCCCGGCATCATGCAGCGGCCCCCGCGGCCGCGCCACCAGGGCGTGATCTCCCGCGACATGCTGATACGGAGCTGGGGGTACCTGGGGCTCACGTCCGCGGTCCTCGTCATGGCGGGCTACTTCTACGTGCTGTGGCGCGCGGGCTGGCAGCCCGGCGACCCCACGGGTACCGGCAGTCCCTTGCACCACGCCTACGTGACGGCCACCACGGCCACCTTCGCTGGCATCGTCACCTGCCAGGTCGGCACGGCGTTCGCGGCCCGCACCGACCACGCGGCGCTGCGCGACATCGGGGTGTTCTCGAATCCGCTGCTGCTCGCCGGCATTGCCTTCGAGCTCGTCTTCACGGCCGCCCTCGTCTACGCGCCCCCGCTCCAGCACCTCTTCGGCACGGCCGCCCTTCCTCTGGACGTCGTCCTGCTCGTCGCGACGTTCCCGGTGCTGGTGTGGGGCACGGACGAGCTGCGGCGCGCCAGGCGGCGCCGTCAGCGGACGTCGGCCGTCCCCGGTTCGTGACCGCCCTGGTCGAGGCGGAAGGGCGGGTAGGCGTCCGTCATGAGGCTCGCGTAGGCGGCGACACGCAGGACCCAGCGGTTCAGGCCGACGATCAGGGAGAACAGGTCGCGCGGATACCGTTCGGTGAAGGCCACGGCGAAGCCCGCGATGATCGTGAGCAGGGTGATCAGGCCGCCGCTCCACCATCCCGCGTGCACGCCGCTGGTGAAGAAGGCGATCACGAGGTAGTGGGGGATGGCGAGCAGCCACCACTTGACCAGGACCATCGAGCGGGACAGCCGCTCCGGGTAGGCGATGTCGAGCCGGGCCGGGTAGTCAGGCTCGGGTCCGAGGCTGAAGGGCGGGTAGCGGTCGGTGCCGAGTGCGCCGTACGAGTAGTACGAGACGCGCCAGGACCAGCGGAGCACGCCGAGGTTGAAGTCGAACAGACCCCGTGGGAACCGCTCGGTGAAGAGGATCGCGAAGAACGCGATCACGCTGACGACGAAGAAGGCGATCCAGAGAAAGCACAGCACGATCCAGTGCGGGATCGCCAGGATCCACTTGACCAACCACAGCCAGCGGGACAGCCGGCTGTCGAGTTCGGCGGAGACCGCCACGGGACTTTGCGGGGCGCCAGGGGTGTCCATGATCGTCACTTCCTCGACAGGTCGTCGTCTTCGTACCTGAGCCGGTCGACGACCCCCACGACACCATCGACGCTGTTGCAGAGCCTGAGGAGCACCGGCACGAGGCTGCGGCGGCGGACCGTGCCACTGAGGGTGACCCGGCCGTCGTCGACCTCCACCGAGAGGGCCGACGGGCTCAGTCTCAAGGTGTGGGTGACCACGTCTTCGACGATCTCCTCCTGGATCGCCCGGTCCCGGCGCAGGAAGAGCTGGACGAGGTCGCTGCGGCTGAGCACACCCACGAGGCGCCCGTCGTCGTCGACCACGGGCAGGCGCTTGACGCTGGCCCGGTCCATCACACGGGCGGCCCGCACCACGCTCCAATCGGGTCGGGCGACGACGGCGGGGCTCGACATGAGTGCGCCCGCGGTGTCGAGCACGGCCCCGGCGGTACGGCGGCGTACCAGGTCCGCCTCCGAGACCACGCCCAGTGGCCGGTTCGACTCGTCCACCACGCACACCGCGGTGATGTCGAACTCGTTCAGCAGCCGTGCGATCTCCTTGAACGTCGTGCCTGGAACGACGCTGACGGCCGTGGGGGTCATCAGATCCGCGACGCTGCGGTGCCTCATCGCTCGTCACCTTCTCGCGCGTTCGACCGGTCCCCTCTTTCAGGATCGCCCGCTGTCCCCGTCCTGGGGAGGGCCGTCCGGTCCCTGGGGGGGCGAGTACGCGCAGCCATCCGGAGGTCGGCGCGATGTCGCCGAGGCCGTGCAGCGGTTCCAGGTCCTCGACGGGGCGACGCAGCGCCTCGGCGAACTCCAGGACGTCGGAGCGGCCCACCCGGAACCGGGAAAGGTAGTCGAGAGCCGGTTCGAGCCCCGCCGCGACCAGGAATCCGCGGCCCGGGGGAGGTCGCGGACGAAGAGGCTGAACGCGGCCGGTGCCCGCATGTCCTCCCGCAGGTAAGAGAGGGCCATCGTGACCTCGTACAGGTCGGTACTGGTGACCTGGGACATGCTTCGAGCATGCACGGCGGACGCGTGACCTGCACCGGAAGGGCCGGACATGGCTACGCCTCGACGAAGGTGGTGAGCTCGCACCGTACGTCCACCACGCCTTCGACGGCGCGGGCCAGGCGGGCGGCGAGCGGGACGAGCGCGCTGTCGCGGACCTCGCCGGACAGCGTCACGACCCCGGCGTCGACACGCACGTCGACCCGGTGCCGGGAGAGCGGGAACAGGTGCTCGACCACGTCGCGGCGCACGTCGGCGGCGAGATCCTCGTCAGGGCGGAGGAAGACCTTGAGGAGATCGGACCGGCTCACGATCCCCTGGATGGTGCCGCTCGCGTCGACGACCGGCAGCCGCTTCACGCGATGCGCGGCCATGAGGCGGGCGGCCCGGGGCAGGGACGCCCCGGGAGCGACGGTGACGGCGGGCGAGGTCATCAGGTCCTCGGCCCGGCGCGACCCCGCCTTGGCCGTGGCGTCGAGCCGTCGCATCTGCTCGACGAGACCGAGGCGGTGATCGTGGAACTCCTCCTTCAGGAGCAGGTCCGCCTCGGAGACCACCCCGACGACGCGGCCCTCGCCCTCGACGACGGGGACGGCCGTCACCTTCCACCGCTCCATGGCGGCGACGATCTCCTTGAACTCCGCGCCGGGCAGGACGGCGACGACTTTCTTGGTCATCACGTCGGCGACGGTGAACGGCTGAGGTGTCATCGCTCTTTCCTTCCCTGAGGCATCGGCGGGCGGGCGCTGTCGCAACGGCTGCGGCGCCCAGATGGGGCCGGGCAGGTCACAGCCCTCAGCGGACCAGGACGGCCTCCCCGGAGCGGGGTACGACGGCCGTCCAGCCCAGTTCGCGGTCGATGCGATCGCGCAGCGCCTCGGACGTCGTCGGCTCGCCGTGGACCAGGTAGGTGGTGTGCGGGGGAGGAGCGCCGCGGAGCCAGTCGATGATCTGTCCGGCGTCGGCATGGGCCGAGAAGTGGGGCACGTCGGCGATCTCGGCCCGTACGGGCACGTACTCGCCGAACATCTTGAGCGTCCGGGCTCCGTCAGCCAGGTCTCGCGCCCTGGTGCCGGCCGCCGCGAAGCCGACCACGACCACGGCGTTGCGCGGATCGGGGAGAAGGCGGTGGAGGTGGTGCAGGACCCGGCCGCCGGTGGCCATGCCGGCCGAGGAGACGATCACGGCGGGTCCGTGCGTGCTGTTGATGTCGATGGACT
Source organism: Streptomyces sp. NBC_00250 (assembly GCF_036192275.1). Taxonomy (NCBI): domain Bacteria; kingdom Bacillati; phylum Actinomycetota; class Actinomycetes; order Kitasatosporales; family Streptomycetaceae; genus Streptomyces; species Streptomyces sp. NBC_00250. The sequence goes on along the minus strand of NZ_CP108088.1, from coordinate 1,006,637 downwards.
CCTGGACGGTGCGCGCCGCGAGGAACGGTTCCGGGCTCAGCGCGCCCTCTCCACGCGCGAGGATCTCGGGCCGCAGCTCGGCGGAGTGCTCGCGTACGGCGTCCCGGTAGACGTCCAGCGCGGCGAGGGCCATGGGGCTGTCCACGTACACGGGTACCGAGCGGGGCAGAACGCCCGTGTCGCGCAGGCGGCCCAGTTCGTGCAGGACGACCTCGGTCCGGTCGATCGCGAAGGCCGGGATGACGACGGTGCCGTTCCGCGCGAGGGCGCGGGCGATGACGGCGGCGAACTCCGACCGGGCGGACTCCTGGTCGTGGTGGCGGTCGCCGTAGGTGGACTCCATGAGGAGTACGTCGGCGCCCGAGAACGGCTCCGGCGGCAGCAGCAGTGGGTGACCTGGGCGGCCCAGGTCACCGGAGGTGGCCAGGGTGTGGCCGTCCTCCAGCGTGAGGTGGGCCCATGCCGAGCCGAGGATGTGCCCGCCGTGGTGGAGTGTGAGCCGGGTGCCGGCCATGATCTCCACGTCCTCGCCGACGGCCACGGGGTCGAAGAACGCGAGGGTCTTCTCGACGTCCGAGTCGTCGTAGAGCGGTTTGGCCGGGCGGTGCTTGGACCAGCCGTGTGCGTTGGCGTGCCGGGCGGCCTCCATCTGGAGCCGCGCGCTGTCGCGCAGCACGATCCCGGCGAGCCGGGCGGTGTGGGCGCTGGTCAGGATCGGCCCCCGGAAGCCCTGCCGCACCAGGCGGGGCAGATAGCCGCAGTGGTCCAGGTGGGCATGGGTGACGACCACGGCGTCCACGTCCGCCGCGTCGCGGGCGAACCGCTCCCAGTTGCGGTGCCGCAGCTTCGCGAAACCCTGGAAGAGACCGCAGTCGAGGAGGATCCGCGCATGGTCGCTCTCGACCAGGAACTTGCTGCCGGTGACCGTCCCCACGCCACCCAGGAAACTCAGCAGGGCCGGCCGCGGGGGCGTGGGAGCGGGATTCGGGGCTGCCTCGGACATGGCCGTCCCTCCTTCGGAACGTGTACCGGTCTCCACCCTCGCATCCTGACCCGGCACGCCCCGAGAGTCCGTACGGGCACATCGGGGGGCCGACCGGCCCATGCGTCGCCCGAGTGCCGGACGCAGCCTGGTGGACGAGGACCGCAGCGACGTGCGACAGGAAGTGGGTGGGCGCCATGAAGGCACTCGTCTTCCAGGGACCGGGGCGAATCGCCTGGCAGGACATGCCCGACCCGGTCGTCGAGGATCCCGCCGACGCGATCGTCCGGGTCGACGCCGTCACCATCTGCGGCACGGACCTGCACATCCTGAAGGGCGACGTCCCCGAGGTGACGCCCGGCCGGGTCCTGGGACACGAGGCGGTCGGCACGGTGGTGGAGACCGGGGGCGACGTCCGCACGGTACGACCGGGGGACCGGGTCCTGGTCTCCTGCATCACGGCCTGCGGAAGGTGCCGCTTCTGCCGTGAGAGCCGTTACGGGCAGTGCCGGGGCGGAGGCGGCTGGATCCTCGGCCACACCGTCGACGGCACCCAGGCCGAGTACGTCCGGGTGCCCTTCGCCGACCTGTCGGTCCACCCGCTACCGGAGGCGATCGACGACTTCGACGCCGTCCTGCTCGCCGACATCTTCCCCACCGCCTACGAGGTCGGGGTCCTGAACGGTGCGGTGCACCCCTCCGACACGGTGGTCGTGGTCGGCGCGGGCCCCATCGGCCTCGCCGCCGTCATCACGGCGGGCCTCTACAGTCCCGGCCGCATCGTCGCCGTCGACCTCGCCGAGTCCCGGCTGAGCGCCGCCCGCGCCCTCGGAGCGGACGCCACCGTGAACGCCGGGGAAGGACCCGAACAACTCGTCGCGGATCTCACCGACGGCCTCGGCGCCGACGTCGTCATGGAGGCCGTCGGTGTCCCGGAAGCGTTCGAGATGTGCACGCGCATGGTCCGACCAGGCGGCAGAGTCGCGAACATCGGAGTCCACGGCAAGCCCGCGACCCTTCACCTCGAAGACCTGTGGATCAAGGACGTCACGATCACCACCGGCCTCGTGGACACGTCGTCCACACCCATGCTGCTGCGCATGATGGCCTCGGGGCGGCTGCCGTCGGCAGCACTGCTCACCCACCGGTTCGAACTGGGGGAGATGGAGGAGGCGTACGACGTCTTCGGTCGCGCGGCCGAGACCGGCGCCATCAAGGTCGCGCTGGGCGGCCCGCAGCACACGGTCGTGAGCCTCCCCGACACGTCGGCGGCCTGATGAACGGCCGAGGCCCGGGCTCTCGGCCCCCGGAGAGTGTCGTCCTCGACACCGACGGTGTACTGCTCGACTCCGCCGTCGTGCACGCGGCGGCGTGGAAGATCGCCTTCGACGCCTGCCTCGACCGCCTCGCGCCCGACAACGGGACACAGCCTCCCTTCGACGCGGACGCCGAGTACCGCCGACTCGTCGACGGAAGGTCCCGGTACGACGGCGCCGCGGCCTTCCTCACCGCCCGCGGCCTTCACCTCCCACCGGGAGATCCTCATGACGCCCCCGGTCACGGCACGGTCTGGGCCGTCGCGGCACACAAGGAACGGGCGTTCGTCGAGCTGCTTCGTACGAAAGGCGTCACGGCCTTCGCCGACGCAGGGCCCGCCCTCACGGCTCTGCGCACGGCGGGCGTGCCGTGCGCAGCCGTCTCCGCCTCCCGGCACGCCCGGACGCTGATCGGCGCCGCCGGGCTCGCCGGTCTCCTCACGGTGATCGTGGACGGCGCGGACGCCGCCAGGCTCGGCCTCGCCGGCAAGCCGGATCCCGCGCTGTTCCTGCGGGCGGCCGCTCTCCTGGGCAGCCGCGCCCAGGAGACCGCAGTCGCCGAGGACGCACTCGCCGGAGTCGAGGCAGGACGTCGCGGCGGCTTCGGTCTCGTCGTCGGCGTCGACCGCACCCCGCTGCGGAGCACCACCGCCCTCCTGCGGGAGCAGGGTGCCGACCTGGTCGTTCCCGATCTGGCCACGCTGGTCCGGAGCGTGTGGGGTGAGCGCGGATGACCTCAGGCTGGACGTGGCACTACGACCGGTACGACCCGGAACGCGAGCCGCTGGTCGAAGCGCTCTGCACCCTGGGTAACGGCCGGTTCGCCACTCGGGGCTCCGCTCCCGAGCGCACTGCCGGGGGCGCGCACTACCCGGGTACTTACATGGCCGGCTGTTACGACCGGCTCACCTCGACTGTCGCGGGCCAGCAGGTCGAGAACGAGGATCTCGTCAACCTTCCGAACTGGACGCTGCTGCGCTACCGCTGCCTCCCGGACGACGGTCCGGCGGGCGACTGGCTCACCCCCGACGCCGGCGAACTGCGCCACTACGACGTGCACCTCGACCTGCGTGCGGGGGTTCTCACACGACGTCTGTTCTTCGAGGACGCTCACGGGCGGGGCCTGCGCGTCAGCCACATCCGCCTCGTTCACATGGGGGAACCCGGACTGGCGGCCCAGTGCACCCTCTTCCGGGCCTACGGCTGGAGCGGCGCCGTCGAGGTTCGGTCCCTCCTCGACGGCGCCGTCACCAACGCCGGAGTCGAGCGCTACCGGCATCTCGACGGGCGCCATCTCACCGCCCACCGGACCGGATTCGAGGCCGACGGCGTCGCCTGGATCTCCTGCCGTACGGTCGACCCAGGCATCCGGATCGCCATGGCCGTACGCACGGTCACCCGCCCCGCGCGGTCCGCGCGGGAGGTCGCCGGCTCGACCGGCACCGAACAGACGTACCACCTGCCGGTCGTTCCCCGCCGCTCGGCGATGGTCGTGAAGACCCTGGCGCTGCACACCTCGACGGACTGGCCCGCCGCAGACCCGCTCACGGCAGCCACCGACGTGATCGCTCGTGCTCCGGCCTTCCCCCGGCTGCTCGCCACGCACAAGGCGGCCTGGCAGCGCGTCTGGGAGCAGGGGGAGCTTCATGTGCCCGGGGACGCGGGCCGCGTCCTGCGGCTGCACGTGTTCCATCTGCTGCAGACGCTGTCCCCGCACACGGCGGACCTCGACGTGGGCGTGCCCGCTCGCGGACTGCACGGTGAGGCGTACCGGGGGCACGTCTTCTGGGACGAGCTCTTCGTCCTGCCCTACCTCGACCTCCACTTCCCCGAGGTGGCCCGGGCGCTGCTCATGTACCGGCACCGTCGACTGCCGGCCGCCCGCGAGGCCGCCCGCCTCGCCGGTCGGCAAGGAGCCATGTATCCCTGGCAGAGCGCGAGTTCGGGACGGGAGGAGACACAGGCCCTGCACCTCAATCCGCGCTCAGGAAGGTGGCTGGCCGACCACTCCCGGCTCCAGCGCCATGTGGGGTCGGCTGTCGCGTACAACGTCTGGAAGTACGCACAGGCCACCGGCGACCGAGGATTCCTCCACTCGGCCGGGGCGGAGATCCTGCTTGAGGTCGCCCGCCACTGGGCCGGGGCCGCCACGTTCGACCCGGCGATCGGCCGCTACCGCATCCGCGGGGTCGTGGGGCCGGACGAGTACCACGACGCTTATCCCGATGCCACGACGCCAGGGATCGACGACAACGCCTACACCAACGCGACCGCCGCCTGGGTGCTGGCCCGAGGCCTCGATCTGCTCGGCGAACTGCCGGAGGCCCGCCGCTCGGAACTCGGGGAGCAACTGTCGCTGGACGACGGTGAACCGGCCCGATGGGAGGACGTCTCCCGCCGCCTGTACATCCCGTTCCACCAGGGCGTGGTCAGCCAGTTCGAGGGGTACGGAGACCTGGCGGAACTCGACTGGGAGGCCTACCGGGCCCGTTATCGCGACATCCGCAGGCTCGACCGGATCCTGGAGGCCGAGGGCGACACGGTCAACCGCTACCAGGCGTCGAAGCAGGCCGACACCCTCATGCTCGGCTACCTCTTCCGGCCCGAGGAGCTGTACAGCCTGTTCGGCCGGCTCGGCTACGCGCTGGACGACGAGATGTGGCGTGCGACCGTCTCGTACCACCTGCGGCGCACCAGCCACGGCTCGACGCTGAGCAGTCTCGTCCACGGCTGGGTGCTGGCCCGGCAGAAGGGCGCCGACGCGTGGCGGTACTGCGAGGAGGCGCTGCTTGCCGACGTGGCCGACGTCCAGGGCGGAACCACGGGGGAGGGTGTCCACCTCGGTGCGATGGCGGGCACGATCGACCTCGTCGAACGCGGGCTCACCGGCCTGGAAACGGGACCGGAAGGGCTCCGAGTCGCTCCGGTGCCACTGGCGGAGATTCCGCGGTTCACCTTCACCCTGTGCGTCGGCCGTCATCGAGGGGTGCGCCTGCGGATGCTTCCCGGGCGGCTGGCCATTCGGGTTCCCGCCTCGTCCGAGGGCCCGCTCGCCGTCACGCTCCCGGGCGGCCGGCGGGTGACCGTCGCACCCGGGCAGGAGGGCTGGTTCCGTCTGTGAGGGGTGGCTCAGTCGAAGGCGAGCACCTCGGCGACGGGCCGACGCGGCGTGGCCCGCCCCTGGGGGCCGTAGCCCAGGCGGAGCACCATGTGGACGAAGGCCGCCGTCGAAGCCGGATCGCGTATGGCGGAGCGGAGTTCGGACCACTCCAGGGGTTGTGACATGAGGGAGGTGGACAGACCGTCGAGGGTGGCCTGGAGGAGGACCCGGTGCAGCGCCTGGCCTGCCATCAGCCACTGCTGCGGATTGTCCTCGACCGTGCTGAGGAGGGCGATCTGCGGCCGCTTCTCGAAGCGTGCCGAAGCGCGGTCTGGGACGTGCCGGGGTGAGTCGAAGTCCCGGACCGGAGAGGTGACGTCGTACTGCCGAGGGCCGAAGGCGTACGAAGGGATGCCTTCGGTCTCGGAGCCCTCGCCGGACGTACCCGTGCGCGTCCAGGCGGCGATCTCCGCGCGAACCGCCGCGTCAGCGGCCTCGAACCTTTCGGAGTCGTGGACGATCTCGAGGACGGCGTCGGTGTGCCAGTCGCCCGGCACGACCAGCTGGCAGCCCTCCAGGAGGGCCGAAGCCCGCAGACCGTCGATCACCTCGGAGGGGATTCGCTCCTCGGTGAAGGGGAATCGGCTGGTGTGGCGCCGCGACAGGGCGGCGTGGAGCGCGACGAGACCGCGGTCGACCTCGTCCACACCATGGAGTTCCACGTCGGCGAAGTGCCAGCGGTCCTCGGGGCGGGGCAGCAGCCGGACCGCGGCATGCGGGCCTCTGTACGCGGCGGCGACCCGCAGACCGAACAGGGCGGCGCCGCAGCCGAGGTGAAGGGCACGGTGGTCCGGGTCCTCCACCGGCATGCCGCGCAACGGATCGCCGTGCAGCTCGATGACGCCGGTACCCGTCTTGCAGACGAACTTCCACGGCTGTGCGTTGTGCATCGAGGGAGCCGTGACGGCGTCTTCGATCAGCGACGTCACGAGTGATCGGGTCAGAGCGGTGGTAGACACGGTTCGTCCTGTCTGCGCTGAGTCACAAGGAGATGTCGTGCGGAGTCCGGGTGGAGGACGCGAGACGCGTGTCGTCCTCGTGGAAGGACAGTCGGTCCACGACGGCGACGACGCCGTCGACGCTCTCGGCGAGTCCGACGAGCATCAGAGCCTGACTCCGCCGCCGGACCCGGCCCCCCAGCGTCACCACGCCGTCCAGGACGTGCACGTCCACCACGTCCGCGGGAAGATCCATGGCATCCGTGAGGACGTCCTCACGGATGCGGCGCCGGATCTCCGCGTCCGGGCGGAGGTAGACACAGAGAAGATCGCGGCGGGTCACGATGCCGACCAGTCGTTCCTCCTCGTCGACCACGGGGAGGCGCTCGACTCCGCGGCGCACCATCAGCCGTGCCGCGTCCGCCACCGTCTCCTCGGCGTGGATCGTGAGGGCCGGGGTGTTCATGAGCTCCCGCGCGGTCAGTTCGCGGCGGGCCAGGAGGTCGCTCTCGGAGACGACTCCGACGACATGGTCGTCCTCGTCCACGACGGGAACCCCGCTGATGTCGTGTTCGGCGAGCATCTTCGCCACCTCCCTGAACGACGCCGCAGGGACGGCGGAGACCACCTCATCGGTCATCAGGCCCCCGACCTTCATGTGCTTCATCACCGCGCCTCCTGTTCGAGGGTTCGGCCGGTGTGCTGTCCCGTGACACCACCCTCCACCGCATGCTCGGGGGCGGCGAGGGCCGAATGGTCCACCCTCGGGCCCGAACGGGCTCGTCGCTGCCGACCCGAGCTCAGCCCCGCCCGGTGTAGGACCTTTGGTCCCGTCGTTGGCCCCAGCGGCCCTCCGGCCGCTCGGGGCCGGCTGCCAGGGTGGAAGGAGTCCCCCGGAGCGCGTGAGGAGGAGCCATGGACGCAACCCCAGCCCGCCCCGGCCCCAGCAGGGTCGTCGTCGGCGTCGACGGATCACCGTCCGCACGCACGGCGGTGACGTGGGCGGCAGCGGAGGCGGCCCTGCGGGGCAGCACTCTCTTCCTCGTCCATGGAGCCGACACGGACACACAGGCCCCGTTCCTGTCCCACGCGGAGATCGTCAGGAGCCGGCAGGAGGGAACGGAACTGCTCGACCGGACCGCCGAGGCGATCACGGCGCGCCACCCCGAGCTGACGGTCGTCACGGAACTCACCTACGGCGGGGCCGCCGACGGGCTGCGCGGCGCCGCCGCCCTGACCGGCATGATCGTCGTCGGGCACCGGGGCCTCGGCGGGTTCCCCTCGTTGTTGCTCGGATCCGTCGGCCTTCAGGTCGCGGCCGGCGCCACCACGCCCGTGGTCGTGGTGCGCGGTACCGCGGAGCCCGTCGAGGCCGGCGTGGTTCTCGCGGCGGTGCGGGACGAGGCCGACGTGGGATGTGCCCGCGCGGGGTCACGCGAAGCCCTGCTGCGCAAGGTACCCCTGCGGCTCCTGCACGTCCGGAGTGCCGGGCTGTCCGCCCGCTCACGGGCCGTGCTGCCCCACGGCGACGATGGGATCGCCCGCGATCACGTACGCGTACTGTCCTCGCTCTCGGAACGGGTCCGGGAGGAGTTCCCGGGACTCACCGTGCACGCCGACGGACAGAAGGGGCGCAGTGTGCCCGGGGCCCTCGTGGACGCGTCGCACCACGCAGACCTTCTGGTCGTCGGTGGCCGGCGTTCGCCCGGATACCTCGGCCCCACCCTCGGCCGGACCACGCTCAGCCTGCTGCAGCACGCGCACTGCCCTGTGGAGCTCATCCCCCGGCAAGGGCCCGGACACGGGAGCACGTCATGACCAGCACCACGGATCGCCGTGACATCGTCGTCGGCATCGACCCGGTCAAGAACTGGCACATGGCCCTCGCCTGGGCCGCGGACGAGGCTCACCGGCGAGGCGTGGGACTGCGCCTGGTGGTCGCGGTGCCCCCGCAGCACAACACCCAACACGTCGACGACACCCCTCGTCACCTGGCACAGCGGCAGGCCGGTACGGAGGCGCTGCGTACGGCACTCGCCTGGGCGCACGCCCGGCAGCCGGACATCGAAACCACTTCCTCCCTTCTCGACGGGTTCCCGGCGGCATCCCTGGCCGCTCTGTCGCACCGGGTCGGCCTGATCGTGCTCGGATCACGGCACCTCAGCCGCCCCGAGGAGTTCCTGAGCGCCGGCTCCCTGGTCGTCCCGGTCACCGCGAAGGCGCACTGCCCGGTGGTCGTCGTGGGCGACGCGGAGCACGTCACGCAGGAGACGCCCTACCTCGTGGTCGGCGTCGACGGCAGCGAGTCCTCACGAGCCGCCCTCGCCTGGGCCTTCGAGGAGGCGGACCTCCGGTGCTGCGCCCTGCGGGCCATCGCCGTCTGGCAGCCCCCCGTCTTCTCCCTGCACAGCGGTGACACGCTGTTCTCCGCCGAACGCCGCCTGCTCTCGGAGACCACCGCCGGTTGGGCGGAGAAACACCCCGACGTCCGGCTCACACACGAGGTGCGCATCGGTTCGCCCGTCGAGACGCTCGCGGACGCCGCCGAACACGCCCTGGCCGTCGTCGTCGGCCGCCGGGGCCGGGGCGGGTACTCCGGGATGCGCGTCGGCTCCGTCGTCCACGGGCTGCTCCACCGCGCCCACTGCCCGGTGATCACCGTCCCCGTGGGGTGAGCGGGCCATGACCGCGTCGGCAGCGGACCGGGCACTCGCCTTGGTTCGGGACACCACGGGGCTCACCGAGGCGGAGGCCGCCCGTCGGCTCGCCGACACCGGCCCCAACGAGGTCACCGCGAGAAGGCCCGTCCGGCTCCACAGCAGGGTCCTGGCCCAACTGACCGACCCGCTGATCATGGTGCTGCTCGGGGCCGTCGTACTGACCCTCGCGATCGGTGACCATCCCGACGCGATCGTCATCGGAGTGGTCGTCCTCGTGAACACGACCGTCGGTGTGGCGCAGGAGATCCGGGCGGATAACGCCGTCGCCGCGCTCTCGGCCCTCACCGCCCCGCACGCACGCGTGCGGCGCGACGGCGTAGTCCGCGACCTCCCGGCAGCGGCGATCGTCCCAGGCGACGTCCTCCTGGTCGGTGAGGGCGACATCGTCGCCGCTGACGCCGAGCTCGCCGAGGCCTTCGCCGTCCTGGTGGACGAGTCCATGCTCACGGGGGAGTCCGTGTCCGTGGACAAGGACCCCGGGGCGACCCTGAGCGCGGGCACGGTCGTCGTCCGCGGCCGAGGCGTGGCCGTGGTCGAGGCGACCGGGGCATCGAGCGCGCTCGGCCGCATCGCGGCTCTTCTCGACGAACGCCGCGAGCCGACCCCGCTGCAGCGCCGACTCGCCGCCCTCGGGCGCGTCCTCGCGGCCGTGACGCTCGCCCTGTGCGTCCTGGTCTTCGCCCTCGGCCTGGTCCGGGGGCTCCCGCTGGGCACGATGGCCGTCACCGCCATCAGCCTGGCCGTGGCGGCGGTCCCCGAATCCCTTCCCGCCGTCGTCACCCTGGCCCTGGCGCTCGGAGCCCGGCGCATGGCCGCCCGGCACGCTCTGGTGCGGCGGCTGCCCGCGGTGGAGACACTCGGCTCGGTGTCCGTCCTCGCCACCGACAAGACCGGCACCCTGACCGAGGGCCGCATGGTCGTCCAGCACGTCTGGTCACCGCGGGTGCGCGCCGAGCTCACGGGCGTGGGGTACGAACCCGAGGGTGAGGTCCTCGTCGCCGGGAGACCGGCGGAAGCGGACGCGCTCGAACCGCTGACGGAGCTCCTGACCGTGACCGCCCTGTGCAACGACGCCACGCTGCGCCCGGCGGACGACCGGAGGCCCGACGGCCGCTGGACGGCTCTGGGCGACCCGATGGAGGCCGCCCTGCTGGCGGCCGCTGCCAAGGCGGGCTGCCCGGAGCCGGCGGAGCTGTCGGTGACCCGCCCCCGGATCGGAGAAGTGCCGTTCGACAGTCTCCGCCGACGCATGACCACGCTCCACAAGACCGGCGGAGACGAGGTGCTCGTCTGCATGAAGGGCGCTCCCGAAGCCGTCCTCGACCCTGCAGTCCTGCAGGATCCTCCGGACGTGCTCGCGGCGGCCCACCAGGAGGCCGCAGGCCTGGCCGCCCGCGGATACCGCGTGATCGCAGTGGCCTCGGGTGTGCGGAACGACCTCCCGAGCCCGCTCACCGATGCGGAGTCGGGGCTCGCCCTCCTCGGCCTCGCCGCGCTCAGCGACCCACCCAAGCCGCATGCCGCAGCGACCCTCGCCTCCTGCCGGGCGGCCGGCATCACCCCCGTCCTCATCACCGGGGACCATCCGGCGACGGCTCGGGCGGTGGCGTCCCACGTCGCACTCCTGGGTGACGGCGCCGAGACGGAAGGCCACGTCGTCACCGGGGCGGACGTGGCCGCAGGTCGAGTCGCCGACCTCACCTCCGTACGGGTCTTCGCCCGTACGGACCCCCAGCAGAAACTGGACATCGTGGAGGCGTGGCGCGCCAGGGGAGCGGTGACCGCCATGACCGGCGACGGGGTCAACGACGGCCCCGCCCTGCACCGCGCCGACATCGGCGTCGCCATGGGCGCACGGGGGACGGAGGTCGCCCGGCAGGCCGCCGACCTCGTCCTCACAGACGACGAGCTCTCGACGGTCGTGGCGGCCGTCGAGGAGGGAAGGCGGGTCTACGACAACATCCGCCGCTTCCTCGTCTACGGGATGGCCGGCGGCGCGGCAGAGATCCTCGTCATGCTCATCGGCCCGCTGCTCGGGCTGCCGCTGCCCCTTCGCGCCGGCCAGATCCTGTGGATCAACCTCCTGACACACGGCCTCACCGGCGTCGCGATGGGCGCCGAACCCGCGTCCCCGGGAGCGATGCACCGCCCGCCGCGCCAGCCTGACCAGCACATTCTCGGCGGTGGCGCCTGGCAGAGGCTGCTCCTTCTCGCGGCCGTCGTCACGGCGGCCTCCCTCGGCGCAGGCCTCGCCGCCCAGACCCTGGGCCTTGCCTGGCAGAGCGTGCTCTTCCTCGCCCTGCTCGCCGCGCAGCTCGGCGTCGCCCTGGGACTGCGCACCCGATTTCTGACCAAGGAGAACCCGTTCCTCCCTCTGTCCGTCCTCGCCTCTGCCCTTCTGGCAGCGGCAGCGCTGTACGTGCCGTTCCTGAACTCGATCCTGGAGACCGAGCCACTCGGCTGGGCGGGTGCCGGCATCGCTCTCGCGTGCGCGCCCGCCGGATTCGTCGCGGCCCGCGTCGTACGGACCGCCTTCCACCCGGGGGGCCCGACAGGAACGGGCGGTTCATCCGGACTACGGTGAGAGTGCGCGCTTAGGGTGCAGCCCGTGCGCTCGATGCAGCCGGAGGTCTCGATGGGCCGGGAGGACACCAAGCCCGCAGGTACACGGCTGCCACGGCTGCGCCTCGACGAGCTGCTCGACGAGGTCCAGGTGCGTATCGACGAGGTGCGTGGCACCAGGGACCGGCTCAACGGGCTGCTCGAAGCCGTCATGTCCGTGGGCCGTGAGCTCGACCTGCCGCAGGTGCTGCGCGACATCGTGGAGTCCGCCGTCACTCTGGTGGACGCAGAGTACGGAGCTCTGGGCGTCATCGGTGACGACCTGAAGCTCTCCGAATTCCTCCCCATCGGCATCGACGACGAACTCCGTGAGCGGATCGGCGCTCTGCCGTCCGGACACGGCATCCTCGGCGAACTGATCCGCAACCCGAAGGCGCTGCGCCTCGCCGAGCTGTCCGAGCACCCGGCCTCGTACGGCTTCCCGGCCCATCATCCGCCGATGCACACGTTCCTGGGCGTCCCCATCCGGGTCCGCGACGAAGTGTTCGGCAACCTCTACCTCACGGAGAAGCGCGGAGGAGCCGACTTCGACGCCGAGGACGAGGCCGTCGTGACGACCCTGGCCGTCGCGGCCGGCATCGCCATCGAGAACGCCCGCCTCTACGAGGAGGGCCGCCTGCGCCAGCGCTGGCTCGCCGCCAGCTCCGACTTCACCAGTGCCCTCCTGTCGGGTGCGGAGGAGACCGAGGTCCTCGGCGGGATGCTGGAGCAGGCGGTGGACATCGCGGGCGCCGACATGGGGGTCTTCTACCTGGTCGGACCGAACGGCGAACTGCGGGGCTCGCTGGCCAGCGGCGAGGGCGCAGAGACGCACCGGGGCGTCGTACTCCCGAACACCGAAGGGACCCTGATCGAGGCCGCCCTCGCGCAGGACGGTCTGGTCACGGTCGCCGACGTCGAGAACGAACCGACCATCACGATGCAGACCGAACGGTGGAAGGGGTACGGACCGGCGGTGGCCGTCGCGGTCGGCACCAAGGAGCTACTCAGAGGGGTACTGATCCTCGCGCGGTGTCACGGGCGACCCGCCTTCACGACCGCCGAGGTCACCGCTCTTCCCGGATTCGCGGGGCAGGCGGCACTGGCGCTCGAACTGGCCGACCGCCGTCGTGACGCCGAACAGGTGAGTCTTCTGGAGGACCGCGACCGGATCGCCCGAGACCTCCACGATCTGGCGATCCAGCGCTTGTTCGCCACCGGGATGACGCTGCAGAGTGCCCGGCGCTTCGTCGAGCACCCGGAGGCTCTGGACCGATTGACCCGGGCCATCGACGACCTCGACGCCACCATCAAGATCATCCGATCGACCATCTTCGGCCTCCGGGAACACGACACCCCGGGAACCGCCCCGAAACTGCGAAAGCGCCTGGTCAAGGCCGTGGATTCGGCGGCGACGACGCTCGGATTCACTCCGGCGCTGCGTATGGAGGGCCTGATCGACACCGACGTACCGACGGCAGCGGCCGAGGAGGTGCTCGCCGTCCTCGGGGAGGCCCTCACCAATGTGGCACGGCACGCCCGGGCCCGAAAGGCGGAGGTGTCGGTCGTGGCCGACGACGGCGTGCTGGCGGTGACGGTGAGTGACGACGGCGTCGGCATACCGCACGGCGGCAGCCGCAGCGGACTGCAGAACCTGTCCGAACGGGCCGAGCGGCTGGGCGGCACGCTATCGGTCCACGCGCGAGCGGCGCCGGGCAGCGGCACGGTCCTCGAGTGGAGGATCCCACTCCCGACCGAGCGGGAATGAGGGCTTCTACGTCCCCTCGGGGTCGTGCTCGTGGACCTGCGCTGCGATGACGGCCGCCTGTACGCGGCGTTCTACGCCGAGTTTGCCGAGCAGCCGGGAGATGTGGTTCTTGACGGTCTTCTCCGACAGATAGAGCCGCTTGGCGATCTGCCGGTTGGTAAGACCCTCGCCGATGAGTTCGAGCACCGACCGCTCCCTGTCGGACAGCACCGCGAGCCGCTCGTCCTCCGGCGGCTTCGCCGCCTCGGGGTCGCGCAGCGAGTGCATCAGCCGGGCGGTGGTGGCCGGATCCAGCATCGACTGACCGGTGGCCACGGTCCGAACCGCCGACACCAGATCCGACCCCTTGATCTGCTTCAGGACGTACCCGGCCGCCCCAGCCATGATCGCGTCGAGGAGAGCGTCCTCGTCGTCGAATGACGTCAGCATCAGGCACGCCAGGTCAGGCATCCGAGACCGCAGCTCCCGGCACACGGAGATGCCGTCCCCGTCGGGCAGTCGCACGTCGAGGACCGCCACGTCCGGGCGTAGGGCGGGGCCCCTGGCCAGTGCCTGCTCCGCACTCGCCGCCTCGCCGACCACTTCCATGTCGGGTTCGTCGTCGATCAGGTCACGAAGGCCCCGGCGGACGACCTCGTGGTCGTCGACGAGGAAGACCCGCGTGGGTGTGGCGGCTGCCTGCAGATCGGACATGGCGACCCCTGCGGTCGGTGGGTTCGTATCCGCCCCCACAAGGATTGTCCGTCATGCGGCGTCTTCGTGGGCGCCGAGATCCATCCGCACGTCGACGACGCCCTCCACCGCCCGCACAGCGCGGGCGAGGAGCGGAACCAGCGACTGTTCAGCGAGCGCGCCGTGAAGGGTGGCCACGCCCTCCAGTACGGACACGTCGAGCCCTGCCGGGGCGGCCGACTCGCCGAGGATGGAACGGCGGATCTCCTCCTCGATCTCGCCGTCCGTTCGGAGGAACACCTTGAGCAGGTCACTCCGGCTGACGACCCCTTCCAGCATTCCGATCTCGTTCACCACCGGCAGCCGCTTCACCTTCCGGGTGGCCATGATGCGTGCCGCCTCGGCGAGCGTGGCGTCCGGGTGGACGGTCACGGCCGGACTCGACATGAGTTCGCCCGCCCGTAGGGCTCCGGCCTTGGCTGCCTCGGCGAATTCGTCGGGGCGGGGCTCGTCGAGGCGGAACTCCTCCTTCGGCAGGAGATCCGCCTCCGACACGACTCCGACGACACGTCCCTCTCCCTCAAGGACGGGCAGGGCACTCACCTTCCACTGGTCCAAGAGCGCGACGATCTCCTTGTAGGGCGCATCACGGCCGATCGCGATGGCGGTGTGGGTCATGACGTCGCTGACGGTGTAGTGCGAGGCAGGCATGACGTTCTCCGGGAGGTGGGCGAGGGTCTACAGGCCGCTGCCGTGCGGGGCGTACAGATCGAGCAGTCGTACTCGGGCGGAGACGAGGCGACGAGCGAGCGTCTGCCCGACGAGATGCCCGAGGGCGGAGCCGAGAGCAGGGTCGGCGTCCATCATCATGCGCACGGTCAGTGCATCGAACTCGTACGCCCGCACACGCGTCATGGCCTCCGCCCCGAAGTGCCAGCGATACGGGGCGAACAGCCACGACCATCCGAGCAGCTCACCCGCATTCACGGTGTCGATCACCGCCGGCTGTGTGCCAGGCACGGCGAAGTCCAAGGTGACCGTGCCCGTCCGAAGGATCCAGAAGCGCCGGGCGGGATCGCCCTCCTCGAACAGCCGGGTGCCTTCAGGGAGGTCCACCGGGCGGCCGCATGCCATCAGCCGTTCTTGTTGGTCGGCGGACAGAGCTGTCGTGAGCCGAGGGGAAGGAAGAGAGCTCATCGGGGACCTCCTCGTCGGTGTCCGCATCCAGTTTCCGCTCCACTTCACGGGGAGAGGGAGGGCCGGATGGCCCCCTCTTCGTACCTCGTGGCGTGGGAGCTTCTGCGGCTGTCGATCTGATGCCGTACACCGAAGCCGACGCACTCGGGTGGCGCGGTCGTCGAGGCCGGCGCCGATGCCCGGGCGCTTGTCGATCAGTCGGGTGGTGGCGTGGCCGACAACGTTGACGTGTGGGGGAGTGCTCCAAGGTCACGCAGCGGTCGAAGGCGTCGATGAACATGCTGGGTCAGTCTCAGATCGCGGCCGGTGCTCAATTCGGTGCCGCGCAGCAGCCGCATCGGGTGGTGTCTGCCGTCCTGCACGGGCCGGCCGGTGCATGGTCGACGGCCGCTTGGTCCGGCCGCTGGGCGCCCGCTGTCATGCCCCGCGTGAACGGCTGCCCGCGGAGGGCGGCCCGGGGGGTTCCTCGAGGATGCTCCAGGCGACCGGGCCCAACAGGTCGGCCGCCGCTGGAACACGTCGATGAGCATGTCGTCGACGGTCAGCATGCCCACGACCCGCTGACCGTCGAGTACGGGCAGACGCCGGAACCCGGATCCTCGGAAGGTCCGGTAGGCCGCGTGGATGTCGTCCGTGACGCTTACGGTGACGACGGGCGAGGTCATCAGCGAATCCACCGCGTCGTTCGCGTCCAGGCCCCCGGCGACGGCACCCAGCGCGAGGTCGCGGTCGGTGACGATGCCGCGGAGGGTCCCGCCCTCGGTCACCAGTACGGAGCCGACTCCGTACTCGGCCATCTCACGGGCCACATGACGCAGCGGTGTTCCTGTCGGTACGGACACCGCCGGATGGCTCATCGCCTCGGATACCGTCATCGGCCGGCTCCTACAATCCCTGGGACAGCAGGAGTTCGTGCCCCAGCCGGGCTCCGCGAGCCGCCTGCTTCTCCCTGTCGGTGTCCTCCGAGGGGATCTCCTCCAGCCCTGCGGCCAGAGCTCTGACGGCCTGCGCCAGGACCTGCACTTGGGCCTCCACGGTACGCAGCTTCTCATGATCGTTCGGGGCGATGTTCTCGGTCATCAGGGTTCGCCTTCCTTCGGGGGTGGGGGACGGGGGATGTTCCCGGGCGATGGGTGAGTCGTGGCGTGGGCCTGGTCGTGGACGGCCGCATCCGCGTCGTCCTAGTCCGCCGTCATGTAAGGCCGCCGGAAGACCAAGGGGCTGGAGCCGAAAGGGCGTACCGCCGACAGCGCTTGGGCGACAGCGGCCTCCAGGGGACCGCTCGTGTCGATCGCGACAGCCTCTGCCCAGGGCGGCTCCCGCTCGGCCATGGCGGTGGCTACGCCGAGCTCGGCGTCTGACGGTCCGGCGGCCCGTGTGCCGAGGCGGGCTGCCGTCGTGTCGTACGGGACCTGGCAGTGCAGGGCTACGAGGTCGGCGCTCGTTCGTTCGGCCACGAGCCGGGCGGCTTCGCGCTGCCTCCCGTCCGACCAGCTGGCGTCCAGGACGACGGATTCGCCACGGGACAGCAGGGTGGATGCGCGCTCGAGCAGGGCCGCGTAGGTGTGGTCGCTCCATTCGGGTGTGTAGAGGCCCTCGCCGTACGGAGCGGGAGCGGGCCGGTCGACAGGGATGCCCGCGAGTTCCTTGCGGAGACGGTCGCTGCTGAGCAGGGTGACGCCCAAGCGGTCGGCCAGCGCGCCGGAGAGCGTGGATTTGCCGCTGCCGGGGAGCCCTCCCACGAGCGTGAGGCTGATGACGGAGGCCCGCAGGTGACGCAGAGTCGTCGTGATGAGGTGCTGTGCGGCTGGGGCGGCACCGGGCGCGCCTTGGCCTGCTTGGATCAAGGCCACCTTGGCGCGGACGAAGGCGCGGTAGGCGACGTAGTGGTGGTGCAGTGAGGGGGGTGAGGGGTCCCCGGAGTACTCGCTGTAGCGGGCGAGGAAGAATGCCGCGGCTTCTGGTGCGTCGAGCTGTTCGAGGTCCATGGCGAGGAAGGCGGCGTCGTCGAGGGCGTCGAGGTAGCGGAGGTGGTCGTCGAACTCCAGGCAGTCCAGCACCCGGGGGCCGTCGTCGAGGCAGAAGATGTCGTCGGCGAGTAGGTCGCCGTGTCCGTCGACGATCCGGCCCTCTTCGATGCGCATGTCGAACAACGACTCGCGGCCGGCGAGGTAGCGGCGGACCAGTTCCTCGATCTCCTCCACGCCCTCGGGCGCGTGGCCATCCGCATCGAGCGCTCGGACCTGTGCGAAGCTCGCCTCCCAGCGGGAGGACAATGCGTCCCGCGTGCCCTGCGCGTCCACGTCCGGAGTGCGGACCGCCTTCGCGTGGTGCGTGGCGAGCAGCCGGGCGACGGCCCGCAGCGCATCCTCGACAACAGCACCCTCCCGTACGAGCCGGGCCAGGCGGCGCTCCGCCGGCATGCGGCGCATCACCACGAGAGGTTCGGGTGATGCCGCGTGCGGGACACTCAACTCGCCCACGCCCAGGTAGACGTCGGGGGCGAAGCGACGGTTGGGAGCGACCTCCCGCTCGCACGCCACCCGCCGCGCCTCAACGGTGGTGTAGTCCAGGAACGTCAGGTCCACCGGCTTCTTGAGCTTGTAGGCCCGCTCGCCGACGAAGAACACCACCGCGGTGTGGGTCTCGTACACCTCCGCCCGCGGAAGCGAGCCGGCGCCGGTGCCGGAGGCGGCGGTCCGTAGCACGGACGCGTCGTCCTGACGCGCTGACGTGATCGCCTCCCCGAGGCGGTTCGACTCAGCCATGGGGACGGCTGAATGAACCGAGCACTGTCGGCGCGAACTCCGAGGCCGCCTTGAGCGGGGCGTGCCGGGTGTCGTCGGCAACCGGGTTGCCGGCGATCACGAGGCCCGGGTGGAGCTCCTGGTCGGGGGACCGGCGAGCGGCGGCCATGCTTTCGGGTGAGCCGTCGAGGCCGACCGTGACGAATGGCTCCATGGCGACTGCTTCCGTCTCGTACGACTCCGGGATGGACGGACGGGTGGACATCGGCAGCCCACGGCCGACGCTCACGTCCCTCACCCCCGAGGAGTACCGCACATCGTCGTGCCGCGCATGCGGGCGGCGTGGAGACCCGGCTCGGAAGCGGGGTGGGCCTGGTCCCGGGCGCTGCCGTGCGGGCCCTTGTCCGGGCAGGCGAGGCCGGGCACTCCACGGTCGGCATCGTCCTCGCAGCCGTCGCCCTGGCCCTGATGCCGTTCCTGTCCGCCGCCCCGCGCCGCGCCGGACGCGAACGGCCCGGCGCCTGGCTCGCCGGGCTCCACGTGCTTCTCCGGTGCGTCCTCCTTGACGAACTGGCGGGCGGCGCGGTCGAAGTAGCGGAGAAGTTCCACCGGGAAGGGCATGACGAGCGTGGAGTTCTTCTCCGCGGCGACCTCGACGACTGTCTGCAGCAGGCGCAGTTGCATGGCCTCCGGGGTGTCGGCCATGATCCGCGACGCGTTCGCCAGCTGCTGAGCGGCCTGGAACTCACCGTCCGCGGTGATCACTCGGGCCCGCCGCTCGCGCTCCGCCTCGGCCTGCCGGGACATCGATCGCTTGAGTGACTCCGGCAGCTGTACGTCCTTGATCTCGACCCGGTCGATGTGGACGCCCCAGCCGGCCGCCGGGCTGTCGATCATCAACGCGAGGCCCTCGTGAAGCCGTTCGCGGTCGGAGAGAAGGTCGTCCAAGTCGCTCTTGCCGATGATCGAGCGGAGGGAGGACTGCGCGACCTGGCCGACGGCGAAGACGTAGTCCTGTACCTCGATCGTGGCCTGTGCCGGATCGACGACCCGGAAGTAGACGACCGCGTCGACCTTGACCGAGACGTTGTCCGGGTGATGCCCTCCTGCGTCGGTCGACGGCACAGTTCAACCGCGACCCGAAGTAGACACGACCGTGCCGGCCGCCTCCCGTAACTCGTCCCGCCCCGTCTGCATCAGACGGGGCGGCCCCCAGGGCTGGGTTTGGGCAGCGTTTGATCACCAAGCTGGCCGCCACATAGGCGGCCTCTGACAGTTGGAGTACACCTTGAGTGCTGAGCCGCCGCGACCTTGGTGAGGATCTCCGCAACCTCCTCGGTGCTTTGATCCTTGGCGGGGACGATGTGGCGCTGTTACGAGCAACTCACCACCACCCCCTGCTTGAGCTGCCGATGATCTGAGCGCCGTTCCTGGCCAGACGGGCCAAGTTCGGCGCCCAGTCACAGCCGCTAGGCACAGCACCCGGACGGCGCATCACATCACAACAGGGCAAACGTTGCCCGATCCGGCCCTAGGGAGCGTCTTGTCGATCATGTGTCGAGCCAGATGAGGGTGCTGGCGAGGGTGACGGCAGCGAGGTAGCGGTCGGGACGCTTGTCGTAACGGGTGGCGATGCCGCGCCATTGCTTGAGGCGGTGGAAGCAGCGTTCGACGACGTTGCGGCGCCGGTAGGCGCTCTTGTCGAATCCGCAGGGCCGTTCACGACGCCGTTTGCGTCCCGCGAGCTGGTCGACGCGCTCGGGAATCGTGGCCTTGATCCCGCGCCGGCGGAGATAGGCGCGGAAGGTGCGGGCCGAGTATCCCTTGTCGCCGACCACGCGGTCGGGCCGGGTCCTGGGTCTGCCCGGACCCGGCCGGGGCACGCGAATGAGACCGATGACGGCCTCGGCCTGAGTGCAGTCGTTGCGGTTGCCCGCGGTGACCAGGAAGGCCAAAGGCCGGCCTCGGCCGTCGCAGGCCAGGTGGATCTTGCTGGTCAGCCCGCCGCGGGAGCGTCCGAGCCCGCGTTCTTCGAGCCCCCTTTGGCGGCCGTGTGCTGGTGGGCCCGCACGATCGTGGAATCGATCGCGACCAGCCAGTCCACCTCCGCCCGGGACTGGGCCGCGGCAAGGAGGCGGTCGAAGGTGCCGTCGACGGCCCAGCGGGCGAACCGTCCGTGGACGGTCTGCCAGGGGCCGAACCGCTCGGGCAGGTCCCTCCAGGGCAGCCCGGTGCGGAACTTGAACACGATGCCCTCGAGGACCTGGCGGTGGTCCCGCCACCGGCCACGAGCCCGACCGACGGGCGGCAGCAGTGGTTCGATCACCGCCCACGCAGCGTCAGAAATCTCCCCATCCCTCACGACCGGACCAACGATCCGATGATCGGCAAGACACCCCCTAGAGCAGGTGCAGGTTGGGTGCCTGCGCGACACTCCCGTATTCGGGCAGTACGACGACCGTGACGCCGGCGTCTTCGAGGATCCCGGTGCCGTTGGCGTCGGCGACGAAGGTGTCGGGTTCGGTCCAGGCGGTGACGACGCGGCGGAGGCCGGCGTCCTGGATGAGCCGGGTGCAGGGGCGGGGGCGGGAGGCTCGTTTGGCGCAGGGCTCCAGGGAGCTGTAGATCGTGGCGGTGGCGAGCCGGGGGTCCCCGATGGGGAGCTTGGCGAGGGCGCCTTCCTCAGCGTGGTCGTGGGGGTCGTTCTCGCGGGAGTATCCGCGGGCGAGTTCGCTCCCATCGGCCGCGACGATGACGGCTCCCACGCTGAAGGCGGTCGTCGAGGGTGGGCAGAGGGCGGCCAGCCTGCAGGCGAGGGTGATCCAGTTCCGGTCCGCGGTGTTGGGCTCGTGGCCGGTGCCTGGGGCAGTGGGGGAGGGGGTGGTGCTCATCGGGGCTCCGTCGAGGTGTCCTTGGGGGCGTACCTCAGGAGTACCACATCGCCGATCTGGCGGGTCTCGAGGAGGCGGAGACGGGCTGCGGGGCCGCCGGGGTAGTGCGCCGGACTGAGCATCCGTACCGCATCGGGCTGGCCGACCAGAAGCGGGGCGATGACGAGCTGCAGCTCGTCGGCGAGCTCTGCCTCCAGGAGCTGCGTGTGGATGGTGCCGCCGCCTTCGACCATGAGCCGTTCGACGGCGTACTCGTCGCCGAGGAGGTCGAGCGCGGTCGGCCACACGGCCTCGACGGGGACGCTCTGTACGGTTGCCAGGTCGCCGAGGTTGGCGCGGGCCTTCGCGGCGGCTGCGTCGCCGACGGCCAGGACGAGCTTGTCCCCGCCGTGGTGCCAGAACTTCCAGTCGGGGTCGAGATCACCGGTGCCGGTGATGGTGACCTTGAGCGGGTACTCCGGCTTGCCTGCTGCGATCCGTGCCGTCCTGTGCTCTGCCGAGTTGACGAGGAGGCGGGGGTTGTCGGCACGGAGTGTCCCGGCGCCGACGAGGATCGCGTCGGCGCTTGCCCGTACGGAGTCGACGCGGTCGAAGTCCTCCTTGTTGGACAGCAGGAGCCGGTCCTCGCCCGGACGGGTGTCGAGGTGGCCGTCGAGCGACACGGCTGCGGACAGCAGTACGTACGGGCGGGGCACGCGATCTCCAGAGGGTGTGTGCGGTTGGGTCAGGCGGGATGCAGGACGATGCGATCGAGCGCGGCGCGGAACTCCGCGACGCCGTCCTCCGCAGCTGCGGGGGCGAGCATCCGGTCGAGCCGGTCGAGCTGGCCGATGATCCGTGCGGACCCGGTCTCGGCGGCAATCCCCACGGCCTGCGCGCCGATACGGGCAGCCAGGGGCATATTGCCTGTGCCCGCATGGGCACGTGCTGCGCGGGCGAGGTAGACACCGCGATCCCGGCGATAGGAGGGGGGAAGCGCCGCGATGGCGCTGTCGAAGCCGGCTGCGGCCTGCTCGTATTCGCCGAGTGCGGCGAGGGAGCGTGCGCGGGCGGTGTTGACATAGGCGGTGTCGAGCCAGGAGCCCCAAACGCCGTCGGTGTCCGCGCTACCGAGGAGGGTGAGTGCGGAGTCGTAGGCCCTGCGGGCTTCGTCGCCTTCACCCAGCACGGCGTGGGCATGGGCCTCGTGCAGGATGGCGATCACTTCGAGACGACTTCCGGCCCGGGCGGTGCGCCGGGCAGCGGTGGCGAGGCCGAGGGCGTCGGAGGGATGTCCGGTGTCGACCGCGAGCTGTGCCTTGCGCCCGAGGATGTACGCGGTGAGGTCGGAGTCTCCGGCGATGTGGGAGGCGTCGAGTGCCTTCGCGGTATGGCCGCGGGCGGCGCGCTCATCGCCTATGTCCTGGGCGAACCAGCCCGCCAGTTCCTCGTATCGCGTCTCCAGGGCGAGGAATGCGACGGCGTCGGCGCCACGGGCCGCTCGGCGCCTAACGGCCAGGGAGACGAGGTGCTGCTGGAGCGCGGGCAGCACGTGCCGGGGGCCGATCAGGTTGTCTGCCTGGATCATCACCCGGCGGAGCTGCGCGAAGTGCTCGAAGGGGGATCCCAAGTCGGCGAGTTCGGTGGCAGCCGTTGCCGTCGTGGCCGGGACGGCCGTCGCAGCCAGGCCGGCGAGCCCGGAGGCGAGAACAACACGGCGGGGCACGGGCACGAAGAGGATCCTTCCGTGGATGCGGGCGGGGACGACGACCGTGTCTTCGTCGTCTCCGCCAGAGCCTGCCTGCCCGAACTCGCTCACGGCCAGTGTTCCCGGGGCACTGGCCCCATAGTCCCGTGTTTTGGCCCCATGATCAGTCGTCCTGGCCCTGGACACGACACCGGAGTCGTCCTGGGGAGCCATGCGCTCCGCCTCGTCCCAGCACCGAACCAGGGCGCCGGCGGCGTCGAGCACCTCGTCGAGGACGACGGCTACGTGCCGGGGGACGGGACGCTCAGCACGCTCGAAGCGCCCTAGATGCGAGCGGTCGATCAAGGCCCGGTGCGCGAGCGCCTGTTGTGACAACCCACGAGCCTCGCGGAACTGGCGGAGTTCGTAACCCCAGCGATGCCACGGGCCGGCATCCGGAGTCAGCTGGTTCGGCTGCTGCCCCATGCGCTCCCCCTCACCGTCAACGTCGGCTCGCCCCATGGTCGCAGCCGGCTGCACCGGCTCTCGTCGAAAGGGGCCTGCGGAGCCAACGAGCGAGGCTCCATCCAGGGGCTCCCGCCCGCGGCCCCGCTCGGATTCCATCGTTGCCACGAGCTGGTCACACGGTATCCGAACGACCCGTGGGACAGCCCTGATTCACGTCAGTGCTCACGGAGCGGCCGTCGATTCGAACGCTTCACCGCAGTCGTCGGAGTGAGTTCGGCGAGGACTGAGCGCGATCCCAGGAAGGCGACCTATGAGAAGAACCAGAAGTGTCGATGACGTGATCGCTTCGCCGATCCCGCCGGAGCCGTCGTCGTACAGCGACCGGCTCGCCCGGCTCCGTCTGCAGTTCCGGCGCGAGGCGGCTGAGAGACGCAACCGTCAGTCCGCCGGTCGTCCACTTCGGGTTCTGGCCTACAGCTTGGTACTGGGCAGGGGCGCCGACCCGGGCGACGACTGGAGCACCCTCCAGGCCGAGGCTGAGCAGCGCGGGTACGAGCTGGGAGCAAGGCTCCACGACGTGGCTGTTCCCGTGGTCACGATGCGCCTGCCCGGCGCGCATGCCGGCCGTGGCGTCTACACGCCGCCCCAGGACCGCCCTGGTTGGAGGGAAGCCGAACGACTGATCCGAGGCGGGTTCGCGGACGGCGTGATCGTCATGGACCGGCACGACATCAGCTCCGACGACGACGAGTACCACGCCGTGATTAAGGGGCTGGGCGAGCGATACCAGGCGTTCGTGCACCTCGTGATCCCTGAGGAGCCGGCTGCACCGACCTGAAGGCGTCCGGGGCGCTGGATGGACGCCAAGGGATGGGGCTGGAGACAGGTCAGCGCCCAAGTCCTTGTCGTCGTCACCGTGTTCGCCGCCTTCATCGCCGTCTATTACTCCACCTGATCAGAGGGCCAGCATGACGTTCGAGGGACACACCGACCGGGCCCCATGCCTCCTGCCGCACCGCTTGTGGGACAAGACGCTCGTGATCCCGGAAGCGGCACCGAGGCCGCCCGACCCGGCTGGAACCAACCTCTTCGCCACCTCCGCCGCCGAGGCGCGGCGCGCCGGCTCCGAACCCTTCCACCTGCCCGCTCCCGGGACCACGACATCCGACGGTGCCTGCGACGGTCCGCAGGGTTCGGAATGAAGACGATCACGCGCCGCCTCAGCCCCGCCCAGTGGGATAGCTGGTATCGCGGGGGCCGAGCCGTGGACCGCAAGGTGACCGACGCCGAGGCCGACCGCTTCCTCAGGCACGTCAGTCTCTATGCGGGGTCGTCCGTACTCGACGTCGGGTGCGACATCGGCGGCTTCAGCAGACAGCTCCTCCGCTGGGGCCACGACGTACTGGGGCTGGACGTCTCCCCGGCCGCGGTCGAGATCGCACAACGGCGAGGTACCCAAGAGCGGTTGCGGTACGGCGTTCACGACTTCGGCGCGAGTACCCGTGCACCACACCCGAAAGGCAACGTCCCCATGTACGCGTTCGGCCTCTGCATCGATCAGCAATACCTCCTCCCCGGCCTCGCCACCCTTGCCGGCCTGGCGGACAGCCTCACACCGGCTGCCCGTCGCAACGCGGCCGTGCGGGTGCTCACCCTCGACCTCACCCCGGCACAAGCCCTCCTTCTCTCCAACCTCGCCAAGCGGGTCGGATTCGGTTCCTTCGACGTCCGCCGCTGCGCCCCGATGCGCACCTCCCGCATGGCGGACGCTTCGTACATCACCGTGACTACCTACTTGCGGTTCGAGTTCACGCCGGGCTTCGTCCGCAGGCCCTACCTGATCTACGTGGACGCGGACGTGCTCGTGCGCGGAGATCTCACCGAGCCGCTCGACCTCCTGGCGCCGGACGAGACCGGCGCGGTCAGGGACGAGTTCAACCCGGCAGTCGGGGCGTGCCCGGCCCTGCCGGGTGCCGCCGAGCGCTGGCCCCATCTGCGCGGCCACCCCTACTTCAACGCGGGCGTCCTCTGGACACACACCAGCCACATGCCCGCAGTCCGCAAGGGCGTCCAGCACGCGCTGACCCACGCCCGTCGCCACATCCTCCACAACGACCAGGACGCACTGAACCTGTGGCTCCTGCACTCCGGCCGAGTGCGACCGGTCGCCGCCGGATTCAACCGGTTCGAGACTTCCCGTTTCCTTGAGCGGGGGAACTGGGTGCGCAGGGTCGTCACACGACCTCTCAGGCCGGACCCGAGCGCGGCCCTCGTGCACTTCGTCGGTCCTGAGAAGCCGTGGCAGGCCGACTGCCCTGCCACCGAGGACGTGGCCGAGTACCGGCGGCACCTGTCGCGCACCCTGCGTCACGTCCGCCGGCTGGGCGCGATCGGTGCGGAACCGGCGGGTGCATGGTGAACAGGGACGTACCTGCGGCCGTCGCGCGGGCCGCCTCCGGTCTCGTCGGGGTTCCCGTCCGCGCCGCACACCGCCTGTCCGCACGATCGAGGACGGTCGTGCACCGGGCGCTGCTGACCGACGGCCGGAGCGTGGTGATCAAGCTGTACGAAGCCACCGCCCGCCGCAACGCGATCACCGAGGCCGCGGCGATCCGGGCCGCAGCCACCCATGTCCCCGTACCAGCCGTCCTCGCCTACGGACATGTACCCGGTCACGAGGTGACCGCTCTCGTCACCGCCGACCTCGGCCCGCTCACCCTCGGCAGCGCTGTGCACTCCGGCCGGGTGAGCGACGAGCGAGCTCTGAGAGACCTAGGCGGCCTGCTCGGCCGCCTGCACCGGGCGCCCGTCCAGATGTGGGCCCCGCGCCGGCCGCTCCACGAGCAGGTCACCTCGCTCGGCCGTCGCTGCCCGCCCAGCACCCTGGACCGCATCGCGCCCGCCTTGGCCGCCATCGCCGACGCCCCTGCAGCGGCCCCGGTGTGGTGCCACGGCGACCTGCACGGCGACAACGTCGTGATCGCCGGCCCCCGAGCTGTCCGTCACCTCGTCGACTTCACCGATGCCGCAGCCGGACCCCGTGAATCCGACGTGGCCCAGACCCTGGTCATGATCGGCGACCTCGCCTCCGTCCGGGCCCGCCAGCTCACCGACGCCTACCCGCTCGCCCTGGACCATCACCAGCTGGCGGCCTGGTTCGTCTTCCACACGGTGCGCTGCTGGGCGCACTCGGCACCTAGGGACGATCGCACACGGTGGGCCGGCCGCCTGGACGAGCTGAGCCGGCGGACCCCTCATCTCTTCCGCTTACCCCGCCCGGAAAGGACGTACCGATGAGCGCCCCTGCCCTGTCGGTGGTGATCCCGGCCTTCAACGAGGCCGCCTACCTGCCCCGCTATCTGCCCTCCGTCCTCAACTCCCTCGCCCGCTGGGAGGAGATCACCGGCCACACAGGGGAGGTGATCGTCGTCGACAACGCCAGCACCGACGCCACCGCCGACATGGCCGCCTCCTTCGGCGTCCGCGTCGTCACCGAGTCCGTCCGCAACATCGGCCGGGTCCGCAACACCGGAGCGACTGCCGCCCGCAGCGGCCGGCTCTTCTTCACCGACGCGGACGTGGCCCTGCCCCTGGAAGCCGTCAGCGCCGCCGCGGCCGCCATGGACGCCGGTGCCATCGGTGGCGCCATCCCGCCGCTCTACACGCCCGAACGGCTCGGTGCCCGCCTGCTGTGTGCGTACTGGGATCATTACCGCACCCGGCGCGGCGGAGCCCAGGGTGTCAACCAGTTCTGCACCACCGACGCGTTCCACCACGTCGGCGGGTACCGGGACGACCTGTTCATGAGCGAGGACGTGGAGTTCTTCGCCCGCCTCACCGCCCACGGCCAGGGCACCGGTCGGCCCGTGGCGATCCTCGACGAGCTGCGCGTACGCCCATCCACCCGCCGGTACGACCAGTGGTCGAGCCTGCGGATGCTCTGGTGGCAGAACCCCGTGACCGCCCGCCTGCGCCTCCGGTCGCCCCGCATGTGGCGCCACTGGTACGAGAGCACCGTGCGATGACGAAGGAGACCCCTGTGCAGCCCCAGCCTCTGGCCGACCTGCCGGTTCCCGACGGGCACGGCATCTACACCTTCCCCGACGACCTTCACCGCGCCCACCAGGCGCACACCAAGCAACTCGCCGCCCGCCACCGGACCCACGACCACCGCGTGCTGGAGGTGACCGCGCCCCACACCCGCGTCCCGTACTGCATCGAGGCCCGCACCCCCGCCGGCCGCCCAGTCCTTGTCATCGAACCCCACCACGACGACTTCGCCCTCTCCGCCTCCGGCACCTTCCTCGCGCGCCCCCGACCGCTGACCGTGGCCACCGTCTTCACCCGGTCCCGGAGCGTGCACCCTGCCCTGGAGGCCATGTACGCCGACGTCGGCGCCGTGTCCGAGCTGCGGGACCGAGAGGGCGCCGCCGCGCTCGCACCGTTCGCCGCCCGACGGCTCCTCCTCGGTCACAAGGATGCCGAGCCCCCGTACCGTCCCTACGACCCCGGACTGCTCGACCAGGTCACCGAGGAGCTCCGCCGGATCGCCGCGGCCCACCCCGGCGCCGAACTCCTCGCACCCGCCGCCGTCACTCGCCACCCCGACCACCTCCTCGTCCACGAGGCGGCCGTCCGCGTCGGCTGTACCTGGTTCTGGGAGGACCTCGCCTTCTGGGCCACGTACGCCCTCGCCGGCTGCGACCAGCACCTCTTCCGAACGCGTACGGGGGCGACGATGCGGCCCGAGCTGGTCGACATCACCGACGTCGTCCTGGACAAGGTCACCGTCCTGCGGATGCACGGCTCGCAGATGTACCCGGCCCGAAAGATGTACCGGCCGATCCGGCACGCCTTCACCACCGCGGCCGACCTCGTCGACGGGACCGGGCTCTACGCCGAACGCTTCTACCGGACGGAGGAGTCGACGTGCTGACCATCGCCCTGGAGGGACCTTCCTACGCCGGCAAGTCTACGGCGATACGCCACCTACGCCACACCGCCCTTGGCTCGCGAGCGTTCGTCTCCGACTGCTACGTCAAGCACATCGCCCACCGCGATGACATCCCTCCGGCCCGGACCGACTCTGCGGCTGCGCAACTCGCCGCCTTCGAACGGTTCATGGAGATCGAGGCCGCCCGAGTCGCCGAAGTCGCCGCGAGCGGCAGGCGATTCGTCATCCTCGACCGCTCCGTGGACACGCTCCTCGCCCACGCGTACGCCCTGGACGCCCTGTTCGGATTCGGCGTCCACTACCAGCTCCGTGACCGGCTCAAGGCACTCCCGTTTCTGTGTCCCGACCACACCCTCTACCTCGACGTACCGGCCGAGACGCTCCACCTCCGCCGCAAGACCGCCGGCCACACAGCCGCCGAGTCCGAGTACTTCCTCCACGAGCCCGGCTTCCTCCACCATGCACGTGACTACTTCGTCCACACTCCCAGGCGGCCCGTGACGCGAGAACTGGCCGTTCTGGCCGCCGACGCGGGCCCGGACGATGTCGCCCGGGCCGTGGAAGCCCTCGTCGCCTTCTGGGCGAGGTGACCGCCGGTGCCCACAGCTCTCTTCGCCTGGCGCCGCACCCCGCCCCCGTTCCTCATCGGCGGCGCCGAGGTCACCCAGCAGCTCCTCGCCGAAGAGCTCGCCGCCGCCGGCTGGCACGTCACCTACCTCGGCTCGCACGAGGCACCTTGGAACGGAGAGGACCAGCTCTCCGCGATGCGCACCCACCTGACCACCCAGCGCGTTCCGTACGAGGAGAGCGGTGAATCCCTGCGCTACCGCTGGCAGGGGCTGGACTGCTTCTCCCTTCCGCAGGAGCGGCTGGAGCCGGAACTGAGCTGGCTGCTGGGGTGGTTACGCCCCGACGTCGTCTTCACGTCCCAGGAGGGCTCGGCCGAGCTGGCCGCACTGGCCCGGCCGCACACGCTGGTGGCCGGCCTGCTGCACTCCGTCTCCGCCAACGGCCTGGGCGTGCTCGCCGGCCGCCCCCACTACGGGCTGGCAGTGTCGGAGTTCGTCCGGACCTGCGCGCGTCACACGGCCGACACCCGTGTCGCCGTGATGTACCCGCCGTTCCTACGGCCCGGACCGGCCGTGGACGTAGCCCGCACAGCGGCCGTCCTCATGGTCAACCCAATTCCGGCCAAGGGCGCCGGTCTCCTGCATCAGCTCATTCGCCTCATGCCGGAACAGCTCTTCACCCTCGTCGAGGGCTGGTGGGACACCGCCGCCGACTTCGCCGCGTACCCGAACGTCACCTACATGCCCCGCGTGTACGACATGACGCCCGTGTACCGCAGCCATCGACTGCTGCTGGTGCCCTCCACCGTGGAAGACGCCTTCCCGCGCGTGATCGTCGAGGCAGCCCTCCACGGCGTACCGAGCATCGGCACCGACCGGGGCGGCATCCCTGAAGCCATCGGCGACACCGGGATCGTCCTGCCCGTCACCGCCGGCCCCGAGGTATGGGCTCGGGCAATCCGCGCCCTCAACCACGAAACTCTGGGTCGGCGAGCCAGGCGCCGGGCGGTGCGGTTCACCCGGCCATGCCTGCCCGAGCTTCGGGAACTGGGGATCTAGTACTCCAGCCGTAGATCGTGATCTTCATGGCTGGGCGGCTGCTTGCCGTTGGTAGTGGCAGTCGCGGGCGCGGGCCTGGTGTAGGCGTCGCCAGTGTGACCAGCGGAGTCGGTGCGCGAGGTCGTGGGCCCGGCTGGCCAGGGTGGTGAACAGGCGTTGGATCTCGGTGCAGGTCGGTATGGACCGAGGCCAGCCTGTGGCGTCGGCTGCACAGGGCGGTGCTGGACGAACTCGGGAACGAACGGCTCGTTGGATCTCGAAGGATGTGAGGGCCGTCGGGAGCGGCCCGGAACTGAACTGGTGCAGCACACGTCTCCCGCACCATGATCTCAAGTGAGCGCCAAGAGCACGCGATCTCCACCAAGCTGGTCTCGCCGTCCGCAGTGAGTGCGGAACCGTCGAAGACCAACGACTACAACAGCTTCGCCGAGGCGTACGCGGCCGCAAACGAAACCAACCTGGTCAATGCCTACTACGAGCGGCCCGCGATGCTGGCCCTCGCTGGAGACGTGGCCGGCCGACGGATTCTCGACGTCGGCTGCGGCTCGGGGGCCCTGTTTGCCGCGCTGCGCGACCGTGGCGCCGTTGTGAGTGGCTTCGACACGAGTGCCGGGATGCTGGAGCTGGCTCGGCGGCGGCTCGGCGACGGTGCGGACCTGCAGGTGGCGGACCTGGGCAGCCCGCTTCCTTACGCTGATGACACATTCGACGATGTAACGGCGTCCCTGGTGCTGCACTATCTGGAGGACTGGGGGCCGGCGCTGGCCGAGCTGCGACGCGTACTCAGGCCCGGCGGTCGGCTGATCGCATCTGTCGACCATCCCTTTGCCATCAACCTCATACACCGCGAGGCCGGTCGCGAGGCCGAGCACAACTACTTCGACACCACCAAATGGACCGTGGAGTGGACCATTGGCGGCCATACCGCCCTGGTGAGCAGGTGGAACAGGCCGCTGCACGCGATGATCGAGGCTTTCATCGGGGCCGGTTTCCGGATTACGGTCATCAGCGAGCCGGAGCCTGATCCCGCCGCCCGCGAGATGTTCCCCGAGGCCATCGCGGCCAAGCCGCGCTTCCTGTGCTTCCTGTTCTTCGTCCTGCAGGCCGACTAGTACTCCAGCCGTAGGTCGTGATCTTGCTGGTCGGGGCCGGTGCGGAGACGGCTGCGGCCACCGTTGATCATCGTGAGTTGTGTCGACCAACGAAGATCAGGCGGTGGCCGCAGGTCACAGCGTAGTGCCTGCCCGGTGGCGGTCGATGTTCGACCAGCTGACGGGCCGTATCGCGGGACGGTTCGCGCGGGTCGAACCACGCCGCCACGCAACGGCGTTGGTGCTGGGCCTGCTGGCGGACCTGCCAAGGAAGAACTGCTGGACGCTGGCCGAGCACGCGGGCGACTCCACCCCGGACGGCATGCAGCACCTGCTGCACCGCGCGAAGTGGGACGCCGACGCGGTCCGCGACGACCTACGCGCCTACGTGGTCGAGCACCTGGCCGATGACGAAGCCGTGCTGGTGGTCGACGAGACCGGCGACCTGAAGAAGGGCACCGCCACGGTCGGCGTCCAGCGCCAGTACACCGGCACGGCGGGCCGGATCGAGAACTCCCAGGTCGCCGTCTACCTCGTCTACTCCGCCGCCTGCGGGCATGCCGCGATCGACCGGGCCCTGTACGTCCCGCGCTCGTGGACCGACGACCTCGACCGCTGCCGGACCGCCGGCATCCCCGAAGACCTCACCTTCACGACCAAGCCGGTACTGGCGGCTCGGATGATCACCCGGGCCCTGGATGCGGGAACGCCCGCCCGCTGGGTCGCCGGCGACGAGGTCTACGGCGACAACCCGCACCTGCGGGCCGCGCTGGAAGACCGCCGGACCGGCTACGTCCTGGCAGTCTCCAGCACCCACCAAGTCACCACGGTGGCAGGGAAGTTCCCGGCCAAGGCCATCGTGGCGAAGATCCCGAAACGGGCCTGGCAGCGGCGCTCGGCCGGAGCGGGCGCCAAGGGCGAGCGGTACTACGGCTGGGCCCAGGCCGACATCCACGGCCCCGCCGACCGGCCCGGGCACTGGTGGCTGCTGGTCCGCCGCAACCGGAGAAGCGGCGAACTCGCCTTCTATCGCTGTTTCTCACCCCACTCCGTCCCATTGTCCGACCTGGTGCGGGTGGCCGGACGGCGCTGGACGGTGGAGGAGACCTTCCAGGCTGGCAAGGGCCTGGCGGGGCTGGACGAGCACCAGGTCTGCCGCTGGACCTCCTGGCACCGCTGGGTCACCCTCGCGATGCTCGCCCACGCCTTCCTCGCCGTCACCGCAGCCGCCGAACGCCGCGACCACCCCGCCCCCGACGACCTGATCCCCTTGACCTGCAACGAGATCCAACGTCTGTTCACCACCCTGACCAGCCGGGCCCACGACCTCGCGCACCGACTCCGCTGGTCACACTGGCGACGCCGACACCAGGCCCGCGCCCGCGACTGCCACTACCGACGGCAAGCAGCCGCCCAGCCATGAAGATCACGATCTACGGCTGGAGTACTAGGAAGCCCCGACGAACGCGCGCTCCACCTCGTCGAGCCGCTCCGTCCACCAGTGAAGGAGCGCCTCGTCGGCGATGAACAACTCGTCGCAGGAGTGGTCCTGCCGGTCGTAGTGGAATTCGAGCTGCCAGAAGTCCGTCATCCGCTTCCACCACAGCCGGCGGGCGGCATCGAGCAGCTCGGCCGGCTCCAGCGGGACCACCGACCGATAGCCGCTTACGAAGGCCACCACCCGCTCCAGGTCGAAGACGCCCTCCACCCCGAACTGCACCTGCGCCGTACGGACGACTTCCTCCGCGTACGGGCGGACGCCCAGCCGGTCCCAGTCGAGCACCGCGGCCAGCTCGCCACCGGACCACAGGAGGTTCCGGTACTGGAAATCGCCATGCGTCCAGCCGTGCGGCCCCGCAGGGACGTTACCCTCGGGGCGCAGAGGCGCGTACTTGGTGAGCAGCACCCGACGCGTCGCGAGGGCATCGAGCGCGACCATGTCGAAGGATTCGCCCGCACCGCGGTTCCGCGCAGCGGAAGCGAGTCGGTCGGCCTTCTCTGCAGCCTCTTCGAGCGTGACGACCTCGGCGGTCACGGTGTCTGGGACAGCGGGCAGGACTTCCGTGCCGGCGGCGGCCCCGAGCGCCAGGTGGAGCTTGGCCAGCTCTGCGCCAAGCCGCCTCACCTGAGCACGGGGGAGGCCCACGCCACGAACGTGCGCTCCCGGAGCCCAGGGGAACAAGCAGTACCCGCTTCCGCCCACCTCGACGACGACGCTGCCCGAGGGGGTCTCCAAAGGGGCAACCACGGGAACGCCGGCCTCAGCAAGGGTGGGCAGTACAGCAAGGTTGCGTCGCAACCGGTCGAGCGGCACGTCCGTGACCCGCTTGAGCGCGAAGGCTCCCGCGAGGGTGTCCAGCCGCCAGTTCACGTTCATCAGGCCCTCGGCCAGATGGCGCCACTCCGTGACCTCACCGAGGCCGAAGTCCTTGATCAGTTCGGCAAGATCGTCGGTGGAGACCCGGAGCCTGCTCTCCACATGTGCGTCGGTCACCCGGGCGACGATACGTGAGCCGAGCGCTCGGGCGCACAAGGATCACCGGCATGGAGCCAGGGCTGCGCAGCCTTGCCGAACTTAGCCCGCGGTACGTGCCCCAGCCGGGGTTTGGGGCAGCTTGGCCTGTCCCATGGCCCGATCGATTCTGATCTCGATCACGACACGTTCGGGATCGAAGGTCGGAGTGCGTCCATATCGGTCCGCGTAGCGCGTAACGGCATCGCCCACGACGTCCGGGTGGATGCGGATCTCGGCAACCCCCTCCAGCGTCGCCCAGCGACCCCCATCGACTTGACACACGGCCACCCGAGCTTCGCCGGTGGGTGAGGAGAGCACGTTCGCGACCTTCTTGCTTGATTTGCGGGTGATAACCCGCGCCACCCCAAGCTCGGCATCCAAGGTCACTCCGACGGGAACCACGTGCGGTCGCCCGTCGGTGCGGAGAGTGGTCAGTGTGCAGAGGTGGCGCTCGGCCCAGAACGCCAGGGAATCGGCGTCTATCGCCACGGTCTCGGTACGCATGGGAGGAAGCATAACGGGCTGAGCGGTCTGTTCTTGGTCGAGCGAGAGCGGTCGCAAGGGTGTCGAGCGGACTCACAGTCCAGCGTTATTTGTTCGATTTAAGGCATTTGCCCGATGCTTTGCCGGGGTCGAGGTATCGAATTCATAACGGGGACAACCGCCTGGTAGGTATGAATTTCGAGAGGTTCCGCGAGGGCGGAAGGCCCGGGGATTACCGGCCGAAAGAAATATTCGATCTTGCCCCGAGCGAAGATCGTCTGCTCCGATCGATGGCTCTCGGCCGCGACGCCCACCAGGGGTGGCTGCACTCTTCACGTAATGTCCGTGTGGCGTTTTCGATGCCCGCATCCAGACTGCGAATTTGCTCACGCGATCTTCGTCGGTGGTGCTGTGCTCGGGGGGCGGAGTGCGCCGGCGGCATCAACGCCAGGGCGTGGCTGTCGCCCAGCTCGGGGGTCACCAACCAGCCCGTCAGAAGGGGAAGACATGTTCTCGGGCAAGGGTGCGCGCACGGCGCCCGTACCTCACATCTCGCAGCGGGACGGCGGGGAACGCCGCCAATGGCGCCGTACCGCGTCTCGAACGGTGGAGTCGGACCTGCAGCGTCGGCTTCGGCGCGAACTGCAGGCGTTGGGGGTCCGTCCGCCGTTGGATGTCGAGGCCCTGTGCCTGGCGCTGGCCGAGAAGCGCCGCCGCCCCATCGTGCTCAAGCCCGCACGACTGGAGAAACCCGGCCCGTCCGGTCTTTGGGTTGACACGCCCGGCATGGACGTCATCCTCTACCAGCAGGAAACGACCAGATTCCACCAGGACCTGATCATCCTGCACGAGGTGGGGCACATCATCGTTGCTGATGATGAAGCCGCCGGCGTTGATGGCGCGCTTGAGGACCCGGATGACTATGTGGAGGGCTGGGCAACGCTGATTCCGGTGCTCGACCGGAAGTTGATCCAGCGGGTGTCCCGCCGTTGCTCGTACGACTCCGAGGAGGAGTGCTCCGTAGAGCTCGCCGCCACCATCATCATGGAATGGGCCTCGAAGCTGAGAGACGTTCCCCTCTCTGAGGACCCTGCGGTCAGCCGCATCGAGAAGGCCCTCGGTGACCGGACGGGTTGGTTGTAGGCATGACCGAGATCATTCTGTTCGGCCTTGTTGCCGCGGTGGCCTGGAAGCTCTACCAACTTTCCAAGGCCCCTGACGACTTGCCACTGCGGTCGGTGACGCTGTGCCTGGTGTGCGCAGCGCTCTCATACCCCGTCGCCATGCCCGGCGGCGCCTCTGGTGTGGACACGGTCGCGGGCCACGGAGCGGCGAAGCTCATTCAGAACTTGCTGCTGCTGGCGACCGTGTACCACCTGCTCTGCTTCTACCTTTACTCCGCCGAGGGCGGCGCTGGACGGCGGCGCGCGCGTCTTGAGGCGGTCCTCGCGTTTACGGTCGGCGTGGCCATCTCGGTCGCTGCCCTCACCGTGCCGTCCTCCGTATTCGAGGGTTCCTTCAGCACTGCGGATATGACCGTGCCGCAGATCGCCTTCTTCTATGGCGGCGCAGGCATCTACCTGATGTATGCCCTGACCGTCACAGCTCGCTGGACGTATCGGTTCGCGCGGTTGTCTCGGAGGCCACACGCCACAGGTCTGTGGATGGCCGCTCTCGGTCTGGCGACCATGGCCGGCGCCTGCGGTGTCCGGGCCGTCTTCGTCGCCGTCCGATGGAGCGGAGGGACGGTGACACACGCGTTGATGTCGACGGTGGCTCTGCTGCTCGTGGTGTCGATCCTGCTTTTCGTCGCGGGCATCACCTACCCGGGCGTCCGGACTCGTATCGCATCGATCCGGCTCTGGGCCCGGCACCGCCGTGACTACCGACGGCTGGAGCCGCTGTGGCAGCTACTGACCGAGGCGTACCCGTCGAACGTGCTCGGTGCCGCCTCGCCGGCCATGGGGGACCGGTGGCGGGCGCGCAGAGTTCATCGTCGCTATCACCGGCGAATCGTGGAGTGTCGGGATGGTCTCCTCGACATCAGCCCCTACCTTTCTGTCGGGGGCGATGAGAGCGATGGGGCCGCTCTGAGCCGGGACCCTGCTGAGCTGGCGGCTCGGCTCCGCCAGGCGGCGGCGCGGATCGGAGACGGTGCGACCGTTCCACGCCAGGCCGTGCCGCTGGCCATGGCCCTCGGAACCGACCGGGAGGCGGATGTTCAGCAGCTGGTCGCCGTATCCGACGCCCTGCGCCGTGCCGCGTGACCGAAGGAGACGAGACGAGATGCTGATCGTTGCGAAGCGGGTCCTCGTGGGATCCGGGCGTTACTTGGAAGACGGAGCCGTTCTCATCGAGGGCGACATCATCCGTGCGGTCGGGCCCGAGGAAACGGTCATCGCAGAGGCGAGGCCCGACATCGAACGCGTCGCCTTCGGCGGGACCCTGATGCCAGGGCTGATCGATGCCCACGTGCACCTTGCCTTCGACGGCGGGGCCGACCCCGCTGCCACGCTCGCCC
This sequence comes from Streptomyces sp. NBC_00250, assembly GCF_036192275.1. Lineage (NCBI taxonomy): Bacteria > Bacillati > Actinomycetota > Actinomycetes > Kitasatosporales > Streptomycetaceae > Streptomyces > Streptomyces sp. NBC_00250. The sequence goes on along the minus strand of NZ_CP108088.1, from coordinate 970,319 downwards.
AGTCGAGCGACGAGACCCTCCTGGCCGACATGCGGAGCCGGGCGGAGATGCTCCTCCGAAGCGGGGTGACAACAGCTCGTGACCTCGGAGATCGGAATGGCCTCGCGCTCCGGCTGGCCTCCGAGATCGAGGAGGGAACGACTGTCGGGCCTCGCATCGTCTCCGCCGGCACGCCGCTGACACCACCCGGCGGCCACTGTCACTTCCTGGGTGGAGAGGTCGCCGGCGAGGACGACATCCGCGCGCTGGTTCGGAAGAACGCATCCGCAGGAGCGGGCGTGATCAAGGCCATGGTTACGGGCGGGGGTCTGACCAAGGACGGCCCCAAGAGTTGGGAGTCGCAGTTCTCGCCCGCCGAACTCGCCGTTCTGGTGGAGGAAGCCCATGCGGCCGGCTTGCCCGTGGCGGCGCATGCCCACGGGACACCGGGTATCACGGCCGCTGTCGCGGCAGGTGTGGACACGATCGAGCACTGCACATGGATGACGGGCGACGGGCTCGACTTCCGGGACGACGTCGTCGCCCGGATCGTGGAGCAGGAGATCGCGGTCTGTCCCGCGGTCAGCCCGCACTGGCAGATGCTGCCCCGGTTCTTCGGTGAGGAGAAGGCCCGCGCGATGTTCGACCTCGTCCGCAGGATGGCGGACGCCGGGGTGACGCTTGTGGCCGGAACGGACGCAGGAGTGCAACGAGCATCGTTCGACGGCCTCGCGCAGGCGCTGTCGTTCTACGCCCACTTGGGACTGTCCAACGGCAGGATCCTCGACATGGCCACGTCGGTTGCTGCTGACGCGCTCGGCCTCGGCAGCACGACCGGAAGGATCGCGGTCGGCTACAAGGCCGACGTTGTGTTGGTCGACGGGGATCCGCTCGCGAACCTGAACGACCTCTCGACCATCAGGGCAGTGATGTCGGCCGGGCACGCGCTGGAAATTCGGTCGTAGCCGAACGGCGGTGGCGGGGGCCCGGCAAATGACGCCGGTCCCCGCTACTCCCGCTCGCTGGCCTTTTGCTGCATCTCGTCGACGAGTTCACTGACGAGCGCCAACAGGTTCGGCGGGAGGCCCTGTGCGCCGGCGCCGCGGGCACGCACCCGCCCCACCTTGCCTTCCCGGTGAGCGGCGAGGAGCTGGAGGCCCTCGTACACCTGCGCAGCCACCTCGTCGTCGGGCTGGAAGTACAGGGGGGTGACTCCCAGGAGGCCGGCGAGCCCCTCCAGGACGAGCGGCGTGGTCGTCTCCGATACCCCAGTCCGGAGATCACGGACTTCCTCGGCGCTGATGACGCTTCCGCCCGCGTGCGCATTGATCGACGCCGCGATCTCTGCGTCCCCAGGGGCCCCATCGGGGCCAGGGAAGGACTTCTCCAGAAGAAAGGTGATCTTCTCCGCTAGCGTCCGCGGCAGCCTCTCACTCTCCGTGGCATCGGTGGTCTTGCCATCCACCTGTTCGCCGCTGGCTTTCGCCATCGACCGATCCTGCGCTCGCTTCACCTCGTCCACGGTGACGTGATACGCCTCCGCCAAGTAGGGGAGGTACCTGTCCTTGAGGCGCCGCACCCCCTGCTCTGCACCTGCCACAGGGCCGTCGCTCTTGGTTCCGATGATCGCTGCCGTCTCGTACCGGTAGAGGCCGGCGTCGCACCGTAGGTCGGTGAGGTCGGGCAACCCGTCGCGAGGAAACAGGACATCAAGCGGCCGGTTGAGAACCTGGGCGAGGGCGGCCAGTTTCTCCAAATCCGGCACGGATGATCCGAGCTCCCACCCGGCCACTGTCGAATCTGCAGTCCCAAGGGCGTTTGCCACATCAGACTGCGAGATCTCGGCGGCTCTGCGCACCGAGCGCACGAGAGCCCTATCGAAGTGGCGAGCTGGCATCAGACCTCGTTTTTCGGGTGAACCGAAGAAGTTTCGGTCCGTTGACCTTTCATGTGAATCAAGATAGCTTCAGGCTACCGAAAAACGCCGGGATCCGCACCCCTGCCCTCGATGCATAGGTGCGCGCCTGTGCAGAAGCAGAGGAGGGAGGTGGCGATGCAACCGAACGGTCCGTGACGCGACGCGGAGACGAAAAAACCGGCGCCCGGGAGCTACCAACTCCCAAGCGCCGGGCCGGCACCCCGAGGGGTGCCCATACACATCACGCGGGCGGCGGGGCTTTTGCACGAGAACCACCGCACCGCGCTCCTACGAAAAAGGGAGTATCGCATGCTCGCCATGCCGAGCGGAACCTTGGCCTGCCCGGACACCGACCGTCAGCACCGCCTCGCGGCCCAGCTCTCCGACATGATCCCGGGCGCGGCCACCATTCGGGTCGGCCTCGACGACCCGAAGCAGGTGTGGCCCCACCTGCACGCCATCGTCAAGGACGAGGCCGGGAAGGCCGTGGCGTCGAGCCGCACGATCGTCCGGGTCGCGGCCCGCTGGATCCTGCGGGTCTGGCCGGAGGCGGACTGGAAGCAACCGCACACCTTTCACCTTGCCGACGCCACCCTCGCCTGCGGCGACCCGATCCCCGCCGGTCTGGACCGCTGACATGGCGCGGATACGAACCATCAAGCCGGAAGCATTCGTCTCCGAGTCGCTCGCCGAGGTGAGCGTCGAGGCCGAGCGGACCTTCTTCGGGCTCCTCACGCAATCCGACGACCACGGCCGCCACCGCGACAATGCCGCGATCATCGCCGGGCTCCTCTGGCCGCTCCGCGCCGAGCACACGTCGGTCCACGTCGAGGACGATCTCCACCAGCTCGCGACCGCCGGCCTGGTCTGCCGGTACACCGGCTGTGACGGCCGCCGCTACCTCCACATCGTGACCTGGTCCGAGCACCAGAAGATCGACAAGCCGAGCCAGTCGCGCCTGCCCTCTTGCCCGCAGCACCAGGCTGCCGCCCGGTGCGCTCCCTGCAAGGGCACCTGCACCAAGCGGGCCGAGGAGTCGGCCTCTGCTCTCCGCGGGCTCGCGGAGACTTCGCCGAACGCTCCCCGATCCCTCGATCCGGCCGCGCTATCCACCGCGACCGTTCGCGAGCACACGGACGAGACCTCCGCTGCCCGACAGGACACCTTCGACCACATCGCTGGCGCCCATCACCACGCGGGGGTGAAAAGCGCAGGTCAGGGCGCATCCGCCGACGATTCTCCGAACCTTCCCCGAAACCTCGGAGAGGGCTCGGCGCCTGGATCTAGGATCTTGGATCCTGGATCTCTTGTCCCTACGGGGCGCACGGCGCCCGCAGACGGCGTCTCGGCCAACCAGCTCGTCGGCGAGTACGTCGCCGCCTGCGACGAGCGCCCGCCCAATGACGTGATCGGGCACCTCGGCCGGATCGCCAAGAAGCTCCTGGGCGAGGGCATCGCCCCGGAGCACATCCGGGCCGGGCTGCAGAACTTCGCGGCCAACCCCAAGCACCCGAGCGTGCTGTTCAGCATGGTCAACGAGGCCATGAACGCACGCCCCGGCGGTTTGGCGCGGCCGGGATCGCGGCCTAACGTGCCCGCCCATCAGGCCTGGACGACCCCGGCCAACGCCGCTGTCGCCTACTCCGAGGAGCTGTGATGCGCACCCGTCACCGCGAACCACAGACCCTCGGCGAGGGCACCCTGGACCGGATGGCCCAGATCCTGGCTGCCCGCAACATCGACCCCACGACTGTCTCCGCACCGTGCGAGGAGCCCGAGCCCTTCTCCCCGCTGGACGCCCTGTCGGCCGGGATGCCCCCGCGCTACCGGGCTGCCGTCGCTGACCACCCCCAGGTCCTGACCTGGGTCCGGGCCGTCACCGAGGCCGCCGTCGCCCCCAATCAGGGAGCCAGGCGACAGGTCACCACCGGCCCCAGCCTGCTGATGGCCGGCGTCGTCGGCGCGGGCAAGACGCACCAGGCGTTCGGCGCGGTCCGGCGGTTGGTGCAGACCGGAGTCGGCGTGCGCTGGCGAGCGACGACCGCCGCCGACCTGTACGCCGATCTGCGGCCCCGGCCCGGAGTCGACAGCGAGCGAGAGCTGGCGGCCGTAAGCCGCTGCCCGCTGCTGATCATCGACGACCTCGGCGCGGCCAAGGCATCCGAGTGGGTCGAGGAAGTGACGTACCGGCTGATCAACCGCCGGTACAACTACGAGCTTCCGACCCTGATCACCACCAACATGGCGATCAGAGACCTCCGGGCCCACCTCGGCGACCGCGTCGCCTCTCGGCTCGCACAGATGACCACCCGGGTCGAGTTCGAGCAGGTCGACCGCAGACGCCGCGGTCTCGCGGCCTGACCCGCCCCAGGCCACCACGCCGGGCCGCGTCCTCTCCGCGCCGCCCCGAGCACTTCCCGACCCAGCGCACCTCTCCGCCGACGCCCCTGCGCGCGGAGAGCGATCGGAGCAACCCGCATGACCAGCACGACAATCCGCCCTGCCCGCCACCGGTCGCTCGGCGACCACACATGGCAGGACCAAGCCGTCTGCCAGACCACCGAATACAACCCGGTGGACCCCGAGATCTTCTTCCCGGCCCCAGACGAGACCGACAAGATCACCGTCGCGAAGGCGCTGTGCGGCCAGTGCCCGGTCCGCCGCGCCTGCCTGGACGCCGCCCTGGAAGCCGGCGACACCGACGGCATCCGAGGTGGACTGACCGAAGAGGAGCGCGAACCGCTGCACGGGAGGATCGGCCACCGCCTCGACTACAGCCGCGTCAACGACACCATCGCCGGACGCGACGTCCACCTCACCAAGGCCGAACGCCGCGCGGTCATCCGCGCCGCCTACCGCCACGGAGTGACCGAGCAGCGCCTGGCCTGGCTCCTGAAGATCACCGAGGAGCACGCCCAAAAGCTCTACCGCGAGACCCGCCGCGCCCTGCGCAACCGAGATCTGAACCAGTCCGCGAAGACCACCGCGCCACCTGAGGCCGGCGTCGAGCACCTGGGCCGCGACGACTTCGGTACGGCGGCGTGACCGCCACGACCGCGCCGAAGGCGGCGCACATATCCGGTTGGGACCGAGTCGCCGTCATCGCCCTCGGCGGAGCGGGATGCGCCCTGTCGTACGACGCGCTCCAGCAGATGGCCGTCGCTATCCACATCCGAGGCTTCCTCACCTACCTCTTTCCCCTGGTGATCGACGGGTTCATCGCCTACGGCATTCGAGCCCTCCTCGTCCTCCGCGAATCACCCCTGCGCGCCCGGCTGTATGTCTGGACCCTCTTCGGCACGGCCACTGCCGCCAGCATCTGGGCCAACGCCCTCCACGCGGTACGGCTCAACGAAGAAGCGGTCGCCGGTACCGGGCTCCGGCTCGGCGACACGGTGGTCGCAGTGCTGTCCACCATCGCCCCGCTCGCCCTGGCCGGCGCCGTCCACCTCTACATCCTCATCGCCCGCAAGCCGGTCGAGGACGGTAACCACGAGGACCTCGGCCAGACCGGTGACCTCGGTCAGGGTGACCTGCCCGACGGCATCGAGGTCACCCGGGCCGACCGGGTCGGTCAGCGACCGCAGTCCGGTCAGGTCGAGGCCGGGCAGCCGGTCACTGACCTGACCGGCCGGCCGCCGCTGTCCCTGGAGAAGCGGACGCCCGCGCCTCGGTCACTGACCGGGGCCAGTGACCCGGCGGACGGCCGTAACCCGGTCACTGGCCGTCCGGGCAACACCGCCTCGGCCGCTGGCCACTTCGGTCAGCCGGACGAGGTCGCTGACCTGACGGGACAGCCGGATACGGCGCCGCTGGTCACCGGCCTCCAGGTCACTCCGCTGCCAGTCACTGACCGGAAGGACCGAACACCAGGTGCCCGGCGGTCCGACCCGGACACCGAGGAGCTTCTGAAGATCGCCCGGTCAGCGGTCAGGGCCGAGGACAAGCTGACCCGCAAGGTGGTCGCCCAGGCGATCCGCGGTCAGCAGATCCCGCTCTCCAGCGACACCCTGACCGCCCTGATGGCCCAGCTTCGCCAGCAGCACGGGCAGCCGGTCACCTCCATCCGGAACTGACCGGACACCACGGAGCGGGTGACCGAGCCGGTCATCTCAGCCGGTCACCCGCTCCAGACACCCGCCCCGCACCCCTCCAGAGCAGAAGCGGAGAACACCCGTTGCGCACCCACCCGGCCACTCCCGTCGAAGTCGACTCCTGGCTGACCGTCCTTCACCAGCGCGGCCACCTCCATCGCGCCCAGTCCGGCCCCGACACCACCTGGATCGTGCAACGAGAGCAGCACGATCGCCCCTGGACCCTGCACCACCCGGTCCTGGCCATGGACTGGATCGAGGAACTCGTCCGAGAAATCCAGCAGCAGAATCCCGAGACGAGCCGGTGACCACCAACGACCCGGCGGTGACCACGGCCGGAGAGCAGCGGAACCCCACGACGGCTCCTGGCGGAGCAAGCTATCGCGTACGACGGTCCTACGGCCCGTCGCACGCACTTGCCCCCGCCTCAGAGGGCGGGGGAAGCCTGGCTGGTTCCCTAACGAGGGCGCTCGGGAACCAGCCAGGTGACCGGCACCAGGGGGCGCCGGTCACCGGGGGAGAAGCCGACCGCGACGACCACCGCGAGCAGCCGAGCCCGAGCACGCCCGTCTTCCCCGACCGCAAGCCGCGCCGCCGCAGCCGCAATCCGAGCGAGCGCACTCGCAAGACGACGACCCGCCTCTCCGACTCCGAGGAAGCCGAGATCGTCGCCGCTGCCACGCAGCGCGGCGTCACCGTCGCCCGATTCCTTGCCGCCGCTGGGTTGGCCGCCGCCCGCGGTTCGACCGCCCTGCACACCAACGAACAACTCGACGCTGCCATCGACGAACTCGCCGCCCTGCGTACCGCCCTGGCCCGGATTGGCAACAACATCAACCAGATCGCCTACATCCATAACGCCGGCGGACAGCCCCGCCCCGGCGAACTCGATCACGCGCTTAACGTTCTGACCCGGGCCCTCGGCCGCCTCGACGACGCGGCGAACGACCTGGTGACCAGGAGGCTGTGATGGTGCCCGACATCGGACGCGGCTCGCGCACTCACGGACTCCTCGTCTACCTCTACGGCCCCGGCCGGCGCGAGGAGCACACCGACGCACACCTCGTCGGCTCCTGGGACGGCTTCGCCCCCGACCCCGGACGCGACACCGACGCGCACGTCACCCTCGCCCGCCTCACCGCCGCCCTCGACCTCAGGGTCAAGCAGGCCGGCGACCGCGCGCCCGCCAAGCACGTGTGGCACTGCTCGGTCCGCACCGCCCCCGGCGACCGGCGGCTCTCCGACGAGGAGTGGAACGCCATCGCCCAGCGCATCGTCCACGTCACCGGCATCGCCCCAGACGGTGATCCTGACGGGTGCCGGTGGATCGCCGTCCGCCACGCAGAAGACCACATCCACATCGTTGCCACACTGGTCCGCGGTGACCTGCGCAATCCCCGCCTCAACTACGACTTCAACAAGGCCCAGGCCGAATGCCGCCGCGTCGAGAAGGAGATGGGCCTGCGCCGCCTTAACGCCGGCGACGGCACCGCAGCGAAGAACCCCACCAGCGCCGAGAAGTTCAAGGCCGAACGCACAGGCCGCCCCGAGACCTCCCGCGAGACGGTCCGCGAAGCCGTCCGCCAGGCCCTCGCTGGAGCGGCCGACGAGAAGGAGTTCTTCACCCGGCTGCGTGAGGCGGGCCTGCGCGTGAGGATGCGCCACGCCCCGTCCGGCGACGCGCTCGGCTACAACGTGGCCCTGCCCGGCGACCGCAACCGCCACGGCGACCCGGTCTGGTACCCCGGCTCCAAGCTGGCCCCGGATCTTTCCCTTCCGAAGATCCGCCTCCGGCTGGCCGACGGTACCGCCGAGCGGGCAACGGCTTCGGCCGCCGACGGCCGGGCGGACTGGTCCCGGCCCGCCCGAGCGCGACGCAGGGCCACCGACAGTGCCGACCGTGCAGCTGTCCTCCTCGACGGCGACGACGATGAAGCCGCCGACCAACTCGCCGGTGTCGGCGAACTCCTGGACGCGGTCGCCCAGACATCCCCAGTCGCCACCCGCGCCGAGCTGGCTGCCGCCGCCCGAGCCTTCGAGCGGGCGACCCGCAGCCACGTCCGAGCAGAGCGCGCCGACATCCGGGCGCTCCGCTCGGCCGCCCGGGGCATCGTCCAGGCCGGCGGCGCGCTCGGCCGTGGAGAGGATGGCGGCACCACCGCCATGCTCGTCTCCACCCTGGTCCTGGTCACCCTCGCCGCCGCCCGCTGGCACTCCGCTCGCGGTCACGCCCAGCAGGCCCACGCCTCCCGACAGGCCGCCGAGCACCTGCGCACCGCCTACCGACAGGCCGCCGCCACACCGATGCGCGTGCTGCACGACCAAGGCCGTGCCCTCCCCGAAGCCCAACGCCGGACACACGAGGCCACCCTCCGCGCGGCCCTGCCGGAGCAGGGCGTACGAGCAGACGGCACGCCGACGAAGACCGATGCCCTGGTCGCCACCCTCGTCCAGGCCGAGCAGGCAGGCCACGACCCAGAGGTCCTCCTGCAGCAGGCCCTCGACATGCGCGAACTCGACACCGCCGCGGATGTGAACGACGTCCTGGTCTGGCGCCTGCGCCGCCTCGCCCAGCTCCCCGCCTACCCAGGCGAAGCTCCGCGCCGCCCGCAGGCCGGCACCCGCCCGACCAGGACCTCGGCCAACCGCACCAGCGGACGGAACGCGCCCACAGCGGCGCCGCGCCCTACCGTCTCTGACCCGCGCAGCCGCCCACCGCGCCGCTGATCAGCGCGTCCGGAAGGTCAGCCCCCGACCGACCGGACTCCTCGAAATGCCTGGACAGCCAGTTCTACCGGCTGTTACGGATGAAAACAGGAAGCCCTCGATCGGGAGATGACGCTCGTGCTCAGAACCACCGACCGCACCACGGAGCCGACACCCGCGCTGCCCGGCCTTCCCACCAACACCGACCCCCTGCTGCAACTCCAGCACGAGACACAGTCGGCCGACGGCCCCGGCGCGACACGCTGCGTCAACCACCCACACGAACTCGCCCTCGGCGGCATCCCCGTGATGTGCTCGGCCTGCCGGGCCCGACGAGACTGGCTGCTCATCAACCACGGCCGCAACGTCTGGATCCGCTGCCGGTGCAGCAACCAGTGGATCGAGCCCGAGATCAGGCGCGCCGACTTCGACGCCCTGGTCGCCAGCCCGCACGGCACGACATACCCCACCGTTGAGGAGGGGCTCACTGCGCTCGGGTTCGATGGTGTCCTCGCCGGCACTTACCTGTAGTAGGCGAGAGAGCCACGAGAGTGAAGGGTTGCCTACATTGTGGCAGTCACCCGATTTTGTTTCACGAGAGCGGGTCCTGAACATTTCACTGCTCCAGAACGATCGCTTCACACCTAGTGCGGGCCTACCGAGATGTGGGCTGACGTCACGCGCACCACTCGTCCCTGCTGGTCTCCGCCGCGGTTCTCCTTGCGTATGCCACCGACCTGATGTTCGTCGGGATGGTCCTGCGCCCAGCGGCAGACCTGACACAGGCCGATTTGGGCAGGTTGTTTGTCTGGGCAGTTACGTTCCGCACGTTTTCGATCCACCAACCGCTACCCCTGCTTGTGGTTGCTCCTGTGCCAGCGCAGCCTGACCACCGCCTATGGCCGCTGCCGCGGACACGGTGATGTCCTGTCGGAGGACGGGAATTGGTGACGTCGTATACGCAGGACGGATGCTTCGCTTCTGGTGGGCCGAGGGAGGATGGGCACACTGATGCATAGGAGCGCCGGAGTCTCAGCGTTCCAGGACGATCACTTCGAACCCGGCGCCGACGACGAGTTCACCGCCGGGGGCGAAAGCCACGGCATCGAGACGTCCGGGCACTTGTACCTCATGCACGAGTGCGCCGTTGCCCAGATCCCAGACTCCGAGGCCGGACCTGCCTGCGGAAACCGCCACGGGCACGCCGTCCAGATAGCCGAAGTCCACATCGGACACCCAGCCGTCACCGAGCTGATAACGCGGTCGCTGAGTGCGTAGATCCCACACCTGGACCCCACTGCGGGCAGTGGCCGCCAGGATCAGCGGACCGCCTCCATCGGTTCCACAGGCCAACGCGTTGACCTGCTCGGTCAAGCCCTTCAAGTCACCGGTATATGTCCAGGCGCTGAGGTCCCACACTCCTACACACCTCTCGCCATGTCCGAACGGTTCATGATCCGCGATGACGACCGTGGGGCGCCCGTCCACAACGACCCAAGCGGCGGCTGGATGATGGGAACCCACTTTCATAGCCGCACTGATCTGCAGGTTCTCCAGGTTCAGGACGCCCGTCGGGGCTCTGTGCAGCTCATTCCGTGCAAGCAAGGCGACGGGAGCGCCATCGAGATGCCCACAAGTCAGCAACTGTAGATCGGAGTGGCTTGCCGCAACCTTCCCAGCCTCCGTACCCTCCACGAGATTCCACACCCTTACAGTGCCGTCCTCGCCGCTGGTCACCGCGATCGGGGTGCCGCGTACTGTCGTACAGGCGATTCGCGTCACGCTATCGGTATGCCCCTCGAGGCAATGCAATGCCTTCCCGGAAGCCAGGTCCCAGATCAGTGCCGTGTGGTCAGAGCTCGCCGACACTGCGATGGCGGCGCCGTCCAACACGGTGCACGCGATGCCCGACACGCTACTGGAATGGCCTGGAAGTTCGACCTGTCCGGGTTGTTCCTCCAAACGCCACAAGCGGATGGATCCGTTGCTACTCGAGCTGACGGCGGCCGGTCGCCCCTCAATGTGGGTGATCACGACGGATTCCACCCAGTCCATATGACCGTTCAACCGGGCGAGCAATCGGCCGGCGGAGCGTTCCCTCAGCTCCATCGAGCCGTCTCCATAGCCGACGACCATGACGGCACGGTCGTCGAACTCCGTGAATGCCAGAGCCGTGATCCATCCCGACCCAACAAGGCAGGAAAAGACAACGGTGTCCGTCGCCGGGTCACGGAACTGAAGTTCCCCAGTGTGGAGGCCAAGGGACACGAGCTCGTGATTGCCTTGTGCGACGCTCGCCACTGCATCGCATTCCTGAGAATCATGGACGAGACCCCACTCCCCGGTCTCAAGGTTCCACGATCGCAACCCTCCTGAGGCCGAGCCGATCACAGCGGTGGCACTCCCGTTCGTCGCCAGGCAAACGACGGGAAGGCGATGGCTGGCTGCCCGAGACCGCCCCGGCAGGGTCAGCCTGACCGTTCCGGACATCAGCTCCCGGGCCCAGGCAGAACCATCGGGGGCGCAGCCTACGATGAGCACCTCGCCGTGCACCTCGATGCAAGCCAACCCGGCCACGGCGTTCGCCACACGGTGTTCCTCGATACTGCTGGCCCTCTCCTCCTCGCTCTGGACCTCGAACCTCCGCAGTTCAGTGGTGCGTGCGAGGTCCCACACTCGCACTGTTCCATCGTTCGATGCGGTCACGGCGAGCACCACACCATCTACCTCAACGCAGTCCATCGCCGATACGGTGTCGGTGTGCCCCTCCAAAGTGGCCACGCAGTTCTGCTGGGCCGGATCCCAGATCTGCACTGACCCCCCGTGCCGCGCGGTCAGCACAACCGGCGTTCCGTTCACTGTCGTTGCGGCCAACGCATCGTCGGAATCCGAGCTCAGCTCCGCCAGGAAGAGACTGCTCGTCTGGGATCCGGTCGCCCACCGAGGCGCCCATTCCAGCCTCCGGCCCAAACGGGTTCGATGTACCTCCAGCCGGTGTCGCGCCGCGTCCACCGCCATCACCTGAGCTCGTTCACGTACAGGCAGCTTCTGGTACAAATGCGCCGACGTCCGGTACATCGTGCGGACGCGCTGCGCCTGCGCGTCCCGCACGTCGGCCATCGCAGCCAGCAGCCCGTCCGGCTCGGCGTGAACCAGGAACCACGGGTCCTCCATCAGGTGTTCGAGGTCCCACGATGCCGCTGCGTGACCCGCCAGATGGGCGTGGACGTAGGGATGCGCGCGCTCCCAGTCCGGGCCGTCGCCGTCGGCCCTCGTCGGCACGGATGCGATCAGCGCGGCCGTCATCCGGCGATGGTCCTCCCGGCTCCGGCGGGGGTCGCGCAGGTGCTCGGCCAGCGCCTCGTGGTACAGCCGGAAGACCGACCGGTCCTCGTCTACCTGCACCTCTACCACGTACGCACCCGCTTGCCGCCACAGCCAGTCAATGTCGTCGTTCGTGCAGCGCTCGCCCGACAGGGCCGTCGCCAGCGGGGCCCACAGCGAGTCCCACGGGAGGCCGGCGCCCTCCGCGTACGCCAGTGGCCGCAGCAGTCGGCGGACGCGTCCCTCGTCCTCGCCGTACCGGGCCAGATAGGCGTCGAAGGCCTGACCGACCTCGGAGGGGAGTTCCTCCTCCCAGCCGGTCTGGGACGGATCGGGGGTCAGGTCTTCGTGCAGCAGAGCCCGTACGGTCATCCGTGCGACGAGGAAGGACCGGCCCGCGCGCCGGGCCACTGCGGCTGCCACGGCCTCCTGGTCAGTCGTGGTCAGCTCGCCAGGCATTCCAGCCAACGTGCGGCGGGCGTACTGTTCGATGTCGTCGCGGCCGGTGTACGCGTCGGTGTCCAGGTCGATGATCTCGACGGCGCGGCCCAGATCGGGAATCATTGTCCGCCGGGTGCCGATCAGCAGGCGCACGTTGTGCAGCACGGACATGGGACGCAGGAGTTCGCGGGCGATGCGCTGCGGTTCACGCCCGCCGACGCCCGTGCCCGCCTCCTCCAGCGCGTCGATTAGTACCGTCCGCCGGGGGCCCTCGTACTCCGCGAGTCTGGCGAGTAACTGCGGTGGGCTGTCCGCGTCCACGTCCAGTGCGGCCGCCAGCCGGGTGGTGAGCTTTTCCAGGGTGGTGCCGTGGGCGTGGACGGAGACCGTCACGACGTCCGGCGGCGGCAGCAGGTGCGCGGGTTCCTCCGGATGGTCGGGGCGGGTCAGGGCCAGCAGCCGACCGAGAACGGCTGACTTACCGGAACCCGGAGCCCCGGTGACTACGCGCGCCCGGGCGTCGTGAACGGGGTCGCGCAGCCAGCCGGCCAGGGTAGCCAGGGCCTGTCGGCGACCGGTGAACCAGTCGCCCGGCTCGCTCGCGTATTCCACCCCTCGGCCTCTGGGACCGAAGTGCGCAGTCCATTCCCGCTGCGACTCCACATCCATCGTCTCGCCGGGTAGACCAGGACGGTACTTCGGATTGGGGAGGAAGGGCGGAACGGCCCGTCCAGCTACGACGTGGTAGCTAGCGCACTGTTCGGGCCGGTGTTCACGGAGATGCACGTTGACCTGGTCGGTCACCGTGGGGATGTCCAGGTACCGCTGTCGCATGCCGGCTGTGCCTGAGCACACGGCGGTCTCCAGGCCGTTCACGAAAGCGTGGTCGTAGGCGAGTTCGCGAGAGCGGGCGGAGGACACCAGCCACAGTCCGTCGGCGCCCGGGGGCCTGTAGTCCACCAGCTGGCTGGTGACGGTCGTGATGTCGGTCGCACCGAGTTCGGCGTAGCAGGTGTCGAGCAACAGTAGGACGTGCCCGACCTCAGTATCGGCCAGCAGGTCCGCGAGCTCGCGTGAAGCGAGGGTGGTGCTCACGCGGTCGCTGCGGCTGTTGCGGCAGGTGAGTCGGTGATGGCGCTCGCCCCGGAGGCCATGCCCAGCGTAGTACACGACGAGCACGTCGTCCTTGCCGCGCTCGTCGGCCTTTAGCCAGTCCTCCAGATTGGCCCGCACCAGTTGGGCATCGGGCGCGCCAGCGATCTCTGGGAGGATCTCGGTGTAGCCGAGGGAGCCGAAGAGATCTTTGATTCGTTTCAGGTCCTCGGGCACGCCGGGGAGGGCTTCGAGATGCGGGTCGGCGGTGAACGTATCCGCGCCAAAGGCGAAGAGGTATCGGTTCAGCCCGTCGGCAGGCAGTCCACCATCCGACACGTTTTGCGATGTCACTTGGTCAGCCCCGCGGCGATCGCTGTCCCGGTTTCCACCGCCGTGAGGTAGGCGCGCATGCTGTGCATCTGGGCGCCGTTGTCGACGGGAACGTCCACGACCCCTGGCCCGAAGCAGGGTGCGAGCTCGCGAACGAGGGCGACCACGTCCCCATTGTCGGCCAGGTTGGTCCACTGCTCGACGGAGGCTGGCCACACCCCCGTGCCACCCGGCTTCGGGGCGGGAACCAAGCGGTCGAAGACCAGTCTGGCGAGGCCCAGCGGAGAGCCCAGGGTCACCAGGGTCAGCGGCGGCCGCTCCGGCGGGAGCGCACACAGCACCTCGTACGCGACCACCGAGCCCAGCGAGTGACCCACGACCACCCGGGTCTCCGGCGTGATCAGCTCCGCCGCCCGAGCCTGTACGGCTGCGCGCAGGTCGGGTTCGGTGAAGTAGCGACGCACCTGCTTGAGGTCCGAGATGAGCAGCCGGTCGGAGATGGCACCGAAGAACTGGGTCCGGGTGAGGGCGTTCAGGGCGCGGCGGATCCGGTCCACGGCCAAGGGCCGGGAGGCGAGATGACCGACCGCCCCGCGCGGGGCGGCCCCCGTGTACGTACGGCCCTGGCCAGTGGGACCCGGCCCGGGGATATGGGGGTCGAGCCGGGCGGCCTCCTGCCACCAGGCCTCCAGCAACTCGGTCTCGAACCCGGGCTCCACGTCCTCAGCCCGGTAGTACGGCTCGCCACGTGTGCCGGCCTTGCGGTACAGGTCCCCGTACCCGGAGCAGACGACGTCGCCGTTCGCCAACCGTCCGAGGGCGGGATCGCGGCGCAGCGCGAGCTCGACTCCACCGCGTAGGGCGGGCTCCACCTCTGTAAGCAAAGTCTCGGCAGTGTCCAGCTGCCGCCCCACCCCGTGCACCACGACGACTCGGCTCATGGCCGTCCCCTCAGACTTCTCCCCGTGTTTGTGCCGCGAGCATAATCGGAAGCGGCTCCTCTGGAGGGGCTTTGTAGGCGGCGGCCTTTGAGTACTTTCAGAGAGGCTGTTTGCCGACCATGATGCCTTCCGGCTCATCAGGGATGAGTGTGTTGAACCTGTGGCTGGACGTACGGCAAGGCCGCCTCTACCTGGTCGGCGAGAGGCGGCCTTCTGCGGTGCTCGGTCAGACCTCGACGAGGCGGTTCGAGAGGTCGAGGGCGTCGGTCGCGAACGCGAGGGCGGCACACAGGCCGGTCACTTCGTGGAGGGTCGGGCGGATCAGGCGCGGCCAGTCGTCCGGGGCAGCGGGCCAGGAGGCGAGGTGTACCTCGGTGATGGCCAGGCCCAGGTAGGCGGTGACGTTCCAGCCGGAGCGAGAGGCGGGCTCCCAGTAGAGGCGAATGCGGCCGAGGGGCAGCTTCGGGGTTCTGGCGGCGAGCCACGTGACATCGAGCGGGCCGTCGTGCCGGGCGGAGACGCGCTGGACCAGCGCGCCGTGTACGCCGTCCGGTATGGGACGTACGGCGAGGCTGTGCAGCGGGAGGGTGCGGGACGAGATGGAGGCCTCCGGAAAGCAGGGAAGGGGTCAGGACCAGGTGAGGGCATCGCGTACCGACGTGGGGAGGTAGTCCTCCTGGCCGTCGTCGGGGATGAACGCCTTGCCGTCCCGGACGACGACCTCGGCGCCCAGGTAGTGGGTGAAGGGGAAGTCGGGGTTGACGGCGAGGCGGATCGGCAGGGCGGGGTCGAGGTCCTGGAGCTGACGGAGCAGGTGGCCGACGGTCAGGTACTGGGGCAAGGAAGCCTCCGAAGGCGGTACGGGCGGGCAGGGACGGGGAGTCAGGGAGCGTTGAGACGGAGCAGGTCCCGGAGGACCTCCGGCCCCTGGGCGTGGCGGGCGAGGTGCCGTTTGCGGCACTCGTTGACGTAGCCCTTGCCGCGTTGCTTAATCTCCCAGCTGCCGCATGAACAGACGGCCTGGGTGTAGGAGCGCCCCGGGCAGTCGGCGTGGAGCGGCTTGCCGGAGCTGGTGTGCTTGTGGTCCGCCGGGCAGAGGGTGCCCTCGGCGTGGTGGTTGGTGAGCGGGGCGTGGAAAGGCACGGTGAGTTCCTCGTGTTGGGGAGGAGCCCTTGGACAGCCGGACAGTGGACGTCAGGGCGCTCGGCCAGTCGAAGAAGCCGCACTGCCACTGGCGTCCTTCGGCTCGGCGCGCCGCACGGCGGCGAAGGGGCCTGGCATGGAGGCCGTACTGACCGGATAGGTAGTAGCAGGTGCAGCGACGGGCGAAGGCGCACTTCCAGCGGTACCCGGGACGAGTGGCCAGGAGCATGTGTGCGATGGGAGCCTCCTGCTGGGCCAGTGAGCGGGGACGGGGCCGGTCGGGCTGGAGGGGGAGGCGGCCCCGGGAACATGTGCCGGTGAGCGGGCCGGGCCTGTGGTGCAGTCCGCTCACCGATTCAGCAGGGCGAGTGGGCGACGAGGGCAGCGACGAACCCGGCCACGGCCTCGGCGGGAGTGTCGATACCGAACTCCTGGACCCACGCGTCGCCTTCGGGGGGCTGTACCTGGACCCGCCAGACGATGTCGCGCGTCCAGGCTGCGGGGTTCTCGGGAAGCCAGCCGACGTAGACGCGGCCGTCCGGGCTCGTCGCGTGGACGTTGCACTCCGGGGTGTCGACGACCGTCCAGTCGAGGGCGTGGAGGAGTTCGAGGACCGGGGTGGCGCAGTGGTCCGAGGAGAGCCAGCGGCGGCCTTCCACGGAAGGGTGTGCGACAGCGGGCAGGAGGGTGGCGGAGGCGTTCACGGTTGGACGATCCATTCGTTGACCTGCGGTTTTTCCCGACACCCGTACGTTGACATGGGGCGTGCCGAAGTCCGTAGTCGTTTCCGGGGGTGACCCGTCTGCCGTGGGCGAACTGGTTACGACCAGGCGCCCAGGACGCTGGCGGCGCGGGAATGGAACGGCGGCCGGGGTTGTCGTAACCGAGTTACGGCGGCGAGCCGTACGGGACCGAAGGGGGAGCAGGGATGACGGAGCCGAGCAGGCACGGGGCCGGAGCCGGGCTGGAGCGCAAGATCCGAGCCGCCGGACGGCCGTGGACCGTCGGTGACATCGCGATGGTCGCCGACGGCCAGTGGGGCGTCGGCGCGCAGCCCGACAGGTGGCCGGACGAGGACACGGTTGTGGAGCACCGGGTCGCGGAAGGCCGGCGCGTCGAGCTGACGGTGGAGGAGCTGGCCCGCGCGGTGGGCGCCCGCACCGAGGACGCCCACCGCGACGAGGACCTCGCCTGACCGGTCAGCGGTGCGGCCCCGGGGCGGGCCTCGGCCCGGCGACGGCGGCGGGAACGGGCTGGTCGGGCACCTGGCCCGGGGCACGCGGAGCGAGCCCCGAGCGGGCGACAGCGGCCCGGGACAGGCTCGCCGCCGGGCCCCGGTCCGCCGTCGAGGAGGCTTCACGCGCCTCGACCACGCGCCGGATCGCCTGCACGTGAGCACCGCTCTCCGCGAGCGCGACTCGAAGGTCGGCGGCCGAGCTGACGATCCGTTCCAGCTCGTAGTACGCCGGCACGTACCCGGGCCGAGTCAGGGCGTGCAGCCTTTCCCGGTGGACGGCCGCCGCGTTGTCGGTGATGGCCAGGGCCGTACGGATGTGCATGGCTGAGCGCAGGAGCGGGTCGTCGCAGGGGCGACGGACCGCGAGGACCTCCAGTACTTCGATGGGCCGGGCCCAGGCTTTCTCGATCATGGAGGTGGCCTGGTCGAGCGCGGTGGTGTCGGGCATGAGGGAATTCCTGGTGTCCGGAGGGGCGGAGAGGGCGTCCGGGTAGGTCCGGGCGGGAGTCAGCGGCTGTGCCGGCGCGCCGACGAAGCGACCGGCGCCCGGGCTGCGGCAGCGGGCGTGTGGGTGGACGACCGCATCCGGGCCGAGGACGTGGTGCGGCTCTGGGCCGCCATCACGCGGAGGTCGGCGGCTGTCCGCGGAGCGCGCGCGGCACGGCGGACGGCCTCGGTGACAGCGGTACGCCGTACGTCGAGCGGGGTAGGAGCGCGAGAGCCCTGAGGAGCGGCGACCAGGCCGACCGGGGTCAGCGTGACCAGGTGCTCCACCTCGCGGTGGACCATGTGCCGCTCGCGGACGACCGGAGCCGAACTCGCCATGGCGGCGGCCGTCGCGGCGATATGGTGGGCCGGGGTGCGCGCAGTGAACACAGCCTCCGCCCGCGTGTCCCAGCCCCGTGGGCCGGCCCATAGCGTGACGGCCTCGTCGTCCCAGCGGGGATGGCGGGTTCGGATCCGGGCGCCCGCTTGTCCGTCGGGAGCCCTGACGTTGACGGTGCCGTGCATGGCCGGTTCGCGACGCCAGCCGGCGTCGAGGAGCGGTTGGAGGGAATCGGTCCAGTAGACCGACGGGTCCCCCAGGAAGCGCCCGTTGTTCTCGTACGGGTCGGATGCGGCGTAGTCCTGGGCCAGGGCGGTGGTGAGGCCGGCGACGATCTCGGCCGGGGTGACGTGGTTGAAGGTCGCCGTCCAGCGGGGCGGGGCGACGGCCTCCTCGGAGGCGGTGATCTTCCACAGCTCGAAGTCATCGCCGAACCACCCGATGCGGATCCGCTGGTCGGGCGAGGTGACGAGGAGCTGGCAGGGGCCGTCGTCGAGGTAGTGGTGCGGCCAGTGAGCCACGGGGGCGAAGCCGGCGTCACCGGCCCCGTTGGAGCCGGCGAGGTACATGGGGCTGACCAGTACCTCTTCGTAGCGGGACGGGTCGGGAAGGGCGGACATGGTCGAAGCTCCGGGCGTGGGTGGGAGGAGAGCGGGTCTGCGTGCACGGATGCCGCTGCGGTGACGGGGAGTGGCTGGCTCTCGGTGCCATCTGCATCACCGGGACCGTCCCGGGGCCGACTGGACGGTCACGGAGGCAGACACCCGTGGTTGTGGCTGGGGAGCGTGGTTGAACAGGGAGGTCGGCGCGGCGGCACTCCGGCGCAGGGCCGCTGCGGTCCGGGCGCCGTCCGCCCCCAATGGGACGCCGGAGTGAGTTCGCTGGGCTGTTGCGATTGGGGCGGGCGGAGCCGGGGTCCACCGCGTGACCAAGGGGGCGCTCCAGTGCTCGACGGTCGCGTAGACGGGGCCCAGCGCCTGGCCGGCTTCGGTCAGCACGTAGGGGTCGCCGTGGCGCGTTCCCGTGCGGGTGACCAGGCCGTCGGCCTGGAGCCGGAGAAGACGATGCTGGGTGAAGGCGTAGTCCAGGCCGGCCTGTTCGGCGATGTGGACGAACCGCATCGGGCCGCCCGCGTCGAGGACCTGAACCATGGCGGTGGTGTGCCGCAGCCGTAGGCGCTGCACGGCGTCCTCGACGCGCTCGGCTTCGGCTGTCGCGCCGGACGACAGGTAGGTCCGAGACCAGTCGGCCATGGTGCGGTGCACGGGCGTCAGGGACTCACCGAGGGTACTGAGCTGGTAAGGAGCCCCGCGGCGAGTGTCGGCTCGGATGACCAGTCCGGCTGTGTGCATGGTGGCCAGGCGCTTACCGACCAGCTGCTCGCTGACGAAGGGAAGCCTGGCGGCGACATCCCGCACCCGCAGAGGACGGCCTTCCTGGACCATGGTCATCACCGTCCAGGTGGTCCACTTCGGTCCCATCAGGGCGAGTGCGTTCTCGATGCTCTGGGCGTCGAACGAGCCGATGGGAAAGACGGCAGGCCGCTTGGACGTATCGCGCGAGTTCATGCGGCGTCCTCCATCCGGGCGAGCAGCGAGCGGACCAGGGTGGGAAGGCCTCCTGGTTTGCCACCAGCCCAGATGCGGTCGGTCTCGTCGAGGACGTACGCGGCGTCTTCCAGCAGGCCGTTGGAGATCTCCATGCAGGCGTCGGTGATCCGGGACGCCGCGAGCAGCGACTGGGAGAGCACGCCGACGTAGTCACCGGGCGGGAGGCCGGCGGCCTCGGCGGCGGTGCGGATCGCCGTCAATTCCAGCGCGCTGAAGGCGAAGTCGAACCCGGCTTCTTCCTCGGCGTCCTCGGACGCGGCGAAGGCCAGTTCCCCGGGATCCGTGGGGATGCCTACGCGCGTGCAGATCTGGTCGACGGCGGTGGTCAGCTCGGCGAGGGACTCGGTGAGCCAGCCCAGTGCGGAGGCGTAGGAGGCCAGGGTGAACAGGCCAGCTGGGGTGGCGGGACGCAGTTCGGCGGCCATGAACTCTTCGAGGTGTTCGTTCAGTTCGCCCACCACCTGCGGGCCGGCGGACAGTGCGCCCAGGACGGGGTGCAGGTATGAGCGGCTGGCGGGCGTCGGGTACTCGGCGGTGAGGATCCCGGAGACGCTCTGCGCGGCCTCGGCGAGGAGGCCGGCCAGGTCGGTACGGGACATGGGGGCGCGGTCGGCGGTCATCGCTGGGGGACCTTTCGAGAGGTGGCGGCCGTGGAGGGGGCCACTGTGGAAGGAACTGCTGGTGAGGCCGGCGGGCGGCCGGCGGTGAGGGATGAGCGGGACCGGGCGGCCTGGACGCGGGCCTCGGCGGCGGAGGCAGCCGCGGTGTTCTGCGGCGGGGCGGTGCGCAGGTGGGCTGTGCGGTAGACCGCGTAGTCCTTCCGGCTTCCGGCGGCGACGAGGTAGATCTCGCGCTTGTGGTTCGAGGTCGGCGGGGCGGGGCGGAACTGGATGACCAGCCGGTAGGACACGGACGGGTCGACGTAGACCTTGTGGTAGCCGGCGAGGCGGCCCTTCAACGGCAGGCAGTCGTCGCTTCCGTGGACCAGGTTCTGCAGCTCCAGCAGCGCCAGGTCGCGGATGCTGTCCGGGAGTTCACGCAGGTCCGCGATGGCGTCGGGGTGTGCGGCGAAGGCGAAGCGGGCGCGGCTCACATCAGCCGCCCTTGGAACGGCCGTCGGCCCGGTTCGGCCGGCGGTGTACGGGGAGCGTCGAGGCCGGCCTTCGATGTCGCGGGAGTGCCGGCCGACCGGGAGAGGGCGGCGCGGGCTCGAAGGACGGCGCCGTCGGCATAGCGGTATTCCGGTGGTTCGGGCAGCGGGCCGTCGCGGTCGTCCAGCCAGGAGCGGGCGGGGGCCACGTCGGCGAACGCGCCCTCGCGCATCGTGTACGTGTCGGCGCCCGTCTCCCACTCCTCGTGGAAGACCCGGATCGGCGCTTCGGCGGCGCGGGAGTCGCGGGTCAGCGTCCACGTCTCGCTCGGGGCGAAGTCCGAGGTGTGGGTGTCGAGGACCACGTATCGGGTGCCCGATTCCCGGATCTTCCGTTCGACCTGGACCGTGAGGTCGTCGGCGGGTTTCACGAGGTCGCCGTAGAGCTTGGCGATCTTTTCGGGCGGGCAGCCGCGCTCGACCAGCCACGCCTGAGCGAAGGGCACCGTGGCGTGGTAGCTCGTCTCCACGGTGTACGTGAACCAGCTGAGATCCCGCGCGACCGCGATCGCCGTGATCTCCGGCTCGCCGATAGCTCCCCACGTAACGGATTGGTCGTGGGCGACGACGAAGCCGTGGGAGCCGTCGGGCGTGATGTGGTGCCGGGACAGCGCCCTCAGGTCACCGGACCAGAACCGCTCCACCGCCTCCGCGGACGCGTCATCGGCGGGGGCGAGTTCGTCGAGATCGAAATCGAAGTCGAAACCGTCGTTCACGCTGCTATCTCCCCCTGCTCGGGAGCGGGAGTAGACAGGACCCGGTGGTTGGGGCGGGCCGGGCTCGTGGTGCACGCGGCGAACGGACCGTCTGGGGCACGCAGGTGCACCAGGGTCTGGTCCAGGTGGTCGCGGTGCCAGGTCGAGGGACCGGCCAGGCCAGCCTCGGTGTCGGTGAGCTGCTGCCACGCGAGCCAGAGGGCGTGCAGCCGGGCGACGGCCTCCGGGTGCTCGTACCACTGCGCGCACCACGGACGCGTCGTGCTGATCTCCCGGCCGTACACCGGCAGCAGGAGATGGTTCACCCAGTCGCCGAGGGCGGCGAGTTCGACGGCGTACTCCTCACCGCCCAAGGCGACGATGAACACCGAGGCGGGACCCTCGGTCTTCTCGGGGTCGGCCGCCTCGGCTTCCGCAGCGCCGTCCGTCTGCCCGTCGACAGCGGGTACGGGATCGGGCTCGGAGCCGAGGCGGTCGAGGATGACGCCGTGGCGCCTGACCTCCGCGATGGTCTTGGCGAGGGTGCTGGCGAGGTCGTCGAGGTTTTCATCGGAGACCCGGAACGGCTCAGGGCCGGGGGTGGTCGGGCTGTTGTCGGACATGGGGGCGTGCTCCATCTGTGAGACGGCGACATGCCCGAGAGGATGCGGGGAAACAGCGTTTTGGTCGGGCCGGGAAAACCCGGTAGGCAGCCGCTACCTGTCCGCGCAGCGTGGACAGCGCGGGAACGGGGGATCCAGCAGCTGCAGAGCCCGTGCAGCCTGTTGGGGGACGACGCCGTTGCCGAGAGCGGTGAGCTGCGCCGGGCGTCCGAGGCCGGGGGTGGCGGTGACCCAGCCGGCGTCGAGGCCCTGCATCCATTCGACGAAGTCGGCGCGCAGCCGACCGGCCGTGTCGGTGGGCGCCGGCGCGGGGCGGGTGAGCATCTCCCATCGGGTGATGGCGGCGGCGTACGGTCCCCACCGTCCGCCGTCTCCCCGGCTTCCGGCGACGGCGCCGTCCACAGCGGCAGGATCACCGCTGACAGGGGAGGGCGCCGCCCCTTGCCGGGGCGGCGGTCCGGGGTGCCCGTTTCGCTGGCCCGGGGGGTGGGCATCAGCGACGCCGCCGCACTGGGCAGGGTCATGTCCCCATTGCCGTGCCGCTGGTTGGGTGAGCCGAGGGTTGGCCAGGGAGCCGAGTACGGCACCGAGTGCCCGCAAAGGAGGCTGACCTGCGGTGTCTCCCAGACACCACGGGCAGGGTTCCACGTCGCCAGGGGAACCGGCGGGGGAGGTGAGGAGGCCGCGAACATTCTCGATCACTACCAAGCAGGGGCGGAGGGCCTCGACCGCACGGGCGACGTGCAGCCACAGTCCCGAACGGGTGTGGGAGTGGAGTCCGGCCCGGCGGCCGGCGACCGAGACGTCTTTGACAGGGGAAGCCGGCCGTCAGGACGCATACCCGAGGGACGGCGGACCAGTCGACGGTCGTGATGTCGCCCAGGTTGGGGACGCCGGGCCAGTGGCGGGACAGGATGCGCGAGGCGTTCGGATCGACCTCCGCGTGCCAGGCCAGGGTGCCACCGAGAGCGGCCTGCACCCCGAGGTCGAGGCCGCCGTACCCGGAGCAGAGCGACCCGATCAGCGGAGGGTGGGAGAGGACGGAGGACATGTCACCGGCCCCGCATGGTCCGGGCTGCGGGAGCCGACGCCGACGCCGACGCCGACGGCGCGGGGGCAGCCGGTGCGGCCCCGTACCCGGGAGTTGTGGTCCGGGTGAGAGCGGCCCGGAGCCGGGAGGACGGCGGCGAGACCGTGGTCGAGGCGGCGTGCAGGGAGTCGGCCGCCTCCCGCAGGGCCGTGTCCGCCGTTTCGAGCCGGTCGCCGATCACCAGCCCCGCAGCCTCCCGGGCGTCCCGGGCGTCGGGCTGCTCGTGCAGGTGCTCGGTCTGCTCCAGGAAGGCGAGCTGCTGGGCCACTTCTCCGAGAGCGGTTGCAGCCTCACCGGCGTCCCGTACGGCGGCGGAGAAACCGGAGACGGCCGGGGTGGTGCGGGAGCTGGCCTCCTTGTTGACGCTACGGAAGAGGACCTCGTCACCCAGCTCGGTGATCAGCTTGCCGAGTTCGGAGATCTGCTGGGCGACAACGATGCTTCCGGGGAGACGGTGGAGGTCGCCGGGGACCGGGAGCTTGCCGCGCTGGGCGTCGAAGGCAGAGGCCATAGCGCGTATGGCCAGGGCGTCGGAAAGGGAGTTCGTGGTCACGGTGGATCCCGTCTATGAGGAGCGGAGCAGTGCAAAGGAAGTCAGCTGTGGGTGCGCGAGGGCGGGCGCGCGGCGGTTGGAGCGGGCGCGAGGGATAGCCGGTCCGCAGGAGAAGGAGCGGCACGCGGGGCGCTGCGGGTGAGGGCCGCGTGCACCCGCGCCGCCGGCGGCCCGCTCGGGGAAGGCGCGGAGGACGGTGCCCGGGAGGGCGGCCGACCGTGTGCGGTCTCCCAGCGGGCACGGACCTCGTCGAGCGGGCCGAGCGCGTGCAGGGCGTGGTTGATCAGCCGCCCCGGGGCCAGGGCCTCGCCCTCGGCCAGGGCACGGACGGCGCGAGCGGAGGTGGTGGCGGTCCGCGTGATCGAGGAACGCATCACCTGCTTGCCGAGCCACTCGGCGTCGCCGGCGCCCACGCCGTCGCAGATGACGGCGAACCGGTCCTTCGACAGCGTGCCGTCGGCGAGCAGGCCGCGCCGCTGGGCTTCCCACAGCAGAGTGAGCCGGTCGATGGGCTCGCCCCGGTGGTGCAGCGCACCGAGGCACCGGTAGAGCTGCCCGCGGGCCGGGTCGGCGAAGTCCCCCGGCCTCAGCCAGCCGACCACCTCGCCCATGGCCCCCGGCCGTTCGACGAGGACGGCCAGAAGGAACGCCTCGTCCTCGGCCGCCTGATTGGCCTGAGCCGGCGGAAGGGCGGACGGGATGGTGTCCGGCGGCGTCACGGGTGCGACCGGTCGCGGTTCGGTGCCCCACCGTCGTGCGAGATCGGTGAGCACCCCCGTCAGGACGTCCGCGTGGTGCAGCGTCCCTTCGACCTCGCCTCGCTGCGTGCCCGTGCGAGCCTCCTGGTGAAGCCGGATCGCGTGCCGGGTGACGGTGCGGTGGATCGCGCCCTCCAGCACCATGCGGCCGTACACCGGGGCGTGCGCGGGGCGCGGACAGGCCGAGATCAGGAGATGGGCGTACGAGGCGGTCAGCCCCCGTACGTGGAGGCCGGCCTCGGCGACCGCGTCAGTCACCCACGACAACGGCACCGACTTCTCGCCCTCCACCGCGGGATGGTTGTCACTCCGGAGCTTGCGCAGCGCGCCGAACAGGGCCTGGTGGACCGGCCGGTAGAAGTGATCCGGCGCGAGCCACTCCAGATGCGAGAGCTGGCCCGGGTCGAGCAGCACCGCGCCCAGGACTGCCTGCTCGGCGTCCAGCAGCGGGTTCATCGTCGGCCTTCCGCACCGGAGGTGGACGGCTCATCCGGCCGGGCACGCAGATCGGCGACCGCACGGTCGGCGGCGGTCAGCGCCTCGGCGAAGCCGTCCAGCACGGTGGTCAACGCGGGATCGGCGACGGGAACCGCCCCGGCGTCGCCGACCAGCCACCACCAGCCGTCGCGCAGGACGGCCGGCGACTGTCCGAGCCGCGCGGAGGGCGGCGTGGGCGCGCTCACGCCGACAGCCTGAAGTCGTCGTGGCCGACGGCCTTCGTCAGGGCCCGTTCGGTGATCGCCTTCGTGGCGCGGGCGGAGGCCGGTCCGATCACCCTGGCGGAGGGCTCCTTGTACCAGGGCCGGATGGAGAGCATGGCGATCCGCAGACCGGTGGCCAGCAGCAGCACCTTGCCCTTGGGCAGGGCGCGGATCGCGTCCGGGGGCAGGATCCGCTCGGTGCGCATGCTCACCGAGGTGGACTTGCCGCCCTCGCTCGTCGATACCGATACGGTCTGGACGTCGTGGTCACCGACCTGCCTGCTGAGGCGGTCGGCGAAGTCGGCGTCGTCGATGCCCGATCCGACGATCTTGACGGTGGCGGCGGACCACAGGGCGTCCATCCCGGCCTCGCCCCAGCACCGCTGGCCCTGCCGGTAGCTCTGCAGGATCGTCATCGGGATGACGCCCCGGCTGCCGAGGTGCGAGTACAGGTCCGGGAGGTCCGAGATCCGGCAGACGTTCGCGGCCTCGTCGAGGACGCACAGGGCGGGCGGGTCGAGCCGTCCGCCGGAGCGCTCGGCGACGATCACAGCCGCGCGCATCACCGCGTCGGCCGCCGCCGCGATGATCGCCGACGCACTGCCACCACCGTCCTTGCTCAGCAGATACAGCGTGTCGCGAGAGGTGGCGAAGGAGAGGGGCTTGAACTCGGGGAGGTCCTCGCTCGGGGTGACCCAGGCGGCGACCTCCGGGTCGAGCAGGCAACTCGCGTACTGCCTCGCCGTCTCGTAGATGCCGTCGCGGGTCTCGGTCGCACCGGAGACGGTCCCCTGGAGCTGGGCGGCGACCGCATCGTGGCCGGCGTCGGTGAGCAGGTCGACCGGAGTCCGGTCAGCCGGGGAGGCGAGCCAGGCCAGCACGTCGGTGATCGGCCGCCGGTGACTGGCGGCGGCCAGGAACAGGGAGCCGAGCGTATTGGACGCGGCGGTGGACCAGAAATCGGAACCGCTCGACTCGTCCACGCTCGCCGCGACGAAGTGCCCGGCCAGCCGCTTCGCCCCGGCCAGGTCGCGGGCGTCGGCCAGGATGTCCCACCACATCTCGCGCGGATGGTGGGCGATCTGCTGCGGGTCCAGGGTCCAGACGGTGCCGACCTCGGCTCGGGCGTCCACCGTGGCGGTGAACGCGTCATTCGCGGCCTTGTTGCTGGTGAGCAGGACCGGGCCGGGAGCCGCGAGGATCGCGGGGATCGCCAGGCCGGAGGTCTTCCCGCTGCGCGGGGCCATGATCGCGACGATCACGTCCTCCCAGGAAGCGCGGACATCGGCCCGACCCGGGTCGAGGGTGCCGAGCAGGATGCCG
Source organism: Streptomyces sp. NBC_00250 (assembly GCF_036192275.1). NCBI lineage: Bacteria > Bacillati > Actinomycetota > Actinomycetes > Kitasatosporales > Streptomycetaceae > Streptomyces > Streptomyces sp. NBC_00250. The sequence goes on along the minus strand of NZ_CP108088.1, from coordinate 943,782 downwards.
CGGTCGGCGGGGGCGACCTCTTTACGCTCCCGGCCGCCGAGGGACAGCCGCAGGCTCTTGGCCTTGGCGGTGATCTTCTTGTCCAGCAGCGGCGCCAGGTCGCTCTTGCGGGCGAGACCGGTCTTGGCCCCGGCGCGCCGGCGCAGCCACAGCACCAGGCCCGTGGTGAGCAGGGTCAGGGTGAGCAGGCCGGGGACGATGCGGACGCCAACCAGCAGCGCGGTGGTACTCAGGGCCGGCCACAGCACCTCGGGATGCAGCAGGGCGGCGGTGGCACGGAACGGGGCCCACGGGCCGCTTCCGACGAGGGAGTTGGTGAGGTTGCCGGTCAGCCAGGCGAGGGAGCCGAAGGCTATGGCGGCGCCGAGGGCGCCGAACAGGAGATAGAGGAGCGCGTCGGAGCCGGTGGTGGTCGACGGCGCACTGGTGCGCGGGGAGGGCACGGGCGGTTCCTTGGGGTGCGAGCGGGCGGGGGCGGGGTGCGCTCGGCTCTCGTGCGGCTCATGGGCCTACTTCTTCGGGATCGAACGGAATCGTTTCAGCGGGAACGCGGGGCGGGACGTCCTGCGGACGGAACCGGCGAGGGGGCAGGAGGGGCGTTGGTGCCGGTGCCCGCCTTGGCCGCGATGGGTGAGGTCTGACGGGCAGCGGCCTGACGCCGGGCATCGGTGTCGGAAGTCTCGCCGACGGAGCCGACGGCCAGGGATGGGTCGATCGCGACCCGATACCCCAGGTCGGCCAGCTGGCCCGCGGCAGCGGAGGCGGCTAGTTGCCGGTCCGGGCCGGCGACGTGCGACTCGAGGCTGAAAGAGGCGGGATCGCTCGGGTCGGCCGGGGCGGTGAACCCACAGGAGCGCAGGATCCGCTGGGCTGACCCGGGCAGGCCGGTCCGGCAGTCGGCCCAGACCAGGCCGTTGGCCCAGGGATAGATCTCGACGTCGGTGCCGTAGGTGTCGGCCAAGTTGCCCATCGGGGATCCTTCCGTAGAACGGGGCGAGGCAGGAGAAGCCGTGGGAGAGGACGTCGGCGACGAGGACGTGCTCGCGGAGAGCTGGCGGTCCGCCTCCTTCGGGCCTTGGATGCCGGGAGACGCGGGGTCCGCGCCGGCGCTGAGGACGTCGTCGAGCAGTTCGCGCGTCCGGAGGACATTGATCATGTTGTGGTGCCGGGGGTCGGTGCGTTCGGCCGGGCAGGCAGCGATTCCGTCCTCGGCGGCCTCCAGTTGCTCCCGGACGTCTTCGAGCAGGCAGTGGGCGGCGGCCAGCCTTGTCCAGGTCTCCATGGCGGGGTTGTGGTGCGGGTCGTCGAACGTGAGGCGGACGCGGACCCAGTCGGCTGCAGCGGCGACGAGTTCTGTCAGCTGAGGCAGAGCACCGACGAGCGCGCCGTTGACCTCCTCGATGATCCCGGCCACCTCGTCGGGAGCGGCGTCCTCGGTGAGCCGGGCGATCATCCCCGGGACGGAGTACGGATCGTCGGCAGCCGACGGGAGGCGACGGACGTGGAGGGGCGGATCGTCGATGGGCCTCCTGCCGCGGTGGGCGAGCCGGATGTTGTGCTGCATCGCGGCGCCGATGGCCTCGCCGATGCTGGAGTAGTACTCGGGCACGGGTCCTCCTGGTTCGTGGTGCTGACGGGTCAGGACGGGTGGGAGCACGTGCTCCCACCCGAGGAGGCGAGACCGGTCTGGTGCCCGAGGGCAGCGGCGGCGGGGTCACGGCGCGACCGGCAGGGTCAGGCCGTCGGCGAGGACCGAGAGCCGTTCGCGGGCGGCGGCGGGACTGCCGGCGGTGACGACCCCCGATCACCGCCGAGGACCGGAGGCGTGCGGCGGACGGGCAGACGGGCGGGATTCCACGACATCGTTGCCGAAGGCCGAGGTGACGATCTCGGCCTTGGCCGCCGCGGGCGAGACGGCCAGGGCCGCGCTCCGGGAGGCGGACGGGTTCGAGGAGCGGGTCGGCGCTTCGGCCTCGGACCGGGAAGGGCCGCCGACACGACGCAGCTCGTCCTCCGAGTCGACGAGTTCCGACTGCGCCGAGCAGACGAAGTCCGCCGCGAAGCCGAACCGGTCGGCCAGCCGGTACGCCTCGTCGTCGAGGTCGTTGATGTGCTCGCCGGCGACCTCCAGCGCTTCCCGGACGCGCTCCAAGGCCCCGTGCTCGGGGTGGAGGAGCTGGTCGACCGCTCGCCGAAGGCCCTCTCCGTTCGCGGCCGACCTGATCTCATCAGTGATCTGGAGAAGCGCGGCGCCGGCGGCGTAGGACTCAAGCGGATTCGCCGGGGTGCTCATCCGAGCCACGTCCAGGGAGGGCGCGAGAGCGACGTCGTAGCGGGCGGCACGGAGCATCTCGGCGGCGTGGCTGGCGATGGCGACCTGGTCGGCGACCGGCGTGGTGGTGGGTAGCCGGTGGCGCCGACCGTGCCAGTCCTGTATCTGCTGGAAGCCAGCGTGCTTGAGGATCACGGCGGAGAGGTCGTCGTTGGCGCCCTTGGCCACGACGCTGCCGCTGAACTCGGAGGAGATGGTGATCGGAGGAGCGGGCACAGAGGTCTCCTGGGCACGGGAAGTCGGAGGGGAGGCGGTGGTCAGGTGCCCCAGCTCGGCTGCGATCCGGCGGTATTCGGCCTGGAGGCGGAAGGCGTCGCGGTAGCCGTGGTGCAGGCCGCCGTCCTCGCGGGCGAGGGTGGCCACGACGTGCATTTGCCGGAGCTGGTTGCGCAGGGCGATCCACCGGCAGGCGTCCGGATCACCGTCCGGGGCGATGCCGGTGGCGGACACCAGCCGTCGGGCGACGTCGGCCCACTGCGCGTCGGTGAGGTCCGGCAGACGGGGGTCTGACCGCACCGAGCAGACCCACGTGGGTCGAGCGGGCGCACGGGCCCCGAGGCGCTCGACGGGAGCGTCGAGCGCCTGGGCCAAGTACGACAGAGAGCCCGGCTCGGTGAGCAGTTCGATCGGCGCCCCATGGCCGTCACCCGCGACCAGCCGGGGGTTGACGTGGTCACCACGTTCACCCGGCCCGTACAGGTAGGCGAGCAGGCCGGCGGTGTTGCTGGCGCGCTGCAGGTGGGCAATCACGGCGGCTACCTCGGAAGGGAATGACGTAGCGACGGCCCGGGAGGTCGGACCGACAGGGAGAGGACCCGCAGGATTCGGGATTTGGCCCCGCCGGAGATCACTGATAGACGCCGCGCTCACCGGCACTGGCCTGCGGGGAGAGCAGAACCGGGTGCCCCGCCGCAGCGGGGCACCGGACGGCTAGAAGTAGGGGTTCACGTTGGGCCGGTCGGCGGCGGTGGCGTCCTGGAGTAGCTCGGGGAGGTCGTCCGGTTCGGAGGAGCGCTGGTCGATCCACCAGCCGGCGCGGGTGATCGTACGAGCGGACTCCTCGATCCCCTCCCACTCCGCCTCGCTGGTGTCCCCTTCGACGACCAGGGCGGTATAGGCGGCGGACAGGGCCTGGTGGCGGCAGCGCGCACCCCAGGGGATGGCACGCTCGGTTCCCTCCAGCAGAGGCATCCGGTACTGCTGCGACCAGGCGTCGGACGCGGCCTGCTCCTCAGCCCGCTTGGTCTTCAACCAGGCTGCCTTGTCCTGCTCGTTGACCTCCTTGGAGGCGCGCCAGCAGGTGGTGCACTCCTGAGTGGCGAGCCACTCGGCGAAGCCCGCGCGACGGTCGGCCGGTCGGTCGGACAGGTCGCGGTCAGTGTGGTGGCCGCAGGAGTGGTTGATCGGCCAGATGGTCTTCACTGCCATGGGGGAGCTTCCTTACGGGGGTTGGGTTAGCGGTCGCGGGAGAACGCGATGCGCGGGTCGACCGGCCGGGCTGCCGCGACAGAGGTGGCGGGAGCGGCCACCGGCCGCTTGCCCTGGAAGCCGGCGAGGGCCGGGCTGATGGCAAGCGCGGCGGCGCTAAGCGGCGAGCGACGGACGCCGACGTCCTGAGTGCGGTCGCGGGACGGGACCTGCCCGGTCGCGGGATGGCGGCGGGTCGCTACGTCCTGCGCGAGGTGAGGGTGTACGGCGACCTGGACACCGGAACGGTGCAGGGCCAGCGTCGCGTCGGCGACCTTCCCCAGGGCCTCGTCGCGTCCGGTGGTGGCGGACAGCGTGTAGATGTCGAGGCGGGGGTCGTGTCGCCAGCCGTGGTCGAGCAGGGCGAGTCCGGTGATTCCGGAGGCCCGGTCGTCGATGGCCGCGATGATGCCGAGCCGTGGATGCTCGGCGAACGCGACATCGGGCTCGCCGAGCGGGGTTCGGCCCGGGACGGGGCGAGGCCCGGGTGCGAGGGAGGGGTTGAACACGGCGTCCGTGTCGACTCGGAAGTCGGCGTTGCGCAGCAGCTCGACGGCCCGGGTGGCGCGGCCCTGCCCGTCACGCTGCTGGTCGGTCAGGGCGTACAGGGTCGGCTCGCCCGGGACGGGGCGGAAGTCGAGCCGCTCCAGCATCCAGGTGCTGGCGGCGAGGTTCTTGGGGTTCGCGGCGACGATGCCGTAGTCGGGGTGGCGCCCGATGGCGACGTCGGGAAGCAGGTCTTCGGCGGAGTTGGGCAACACGGCTGATCCATCCGGTGCGGTGAGGGGGGAGAGCGAGGGCCGGATCGGGTCTGCTGATGGGAGGCATACGGCGAACTCCGAGGCGGAAAGAGGTCAGCGACCAGGTGCGGTGGAGGGACGCGCGGGCGGCAGCGCGGCACGCTGGAGTGCTTCCGCCGCCAGGCGTGTGCGGACCGAGCGCGATCCGGCCGACGGGGAGGGTGCGAGAGCAGCGCTCACCCGAGGTGGAACGGAGGTCGGCAGCGCGGTTGGGGCTACTGGGTTTTGGACCGGGTCGGGCTGGGTGGTGAGGACGTCGCCGAGCCGTGCTTCGTGCGGCCGGGCAGGGGGAGTGCCGGGGCCTGAGCAGGGCCGAATCGCACAAGACGTTGAAGCCATCGGCCTGTAGTGCAGTGAAGGCCCGGGTCACCGCCCGCCGCTGTTCGGCTGGCTCGGTCATGGCCGCGGGCAGCCGGTGATAGCGCTCCCCGTCGAACGAGATCGCGGAGATGAAGCCCGCCCGGCGGAGTGCCTCGTCGGCGGCGCGATCCCGGGTGGAGCGGTGCTGCCCGGGACGGGGCGGCACGCCGAGCTGGTCCAGGCGCGCGTCGACGGCGGCGAGCAGGCTTGAGACGTTGCTGCCGTGCTGGGCATCAGGACCGTCGGGCTCGGAGTCGTAGATCACCTCGTACACCGCGGGCCCGGCCTCCCGGTGGCGGATCGCCGTCCAGCTCTCGGGGAACTCGGGGTTCTCGGAAGGCGGTTCCTGCGGTGGCGAGATGATCACCGAGCTGCCGTCGGGGAGGGGGACGTCGACGACGTAGTCGCTCAGGCCGTACTCGACGGTGACCTCCAGGCCCCGCTGGCGGAGGGGACCGGTGAGGTAGCCGTACCCGTGATCCTGTTTCGGACCCTTGGGGACAGCCGGCGAGGAGGAACTGCTCCACGCGGTGATCTGCGGTCCCTCCTGCTGGATGGTGATCAGGAGATTGTCCTGGTGCATGGGTTTTCTCCACGGTGAGACGCCCCAGCCGCCGGCGGCGCACCGCAGTGGGTACGGGCCGGACCGCGTCGGGCGGGCGGTGGTCCACGAGGATCTGGCGATCGGCCGGTTTGGCCCGGCCGGGATTGGGTGCTACGAGCGGGAGCGGCCCGGGACCGGTGCGTTGGGTGCCGGCGGCGCCGGGGGAGAGGCAGGCAGGGCTCCGCGAAGACCGGAGGCCGAGCGGGCGAGAGCCACGCGCGCCCGCTCTGCGTGCGCGGACTGCTCGGCGTCCGCCCGGCGGACCAGGTAGTCGGCGGCCCGGACGAGGGCCGGGCCGCGGATGGCCAGCTCGTCGGCGTAGTGCCAGCCGTCGGCGTTCCGTTCCTCCTGCGCCTGGCTCTCGTAGAGCTTCCGCGAGCCGGGCAGCGAGGCGTCCATGAGGTCCATGATCTGGTCCCACTCGCGCTGGAGCTTTGCCGCGTGTTCCAGGGTGCGGTCGATGCCGCGCAGCGAGCGGAGGTCTTCGCTGATGGGCCCCTCGACGTAGTCGGCGACTTGGGCGGTCGCGCGGACGCCGGCCAGGACCTCGGGGCCGTGGTCGAGGAAGACCTCGACGTGCTGCCATGCCTCGGCGTCGCGCTTCACCTTGCCGTTCTCGTACCCGTGTTCGTCGACGGGCCAGCCGTCGGTGTCGCAGAAGGAGTCCGAGACCGTGTCCCAGGCGTCGGACGCCTGCCGTATCCCGGCGACGGCGGAGGCCAACGCCGGGATGTGCCTCCGCCACGCCAGGTCCTCGGTGGCCGCAGGCTGGTTCTCGGCCGGGGCGGGAGAACTGGGGGAAACGGACTTGATCGTTCCTCCGGACATGTCTAGGCCGCCATCCGGGCGTCGGTGTCGAACAGTTCGCGTTCGGCCGGGTGGAGGATGTGTTGCGTGATGAAGGACCGGCCCGCGACCTTCCACAGGCCCCGGCCCTTGGTCAGGGCGGACACCGCCTGGGTCTCGACGCCGGTCAGGCCGAGCAGGGACGCGGCGGCGTCGAGCTGGTCGGGCTCCTGCCGATAGATGATGCGCGTGGAGCAGTCGGCCAGGAGGCCCTCGGCCAGGACCCGGCCACGCGAGCCGGCGTCGCCCGCCGAGAGCAGGTCGCTGAGCCGGTGGATGACCATCAAGTTCGCGATGCCGAGACCACGGGAGAGCTTCCACTGGGACTGCATCCGCTCCAGCAGGCCGACGTGTCGCATCACCCGCCACGCCTCGTCGTAGATAACCCAGCGCCGGCCGCCGGCGGGGTCGGCGAGGGCCGACTCCATCCACGAGCTTGCGCACGTCATGGCCAACACCAACGCGGTGTCGTCGCCGGCGCCGCCGAGGCGGGAGAGATCGATGGACAGCATCGGCGCGGTCGGATCGAACGCGACAGTGCTCGGGGCGTCGAACATGCCGCTCAAGTCACCGTGCACCAGGCGGCGCAGGGCGTGCGCGACGTCCTGGGCGGCCGTCCCCAGATGCCCGGACTGGTTACCGAGGGCCTGGTCGAGGCGTTCGGGCGAGCCAAGGGCGTACGCGATCTCGCCGAGCAGCGGCACCGTGCCGCGGGCGACGGCCTCGGCGACGACTAGGTTGAGGGCGAGGTCCAGCGCGGTGTGCTCCATCGGCAGCAGATCGCGCTTCAGGACGGTGCGCGCCAGGCTGGCCAGGAGCAGCAGGCGGCGCTTTCGGACCTCGCTCGCCCAGTCGTCCTCGCTGACGGAGGCGGGCCGGACCGGGGCGTCCAGCGGGTTCAGCCGTCCCGGGAGACCAGGGCCCAGCGCGATGCTGTAGCCGCCGAGGGCCTGCGCGACGCCGGTCCATTCGCCCTTCGGGTCGCAGGGGATGTAGATCCGGTAGCCGTGGGCGATGGACCGGGTGGCGATGGACTTCGCGAGCGCGGACTTGCCCATGCCGATGATTCCGGCGAGGACGGCGTTGGGGTTGGTGAAGCCCTCGATCCGGCCGCTGCTGTACAGCGAGAACGGGTCGAAGCAGAAGGCGGCTTCGGCGTGGACGTCGCGGCCGATGAAGACGCCCTCCGCCCCCAGGCCGCCCTCGGCCACGAAGGGGTAGGCCCCCGAAGCGGTGGCGGTGGTCATCCGGTGGGCGGGCAGGCGGAGCTTGCCGCCCCGGGCCGAGGCCGGTCCGGGCCGCCCGGCCGGCGGGTAGGTCGGCCGCAGTTCCGGATCGGCGGTCTCCTGCGCACGGTGCCTCGGGGGCGCTTCGGCGCGGCGGGCCTGCCGGTGGGCGTCGGCGAAACCGGCTCGGGCGGCCTTCCGTTGGGTGCGTGATGCCTTGTGGGGCACGAACAGGTGGGAGGCGCTGGCGCGGGTACGGGGCATGAACGTTTCTCCAAGTGGGGTGGGTCAGTGGCGGATGAGGCCGGTGAACGGGGTGTGCAGGTCGGCCGGGGTCGTACGGCGGCGGACCAGGCGCGCGGTGCGCTGATGGCGCTGGCAGATGGTCAGCTCAGGCGCGCCCTCGGGCAGGTGGGCCCGGCACGCCTCGCTCTCGGGCACCTCGCCGGAGTCCGGACGGGGAGCTGAGTGGTAGGCGGCGTGGAGGTGGTCGGCGGCCTGCCAGATCCGGGTGCGGGCGGCACGCAGGTGATCGCCCTCCGTCGGCAAGAGCTGTCCGACGCGTCCGGCGTGGGCGTCGAACAGCTCGTACAGCGAGACGAGATGGGAGTGCAGGGCGTCCAGCTCGGCGCGGGAGGTGACGAGCGGGCCGCCGGGGAGGTTGAGCGCGCGGTGGAAGTCGAGCGCGGCGGTGGCGAAGGGCACGAAGTCCTGCGCGGTCGTGCTGGGAGTGCGGGACACGGGAGTGCTCTTTCGACAGGGGGCGTCGGGGGTTACGCGGCGAGGGCGAGCGGCAGGGCGGCAGTGAACGCCTCGGCCTGCTGCCAGGTCAGGGGCCGGAGGTCGAGCTGGGCGCCGACGGCGGCGGTCTCCACGACCGCGCACGCGGTGCGCAGCTCCTCCTCGGAGTCGGCCGACACGGTCAGCAGACCGGTCAGGGCGACGTCCGCGTGGCCGGCGATGAGCTGCCGCTCGCGCGCCTTGATGTCCTGGTACTCGATCGAGTCCGCCTCGGAGTCGACCTGGCCGCGCCGGGCCCGCTCGGCGGCATCGGCGATGACCGACGCCTTCTTGCGCTGGACGTCGCGCAGGGCGGCGTCCAGTCCCTTCGGCTCGTAGGAGAGCGACAGTGTGCGCCGTACCCCGCCGGTGAACAGGAGCTGGTGCAGGAAACCGGCGCTTGTTTCGGTCCGGGGCCAGTTCTCCACCCAGTACGTGGCGTGGACGGCCGAGTCGGTCGCGATGTGGTCCGCCTTCTCCACGACCACCACCGGACCGGCAGCGGCGGCGTCGGCCTCGGGGCGTCCGGTGGCCGACCATCGGTCCAGCGCCGCGAGCGCCTTGGGGTCGTAGGCGGTGCGTACGACGGCCGCGATCTCGCGGGCGGTGAGCCAGCCGGTCGGGTTGAGCCCGGCGGTCCGCGCGGCCTGGTCGAAGGTGGAGGTCAGCTGTGCAAGGACGCTGAAGGCCCCGGTCAGGCCGCCGCCGGCCTGGTTGATCAGTCGGCGTGCCGCCTTGGTGTCCAGCGACAGCGCGACGTACGCCTCGTGCGGGGCGGCGGCGGGGCCGGCGCTCTGGATCAGCTCGTTGTGGATCGCGCCGGCCACCGGGGTGTCGGGACGGCCGTGCTCTTCCCAGTAGCGGCGCAGGCTGTCGCCGGAGTCCGGGACGGTGCGCTCGATCACCTGGATGCGGGCGATCTGCCCGGTCCGGGCGAGCGCGGCCAGCGCGCGTCCCCAGCCGCTGACGTTGGCGTGCTGGGTGCCTGGGTCGAGCAGGGCGTAGGCGCGGGACGAGACCTTGACCACGGCGGTCAGCGTGCCGTTGTGCGGGTCGTGGACCGCGCCGTACCGGCCGTCGGGCGCGGTGGTCACGCGCAGGCTGGCGGCGGTGCCGGGCAGGTGGAGCAGACCCTCGCGGGTCGGCCGGCGCGAGGGGCGGGTGAGCCAGACGAGCTGGCCGCGCATCCGGCGCAGGGCGTACCGGACGACGATCGGGGCCCAGTCCGCCAGGGCACGGCCCCGGTGGCGGACGAAGACGAACAGGGCGACGACGGCCCACAGGGGGGCGAGCGCGAGAGCGCCGACCACGCCGTGGGCGAGGATCACGGCGAGCAGGAGAAGGCCGGTGAGTCCGGCGACGAGGAGCTGCGGGGCGGTCAGGCCGAGCAGGACGCCGCGCCTGCTGCGGTGGGGGAACTTCACGGTGGCCGAGGGGTCTTCGGCCTGGTGCTTACAGGACATGGGGGTTCCAGACGGCTCGAGCGATCGAGGGACGGGGCGTGCGGCGCTCTTCTGGAGGACATGACGGAACTCCTTTGACGGTCGGGCTGGGAGGGGGCGGGCTGCGGAGGGACAGCCCGCCCCCGGTGGTGACGGGTCAGGAACCCGAGGGCGGCTGAGTGGGGTACACCCAGTTCGTCGGCGTCGGGGAACCGACGGCCGGCGGAGTCGAGGCCGGAGGGGGTGTGGCCGGCGGCGCGGCCCGGGCGGCGAACCACGGGGATCCGGCGGCGGCGAACGGCACGGAGACCATGGTGCCGCCTGGAGCCGACGCGCCGGTGAGAACACCGGAAGGGGCCGCCGGGGCCGGGATCTCGTCGGCGGAAGGGGCTGCTTCGCTTCCGCCGGGACGGGTGATGAGCGGCGGGATGCCGGGGCGCTGGATCAGGGCGCGGCCCTTGTCGCCGGGGGCATTCGGGTCCTCGCCGTACCGGAAGCGGGTCTGCGGCTTGGGCGGGCCGGCGTCGATGCCTTCCTTGCTGAGGTTGCCGCCGGCGGGGTTGATGCCGGAGGCGACGCCGTCGGCTCCCGTGCCGGGAACCTGGCTCGGTCCCTGGGGCGCGGGGGTTCCGGTGCCGACCCGCATCGCCATGCTGGCGGCGGTCTTCGCTGCTCCGGCGGCGATGGCCATGCCCGCGACGCCGGTGCGGTGCAGGTCGTCGTGTCCGCTGCCGTCGCTCGCCCAGTGGATGAACTTGTACGTGGCGTAGGGGCACAGGAGGACCAGGACCATGACGACGATGCCGGCCATCGCGTCGGACAGGGCCGACAGCCCGTCATCGACATCGGTCTTGCCCATGGCGGAGACGCCGATCAGGAAGACGATGGTCATCAGGAGTTTCGAGACGACCAGGGTGGCGGTGGCCTCGATCCAGCCGCGCCGCCAGCGCTTGGCGACCTCCCAGCCGCCACCGGCGCCGGCGAACACGGCGAGCGAGACCATGATCAGGACGCCGACCTTCCGGGCGACCATGACACCCCAGTACAGGAAGGAGCCGATCGCGCAGCCCAGGGCGACCAAGGCGGGAACGCCCCAGCCCAGGCCGTACATCGCCCCCAACTCATTGATCTTCACGACGCGGCGGATCGCGTCGTCGACCGATGTGTTGGCGGCTTGGAACAGGCCGTCGGACAGGGCGTCGACCACGGTGATGGCGACGGTGGTGAAGGCGATGGCGCAGAAGCTGAACAGGACGCCGGTCATGGTGCCGATCGCGGCCTGGGCCAGGGCCCGCTCGTCGCGCCGCCAGGCCGCGAGCATGAGCTGGATGCAGAACGTGCCGACGGTCAGGGCGAGCCCGATGGGCAGCAGAAGCTGGTAGTTGTCCCGGAACCAGCCGGCGTTGAGGTCGATGGCGGTCGTCTGGTTGACGGCCTTGGTGGCGAGGTCCGCCGCGCTGGCCGCCAGTTCTCCTGCCGACTTCGCGATCCACGCGCCGATGCCGTCGGTGACGGCCCCGGCCGGGTTGGTGGCGAAGTCGACGGCGGTGCACACCTTGTCCATCATGGGAAGGCCGCAGACGTCCATGGCGGTACCTCCTTTCGTGAGCGGGGGTCAGGGCGCGACGGACGGCATGACGCCGGCCAGGGCGCAGGGCTGGTGGGGGCGGCACTGGACCGCGAGGGTGGTGGAGCGGCTCTCCGCGCCCCCGGCGGGCAAGCCCTTCCAGGCGATCGTCTGCTTGCCCGAGACCGTGACGGCGTAGATGTACGCCTGGGTGATCGCGCCCGGGTCCTCCTGAAGGGCTCGGGTGAAGGCGTCCGGGAAGTGCCCCTCGTTCACCGTGGCGGTGGCGAACTGGCCGTTGGCGGCCATCTCCTTCCACAGCACCGGCGAGGGGATCCCCCGGTCGACCGAGGCCGCGTCGGCGTACTTGGCCTCCGGGGTCAGCCACGCGTGAAGAGCGCGCCGCAGTTCGGCCTGCGGGTACGCGCGGGTGTCGTACGACCACAACGCCGCTGCGGCTGCCTTCCCGAAGGCGATCGGGTCGGTGGTCCTCGGCGGAACCGGCAGGGAGCGGGGACGGGTGGTCACCGTGGGCGGCCCGGACGGCGAGACCGCCGAGGAGGAAGACGGGGGCGAACTCGGACGCGCCGCCGCGGGCTTGGCGGGGGTCCTGCCGTCGCGGGTGAGGTACGCGGCCAGGCCGGCGAGGGCGACGAGCACCGCCAGGACGACGGTGCCGAGCAACGCCCGGCGGCGCACGCGAGATGCGCCGCCGGGGTTGGAGGAGTGGGAAGACATCAGCGGACCTGCGTCCCCAGCGTGCTGAAGAACGCCACCACACCATTTGCCGCGCCGAGCAGAAGGGCCGCGCCGGCGCTCACCAGCACGCCCTTCTTGCCGTTGGCCTCGGCCTGATGGCCGCCGGAGTGGTGGCCCCAGGCCCACACGCCCGCGCTGACGGCGAGCGCGCCGACCACGGCGACGAGACCGAAGAGGTTGATGGAGCCCATCACCTGCTTGAGCACGTTCAGGCCCGGCAGCCCACCCTCGTTCGGCTTGATCCCGGGATCGTAGGCGAGCTGTATGACCTGTTCGGCGAGGTACACGGGGAACTCCAGTTCTAATGAAGGCACGCCGAAGCCCATGGGGGTGGAGCGGCGGTGCGGGAAAGGGGGAGGGAGAGAAGCGCCGGTCAGACGACTCGGCGGACCGCGAGAATCCCGGGTTTCCAGGCGGCGACGGTCGTGATGCGGACGACGTCGCCGGTGCGCGGGGCGTGCACGACCAGGCCCTGGCCGATGGCCATGCCGACGTGCTCGGGAACGGCGGCCGTTCCCTCGGTGAAGATGAGGTCACCCGGCCGAATTGCGGCGGCCGAGACCGGCTTGCCTTCCTTGACCTGTGTGTGCGTCGTCCGCGTCAGGGTGACCCCGGCGGCCCTGTACGCCTGCTGCATCAGGGAGGAGCAGTCGCACCGGGCCATCGCCGTGTCGCCGTGGGAGTCGGTGCAGGTCCCGCCCCACTGGTACGGAGTGCCGAGCTGGCCGAGCGCCCACCGGATCGCCGTCTGGACTTCTCGCGGAGCGGTGGCGGGGATGCTGTACTCCTTGGGCAGCGCGCCGGCCGGGATGGTGCCGAAGTCGGTCCCGTCCCCTTCGTCGCTACAGCCGCCCGCAGTGCCGGGCGAAGGACCGCCGGCACCGTCCGGCGCCGGATCCGGTGACATGCCACCGCCACTGGCCTTCGGCAGCAGAGGCTCGATGGCCTTCTGCAGAGCGGTGGCCAGTGGCTCCCACTTGGCGTACGCCTCCGGGAAGCCCGACCGCTGCACCGCCTGGGCGGCCTGGGTGATCGACAGGGACTCCCAGCCCGAGACCTTCTTGAGCCCTTCGTAGAACTTGGTGCTGGCGTGCACCGGGTCGAGGATCTCGTTCGCCGTGCCCCAGCCCTGCGACGGCCGCTGCTGGAACAACCCCAAGCTGTCGCGGTCGCCCCAGGTCAGGTTGCGCAGGCCGCTCTCCTGCAGGGCGGTCGCCAGGGCCACGATCTGCCCCCGGGCCGGGATGTTCATCGCGACGCCGGTGGCCTGGATCGTCTTGGCGAAGGGGATCTGCTCGGCCGGATTGTCCAGACCGGGCACGGAGACCGACGTCTTGCCGACGCCTTCCAGGATGGCCTTCACCTGGTCGGCGACCGCCGCGGTGTCCACGGACTGCGCGCCGTCGGTCGGGCAGGAGGCCGAAGCGGTGCCGGCGCCGAAGGCGAGGACCGGCACGACCAGCAGCATCGAGCCGGCCGTGAACAGGCCGACGACGCCCTTGGTGGTCTTCTTCATCACCGCCGCCGTTCACCGGGGCGGCGGGTCCGGCCGGGTGACGCCGTCGGGTCGGGGCGCGGGGGTATCAGGGCATGCTGCATCGCAGCGGCTCCTCGGTGTTCGTAGGAGGCGCGGTGCCGGCTTCTCGTGCAAAGCCGCCGGCACCGCGCCGGTGTGCACCCGTCTCTCGGGCGGGCCCGGGGTCAGGGGAGTTGGTGGCTCCCGGACGCCGGTCTCAGGTCATGCGCGGCAGCCGGCCGCGCTCGTAATCTCTGGCAGAACACCAGGGGCTCCTGACGGCAGGGGACACGAGGGGAACACGCTTATCCCCGTGCGCTACGGCACGGATAAGCACAGGTCAGCAAGGTGGAGCGAGGCTTCTTCCCGGCGACACGGCGAGACAGTAGACCGCGATTCCGGCCGTGCCAAACGACCCCCGACCCCGGCCCCGAGCCACCGCCGCTTTGTTAGGTCCGGCCGGAATCCATGGCTAACCTCCGGCTCAACCCCGCCAGAGCCGAGCGTTGTTGCGCGCTGTCCGGCACGGGCCCACGGCCCTCCACACCCCGAAGAAAGGCCCTCCCATGAGCTACACGCTGCACCGAGGCGACGCCCTGACCGTCCTGAAGTCGCTCCCGGACGAGAGCGTCAACGCCGTGATCACCGATCCCCCGTACAACTCCGGCGGACGTACGAGCTCTGAGCGCACCGGACGCACCGCGCGGGCCAAGTACGTCACCAGCAACTCGGCGCACGGCCTCGCCGACTTCCCTGGCGAGAACCGCGACCAGCGCTCCTACCGCTCCTGGCTGACCGAACTGCTCACCGAGGCGTACCGGGCCTCCACCGAGCACGCGGTGGTCATGGTCTTCTCCGACTGGCGCCAGGAACCGACCACGACCGACGCCCTGCAGATGGCCGGATGGACCTGGAGCGGCACCATCCCGTGGATCAAGCCCGCCAGCCGGCCCCGCAAGGGCGGACCGAAGCAGGACTCCGAGTTCATCGTCTGGGGCGTCAAGGGATCCCTCGACAACACCCGAGACCTCTACCTGCCCGGCCACTACATCGCCTCCCAGCCCCGCAAGGGCCGGGTCCACATCACCCAGAAGCCCGTCGGGATCATGCGGCAGCTCGTCCAGGTCTGCCCCGAAGGCGGCACCGTCCTCGACCTCTTCACCGGCAGCGGCTCCACGGGCGTCGCCGCCCTCCGCGAAGGCCGGAAGTTCGTCGGCGTCGAACTCTCCCCGCACTACGCCGACATCGCCGAACGGCGCCTGCGCGCCGAGCTGGAACAGGACGACTTCACCCTGGCGGGACCGGAGGACTGATCATGAGAACGGAAACCCTGGGGCCGGCGGGCCGCAGAGGCCAAAGGGCGGTTGGAACATCGAGAAACCGATGCTCCAGCCGCCCTTCCGCTTGTCTCAGGCTGCCTCGAACGCCCGCTGGATCAACGGCGCCGCCTTCTCCAGGTCCGCCGCCGAGGCGAGACGCACCTCCAGGTCCCCCGTCCCGAGGTGCCCGACGCCGCGCATGTCGCGGGTGAAGCCCTCCTCCAGCACGACCGTGTCCGGGTCGAGTCTGAGATAGACCAGGATCACCTGGTGCTTCGGACGGAAGAGCACCGACGCCACGTTCACCAGCCGCCGGTAGGCGATGTAGTGCCGGAGCACCGCCACCTCGATCTCGCCCCACGCCGTCAGCGCCTCGTCCACCTCCGCGAACAGGCCCCGCAGGCACTCCGGGACAAGGCCGCCACCTGTCGGCGAAGGACCTGCCGGGTCCGTCGGCGAGTCCTCAACCACCGCGTTCCGCTCGCGCCGCCGCCGGGACACCGTGCTTGGCACACCGGGCGAGGAGTCCACCAGCAGCAGGCTCAGCAGACCGCCCTCGAAGACCCGGTAACGCACCAGGTCGATCCGCTCGGGCACCCTCTGGACGGCCACCCGGTCGTGGTGCGAGAAGCCGGCCGCGATGCAGACCATCCGCGGACGCCGCCAGTCGACGGACTCGGCCGCCTCCGCGCCGAGCACCTTCCTGACGAGCGCCTCGAACTCGTGGTGCGCCGATTCAAGCCACGCCATGTACGAGACGGCCTGCGACAGCACCCCGCTGTCGGAACCCTTCTTGAACTCGATCACCACCGGGCTGCCGTTCTCGTCCAGCCCGAGGGTGTCGATCCGCCCCCGGTGCCACGGACCGGTCGCGTACTCCGACGCCACGAACTGGATACCGAGCATCTGCTCCAGACCGGCCTCGACCCGCCGCTGCAGCTCCACCTCCAGTGCCACCGTCGAGCCGGACAGCTCGACGTCCCGCCCGTCCGGGTTCTGCCGGAACAACATCAACTCGGCCATTAACGTCTCCCCTGTGATCTCTGCACGAAGACAATTGGGGGGAGGGCGCGGAGTATTCCCCCTAAGGGATTGCCGGGAATCAACACCTTGGTTTGATCTTGGTCGGGTGCTGGAGCGAACGCCGCGTGAGGCGAGACCCATCGCCCTGGAAGCGATGGCGGATGGCGGGCAGGGCGGCGACCTCGTCGTCGCTGATGCGGATGCTGGCGGGGTACTCACCGTTGTCGAGTTTGGTCTGGACGGTGAGGCCAGTGCGGCTGGTGGAAGCGGCGATGGTCTGGAGCATGACTTCGTAGCTGGTCAGAGGTCTGCCTCGCCAGTTCATGGTTCGTAACAGCGGTGCCGACCGGGTCGAGGCCATAGCTGGGCTGCGATCAGCGTCAAGACGGCGCTCACTCTCTGGCTGCCTCAGGGAAGTGTCGTGCCAGCTTGAGGCTGCGAGGGCACGGCCGAGCCGGTGGTGAGGGCGGCCTGCTGGGCGAGTTTGCGGTAGCCAGTCTCGGTGAGCGAGCGCCAGGCGCGGTGGAATCCGAAGGCGGTCACCGCGCCGAGCAGCGTGGCGGCGCAGAGCACGAGCGGGCGATGGGCGAAGGAGTAGCGCAGCATGGTCAGGTCAGCAGTGAGGGTCAGGGCCATCGAGTTGAGAAACCACCCGCGGCAGATGCGCATGCGTGAGCGGGTGTAGTCGGCCCGTGCGGCCTGGGCCGGGTGGTCGACCAGGCGTAGGCGCGCTTGGGCATACGCGTTCTGAGAAGGGAAGTGCTGGGTGCGAAGGAGCCGACGCTGGGGGGTGAGGATCGCGTCAGCGACTCGGTCGATGAGGATGCCCAGGGCGTAGGCGGCGGCGAGGGCCGCGCCTGCGACCAGGGATGAGTCCACTGCCGGGGCGAGTTTGCTCGCGGTGACGGGACCGACGAGCGCGATGAGGAGGAGAACCGCTGCGGTGAGCGTGCCGATACCCACCACGAGGACCTCAACGAACATCGCGGTGGCGGCCGCAAGGGCTGGGGGTTCTGGCTGTGTGGGGTTGCTCATAGTCCGTTTCCCCAGATCTGCGCCATATCGGCAAGCATGGATTCCGGTAGGTGGCTTCTGTCCCAGGCGCTTTTGAGGCTGAAGCGCGCACGGTGCAGCCGCTCGAAGATGATCAGACTCTCCGGTTGGCTGGCCAGCAGAAAGCGACCGTGCTGCAAGAAGTGGACGCTGGTGGGGCCGTAATCGGTGTAGGCCCGGTCGAGACGCTCACGGAAGTTTTCGGTGAACTCGATGAGTTGTTCGCCGTAGGCGGCGCCGTCGGTGATGGTCCGGGACAGGACGTCGACGACGTCCCGGGAGAGGTCTCGGCTGTAGGGCTGGTTGGTGAACGTCCGGTAGAGCTGTTCGGCCACGCTGAGGAGACGGTTGGCTTGGACAAGATCGGGATGTTGCGCCATCGCTTCCACCCCCCGTTCGACTTCGAGGTCGTACAGCTCGACCAGTGCGATCAGACGGTACAGCGAGCGTCTGACATCGGCCGGGGGTTCGACGCCGGGCTTGTAGAGGAGCTCGTGGGACATGCTCGACCACAAGTCGACTGCCTTTGTGCGCAGTTGTATCTCGCACTCGTATGGCACGCCGTCCGGGTCTTTCGCTCCGCCGACCATGAGTGTCTGGACGTGCAGGCGCGGGTAGCGCAGGCGGTCCACGTATTCGGGAGCGTCCCGCTCGTCCTGCACCTCGACGATGTCGAGGGACTCCTTGATGATGCTCAGAGCCGGGGTGAGTAGGCCTCTGTGGGGCACGACGACGCGCAGACCGGCTTTGTCGGTGATCTGCTTCCAGGGATCGGTGTACAGCTTGCGGTAGATCTTGGTCCTGAAGCTGCCGACCTCCTTGACGCGAGAGGTCACGCTGCAGGAGATCCCTTCGCGGTCGATGCGGCTGCGGAGATGGATCTCCGTGGCCTCGGCCGCTTCTCTGATGCGCGGCAGCTCGCGCTGGTACCGCTGGAAAGCCTCGTCAGCGGTCAGGGGCATGTGGGACGCACCAGGAGGTCGGAGGGGAGGCCGCTGTTGCCGGGCATCACGTCTGCGCCATCGGGAGCGTGCGCGCGGTGCTGCCGGTTCGAGTCGGGGTAGCGAGGACGCTTTCGAGGCCGGGGATCGGCTCTGTTTGGGGCGGCAGCTCAACGGGCTGGTCAGGCAGTTTGGGAGGTCGGCCTGCCGCCGCGCCGCTACTGGTCTTCACGAGGGTGTCCGTGACAGTGACCGTGGTCCGGCCATTCCCGAGGTCCTTCACGGCCACGGTGCCGTCCTGGATGGCTTCCAGCGGTGCGACGAGGAAGGCTCCACTGGTCAGATCGACTCGCACCTTCTGCAGCCGGTTGCCGATGAGGTCGGTGTTCTTGTCGAAGGCGCGGACGGGAACGTCGTACGTCTGCATGAACTCGGCGAAGTCGTCCCGATGGGCTTCTTGGAGATGGGTTTCGATGAATGTCGCGGGGTCCAGAGTGTCAGCGGAACTCTGAAGCTCGACCATGATGGCCATCACGTAGTCCACGCGCACGTCGGCATCGGCATGCGCGAAGCGGGTATTGACCCACTCCATGGCTGCGTCGTGGAAGCGTCGGGTGAGCTCCCGGGGGTCTTTCTGATGCCGGCAACCCAGGAACCGCTCAAGGAAGAACTGGGCCACGTCCTTGCCTGATTTCTGGGGGTCGGCGGCCCAACCCTGAAGTCTCTGCCCAGCCATCCCCTCTTCGGAGAAGAGGGCAACCTTGTACACCTTGGACTTCTCGGTGAACAGCAGGTTGGCGAGATACTGCATGTCGAAGGTGCGCAGGCCGTCGGTGAAGATCGCGTTCGCCTGCATGCCGGTCTCATGTTCGAGCTTGACCATCAGCAGTGCCGGCTGGTTGTCGAGACGGGCGGCGGCAACCAGGAGGAGACCCGCCGAACTGGACCCGTTCTGGCTGTCACGCAGCGCGTGGGCCAGCTCTCCGGAGACCTCCACCAGATCCTGCTCGCCGCTCAGGAACGCCCGGACGGCGTCGGGCAGGCCGGACTTGAGTTCCGGATCCTCCACGACCTCGCGCGCCAGACGCCCGAGGACGTCACGGAGCTTTCCCTGTAGAGCTGTGCGCCCCCCTTCGTCGAGCTTGCAAGCCGTCTCGCTCAACTGGAGCGGTGGGGGCTCCTGCCCCCGGGGGCGCTGAGGTACCACATGAACGATGGCCCGTTCCAGGACAAGGTCACCGAAGTTGGTCCGCACATCCCACCCCAAGCATTCTCACCCGTATCCCAAGGCCGGGCGCCCACTGTCTCCAGCTCCACACAGCGGTCCGGAAAGTCTGTCGATCTTTCCGGCGCACGCCTGTGCGGTTCCATCGCGGTCATTCCGCACACTTCATGACAGGGCTTGTCGGCAGCCCTGTCTGTGTCACATGCCAGAAAACCGTGTCGCTCATCGTAGCGGGGCACGCTGGTGATCCGGATCGTGTGCTGATGATGGCTGAAGTCATGCGGTGTACGGCGTGTTCCTGTAGTAGGCGAGAGTATGTCCGGTGCGGGGCGCGCGGCAGGAACGTTGAGGGCGGCGGCGTTGCGCCGAAGTTGACGGTGGGCCCGATGGGGTCGGTCGTGCGCACTGAGTGAATATGTCACGTTGAGTGATCGAGGAGGAGGTAGTCGTGAAGGCCGAATCGGTCGCGTGTCTTCTTCGAGGGCCTCGCGCAGGTCCGGCGACCAAGAGGCAAGGGCCTCGAGCGTCTTGTCGGCCTACCGCTGAACGGTGGCCGTGGAGATGATGAAGCCGGCCGCCAGGCGGGCAGCATCTCGTTCATGCGCAGGTGCGCCAGCGCAAGTAAGGCCTGCTGGAAATACTCCAGCTTCCTGCATCGCGAGCGGTGGATTTCACCCCACAGAGCCAGGGAGAAGGCGGCTAGCTAGCATGGTTTTTCGGTTCAGTCAAACGATTCTCCACGTGTGATTCTCTCCGGCAGATGCCGACTTCCGGAGAGAGGGATCCAGTGACCCAGCAGTTCATGAGTGCCAAGGAGACCGCAGAGTATCTGAACATGTCGGTGCCGTGGGTGTATCGCGAAGCCGCTCGCGCGGGCCTCGTTCCGTACAGGTTCGGGTGCGGCCGGAACGCCAAGCTTCAGTTCAAGGTGGCTGAGGTTCAAGCGTGGGTGAAACAGCAGCGGCTGTCGGGCGGTTGAGATCGCGCGATCGGATGTGCGTAAGGCCCTCTCCTTGTCCAAGGAGAGGGCCTCACGCGTTCAGGCGGCGAGGCCGAGGTCGAGGACCTGGGCGGCGCGGCCGATCGAGCCGGGCATGAGGTGGCGGTAGATCTTGAAGGTGATGTCGAGGCTGCGGTGGCCCATCCATTCCGCGACGTCGGTGATGGGGATGTTGTGGGTGAGGCAGTTGGAGGCGAAGAAGTGGCGGAAGCCGTAGACGACCATGCCTTCGGGGATTTCGGCGAGGCCGTCTTTCTTGATGCGCTTCCACTGATTTCCGATGTAGTGGTTGGACAACGGGGTGGCCATGTCTCGCGGGCTTCGGAGCAGGTAGCCGTCGACGGTGCCGAACGTGTCCGCGTAC
The DNA here is from genome assembly GCF_036192275.1 of Streptomyces sp. NBC_00250. Classification (NCBI taxonomy): domain Bacteria; kingdom Bacillati; phylum Actinomycetota; class Actinomycetes; order Kitasatosporales; family Streptomycetaceae; genus Streptomyces; species Streptomyces sp. NBC_00250. The sequence continues at coordinate 923,158 of NZ_CP108088.1, read as the reverse complement.
CACTCGATGGAGTGCTTGACCCGGGCCGGGAGCGGGACGTCGCGGTAGTCGCCGGCCTTGCGGTGTTTGAGGGGTGCGTATGCCTTAGTGGTCTGGTTGACCTGCTCGGTGATCCGGTACACGTCGTCGGCCACGATGTTGTTGACGTTGACGGCCAGCGCTTCCCCGTTGCGCATACCGCAGCCGCTCATCAGGTCGACGATGAGACGGAACACGTCGTCGCCGGCGGTGCGTATGCCTTGGAGCTGGGAGGGAGAGGGGATGACGGCGCGCTTGGGGTCGTACTGCGGGGGCTTGACGCCGTCGAGCGGGTTGTCGTCGTAAAGGCCGAGCCGGTGGGCGTCCAGCAGGATCGCCTTGAGTTTGTCGAAGGCGTTGGACTGTGTGGCCAGGCCGACGCCGTTGCGTTCCATGGTCTGGATGAAGGACTCGACGACCTTGTGGTCGAAGGTGCCCATCCGGCGGCTCTGGAAAGCGGGGTAGAGGTGGTGGACGAGCAGTGAGTCGAGGTGTCGCAGGGAGCTGGGGCTGAGGTCGCGCTGGCCGGCCTTCCACTCGGTGACGTACTGCTTGAACTGCATCGGGCTGTACTTCTGGATGCGCTCGGCCTTGTGCTGGTTCTGCGGGTTGTTCTTCCGGGCCTGGTACACCTCGGCAAGGCGGGCCTTCGCCTTCTCCTGAGTGGAGAACCCGGATTCCTCGGCCTGCCTCCCGGCCGCGTTGCGGTAGCGAATCTTGTATTCGTGCGGACACCTCGGCCATCGACTCTCGGGGTGCTCGCACTCCTTGAAGAGGCTTCCCATGCCGCGGACGAGGTTGATGGTGGCCATGTTTGTTGACTCCCGGGCGTCTTGCTGACCTTTTGCTGACCCCGGATGGTCGATCAAGCCCCTGAGCTGGGAAGAAACGGCAAATCCATGCTATGTGGTGGAACTTCGTGGGCCGCACGGACGAGGAGATCCGCCAGGCGCGCGAGGGCTGGATGTCGGGCGACCGCTTCGGTGAGGTGAAGGGGGCTACGACGGCGACCGGCTCGATGCCCCGGAGGGCCACCGACCCAGCTAAAGGCGCGGGGCAGGGCGCGGTGACCTGGGGTTCTTCTCTGTCGAGTCGATGCAGTGTCGGGGCTTCTTGGCCCCTGCCTGTGGCTCTCGTCGTGGCTGGGGGAGGGGCGTATCGAGGCCCCTCCGCGTCGCGCGATCGTCGGGCGCTTCCCGGGGGTGCGCTCGTGTGCGAGCAGGTCTGGTCAGCTGATTGCTGACCTCACTGACGAGGTGTCAGGTGTCTCAGTGCGGCGCAGGGGTGACGGCAGGCCGTCTCGGCATCCTGGCCGGCGGCGCTCGTGGGCTGGCGGGACGTGACGGTCCAGCTGTTTCTGCCGGCTTGCTCCGCTCGACGTGAGAAGTTGCTCCAGCCTTGGCCGAGCAGGATGAGGACGTGTCCAGGGCATGCTCGGGTCCTGGCGGATTCAACGTGGTGGCGCTGCTCCGCCGGGTGGAGCCCTCAGCCGTGTGGTCGGAGGCATCCTGAAGTGGCTGGGGCCCTGGCTGCCGCGCCGTTGGCTGCCCCTGCCCCATCCGCTTCTCGGTAGTGACGTTCCGTGACGGCCGGCCCGGGACCTCCACGGGCGAGTAGTCGTCAGGTCAGGAAATGGTCAGGGGCGGCCCGTGTCAGCGCGAGGTGTAGCATCCCCGTCACCAACGGCATCCCCTACAAGGAACCGTCCGGGCCTGCGCTCGCTGAGCAATGCTCAGGACTTGTGGATCAGCTCCTTTGGAGGACGCGCGAAGGGCGTACCTTCCCGAGCGAGTGATCGTCAAGTCACCGAGTAGGCCCGCGCTACGAACGCGGGTCGGGAAGGCACGCCCGTGCTCAGAGTGGTCAACGAAGAAGGCACCACCGAGGCCGGTTCCCTGATCGACGAGATCGTCCGCGAGGGTGCTCGGCGGATGCTGGCCGCCGCCCTGGAGGCGGAGGTGGACCAGTACATAGCCGAGCTCGCCGGGCAGCGTGACGAGGCAGGTCGCCGACTGGTGGTCCGCAACGGCCGGCACCGGCCGCGGACCGTGACCACGGCTGCTGGGCCGGTCGAGGTGGCCGCCCCACGGGTGAACGACAAGCGGGTCGACGAGACGACGGGTGAACGGCAGCGGTTCTCCTCGAAGATCCTGGCGCCGTGGTGCAGGAAGTCCCCGAAGATCAGCGAGGTGCTGCCGCTGCTCTATCTCCACGGCCTGTCGTCGGGCGACTTCGTGCCCGCGATGGAACAGTTCCTGGGCTCCTCGGCCGGGCTGTCGCCGGCCACGGTGACCCGGCTGACGCAGCAGTGGACCGTCGACCACGCCGAGTTCCAGCGCCGTGACCTGGCTGGATCCGACTACGTCTATGTCTGGGCCGACGGCGTCCATCCCAAGATCCGCTTGTCCCAGACGCACTCCTGCCTCCTGGTCCTGATGGGCGTCCGCGTCGACGGCACCAAGGAACTTATCGCGATCACCGAGGGTCTGCGTGAGTCCACCGAGTCCTGGGAGGACCTGCTGCGCGACTGTCGGCGGCGCGGGATGCGCGACCCGATGCTCGTGGTCGGCGACGGTGCTATGGGCCTGTGGAGGGCGCTGTCGGAGGTGTTTCCGCAGGCCAGGCATCAGAGGTGTTGGGTTCACAAAACAAGGAACGTCTCGAACGCGCTGCCGAAGTCCGCGCAGCCCGGCGCGAAGAGGGCTCTGCAGGAGATCTACAACGCCGAGGACCGTGCGCACGCGGAGAAGGCGGTCTCCGCGTTCGAGAAGGCGTACGGAGCGAAGTTCCCCAAGGCTGTCAAGAAGATCACCGGCGAGGTCGACGAGCTGCTGGCGTTCTACGACTTCCCCGCCGAGCACTGGGTCCATCTCAGGACAACGAATCCGATCGAGTCGACCTTCTCCACTGTGAAGCTTCGGACCAAGGTCACCCGCGGCGCCGGCAGCCCGGCCGCGGCCCTCGCGATGGTCTTCAAACTCGTTGAGTCCGCCCAGGCCCGCTGGCGAGCGGTCACCGCACCGCACCTCGTCGCCCTCGTTCGAGCCGGCGCCCGCTTCGAGAACGGCCTCCTCGTCGAACGAGATGAGACCCTCGCAGCGTGATCCACCTCAACTGAGGGCCACCGACGAAATGTGCTGACCTGCGGTGATGGCTTCGGCCACGTATGTGGGATCCCGAGCTCGTCGTGGGGCGGCCACGAGGGCCGTTGTCAGAGGTCATTGGCAAGATTGCGGCCATGAATGTCACTCCTGTCACTCCGCCACGGCCGATCGACGTTGTCGCGGTCTTTCCCCAACTGGCTCCGCTGGCCCGCACGGCGACCCGCCTGCACCCCCGCCCCGGGGCGCCGACGTGGCACGACAGCTCGATCGGCGGGCCGCTGCTGTGGCCCGCCGAGGAGCCGTGGCCGCACTGCGAGGAACCGCATGTGGTGGACGGCATCAACCCAGCCCGGTCCCCGGCGGATCTGCGGCTGGAACGACGGATCTTCGCCGCCTCCCACGGCCGGGAAATGACTCCGGAGGAGCGGGAGACTCTGGCGCGGATCCGGCCCCCTCAAACGTATCCGGTGAAGGTGGCGGTCCAGCCGTACGAGGGCCCCATAGCGATGCTGCCCGTCGCGCAGCTGTACGTACGGGATGTGCCCGATCTGAGCCCGCCGGAGGGCAAGGACCTGCTGCAGGTTCTGTGGTGCCCTTTCGATCATCCGATCATGCCCAGGACCCTGCTCTTCTGGCGTTCGGCAGCCGCCGTCACCGACGTCCTCGACACGCCCCCCGAGCCGCCCGCAGTGCAGTTCGACGGCTATCTACCGGATCCGTGCGTACTCGAACCGGAGCAGATCACCGAGTACCCCGACCATCTGGAGCTGAGCGAAGAACTGCGGAAGCAGATCGAGCAGTGGAGTGTGCCGCAGGCAGCAGAGGAAGACCTGACCCCGGACACGTACTACGACCTTGTGCTGTCCAACGCGCCCGGCTGGAAGGTGGGCGGCTGGGCTGGCTGGAGCTCTACCGACCCCAGCCCGCAGCACTGCTCCGAGTGCGGCACCGGCATGGAGATTCTGATGACCGTCGCCACGTTCGAGGAAGGGGACGACGACGCGAACAGCTGGTCACCGCACCCCCACCCAGGCGCTGGACCGTACCCCGGCCACCGCGGCTACAACGCGACCGGCGTCCAGATAGGTAGCGGCTACCGGCAGCACCTGTTCGTCTGCCCAGCCGAGCCCGAGCATCCGCACATCGAGTTGATGACGTAGCCCGTCCGCAGTGTGCAGCCGGGGCATCACGGTGCGGGCATGCCGTGACGCCGGGTGGCCACGAGGCGCAGGGTCCCGAACAACCGACGGAGTTCGTTGACCTGCAGGAACGTGACCTTTGACGCGTGGAGTTCCCGCGCAGGTGGGCCAGCATGCCCTTCCACGAAGGTCGGTAGGGCACGAACGTAAGCACATCCTGACGGTGCCCGACCGGCCCCTGCCTGCGTTTCGTCACTCGGTAAGGCCCACTTCTTCGGTGCCTCACTGATCCACAAGTCTTGACAATTACTCGCGCTCGTCGCCTGCCACTCCTCCACTGCGCCATGTGGCAGCGGCATGTCCAGTGCGGCACTGACGACGGCCTTGAAGGCGAGCAGCATCGCCTGGTGCCGAGTCGGACACTGGTTCTCTGGAGCGTGGAGCCCCAGCGAGCGATCTTCCGAGAACATCGGCTTGAATGGGCCGTCAGCGAGTTGGCCGAGTGCGACCGGACACACTCCCCGGGCACCGGGCCTTCCATGTCGGCACGGGCCAGACCGTCCGCCCGAGGCGCAGGCTTTGGCCGTATGCCTCTGCCGAGGCTAGGGTGTGCCGCCGTACTCGGCGGATCACTCCCTGAAGAAGGTGGGAATGGGGCTCATTGATGCAGACCACGTGGGGCTGGTCGTCGCGGCGCAGGCCGGTGACGATCGGGCGCGCGAGGAGCTGATCGCCGCATACCTGCCGTTGGTCTACAACATCGTCGGGCGAGCGCTGAGCGGGCATGCGGACGTCGACGACGTCGTCCAGGAAACCCTGCTGCGCGTGGTGCGCGACCTGCCTGACCTGCGCGCTCCGGAGAGCTTCCGGTCCTGGCTGGTGTCGATCACGCTCCGCCAGATCAATACACACTGGCACCGGCAACACGTGTCCGCCGACCGGACCACGGTCATCGACGAGGCACGCCAGATACCGGACGCCGGCGCCGAGCCTGTGGACACGGCGATCCTGCGGCTGCATGTCTCGGACGAGCGCCGTCGCGTCGTCGAAGCCGGCCGGTGGCTCGACCCGGACCACCGGGTGCTGCTGTCGCTGTGGTGGCAGGAGTGCGCCGGCCTGCTCAGCCGGGAGGACATGGCCGCCGCGACGGGGCTCACGGTCGCGCACGTCGGAGTGCGCCTCCAACGCATGCGGGAGCAGCTGGAACTGTGCCGGACGATCGTCGCCGCGCTGGAGGCCGACCCGCGCTGTCCGCAGCTGGACGGGACAGTCGTCGGCTGGGACGGTCACCATGCGTCGGTGTGGCGTAAGCGGATCGCGCGGCACACACGTGACTGCACTGTCTGCCGGGCGACGTCGGCAGAACGGGTTCCGGCCGAACTGCTGCCCCTCGGCCTCACGACGCTGGCCGTCCCGGCCGCACTGATCGCCGCGCTGGCCGCCAAGGGCCTGCTGTCGGGTACGGCAGCGAGCGCCGCCGGGCTGGCCGCGGCCCCCGTCGCCGTCGGCACGGCGACGGGGGGAGGCGGTCTGCACGGCGCTCTGATCGGCAAACTCCAGACGGTGACCGCTCATCCGCTGGTGAGCCTCGCGACCGGCGCGGTGCTCATCGCCGGGACCGCCACCTATGCGACCTGGCCCGAACCGGCGCCTCGAGTGCCCGGCGCGACTGCCGCTCCCACGGTCGGCACTCCCACGCCCGTTCCCTCGCGCACCACCACCTCGGCGGGACCGTCCCCGACGAGTCCGTCCCCGGTGAGCCCGCCCTCGGTCGGCCCGTCCGCCGTCGCGGGCGCCGTTCCGCTGGGCGCACAGTCGTTGGAGTCCGCGGACAGTCCCGGCCTGTTCGTCACGTACACGGGCGACTTCGCGGCGCTCGGCGGCGTCGCCGCGTCCAGCAGCGCGCAGGCCCGTCAGCGGGTCACCTTCACGGTCGTCGGGGGCCTGGCCGACATGCGGTGCGTCACCTTCCGCGCCGCCGACGGCCGGTATCTTCGCCACCACTACCTGCGGCTGCGGCTGAGCACCGACGACGGCAGCGCACTGTTCCGTGAAGACGCCACCTTCTGTCCCCGTCCCGGGGCGGTCGCCGGGTCCGTGACCCTGCACGCGCACAACTATCCGGGATCGGTCATCCGCCACCGCGACGGCGGCATCTGGCTCGACGGCTCCGACGGCACGCGGGCCTTCGCCGGCCAGGCTTCCTTCATCGTGCGCAGCCCCGGGGCCTGAGCACCGCTCCTCGGGCGATCCCGACCGAGTCGCACATTCACAGCTGGTGCTCCCCCGGCCGGATCCTCCATGGTTCCTGCCCCACGCCGTGACCGGCGTTCACTGCGGATCGGTGCGGCGCCCCTCTTCCACGGGCGCGACCAGGGCACGGCGTCCGGCATAACGCTTTCTGCCTGCGAGATGCATCACTGGGCAATCCTGCGGGCGGCGCGACTTTTCTGTTACGAGACCGCGAGTTCGGAAGCCTCCACTTCAGGGGTGTCCTTCCCGCCGCCTGTCATGACGTGCCGGCGCGGCTGGGTCCTGACGTCCCCCACTGACGTATCCCCTGAAGAAGGTTCTTCCCATGACGCAACACACCCACGAACTCCGGGCGACCGGTACGCAGGGCACCCGAGGAGAATCATGAAGGGCCTGCACCGGCTCCGCCGGCGACGCCGGACATGGGCGATTGGACTGTCGGCCACGGCGCTGGTGGCCAGCGTCGTGACGCTCCTCCCCAGCTCCGCCGGAGCCGCGGGCCTGGGCACCCAGGCTGCCCCCTCGGGCAGGTACTTCGGTACGGCTGTGGCCGCCGGCAGGCTCGGCGACTCCGCGTACACCGCGATCGCGGACCGGGAGTTCAACATGATCACCCCGGAGAACGAGATGAAGTGGGACGCCATCGAACCGTCCCGCGGCCGTTTCGACTTCGGCCCCGCAGACCGGATCGTCGATCGTGCCCTGGCCCGCGGCCAGCGGCTGCGCGGCCACACCACGGTCTGGCACTCGCAGCTCCCCTCCTGGGTCGGCTCCATCCGCGACGCGAGCACTCTGCGCGGTGTGATGAACCATCACATCACCACCCAGATGGCCCACTACAAGGGCAAGATCTACGCCTGGGACGTGGTCAATGAGGCGTTCGCCGACGGCGGCAGCGGCCGGCTCCGCGACTCGGTCTTCCAGCAGGTGCTGGGCAACGGCTTCATCGAGGAAGCGTTCCGCACTGCCCGTGCGGCCGATTCCTCGGCCAAGCTCTGCTACAACGACTACAACATCGAGAACTGGTCGGACGCCAAGACCCAGGGCGTCTACCGCATGGTCAAGGACTTCAAGTCCCGCGGCGTGCCCATCGACTGCGTCGGGTTCCAGAGCCACTTCGGGGCGGGTGGGCCGCCGGCGAGCTTCAAGACCACCTTGGCCGGCTTCGCCGCCCTGGGCGTCGACGTCCAGATCACCGAGCTGGACATCGCCCAGGCATCACCCACCCAGTACGCGAACACGGTCAACACCTGCCTGTCCGTGCCCCGATGCACCGGCATCACGGTGTGGGGCGTCCGTGACACCGACTCCTGGCGCAGCGGCGAAAGCCCGCTGCTGTTCGACAGCGGCGGCAAGCCCAAGCCCGCGTACACCGCCGTCATGAACGCTCTCCACTCCGGCTCCGGTACCACTCCGGGCAAGCCGACCGACGGTACCGGGGAGATCAAGGGCGTTGCCTCCGGCCGCTGTGTCGACATCCCCGGCTCCACCACCGCCAACGGCACTCGGGCGCAACTGTGGGACTGCGGTGGACAGGCGGGCCAGCGCTGGACCTACACCGCCGCCAAGCAGCTGAAGGTGCACGGCGAAAAGTGCCTGGACGCCAAGGGCAAGGGCACCACCAACGGCACCTCGGTGATCGTCTGGGACTGCAACGGCGGCGCCAACCAGCAGTGGAGCGTCAACACCGACGGCTCGATCACCGGCGTCCAGTCCGGGCTGTGCCTCGACGCCGTCGGCGCCGCCACCGCGAACGGCACCACGATCCAGCTGTACGCCTGCGCGTCCGTCAACAACCAGAAGTGGACCTGGACCGCCCCGTCCGGGACGGGCAGCGGCACGTGTGATCTCCCGACGACGTACAAGTGGCGTTCGACGGGTGCCCTCGCCCAGCCGTCGAACGGATGGGCCGCGGTGAAGGACTTCACCCACGTGATGCACGACGGCAAGCACCTCGTCTACGCGTCGAGCGCGTCGGGTACCGCGTACGGCTCGATGGCGTTCCGCCCCTTCACGAACTGGTCCGACATGGCATCGGCCGGCCAGACCAGGATGAGCCAGAACGCGGTCGCGCCCACCCTGTTCTACTTCGCACCCAAGAAGATCTGGGTGCTCGCGTACCAGTGGGGTGCCTCGCCCTTCAGCTACCGCACGTCGAGCGACCCCACCAACCCCAACGGCTGGTCCGCGCCGCAGCCACTGTTCACCGGCAGCATCTCCCGCACCGAATCCGGCACCGGCCCGATCGACCAGACCCTGATCGGCGACGACCGGAACATGTACCTGTTCTTCGCCGGTGACAACGGCAAGATCTACCGGGCGAGCATGCCGATCGGGAACTTCCCGGGCAACTTCGGCTCGTCGTACACGACGGTCATGAGCGACACGGCGAAGAACCTCTTCGAAGCGCCGCAGGTCTACAAGGTCCAGGGCCAGAACCAGTACCTCATGATCGTCGAGGCCCGGGGTGCGAACGAGCGGCGCTACTTCCGCTCGTTCACCGCCTCCAGCCTGAGCGGTTCGTGGACCCCGCAGGCCGCCGGCGAAAGCAACCCCTTCGCGGGCAAGGCCAACAGCGGTGCCACCTGGACCGACGACATCAGCCACGGCGACCTGATCCGCACCAACCCCGACCAGACCATGACCATCGACCCCTGCAACCTGCAGCTCCTGTACCAGGGCAAGTCCCCCACCGCGGCCGGACCCTACGACCAGCTGCCCTACCGGCCGGGTGTCCTCACCCTGCAGCGCTGACCTGCCCGATCCACGGTTGCACAAGGAGAAACACCCCCCATGAACAACCCCACGAACGGCGGGCGCCGCGGGCGTCACCGCCGTCGCAGGACCGTCACCGCTCTGCTGCTCGGAGTGCCCGCCACCGTCGTGCCGTACCTCCTGTTCGTGCAGGACGACTCGCAGGCCGCGACGGTCGACGGCAATGCCTACTACAAGCTGGTCTCCGTGCGCAGCGGCAAGGTGCTGGACGTCAACGCCTTCTCCACCGCCGACGGCACCCGCATCCAGCAGTGGACCGACCAGAACACCGCCAACCAGCAGTGGAGACTGCGCCCCGCCGGGGACGGCTACTACGAGCTGGTGAACCGCAACAGCGGCAAAGTGCTCGGCATAGCGGGCGATTCGACCGCGCAGGCGGCTGCCGCCGAGCAGCAGACCGACAGCTCCTCCGCCTCCCAGGAGTGGCGGATCGACGAGGTGAGCGGTTCCGACGCCGTCACCTTCACCTCCCGCAGGAGCGGCCAGGTCCTGGACGTCTCCGGAGGCTCCCCGGCCGACGGCGCGGCGGTCATCCAGTACGGCGGCCATGGCAGCACCAACCAGCAGTGGAAGCTGGTGAAGACGTCCGAGGCCCCGGTCAACGGGACCGGACCGTACGCGTGGAAGAACGCCCAGGTGGTCGGCGGCGGTTACGTCACCGGGCTGGTGTTCAACCCCCGGGAGAAGGGTCTGCTGTACGCGCGTACCGACATGGGCGGCGCCTACCGCTGGGACAGTGCGGCCGAGCAGTGGATCCCGCTGACCGACTGGCTCGGCGAGAAGGACTGGAACCTGCTGGGCATCGACTCGGTGGCCACCGACCCCGTCGACCCCGACCGGCTCTACCTCGCGGCCGGCACCTACACCAACGAGTGGGCAGGCGAGGGCGCGATCCTGCGCTCCACCGACCGGGGCCGCACCTTCCAGCGCACCGCTCTGCCGTTCAAGCTGGGCGGCAACGAGGACGGCCGCGGGGCGGGCGAACGGCTGGTGATCGACCCCTCGGACAACCGCACCCTGCTGCTTGGCACCCGTAAGAACGGCCTGTGGCGCAGCACGGACAGCGGTGTGACATGGCGGCAGGTGTCCTCGTTCCCCGTCAAGGACGGGGCGAGCAGCGGCGCGGGCGTCTCCTTCGTGACGTACGGCCCGGCCGGCAGCAACACGGTCTACGTCGGCGTCGCGGACAAGTCCACCTCCCTGTACCGCTCCACCGACGGCGGCACCACCTGGCAGGCCGTCCCCGGCCAGCCCACGGGCCAGTTGCCGCAGCACGGCGTGCTCTCCGGTGACGGCTCGCTGTACCTGACGTACACCAACGCCCTCGGACCCAACGGTGTGACGGCGGGCTCGGTCTGGAAGTACGCACCGGCCGGTGGGACTTGGAAGGACATCACCCCGTCCCGCGGCTCGTACGGGTTCTCCGGCCTGGCCGTCGACCCGCGCCAGCCGTCCACGGTGATGGTCACCACCCTCGACCGCTGGTGGCCCGAGGACGAGATCTACCGCACCACCGACGGCGGCACGACCTGGAAGGCGCTGGCGGACAAGTCGGTACGGAACGCCTCCGCCGCTCCCTACGTCGGCACCCCCACCGGGCACTGGATGACCGCCCTGGCCATCGACCCCTTCGACTCCGGGCACGTGATGTACGGCACCGGCAACGGCATCTGGCGCAGCAAGGACGCCAACGCCACTGACAGCGGCGGCACCAGCCACTGGACCGCGGGTGCGCGCGGCCTTGAGGAGACCGCGCTGATGGACGCGATCGCCCCGCCCGGCGGTGCCGCTGTCGTCACCGCCATGGGCGACCAGGGCGGCTTCCGCCACGACGACCTGAACAAGGTCCCGGCCGGGCGGCTGGACAACCCGATGATGACCAACAGCACGGACATCGACTTCGCCCAGTCCACGCCCTCGATGATGGTCCGCGTCGGCCACGGCGGCGCGCAGGACGGCGCCTACTCCACCGACGGAGGCATCAGCTGGAACGGCTTCAGGGCCGAGCCGGTGGCCGGTGCCCAGGACGGCCGCGTCGCGCTCGCGGCCGACGGCTCGACCATCGTCTGGAGCCAGGCCGGCCAGGTCCCGTACCGGTCGACCGACAAGGGTGCGAGCTGGTCGAAGGTCGCCGGACTGGGCACCTACGCCGTCGTCGTCGCCGACCGCTCCTCGGCCAGGACGTTCTACTCGCTGTCCGGCGGCACGTTGCACGCCAGCACCGACGGCGGGGCGACCTTCACCGCCCGGGCGACCGGCCTGCCCGCCGGCCCGCTCACTGCCGTCCCCGGCGTCGCCGGGGACCTGTGGATCGCCGGCGGCGGCCAGGGGCTGCTGCACTCCACCGACGGCGGCCGCACCTTCACCGCGCTCACCACGGCGAAGTCCGCCTCCGCCCTCGGCTTCGGCAAGGCCGCACCCGGCGCCTCCTACCAGGCCCTCTACCTGATCGGCACCGTCAAGGACGTCACCGGCGTCTTCCGCTCCACGGACAAGGGCGCCACCTGGCTCCGCGTCAACGATGACGCCCACCAGTGGGGCGCCATTGGAGGCGTCGGCGTCATCACCGGCGACCCGGACACCTACGGCCGCGTGTATGTCGGTACCAACGGACGCGGACTCCAGTACGGCGACCCGTCCTGACCCCGACACCGGAGCAGACGCGCGTCCGACGCACGAGCTGACGCGCTGTCAATAACGGAAAGCCGCTCTCCTGACCGGTGCCACATTTCGGTCGGAGGGCGGTTTTCTGCTGTCTCCTCAGTGCTTGCGTGCGGCCTCTGCTGCGTAAGGCCCCGGCGCCCGTCCAGTCGTCCTCGCCACCTCCTTCACCGGTTTGGTCGCTCTGGTCACATGGGGTGCAGGCGGCTCCAGCCACTTGGCGGGGGTGTACCCGACGATCGCCGGATGGTCGACGGAGCGCCCGGGCTTCCAGGCTGGTGGCATGACACACCGCACGCACGAGAAGGAGCCCGACCCCGCCCGTCGGCCCTCGTGCGGGCCGATGCCGCACATCGCTGGCGAGGTACGCGGCTGACTACGGAGGAAAGGAACCCTGTGAACACCGCATCCGCCCCCGAGGCGACGGGTGCCGAGTCCCTGCGCGTCCGCGAGACGCTCAAGGCGCTGTACGGGTACGTTCGCCCGCACCAGTGGGCCGTCGTACTCGGTCTGCTGCTGGCGCTGGTGGGCGCCGCCGGCGGGCTGCTGCAGCCGCTGGCCACGAAGGCGCTCGTCGACCGGCTCTCGTCCGGTGGCACGCTCGCCACCATCCTGCTGGCGCTGACCGTGCTGGTGCTGCTGAGCACGGTGGCCGAGGCGTTTGGCGCCTATGTGTTGGAGCGGACGGCGGAGTCCGTGGTCCTGGCCGCTCGCCGCGGCCTGATCGGCCGGCTGCTGCGGCTGCGGCTGACGGCGGTGGACCGGATGCAGCCAGGCGATCTGATGTCCCGGGTCACTTCCGACACCACGCTGCTGCGGGCCGTCAGCACCCAGGCGGTGGTCAACGCCGCGACCGGGGCGCTGACGCTGATCGCGGCGGTCGTGGTGATGGCGTTCCTGGACGCCGTCCTGCTCGGCGTCACCTTCGTCGTGGTCGCGGTCGTCGGGGCGGGCGCCGCCCTGGTGATGCCGAAGAACGGGCAGGCTGCCGAGCGCTCCCAGGCCGCCGTCGGGGAGATGTCCACCAGCCTGGAGCGGGTCTTCGGCGCGTTCCGCACGGTGAAGGCGTCCGGCGCCGAGGAGCGGGAGACCGCCCGCGTCGAGGCGTCGGCCCGGCGAGCGTGGCGTCACGGCGTACGCGGCGCGAAGTGGGAGGCCGTGCTGGGAACGGCGGACAACCTCGCCGTCGAGTCGGCGTTCCTCGCGGTGCTCGCGGTGGGCGGGGCGCGGGTGGCGTCCGGGGACATCCCCGTCTCTACGCTGATCGCCTTCCTGCTGTACCTGTTCTACCTGATGGAGCCGGTGTACAAGCTGGTCGAGGCCGCCTCCGCATATCAGGAGGGCGCGGCCGCGATCTCCCGGATCAAGGAAGTGGACCGTCTGGCTGCGGAGCCGCCGGCCACGTACAAGCCGGTGCGGACCGAGGTGCGTCCGGCGTCGATCCGCTTCGAGGACGTGTCTTTCCGCTACGCGCCCGGGCTGCCGTACATCCACCAGCAGGTGGACTTCGCGGTGCCGGGCGCCGGGATGACGGCCTTCGTCGGGCCTTCGGGTGCGGGTAAGCCGACGGTCTTCTCGCTCATCGAGCGGTTCTACGAGACGACCGGCGGGCGCATCCTGGTCGACGGTACGGACATCCGGCAGTGGCCGCTGTCCGAACTGCGGTCCGTCATCGGGTACGTGGAGCAGGACGCGCCGGTCCTGGCCGGCACGCTGCGGGAGAACCTGGTCTTCAGCGCGCCCGGCTCGACGGACGGCGACATCCGCGCCGTCCTCGCCAGGACCAGGCTCGACACGCTCGTCGAGCGTCTCCCGCACGGCCTGGACACCCTGGTCGGACATCGCGGCTCGAAGATTTCCGGCGGTGAGCGCCAGCGCGTCGCGATCGCCCGCGCGCTGCTGCGCAGGCCCCGGCTGCTGCTCCTGGACGAGGCGACCTCACAGCTCGACGCGGTCAACGAGCTGGCGCTGCGGGACGTCATCGCCGAGACGGCACGCGAGACCACCGTCCTGGTGGTGGCGCACCGCTTGTCCACGGTGACGGACGCGGACCGCATCGTCGTCATGGACGCCGGCACGGTCCGTGCGATCGGCACCCATAGGGAACTGGTGGATAGGGACGAGCTGTACGCACAGCTGGCAGCGACCCAGCTCCTGGTCCCGGCCGAGCGTCCCGCCGTGTGAGTGGAGTGCTCCGCAGGGCTGCCCCCGCCATGCGGCGGGGCAGCCCTGCTGGGTGGCGGAGTGGCGCCGGACAGCCGTCGGGTACCGGCGCACCGGACGGCGCGTGAGGCTGAGGATGGCGCCCCGTCACCAGGCGGTTCGCTCCTGCACGCTCTGTCCGCCACCTCACCTGGAGTCCCCATGCCCATACCCATGGCCAAGGACCAGCGGGTCCCGCTGAACAGGGCGGACGGTTGCCCCCTCAACCTGATGCGGATGGGTATCGGCTGGCAGTCCGCTCCGTGCTCCGGTTCGCCCGGGCTTTTCCGGCTCGGCCGCCTGGGCACCTTCGCCCTGCTGTACGGCCGCGGCCGGTTCCTCGACGCTCTGTTCGCCGAGAACCCCACCCACCCGGACGCGTCCATCGAGCACATCGCCGGCCCGGTGGCGGAGAACATCGCGGGCGAGGGGGACAACGAGTCGTTCGTCGCCCGTCTGTCCCGGCTGCCCCCCTACGCGGACCGCGTCGTGTTCGCCGTCAGTTCCTTCGACGGCAGCACCTTCGAGACTGTGCAGAGCGCGCACTGCCGGATTGTCGACGAGAGCCTGGGCCACGAGCTGGCCCGGTACGTCCTTCCCGCCCATGGGCCCCACACGGCGCTGATCATGGCGGAGGTGACCCGAGCCGGCGGCGCCTGGACGATGACGGCCCTCGGTGAGCCGGTGGCGTGCACCACCTTCGCTGACCTCCTCCAGGCAGCCGAGGCGTGACCCGGTCGGCCCACGTGCTCAGCGGACCTTCTCCGGCGACAACACGTACGAAGCAAGAGGGGCCGGGCCCTGCCGCGCAAGAAGCACGCTCCGCAGGGCCTCTGAGCCCGGCCGGAGCGCCGCCGTATCCGACCCTAAGATCCACCTTCCGTGGACGGCGGCGTCGAGCGCTCCTGTGCGAGCCGCTCAGGTCCTGTTTCAGCCGTTCGGCGGGGTGCCGGACCGGACGGTCGATGTGAGCGGGCCGCGAGGGCCGTCGGAGCCGGGACGGGCCATGAAAGACCGCCCGCCCCGGCCGGCGTCATCGCACGTACTTCGCAGGCTTCGTGGAGGTGTTGAGCAGCGCCTCCAGCGGTCCGCGGCGGAAGGAGCGGGACCAGACCGCGGCGAACACGATCGCCCCGAGGATGAACGTGAGCACGGGGATCCAGGACGTCTGGGTACTTTCGCCGGCCGATACGCCGAGCATGGACTGGGCGAGGAAGTGGCCGACGTACGCCGTCAGGGACATGGTGCCCACGGCGATGACCGGCTTCGCCAGGCTGCGCAGTCGCGGCAGGCGGTCCATGAGCACCGTCGCACCGACGATCACGAGGATGGCGACGCCGACGCTGCCGATGATGTCGAAGGTGGTGCCGCTGTGCGGCCCGGCGGACAGCAGTTCCGAGGCCGCCCGCCGGGGGGCCTCGAAGGATCCGCCGCCGAAGGACGACGCCTTCTCGAACCCGGCGGACGACTTCCCGTCCTCCGCCATGCTGCGCAGAGCGTCCTTGCCCGCCAGGAGCAGGGACAGGCCGTACGCGCCGACGGTCAGGGCGGCGCCGAGCGCGGCCAGGCGACGCTGGACGGAGACAGCCGACAGGTCGAGGCGGGCCAGCGCCATGCCGGCGACCACGAACGACATCCAGGTGATCGTCGGGTAGAAGCCGGTGAGCAGCAGGTCGAGGACGCCGACCTCGCTGATCTTCTTGAGCGGGTCGTGGGCGTCGATGGTCTGCTGGACGGACTCGCTGAGCCGCGAGTTCAGGACGAACGCCAGCTGGGGTGTGACGAGCGCGAGCCCGGCCGCGGTGATCGCCAGTGCCTTGGCGGACAGCCGCAGCAAGGGCAGGGCGAGGAGGAAGTAGACACCGTAGAAGCCGAGGATGATCACTCCCCCGTACTCCATCGCCAGCACGCTGCCCAGGGCCAGCAGGACCACGGCGCGGATCGCGATCCGGACCTTCGCCTGCCGGCCCGCCAGGCCGGTCTTCGGCTCACGGCGGCCGGCGATCAGCATCAGCGAGTACCCGGCGAGGGTGGCGAACAGGACCGACGAGTGGCCGTCGGCCAGATACCGGACCCAGGTGCCGACGCCGTGCGTGGACGACAGGACCGGGCCGATGTGGACGATGTACATGCCGAACACCGCCAGCGCGCGGGCCAGGTCCACGCCGACCAGGCGTCCCATCGAGGGGCCGCCCGAGGGTTTCCCGGCGGAGTCGGGCGAAGCTGCGGGCGCGGGAGACGGGTTCTCCCGCGGAGCTGACGTCGCCTGCGGCGGCTGTATCTGTGTCATACGAGGAATCTCCCGGTGCTACAGGGGAGCGGACCATCCGGCAGGCTTCGGTGGCGCCCCCGCCGACCGGCCGGGACCACCCCCGCCGACCGGCGGGCCAGGGCGGACGGATCAGAGGTGCGGTCGATGGAGGGCAGGAGGTCCTGGAAGGTGGCCCCGGAGGCCGGCTCGCCGATGGCGCGGCAAGGCGGCCGTGACCTACCGCGTGGTCAACGGCGTCTCCCTGGCCTCCGGCGACCCCGTCGGAGACCCCGAGGCATGACCGGGCGCCATCGACACCTGGCTCGCCGAAGCACGGGCGCCCGCCTGGGTCCCGGCCGTGATGGGGGCGTCCGAGGAAGCGGGAGTGATCTACGGACGACACGGTCTGAACGCCCTCGAACGGGGCGACGAAGCCGTCGTGGAGGTCGCGGACTTCACCTTGGGGGGACGCGCGATGCGCGGGGTCCGGCAGGCGCACAACCGGGTCCTGCGCGCCGGCTACAGCGTGTGGACTGGCCCGGGTCTCGATGAACTTCGCGATGTTCCGGTCGGTCTTCGCGCGCGGAGACCGCCTGGGCGCCGGACCCGTCCTGCGGCTGTGGCGCACGACCCTGGGGCTCTTCTCCCGCTGGTGGCAGATCGAATCGCTGTACCGGGCGAACGCCAAGTACCGACCGGTCCGGGAACCCCGTTTCGTCCTCTTCCAGAAGAGCAGCGAACTGCCGCGGATCGCGCTGGCCGCCGGCCGGGCGGAGGGCTCCGTCACGACGCCGGGCCTGCCCACCCTCTTCCGACGGCGATCGCGCGCCGCCTGACCCGCCACACAGCAGCCCGCCCGACCTCTTCCCCACACAGCCGTGTTCCCTCGCGTCCGAAGGGCCCGGCGCGGATGGCGTACCGCCCTCGCCCGCACCTGGCTGCTGCTCATGACACAGGTCATGATCTTCGCCTTGGTCGGCCTCACGGCGAACAAGTCCTTTCTGCTCTACGCGTCCTGGGCCGACCTCGTCGGCCAGGAGCAGACGCAGGGCGTCGTCGTGGACCACTCCGCCGGCCCTGCCGGCACCTCACGGCTCACCGTGGTGGAGAAGCAGACGGTGCCGGTCCCCGGCAGCAGACGGCCTTCGGCCGGCGGCCAGATACAGAAGATCGTCGTACGAGGCGGCGCCTCCGGCATCAGCGGCCCCGCGTACGTCTACCTCCCGCCGGAGTACTTCCGGCCGGGCCACGCGAAGAAGTCGTTTCCCGCGTCGGTCGTGCTCACCGGCTACCCCGGCAACGCCAAGTCCCTCATCAAGGTCCTGAAGTATCCGACGACGGCCCACCGCCCGGCGGCACAGGGAAAGACGCAGCCGATGGTCCTGATGCGTGCCCGACCGTCGCACCCCCTCGCGACACCGAGTGCGTGGACGTACCCGGAGTCCGCAGGCCGAGACGTTCCTCGCCCGCGACCTGCCGGAGGCGGTCTCAGGCGCCTATCGGGTCGGTGAACACGCACGCGACTGGGGCGTGATCGGAAACTCGACCGGCGGCTACTGCGCGCTGAAACTGGGCCTCCACCACCCGGACCGGTTCGCGGCGAGTGCGGGACTGTCCCCGTACTACAAGGCCGCCGAAGACGTGACCACCCGGGTGACCTCTTCCACGGCGACCAGAACCTGAGGAACCGCGCCGATGTGTTCTCGACTTTGGACCACATCCCCGCCCGCGTCTCGTCCGTCATCCTCGACAGCGGCGGCCACAACTTCACCACCTGGCAACGGGAGGTCGCACCCACACTGGAGTGGATCAGCGGCGGGCTCGACGCGAGGTGAGACCGCGCGGGACCGACCGGTTCTACTTGATGAGGGCGTTGGCCACGACGACCACGAGTCCGAGCAGCGCGTCCACCATGCCGATCCGCAGGGCGGAAGCCCAGGTGCGGCTGGCGGCGCGGGCCGCGAGCAGGCCCCAGGCGAACAGCAGGACCACGTTCACGGCGAAGACACACGTATTCGATGCCCGCCGAGGGCCACCATCCCCACGCCGCGCCGAGCAGCAGGAGCAGCGTCGGTACCGTCGCCGTCACCAGCGGCCCCTCGGAGTCCGTCCGTGCCCTGCGCCGCCTTGCCGCGCGGCCCCATGTGCTGTTCGGGGGGTGTACGGGGCGGTGCTGGCGAGCTCCATGGTGGCCGCCCTGTCGGAGCAGGGGGAGACGGCGGCGGCCGACCGGTTCACCAGCGTGACGCAGGCATGAGCCGGGCATGGCGGGACGGTCCTCGAACGATACGGACATCGGCTGCGGCCCTCGGACTCGGCACGGGGCCACGCACCGATCCCAGGGTACGAGCACGACGGGCGCCATCCGCCGAGCCTCGACCGCCGGCCTGCCGACCGGCCGGAGCGCACCCCCCGAACGGCTGGAGTCGACCCGCCGGGCGTCCACTGTCCGTGGGTGATCACGTCTCCGCGTACCCTGCCCGGCGTACGGTCGACGTCAGGCGAACACCGTACGAGCGCGCGGAGCACCGGGGTGGATGGGTCGCCGAGCAGCGGGACACAGCAACAGCGCAGACGAGAGTGTGAGGCAGGACGCCGGTGATCCGGGTAGTGGTGGTGGACGACGAGGCCCTGGTGCGGTCCGGTTTCCAGATGATTCTGAACGCGTCCGACGGCATCGAGGTCGTGGCGACAGCGGAAGGGGCGCAGGCGGCCGACGTGGTCCGGCGCGAGTTGCCGGACGTCGTGCTCCTCGACATCCGCATGCCGGACGTGGACGGTCTGACCGTGCTGCGGCAGATCCAGACGCTGCCCGGACCGCCGCACGTGGCCATGCTGACCACCTTCGACACCGACGAGTACATCCTCACCGCACTGCGCTCGGGAGCCTCCGGCTTCCTCCTCAAGGACACCGAGCCCGAACAGCTCGCCCAGCTGGTCCGCACCCTGGCCGCGGGCGGCGTCGTCATGTCGCCGAAGGCATCACGTGCGCTGCTCCGCAGCCACCCGGGGGCCGGAGCACCCCAGGACGCGGACGTCGCACGCGTCGGCCTCCTCAGCGACCGGGAACGCGACGTCCTCGTCCTGGTCGCCGAAGGACTCTCCAACGCCGACATCGGCACCCGCATCCACCTGAGCGCGGGCACCGTCAAGGACCACGTCAGCTCGATCCTGACCAAGCTGCGGGTCACCAGCCGTGTCCAGGCGGCCCTGCTCGCCGAGCGCGCGGGACTGCTCACCCACAACGACGACAACACGGCGCGGGACAACGGACGATGAACACGGGCCGGGCATGGTGGCGGCGTGTACCGCCCTGGGCCGTCGACACGGGGCTCGTGATGCTGGCCGCGCTCGACGCCTGGATCAACCTCCTGGGCGAGGGCACCCCTGTGATGTGGGCCTGCGCCGCCGTGGGCTCCGCCGGCCTGTTCCTCCGCAGGCGCTTCCCGCTGACCGTCTTCCTGCTGACCCTGCCCATGACCCTGTTCATGGACGTCGCGGTCGCCCCGATCGCCGCCCTGTACACACTGGCCGCGTCCACCCGCAACCGCCCGCTGCTCGCCGGCTGCGCGCTGCTGAACGCCGTTGCGGGCACGCTCGCCTGGCCGCTGTCCGACGAATTCGACGGGGACCGGACCTGGACACTCGTGCAGTTCGTCTACGCCCTGGCCACGGCCTTCGCCCCCGTCCTGTTCGGCCAACTCGTGCAGGCCAGGCACGACGTGGCCGGCCGGCTCGTCGAGGTCAAGGAGGCCCGGGAACACGAACGCGCCCTCTACGCCCAGACCGTCCTCGCCCGTGAACGGGCCCAGCTGGCCCGCGAGATGCACGATGTCGTCTCCCACCAGGTCAGCCTCATCGCCGTCCAGGCCGGAGCCCTGCAGATGGCCGCCAAGGACCCCGACGCCCGCGAGGCCGCGCGCACCATCCGCACCCTGAGCGCGAACACCCTCGACGAACTCCGCCACATGGTCACCCTGCTCCGCGCCTCCGGCGGCAAGGCGACCGAACTCGCCCCCCAGCCCACCCTCGCCGACCTCCAGCAGCTCATCGCCAACAGCGGCATCGAGACCACCCTGACCGGAGAGCTTCCTCCCGGCATCAGCACCACCGCCCAGCGCACCGTCTACCGCACGGTCCAGGAAGCCCTCACCAATGTGCGCAAGCACGCCCCCGGAGCCCGCGCCGAGGTACGCCTCTGGCACGACGTGCACCACTTCGGCGTCACCGTCACCAACACCGCCCCCGCCCGCCCGACCGTCGCCCTGCCCAGCGCCCGCCACGGCCTCATCGGTCTGAAGGAACGCGCCGAACTGCTCGACGGCACCCTCACCGCCGAGCCCACCCCAGAAGGCGGATACGAGATCGAACTACGAGCTCCCGCCCTGTCCGATTGAAGACAATTCGTCCGACGCAGCCGGTGCTAGTTCTCGCCACGCGCCTCAAGCCCGGTCGCCATGCTCCACCTGCGCTTGGCCGTGAACGGCGAGCCCACCGCGAAGGCCCCCTTCCCGGTCGGCATTCCGTTGCCTCGGCCCGGTGGACCGGCCGTTCGGCGGCCGCTACCCGTGGTGAGGCACGGAGTGGCCGCCGGAGGGCCGGAACGTGGTCCTCGCCCGGTGCCGCGCCCATGTGCCGTCCGGGGTCGAAGTCGCGGAGGGAGACGTCCTCGCTGCCCACGGCGGGGGCCGACGACGACGTCGGTGCCGGCGCTGCGGGTGGTCGCACCGCCACCACCCGGCGCCGGCCGGTTCGTTCAGGAGCTGGGTACGGAGTCCTTGAAGGCGGTCCCGGACGTGCGGAAGTCGGCGACCTTCGCCGCCACTTGGGCCGGGGTGAGGACCTCGTCCTTCACGTGGAGCATGTAGTCGACCCTCTCCTCGTAGGCGCGGGTGGTCGTGGAGGTCTGTCCGGCGAGGTCGATCAGCCACTGGTTGAAGTGGATCGACATGGGTCGCTCGGGCAGATAGCGCGCGTCGTGCCGGGCGAACTCCTTGCCGTCGATGTAGTAGACGAGTGCCGTGTCGTCGATGGTCAGGACGAGGTCGTGCCAGCCGGCCTGGCTCGTGCGGGCCTCGGTGTGCTGGTTGACCGCCTCCCAGGGGTCGGGGCGGAAGGTCTCCCAGGAGGTGGTGTAGAGGACGTTCGCCGTCTCGCCCCAGCCGCCGTTGGGGAGGTACTCGAAGTCGTACTCGGCGTAGTCGTCCGCCATCGGTGCGGTGAGGTCGTTGATGGTGAAGAAGCTCTGGACCAGGTGGTCGCCGTCCGGGCCGCTGGTCGGGGTGTCCGCGAAGCGCACCCGGGCGGCGTAGGTCCCGTTCTTGAACTTCCTTGCGGCGGTGTGCACTTCGGTCTGCCGGGTCGATGCGCCGGTGCCGGCGGTCGACGTGCGCAGCGTCATGAAGGAGTTCGCGCCTTCTTTGGCGAAGGTCACGTTCTCGGGCGCCCAGGTCGCGTCGCCGACGCCGGGGCCGCCTCCGCCGGAGCGGATGGTCCAGCCGTGTGCGGTGATCGCAGGGTCGGTGTGGCCGGTGTAGTCGAAGTCGTCGAAGAGGACCCTCTGTTCGGCCGGGGGAGTGGTCGGGGCCGTGGGGGAGGGATCAGTGGGTGTCGGGGTCGGCGTCGGGGTCGACTCGTTGCCGCCCGGGGTGGTGCCCCAGACCTGGACTCCGCCGATGGTGGCGGTGACCTTGGTCCAGTTCCCGTACGTGGTCTGCGCGGGTCCGAACGAGTAGTCGTCGGACTGGTCGAGCGGCTGCCAGTCGGATCGGTGGAAGCGCAGCTGTACGTCTCCGGTGTCGGCGCCCGGTGCCAGGGAGCCGGCTCCTGCGGTGAACCCGACCTCCAGGTACCGGTCCGCCGTGGCGGTGGGGTTGGCCGGCGTGCCGAACGTGCCGTTCAGGTGTGTGCAGCCCTTGACGGCCCAGTCGCAGGCGTAGCTGTACGAGGCGCCGGGGTCGGCCTTGAAGTAGTAGCGCAGCTTGACCTGGCTCAACGGGACGCTTGTCGTCCCGGTGTTGACCACGGTGAACCAGGGCGCCGCCTGGTCGCTGCCCGTGCCGCCGTGCCGGTACCGGACGGCGATGCTCTCGTCCGCGGCGGCGGCCGGGAGGGCGGTCAGCGCGGTGGCGCCGAGACCGATCACGGTGGCGGCGGCGAGCGCGGTGCGCATGCCGGGCTTCCGGCGGTGCGTTCCGTTGCGCATGGGGTTCCTCTCGGGGGAGGTGATGGGGGAGGGCAGCATGGTGCCGCGGGCGAAGTCCGATGCTTCAACACCCGTGGGGGGAAAGGCTGATCATGCGCCGAGGAGAAGTTGGCATAGACCAATGGTGGCGTCAACCCCCGGTCCGACGACCGGAAGACGGGGCCCAGGGACAGCGATGGACGACGACGTGCTCGATCATCCGGCGGAGCTGCGGAACCCCGAGGGAGGCCCCGAGCATGCCGGTGTGTCAGGACGGCCGTTGACGGCGTGCGTCAGCCCCGCAGGGCGGTGCAGATGGTGGCGCGTGCTGCTCTGCCTTCGGGGATCGGCAGGAGGGGGTAGACGTGCAGCATCTCCGGCGCTTCGTGGTAGACCAGCTCGAGGCCGGCGGTCGTGGCGCGGGCGGCCAGTCGCCGGGCGTCGGCGTTGACGATGTCGCGGGTTCCGCTGAACAGCGTGATCGGGTTCAACCCGGTGAGGTCGGCGAGGAGAGGGCTGACATGAGGGTGGTCGGCGGGGAGTGCGCCGCGGTAGAGGTCGCCGGCGTAGCGTGCGCCGGGGACGGCGAGCCAGGGGTCGCGGTCTTCGAGCAGGGCGATGCGCGGGTCGGTCAGGCTGATGTCCAGCCACGGGGAGATGAGGACGGTGCGGGCGGGTGAGGGCAGTCCTCGGTCCCGCAGGTGGACGGCGACGGCGAGGGCCATCCCGCCGCCGGCGGAGTCTCCGATGAGAGTGACGGCCGTGGTGCCCGCGTCGTCGAGGAGTTGGGCGGCCAGGTCGGTGACGGCCGGTACCACTTCGGCCGCGGTCGCCAGGGGAGCGAGGGGGTAGATCGGCACGGTGACCCGGGTGCCGGTCTCGGCGGCCACGTGGGCGATCAGCTTCCAGTGCTGGGGTGCTATCTCGTTGATGTACGCGCCGCCGTGCAGATAGATCGCCCGCCGTCCGGGGCTGAGAGCGCCGCGAGGGGTGACCTCGTAGACGGGCCATCCGGCCACCCGGCGTACGGTGAGGTCAACCGAGCGCTCCAGTCCGGCCGGTGGGGCGTATCCGGTCGGCCGCAGGGAACGGGTGAGGACCTGGTCCCGGACGGCCTCCGCCGAGCTGAACACCTTCTTGGCCCCACGGAGCCGCACCACGGTCGGCATCGCTCTGCTGATCAGGCTCGCCACAGTACGGCTCCGTTCCCACAGTCCGTGTTCTTCGGCGTTCCTCGGTGTCACGTCAGGTCGGTGTTCTTCGTCTCCGGCATCCGGTGCACCACGGCCAGGGCGAGGAGCAGCAGGACCACTGTGTAGCCGAGGAAGAGGTCGCCCTGCCCGTTGCTGGTCAGCCATGTCTGAAGATACGGGGCGCTGCCGCCGCAGGCGGCCACGGCGATCGCGTAGGGGAAGCCCACGCCCGTCGTGCGCAGTCGGGTCGGGAACATCTCCGCGAACACCGCGGGGGTGATCGCCGCGCCGGCGGACATGAAGAGCATGGCCGTGGTCATCGACACGGCCAGCTGCCAGGCCTGGTCCTGGATGAACCAGTTCAGGGGGAAGGCTAGGACGGCTCCGCCGATGTAGGAGCCGTACAGGATGGGCTTGCGGCCCACGCGGTCGGACAGGGCACCGAACAGCGGCAGTGCCACGAGGAAGACCAGGTTGGCGAGGACTCCCGCCCACAGCGCGGAGGAGGCCTCGATGCCCTTGAGGGAGATGGCCTGGGCCGGGGCGGAGACGGCCCAGGTGTAGTAGACGACCGTGCCGCCCAGGGTGAGGCCGATCACGCGCAGGCATGCCGCCCGGTTCTCCCAGAAGCCGCGCCACACGGAGGTGCGCGGCTCGTGGCGGTCCGGGGTGTCGGCCTGCTTCTCGAACGCGTCGGTCTCCTCAAGGCGGAGCCGCATGATCAGCGCGTACAGGCCGAGAAGTCCACCGATGACGAAGGGCACGCGCCAGCCCCACGCGTGGAGCTGGTCCTCGCTGAGGAAGGAGGAGAGGACCGCTGCGAGCACGGTGGCGACCATGATGCCGCAGGTGCCGGAGATGTAGATCAGGCTCGACCAGAGCCCTCGCCGTTCGCGGGGGGCCATCTCCGCCACGTACGTCTGGGCCGCGGGAAGCTCCCCGCCGTGGGCCAGGCCCTGGACGAGCCGCGCGAAGACCAGTAGGGCGGAGGCGCCCACGCCGATCGTGGCGTAGGTCGGTGCGAGGCCGATCAGCAGGCTTCCGGCGGCGGCCAGCGCGATGGAGCCGACCATCGCCGCACGCCGCCCCTTGCGGTCGCTGAGCCGGCCGAAGACAAGGCCGCCCAGGGGTCGCATGAGGAAGCCCACGGCGAAGATCGCCAGGGTGCTCAGCAGGGCCGAGGTCGGATCGGCGGAGGGGAAGAACTGCGAGGCGAAGAACGGGGTGAAGATGGCGTAGACGTTCCAGTCGTACCACTCCAGGGCGTTGCCCACGCCGGTGCCGATGACGGTGCGCAGCCGGGACGGGGAGGGGGCGCTCTTGGTCCTGGCGCTCGTGGCCGAGACGTCGGGTGCGTCGGATCTGATGGCCGGGGATGCGTGGTCGGACACGGCTTTCTCCTGGGGTACGGGACGCAGCCTGGATCAGCTGCGTCCGGCGGGGCTGCGGGCGGGGATGTACTGCCGGCGGTGCGGCGGGCCTGCCAGAGGGGCGGTGCTGCGCTGCGCCCGAGGGCACGGGGCGCACGGCGACGCGGTACGTGGGGCTGGGGGCGGAGGGGTCAGCAGACGGGGGCGGCCTTCGCCCGTGCCAGGCGCCGCAGGGCGAGTTCGGCGTAGAGCGCGGCTCCGTCACCCAGTACGCGGTCGTCGAAGACGGCCAGCGGCGAGTGGTTGTACGGGGCTTGCTGGAGGTCCCGGTCCGGCGGGCAGGCGCCCAGGACCACGAACGCGCCGGGGACCTCGTCGAGCACCCGTGAGAAGTCCTCCGAGCCGGTGGCCGGGCGGGGCGCCCACGCGAAGCGTTCCTCTCCGTGCACCTCCGCCACCACGTCGGCGACGAACTCGGCCTCGGCCGGGTCGTTGACGGTGAGGGGGTACTGCTCGACGAAGTTCACCTCGACGTCGAGGCCGTGGGCGGCCGCGATGCCCCGGCACAGCTGAACGGTGCCGTCCTTGATCCGGCCGTGCGACGAGGCGGAGAACGACCGTACGGTCGCCGTGAACCGGGCCTCGTCGGGGATGACGTTGGAGGTAGTGCCCGCGTGGAAGGCGCCCACGGTCAGCACCACGGGGTCGAACGGGTCGAACCTGCGGCTGATGAAGGTCTGCAGCGCGGTGACCATCTCGCACGCCGCGGGTACGGGGTCGTTGGCCAGGTGCGGCATCGAGCCGTGGCCTCCCGCGCCGCGTACGGTCACGCGAAGGCTGTCGGAGGAGGCGAGGACCGGGCCCCGGCGGGTCGCGAACATCCCGTTGGGGTGGCCCGCCGACGTCACGTGCAGGGCGTAGGCGGCAACCGGCCGCTCACCGGAGGCGTCCAGGACCCCTTCGGCGAGCATGTGGCCGGCCCCGTCCTGGCCCTCCTCGCCGGGCTGGAACATGAAGACCACGTCGCCGGCGAGCTCGTCCCGGCGCGTGGAGAGGAGCTGTGCCGCGCCGGTGAGCATGGACGTGTGCAGGTCGTGACCACAGGCGTGCATGACCCCCTCCGTGCGGGAGGCGTACGCGAGACCGGCGCGCTCGGCGACGGGCAGCGCGTCCATGTCGGCGCGCAGCAGCACCGTGGGACCGGGGCGGGAGCCCCGCAGGACCGCGGTGACGGAGGTCAGCCGGTTGCCCGTGGTGATGACCTCCAGTGGCAGCCCGTCCAGGGCGGCCAGGACCTTGTCCTGCGTACGCGGCAACTCCAGGCCCAGCTCGGGCTCGGCATGCAGCGCCCGCCGCAGGCGAACCAGATCACCTTGCACACTCCGTGCGTCCTCGCACACCGACACCCTCGTCCCCTTTCACTGACGTTCACCTTGCTGTCGCTCGGTTGCCAGTGATGATGGATACTCGGCACTCATGGCCCTCGAAAACGCAGGATCTTTCTTCCATGTCTGATCGTTTGCAGGAATCTGCACACCTGGACGAGCTCGACCTCAGCCTGGTCAACACCCTGCAGATCGACCCCCGAGCCCCCTGGTCGCGCATCGGACGGGCACTCGACCTCGACCCCGTCACCGTGGCCCGGCGCTGGTCCCGGCTGACCGAGACGGGCGTCGCGTGGATCACGGCACAGCCCGGGCGCGCTCAGATCTCCCAGGGCTGCCTGGCCTTCGTCGAAGTGGACTGTCAGGCCGGCCGTGCCCTCGAAGTCGCCAACACCCTCGCGCAGTGGCCGCACGTCCTGACCGTGGAGCACACCAGCGGCGGCCGGGACCTGCTGCTCACCGTGTCGACGCCCACGCTTCCCGCGCTCTCCGGATACCTGCTCGAACGCCTCGGAGCACTCCCGGGAATCAGCGCCACCCGCACCCAGCTCGGCACGCATGTCTTCACGCACGCCACCGACTGGCGCTTGCGTGCCCTCGACCCCCGTCAGCGGGCGCACATCACCGCCGAGCGGCCGACCCGGTCGCCGTCGACGCCTCAGACCCTCACCACGAGGGACCGGCTCCTCGTCGTGCGCCTCGGGGTCGACGGACGTACGTCGCTCACGGACCTCGCGGAGGAGCTGGGCGTCGGGATCACCACCGTGCGCAAGCGTCTCGGCCTCCTCGTCGCCAACGAGGACCTGGAGCTGCGCTGCGAAGTAGCTCAACCCCTGTGCGGCTGGCCGATCTCCACCTCGATCTGGGCCCAGGCCGAGATCGAGGACCGCGACGCCCTGAACAGACTCCTGGCCGCCGTCCCCGAGATCCGGGCGTGCATCGGCCTCGCCGGGGGCACCGCGAACCTCCTCATCAGCGTCTGGCTCCGCTCCCTCCCCGACATCCGCGGCCTCGAAGCCCGCCTCACCAGCGCACTGCCCCAGTTGAATGTGCTCGACCAAGCCGTCTCGCTGCGCTTCGTCAAGCGCATGGGCCGCATCCTCGACCCGGCCGGCCGCAGCGTGAGCACCGTCCCCATGGACATCTGGTCCGATCCTTCCTGAAGCGTCGGATCGGGCGTGTACTCGGCAGTCGAGGCCGGCCAGGTTGAACTATCCGGCCAGAGCCGCCCGTCGCCGGCTCTCGAGGGCCTGCTGGACGCGGGCTACGTCGGCGGCATAGGTGCGGTAGAGCAGGGTGAGGAAGGCACCGTTGGCGGCCATGAGGCCGACGAGGACCCACAGGAACACCGAGCGCAGTCCGAAGGCGTCGCCGAGGAAGCCGGCTCCGAGGCTGAACGCGGCGATGGCGACGGCCTCGAAGAGGCTGAGGTAGATGGCGAAGGCCGCGCCGCGGAGCTCGGGAAGGGTCACGGCCATGATCATGGGCCGGTTGACCACCGGGTTGACGCCCTGGGTGAGGCCCATGAGGGCGAAGAAGACGGCGAACAGACCGATTCCGCCCCAGTCGATCTGGGTGCCGAAGTAGGCGATGACCGCGAAGGCGAACTGGGCGGTCTGGAGGATGGCCACGGGCCCGTTGCGCAGGTTGCGGCGGACGGTCCAGTCGGTGAGGAAGCCGCCGAGCAGGGTGCCGGCGAAGAAGCCGATGCCCATGGGGAAGAGGATGACGGAGGCGACCTGCGTGCTGAATCCGTAGACGTCCACCAGGAAGATCACGCCGAACGCTGCGGCGAGGAGATGTCCGGACAGGAGTCGGGAGACGAGCAGGATCACCAGGCTTCGGATCCGGAAGAGTGCGGTCACCTGCTTCATGGTGACCTTGGCGTGGGCCTCGCGGGTCTGTCGGTCGAGGCAGGCGAGCTGGTGCTCGGACGCACCTCTGCCCGGGTCGCGCATCCAGATCAACAGGGCGACGCCGAAGAGGACGTTGAGGGCGCCGATGCTCCACAGGCCCCAGCGCCAGCCGTCGTCGAAACCGGCGAGCTGTCCCTTGAGGGTGGCGAAGAGGGAGGCGGCGAGGTTGATGGCGCCGTACAGCATGCCGACGGCGCGGCCCCGGGACTCGCTGTCGAAGAGGTCACCCAGGATTTCCGTGCTGAGGGGCTGGGAGGCGGCGTACCCGGCGGCGAGGATGGTCATCAGGATGAGGAGCTGGGCGAAGTTCTGGGCGAAGCCGGCGGCTATGCCCCACACTCCCCAGAATCCGGTGGCCAGGACGAGGACGCCCTTGCGGGACCAGCGCTGGGCGACCCACACCCAGAACGGTCCGGCGAACACGCCGACGATCCGGCCCGCGGCGGTCAGGACGCCCAGCGCGCCGAGCGAGACGCCGAGCGCCTGCCGGATCACCGGGAAGAGCCCGCTGATCAGACTCGCCTCGGTGTTCTCGACGAGCATGGTGCCGCCGAGAAGGGACAGCTGGCGCCAGCGGCCCTTGACGGGGCCCGCCTTTCTCTCCTTCGTCGTGTCGACGGGTGCCTCGGTAAGATCGGGCAAGACGCCACCTCTTCTTCGTCTCGTTCTTCGCAGGATGGGCGGGGGAGGAAAGGCAGGCCGATGACGGGGTAGCCGCCCCGTCACCGGCGTTCATCCGTGTTCTGACGACCGGGCCTCAGAGTTTCGCGAGCTCCTCGGCGACCAGGCGAAGCCGGTCGGGCGGGATCATTCCGCCCGACATCGCGGCGATGTCGATGAGCGGGGTCGGCCCCAGGAACTGCAGGAGTTCCGAGTCGGCGATCCCGGGCAGATGCCGCTTGAGCACCTCCAGAGCCACCGGATCGCCGATCAGCGTCGCGACCGGCGTCCGCAGGGACAACCGCCCTTCCGGATAGTCCTCGGCACGCGGCAACGGCACCGCGGCCCGCTGGGCCTGATCGCGCTGGGTCCGTACGAGGAGGTGCGCACCGGTCACAGGACCCTCGGCGGGCAGGCCGAGACGTTCGTACTGACTGGGCGGCGCCTCCGTATCCCGCATCAGCTCCACCAGCAGCGTCGCGAGCCGCAGCTCCACCTCGTCGTCGACGAGCGGCTCCAGCTGCTCGGGGTCGTTCTCCAGGTCGAAGAGCAGGCTGCCGTGGTGGTACGGATTGACGAAGGTTCGGCCCGGCACTCGCAGGGTGCGGACGCCCTTGGTGAAGCCGAACGGCTCGGCCAGCTCCACGTCGGCGAGTTCGGCGGGGGTGAAGCGGCCGCGCATGTGCGTCGGCATCAACGTGTGCTCTTGCAGGGGGGTGTTGCCTGGGGAGGCGGGGGCGCGCATGTACACATACCGTCCGTCCGTGACGTTCACATGACCGCCGTGGATGCCGAAGAGGCCGGCCTCGCGCACGGGGGCGTCGGCGGCGCAGACGGGCAGCGGTGCGCCCTGCATGTCGGCCGGGCGCTCGACGCCGAAGTACTCCAGGAGCGTGGGGGCGAGGTCGATGGTCTGCACCAGGGTGTCGCGCCGCTCGCCCGCGCCGCCGGCGCGCGGGTCCCAGACGAACAGCGGCAGATGGACCAGCTCGTTGTACCAGGGCTGGACCGACTTGCCCCACCAGCCCTTCTCGCCGAGCAGCAGACCGTGGTCGGTGTTGACGATCAGGAGCGTGTCGTCCCACAGGCCGTACTCGTCCATGGCATCGAGGACCCGGCCGAGCGAGTGGTCGCACATGGAGAGCAGGGCGGCGTACTCGTAACCGGCATGGGCGACCTGTTCGTCCGTCTCCACCACCTGCTTGTAGTCGGGCCAGTCGAAGTGCGGCCCGTCGTACGCGTGCGGATAGAGGTCCTTGTACCGCTGGTGGGAGAAGAACGGCTCGTGCGGGTCGAAGGTCTCGATCTGGACGAACCACCGGTCCGCGTCCTTGTTCGTCCGGAGGAACTCCAGGCCGGCGTCGAAGGTGAGGGTCTGCGGATGCCGGTCCTCGGTCGCCATGTGAGGGCGGTTCACCCAGTCCTGCCGGTACACGGCCGAGCGCATCCGCTTCAGGTCCTCGGGCATCTCCGGATCGGCCACCTGCCCCTTCCACGGGTCGCCCTCCTGCCCGCGGAAGAACTCCCAGGAGTTGTACCGGCCGTGGTAGGTGGCGCCACCGTCCTCCCAGTAGTGCGGGTGGTCGCTGGCCAGATGGGTGTACACGCCGTTCTGCTTGAGCAGTTCGGGCATCGAGTCGTCGAACGGCTCCAGGGGCCCCCAGCTTCGGTGAAGGAAGTTGTAGCGCCCCGTGTGCAGTTCGCGGCGGGCCGGCATGCACGGCATCGACCCCGCGTACGCCTTGTCGAAGGTCACCGTGCGCTCGGCGAGCCGCGCGAAGTTCGGGGCGTGCGTCCAGTCTCCGCCGTACGGCGGCAGCATGCGCCGGTTGAGACTGTCGAACATCACCATGATCGCCCTCATCGGACGGACTTCCCTTCTGTCGCCTTCTTGGTGGCGCGTTCCTGGAAGATCTCCTTCCACCGCCCGAAGAGCTCCGCGGAACGCGGCGGTGCCGGTGCGTGCCAGGGGACCGGCACCGAGGCACGGGGTACGGCCAGACGCTGTTCCAGGTCCTCGGCCAGGTGGGACCGGCCGGTGTCGCGCAGATGCCGGGCGTACCGGGTGGGATCGGCGTAGTAGACAGGCCCGGCCTGGAGATTGCTCAGCATCGGGTCGGGCAGACAGCCGGGGCGGCCGGCGTGCTCGTGCCACCACTCGGCCAGGTGGGAGCGCATCGTCCCGGCGAGAGCGGGCTCCTCGTCCAGGAGGTCGTGGGTCAGGTACGGGTCGTCGGTGACGTCGTACAACTGCTCCCAGGCCGTCTTGAAGCAGCCGGGGTGGTAGGTGCGGATGTAGAGGTGGTCGCGGGTGCGGACGGCACGCTGGTAGGTGTGCGCGCCGTGGCCGAGGACCAGGTACGGCCGGGAGTCGGTCTCCTCGCCGCGTACCGCGTCCGCGAAGGAGCTGCCCTGCCAGCCCTCGGGTACGTCGAGGCCGAGCAGGTCGCACAGGGTGGGTGCCAGGTCGATGTTGTACAGCAGGGAGTCGTTGCGGCGGGCGTCTTCCGGAAGGGTGTCGGTGACCCCGGGCCAGTACACGACGAGGGGGATCCGCTGGACGGACTCCGTGGCCAGCCCGTGTTCCGCGTACATGCCGTGCTCGCCGAACGCCTCGCCGTGGTCGGCGCTGACGACGATCGCCGTCTCGTCCGCGATGCCCAGCTCCTCCAGAGTGGCCAGGAGCCGTCCGAAGTGGTGGTCCCAGTAGGCGATGGCGCCGTCGAAGCCGTTGATCAGATGCTCGAAGTCGGCGCGGGAACGGATCGCGTCGGGCATGTTGTGCGGCACGGGCGAGGTGCCGCCGCCGCTGGAGAGCGAGTAGTGCAGGTCAAGGGCGCTGCGCGGGCCGTAGATCTCGGCGTGCTCCCGGATCGTCTGCTCGTCCGGCCAGGACTGCACAGGGGCGGAGGCCGCCATGCGTTCGGTCCACTCGGCGGGCTGGGTGTAGTCGGTGTGCGGATCCCAGTAGGTGAGGTGGAGGTACCAGTCGTCGTCCTCGGCGTGCCTGCGGATCCAGTCGAGGGCGACGCGGTTGACGTCGGCGGCGTCCTCGTCGCCCCAGTTGCCGGTGGCGCGGACGGACTCGCGGAAGTTGCCGTGGAACCAGTACGCGCGGTGGCGCTCGGCGAAGACGGAGACGGCCGCGGTGTAGTAGCCGTCGAGCTGGAGGCGTTGGCCGAGGAGCGGCCGGTCGGGTTCGGGGCCGTGGCCGGAGTCGAGCCGGAACTGGGCGTCGGCACCGTAGTGGCCGATCACGCCGTTCGTGATCCCGAACTGTCCGCTGGTCAGAGCGGTCCGGGACGGCAGGCAGGGCGAGTCGGAGCAGTAGTAGCGGTCGAAGACGACCGACTTGTCGGCGAGCTCCTGGAGGTGGGGCGTGGTGGGCCGGTGGTAGCCGTACGGGGTGGTGTGGTCGGCCCGCAGGGTGTCGACGTCCACATAGATGATGCGCAAGGGGAACTCCGGGGGGAAGGCGGGAGCCGCATGCGGCCGGCATCCGATAAGCGCTCGAGGACATATGTGCGCCAGCAGCTATGCCCCTCAGGTTTCAGGGCTGTTGCCGAAGGTGTCAAGATGTCGCACCGCAGTTCTCGCACTTGAAATATTCCCGCATCACTTCGCTGCTTGCGTTCTCTGGCGGAGAGGTCGCCAACCTCTCAGGCTTGCCGGGCCATGAGTTCTGGCGTACATATGAAGGCGTCCCGGAGCCGCAGCCGGGGAGCGAGGAGAAGTCGGCCATGGACAGCTGTTGCACCCCGGGCCGCACGGCCGTGCACACGCACACGACACTCCTGCCGGTGCCGTCCGTACCCACCCCGCCCGCCGCTCGGCCGGAGAGCCGGTCGAAAGGGGCGGAGGGGGCGGAGTTCGTGGCCCTTCCCGGTGGGGAGTTCTTGATGGGCGACTGCTTCGGCGAGGGATACCCGTCGGACGGGGAGCAGCCCGTGCACCGGGTGGAGCTGGCCCCCTTCGCCATCGCCGCCACCGCGGTCACCAACGCCCAGTTCGCCGCCTTCGCCGCCGCGACCGGCCACCGCACGGACGCCGAGCGCTACGGCTCGTCCGCCGTCTTCCACCTCGCCCTGCGCGCCCGGGTCCGGGACGTCCTGGGGCGCGCTCCCCGTACCCCGTGGTGGCTCGACGTCGCCGGCGCCGACTGGGCCCACCCCGCCGGACCGCTCTCCCACTGGGAGGAGATCCCTGACCATCCCGTCGTGCACGTGTCCTGGGACGACGCCGTCGCCTACTGCCGCTGGGCCGGTGGCCGCCTGCCCAGCGAGGCCGAATGGGAGTACGCGGCCAGGGGCGGACACCGCGGCCGCCGCTACCCCTGGGGCGACACGCTCACCCCTGACGGCGAGGACCGGTGCAACATCTGGCACGGCACCTTCCCCACCCACAACACCCTGAGCGACGGCCACCTCACCACAGCGCCCGTACGTTCCTACCCGCCCAACGAACACGGCCTGTACGAGACGGCCGGCAACGTCTGGGAGTGGTGCGCCGACTGGTTCTCCCCGGCCTACTACCGTCGCTCGCCCCGGCACAACCCGCTCGGCCCGCGCACCGGTTCCGCGCGTGTCACCCGGGGCGGCTCCTACCTCTGCCACGACAGCTACTGCAACCGCTACCGGCTCGCCGCCCGCTCCGCCAACACCCCCGAGTCCTCCGCCGGCAACTGCGGCTTCCGGATCGCCCGCGACCTCACCGAGGACAAGCGGCCCGCCCCGGCGGATGCACTACGGTGAGCCGCCCCCCAACCGGCCCCTGAAGCAATCCGTACCGACCCCGCTCTGTTGAGGACCCGCCATGCGTCTGGAACACGTCATTCTCGGCCTGCTGGCCCTGCGCCCGCTCTCGGGCTACGACATGCGCAAGTGGATGGACGGCCCGGGCAAGTACATCGGCTACGGCGTGCAACTGCCCCAGATCTACCGGGTCCTGCCCCGCCTCGTAGCCAACGGCTGGGCGGAGTTCGCGGTCGACCCCCGCGACGGCAAACCCGACGCCAAGGTCTACCGGCTCACCGACGCAGGCCGCGACGAACTCCTGGCGTGGGCCCGCGCACCGTACGAACCGTCTCCACGCCCCATGGACCCCGACTTCAAACTCCGGTTCCTCTTCGCCGGACAGCTCGGCCCCGAGCTCACCGTCGAAATCCTCCGCACCGAACTCGACTACCGACTCGCCCGACTCCGCGAAACCGGATGGATGGACTTCACCACCATCCCATTGGACCCGGTCCCCGAGATCGACCTCGCGTGGGCACGCGCCATCCAGCTCTCGGCCCACGAATTCGGCTACAGCAGCACCGCCGCTTACATCGCGTGGCTTCAGCTCACCCTCGCCAAGGCGGAGGTCGCGGCAGGCCAGGCCCCGAGCAGAGCCCCCTACCGCGGTCGCGCAGCCATTGGCGAGCAGGGCGGCTCCTGATCAGCACATGAGGCGTGGGTCCCAGTCGTCCAGGACCGCGGCCAGGCGGTGGGGGAGGATCAGCGGTACGCCGACCTGCGGGCCGAGCTGCCGGTAGACGAAGTCGACGCCGCGCACGGACACGGAACGGGTCAGGCCATCGTGACGACGACCTTGCCGGCCTTGGCGCGGCCCTTCTCGACGTGCTCCATGGCTTCCCGGGTCTGATCGAATGGGAAGACTCGGTCGACGACGGGACGGATCTTTCCTGCTTCGATGAGCGCCGTGAGTTTGCGCAGCTGGTCGCCGCCGGCCTTCATGAACAGGAACGAATACGTCACGTGGCGGCGCTTGGCGCGGCGCCGGGTCTTGAAGCTCAGCGCGCGCATCGCCAGCCGGAGGATCGCGTTGGCGTCCAGCTCGCGGGCGAAGGCGGCGTCGGGAGGGCCTGCGACGCTGATGACCTTCCCGCCGGGCTTGAGTACCCGCAGGGACTTCTCGAGCGTCTCGCCGCCGAGGCTGTCCAGGACGACGTCGTAGTCGTGGAGGACCGTCTCGAAGTCCTGCTTCTTGTAGTCGACGACGATGTCCGCGCCGAGGTCCTTCACCAGGTCGACCTTGGCCGTGCTCGCGGTGGCGGCCACGTGCGCGCCCAGCGCCTTCGCCAGCTGGACGGCGATGGTGCCCAGGCCGCCGGAGCCCGCGTGGATCAGGACCTTCTGGCCTGGCTGCACGTGCGCCCGTTCGACCAGGGCCTGCCAGGAGGTGAGGGCGACCAGGGGGAGTGACGCGGCTTCCTCCATGGTGAGGGTGGCCGGTTTGATCGCCACGTCGTCCTGGTGGACGGCGATGAGTTCGGCGAACGTGCCGATGCGGTCCTGGTCGGGCCGGGCGTAGACCTCGTCGCCCACCGCGAACCGTGTGACGGCCGATCCGACCTGGACCACCGTCCCGGCGAGGTCGTTGCCCAGGATGAGCGGGAGACGGTACGGCAGGATCGCCTTGAGGTCCCCGTCGCGGATCTTGAGGTCCAGCGGGTTGACGCTCGCCGCGTGGATCCGGACCAGGACGTCGTCGGCGCCCACCTGCGGGTCGGGCATATCGGCGGCGCGCACACCGGCCTTGTCGTCGTACCGCTCGATCATGAAGGTC
The DNA here is from genome assembly GCF_036192275.1 of Streptomyces sp. NBC_00250. Classification (NCBI taxonomy): domain Bacteria; kingdom Bacillati; phylum Actinomycetota; class Actinomycetes; order Kitasatosporales; family Streptomycetaceae; genus Streptomyces; species Streptomyces sp. NBC_00250. Next base: position 887,480 of record NZ_CP108088.1, on the reverse strand, counting down.
TTCATCGTCGTCTCCGTTGCCCGTCCGCATGGGGCGGGATCCCTGTCTCTCCTGGGCTTCTCCCAGTACGAGACATTTTGTGGCACTTGCTTCAGCCCTTCGGGGCCCGTCGCCGATGCGGGAGGTGTCAGCTCACCGGCGCGGCCGGGGCGATGACGCGGCTGGTGTCGCCTCCCTGGATGCCGCTCAGGGATCCGGTGATCGCCTCGTGAGGAACTCCGAGGGGCACCGCGCTGACCTCCGACAGCCGGGCGAACTGCTGCGGCGTCAGGTGGACGTCGAGCGCGCCCAGGTAGTGGTCGAGCTGGGTGAGATCGCGGCCCGATGATCGGGCTGTCCGGTCCGGCGTCCGAAGGTCGTGTAACGCATCAGGTGTCCTCACAGAGGGGGCTGGCAGGGGAAGGGGGCGGGACGTGTCTCACGCCGCATTCGGTGAAGAGGCCAGGCTCTGCCTGACGTACCGGGTGGTCTCATCGGCGAGGATCTCGGGCAGTCCCGTCTCGATGCCGTGCAGGGCCTGTGCGGCGACATCGGCGGGGTCGGCTTTCTGATCGGCGGGAACGCCTGCTGCCATGTCGGTGTCCATGTATCCGACGTGCAGCGCCGAGACGGTGATGCCGCGGGGTGCCAGTTCCTCCCGGGTCGCGTCGGTCAGGGCCCATGCCGCGGCCTTGGCCGCGGCGTAGGACCCGAGGTCGGCCGGGTGCAGCCAGGACAGGACGGACAGGACGTTGAGCACGGCGCCGCCGCCGTTGCCCTCGATGACGGGGGCGAAGGCCCGCGTTACGGCGAGCGGACCGAAGAAGTTCGTCTCCATCTCCAGGCGTACCGCGTCCAGGCCTCCCGCGATCAGCGGCGTGGCGGTGGAGATGCCCGCGTTGTTCACCAGCAGCGTCGCGTCGGACGCGGTGCGGGCCGCGGCCCGGATCGACTCCTCGTCCGTCACGTCCAGCCGCAGCGGGATGACGCCGGGCAGGTCCACCGTCTCGGGGCGGCGGGCCGCCGCGTACACCGTCGCTCCGCGCTCCACGAGCTGGGCGGCCAGCTGTCGCCCGAGCCCCCGGTTGGCGCCGGTGACCACCGCGACCGCGTCCTTCAGTTCCATGCCTACTCCCAACGTTGCGGGCATCGAGCGACCCGCGCTAATTAGATTACGGTTGCAATCTAACTCTCGGTCTATGATAGATGTCAAACGACATCCAATTGGGAGGTGGCTGATGGGCCGTGTATCGCAGGCGCAAGCGGAGGAGAACCGTCGGCGGGTCGTGGAAACCGCCTCCCGGCTGTTCCGGGAGCAGGGCACCCACGTCAGCGTCGCCGACCTCATGAAGGCGTCCGGCCTGACCCACGGCGGCTTCTACAAGCAGTTCGCCTCCAAGGAGGCACTCATCGACGAAGCCACTGCCCATGCGTTCGACGAACTCACCCGGCTCCGCAACGACGGACTCGAGCAGCATGCAGGGCAGCGTGACGCCGCCCAGCAGGAGCTGATCGACACCTACCTCTCCATCAAGCACCGCGATAGTGCAGCGGACGGGTGTCCCGCCGCCGCACTCGCCGGCGACATGGCGCGCGAACCCGGAGATCGCGAGGCCCGCCGCGTCTACACCGAGGGAGTGAGTGACTTCGCCGAGTGGCTCGCCACCGAGGGCGGCCAGGACGGCATCACGCGACTGTGCACGATGGTCGGCGCACTCGTCCTGGCCCGGGCCACCAAGGGCTCCCCGCTCTCCGAGGAGATCCTCACCACCGCGCGCACGGCATTGACGGAAACCAACTGATCAGGGACACGGTGCCGGGCGGTACGCCGCAGAAACGTACCGGCCCGCCAGGAGCAACAGCTGTCCACACGGCCGCCGCCTGGCGGCCCGAGGAACGGCATCGGAGGCCGGAAGCGGCTGCGCTGGTGTCGGAGGCGGGGAGGAGTCAGGCTGGGAGGGGTGAGCAGGCCACATCGGGCATGTAAACGGCCGAAGGGGCTCAGGATGATCGGGATGGCGGATATCCGTGAGTGGCGTACCCACGACGTGCTCGACGCCGGAGGGCACAGGATCGGAGTGCTGGAGGCCGTCTACGTGGACACCAGCACCGACGAGCCGGCCATGGTCACGGTCCAGATCGGCCTGCCCACCCGCCACCGTCTGGTCTTCGTCCCGCTGGACGGGGCGATCGTCGGGCCGGGCTATGTGAAGGTCGCCCACGACAAGGCGCTGGTGAAGGACTGCCCTTCGATCGGCATGGACGATGTGCTGCCCTTCGAGGACGAGGAAGCCGTCTTCCAGCACTACGGCCTGCCCTACCAGCCGGGGCCGAACGGCGAGCGGCAGTTGGCCCGCCGCTGAGCTGCCCCGCCCGACCGAGGAGGTGTCCGTCGTGACTCTCTTTCTGGCCGTGCTCGTCGTCGCGATGGTCTTGGGCATCATCGGCGCCACCGCCGAAGGGCTGCTCTACCTGCTGATCATCGGCATCGTCCTGCTCGCCGCGGACGTCGTCTACTTCGGCCTGCGCCTGCGACACTCCTCACGCCGCCCCCTTCGCTGAGGTGCGCGGTGATGGGGGTGCCGTTGCGCTGGTGACACCCGCTCTTCCTCACATCCCAGGAGTGATCATGATCCCTGTTTCCAGGGTAGGTCCGGCCCTCGGGTGGTGACTTCCGGGACGGGACAGCCCTACCGTGGAGAGAACAGACGGAGAAATCGCGCCCTGGGACCGAAGACCCGCGGTGACCGGACCAGGGCCGGTACGAAACAGGCGTGGGCGGAGGTCAAGGACGCCGTCGAACACTGACCACCGCGTCCGCCCCGCCCTACGGGTGCGCTGTTCGGTTCGATCCGGCACGTGGAGGTGCCAGATAGGGCCATCAGGAAGGGCGACAGTGTCGCTCAGCCCAAGTCCCGGGGTCTGTGCCTGGCTGACAGCCGTGCCGTGGAGGTCGCGTCCAGGGTCGGGCTCTGTGCCCGGGGAGTGATCTACGTGCTGGTGGGGATTCTGGCCGTGCGGATCGGCCTCGGCAGCGACAGCGGCCAGGAGGCCGACCGGTCCGGCGCGGTGGGGACCCTCGGCGAGCAGCCGTTCGGCCGGATGCTGCTGTGGGCGCTGGTGGTGGGGCTGGCGGCGATGGCGCTGTGGCGGCTGTCGGAGGCCGTGTTCGGGCAGACGGGGGAAGGCGGGGACAAATGGACGCGTCGCCTGGGTTCTCTGGGGTTGGCGGTGTTCTACACGGTGATCTGTATCGGTGTGGTGCAGACGGCGCTGGCCGGTGGATCCTCCGGGGGCCGCCCTGGCGACGAGACGTCGAAGGAGTACACCGCGAGGGTGCTGAACTGGCCGGGTGGGCGAGTGATCGTCGGGGTGTTCGGGGCTGTTCTGGTCATCGTGGGCGTGGTGATCCTGGTGCGCGGCCTGATGCGGAAGTTCGAGAAGAATCTCCGGACGGACGAGATGAGCTCGGCGACGCGGCGGGTCGTCGCGGTGCTGGGAACCGTCGGCGGAGTGGCGTGCGGCGCGCTCGCGGCGGTGGCCGGCCTGTTCGTCCTGCTGGCCGCGGTGCGGTTCGACCCCAGCGAGGCCAAGGGCCTGGACGAGACGTTGCGTTCGTTCGCCGAAACCCCCGCCGGGCCCGTACTCCTGATCGCCGCCGCGGTGGGCCTCGTACTGTTCGGCCTCTACTCGTTCTGCGAAGCCCGCTGGCGCAAAGCCGCTGAACACGGGGATCCGGCAGAACAGCCGACCGGGGCTTCAACCTCGGGGCCACGCCCCAGCGCGTCCTAGAAAGGCGAACCTGTCCACCGCCCCGGGCCATTGGTCTCCGTTCGGGGCGGTTGCGGCGCGCGATCCGCCGTGCGCGGGACAGGGAGTGCAGGCGTACTCGGAGTCCGTACGCGGTCCCGCCTTCGGCGCCCGGCGGTTCCGGTATCCCAGCCCGTGCGGGCCTGGACGGGGAGATCGAGCAGGCCGCGGAGCGTGCCACTGACCCGGCGGAGCGTCAGCGGCCGAAGGACAAGCCCGCCGGATCGAGGAGCAGGGCACGAGGGAGAGCGAGCGGGGCCGCGGGGACGCCGCCCCCATGTGACTGGCCTGCACCGGTACCGGCCGGTGTCTGCCCACGCGAACCTCTCCGCGTGAGGGAGAAACCGGCCGGTGTTGTGTGCAGCGTGGAGTGGTGACGAGCGGCTCAGTGGGCCGGGCGGCGGCTCGCCACGGAGCGCACACCGAGGCTCGGATCAGGCGGCGGCCTGGAGGGCGGGCAGGTAGGCCCCCGACTGGCCGGCCGCGTTGGGGTGGAAGGACTGTCCGATGGGCCAGTTGAGGGCATGGAGCCAGGGGGCGGCGTCGCACAGCTGGTGGCCCGTGAAGCGGTCGGCGACGTCTTCGTGGACGAAGCCGCTGTGCTGGGCGACCTCGTCGCGGATCACGTTGTTGAGGGCGTCGGCTCCCTTGTTGAGCGCGGTGCGCTTGGTGGCGCTGATGCCGGGGCAGGCGGGGACGGTGAGGTCGTAGAACCTGGGGTAGCCGAGGATGACGACGCGGGCCTGTGGGGCGCGGGCGCGGACGGCGTCGTACACGGTGTCGAGCTTGCCGGGGAGCTCGGTGCGCGCGGTGGTCTCGGCGGTGGCGACGGCGTCCAGGCAGGCGCTGTCGCTGCCGAACAGGCAGGTCGCCATGACCGTGCCGAGCCCGATGTCGTTGCCACCGATGGTCATGCTGACCAGCGTGGTGGTGCTGTCCAGCGGACTCAGCTGGTTGGCCAGGACGTCGGTGGTCTTCGCGGCGCCGCACGCCTGGAAGGCGAAGGTGTCGGGGGTGGTGAGCCGGGCGTAGAGGTAGGGGTAGGAGTTGACGCTCTGGTTGCAGTCGTTGAGGTAGGTGGTGGAGGAACCGCCGCCGGCGGAGTAGGAGTCACCGAGGGCCACGTAATGGATGCCTGCGGTGGGGGCGGCGAGGGCGGAACCGGTGGTGGTGAGGCAGAGGGCCGCCGTCGTCAGCGCGGCGAGGACGGTGGCGAGGGCACGGACGCGGGGTCTGGGCATGCCGAAGATACGGCTCTTGCGCATGACGGTCTCCGGGTGGGTGGGTGCGGGTGAGATGTGTTCAGGCGCTGCGGGCGCAGCGGAATCCGGCGTGGCCCCTGGTGCTGTCGGGGGTGATCGCGGTGCGGGCGGCGCCCCGGCGCAGGGCCGCGGGCAGGAATCCGGCGAACACGTAGGACCAGCCCAAGCGTTCGGCCTCGGTGACGTGCCCTGTGTCGTCGACGAACCGCGCGAAGGCGTCGTTGGTGACGGCGCAGACGTCGATCAGGAACGGCTTCAGCCGCATCGACCTCACCGGCCCCTCGCCGTCGGAGGGAAAGTCTTCCGTGTCGTCCGTGCCGGTGAGAAACGTGCCGCCGGGCAGCAGCACCATGCCGTCAGCCGGGGGGTCGTGGCGGGGCCGCGGTGAGGAGAGCAGCGGCAGAAGGGCGCCGGAACCGCCGCAGAACCGTACCGGCGCACAGCAGGCGGCGAGCGCATCGGGGGCGTGTCCCGCAGTCTCGTCGCCCGGTTTTCGCGCGGGGGAGTCCGGCTTCATGACAGGGCCTGTTCGCGTCGCCGGTCGAGCTTGTGCTGCATGCGGGCGGTGTCGCGGGCGTAGGCGCGGTGCAGCAGGGTCAGGAACGCCCCGTTGACCAGCATCAGGACGACCAGGACCCACAGGAAGACGGAGCGAAGGCCGATCGCGTCGCCGAGGAAGCCGGCGCCGAGGCCGAACACGGCCCAGGCGATCGCCTCGAAGACGGAGATGTAGAGGGTGAAGGCCGCGGGACGCAGCTCGGGTGGGACCACAGCCATGATCATCGGCCGGTTGATGCCCGGGTTGACGCCCTGCGCCGCACCCATGAGGCCGAAGGACAGCGCGTACAGGCCGAAGCCGCCGTACTGGAACTGTGTGCCGAGGAACGCGAATGCGGCGAAGAGGATCTGGGCCGCCTGGAGCACGGCGGGCAGGCCGTGACGCGGGCTGAGCCGGGCGGCCCAGTCGGCGGCGACACCACCGAGGATCGTTCCGGCGAAGTACCCGATGCCGATGGGCATCAGGACGACCGACGCGGTCTGGGTGGTGAAGCCGTACACCTCGACGAGGAAGACCACGGCGAACGAGAAGACGAGCATGTGACCGGAGAGCAGCCTGGAGACCAGCAGGACCACGAAGGTGGGGATCTTCAGAAGAGAGGCGACCTGGTGTCGGTTCACCAGGCCGGAGGCCTCCCGGGCCGTCCGGTCGAGGTCGGCGAGCTGCGCCTCGGAGGCGCCCGGGCCCGGGTCGCGCAGGTATCGCCAGAGCACGAGGCCGAAGAGGATGCTGAACGCGCCGATCGCCCACAGGCCCCAGCGCCAGCCGTCCTCGACGCCCGCCAGCTGGCCCTTGAGCGCGGCGAAGGCGGAGGACGCGAGCGCGGTCGCCCCGAACAGCATCCCGACGGCGCGGCCCCGGGACGTGCTGTCGTACAGGTCACCGACGAAGGTGGTGATGATCGGGTGCGCCCCGGCGTATCCCGCGGCGAGCAGCGTCGAGAACAGCAGGAGCTGGGTGAAGTTCTGGGCGAAGCCCGCTGCCACGCCCCAGACGCCCCACAGACCCGCGCAGATGACGAGCACCGTCTTGCGGGACCAGCGGTGGGCGGCCCAGACCCACAGCGGTGCGGTGATCACGCCGACCAGCTTGCCCGCGGCGGTCAGGATGCCGAGGGCGCCGAGCGAGAGGCCGAGGGCCTGTCGGATCACGGGGAACAGGCCGCCGATCATGCCGGCCTCGGTGTTGTCGACGAGCATGGCTCCGCCCAGGAGCGACAACTGACGCCGGCGGCCGGGAACATGGGCGGCCGGGGTCTGTCCGGTCCTGCCGGGATCGTGGATAAGCTCGGGCATGACGCCTCGCTTCCTCTACGTGTGTGGTCTCTTCGCTGGAGATGCACGGGGAAAGGGGTGTGTCGGCTGGTGACGAGGCGGCCACCCCGTCACCAGCCACCTCTTGGGCCACGCTCCGGTCCAGCTCGGGCAGCGGGTCCTGGAACCGGTAGACCTTCGCGTCCGGCCGTCCCTCCCGAGGGTTGACCTCGAACTCCACCCAGCCGTCGTCCGCCATCCGGCCGAGCAGCCGGTAGATCTGGCTGTGGTGGGCCCGCGACCGCAGGCCCTTCCGTCTCCACCCATCGCCCCAGGTCGAAACCGCTCCAGGGGCGCCCGGCGAGCAACGCGGGCAGCACGCACTCGAACTTCACCATCTTCGGTCCACCCCCCTATGTGCACTGTCATCTATGTGATGAGTGTTCTAGGGCCTGCGGACCGATGGGTCAATGGATTCGGCTCGTGCTTATCAAGGCCGTATCAAGCCGTTCATGATGGACGTGACCGATTCGGAGGACGTGCGGGTCTCTTGTAGGGGGCCCATGAGGACGCCGTACAGGGCCGCGAGGTCCGAGGTGGGGTCGCCGGGGTCGACGCGGTCCCCGGCCCCGGGGTCGACAACAAGCGCAGGGATCGCCTATGTCCGCCTGGACTGAGAACAGCCGCAGCAGGTGGGGCGGTAGTCGTCGCACCCCTCCCGTGCTGCCGTCACGATGCCTGGATCAATGGCCCGGCATTTGTGCCGTTGGATCCGTGCCTCAAGGCCGGCCCGGTGAGTGGCCGGGTTCGGGGTCGTTGCCGCCCTCGGGCTTCGGGCCGGTGCCAGGGCTGGTCATGGCGGGGCCTCGGTACGGGGTGGGGCTGGGCGGGAGTCCGGCTTCGGCTTCCAGGCTGGCCAGGGTGAGCTGGAGCCAGGCGATGTAGGCGGCCGTGGAGGCGTAGCCGTGTTGGTGGGCGGCGAGGTGGAGTTTGCGGACCCAGGTGGTGTCGATGTCGGGGATGGGGTCGAGGCCGAGGGCGGTGAAGTCCATCCAGCCGGGCTCCCCGAAGTGGGCCAGCCTGTAGTCGAGTTCGGTGCGCAGGACGGCGATCGCGTGCTCGGGACCGAGTTGGCCGGCGAAGAGGAATCGCAGCTGGAAGTCGGGGTCGGCCGGGCGCGGTGAGGGCTCGTACGGTGAGCGTGCCCAGTCGAGGAGAGCGTCGCGGCCGGCTTGGGTCAGCCGGTAGACCTTGGCGTCCGGGCGGCCTTCGCGCGGGTCGAGGTCGAACTCCGCCCAGCCGTTGTCCACCAGGCGCGGAAGGGTGCGGTAGATCTGCGGCAGCTGCACGTCGTAGCTCAGGTACTTGCCCTTGCCCTCCATCCATTTGCGGATGTCGTAGCCGGAGGCGGGGCGCAGGGCCAGCAGGCCGAGGATCACGTGCTCAAGGCGCATCGGCTGCTTCCTCCGGAGAGTCGTGGGCGTGGATGTCGGGGTGCTCCATGCTACCCGGCCGGGCTTGACGCGCTGCGCCCGCTGGCTATGGAACTCGGTACCTATCGGCGGGCCCGAGGTGATGACCTGACCTGAGCCGCGTTCCGACGGGAGACGAGAGGGGCGGAAGAATGCAGTCGTCGTTCGCCGGCCCGCGGACTCCCCTGGCGGAGCGCCGCCATGTCGATCTGCAGCGGGTCGCCAGCGCGCTGTGTCGACCCGTTTCCTGAACACCCATCTTCCAACTCCCTCATCTTTCGACTCCGGGCCTGCGCCGTGTTCGTGCCGGGCCCTGTTCAGGAGCGCACCGTGTCCATGCCCGATCAGAAGCTGTCCCGCCGTGCCTTCGGTGGAGCTCTCGGAGCCGGGGCGGCGGCCGCCGTCGGCTTGCCCGCCACCGCCGCGCACGCGGAGGCAGCCGACTCCCCGGCTGCCGCGCAGGAGCAGCCGTTCCGCGCCGTGCGAGGCCGCCGGTCCAAGCGGCCGAACGTCCTGTTCATCATGGCCGACGACTTGGGCTGGGGATCTTTCCTCCTACGGCTCACCCGGCATCAGGACCCCCAACCTCGACCGTCTCGCCGCCCAGGGCGTGCGGTTCACCGACGCCTACGCCGGGTCGTCGACCTGCTCCCCGACCCGGCTCAGCCTCTACACCGGCCGCTACCCCGGGCGGATCAGTGCAGGACTGGACGAGACGATCGTCTAGGACGCCACCGCAGGTCTGGAGCCGACCCACCCCACCCCACCCCACCCTCGCCTCGCTGCTGCGCGACAGCGGCTACGCGACCGCGTTGATCGGCAAGTGGCACTACGGTTTCCTGCCCGACCACTCGCCGACGAGGTCGGGCTGGGACGAGTTCTTCGGGAACTTCGCCGGGGCGCTGGAGTACTACTCCAAGCTCACCAGCAACGGGCAGTACGACCTCTACGAGGGTGAAGTTCCCTACAAGGACCTGCGGTACTACACGAGGATCCTCACCGAACGCGCGAGCCAGTACATCGAGCGCCGGCACGAGAAGCCGTGGCTGCTCAACCTCAACTTCACCACCCCGCACTGGCCTTGGACCGCCGACGGTGACACGGAGGAGGCCGCCCGGCTGGAGAAGGCCGTCAGGTCGGGCAACACCAGCGCCGCCCGTCTCGCCCTCGTGCACCTGGACGGCGGTTCCCTGGACAAGTACCGGCAGATGGTCGAGGGCCTGGACCGCTCGGTCGGCGAGGTCCTCAAGTCGCTGCGGCGCTCCGGGCAGGAGCGCGACACGATCGTCGTCTTCGCCAGCGACAACGGCGGCGAACGCTACTCCCACAACTGGCCGTTCAACGGTGCCAAGTCCTCTCTCCAGGAGGGCGGCATAGAACGCCCTCGTCAACGGCCGTGACCAGCTCTTCGACCTCAGCCGGGACCCCAGCGAGTGGGCCGACCACGCCGCCTGGCAGCCCGCACTGCTCGCCGAACTCAAGGCCGCCTGGGAGGAGACCAACGCCGGCCTGCATCCCTATCCCACGCCGGCCTAGGTTGTATTGACCCGCAGCGTTGTCGACGCGGCTGATGGGTGGGTGTCCGTCGTGTGCGTAGGGCAGCGTCGGTGGTTGTAGGTGTGGAGGAAGCCTGCCAGGGCTTCGGTCCGCTCGTTGCTCGAGGTGTAGGGCCGCAGGTCGGCCCACTCGTCGAGGAGGGCCCGTACCCCTCGGGAGCGCGGTCGGGAGGTAGCTGAGTTGCCTTCCGTACCGTGAGACGGGGGTTGTGCGGCGGGATGCCAGGGCCGGATCATGGGGGCATGACCCGTCACGCACACCTGAGCCGTCGGCTTGATGTCGACCTGGCCCGTGCGTGTTCGGCGATCTGTCGCCGCGCTTGTTGAGCGCGGTGCCTCCTGCCCGGGTGTTTCCGGGCCGTTTCTCGTCCTGCCGGGCGGAGTGCACCTCTGTGTCCACACTCCTCTGACGGGACCCCCATGCGCATGCGCACTCGCGCTGCCGTGCTCTCTACGGCTGCCCTCCTGCTGACCGCCCTCACCCCGGCGCATGCCGCCGACTCGTACAGCCCCCTGCCGCCCGCCAACCCGTTCGCGGGCCCGGTCGGCACGGCCACCATGCACGGGGACACCGGATCCTCCGACGCCACCCCGCTGCCGGGGCCGGGTGCAGGCAGCATCCGGTCGAACCGGACGGCGTTGCAGTCCGCCTGCCCGACCGTGCTGGTCGGGGCGGACGGCTATCCGGTCGCGCTCTGCACGGAGATCTTCGGGTTGGCCCCGACGGTCCACCTGCTAGACCCGGCGACCAGTGAGTCGGTGGCCGAACTGACGCTGGCCAAGGGGTCATTGCTCGGGGGTGTGTACGCCTACCTGGACAACCGGGACCAGCTGGTCGCGGTGGACGGCAACCGGGACCTGCTGCGGATCGGGCACCGTCGCACCGCCTCCGGCGGCTGGGAGCTGTACGTCGACTCCCGGCTGTCGCTGGCCGGGGCGGTGCCAGAGGGGGACGCCGTCACCGGGCTGTCGCCGGACTGGCAGGGCCGGGTCTGGTTCGCCACCGGCGCGGGGGTGGTCGGCACCGCCGACGACCGCAACGGCGTGGTCCGGACCTTCGCACTGCCGGCCGGTGAGCGGGTGTCCAACTCGATCTCCACCGCGCCGGACGGGACGGCGGTGGCCACCACGCACGCCACCTACCTGCTGACCGCGGCGGCGGACGGCACGCCGCAGGTGAGCTGGCGTCAGGCGTACGACCGGGGCCCGGCGCGCAAGCCGGGCCAGCTGAGCTGGGGGACCGGCTCCACCCCGACCTTCTTCGGGCCGACCAACGGCACCGACTACGTGACCGTGGTCGACAACGCCGCGCCGACGGTGAACCTGCTGGTCTACCGCACCGACACGGGTCAGCACGTCTGCTCGGTGCCGGTGCTCAAGGCGGGGGGCAGCGGCAGCGAGAACTCCCCCGTGGCAGTGGGCAATTCGATCTTCGTGGCGAGCACCTACGGCTACCCGTACCCGAAGCTGCCGGACGACGCCGGGCCGAGCGTGCCCGCCTCCGACAACTACCGGGGCGGGCTGAGCCGGGTGGACGTCCGGGCCGACGGTTCGGGCTGCGACCTGAAGTGGGACAACAAGACCAGGTCGGCCGCGGTGCCGAGGCTGTCCACCGCGGACGGGCTGCTCCGTACGGTGCTGCGCAACCCGGTGATTCCCGGCACCAGCAGCACCTCGGTGCTCGACCCGTACTCGTACGCCGAGATCGACCCGGCCACCGGGCGGACGGTGCGGACGGCCTACCTCGGGGCGGGGTTCATCTTCGACACGCTACAGATGGTGGGCAGCATCGCGCCGGGCCGGGTGGTGCTGCAGGGCACCACCACGGGCGTGCTGCGGATCACCGCTGAGTAGGGCGTGTCCCCTTGGTGCATCGAGGTCCGGCTTCTGGCTGCCTTCGGGGATCGGCAGGAGGGGCTGACGTGTGGGTGGTCGGTGGGGAGTGCGCCGCGGTAGAGGTCGCCGGCGTAGCGTGCGCCGGGGACGGCGAGCCAGGGGTCGTGGTCTTCGAGCAGGGCGATGCGCGGGTCGGTCAGGCTGATGTCCAGCCACGGGGAGATGAGGATGGTGCGGCAAGGTCGGTGACGGCCGGCACCACCTTGGCCGCGGGTCGCCAGCGGGGCAGGGGTGCTTCAAGGTCCCGGTGATCACACGAGTCCGCAGACCAGAGTGGTCTGGAGGGTCCGGGTCGGCCCGTCACGTACGCGGCGAGTGCATCGTGCGCGTGCGGCTGCATCGCTCTCGGGAACAGGGCGAGGGCCCGGGCGGGCGGGCCGGAGAACGTGTCGCTTCCGCAGATGCGCCGTGTCGTAGAGGTACAGGTCGGCCGGATCGTCGTCGTGGGCGGCGCGCGGTTGTGGGAGGGCCTGGACGGCCCCGTCGAGGAAGAGGCTCGACGGGGCTATGGGATCGGCAGGCCAGCCGTTGTCCGCGCGCGAGGCTGGGGCAGGACATGGCTGACGATGGGACGCCGACCATCACCTCGGCGTCGTCGCCCAGGGCGGTGATCCGGCCCGCGCGGACGGCGAGCGCAGCGGCGGCGGTGCACAGCACCAGCCACAGCGCCCGCTTGGGTCTGGCGACGCTCGCCATCAGCAGGGCGAAGAGGGCGAAGCAGAGGTTCAGCACGCCCAGTACCCGGGCGCCGCCCGGCGGCTGGGTGGCCAGGACCAGCGAGCTGGCAAGCCACATCCCGGAGAAGCAGGCCATCAGGGTCGCTGCCAGGACATCCCGGGCACCGAACGCGTGGAAGCCCACAAGGAGTTGGAGGAAGAATGCGGGCAGGATCGTGAGGGCGACGGCGTGCTCGGCGCCGTCCTCGAACAGGCCGAGTTGGAGGCAGTCGACGATGGTCGAGGCGATCGCCACGGTGTAGAAGCCCAGTGGCATCGGCGAGGCGATGGGCCTCAGGGTGATGCGTGTCATGCCACGCAGGTCGGGCTCGTGGTGGCGGCCTCCGTCGGGCCGGGTCGGGTGCTCGGGCCCCTCGGGGGTGGTGTCGCCGGTGGCCATGGGGTCCCCTCGGGCTGGGGACGGGCGCGTGTCGGCGGCCGGGACCCGCCCCGCGGCAGGTCCCCGCCCGCCGGCCGCCACGGTCAGTGGGCGGCGAGGGCCGTGCGCAGGGTGGCGATGGCCACCTCCGCGCCCTGGGTGCCGCGCAGCGCGTTGAGCAGGACGAAGTCGTGGATGACGCCCTGAACGCGGATGGCGGTCACCTCGACCCGGCCTGCCGCAGCTTGGCGGCGTACGCCTCGCCCTCGTCGCGCAGCACGTCGGCCTCGGCGGTGATCACCAGCGCCGGGGGAAGGCCGCTGAGCTGCTCGAGGGAGGCCCGCAGGGGGAGGCGGTGATCTCGGCGCGCTGGCTCTCGTCGGTGGTGTACTGGTCCGAGAACCACTGCATGCCGTCGCGCCGCAGGAAGTAGCCTTCGGCGAACTGGCGGTAGGAATCGGTGTCGAAGCGGGCGTCGGTGACCGGGTAGAAGAGCACCTGGTGGGCGAGGGTCAGGCCGCCGCGTTCCTTGGCGAGCAGGGTCAGCACGGCGCTCATGTTGCCGCCCACGGAGTCGCCGGCGACCGCGACGCCTCGTCCGCCCACACCCGATCGGGGCGGACGCGTGGCCGGCCCGGGCCCGATGCGGGGCACGCGGACCTTCTCCAGCACCGGTTCGAATTGCGGCGAGTCGCCGCGCTGCCCGGCCGTGATCACGATCGCCATGGGTTTCTGGCCCTGCTCAACGGCCAGGTGCAGCTTGGTGGTGAACCCGCCGCGTGAGCGACCCAGTCCGTGATCATCGGGCTCGGTGAACACCGCCCGGCGGTTCCTTCTGCCTCGCCCAGTGAGAGGCCATCCGTGCCCCCTCCGAGGCAGCCGGGCACGGATGGCGGCACCTACCGGAGATAGGCGCGGCAGGAGACCTGCGTGCTATCGCCTCCGCCAGATATCGAACACCTGCTGCACGTCCGCCTCGATGACGTCTTGCAGCTCGGCATCGCCGGTCGGTGTCTCCAGCCCCAGCGCGTCCGCGGTACTGCGGTAGTGCGGTGCGAACGCTGAGTCGCCCGCCGTCAGCAGCGATGACAGCAGCGCGAAGCGGCGAAGAAGAACGGCGTCACCCGGCAGGACAAGCCCCGGCGCCGGACCCGGATCGTGCCGCGCGACGGCCGCGACCCGCTCGGCCTGGGCAGGGCGATCAGCTTGATGACGACCGAGCGCGGCCTGGTCGCCCCGGCCGCCGGCGGCACGAGGCGGCAAGGGTCATCGGGCATCCGAGACCGCGATCGGCCCGACGACTCCTATCCGGCCGGCTGCAATGCCCAGTAGTGCGGTTCGATGGGGGCGTGCCTCACCACGATCCGACCGTTCACGCCGGGATCGTCCACGATCTTTCCGAACGAGGGGGAGAAGTCGCCGGGTGTGTGCTCGATGTCGGCCCACACCACGCTGCCGGGCCCGTCGGAGCCGTAGGAGACGGTCCACTCGGCGTACCTGTCACCGCAGCTGGTGACCGACACGCCGTGGTACGACGTCACCTTCAGGCAGGTGCGCGGGTCCGAGCCCGACGGGGAGACTTCCATGTTCCCGTCGGGGCGTCGCAGCACCTGCCAGTTCGCCGAGGTGGACGCGGTCTCCGCGCAGTCGCCCAGCGACACCACGCCGACACTCGCGTGAGACTTGGGCCAGACCAGACACTTGCCGTCCGTGAGAGCCGCGAACCGGTAGACCCCGTCGACGAGCGGGGCGGCGTGGGCGGGTTGCGCGAGTGCCGCGGTGGCCGCGAGCGCGGCGGCCGTGACGGCGATGACGCGTGAACGCATGACGTGAGACTCCTCGAACAGCCGTGGTCGATCCGATCACACGGCACAGACGCGGTGGAGAGCAGCCGCCGCCGGAGACGGCGGCGGACTGATCTTGGAACACCGGTTCCGCCGGCAGCGGCTTGCGACGGCCGCTGTCACTCGTCTGGCCGAGCCGTGTCATCCGATGGCATGGCGGTTCGGGATGCGGTCTCGCCGCCGAGAACTTCGTGATCACCATCAGGGGGCTGGACGCTGCCCTGTGTGCGTCAGGCCGTCAGGCCCGCCACGTTCAGGGTGTAGGCCATCAGGGGATCGCAGAAGCGGGGTTCAAGGCGTGGTCGTCCAGGGGAGCCATCACCTTCATCGTCTCCTCCGCCGCGCCGATGAACAGCGCCGGGGCGCCGTACGGTGGTGCCCCCTGCGGCCGCGCGCGGTGTTGTGGGCGACATGAGGCTGGCGGACCGGGCGGTGCCCGGCGTCGAAGGGCCAGCCGACCAGGTAGCGGAGGCGGCAACGGTTGTCTCCACCGCCGTGGACAGGGTCGGTGGACAGGAAGCATCCGGTCGTGGGGTTGTGGAAGCGGGCGCCCATGGGGACGAGGCCGGTGAGGGCTTTGAAGTGTCGTCTGGCGCCGAGCCAGCCCGGCTCGGCCCGCCCTCGACCAGACCAACCTGCTGACCTTCGACCTTGACCGAACACATAGGGGTACCCCCGCTGGGAGCTCGTACGGGTGAACCGGTCCTTCAACGCCGTCCGGCCGAGCCCTGAAGCCCTACGGTGTGGCCTCGACTGACAGGACGGATACGCAAGGAGACCTACTGCATATGGTCACCATCCCCGGCGCGCGTCGCCGGTCCTGCCCTCGTTCCATCTGCCGTACGCGAGCGGGGGTCGTGGGTCTCATGGTGATGGCCGGGGCACTGCAGTCCCTGGCCACCGCCGCTCCCGCCCACGCCCTTGAGACGCGGACCTACAGCACGCCGGGAAGCTACACCGTCACGGTGCCGAGCGACGTGACCTATATCGCGGTGAGCCTGACTGGTGGGGGCGGCGGGGGCGGCGGCGTTGGATCCGGCCCCGCGTTCGGGGACGGCACGGCCCAGCCAGGCGGCGGTGGCGGAGGCGGGGGAGCGAATTCCTCCTGTTTCCTGCCCGTCAAGCCCGGCGACAGGATCACCATCACCGTCGCCGCGGGCGGCTCCGGCGGGCCGGCCAGTGGCCTGGACCGAGACGGCGCATCCAGTGGGAACTCGGCCGTCACGGTCAACGACACAGCCGGCGGCGCCGGTGCGCAGGGCGGTGCCGGCGGGCACCACAGCGCGAACGCCTTTCCCGGCACCGGAGGCGCGGGAGGCGATCGCGGAATGAGCTGGTGCGTCGGCAGCTTCGCCAACCTTTACACGGGCCAGGCAGGCGCCGCAGCGAACGCTGATACCCGAGCGGGAGGCACCGGCGGTGCACCCGGGGCCGTTCCGCCCAACAGTTGCGGAGCCGGTGCGGGCAGCGGCGGATCGGGCGGATCGGGCTCCGTAAACGGTCTTGCCCACCAGCACACCGAAAGCCTCCCCGGCGCGAACGGTTGTGTCGTCCTGACCTACTGACACGTCCCGTTGCCCGTCTCGTTGGCATCGAGCCGGTGACCATCGCCGCCGCGTGGGCCGTAGGCCAGGCCCGAGGCCCTGTTGATCTGGTCCTGGATCAGCTTCTTGACCGCCAGCCCTGCTGGTACGCACTCGTGCTGCGCGCCTGGCCGTAGGTGTAGGTACTCCGTCCGGCCCGCGCGGAGTGGGCCGGACGGCCGGTGCCGACCGCCGCTGCCGCCCTGCGCCAGGCCGGATGAACGCTTTTGGCCCAGTGACATCAACCCGGTGCCCGACACGGACGCCGGCGAACGCAACGACCCACCCGCCAACAACCTGCGGGGACACCCCGAGTTCCCGCAGAAGAACCTTCAGAGAACCTGGCCCCACGATCTTCACGGCACGAAGGTGCGCTGGATCGCGCCGAAGCTGATCGCGGCGGCCCACGGGCAGGTGCCCGACACGGCGGGTGCGTACCCTGCACGTCCTGCCGCCCGCCCCGGGGAAGGCCAGCCCCGTCACGGCGGCCGCCGACCCGGCCTCGCCTGAGTCCGCACCCGCCGTGTCGACGCCGCGCCCTGCTCCGTGGGCCGGCTACCACCGCGCGCTCGAGGCGCACCGCCAGGCCACGTCGCCGTCCCGTGTGGACCCGGCCACCGCCCGGGCGGTGGAGCGGCAGATCGCCGCGCTGCACACTGACCCGCCGTGCCTTCCCCGAGCCTGACGTACCGGACGATGTGCCGGCCCCGATTGAGCAGGCCCGTGCCCAGCGCCGCCGTTCGGCCGCGGCCGCCGAGGCTGCCGCGCTGCGCCGGGCCCGCGCGGAGAAGGACCGGTCACCAGCCTCGCCCGGTTGAACCTGCCAGCAGGGCCAGCTAGCGCTGGGGGGCCGGAGGCCGGCAGATCTTGCAGAGTTTGTACTGGGCGCCGCCGGGAGGCCCCGTGTGGTTGTCAATCCACTGGGCTGCTTCGTCGGCTCCTCCGCGTAGGTCAGTGTTCGTGACGCCGCTGACCTGTGATGATGCGTCGCAGACATGTTCGTGACGCTGACTGTGCAGGTTCCGACCTGGCGACGTCAGCTCGCCATCGAGTGCAGCACGGTTGCTGGTATCTAGTGTCCGGCGGTGATCTTCGCAGCGGCGAGGGCACCTGCCAACGCGGAACGGATCGTCAGACCGCTTCGGTCGCCGCAGGACAAAGCAGCGCCCCCGCCGACCACAGCAGGGGCGCCGGCTCGGCCAGGTGCGCGGGTTCGGCCGTTATGCAGAGGCCAGGGGGTAGCCGGTGACGATCGCGGCGACGTACGAGTCGTAGCTGACCCGTCCCTCGCTGTCCACGGTGACCTCCTTCATGAGCTCCTCAACCTCCGGTGAGGTCAGTGAGTCGCCCCAGTTCAGAAGGAGTTGGCGGAGCTCAGCCTCCGTGATGAATCCGGTGTCGTCGGTGTCGAGGGCCTTGAACGCGTCCAGCATCCGCTTGCTCTGCTCCGTCGGCGTCGCCAGATCCACTCGAACGATGCTGCGGAAGGTGTTGGTGTCGATCCGTGCGTCGGTGCCACCGGTGGCTTCGCGCAGGGTCACGTCGACATCAGCCGCCTTCCACCCGCCCTGGTCCACGAGAAGAGCGCGAACGTCTTTCTGGCTGACACCGGTGCCGTCCGTGTTGAGTTCGTCGAACCGGTCCCGCAGCATCTTGCCCTGGTCCTGTGCCATGTGTGGCCGCCTTCCCGTGTTGTCGTGGCACGCCTGTGACCATACCGACACCCAGGGTGACAGACCGTTGGTCTCCGTGATCGCACAACGCAGAGAGCCAGGTGGTGAGCGGTGAGGATCGCCCTGCCCTGGGGGCAGCAAACTTTCCGTGGCGCACCACCAGCCAGGCCGCGTGGGCCCTGGGCCTCGGAGGCGCCGGCCAGAGCCTCGGCCGCACCCTCTCCACGACCCTCGCCCGCCACACGGGCACCACCACCCGCACCGTCGTCCTCATCGTCCTCGGCGCCCTGACCACCGTCGCCTTCGCCATCGTCCCCGGGCCCTTCGGGCTGCTGATCGCGGTGTCCGTCGTCGAGGGCGTCGTCCGCGGCAACCTCACCATCCTCCAGGCCGCAGCCATCACCGACCGCTGGGGGACCACCCACTACGGACGCTTCTCCGGCATCCTCAGCGCACCCGCCATGACCGCCTCCGCCCTCGCCCCTTCGCCGCCGCCTTCCTCGCCCCACCCCTCGGCGGCACACCCCAGCTCTTCGGCGTGCTCACCGGGATCGGAGCGGCTGCCGCGCTCGTCGCCCTCGGCACCTCGGCTCGCTCCCGCGCGCTAGGCAGCGTCGTCAAAGGGGTCATGCCCACATGCGCAGTGCTGCGAGGGTGACGGCTGCCTTGTCGTACCTGGTGGCGAGGCCGCGCCATTGCTTGAAGCGGTTGAAGCAGCGCTCGACGACGTTGCGTTGCTTGTACAGCTCCTTGGAGGATGCTGAGGCGTGGCTGCGCCGGGCCCGCACCGACAGTGAACGGGGCGAGTTTGCCGACCCTCGCGATGGTTCCATCACTCTCGCCGACTACGTCACCCACCACTGGAGAAAGGGCGTGCGGGGCGCGCCGGGCACCGTCAGGCGTGTCGATCAAGCTGTGCGTCTTCACGTCCTTCCCCACCTTGGCGAGGTCGCGCTGAGGGACGTCTCCGCGACCGTGCTTCGGGGGTACGTCGCGACCCTCGAAGAGGAATGCGCTCCCCGTTCCGCCCGGAAAGTTCTCATGCTGCTTTCGAACATCTTCGAGACAGCGATCGACGACAAGCGGCTTGCTCGCAATCCCATGCGTGCCAAGTCGGTGCGCTGGCCAAAGGTGCCAGCAGAAGAGCGCGAGGCATGGCCGCTGGAGACCGCCCTGCGGGTCCGGGACATCATCAACCCGCGTTACCGGATCGCAGTCGTTGTCGCCCTGGGGTGCGGGCTTCGTCAAGGCGAAGCCTTTGGGCTCTCACCCCACGATGAGTACCCGGCTGTCGAAGTCGAGCTGCCCTGGGGTGGTCCGGAGCCCGAGCGGGAGAAGCGGGCCTTCCCTCTCCTTCTGGCCACTCCACACGGTAATGCCCTCCGGTCCAACGACTTCAACGACCATGCCTGGAAGCCCGCCCTTGCGAAGGCGGGCGTCATCCCCATGCGGGAGCCCGGGCAACGCTGGAAGGCGTCCCGCAAGGACGGCTTCCGCGTACTCCGCCACACCTACGCCTCGATCATCCTCGAGGCCGGGGAATCCGTCGTCACCCTCGCCCGATGGCTGGGCCACTCCAGCCCGACCATCACCCTTGACCACTATGCTCACTTCATGCCCGAGGTCGGTGGAAAGGGGGCGCGCTGTGGTCGACGCACTGCTCGGCGTGGTGCCTGAACGAACCCCAGAAGTCCTCACCCTCACCTGAGAGAACGGGTGGCACGGCAGACACTGTGCGACCCGTTCTCGTTGTACGGGCTGCGTGACATCGAGCAGCCGCATGCCAGCCCGGCCAGCACTCTGAGTGACGGCCGCAGTAGCAGTTCGGCTTCTGTCTGGCCGTGCAGGGGAGCGGAGTCGCAGGCCGGGCAGTCAGCCGTTCGCTGCACAGGGTCGCGCATTCTCCCCAGATTCTCCCCAGGGCTCCGGGGCGCCGCATTTCGACGAGTTCTCCAGCCTCAGACCTTGATCGTTTCAGCATCCTGAACTGCCCGTGAAACGCAGAGCGGTGCCATGTACATCTCACGCACTCGGGCCTAGCGTCGGCCGCCGGCGCGACTGACGCACGGACCCCGAGGAGCCGCCTTGACCACGCATCACCCGCCCCGAAGGCGAGGCCGCGCGCTCGCGCTCATAGCGCTCGCCGTCACCGTCCTGGTGGGCGCCGCCCCCGTCGCCCAGGCCGAGGAGATCCCCCTCGGCCTCGGACACCGCCTCGTGGAGCACTACGAGGGCGCCCCCGCCACCGCACAGCCCGTGCCCGGCGAGGGCACCGCCCAGCATCCGTACCTGGCCCCCAACGGGCGCAGCGGCATGCACGCCGACGGTGCGGGCAGCGGCACCCACCCCTACCCCGGGCCGCTCGGTCGCGCACCGCGCGTCGACAGCGAGAAGATCGCTCCCGTCGGCGGGGAGTGCGCCACCGTCACCTTCGACTCCGGCGGCCGGCTCGTCACCGTGTGCGGCACCTTCAACGGCTTCCTGCTGAAGCTGCTCGACCCGCGCACCCTGGACACCCTCGCCGAGTACAAGCTGCCGCAGCGGTCCTCGACCGTCGAGGCCATCACCCGCCTCGACTTCGAGAAGATCTTCAAGGACACCTCCGGCGGCGCCTACTTCTACCTCGACGACCAGGACCGGGTCGTCCTCGCCGACTCCCGGCAGCACATCCAGCGCATCGCGCACCGTCAGAAGGCCGACGGTGCCTGGGAGTTCGTCGTCCAGAACGACTGGGACCTCACCTCCCTCGTTCCCCACGACTGCGTCACCTGGACGAACCTCTTCCCCAGCGGAGTCTGCGACCCCGTCACCTCCGTCATGCCGGACTGGGACGGCCGCATCTGGTGGGTCACCCGCCTCGGCCGCGTGGGCACCGTCGACCCCGCCACGGGCGCGTTGCGCGCGATCCGGCTCGAAGGGGAGGAGATCCAGAACTCCTTCTCCGTCGCGGAGGACGGAGTCTCCCTCGTCACCGACCACGCCCTGTACGGCTTCGAGTCCGACGCGGACGGCGTCCCGCGCGTGCGCTGGCGCGAGACGTACGACCGGGGGACCGGCACCAAGCCCGGTTCGGTGAACCAGGGTTCGGGCACCACCCCCGACCTCTTCGGCACCCGCGACGAGTACGTGGCCATCACCGACAACGCCGACGACCGCATGAACGTACTCGTCTACCGCAGGGGCGCCGACGTCCCCGCGTCCGAGCGCCTCGTCTGCAAGGTGCCGGTCTTCGGCTCGGGAGCGTCGACCACCGACAACTCCCTGATCAGCTGGGGCAACAGCCTCGTCGTCGAGAACAACTACGGCTACGAGAACCCGAGTACGCTCACCCTCGGCCGGAGCGTCGTCGGCGGCGCGACCCGGATCGACGTCCGCGCCGACGGCAGCGGCTGCGACACCGTGTGGGAGAGCGACGTCCGTTCCCCCTCGACCGTCCCGAAGCTGTCCACCGCCAACGGGCTGCTCTACTTCTACGAGAAGCGCCCCAACGCCTGGGGCATCGACGCCTGGTACCTCACGGCCGTCGACTTCCGCACCGGCAAGCGGGCCTTCAGCCGCTTCACCGGCACCGGCCTCGCGTACGACAACAACTGGGCCCCGATCACCCTCGGCCCCGACGGCACCGCGTACGTCGGCGTCTTCAACGGCATCGTCGCCGTCCGCGACACCGCCTGAGCCGCCCGGACGCACGGAACCGCCCCGGGACGCGCGTCCCGGGGCGGTCTCCCGTACCGCTCACTCCATCTCGGGCATCGCGCCGACGGTGGTCTTCATGTCGATCACGGCGAAGGCGGCCCCCTGCGGGTCCACGATCGCCGCGAAACGGCCGAACGGGCTGTCCATCGGCCCGAACACCTTCCGCCCGTTGAGACGTTCGGCCGCCTCGACGGCCTTGTCGCAGTTGTCGACGGCGAAGTACAGCTGGATGTACGACGGGATCTCCGGCGGGAAGTCCTCCGCCGTCATCACCATCCGTCCGAGCACCGGCTGGTCACCACCGAGGTCGAAGACCCGGTAGTCCATGTGCTCGTCCTTCATCTTCTTCGAGTTGTAGCCGAAGACGTCGGTGTAGAACTTGTCGGCCTTCTCCGGCTCCCGGGTGAAGACCTCGGCCCAGGCGAACGAGCCGCTCTCGCCCTCCAGCTCGAAGCCCTCGTGCTGACCCCCCTGCCAGATGCCGAACGTGGCACCCGACGGATCCTGCGCGATGCACATCGACCCGAAGTCGCCGACTTGCATCGGCTCCATCAAGACGGTCCCGCCCGCGCTCCGGATCTTCTCCGCCGTGGCGGCGACGTCGGGCGAGGCGAAGTACAGACACCAGGCCGACTGCGGTTCGCCGTCCTGCCCCGGCATCGGTGGCACGACGGCCGCCACCGCCTTGCCGCCCTTGTACGCCTGCGTGTAGTTGCCGAATTCCGAGGAGGACTCGCCGAAGGTCCAGCCGAGCACGTCGCCGTAGAACGTCTTGGCGCCCTCGACGTCGGTGAACATCGCGTCGGTCCAGACCGGCGTGCCTTCAGGTCGTGCGGCCATGACGGTGACTCCCACTTCCGATTCGATGACGTGTTCCTGTGAGCCACGCTAGCCACGCTCGCCGTGGCCCGCTCGGTGACACGTCGCGACCGCTCGGGGATGCTGCGATCATCCGGTCATGGGGACACAGGGGGACAACGCGATGATCGAGGTACCCGCGGGGCGGGTCACGCTGTCGGACCGGCGCACCGAGCGCAGCTGGACGGTCGACGTCGGCCCGTACGGCCTGAGCGCCGTCCCGGTCACACAGGAGCTGTACGAGCGGGTCACGGGCGAGCGGCCGAGCACCGCACGGGGCGACCGGCTGCCCGTGGAAGGGGTGTCCTGGCAGGACGCGGTCCGCTTCTGCAACGCCCTCTCCCTCCGCGAGGGGCTGAGCCCGGCGTACCGCGACGCGCAGGACGCGCCGGAGTGGGACAGGACCGCCGACGGATACCGCCTGCCCACCGAGGCCGAATGGGAACACGCCTGCCGCTCCGGCACCACGGAGGCGCGCTACGGCCCGCTCGACGAGATCGCCTGGCACCGCGGCAACTCCGGCGAGCGCCTCCACGAAGCCGGCGAACGCCGCCCCAATGCCTGGGGCCTCCACGACATGCTGGGCAACGTCTGGGAGTGGTGCTGGGACCTGTACGACTCGGAGGTCTACGGCAGCTACCGGGTGCTGCGCGGCGGCGGCTGGTTCGACGAGCACTGGAGCTGCCGCGCCTCGGTCCGCCGTCGCAGCCACCCCACCCTGCGCATCGACGACGTGGGCTTCCGCCTCGCCCGCACCCTCCCGGGCTGAGCGACCCGGAGGGTCAGCCCGGCAGCCGACCCAGGGTGTAGCGGTGGAAGGGGCCGTCGGGCAGGGGCAGCTCCGGCCGCCACATCCGCAGCACCTGGGCGGAGGGCAGGAACAGCGCCTCCGGCAGACGGTCGGGCTCCGTCCACTCCCAGCGCTCGATCTTGTCCGGCTCGGCCACGGCGGGCACGCCCCGGAAGCCCCGTACCGCCGTGGCGGCGGTCATCCGGGTCATCAGGGCGGAGGCGACCGAGTCCAGGATCAGCCCGATGACCTCCACGTCGGCGGCGTCCGCGACGAGCGTCGTCTCCTCGGCCAGCTCACGGACCGCCGCTTCCTCCACGGACTCACCGGGCTCGACCTTCCCGCCCGGCAGCTCCCACACCCCGGAGCGATGCAGCCCGAGGAGCACCCGGCCGGCCTCGTCGGTCACCACGACCCCCGCGCCGAGAGAGGCCTGGGCGGGCGGCGGCTGGACATTGCGCTGGGCGGCGGCGGCCCCTTCGGCGGCGGTCATGACTCCCCTTCTACCAGCAGCCTTCCCCGCGCCACAAAGCCCCGCGTAACAAATGCCCATACCCCCTTGAATCGGGCGTGAAAAGGAGGAAACTCGTCTTTACACCGGACAACCGGAGAGAGCCGCACCCGCCGACGGAGACGTCCGAAGGCCCGCGTGACCCTTGCATCGGCTCTGGCCAGGCCCCCGGCGGGGCCGGTCGGGCACGGAGCCGTCGGCGACGGCCGATGACCGCGCGAACCGACCCGGACCGCCGGGGACTGTCATGCCCGGGGCCGGCTCGTCCGCCCGGGTCTTCCGTCAGTCCCGGGGTACGGGCGGGATCACGGCGACCGGGCAGTGCGCGTGGTGCAGCACCGCATGGGCGACCGAACCGATGAGCAGCGAGCCGAAGCGGTGCCGGTGGTGACGGCCCACGACCAGCAGCCCGGCATCCCGCGAGCCCTCCACCAGCAGGCCCGCCGCGTCCGCGGGCACCACCGTCGGGACGAGCTCGACCCCCGGCCAGCGCGCGACGAACGGCCGCAGCCGTTCCTCCTGCTCCCGCTCCGCCTCCTGTACGAACTCCTCCGCGGTGTCCGCGAGAGGCATCGGCGGAGGGACTTGCAGCGCCGGGGCCGGGGCGACGACGAGGCTGCTCGGCTGGGGAGGCAGCCGGAACGCCGTCACGGCCTCCAGCGGCACGCCCCGGTGGTGCGCCGCCTCGAACGCGAAGGTCACCACCTCGTCCGGAGTCTCCTCCGGGTGCAGGCCGAGCAGCACCCGGCCGGCCTCCGCCCCGCCCTCCAGAGCCGCCGCGCGTGCCTCGTGCGGGACGACGACGAGCGGACAGGGCGAGGTCGCGGCGAGAGTCCGGCTGGTCGAGCCGAGCAGCAGACTGGCGAAGCCGCCGCGCCCGCGGGAACCGGTCACCAGGAGCCGTGCGCCCCGGGCCGCCGCCGGCAGGGCGTCGGTCACCGACCCGTCGAGGGACTCGTACCGCGTGGGAATCCGGTGTCCGCGCTCCTCGACCACCGTCCGCACGGCCGTCACGACCGAGTCGGGAATCTCCGGCGACGGCCCCAGAGAGGCGATACGGGCGGCGCCGAGCTGGAGGGCGTCGGAGCGAACGTGGGCCACGACCAGCGGCGCTCCCAGGTGCTCGGCGGCGCTCACGGCCCACTCCAGGGCCCGGAGACTGTGCTCGGACCCGTCCACGCCGACGACGACCGGCGGCTCGGACGCGGTGTTCGTATCACTCATGAGGGAATGACTCCCGCGCCCGGGCGCGCGCCACACCGGTCAGGACCCGTCACGACCGGCCCCGTGGGCAAGCGACCCGGGAAGCGACACGGCACAGGATCGACGGCGAAACGACACCGGACCGGTCCGATGGCGAAACCATCAGGACCGGTCCGGCGGTGAAAGCGATCAGGCGCCCTGGTCGCGGCGCGCGGCACGCTCCGCGTCGCGCTCCTTGATGCGGACGGTCTCCTTGCGGACCTCCGCCTGGGTGGCGCGCTCCTTCTGCAGCCACTCCGGCAGCTCCTGCCGGAGCGCCTCGATCTGCTCGGTGGTGAGCGGGTCGGTGATGCCACCGCGCGCGAGACCGGCGATGGAGATACCGAGCCGCTGCGCGACCACCGGGCGGGGGTGCGGACCGTTCTTCCGGAGCTCCTGGAGCCACTCGGGCGGGTTGGCCTGGAGATCGTTCAGCTCGGTGCGCGAGACGACACCCTCCTGGAACTCTGCGGGGGTGGCCTCGAGGTACACACCCAGCTTCTTCGCCGCGGTGGCGGGCTTCATCGTCTGGGTGCTCTGGTGCGACGTCATGAGGTCAAGGGTATCGAGCGTGCGGGCGAGTTCCGACCACGGCAGCTACCGGTAACCTGGCGGGGTGACAGGCTCGGACGCTTCCCCCTCGCTTACCTCCCCTCCGTTCCGGCTCGCGTACGTCCCCGGAGTGACACCCTCGAAGTGGGTGCGGGTCTGGAACGAGCGCCTGCCCGACGTGCCCCTGACGCTGCTCGCCGTGACGCCCGCCGAGGCCTTCGGCGCGCTCCGGGAGGGCGCGGCCGACGCGGGCCTGGTGCGGCTGCCCGTCGACAAGGACGACCTGAGCGCCATCCCGCTCTACACGGAGACGACCGTCGTCGTCATCCCCAAGGACCACCTGCTCGCGGCGGCCGAGGAGGTGTCGGCCGAGGACCTCGCCGAGGAACTCGTCCTGCACCCGCTCGACGACACCCTCGGCTGGGAGCGGCTGCCGGGCCGCGCGGCGAACGAGCGCCCCGAGACGACGGCCGACGCGATCGAGCTGGTCGCGGCGGGCGTCGGCGTGCTCGCCGTGCCGCAGTCCCTCGCGCGGCTGCACCACCGCAAGGACCTCACCTACCGGACGCTGACGGACGTCCCGCAGTCGCGGGTGGCCCTGTCGTGGCCGGCCGCCGACGAGGCCCCCGACCTGGTGGAGGAGTTCATCGGGATCGTGCGCGGCCGCACGGTGAACAGCACCCGGGGCCGGCGCGCCGAGGCCCAGAAGGGCCAGAAGCAGGCGAAGGACCAGAAGCGCGGCCAGAAGCCGGCGAAGCCGGGCGGGTCCGGGAAGCCGGGTGCCGGTTCGCGTACGACGGGCAAGCCCACGGCCCGCAAGTCCGGCGGCGCCGGTGGCTCCGGCCGGGGTCGCACGGGCGGAAAGCCCCGCAAGAGGTCCTGAGCCGCCCCGAGCGGTCGTGAGCCGTTCCCCGTCCGTACGGCGGACGCCGCTCCCCCGGACGGACGGCCGCTCGGCATACTGACCCCTCCTGATCATCGAGATCACACAGGAGGAGCTTTGGCCGCCAGTTTCAGGACCGTCGTCGAGGTGGGAGCGGACCACCTCGCGCAGGCCCGGTCCATCGACCGGAGGTTCCAGGAGGCGATCGCCCCGGCGACCGTCAACTTCGACTTCGAGGCGATACGGGAGGCCGCCGCGGCCGTTCCGGACAGCACCGTGGTGAAGATGGTGCGGGGCTGGGGGCTCCAGGAGTACGCCCCCGTCCTGGTCATGGTCCTCTCCCTCAAGGAGGCCGTCCGGCAGGCGCTTCCGCCGGAGTGCGCGGAGGCCGGATTCTGGGCCACCGTCGAGCGGGAGCTCGTCCAGGCCTTCACCGGTCTCGCCGCGCAGGAGGGGCAGCCCGGTCTCTCCTTCTACGAGGAGTCGGGGGAGCGGACCCGTTTCTACCGGGACCTGTTCTTCGCCCTCCAGGACGAGGAGACCGGGGAGCACATGTACGCCCTGGCCTTCTGCATCGACGTGACCGTCGAGCTGCCGAAGGCGGAGGCCGTCGCCCTGGAGCTGACGGACGTCGTGCCGTTCGCGGTGCGGCTCAACGCGATCGTGGTCCGCCAGGCCCTGGGCCTCGCGGCCTGACGTCCCACGTCGCCGTGCCCGCCGGCCCGCCGTCCCGGGCCGGACCCCCGTCTCCCCGATTCCGTTCGGTCCCTTCAGTCCTTCAAGTCCTTCAGTCCTTCAGGCTTTGAGGCGCCAGCGGCCGCCCCGCGCCGCCGCGACGAGCTCAGGCACCGTGGCGAGCTTGACCCGGGGACGCCCCGCCTCCTGCCCCCTGGCCCGCTCGGTCCGGTCGATGGCCGCGAGACCGCGCGCGTCGACGAGATGCCGGCTGCGGCTCCGCGCCAGTCGGCGGAAGTCCTGCGCCGTGCCCGTCGGCGTCGGCAGGGCCCCGGAGACCGCGTCCGCGAGCAGCGTCCCGACCGTCTCCTCCGCACAGGCCCGGTTGGCCCCGATGCCCCCGGACGGTCCGCGCTTGATCCAGCCGACGACATAGCCCCCGGGCAGCCCGGCCACCCGCCCGGCCTCGTGCGGCACCGTGCCCGTCGCCTCGTCGAAGGGCAGACCCGGCAGCGGGACGCCCCGGTAGCCGATCGCCCGGACGAGGAGTCCCGCCTCGATCTCCGTACCGCACGGCGATCCGTCCTCGGTCACCCGGACCGCGCGGACGGAGCCGGTGCCGACGGCCTCGACCGGGGCCGAGTGGAACCGCAGCACGATCCGGCGCCGGTCCGGTGCGGGAGCCCGCGTCCAGTCCACCGTCTCCCGTGCCACGTCCCGGAGCAGCGCGGCCTTCTCCCCGTCCGCCGCCGCGTCCACGGCGGCGCCGGTGCGTGGGTCCCGGTCGTCGACGACCAGGTCGACGCCGGGCAGGTGCTTGAGGGCGAGGAGTTCGGATGTCGTGTACGCCGCGTCCTCGGGGCCCCGGCGGCCGAGCAGCACCACCTCGCGGACCCGGGTGCCGCGCAGGGCGGCGAGGGCGTGGTCGGCGATGTCCGTTCCGGCGAGGGCGTCGGGGTCCGTGACGAGGACGCGGGCGACGTCGAGGGCGACGTTGCCGTTGCCGACCACGACGACCCGCTCGGCGGAGAGCGGGACGGCGTCCGCGTCGGTCTCGGGATGCGCGTTGTACCAGGACACGACGGAGGTCGCCGAGACGCTGCCGGGCAACTCCTCGCCGGGGATGCCCAGTCGGCGGTCGGAGGGCGCGCCCACCGCGTAGACCACCGCGTCGTGGTGCGCGGCGAGCTCCTCGACGGTGACGTCCTTGCCGATCTCCACGCCCAGCCGCATCCGGACCCGGGGATGGCTGTGGAAGCGCGCGAAGGTGTCCCCGGCGCCCTTCGTCGCGGGGTGGTCCGGTGCCACGCCGTACCGGAGGAGTCCGCCGGCCACCGGCAGCCGGTCGACCAGGGTGACCTCGGCGTTGGTGTGCAGGAGCAGGTCCTCGGCGGCGTACATGCCGGCGGGTCCCGTGCCGACGACCGCGATCCGCAGCGGGGCGAAGTCGGCGGGCAGGGAGCGGCGGAACGAGGGTTCGCTCCAGTTGTGGAAGTTGGGCGAGGCGAGCGTCGGCGCGGGGGTGCGGTCCGCGTAGTACTCCGCGTTGATCGCCTCGTACTCCCGCAGCCGTCCGGTGAGCCGGTCCGCCGGGAAGACCGCGTCGACGGGGCAGGCGTCGGCGCAGGCGCCGCAGTCGATGCAGGCCTTGGGGTCGATGTACAGCATCTCCGTGGTGCCGAAGTCCGGCTCCTCGGGCGTCGGATGGATGCAGTTGACCGGGCAGACGGCGACGCAGGTGGCGTCGTTGCAGCAGGTCTGGGTGATCGCGTAGGTCATGTCGTCGGCTCTGCTCTGCTCGGCTCGGAGGGGTCAGACGAGGTGGGCGCGCTGGTAGAAGAAGAGCGCGGGCCGGGTCAGCATCCCGACGTCGGCCAGGAACTCCATCAGTCCGGAGCAACTGGCGCGCAGCTGCGCCTTGTAGTGCTCGTTGGCGGCCGCCTCGCGGCGGGCGCGCTCGGGGTCGAGTCCGGCCCGCACGTACACCTCGGGGTTCACCAGGCTGGTGATGATGTAGTACGCGGCGATGGCGACCACGAGGGCCTGGAAGTGACGGCGGGCCCTGCTCGCGCGTGCGAGGTTGCGGCGCGTCTCGTCCCGGGCGAACTTCATGTGCCGGGACTCCTCCACGACGTGGATGTTGCTGATGGTGCGGACGAAGGGGACGACCCGCTCGTCGCGCATCCAGTCGCGCTGCATGACGTCGAGGACCTCCTCGGCGACGAGGATGCCGGCGTACGCGGCTTCGCCGAAGCCGACGGTCTTCATGAAGCGGCCGAGCTCCAGCACGGCCCGCTTCGGCCGGTACGCGGGGGCGCCGAGCTTCTGGGAGCCCCGGGCGAACATGATGGAGTGCCGGCACTCGTCGGCGATCTCGGTGAGGGCCCACTGGAACCGGGGATCGGTGTGGTCCATGCGGTAGATGTCGCGGAGCACCATCTGCTGGAGGATCATCTCGAACCAGATGCCGGTGCTGGCCACCGAGGCGGTCTCCTGCCGGGTCAGCTCCTTGCGCTGCTCCTCGGTCATCTCGTTCCAGTACGCGGTGCCGTAGAGGGAGTTCCACTCGGGACTCTGGCCGTGGAAGTCCTTGTCGAGGGGGGTGTCCCAGTCGACCTCGACGGCGGGGTCGTACGACAGCTTCGCCGCCGACCGGAGCAGCCGCTCGGCGACGTCCGACTCGGTGACGTCCTGGTCCTCGTGGTCCGGGCGAACGGTGCTGCTGGCCATGGTGCGGCTCCTTGGATCGCGCGATCGGCGGCTCGGACGCTTATTAGACATCACGTCTAGCAAGCTTGTTAGACGGAACGTATAGCAAGGGTCCGGGGCAGGCCTACCCCTCGGTACGGACTTCTTCCCGCGGGCACGCGAACGGGGCCGGAGCCCAGTCGGCTCCGGCCCCGTCACAGGGTCGCGTGAAGGCGTCGCCTCAGCGTCAGAAGGTCAGGTTCCAGGCGTCGATCTTGCCCGTGTCCTGGCTCGCGTTGTCGTTCACGCGGAGCTTCCAGACCCCGTTCGCGACCTCCGCCGAGGCGTTGACCGTGAACGTCTGGACGATGTCGTCCGTGCCGCTGCCGGACCGGTTGTGGACCGTGTACACGGTGCCGTCCGGGGCCACCAGATCGACCTTCAGGTCACCGATGTAGGTGTGCTTGACGTCCACGCCCACCTTGAGGGTGGCCGGGGCGTTGCCCGTCACGCCGCTGACCGTGATCGAGCTCTCCACCGTGGCGTTGTCCGCGATCGCGACGTCGGTGAGGTTCTCGAAGTACGCGCCGGGCGGCGGGGTGCTGCCGCCGACGGCCTTCAGGGCGTCGACCGCGCCCTCACCGAAGAAGCCGTTCTTGGTCGCGGTGCCCTTGCAGCGGGTGTCCGAGGGGCAGGCCCTGTCCGTGGCCTGGACGCCCAGCTGGTCCCGGATCTGCGCCGGGGTGAACGTCGGGTTGGTGCTCGCGATCAGCGCGGCGACGCCGGTGACGTGCGGGGAGGCCATCGAGGTGCCGCTCATGTTGCCGTACTTGCCGCCCGGCAGCGTCGAGTACACCTGGGTGGAGCCGTCACCGCCCGGCGCGGCGATGTCGACGACGCCGTTGCCGAAGTTCGAGTACGAGGCCTTCGCGCCGCCGCTGGCCTGCGCGGCGACCGTCACGACGCCCGGCAGCTCGGTCGGGATGTCGATGCAGGCGTTGGTGATGGTGCGGGTGACCGGGGTCGAGTCGTTGGGGCTCTCGGAGTCGGTCGTCTTGTTCGCCAGGTCGTAGTTGGAGTTGCCGGCGGCGGCCACCTGGAGCGAACCCTTGCCCTCGGCGTACACCTGTGCCCGGCGGACACCCTCGATGATGGCGGCCTGGTCCACGTTGTCCGGGCAGTTGAACTGCCACGGGTCCGTGTAGTAGCTGTTGTTGGTGACCTTGAAGCCGTGGTCACCGGCCCACATGAAGCCGCAGACGGTGTTCTCCGCGAAGAACAGGCTGCTGGTCGGCTCCGCGATGCGGACGGAGGAGATCTTCACGCCCGGCGCGACGCCGATGACGCCCTTGCCGTTCTTGGCGGCCGCGATCGTGCCCGCGACGTGCGTGCCGTGGGTGCCGACGTCACGCCAGGCGCCCGCGCGCGTGTCCGCCTTGCCGTAGGCGCAGGAGGCCGAGTCGGCGGCGTTGAAGTTGGGCGCGATGTCCTGGTGCTGGTCGTCCACGCCGGTGTCGAGGACACCGACCTTCACCGTCGCCGAACCGGTGGTGACCGCCCAGGCCTGCTCGGCCTTGATCTGCGTCATGTCCCAGCGGTTCGACTCCGTCAGCGTGGTGGCCGACTGCGCGGGGTTCGCCGGGAGCGCCGGGTTGTAGGCGTCGGCGGGGACGTCGGACGTACGGGTCGCACCGACCTGCTGGACGCCGCCGACCGTGCGCATCGCCGAGGCGAACGACGAGGACGTCGAGTGCGCCACGATCACGCCGATCGCGTCATACGTCGCGAAGACCGAACCGCCGTTGCTCGCGACCGCGCCGCTGACCGCCGAGGTGCCGCCGGGAGCCGTGATCACCAGGTACGCGCGGGTGCCCGCGGCCCATGCGGCCGGAGCCGCCGCCGTGGTCGTCGTGCTGTGCGTCGCCCCCGCCGCACGGGCCGCGACGGGCGCCGTGTCGGTCGGTGCTGCCTGGGCGAATCCCGCGGGAGCGGCGAGCGCGACGGTCGTACCGAGCGCCGCGACGGCTATCGCCGACGATCTCAACCGGCTGGATATGAGGGAAAACAATGCGTCCTCCGATGACCCGGTGGCGCGGGTGGCGCCCGCCGGGCCGTGTGATGTGTGGGGTGGACGCAAGATCCCAGAGTCGTGAGTCGGAGGGAAGCATTCCGTACGAGAAGTCCGTTCGCGTTACGCACTGTTGACCGAGGGCGGGGATTTCCTGGACAGCCGTCCATGTATCCTGGACACCCGTCCAGGAAATCTGGGCGGATGAATGCGGAGGAGACGACGGTGGAGACGACGGCGAACGTGCTGGTGGGCCTGGTGGCCGCCCTGCACGCGTACATCCTGGTTCTGGAGATGTTCCTCTGGGAGAAGAAGCCGGGGCGCGGCCTCTCGGGCTTCGACGCCGACATGGCCCGCGCGACCGCGCCGCTCGCCGCGAACCAGGGCCTCTACAACGGCTTCCTGGCCGCCGGACTCGTCTGGGGCCTGATCGCCGACGACCCGACCGGCTTCCGGGTCCAGGTCTTCTTCCTCGGCTGTGTCGTCATCGCCGGTCTGTACGGCGGAGCCACCGCCAACCGCCGCATCCTGGTCGCCCAGGCGCTCCCCGGGGCGCTCGCCCTCGGCGCCGTATTGTGGAGCCGGTGAGGGAACCGAAGAACGGGCCGGTGAACGGGTCTGCGGCCGGGCCGGTGGCCGCGACGCCGGGCGACCCCCGCGCGGCCAGGACGCGCGGCAAACTGCGCCAGGCACTCTTCGACGAGTGCGCCGAGCGCCCGCTGGCCGAGGTCACCATCGCCACGCTCGTACGCCGGGCCGGCGTCGGCCGCGCCACCTTCTACGTCCATTACAGCGACCTGGATGCCCTCGCGGTCGACGCCTGCGCCGACGTGGTCCGGGACGCGGTGGACGCCCTGCACGCCTGGCGGGGCACTCCCGACCCGGCGTCCCCGCCGCCCGCACTGCTCGACTTCCTCGCCGCGATCGCCCCGCACGCGGGCCTCTACCGCGCCCTGCTGCGCCCGGGCGGTGGCGGACCGCTCGGTCTCGTGCTCCACGAGGACCTGCGGGCCCGCAGCTTCCACGAGCGCCGGCTGGCCGGGGCCCCCGAGCCGGAACTGATCGCCTCGGCGGTGGCCGCGACCTTCGCCGGAGTGCTCGCCGACTGGCTGCACGGCCTCGTGGAGGGCGACTCGGACCGGATCGCCCACCAGATCTGGCGCCTGCTCGTCACCCTGCACCGCACGCCGTTGGGGTAGTACGGGCAGGCCCGTACCACCCCGCGACGCAGGCGTTCCGGCTACTTCAGGTACGGGCCCGCGGCGCCGATCCTGCCGGGGCCGTTCAGGACGTACACCCGAAGGTTGCCCTTGCCCGGCGCGCCGACCGAGAGCGTGCCGTTGGTGACGGTCTTCACGTCGCCGGTGACCGCGTCGGTGTACGTGCCGTTCGGGATGCTCGTGTACGTGGCGCCGCCCGTGATCGTGACCAGGGCGAAGCTGTCCGTACTCCCGCTGGTGTAGCGGCGCTTGAACGCCATGCCGCCCGAGATGCCCTCCGTGGAGTACTGCCCCGTCTGGAGCGCGGGGATGGCGCGGCGGATCTGGTTGAGCCGCTGCACGTGCTTCACCAGGGGCTGTTGCAGCGTGGTCGCGACCGCCCCGGAGGCCGAGGAGACCTGGGAGAAGTCGGAGGCCGTGACGCTGCCGGCGACGTGGTCGCCGAAGTACGCGCGGCCGGTCGTGGCGAGCGGGCAGGACGGCCCGCAGTCGATCTTCTTCCCCTTCTGGAACTCGATCTCGGAGCCGTAGTACAGCGTCGGGATGCCGCGGAAGGTCCACATCAGGGACATGTTCTCCGCCCAGGCGTCGGTGCCGCCGGTGTACCGCTCGCTCGACTTGTTGGGGCCGTAGTCGTGGCTGTCGACGTAGACGACGTTGTACGTGGCGTCGTTGTAACTGTCGTCCGAGTCCTTGCCGTTGTAGAAGGCGTTCGACGCGTCACCGAAGTTCATGTGCATGCGCATGTCGATGACGTTCATGCCGGAGAAGCGGCTGTGGTCGGGGGTGTGGTAGCTGTTCCCGTTCAGGAAGGCGTTGGTGGAGGTGGGCTGGCTGCCGGTGCCCTGCTGCTGCTCGTAGTCGTACATCTCCAGGGCGGCCTTGGTGTCGTCGGCGTCGTACTCCTTGCGCTCCTTCCAGGTGTAGAACTGCGCCGAGTGGTTCACCGAGCCGCGGTTCCACTTGTCGTTCACGAAGGCCGCGACCTCGCCGAAGACGAAGAAGTTCTTCGCGGCCTCGGCGCCGTGGCTCTGTGTGACCCGCTCCTGGATGGCGGGCAGGAAGCGGCGGTTCCAGGTGGTGCGCGGGATGTGCACGGCCGTGTCCACGCGGAAGCCGTCGACGCCCATGTCGATGTACTTGTCGTAGGCGCCGATCAGGTAGTTCTGCACGGTCGGGTTCTCGGTGTCGAAGTCGGCGAGGTCCTCGTGCAGCCAGCACGAACGGGAGTCCTCACCCTCCCAGTTGCCGATCCAGCACTGGTGGAAGAGCGCCTTCGGGAACATCCCGGACGTCGGGCTCGGCCACTGGCAGTTGTAGACGGTGTAGCCCTCGGCGCTCTTGCCGCCGGTGGGCTTGCCCCAGTTGAGGCAGGTGTTGCCGGCCGGCTCGGCCGTCGACCACAGGTCGCCGTTGTAGTAGGACTTCCCGGACTTGGCGTCGACCGTCAGGCCGTCGTACTCGAAGCCGGGCTGCTTCTCGTCGTAGTACCAGCTCCACTGGCTGTCCCGGACGCCGTACACGGTGGGCGTGAACAGGCCCTTGGCGCCCCAGCGCGAGGAGTGGTTGTAGACGACGTCCTGGTAGATCTTCATGCCCTTGGCGTGGGCGGCGTCGATCAGGTCCTGGTAGGAGGCGCCGGCCGACTCCAGGCGCGGGTCGACCTTGTAGAAGTCGTAGCCGTGGTACCCGTGGTAGTCGTAGTCGGACCGGTTCAGGACCACCGGGGTCACCCAGATCGCCGAGAAGCCGAGGCCCTTGACGTAGTCGAGCTTCTGGACGAGACCCTTGAAGTCGCCCCGGAACATGGGGTCGTCGTTGGCCGCGTTGCCCGACTTGGTGTGCTGGCTGCCGCCTCGGTTGTTCGACGCGTCGCCGTCGTAGAAGCGAGCGGTCAGGACGAAGTAGATCGGGTCCTTGCGCGGGTCGGTGCCGAGCGGCTTGCCGGTGCCGGGGTTCGCCGGCTTGTCCCCGGTGGTGGCGGTCGCGGGCGCCGAGGCGGCGGAGACGTTGCCCGCCGCGTCCACGGCCTTCACCGTGTAGGTGTACGCGGTCCGCTCGGCGAGGCCCGTGTCGGAGAACACGGTGGAGCCGACGTCCGTGACGACCGTCCCGCCGCTGCCACCGACGCGGGTGACCTGGTACTTCGTCACGCCCTTGTCGTCGGTGGCGGGGTCCCAGGTGAGCAGCACCGAGACGCCGTCCGCCGCGGCGGTCACCTTCGTGGGGGCGGTCGGGGCCTGGGTGTCGGGCACTTCGGCGGCGCACGGATCGGCCGCG
This sequence comes from Streptomyces sp. NBC_00250, assembly GCF_036192275.1. Taxonomy (NCBI): domain Bacteria; kingdom Bacillati; phylum Actinomycetota; class Actinomycetes; order Kitasatosporales; family Streptomycetaceae; genus Streptomyces; species Streptomyces sp. NBC_00250. Next base: position 852,035 of record NZ_CP108088.1, on the reverse strand, counting down.
TTCGCCGTCACCGCGTTGTTCCGTACGGTGCTGACGCCCGCGCCGATGGCGTAGTCGGCGCCCCCGTTGTTGTCCCAGGTGCCGTTGCCGTTGTTGAAGGCGGCCTTGAGCGAGGTGGCCGTCCCGAGGTCGACCTCCCGCTTCCACCAGCCGGTGCAGGCGGCCTGCATGCCGACGCCGGGGACGGTGGTCCAGGCGCCGCCCGCGGGCTGGTAGTGGATGTTGGCGGTCGACCAGCCGAGGGCCTCGGTCGAGTAGTAGACGGTGGCCTTGGCGCCCGCGGTGGGGGTCGGCGTCGGCGTGGGTTCGGTTCCGGCGCAGGGGTCCGAGTGGGCGATCACCCCGTCCTTGACGGTGATGGCGCCGGTGCCCAGGGCGTAGTTCTTGCCGCCGTTGTTGTCCCAGGTCCCGCTGCCGTTGTTGAAGGTGGCCTGGAGCCCGGTCGCCGTGCCGAGGGTGACGGTCTTCTTCACCCAGTCGGTACAGGCGGCCTCCATGGCCACGCCGGGGACGGTGGTCCAGGAACCTCCGTCGGGTGCCCAATGGAGGTTGTACTGCGCCCAGTTCTTCGTCTTCGTCCAGTAGAAGACCGTCGCCGTGGTCTCGGCGGTGGCCGCGACCGGGGCGGTGCGCGGGTCGCCGTCCGGAGAGGGTCCGCCGGACGGTGCGGTCACCGGACCGAGGACGCCGGCGGCGACCGCCAGGGCGGCCAACGGCCGGAGGGGGAGCCGTCTGTGAGGGGGTGTCAGTCCGCGGGTGCGTGTCATCCGAATCTCCAGGCAGGTCCGTGCGTCGCCGGGTGGACCTCTGCCCCGGGCGGACGGGAATCGAAGCCTCTTGGAAACGCTCTCGGAAACTTGCAGAAACATCTTGCGTGGCCGGAACGTATCGCCACGCGACTGCCGCGTAAAGAGGTTCGACGGAAGTGCGGACGTACGGACATGTGGAAAAGTGGGCGCCTCTGTTGATCGCGCCTCCGGTGAAAGAAGGCATCCGATGAAGCTCCCCATGCCCCTGTACGTGCTCAACGAAGGGCTGGCGTTCCTCCTGGAGTTGGCGGCGCTGGCCCTGCTCGCGTGGTGGGGCTGGGAGAGCGTGGAGGCCTGGGCCCCGCGCCTCCTGCTCGCCGTCGCCGCGCCCGCGGCGGCGGCCGTCCTGTGGGGGCTCTTCGCCGCCCCGAAGGCGCGGGTGCGGCTACCGGTGGCGGGTGTGCTGGCCGTGAAGGCGCTGGTGTTCGGCGCCGCCGCGGCCGCGCTCTATGCCCTGGGACGGCACGGCGGGGCGGTCGTCTTCGCCGTCGTGGCCCTGGTCAACACCGCCCTCGCGACGGTGGACCGCCGGGCTCGCGCGGCGGCCTGAAGTGGTCGGTGACGCCCCCTCAGGGGTGCGGCCGGGGGTGTCGCTCCAGGGGCCCCTCAGGGGCGCGGCCAGGGGCGTCCCTCCAGGCGCTCGATGTCCCGGTTGAAGCGTTCGAGGAAGGCCGCGAAGCGGGCCACGTCCTCGGGTGACCAGTGCTCCATGACCCGGTCGAGTCCCTCGATGTTCGAGCTCCGGTCCGCCTCCAGGCGTCGCTCGCCCTCCTCGGTGATGCGGAACTTGCGGGCGATCCCGCCCTGCGGGTCGGGGATGCGCTCCACGACCCCGGCGCGCAGCATCGCCGCGGTCTGCCGGTTGAGCGTGGAGGCGTCGAGCCCGAAGGCCTCGCTGAGCTGCCCGATGGACATCGGCCCGTGCATGCGGATGCGGCTCAGCAGGACGTACGCGCTGCGGTCCAGGTGGCCGCCGGCGGCCCGGGAGCGGGGCGCGTACAGATGGGCGTGCCGACCGAGCAGCATGGTCTCGAACTCGACCAGGTGAAGGGGTTTGTCCACGGGCTTGTCCATGAGGCCATTGTCCCTCGTGCTGATCGCATGTGCATCATGCATGCCTTGTGTATGGGACCATCAATGTGCAGTATGCATATTGACCCATGGCGGACGACCGCCGTGGACGATCGAGGGAGAACTCGTGGACGGCTCCAAGCCCGACGCCCGACCCGGAGGCGTCGTCGGCGTCCTCGCGCTCGCGGGCATCGTGGCCGCACTCATGCAGACCCTGGTGGTGCCGCTCATCGGTGACCTCCCCAAGCTGCTCGACACCAGCGCGTCCAACGCCTCCTGGGTGATCACCGCCACCCTGCTCGCGGGCGCCGTCGCCACCCCCGTGGCCGGCCGGCTCGGCGACACCCTCGGCAAGCGGCGGGTCCTGCTCGTCTCCGTGATCCCGCTCGTCGTCGGCTCGGTGGTCTGCGCGCTCGCCTCCTCCGTCGTCCCGATGATCGTCGGACGCGGCCTCCAGGGCCTCGGCATGGGCGTCGTACCACTCGGCATCAGCCTGCTCCGCGACATCCTCCCGCCCGAGAAGCTCGGCGGCTCCATCGCCCTGATGAGCGCCTCCATGGGCGTCGGCGGCGCCCTCGGCCTGCCCTTCTCCGCCGCCGTCGCCGAGAACGCCAGCTGGCGCGTGCTCTTCTGGGTCGCCGCCGCGCTCAGCGTCGTGGTGGGCCTCCTGATCTGGCGCGTCGCCCCCGCGGGACGGCGCGCCGCCGCCCCCGGCCGCTTCGACGTGCCAGGAGCGCTCGGCCTCGGCGTCGGACTCGTCGCCCTGCTGCTCGCCGTCTCCAAGGGCGCGACCTGGGGCTGGGGCAGCGGCACCACCCTCGGCCTCTTCGCCGTCGCGGTGGTCGTCCTGCTCGCCTGGGGCCGGTGGGAGCTGCGTACCCGCGACCCCCTCGTCGACCTGCGCGTCACCGCCCGCCCGGTCGTCCTGATGACCAACATGGCGTCGGTCCTCGTCGGATTCGCCATGTACGCGCAGTCCCTGGTCGTCCCGCAGCTCTTCCAGTTGCCCGAGGCGACCGGCTACGGACTCGGCCAGTCGATGATGGCCATGGGCCTCTGGATGGCCCCGGCGGGTCTGATGATGATGGTCCTGGCCCCGCTCGGCGCCAAGCTCTCGGCCGCCCGCGGTCCCAAGGTCACGCTCTCCGTCGGCGCCCTCGTGATCGCCGTCGGATACGGATCCTCCCTCGCCCTGATGGGCACCACCTGGGGTCTGCTCGTCGTGACCCTCATCTGCAACACGGGTGTGGGACTCGCCTACGGGGCCATGCCGGCCCTCATCATGGGCGCGGTCCCGCAGGAGGAGACCGCGTCGGCCAACAGCTTCAACACCCTGATGCGATCCATCGGCACCTCCGTCTCGGCCGCCGTGATCGGTGTCGTCCTCGCCCAGATGACCACCACCCTCGGCGGTCACGCACTGCCCTCCGAGGACGGCTTCCGCGTCGCCATGCTCATCGGCTGCGGCGTCGGACTCGCCGCTGCCGCCGTCGCGGCCCTGATCCCCGCCCGGCACTCGGCCTCGGCCGCCTCCGACGCGTCCGGTTCCGGCACCGAGCCCGGTGCCACCCCGCGCGCCGCCTCGGAGGCCACCGCCTGAGTCCGGTGGGTCGCCTCCGGCGCGACCACCGGCTGAGCCCGGCGCCACCGAGCCCCCATCCGGGGCCGAGCGCCGGGCTCAGCCGCCGACGGCGGTGAATCCCGCCCTCTTGTAGGTGCGCATCAGCAGTGCCGTCTCCGTCGAGGTCAAGCCCTCCAGCCGGGCGAAGACCCGTGCCGCGAACTCCTGGAACTCCCGGGTGTCCCGGTGGCTGGAGTACCCCAGCAGGCTCGTCCCCCCGCTCGTGACCACCAGGTGGCGGAGCGCCGGTTCGCGCGCGAGCAGCCGGACCGCGGGGTCGAGCTCGCGGTGCGGCACCCCCAGCCGGAACCGCGCCTCCACCGGATAGCCCAGTACCGCCGGGTCCGCGTGCAGGCGCAGGTGCAGGACGTGCGACTCCGTCAGACGCGCCAGTCGCCGCCGGGCCGTCGTCTCGCCGACGCTGAGCTCCCGCGCCAGCCGGGTCGTCGACATCCGGGCGTCCCGCCGGAGCAGCTCCACCAGCCGCCGGTCGAGCTCGTCCACGACCGGCGGCTCGGGAAGCGCCGTGCCCTCGATCGCGTGCCGGCGCACATCCGTGGGCTCGTCGTCGTACGGCGCCCAGTCGCTCGCCGTGAGCAGCAGCCGGAGCACCAGCGCCGAGTGGATGTCCACGACGCCGTCGAGCCGGCCGATGACGGTGTCCACCAGGGTGAGCAGCGCGTCGTGACCGGGCGCGTGGAGTTCCACGAACACGTCGAGCGCACCGGTGGCGACCTCCACCGACCGGGTCTCCTCCAGTGCGGCGAGCGTCAGGGCCACCTCGTGGACACGGCCCGGCGCGCACCGCACGGCGACCTCGGCCGTCACCCCCTCGTACTGGTACTCGGGGATGAGCGCGGCGACGAAGGCCACGCGCCCGTCGGCGGTCATTCGTTCGAGCCGGCGTGCGACGGTCCGCTCGTGCGCCCCGACCACGGTGGCGACATCGGCGAACGCGGCGCGCGGGTCACGGTGGAGGACCTTGAGGATCCCGTGGTCCAGCGCGTCCAGACCCCCGCCGCCCCGGGGACCGGCTGCCCCTTCGATTCCGGCCGGAGCGCCCCCGCCGCCCCGGGGACCGGCAGCCCCCTCGTTCCCGGCGGGATCGCCCCCGCCTCCGTACCGCGTCGCCCGTTCGGCCGTCATCGCGTCGCCCGTTCCGCCGTCATGCCGCCGTCCTTCCTTCCGGCCAGGAGCCCGCCCGAAGGTGAGCCTCACGACCCCCTGATGCCCGAATCCGCCGCACATCCCCCACCTCCTGCCGCAATCGGCCGACTTCACTGTCAACTCTTGCCCGAAGTGCCGTTCGCTCGCCACATTGTGGTGCATCTTCCGCCCCCGTACCCCACCCGCCGGGCGGCCCCCTCCCCATCGAGCCCCCTGCGGCCCTCCCGAAGAGGTAGTACGTATGACGGACGCCGGTACCCGCACCGCCCCCGTACGAAGAAGAGCCGTACGCACCGTCCCCGCGGGCGCGGTCATCGCCTCGGTCGCGCTCGTCGAGCTGTCCAGCGGCATCACCCAGGGCTTCCTGTCCCCGCTGCTCAAGGGCCTCACCGACACCCTGAAGGTCACCGCGGCCGACCTGAACTGGATCAGCATCGCCAACCTGCTCGCCAGCGTCGCCTTCACGCCCGTCCTCGCCCGCATGGGAGACCTCCACGGCCACCGCCGCGTCCTGCGGTGGAACCTCGCGATCGTGATCGCGGGCTCGGTCCTCGTCGGCCTGAGCCGCTCCTTCCCGGTGCTGCTCGCCGGCCAGATCCTCCAGGGCGCCATCGCCGGCTTCTTCCCCCTCCTCGTCGGCATCCTCCGCAACCGCCCCGAGGGCGGCGACGCCGAGAGCAGGCGCGGCATCAGCCACATGGTCGCCGCGCTGATCGGCGGCCTCACCCTGGGTCTCCTCTCCAGCGGCTTCATCGCCGCCTCCGTCGACAGCCCCACCGCCGCCCTCTGGGTCCCCGCCATCGGCGTGACGCTCGCCCTCGTCGTGAGCTGGCCCCTGCTCCCCGAGTCCGACTACCGCCCCGGCGGCTCCGTCGACTGGGCCGGTGCACTGCTGCTCTCCATCGGGCTCGTCGCCCTGATGCTCGCGCTCGGCCTCGGCGGCACCCCAGGCTGGGAGTGGACCTCCACCCGCACCCTCGCCACCCTGATCGGCGGGGCGCTCGTCACCGCACTGTGGGTCCTGGTCGAACTCCGCACCGCCGAGCCCATGATCGACGTCCGGATGTTCCGCCACCGCAACGTGGTCGTGGTCTCCCTCACCACCCTCACCTTCAGCTTCTGCATGTTCGGCCTCCAGGTCGCCCACTCCGTCTTCCTCGGCACGAGCCCCGCCGAGACCGGCTACGGCTTCGGCTACGGGCCCGTCGCCATCGGCCTCGGACTGCTCCCCAACCTCCTCGCCATGGCCGTCGGCGCGCTCGCGGCCCCCGCCGTCGCAGCCCGCCTCACCGACCGGCTCACCCTCGTCACCGGCTCCGTCCTGATGGCCGTCGGATACGGAGTCGTGCTCGCCACGCACAGCAGCGCGCCGCTCTTCCTGTGCGGCACGGCCCTGGCCGGACTCGGCAACGGCTTCCTCCAGCACTCCACGCGCACGCTCGCCGTCGAGTCGGTCCCGCACGACCGGACCTCCGTCGGCTCAGGCATCAACGAACTGCTCATCAGCGTCGGTGGCTCCCTCGGCGCCGCCGCGATCCTGACCGTCTTCGCCGGCCACACCCCGGCCGGTCACACCCTGCCCGACCTCGGCGCCTACACCACCTCCTGGGTGCTGTGCGCCGCGATCTCCCTCGCCGGCGCCGCCGCCTCCCTCCTCTACCGCGCCCCCGCCAAGGACCTCCGATGACGACGACCACCACGGCCCGCGAACACGGCCGCGCCACCCTCAGCCGCCACCAGGACGCGGTCATCGGCCTCAGCCACGCCCTGCACGCCGACCCCGAACTCGCCTACCAGGAGCACCGGGCCGCCCGCCGCATCGCCGACCTCGTCGAGGGAGCCGGATTCGACGTGACCCGTGAGGCCTACGGCCTGCCGACCGCCTTCCGGGCCACCGCCGGCAGCGGCGACCTGGTCGTGGCGATCTGCGCCGAGTACGACGCCCTCCCCGGCATCGGCCACGCCTGCGGCCACAACGTCAACGGCGCCGCCTCGGTCGCCGCCGCCCTCGCGCTCGCCCCGCTCGCCGACGACCTCGGGATCACCGTCGCCCTCCTGGGCACCCCCGCCGAGGAGTCCGGCGGCGGCAAGGTCGACATGCTCCGTGCGGGCGCCTTCGACGACGTGGCCGCCGCGATGATGGTGCACGCCGCCCCGCACGACGCCGTCGGCCTCACCACCCTCGCCATCAGCAGCCTCTCGGTCGCCTACACCGGGGTCCCCGCGCACGCGGCGGCGATGCCGCACCGGGGCGTCAACGCCGCCGACGCCATGATGATCGCCCAGGTGGCCGTCGCCGCACACCGCCAGCAGATGATCCCCGGCGCCGTCGTCTCCGGAGTCGTCACCTCCGCCGGTGACGCGGCCAACGTCATCCCCGACCGCGCCACCGCCCTCTACGACGTCCGCGCCGGAACCAGCGAGGAGCTCGCCGAACTCCAGGCCCGGGTGCGCGCCTGCTTCGAGGCGGGCGCCCACGCCACCGGCGCGGAACTCCTCCTGGAGAGCGTCGGGAACGACTACGCCGACCTGCGCCAGGACCTCGCCATGGGCCGCAGCTACCAGGCCGCCGCCGAGGCCCTCGGCCGGACCGTCCTGGCCAACGACCCCGGCGTGCGCGGCGGTTCGACCGACATGGGGAACGTCTCGCACGTCGTCCCGACGATCCACCCCTCCATCGGCTACGACTGCGGCGACACGATCATGCACCACCCGGACTTCACCCGGTACGGCACCACGGCCGCGGCCGACCGGGCCGTCCTCGACGGAGGCCTCGCCATGGCGTGGACCGCCGTCGACCTGGCGACCGACACGGCCCAGCGGTCCCGGCTCCTCGCCCGCCTGGCCGCCCGCGCCGCCGCGAACTGACCACGGGCCGTCGTCGACGGGCCGTGGCCCGTCGACGAGGCCACGCACCGGAGCCGACCGGCGCGGGCCCGGGGAAGGGGACCCGACCCGAATCGATCCGCCCCGCATCTCCCGGCCCGCGCCCGTCAGTCCTTCCGTTCCTCCGCCGCCTCCAGGGTGAAGAGCGCCCCCTCCGGGTCCCGGACCACCACCGCCCGGCGCCCGTCCGTCACTTCCGGGCCGCGGACCCCGCCCCAGTCCCCACCGGGCACGACCGACCCGCCGTTGGCCACGACCGCCACCGCGGCGGCCTCGGGATCCGGCACCCGGAACCGCACCAGCCAGCGCGGACGCAGCTGCGGCTGGGGCGAGGTGACCTCGACCGGCCCGCTGTTCAGCCGGGCGACCGCCTCGCCGCCACGCCGCAGCACCACCCTGTCCTGCTCGTACGACACCTCGAAGCTGCCGGGCCCGCCGTCCGCCCAGCGGAGCACCTCGCCGTAGAACACGGCCGCCTCGAAGGCGTCCCGCGTGTGCAGCTCCAGCCATGCGGGCGCAGATCGCTCGCCGATGTGCCAGCGGGTCTCCGTCCGCCCCTCCCAGACGCCGAACGTCGCGCCCTCCCGGTCGGTGGCGAGCGCCGCCCGACCGTGGGGCGGGTAGGACACCGGCCCCACCCCGACGGTGCCGCCGCGCTCCCGGATCCGCGCCACCGCCTCGTCGGCGTCGTCCACGGCGAAGAACGCCGTCCAGGCCACCCGCACGGACAGCTCGGCCGCCACCGCCGCGATCCCGGCCACGGGCACCTCACCCAGCTGCCCCACCGAGAACTCCCGCTCCCCGCCGCCGCGCCGGAACGTCCAGCCAAGGACGGCCCCGTAGAAGCGTTCCGCCGCGTCGAGATTGCGTGCGGCCAGACTCAGCCAGCACGGTTCTCCCACCGCCTCTCCGGTCGTCGGCCCCGACACCGGCACCACCTCCTCGTCGTCCTGCTCGCTGCGTGCGTCGTGCGCCCCTTCCCCGCTCCACGACCCGGCATGCGCGCGCTCACCCGACTGCCGCCGATCACCACCCGCCCGGGTGCGTCGCCCGCGGGTCGCGGGAGATATCGTCCGGTCATGAGCCGCCCGCACCCACGGCTACGCGAGGCCTCCGACGCAGGTCCGGCCCCGTCCGCCCCGCCCCTGCTGCTGCGCCCCTGGGCGTACGAGGACGCCGCGGCGCTCGTACACCATCACCGGGACCCGCAACTGCGCGCATGGCTCGCCACCCATCTGGACACCGAACGGCAGGCACGCGCGTGGGTGGCTGCCCAGAGCGAGGGCCGGGCCGCCGGTACGAGGGTGGCGTTCGCCGTGGTCGAGGAGACGACGGCCGGGCTCACGGCGCCGCTCGGCCACGTCGCCCTCACCGGTGAGGGAGACGCGGCCGCACGCATCGGCTACTGGACCGCGCCGGAGGCACGCGGGCGCGGGATCGCCTCCCGGGCGCTGAACCTCGTCGCCCGGTGGGCGGCGGACGGCGAAAGCCCCTTCACGGGACGCGCACTGGAACTCGTGCACACCGTCGGCAACGAGGGGTCGTGCCGGACCGCCCTCGCCTGCGGTTTCCCCCTCGCCGAGACCCTGCCCGCCGCCCCGCCGGCCCGGCCGCGCGCCCAGCACCTCCACAGGGGGACCGACCCGCGCTCCCCGCGCGCGGTTCAGCGCGCCGCGCGGGCGGCGTAGGCGCGCACGTCGGCGTCGGGGTCGTCGCCGGCCCCCGCCAGCGCCGTACGGGCCGTGGGGTCGTCCCCGTGGACGAGGAGCGACAGGACGGCGGCCTTCCGGACGTCGGCGTTCGGGTCGGCGAGCGCCTTGGCGAGCGCGGGGACGGCAAGGTCGGCAGGGGTGCCCCGGAGCGCGGTCGCGGCGCCGGAGCGGACCTGCCACGCGGGATCGCCGAGGGCGGCTTCGGCCCTCACCGCGTAGGCGGGCGGGCACCCGGTGCCGGCCAGGGCGGCCAGGGCCGCCCCCCGGACCAGCGGGTCGGGATCGTCGAGCAGCGGGCCGAGCGGTTCCGGCGCCGGGTTCCGTACGGCCGCGAGACCCCGGGCCACCGCGACCCGCACCTCGCGGGCCGGGTCGCCGGCCGCCACCGCCAGCTCCGCGACCGCGTCCACGGAGACCAGGGCCCGGACGGCCTGGACGCGTACCTCCACGGTCGCGTCGGCGAGCGCTCCGGCGTACAGCGCGGCGTCCCCGAGCCGCAGGGCCCGCAGGACGTCGAGCGCGGCGGACCGCACGGCCGCGTCGGGCACGGCGAGGGCCGCCCGCAGACCGTCCCCGAGCTCCGGTACGGCGGGCAGCACCTCGACCAGCTCGCGCAGGGCGGCCGAGGCGGCGGCCCGGACCACGGGCGACGCGTCACGCAGCCTCGCGGCGAGCACCGGACCCGTACCGGCGGGCGCGGTCTCACCGAGGGCGGTGACGGCGGCGGCCCGTACGGCGGGATCGTCGTCGTCCAGATAGGGGCCGAGCGCGTCGAGATCGGGGGAGTCCTCGACGAGCGACAGGAGTCGGAGCAGTCGCGGGTGAGGGGCCGCGACCCCCGGGGCCTCGGCCGGGACCGGGCCGTGCGGATCCGGGTCGCCGAGCGGACGAGCCGCCGGGGCCGTGTCCCGGGGACCGGCCGTGGCGACCGGCACGAGCTCGACCTCGCCGAGGTGCCGCTCGGGACCACCCGGCGGCGCGAACTCCGGCACCGGCACCAGGTACGGCTCGACCGGCCGCGCCGTGAACTCCATCGCTCCGGAAGGGGACTTGCGCAGATCCAGATGGTGCAGCCAGCCCGTGTCGTCCCGCTCCGGGTGATCGAGTCGCTCGTGGTAGAGACCCCAGCGCGACTCCGTCCGGGCGAGCGAGGCGCGCGCCGCCATCTCGGCGCAGTCCCGGATGAACGACACCTCCGCGCACCGCATCAACTCGTGCGCCGTACGCGCACCCATCCCGGCGATCTCCCCCGACATCCGGGTGAACGCCTCGACGGCCAGGGAGAGTTTCGCGCCCGTCTTCGGAGGAGCCACGTAGTCGTTGACGAACCGCCGCAGCTTGTACTCGACCTGGGGCTGCGGCGGCCCCTCGGGATGCCGCAGCGGCCGGTAGACGAGTTCGTGGGCCGCGGCGAGCTGCTCGGGGTCCAACTCACCTTCGTACGCCCTGTACAGGGACGCGTCCTCGCCCGCCAGGTCACCGAAGACGAACGCGCCGATCATGTAGTTGTGCGGCACGGAAGCCAGGTCGCCGGCCGCATAGAGCCGGGGCACGGTCGTCCGGGCGTGGGCGTCCACCCGTACCCCCGAGGCCGAATGGCCGCCGCACAGACCGATCTCCGAGATGTGCATCTCGATGTCATGGGTCCGGTAGTCGTGACCCCGGTTCTCGTGGAAGGTGCCGCGCGTGGGCCGCTCCGTGGTGTGCAGGATCGACTCGACCGCGCCGATGGTCTCCTCGGGGAGATGACTCAGCTTGAGGTACACCGGGGCCCGGTCCGAGGCGAGTTCGGCAGCGAACTCGGCCATCATCTGCCCCGACCAGTAGTCCGACTCCACGAACCGCTCGCCGTGCCGGTTCACCTGGTAGCCGCCGAAGGGGTTGGCGACATAGGCGCAGGCCGGGCCGTTGTAGTCCTTGATCAGGGGGTTGATCTGGAAGCACTCGATGCCGGTCAGCGCCGCGCCCGCGTGGTAGGCCATGGCGTAGCCGTCGCCCGCGTTCGTCGGGTTCTCGTACGTCCCGTACAGATAGCCGGAGGCGGGCAGGCCCAGGCGCCCGCAGGGGCCGGTGGCCAGGATCACGGCCCCTGCCCGGACGACGACGAACTCGCCCGTGCGGGTGTTGAATCCGGCCGCGCCGACGGCCCGCCCGTCGTCCGGGTGGGTGAGGACACGGACCGGCATGACCCGGTTCTCGATGCGGATCCGCTCCCGCATCTCCCGCCGCCGCAACTGCCGGTAGAGGACCTTCTTCACGTCCTTGCCCTCGGGCATGGGCAGCACGTACGAGCCGGACCGGTGCACCTGCCGGACCGCGTACTCCCCGTGCTCGTCCTTCTCGAACTTCACCCCGTACGACTCCAGCCGCCGCACCATGGCGAAGCCGCGGGTCGCCGTCTGCCGGACCGTCGACTGGTCCACCAGGCCGTCGTTGGCGCGGGTGATCTCGGCGACGTAGTCGTCCGGTTCGGCACGGCCCGGCACGACCGCGTTGTTGACGCCGTCCATGCCCATCGCCAGGGCACCGGAGTGCCGGACGTGCGCCTTCTCCAAGAGGATGACGTTCGCCCCGCGCTCGGCGGCGGTCAGCGCGGCCATCGTGCCGGCGGTACCGCCGCCGACGACGAGCACGTCGCAGGAGAGCTCGGTCGCGTCGGCGAGATCGGGCACGGTCAGGGGGGTGTCCACGGGGTCCCTTTCGAAGCTTGGGGGGCGGGGGTGTGTCTGCGGGCTCTCGGCCGGGCCCGCGGTCGGACTCGGGTGCGGGCGCTCTCGGCCGGACCCTCAGAGGGAGTCGAGGACGCGGCGCCGCAGCGCGGCCGTGTCCGGCGCCTGCCGGGCCTCACGGGAGCGCGGGCGCGGCACGTCGAGGACCTCGCCGGAGGCGAACAGGGCGACCCGGTCGCCGAGATGGAGCGCCTCGTCGACGTCGTGCGTGACGAACACGACGGTCGCACCCGTGCCCCGCAGGATCTCCACCAGCAGGTCCTGCATCCCGGCGCGGGTGTGGGCGTCGAGCGCGCCGAAGGGCTCGTCCATCAGGACCGCGCGGGGCCGTCCGGCGAGGGCGCGGGCCAGCTGGACGCGCTGCCGCTGCCCGCCGGACAGCTGGTGCGGCAGCTTGGCGGCGTGCCCGCCGAGCCCGACCCGCTCCAGCCACTCCTCGGCCGCCCGGCGCCGCTCGGTCCGCGGGACCCGGCGGATGGCGAGCGGCAGTTCGACATTGGCGCGGACCGACCGCCAAGGCAGCAGGGCGTCGTGCTGGAAGACCAGCGCCCGGTCGGCGCCGGGCCGGCGGATCGGCTCCCCGTCCTGGGTGACGCGCCCCTCCAACGGGGGCAGCAGCCCGGCGAGCGTACGGAGCAGGGTGGTCTTGCCGCAGCCGGAGGGACCGACCACGGTCAGCAGCTCGCCGGGCGCGATCCGCAGCTCCACGGGGCCGGGCACGGCGACCCCGTCGTGGTGGCCGAGCCGCGCGCCGTGCAGGGCGAGTTCGGCGCCGGGGGGTGACGACAGGGTCGTCGGCCGTGCGGACACGGCGGACGGGCTCACGGTGCTCATGGAACGGGCTCCTTCGCGGGCCGGCGGACACGGGACGGGGCGGCAGCGGTGGTGCTCGCCGCACGGACGGGGCCGGCGGCCGGGATCCGCGCGGTCGGGCGCGGCAGCCAGGCCGTGACGCGGCGGCCGAGCGACTCGACCGCGGTGGAGGTGAGCCAGCCCAGGGCGCCGATGGTGGCCATCCCGACGAAGACGCCGGGGTAGTCGACGACCGTGTAGTCCTGCCAGGTGCGGTAGCCCACCCCGTACTCGCCGGAGATCATCTCCGCCGAGATCACACAGATCCACGAGACGCCGATGCCCACCGACAGACCGCCGAAGATCCCCGGCAGGGCGCCCGGCAGGACCACCGAGAACAGCACCCGCGCCCTGCTCCCGCCCAGGGTGAGCACCGCCTCCTCCCAGACCGGGTTCAGGGCCCGTACGGCGTGCCGGGTCGACACGAGCACGGGGAAGAGGGCCGCGGCGCAGGTGATGAAGACGATGCCCTGCTCGTTGGTGGGCAGCAGCAGGATCGCGACCGGAACCAGGGCGATGGCGGGGATCGGCCGTACCACCTCGACCAGCGGGCCCAGGATGTCGGCGGCCCACCGGGACCGGGCGACGGCCGTCCCGGCCGCCACGCCGAGGACGGCGGCCAGGAGGAAGCCGACGGCGATCCGACGCAGACTGTGGCCGAGATCCTGCCGGTACGCCTCGGTGCCGACCCGGTCGGCGAGGGCGGAGGCGACCTCGACGACCGTGGGGAACTGCTCGAACCGCAGCCACAGGTTGACGTCGAGGGAGGTCAGCAACTGCCAGATCCCGAGGGCCGCGAGGGGGGAGGCGACCCGGACCAGACGGCGGACGGCGGTCCGGGTACGCGCCCCACGGCGCCCGGCGCTCGCGGCGCCGGGCTCGCTTCGACCGGTGCTCGCCGTGCCGGTCTCACGGAGCCCGGCGCTCATGAGGCGAGCCTCACGGCGTCCGTGTACGGGACGATCCGGGAGCCGGGGTGCCCGGAGACGTACCGCTCGGCGCCGGACCGGGTCACGAAGGCCCGCCACTCGGCGCCGTCCGCGACCCACACCGCCCGGTCCGCGAACCACAGCGTCCCCGTCACCGCGTCCGGCACGTAAGCGGCCCGTACGGAGGCCCCCTTGACGGCCTTCAGGAGCGATGCGGGGCTGTCGAAGCTTCGGGTCGAGCTCTGACCCTTGAGCCACAGTTCGGCCTTCGGGGCAGTCGCCTTCGGGTACGCGAGGTCGGGCACGGCCCGGCCCAGCGGCGCGGGGTCGACGAAGGCGTCCACGTCGACGTCCGTCACGAGACCGGCTTCCTTGAGGACCGGTACGTCCTCCTTGAGCGCGGCGACCAGCTCAGGCCGGAGCGCCGGGTCGAAGGTGGCGATGCCCTGGGCGCCGTTGTAGAGGTAGACCACCTCGGCCGGAAGCCCGGTCTCCTCGGCGACCGACTCGGCGGCAGCGACCGGGTGCTTCCGCAGGTGATCCGTGGCACGGTTCTGCGCGCGCAGGAACGCGTCGAGGACGGCGGGCCGTTGGCGGGCGAACTTCTCCCGGACGGTGACTCCGTGGAAGGTCGGCAGGTTCAGCTCGGCCCCGTCGTAGAGGGCCGTGGCCTTGCCCTGGAAGGCCAGCAGGCCGGGCCAGGCGACGAACTGGGACAGCGCGTCGATACTGCCCGCGGCCAGCGCCGAAGCCCCCACGCTCGGCTGCTGGTTGAGTTTGCCGATGTCCTTCGCCGGGTCGATTCCGGCCCGCCGCAGGGCCCGTACGAGAGTGCCGTCGGCGGCCGAGCCGACACTGGTGGACACCTTGCGGCCCTTGAGGTCCGTGAGGGTCCGCAGAGGTGAACCGGGGTCGGTGACGACGGTGTTGAGTCCGCCACGCAGGTTGTAGCCGGTGACCGCGACGAGCCGCGTCGGCTCCTTGAGCTGCTTGCCGCGCGCCGCGTTGATCAGCAGCGGGAAGTCGCCCATCGAACCGATGTCGATCTTTCCCGCCGTCATCTGGGCGGTGATCGGCGCGCCGGTCGCGTAGTCCTGCCAGACCACCCGGTAGCTGACTCCGTCCTTCCGGCCCCGGGTCCTCAACTCCTCCTCGAAGTAGCCGAGGGAACGCAGCAGGGTGCCGGCGGTGACGGTGTTGATGGTCTTGGACTGGTATCCGACGGTCACCGTGACCGTCTTCCCGTCGGACGAGCTCCCGGCGTCGGTCCCGCAGGCGGTGGCGAGCGGCAGGACGAGAGCGAGGGGGAGGGCGAGGCGTCCGGCCCTCCGGGGGGTGAGCAGGGGAAGTCTTCTTCGGTACATGGGAGTTCGGCCTTTCACCGGAGCAGGTAGGGCATGTTGACGGTGACCGCGCCGGTGGGGCAGCGGGCGGCGCACGGGCCGCAGTACCAGCACTCGTCCACGTGCATGTACGCCTTGCCGTCCTCCTCGCGGATCGCGAGCGAGTCCAGCGGACACATGTCGACGCAGAGCGTGCATCCGTCGATGCACTTCGACTCGTCGATGGTCACGGGCACGTCGGCGCGCTGGGGGACCAGAGGCATGGCTGTCTCCAGGAAAGGGGTCGGCGGAGCGGGGAGGGGCAGGGGGTGGGTCAGAGCGAGCGGCGCAGGACGCCGCCCATGGTGATGCGGTCACCGCGGAACCGGATGAACTCCAGGTCCACCGGCCGTCCGTCGGGCAGACAGGTCAGCCGCTCCAGCATCAGGACGGCGGCCCCGCGCGGGGCCTGGAGCACGGCGGCGGAGTGCGCGTCGGCGTTGACGGCCTCCAGGGTGATCTCGGCGTGGCCCAGCGGACCGCCGGTCAGCTGCTCCAGGAGCCGGAACACATCGGTGTTCTCCAGGTCGCAGCCGAGGAGTTCACCCCCGATGTCCATGGGGAGGTACGACAGGTCGAGGGAGAGCGGCAGCCCGTTGAGCCGACGCAGGCGCTCGATGCAGAGCACATCGGAGTGGTCCGGCAGCCCGAGCCGGTGGGCCACCGGCCCCGGAGCGGAGACCGGCCCGACGGTCCGGACCTCGTTGGTGACCCGCCCGTGCTCCCGCAGCGTCTCGGCGAGCCCCTGGAGCCGGTCGAGGCCGTGCGGATACTTCTCGCACACCACCACCGTGCCGACCCCCGGCTGCCGCTCGACGATCTGCTCGCCCCGCAGCAGATCGAGGGCCTGCCGGACGGTGTTCCGACTGGCCCGGTAATCGGCCGCGATCACGTCCTCGAGAGGAAGGATCCCGCCGGGGAAGCCACCCGCCAGGATCTGGTGGCGCAGCAGGTCGGCTAGCTGCCGCGCCCGGTCCGCACGCAGCCGCCGACGGCGGGCGGCGGCGACGGGGCGGGCGGCGGAAGCGGCTTCGGGGGGCATGGCAAGGAACGTAGCGGCGCGGCGGCCGGGGTGGTGTTGCGGCAGTATTGCGCCACCTGACACGCCGTACGCACCGCTCTGACCAGGGGAGATGTCGAGCAGTCGGCGAGATCCGCCACTTCGCTGCCCACGACGTGGACCAGCGGTTGCCCACCATGCGGGAAGCTCAGTCGGCCTGGGCCCCGACATCGAGGTGGAGGGCGACGGAGAGGCGATGGTGGAGGGCGCCGAGGACCGGCTCACCCGGGGCGAACAACCCGGCGGCGAACTTCCAGTAGCGGGTGATCAAGGGCCCGTCGCTCCGGGCGAGCAACGGAAGGAGGCTCCGCCGGAAGTCCGGGGAGTCCCCCTCCCCGCGCGCGTGGGCGTAGGCGGCGACGAAGCAGTCCAGGGCGCCGCCGTCACGCAGGTCCCGTCCGCCCCGTAGCTCCGCCGAGGCCAGTGTGTACGCCTCCGCGAGACCCTCGTACAGCACCGTCGGCCGGTACTCCCCGTCCGGCAGCGGAGGCGCCGGCCGCGACTCCGGCCGGTCGACCAGCGGATCGGACACCAGCGCGTGCAACCGGGCGAAGTCGAGGACCTGCGCGGGACTCGGCTCCTCAGGGACCCCCGGCACCACCGAGTCGAGCACCATCGACACCACCCGCCCCGGCAGACGCACCGGCAGGATCCGACGCCAGAACCGGACCAGGGCCGCCGTGTCCGGCGGCACGGACACCGCACCGATCAGCCGCAGCCGCTCGGACCGCTCCCCGGCCGCACAGTCCTGGAGCAGCCGCAGCGACGCCTCGCGCCAGCGCAACGCGGCCAGTCGGGTACCCAGGTCCCGCAACTGCCCCGAGACGACCTCCTCCAGCGCCTCGTCACGCGCGAGGACCCGCTCGACCTCCGGAACGGGCAGACCCAGGGCACGCAGGGAGCGGATCAGCCGGAGCCGGTCGAGCGCCCCGGGCCCGTACCGCCGATGCCCGCCGGAGCTGCGCCCCGCCTCGGGCAGCAGACCCCGGTCGGAGTAGTACCGCACCGTCTTCACCGTGGCACCCGCACGCTCGGCGAGCTCCCCGATGCTCCACAGCCCGTCGGACACCACGACGTGAGCCTCCCTCAAGGGCCCTCGGCAGGAGCCCTTCCATACCGTCGCTCTCAGTGTGGCGTACGGCCCTGCCCACGTGCTCCTTGTATCTCCCCCAGGGGGAGTTCCTAGCGTGGGGCGAGACATCCCCGAGGAGTCGCAAGGAGACGATCATGACCGTGTTCGTGCTGGTGTCGGGCCCCTTCACCGGCGGCTGGGTATGGGAGCGGACCGCGTCCCGGCTCCGGGCGGCGGGCTCGGAGGCGTACCCCGTGACCCTCACAGGGATGGGGAACCGGCAGGACGAGGCCGGACCCGCGACCGATCTGGAGACGCACATCGAGGACCTGGTGCGGTTGATCGACGGCATCGGGGCGCCCCAGGTCGTCCTCGTCGGACACGGTTACGGGCTCCACCCCGTCCTCGGCGCAGCCGACCGGCGCCACGGACGCGTCGCCCGGATCGTCTCCCTGGACACGGGTCTGCCGGAGAACGGCGAGGCCGCCGCGCGCTCCGTACCCGACCCCGAGGTCCGGGCACGGCTCGCCGACCGGGCCCGGGGCAGGGTCGCGCCGCCGGAGCCGGGCAACTGGTCCCGCTGGGGCAGCACCGAAGGTGTCCCCGCCGAAGCGCTGGAACGCCTTGAGCGCCTCGCCGCGCCCCAGCCGGCGGGCACGCTCACCCAGCCGCTCCGGCTCACCGGCGCTGCCGCCTCCCTGCCGATCACCGGCGTGCTGTGCACCGCCAACGGGTCCGGCATCGAGCTCGTGCGGATGCTGGTGAAATCCGGGCCGCCGCAGTTCCGGGCGCTCGCCGACGACCGGATGCGCTTCTTCGACCTCGACACCGGCCACTGGCCGATGCTCTCCGCTCCCGAGGAACTCGCCGAGGTGCTGCGCCGGGCGGCGGCCGGAGAGGGCCACCGGGTGACCGTGCCCGAGCAGGCGGACGAGCGGCCGACGCACCTGCTGCCCTTCCTCCTCGACGTACCCGAGGTGCCGTGTGAGCGGCGCGGTCGGGTCGACCTCCACCTCCCCGTCGTCTCTCCACTCGGGGACGCCGATCGGCCTCGACCGGCAGTCGTCTTCGTCCACGGCGGCCCGGTCGCCCCCGACCAGCGGCCCACCCCACGGGACACCCCGTTCCTCCTCGGGTACGGCCGCTACGCGGCGAGCCTCGGAGCGGTCGGCGTCACCCTCGACCACCGGCTGCACGGCATCGCCGACTTCGCCCTCGCGGCCGAGGATCTCGCCGAAGCCGTGGCCCTCGTGCGCGCCGACCCGCGGGTCGACGAGGAGCGGATCGCGCTCTGGTTCTTCTCCGCGGGCGGGCTCCTGGCGGCGGACTGGCTGGCCGCACCTCCGCCGTGGCTGCGCTGTGTGGCGGCGAGCTACCCGGTCCTGGCCCCGCTGCCCGACTGGGGTGCGGTGGAGCCCCGCTTCAGGCCCGTCGACGTCGTGGGTACGGCGGACGGGCCGCCGATCGTCCTGACCCGGGCCGGACGGGAGCACCCGGCGTTCGCGGCGACGGTCGAGGAGTTCCTGACCGCCGCGGCGAAGAACGGGGCCGAGGTCGAGATCGTCGACGTCCCGGACGGCCACCACGGCTTCGAGCTGGTCGACCCGACCGACGAGTCCCGCGCGCGCGTGGAGCGGGCGATGCGATCCGTGCTCGGGCATCTGCGGGACTGACCGGCGTCCGACCCGACCACCATCCCGCTCACGCCGCGTGCACGAGACGGCCGCCCACGTACGTACGCTCCACCCGTGCGTCGGCGATCTCCTCCGGCGGCCCCGTGAGGATGTCGCGGTCCAGGACGACCAGATCGGCGAGGTTCCCGGGACGCAGGCTGCCCGCGTCGTCGTGGCCGTTCGCATGGGCGGAGCCGGCGGTGTACGCGGCGAGGGCCGTGGGCAGGTCGAGGCGCTGCTCCGGCAGGAAGACACGGTCGTCGGTGGAGCCGGGCTCCCGGCGGTTGACGGCGACGTGGATGCCCGCGAGCGGGTCGGGGCTGCTCACCGGCCAGTCGCTGCCGGCGACGAGGGTGGCACCGGCCCGCACCAGATCACCGAACGGATACTGCCAGGCCGCGCGTTCCGGGCCGAGGAAGGGGATGGTCAGTTCGTCCATCTGCGGCTCGTGGGCCGCCCAGAGCGGCTGGATGTTGGCCAGGGCGCCGAGCGAGGCGAACCGGGGGATGTCGTCCGGGTGGACGACCTGGAGATGGGCGAGATGGTGGCGGTTGCCCCGGTGCCCGTTGGCGGCGACGGCGGCCTCCAGCGCGTCGAGGGCCTCGCGTACGGCCCGGTCGCCCAGGGCGTGGAAGTGGACCTGGAAGTCGAGGGCGTCGAGCTCCGTCACGTAGCTCCGCAGCGCCCCGGGGTCGACGAAGCTCAGACCGCTGTTGGCGGTGGCGCAGCCGCAGCCGTCGAGATAGGGGGAGGTCATGGCGGCGGTGAAGTTCTCCGCGATGCCGTCCTGCATGATCTTCACGGACCCGGCGCGGAACCGGCCCTCGCTCAACTCCTCGCGCAACGCCACCAGTTCGGGTATCTGCTCCGCGCCGCGCTGCCGGTCCCACCAGAGCGCACCGGTCACCCGGGCGGTGAGCGAGCCGTCGCGTGCGGCGGCCGCATAGGCGTCCGAGGGGTCGGACCGGCCGCTGAACGCGCCCAGGAGCGCGTCCTGCCAGCCGGTGATGCCGAGCGAGTGCAGCAGCTCCTGGGCCCGGAGCAGTCCCGCGAGCCGGTCCGCCGGGGTGCTCGCCGGCGCCACCCGCGCGACCAGCGTCGTGGCGCCCTCCTGGAGCATGCCGCTGGGGGAGCCGTCCGGTTCGCGCTCGATACGGCCGTCGGCGGGGTCCGGGGTGTCGGCGGTGATGTCGGCGAGTTCGAGGGCCCGGGTGTTGGCCCAGGCGCCGTGATGGTCCCGGTTGGACAGCAGGACCGGCCGGTCGGGGACGACCGAGTCGAGCAGCTGCCGGGTGGGCGACCCGCCCTCGAAGCTCTCCATCGACCAGCCGCCGCCGGTGATCCACGCGCGGTCCGGGTGCGCGTCGGCGTACGCCCGGATGCGCGAGAGGTACTCGGGGACGCCGACCGTGCCGGTCAGATCGCACTCGGCCAGCTCCGAGCCGCCGAACACCGCGTGGACATGGGCGTCCTGGAACCCCGGGAGCAGCAGTCTCCCGGTCAGGTCGACGACCTCGGTCCGGGGGCCGATGAGGTCACGGACCTCGTCGTGGCCCACGGCCGCGATGCGGTCGCCGACGACCGCCAGGGACGTCGCCCGGGTACGGGCCGGGTCCACCGTGAAGACGGGTCCGCGGGTGAAGACCAGATCGGCCTTGGTCATGGGGGTGCGCTCCAGGAACGTGCGACGACGGGTGCCGGGCGCCATGCAAGCCGTACCGCCGCATACACGTCAATGGTGTTGACATAAGCTCCGGGCATGGTCGAACGCGTGGTTCCCGAAGGCGGCAGGCAGCGCCGCCGCCCCACCAGACAGGGCGCCGTCCTCTCGGAACGCCTCATCGTCGAGACCGCCCTGCGGCTGGTCGAACAGCACGGTGCGGAAGCCCTCTCGGTACGCAGACTCGGCGCGGCCCTCGGCGCCGACCCCACCGCCCTCTACCGCTACTTCCGCAACACCGACGCCCTGCTCCTCGCCCTCGCCGACGAGCTCATCGGCCGGGCCCAGGAGGGCTGGACGGCCACCGGTGACTGGCGTGCGGACCTCCGCGCGATGGGTTTCCGGCTCCACTCCCGCTACCAGGCCCACCCGCAGGCAGCACTCCTCGCGGCGCACCGCACCACGGGGCGTACCCACGAGAACATGGCGGTCGAGAGGATCCTCGGAGTCCTGCGCCGGGCGGGCTTCCCCGACGCCCTGGCGGTACGGATCTACCACGCCTTCGTCGACCAGGCCCTGGCCTTCGCTGCCCAGGACGCCGCCGCGCTCGCCCTGCCGCCCGCGGCACGGGAGAAGGAGGCGGAGGTCTGGCAGGCGGTCTACGGCGAACTGCCGTCCGACACCCACCCGAACATCGCCGCCACGTTCCCCCTGCTGGCCGCCGACATGCACGACAGCGGCTACCCCTTCGCCCTGGAACTCCTGCTGGTCGCGGCGGCGACACTCCACCCGGACGCGCCGGCGCCGAGCGCGGCAGCGAGGGAGAGTGAACGCCCGGCACCCCGGGAGGGCGCCCCGCCGGCCGGCGCCGTGCCGCGTGGCTCGCCCGACGGAGCGCCACCCACCGGCCGACCGGCGCCGCGGCGCTGACCGACCGTGCCGTGACGTCGCCCGGCAGTCGAGGTCGCACGGACGGAAAGCGGTGGTCGTCCGACCGGCTGCCCTGGCACGATCTCGGCATGACCACGTTGTTCCTGATGGTCGGCCTGCCTGGAGCCGGCAAGACCACACGTGCCCGGCAGCTCGCCGAGGAGCACGGCGCGCTGCGCCTCACGCCCGACGACTGGATGATTCCGCTGTTCGGTGTGTCGGAGGCGGACGGGAAGCGCGACGTGCTGGAGGGGCGGATGCTCTGGCTCGCACTGGAGGCGTTGCGGCTCGGCACCGACGTCGTGGTGGACTTCGGCTGTTGGTCCCGTGACGAGCGGTCCGCGATCCGTCGGCTGGCGGAGGCCGAGGGCGCGGGCTTCCGCATGGTCTACCTGCCGGTGGACGCCGAGACCCAGCGCAACCGGATCGCCGACCGCTGGGCGACCGCCCCGGAGGAGACGTTCCCGATCACCGAGGCCGACCTCCGGCACGGGCGGGCGCACTTCGAGGAGCCGGACACGGCGGAACTCGACGGGCGCGCGATCGACGGCCCGCCTCCCGGGTGGTCGACCTGGCGCGAGTGGGCCGCCGACCGGTGGCCGTCGTTCGCCTGACAGCTGCCTGATCGCTGCCCGATCGCGAACCCGTTCCAGGGGCCGCGAGGAAATAGTGGCCATGTACATAGTATCCATGTACTGTATCGCCTGTGAGTTCAACACCCAAGGACGCCACAGCGGGATTCCTGGTCTGGCGCTTGTCGATGAAGTGGCGTGTGGCCGTCGATCGGGCGGTCGCACCGCTGAGTCTGACCCACGCCCAGTACGTGGTGATGGCCTCGTTGTACGGCATGTCGCGCTCCGGGCTCCGGCCCAGTCAGCGTGCACTCGCCGACCGGACGGGGCTGGAGCCGCTGTACGTCTCCAAGCTCGTCCGCGCCCTGGAGGCCTCCGGACTCGTCGCCCGCACCCGGGACCCGGACGACCCGCGCGCCATGCAGGTGTCGCTCACCGAGCACGGAAGCGACGTCACCCGTCGCGCGATCAAGGTGGTCCAGGGCCTCCTTGACCAGTTGCTCGAACCCCTCGGGGGCCAGGACAGCCCGCGCACGCGGGAGTTCACCCGAGAACTGGCGACCCTGCTCGACGCACCTCTTGATCCGCACACCGAGAACCACGAGGAGCAGTCATGACCACCGACACCACCACCGCCCCCAGCGTCAACGGTCGAGTGCTGGCCCTGGCACACCATGCGGCACGTGCCCTCCTGGAGGGCGTGCTGACCCGCCACGGCATCACGTTCCACCAGAGCGTGACGTTCCGGGCCGTCGTCGCAGCGGGCGAGTCCATCGGCCGCGACGAGCTCGTCGGCGACGTCACCGGCTCGCTGAAGACCGACGCGTCGGTCGTGACCGCCGTCATCGAGGAACTGACCACCGCGAAGCTGCTCGAAGAGGACCCGGCGGACACGTCCCGAGTTCGACTCACCCACGCCGGACGGGAGTTGTACGAGGTCACCTCCGCCGAGTCCGCCGAGATCTCCGGCCGACTGTACGACGGCATCCCGGCCGAGGACCTCGCCGTCGTGGGCCGCGTGCTGACCCTGATCACGGACCGCGCGAACGCCGAACTGGCCGACGCCTGAGGTTCCGTACGGTCGCTGCCCGGGCCCGGTCTGGTCCCGAGGGAGACCGGTCTGATCAAATCTTCCTATGCGTCACACCTGCCTCGCCCGTCACGCTTTCCCCGCCGCCGTCGCCGGACTCCTCCTGCTCACCCTCACCGCCTGCGGGACCGAGCGGCCGGGGGCTGCCGCCACCGGCAGCGCCGAACCGCCGGCGTGCGGGCCCGGGGCGAGTCCCGCCGAGAGCGCGGGCGTACCGCGGACGGGCATGCCGGGGGCATCTGCCTCCCCGGCGCAGGACGGCGATGCCTCCGCCTCCCCGGCCCAGGACGGCGTCACGATCATCGGGACCGGCGGAGGTGCCTCCGCCGGTGCACCCTCCTGCGCGGTGTACTCCGTCACCAGCCGGGAGACCGAGCCCTTCACCTATGTCGTCACGGTCGGCTTCGTCTCGGAAACGGGCCAGGCACTCTTCAACGTCGACGACACCGTCCAGGCCGTTGCCCCCGGCCGGACCGTCCGGCGTACGGTCACCGCCACCGGGCACTCCCCGGACGCGGTCGGCAAGGCGCGGGCCCGGGTCGTGAAGGTGCGGAGCTTCCCGACCTCCGAGGCGCCGAGCGTCGGCGGCACATGTCCGCCCACCGGGGTGCGTGTGTACGCCGATGAGGGCGACGCGGCCATGGGGCTGCGCGTCGTCGGCCTCCACCTGGAGAACTGCGGAACCATGCCGTACCGGCTCAACGGCTACCCCCGGGTCGAGATCCGCGACGAGGACCACGACCGCGTCGACGGCGTGTCCATCGTCCAGGGCGGCGACGCCGTCGCCGGGGGCACCGGGGCCGACGGCCCACCGCAGCAGCTGGTACTGGAGCCGGGCGAGCGCGCCCACGCCGGCCTTGTCTGGCGCAACACCGTCGAAGCCGGCGATCCCGTGCACGCCCCCTACGCCCGCGTGTGGGCGAAGCCGGGGGCCGCCCCGGTGACGGTGACCCCCGAGCTCGACCTCGGCACGACGGGGAAACTCGGCGTCGGGCCCTGGAAGAAGGCCGGGGAACAGGCCGGGACACGCTGATCCGAGCCTTTCCCCTTCACCTTCCTCCCCCCCCCTGGGCTCCCGCCCCCTCGCGTCACGGATGCGAGAACACGCCCACCATCCGGGTGTCCGGGTTGCTGCTCATGCCGACGATCGCGCCCCCGTCGGCGCGGTTGGCACGCGCGTGCGTGCCCGCGTACCCCTCGTCGGTGAGGAAGATGCCGAGCGCCGCGATCCAGTCGTCGACGGAACCGGTCTCCGGGTCGTACACCGGCTCGGGGCGCGGTACCACCCGCTCCTGCGCCACGTATCCGCCGCGCTCCACGGCGATCCGCAGCGCCTTGTCCCAGTCGGCGGCGGTGGACTCCCAGCCGACGTAGGTGTCCAGACCGCCGTACCCGGCGCTCGGCTTGAGGATGAGCCGTCCCCTCCGCTCCCGGCAGAGGTCGACGAGTTCGGCGGGACCGGAGGCGTGCAGCGTACGGCTCCACGGGAGGACCCGTTCGACCAGGGCCCGCTCGTCGGCGTCGAAGGAACCGCTCCAGCGGGGGTCGGTGAGCAGGGCGAGGGCGCTCTTGTTCGAGTAGAGGCCGCTTTCGAGCGAGGTGAAGAGCACGGTCCTGCCCGCCTCGTGAGCGCGGAAGAACGGCTCCGCCACGTCCGGGCCCTCCGGGTCTTCGAGCAGCTGACTCGCCGCGAAGTTCCGCAGGACCAGGTCGAGCGGGGTGCCGTCCAGCGTGAGCTTTCCGTCGGGCCCCGTGCGTACGCGGTCGATCTCGCCGGTCCGGACGTCGAGGCCCTGCTCGGCCATCGCCTCCACCGTGGCGCGCATCAGCCTTCCGTACGGGGCGATGCCCCCGCGGCCCTCGATCAGCCCGACCACGGGTTCCCGGTCACCGGACAGCACCGGCTTGGCGCGGTCGCGCAGGACGGCGGCCGTCCGCGCGGCGATGTCCACATGACCGAGCCCGTGCACCCGCGCGAAGTCGGCGAACTCCGGGACCCGCAACAGCCCTTGGTTGAACACGGCCATGTCGACTCCACCGACCTCGCTGCCGAGGTTGAACTCCAGCAGCTTGTAGGAGGTGCCGTCGTGGTACGCGTCCGCGCGGCCGAACTTGGTGGGGACGCCGGATCCTCCGCGCCGGAGCAGCGCCGCGAGCGCTGGTTCGATCCCGACCTCCGCCGCGTACCGGTCGAGGTCGCCGTCGAAGAGCCGGAGCGGCAGTGACACGAGGAGGCCGAAGAGCCCCTCCAGGTCGCGGGCGAAGGCGGCGGTCTCGGCGGCCCGCACGAACCACGGCCGGGGCAGCAGGTGCGCGCGCCACGCCTCCTCGAAGGCCGGGGGCAGCTCGGCCCGCGCCACGGCCCCGGCGAGCCCGAGGTTCCCGCGCAGGCACTCGTCCACGTATGTCCGGCTCAGATCGGTCATCTGCGTCGCTCGCTTCCCTCAAGGAAAAGGAATCGGGTACGTGTTCGGAAAGGCGAGCAGCCTACCGCGCGGCCCACGGACGTGCCGTGAAACGCGGAGGGAGCCGGAGCACCAGGGGGCGCGGAACGTGAAGGGCCCGTACGCCGGTGGGGCGGAGCGACGGCGTCCGCGTTAGCGGAACGTGAGCGAGACGTGAGCGAGACGTGAGTGGCGGTGGGGAGAGTGGTGCCGGACCCGGGGCGGGCCGTGGGGGCCGGCCCTGGGTCCCTTCCCGGGCCGGCTCGGGGCGTAGCGGCCCCGCCCGGCCGGTGAGGACGCCGGGGCCCGTACGGCGTTCAGCTGGTGAACGTCACCGTGGCCGTCGTGGCAGCCGTGACCGCGAGCATCGCCGCCTGCATGTCCCGGATCGCCCTGCGTACGCCCTCTGCGGCCCACTGGCCGGCCGTGAGCTCGTCCAGGCGGGACGCGACCTCCTTGCGGGGCAGGTCGGGGAAGGCGAGGCGGTGGAGCTTGGCGCCGTGGATCAGGGCGAGGAGGCCCGTGGTGCGGGCCTGGTGGGTGGGGCCGGTGACGAGTACGGCGTGCAGCCTGGCCCTCAGCTCGCGTTCGACGGAGCCGTCGGCCTCCGGATAGCGGGCGACGGGGAAGAGGCCCATCACCCTCTGCCGCTCCTCACGTATCAGGCCGCGCTCGCGGAGGCTCTCGACCGTGGCCTTCACGGCCTTGGAGTGGTCCTTCGTCAGCCACTCGGTGACCTTCGGGGCCTTGCCCTTCTTCGCGCACCAGGCGTCCACCTGCCGCAGTCGCTCGTCGAGCAGCGGCACCTCGGTGGGCGTCGCGTCCGTCACCCGCAGCCGCCCGTCGTCGACCGACACGCGCCCGGCCAGCACGAGATCGAGCAGGATGCCGCCCGCGACGGCCCACGCGGCGGACTGCCGTTCCTTCGCCACCCCGGACACGTCGTCCAGGGACAGCAGCATGATCTCCTCCGCGAGCGTGACCGCCACCCCGTACCCCTTACCTTCCGCATGCGCGCATGCGTGCGTGTGCGGTGCCACCGGACGGTCGACCGCCCATCTGGCACCCTTCGCCCCTGAGGACGACCGGCGCACCTCGACGGTTCCCCGGAGCGGGCCGCCGCCCGGCGTGACCTGCGTCATTCCGTCCGGGCGGAGGCACTCCGGGGTGCTTTGGTCTGGACCACGGCGGGCGGGGGCGTCAAGCTCTCGATATGGACTTGGAGTTGCGGCACCTCAAGACGATCCGGGCCATCGCGGACGCCGGGAGCCTCACCCGTGCCGCGACCGCGCTCGGGCTCGCGCAGCCGGCGCTCAGTGCCCAGCTCAAGCGGATCGAACGGGCTCTGGGCGGAGCCCTGTTCGAGCGGGGACGGGAGGGCGTACGAGCCACGGCGCTCGGCGATCTGGTGCTCGACCGGGCACGGGTCGTTCTGCCCGCGGTGTGCGAGCTGCAGGAGGAGGCGGTGCGGTTCGCGCGGGGCGGTACGGAGGGCTACCGGCTCGGCGGCACCCACGGCCCGCTGCTCGGCGGCCTCGTCGATCGCATCGCGCGACACGACCCCGGCGCCCCCGTGAGCACGTACACCTCGTGGTCGGAGCGTGAGGTCGCCGGCGGTGTCGTCGACGGCCGCCTCGACTTCGCCCTGGTCGGGGTCTGCGGGGAGAGCGGTCCGCCCGAGGCGGGACGGCTCGTGTGGACGGAGGTCGCCCGTGATCCGGTGTACGTGATGCTGGCCGCCGACCATCCGCTCGCGCCCCGCACCGAGATCGACCTGGCCGAGCTCGCCGCGGAGGCCTGGACCGACGTACCGGGCGACGGCTGTTTCGGCGACTGCTTCGCGGCCGCCTGCGTACGGGCGGGATTCACTCCGGCCTGTGTGTACGAGACGGACACCGCCTCCTGCGTACACCTGGTGCAGGTCGGCCGGGCCGTCGGGCTGTGCCGGGCCACCTTCCCCGTCACCCCGGGCCTCGTCACCCGTCCCCTCGCCGGTGCCCCGCTGATGTGGCGGCACCTGCTCGGCTGGCATCCCGAGGGGCGCGCGGCCTCCCGGGCCGCCGCCGTCCTGGGCCACACCCGGGCCGCCCACGCCGAGGCGCTGGCGACCAGCGCGGGACGGATGCCCGCGTCGGCGCCCCGGGCATAACGCGATGGCAGGGGCCAACTGGCAGCTGCCGTCTCCTCGTTCCGATTCCTACGGTTCCAGAAGATCCCCGCCCGGGTCGGATCCCTCCGTGGTCCAGGTCCCCACCCGGGTCGGATCCCCACCGGAACAGAGAACCCAGAACCGAGGAGACCCCCATGCTCCGACGACACGCCCGCGCGGCGTGTACCGCCCTCGTCGCCGCCGGAATGGCGCTGGCCGGGCTCCAGGCCGGTTCCGCCGCCGCGGCCCCGGACTCCCAGGGCCCGCACCGCGCCACGGCCGTCAAGACCGCCGCCCGGACACTCGGCGCCGACTCCGCCCGGCCCGAGCTGCTCGACGCCATGCGACGCGATTTGGGACTCACCCGCTCCCAGGCCCTCACCCGCCTCGCCAACGAGGCGGAGGCCGGTGCCACCGCCGCCCGGCTCCGCCAGGGCCTGGGCGGTGCCTTCGCCGGTGCCTGGGTGGACGGTGCCGAGGCCGACACCCTGACCGTGGCCACCACCCGCGCCGCCGACGTGCCCGCGATACGGGCCACGGGCGCGCGTGCCCGTCTCGTGACGCACGGTCTGACCGTTCTGGAGCGCGCCAAGGAGACCCTGGACCGGTCCGCGACCACCGAGGCGCCCGTCCGCTACGTCGACGTCCGCGCCGACGTCCTGGTCGTCGAGGAGACCAGGGCGGGTGCCGGGGCGCGGCTCGTGCGGGCCACCGGCGTGCCGCGCGAGCTGGTCCGCGTCGTCCACAGCGGTCAGGCACCCCGCCCGCTGTACGACATCCGGGGCGGCGACGCCTACTACATGGGTGGCGGCGGGCGCTGCTCGGTCGGCTTCCCGGTGACGCGGGGCACCACGCAGGGCTTCGCCACCGCCGGCCACTGCGGTCGCGCGGGCACGACCACCAGCGGGTTCAACCAGGTGGCCCAGGGCAGCTTCCAGGGCTCGGTCTTCCCCGGCAACGACATGGCCTGGGTCGCCGCCAACGCCAACTGGACCTCGACCCCGTACGTCAAGGGCTCCGGCGGCGCGAACGTCCAGGTGACCGGCTCGGTCCTGCAGCCGGTCGGCTCCTCCGTGTGCCGCTCCGGCTCGACCACCGGCTGGCACTGCGGCACCGTGCAGCAGCACAACACGAGCGTCACCTACCCCGAGGGCACCATCTCCGGGGTGACCCGTACGACGGTCTGCGCCGAACCCGGCGACTCCGGAGGCTCGTACATCTCCGGCAGCCAGGCCCAGGGCGTGACCTCCGGCGGTTCCGGCAACTGCTCCAGCGGCGGTACCACCTTCTTCCAGCCACTGAATCCACTGCTCCAGAACTACGGCCTCACCCTGAAGACCACCGGCACCGACCCGGGTCCCGGCCCCGGCGAGCCGGAGCCGAGCGGCACCTGGGCGGCCGGCAAGGTCTACGTGGCCGGTGACGTCGTCACGTACGGCGGCGCGAGCTACCGCTGCCTCCAGGGACACCAGGCCCAGGCCGGCTGGCAGCCGCCGAACGTCCCGGCGCTGTGGCAGCGTCTGTGACCCTGGCCGAATAGTGACCGGGGGTGCCGCGTACCCGAGGGGGGTGTCGCGGCACCCCCTCCGCGTGCCCGTATGATCGCCGCGATCTTGATCATCATCTGAGGGTCACCGGTACTTCGCGGGGGAGTCGGCACATGAGAAGGATTCGGGCAGTCGTGGCCGTGGCGGCTCTGGCATCGGCGGTCGTGGGATGCGGCGGCGCCGAGCCGTCGGACGCGAAGCCCTCGGACGTCAGGTCGTCGGCCGGGAAGGCGTCGGGGGAACAGCCCGCCGCCGGGGGAGAGGGTGAGACCACTCCGTCGCCCGAGAAGCTCGCCGCCGACCCCGGCACCCGTTACACCGCCATCGCCGTCCCGGTGCTGGAAGGCCTCGTGTGCGACGAGGGCGACGGCGGCTTCCACTACGGCAGCGACCTCGACATGAGCGTCACCGGCGACGACGACCTCAAGGAGATCGAGGGCGACAGCCAGGACGTCGCCGACGAGGTGTCCTGCTTCGGCAGCCCGCGCAACGTCCTCCGCAAGGGCACGATGTCCGCCTCGGCGCCCATGTTCACGGCCAGGACCAACCTGTACGAGCATGTGGTGGACCCCACCGCCGCGCTGAACAGGATCTTCGACGCGTCCGTGGAGCAAGCGACGGGCTACGGCCGCACCTTCACCGGCGAGGCCAAGACCGTCACGGACAGCTCCCTCGTCGTCAAGTGCCGACAGAACGTCACCGACACCTTCCCGATGACCACCTGCTTCTGGGCCGACTACGGGGCGGCGGGCGTCGTCGACTTCTTCCCGGCGGACGACCAGTACGTCCCCATCGACTCGGCCGTCCCGTGGACCCGGGCCTTCGCCGCCGGCGCGCTGCGGAAGTAGGCCCGGGGCCGGGGACTCCGACCCCGACCGCCACCGGAGAGACGACCGCCACCGGAGTCACGGCCGCCACCGGAGTCACGGCCGGCATCGGAGTCGGGAGCCGTACGGCTCCTCAGGCCTTCTCTTCGAGGCCCCCTCGCGCGATGGTCTCCGCGTACCAGCGGGCGCTGTCCTTCAGCGTCCGGCGCTGCGTCGCGAAGTCCACGTGCACGATGCCGAACCGCTTGCTGTAGCCGTACGCCCACTCGAAGTTGTCCAGGAGCGACCACAGGAAGTACCCGCGAACGTCGGCCCCGTCCGCGAGCGCACGGTGCACCGCCGCCAGATGGGCGTGGAGGTACGCCACGCGCTCCGGGTCCTTCACATTGCCGGACGGGTCGGCGTAGTCGTCGTACGCCGCACCGTTCTCGGTGATCACCAGCGGTACGTTCGGCAGTTCGTCCCGCAGGCGGATCAGCAGCTCGTGGAGTCCGTCCGCGTCCACCGGCCAGTCCATCGCCGTACGCGGCCCGGGTGCCGGCTCGAACCGGACGTGCCGCTCCGCACCCGCCCAGGGCGAGGGCGACTCCGACGTGCCCGCCCCGACGACGGAGGGGGAGTAGTAGTTGATGCCGAGCGAGTCGATCGGCGCGGCCGCCGTCGCCAGATCGCCGTCCTGCACGAAGGACCAGTCCGTGACCGAGGCCGTGTCGCGGACCAGGTCCGCCGGGAGCTGCCCGTGGAAGACGGGGTCGAGGAAGATGCGGTTGCCGACCGCGTCGATACGACGAGCCGCGTCCAGATCCTCGGCGGACTGCGAACTGGCCCGCACCGCATGGAGGTTGAGCGTCAGCGACACCTCCGCGGTGCCGGGCAGCGACCCGCGCAGGGTGCGCGCCGCGAGGCCGTGCGCGAGGTTGAGGTGGTGGGCGGCGCGCAGCGAGGCGAGGGCGCTGGTACGGCCCGGGGCGTGCACGCCGTTGCCGTAGCCGAGAAAGGCCGCGCACCAGGGCTCGTTGAGCGTGGTCCAGGTCGCCACCCGGTCGCCGAGGGCGTCCGCCATGATGCCCGCGTACTCGGCGAACCGGTACGAGGTCTCCCGGTGCGGCCAGCCGCCCGCGTCCTCCAACTCCTGGGGCAGGTCCCAGTGGTAGAGCGTCGCCACGGGCCGGATGCCGGCGGCGAGGAGACGGTCGACGAGACGCCGGTAGAAGTCCAGGCCCTTGCGCACGGCGGGACCGCGCCCGGTGGGCTGCACCCGGGGCCAGGAGATCGAGAAGCGGTAGTCGGTGACGCCGAGCCGCCGCATCGACTCGACGTCCTCGTCGACCCGGTGGTAGTGATCGGCGGCGATGTCACCGGTGTCGCCGTTGCGCACCTTGCCGGGCGTACGGCTGAAGGTGTCCCAGATGGAGGGGGTACGGCCGTCCTCGGCCGCCGCCCCCTCGATCTGGTAGGCGGCCGTTGCGGTGCCCCAGCGGAAACCCTCGGGGAACCGGAGGACGTTCGTGGTGCCGGTACGGGCGTCGAGCGCGGTCATGGGGTGGGAACTCCCTGGAGTGAGTCGTCGTGTGTGTGGGGGAGGGGACGGGTCAGCCCTTGACCGCGCCCTGCATGATTCCGCCGACGATCTGCCGGCCGAGCAGACCGAAGACCAGCAGGACGGGCAGCGTGCCGAGCAGCGTGCCCGCCATGATCACGGACTGGTCGTGGACGTATCCGCCGCCGAGCTGGCGCAGGGCCACCTGGACGGTGGGCTCGGAGGAGGTGAGGGCCACGACCGGCCAGAAGAAGTCGTTCCACGCGGCCATGAAGGTCAGCAGGCCGAGGACGGCCATACCGGGCCGGGCGATCGGCACCACGATCGACCAGAAGATCCGGGCGGTGGAGGCACCGTCGACCCGGGCGGCCTCGATCAGCTCGTCCGGCAGGGTCTGCACCAGGTACTGGCGCATGAAGAACACCCCGAACGCGGACACCAGGCCCGGCAGTATCACCGCCTGGAGCTGGTTCACCCAGCCGAGCTCGGCGATCAGCATGAACAGCGGGATCACCCCCAGCTGCGGCGGGATCATCATCGTGCCCACGGTGATCGCCAGCAGCGCTCCCCGGCCCCGGAAGCGGAGCTTGGCGAAGGCGAAGCCGGCGAGCGTGCAGCACAGCACGGTGCCGAGGGTGATCGAGCCGGAGACGATGAGGGAGTTGAGCAGCGCCTTGCCGATGTCGGCCTCTTCGAGGACCGCCTCGAAGTTGCGGATCAGGTTCGGGCCGGGCACCAGCGTCGGCGAGACGTTCGCCAGGTCGGCGTTGGAGCGGCTCGCGGCGACGATCGTCCAGTAGAAGGGGAAGGCGGAGAAAAGGACGGCGACGACGAGGATCCCGTACGCGAGCGGGCCCGCGTGCAGGGTGCGGCCCGCCCGGGAGGGGCCTCGCGTCGCAGCGGCGATGGGCGCGGTCATCGGCCGGCCTCCTTGCGGGAACGGCGGCGCGCGATCAGGGCGTTGACCCCGACGAGCACCACGATGAGCAGGAACATCACCCAGGCGATGGCGGCCGCCCGGCCCAGGTGGAAGAAGCCCCAGCCCTGCTCGTACATGTACAGGCCGAGCGTCTGGTACTGGTGCGAGATGCCGCCCGAGATGGAGCCTTCGAGCAGCAGCGGCTCGCCGAACAGCTGGGTCGCGCCGATCGTCGAGACGATGACGGTGAAGAGGATCGTGGGCCGCAGTCCCGGCAGCGTGACGTGGAAGAACTGCCGCCACCGCGAGGCCCCGTCCATCGCGGCCGCCTCGTACAACTCATGCGGGATCGACTGCATGCCGGCCAGGTAGATCAGCGCGTTGTAGCCGGTCCAGCGCCAGATGACGACCGTCGACACGGCGATCTGCGAGGCGACCGTGCCGTTCTGCCAGTCGACGGGGTCGATGCCGACCAGGCTCAGCGCGTAGTTGACGAGGCCGAAGTCCCGCCCGAAGAGCTGGGCGAAGACGAGGGTGGCGGCGGCCACCGAGGTCGCGTACGGCAGGAGGACCGCGGTCCGCAGGAAGGTGCGGCCGCGCATCTTGTAGTTCAGCAGATGCGCGAGCCCGATGGCCATGGCGAGCTGGGGCACGGTGGAGAGCACACCGATGGTGAACGTGTTGCGCAGCGAGAGCCAGAAGTACTCGTCGCCGAGGAGCGCGGTGTAGTTGCCGAGGCCGCGCCACTCCATGTCGCCGGGCGTCTGGAGCTCCACCCGGTAGAGCGAGACGAAGGCCGTGTAGATCAGCGGGAAGAGACCGAAGGCGGCGAACAGGGTGAAGAACGGTGCGAGGTAGGCGTACGGCGAGAACGTCTGCCAGGCCCGCCGGGCGGACCCCCGCCGCGCGGGCGGCGGGACCGGCTTCGGCGGGGCCGGCGTCTCGGATGCGGTGAGGGTCACGGCGCGGCCCTTCGGAGAGGAGCGGGTGGAGTCATGGAACGGGGAGGAGTCGTGGAACGGGGAGGAGTCGTGGAGGGCGAGCAGAGGTGCGTGAGGAACCACGTGAGGACGGGCGCGAGGAGGGGGCTCTCCTCGGCGCGGGTCAGCCGATGGTGTTCTCGACGCCCTTCTTGGCGTTCGACCAGGCCTTCTCCGGCGAGGTCCCCTTGCGCTCGACCTCGCTCAGCGCGTTCGTGATCTGCTGCGCGATGTTCTGGTCGTGCACACCGAGCACCTGAACCGGGGCCGCCTTCGCCGCGTCGCCGAAGATCTGCCCGATGGGAGCGTCGGAGAAGAACGGGTCCTTCGCGTCGGCGACCTTCTCGATCGCGCCCGTGGCGGAGGGGAAGTTGCCCTGCTTCTGGAAGAGCTTGGTCTGCTGCTCGGGGGCGGTGAGCCACTTCACCAGCTCGTACGCCTCCTTCTTGTGCTTCGCCGCCTTCGGCACCGACAGGTAGGAACCGCCCCAGTTGCCGGCGCCGCCGGGGAGCGGGGCGACGTCCCACTTGCCCTTGCCGGCCTCGCCTGCCTGGCCCTTGATGTAGCCGAGCATCCAGGCGGGGCACGGGATGGTGGCGAAGGAACCGGCCGAGAAGGCCTGGTTCCACTGCGGGGACCACTGGTCGAGCTTGGCGCTCAGTCCGCCCTGGGCCGCCTGAACGGAGTGGTCCCAGGCGGTGCGGAGGGCGGGATTGTCCTCCCAGATGAGCTTTCCGGAGGCGTCGTAGTACCGCTCCTTCTCCTGACCGATCATGATCGAGTAGAGGCTGCCGACGCTGTCGATCCAGGCGCTCTTCGCGGGGGCCTTCGCCTTGTACTGCTCGCCGAGGGACAGGTAGCCGTCCCAGGTGGCCCACTTCTTGGCGAGGGCGGCGCGGTCGGTGGGGAGTCCGGCCTGCTTGAAGAGGTCGGTGCGGTAGCACATCGCCTCCGGGCCGACGTCGGTGCCGAGGCCGAGGACCTCGCCGCCCTTGCCGGTGGCGGCGGCCCACTTGGCCTGGGCGAACTGGTCCTTGAGGGTGTCCGCACCGTACTTCCTCAGGTCCTCGAACCGGTCGGCCTGCTGCTGGGTGACGGAGGCGATGCGGCCCACCTCGATGCCCTGCACATCGGCAAGGCCCGCGCCGCCGGCGAGCCGGGTCTGGAGGGACTTCCAGTAGTCGGCCTCGTCCTCGGTGTCGGTCTGCTTGATCGTGACGCCGGGGTGGAGCTTCTCGTACTCGGCGTACAACCCGGCCTCCTTGTATCCGAAGGAGCCGAACAGGTCGACGGTGATCGTGACCTTCCCTCCCGCGCCGTCGGTGGCCGTGCCGTCCGACGCACCCCCGCAGGCGGCGAGCAGGGCTCCGGTGAGCGCGACCGCCCCCAGACGGACGACGGCTCTCCTGGCGGTGTTCGTGGTGGCGGCTCGGGCGATGGGCATGGGAAGCCTCCCTTGGCTCCGGAACGAGCGAGAGCGACTGAGAGCGCTCTCAAGCGTGCGGTCGGAGCGTGCCCGGGAACGGGTCCATCCGTCAAGCCTCGAAGGCGTAACGGACGGGACGCGCCATCAACTGCGCTCTGTGTTCAATCTCTTGACACACGTGTTTCGTCGGTTTTACGTTTCCGGCGTCTTGAGAGCGCTCTCTCGGCTCGCTCGGAGCTCACTCGGAGCTCTCTCGGGGTGTGCACTCATCACCCCCTTTCCCCGCGCATCCCCTCCGTGCCCCCACTCGTCGCGACGACATGAGGTGCCGTACATGTCAGCCCCCCGCACAAGACCGGCCGCCGCGCTGGTTCTGGTCTCCGCGCTCGCAGCCCTGGGACTCGGCCCCGCCGCCGTCCCCGCGGCCGCGGCCACCGTCCCCACGGGCGCCGGAAGCTACTCCGACACCCGTCCCGCCGGAACCTCCGGCCCCACCACCAACACCGGCGCACCGGTCACCCCCAAGGTCACCCCCGCCGCCCAGGGCAAGCCGGTCCCCACCAACGACTGGTGGTCCTCCCTCGCCTTCCAGCGCTACGGGGACAACCCGTACTCCACCCCCATGTACGGTCACCCGCTCACCTACCAGGCCGTCGCCGGCGGCCTTGAGGTCGGCTACCCGACCAGCCCCGCCATCGTCGGCGACGGGCGCCAGTACGAGTTCGCCCACAAGCGCGACCTCACCCTCGGCCTCACCGGGCTGAACTCGCCCGACACCAAGGCCGACGCCTGGTCCGACTGGACCGTCACCCCCTACTGGTCCGACGGCGCGCGCACCCTGCGCACCACCATCGGCCACGGCATGCCCTTCGTGTACGCCAAGGGCACCGGCGGCGACGCGAGGATCACCACCGCCACCGCGCCCGCCGTCTTCGCCGATCAGGGCAACGTCCTCGGCATCACCGTCGACGGCCACCACTACGCGCTCTTCGCGCCCACCGGCACCGACTGGAACGTCTCCGGCTCCACCATCACCGCGGGGCTCGGCGGCAAGGACTACTTCTCCGTCGCCGTCCTGCCCTCCACCGACGCGCTCGCCACCTACCGGAAGTACGCCTACAGCTTCGTCACCGGATCCACCGTGAACTGGAGCTACGACGCGGGCACCGTCCGCGCCACCTACGCCCTCACCACCGAGGCGAAGGAGGGCACCGAGCGCGGCACCCTCCAGGCGCTCTACCGCCACCAGTGGCTGAACACCACCGACCCGCTCACCCCGTACACGTACGTCTCGCCCCGCGGCACCATGAAGGTGCGGGAGTCGGCCTCCTTCACCACCAGCCAGAAGGCCGCCGCCACCCTGCCCGGACTGCCGGCCGACAGCGGCGTCGACACCGCCCGCCTGCGCGGCTACCTGAACGAGGTCGCGAACTCGGCGGACCCCTTCTCCGGAGCCGTCGACACCTACTGGACCGGCAAGGCGCTCGGGAAGCTCGCGCAGCTCGTGCCGCTCGCCGACCAGATCGGCGAGACCGCGCTCCGCGACAAGCTCCTCGGCCAGATCAAGGGCCGGCTCCAGGACTGGTTCACGGCCGGCGGTGCCAACGAGTTCTCGTACGACACGGCCTGGAAGACGCTCACCGGCTACCCGGCCTCCTACGGCAGCGACACCGAACTCAACGACCACCACTTCCACTACGGCTACTACGTGTACGCCGCCGCGATCGTCGCCCAGTACGACGCGGGCTGGGCCGCCGACTCCGCCTGGGGCGCGATGGTCAAGACCCTGGTCCGCGACACCGCCAACCCCAGCCGCACCGACACCGCCTTCCCCTTCCTCCGCGGCTTCGACGTCTACGCCGGACACAGCTGGGCCAGCGGACACCAGGGCTTCGCCGCCGGAAACAACCAGGAGTCCTCCTCCGAGTCGACCAACCTCAGCGCCGCCCTCGTCCTCTGGGGCTCGGCCACCGGCAACACCCAACTCCGCGACCTCGGCACCTACCTGCTCACCACCGAGGGCGAGGCCATCGCCCAGTACTGGTTCGACGCCGACCAGCAGGTCTTCCCCGGCGCCTTCCAGCACGACACCGCCGGCATGGTGTGGGGCAGCGGCGCCGCCTACGCCACCTGGTGGACGGCCAACCCCGAGGAGATCCACGGCATCAACGTCCTCCCGGTGACCGGCGGTTCACTGCACCTCGGCGGTCACAAGGACGCCGTCCGGCGCAACATCGCCGAGATGGAACGCGAGAACCCCGGCCCCGCCGTCGAATGGCGCGACATCCTCTGGGAGTTCCAGTCGTTCGCCGACCCGGCAGCGGCCAAGGCCAAGTGGGACGCGGGCAACGCCGGTTACACCCCGGAGGCGGGCGAGTCCAAGGCCCACACCTACCACTGGCTCACCGCACTCGACACGCTCGGCGCGCCCGACGCGACGGTCACCGGATCCATCCCCACCTCCGGCGTCTTCACCAAGGGCACCACACGGACGTACGTCGCCCACAACCACGGCGCCACCGCCCGTACCGTCACCTTCTCCGACGGCAAGTCGCTCTCCGTGCCCGCACGTTCCACCGCCAGCGGCACGGGGACGGGCAGCACCGATCCCGACCCGGACCCGGAGCCGTCCACCGGCAACACCTTCCAGCTCCGCACGGGCGGCACGCTCACCACGGCCACCGGCGCCACGGCGGGCAGTGACACCGTCCTCTCGGCCCAGGGCGGCAACCACGACGGCACCCCCGACCGGCCGGTCGTCTACGAGGCCAAGGGCGTCAACGGCACCCTGAAGGCGGGCGGTTCCACCGCCTTCCGCCTCCAGCTCGACGCCGGCACGTCCGTCGGACTGGGCCAGCAGGCCCGGATCAGCTACGACCTCACCGGTGACGGCACCTTCGAACGGACGGAGACGTACCACTACTTCGCCACCGACCCGGTGACCGGCTGGGAGGAGTACGCCCAGTCCCGCGGCCTCAAATCCGCCACCGGAACGCTCGGCAACCTGACGGGCGGCACGGTCCGCCTGGAGGTCTGGAGCGCGATCGGCAACGGTGACTCGCGCGTCCAGACGGGCACGGACCGGTCGGTGGTGGTCATCCCCTACGACTGACGCATCCCCTCGCGTACCACGGTGGGCCCGGGTTCCTCCTCACCCGGGCCCACCGTCGCACGTTCGCTCGCCGTACTTCCTCCTCAGGCCGAGTCGCGGCGCACCAGTGACGTCGGCGTGATCACGGATGCCGGTACCTCCGGCCCCGTCCCGTCGAGCAGCCGCATGAGCAACTTCACCATCAGCCGCCCCATGCCCTCGATGTCCTGGTGCACGGTGGTCAGGGACGGGGAGGTCCGGCGGACCACCGAGTCCATGTCGTCGAAACCGACGACCGCCACGTCCTCGGGGGCGCGCACCCCGCGCTCCCGCAGGGTCAGCAACGCGCCGGACGCCATCAGGTCGTTGGCGACGAACACGCCGTCGACGTCGGGCCGCCGGTCGAGCAGCTCGGCCATGGCACGGGCACCGCTCTCCTCCGTGAAGTCGCCCCGGCACAACAGGGCGGGGTCGGCGTCGACGAGGACGTCGTGGTACCCGTGGATCCGGTCGAGCGCGGACGTCTGGTCGTCCGGCCCGGAGATGTGGGCGATGGTCCGGCGCCCGAGGTCGACCAGGTGCCGTACCGCCTCCCTGGCGCCACCGCGGTTGTCGCAGTCGACGTAAGGCACCGTCGGACTCGTGCCGGGAGCGGGCCGCCCGCCGAAGACCACCGGGATGCGGGTCCGGTCGATCACGGCCGGCAAGGCGTCGTCGTTGTGCAGGGAGAAGGCCAGCGCGCCGTCGACGTGACCGCCCCCGAGATAGCGGGCGATCCGGTCGTGATCTCCCGGGCCCTCCACCCACAGCAGCACCAGCTGGGCGTCGTGCGCGGTCAGCTCCCGGCTGATGCCCCGCACCTGCTGCTCGAAGAAGGGATCGGAGAAGATCCGGAACTCCGGCTCCGCGATGATCACCGCCACGGCGCCGTTGCGCCGGGTGACCAGGGAGCGGGCCGCGTGGTTGGGTACGTAGCCGAGCTCGTCCACGGCCCTGCGCACCTTCTCGACCAGCGGAGGACGCACGCCCGCGCCCCCGTTGACGACCCGGGAGGCCGTGGCGCGGGACACGCCGGCGCGAGCGGCGACGGCTTCCAGCGTGGGGCGGGGCCCCGTGGTCTGCTCGGGCAAGGCGGGCGCTCCTCGACTGCGTGGGGTGGGCTGCGGTGTGCGGGCTGCGGTGTGCGTTCTTGTGCGGATCAGGATATCTGTACCCCCCCACGCGCTGAGAGCGCTCCCAGCGCGAAAGGTCTCCGGAAAACCTCGTTGCCGCGTCCCGGCCGGGCTGACTACCGTCCGAGCCCTACGACGTGTAGCTCAGCAGCAGAGCGCCGGGCTCGGGACCCGGAGGGCGCGGGGGCGGAACCCGCCACGTCGGCTTATGGACACTCACGCTGACAAGCAGCCACCGATCGTGTCGGGCTCCTACGCCGAGGGGCAGCTGGCCCGAGCCTTCGTCACCGCGCTCACCCACGCCGACCCGGCCACGCGGGCGCGTGCCGAGGAGCGGGCCGGCGGCTGGCGCCGCGTACTCGCCGGCATGGCCGCCGGCACGCTGCGGGTCGGCTCGCGCACACCGGCGCGGGGTCTGCCCGCCTGGGTGACCCTGGAGGTGCTGCACGGGGGCTTCGCCACCGGCGCCGC
Organism: Streptomyces sp. NBC_00250; assembly: GCF_036192275.1. Classification (NCBI taxonomy): domain Bacteria; kingdom Bacillati; phylum Actinomycetota; class Actinomycetes; order Kitasatosporales; family Streptomycetaceae; genus Streptomyces; species Streptomyces sp. NBC_00250. Next base: position 812,254 of record NZ_CP108088.1, on the reverse strand, counting down.
CCGCGCCGGCGGCCCGCTGCTGCCGTACGAGGCCGAGGCGGCCAGGAGGGCCGGTGTACCGGAGGACAGGGAATCCCTCTTCGCCCACTGCCTCACCGAGCAGGGACTCGCGGAACTGTGGGACCTCCTCGACAGCACCTGCTACGAGGTGACCGTCCCCGAGGAGGCCGCGCTGCTCACCGTGGCCTGGCTCGTACGGGCCGGGGAATCCGAAGCGGCCCTCGAACTCGTCCGGGAGATCGGCCCGTTCGCGGCCACGCTGCGGTTTACCCCGCGCCCCACCGCGACCGCGGCGCCCGACACCGAGGCCGTACACCGCCGTACGGTCGCGCAGGCCGCGGCCAAGCTGGCCGCCCGCGGCCCGAACACCGCCGTCGAGACCCAGCGCGAGGCGCTGGCCGTCTGGCGACCCTTCGAGGACGAGCTGCTCTCCCACTGGCTGGAGACGGCCGGCCCCGATCACCGGGTCCTCGACCGCGACCCCGGCCCCGGGTGGCACGAGCGCGGCGCCGCCCTCCTCGACCGCTACCGGGTCCTGGCCCGGGAGCACACGCTGTGCGGCCGTCACCGAGACCTCGCGGGAAATTCCGGGATCCTGCGCGGAGCCCTTGAGGAGGCGGTGGCCGGGCGTCCGCTCACCCCGCGGCGGCTCGGGTTCCTGCGGCACGCCGTCGCCTCGATGGTCCGCAAGAGGGGTCTGCCCGGTTCGGATCGGCACACGGCGGTACGCGTCGCCCGGGCGGCGCACGCGGCGCTGCCCTCCCACCGGGACGTCGCCCATCTCGTCGCCCACCGGATGTCCGGCCTTCCGCAGGAGACCGGCGCGGCCGACGTGACCGCACTCGTCGCCCCGGTGACCGAGGCCGAGGAACGGCGGTCGGGCCTGCCCGCCGGGACGGCCCTGCCGCCCGCGATCCGCCGCGTGGTCGAGGCTGCGCGGAGCGCGCCGCTCCACACCCTGGTGGAGCTCGGCGTGGTGCCCTCCGCCGAGGTGATGGCCGAGCTGGTTCCCCAGCTCGTCGCCGCCGAGACCGCCGCGGCCTACCGGGATGCGCCGCTGCGCGCGCTGACGGCCGCCAACTACCGGGCGTTCCGCAACCGCCGGTCCCTCCTGATGCTCAACCTGGAGCGGCAGGTCAGGCCCGAAGAACTGCCCTGGGTCCGCGCCGTGTCGGCACAGCGGGCCTCGGACACGCGCGTGCGTGCCTCCGCGCACACGACGCTGCGCCGGCTCGCCGAGGTCGCCGTGGACGGCTTCCCCGGCACGCTGCTGCCCAACCCGCTCGTCCGAGAACTCGCCGTGCTCGCCCGCCGGACCGATCTGGACGCCCCTCTGGTCGAGGAACTGGGCGGGGACATCTTCATGGGCACCTTCAGCCCGAAGTTCCAGGCCGCCGCGGTGGTGGCCGGAGAGCTCCTCGGCGGCGGATCGCTGTACGAGCGGTACTACGGCATCGACTACGCCGCCGTCCTCGCCCTGGCCGACGGCGGGCCCGGACCCGGGGAACCCCGGCGGAAGGCCGCGCGGGACGCACGGGAGTTCGCCGTGCTGTGCCAAGAGCGGGCCGGTGCGCGAGACCTCTACAGCGTCGCGGAGAACGGGACGGTGATCGAGCAGGCCCAGATCCTCACGACCCACAACCTCGCCACCCTCGTCCACCGCGTCGGCATCACGCCGGCGACCGGCTGGGCGGACCTGGCACGGCGTTGCTTCGTGACGGTGTGCCGTCTGACGGGGCGGGCCCACCACGAACAGCGCCCGCTCGGCACGGTCAAGGACGCGGCGTACGCCTGGCGGCACATGCTGTTCCACCTGTCGCTGTGCGACGAGGGGGAGGCGGCCGGGGTACTCGCCTGGACGCGCGGGGAGGCGGCAGGTCACCCCGCGCACGTGGCCGCCCGTCTGGCACCGGCCCTTGCGGGTCTGCGGATGGTCGCCGACGGCGGGTCCTTCGCCGCCGACGGTACGGCCGACGCCGGACGGGCCCGCAGGCTCACCGGCTGGACCGCCACGGGAAGGCACTGGCTGTGTGCCGAGCCGGCGGGGCCGGGTCGACGGTGAGCCTTCTCCGGCGGGGGCCGGCCCGTGGCCCCGCCGGCGCGGGACGGCGGTGAGCCGCCCCGGCAGCGACCTCCGCGGCGGTGAACACCCGCTGCCTCGGGCGGTGTCAGTGGTGCGTGCGACGATCCAGGACATGATCGCCTCGCTTGATGCTCTGTTGCCCGCCACCGGCAGGACCCACGTCTCGACCACGTACGCCGACTGGGTCGACCTCCACGACCCCGATGCTTCCGTGGCCACGCGTGAGCTGGTCGACGCCATGGGGACCGAGCTCAGTCGGACCTGGACCAAGCCCGGTGCGTTCGTCGACTCCATGGCGTGGCGCGCGCGGCGGCTTCCGACGGCGCACCTGCCGTGGTTCTGGGACACCGTCGGGCACCGGCTGATCGGTTACGGGAGCCGGCCGGGAGGCCGCGCCTACGTGGCCGCGCGGGCCGCCGAGGCCGAGCACGGGCTGCCCGTGGATCCGGCCTACCGCCGGGCCAACGGGCTGCTGTTCGCCGCCGGCGGGGCCATGCCGGCCAAGGAGTTCGGTGCCCACCAGAAGTTCCTGACCGGGACCCTGGAGCCCGTCGAGGCACACGCCGCGCTCGGGGCGTTCCTGACCGCCTGGGCCGGGTCGAAGGCCGATCTTCCGGCCGACCTCGTGCGCCGCGTCCGGGCCTCCGCCAAGGCGGCCGGGCACGGCGACGACGAGATCGCGCGCGTGGTGGCCGCCATCGTGTCCGTCGCCCGGAAGAAGTCCGTGCCGGACGCGCTCCTCATCGCCGCCGAGCCGGTTCTGACGGCTCATCCGCCCACGGAGGACGTCGCCGCCGGATTCCTCGAAGTCTTTCCCGAGGGGGTCACCGACGGCGGGGCCTGGTTGCGCGTGCTGATCGGCTGCGGCGCAGCGGAGGCGATGGAGGCCGGACGGCTCGTACCGGAGGGGGGACTGCACCGCTGGGTCGGGCACTTCGTCCACATGTACCAGTACGCGCAGCAGTCCCGCGGCGGCGTCGGGCGCCAGCAGCTGCCGCCCGAGTTCCTCGACCTCGTCGGCAGGCTGGGGCCGCGCCTGCGGGCCACGGACGACGCCGTGACCGTCCACACCACCCGGCACCACTACCAGGGCTTCGACGCGGACGTCCTCGACGCCCTTCTGGCGGCCGGGGCCAAGGTCGTCGACCCGGGACCGGAGACCCGGATGCGCTTCTGGGGCGAGAAGTCACGGCGGGACCTCACCGCCCTCGCCGCCGACCCGGTGTTCGGCTCCCGTCTCGAAGGAACCGTGCACGCCGGCCTGAAGCCCAACTGGTACGGCGCGCCCGCCCGCAAGCCCGGTTCCGCGGTCACCCTGCTCCCCGGCAACGAGGGCATCGCCCACGAGGTGGCCGCGCGGGTCGGCAAGCTCGTGGACGTCGTCGGGGGCGGCGGAATGGCGGGAGCGGAGGAGTCCGTCACCGAGCTGGAGACCCTCCTCGACCGGCCGACGGTGACGGCGCTCGGCGGGATCGTCGACGCCCTCGCCGGCACGTCCGCCGGTGGCGCGCTGCGCCGCTCGCTCGCGGCCGGTCTGCCGGAGGAACTGGCCTGGCCCGCGCTGGAGGCCGTGTACGAGGAGTTCGCGGCCGACGCCATGGGCACGACCGGGGATCCGGCAGCGGACGCCGAGGCCGACGCGCTCGGTGCGGCCGGGCTTCCCGGAGTGGAGGGCGTGACGTCCACCTGGCCGGTGCTGACCGTCTTCGGGCGCGACCGCGCCGTCGCCGTCGACCCGGACGGGGTGCGCGGCTCCTGCCGGTTCACGGTGCCGGAGGACGCGACCATGTTCGCCGTCCACTACGTCGGCGGCACGTTCCTCGTCAGCTGGAGCGTCAAGCCGAGCCCGTACTACTGCGACACCGCCTTCTGGGTGGACCGGCCGGAGGAGCCGTTCACCCCGGAGGAGCTGGGCGGCCTCGTGCCCTTCGGCGGCAGCCTGGACGGGGCCTACGGCTTCCAGTTCGAGACCGCCGACGGGGGCGGGCGGCACGGCGGCTTCCGGGTGACGCGTCCGGGCGGCACGGAGGGCGTCGACCGGGACGAGCTGCAGCTGAGCGACGGCAACCGGATCTGGACCAACGCCGTCTACGGACGGCAGCCGTGGGAGGCCGTCGACCCCGTCACCGGCGCGCGGCAGGGCGCCACGCCCCTGCCGGACTTCCCGGGCCGCCCCGCGAGCACCGATCCGGCCGTCGAGCCCTCCGAGGCGGACATGACCCTCGCCCGCGAGGCCCTGCAGCTGGCTCCGCTCCCGGCCGGTCTGGCCGATTCCCCGCTGGGCAGCCGGGACGGGCTCGTCGGGACCCGCGTGCTGTTCCGCACCCGGCACCGCGACCACGCGCCCGACCACTACCTCCTGGAGAGCATCGACGGCCGCAAGGCCCGGTTCGACATCGACCGGCCGGGACAGGAGCCCTGGGGGCTCTGGGCACCGCCGGAGGGCGCCGTGGAGGACGTGGTCCTCGCCGAGGCGGAGACCCGCACGGGCGTCCGCGCGTACACCGCCGACGGCGTCCTGCTGTGGGAGCTGGACGGCCACCACTCGCCCCGCCACCGCCGGGGGAACCCGAACCGTCGGGTCACCACGTCCCTCGGCGTGGCCCTGCCGCCCGCCTTCTGGTACCTGCTGAGGACCAGGGACGAGGCAGGGTCCAAGGCGCTGCGGACGGTGGAACAGCAGACGGCGGACACGCTTCTGACCGCCGCCCTCGACAGCGCCGAGGCGCTGCGGGCCGCCGTGGCGCGGGAGCTGCCGGACGTCACGGACCCGGTCCTGGTCGAAGGCGTCCTGGCGGTGGCCGGCCGGGCCGCCCGCGTGGAGGAGCGTCGGCGCGCCCTGCACCGGCGCGTCACGCTGCTCGCCGAGGCGCCGCCGGTCCTGCCGAGCCGCGCAGTACCGGACACCGAGCTGATGCCCGCACTGTTCGGTCTCGTCGTGGACGGGAAGAACGACATCTGGCAGCGCACCGCCGACGTCGCCCAGCCCGCGACCCTGAGCGCGCTGGCCGCCGACGGCGCCTGCCTGGCCGGGACGATCGTCGAGGAGGTCCGGCGGCTCTCCCCGCCCGCCGCACCGCACGACTGGTCGCAGCTGCTCGGCGCCATCGACGCGGTGGCCTGGCGGGCGGCCGTGGCACCGACGCCCGACACGGAGCGGGCGGCCCTGCGCGCGTTCCTGGAGACCTGGGCCGACCAGCCGTTCGCCCGCGCGGGCAGCCGGTGGTGGGTCGGCCGCGCCTCCGACGCCGAAGACCTGGACGCGCTGCGGGAGGGCGGTACGGCCGTCGCGTCCGCCGCGGTGTGGGACGGCGGGAAGGCGGCCTGGTTCGTCGCCGCCGCCGAAGGGACGCACGCCGAAGGGACGTACGCCGAAGGGACGTACGCCGAGGAGACGGCCGCCGGGGAGACGGGCGGCGACCCCGTGCCCGTGGCGGCCGCCCAGGCGCGGCTCGTCCGGGTCGAGCGGGACGACGCCACCCGCCTGCGGGCCCTGCTCGCGGCGATCGACGCGCACGGACCCCTCCCCGTGCCGGAGTCCGCGGCGGCGCGTTTCGCCGAGCTGACCGGCGTACGCCGCCCCGTGGCGAGGCTCGTGATCGCCGGCCTGGTCGGCCGCCGCGACCGGGACGCGGACCGCTCCCTCGCCCGCAAGGCGCCGTACAAGGCGAGCCCGATGACCGCCGAGGCGTACGAGAAACTGCGCGTGCGGCTCGGCGGAGCCGGGCGCAGGGCCGTCCTGGCCGCCGCACTGCCCGAGGACCCGGCCGAGCTGTGGCGGCCCCGCGGGGTCGAGGCGGCCGTGGAGCGGATGGCCGGCGTGTGGCGGGAGCTGGTCGGGACGCTGCCCGCCGTGCACGACGAGGCGGCCGACGCCCTGGAGGCCGACCTCGGACTCTCCGAGGTCTGGGCACGACGTCTGGCGGGCGGCTACGAGGCCGCCGAGGACGCGACCGTGCCCGCGGCCGACTGGGACCTCGCGGCGCCCCGGTTCGGCCGGGGGGTGGAAGTGAGGGCCCTGCCGCCGGCGGGACCCGAGCTGCCCTACGGCACCCCCGTCGGCCTCGCGATCGGGGAGATCGCCAGTGCGCTGGTCTGGGCGTGGACCGACCGTCCCGTCGGCGACCCGGCGTCGACCGGCGCGACGGCCCTGTACGAGCGCCTGCGGGCCGAACTGTCCCGTCCGGAACTGCTCGTCGAACTGCCCGACGGACGCATCCAGGACACCACGGCGCCGATCGCCGAGCGGTTCGGGCCCGCGCAGCTGCCCGTGTCGCTGGACCGCCGGAAGGAGGAGAAGGAGATGCCTCCGCTGACCGCGTACGACTCCGGCCCCCTGATCGTGTGCGTCCCCGGCGGTGACGCCTTCCTGCGGCCCGCCGTGGTCGCCGACCCCGAGGCATGGCGCCGCGTCCGCGAGATCACCGACCTCGCCGAGGAGCTCGACCGGTTCGCGCCGCTGCTGGCCGGTGGCGGACTCGACCGGATGATGCGCCGGGCGCAATCGGGAGCCGTACCGGACGGCGCGTACGAGGCGGACCCCCGGCAGTCCTGCCCGGAGCTGGTCGCGCGCGTGGCGGAGGAGCTCGGCGCCGGGACGGACGCCGCCGCGCTGTACCTCCAGCTCGCGACGCTGGCCGCGCCCACCGACCGGAACGTACGGAGGTGGAACGGCTGGACGACCAAGCGGCACACGGAGGTCCGGGCGGAACTCATCGCCACCGGCGCCGTCCTTGAGGCCAAGCGGGCGCGGGCGGGCCGGACCCTGTTCCTGCCCGGCGAGTGGACCGAGCTGAAGTCCCCGCACCTGCCCCTGGAGAAGGTGAAGCTGACGAGCCACCAGGTGCGCCCCATGTACGGCAACCAGATCCGGGCCCCGTTCGTACGGGTGCTGCCGACGGCTCCGCTGCACGAGATGTTCGCGGAGGCGTGGGAGCGCGAGCGGGGACAGGGCGTCTGACGCGGCCGGAGGACCCACCCGGGCCCGGGTGGGTCCTCCGGCTCAGTCGTCGTGGAGTCCCGCCACGAAGGCGTGGGCCAAGGTACGGGTATGGGTGAGGGTGATCAGCCAGGACCGTATCCCCGCCGCCTCGGCCAGGGCCGCGGCCCGGCCCGTCAACCGCAGGGACGGGCTCCCGGACGGGGCGCGCAGCACCTCGATCTCGGTGAGGACCGAACCGGTGATCCCCACGCCCAGCGCCTTGAGCACCGCCTCCTTGGCGGCGAAGCGTACGGCGTAGCGCTCGGCCGAGTCGGCGGGGATGTCGCAGTACGCGCGCTCGCCGGCCGTGAACACCCGGGCGGCGAACCGTGGCTGGCGGGCGAGGACGGCTCGCATCTCGTCCACCTCCACCAGATCCGTACCCACGCCGAGGACCCGTCTGCCGACCAGTTCGCGCGCGGCGGCCGCGGCCGCCGCGCCGACGGACCCGCCGGTCACCCCGGGTCCTTCGCCGACCCTCTCGGCGCTCGCTCCGCCGTCCACCGAACCGATCATCATGCCAAGATCCAACTTTCTTGCTCCGTCTGGCGATCGGCCGATATGGTGCCGAGCCGTCACCCATGATGGAGTACGCGCGCGCCGTCACCGAGCGCCGACCGAGAGGGTCCCCGCGATGAGTCTGCGGTTCACGCTTCAGCCCAACCCCGCTCCCACGAGTCCCGAGCGGCGCGCCGAGATTCTCACCGACCCCAAGTTCGGCCAGTACTTCACCGATCACATGGCGCGCGCCGTGTGGACGGCGGGCGGCGGGTGGAACGACGCCGCCGTGGTCCCGTTCGCCCCGATCCCCATGCACCCGGGCGCCGCGGTCCTGCACTACGCGCAGGAGATCTTCGAGGGCATGAAGGCGTACCGCCACGCCGACGGATCGGTCTGGACGTTCCGCCCGGAGGCCAACGGCGAGCGGTTCGCGCGCTCCGCCCGGCGCCTCGCGCTGCCCGAACTCCCGGTGCCCGCCTTCCTCGACTCGGTCACCGAACTCGTCCGCGCCGACCGGGCATGGGTGCCGACCGGCGACGAACAGAGCCTCTACCTGCGCCCGTTCATGTTCGCCTCGGAGGCCTTCCTCGGTGTACGGCCCGCCGCCGAGGTCACGTACATGGTCATCGCCTCGCCCGTCGGCCCGTACTTCTCCGGCGGCATCAAGCCGGTCTCGATCTGGCTGTCCTCGGACTACACCCGTGCCGGACGCGGCGGGACCGGGGCCGCCAAGTGCGGCGGCAACTACGCGGCGAGCCTCGCCCCGATGCTGGAGGCCGGCGAGCACGGCTGCGACCAGGTCTGTTTCCTCGACGCCGCCGAGGGCCGGTACGTCGAGGAACTCGGCGGCATGAACCTGTACTTCGTGACGGACGACGGTCGCCTCGTCACCCCGGAACTCGGCACCATCCTGGAGGGCGTCACGCGCGCGTCCATCCTCGCGCTCGCCAAGGAGATGGGGCTCGACGTGGAGGAACGGGCCGTCGAGATCACCGAATGGCAGGAGGGCGCGCGGAGCGGCGCGATCCGTGAGGTCTTCGCCTGCGGCACCGGCGCGGTGGTCACCCCCGTCGGGCGGCTCGTCTGGACCGACGGCGAGGTCGTCGCCCCGGACACGGGCGCCGAGGACTCGGTGACGATGCGACTGCGCCGCCGTCTGGTGGACATCCAGTTCGGCCGGGCGGACGACCCCCACGGGTGGATGCGGCGCCTCGTCTGACCGGACGACGGAACGCCGGGGCCGTACGGCGACAGCCGTGCGGCCGCGGGCCGCAGGTCCCCCGGCACCCGCGCCGCCCCGCTGCCGGCCGCCGCGCTGCCCCGCCGTCCCCGCCGTCCACGCCCGCGCCGCCCCGCCGTCAGCGCCTGCGCTTTCCCGCCGTCAGCAGACCGAGTCCGACCGCCTCGTTCGGGCACGCGCCCCCGCAGCCGTCCCCGGTGAAGGTGGCGCCCTCGGTGACCGGGAGACAGGCGTCCGCCAGGTCCTCGGCCCGGAGGGCGCGGCCCTTGCCCACCCCCTGCTGCACGGCGAGGGCCACCACTCCGGCCGCGTACGCCGTCGCCCCCGACGTCCCGCTGGAGACCAGCCAGCCGTCGTCCGGGGCGGTTCCGTCGTAGGCGCTGTTCCGGCGGTCGAAGAGACAGCCGGGCTGGGTCGGGAAGACGATGTAGTCACCGTGCGGCATCGTCCCGCAGGGGCCGGAGAGGTCGGGGACGCTCCGGCCGGGGAAGACCGCCGAGCGGTAGCTCGACGCCAGGTCGGACGCGCGCCGCTCGCCGTCCGGACCGATGTGGACCCCGCCGACCGTCAGGGCGCCCGGGGTGGCCACCGACTGGAACATGGCGTTACGCCGATCGGTGGAACCGTTGCCCGCGGCGAACAGCACGGTGATGCCCCGCCGGATCGCGGCGGCGACCTCCAGGTGCAGATGCGGCTCCTCCCGCAGCGTGCCCCAGCTGCACGAGACGATGTCGGGTTCCAGACCCACCGCCCGTTGGAACGCGGCCAACGGGAAGGAGAACGCCTCGCTCGCCATCTTGACCATGGTGAGTTCCACCCGGGGCGCGACGGCGAGGAGCAGCGCCGACATGGCGGTGCCGTGCCCCCGCTCGTCGGCCGCGGGGTCGAGGCCGGTGAGCGCGGGCACCACGGACGTCGAGTAGCCGTGCGCGCGGTGATGCGGATGGGCGTACAAGCCGGTGTCGACCATCACCACCCGCACCCCGTCGCCCCTGATGCCGGCCGCGTGCAGCGGCTCGGCGCCGGCCACGCGGACGACGTCCTCGGGCAGCCGCAGATAGCGGTCGGTACGGGCCGGCGGCGGGGCGGCGCTCACCGTCAGCTCGAAGCCGGAGCGGGGGACCCGCACCTCGGCGATCAGCTCGGGGTGCAGACGCGACCGGAGGGCCCGCGGGGCCTTGAGCTCGTACCGGACGGAGCCCCGGATGTACTTGTTGCGGGCCGGGAGGACGGGGCTTCCGAAGGCCTCCGTCAGCTGCGCGTTGTCTCCGGAGACGGTCAGGCCGACCTCCGTACGCGCCTCGACGGCCAGTCCCTCGGAGGTGAACGCGTCGGCGAGGCGGTCGACCACCCCGGGGGCGGGAAGGAACTCCTCCACCGGGTGGCGCGCCAGCAGGGCGGGATCGTCGCCCAGTCGGAGCCCGGAGGCCGAGCGGGGAACGACGGTGACCACCCCGCGCCGCTCGAAGCGGGCGAGCTCGTCCTCCACCATGCGGTGCCTTCCCTTCAGCTGTTCGCGAGTGCCCGCAGGCGGTGCCGGTCGAGCTTGCCGGACGGCGTCAGGTCCACGTCCTCGTCGGTGAGGAAGTCGATCCGGGCCGGCAGCATGTAGCCGGGCAGCCGGAGGGCCAGTTCCCGGCGCAGCTCGGACTCGTCGGGACCGGACCCGTCCCCCCGGCCCAGGACGAAGAGCGTGATCGCCTTCCCCGTCACGGGGTGTTCGGCCGGCACCGCGCAGCAGTCCGTCACCCCGGTCACGGCGAGCGTCGCCGCCTCCACCTCGGACAGGTGGACGAGATTGCCGTTGATCTTGAGAGCGTCGTCGCGGCGGCCCAGGAACACCAGCGCGCCGTCGTCCCGCTGCCGGACGTAGTCGCCGGAGCGGTAGAACCGGCCGCCGCCCGGGCCCGGCACTTCCACGATCGCCCGGGCCGTACGGTCGGGTTCGCCGCAGTAGCCCACCATCACCTGAGGTCCGCCGATGAGCAGCTCCCCGGTCTCGCCGTCCGGGACCGGCCGGAGCTCGTCGTCGACCACGAGCAGGTCGACGCCCGGCAGGGGGCCGCCGATGGGCAGGAACTCCTCCTCGTACCCCGCAATGTCGTCGACGAGGAAGAGCGTCGCGCTGTGGGTGGTCTCGGTCGGCCCGTACCCGTGGACGTACGTGAGTCCCGGCGCCGTGGCGGCGAACGCGCGCAGCACCGGGACGGGGCAGGACTCGCCCCCGAACCAGAGCCGCCGCAGAGAGCCGAGATCACGGCGGCCGGCGTCGCTGAAGCGGCCCACCAGCATGCGGATCACCGAGGGCACGAGCAGCGTGTCGGTGATCCGCCACTCCTCGACGGCCCGGGTGATCTGCGTGGGCATCCGCAGCCTCGGCAGCAGGTGCACGCTGCCGCCGACCAGGAACGTCGACCACAGGTCGACGACCGAGGCGTCGAAGAACAGCGGCGCCACGTTGAGGAATCGCATGCCGTCCTCGAAGCCCACCACCTTCTGCACGCCTTCGAGGAGGGCGCACAGCGAGCGGTGGCTGATCACGACGCCCTTGGGGGATCCGGTCGATCCCGAGGTGAAGACCACGTACGCGTGGTCCTCGGGGCTCCGGCCGCCCGGGGGCACCGGACGCACGTCGGTCTCGGCCGCAGGGTCCCACCCCGGGTCCCCGGAATCCGCCCCGACGGTCACCACGCTCCCCGCGGGCGCCCCGTCGAGCAGCCCCCGGTGGTCGGGGTGGACCAGGGTGACCGTCGGCCGGCACAGACCCAGCAGCAGGGAGACCCGGGCGGCGGGCAGCGACTCGTCCACCGGCACGTACCGGGCCCCGAGCCGAAGCGCCGCCCACATCGCCGTCACCGAGGCGACCGACTTGTCCATCACCAGGGCCACCGTGGAGCCCCGGTCCACGCCGAGCCCGGCCAGCAGGTCGGTCAGCGTCTGGGTCCGGCGGGCCAGGGTCCGGTACGAGACCACCTCACCGGTGTCGAGCGCCACCACGGCCGTGGCGTCGCTCTCGCACCGGCGTTCCAGGACCTCGTCGGCGAAGAGCGGCACGCCGCCCCCGTCCACGAACCCGTTCATCCGTCCTCCTGCCGGGTCAGAGGGGAGTCGAGCCGACGGCGGATCGCGTCGAGCAGCTCCGGGAACGTCTCCATCTTCTGGTCGTACGAGCCGAAGTGACCCATGCCGTCCAGCACCGTGAACTCACTGCCCGTCAGGCCGTGCAGCTCCTCGGCGACCTCGAAGGGGACCCAGGGGTCGTCCTTCGAGTGGAACTGCGCGATGAATCGCTGGTTGCCCCGGATGGCGTCCCAGTCCCACGGCCGGTCGAAGAACCCGCTGCGGCGCTCCAGTTCGAAACCGCAGTCGGTGTGGTGACCGGCCACGGCGAACGTACCGAGCAGCGGTGCCGTCTCGGCGTACCGGAACGCGGTGAGCGCGCCGGAGGAGTGCCCGACGATCACCGTGTTCTCGTCCGGCCGGATGACGTCCGTCAGGTACGGCAGCCAGTACCGCATCCGGCCCTTGATGGGGTCCGGAAACGTCTCGGCCACGACCTGGTGGCCGAGGGCCTCCAACTCCCGTTTCAAGTACGGGAACCAGATGCCCTCGACACTCGCCCCGGCGTTCCCGTGGATCAGTACGATCCGCACGTCAGACAGGGGACACCTCGTCGTCCAGGAGCTCTTCGAGCAGCTCGGACAGCGAACCCAGGGTCGCGAAGTTCTCGACCGTCAACAGCTCCGGTTCGAGCTCGATGTCGTAGAACGTCTCGAAGGCCAGGGTCAGTTCGATCATCTGGGTCGAGTTCAGCGAGAGCCCGCCGTTGAACAGCGGGGTCCCGGAGGTCAGTTCGACCCGTTGGTGCGGGAAGATCTCGGCGATGACCCCCCGGAGGTCGTCCTCGATGTCCGCCTGCGTCTTGCGGTCGCTCACCCTCGGTTCAGCTCCTCTCGGGCGCCGCGGCGGTGCCCTCGCCCTGCGTCGTCGCCGCAGTGCCCTCGTCCTGCGTCTTCGGGCGGGTCTGCAGGAAGAGCGGGGTCCGCGGGATGTTCTGCGCGTCCTGGTGGAACGGGTTGCGCTTGTTCTTCAGCGACAGGTACATGGTGCGGCGGGCGCGCGCCTTCTCCTCGTCGGAGTAGAAGAGGAAGGCGATGTTGCCCGCGTTCTCCCGGCCGACCTCGGTGAGGGTGACGTCCTCGTCGGTCTCCACGGCGTAGCCGCCCGAGACCAGCCAGTCGATCTCCCGGCGGTACTTCTCGAAGTTGGCGACGTCCGCCTTCCGCACCGTCCCGAAGACCGGGAAGAAGACCATGACGCGGTTCTCGACCTCGTCCTCGCTGCAGATGCGGCCCTGCTCGATCGGGATGATCCCGGCCTCGACCTCCCGCATCCACCGCTCGACGTCGGTGTGGTTGCGGTAGCTGCGCTCGCCCATGTAGTTCTCGGCGGCCGGGCCGATCCCGAGCGTGTAGCTGGCGCGGTAACCGTTGCCGCCACAGGCGTGGTTGAGACCGATCTCGCCCGGGTCGTCGAGGTGGGTGAAGAAGTTGATCAGGAGCTGCTTGTCGTAGCCGTACCCCGCGAGGCCGTCCTTGATCTGCCGGTACTGCTCGCGCTCGATGGCGCCCGACGGCTTCACGTCGGCGACCTTGCCCGCCCGGATCTGCTGGTCGAGCCGGGTGCCCTCCCACTGGTTGAAGCGGTACGTCTGCACGAAGCTGGGGCGCAGCTCGGCGCAGATGCCCTGGAGGTCCTTGGCGAGGACCTCGTCGTCCTGCCCCGGCAGGTTGTACATGAGGTCGAGCGCGAAGGTCCGGATGCCGGCCTTGCGGATGTTCTCGGCGGTCTGGTGGACCTGCTCGACGGTGGCCTTGATGGTGAGCTTCTTGCGGATCTCCGGGTCGAGCGTCTGCACGCCGAATGAGATACGGGTGATGCCGAGGGACTTCAGCATCTCGATGTAGCCGTCCTTGGAGAGCCCGAGCGGGCTGCCCTCCAGGGAGATGCCGTCGGCCTCGCTGAGGTCGAACTCGCGGTGCACGGCCTCCAGGATGGTGGCCATGGAGTCCTGTTCGAGCGCGGAGGGCGTGCCGCCGCCGAACTGGACGTACTTGATCTTCGTCCCCTGGAAGTACTTCGAGCGGGCGTTGCGCTCGATCTCCTTCACCATCGCCTGGACGAAGCGCTTCTGCCGCTCGCCCTGGTACTTCGCCGCGGACTCCTTGAAGCACGCGCAGAAGTTGCAGAACGCCTCGCAGAACGGGATGTGGAAGTAGAGCAGGATGTCGGTCTGCTCCGGGTGGGACTGCCGGTCCAGGAAGGAGAAGTACTCCGCCTTCTTCGCCTCGTCGTCGAGGGCGTCCTGGAAGGCGCAGATCTTGGGGTAGAACCAGGTGACGTTGGTGCGCTTCTCGGGGCTCTCGAACTCGTCCTTCAGATAGAAGTTCGAGTCGAGCCCGAGCATGAAGGGGTTCTCGACGTGGGTCGTCATGGCCTCGGCTCCCGCTCTCTGATCAGGAAGGCTGGCTGGAGGGCTGTCCCTGGGGACCCCGGCTCTCGTGGAGAACCGGGTACTTGGCGCTCATCTCTCCGTTGATCTCGATCCACTGGAGCTTGTCCTCCGGCAGGTCGACGTCCGCCCAGATGGCCTCGGGCGGGCACTCGGCGACGCACGCGTTGCAGTCGATGCATTCCTCGGGGTTGATGTAGAGCATCTCGGGGCCCTCGTGGAAACAGCTCACGGGGCAGACGTCCACACAGTCCGTGTACTTGCAGCCGATGCACTCGTCGGTGACGACGTACGCCATCTTCTCGGTACCTCCGCGCTCTGTGTTCCCGGCGGTCGTGAAGTTCCCCGCCGCGGTTCGTGTCACAGGGGGTGTGACGCCCTCACGCGTGGACCGGCGCGACCTCGGTCAGCCGGCGCATCCAGCCGAAGCGGTCGACCGCCTCGCCCCGGTGGATGCCGTCGAGCAGCCCGCGGAACCGCGCGGTCACGGGACCGGCCTCCTCGCCGGCCGGTCCGGCGGCGATCCGGTACTCCTCGCCCTGGTGACCGAGCCCGGTCACCGGCGCCACGCCCACCTCGGTGCTGGTGGCGAAGCACTCGGTGACGGTGCCGTCGGCGATGCCCTTGAGGACCTCCGCCAGCTCCACCGGCCTTTCGACGACCGGTGTCCCGGAGTCCCGCGCCAGCTTGACGACGGAGTCGCGGGTCACCCCGGGCAGGACGGAACGGTCGAGCGCCGGAGTGGTCAGCACCCCGTCGATCACGAAGAAGGCGTTCAGGTTCCCGATCTGCTGCACGAAGCGGCCCTGCGGCCCGTCGAGCCACAGCACCTGGTCGTAGCCGTAGTTGGCGGCGACCTCGCCGGGCACCACGCCCGCCGCCAGGGACCCGGCGTCGTTGACGTCACCGGTGCCGCCGGGCCAGGCCCGTACGTACCCGTCGAGGGTCATCGCCCGGACCGGCTTCCCGGCCGACCCGGTCGGATCGGCGACCCAGGCGAGGACGTAGAAGAGGCAGTGGTCGGCGGGCGAGGGGGCGAGGCCCGTGCCGTCGGCGGCGAGTACGGCCCGCAGGTGCAGGGCCGCGCCGGGCGTCTCGGGGAGCCACCCCTGGTCGAGCTCCACCATGGCGCGGACGGACGTCCACACCCGGTCGAAGTCGACCTGAGGCAGCGCGAGTCGGCGGGCTCCGTTGTTGAGCCGCTTGATGTGGCTGTCCGGGCGGAACACGGCGACCGTGCCGTCCGCCGTCCGGTACGCCGTGAACGTGTCCACGACCGTCTGGCCGGCGAGCACGGCGGCCGCGGTGGGCCGCAGCGCCGGGATCGCGTCCCGGTCGGCCACGGTCAGTCCCTGCCAGGTACGGCGCTTGCCGGTCCGCATGAAGAAGGCGTGATCGGTGAGGACCGGCGCGGTCGACCCGTCCGCCTCCGGCCGCGGGCGGGGGGTGGCGGTGGGTGTGACCACCAGTTCGTTGCTCATGCGCGGACACCTTCCTTGTCCTTGAGGCCGACACCCTCGATGTCGACCTCGACGTCTCCGATGACCGAGGCGACAAGACGCTCGACCCGGTCGAGGGCTCCCTCGAAGTGGATACGGGCGACCCGGTTGCTGAAGATGTCGTCCGGGTCGAGCACCGTGCCCGGCTCCGCCTCCGCGACCAGGTCGCGGAACTCGGCGGCCCCGGTGAACGGCTCGACACCGGTCAGCGTCCCGGCGTACGGCCCCGGCCGTGAGGTGGTGACGAACGCCAGGCCCGCGCTCACCGGCGACAGCGGCCCCGGCTCGTGCCGCAGCCCCCGGGCGGCGTCCGCCGCCGCGGCGCACAGGTCCACCCCGGGCCCGGCGAGCACGAGTTCGGGGATGTTGTCACCGGCGAGCCGGGCACCGACCTCGATCAGCACCGGCCGCCCGTCGCGGTCGATCCGGGTCTCGATGTGGAACGGCCCCACCGACAGCTCGAAGGCCTTCACGACCCTCCGGGCGAAGTCCTCCAGGAGCACCCCGTGCGGCGACTGCGCCGGCGCGGTGGCGATGTGCCCCATCTCGAAGAAGTCGGGCTCGGCCGAGAGGAACTTGGTGGTGACACTGGCCAGATGGGGCCCTCCGGCGTCCACCCAGCCGTCCAGGGAGAACTCCGGCCCCTCGACGTACTCCTCGACCAGGGCCGCCCGCCGCGGGTTCGGGTGGAACTTCACCTCGCCGGGGCCGTGGACGGTCGCGCAGGCCCGCGCGTACTCCTCCTCGTCGCGGCAGAGGCTCACCATCAGGCTCCCTCCGCAGTCGACGGGCTTCACCACGACCGGGAAGGGCAGCGGACACGAGCCCGCGGAACCCGACTCCACCAGCACCGAGCGCGGGAAGGCGACATCCCGCTCGGCGCACCACCGGCGCATCACGTCCTTCTGCCGCACCGCCTCGGCCGCTTCCGCGCCCAGCGCCGGAAGCCCGAGCGCCCTGGCCAGCTCGGCGCTCTCCGGCACCACGTACTCGAAGCCCGCGACGACCCCGGTGGGCCGCATCCCGGACTCCGCGACGATGCGGAGCAGGTCGGGCACGCCCCGGTCGGGATGCCAGTCGACGACGGTCGCGGCCGCCGTGACCTCCGGCGGCAGCAGCTCGGGGAACTGGGTGGGGATCAGACAGGGGATCCCCGACGCCACCACCCGGGCGGCGAGCCGGACCCCCGCCGACAGGGGCTGGACGACGATCAGCACGGCAGGACCTCCGACGACGCTCCGGCGAGGAACCGCTCGTCGTCCCCGAGGAAACCCCAGTCGGGAGCGGGAACGGGCAGCCGCCGGTCAGAGCGGGACATGAACAGGGTGCGGCGCGCGTGGAGTTCGGCACCCCGCAGTGACTTCGCGCGGTACGAGGTGACCCCGAGGTGCACGGCGTCGAGCCCCCGCTCCAGGGCGAGCCGCAGCGGCCCGTACACCGTGGCCTCGAAGTACTCGCCGGAGGCGCCGTGCCCGGCGGCGTAGTCGCAGCCGAAGACCCGCATGTGCAGGGTGCGGCCGTGGACGATCCCGAGCGCGAACGCGGCCGGCCTGTCCTCGGCGTCGAGCACCTCGGTGATCACCACGTCCTCACTCGCGGCACCCTCGGCGCCACCGCCGATGCTCAGACAGCGGCGCAGATAGCGGATCGCGCCCTCCTCGCTCAGCTCCTCGCCGTGCCGGGCCTGCACCTGCACGACCAGCGGCGCGTACCGCACCAGATCCGCCGGATCGGCCGCCACGCTCCGCGACCGGTAACCGGCCGCGGCCAGCCGCTTCAGGTCACGACGCACCAGCGAACGCCGTGAACCGGGCAGCGCCGCCACGTGCTCGGCGAAGTCCGCACCGCGTGGCCGGACCACGGCCGTCGGCAGACAGGGCGTCGCGACGGTGGCGAAGCCGGGCAGCGCGGCGAGGGCGCGGGCCTCGTCCTCCGGCAGGTACCACCAGGAGACGTGTCCGGCGCCGCGCTCCTCGGCCCGATCGAGGAGCCGGTCGCAGAGGGCGGTGAGGAGCCGGCCGCGGTCCCCTTCGGACAGGCCGGGGCCGATCAGCAGCCGGTTGTCGTACCCGGTGCGCGAACCGGCGAGGACCTGCACGTCCGGGGTGTATCCGAGGAGCGTGGTCTCGTTGTACAGCGGGTTGCTGTCGCCGCCCGACGCCGTGTGGAAGGGCACGAGTCCACCGGTCCGGCCGCTCGCCTCGTCCTGGCCGACCAGATACGCCGTGTCGAAGCCGCGGTCGCCCTCCTGGGAGACCGTCCAGCGCCGGGACGAGTAGAAACCGCCCTCGTCCAGCCACGATTCGTCGGTCCCGGCGGGCCCGAGGTGGGAACGCTCTCCCACCACGAAGGGGGTCAGGGTGTCGTCCATGCCTCGTCCTGCCTCTCGGTCGTGTACGTCCCCCTGGCCAGCACCCACGTGGCGACGACGCTCAGCACCGCGACCGCGGTGGCCGCCACCGGGGCCGTGGTGAAGAGGAGCAGAAGGGCGGCGGCGCCCGCGCCGATCGGGATGGTCCCGAAGGCGAACGTCCGGTACACGGCGTTCACCCGGCCCAGCATTCCCTCGGGCGAGACCAGTTGACGTCTCGTCAGGGAGTGCACGTTGTAGAACGCCATCGCCGCGCCGTACACGAGCATGCTCGCCAGGAAGGCCGCCGCACCCCAGGCGCCGAAGCCCAGCGACCAGAGCGCCGCGAGCAGTGCGGCCTGGGAGACCAGCAGCGCCCACACCCAGGACCGGGCGCCGTCCCCGCCGCCGTACCGCGCGGTGGCCCTGGCGCCGATCACACTGCCGATGCCCGCCGCGCTGAAGCCGAAGCCGAGGAACGCGACCGAGTGGTCCGCCTCCTGCACGACGGCGATGAACAGCACGCTCAGGGCGACCTGTTCGGCCAGATTGAACAGGGAGCCCGCCGCCACGAGGCGCCGCAGCGGGTCGGACGCCGCGACAGCGGCGAACCCGGCGCGGATGGAGGCGTTCTCCCGGGTGGCCCGGTTCCGCGAGGGCTTCGGGCGGGCCCGCAGGGCCGCCCCGCCGAAGAGATAGGAGACGGCGTCCAGGGCGACGGCGAGACCCGGGCCGAGACCCGACACGACGAGACCGCCGATGGCCGGCCCGGCGGTCTGCGAGACCGCGTTGACGGCCGCCAACTGCCCGTTGGCGCGCGTCAGATCCTCGGTCTCGACCGTGTCGGGGACGTACGCGAGAAGGGACGTGTCGAACAGTGCGGTGAACGCGCCGAGCAGCACGGCCGCCGCGAACAGCGTCGCGTAGTTCAGCCACGCGGCCACGGCCAGGGTCACGACCAGTCCCAGGACCACGGCCCGCGCGAAGTGGGACGCGTAGAGCAGCGGCGCCCGGTCCCGCAGATCCGCCAGCCTGCCCGCGAACGGGGTGACGAGGAGGACGGGAACGAACTGCGCACCGCTCAGCAGGGCGATCTGCGACGGGGACGCCTTCAGGTCGGCGGCGGCGAGCACGGGCAGGGCGACCAGGGTCAGTTGCGAACCCGCCGAGGACACCGCCTCGCTCACCATGAGCGCCTGGAAGGCGGCGGGAAGCCGGCCTCGCCGTACCGGCGGGGCCGTGGTCCGGGCTGTCCTGCGCATCACACCGTCCCGGTCGTCGAGCCGGTGGCGGCCTTGCCCACGTGCAGCGTGAACACCATCGGGACGGGCCCGAAGTTCTCCAGGACCCGCAGTCCTTCGGCCTGGGCCGCCCGGCCCGTGGTCACACAGGCGTCGTACTCGCCGGCCGCGCAGAGGGCGGCGGCCCGGGAGTTGCTGCTCGCGAGGGACACGGTGCCCCGGTCGGCCACCAGACAGCTGGGAGCCGGGTGGGAGACGATCGTACGGACGTCGGTGTCGTCCGACCGGCCCGCGAGGACCATGTCGTGGGTGTCGAGGATGAAGCTGTCGACCATCTCCAGTCGGTGGAGGTTGCCGAAGACGAGGTCGTGCAGCCGGGGGTAGACGGCGCAGGCGAGTATCGCCTCGCTCCCGTCGAAGCCCATGACGTCGAGCCCGTCCTCCACCTCGGAGTGGAGCAGCACCGTCCCGGCGACCCCGCGCTCGGCGAACCAGTGGTGCGCGGCCTTCTCCAGATTGGTGCCGGAGGGGCCGAGGGTGTGGATTCTGGTGACTCCCGACAGCGTCCCGTCACGGTCGGCCTTCAGCGCCGTGCTGTCGCTCATGCGTGTCGCCCCTCGCCCTCGATCGTGGCCGCTCCGGCGTTCCCGGTGACCGGGAGCAACCAGCCGTGCGTGTCAGGTGTACGTGCGTGCTGGACGTCCAGCAGAGCGGTGCGCAGCCGCTCGGTCACCGGGCCCTCCTTGCCGTCACCGACGATCAGGTCCCGGCCGCCGGTGCCGAGCCGGCCCACGGCGACGACGACGCCGGCCGTCCCGCTCGCGAACATCTCGGCGAGGCCGCCGGAGCGGATCCCGTCGCGGACCGCGTCGATCGACGTCGGCTCCTCGGCAGCCGGCAGGCCGAGGTCGTCGGCCAGGGTGAGGAGCGCGTCACGGGTGATGCCCCGGACGATCGTCCCGTCGCACGGCGGAGTGGTGAGCCGGGGCCCGTCCTCGCCGCGCCAGACGAAGAAGACGTTCATGGTGCTGAGCTCCTCGACCCAGCGGCGTTCCAGACCGTCGAGCCACAGGGCCTCGTCGTACCCGGCGGCCTGCGCTTCGGTCCTGGTCAGCAGGCTCGCGGCGTAGTTGCCCGCGCACTTCGACTCGCCGGTCCCGCCCCGCACCGCGCGCACCGTCTCCGTCGCGGCGGTCACCGCGAGCGGACGGAAGTCGCTCCCGAAACAGGGGTCGGCGGGGTAGGCCAGGACGACGCACCGGTAGCTGAGCGAGGGCCGGAGCCCCATCTCGGCCTCCGTGGCGAGCAGCAGCGGCCGGAGGTACAGGCTCTGCCCGTACCCGGCGGGCACCCACCGCTCGTCCGCGGCGACCAGCTCGGTACAGGCCCGGGTGAACAGTTCGACGGGCATCTCGGCCATCGCCAGCCGCGCGGCCGAGCGCCCGAGGCGGCGCCCGTGGTCGGCCGCCCGGAACAGGGACACCGATCCGTCCGCGCCCCGGAAGGCCTTCATGCCCTCGAAGACGGCCTGCCCGTAGTGGAGCCCCAGGGTCGCGGGATCCATCGCCAGCTTGTCGTACGGCTCGATCCGCGGCTCCGACCAGCCGCTCCCGGCCTCCCACTCCACGACGGCGACACGGCCGGTGGAGTGACGGCAGAAGCCGGGGTCCCGGAGGATCCGGTCGAGGCCGGGCGGGGCATGGGTGTCGGGCACGCCGGAGGGGGGTGTCTCAGACATGGACCTCGGAACCCCACAGACCGATCGGTGCCAGCGGGCCGCCGTACCGGTCGGGCTTGCTCTCCGGGCGCCGCAGGAGCGTCCCGTAGAGGAAGTCCACGGCGCCCGTACGGTAGGCGTCGTCGTCCTCGATCGTCTCGATCTTCTCGATCCGCCGCACGAGTTCGCGGACGCATTCCACGATCTCCGCCTTGGCCCCCAGGGCGCGCCGTCCCTGCCCGTCCTCCGTGAACAGCCCGTGCGCGGCCAGCCAGGTACCCAGCGCGAACCCCGTACCGGAGTCGAAGTTGCGCAGCGGCTCGGGCTGCGCCGGGTAGCGGAAGAGCCGCTCCAGAAGGACGTACTCGAAGACGACCGGACCGAACGGCACGTCCTCCTCGAAGCAGGCGATCGCCGTCTTCATGTCGACCTTGAGCTCCTCCAGCAGCCCGGGCCGCCACTTCGTCTTGAGCGGCAGGTGCTGGTCGAGCGGGCGGGGTCCGGTGTGGTGGAAGTAGTCGTGCAGGTAGCCCCAGACGCACCGGGCCTGGTACACGTCCTCGGGGTCGATCCCGGGGGAGACGAGCCCGGTGTCGGCGGCGAACGGAGACCCGGGGCCGCACAGCCGCTCGGTGATCGCCAGGGTCTGGGCGTAGATGTCGACGTGCCGGTTGAAGAAGAACCATGCGAAGTTCTGGTGTGTACATCGTGTCGCCGCCGGGATGTTCTCGGGGAAGAACACCACGCAGTTGCCCTCCCGCAGCCCCCGCGAGGCGGAGAGCAGCCGGGTCGACTGGAAGACGGCCTTCGGGTGCGGATACACGTCCTGGAGGTACGGCGTGCAGTCGGGGTCCTGCCGGACCACCGAGAACGCCTCGATGTGGACCTCGTGACGGTCGCTGTTGGGGAGGATCACCGGCCCGATGTACGCGGCGGCCTCACCGTCCTCGGGAGCGGGCACCGCGTCCCGGGTGGCGTCGAAATTCGGCACGCCCTCGCATCCGGTTCCCGCCCACACCGCCAAGTCGGCGAGCGTGGCCGATATCTGACGGTCCGACAGGAGCCCCGAGAGCCCCTCGACGGCCGCCCGCACCTCGTCGAGGGCCGCGATCGGATCCCCGTCCCGCTCGCCGCTCCGCACCTCGCGGAGACGGTCGACGGCGGGCACGACTCGACGTTCGAAATCCAGAAGCTCGGCAACGGTACGCGGACCCATTCCACCCCCCACAGCAATGGCCCCATACACGGAGCCGTGAGGCCCCGTTCGTCACACCTACGTCAAAGCACTTGCCGGTCGCCTGGGACGCTAACACTCCAACTCGGCTTGAAACAATGGATGTTTGAAGATCGTGGCAGCAACTCGTCGACCTGCGCAGATGCGCCGGGGCGCACCGGGGCGCGCCGGTGCCGCATCGTCGGCCGCGTCGTCATCTCCGCGACGGTGCGCGGAGCGCCGCACGAGCCGCTCCGTACGCCACGGCGGGGTCGGGGTGGGGCGCGGCGGCCGGCTGCCAGGTGCCGTAGCGCTCCACGTACGGGTGCCAGAGGCGGTCTGGGCCGTACCGCAGCTGGACCCGTGCGGGCGCGTCGGTGAGGTGGTTGTGGTGGCGCTCCACGGGTGCGGTGGGGGACGGGCGGAGCGGCTGGACGGTGTGCTCGGCGGCGGCGAGCAGGTCGGGATCGGCCGGCTGTGGCGCGAGGAAGGTGGCGACGCCCGGCCGCCCGCCGAACCGGTGGGCCGTGGCCAGAAGTCTCATCTGACCTACGGGCAGGTCGAGTTGGGCGGCGGCACGTCCCTGATGGGTGTCTCCGGTCCGGGCGACGAAGCGGGCGATGTCCGCGGTGACGTCGTCGACGCCGTCGGCTCGGTCGGTCGCGGTGTCTTCGGGAACGGTCCCACCGGGGCCGGTGCCGACACCGGCGCCCGTCCCGGTGTCGTCGAGGAGGGCGGCCGCGCGGAGCGCCGCGTCGGCGACGAGTGCGCGCAGCGCGTCGAGCCCGGGAAGCGGCGCCGGGGGCGGCTCGATGTGGGTGTCCAGTACGGAGATGAGGTCGGGGGAGGTCACGACGCGCCTCCCAGACTCACGAGATCCGAGAGTTCACGGTCGGAGAGCCGGGCGATTCCGGCGTCGCCGGTGCCCAGGACCGTTTCCTGCAAGGACCGTTTGTGCGTGAGGAGTTGGTCGATCCGGTCCTCGATCGTGCCGCGTGTGACGAGTCGGTGGACGGTGACCGTGCGCCGTTGCCCGATCCGGTGTGCGCGGTCGGAGGCCTGGTCCTCGACGGCGGCGTTCCAGCTGCGGTCGAAGTGCACGACGTGGCTGGCCCGGGTCAGGGTCAGACCGGTGCCGCCCGCCTTGACGGACAGCACGAACAACGGTGAGCGGCCCGCCTGGAACGCGTCGACCAGCTCCTGCCGCTGTCGGGTGTCCAGACCGCCGTGGAGGAACAGCGGGCGATGGCCGAGGTGCGTCAGGTGCTCGGTGAGGAGCCGGCCCATCGTCACGTAACTGGTGAAGACGAGCGCCGCCTCGCCGCGCGAGGTGATCGTCTCGGCGAGTTCGGCGAGCGCTTCCAGCTTGGCCGACCGGGCGGTGAACTCATCCACCCGGGCCGGGCCCGGGTGTTCCTCGCCCCAGTAGTGGGCGGGGTGGTTGGTGATCTGCTTCAGGGCGGTGATCAGCTTGAACACCAGGCCGGAGCGGGCGAGGGACGGGGAGTGGGCGAGCTGTTCCATCGTCTCGCGGACGACGGCCTCGTAGAGGGCGACCTGCTCGGCGGTGAGCTCGACGATCCGCCGGGACTCGACCTTCGCGGGGAGCTCGGGGGCGACCTGGGGGTCGGTCTTCCGGCGGCGCAGGAGGAACGGCGCGATCAGCCGGGCGAGGGCGAGCGCGGCAGGACCGTCCGGGTCGCGCTCGGCGGCAGCCGCGTACCGTGAGCGGAAGGTCTTCAGCGGTCCGAAGAGTCCGGGATTGGCCCAGTCGAGCAGCGTCCACAGCTCGGAGAGGTTGTTCTCGACCGGGGTCCCGGTCAGGGCCAGGCGGGTGGCGGAGGTGAGTCCGTGCAGCCGGCGGGCGGTGGAGGAGGCGTGGTTCTTGGCGTGCTGCGCCTCGTCCGCGATCACCAAGTCCCAGGAAGCGGAACCGAGTTCGTCGTCGCGGCGCAGTACGCCGTAGGTGGTGAGGACGACGGTCCGCTCCCCGGCGAGTTCCAGGCTCCGCCGGGTGCCGTGGTAGACGGTGACGTCGAGCTGCGGGGCGAACCGGCGGAACTCCCGCTCCCAGTTGGTCACCAGCGACGAAGGGCACACCACGAGGACCGGGCCGCGGTGCCCGTTCTCGTACCGGTGAAGGGTGTACGAGATGGCGGTGAGGGTCTTGCCGAGCCCCATGTCGTCGGCGAGGACGGCGCCGAACCCGATCCCGCCCGTGTGCGCGAGCCAGGAGAGTGCCCGTGCCTGGTAGGCGCGGAGTGTGGCGTCGAGCCCGGCGGGGGCCGGAACGGCGGCCGTGTGCTCGCCCCGGCGCAGGATGTCGACGACGGCGGCGAGGTTCCCGCCCGCCCGGCACGGCACCGTCCGGCCGTCGACGTTCACGGTGCCGGTGAGGGCGGCCGTGAGGGCGTCGATCCCGGCGAGGGGGCCGAGCGCCCGGCGGCGTACGCGCGCGACCGTGAGGGGATCGAGCAGCACCCACCGGCCCCGGACCCGGACGAGGGGGCGGGCGGCCTCCGCGAGGGCGTCCATCTCGGCCTCGCTCAGCACGTCGCCGCCGAGTGCGAGCTGCCAGCGGAAGTCGAGCAATGCCTGGAGGCTGAAGCGGGGTGCGCCCCCGGTGGGGCGGGTGCCGGGATCGCCGTCCGCGTCGACGGCGTCCTCCGTCCCGACGACCGTATGCGCGGACAGCGGGTCGCGCAGACCGGGCGGCCACCGCAGCACCACACCCTCGGTCGCCAAGTCGGCTTCGGAGGCGAGGAGTCGAGCGATCCCCGAACTGTCCGCCACCAGCCGTTCGGGCGAGGAGAGCAGCCCGTTCAGGACCGCGCAGCCGCGGGCCGCACGCTCAAGGCGGCGCCGTACGCGGTCCCGCAGGTGGTACGGCTCGACGCCCGCCACCGGCTCCCGCGCGGTGTCGAGCAGGGCGGCGGCGATCTCGCCGGCCGGCTCGTCCCGGTCGACCGCGACCAGCAGGCGGCCGGTGAGTCGCCCGGCGGCGGCTTCCTCTTCGGACGGTTCGGCGAACTCGACGACGAGGCCGGGCGGCGGCCCGGGGTGCAGCCGGTCCTCGACCGTGTCCAGCCAGGGCCGTACCCGCTCGGCCTCCGCTTCGGGGAGCGGGCCGCCGGTCGGCGCGAGGAAGGGGCCGGTGCCGAAGAGGACCGCGGCCGGAGGGCGCAGCAGCGTGTCGGCCAGCGCGTCGAGGAACGCCGCTACGGCGTCCACGGCTGCCGGATACCGGCCTCCGTCGGCCACGGCGTGGGCGCGGGGCGACATGTGGCGGGCGAGGTCCTCCACGGCGCGTGCGGTGGCCTCCGGCAGCGGTCCCATGCGCCAGCGGTCCACCCCCTCCGGGGTGAGCGTCGGGTGGACGAGCCCCGCAGCGACGGTCCGGAGCCCGAGCCGGGCCGCGCGCTCCCACTCGGCCGCCGTCGGATGCCACCCGCCGGCCCGGTCCCGGCGCAGCAGTACGGGGACGGCCTGGGCCAGCGGAACCCGCCAGCCCACCACCGGTACGGGTCCGGGGGCCGGACGCACGAGCAGCGAGCGGCGCGCCGGTGACAGTGGCGCCGGAAGCTCGACGCCCGGCAGGGGAGCCCCGTCGGCCCGGTGGAGCAGTAGGCCGGCCGGTTCGCTGTCGGCCGGGAGGAAGGAGACGGCGCACCCGGCCGCGAGCGCTTCCGCGATGACGTCGTTCACCCCGATCCGCGGCACCGGGACCGGCACGGGCGGGCGGGCATCGGCGGCGCCCGCCGCCCGAGGCCGCGGGTTCGGCACGGCGGGGGGCCGTGGCGGGGGCACGGTGGACGGCGCCTCCGCCCGCGCCGGGGGCACGCCGGACGGTCGCGCCACCCGCGCCGGGGGAGTGGACTCGGTGTCGAGGGCGACCAGTTCCTCCATGAGCGCGGACGCCGCCGCGCGACGTGCGTCCGGCCGCGCCTTCGCCCGGCGGGTGACGGACACCTCCGCGCCCGTACGGGCGAGCGTGCAGGTGTAGGTGCACGTGACGCTCTTCGGCGCGGTCGCGAACGTCGACTCCGGCTTGGAGATGACCTCCAACTGGGTGTACTTGTTCAGGTACTTCACCGGATCCTGGCCCGTCGGCACCGGCTGGATCCGCACCGACCGGGAGGGGCCGCCGTCGGCGGCCGCCCGCTCCTCCGCCGGCTCCGGAAGCCCGGTGAGTTCCGCCAGGAGGGCGACCGCACCGAGGTGCGCGGCCTGCCGCCGGTCGTGTGCCGTGCGCTCGGCGCCGTCGACCGTACGCCCGTCGCCGCCGTCCCAGGTCCACCGGCAGGAGAATCCCCCGGCCGCCGCGACCACCGTGTGCCGGGTCTCCGCGCCCCGCTCGTCCGCGTGCCAGCGCAGGAGTGTGGCCGCCGAGGACTGCATCCGCGCCGCGAGGCGGAGGGCGTGAACGCGCAGCTCCCGCCACGCCTGCCCCCGCGTGCCGAACAGCAGGAGATGGACGTCCCGGTGCCGCAGCCGCGCCGATCCCGACCTGCGGACGACCTCTGCCGTCAGCTCCTCACCCGGTTCGCCGGCCGTCGACACCCGCGTGCGCAGCAGCGCCTCGAAGGCCTCCGTTCCCATGCCGGGCAACGTCAGCCGCCCGTCGGCGGTTTCCCCGGCCGGTGCCGCGACCCCGGCGAGCCGGTGGAGCATCGCACGGGCGGCGGACCTGCGGGCCAGCGACTGCGTCGGCGCGCTCCGGGCCGGGCCGGTCACCTGGGCGTCGCCGGGGCCGAGCCGTACCGCCGCCGTGTGCAGGACATGCCCGTTCGGCAGGTGCTCGGCGGACTCCTCGTACGTCGGCGGGGGCCAGAACTCCAGCTGTGCGTGCGCCGTGAGGATCTGCTGGGGAACCTCCGGCGTGTCCTTGAGTCCGTCGACCGCGAGGCGGCGGGCGGTCAGCCAGGCCGGGTGGTCGTCGGTCACGAGGAGGAGCATCCGCAGGTCCCGGTGTGTGAGCCGTCCCGACCGCGCCAGGCTTTCCGCCTCGGACACGACGTCGGGATCGAACCGGCCCGCCACGACAGCCCTCTTGGCCCGCTCGTGCCACGCGGGCCGCATCGCGGTTCCCGTGGGAGCGGATCGGCGGATGTCTTCGGCCGACTGAGAACGACCAGCCAAGAGGGGACCCTCCGTACACATAACGTGATGAGACGTGCGCGCTCAGTATACGGAGGTGGGGAGTTCGCGATCTTCCGACCGTCGGGGGAGCCGTCGCAGTCGCCCGGAGTGCGGAACTGCCCCGTACGCCGGGGGCGTACGGGGCAGTCCGTGCGGAGTCGTCCTGTCGATCAGCCGGGGATCGGCGCTCCGACCGTGGCCGGGGCGTCGACGGCGGACGTCCGGTCGGCCAGGACTTTCTGGGCGAGGAAGCCGAAGACCACGCCGAACGCCGCCCACAGCACGGCCTGGACGGCGAGCGAGGCCACCCTGAACTCCCAGAGGAGAGCGGCGGGGAAGCCCGCCTTGACCGCGTCGTCGTTCGCCGGGAGCAGCGCGAAGGCGACTCCCGTCACGACGATGAACCCCGCCGCGGCGGCCAGGGTCGCGTTCCAGTTGCCCAGACGCGGTGCGAGTCGACGTCCCGCGATCACCGCCGCGAGCCCGAGCAGCACGCTGAGCAGGATCATCAGGAAGAACAGCGTGGTGCGCTTCCCGATCGTGTCCGGGTTGCCGACGGCCGGCGGGGTCGCCGGATACTTCAGGAACGGCACCAGATAGACGGTGGTGAACGCCGCCGCCGCGGTCAGCGCCGCGGTCGCCCGGGGGCTGAACCGGCCGATACGGCCGAGCGCGAAGGAGAACGCGAGCGCGGCGATGCCGCCGAGCGCCACTCCGTAGACGAGAACCCCCGTGGCCAGGCCGAAGGTCGACTGGACGGGGCGGCTGACCGCCTCCTCTTCCTCCGGGGCCTCGGCGGCGGCCGTGCCACCGTGACCGGCGTGCGCCTCCGGAGCGGCGTGCGCCTCCTGGGCGGCCTGGGCCTCCTCGACCGCGATGGCGCCGTTCACGGGCGGTTCACCCACCGCGTAGGCGACGGCGAAGGCGAGGAGACCGGCGATCAGGCCCGCGAGCATGCCGCGGACCAGCAGGGATCTGACAGTTGAGGCGTGCATGTGCGGATCCCCTCTCAGTGGCAGGGGAAGCCGAGCAGATGACGACCGTCGTGCACCCACTCGTGCACGTCGGAGCCCGCGATCAGGGACGTGGCACCCTGCTCGGCGCCCACGAAGTACAGGGCGATGAGCGCGAGAAGGCCGACGAAGAACGCCCAGGGAAGGACGGCCCGAACGGGCAGCGGGGCCGGAACGGCCACGGAAGGGGCGGAAACGGCAGCGGAGACGACAGCCTCGGCCATGATGGAACCTCCTGCGGGAACTCGCGTCCCAGACGGTGGTGCAGGACGACGGTCCACGGGTCTGACTTGCCGCGACGACGCCCCCTGACGGAGGGGCGGCACCCGGCATACAGTGGCGCGACCGTGCCGGATTCTCACCGGACTTCCGTCTCGCCGTCGTCACGCTCTTCAAATGTCGCCCGACCGTACCGCGCACCGAGGGCGCCGCCAAGGGCGTGAGGCCTGAATCACCTTCGTACGCCCCCCGGAGCGGGCCGCCGGCCCGGCGCTACCCTTGGCGCCGCCCCACGCGCCGACCGAAAAGGAAGCCGATGACCGTCCGGCTGACGCTGATCTCCCCCGCGACCAGCGGAGCACTGCGAGACGTCGGGTTCGACGACGACAGCCCCCTCGACCCCGAGGGAATCGCCCGCGCGGAATCCCTGGCGTCCGCCGTCGGCCCGTCCTCGCGCGCCTACTCCTCGCCGTCCGCGCGCTGCCGCCGCACGGCGGAGGCCCTCGGCCTCCCGGCGGAACCGGTGACCGAACTCGCGGGCTGCGCCATGGGGCGGTGGAGGGGACAGACCCTCGCGGCCGTCGCCGCCGCCGAGGAATCCGCGGTCGGCGCCTGGCTGTCCGACCCGACGGCGGCCCCGCACGGCGGTGAGTCCCTGCGCGAACTGCGAGTACGCGTCGGCGCCTGGCTCGACGGACTGCGGGCCGACTCGGGACGCGTCACCGTCGTCGCCGAACCGGACGTCATCCGCGCAGCGCTGGTCCACGCCCTCGGGGCACCGGACGAGGCGGCCTGGCGGCTCGACGTCCGCCCGCTGACCGCCGTCCACCTGAGCGGTAGGGCCGAGCGCTGGAACCTGCTCGTCGGCGACCCCCTCGAGCCCGCACAGCCCCCGACCGGCACGGGTCAGGCGGCCGGGCGCTTCCACTCACGCAACAGCAGATAGCCGAGGTACGCGCCGCCGACGGCCATCGTGTACAGACCGACCGGCAGGTTGTCGAAGAGCGGCAACTGCTGCGCGGTGAGGTCGGCGAGCACCAGGAGCAGGGCCCCGAGCAGGGTGGACATCATCAGGTGCGGGCCGCCGCTGCGGGTGACGCGCTTGGCGATCTGCGGCGCCGTCAGGGAGACGAAGGCGATCGGCCCCGCCACGCTGACGGCCCCCGCGGAGAGGACGATCGACAGCGCGACCGCCCAGGTGGCGGTCCGGCCGGGGCGGGCACCCAGACCGGTGGACAGGTCGTCGCCCATCTCGCCGATGCTCAGCGGCCGGGCGAGGAGCCCCGCGAGCGGCAGGGAGACGAGCAGCACCGTCCAGATCGTCGCCGCGTCGTCCCAGGAGCGGGCCGAGAGGCTTCCGTTGATGTAGGCGGTCAGCGCGCTGGCCTTGTCCCGCTCGACGGAGTACACCACGTACTGGGTCAGCGCCGTCGCCATCGCGGCCACACCGATGCCGGCCACCACGAGCCGTCCCGGGCTGCGGAACCCGGTGCCCGTGGCGAGGAACACGACCACCATCGCGATGATCGCGCCGAGCAGCGCGCCCACGGCCACCGGCAGGACGTCGGGCAGGAACAGGGCGGCGGCCGCCGCTCCCGCACCGGCGCCGGCTCCGAGCCCGATGACGTCGGGACTGCCCAGCGGGTTGCGGGTGACGGACTGGAACAGGGCCCCGGACAGGCCGAAGGCCGCACCGGTGGCGATCGCCACGACGAGCCGCGGGCCGCGCAGCCGGTTCAGGACGAAGGCGTTCTTGCCCGTGGCATCACCCGCGAGGGCCGACGGCAGATCGGTCAGGTCGATGCCGAGCCTGCCCATCGACAGGGTGGCCACGGCCGCCGCGCAGAGCAGCAGCAGGGACACCACGGCGGCGATCACGGAGGAGCGGCGCACGGGTACGGCGACCCAGGGGCCGATCCGCAGCACCCCACGGCCCGCGGGGCGCGCCGGGCGCGGCTTCCTCACCTCCGGGCTGTCCGGAGTGTCGGTCCGGTCGGCGGTCTTCATCCCGCTCCCCTCATACGGCGAACGGCGAACAGCAGGGCGGGCGCACCGACGAAGGCGGTGACGACCCCGACCATGAGTTCCTGCGGGCGCAGCAGGATCCGGCCGATGACATCGGCGAAGAGCAGCAGCGTGGGCCCCGCGAGGGAGGTGAAGAGGATCTGGGCCCTGAAGTCGGCGCCCACCAGCGCCCGGACGACGTGCGGCACGGCGAGGCCGACGAAGGCGATGGGGCCGACGGCCGCCGTCGCGGCGGCGGCGAGCAGCGTCGCGGCGAGCAGTCCCGCGCCCTTGACGCGGGCGGGACTGATGCCGAGGGAGGCGGCCTTGTCGTCGCCCATCGCCATGGCGTTGAGCCCGGGCGCGAGCAGCAGGGCGAGCACGAAGCCGACGGCGGCGAACGGCAGGACCGCCCAGAAGGCGTCGAAGCCACGGCCGCCGAGGGCGCCCACCACCCAGTAGCGGTAGGTGTCGAAGACCTGCGGCTTCGACAGTGCGACGGCCTGGATGAAGGCGGCGAGGACGGCGGAGAGCACCGCGCCGGCGAGCACCAGGCGGACCGGTCCGCCGCCACCGCCGGCGGTGCCGACGAGGTGGACGACGACTCCGGTCGCGAGGGCGCCGGCGAGGGCCCACCAGATGGTCTGCTGCTGCCCCGAGGCGCCGAGGAACGCCGTGGCGGCGACGATGGCGGCGGACGCGCCCGCGTTGATGCCGAGAAGTCCCGGCTCGGCGAGCGGGTTGCGCGTGATGCCCTGCATCAGGGTGCCGGCGACCGCGAGGCAGAGACCCGCGAGCACGCCGAGGACGGTGCGCGGGTAGCGGCTCTCGACGACGGTACGGGTGTACTCGTCGCCGCCGCCGGTGACGACCCGCAGGACCTCGCCGGCGGACGTGGGCTTGCTGCCGAACATGACGCTGGCGAGCAACGCGAGGGCGAGCAGCACCAGACAGAGGACGGCGGCCATGACATGCCGGGCAAGGCCCCGCCGTACGACGGCGGGGCCCTGACCGATCCGGGAGAGTGTGGTCACGCTGGGACCGCTGTTACTTCCCGGCCTTGGCGACGGCCTTGTCGATCATCGGCAGGTAGCGCTCGATGCTGTACGGCACCGTCAGCGGGTTGATCATCGAGGATGCGGTGACGAACGGCGTGTCGTGGCTGTAGACGAGCGCGCCCTTCTTCACGGCGGGGATGGCGCCGTACAGGGGCTGCGCCTCGATCTCCTTGCGCGACTTCTCGTCCATGTAGAAGGTGAACGCGATGTCGCTCTTCGAGAGCTTGTTGGCGTTCTCCAGGCCGATCAGGGCGGAGTCGGTGCCCTCGGTCTCCTTGAAGGTGTTCACGATCGGGTCGACCTTGAGGCCCAGCTTGGAGACCATGGCCACGCGCTGCTCCTCGGGCTTGAAGATGCCGAGGGTGCCGGGGCCGGTGTTGTAGATGTACGAGAACGTGACGTTCTTGTAGGTGGGGCGCGAGGCGGCCGCGTCGGCGAGCTGCTTGTCGATCTTCGACTCCAGCTCCTTGGCCTTCTCCGGCTGACCGAGCGCCTTGGCGATGATCTCGATCTGCTGGTCCCAGTTCGTGCTCCACGCCTTCTCGGGGTAGGCGACGGTCGGCGCGATGTCCTTCAGGATGTCGTACTGCTTCTGCGTCAGGCCGGACCACGGGGCGAGGATGACATCGGGCTCGAGCTCGGTGATGGCCTCGATGTCGAGCTCCTCGCCGCCCTTGAACTGCTTGGGCAGCGTGGCACCGGACTTCTTCACCGCGTCGTGGATCCAGGGGAGGTAGCCGGTCTTGTCGCTGCCCCAGGGGTACTCCTCGATGCCGACCGGGACGTTGCCGAGGGCGATGGCCGTCTCGGCGGAGCCCTGACCGAGGGTCACCACGCGCTTCGGCTTGTCCTTGATGACCGCATCGCCGAGGGCGCTCTTGATGGTCACGGGGAAAGCGCCCGCCGGGGCCTTGCCCGCCGACCCTGCCGCGTCGTCTTTCTTGTCGTCCGAGCCGCACCCGGTCACCATCAGGCCGAGCGAGACCGCGGCGGCGCCCGCCACGAGAACGCGACGGCGAAGGGGGGTGAACACAGAAGGCATGGTGGATCCTTGTCTCCGGGCAGGGGGATGTACGAGGCCCCGACTGACGGCCCCACAGACGGGTGTCTGCGGGGCAGCGGCCAACTCGGTGCTTGTTAGGTGAGCCTAACCTATTCCCGCCCGGGGTCGAGCGCCAGGGGGTTCGATCTCGATGTGGTCAACACGGCGCCCGGTCGGCGTCCCTACGGGGTGACGGCCTTCCGCAGGGTCCGCAGACACAGGGAGAGAGCCGTGTGTTTGGGGGTCCCCTGGTCGCGCGCCTGCATCCAGGCGGCATAGAGCAGTGCCCACATGACGTCCTGGAGCCAGCCGGCGTCGACCTCCGGGTCGAGCGTCCCGTCCTTCTGTCCGCGCCTGACGAGGGTCAGCAGGGCCAGGTCCGCCGCGGACTCCTCCTCGATGCCGGACCACGCCACGAACTGCGGTACGTCGTACAGCAGCAGCAACCGGTCGCCGAGTTCGAAGTACTCCAGGCAGAGCCGCTCCATCGCCTCGGGTGCCGGCCCGTCGTCGAGCCGCGCCCGGTCGGCCGCCGCGTCGACCCGGTCCCGTACGTCCGTGCCGATCGCGGCGAGCAGGTCGGAGCGCTCGGGGAAGTAGCGGTGCACGGTGGTCCGTCCCACCCCGGCCGCCTCGGCGACATCGCCGAGCGAGGCGCCGTGGTCGGCGGTGAGCACGGAGACGGCGGCGTCGAGGATCGCGCGCCGGGTGCGGGCGCGGGTGGCGCTCTCGCGGGTGGCCGCGCCGTGCGCGGGAGTGTCGTCGGACCCCATGCGCACACGGTAACCCCTCATGCCGTTTGGGAAACCTTTTGACCTTTCTGGAACATGGGTGTTCCATTGTGGGTATGTCCACCTCCATCGCGCCCCGCCTGAGCATCCTGTGGTCCTTCGCCCGCCCGCACCGGCGCACCCTGGTCAAGGGGCTCGCCCTCGCCCTGGTCGCCTCCGCCCTGGGCCTCGCCACGCCCATGGTCACGAAGCACGTGCTCGACGCACTGGGCAGCGCGTCCTCCCTGACGGGACCCGTGGCGGCACTCGTCGTGCTGCTCGTCGTCGGCGCCGCGGTGTCCTACTGGCAGTGGACGCTGCTCGGGGCACTGGGGGAGCGGGTGGTCCTCGACGCCCGCGAGTCGGTCGTCCGGCGCTTCCTGCGCGCCACCGTGCCCGGCATCACCCGGAGCCCCACCGGCGAACTCGTCACCCGCGTCACCTCCGACACCGTGCTGCTCCGCGAGGCCGCCGGCTCCTCCTTCGTCGGTCTCATCAACGGGGCGGTGATGCTGGTGGGCAGCCTCGTCCTCATGGGCTTCCTCGACCTGGTGCTGCTCGCCACCACGGTGGCCGCCGTCGCCCTGGTGGGCGTGGTCTTCGGGCTCCTCATGCCCGGCATCGCCCGGTCGCAGCAGCAGGCCCAGGAGCATGTGGGCCGGCTCGGCGGCGTCCTCGAAGGCACCCTGCGGGCGATCCGTACCGTCAAGGTCAACCGCGCCGAGGAGCGCATGACCCAGCGGATCCTCGCTGACGCGCGCGCCTCGGCCGAGTACGGCGTCCGGGCCGTCCGCCGCGAGGCGCTGGCCTGGACGACCGCCTGGTCCGGCGTCAACCTGGCCATCATCGCGATCCTCGCCGTCGGCGCCTGGCGCGTCGGCGAGGGCCGGCTCGAAGTGTCCGGTCTGATCGCCTTCCTCCTCTACGCCTTCGCCCTCATGGACCCGATCACCGAACTCAGCCAGAACGTGACCACCCTGCAGTCCGGCATCGCCGCGGCCGAACGCATCCGGCAGGCCGACGCCCTGCCGACCGAGCACACCTCCCCGTCCTCGGGCAGGAGCACGGTGCCCGGCGCACGCACCAGCGCTTCCGGCGTACGCGCCGAGGCTTCGGGCATACGCGCCGAGGCGGCCGGCGACGACATACCCGTCCTGGAGCTGCGGAACGTCACCGCCGCCTACGGTCCCGACGCCGCCGCGGCCGTACGGGACATCGACCTCGTCATCCCCCGGCGCGGCCACACCGCCGTCGTCGGCCCCTCGGGAGCGGGCAAGACCACCTTGCTCTCCCTCGTCCTGCGGTTCCTGGAGCCGGCCGCCGGCGAACTGCTCCTCGACGGGCGGCCGTACCGCGACCACGCCCATGCCGACATCCGGGCCCGGCTCGCCTACGTCGAGCAGGACACCCCGGTCGTCCCCGGCACGATCCGCGACAACCTGCTGCTCGCCCGCCCCGACGCCACCGCGGAGGAACTGCGGCGCGTACTGCACGACGTACGGCTCGCGGAGAAGGTCGACGCGCTGGACGAGGGCCTGGACACGCCCCTCGCCACGGCGAACGTGTCGGGTGGGGAGCGGCAGCGCATCGCCCTGGCCCGGGCGCTCCTCGCCACCCCCGACGTGCTGCTCCTGGACGAGGCCACCGCGCAGTTGGACGGCCTGACCGAGGCGGCCGTGCAGGAGTGCGTGCGCTCCCGTGCGGACACCGGCGCCGTGGTGACGATCGCCCACCGCCTGTCGACGGTGGTCGACGCGGACACCATCGTCGTCATGGAGGCGGGCCGGGTTCGCGCGCGGGGCCGACACGAGGAACTCCTCGCCTCGGACACCCTCTACCGCGACCTGGTCGAGTCCCTGCGCATCGCCGCGCACACCGGCGCCTGAGGACGGGAGAGTCGGGTGCTGCCGCGCCGCCCCGGCGTGGCGGCACCCGACCGTACCGCTCAGGTCGAGGAGACCGGTCGTTCGCGCGCCAGGTCGGCCGGTGCCGGTTCGAGATGGCCGTGCACCCGGCGCAGCAGGGACGCGAGTTGCTCGCGCTCCCCGGCGTCGAGGGGGGTCAGGATCTCGTCGTCCGTCCGCGCGATCTCCGCGTTCAGACTCCGGAGCGACGTCTCGCCCTCCGGGGTGAGCCGCACGACGACACGGCGCCGGTCCGCGTCGTCCCGGACGCAGTCGACCTGTCCGATCCGGACCAGGTCGTTGACGACCTTCACCAGGTCGCTGGCGTTCATGGCCAGCCGTGTGGCGAGGGCCGTCTTCATCTGCGGGCCGAGGTCGGCGAGCAGCGCCATCACGGTGAGGTGCCAGAGCCGTAACCCCCGGGCCTCCAGGGTCTCCGCCAGGCGGCGGCGCGCGGCCCTGCCGACGGTGTGCATGAGATACGCGTTGAGGTCGAGCACGCTGGGTGGCGTCATGCTCTGCGAGGGCGGCGTGATGGTGCGGGAGGGCGGGGCCACCCCCGGGCCCGGGTGCGTACTCGTGCCCGCGCCTGTCAGTGCGTCGAGGGTCAGGTCGGTGTTCGCGAGTGACCCGAAGACCTTCGCCCAGTCCATCGGCATGCTCGCGATGCCGACGACGGCGAACGTCGCCCCCGAGAGGTCGTGCGCGACACCGGAGACGACCGGCTGTTCCATCGGCTGCTCCTCACTCTCCCCGCTCGTCAGGGACGGCCGGTGAGGTAGCCGCCCATGGAGGTGAAGTACTCGGTCGCGGGCAGCTCGCGGCCGTCCTCCGTCCGGACGCGGGTGATGGCCAGGCCGTGGTTGCGGCCGGCGCGCGCGTCGGCGCCGGCGACGATCACGACACCCTCGCCCTCGCGGTAGAAGACACGGCCGGGCGTGCCGCCGTAACGGCCCTCGGAGACCACGGCGGAGAGGACTTCGAGGCGCTTGCCCCGGTGGAAGGTGAAGGCGCTCGGGTAGGGCGCGGACTGGGCGCGGACCAGGCGCTCCAGGACGTCGGCCGGCCAGTTCCAGTCGATCCGGATGTCCTCCTCGGCGCGCTTGTGGAAGAAGCTGGCCCGGGAGCGGTCCTGCCGGGTGAACTCGGCCTGTCCGGAGGCGATCTGGTCGAGTGCGCCGATGGTGACCGGGGCGATGAGGTCGACCGTCTTGTGGAAGAGGTCGGTGGCCGTGTCGGTCGGTCCGACGGGCACGGCCCGCTGCTGGACGATGTCGCCGGCGTCGAGCACCTCGTCCATCATGTGGGCCGTGACGCCGACTTCGGACTCGCCGTTGATGAGGGCCCAGATGAGCGGCGAGAAACCGGCGTACTTGGGCAGCAGCGAGTCGTGGATGTTCAGCGTGCCGTGGCGGGGCAGGTTGTAGATGTGCGGCGGGATCCACGTACGCCAGTTGTTGGCGACGATGATGTCCGCGTCGGCCTCCTTGAGCCGCGCGAACAGCTCTTCGTCGTCGGGCCTGTTGCGGATGACGACCGGGACGCCGTGCTCCTCCGCCAGGTCGGCGACCGAGTCGCTCCAGATCTTCTCGTAGGCGTGCTCGCTCTTGGGGTGCGTCACGACGAGAACCACGTCGTGTTCGGAGTCCAGGAGCGCTTGGAGGGTGCGATGGCCCCAGGTCTGATAGCCGAACATGACGACCCGCATCGGGTTCCTCCTCGGAAGAGCGATTGACCGTCAGCAAGTAAAGCAAGGCTTACCTAACAGTGCAACTGGCTTGATTTATGCGGTCGTTCGGAGCGCGTGTCCACGCGTTGCCCGTTTTGCCCCGTCGACAGCATCGCTAGATCAGGTTAGCTTTACCTAAGTTCCGCTCGGCCGTCGGCAACACCGCTGTGCCCGACGCCGGTTCCCCCTCAGCCTTCATCCCGCACGATGGGAGTGACATGTCGCAGGTTCCTCCTGGTGACGCACCTCTGGTCCACGACCTCATTGGCATCGGCTTCGGCCCGTCCAATGTGGCCATGGCGATAGCGCTCAGCGAGCACAACGCCCGCGTCGGAAGGCAGGAAGCGGTCACCGCCCACTTCTTCGAGCGCCAGCCACGGTTCGGCTGGCACCGCGGCATGCTGATCGACGACGCGACCATGCAGGTGTCCTTCCTCAAGGACCTCGTGACGCTGCGCAACCCGACCAGCGAATACAGCTTCCTCTGCTATCTGCAGAGCAAGGGCCGGCTGATCGACTTCGTCAACCACAAGAACCTCTTCCCGCTGCGCGTCGAGTTCCACGACTACTTCGAGTGGGCCGCGTCCAAGGTCGACGACATGGTCTCCTACGGCCACGAGATCATCTCGGTGGAGCCCGTCGAGCGAGATGGCGTCATCGAATACCTCGACGTGACCGCCCGCGCGGGATCCGAAGTGGTCGTCCACCGCGCCCGAAACCTCGTCCTCGGTACGGGACTTCGCCCGCGCATGCCGGAAGGCGTCGAGCGCAGCGACCGCGTCTGGCACAACTCCGACCTGCTCGCCAAGGTCGAGGGCCTGGAGGGGACGAACCCCGAGCGGATCGTCGTCGTGGGCGCCGGACAGAGCGCCGCCGAGAACGTCGCCTATCTGCACCGCCGTTTCCCCGAGGCCGAGATCTGCGCCGTCTTCTCCCGCTACGGATACAGCCCCGCCGACGACAGCGCCTTCGCCAACCGGATCTTCGACCCGGGGGCCGTCGACGAGTACTTCACGGCACCGGACGACATCAAGCGCAAGCTGATGGACTATCACGGAAACACCAACTACTCCGTGGTGGACATCGACCTCATCGACGACCTGTACCGCCAGGCGTACCAGGAGAAGGTCCTCGGCACCGAGCGCCTGCGCTTCATCAACATCTCCCGGCTCACCGGCGTCGAGGACGGCCCGGACAAGGTCCGCGCCTTCGTCACCTCCCTCGTCACCGGCGAGGAGACCGTGCTCGAAGCCGATGTCGTCGTCTACGCCACCGGATACAGCCCCGCCGAGCCCCTCGGGCTCCTCGGCCCCGTCGCCGACCGCTGCCACCGCGACGACCAGGGCCGCGTGCGCGTCGAGCGGGACTACCGGCTCGCCACCGACCCCGAACTGCGCTGCGGCATCTACCTCCAGGGCGGTACCGAGCACACCCACGGCATCACGTCGTCGCTGCTCTCCAACACCGCGATCAGGGTCGGCGAGATCCTCGACTCGGTCCTCGACCGGGCCCCCGACGCCCTCGCCGCCACCGTCGTGGCACCCCCCGCCGCCGAGGTCCTGCCCATGGCCGACGGCGTCGGCACGGCGCGCTAGCGCCACCCCCGCTCCCCCCGCGCAACACGAAGCCACCCCGCCGGGCAGCACCCTTCGCACCCGGCGGGCGTGGCACGCACTGTGAATCCCCCGAAAGGAACGTCCGTGTCCGCTGGTGCACGTCCCGCTCTGGCTCGGTTCGCCAGAACCGCCCCCCGTGTGGCTGTCCTCGCGGTGGCGGCTCTCGCCCTCGCCGCCTGCGGCGGAGGGAGCGAGAAGACCGAGTCGCCGTCCGCCACCACCTCCTCCTCGGCCTCGGCCGACGGGGGCGGCAAGCCCGCCGCGTTCCCCGTCACGGTGGCGCACAAGTACGGCTCCACGACGATCGACAAGGAGCCGAAGACGATCGTCACCCTCGGCCTCTCCGACCAGGACGCGGTCCTCGCGCTCGGCGTGAAGCCGGCCGGCTCCGTCGACTGGTTCAAGGAGAAGCCGTACGGCAAGTGGCCCTGGACCAAGGACAAGTGGGGCTCCACCCAGCCCGCGATCGTCGGTGAGCGCGACGAGTACAACATCGAGAAGATCGCCGCGCTCAAGCCCGACCTGGTCATCGCCCAGTACTCGGGGATGAAGAAGGAGCAGTACGACACGCTCTCCAAGTTCACCAAGGTCGTCGCCCAGCCCAAGGACCACCCGGACTACGGTGCGCCCTGGCAGACGATGACCCAGCAGATCGGCAAGGCGCTCGGCAAGGACGCCGAGGCCACCAAGCTGATCGCCGACATCGACGCCCGGTTCAAGGCCGCCCGCGACAAGCACCCCGAGTGGGCCACCAGGACGCTCGCCGTCGCCGACAGCTTCGAGGCCGGCAAGTACTCGGCGTTCACGAAGACCGACCCCAAGTCGATCTTCTTCCAGGAGCTGGGCTTCAAGCTCAAGCCGGAGATCGACACCCTGGCCAAGCCGGGCTTCAACGTCGCCGAACTCAGCGCCGAGAAGCTCAACGTCCTCGACGTCGACCGGCTCGTCTGGGTGACCTCCAGCACCGAGGCCAACGACCGCATCAAGGCCGAGCCGCTCTACAAGAAGCTCAAGGTCAACCAGGAGAAGCGCGACCTGTTCGTGCCCTACCAGGGCCCGGACATCGGCGCCGCGTTCTCCTTCAACACCGTTCTGTCGATCCCGTACGCCATCGACGAGATCGAGCCGCTCCTCACGGCCGTCAAGTGACGCCCACCAGCTGACGCGCCACCGACCCACGAGCCGACCCGACCGACGGCGTGGCGGAACCACTCGCCACGCCGTCGGCGGTTTGTGCCGTCACCGCCTGCCACGCACCCCCAGGGAAAGGCCACTTCGTACGATGTTTGACGTCGAGCCGTCGGACCGGAACACCCCCTCCGGCCTCCCCGTCACCGGCGGGCAATCCGGCATCTGGCTGGCCCAGCAGATCGAACCGGACAGCTCCGCCTACAACATCGTCTTCGCGCTCCACCTCCGCGGCGCCATCGACCTCGACCGGCTGACCGCCGCCGTCCGCCAGGCCGTCGAGGAGGCCGAGTGCCTGCACGTACGGGTCGCCCCCGGCGACACCGGGCCGCGCCAGACGCCCCGTACCCTCACCCAGCCCGTCGACGTCACCGTCGTGGACCTGCGTGATGCCGCCGACCCCGACGAGGCCGCCGCCGCGTGGGTGGCCGCCGACCGCGACCGGCCCGTCCACCTCGCGCTCGACCCGCTCTTCGCCCACGCCCTGCTGCGGCTCGCGGACGACCGCGTCCTGTGGTGCCAGCGCTACCACCACATCGTGGTGGACGGGATGGGCGTCGCCCTCATCACGCGCCGCGCGGGCGAGCTGTACACGGCAGGGGAGGCGTCCCGGCCCCGCGACTGGTCCCTCGCCCGACTCGTCGCCGCCGACCGCGCCTACCGCGCGTCCGAGCGGCACGCCGCCGACCGCGCCTGGTGGCTGGAGCGGATGGCCGGCCGGACCGAGCCCGTGCGGCTCGTCGACCGGGCCGCCACCCCCATGACCCGACGGCTCCGGCGGACCTCCGAACTGTCCCCGGAAACCGTCCAGCGGCTGAACGCCGCCGCCCGGACCGCGGGCGTACGACCGTCCCGCCTCCTGCTCGCGGCCGTCGCCGCCCATCTGCACCGGGCCGGTGGGGAGCAGGACCTCGTCCTCGGCCTGCCGATCGCCGCCCGCGAGGACGAGGCCTCCGCGACCGTCCCCGGCATGGTGTCCAACATCGTCCCGCTGCGCCTCACCGTCCACCCCGGCACCACCGGCGCCGCCCTCGTCGCCCAGGTGGGTGAAACCGTCGCCGACGCCGTCGCCCACGGCCGCTACCGCGCCGAGGACCTCGCCAGGGAACTGGGCCTCGTCGACGGCGTCCCGGAACTAGTCGGCCCCACCGTCAACATCCTGCCCCGCCCCGACGACCTGCGCTTCGACGACCACGAGACCGAACTCCGCCCGGAGTGGCTCGGCCCGGTCAGCGACCTCGCGTTCAGCTTCGCCGAGGGCCCCGACGGCCAGGGATACACCGTCCACCTCGACGCGGACGCCGACGTCTGCGACGCGACCACGCTCGCCGACCACGAGCGCCGCTTCCTCGCCCTCCTCGACTCCTTCGCCGGGGACCTCGACCGTCCCGTCGGCCGTATCGAGCTCACCTCCGACACCGAACGCGCCCGGCTCCTCGAAGAGTTCGGCGTCGCGCCCCGCGTGGTCCCCGAGCTGTCCTGGCCCGCCGCCTTCGAGCGGCAGGTCCGCCGCACCCCCGACGCCGTCGCGCTCGTCTGCGAGGACCGGGAACTGACGTACGCCGAACTCGACGACGACGCCGACCGGCTCGCCCGGCTGCTCCGCTCCCGAGGCGTCGGCGCCGAGGACGTGGTGGGCGTGGCCCTGCCCCGCTCGCCCGAGCTGGTGGTGGCCCTGCTCGCCGTGATGAAGGCGGGCGCCGCCTACCTGCCGCTGGACGCCGACCACCCCCGGGACCGCATCGCCTACATGCTGTCCGACGCCCACGCACGCACCGTCGTCACCGTGCGCGACCTCGTCGGCGAACTCCCCGAGACGGCGGGCGTCGGCCATCTGCTCCTCGACGACCCGGCCACCGTGGAGGCCCTCGCCGCGGCCAACGACCTCGGCCCCGGACCCGCGGTCGCCCTCGACCAGGCCGCGTACGTCATCTACACCTCCGGCTCGACGGGCCGCCCCAAGGGCGTCGTCGTCTCCCACGACGGCGTCGGCAGCCTCATCGCGACCGCCACCGACCGGATCGGCATCACCGCGGAGAGCCGGGTCGTGCAGTTCGCCTCCGTCGGCTTCGACGTGACGGTATGGGACCTGATCATGTCCCTCTGCGTCGGCGGACGGATCATCCTCGTCCCCACCGAGCGCCGCGTGGCCGGCCCCGCGCTCACCGAGTACATCGCCCGCCACCGCGCCACCCACATGATCCTGCCGCCCTCGCTCGTCTCCGCGCTGCCGCAGGAGTGCGAACTCCCGCAGGGCGCGGTGCTGATCGTCGGCACGGAAGCGGTCCCCAGCGAACTGATCGCCCGCTGGGACGGACGGCTCCGCGTCGTCGTCGCGTACGGGCTCACCGAGGCGACCGTCAACTCCACGCTCTGGCTCGCCGACCCCGACCGGCCGGGCCCCGCCCCCATCGGCCGACCCGACCCCAACACGCGCGCGTACGTCCTCGATACGGCGCTCCGGCCCGTCCCCGTCGGCGCGGAAGGCGAGCTGTACGTCTCCGGGCGCGGCCTCGCACGCGGCTACCTGGGCCGTGAGGGGCTCACCTCGGAACGGTTCGTCGCCGATCCGTACGGCCCTCCCGGCACCCGCATGTACCGCACCGGCGACCGGGTCCGCTGGGGCGCCGACGGCAACCTGGAGTTCCTCGGGCGCGCCGACGGCCAGATCAAGATCCGCGGCCATCGCGTCGAGCCGGGCGAGATCGAGAGCGCCTTCATGGCCTGCGAAGGCATCGCCCAGGCCGCCGTCCTCGCCCGCGAGGACCACCGGGGCGTGAAGCGGCTGGTCGCGTACCTGGTCCCGGAGGGAGGGGGCGACGAAGGCGCAGAGGCGGCCGTGACCGCCGCACGCGCGCGCGTGACCGACACGCTGCCCGACCACATGGTGCCGTCGGCGGTCGTCGTCCTCGACGGCCCGCTGCCGCTGACCCCCAACGGCAAGCT
This sequence comes from Streptomyces sp. NBC_00250, assembly GCF_036192275.1. Taxonomy (NCBI): domain Bacteria; kingdom Bacillati; phylum Actinomycetota; class Actinomycetes; order Kitasatosporales; family Streptomycetaceae; genus Streptomyces; species Streptomyces sp. NBC_00250. Next base: position 769,289 of record NZ_CP108088.1, on the reverse strand, counting down.
CGACGCCAAGGCCCTGCCCGAGCCCCGCTGGACGTCCCTGACCGGCACCGACACCCCGAGCACCCCCGCCGAACACGCCCTCGCCGCGCTGTTCGCCGACCTCCTCGGCCTGCCGGCCGTGGGCGTCCACGACAGCTTCTTCGAACTGGGCGGCGACAGCATCGTCGCCATCCAGCTGGTCAACCGCGCCCGCGAGGCCGGTCTCGCCATCACCCCGCGCGACGTGTTCCGCAGCCGGACCGTGGCGGCCCTCGCCCGGACCGCCGTAGAGACCGTCGCGGCCCCGGCACGGCCGCGGGTGGAGCTCGACGCGGACGCGCTGCCGGTCTCCCCGCTCCAGGAAGGTTTCTTCTTCCACGCGGAGTTCGACCGGCAGGGCGCGGACCTCTACTTCGTGCAGGAACTCCTCGACCTGACCGGGAACGTCGACCCCGGCCGCCTCCGCCACGCACTCCAACTCCTCCTGGACCGGCACCCGCTGCTGCGGGCATCGTTCCGCCAGCTGCCCGGCGGCGAGGTCGTCCAGCGGCTCGCGGACCACGTGACCCTCCCGTGGCGGGAGGCCGACACCGCCGTGACCGGCCTCGACGACATCCTCCGCGCCGACCGGGCCGAGCAGTTCGCCCTCGACCGGCCGCCGCTGCTGCGCGCCACCCTCGTCCGGGACGGACAGCGCCACCGGCTGCTGCTCACCCTGCACCACATCGTCGCCGACGGCTGGTCGGTCGCCGTCCTGCTGCGGGAACTGACCGACGCCTACCGGGGCGTCGAACTCCCGGAGCCCGCGACCCCGGAGCCGTACCTCTCCTGGCTCGCGGGCCGCGACCGCGACTCCGCACGTGAGGCATGGCGCCGGGCACTCGACGGCCTCACGGGCCCGACCCGGCTCCCGGCGCTCACCACCGGCGACGGCGCCCCCCAGGCACCTGCCCGCCCCGAACACGTCGACACCCGCCTGCCCCACGACCTGACCGACGCGCTCGCCTCCTACGCCAGGACCCACGGGCTGACCCTGAGCAGCGTCTTCCACGGTGTGTGGGGCCTGCTGCTCGGCGCCCTCACCGGCGGCCGGGACGTCGTCTTCGGCACCACCGTGTCAGGGCGGACCACGGAGGTCGCGGGTCTCGACTCCGCCGTCGGCCTGTTCATCAACACCGTCCCCGCCCGGGTGACCGTCCGCCCCGAGGAGACGCTGACCGAGCTGCTCCGCCGCGTCCAGGACGAGCACTCCGCCCTCCTCGACCACCAGCACCTCGGGCTCGCCGACATCCAGCGGGTCGCGGGCGGCGGTGAACTCTTCGACACCCTCGTGGTGTTCGAGAACTACCCCGCCGGCGAGCGGGAGGACGACGGGGAACCGCTGATCACCGGCGCCGAGGTCCTCGACGCCGTGCACTATCCCCTCGCACTCGTCGTCGAGCCCGCCGACGCCGGTCTGCTGCTGCGGTTCAAGCACGACGCGGCCCGCCTCGACCAGGTCACGGTGGCCGTCCTCGCCAACCGCTTCACGGCCCTCCTGCGGACCGTGGTCGCCGAGCCCGCCCGGCTCGTCGCCCGGACCGACCTGCTGTCCGCCCGCGAGCGCGAGCACCTCACGGAACTCAACGCCACCGCCCGGCCCGTACCCGAGGCGACGCTCGCCTCGCTCTTCGCCGCGTGGGTCGCCCGTACCCCGCACGCCCCGGCCGTCGCCTTCGACGACATCACCCTCAGCTACACCGAACTCGACGAGCGGGCCGAGGCGTTGGCACGACGGCTGCGGGCACGCGGCGCCGGTCCCGAGCGGTACGTGGCCGTCGCGGTGCCCCGCTCGGCCGAGCTGATGGTCGCCCTGCTCGGCGTCCACAAGGCGGGCGCCGCCTACCTGCCCGTGGACCTCGACTACCCCGCCGACCGGGTGGCGTTCATGCTCGCCGACTCGGGCGCCCGCCTCGTCGTGACGACCGCCGAGGCCGCGGGGCGGATCCCTGCCGGCGCCGGACTCGAACACCTCGTCATCGGGACGGGGGAGTCCGAGGAGACCTCGACGGGGGAGCTCTGGGGGACCTTGGCGGGGGAGCCCGGGGAGACCTCCACCGGCGCCCCCGCGCGGGCGGCCGGCCCCGACCATCCGGCGTACCTCATCTACACCTCGGGTTCCACCGGCCGGCCCAAGGGCGTCGCCGTCACCCACCGCGCCATCGTGAACCGGCTCGCCTGGATGCAGAGCGCGTACGGGCTGACCGCCGACGACCGGGTCCTCCAGAAGACCCCGTCCAGCTTCGACGTGTCGGTGTGGGAGTTCTTCTGGGCGCTGTCCGAGGGCGCCACCGTCGTCCTCGCCCGCCCGGACGGCCACCGCGACCCGGAGTACCTGGCCCGGCTCATCGCGGACCGGGGCATCACCACGACGCACTTCGTGCCGTCGATGCTGGCCGCGTTCGTCCAGGTCATGGAGTCGACCTCGGACGCCCCCGACTGGGCGGCGAGCCTGCGCCGGGTGTTCTGCAGCGGCGAGGCCCTCACCGGCGCCGACGCCCGCCGCTGGTGGGAGCTGACCTCCCGCTCCGGGCGTACGCCCGTACCCCTGCACAACCTGTACGGCCCCACCGAGGCGGCTGTCGACGTCACCTTCTTCCCGTACGAGGGCGGCACCGAGCCGGCCGTGCCGATCGGCCGGCCCGTGTGGAACACCCGGCTGCACGTCCTGGACCCGTTCCTGCGCCCGGTGCCGGACGGGGTGTCCGGTGAGCTGTACCTCGCCGGTGTCCAGCTGGCCCGCGCCTACCACGACCGTCCCGGGCTCACCGCCGAACGGTTCGTCGCCGACCCGTTCGGAGCGCCGGGGGAGCGGATGTACCGCACCGGCGACCTGGTGCGCCGCCGCGCGGACGGCGCCGTCGAGTACCTCGGCCGCACCGACCGCCAGGTCAAGATCCGCGGCAACCGCGTCGAACCGGGCGAGATCGAGAACGCGCTCGCCACGCTGCCCGGTGTGGCCCGTGCCGCCGTCGTCGTCCGCGACGGCGCACTCGTCGGCTACGCCGTCCCGGCCCCCGGCACCGCTCCCGGCGCCGCGCCCGAATCCGAGGCCCTGCACGCGGCCCTCACCGAGGCGCTGCCCGCCGCGATGGTGCCGAGTGCCGTCGTCGTCCTCGCCGAACTGCCGCTGACCCCCAGCGGCAAGCTCGACCAGAACGCCCTGCCCGCACCCGAGATCGCGCCCCGGGCCGCCGGCCGCGCACCCCGCGACGACCGCGAGCGCGCCCTGTGCGAGATCTTCGGTGACGTCCTCGGAGTCCAGGGGACGAGCGTCGACGACGACTTCTTCATGCTCGGCGGTGACAGCCTCAGCTCGATCGCCGTCGCCACCCGCGCGCGTGAGCGGGGTCTGACCCTCAGCCCCCGCGACCTGTTCGAGCACCGCACCCCCGCCGCCCTCGCCGCGGTCGCCGCCCTCCTCGGGGACGCCGAGGCGCGCCCGACCACCGACTCCACCGAGGTACCCGTGCACTCCGACGGTGTGACCGTCTCCGCCTCCGACGCCGGGCAGGCAGCCGCCGCGCTCCAGGCCGTCCTCGCCCTCCAGCAGCAGTCCGGCGCGGCGGTCGACCCCGCCCTGCGCGCCCTCCTCGACCAGTTGACCGCCGCCGCGCCGCCCGCAGAGCCCCCGGCTCCTGAGTCCCCGGCCCCCGCCCCGCTCGGCGGACCGGAGCTCACCGAGGAGGAGACCGCGCGGGTCCACGCCGTCGCCGGACTGCCCGTCGCGGACATCTGGCCGCTCTCCCCGCTCCAGGAGGGCATGTACTTCCACGCCACCTACGACGCGGGCGACGCACTCGACGTCTACCAGTCGCAGGAGACCCTGGACCTCGACCGCCGGATCGACGCAGACCGGCTGCGCGCCGCCTGCCGGACCCTCCTCGACCGCAACACCGGGCTGCGCGCCGGATTCACCAGCGACGGCCTGCCCCGCCCCGTCCAGTTCATCGTGGACGGCGCCGAGATCCCGCTCGTCGAGGCCGACCTCTCCGGACTGCCCGCCGAAGAACAGCGGACCCGCACGGAGGAACTCCTCACCGCCGACCGCAGGCGGCGCTTCGACCTGTCCGCCGCCCCGCTCTGCCGTCTGCTGCTGATCCGCCTCGGCGACGGCCGGGACAAGCTCGTCGTCACCCACCACCTCATCCTCTGGGACGGCTGGTCGGCCTGGCTGTTCCTGGAAGAGCTGTTCACGCTGTACGAGCGGGCCGGCGACCCCACCGGTCTGCCGCTGCCGGGCTCGTACCGCGACCATCTCGCCTGGCTGGAGGCGCAGGACACCACCGCCGCCCTCGACGCCTGGCGCGGGGCCCTCGCCGGTTTCGACGAGCCGACGCTGCTCGCCGCGTCCGGGCGCGACACCGGCCCGGTCATCCCGGTGGACTTCGACGCCTTCCTCACCCAGGAGGCGGGCGACCGGCTGCGGGCCGTCGCCCGCAGCCACGGCCTCACCCTGAACACCGTCCTCAACGCGGCCTGGGCCCTGGTGCTCTCGGCCATGACGGGCCGCGCCGACGTCGCCTTCGGCACGGCCGTCGCCGGACGCCCGGCGGACGTCCCGAACGTGGCCGGCATCATCGGCATGTTCCTGAACACGATCCCCGCCCGGGTCGCCTTCACCCCGGACGAGCCCCTGCTCGCCCTGCTGCGCCGCATGCAGTCCGAGCGCGCCGCCGTCATGCCGTACGAGCACGTGGGCCTGGGCACCCTCCAGCAGGAGTCCGGCCACCGCCGTCTCTTCGACACCCTCTTCGTGCTCCGCTCGGCCGACGGCGAGGACCGCGCCGCCGCCCTCCGCGAACGCCACGGCATCACCGGCGTGTCGAACGTGGACGGCACCCACTTCCCGCTCACGCTGATCGTCACCCCGGGCGCCCGCCTGAAGGTCACCCTGGCCGCCCGCCCCGACCTCTTCGACGCCGACGCCGCCGGGACGATCCTCGCCCGGTTCACCACGGTCCTCGACCGCCTCGGCGAGGCCCTCGCGGGGCCCACCGCCGCATCCGCCCGCACCGCCGGCGTGGACCTGCTGCTCCCGGAGGAGAGCGCCGCCCTGGGCACCGCCCGGGAGTCGGGTCGCGAGCCGGTGCCGGACGAGACCGTCGCCGACATGCTCACCGCCCAGGTCGCCCGTACCCCCGACGCGGTCGCGCTGGTCTTCGGCGAGCGCGCCCTCACGTACGCCGAACTCGACGCGCACGTCAACCGGCTGGCCCGGCTGCTGCTCGCCCGGGGAGCCGGGCCGGAGAAGGTCGTGGCGCTGGCGCTGCCCCGGTCGATCGAGATGGTCGCCGCGCTGTTCGCCGTGCTGCGGACCGGCGCCGCGTACCTGCCGCTCGACCTCGACCACCCCGCCGACCGGCTGCGGCTCATGGCCGAGGACACCGGACCGCTCTGCCTGGTGTCCACGACCGCCGTCGCCCCGACACTGCGGCGCGAGGACGGCCCCGTCGCCCTCGAAGTCCTCCTCGACGACGAGGCCGTGCTCGCCGAACTCGCCGCGCTGTCCGGGGACGGGATCACCGACGACGAGCGGCCCGCGTTCGCCCACGGAGTGCCGGACCGCCTGGAGTTCCCGGCATACGTCATCTACACCTCCGGCTCCACCGGCCGCCCCAAGGGCGTCGTCACCCCCTACCGGGGCCTGACGAACATGCAGCTCAACCACCAGAAGGAGATCTTCGACCCGGCCATCGCCGCCGCCGGTGGACGCCGCCTGCGCATCGCGCACACCGTCTCCTTCGCCTTCGACATGTCGTGGGAGGAGCTGCTCTGGCTCGTCGAGGGCCACGAGGTCCACGTCTGCGACGAGGAACTCCGCCGCGACGCCGAAGCCCTGGTCGCCTACTGCGACGAGCACCGCGTCGACGTCGTCAACGTGACCCCCACCTACGCCCAGCTCCTCATCGAGGAGGGCCTCCTCGACCACGACGAGGCCACGGGCAAGCACCGGCCGGCACTCGTCCTGCTCGGCGGCGAGGCCGTCTCCGACACGGTCTGGACCCAACTGCGCCGCACCGAGGGCACCTACGGGTACAACCTCTACGGCCCGACCGAGTACACGATCAACACCCTCGGCGGCTCCACCACCGAGAGCGCCACCCCGACCGTCGGCAGGCCCATCCGCAACACCCGCGCCCATGTCCTCGACACGATGCTGCGGCCCGTCCCGCCGGGCTGCCCCGGCGAGCTGTACATCGCGGGCACCGGCCTCGCCCGCGGCTACCACGAGCGGGCCGCGCTGAACGCCGAGCGGTTCGTGGCCGACCCCTTCGGCGAGCCCGGCGAGCGGATGTACCGCACCGGCGACCTCGTACGCCAGCGCCCGGACGGCCTGCTCGACTTCCTCGGCCGCACCGACGACCAGGTCAAGATCCGCGGCTACCGCATCGAACTCGGCGAGATCTCCACGGCCCTGTCCGACCACCCCGAGGTCGCCCACGCGGCCGTCGTCGTCCACGAGACCGCCGGCACCAAGCGACTCGTCGGCTACGTCGTACGGGAGGAGGGCACCGAGCCGGACGAGGAACTCGTCGCGCACCTTCGCGACCACCTCAAGTCCCGCCTGCCCGACTACATGGTCCCGTCCGCCCTGGTCCCCGTCGCCACCCTGCCGCTGACCGTCAACGGCAAGCTCGACGTCAAGGCCCTCCCCGCCCCCGACCTCTCCGGCACGGGCAGGAGCCGCGCCCCCCGCACCCCGCGGGAGGAGACCCTGTGCGGGCTCTTCGCGGAGGTCCTCGGCCTGCCCGAGGGCAGCGTCGGCATCGACAGCGACTTCTTCGACCTCGGCGGGCACTCGCTCCTCGCGACCCGGCTCGTCAGCCGGGCCCGTACCGCGCTCGACGCCGAGCTGGCGATCCGCGACCTGTTCGAGGCGCCCACCGTCGCCGAACTCGTCGAGCGCGCGGCCCCCTCCCGCGGCGCCGCACGCCCGGCGCTCGTCGCCGCCGAGCGCCCCGACGAACTGCCGCTCTCCCACGCCCAGCAGCGCCTGTGGGTCATCCAGCAGATCGAGTGCACCTCCGCCGCGTACAACTTCCCGCTGGTCATGCGGCTGAACGGTACCTTCGACCGCGAGGCGTGGAGCGCCGCCCTCGCCGATGTGACCGACCGCCACGAGGCACTGCGCACCCTCTTCGCCGAGCGCGAGAGCGACGGCCAGGCATACCAGCGGATCCTGCCCGCCGGTTCGGCCGCCCCGGTCGTGGAGCACGTGCGGGCGACCGAGGACGAGGTGCCCGGCATCGTGGACGCCGCCGTCCAGCGGCCGTTCGACCTCGCCGCCGAGCTGCCGATCCGCGCCACGGTCGTGGAGGTGGCGCCCGACGAACACGTCGTCGTCCTGCTGCTCCACCACATCACCACCGACGAGTGGTCCGACCGCCCCTTCCTGCGGGACCTGACCACCGCGTACACCGCGCGCCTCGACGGCGGCGCCCCCGACTGGGAGCCGCTGCCCGTCCAGTACGCCGACTACGCCCTCTGGCAGCAGCAGCTCCTGGGCGACCCGGCCGACGCGGAGAGCCTGGCCGCCAGGCAGCTGGAGCACTGGCGTACGGCCCTGGTCGGCGCCCCCGAGGAACTGGAACTGCCCACCGACCGGCCGCGGCCCGCCCGCCCGGCGTTCACCGGGGCCGAACTCGACATCTCCTTCGACCGCACGGTCCACGAGGGCCTGCGCAGGCTCGCCCGGGACACCGGCGCCAGCATGTTCATGGTGGCGCACGCGGCCGTCGCCGCCCTGCTCCACCGGCTCGGCGCGGGCACCGACATCCCGCTCGGCGCGCCCATCGCCGGGCGTGGCGACGAGGCCCTGGACGAGCTGGTCGGCTTCTTCGTCAACACGCTCGTGCTCCGCACCGACCTCGGCGGCGACCCCAGCTTCACCGAACTCCTCGGCCGGGTCCGGGAGACCGACCTCGCCGCCTTCTCCCACGCCGACGTGCCCTTCGAGTCGGTCGTGGAGAAGCTCAACCCGACCCGCTCCCTCTCCCGGAACCCGCTGTTCCAGGTGATGGTCGGCCACCACGCCCGTACGGACGAGACCCTGCGACTGCCGGGGCTCCGGGCCGGCTATCTGCCGCACCGCACCGGCACCGCCAAGTTCGACCTCGTGTTCAGCTTCACCGAGCACACCACCGCCGACGGCGCGGGCGACTCGCTCGGCTGCCGCCTGGAGTTCGCCACCGAACTCTTCGACCAGGAGACCGCCGAAGGCATCGCGGACCGCCTCCGCAGGCTCGTCGGGATCCTCGTCGAAGCCCCCGACGAGCCGCTCTCCCGGGCCGGAATCCTCACCGACGAGGAGCAGCGACTCGTCCTCGAAGGCTTCAACGGCCGGCCCCGCGAGGTCGACGAGGAGACCCTGCCGGCGCTCTTCGCCCGGTGGGTGGCCGAGCGCCCCGACGCCGTCGCCGTCGTCGAACGCTCCCGCTCGGTGACGTACGCCCAGCTCGACGCCCGCGCCGACCGGATCGCCCGGCTGCTCGCCGCCCGCGGCGTCGGCGCCGAGAGCGTCGTCGGCGTGGCCGTCCCGCGGTCGGTCGACATGATCGCCACCGTCGTCGCGGCCCTGAAGCTCGGAGCCGCGTTCCTGCCGCTGGACCTCGTCCACCCCGGCGACCGCCTCAGCTACATGATCGAGAACTCCGGAGCCGCCGTCGTGGTCGGCACCGAGCCCGTCGCCGGGAAGATCCCGGACGCCGACGGGGTACCGGTGGTCCTCCTGGACGCCCCCGACATCGCGGCCGAGCTGGACACCCTGCCCGGGACGCCGCCGGTCGGCGGACCCGTGGGCCTCGACCAGGCCGCGTACGTGATCTACACCTCCGGCTCGACCGGCCGCCCCAAGGGCGTCGTCGTCCCGCACGAGGGCATCGCCAGCCTGGTCGCCACCGCCGTCGACCGGATGGGTCTGGAACACGACAGCCGCGTCCTCCAGTTCGCCTCCATCGGCTTCGACGTCTTCGCCTTCGAACTCGCCATGGCGCTCTGCCACGGCGGCCGGCTGGTCCTCGTCACCGACGAGGCACGGGTCGCCGGACCCGCCCTCACGGACTTCCTCGAAGACCAGCGGATCACCCACATGATCCTGCCGCCCTCGCTGGTGTCCGCCCTGCCGCCCGGCTGCCGACTGCCCGAAGGGTCGACCGTCCTGGTCGGCACCGAGACCGTGCCGCCGGACCTCTTCGAACGCTTCGGCGCCACCGCCAACCTGATCTGCGCGTACGGGCTCACCGAGGCGACCGTCAACTCCACCCTGTGGCCCGCCCGTGAGCACGGCGGCCGCGCCACCGGCCGGGTGCCCATCGGCCGCCCGGACCCCAACACCCGCTGCTACGTCCTCGACGAGCACCTCCGGCCCGTCCCGCCCGGTGTGATCGGCGAGCTGTACGTGGCCGGCCGCGGCCTCGCCCGGGGCTACCTCGGGCAGGCCGGGCTCAGCTCGGAACGGTTCGTCGCCGACCCGTACGGCGCCCCCGGCAGCCGCATGTACCGCACCGGCGACCGCGCCCGCTGGCGCGCCGACGGCAACCTCGACTTCCTCGGCCGGGTCGACACCCAGGTGAAGATCCGCGGCTTCCGCATCGAGCTGGGCGAGATCGAGGCCGCCCTCGCGGGCCACCCCACGGTCGCCCAGGCCGCCGTCCTGCCCGACCGCGACGGCGACATCGTCCGCCTCGTCGGCTACGCCGTCCCCGAGCCGGGCACGGACCTCGCCCTCGACCCGCAGGAACTGCGCGCCCACGTCGCCGCCGTCCTGCCCGAGTACATGGTCCCGGCCCTCGTCGTCCCCCTCGACGGCCCGCTGCCGCTCACCCCGAACGGCAAGCTGGACCACAAGGCCCTGCCCGCACCGGACTGGTCGGCCATGACCGGCGACGCCGCTCCCGCGACCGAGACACAGGCGCGGATCGCGGAGCTGTTCTGCGAGATCCTCAAGCTGGACGCCGTCGGCGTGCACGACAGCTTCTTCGCCCTCGGCGGCCATTCCATGGCCTCGATGCGTCTCCTGGGCCGCATCCGCGCCGAGTTCGGCGTCGAGCTGAGCATCCGTGACGTCTTCGACGCGCTGACCGTCGCCGGGATCGCCGGAAAGCTGGACGGTGCGAGCGCCGCCCGGCCCGCCCTGCGCCCGGCCGAGCGCGGGGCCTTCGACGGCACGGACCTGCCCGTGGCACCCGTGCAGCAGTGGCAGTGGCGGGCGTACCGGCGGAGCCCCGGCTTCGACCACGCGCTCGTCCTGCGCTCGCCCGGCGGCCTCGACGCCGACGCGCTGGCCTCGGCGCTCGCCGATGTGACCAGCCGTCATGAGCCGCTGCGCACCGCCTTCGCCGAGGCCGACGGAACCCTGCTCCGCCGGTCCGTCGAAGCCCCGGTCCTGGCCGTGGAGCAGTGCGCGGACCTGGACGCCCGACTTGCGGAACTAGCCGCCAATACACCGGAGTTGGAAGTGGAGGCGCCGCTGCGGGCCCGGCTGCTCACCGACGCTGAAGGCGCCCAGGCGGTCCTGCTCACCCTGCACTACCTCGCCGTCGACGAGTGGTCCGTGGTCCCGCTGTTCCGCGACCTCACCACGGCGTACGGCGCGCGTACGGCCGGGCGTACGCCCGACTGGCAGCCGCTCCCCGTGAGTTACTCCGACTACGCCCGTTGGGCCCGCGAGGTCCTCGGCGACCTGACCGATCCTGAAAGCCGGGGCGGCCGCCAACTGGCGTACTGGCGAGACACGCTCAAGGACGCACCGCGCGAGCTGGCCCTGCCGACGGAGGCCCGGACCTCCGTCCCCGGCCGGCGCGGGCGCCAGAGCGCCGGGATCGTCGAGTTCGTCCTCGACGAGCGCCTCCACGCGGACGTGGACCGGCTCGCCCAGGCCACCGGCACCAGCATGTTCATGGTGCTGCACGCGGCCCTCGCGGCTCTGCTGACCAGCCATGGAGCGGGCACCGACCTGCCCATCGGCACGATGGTCGCCGGGCGCGACGACGACCAGCTCGCCGACCTCGTCGGCTGCTTCTTCAACACGGTCCTGCTGCGCACCGACACGGCCGGCGACCCGACCTTCGCGGAGCTGCTGACCCGCGTACGGGAGACCACGCTGAGCGCCCTCGACCGGCAGCAGGTCCCCTTCGACGAGGTGGTCAGGACGGCCGGTCTGCGGCCCGAGGGACCCCAGGTGATGGTGATCCACCACGAGCAGGCCGACCTGGCACGCCTTGAGGGCGGCGTCGGAGACCTCCTCGCCGTACCGACCGGCTCGACCCGGGCCGAACTGACCCTCAGCTTCTACGAGCCCCGTGGTGAAGGCCCCGTGCACTGCGGGCTGATCCACGCGACGGAGCGGCTCGGCGCGGCGAAGGCCCGCCGGCTCGCCGAGGAGCTCCAGACCCTGCTGCGCACCGTGACAGACGACTCCGAACAGCCCCTGTCCCAGCTGTTCGGCGTGACACACAAGAGGAGTGAGAACGCATGAGCACCAACCCGTTCGAGGACCCGCAGGGCCGCTTCCTGGTTCTGGTCAACGACGAGAACCAGCACTCGCTGTGGCCCTCCTTCGCCGAGGTCCCCGCCGGGTGGCGGACCGTCTTCGGCGAGGACACGCGCGAGGGCTGCCTGGCCTACGTGGAGTCCCACTGGACCGACCTGCGCCCGGCGAGCCTCATCGCCCTCCAGGACTGACGCACCGGCACCGGCACCGAGACCGGCACCGAGACCGGCAGACCGGCACCGAGACCGGCACCGGGACCGAAACCACCGGCCGCCCGCGGGGGAGTACCCCTCGCGGGCGGCCGCGTACGTGGGGGCGGACCGTGACGGACAGCGGAAAGGGGGCGGTACGACGATGCGTCGTACCGCCCCCTGGTGCTCGGGGGAGCCCCTCAGCTGACCGGCGAGACCGAGAGGTCCGTGTCCGTGTCCGAGTTCGTGGCCGGCCGCGGCACCTTCTCCCCGGGCTCCCGGCGGCTGGCGGACCAGGCGGCCCACAGGTCGGCGTACCGGCCGCCGGCCGCCACCAGTTCCTCGTGGGTGCCGGTCTCGACGACCCGGCCCTGGTCGAGCACGACCACCCGGTCGGCGGCCGCGGCCTGCGGCAGCCGGTGCGCGACGAGCAGCCCCGTGCGGCCCTCAAGGGCCCGAGCGGCCGCCTCCTCCAGGACGCGCGCTCCCGCGCTGCCCGCGTCGGCGGTGGCCTCGTCGAGGATCGCGATGGGCGGATCCGCCAGCACGAGCCGTGCCAGGGCCAGGTGCTGCGCCTGGGTGACCGTCAGTCGGTGCCCGCCTTCGCCGACGACCGTGGCGAGGCCCTCGGGCAGTGCCTGCGCCCACTCCAGGGCCCCGACCCGGTCGAGCGCCGCGCGCAGGGACTCGTCGTCGGCCTCGGGCCGGGCGAGGCGCAGGTCGTCGGCGAGGGTTCCGGCGAAGACGTGCACCTCCTGGCTGATGAGCGCCACCGCACGACGTACCCCGGCCGGTCCCAGTTCCCCGGCGTCGACCCCGCCGAGCGCGATCGAGCCGCCGGTGGGGCTGTGCACGCCGGCGATGAGCTTGGCCAGCGTGGTCTTGCCGGCCCCGCTCGCGCCCACCAGGGCCACCCGCTCCCCGCTCCGCACCCGCAGGTCGACCTCGTGCAGGACCGGTGCGCCGGAGGCGTACGCGTGGCTGAGCCCGGACACCTCGACCGAGCCGTCGGCGAGGGCGCGCGCCTCGCTCTCGGCCCGCTCCGCGGGGAGGTTCGACACCCCGACGAGACGGGCGAAGCTCGCACCCGCCGACTGGGCGTCGTCCAGCAGGTAGAGGGTCGCGTTGATCGGGTTGAAGAGGCTGTGGAAGTACAGCGCGGCGGCTGTGGCCGTACCGATGCTGACGGAGTCGTCGTCGACCAGCACGAACCCGGTCGCGAGCATCGCGGCGAGACCGATGAACTCTCCGAGGTTGAGGCGGGAGAAGAACCCGGTGACGATGTGGATGCCCCGCAGGCCCAGGTCACGGGCGACCGCGGACCGCTTCTCCAGCAGGTCGGTGTGGGTGTCGTCGAGGCGGAACGCCCGTACGGTCCGGACACCGCCGACGCTGTCGAGCAGCTGGTGCTGCAGGGCGCCGGTGGCGACGCGGTGCTCGCCGTACACGGGCGCGGCCCGGCGCATGTACCAGCGCACCGAGATCACCTGGACCGGGGACGCGAGGAGCGCCGCGATCAGGAAGCGCCAGTCGAGGACGGCGAGCCCGACGAAGGTGAGCAGGATGGTCAGGGCGGAGCGGCTGAACTCCGGCAGTGCCTGACGCACGGACTTGCCGATCATCGACACGTCGCTGGTGACCCGGGAGACCAGGTCGCCCGAGCCGGCCGCCTCGACCCGGTCCAGCGGCAGCCGCAGCGCCCGCTCGATGAACTGCTCCCGCAGCGCGGCCAGTACGGTCTCGCCCAGCCGGGCCACGAGGGTGCTGCCGACGGCCGCGGCCGCGCCCCGCGCGACGGCGACGACGACGAGCAGGACCAGGGGGAGGGTGAGTGCGGCCGCGCCCTTCTTGTCGACCACGAGGTCCACGATGTGTCCGAGCAGGGGAGCGGTGAGCAGTCCGACGGCGGTGCCGGCGACGAGGACGGCGATCGCCACCGCGGCGAGGAGCCGATGGCCGTGCAGCATGGTGCGGAGCGCCGCGACGGACTCGGCGCCGGTGGCGGTCGGCAGGAGCACGCGGTCCGGGCTGGTTCCGCTCATGGTCTGTTCCGTCTCTCTCGTCCGTCCTTCGTCCCGCTGCGGCCGGCTGTCGGTCCGTGTCTCGTCGGCGAGCGTCATGCGAGCACCGCCGCCCGGTACGTCGCGTCGGCCGCAAGGAGTTCGGTGTGGCGGCCGGTCGCCTGTACGGCGCCGTCCTCCAGGACGATCACGCGGTCGGTCACGGCGAGGAGGGCGGGGCTGGTGGTGACGAGGATCGTGGTGCGGTCGCGGCGGACCTCGCGCAGCCGGGCGGCGATGTGGGACTCGGTGACGGTGTCCACCGCGGTCGTCGGGTCGTGCAGCACGAGGACGGGCCGGTCGGCGGCGAGGGCGCGGGCGAGGGCGACGCGCTGGCGCTGACCGCCGGAGAGCGAGCGACCGCGTTCGGCGAGGAGGGTGTCCCCGCCGTTCGGGAGGAGCCGGGCGACGTCGTCGGCCGCCGAGGCCTTGAGAGCCCGTTCGACGGCCGGGGCGTCGTCGTCGGCGGCCCCGGCCCGGACGTTGTCGAGCAGCGTGCTCTCGAACAGGTCGGCGTCGTGGTGGGCGACCAGGACGACCCGGCGCAACGCGTCGGGGTCGAGCGAGGTCAGCGGCGTGCCGTCGAGCTCGACGGCGCCCTCGGAGGGGTCCGCCTCGCGGGCCAGGCAGACGAGGAGGTCGTTCGCGGCGGCGGCGTCCCGGGCGACGATCCCGGTCAGGCTGCCGGCCGGGAGTTCGAGGTCGACGCCCCGGAGCGCGCCGAGCGTCACCCCGCGCAGGGCGACATGTCCGGCGGCACCGTCGGCGGGCACGTCGCGTCCGGTCGCGACGGCCTCGGGCGAGGCGAGCACCTCGGCGATCCGCTTGGCCGAGGCGCGGCCCTGGGCGAGTTCGGCGTTCACGTAGCCGAGGAGCTGGAACGGGCCGAGGAGGAACTGCGCGAGACCGACGGCGGCGACCAGGTCGCCGACGCTGATGCTGCCGTCCATGGCGAGGTACGCGCCGACCACGCCGATGACGGCGATGAACACGCCGGTCAGGGCGAGGACGGCGCCTTCGTGTCCGGCCCGGCTGCGCGCCGCGCGCAGGGCGGCGGACAACGAGTCCTGGCTCGTGGTGCGGTAGCGGGCCACGGCCGCCGACTCGGCGCCCATGCCCTTGAGGACGCGGAGTCCGGAGACGAGGTCCGCGGCGACGCCCGAGGCGTGGGCGGCCCGCTCCTGCTCGGCCTCGCTGCGCTGTTCGAGGGGCCGGCTGATGCGGTGCCCGAGCCACAGCAGCGGCGGGATGCCGAGGAGGACGAGCAGGCCGAGGGGGACGGAGATCCTGAGGAGTGCGACGGCGCTGATCACGAGGGCGGCGACCGCCGACACCCCGTACGCGATGACGGTGGCCACCGAGCCCACGCGGCGGGCGTCGTTGGTGGCGATGCTGGTCAGCGCGCCGGGGAGGCGGTTCGCGTCGGCGCCGCCCCGGGGGTCGAGCACCCGGGTGGCCAGGTCGAGCCGGAGCCGGTGCGCGGCGAGTTCGCCGCTGCCCTCGGTGATCCGGGCGCTGGTGCGGTAGCAGGTCGACAGGACCAGGAAGAGCACGGCGAGGACGATGAGCAGGCGTAGCAGCGCCGAAGAGGAGCCGGTGGCGACTGCCGTGTCGATGGTGGCGCCGATGACCACCGGCACCAGGGCCTCGCAGCCTTGGTGGGTCATGCCGAGCAGGGATGCCGCGATGACTCGGCGGCGTTGTCCTCTGATCGTCTGGCGGAGGACAAGTCCCCCCGTCGGTCCGCCCGTTGGCATGTGACTCCTTCACGGAGGGGAGGGAATAGTTAGGTAAGCCTACTCTGACCTGGCGGCCGGTTGGCGCGGTCGGGGGAGTTCCCGGGCGGTCCGCCGGCGAGTGTCGGACGGGTCCTGTCGGGCGCGTTGACCACTCGACACAGTTCGGTTAGCCTCACCTAAGTCGAGATCCGTCGGTCTGTGCGCCGTGGGCTCTCGCCGTACATCTGTACCGCCGCCAGGGGGAGTTGTCGTTGTCCGTCGAATCCCGGGTGGTGTCGGGACAGCAGGCCGAGGCAGACCCCGTGGACAAGGCCGTAGATCCCGCCGGGCCGCCACGCATCGGCCGCGCCGGGACCGCGTACCGGGGCTTAGGCCTGATCCTCGCCCTCGCCGCGCTCGTCCTGGTCGGACTCCTCAGCATCTGGGTGGGCACCAGGGGCATCCCCTTCACCGCCACCTGGGACGCCCTGTGGAATCCCGACGGCTCCGAGACCTCGGTGATCATCCACGACTACCGGATCCCCCGCACACTCCTCGGCATCCTCGTCGGCACGGCGCTCGGCCTGGCCGGCGCCCTCATGCAGGCCCTGACGCGCAATCCGCTCGCCGACCCCGGCATGCTCGGCGTCAACCTGGGGGCCTCCGCCGGCGTCGTGGTGGCCATCGCGTTCTTCGGCATCGCGGCGCCGATCGGCTACGTGTGGTTCGCCCTCGCGGGCGCCGCCGCCGCGTCCGTCGGCGTGTACCTGCTCGGCTCCTCCGGCCGGAAACTCGCCTCCCCCGAGCGGCTCGTCGTCGCCGGCGCCGCCGTGACCGCCGTGCTGTACGCCTTCAACTGGGCGGTCCTGCTGCTCGACCCGAGGGCCTTCGACCAGTTCCGCTTCTGGACCGTCGGCTCTCTCGCGGGCCGCTACCACGACATCGTCCTGATGGCACTGCCGTTCGTCGTCGTCGGCCTGGTCGTCGCCCTCGTGCTCGCCCCCTCGCTCAACGCCCTGGCCATGGGCGACCAGGTCGGCCGGGCCCTCGGGGTGAACGTCGGCCTGACCCGCGCCCTCGGCGCCGTCGCCGTGATGCTCCTCTGCGGCGCCGCCACCGCCGCCGCCGGACCGATCGGCTTCATCGGCCTCGCCGTCCCCCACATCGCCCGGTTCGTCGTCGGCCCCGACCAGCGCTGGGTGTTCGCGTACTCGATGCTCATCGCCCCCGTCCTCCTCATCGGCTCGGACGTCGTCGGCCGGGTGCTCGGCGCCCCCGGCGAGGTACAGGTCGGCATCGTCACCGCGTTCATCGGCGCCCCCCTGTTCATCGCCCTGTGCCGTCGCCGAAAGCTGGTCATGCTGTGACTGCCGTACGGGAGGCGAAGGCCTCAGCGCCCGACCCGGCGCCCGGACCCCCCGACGCTCCGGGCAGGCCCCGCATCATCAGCGGCCGGGTCGTCCGCACCCGGTCCGGGGGCATCTCCCTGCGCGTGCAGAGCCGCACCGTCGCCGTCACCGCCGCGCTCCTCGCCGCGCTCGTCGCCGTCGCGGGCGTCACCCTGACCACCGGCGACTTCGACCTGTCCGTCGGAGAGGTCCTCCAGGCGCTCACCGGCGAAGGCACCGGCATCGCCGACTTCGTCGTCAACACCCTGCGCATGCCACGACTGGTGACCGCGCTGTGCGTCGGCGCGGCCCTCGCCGTGAGCGGGGCCATCCTCCAGAGCATCACCGGCAACCCCCTGGGCAGCCCCGACATCATCGGCTTCACCAACGGCTCCGCCGTCGGCGCACTCGTCGTCATCGTCGTGCTGCACGGCAGCATGACGCAGATCGCGCTCGGCGCGCTGATCGGCGGCCTCGCCACAGCCCTCGCCGTCCACCTCCTCATGCTCGGCCGGGGCATCCAGGGCTTCCGCCTCGTCGTCGTCGGCATCGGCGTCAGCGCCCTGCTCCTCGCCGTCAACTCGTACCTGATCACCCGCGCCACCTTCCAGGAAGCCCTGGAGGCACAGGCCTGGCTCATCGGCAGCCTGGGCAACCGGCTCTGGACACACGCCAACGCCATCGGCATCGCCGTCGCCGTCCTGCTGCCCCTCGCCTTCTTCCTCTCCCGCCGCCTCTCCATGGTCGAGATGGGCGACACCACCGCCATGGCCCTCGGCGTCGACGTGGCACGCACCCGCACCGTCCTGCTCGTGATCAGCGTCGCCCTGGCCGCCTTCGCCACCGCCGTGACCGGACCCATCTGGTTCATCGCCCTGGCCGCGCCCCAGGTGGCCCGCAGGATCACCGGGTCGTCCGGGCCCGCGCTCCTGCCGTCCGCCCTCATGGGCGCCGTGATGCTCGCCCTGAGCGACCTCGCCGTGCAGCGTCTCTTCGCCCCCGCGCTCCTTCCGGTGGGCACGGCGACCGGCTGCGTCGGCGGTCTCTACCTCATCTGGCTGCTGGTCTCCGAGTCGCGAAAGAGCCGCGCATGACTGCGAACGACGACAACCGTCCCACCGACGGCCGCGAGCCCCGGCTGCGCGCCGAGCACCTCACCCTCTCCTACGACCAGCGGACGGTGGCCACCGACCTCTCCGTCGACATCCCCGACCGCTCCTTCACGGTGATCATCGGACCCAACGCCTGCGGCAAGTCCACCCTGCTCACCGCGCTCGCCCGGATGCTCAGACCGAAGGCCGGACAGGTCTACCTCGACGGCGCCGCCATCGCCTCGTACCGCTCCCGCGAGGTGGCCCGCAGGCTCGGCCTGCTCCCGCAGTCCTCGACCGCCCCCGGCGGCATCACGGTCGGCGACCTGGTGGCCCGCGGCCGCTACCCCCACCAGGGGATGCTCAAGCAGTGGTCCGCCGAGGACGAGGCCGCCGTCGTCGAGGCCATGCGCCAGACCGGCGTCCTCGAACTCGCCGACCGGCCCGTCGACGACCTGTCCGGCGGCCAGCGCCAGCGCGTCTGGCTCTCCATGGTCCTCGCCCAGCAGACCTCCATCCTGCTGCTCGACGAACCGACCACCTTCCTCGACATCGCCCACCAGGTCGAGGTCCTCGACCTCTGCGCCGAACTCCACGGCCACAAGGGCCACACGGTCGTCGCGGTCCTCCACGACCTCAACCAGGCCTGCCGCTACGCCACTCACCTGATCGTGATGCGCCCCGGCGGCATCATCGCCGCCGAGGGCGACCCGAAGACGGTCATGACCGCCGAGCTCGTCGAGGACGTCTTCGGCCTGCCCTGCCGGATCATCCCCGACCCCGAGACCGGCACGCCGCTGATGGTGCCCGCCGCACCCAAGTGGTACGCCCCCGCCGCAGCGGGCCCCGAGCACACCGGCGAGGACGCGACCGGCCCCGAGCACACCGACGAGGACGCGACCGGCAGCGGGCAGACCACGGCGGACACCGCGATGGCCAAGACCTCCTGACGACAGCACCGCACCACAGGCGACAGCGACAGCGACAGCACCAGCGACCGCGACCGGGAACGGACTGCCCATGCTCTGTACGAGGCTGACGAACGCGCGCATTCTCACCATGGATCCGGACCACCCCGTCGCCCACGACATCGGCATCTGGCGGGGCCGGATCGTGGGCCTCGACGCGGCCGTGACCTCGCTGCCCGCCCGCGAGACCGTCGACCTCCAGGGCGCCACCGTGCTGCCCGGCTTCATCGACAGCCACGTCCACCTGGCCTGGGCGGGCCTGAAGGCCGACACCCCGAGCATCGCCCCCTGCGAGCGCGTCGAGGACGTCCTCGCCGTCGTGGCGGAAGCCGTCACCCGCAAGGAACCCGGCGCCTGGGTGGACATCGCCGGCTACGACCAACGTGCCCTGGGACGCCATCTCACCGCAGCGGAACTGGACCGCGTCGCCCAGGGCCGCAAGATCTTCCTCATGCACGACTCCGGGCACGCCTGCGTCGTCGACAGCGCGGTCCTCGACCTCCTCCCGGCCGACGTGCCGCACCAGGACGGCTTCCTCGCGGAGAGCGCCATGACCGCCGTACGGCGACTTCGGCTGCCGTACTCCCAGGAGGAACTCGCCGACGCGATCGAGCGGGCCGGCCGTGCCTGCCTCGCCGAGGGGATCACCGCCTGTGCCGAGGCGGGCATCGGAGGCGGCCTCCTCGGCCACAGCCCCGTCGAACTCGGTGCCTATCAACTCCTCAGGGACCAGGGCCGGCTGCCCCTCCGCGTCCAGCTCATGGCCGCGGGCGACACCCTCCACCCGCTCGCCGCGCACCGCGACGACGGCATCCCGCGCTCCCTCGACCTCGGCCTGCGCACCGGCTTCGGCGACGACTGGCTCTCCCTCGGCGCCCTCAAGATCTACACCGACGGCGGCATGATGGCCCGTACGGCGGCACTCACCGAACCGTACGAGGGGATGTCCACCTCCGGACAGTTCCAGGACGACCCCGAGCGGATCGCGGAGCTCATCGTCGACGGCCACCTCGCCGGCTGGCAGCTCGCCGTCCACGCCATCGGGGACCGCGCCGCCGACCTCGCCCTGGACGCCCTGGAGCGGGCGCAGGAGCGGCGGGCCCGCCCGGACGCCCGGCACCGTGTGGAACACGCCGGTCTGATCCGCCCGGACCAGCTCCCGCGCTTCGCCCGGCTCGGCGTCAGCGCCGTCGTCCAGCCCCACTTCCTCCGCTCCTTCGGCGACGACTACGCGGACGTCATGGGGGAGCGGCGGGCGCCCTGGATGTACCGGGGCCGGGGATTCCTCGACCACGGCGTCACCCTCGTCGGCAGCTCCGACCGGCCCGTCACGGACGGCTCGCCGCTCCGCGCGATCCAGTTCATGGTCGAACGCGCCTCCAGCTCCGGCCGGCTGATCGGACCGGACGAGGGCGTCACCGTCGACGAGGCCCTGCACGCCTACACCGTGGCGGGTGCGTACGCCTCCCACCAGGACGACGGCGCGGGCAGTCTCACGCCCGGCAAACGCGCCGACCTGGTGGTCCTCGGCGACGATCCCCGGGCCGTCGACACCTCACGGATCGGGGACATCGAGGTCGTGGCGACGTACGTCGACGGGCG
The DNA here is from genome assembly GCF_036192275.1 of Streptomyces sp. NBC_00250. Classification (NCBI taxonomy): domain Bacteria; kingdom Bacillati; phylum Actinomycetota; class Actinomycetes; order Kitasatosporales; family Streptomycetaceae; genus Streptomyces; species Streptomyces sp. NBC_00250. The sequence continues at coordinate 748,759 of NZ_CP108088.1, read as the reverse complement.
CACCGGGAAGGGGAAGGCATGAGCGGCGAAGAGCACGGCCTCGCGGCGTTCGCCGCCCTGTGGGAGGTGCCCGCGTCACCGCCGCGGTGGGTGATCTGGCACCCGGACGCGGACACCATGGTCTTCGACAGGGAGCTCAACCTCCCCGTGCACGTCGACGACGCGTCACTGGACGAGGTGCTGCGCCGGATGCGCGAGGCCGGCGTACCGGAGACCGAGGACTACCCGGGGCGGGCGTGCGGGTAGGAGGACGGCCGGTCGGTGTACGTCCGGCACGCACGATCGCCGCGTTGCCGAAATGCCCAAGTAGCGGAGCTACTCGGGCATCCCGGCGCCTTGCGCTCGCACCGGACGCCGCGGGCCCTGCCCTGCGGGCAGACGGCGCTACTGTCCGGACACGACCTGGCGCCGGTCCAGGATCCCCGGCAGCGCCTCCACCAGCGCTCCGATCTGACGCGCCGAGACCGTCAGCGCCGGAGCCAGGCGCACGGTCCCGGTACCGGCGGCGTTGACGAGGAACCCGGCCTCCTGCGCGGCGCCCTGGACCCGGGCGGCGACCGGCTCGGTCAGGACGACGCCGAGCAGCAGCCCCGCGCCCCGCACCTCCGCCACCAGAGGGTGCTTCAGCGCCTCCACCCCGGCCCGCAGCAGCTCACCCATGCGTACGGTGTGCTCCAGGAGGCCCTCGGCCGCGACGGTCTCCAGGACGGCCGAACCCGCCGCGCAGGCGATCGGGTTGCCGCCGAAGGTGGACCCGTGCTGGCCGGGACCGAGCAGCTCGGCGGCCGCTCCGAACGCGACCGTGGCACCGATCGGAAGACCACCTCCCAACCCCTTGGCCAGGGTCACCACGTCCGGGTCCACGCCCGCCTCGGCCTGGTGCGCGAACCAGTGCCCGGTCCGGCCGATCCCGGTCTGCACCTCGTCGAGGACGAGGAGGCTCCCCACGGCGCGGGTGATCGCGCGGGCAGCCCGCAGGAACCCGTCGGGCGCGGGGATCACGCCCGCCTCACCCTGCACGGGTTCGACGAAGACCGCCGCCGTGTCCTCCGAGACGGCCGCGCGCAGCGCTTCGACGTCACCGAACGGCACGTGTGTCACGTCCCCGGGCAGCGGCAGGAACGGCTCGCGCTTCGCCTGCTGACCCGTGACCGCGAGCGCGCCCATCGTGCGGCCGTGGAAGCCGCCCTCCATCGCGACGACCCGGGTGCGCCCGGTCCGCCGGGCGGCCTTGAACGCAGCCTCGACCGCCTCCGCACCGGAGTTGGAGAAGAACACCCGGCCCGGCCTGCCGAACAGCCCGAGGAGTCGTTCCGCCAGGGCGACCGGCGGCTCGGCGACGAACAGGTTCGAGACATGACCGAGCCGCGCGACCTGCTCGGTGACGGCCGCGACCACGGCGGGATGGCCGTGCCCGAGCGTGTTGACGGCGATCCCGCCGGTGAAGTCCGTGTACGCGCGGCCGGCCTCGTCCCAGACCGTGCAGCCCTCGCCGCGGACCAGGGCCAGCGGAGGAGTGCCGTACGTGTCCATCATCACGGCACGCCAGCGGTCCGTGAGCGGGGTGGAGCCGGTCATACGGGGATCTCCTCGTCGTCCTTCGATCGGTTCTGGGCGTGGTCCTGCGCGTCGTCGGGCAGGACCGTGGTGCCGGGATTCTCCTCCGTGAGGACACCCCGGAGGACGGCGTGCGGCGTCCGACCGTCGAGGACGTGGACCCGGCCGACTCCCGAGCGGACCGCCCGCAGGCAGCCCTCCATCTTCGGCAGCATCCCGCCCGCGAGACCGGGCAGCAGCGCGTCCAGTTCGCCGGCGGTCAGCCGGGGGATCACCTCGGTGCTGCGCGGCCAGTCGGCATAGAGCCCGGGGACGTCGGTGAGCATCACGAGCCGGTCGGCGCCGAGGGCGACGGCCAGGGCCGAGGCCGCGAGGTCGGCGTTCACGTTGTAGATCTGCCCGTCCGTGCCGCGCGCCACCGGGGAGACGACCGGTATGCGGCCTCCGGCGAGGAGGTTCCGGACGGTGTCCGGCGCGACGTCCACGATGTCGCCGACGAGACCGATGTCGACCGGCCGGCCGTCCACCCAGGCCGGGCGGCGTACGGCGGTCAACGTGTGGGCGTCCTCGCCCGACATGCCGACGGCGAAGGGCCCGTGGGCGTTGATGGCACCGACCAGGTCCCGTTGCACCTGCCCGGTGAGCACCATGCGGACCACGTCCATGGCCTCCGGCGTCGTCACCCGCATGCCCGCTTCGAACCGGACCTCCAGGGCGAGCCGGTCGAGCATCGAGCTGATCTGAGGCCCGCCGCCGTGCACCACGACCGGGTGCAGACCCGCCTGCCACAGCTCGACGACGTCCTGGGCGAAGGACCGCCGGAGAGCCGGGTCCACCAGGGTGCTGCCCCCGCACTTCAGGACGACGGTCCGGCCCTGGAGCTCCTCCGACCACGGGACGTCCGTGGTCGGCAGGACCCCGGAGGCCGCTCGCCTCGTACCCCGCACGGTCGCCACACCCTCCGCATCCCGCACGGCGGGCTGCTCACCGAGCGTCCTCATTCCCGTACCCCGTCCGCTCATGAGCTGTAGGCGCTGTTCTCGTGCACGTACTCGGCCGTCAGATCGTTGGTCCAGATCGCGGCCGACGCGTCCCCGGCGCGCAGGTCGACCGTGATCGTGATCAGGCGGCCCGACATGTCGACCTTCTCCCTGGGCTCCCCGGCCGCGCCGTCCCGGCAGACCCAGACGCCGTTGATGGCCACGTCCAGTCGGTCGGGGTCGAAGACCGCGTCGGTCGTGCCGATGGCCGAGAGCACCCGGCCCCAGTTGGGGTCCTCGCCGTGCAGGGCGCACTTGAGGAGGTTGTTCCTGGCCACCGAGCGGCCCACGGTCACGGCGTCCTCCTCGGACGCCGCGCCGACGACCGCCACCTCGATCTCCTTCGACGCGCCCTCGGCGTCCGCGATCAGCTGCCGCGCCAGGTCGAGACAGACGGCGTGCACCGCCTCTGTAAGGTCCTGGTCCTCCGGGGTCACCCCGGACGCGCCCGAGGCGAGCAGCAGCACGGTGTCGTTCGTGGACATGCAGCCGTCGGAGTCCACCCGGTCGAGGGTGGTCCGTACGGCCGCGCGCAGCGCGGAGTCGAGCGACGGCCCCGCCGCGACGGCGTCCGTGGTGAGGACCACGAGCATGGTGGCGAGACCGGGGGCGAGCATGCCCGCGCCCTTCGCCATCCCGCCCACGGTCCAGCCGGACCGGGACACGACGGCGGTCTTGTGCACCGAGTCGGTCGTCTTGATGGCGACGGCCGCGTCCCGGCCGCCGTCGGAGGTCAGGCGGTCCGCCGCGAGGGCGATGCCGGACGTGATCCGGTCCATGGGCAGGGGGACACCGATGAGCCCGGTGGAGCAGACGGCCACGTCGTCCGGGGTGACACCGACGGCGAGGGCCGTGAGCTCGGCCATCGTCCGGGCGTCGTCGGCGCCGGCCGGGCCGGTGCAGGCGTTGGCGCCGCCGGAGTTGAGGACGACCGCGGAGACCCTGCCGTTGGCGAGGGCCCGGCGCGACCAGTGGACCGGTGCGGCCTGGACGCGGTTGGAGGTGAAGACTCCTGCGGCGGCCGGTGCGGGGCCCTGGTTCACCACCAGGGCGAGATCGGGGTCGCCGGACGTCTTGATGCCGGCGGCCACCCCGCTGGCGAGGAATCCTCGGGCGGCGGTCACGGTCACGGAGCCACTCCATTCATGGGCAGGCCGAGCCCTTCGGGCAGGCCGAGGGCGACGTTCATGCTCTGCACCGCGCCACCGGCGGTGCCCTTGGTCAGGTTGTCGATCGCGCTCACGCAGATGAGGCGGCGGGCGGCCGGATCAAGGGCCACCTGCACCTGCACGGTGTTGGATCCGAGCACCGAGGCCGTGGACGGCCACTGACCCCGCGGTAGCAGCCGGACGAACGGTTCGTCGGCGTACGCAGCCTCGAAGACCTCGCGCACCTCGTCGAGACCGCCGTCGACGGCCACGTGCGGGCGCAGCCGGGCGGAGCAGGTGGCGAGGATGCCGCGGGGCATGGGCGCGAGGGTCGGGGTGAAGGACACGGTCACCGGCTCGCCCGCCACCAGGGACAGGTTCTGCGTCAGCTCGGGGGTGTGGCGGTGGCCGCCGCCGACGCCGTACGGGGTCATGGACCCCATCACCTCGGAGCCGAGCAGATGCGGCGCGGCCGACTTCCCGGCGCCCGATGTCCCGCTGGCGGCGACGATGACGACCTCGGGTTCGACCAGGCGCGCGGCGTGCGCGGGGTAGAGCGCGAGGGTGACCGCGGTCGGGTAGCACCCCGGCACGGCGATCCGGTTGGCGCCCTTCAACTCGTCCCGCGCGCCGGGCATTTCGGGAAGTCCGTACGGCCAGGTCCCCGCGTGCCGGGTGCCGTAGAAACGGGTCCACTCGGCCGGGTCGCGCAAGCGGAAGTCCGCTCCGCAGTCGACGACGAGGGTGTCGCCGCCCAACTCCCCGGCGAGCGCCCCCGACTGCCCGTGCGGCAGGGCGAGGAACACGACATCGTGCCCGTCGACCGCCGCCGCCGATGTCTCCGTCAGCACCCGGTCGGCGAACGAGGCCAGCTGGGGCTGCACCTGGCCGAGGGTGCGCCCGGCACTGCTGTGCGCGGCCAGAACGCCGACTTCGACGCCGGGATGTGAGGCGAGCAGGCGGAGGATCTCCCCACCCGCGTAGCCACTGGCTCCGGCCACCGCGACCCGTAAGGTCATGCTCTTCCGTCTCTCCTGATGAATGGGGACGTGGCACACGACGGGGGTGGTCACCCCAAGTCGGCGCACAGGAACTTAACTTAGCCTAACCTAAGTAATCCTGGTGCGGAACTGCCGCGATCTCGCACGCCGGTGGGGCGGGCGAGGGCAACTGCTCATCAGGTGGGACAAGTTGGCGGTGAGGTCACCACCTGTCAGGCCGGGGACCCCCGCGCCGTCGTCAGGCCGGGAACCGCCGTGCCATCGTCAGTCCGGGGGTCGTCGCGTCATCGTCAAGCCGGGGACCCCCACGCCGTGGTCAGCCCGTCCAGCCAGGCCGGCGGGAGCTCGGCCGCGTCCCACTCCTCGTGCAGGGCCGACGGTGTCACGGCGAGACGTTCCAGGACGGCGACGCTGGTGGGGGAGTGGATGAGGGAGTAGCGGCCGTGAATCGCGATCGGGCTGCCGGGGCCGTACTCCGCGTACAGCCGCTCCAGGTGCGCGTGATGGGCGGTGGCGAACTCCGTCAGCCGCCCCGGGTATCCGGCCCGCTGCCGGGGACTCATCGTGCGCAGGACCGCGCCGAGCACCTGCTCGGTGACCTCGGGGTCGAGGTCGGAGACATCGGTGTACGAGAGGTAGAGCGGCGTGACGGCCACCCTGGCCCGCTCCATCTCCGCCCTGCGGACGGGGGAGCGCTCGTCCGGGGATTCGGTCGACGAGGCGGTGGTGACGGCGAGGACCAGTGCCCGCTCGGCGATGACGCCGAGTTCCTCGGTGACGGCCAGGACGCCGTCGGCCCAGCCGGACGCGTAGGGCTCCTTCCTCCGCGCCTCCTTCCGCTCTTCCTCCTCCTGCTCCTGCTCCTCCTCCTGCGCTTCCGTCGGCTCCGGGGCGCTGCGCCGGGCTTCGGCGATCTCCGCGTGCGCGAGGGCCAGCGCGCCGGCCTCGACGAGCCCGATGAGCTCCTCCGCGTCGCCGGTGTAGACCCCCGCCCGGGCGAGGAGCTGGAGGAGCGTGCTCTTCGCGTTGAGGACGCTGGCCGCGTCGAGCTGCTGCCGTCCCTCGTCGGCGCTGTTCAAATGGGGGCCCTCCTCGTCGTACGGGCGGCACGGTGCGGGTGCGCGGAACGTTCTGTTCGAGCCTACGCAACGCCCGTTCGCTCAGAGCCCGCATCCCCCCTACATCGCGCGCGTCGCCGATGAGCGAAGCACCCGCGCGGGTGGCCCGTCCCGTTCACCGCCCGGCTCCTGCCGCCCGTTCGCGCGGACGATGCGGCGCCCCGCCGGCGCGACCGCCGGCCTGACCCGATGCGACCCGACCCGGATCGAGCTCAGTTCCTGTACACGCGCAACGCCGTCACCTCGTACGACATCTCCGAGGTGTCCGGGGTGGGTGCCGGGTGGTAACGGCCCGCGCAGACCGACAGGTTCACGATGAGGTGGGCCCGCCAGGAACGCCCCACCCCGCGGCGGTCGTCGAAGGCCCGCGCGCCGTTCACCCACCACACCACGTTCCGGGCGCCGAACTCGACCCGCAGGTCGACCCATGCCCCGGGTCGTACGGCGGGGTCGCGGAAATAGAGGTGGCGCCCCCGGATCCGGTTCGACAGTTCGAGGAGGTCCGGATTGTCGGGGTGGTACTCGAAGACGTCGATCTCCTGGCCCCCGTCGAGCCAGGTCCAGATCGCCGGCCAGGCGCCCGTCTCCGCGGGCAGGCGCACGCGCGCCTCCAGGACGTCGTCGGCCTGCACCAGGAAGGCTTCCGCGCTGCCCTCCGTGGTGAGCAGCCCCGCGTTCCAGTTCCCGTCCGGGCGACGGGTCGCCCGGAAGGTCCCGGTCCGGCTGTACGAGGGGTCCTCCACCAGGTGGTCGAGCTTGTTGTCGCCCGGATTGGTCGGCCCGCCGTCGGGATAGGCCCAGGAACGGCCCGCGACCCACTGTTCGGTGGAGGAGAAGTCGGCGTCGAGCACGAGCCTTCCCGGTGAGCGCGCGGGCCCCCGCCCACCTGTTCCTCCGTCCGCTTCCGCGCCGGAGCCGGAGTCGGTGCCGCGTCTGAACAGCCGGTCGAAGAAGTCGGACAGCACGGCACGCTCCTCTCGCACGGGCACACGTCGGCCCGTAAGCGAATTGCCCCACACTGCCCCATCCATGCGAGGAAGGTGACTCATTGGCGACAAGTCGTCACAAGAGCGTTAATCTGCGCGGTATCGGTTTCATCCTCGCAGTTCCTCATTCTCCCTAATGTCCCACTGGGACATTAATGGGTGTACGGTGCAAATGTGAGCACGGAGCGAGAACGCCGCAGCCCGCGGCGCGGCCCCAAGGGGGCGCGGACACGGGAGGCACTCGGAGAAGCCGCGCTGAAGCTCGTCCTGGAGCACGGCACGGCCGGGGTCGCCGTCGAGGACGTCACCGACATGGTCGGCGTCTCCCGACGCACCTTCAGTCGCTACTTCGCCTCCAAGGAGGAGGCCGTCCTCGACGGCATCCGCGCGGACTGCGCACGGATCAACGAGGCCCTCGCGGACCGTCCCGCGAGCGAGGCCCCGCTCACCGCCTACCGCGCGGCCCTGCGGAGCTGGCTCGATGACCCGGTCGTCCCGGCCTGGCACCGCCGTGAGGGGGTCCGGGAGGTCTTCCTTCTCGCCGAGGGGGAGGCGTCGCTGCGCGCCGTGCTCCGCCGGATCCTCCTGGAGGGCGAGGCCGCGTCGGTCCGGATCGTCGCGGCCCGGCTCCGCACCGATCCCGAACGCGACCTGCGGCCCGCCGTCGCCGTCGGGTCCGGCGCCGCCACGCTCCTGGCCGCGACCCGCGCCTGGGTGCTCGGCGGCCCCCGGGAGGCGCTGCCCACCCTCGTGGAGGAGGCCTTCGCGCTGCTCGCGAAGGAGCCACCCCCCACGGACGAACCCCGTACACCCCTGTGAGGAAAGCGTCATGAAGGCATTGCAGTACCGCACGGTGGGCGCCCCGCCCGAGGTCGTCACCGTTCCCGACCCGGAACCCGGGCCCGGCCAGGTGCTCCTGAAGGTCACCGCCGCCGGGGTCTGCCACTCCGACATCGCGGTCATGAGCTGGTCCGCCGACCAGCTGCCCTTTCCGCTGCCGCTGACCCTGGGGCACGAGGGCGTCGGCACCGTCGCCGCCCTCGGCCCCGGCGCCGGGGGATTCGCCGTCGGTGACGCCGTCGCCGTCTACGGCCCGTGGGGCTGCGGCAGCTGCTTCAGGTGTGCCCAGGGCAAGGAGAACTACTGTCTGCGGGCCGCCGAACTCGGCATCAGGCCGCCGGGACTCGGAGCCCCGGGCGCCATTGCCGAGTACATGATCGTCGACAGTCCCCGCCACCTCGTCCCGCTCGGCGGACTCGACCCCGTCCAGGCCGTCCCGCTCACCGATGCCGGCCTCACCCCGTACCACGCCGTCAAGCGGTCCCTCCCCAAGCTGGTTCCCGGGAGCACCGCCGTCGTCATCGGCGCGGGCGGGCTCGGCCACGTCGCCGTCCAGCTCCTGCGGGCCATGACGGCGGCCCGGGTCATCGCCCTGGACGTCTCGGAGGAGAAGCTCGCCCTCGCCCGCACCGTCGGCGCGCACGAGACGGTCCTGTCCGACGCCGCGGCAGCCCCCACGGTCCGCGAACTGACCGGCGGGCGCGGTGCCGAGGTCGTCCTCGACTTCGTGGGCGTCCAGCCCACCGTGACGGCCGCCGGTGCGATGGTCGCGGTCGAGGGCGACGTCACGATCGTCGGTCTCGGCGGCGGCACCCTGCCCGTCGGATTCGGCGCCCTGCCGTACGAGGTCTCGGTCACCTCCCCGTACTGGGGGACCCGGACCGAGCTGATCGAGGTGCTCGACCTGGCCCGCTCGGGCGCGGTCGACGTCCACGTCGAGACGTACGGCCTGGACGAGGCGCCGAAGGCCTACGAGCGGCTGCACGAGGGACGCGTCAACGGCCGGGCGGTCATCCTGCCGCACGGCTGAGCGCCCCGATCTCCCGAGCTTTCGGATACGTTGTATCCGTAAAGCTGAGGTGTGCGCACTCCTGCGCGCACCCGGGGGACGGCAAGGAGCGTCGGACATGCCGGAATCGAAGGAAGCGGTCGCAGCGGTCGCGGAGGCCGCAGAGGTGGCGGCGGTCACGGCGGTGAAGACGGCAGACACCGCCGTCACCGTCATCGGCGCGGGGCCCGTCGGGCTCGCCCTCACCCTCGACCTCGCCCGCCGAGGCATATCGGTACGACTCGTGGAGCGCGACGAGAAGGGCTTCCAGGGTTCACGTGCCAAGGGCATCCAGCCCCGCACCCTGGAAGTCCTCGACGACCTGGGCCTCGCCGACGCCGCCCGCGCGGCAGGCGGCCCCTACCCTCCGATGGGACTGCACCTCGGCCCGTTCACCAAGGGCTGGCGCATGCACGCCACCGCCCCGGACAGCATCGGGACTCCCTACCCCGACGTTCTCCTGCTCCCTCAGTACGCCACCACCGCCCTCCTCCACGACGCCGTCGAACGCCTGGGAGTACGCGTCGACTTCGGCGCCCGCGCCGTGGAGATCACCCAGGACGAGGAGGCGTGCACGGTGCGCCTGGCGGACGGCCGACTGCTGAGAAGCCGCTACGTCGTCGGCGCCGACGGCGGCTCCAGCACCGTCCGCAAGGCCGCGGGCATCGCTTTCGAGGGCACCACCGACGAGACCGACCGGATGATCCTCGTGGACGCAGCCGTCGACGGCCTCTCCCGCGACCACTGGCACATCTGGCCCCGCCCCCGGGGCCGCAGCGTCGCGGCCTGTCCCCTGCCCGGCACCGACGGCCGCTTCCAGATCATGATCAGGATCCGGCCCGGCGACCCCGTCGACCTCACCGGGACCGCACTCACCACCCTCCTGCGCCGCCGCGTCGGACCCTCCCTCACCCTCCGCGACATCAGCTGGTCCTCGGTCTTCCGCCCCAACATCCGCCTCGCCGAGCACTACCGCAACGGCCGGCTCCTGCTCTGCGGCGACGCCGCCCACGTCCACACGCCCGCCGGGGCGCAGGGCCTCAACACCGGTGTCCAGGACGCCCACAACCTCGGCTGGAAACTCCAGCAGGTCCTCGCAGGCGCCGACGACGCCCTCCTCGACAGCTACGAGCGGGAGCGGCGCCCCGTCGCCGCCCAGGTCCTCGGCCGCTCCACCGAGCTGTACGAGGGCGTGCGCCGCACCCGTCCCAGCGGGCTCACCCGGGGTCCCGACGAACACCAGCTCGGCATCTCCTACTTCGGCGGCCCGCTCGCCCCCGCCGAGGCGGCCCGCACGGCGACCCTGCGCTGCGGCGACCGCGCCCCCGACGCCACCCTGCCCGGGGCCACGGGAACGGCGAGCCGCCTCTTCGACCTCTTTCGCGGCCCGCACTTCACGGCCCTCGCGTTCGGCGCCCGCGCCGCAGCCGCCGCCGACCGCCTTCCCTGGCCGCCCGGCGGAGTCCCGCTGCGCCGCCACACCGTGCTGCCGCACACCACACCCGGTACAGCACAGGAAGCGGCCCTGCTCGCGACGTACGGAATCACCGAGGACACGGTCCTGCTCATCCGCCCGGACGGCTACGTCGGCCACGTCGGGCACGTCGCGGGTACGGCGGACGGGCCGGGCGGCGACGGCGCCTCGGATCGGTCGCCCACGATCGGCCTGACGACCGCGATCGGCCTGATGACCGCCGGGGTCGGGGCCGGGTCCTGACACGGCCGGTCGACCGATACGGTGTCACCGCACCACGGATGGCCGCCGGGAGCCGCGACGCGCAGGGCGGCGACGACCCGGCACAGCGAGAGAGGGCCCCACCGCATGGCCGCCACCCCGCCGCCCCTCGGCAGCCCGGCCTGGTGGGCCGCCCGCCCGGCCCCTGCCTCCGCCGCGCCCCGGCGGGGCCGGCCCTCGCTCGACACCGCGCACATCGTCACCACGGCCCTGCGCCTGGTCGACGAGCACGGCACCCAGGTGTTCTCCCTGCGCATGCTCGCCGAGGCCCTCGACTCCGGTACGGCCACCCTCTACCGGCACTTCGACGGCAAGGACGAGATCCTGGCGTACGTCGTCGACCGCGTCCTGGGCGAGGTCGACCTCGACGCGCTCGCAGGCTCCGCCGACTGGCGCGAGGCGCTCACTGTGACGGCCCACCGGTTCCACGACACCCTGCGCCGCCACCCGAACACCCTGCCGCTGCTCATGGCGTACGTCCCCGTCGGCCCCCACGGACTCGCCCGACGCGAACGCGTCCTGGCGACCCTGCTGAGGCACGGCCTGCCGGTCGACCTGGCCGCCCGCGCCTTCACCGCCGTCACGCACTACGTCATCGGCTTCACAGCCCAGCAGTACGGACCTGCCGCCGCCCCCGCCCACGGGGCCGAACTCGCCGCCTTCTACGGTGGCCTCGACCCGGCCTCCTACCCCGCCCTCCTGCAGGCCGCCCGGTCCCTCACCTCCGTGGCCGTCGCGGAGGAGTTCACCTTCGGCCTCACCCTCCTCGTACAGGGCCTCACGCACCTCGCCCCGACATAGGTCGTCCGGAGGATCGTCCGGCGGTCAGCCGCCGCGCAGGCCCCACTCGTCGAGGCCGCCGTACACATGGGCTTCCTGGCACTGAGGTGCGTCAAGGCCGACGGCCTCGCCGCGGTAGACGGCGATGAGCGAGTCCTCGCCTCGCCACCACGTGTCGGTCAGTCCCCGCACCTCCGGCACCGGCTCGTACCCACCGAGGTCCAGGGATTCGACCGCTTCGCCCCTGATCCTCGTGACGGTCCTGGCCCAGCGTCCCGCATGAGAGGCGAGCGCCAGGGATTCCACCCATCCGTCCGTACTGGCATGCAAGGGTGTCCACCGGTAGGCCTCGATCCCGAACTCGCCTCCGGGCCCGATCGCGAATCCGTAGGCCATGGAGAACCGGCAGGACCCGGCCGAGAACGACCAGCCCTCCTCGGTCGAGCCCTCGGGGTAGTCGGCGTCCAGAACGCGTGGGCCGCCCTCGTAGAACGGCGCCGGCGGCAGGGCGAGACCGCCCCAGCGCTCCTGGAAGGCCTCGGCCCGGTCGACCTCCGCGGCGGGGACGCCGTGTCCGATCCACGCGTCGCGATAGGGGCGGATGTCCGTCACAGGGACACGGACGCCGTACGCCTCGACGAAACCCTTGGCCCTGCGGCTCAAGCCGTCGGGCGCGACGGGGGTCGGAGACGGGGAGGTGTCGGGCGTCATCGTTCCTCGTGTCTGCTGTCTGCTGTCTGCTGTCGGCGTCGGGGAGGGCTGCCGCGATCTCCGGCACGCGTTCCGGACCGATCGAGGCTTCGCCGATGGGGCGAGCCGGAGCGGACACGGTCGTTCCCGCGCGGCGTCCGCCGGGGCGGTGTCGTGGGCGTCAGGGGTGCGCGGCCGCCCGGTCGGACTCGCTGCGCAGGACGCAGAACTCGTTGCCCTCGGGATCGGCGAGGACCACCCAGCCCGAGCCGTCGGGTTTCCGGTGATCGGAGACGAGGGTGGCACCGAGGCCCAGCAGCCGGTCCACCTCCAGATCGCGCGAGGTGTCGGGGCGCAGACACAGATGGAGCCGGTTCTTGACCGTCTTGGCCTCGGGCACCTGGTTGAAATACAGCACCGGGCCCTCCGTCAGCATCACCTGGGTCTCCCGGTCACCGGGTCTGTCCTCCGGGTGCAGCGGACGGCCCGTCACACCGCTCCAGAACCGCGCCAGCTCGTACGCATCCGCACAGTCGATTGCCACGTTCTGCAATACCGAGATCATGCGGCGAGCTTTCCTGATCTTCACGCCGAACGCCACCGAGTACCGTCCCCGCTCACGAGACCATGATCGTCCAGGCTCCGACGAGCGAGGCCAGGTACAGCACGACGCCGAGCGGGAGATGCACCCATGGCGTACGGCCGCGCCGCCAGGCCATCAGCCCGAGCCCCATGGAGACCGCCGCCGCCACGCCGAGACCGATCCACGGCAGTGCCCACATCGACAGCATCCCGAACGTGGTGCAGACGAGGGCCGGGTTGTCCGTCCCGCAACTGTCGGTCGCGAAGATCGAGAGGTAGAAGGCGAACATGTCGATCACCAGACCGCCCCCGGTCAGCACCGCGATCGTCAACAGGTACCCGGTGGGCCACCTGCGCCGCGTACGGCCCGGGGCCTCCCACAGGTGAGTGCTCATGAGACCTCGTTCCGCCCGCTCCGTCTTGTGCCGTGAGAACACGGTAGGAGCGGCGGCCACGGCCGGGGATGAGCACGGGTACTCATCTCCGGGTGGGTGACGCAACGATCACCGGCTCGACTCGTTGGTTACGCCATGGATGACGTCAACACCACCAGGCGCCGGGTCCACCTCCTGGCCACCGGACTCGCAGCCCTCGTCCTCGGCGTCACGGGTGCGCAGAGCACCCAGGCAGCCCCCGTCGACCAGGACTGCCCGACGGCGGAGATCTTCGCCACCGACAACACCTCGATCATCACGGACCCGGACGATCCCCGGCTCCGGACCCGTCTGACGCGCTTCGACCACGAGGTGCGCGCGATCATCCGTGCCCACGGTGCGCGGCCGGCCGCCTCGACGCTCCTCGACGGCGTCTTCTGGTCCGACGACCTGAAGCAGGCCACGTACGAGCGGTCCCGGGATTTCGACGTCGACAGGGTCGGGCGTGACGGTCTCCAGCACATCGCGGGCGTCATCGCCAAGGAGTACGACCAGGAGTCCGTGCTCACCTTCCGCTGTCTGCCGAGGACGTCACCGGAGACCGACGCGGTCGAGATCGAGGTGCCCGGCGTGCGGGCGAGCAGCCTGCGCGAGGCGCTGGTGGCGGACCCCGAGGCCCGGGAGAAGCTGGGTGGCGGCTCGGTCACCCTCGACGGCCGCCTCGTCCTGGTCGCCCCGATCGCCGATCTGCCCCTGGCACGGAAGTTCACGGTGTCGCTCGGCGCCGACTGGGACGAGGCTGAAGTGCGGTACGGAGACCGGGAGTTCGTGAACTGAAGCGGAGGTACACGCGCTGGGCGCTGCCGGTCCGCCGGACCAGGCCACCGGTCCGGCGGGCCGCCCACCGGTCCGGCAGGCCGTCCGCCGGACCGGCAGTCCCGGCCCGCCGGTCCGGCGGGCCGGAGCAACTATCCGGCGTAGGTCTCGAACTCGGCGACGCGGGGCGTGCCGGTCGAGCCGACGATCTCGAAGGTGATCTTCTTCAGTGCTGTGCGGGGGACCGTGATGACACCGGCCCCGCTGCCGGAGGTGAGGACGGCTCCGGTGTCGCCGTTGAGGACCCTCCAGGATCCGATCGCACCGTCCGAGCCCGCCGCCTCACGGATGGCGATACCGGAGACGGTCGTGGCGGAGCCCCACTTGATCGACACCGATCCGGTCGCGCCCGCCGGTGACCAGTAGGTGCCGAGGTCGCCGTCCCGCACGTTGCCGTAGCTCGTGCCGTCGGCCTTGCTCGAACCGTCGGAGCCCGCCCCGATGCTGAGGTTGGTCCCGCCGGGCTGGGTGGGTCCGGTCGTGGGGGTGGTGGGGCCGGGCGTGGGAGTGGTCGGCTGGGTGGTCGGAGTCGTGGGGGTCGGTGTGGGGGTCTGCGGTGAGCAGCTGCCGTCCGACACCTGAAGTCCCTTACCGGCGCCCGCCGTTCGGCTGAGGAGGTTCGGAACGCAGTCGGCGGCGTCGAGGGTGTAGGCGTACGGGATGGCGATGGTGGTGTTGGACTGAGGGTCCGGTCCGGCCGGGTTGTTGTCGGAGCTGCGGGCGGACCAGGTCACGTTGTCGAAGATGTTGCCGCCGACCTGCCAGTACCCGGCGGCGTCCGTGTAGAAGGTCCCCAGGACGTCCTTGGAGTCCTCGAAGTAGTTGTTGTCCACCTTGGCGTGGGCCCCGGCGCGGGAGTTGATGCCGGACTCGTTGATCCGTAGGTAGTGGTTGTTGTACATGTGGGCGGTGCCGCCGCGCAGGAGGGGGGCGCGCGAGTCGATGTTCTCGTACAGGTTGTGGTGGTACGTGATGAAGCCGTTCGACAGCTCGGTCTCGCTCGAACCGACGAGGCCGCCACGGCCGGAGTTGCGCAGGACGCTGTAGGACAAGGTCACGTACTGGGTGTTGTCCTTCATGTCGAACAGGCCGTCGTAGCCCTCCGATTCGCCGCCCGACGCCTCCAGGGTGGTGTGGTCGACCCAGACGTTGCGGACGTCGCTCTCCATGCCGATGGCGTCACCGCCGTTGGAGATCGGCGAGCCGGACTTCTTGACGTTCCGTACGGTCACGTTCTGGATGATGATGTTGCTGGACTCGCGTATGTGGATGCCGAGTTGGTCGAAGACGGCGCCCGCGCCGACCCCGACGAGGGTGACGTTGCTGATCTGCTTGAGCTCGATCACCCCGGCGGCGGTGTTGCAACTGGTGCCCGAGACCTTCGCGGTGTTGGCGTGGTTGATCGTGCCCTCGACCTCGATGGTGATCGGCGTGCTGCTGCCGGCCCGTGCGCACAGGGCCGCGTGGATCTCGGTTCCCGTGGTGGCCCGCACGGTCTGCCCGCCGGCGCCGCCGGTGGTCCCGCCGTTCTGTGTGGCGTAGCCGGTGGGGCCGCCGGTCGCCGCCGATGCCTGGGGCATCGACAGCACCACACCGGTCGCGGCCGCGAGGGCCAAGGTGGCCAGTGCCGCGTGGAGTCGGAGTGCGACTGGTCGTTTCATGCTCGCCGTCCTTTTCGTCTTCGAACGCTGGGGTTGTTCCTGCGTGCCGTGCTCGCGCGACGCGGTGCCGCGCTGCGCTCGTGCCGTGCCTGTGGAACGCCGTTCGGTGCAGAAGAAACCGTCCATGGGCAGCCTTCGGCGGGGCGGCCCATGGACGGAAAGAAAGCGCTTTCTTTCCGGGAGAATAGGGTGACCCCGGGGGACTGGCAAGGCTCCGCGCAACACCTCGGCGGGCGCGCGATGCGCTTGTCACGGCCGCCTTGATCACGTAGCGTCCTTCGACGTGAACACCGGACCGGCGATTCGACGCCATACACAGACGGGCCATCCGGTGGACGACTGATCGCTCCGTGGGTGCGCGAGAAGCACCCCCACGGTTCGGCACGAGGACCCCCGTCAGTGCTCAGGCACTGCGACAAGTCCCCTTCCGTGTCGAATCAACAGCGAGGTCATCCACATGGCAGTCACGTTCAACCACACCATCATCGCGGCCAAGGACAGCGCCGAGTCGGCGCGCTTCTTCCGGGAGTTGCTGGAACTCCCCGAGGCGCCGTCCTGGGGCCCCTTCGTCAACGTCCAGCTCGCCGACGGCGTGCTGATCCAATTCGCCGCACCCCCGGTCGAGATCCAGATGCAGCACTACGCCTTCCTCGTCGACGACGAGCTCTTCGAGCGGGCGTACGCGCGGCTCTGCGACCAGGGGATCGAGCACTGGGCCGACCCGCAGATGAAGCGCCCCGGCGAGACGAACACCGAGCACGGCGGCCGAGGGGTCTACTTCAAGGACCCCGCAGGTCACGCGCTCGAGCTGATCACGCGGCCCTACCTGTAGAAGGTCCGGGCGCGGAGAACCGGTCAGTGGCCGGTCGGGCACCCGAGAGGGGTGTCCGACCGGCCACCGGTCGCAGGATCAGGCGAGGAACTCGCCGTCGCGGGCCACGACGACACCGCCGTGCACCACCATGTCGCGCCGAGGCATGTCCACGACCACCTGAGGCAGGCACTCGCCCCGGACGAGCACGAAGTCGGCCGGAGAACCGGCCTTGAAGTCGGCGTGCGCCAGGCCCATCACGTCCGCGCCGCCGTGCGCCGCGACGCTGTAACAGTCCGTCAGTTCCTCGTCGAGACGCACGTCCGTCACCCAGCCGAGGATGTGCGCGCGGTGCATCATGTCGGCGTTGCCGAACGGGCTCCACGAGTCACGCACCCCGTCGGAACCGAGCCCGACCCGCACTCCGTGCTCGCGCAGTCGCGCGATCGGCAGGACCAGCGAGTCGGACGGCGCGACCGTGGTCAGGGCGATGTCCTGATCACCCAAGTCGGCGGCGATCGAGCCGAGTTCACGGTCCGTCAGGCCCGGCAGGCAGAACACGTGGCTGACGGTGACCTTCCCCGCGAGGGAGAGCGCACGTGTACGGTCGACGATGCCGCGCATCGCCTTCATGCCCTTCTCGCCACGATCGTGCAGGTGGATGTCCACGCCGACATCTTGGCGGTCCGCGATGCCGAAGACGACGTCGAGCTGTTCGTCGAGAGCGTCGTCGAAACCGATCGGGTCGATGCCGCCGATCATGTCGATGAGCCCCTCGCGCGCCGCCTTCTCAAGGAGCGCGGCCGTACCCGGGGTGCGGATGACACCGTGCTGCGGGAAGGCGACGATCTGGACGTCGAGTGCGTGACGCAACCGCTCGCGGGCCGCCGCCACACCCTCCACCCCGGCCAGACCGTAGGCCGGTGCCACGTCGGCGTGGGCGCGCATGCCGCGGGTGCCCCGGGAGACGGCGTGCGACATCAGCCCGTACGCCCGCTCGACGACCGGTCGCCGCTGGCTGCGGAACAACTCCACGTCCTGCGCGACGTAGTCGGCGATGCCGCTCGCCGGCCGCCGCGACACCCAGGAACCGCCCCAGGTCGTCTTGTCGGGGTGGATGTGCGCGTCCACGAGCGACGGCAGCGCCATCCGGCCTCCTCCGTCGACGACCTTCGCGCCACGGGGCGCCGGGCGGTCCGAGATACGACCGTCGATGACCACGAGGTCCACGGCCTTCGCCCTGCCGAACGGACGCACGTTACGGAAGACCACGGTCTTGTCCCGACGCCCCGAAGCGCCGGAGGGTGTTGCGGCTTCGGCGGCGCCCGGAGCCGAGGTCGCCGCCTGTGCGGGCGCGGCGGTCGCGGCCGCCGTGGCCGTAGCGCCCGCCAGTGCGGCGGCTCCGGCCAGCATCGTGCGGCGGGAGACGGCGCCGGCGGAGAGCACGGACGGGGACGAGGAGGGGGATTGCGACGAGGAGGAGGACGAGGACGAGGACGAGGGCGAGGACGGCTGCATGGGGGACTCCTTCGAGGGGACGGTGTTGCGGACGGGGGCGGTGCGGGCCGGACTTGAGTGGCGGCCGGCACGGGGAACCAGGGCAGGGGCATCGCGCCGCGTGTGGCGCGAGCGGCTCGAAGCGGTGTGTGTCTTGCACGGGTGGGGAAGCCCGTGGAGGTGAGGCGCGGTGCGATCTCCGGCGGAAGGCAGCCAGGCGGAGGGTGACTCGGTGGTCAGGCGGAGGGTGGCCCGGTGGCCCGGTGGCCCGGTGGCCCGGTGGCCGACGTCCGACGGGGCGAGGCGGTGCGGTGCGGGCCGAGGGGGCTTCATGCAGGCCGTGGCCGGTCGTGCGGGTCGTGGCGCAAGGCGAGTAGGTGCCCCGCCGGGGTCAAGCCGACGTCAGCGGCCCGCCGGGTTCCCCCGACCTCGGCGGCCCGCCGGGGCCGAGCCCGGCCTCGGTGTCACCGCAGCCGACAGCCGCCGCGTACGGCCAAGGCTCAGGCCACAACCCCCGCCCGTACGACCGCAACCGGCTGCTTCAGCACCGTCAGGTCGGCGAGCGGGTCCCCGGCCAGGAGGATCGCGTCGCCCGCGTAGCCGCGGGTGAGGCGGCCCGCCGTGCGGTCGATGCCCAGGAGGCGGGCGGCGCCCGTCGTCGCCGTGCGGATCGCGTCCAGGGGCGACAGACCGGCGGAGTGCATCAGTGCCACCTCGCCGCCGATCGGGTCCACCACGCCGCCCGACGAGTCGGTGCCGGCGGCGAGCGGGACGCCCAGTTCGTGCGCGGCGAGGACCGCGCGCTTCAGGACCGGGAGGTAGGTGCGTCCGCGTTCGGCGAGGATCGGGTCCGAGGACTCCGCGAGGCCGGCGATGGCGGTGAGGGTGGGCGTGAAGTACGTGCCCCTGCGCCGCATTTCGTGCAGCGTGCGCTCGCCGACGAACGCGCCGTGTTCCAGGGAGCGGATGCCCGCCATGACGGCGTCGTGGCAGCCCCGCTCGCTGTAGCTGTGGCAGAGGACGCCCTTGCCGCGCCGTCGGGCCGCCCCGACGATCTCGGCGAGCTGTTCGCGCGAGTAGACCTGGGCGAGCGGGTCCTGCTCGGGGAGCCCGGCGCGTTCGTTGACCCGGGTCTTGATCACGTCGGCACCCCGGGCGAGGTTCACCTCCACGACGCGCCGCAGGGCTTCGGCGGAGCGCACGCCGTCCTTGAGGCGGGCGAGCGGGGTGAGGTCGGGGTCGGCGAGCACGGTGTCGCCGAGGTTCGGGGTGACGAAGACGCCGGCGGCCTTCAGTCGGGGCGCGAGCGCGGGGCTGTGTCGGGCGAGTTCGCGGACGGCGATGTCCTGGTAGAACGCGGTCGATCCGCTGCGTGCGCTGGTCGCGCCCTTGCGGACGGCGTCGCGGGCCTCGGCGGCGGTGCTGAGGTGGATGTGCGCGTCCACGAGGCCCGGCAGGATCCAGCGGCCGTGGGCGTCGAGCACCTGGACGCCCTGCGGTACGGCGACGTCGCCCCGGCGGCCGGTCGCTCGGACGGTGCCGTCCTCGATGACGACGACGGCGTTCTCGGTGACCTCGCCGGTGGCCGGGTCGAGCAGGGTGCCGCCCTGGATCACCAGGTGGCCCACGCGCGCGGTGCCACCGGAGGCGCGGCGACCCGGGGCGGATCCGTGGTCACCGACGGCGGCCGCCGCCTGGCCGGCCGCGGCCATCGTGCCGGCGAGGGCGGCCGCTCCGGCGAGGATGCCGCGGCGGGTCAGCTTGCTTGAGGGCGGCGGGGTGGCTTCGACGCACATGGGTGCTCCTTGGGGGAGTGGGCCGACGGCTTCCCCGTTTTGTATACCAAGCCGAAGGCGGCGGACAAGGGTGGTGATCGGCTCATCCGGAAACACCCGTTCCGTGCCCTTGATGCGCACAGAGAAGGTGCGCGATCGCTCGTCTTGGTATACGAATGACCCTCAGGGGCTCTCGGTGTGGTCCCCGAAGAGGGAGCGCAGGGCGACGGCCCTGCTGTCCCGTACGTGCAGCAGCGCGCTCGCCGCCGCCGCCTCCGCGTCCCCCGCGGCGATGTGGCGGTACATCTCGGCGTGCTGGGCCCGCATGTGCGCGGGCTCCTCGCGCAGGCCGAAGACCAGCCGCAGCTGCCAGCTCAGCTGTTCCATCGTGCGGGCGAGCAGAGGGTTGCCCGACATGGACACGAGGCTTTCGTGGAACGCCGTGTGGGCGGCCACCTCGCGTGTCGCCTCGTCCGCGGCTGCCGCCGACTCCGCCTGGTGCAGGGTGGCCTCAAGGGCGGCGAGACCCTCGGCCCCGCCCGCCGCGCGCGCCCGCGCCGCCAGCCGGGCCGCCTGGACCGTGAGCGGCTCCCACACCTCGTACAGGTGCTCCACGTCGATGCGTTCAAGCTGTCGTACGCGCACGCCGCTGTGCGGAAGGAGCTCAAGGAGCCCCTCGGTGACCAGTGCGCGCAGCGCCTCCCGCACCGGTACGCGGGACATGCCCAGCTCCTCGGCGACCTCGCGCTCGACGAGGCGGGCGCCCTGCGCGTACCGCCGGTCGACGATGCGCTGCAGGACGGCCTCACGCGCGCGCGTGCTGAGCGGTGTCGGCGCCGATGCCGGGGCTGACGCCGATGTCGATGCCGAGACCGATGCCGGGGTCGCTGCCGGGGTCGGTGTCGCCGAGCCGGTCCTGTGTCTGTCCGCCACCTGTTCCGACCTCTTCCGTCGTGCGTTCGGAGTGCCCGGGGCGAGGATACGTCGGGCCGTCGACGGCCACCGGTCAAGCCTTCGGGGTCTGTTGGTCCGCGCTGTTCGGCCTCGGCTGTGGTACTGCCTTACAGATACGTCGTCATGTTTGTGATGAATTGCCACATTGCCGCGAAAGGTGCCATCTGTGTCGCAGGAAGATCAGAGGCCGGACGGTCGCCGAACAGGCGCCGAACGGGGTGGCAGGGAAGGGCTGCCGGTGACGGCGGACCTCCCGCGCCGCCCCGACCACCACCATCGCGCCCGTACCGACCGGATCGTGTTCGGTGTCACCGCCGTCCTCACCGTGGCGTTCGTCGTCTGGGGTGCCACGGCCACGGACAGCCTGGAGAGCGCGTCGAGCGACCTCCTCGACGGGCTCATCCGCAACGGCGGCTGGGCGTTCATGCTGGCCGCGTCCGGCTTCGTCGTCTTCGCGCTCTGGCTGGCCATCAGCCGCTACGGCCGGATCAAGCTCGGTCAGGAGAGCGAGGGCCCGGAGTTCCGGACGGTGTCATGGATCGCCATGATGTTCAGTGCAGGTATGGGGATCGGCCTGATGTTCTACGGAGTGAGCGAGCCGCTCGCCCACTACGGAACCCCGCCGCCCGGCACCCGCCCCGCGGACTCGGCCGAGCGCATGCAGACCGCCATGGCCACCACGCTGTTCCACTGGACGCTCCACCCGTGGGCGATCTACGCGGTCGTCGGCCTCGCCATCGCGTACTCCACGTTCCGGCGGCGGCGCCGGCAGACCATCAGCGCCGTGTTCGTCCCGCTGATCGGCGAGAAGGCGGCGTACGGCGGGCCCGGGCGGGTCATCGACATCCTGGCCATCTTCGCCACGCTGTTCGGCTCCGCCGCCTCGCTCGGGCTGGGCGCGCTCCAGATCGGCAGCGGTTTCGAGGAGCTGGGCTGGATGGAGAAGACCGGCACCGGGCTGCTCGTCGCCATCATCGCCGTACTGACCGTGGCGTTCGTCTTCTCCGCCGTGTCCGGTGTGGAGAAGGGCATCCAGTGGCTCTCCAACATCAACATGGTGCTCGCCGGGGTGCTCGCCCTGTTCGTGTTCATCGCGGGCCCCACCATCATCGTGCTCGATCTGCTGCCCACCTCGATCGCCGCCTACATCGACGACCTTCCGCAGCTGGCCGGCCGTACGGAGGCGACCAGTGGGGCGAACATCCATGACTGGCTGGGTAGTTGGACCGTCTTCTACTGGGCCTGGTGGATCTCCTGGACGCCCTTCGTCGGCATGTTCATCGCCCGGATCAGCCGGGGCCGCACGATCCGCCAGTTCGTCGGCGGCGTCATCCTGGTGCCCAGCACCGTCAGCCTGGTGTGGTTCGCCGTCTTCGGCGGTTCGGCGATGAAGCTCAGCGAACAGGGCGACCTGGCGGGCGAGACGACCCCGGAGGGTCAACTCTTCGGTGTGCTGCAGGAGTTCCCGCTCACCGGCACCATGAGCCTGCTCGTGATGGTCCTCGTCGGCATCTTCTTCGTGTCGGGCGCGGACGCCGCCTCGATCGTCATGGGAACGCTCTCCCAGCGCGGCGCCTTCGAGCCCACCCGCCCCGTGGTGGTGTTCTGGGGCGTGGTGACGGGCGCGGTCGCCGCCATCATGCTCCTCATCGGCGACGGTCAGGGCGACGCCCTCGCGGGCCTGCAGAACCTCACGATCCTCGTGGCGGCACCCTTCGTCCTGGTGATGATCGGCATGTGCGTGGCCCTGATGAGGGACCTCCGCAAGGACCCGCTGATCGTCCGCGGCGAGGTGGGCGTGGAGGTCGTCGAACTCGCCGTGATCGCCGGCCACGAGCAGTACGACGGCGACTTCGAGCTGAGGATCGGCCCCGGCACCCAGGACACCGACGGGCTCTGAACCACCCGACCGGTCACGCCCTGCCCGCCGCCTTCTGCGTGCGGCGGGACAGGGAGTCCACGACCACGGCGGCCAGCAGGACCGAGCCCGTGATCATGAACTGGACGGCGTTGCTCACGCCCATGATGTTCATCCCGGACTGGATGGAGCCGATCACGAGCGCACCGAGCAGCGCCGACCAGACGGTGCCGCGGCCGCCGAACAGGCTCGTACCGCCGATGACGGCCGCGGCGATCACGTTCATCAGGAGATTGCCGCCGCCGGAGGTCTGGCTCGCGGACTGGATCTGCCCGGCGAGGAAGATGCCGCCGACCGCCGCCATGGTCCCGGCGATCGAGAAGACGGACATCCGGACGAACGGCACGCTGATGCCAGCCCTGCGCGCGCCCTCGATGTTGCCGCCCACCGCGAAGATCCGGCGGCCGTACGTGGTGCGCCGGAGGACGAAGTCCAGCAGCACCAGCACGATCAGGAAGATCAGCAGGGCCAGCGGCAGACCCTGGTACTGGTTGAGGATGTACGCCGTGGCGAAGGCGAGGGCCGCGATCACGACGGTCCGCAGGACGATCTCGGCGATCGGACGGAACGGCACCCGGGCCTTCCGGCGGCGCCCGGCGTCCAGGAGCGAGGCCGTCAGGAACAGCCCGACTCCGACAGCGGCCGTCACATAGGCGGCCGCCGGGCTGTGGTAGATCGTCGAGTACAGCTTGGACACGATGCTCTCGCTCGGGATGTTGACCGTGCCACTGGTGCCGAGCACCTGGAGCATGAGTCCGTTCCAGGCGAGGTTGCCCGCCAGGGTCACCACGAACGCCGGTACGCCGACCTTCGCGAAGAAGAACCCCTGGATGAGCCCGACGGCGGCGCCGCCGGCGATGGCGACGAGCAGCGCGAGCCACTCGTTCATACCGTTCAGGACGTTGAGCACGGCGAAGATCGCGGCGCACAGACCGCTGACGGAGCCGACGGAGAGGTCGATCTCGCCGAGCAGCAGGACGAAGACGATCCCGACCGCGATCATGCCCGTGCCGACGATCTGCTGGCTGAGGTCGGACAGGTTCTGGGCCGACAGGAACGTACTGTTCAGGCTGCCGAAGACCGTCCAGATGATGATCACGGCGAGCACGACGGGCAGCGACCCCAGTTCGCCGCTGCGCATCTTGCGCCGGAATTCGCCGAGGTACCCCTTGATGCCCTCCTCACGGACGAGGAGACGGGTGTCGACGGCGGGCACGGCACCGGGTGCCGGTTCCTGGTTCGCGGATTCGTCGGCTCCGGAGGAGCCGCGGCCTCGGTCGCGTCTCATTGCTCCTCCTCCCGCTTACGGGCCTGGCGGCGGGTGACGGCACTGTCGGTGGCCCCCGTGATAGCGGAGATGATCTCCTCGGTGGTCGTCGAGCGCTTGTCGAAGAAACCGTTGTTCCGGCCGAGGCGCATCACCGCGATCCGGTCGGCGACCGCCATCACATCCACCATGTTGTGGCTGATCAGGATGGTGCCGAGGCCCTGCTCACGGAGCCGCTCGACCAGGTCGAGGACCTCGGCCGTCTGCTCCACGCCCAGGGCGGCGGTGGGTTCGTCCAGGATCACGACCTTCGGCGCGCCGATCAGCGAGCGGGCGATCGCCACCGTCTGGCGCTGACCGCCGGAGAGGGAGGCGACGGGGATGCGGACGCTCGGGATGCGGATGGACAGGGTGTCGAGCAGTTCGCGCGCACGCTGGTCCATGCGGACCTCGTCGAGGACCCCGAAGTGCCGCAGTTCCCGGCCGAGGAACAGGTTGGCGACCACGTCGAGGTTGTCGCACAGCGCCAGGTCCTGGTAGACGGTGGCGATCCCGAGGTTCTGGGCGTCGTGGGGCCGGTTGATGGAGACCGGCTTCCCCTCCCAGGTGATGACGCCCTCGTCGGGCGGGTTGACCCCGGCGATCGACTTGACGGCGGTGGACTTGCCGGCGCCGTTGTCGCCGACCAGCGCGACCACCTCACCGGGGTGGACGTCCAGGTCGAAGTCCTTCAGCGCCTGGACCGCGCCGAACCGCTTGGAGATCCCCCGCAGTGAGAGCACGGGTGGCTCCGGCAAAGGAACCGCCTCCTCCGCTCGCCCGCTCGCGCGGGTCCGGGCCCCGCCGGGACGGCGGTCGCCCGGGCGGGACGTCCCGGGCCGAAGCGCCCGGGACGGAAACGCCGTGCCGCTACTGGAGGCCGGCCTCCTTGCAGGCAGCGGCGTACGTCGGGGTGCAGATCTCCTGGACCGTGTACAGGCCGTCCTTCACGACGGTGTCCTTGATGTTGGTCTTGTCGACCACGACCGGCGTGAGCAGGTTGGCCGGGACCTTCTGGCCACTGCCGCTGGTGACGGTGGTGGGTACCAGATCGGCCGGCAGCGGCTTGCCCTCGGCGAAGTCGACCGCCATCGTGGCCGCGATGTCCGCCTCCGGCTTGTACGGCTTCATGATGGTGATCGTCTGGGTGCCGAGCAGGATCCGCTGGATCGCGTCGAGCTGGGCGTCCTGGCCGGTCAGCGGAACGTTCATGCCCGCCGACTTCAGGGCGGTGGCGATACCGGCCGCCAGCCCGTCGTTGGCCGAGTAGACACCGACGATCTTGTCCTTGCCCAGGGCGCTGATCGCACCGGACATCTGCTGGTTGGCGTTGTTCGGGTCCCAGTTCGGCGTGTCGTACTCCTTGCCGATCTCCACCTTGCCGTCCAGGACCGAGTGCGCGCCGGCCTTGAACTCCGCCGCGTTCGGGTCGGTCGGCGACCCGTTGTGCATCACGATCACGCCGCTCCCGGCCTTGTCGCCGAGCGCGTCGAGGAGCGCCTGGCCCTGCAGCTCACCCACCTTGCGGTTGTCGTACGAGACGTACGAGTCGACCGGGCCCTGTGCGAGGCGGTCGTAGGCGACGACCTTCACGCCCGCGTCATGGGCCTTCTGAACGGAGGACTGGATCGACTTGGCGTCCACGGCGTCCAGGATCAGGACCTTGTCGCCCTTGGCGAGCGCGGTGTTCACCTGTTGCTGCTGGGTGGTGGCGCTCTCGGCGGCGTTGTAGTAGTCGATCTGGGCGTCGGGCGCCAGTTCCTTGATCTTGGCCTCGATGTACGGCCGGTCGAACTTCTCGTACCGCGTGGTCTTGCTCTCCGGCAGCAGCAGGCCGATCTTCACGTCCTGCCGTGCCGACTCCTCGCCCGGCTGGACGGCCCCGCTGGTCGCCACGGCGCCCAGGCAAAGGGCGGTGGCTCCGGCCAGGGCTATCGCGCCCCGCAATATACGGGTCATGGGAGGCTCCTTCCGTACTCCGCCTTCCCGCCGCCTGATGAGTGCGGGACGCAGGATGCACATGTCGCCTATATATCGACATTAGCGTCAAGCTGAGGACCGGCAAGCGGGTGAACCGACTCCGGCCGGGCCCCCGTACCACCCCGGACACGGGATCGCAGGTCGGGCCGTGAGCGCCGTCCCCGGACGCAGCAGTGCAGGTCGGGGGCGGTCCGTGCGCCGCCGTCCCCGGTGCGGCACCCTGACGGCATGCCGACTCCGCGTACGCTCAGCTCCCAGGATCCGGTGGCCGTCGCCGTCACCGAGGCCATCGTCACCGGCGACCTCGACGCCCTGCGCGAGCTGCTCGCCGAGCATCCCGGACTCGCCCGAACCCGGGTCGTCGAGGAACGGGAGGGCTGCGGTCCGGGTGGCCGGAGCCTGCTGCACCTGGCCACCGACTGGCCGGGCAACCGGCCGAGGGGCCCCGAGACCGTCGCCGTCCTGGTCGAGGCCGGCGCCGACCCGGACGCCCGCTTCACCGGAGCCCACCGGGAGACACCCCTGCACTGGGCGGCGAGCAACGACGACGTCCCGATGATCGACGCGCTCGTCGCCGCCGGAGCCGACATCGAGGCCGACGGAGCGGTCATCGCCGACGGTACGCCGCTGGCCGACGCCCGCGCCTTCGGACAGTGGCGCGCGGCCCGTCGGCTGCTCGAACTCGGCGCCCGCCCCACCTTCCAGGACGCCGCGACCCTCGGCCTCCTCGACCTGGTCGAGGCCCGCCTCACCACCGACCCCGTCCCCTCGCCCGAGGAGATCACCCAGGCGTTCTGGGGCGCCTGCCAGGGCGACCGGCTCCCCGTCGCCGTACGACTCATGGAATCCGGCGCCGACCTCGACTGGATCGGCTGGAACGACCTCACCCCGCTCGACATCGCCCGTGTGGAGAAGGCGGAGGAGGTCGTCGGCTGGCTGACGGGCCGGGGGGCGCGGACGGCTGCGGAGCGCCGGGCGGCCGACGGCGGGTGAGCGCGTTCGCCTCCCGAGCCGTGGGCCTCAGTACACGTCTCGCACGTACCTCTTGTCGGCGGCCAGCTGCTTGACGTACACCCCCGCCGACTCCTCGTCGAGCCCGCCGTGCGTGACGGCGATGTCGCGCAGCGCCCGGTCGACGTCCTTCGCCATCCGGGCCGCGGCGCCGCAGACGTAGAAGTGCGCGCCGGACTGGAGCCAGGACCACAACTGCGGCCCGTGCTCCCGCATCCGGTCCTGGACGTAGACCTTCGCGCGCTGGTCACGGGAGAAGGCGGTGTCGAGGCGGTCGAGCGTGCCGTCGGCGAGGAGGGCGGTGAGCTCCTCCTCGTAGTAGAAGTCCGTCGCGCGGTGCTGCTCGCCGAAGAACAGCCAGTTAGGCGCGCGGTGGCCGAGTGCCCGGCGCTCGTCGAGGAAGCCGACGAACGGCGCCACGCCCGTGCCGGGGCCGACCATCACCATCGGGGTGGTGGGATCGGCCGGGGGCCGGAAGTGCGGGGCGCGCTGGACGAACACCGGGACCGGGGCCCCGGCTTCGGCATCGGCCAGGAACGGCGAGCAGACGCCCTTGCGGGGGCGCCCGCGAAGGTTCTCGTAGCGGACCACGGACACGGTCAGGGACACCTGGTGGGGATCGGTGAGCGGGCTCGACGAGATCGAGTACAGCCGCGGCCTGAGACGGCCCAGGATGTCCGCCCAGTCCTGCGCGGCGGCGCGCACGGGGTGCTCGGCGAGGACGTCCACGGCCTGTCGGCCCCAGGTCCACTGGGCGAGCCCGTCCTTGTTGTCCGGCCGGAGGAGCCGCTTCAGGTTCTGGTTGCCGGTCCGCTCGGTGACGAAGCCGAGGAGGGCGGGGGTGGCTCGGGTGATGTCGAGGTGGCGGTGGAGGGCCTCGCCGAAGGGAACGGGACCGAGACCGGGCAGCTCCACGGGGGAGTCCGCGTCGAGACCGGTGACGGCCAGCCATTCGGCCACGAGATCGGGGCAGTTGACGGGCTGCACGCCGAGGGCGTCGCCGCTCTCGTAGCCGAGCGGCAGCCCGTTCTCACTGGTGTCGAAGGTGAACCGCCGCACCTCCTTGCCCGCGCCCGGCAGGCTGAGCAGCCGGTTGCCGACGAGCCGGGCGGCGGTGGTGGCCGGGCCGGAGCGACGGGCGGGGGACGGGGTGGGCGCGGGGACCGTGGCAGGAGCCGGGGACGCTGCCGTCGGCTCGTCGGAGAGACCGGCAAGGACCTGGTCGAGCCAGGCGAGGGCGGAAGGCTCGTAGTCGGGTTCGCAGTCGGTACGGGGTGCCAGGCGGACGCCCCCGAGCTCGTCCAGGCGATGGTCCAGGCGCCGCCCGTGCCCGCAGAAGTCGCCGTACGAGGAGTCCCCGAGGGCGAGCACGGCGAAGCGGCGACCGTCGAGGCGCGGGGTGTCGGGCGCGGCGAGCGCGTCCCAGAAACCGGAGCCGTTGTCGGGCGCGTCCCCGTCCCCGAACGTGCTGGTGATCAGCAGCAGATCGGCGGCCGGCGGCAGCGTCCTGAGATCGGTCTCGTCCATGCCCGCGAGCGCGGCCCGGTGGCCCGCCGACAGCAGACGCTCGGTGGTGGCGGCCGCGAAGTCCTCGGCGTTCCCCGTCTGCGAGGCCCACAGCACGACGACCTCGCGGCCCGCCGCGTACACCCCGCCGATCGCGGGGGAGTGCGGCGCGCGTGAGTACAGGCCGGCCAGGACACCGTTCACCCAGTGCGCGTGGTCCTCGCGGAAGGGTGCGCCGGGCGGCAGGACGGGCACACCGGGCGCGCCCGTCTCCAGACCGGCGAGGAAGCCGACGAGATACTGCCGCTCCTCGGCGGTGAGCACGGGCGGCGGGGTCGGTGCGAGGCCGAGGGCGGCGGCGGGTCCCGGCGGCAGGCCGCCGCTCGGGATCACGACCCTGGGGACGACGGCGGAGGGAGCCACGGCGGTCGGGGGCAGGGCGGCTGGGGCCAGGGCGGCCGGGACGGTCGCGGCCGGGACCGCCGACTTCGTGAGCGCCACCGCGCACACCTTCAGCTCGGGCTGGAAGGAGAGCGGATCGACGGCGTCGTTGGTGACGGCGTTGACGCACAGGTCCTCGCCGAAGAGGTCGCTCCAGTGGAAGGGGGCGAAGCAACTGCCGGGCGCCACCCGGTCGGTGACCACCGCGGGGAGCACGGCCTTCCCGCGCCGCGAGGCGATCTCCACGGGGTCGGCCTCCGCGATGCCCAGCCGCAGGGCGTCCTCGGGGTGCAGCTCGACGAACGGCGCCGGGTTGAGCTTGTTGAGCTTGGCGACCTTTCCGGTCTTGGTGAGGGTGTGCCACTGGTGCTGGAGACGGCCGGTGTTGAGGACGAACGGATAGGCGTCGTCGGGCATTTCGGCGGGGTCGATGTGCGGGCGTGCGTGGAAGACGGCCCGCCCGCTCGCCGTCGGGAAGACGGGTCCCTTCCCCTGTCCCGCCCGCTGCTCCTGCCCCTGTCGCTGCCCCTGCCCCTGCTCCTGCTCCTGCCCCTGTCCGGGTCCCTGCCCCTTGTCGCCGGCGGTGCCGTCCACGTACCGGATCGGGTTCCGCGCCGGGCCTCCGCTCGCGGCCGGCCACTGGACGGGGGTCGTGCGCAGTCGCTCGTACGACGCTCCGCTCAGGTCGTACCCGGTCTTCGGGTTTCCGGCGCGCTTGATCTCCTCGAAGATCTCCTCGGCGCTGTCGTACGAGAACGCCTCCTCGTACCCCATCGCGCAGGCGACACGGGCGATGATCCGCCAGTCGGCGAGGGCCTCGCCGGGCGGGTCGACGGCCGGTCGGGCGAGGGTGAGGTTGCGCTCGCTGTTGATCAGTACGCCCTCGGACTCGGTCCAGAGCGCGGCGGGCAGCACGACGTCCGCGTACGCGTTGGTCTCGGTGTCGGCGAACGCGTCCTGGGCGATGACGAGTTCGGCCGCCCGCAGACCGTCGACGACGGTGCCGCGGTTGCCGACGGAGGCGACCGGGTTGGTGCAGATGATCCAGCACGCCTTGATCGCGCCGTCCGCCATCCGCCGGAAGAGGTCGACGGTGCCCTGCCCGGAGCCGTCCTCGCGGATGCTGCCGGGCGGGAGGCCCCACAGTTCCTCGGTGAAGGCCCGGTCCTCGGCGACCAGGACCGAGCGCTGCCCGGGGAGACCGGGGCCCATGTAGCCCATCTCGCGGCCGCCCATGGCGTTGGGCTGACCGGTCAGGGAGAAGGGGCCCGAGCCGGGGCGGCAGATCGCGCCGGTCGCCAGGTGCAGATTGATCAGGGCGTTGGTGTTCCAGGTGCCGTGGGTGGACTGGTTGAGGCCCATCGTCCAGCAGCTGGTCCACTCGCCCGCCGTGCCGATCCACTCGGCGGCGGTACGGATGTCGGCCTCGGGTATCCCGGTGATCCGGGCGACGGCGGCGGGCGGATAGTCGGCGAGGAACGGGGGCATCGCCTCCCAGCCCTCGGTGTGCGCGGCGACGAAATCGGGGTCGGTGTGGCCGTTCTCGTGCAGCAGGTGCAGGAGCCCGTTGAGCAGCGCGAGGTCCGTGCCGGGCTTGATCCGCAGGAAGAGGTGCGCCTTGTCGGCGGTGGCGGTGCGGCGGGGGTCGACGACGATCAGCTTCGCCCCGGCCTTGACCCGCTCCATCATGCGGAGGAACAGGATGGGGTGGCAGTCGGCCATGTTGGAGCCGATGACGAGGAAGACGTCGGCCCGGTCGAGGTCGTCGTACGAGCCGGGCGGGCCGTCGGCGCCGAGGGACAGCTTGTAGCCGGTGCCGGCGCTGGCCATGCAGAGCCGCGAGTTGGACTCGATCTGGTTGGTGCCGATGAAGCCCTTGGCGAGCTTGTTGGCGAGGTACTGCGCCTCCAGGCTCATCTGGCCCGAGACGTAGAGCGCGACGGCGTCGGGCCCGTGCTCGTCGACGATCGCGCGCAGCCGGCGCGCGGTCTCGGTGATCGTCCGGTCGGTGCCGGCCGGGACGGGATCGGACCCCCGCTCCTCCCGTACGAGCGCGGAGGTCAGACGGCCGGGGGCGGCGAGCAGGTCGGCGGTGGTGGCGCCCTTGGTGCACAGGCGCCCCCGGTTGGCGGGGTGGTCCTTGTCGCCCGTCGCCTTGAGGACGGTACGGCGCCCGTCGGGCCCGGTGCCGATGTCGAGGAGCATGCCGCACCCCACACCGCAGTACGAGCAGACGGTCCGCACCTGGTCGGGCGTACCGGTCCGGGGGTCCGCCGTGTCCTGTGGGGTCACCGGGGCGCCTCTCTGTGGAACCGTTCGAGCCCCGACCGTACGAAACGGCCGTTACACCTGTGTCAACCGGGCCGATCATGGTCCGTAACACCGGTCACACAGCGACCCGGGGCGCTGTGTGAGAACCCCGGGTACGCGCGCGTGCCGGAACGGGCGCGGCAGGTCACGACGAGGCGGAACCCCCGGTGACGTCGGTGGCATCGGCCGTGCGCAGAAGTCGCAGGAAGGCCTTCAGACCGGTGATGATCTCCTCGTTGTCGGTGAGACGGTTCACCGTCGCCTCGAACTCCCGCGCCAGCGCAGCGATCTTCCGGTCGGTCTCGTCGGCGCGCTGATGCGAGGACAGCGCGACGGCGTCGACCGTACGGCGCAGCTCGGCGAGTGCCCGGTACTGCTCCTCGGCCTTGCCGTCGAGCACCGAGGCCCCGGTCTCCAGGGCGGCGACGCGTCCGGTCAGCGCCACCACGTCGTCGCGCGGGAAGGTCACGTCCCGGAGCAGGACGCCGAGCCTGCGCCGCAGCTGCCCGAAGTACGCGCCGGCCGGCCGGAGGAACGTACTCAGGAGGAAGAACCCGGCGAACCAGTAGCCCGCCTCGCGGCCGGTCGCCGCGGCCACGGCGAGCGCCACGCCGGCCGTCACCACATGCCCGGCGACGGCGACGCGCAGCATCACGCGCGCGATGCGCCGCGCCTCGGTGTCCCGTTCCTTGGAGACGGTGATTCCCTTGTCCCGGCTGAGCGTGATCTCCGCGAGGACCGCATGGGCGCGGAAGTAGAGATTCCATGGAGCGGTGAGGAGCAGCAGGAGCCAGAGCAGCCCCAGAGCCCCCGCGCCCACCGCGAGCACCGTCCCGGGCGGCGCCCCCACGGCGTACGCGAGTACCAGCGCGCCGACCGCGAGCCCCGCGGCCACGAACACACCCACGACCTTGCTCATGTCGCCCCCTCCGAGCCGGTTCACCACCTGCCGACATGGTCCCGCCGGGCCTCGCCCGCGGCCATGAGTACCGCTACTCAGATCGGGCTCGGCGCCCGGTCCGGCGCCGGTTTTCGACGGTGGCGGGGCGCCCGGGGCCGTGGGACGATTCGTATGAAGCACCAAGTCCATGTGGGGGACGAAGAAGGCGCCATGCCTGTCATCACGGAAACCATCGACATTTCCCGCAGGCCCGCGGAGGTCTTCTCCTACGTGACCGACCCGACGCATCTGCCCGAGTGGCAGGAGAGCGCGGTCTCGGTCCGCAAGCTCGGGAGCGAGCCCATCGCGGTCGGCTCGAAGGTCGCCGTCACACGGCGCCTCGGGCGGCGGGAGTTCACCTCGACCATGCAGGTCATCGAGCTCGATCCGCCGCGCCACTGGCACGTGCACGGCATCGACGGACCGGTACGCGGCGACATCCAGGGCACGATCGAGCCGCTGGACGACGGAGAGCGTTCCCGCCTGACGCTCGCCCTGGACTTCGAGGGACACGGCATCGGCAAGGCGCTCGTCCCCCTCGTCGTCCGACCGCACGTGCGCAAGGAGATGCCCAAGGACGAGCTGACGCTCAAGGGGATCCTGGAGAGCGACGCGGTGTCCTGAGGCCCGGCGCCCTGAGCGGCACCGGCCGGACCTGGGTCGTGCGGTGATCCGATGCGTCGAGGCTCCGCCGACGGACGGCGGAGCCTCGACGCGGAGCGTGCGGGGTGTGCGGACCGGGAGGTCAGTCGATCGCGAGCGGGTCCCCCGGGGCGAGCGCGGCCGCGATCCGGGTTGCGACCACCTCCGCCTGGTTGCCGTCCGGCGTGGTCGCCGTCTTGGTCGCGGAGACCGCGATGGCGAGACGCTTGGAGGGCAGGTACGCCTGGATGGCCGCGTAACCCGAGAACGACGGGTTCTGCAGGATCCAGCCGTTGACCACGATCACACCCAGACCGAAGTGCTTGGCCTCGGTCTGCTTCAGACAGATCGTCGCGGGACAGGTCGTGGTCGCGCCGCCGAGGCCGACCGTGCCCGGGTCGAGCAGGGTGCGGTACGAGCGGGGCGACAGGAGTTCGCCGCTGCCGACGCCCTGCGCCGAGCGGGCCAGGTCACAGATGTCGGTGGTGATGACCGCGCCGGGCGCGGTGGTCCACGAGGGGTTCCAGAACGTCGACTCCTCGTACAGGCCGCGGTCCGAGGTGAAGGCGTGCAGGACCGGACGCGGGATCTCGGGAGTGAAGTTGTTATGCGTGTTGCGCAGCTCCAGCGGCCCCGTGACCTTCTCCTTCACCAGCCGGTCGATCCGTACCCCGGTGATCTTCTCCAGCGCCTCGATCAGATAGACGTAGTTGGCGTGGGAGTAGCTCCAGCTCGTGCCCGGCTCGTACCAGAAGGAGTGCCGGAGCGGATACGCGACCAGCTCCTCGGGGGTCCACGCCCGGAAGGGGTGGGCCTCCAGTTCCTTCAGGAACTCCGGGTCGGTGACGTAGTCGTGCAGGCCGGTGGTGTTGCTCGCCAGCATCCGCAGGGTGATCTTGTCGGCCTTGGGCAGGTCGGGCAGCCAGCGCTCCACGGTGTCGTCGAGCCGGACCCGCCGCTCCTCGACCAGCTTGAGGAGGGTCGTCGAGATGTGGGCGAAGGCCACGGAACCGGCGCGGAACTGCATGTCCGGCTCGGCCGGGACGCCGGTCATGGACTCGCCGAGCGCGTCCGTGAGGACCTCGCGCCCGTCGATCGTGACCTTCACCTGCACGGCGTTCAGGTGGAGGTCCGCCTTGGCTTTGCGGGTGATGTCCAGGACCCGGCGGCCCTTGCCGTCGAGGTGGCCCTGGGTCCGCACGCAGTCGGATCCGCCACGGCCGCCGGGACCCTCGGCCAGCGCGGGTGCGACCGCGGTCGCCTGGACCGTGAGGGCGAGGAGAGCGGCGCAGAGCAGAGCCCTGCGGGACCGCGCACGCGGGCGCGTGCGCGGGGAGAGGGGGGTGTGCGTCATGCCCCGCACTATGTCCGGGGGACCGTGCACCCACGGCTGAACACTCCGCAGACCACGCCAGACCCGCCCATGTGGGGCAGACGACAGCGCCGTCCGGACGCGTCAGGGACGACGGCGTCTCGGGACGGACCCGTCAGGGGCGACGGCGTCGCGGGACGGACGCGTCTCCGGCCGGGTACGTCAGGGGACGGGCGTACCGCGCGGGGGCGGCGGGTCCTCCGCCCGTACGGCCCGCACGACCACCACGATCACGCAGAACGCGATCAGCGTCTCGGCCCAGAAGAACGCCAGGTAGTCGAGGAGACTGCCGATGGGCGGCGCGCCCGGGGCGGTGTTCCGGAAGGCCGCCAGGGCGAACAGCGTGGCCGCCATCCAGCCGAGCGCCGGCCAGGTCAGCCCCATGCGCCGCCGCACGAGGTGCCAGCCGCCCATGAGGACGGCGACGGCGAGTGCCCACATCGCCAGCATCATGAACACGGCGAAGACGAGCACGCTGCGGGAGCGCGCCACCTCCGTCGCGAACACGGCCGCACCGTTGATCTCCGAGCTGTCGACGGCCAGCGAGAACAGGGCGTCCCGATTGGAGAGCGTCATGTGTACGGGGACGCTCTCGCCGCCCTGCACGGCGCCGAACTCCATCTCCGTCTCGTACGCGTCGAACGGATAGTCCGTGATCGCGCCGCCCGTCAGCGTGACGGGCACGTCGACGGTCGCGATCCTGCTGTGCGCGGGGAACGTGAGGTCCCCGCGCACGGAAGAGGAGGTCTGGAGCGTGAGGTTCTCGGCGGGGGAGATCCCGCCGGCCTCGCCGAGCGCACCGCGCGGAGTGACGAGGAGGCGCAGGACCAGCTCCCGGCCCGCGGCGTCGACGCGCTGGACAGAGGCGTCGATGTCGATCCGGTCGGGCGCCTGTCCTCCGGCGGTGTAGCGGGTGTCCAGGTCCTGGCGCTCGCCGAACTGGAGCCACAGCCCGCAGAGCACGGCCGCCGCGACGGCCAGGAGGGCGAGTCCCGCGCTCAGCGGCCCGCCGGGGGGCCGTGGTTGACGTCGCTTCAGGGACACGCACGTGCTCCAGAGTGGGGTGAAGGGTGAAGGGTGAAGGGGGACAGCCGAGAGGGGAGAGGGGAGAGAGACCGTCAGGCGGCGGACTTGCCCGGCTGGTCGTGCGTCGCGCAGTGGATGCCGCCACCGCCGGAGGCGATGGTGTCGATCTGAAGCTGCACGACGTCCCGCTCGGGGAACTGCTCCTGGAGGATGCCCTTCGCCCGGTCGTCGGCGGTCCGGTCGCCGAACTTGGGGATGAAGACGGAGTCGTTGGCGATGTAGAAGTTGGCGTACGTCGAGACGAAGTCGTCGCCTTCGCCGGTGATGCGGTTGAGGTCGGGCTGGGGGAGGTCGATGATCTCGAAGCGTCGGCCGCGGGCGTCGGTGGCCTTTTCGAGGACGGAGCGGGCCTGGTCGGCGGAGCGGGACCAGGAGTCCGGGGGTGTGCCGGGGAAGGCCTGGTCGAGGAGGACCACGCCGGGGGCGGTGAAGCGTACGAGGCTGTCCACGTGCGCGTCGGTGATGTCCTGGCCGCGTACGCCGGCGAGCCAGACGACCTTCTGCACGCCGAGGGTCTCGATGAGTTCGTCCTCGATCTGGTCCCGGGTCTTTCCGCGGTTGCGGTTGTCGTTGACGATCGAGCTCTCGGTGACGAGGAGGGTGCCCTCGCCGTCGGTCTCGAAGGAGCCGCCCTCGGCGACCAGCGGCGCGACCTCGCGGGGGATGCCGTACTTGCGGAGCAGGAGACGGCCCACCTGGGAGTCGTTGGTGTGCTCCTGCTTGTTGCCCCAGCCGTTGAAGTTGAAGTCCACCCCGAGGAGCTCGTCGCCGTCCTCCACGAAGACGGGCACGGTGTCACGGGCCCAGAGGTCGTCGACCGGCATCGGGATGACCTCGACCTGCGAGCCGCACGCCCGTTGGGCCGCGGCGACCTGGGCGGGCCGGGCCATCATGACGACGGCCTCGTACTCGGCGACGGCCCGGGCGATACGGGCGATGTCCTCCCGTACGTAGGGCAGGTCGTCCCCCCAGACGGAGGCGAGCGCGGGCCACGACATGAACGTACGGGTGTGGCTGTCCCACTCGGCGCCGAAGCGGCGCTCACCGGCCTTGGAGGCGGGGCCGGCCGAGCCGGTGGCCGGTCGGGTGGAGGCGTCCGTGGCACCCGCCGACGTGGACTCGCCGGGGCCGCAGGCCGTGGCTCCGAGGGCGAGAGCACCGCCGAGACCGGCGAAGGCGCGCAGGGTCGAGCGGCGGGAGGGCGGGAGGTGGGACACGCTGTGCTCCGATCATGGGCTGGCGAGACTATCCAGCGGCGGCGGGCGGATCGTCATGACGCGCGCGCGGCGTGGCGGGATTCGCGGGCCTGGGCTTCACACGGGTGGCCGAAGTACGGAGACGGGGTACCCGGACGTGAGTGGGGGTGGGCCGTGGGCGCCACTCTGACACTGACTGGATTTTCAGTCAAATGAGGAGGTGGATCTGAGGTAGTCCCTCACCGATGCGCCTTCGTCGTGACCCTTTCCGGGAGCAACCCACCTGCATGACCTCGGCATCCTCATGTTGACTGAAACTTTAGGCAACGGCACGATCAGGTGCGGGGCGCGCCGTGCGCCCCTACGCGCACCACCGGGCCGCGGTGTCTCCCACCCCGCCCCGGGGCGCCGTCCCGCACCGCCGAAAGAGCCGCCCATGTCCTCCACTCACCCCGCCGGGGCGCAGCCAGCCCACGCGCCGCTGTCACTCGACGACCCCAGCGAGATCGGCGGCTACCGGGTGCACGCCCGCCTCGGCTCCGGCGGGATGGGTGTCGTCTACCTCGCCTACACCCCCGGCGGGCGACCCATCGCCGTGAAGGTCGTCCGCGAGGACTTCGCCGCCGACCCCGAGTTCCGTCGGCGCTTCGCCCAGGAGGTCGCCAGCGCCTGCCGTATCCACGGCCTCTTCACCGCACAGGTGGTGGACCACGGCGTCGACGAGGCCGTCCCGTGGCTCGCCACCGCATACGTACCGGGTCCCTCCCTCCAGCAGGTGGTCGAGCGGCACGGACCGCTCCCGGCGCGCACGGTCCTCCTCCTCGTCGCGGGGATCGCGGAGGCCCTCCAGGCCATCCATGCCGCGGGCGTGGTCCACCGCGACCTCAAGCCCGCCAACGTCCTGATCGCCGAGGACGGCCCCCGCGTCATCGACTTCGGCATCGCGCGGGCGGCCGACGCCACCGGGCTCACCGGCACCGGGCTGCGCATCGGAACCGCCGCCTACATGGCGCCCGAGCAGGCGCTCGGCCTTCCGGTGACGTCCGCGACCGACGTGTTCGCGCTCGGTGCGCTC
This sequence comes from Streptomyces sp. NBC_00250, assembly GCF_036192275.1. NCBI lineage: Bacteria > Bacillati > Actinomycetota > Actinomycetes > Kitasatosporales > Streptomycetaceae > Streptomyces > Streptomyces sp. NBC_00250. Next base: position 711,503 of record NZ_CP108088.1, on the reverse strand, counting down.
GCCGCCTACGTGGCCGGGGGCGCCCTGCCGTTCGGGACGGGGCCCGAATCGGCCGCGCTGTACCGGGTCGTCCACGAACCGGCCGACCTCTCCCGCGTATCGGGGGAGCTGCGCGCCCTCCTGGGCTGGTGCCTGGCCAAACGGCCGGAGGAGCGGCCCACCCCTGCCGAGCTGATCGCGGCCGTACGCGAGCACGCGGCGGTCGGTGCCACGCCGGAGTTCTCCGAGGGCTGGCTTCCGGGAGCGGTGAGACAGGAGATCGCGGGCCGGGGGGCGGGTGCGGCTCCCGCGCATCCCTCGGACCGCACGCCCCCGCCCCCGCACGCCCAGCCCACGAGCACGGCGACCCCGGCGCCGGTCCGGCTGCCCACGCAGCGGGTCCCGGCGGACGAGGGCGCGGAGGCGTCGCCGCGCCGGGCCCGCCGACGCGGTGGGCGTACGCCCCTGCTCGCCGGGGCCACCGTCGCGGTACTCGCCCTGGCCGGCGGAGCCGTGTACTACCTGTCCGCCCCGGAAGGCGCGTCCGACGCCGCCTCCGACGTCACGTACACGCGTGGCTTCTCCGACGTCGAACTGACGGCACCCGACAACGGCTACGAGTTCGATCTCGCCAGCGGGAAGGTGGTGCCCGCCGAGACCGCCGGCTGGTACCTCGCCCGCGAGGGCGAGGAGCTCGTCGTGCCCGAGAACACGGACGCCTTCGTCGCCTCCGGCGACTCGCTGAGCCCGGCGGAGTGCGAGCGGGGGATCGACTCGGAACCGGTCACGCGCCTGCCGCTCGACGACCTCGCGGACGAGCAGCCGTTCTGCGTCCGCAGCTCCGACGGCGAACGGCTCGTCATCGCCCGGCTGGTCGAGGCGGGTCCCGCCGGTGGCCCGGTCACGGTCGTCGTCGGCCAGTACCGGGTGAACCGCTGACGGGCAGGACCGCGCCGGGGCGGCGGGGCGACGGCGGCGATCACCTCGCCCCCGCGTCCGGATAGGGTTCACGGCATGTCGTCTCGCAGTACTCAGATCCTGGAAGCGGCCGCCCGGGTGATCGCCCGGCGCGGGGTGCGCGGCCTTCGCGTGGAGGAACTGGCCGCGGAGGCCGGGGTCTCCACCGGCCTGATCTACTACCACTTCAAGGACCGCACCGGGATCCTGCGGCACACGCTCGAGTTCATCAACGACCGCGCCGAGCGGTACACGACCTCGCGGGACCCCGACGCGGAGCCGCTCAGCCCCCGCGAGGAGCTCGACGAGGTCCTCCTCCTGGAACTCCAGGACACCCCGGAGGTACGGGAGAACAGCTCGGCCTGGGGCGAGCTGCGGGCGAGCGCCGTCTTCGACCCGGTCCTGCGCGAGGACCTCGCGCGGGCGACCCTGATCTGGGTGCAGGAAGTGGCCGCGCTCCTGGGCCAGGTGCAGCCCATGGCGCCGGCGGCCGCGCTCGCCGCCGCGGCGGAACGGCTCACCGCCCTCCTGGAGGGCCTGAGCATGCGCTGGCTGAGCGGCGGCCTCACGATCGACCACGCGCGCACGCTCCTGCAGGAAGCGGTCGACGTGGAGCTCACCTCACTGCGTCAGCGATAGCCCGCACCGCGCCCGGCCGAGGGGGCCGAGGCGGGTGGACCGCGGCCGCGCGAGCGGGCCCGAGGCGTCCGGGGTCCACGGCCGGATGGACGAACCCCGTGGCCGGCCGTGGAGCGCGGACGGAGCGGCGCCCCTCACGACCGGCCGTAGACCGTGCCCGGCGCAGCGCCCCCCCCCGCGACGGTCGTCGTTTCCAGGACCCGGCCGCGAGTCGACCCTGCCACTCTCCCCGCGCGCCGCCGGACGTCGGCATCGGCCCGCGCGGCCGGACGCACCCGTATGCCCGCCCGAAGGGCCCACCGAGTCGCGACCATGCACATATCGGGACAAGATGACACTTCGTGGCCCTGGAGAGGCCCTCCGTGTCTCTCCGTCGGAAGGGGGACCCCGAGGATCCCCTTCCCCGAGGAGGCGGGAATGGCTGAACTCATCGTCATCGGATACGACGACCCCGAGGTGGCCGAGCAGGCCTATGGCACGGTGCTGGATCTGCAGCGCGACTACGTCGTGCACCTGAACGGTCTCGCGATCGTCTCCGTGGACGCCGACGGCAGCACGCACGTCGACACCAACAGCAAAGTCGTCGGCGCCTCCGCGGCCTCCGGAGCCATCTGGGGAGCCATCTTCGGCCTCCTCTTCCTGCTCCCCGGCGTCGGACTCCTGGCCGGAGCGGCCCTCGGCGGCCTCGTCGGCAAGATCAGCAAGTCCGGAGTCGACGACGGGTTCCGTCAGCAGGTGCAGGACCTCCTCAAGCCCGGCACGGCCGCCGTCGTGATCATGACCTCGAAGCTCACCGACGACAAGTTCACGGTGGCCATGCAGCCGCACGGCGGCACCGTCCTCAAGACCTCGCTCAGCGACGAGGACGAGAGGGAACTGGCCGAGCAGCTCGCCGGCCCCCAGTAACCGGCCCCCTCACCCCGCACAACAGCCGGAATTCGCCAGGAAGGCTTCCTCATGGACCCCGCGCTCAGCAGCGACGTGCTCGCGAAACTGCGACAGCCCCGCCCGTACCCCGCCGTGTCCCTCGTGATGCCCACCCACCGCCGTGAGCCGGACAACACCCAGGACCCCGTCCGGCTCCGCAACCTCGTGGCCGCGGCGGAGAAGGCGATCCAGGACGACCCGGGGGTGACCCGCGAACGGCGCGCCGACGTCATGGACCAGCTGAGCCGTGCGGTGGCCGAGACCGACCTCGCGCACGCCGAGGACGGCCTGGTGATCTTCGTGGCCCCCGGGGAGCACTACGTGTGGACGGTGGCCCGCTCGGTCCCCGAGCGCGTCGTCCTCGCCGACACCTTCCTCACCCGGAACCTCGTCGCGGCCCAGGCCGCCGAGCAGCCCTCCTGGGCGCTCGCGGTCGCGGCCGACCGCGTCTCGCTGTGGAGCGGCAGCCCCGAGCGGGTCACCGAGCACACCGGGGACGGCTTCCCGCTCACCCGCAGCCTCGAAGACCCGGACGCGGAGCGCAAGGAGCGCATCGGAGACCTGCCCAGCACCTTCCAGGACGAGGCCACCCGCCAGTTCCTGCGCGAGGCGCACACGGCACTGCGCGCCGTACTCGCCTCCGAGCCGCGCCCGCTGTACGTGATCGGCGAACCGGCCGCCCTCGCGCTCCTGGAGGACACCGGACCGCTCCAGGCGGGCGTGACACCCGTCCACCGCGGAGGTCTCGCGCGGGGACCGGCCGCGGCGGTCCACGAGGCCGTCGAGCCGGCCCGCGTCGCCCGCGAGGCCGCGGCGGCGACCACCGTCCTGGCCGAACTCGACGCCGCCCGGGGGCGCCGCGAGTTCGCCGGCGGCATCGACGAGGTGTGGCAGGCCGTGAAGGACGGCCGGATCCGGCTGCTCGCCGTCGAGGACCACTACCGGACCGTCGTACGGGACGAGGGCGGCCATCTGGAGCCCGCCGAGCCCGCCGAGCCCGAGGCGCGCGACGACATGGTCGACGAGATCGTCGAACGCGCCCTCGACACCGGAGCCGAGGTCCAGTTCGTCCGGGACGACGCCCTGCTCGACATGGGCCGCATCGCCGGAGTACTGCGCTACTGACTCCGACACCTCCTCCCACACCGACTCCGACTCCGATTGCGACACCGACTCCGACGACGAAAGAGGACGCAAGCTGTGAACCCCACATCGACGCGCGCGAGGCGGTCGGTCCGCGCACGCGCGGTGACCGCGGCCGTCGCCGTCGTCGTCACGGGCCTCGGCGCCGCCGGACTCGTGTCCTGCGACACCGGGAACGACGACACCGGCGGCCCCACCTTCAGCGAACGGCCCACGGCCCCCGACACGGCCGACTTCTCGGGCGAACTGCCGTCCTCCGTCGCCTCGTCGGCGGCGGAGGTGGTCGAATCCGCCCGCGCGTCCGCCTCTTCGGCGGCGGCTTCGGCCTCCGCGCGGGAGGCCGAACGCAAGGCGTCCATCGGGGCGGAGATCGAGCGTACGCGCCAACAGGCCGAGGACGAGCTGAAGGACGTGAAGGCCCCGGGCAACGCGCTGAACGAGGTCGCGATGACCGGCAAGCCGCGCGCGGACACCGGCGGCGTGCTGACCGTCGTCCTGAACATCACCAACAATACGGACGAGGAAGCCTCCTACGCCGTACAGGTCGACTTCCTCGACCCCTCGGGCAAGGTCGTCGAGACGCAGTTCGTCGGCGTCGAGGACCTCGCACCGGGCGAACGCCAGCAGCCGTTGGTCATCAGCAGGCAGCCTCCCGAGCCGGTGCTCACCCCGAGACTCACCAAGGCGCAGCGGTACTGACACAGGAGGAGAGCGGTATGTCCGAACTCATCGTCCTCGGCTACGAGGATCGCGCCGTCGCGAACAGAGCCTTCGACGCGGTGCAGAAGCTCGAGGGCAGCCATGTGATCGAGCTGACCGGCCTCGCCATCGTCTCGGTGGACGCGGACGGCAAGACCCATGTGGACACCCCCGCGCGGAGAAAGGGGGAGGCCGCACTCTCGGCCACCGCCGGCGCCCTCTGGGGAATGGTCTTCGGCATGATCATCCTCACGCCGGGGATCGGCGTGGTGGGCGCCGCCGTCGGCGGACTCATCGGCAAGCTGAACCAGATGGGCGTCGACAACAGGTTCCGCGACAAGGTCCAGTCGCTGCTCGCACCCGGCTCGTCCGCCGTCGTGGTCATGGCTTCGAAGGTCACCGAGGACAAGTTCGCCGCGGCCGTCGAGCAGTTCGGCGGAACCGTGCTCAAGACCTCGCTGTCGGAGGAGAGCGAGCGGGAGCTCGCCGAGCAGCTGGCGGGCACGGGGTCTCAGGACTGACGGCCGACCCGGTCGACCGGGACACGGGGAGCCGGCCACCCCGAGGCGGGGTGGCCGGTTCTTTCACACGTCGTCAGAACTCGACCGCGTCGCGGATCAGCGGGCAGGTCATGCAGTGGCCGCCGCCGCGGCCCCGGCCGAGTTCGGCACCGACGATGGTGATGACCTCGACCCCCGCCTTGCGCAGCAGCGTGTTGGTCTGGGTGTTCCGGTCGTACGTGAAGACGACGCCGGGTTCGAGGGCGACGGCGTTGTTGCCGCTGTCCCACTGCTGCCGCTCGGAGGCGTACACGTCGCCGCCGGTCTCGATGACCTGGAGCTTCGGCAGGCCGAGGCCCTTGGCGACCACATCCACGAACGGGGTGTCGCCCTCGTCGGTGATGTCCACCCCGGGGGCCTTGTCGCCGGGTCGCAGGGTGAAGGTGTGGACCGAGTCCATGATCTTCGGGTAGAGCGTGACGATGTCCCGGTCGGCGAAGGTGAAGACGGTGTCCAGGTGCATCGCGGAGCGCAGCTTCGGCATGCCCGCGACGATGACCCGGTCGGCGGCCCCGTTCCTGAACAGGGAGGCCGCGACCTGGGTGATGGCCTGCCGTGAGGTGCGTTCGCTCATGCCCATGAGGACGACCCCGTTGCCGACGGGCATGATGTCGCCGCCCTCGAAGGTGGCCTGGCCCCAGTCCCGCTCGGGGTCGCCCCACCAGACGGCGGCGTCCTTGTAGTCGGGGTGGAAGCCGTAGATCGCCTTCATGAGGAGGGTCTCGCCGTGGCGGGCCGGCCAGTACAGCGGGTTGAGGGTCACGCCGCCGTACAGCCAACAGGTGGTGTCCCGGGTGTAGAGCGTGTTCGGCAGCGGCGGCATCAGGTACTCCCGCACCCCGGTCGCCTCGCGGGCCAGGGAGACGTACCCGGAACGGAACTCCCCGGGCAGGTCGGCCGTCGACAGGCCGCCGATCAGGTACTCGGCCAGATCGCGCGGCGCGACGGAGTCCAGGAACGCACGGGTGTCGTCGATGAGACCGAGGCCGACCTCGTTGGCGATGATCTTCCGGTCGAGGAGCCAGGCCCGCGCCTCGGGGATCGCCATCGTCTCGGAGAGCAGATTGTGCAGCTCCACGACCTCGACGCCGCGCTGGGTCAGTTTGTTGACGAAGTCGGCGTGGTCGCGCTGTGCGTTCTCCACCCACATCACGTCGTCGAACAGCAGGTCGTCCGAGTTGGTCGGGGTCAGCCGGCGGTGGGCGAGCCCCGGGGAGCAGACAAGGACCTTGCGGAGTCGTCCGACCTCGGAGTACACGCCGAGCGCGGGCTTGGCGGAAGCGTCGTTGCTGGTCATGCGGGGCCTTTCGAGTACGGGTGACGAGGGGAGGGGCGGGGGAGGAAGGGCTCAGAGACTGATCCAGCCGACCGCGAGGGCCACGACCCCCATGACGGCGCCGGCGATGGAGACGACGAGGATCACCAGCTCGCGCGGGGAGAACAGCTGCCGGCCCTGCTCGCGCCGGGCCTTGACGAACAGGAAGGTCGCGGGCGCGTAGAGGATGAAGGAGACGAGGACGAACTTGAGCCCGGCGGCGGACAGCAGGAACGCCGTGTAGATCGTGGCGAGGACGCCCACGACCAGCTCCCGCCGGGTGCTCTGCCCGGTGACCTTCTCCTGCGCGGGTCTCAGAGCGATCTTCACCGCGAACGCCGCGGCGAGCAGGAACGGGATCAGGCTCAGCGCGCTGGTCAGGTCGAGGGCGAAGTTGAACGCGTCGTCGGAGAAGGCCGTGACGACCAGCACGGTCTGACTGAGGGCCGTGGTCATCAGGAGGGCGGGGACGGGGACGTCGTCGCCGCTGGAGCGCCCCAGGAAGCGCGGCATGTCGTCGTCCTTGGCCGCCACGAAGAGCACCTCCGCGGCCATCAGCGTCCAGGCCAGATAGGCGCCGAGGACCGAGATGATGAGGCCGACGCTGACGAAGACCTTGCCCCAGGTGCCGACGGCGGCCTCCAGGACGCCCGCCATGGAGGGCTGGCGCAGCTCGGCGATCTCGCTCATGGGCAGGATGCCGTACGACACGATGGTCACCGAGGCGAAGACGGAGAAGACGCTGAGGAAGCCCAGGATCGTGGCCTTGCCCACGTCCTCGCGGCGCTTGGCGTGCCGGGAGTAGACGCTGGCGCCCTCGACGCCGAGGAAGACGAAGACGGTGGCGAGCATGGTGCCGCGGACCTGGTTGAACAGCGAGCCGGCGTAGTCGGCGCCACCCCAGTTGTCGGCGAAGACGGACGCGTCGAAGGAGAACAGGGCAAGGATGACGAAGACGATGATGGGCACGACCTTCGCCACCGTCACGATCCGGTTGATCGCCGCGGCCTCCTTCACCCCGCGGCGGATGAGCAGGAAGAAGGCCCACAGTCCGGCCGAGGACAGGATGATCGCGAGGGCGGTGTCGCCGTCGCCGAGCGCCGGCCAGATCGCGCCGATCGTCGACATGATGAGGACCCAGTACGTCACGTTGCCGACGCAGGCGCTGGCCCAGTAGCCGAAGGCCGAGAAGAAGCCCAGGTACTCGCCGAAACCGGCCTTCGCGTACGCGTAGACACCGGCGTCCAGGTCGGGGCGGCGCACCGCGAGCGTCTGGAAGACGAACGCGAGCATCAGCATGCCGAATCCGGCGATCGCCCAGGCGATCAGCGCACCGGCGACACCCGTCTCCTGGGCGAACCTCCGGGGCAGCGAGAACACGCCGGCGCCCACCATGGACCCGACGACCATCGCGGTCAGGGTGACGAGCGTCAGTTTCGCCGTGGGCGGGGACCCGGCGGTGGTGGCGTCCGTACTGGTACCAGCGTTCGACATGACCTACCTCGAAGGCGATTCGGTGAGGTCCCCGGGCGGCCCGGTCTTCGGGAGCTTCTCGATCGTGAAGCCGGTGGTGCCGTAGAGGACGCTCGGCGGGGGACTGGCGTGGTGGAAGACCGCGTAGGGGGCGTCCGGCGGGCCATGGTTCGTTCGTCTTCGGCGGTTTCGCCGCCCTTCATGCCCACCCCTTGAGGCGACGAGTGATGACTGGAAGCCGAATTTAGCTCGGGGGTGATGATTTGTCACAGTAGAGAACGATTTGACACCGGTGGTGGCAGGTGTGGCGGAGCCCCGACGGGGACGGGCCGAACGTTGACGCGGTGCTCGAACCGGAAACTGGACGGAGGAGCGGCCAGACCCACGGGCTCTCGGCCACATGGCCCGAATGTCGCAGTTCACCTGCTTAAACCTCGCGGCGGGCAAGATCCCCGTTTCGAGGTAATGCCCTCGATCTGATGGGGTGCGCGGGGTGTACCGGCCGTTACTGTTCCCCGGGATCTGGACGGATTCCCAGAGCTTCATCCTCCTTTTTCCCCTTTCACTGCTTTCTTGCTTTTCTCCTCTTTCACTGACCAAGGCACCCGTGTGCCGGTCACCACCCCCCTGCGAAGGAGAGCCCGCCCCATGACCGTTGACACGAGCCCGGACGCACAGCTGGACGCGCCGAAGCAGTCCAGCCTCAGCACCGCGGCCGCCCGGAACCTCGCCACGACGACCAAGTCCGCCCCGCAGATGCAGGAGATCAGCTCCCGCTGGCTGCTGCGGATGCTCCCCTGGGTCGAGACCAAGGGCGGCGCCTACCGGGTCAACCGCCGACTGAGCTACACCGTCGGTGACGGCCGCATCGAGTTCGTCCAGGACGGTGCCCGCGTCCGGGTGATCCCCCGTGAGCTCGGCGAACTCGCGCTGCTGCGCGGCTTCGAGGACGAGGAGGTGCTGAACGCGCTGGCCGGCCGGTGCGTCCAGCGCGACTTCAGCGCCGGCGAGGTGCTGGTCGAGCGTGGCGCCCCCGCCGAGGAGATCCACCTCGTCGCCCACGGACGCATCAACCAGACCTCGCTCGGCAAGTACGGCGACGAGGTGGCCGTGGCGGTACTCGCCGACGGCGACCGCTTCGGTGAGAACGCCCTTCTGGACGCCGACGCGCGATGGGACTACACCGCCACCGCCGAGACCTCCGGCACGCTGCTCACCCTCTCCCGCGCCGAGTTCGCCGCCGTGCTGGCCTCCGCGCCGGGCCTCCAGGCCCACATCGAGGAGTTCAGCTCGCTCCCGCTCCAGCGGCAGAACCGGCACGGCGAGGCCGAGATCGCGATGTCGGCCGGCCACACCGGCGAGGTCGCGCTGCCGGGCGCCTTCGTCGACTACGAGCTCAAGCCCCGCGAGTACGAACTCTCCGTCGCGCAGACCGTTCTGCGGGTCCACACCAGGGTCGCCGACCTCTACAACGGGCCGATGAACCAGACGGAGGAGCAGCTCAGGCTCACCATCGAGGCGCTGCGCGAGCGCCAGGAGCACGAGCTGATCAACAACCGGGAGTTCGGCCTCCTCCACAACGCCGACTTCAAGCAGCGGATCCAGACCCACTCGGGCCCGCCCACCCCGGACGACCTCGACGAGCTCCTCTGCCGCCGTCGCGGCACCAAGCTCTTCCTCGCCCACCCCCGGACGATCGCCGCGATCGGGCGCGAGTGGAACGCCCGCGGACTCAACCCGGGCACCGTCGACCTCGACGGTCAGCAGGTCCTCAGCTGGCGGGGAGTCCCGTTGCTGCCCTGCAACAAGATCCCCATCACCAAGGAGAACACCAGCTCGATCCTCGCCATGCGCCTCGGCGAGGACAACCAGGGCGTCATCGGCCTCCGCCAGACCGGTCTTCCGGAGGAGTACGAGCCCGGCCTCTCGGTGCGCTTCATGGGCATCAGCGAGCAGGCGATCATGTCGTACCTCGTCACCACGTACTACTCGGCCGCCATCCTCGTGCCCAATGCGCTGGGCGTGCTCGAGAACGTGGAGATCGCCCGCAGGCACTAGGCGCTAGGGGGCGTCCTGCCGATCGGTCCGGGCTCGCAGCGTTGTCGTCGGTCACCACCTCCCCCAGAGCCCTTCGGGCACGGGAGGCGCCTTCACCGCGTCGACCCCTCCTGCGCCTGGCGCTCGCACGCACCGGCCGCCGCTCCCTGCTCCGTCCTGATCGACAAGCACCTCCCAGGGCCTGTCCCACGGCCGCCGTGACGGCGGCCACGACAGCCCGGACCTCCCGGGCCGGCCGAGCGGGCCCGGGACCCCGGACAGCCCACCCCCTCACCAAGGAGTCACGGATGCCCGAACCCGGGCTTTCCCCTCTGCAGTCGAGCCTGCCCACCGCCGCCGCCCACTTCGGGATCCATGTCCTCGGACGGGCGGCCGCTCCCACCGAGACGGCCGGGGCAGCCGCTCTCACGGCCGCGGCCGCCGTCGCGACCGGTGGCGGCACCGCACCCCTGGTCGCTTCCGCACCCGCGGCCGCCACCGCGTCCGTGGTCGCTCCCGCCGTGGCGGCCGCTCCGGCGTCGCCGGTCGGCGCCGTGACCGCGCCGCCGGTTCCCGCACCGGGATTCGTCCTGCCGGGACCCAGCGGCCTCGGCACGGCCGGACTGTCCCTGGCCCGGCACGAGGCGGCCCCCGAACTGCCGGAGCCTCCGCCGCCGTTGGAGGGCCGGCCGATCCCCGGCCTGTACCACCACCCGATCCCCGAACCCGACCCGGTACGGGTGGACGAGGTCAGCCGCAGGATCAAGTCCTGGGCGCTCGACGAGGTGCAGCTGTACCCGGAGGACTGGGAGGGCGAGTTCGACGGGTTCTCCGTCGGGCGCTACATGGTCGCCTGCCACCCGGACGCCCCGACCGTCGAGCACCTGATGCTCGCCACGCGGCTGATGGTCGCCGAGAACGCCGTCGACGACTGCTACTGCGAGGACCACGGCGGTTCGCCCGTCGGCCTCGGCGGACGGCTGCTCCTCGCGCACACCGCCCTCGACCCCCTGCACACGACGAAGGAGTACCAGCCGCTCTGGGCGGAGTCGCTCCACGCGGACGCCCCGCGGCGCGCCTACCGCTCCGCCATGGAGTACTTCGTCAACCAGTCGACCCCCTCCCAGGCCGACCGGTTCCGGCACGACATGGCCCGACTGCACCTCGGGTACCTCGCCGAGGCCGCCTGGGCCGAGACGGACCACGTGCCGGAGGTGTGGGAGTACCTGGCGATGCGGCAGTTCAACAACTTCCGCCCCTGCCCCACCATCACCGACACCGTCGGCGGCTACGAACTCCCGGCGGACCTGCATGCCCAGCCGGCCATGCAGCGCGTCCTCGCGCTCGCCGGGAACGCGACCACCATCGTGAACGACCTGTACTCGTACATGAAGGAACTCGCCAGCCCCGGCAAGCACCTGAACCTGCCCGTGGTGATCGCCGAGCGTGAGGGCGTCTCCGACCGGGAGGGCTATCTGAAGGCCGTCGAGGTCCACAACGACCTCATGCACGCCTTCGAGGCCGAGGCCGCCGCCCTCGCCGCCGCCTGTCCCGCCCCGACCGTGCTGCGCTTCCTGCGGGGCGTGGCCGTGTGGGTGGACGGCAACCACTACTGGCACCAGACCAACACCTATCGCTACAGCCTGCCCGATTTCTGGTAAGAAATGGATTATCTGTGACCAGCACCGAGTACACCACCGTCAACGGCGCCGCCACCTTCGTTCCCTCCCCGGCGACGCCCTATCAGGGTGACATCGCCCGTTACTGGAACAACGAGGCCAGGCCCGTGAACCTGCGCCTGGGTGACGTGGACGGGCTTTACCACCACCACTACGGCATCGGCGACATCGACCACGCCGCCCTCGGGGACACCGAGGACAGCGAGTACGAGAAGAAGCTGATCAGCGAGCTGCACCGGCTGGAGTCCGCGCAGGCCGTGGTCCTCCTGGACAACCTCGGCGTCATCGGGCGCGACGACACGCTCGTGGATGCCGGCTGCGGGCGCGGCGGTTCGAGCGTCATGGCCCACCAGCGCTTCGGCTGCAAGGTCGAGGGCGTCACCCTTTCCTCCACGCAGGCCGAGTTCGGCAACCAGCGCGCGAAGGAGCTCGGCATCGACGACCACGTCCATGCCCAGGTCTGCAACATGCTGGACACTCCATTCGAGAAGGGCAGCATCGCCGCCTCGTGGAACAACGAGTCGAGCATGTACGTCGACCTCGACGACCTCTTCGCCGAGCACTCCCGCTTCCTCAAGGTCGGCGGCCGCTACGTGACCATCACCGGCTGCTGGAACCCGCGCTACGGCCAGCCGTCGAAGTGGGTCTCCCAGATCAACGCGCACTTCGAGTGCAACATCCACTCCCGCCGCGAGTACCTGCGCGCGATGGCCGACAACCGTCTCGTTCCGCAGGCCGTGATCGACCTGACGCCGGACACCCTGCCCTACTGGGAGCTGCGCGCCACGTCGTCCCTGGTCACCGGCATCGAGGAGGCGTTCATCAACTCGTACAAGGACGGCTCTTTCCAGTACGTCCTGATCGCGGCCGACCGCGTCTGATCGGTCTGATCCGTCTGTGGCCGAAGGGCCGGGGCCGTCGTGTGGCGGACCCGGCCCTTCCGGGCGTTCGCGATCAGCGCGGCCCGCCGGCCTCCTTGAGGAGCCCGGCGCGGTCGATGGCGTCGCTCGCGGTGGCCGGCACGGTGCACGCGTAGGCGCCCGCCACCGCGCCGTAGAGAGCGCACCGGCCGAAGTCCTCGCCGGTCAGGCGGCCGAAGAGGAATCCGGAGGCGAAGGCGTCGCCCGCGCCGTTGGAATCGACCACCGGTTCGCGGGGCGAGACGGGCGGTACGTGCACGAGTCCGTCGGCGGTCAGCATGGAGGCCCCCTCGGCTCCGGCGGTGGCGATCACGACCTCCGCCCTGCCCCGCTCCAGGATCCGGCGCATGGTCCGTTCCTTGTCCGCCAGGGCCGTGGCCGAGACGAAGACGATGTCCGCGCCGTAGGCGAAGGGCTCGTGGTAGGGGTTCTCCCCGTCCCAGTTGTGCAGGTCCGTGGAGATGGTGACGCCCGCCTCGCGCAGCTGCGGAAGGGCGAAGGCGCACGGGTACGTGATCGAGACGTGGGCGTGACGGCTCGCCGACGCCAGGGAGCGGACCAGCTCCTCGGGCAGCCGGTCGGACTCCCGGGAGCGGCTGTCGTCGTAGAGCGAGAGCCGGCGGCCGTCGGGGCCGACGAGGTTGACGGCCCGCTTCGTCCCGCCGGGCAGGGGTACTTCGGTGAATCCGATGCCCCGGTCGCGGTGGAACGCGCGGACGAGGTCGCCGGAGGGGTCGTCGCCGATCATGTCGAGGTGGTGGGTCCGCAGACCGAGCGCGCTCAGGCCGAGCGCCACGAAATCGCCGGTCTGCCCGGCGCGGGTCTCGATGCCCGGCCGGATCATGTAGCTGTCGGCGTACGGCAGGGGGAGCTCGGGGACGTACACGATCGTGTCGACGCCGGCGCCTCCCAGGACGAGGACGTCGTACTGACTGCTCATCGATGTTCCTCTCGTGCGCGGGGACGGTTCAACTGCCGGTGATCGCTGGTGAGTCAAGCAGCCGATGAAGCCGGTCGGCAAGATCTTGCAGTCGTTTTCAGCAAGTGATTGCGAACGTTCGGCGGTTCCGGCGCGGACGTTCGGCGGCTCCGACCTCTGGCCGGAATTCGGTGCATGGTATGGACCTGACAAGTGAGGTCTCGCTACCGTGACTCCCGCGCTTGCTTGAGAGCGCTCTCAGTGCCTGCTCCCCCCACTACAGGAGGCTCCTGTGAAACGCACTTCCGCCCTGCGCGCCGCCGCCGCGGCCCTCTTGCTCACCGTCGGACTCGGCGCCGCGCAGGCCGCATCCGCGAGCGCCGTCCCCGCCGTTGCCGAACCCGCCGCCTCGACGGGCCTCCTCGACGCCATGCGTCAGGACCTCGGGCTCACCGCGCAGCAGGCCGAGGAGCGACTGACGGCCGAACGTGCCGCGGCCCGCGTGGAGTCCGAGGCGAGGAAGACCGCGGGGGGCTCCTACGGCGGTGCCTGGTTCGACGCCCGCACCGGGCGGCTCGTCGTCGCCCTCACCGACCGCGACGAGGAGGCGGAGGTCAGGGCGCTCGGCGCCGACACCCGGCTCGTCCGGCACAGTGCCGGCGCGCTCGACCGCGCCAAGGCCCGGCTCGATGCCCGTACCGCCCCCGCAGGTGTCGCCGGCTGGCACGTCGACCCCCGCGCCAACAGCGTCGTCGTCACCGTCGTCCACGCCGACCGGAACGCCCCCGCCGTACGTGCCTTCGTCGAGCGGGCTCGCGAGGCCGGTCCCGTCACCGTCGCCGAAACGGCGACCGCACCCCGTACGTACGCCGCCGGAACCGTCGGCGGCGATCCGTACTACACCGGCAACGTCCGCTGCTCCATAGGCTTCTCCGTCCACGGCGGCTTCGTCACGGCGGGGCATTGCGGCGGGGCCGGTGCCGCGGTCCGGGGCTGGGACGGATCCGCCATGGGGACCTTCCAGGGCTCCTCGTTCCCCGGGAACGACTACGCGTACGTGAGCATCCACAGCGGCTGGTGGACGGTGCCCGTCGTGCTCGGCTGGGGGACGGTGTCGGACCGGCTCGTCCGGGGCTCCGCCGAGGCGCCGGTGGGAGCCTCGATCTGCCGCTCGGGGTCCACGACCAAGTGGCACTGCGGCACCGTCCTGGCCAAGAACGAGACCGTGAACTACAGCCAGGGCGCCGTCCACCAGATGACGAAGACCAGCGTGTGCGCGGAGGGCGGTGACTCCGGTGGCGCGTTCATCAGCGGGGACCAGGCCCAGGGCGTCACGTCCGGCGGCTGGGGCAACTGCTCGTCCGGCGGCGAGACCTGGTTCCAGCCCGTGAACGAGATTCTCGCCCGCTATGGCCTGACGCTTCACACGGCCTGACGGCTTCGCACGGTCTGACGGCTTCGCACGGTCTGACGGATCCATGCGGTCCGACGGCTCCGTCCGGCTTGCCTCTGCACCTGGCCTGAGGTCGCGCGCGGCTTGAGGCGGCCGCGCGGTGTCACAGGAAGTGCACGTCGTAGTGGTCCTGCCGGGACAGGAGGTCGTCGAAGGTCTCCAGGCCTTGCTGGATGCGGCCCAGGGACCGGAAGTAGCCGAAGCGGGCGACGCCCGGCGTCAGGACCACGAGCAGTTCCGCGGTCGAGCCGGGAGCGGCACCGAAGGAATGCGGCACCCTGGGCGGTACGGAGACCAGCCCGCCGGCGGCCACGGTCGTCGTACGGCCGTCCAGGGTGAACCGCGCGGAGCCGTCGAGCACGTAGAACAGCTCGGTCGACAGGGCGTGGTAGTGCGGCCGGGCGCCGTCGGCGCCCTCGCCGAGGACGAGACGATTGGCGCCCAGCGCGCCCGCCGTGTCGCCCGCGTCGGCCAGGAGGTGGAACCCGCCGCCGTGCGGGAGTCGTATCTCCTCGGCCTCTCCGGGACGTACCACCAGCGCCGTTCTGATCTCGGACATCGTTCCTCGCTCCTTCGTCATGGATCTCCGGTGTCGGGTTCCATTCGAGACCGGGAAGACGTGTCGCACCACAGGCGGTTGTCGAGGACGGACATCACCGTTCGTGATGAATGGGCCGTACGAGGAACGAGAGGGGCGGAAGCCTCATGGAGCTGCGCCAGCTGCGGTACTTCGTGGCCGTGGCCGAGGAGGGCGGCTTCGGGAAGGCCGCCGAGAGCCTCGGCATCGTCCAGTCGGCGGTCAGTCAGCAGATCCGGCGGCTCGAACGCGAGTGGGGCGTGGTGCTCTTCGAGCGCACCACCCGGCGTGTCGGCCTCTCCGGCGCGGGTGAGCGGCTGTTGCCCGAGGCCCGTGCCGTACTCGCGGCCGCCGAGCAGACGTCGCGCGTGGCCGCCGACGTCACGGCCGGTGACGACGGGATCCTGCGCCTCGCCGCCGTCAACGGACCGGGCGACCGGATCGACCGAGTCCTGGGTGAACTCGCCACCGGCGCACCGCACCTGCAGGTACGTCTGCACAGGCTGCCGGTCGTCCGCCGACTGGCGGCGGTGCGTGCCGGAGAGCTGGACGCGGCCCTGGTCCGGGCGGTGCCGAGGGCGCCCGGTCTCGAACTGCTGCTGCTGTGGAACGATCCGCTGTACGTGGCTCTGCCGGAGAGCCACCCGCTCGCGGCCGAGCAGGCGCTCCGTCTGGAGCAACTGGCCTGCCTCCCGCTCCGGCTCGCGCCCGGGGGCAACCCTCCCTTCCACGAGCTGGTCACCGGCGCCCTGCACGCTGCCGCCGGGTCCGGACCGGTGCCGGGGCCGCCGTTCACCGATCTCAGGGCCACCCTCGCCGCGATCGGCACGGCGCGGGCGCCCTCGTGGACCCTCTTCTACGAGGTGCGCGGAGTGCCGTCGGTGCCCCGGGTGGCCGTCCGGCCGCTCACCGACCTCGCCGTGAGCACGTCGCTCGCCGTACGGCCGGGTCCGCCGGGCCCGGTGCTGCGACATCTGCTGCGGGCCCTGCATGCCGTGGAGCGGTAGGGGAGCAACACCGGTGTACGCAAGGGTGGTTGACGAATGGTCTGGACCAACCTACGGTCTGCTGGAGCGCGCGCCATGCCCAGGACCATCCCCCCACGTCCCCAGGAGCACGCATGCCAGGCTCTCGTATCGCCCGCGTCCTCGGAGCGGGTCTCGCCGCCCTGCTCGCGGCCGCCGCCCTCACCGCCACCGCCACCCCGTCCGCCGCCGCCGCGGACACCTGTGCCCTCAAGCCCAAGCCCGCCGGAAAGGTGCTCCAGGGGTACTGGGAGAACTGGGACGGCGCGGCCAACGGCGTTCACCCGCCCTTCGGTTGGGCGCCCATCGACGACCCCCGCTTCGCGGCCCACGGCTACAACGTCATCAACGCCGCGTTCCCCGTGATCCGTTCGGACGGGACGGTGCTGTGGGAGGACGGCATGGACAACACCGTCCGCGTCTCCACCCCGGCGCAGATGTGCAACGCCAAGGCGGCCGGAGCGACGCTCCTCATGTCGATCGGCGGCGCCGCCGCGGGAATCGACCTCAACTCCCGTGCCGTCGCGGACCGGTTCATCGCGACCGTCGTGCCCATCCTGAAGACGTACAACTTCGACGGGATCGACATCGACATCGAGACCGGTCTTGTCGGCAGCGGCAGCATCGGCACCCTGTCCGCGTCGCAGGCCAACCTGGTGTACATCATCGACGGCGTCCTCGCCCGGATGCCCGCCGGGTTCGGACTGACGATGGCACCGGAGACCGCCTACGTCACCGGTGGCAGCGTCGCCTACGGCTCGATCTGGGGCGCGTACCTGCCGATCGTCAAGAAGTACGCCGACAACGGACGCCTGTGGTGGCTCAACATGCAGTACTACAACGGCAGCATGTACGGATGCTCGGGCGACTCCTACTCCGCGGGCACCGTCGCCGGGTTCGTCGCGCAGACCGACTGTCTGAACCGGGGCCTCGTGATCCAGGGCACCACCATCCGGGTGCCCTACGACAAGCAGGTCCCCGGCCTGCCCGCCCAGCCGGGCGCGGGCGGCGGTCACATGGCGCCGTCGCTCGTGGCCCAGGCATGGAACCACTACGGCGGGGCGCTCAAGGGCCTGATGACCTGGTCGGCGAACTGGGACGGGTCGAAGGGCTGGACCTTCGGCGACAACGTCAAGGCGCTCCAAGGGCGCTAGGTCGTGTCAGGAGAGTCCCGCCCGGCCCGGCGGATCCTTTCCGGGGAGGCCGCGGCGCCACGGCGTCGCGGTCACCGACCCCGCCGCCTTCGAGGCGGAGAGCATCTGCGTCATCCTCACACCCGTACACCCGTACACCCGTACACCCGTACACCCGTGCACCTGTAGCTCCGCAGCTCCACCGCGCCGTCCAATTCGGTGAACCTTTCACCAGGGCCGGGAAGTTGTGCTTTGCTGGCCGTATGACCCTGCTCGTGATGCGCCGACACGTGGACTACGTGCGCGTCACGACCACGGCCTGTTCCGGCTGACCCGAGGCCCTCGTCCCGGCAGCCGGCCGTCGTCCGTGCGACCGCCGCGTCCCCGTCACCCCCTGAGCGTCACCCACCGGCCGCCCTTCCGGGCCCCGTCGGCACGGGCGGGCGCGAGTGGCCTCCGGTGCACGCCCCGCATGCGATGCGCAGACGACATCAGGAGGACTCATGACCACGCGTAACGCCCCCGTTCCCACAGCCGAGGCCGACACCGACAGCGGTGTGCAGGCCTTCGTCGCCGAGTGGGAGGAGTGGCACCGCGACAAGGACGCCCGGCTCGCCGCCGAGCACGGGTTCCTCGCCATCACCGGACTCCACTGGCTCACCGACGAGCCGCAGCGCGTCCCCGACGCCCCCGGAGTCTGGTCGACCGGACCCGACGGCGTCACCGTCGAGCTCGACGAGGGGGCGGAACTCGTCGTCGACGGCACCGTCGTCCGGGGACGGCACGTCTTCGGCGTCATCCCCGAGCGCGGCGGCGTCGACGCGGTCTGGGGCGACATCGTCATCGAGGTCGCCAAGCGCGGCGGCCACGACGTGGTCCGGCCGAGGCACCCCGGCCACCCGCTGCGGGTGGCCTTCGCCGGAACTCCCGCGTACACGCCCGATCCGCGATGGGTCGTCACCGGCCGGTACGTCCCCTTCCCCGAGCCGCAGCCGACCACCGTCGGCGCCTCCGTCGAGGGGCTGCGGCACGTCTACGACGCGCCGGGCCGGATCGACTTCCGGCTCGACGGCCGGGAGCTGAGCCTGACCGCGTTCAACGGACACACGCCCGGCACCTTCACGGTGCTGTTCACCGACGCGACCTCGGGCGTCACCACGTACGCGGCCAACCGCAACCTGCGGATCGAGGCACCCGGACCCGACGGCGAGGTGGTCGTCGACTTCAACCGGGCCACCAACCTGCCCTGCGCGTACACCGACTTCGCGACCTGCCCGCTGCCGCCCGCCGAGAACCGCCTTCCCCTCGCCGTCGAGGCCGGGGAGAAGATCCCCCACGAGCGCGGCCCGATCAATCCCTGAGAGCTCCGTCGGGTGTCCGCTGCCCTGCCAGCCGGTTCAGCGCCGCCGCTGTCAGGGCGGTGATGGCCGGCGGCAGGGCCGTACGCACGTCCGGTGCGAAGAGCGGGGAGTGGTTGGGCGGGAGCCGGCCGGCCGAGGCCGCCCACTGGCGGGGGCTCGCGGTGCCGAGCATCCAGTAGACGAGGGGAACGTCCTTCTCTCCGTGGAGGGCGACGCCCGCGCCCCCGTACAGCGGGAAGTCCTCCGAAGCCAGGGACGGCGGCCAGTCGGCCACCCGGGCGGGGCCGTAGAGGGCGGTGTGGGCGGCCCGGACCGCCCGGGTCGCGGCCGGATCGCCGAACAGGGCAGGAGCACGGGAGACGGTCGAGACGTCGGGTTCGCGGGGACAGGCGGAGGCGGCGCACTCGGCCCGGACGATGCGCTCCACCGCCGCGAGCGCGCGGTCGAGAGAGGCGTCCGTGAGGGCCCGCAGTCCGATGCCCAGCTCCGCCGTGTCCGGCACCACGTTCACCGCCGTGCCCGCCCGCAGCGTGCCGACGGTGAGCGTGAGCTGGTCCGACGGAGCGCTCTCGCGGGAGACGATCGTCTGCAGCCGGGTGATCACGGCCGCCGCCGTGACGACGGGGTCCACGGTGAGGTGGGGGGTTCCGGCGTGACCGCCGCGCCCGTGCAGGACGACGTCGAGGGCGGTGCTCGCCGCGGTCATCGGGATGTGAGGCGTGCCGTGCGCGACCATGCCCGCCGGCAGCGGCGCCGCGTGCTGGGCGAGCACGACGTCCGGTCGGCCGAACCGCTCGTACAGGCCGTCCTCCAGCATCGCGCGCGCACCCGTCAGGGTCTCCTCGGCCGGCTGGCCGAGGACGACGAGGGTGCCCCGCCAGTGAGCCGCGGCGCGGGCCAGCACGTCGGCCGTACCGGCCGCGGCGGCGAGGTGGAGATCGTGGCCGCAGGCGTGCATGGCGCCGTTCCCGCTCGCGTACGGCAGCCCGGTCCGCTCCTCCAGGGGCAGGGCGTCCAGTTCGGCCCGCAGGTACACCCGGGGGCCCTCGCCGTTGCGCAGGACGCCGACCACGCCGTGGCCCCCGATGCCCCGGGTGACATCAAGGCCCAGGGCGGCGAGTCGGTCGGCGAAGAGCCCGGCCGTGCGGCGCTCCTCGCCGGAAGGCTCCGGGGTCCGGTGGACGTCCAGGTAGAGGGTGAGGGCGGGACGCAGTGCCTCCCCGGCCGAGGCGAGGACGGGGTGGAGGGGATCGGGTCGGCTCGCCGCGGCGGGGCCGAGGGATTCGGACTGGTTCACAGGGCTCCAGAGGGGAGGAGGCGCGCCGCTGGCGTCGCGTGCCAGCGATGTGCGTGCGGGAGACATGCCGAACGGTGAGCGGGCGGCGGTGGAATGGGAGACGTACACACCCCCGGGCGGTCCCGTTCGGGACCGTGGTCACGAGGAGGCGCCATGAACAAGGACCTGAGCACGCTCGCCGACGAGATCCTGGAGCTCGAGGCCGAGACGTTCGAGATCTCGGACTACTCGGACGCCAGCGAGGTCGTCCTTGCCGGTTCCACCAGCACCAGCTCGACCTCGACCTGCAGCTCCACCACCAGCACCACCTCCTGCTCGGCCTGATCGACGTCCCACCGGCCGGATCGCGGCCGGAGGCGCGCCCGGTGTCCGCTCCTCGGACACCGGGCGCCTTCCGTTCCGCCGCTTCACGGCCTTCGGCTACGGGAACGGGTGCGGGACCATGCGGATCTCGGCGTCGGTCAGATCCGTCGCCCGGTGGCCGCCCCGGCGCAGGGCCGTCCGCAGCCGGGGCAGCAGCGGTGCCCGCTGCCGGTTCCAGCCGAAGTCGATCGGCAGCAGACCCGGTACGAGGGTGCTCACCGTGCACAGCCCCATCCGCTCCTGCTCGGGGGTGGTCTGGTCGACGACGATCACGTCGTGGCCGGCCCCCGCGAGCATGTCGGTCACGGCCCGGACGTCGTCCCGGAGATCGTCCGTCCGGGGCCGCCCGGTCGACTCCCAGTCCCGGTAGACCTCGGCGAAGGGACGTACCGCCAGGGGCTCCAGATAGCCCCGGGCGTGCACCGCCATCCGCGGCAGCCCGTACAGCTGGGCGTGGTCCTTCAGATGGCGGACGAGGCCGAACTCCTCCGCCATGGCCTCCAGTTCGGCCTTCCGCTCCTCGGTCTGGCGGGAGAGGTGCGGGATGTAGGTGAGCACCTCGGACAGCGCGCCCTCCACGGCGGACCGGGGGTCGAGCGAGGCCGCCGCCGCGAACGAGAGGGTGCCCGGGCCTCCGTCCCGGCGTACGGCCACCGCGGTGACCACGGGCACGGGCAGGTCGATGCGGTTGTCCAGGACGTGGACGTCGTACCCCTGGAGCGCGGCGCGTTCCGCCATGACGGCGGCCGTCCGCCCGCCGACGGTGGCCAGGTCGATCTCGGTGAGCCGGGCGTCCCCGTACCAGGCGTTCAGGAACGCGTCGCGCTCAACGAGTTCGAGCAGCCCGCCCAGAACGGCCTCTTCGAGGCAGCCGCCGATGGCGCAGCCGTTCGAGCACTCGAAGACGAAGTTGTCGGCCGCGAGACCGGCGCTGTAGTACACGAGCCGGGAGGGGACCAGGACGGGGCGCTCGTCGCGGAGCGACCAGCCCCACTCCCAGGGAATCGCACGGTCCGGGTCGAACGGGTCGACCAGCGGGTCGTCGCGGTATGTGCGTGGATCGTAGAAACCGCACGAGGCAGGATCGACGGCGTGCTCCCGGAACTCGTTCCAGGAGCCGGTCACGGGGGTGCGCCGGCTGCGCCGATGGGTTCCGGCGTACCGTTCCAGGCCCTCCAGGAACGCCAGCGTGCGGCTGGTGGAGAAGGTGTTCTCCTGGCCGCTCCAGGTGACGTCGTTGAGACCGGCGTAACCGCGGACGAAGACGCTCCCGGCGACCGGCGCCGTCGTCGGCGAGGTGACGCTGATCCAGGTGCCGCCGCCGAGCGCACCGCAGACCGGATTGGCGAGGGCCTCCCGCGGGAGGGCGTACGAGGACGCCGGACGCAGCCGGTACGTACCCGGGTCGGGTTTGGGCCGCTCGGTGAGTTCCATCGAGCGGGGCTCGGCCGGGACGGCGTCCGGGGCGCAGTCGGGGCAGAGCGGATCGGCGAGCAGGGGGTACGTGCGGACCGCGAGCGTCGTCAGGTCGAGCCGGGACACCTGGGGCAGCGCCCGATCGGCGGGGTCCGACGCAGCGGACTCGGCGCCCGGGCCGTCGAGCACCGCCTGGTGGAGAGCCGCGACCGCGTCGTACACATGGTCGGTGAGCAGGGGCCAGACCCCCGCCGGGCGGGGCCCTTCCGGACCGCCGGTCTCCAGCGCGTCGCGCTCGCTGCGGCTGCGTAACCGCTGCCAGCGCAGGGCCAGACAGCGTCCGCAGGCGGGCGCGGACCCGTCGCCGCCCCAGGGACCCACGAGGACCGCGGAGGCCGTGAGGTGGACGCGGGCGTCGGCACGCTCGGCCGCCCACGGATCCGGGGCTCCCCGGCCGCCGAGCGGGGCGGCGGCGTCCGTGACGCCGACCGCGACGACGGGGACGTCCCGGCCGAGGCGCCGGGCGAGCGCGGCCCGGAGCCCTGCCCGTGCCTCGTCCAGCGGCAGCGGCAGGGGCGGCGCGGTCCCGCCGAGGGTGTTCCCGGCCGCGCTCACGACGACCTGGTCCAACGGAAGGTCTTCACCGCGACCGCGCCGAAGACCAGGGCGAACACGAGGAGTCCGACGCATCCCACCCACACGTCGGAGGAGTCGCCGCGGCCGGCGAGCGCGTGGGACACGGCGTCGTTGAGATAACGCAGCGGCATGGCCAGGGAGACCTTCTGCAGCCAGGACGGCATCGAGTCGAGCGGGAAGAAGGACCCGGACAGGAACGCCATGGGCAGCATCAGGAAGTTGGCGACGGCCGCGACCGACTCAGGGGTGTTGGCGAACGACCCGATGATCACCCCGAGCAGGAGGAAGGTGGTGATGCCCAGAAGGAGAACCGGGATCAACAGCGGCCAGCCCGAGGCCGGTTCGAGGCCGAACACCGGCAGCATCGCGACCCCGACGAAGAGCAGCGACTGCACGGCGCCGACGACCAGGGCGATCGCGTAGCGGGAGCCGATGACGGCGGAGAGCGGGGCCGGGGACATCCGGATCAGCCGCAGGATGTCGTCGGTGCGCCACTGCATGAGGGTGAACGCGATGCCGAACACGGCCGCGTTCGCCACACCCCAGGACAGGACGCCGGAAGCGGTGTACGAGAGGTAGGACAGGCCGCTCTCCTCCACGGCCTGTCCGCGGAAGATCAGCCCGAAGACGACGAGGAAGAGGAGGGGGAAGGCGAACGTGAAGAACAGGGTGGTCTTGTCACGGACCTGGGCCCGGTAGCCCGCCCCGGTCAGTGCGGCGTAGGCGCTCATGGTCAGGACTCCGTGGTCTCGGCGTGCGGGTGGGCGGACCTGCCGGCACCGGCGAAGCGGGCGGTCAGGTCGAGGTAGACGTCCTCAAGGCTGGCGGAGCGGGTCTGGACGCCGTCGAGACCCACGAGCTTGTCCACGGCGGAGAGGACGCGGCCGGACGCGTGGGTCTCCAGGACGAGCGAGCCGCCCTCGACACTGACCCGTTCGACGCCCTCGATCGCCGCGGCCCGTCCCTCGTCGAGGCGGCCCAGCGGAAGCAGCAGACGGCTCGGCGCCCGCGACGCGCCGACCAGGTTGTGCGGCGAGTCGATGACGGCGATCCGGCCGTCCACCAGGATGGCGATCCGGTCGCAGAGCGCTTCCGCCTCGTCGAGGTGGTGGGTGGTGTGCACGATGGTGCGCCCCTCCGCCTTCAGGCCGCGCAGCACCTCCCACAGCGCACGGCGCGCCTGCGGGTCGAGGGCGGCGGTCGGCTCGTCGAGGAAGATCAGCTCGGGGCCGTGGACGAGCGCGGAGGCGATCGCGAGCCGCTGCCGCTGGCCACCGGAGAGGTTCTCGACCTGGACGCCCCGCTGCTCGGTGAGGCCCACGGACTCCAGGGTGGCGTCGACGGCGCTCCGGGGGGCTCCGTAGAGCGCGGCGACGGTCCGCAGATGCTCGCCCGCGGTCTGCCGCACGAAGAACGCCGAACTCTGGGTCTGCACACCGAGGCGGGGAAGCAGCGCGGTGTTGCGGGGCCAGGGCGACTCCCCGAAGACGGCGACCGTGCCGGCGTCGGCCCGGCGCAGTCCCTCCATGATCTCGATCAGGGTGGACTTGCCCGCACCGTTGGGGCCGAGGAGACCGAAGAACTCGCCCCGGTGGATCTCCAGGGAGACGGCGTCCACCGCCTGTCGGTCCCCGTACCGCTTGGAGACTCCCTGGACCTGGACGGCGGGGGTCGGCGAACCGCCCGCGGCGGATGTGGTTGACATGGCCTGTACCTCACTCATGTGGTGCGTGGATCCTTGTGGTCGGAGGAGTCGTCGGGGCGGGGTGCGGGGTGCCGGCGGTCGGCCCGCTCAGCCGAGCAGGTGGAGCAGGAACGTGACGGTGGCCGCCGCGGCGAGGAGGACCAGGACGGTCGAGCCGATCGCGTACGCCGTGTAGATCCGCCGGGCCCGTGGCGAATAGCCGGCCAGGGCCTCGGCCCCACCGGTGCTCCGGCGCAGCGCCAGATACTTCCGGGTCTCGGGGGCGAGGTGGGCCGTTCCGAGGGCGTGTCCGAGCATCCGGTACCCGTCGAGCGGCGGCAGCGGTACGAGATTGCTCAGCGCCTGGATCGTGCCGAGCACCAGCAGACCGGCGAGCGGGGAGCGTTCCGGCGCGGCGGCGGGGAGCAGGAACCACCAGAGGCCGAAAGGCAGGAGGAGCACCATGTTGAGGTACGCGCCGGCCCCGGCGATGACCAGCTTGGCCCTCCGGCCCGACAGGAACAGGTAGTTGTCGACCGTGCAGTAGAGGAGCGCGGCGGGGAAGCGCCAGCGAAGGCCGATCTCGGCGACGTGCCCCCCGTAGTGCTGGGCGGCGACGCCGTGGGCCAGCTCGTGGAGGGTGATGCTCGCCCAGAGGAACAGGGCGACGCCCGCCAGGGCGAACGGTTGCCGGACCAGCTCGGCCGTGCCGTCGATCAGCGCGCCCGAACGCCAGGCGAGCATGCCGATGAGGACGAAGGCGGCGGCGAGGAGGGGGAGTTGGAGGATCGGGTGGAGGAGGGGGCGGACGACGTGGTGGAGTCTCGCGGTGGTCGCGTCGGCATCCGCGACCATGGGCCGGGTGCCGCGCCAGAGGGAGTTGGGCTGCCGCGGGGCGGGATCCGGGGCGGCCGGATCGGGGGCGCCGACGAGGAGGCCCCGGGCGCCGAGGAGGCCGAGGAGCCGGTTCCAGTGCTCCTCGCCGAGCCGACGGCCGAACCGTTCCGCGTACGCGGGCGCCAGGTCGTCGAGGTTCCGTGTTCCGTCGAGGCGCGAGATGAGGAAGTGCTCCTTGGCCCCGATCTCGAACGAGGCCCCGGTGGAAGGGTGTTTGACGAGGTGCACGGTCCGGGGACCGCGCAGGAGGGGCGGGCTGAGGAGCACGCCCGGCCGGAGGGCGGGGCGATAGGCCCGCGCGGAGGTGGCCGTCACGCGTTCGTCGCCCGGACGTGCGGGTCCCTGAGGACCTGGCCGAGGACGAAGGACAGATAGGCCTCGTCGCGGATGGTCACATGCAGCCGGTTGTTGGTCATGTGCATGTACGGGGACAGCAGCCGGGGGAGTACCGCGGGCACATGGGTGAGGGGGGCCATCGGGACCGTGTCCGCCGGTTCCTCGCGCAGCTGCCCGGTGTCTTCGCGGGCGGGACCGTCCCGGAGCGGGAAGACGAGCTCACCGCCGGTGGCCGACTTCTCTATTCGGCCCCGCAGTTCCAGGCAGTGCTCCGCCCATCCCCGCAGGAACGAGGGAAGCCGTTCCAGCTCCCCGCTCGCCACCGCGGCCCGGACCGCGGCGAACCGGCGGCCGAGGGTGGGCGCCATCTCCGTGTAGGTGCGCTCGTACTCCTTCGAGCCGATGAACCCGGTCCCGGGGAACGCGCGGTGCCAGAACTCGTAGTAGCCGTCCAGGTAGTCGGCGAGCCGGTCCTCCTCCGGCAGGAAGCAGCTCGCCATCACCATCATCAGCTGGGCGGAGGTGCCGAGCAGCACGGTGCGGAGGTGGAGGTTCATGGTGCGGAAGGCGTCGACGACGAGCTCGCTGGAGTGGCGGAAGTGCCACTCGGCGAGCTCGACCCCGGCCGGGCCGCCGTACTTGGCGTATTCGGGGGCGTACGGCTCCTCGCTGAAGCTGTTGTTCGGCCGCAGCCTCATCCGGCCGTCTTCGCCCATGTACCGCCCCCGGTCCTCTCCCGGGAACTCTATGTCGAACAGGGCGTTGTAGAAGTCCTTGAGGAAGCCGGAGTCGACCTCGTACAGCGCGGGGCGGCTCTTGAGGAAGTCGGTGAGTGCCTCCTCGGCCCGGCGTCTCACCTCGGGAGCCGCCGCCGGGCTCGTGGGGCGCAGCCGCAGCCGCACGTGGGGACCCTCCAGCCAGTAGTTGATGAAGAAGTGACCCGCGAGCAGCCCCTCGTCCGTGAGCCGGGTGACGAGCGGCCGGACGCAGTCCACCAGCATCGGGCGGGGGCTGGCGGCGTAGAAGACGTGCAGGGCGATCCACGAAGGGGGGGCGGGGCTGGGGGAGTTCAGTTCCGGCATGTCGGGCCGTCCTCGGTGCGGTGGCGGGAAGTGAAGGTCTCCACGGCCAGTTCGGCCACGTGCCGGCCTTCGGCGGACGTCAGATGCAGGGCGTTCTCGGCGGGGAGCATCTCGCGCAGCGCCACCCCTGAGCCCGGCTCGCGGTCCACCAGGGCCTCGAAAGCGGTCAGTGACAGCGGGCTGGCGAAGTCCACGTGGACGGGCTTGGCGCCCAGGGCCCGGCGGCCGTCGCGCAGCACCGTGGCGAAGACCTGGTCGGGCAGGCCGTGGGTGCGCTGCCAGCGCCGCCACTCCAGGTACCACGACGACTCGTCGGAACCCGGGCGGCGGACCGGCAGCACGGCGGCGTCCGCGGTCCAGCTGCGGCGGCTCAGCACGATGTCGCCGTGCGTCACCCGCGGTCTACGGGTGACGCCGTCGACAGCAGGGCCCGCCGGAACGCCACCCCACACGTCGGTGGGTGTCATGGAGCTCGGTGACAGGAGCAGCAGGGTGCGTGGTATCTCCGGCAGGGCCACCGGCACGAGGTACCCGAGATAGACGGGCACGACTTCACGGTCGAGGCGGCGCGAACGCAGGACGAGCCGGTCGGTCTCCTCGTCGTGCTCCAGGGAGAGGTCGTCCAGGTGCAGCCTCGCGTCCTCCGGAACCGTGGACGTCTCGCCGGGGCAGACGATCTGATAGTCCGTTATTCTTCCGTGCAGGTTGAGGTTGCTGGTGACGGGTCCACCGGTCAGCTCGGCGAACACCGCCCCCCGCGGTCGGCGGGCGCGCAGCTCGGCACGCAGGCGATCCGACAGGCCGGTCCCCTCGGGGGCCCCGTCGGACGTCGTCACCCCGTCGTACACATGGGTGAAGCGGCTGAACGGGAATGCGACTCCGCCGTACGAACGGTTGAGGACCACGCGGGGTCGCGCGTCGCTGCCGGGGGCGGGGAGCGCCACCTGGACGTGATGGCTCAGCGGTACGAAGTCACCGACGAGCGGGTCCAGTTCACCCGACACCGCGGCGAGGAGGTCGGCGGGCAACCGCAGCTCGTCCTCTCCTTCGTGGCGCTCCCACAGCGCCCGCATTCCGGCGACGAAGTGGCGACGGGCTCCGTCCAGGCCGCGCAGCGCGGGCTGACCGAGCCAGTTCTCCTCGGGGACGTACTCCCCGCTCTCGTCGAACGGTGTGCGCTTCGCGGCGAAGGAGACGTACTGGTCGAAGAAGTCCTCGTGGAAGTCGTGCACCAGGCCGAGCAGGTCGTCGCACCGGCCGCCGCGTCCGAAACGGGCCAGGAAGAAGCCGTGCAGGGTGATGCGGTGGGGCAGTGTGAGGTCGAACATCGGCAGGACGCCCTCGACCGCACGCAGGGCCTGTCCTGTGGCGCCCGCCCAGAGTTCCTCTCCGCAGGCCAGATCGTCACCCGCGCTGACGTCCTCGTACAGGAGCGTCCGAGGAAGCGTCGGCTCTTCAGCGCCCAAGTCCCTCTGTATGTCCAAGAGTTGCTCACGCAAGGTCCGCAGCAGGGTGCGTCGTCCGGCGAGACCGGACGTGGGATACGCGGCCAGGCAGGCGGCCGGGCCGTCCAGGGCGTCGGCCACGGAGTCGGCCCACGGGGCCGCGAGCTCGCGCAGGGCCCGCTGGAAGGACCGCAACGGGTCCGGGCAGTGCACATCGGTGCGTAGACACGGCACTTGGACCATGCCGAGCTGGAGCAGCGCGGCGGCGTACCGCTCGCACTCGGCGGGGTCGGCGCCGTGCTCGGCCCCGAGCCACTCGACCAGATCGCGGTGGCGCAGTCCCGTGCGGCCGTCGAGGAACGCGAGCAGCCGTTCCAGAGTGCCGCTGCCACGAAGGTAGAACAGCCGGTCGCGGACGGAGTCGAAGGTGACGGAAGCGTCGTCGTCACCGCTCGTCACCCACTGCCGCACGTAGCGGATCCGGTCCTCGTCGCGCCCCCAGCCCGGGGACAGCGCGACGGGGAGGTCCTGGCGGCGCACGGGGTCGCCGAGGATCAGCTCGGCCAGCCGCCCGAGGGCGACGACGTTGAGGCGTACGTGCCCCGTCCACTCCTCCCCGATGCGCAGGTCGGCGCCCTCGACCGCCTCGGCGTCGAAGACGCCGGTCGCGACCGGGGTGAAGGTGCTGAACGGGCTGGTCTTGTACGTCGTGCGGTACAGATACGTGAGCGCCGACCGTTCGATCTTGCGCATCCGCCTGCCCGCGTCGGGTCGGGTGTCACCCAGGTAGGCGTCGAGCCGGCCGTCGAGCACCGGCGAGGCCAGGAGCAGTCCCCTGCGGAGCGGCTCCCGGGCCAGTGCGGCACGCAACTCGCCGCGTGCGGCGTCGAGTTCCTCATCGATCAGGGCCGGGCCCTTGGCGAGGAGTTCACCGAACGCGACACGGTCGTTCAGCCAGGCGGAGACGCGCGCGCCGACCGACTCGTCGAGTCCGGTCACCAGGCGGACGGCCGCCCCCGGGTCGACGGGCAGCCGGTTGTTGAAGATCTGGCGACGCAGCGCGAGCAGGCCGCGGCGGGCGTCGGCGCCGACCGCGTCGGCGGCCTCGACCAGAGCGTGCAGCGCCTCGCTCAGGGCAGGACCGCCGACGCCGAGGCGTTCCTCGCGAGCCAGGACCTCGTCGGCCCAGGCACGGGTACGCGGGCAGCGCAGCCCGTGCACGGCTTCCACGGGCAGACCGGCGGCCCGGAGCAGGAAACGTCGGCCCACCTCCCAGGTGGCCGGTCTCGGGCATGCCGTGTCGGTGGTGGGCAACAGGGTCATCGTGAGCCCCCTCAGGCGATCTCGTGGCGGAAGTCGGCGGGGCCGGGTCGCTCGTTGCCGAGCGGCATGATCAGCAGGGGTGCCTCGGCGGTGCCTTCCAGGCCGAGCCGTTCGACGAACGACACGTTGTCGAAGCCCAGCGCCACTCCCGCACCGAGCGAGAGGGCGGACGCGGCCAGATAGAACGTCTGCGCCACGGCCCCCGCCGTGCCGACGGCCAGCCGGTAGCCCCGGTCCCCGACCGCGTCCAGGACGGCCGTGGTCCGGACCGTCGGCACGATGACCACACCGGCCTGCTCCAGGTTGTAGTTGGCCAGGAAGTAGTTCTCCTGGAGGAACGCCCCCTGCGGGCCGGGGACGACGAGTGCGAGATCGCCCGCGTCGGAGTCGTAGACGTACGCGCCGGGGGCGATGCCCGCGACGTGGTTGACGAAGGCGTACAGGCGGACCTGCCGGAGCGTGCCGTCCGGATCCGTCTCCCCGCCGAAGGAGGCCGCCGCGCAGGCCGCGAGCACGGAGGACAGCTGACCGGGTGTGACGGGGCCGGTCGCGTCGAAGCGGCCGAAGCTGCTGCGCCGGGTGCGCAGGACCTGACGCACCGGCACTTCGGGGAAGGAGGGGGCGGGCAGGGTGACCCGGGTGCCGCCCTCGGGGACGGGCCGGGCCGCCGCCGCGGTGAGGGCCCCGGGCGCGGGTCGGCCGTCCGCGTCGGCCACGGTCGCCGCGTGCATCGCGAGCACCGTGGGGAACTCGACGACGGTACGGGAACGCTCGACGTCCCGGTGTCGCACCGCCGGGTCGGGGCCGTCCGGGCCGGCCGTGCGCGGTGCGGAGCGGGCGCCCTCCCAGCGCAGGGGCACGACGGCGAAGACGCCCTCCTCCTCGCCGTCCGTGCCGAGCAGGCCGTTCAGCCGCGGCTCGTCGAACCACAGGACGGGTGCCGTGCGCAGCCCGTGGGCGGCGGCCCAGATCCGCCACGTCTGCGCGAGCGTCCCGACATCGGTGCAGACCACGTGATAGCCGAAGCTGTTGTACTTGAAGGTCGTCTGCCAGTACTTGACGCCGAGGATCAGGTACTGGTCGGTCTCCAGCGCCTCGGCGGGCGCGTCCGGTCCCAGCGCCTCGCGGACCCGGGCCGTCACGTCCCCCGTCAACAGCCGCTGCACGGCGTGCCGATGGACGTCGTAGTAGTGGATCCCGGGCGTGAGCGGGCCCGACGGACCCGAGGCCCAGTACACCCCGACCGGGTACAGGCCGCCGCCGCCCGCCGTGCCGCGCGACCAGTTGGCGTGGGTGTAGAACGGCAGCCCGGACAGGTCGCTGTTGGCCTGGATGCCCAGACGGCGGCCGGTCAGTCCGTACGAGTCCTTGAGCATCGAGGACAGGAGCGGCAGCGTGAAGCCGCGGTGCCCTCCGGGAGCACCGTCCCCGCCGGGACTGCCGTCCTCGGGGGCCGGAGGGAGGAGACCGAGCCTCGCGGGCGCGTCGGCCAGGTCGTCCCCGTCGGGCAGGGCGTAGGACTCCACGCCGGGGTAGAACTTCCCCCTGCGCGGGCCGTCGGGCCAGTCGGGGACGAAGTCGGCGGGTTCCATCGGAACCCGGCCGCGGTGCAGGACGGCATCGGCGTACTCATGGGCGTACCCCATGGGGTCGGCCTCCTTTCGGACGGCGTGCGGGACGGGCGGCCGCTACGGGAAGGGGTGGGGTGCGGGGTGGAGACCGGCGGCCCCCAGGGCCGCACGCATCCGGGGCATGTGACGGGCCCGCTGCCGGGACCAGCCGAAGTCGATGGGCAGCAGACCGGGCACCAGGACCTTCACGGTGTGCAGGCCGAGCGCACGCTGCTCGGGCAGCGTCTGGTCGACCACCACCACGTCGAAGCCGCGGGCCGTCACCGCGCCCACCACGCGCAGCAGGTCCTCGCGCAGGTCCGTGGCCACGGTGGCGCCGTCGGCGTCCGGCCACGCGAGGTCGGCGACGACCAGGGACGGTCGGGGATCCGGCTGCCGCAGCAGGAAGTCGGCGTGGCGGCCCATCTCCGGGACGCCGTAGACCAGGGGATGGTCGTGGAGCGTGGTGACCCGGTCGAAGTCGGCGGCCATCGCCCGCAGCCGTTCCTCGTCGCGCCGGGTCCGCCCGACGAGGTTGACGGAGTCGGTGGCGATCTCGCAGAGCGCCGAGTCCAGCGCCGACTCGGGGTCCAGTCCCGCCCCCGCACCGAAGCACATGCGGCCCGTGCCGCCGTCGAAGCGCTCGGCACACGCGGTGACCACCGGGATCGGGAGGTCGGCGCGGGTGTCGAAGAAGCGTGCCCGGTAGCCGTACATGGCAAGCCTGTCGACCATGTGCCGGGTGCTCGGCCGGGTGCTGGTCGACGGGTCGATCTCACGCAGGGGGACCTGCCCGTACCAGGCCCGCAGGAAGGCGTCCCGCTCGACGACCTCCATCAGCCCGAAGTAGACGGCCTCCTCCGTACTGCCCCCGGACGCGCACCCGTTGGAGCTCTCCTGCACGAACCGGTTCTCCAGGCCCGGCGCGTGGTAGTAGGCGAGGACCTCCGGCACCGCGCGCGGCTCTTCGTCGCGCAGCGACCAGCCCCACACCCAGGGGATCGCCCGGTCCGGGGTGAAAGGCCTGACGCGAGGGTTGTCGCGGTGGAAGGCGTCCGCGTACAGACCGGTCTCGCGCGGGTCCACGGCCGTCGGGCCGAGGTCGTCGAGGGAGGCCGTGAGACGGGCGGTACGCGTCCGGGCGCGCATCCCCGCGTAGCGCTCAAGGCCTTCGAGCACGCCGATGAACTGGCTGCGCTCATAGGTGTCGGCGTGGCCGCCCCAGAACGTCTCGCGCAGGTACTCCCCGGAGCGGGACGAGAAGCAGCCGACGGTGGCCGACGTGGTGGTGGACGCGACATCGCAGACGACCGACGGGCCGATCGCCCCCCAGTGGGGGTTGGCGAAGGCGTCCAGGGGCAGCCGGTAGTCCTCGATCCGGCGGACCCGGAAGACACCGGGCCGGTACTTGGGCGCCGCCCGCAGCGTCAGCGTGGCGGCCTCGGCCGTGTCCGCCTCGGGCGTCCCGCAGGACGGGCATTCCGGGTCGGGTACGAGCGGATGGCTCCGTACGGTCATGGCGTCGAGGTCGAGCAGATGGACCCGCGGGTACGGGCCGGCGACCGGCCCCGCGTCCGCGAGCCCCGCCACGAGCGCGGCCACGGCGGTGGCGGCGAAGGGGACGGCGTACGGCCAGTCGCCCGCCGACCGGGTCTCGGACCCGAGCTCAAGTCCCTCGCGCAGGGGCACGGACCGCACGCCCTGCCAACGGCGCCGGAGGCAGGTCGCGCACCCGGCGCCTCCGGGTTCCGCGGGCCACGGACCGACGATGACCTGACGTCCGTAGAGATGCACGGGGAGCCGGCCGCGCACCGCGGCGGCGGACACGTCGCCCGACTCCTGACCGTCGGACGAGCCCGCGTCGGCGTACGCGTCCCGGACGCCGAGCGGGGAGACGGTCACGGCCGGGACCGGTCCGCCCGAGGAGTCCCCGATCTCGTCGAGTGCCGCGCGCAGGGCGACGGCGAACCGGAACGAGGACCCGGCGCGCGCGGACGCCTCGGGGGCAGCCGCGGAGGCGGCTCCCGCCGAGGCCGCCGCCACGGCTCTCGGCCGGGTCGCGTTCTCGGCTCTCATCGAGTGCCGCCCCGGGTGAGCAGGACACGCACGGTGTGGATGCCCCCGGCCGGCAGGTCCGTGGCGTGCGTCGGCGCGACCAGGGCGTCGCGGCCGGCGGCGGCGAGGCGGTCCAGGACCCGGGCCCACTCCATGGGCTCGCCCGGTAGCCCGGCGGGCTCGACCCCGGTGACCGGCACAAGGGTCGCGTCCAGGTCCCGAAGGAGGGGGTCTCCGTCGTCGGTGACCACGTCCTCCCCGGCCAGTTGGGCCGCCCCGAGGAGGTCCCGTACGGCGTCGACGGCGGCCGAGGTCAGGTCCAGGCCGGCGCCGACAGCCCAACGGCCGGCACCCGTGCCCCCGGCCGTCCTCGCCAGGACGACCGACGCCCCCGAGTACGCCCGCTCGCCGAGGTCGAGCAGTTCGACCGTGAGGCCGAGGAGGGCGGCCGACCGGAGCAGGAACCTCGTCTCGGGGTCCTCGCCGAAGACCTCGGGCGCGAGCAGCGCGACCTCGCCGGAGCCGGCGACGGCACGGCGCAGGGCGTCGTGGGCGAGCGCCGACAGCAGACCGGTGGCCGCCGCCTCCGGCAGGTCCGAGCCCGCCCCGGACCCGGCCCGGGTCGGCTCGAAGCGACGGTGGGCGTTGTCCCGCCCGAAGGGACGTACCGCGCCGCTGGGCACCCGTACGGTCTCCTTGGTGATCAGAGAGGTGGCCGGCGTCCAGGCGGTCGTACCGTCGGAGCCGCCGGTTCCCGACGCGATCGTGAGCGTGTCCGGGGCCACCGCCGTCAGTTCGTCGAGCGGACCGGCGGAGGCGGCGGCGGGGAGCACGTGTTCGGCGTAGACCGCGGCCGCAGCGTTCAGCGCCCGCAGCCGAGCTCCGGCGGTGTGGTGCACGTCGAAGGCGGTGATCGTACGGGTGCCCCGCGCACCCAGGCCGAGGACGACCGAGCCCACCTTGAGGGGCGTCTGCGTCAGCGGCTCGTCGGCGTAGGACGTGAAGACCCCGGTGAACGGGCGGACGAGCGCCGAACGTCGTTCGAGCTCGGCCAGCGGCCCCTGGGCGGCGTCGTCGTCGGGGGCGGTGGCGACGGTGGGCAGGAACGCGGGTCGTGCCGGGGCCGACGCCAGGTCGACCGGTTCGGGCAGCCCCACCGGGGACGAGCAGAACGGACAGCTCGGGTGGGCGAGCAGCGGCTCCGAAGCGACGTCGAGGCTCGCCATGGACTGGACGAGCACCCGGTCCCGGGTCTCGGCCGGCAGCGCCCCGGTGACCAGGCGGAACACCTCGTACCCGAGCAGGTTTCCGAGCATCGCCGCGAGCGGTCCGGTCGGCTGGACCCCGGGCGTACCGGTGCCGAGGGCGAGACCGCTCCACAGCTCGGCGGCGTCCGAGGCGGCGGCACCACCGGCCGCCCCGAGCCGCAGGGCGGCGCAGGACCAGCAGGACGCCGCCTCGGCGGTCATGGCCGGGCCGACGACGGCCGAGCCGCCGAACGTCCAGGCGGGCAGGAGCGTACGGCCCTGCGGCATGCCCTCCCGCAGCAGCGGCAGCAGGACGGCCGGAACGCCGGGCCCGGCGGCGGCCACCACCACGTCGTACCCCTCGTACGCGGACCAGCCCTCCCGCGGTCGGCCCGCCACCGGCTCGGGCAGCAGCGGCAGTTCGACGGGGCAGCCCTCCTCGGCGAGCGCGGCGACCTCCCCGCGGACGGCCGCGAACTCCTCCGGAGTCACCCCGGCGGTGCCCTCGGCGAGGGAGCGGTCGACACCGATGGCGGCGCAGCCGTTCCGGACGAGGGAGAGCACGCACCAGCGGGCCACCGGCCCGTCGCCGATGACCGCGACCCGGGTCGCCCGGAAGCGGGCGAACCGGGCGTCGGCGGCATCGGCGTAGTGGTCGATGTAGGCGATCTGCGGGGCGAAGCGGGCGGCGACGGGCGGAGCGGGCACGGGCGCCGCCTCCTCCGGCGCCGGAACGGGACGGGCGAAGCCGCGCCCGTAGAGCGCCTGCACCAGCTCGCCCACCATGGCCTTCTGGGTGTCGCCGAAGCCCGCGCAGATCTCCTCGACCGCTCTGCTGCCGTCCAGGTACGGCATGAGCAGCGTGGCGAACCGGTAGCCGGACTTGGCGGTGAGCTGGAAACCGCCGTCGGCGTTGTGGAAGATCACGCCGTTCGGGGTCTGGGTGAACAGGACATCTCGACGGACTCGGGGCCGGGTTCCGGCGATCTCCGCGTACGACGTAAGGGTCATGCGTGCGTCACACCTCTCGTGGCAGGGCGAGATGGGGCCCGGGGTGGTGGGCGTCTCTGCGGGTGGGGCCGCGCCGTCACCTCAGGGCGGCGGGCCTGGTGCCGTCCAGCTGCGGGAACTCCCCGTCGCGGGGCGGGCGGAGGAGGGCCGGGGCGTGGCCGGGGGAGGGGCCCGCCGCACGGCGGGCGTGCGCGCGCAGCAGATCGTGCGTCCAGAAGGCGCCCGGCCGGCCCTCCTCCAGGAAACCGGCGTCGAGGAGCCGCTCGACGACCTGCTCCGTCGTCTCCTCCGGAAGGCCGAGGGCGGCGGCGGCCCGTGCGGTGGTCAGCGGGTCGTGGGGTGACGCGGCCAGCCGCAGATGGGCCTCGGCGAGCGCCGGCGGGAGCCGCTTCAGGGCCTCGTCCAGCCGGTGCGGCACCGACATCTGGGGATCGTCGGCGAGGCTGAGCCGGCCGACGGGGTCGTGCAGCAGCCAGTCGGTGTAGTCCGCGAGGCGGAGCCGGGGCCGGGTGAGCAGCCGAGCGGCGGCGATGCGCAGGGCGAGCGGATGGTGGCCGCACGCGGTCGCGAGGGGGAGCGCCGCGGCGGGCTCGGCGGCGATCCGCTCCCGGCCGACGACCGCGGTGAGGAGCGCCTGCGACTGCTCCGGATCGAGAGCGCCGAGCCGGTGCACGGTGCCGCCGTGGGTGGCGACGAGCGCGGCCAGCCCCATCCGGCTGGTGACGATCGCCGCACCGCAGGCGTGCGCGGTCAGCAGGGGGCGGACCTGATCGGGGTGGACGACATCGTCGAGGACGAGAAGGGCGGGGCCCCGGTCCGCCCCGGGCACGGCGGGCAGCGCCCGCCGGACCTCGTCGGCGGCCTCCTCCGCCGGGCGGGGGCTTCCGTCCGGACGGGTCAGCGGCACCAGGACGGAGCCGCCGGGAAAGTGACCGCTCACCAGATGGGCGACGTGGAGCGCGAGGGCGGTCTTGCCGATGCCGGGCGCTCCGGAGAGGACGGCGAACGGGGTTCGCGGTGCTTCCTCGCGGGGCCCGCCGGCTGTCAACAGCCGGACCAGGGAGTCGACTTCGCCCTCGCGCCCGGTGAAGCCGGGCACGGTCGGAATCGGCGGAGGCGGAGGAGGGGAAGCGGGGACAGAGGTGTGGAGGGCTTGCGGTCCGTGGGCCCCGGTCTGATCCGCCGGCGCGGGAACACGGGAGGGTGCGGCGGCCGCCGCTGTCGGTAAGAGCCCGCCCGGGGCCGTGGTCGCGGCGGCCCGCTCCCGCGCCGCGTCGAGGCGGCCGAGGTCCTCACCCCGCAGGATCGCCAGTTCCAGACGCTGGAGTTCGGCCCGCGGATCGACGCCGAGCCGCTCCCTCAGGTGCCCCTTGATCCGGCGGTACTCCGCGAGCGCCTCGGTCTGCCGGCCCGTCCGGTACAGCGCCTCGATCAGTTGCTCGGCGAACCGCTCGTGGGCGGGGTATACGCGCGTAACCTCCCAAAGATCAACGAGGGCTTCGCGACATCGGCCGTGCTCCAGTTCGATGTCGCAGACGCGCTCCAGAACCCGCAGCCGCTCCTCCGCGAGTCGGGGCACCTCGTCCCGGTGCAGCAGGTCGGAGGGGACGTTGGAGAGCAGGGCTCCCTGCCACAGGGCGAGGGAAGTCCGCAGGGTGTACAGCTCGGAGTCGTTCCCGGAGGCGGTGGCCTGCTCGACGAGGCGGCGGAAGTGGAGCAGGTCGAGCGTCCCCGTGTCGGCGTCGATGCGGTAGCCGCCGGCCACCGCGACGACGGCCTGGTTCTCGATGCCGTACTTGGCGAAGAGCCGCCGCAGCCGCAGGACACAGCTCTGCAGGGCGGTCTTGGCCGTCGGTGGGTGTTCCTCGCCCCAGACGATGTCGCGCAGGCGGTCGGTGGAGACGATGGAGCCCGGGCGGAGGAGCAGTGCGGCGAGCAGCGCGGTCGGCTTGGAGGGCGGGAGCACCACGACGTCCCGCCCGTCGGTGACGCTGAGGGGCCCGAGCAGTTGGAATCGCACAGTCGTGTTCGCCTTCCTCGTCCGCTGGTGCCGGGTGGGTCCCCTACGGTCGGCCGGAGTCGTGCGGCGGCCGGGGGCGGGAGGTCGGGGGCCGGGCGGGTGCAGCGGGCATGGCGAACCACCGGGAAGGCAGAGGGACGGCACGAGGCAGGGGCGACGCACTGGGCTGCTGTACCTTCCTCCTGACCCTGACCCCGGTCGGCGTCAGGGTCAGGAGGAAGGTACAGCGGCGGCGTCCGGGAGGGGACGGGGCCTGAGTCCTTCCGGACATCTGCGGGTGAGCGGTTGACGGTGCGGCGCGTGCGTGCAGCGACGCGGATGCGATGAGGACGAGGGGAGGCGGTGATGAGGTCATGACACCCTCTGTCCGCTATCCGGACGACCGTCGGGAACGAGCCGCCACCCGCGGAAGATCGCCCATGAGGTACGCCGGAGGCAAAGAATGGCTGCTTCCCGACCGTCCGACATGAGCCTCGGTGGCCATGAGGGGCGATGAACTCCACGGGGGTGCGACCCGGGTGGCCAGCCGCCCTCGGCCCTCCGCCGACATGCCGCCGCGACCAGCGTGAACGACGCATCTCAAGAGAACATCCCCCGCGCGAACGGCGGGTGAGTCGACGCCCTTGGTCACCGGGGAGCCCGGACCG
Source organism: Streptomyces sp. NBC_00250 (assembly GCF_036192275.1). Taxonomy (NCBI): domain Bacteria; kingdom Bacillati; phylum Actinomycetota; class Actinomycetes; order Kitasatosporales; family Streptomycetaceae; genus Streptomyces; species Streptomyces sp. NBC_00250. Next base: position 673,638 of record NZ_CP108088.1, on the reverse strand, counting down.
GCACCCGCCGCCAGGCCGGCCAGGTGAGTTCCGGCCAACAGCGCGAGACTCGCGGAAGAGCGGCCGGCGAACACTGCGTGCGCCGCCCCAACGGAGTACGTGCACGGGGTCAAGGCCTGGAGCCGGGCGCCGCCGTCAGCCGGTGCGGCGGGACCGCCGCGAGCGAGGGCCGGACAGGCCGCCGAGGCGTCCCGCAGCCGGGACGGACAGGTGTCGACCACGATCAGGAACGCGCCGGGACTTCCGGAATTCCGAGGCGGCCCCAAGGCGTATGGCGCGTCGATGGGAATCAGGGAACCGGAATCCGGAAACCGGAACTCGAACCGCCCCTGCACGGGCCGGAATTCCCCCGCGCCTCGGCAGCATGAGCCGGACGAAATGCCGCGCTGAGGGCCGTACCCCACATGTCGGACCGCTGTTGGGATGGAGTGTCGGGAGTCGCGGGCCTGTTCCCCGGCGAGCCCATCCGGTCCTGCTATCGATGAAGCCATGGCGCTTCCGCTCCGGTCCCGCGAGGCGCTGAACCGACCCACCTCACCCGGAGACAAGGATGTTCGACGACATCGGTGCGCCGCTCCCACACGGTCTCACCGAGGCGTTCACCGAGACGGCCTCCCGCGACGGGCTCACGCTCGTCATCGGCACCGGATCGGTCGCCGCGGTCAACATCGGCGGCCTCCTCCACGAACTGTCGTCGGTACTTCCGGGACCGACGGCCGTGATCCTCACCGAGGCGGCACGGCGGTTCGTGACCCCGGCGGCGGTGCGCCACCTCGGCCGCTGCCCGGTGCTGACCTGCGAGACCACCGGGCCCGAGCTCCGGCCGCTGCACGTCTGGCTCACCGACGTCGCGCGGCGGGTGCTGGTCTACCCGGCCTCGGCCGGGTTCCTCGGGCGGGTGGCCGGCGGCCTCGCGACCGACCTGGCCTCCACCACCTATCTGTGCGCGACGGGGATTCCCACCCTGGTCGTGCCGTCGATGCACCCGCGCATGGGGAACGGCGCCCTGGTACGGCAGAACGTCCGGCGGCTCATGGCCGCCGGAGCCCAGGTGCTGCATCCCCGCGACGGTGCCGCACCACCGGTGGCGGAGGTCGCCGCGGCACTCGCCGCGCTGACCGCCGTACCGGCGCAAACTCCTCCCTCATGAGTCCCCCGAGAACGGAGCACAGCAGATGACCCCCCAGAAGACCAAGAGCGTCCCCCTCGTCCAGATCGAGGTCCTCGTCCCCGTGGACGTGCCGGCCGGGCAGCGCGCCCGCTTCGAGCAGTCCCTCGCCCGCTTCCTCTTCGGCAACGAGCGCGTCAGGCCCGAGCTGAGCGGCGTGCTGGCTGAGCACGGCGTCGACTTCAACCACCTCGCCTCGCTCGCCGCACGCGAGCCCCTCGGTGTCTGCCCGTCCCCGGGCGCCGTGGAGTTCGTCCCGAGCGACAAGCTCGCCGAGGTCTGCCGACGGCACGGCATCGACCTCACCTCGGGCGGCTGTGCCCTCATGACGTTCACGTACGACGCCTACGACGGCACGGAGCGGCCCTCCGACGCGCTGGAGATCAACATCAAGCTCCCCGGCACCACCGCACGGGACATCGCCGAGTCGGCCGAGCTCACCGAGGACGTGGCGACCGCCCTGTTCGGGGACTGCCGGCTCTCGGAGCGGGCCCGCTCCTATCTGCGCACCCACGGCGTGGACCTGGAGACGATCGCGGCGAACAACCGGGGCCTCCTCGGCGGCGACGGCGTTCCCTTCACCTCACGGGTCAGCCCGGAGATCCACGACTATCTGAGGGACAGCGGGTTCGACGTCGACCGGTTCGGCCGCTTCGACGTCCGTCAGGTGGACGAGTCGGGCAGCGACGAACTGCTGCCCCCGTCCTGGTCCAAGACCACCTGCTGCTGACGCCACGATGAAGTACAGCATCGCTCCGCTGCCCCGCTGGAAGGACCTGGACGGCGGCGAGCCGATCCGCGTCGCCCGCCACTACCGCATCCCCGTCGCGGACGACGAACTCCTCCTGCTGCCCCACGGACGGCCGGGCTGGCTCCGCCTGCCCGCCGCCCTCTACCCGATGCTCGACGCACTGGACGGCACGAGCGTCGCCGACTTCACCGCCTGGCCGGGCTTCCCCGACGCGGCCGGCACCGTGCGGGCGCTCTACGACGCGGGCCTGGTCTTCGTCGGCGGCCGCACGGGCGTCCGCGCCGTACCCGCACCGCGCGGCGACGGTGACGGAGACGGCTCACGTGGCGGCGGGTCCGGCGGCGCCGAGCCGCCGACGGCGCTCCTCCTGAAGCTCACCGGCGCCTGCGACATCGCCTGCGACTACTGCTACGACTTCGACAGCGGACGCTGGCCGGGCCGGATGACCTCCGAGGTGGCCAGGCGGCTCATCACCGAATGCCTGGTTCCCGGGCGCCGTCTGACCCTGATGTTCCACGGCGGCGAACCCATGCTGCGGTTCGGCCAGATCCGCGAGCTCGTGGAGTTCGCGGAACTGCGCGCCACCGAGGTGGGGGCGTCCGTGCACTTCACCGTCCAGACCAACGGCCGGCACTTCACCGAAGACGTCGTCGCGTTCCTGCGCCGGTACGCGTTCACGGTCGGCGTCTCCCTGGACGGGCCGCAGGACATCAACGACCGGCACCGCGTCGACCACCGCGGCCGTGGCACCTTCGCGCGGATCGCCGAGAACTTCGACCGCTTCCCCGAGTTCATGCGCGACGAGGTCGGCTACATCAGCGTCGTCGGCACCGACACCACACCGGACGAACTCGACCGCGTGTGGGAGTTCTTCCGGAGCATGGGCGTGCACAGCTGGAAGATGCTCCCCGCCGACGCGGAGGGGCGCGCCGACGACAAGCCCGAGACCCAGCGCTTCCGGCAGACGTTCGCCGCCTTCCTCGACCGACGGCTGACGGAGATCCTCGACGGCGACCTGGAACCCCCGTACCTCACCAACCTGGTGCAGCTGATCGAGCCGTTCCTCACCGTCGAACGCCCCAACATGTGCATGAAGATGCCCTGCGGTGCCTCCAACGACCTGCTGGTCCTCGATGCGGTGGGCTCCGTCCGTGCCTGCGACTGCAGTTACCATCCCGCGTTCCAACTGCTGCCCAGGGCCGCGGTGTCACCCCCACCCGGACGCACGGTCCTGCCGATCGCCGACGGCTCGCTGACCGTACGCAGCCGGAACACCCCGGCGGCGGCGGCCCTGCGCGACCGGGAGCAGTGGCTCCTCAACGACGCGCCGTGCTCCTCCTGCCCCTGGCTGCACCAGTGCGCGGGCACCTGCCCGGCCCGCGCCCTGATCAACAACGGCTCCCTGTACTCGGTGGACGAGCTCGAATGCACGACCCGGCTCGCGCTCTTCCCCCGAATCCTGGAGGACGTGTCCCGTCCCGGTTCCGCGCTCCGCGCCTACTACGAGCGGGCGAAGTCCCAGGCGGCGGCCGGGGCACCCGACCTCGCCACCGCGCCTCCGCGATGAGCATCCGGATCGCCGGCTCCGACTGGGACGTCGCCATGCTGCGGGCACTGGCCGCGCATCCACCTCCTCCGTACGGTGAGGGGGCGCGGCACCGGCACGCCGTACGACTGCTCGCCGAGACCATCGGCGACGACGTCAAACTGTTCCTCCGGTGCCACGGCGCGCGGTACGCCGCACGGTGGCGGCACCCCTCCGATCCGTTCGTCGCCATGGTGAGCCGACTGGCCGGGTACTACCTGAGCCTGCACGACATCCTGCGGCACGGACCGCGCGAGGTCCTCCCCGGATGGGACGAGGCCGTCGCCGACGTGCGCGCGCGCATCGGTACGACGCGCCTCGTCCTGACCACCCAGCTCGGGCACGCGCTGATGGTGCCGCTGCTCGTGGAGGAGGCCACGGGCCGGCCGGTCCTGCCGATCGTGCACGACCGGAACCCCCTCGTGCGGGAGATGTACGCGAAGCGGCTGCGACGGGGCGAACCCCTGCTGCTTACGCGGCTCGGGTCCGCCGACATCCGACGCTGGCTGGGCTCGGACGCCGTCATGGTCGCGAATCTGGACACCTGCTACCCCGGCACCCGGCACGTACGCACTCTGTCGGTGCTCGGCGGCCGGCTGGACGTGCCGACCGGACTGCTGGCCCTGGCGGCACGACGGAAACTCGACACGCGCGCCGTCGCCGCCCCCGAGGTCGCGGGCCGTATCACCCCTCGCGTCGGGGACCGGCTGCCCGGTTCCCTCGACGCGGCCCTCGACGCCTACGGCGCGTGGCTGGACCGGTGCGTGAGCGCCGCCCCGGAGCAGTGGATGGCATGGGGCAGCCTCCTCGCACCGCACCTCGACACACCCGACACACCCGACACACCCCGTGAAACCCCCCGATCGATCGACGAGACCGAAGGAGAAGACCGTGGAGAGCACCTTGGAGAACGAGTTGGCGAGCACGCTGGAGAAGGAGGCGGAGCTGACACCGGCGAGGCCCGCGCCGGCGTCGGCGCGGTCGTGGAACGGGCAACGGTCCACCATGATGTCCCGCGCCGCGAACGTTCGGCGCATCGACGCCCTGTTCCAGGCCATGGAGACGGATTTTCTGCTGCGTGAGCAGTTCATCACCGGGCCGTCCCGGATCCTGACGGAGTACCTCGACGTCCCGCCCGTATCGGCGGAGCAGGCCGTCTTCACCGACCGGCTCGTGTACGCGGTCTTCGCCAACCCGAAGCTGCTGCAGTGGCTTCAGGACTACGTGCACAGCCACACGGACAGGGTGCCCACCGGCGCGGAGTTCCTCACCGACTTCTGCGGGGCGACGGTGAGTCACGGCGGTCAGGACGTCGTCGCCGCCCTGCTCGAAGGCTGCGCGGCGGAGACCGGCATCCACGGGCTCACCGAGGACCTGCTGCACTACTTCGTCAACCTCCATGCCGCGCACACCCTCTGCGGCGACGAGAACGGCCGCCGGCCGGCCGACTCTTCCGGGGAGTCCCGGGAGGGCGTCGGGATCGAGCCCCGGGGCATCACACCGCTGACCTCCATCACCTGGACCACGTGGATCAGAACCACGCAGGTCGAGGAAGCCCACGCGATCGGCGCGGACTTCGCGCCGCCGTACGCCACGGTGACCCTCGACGGTCTCGCCAGGTACGCGGTGGAGCTCCGGGCGCGCGGCGCGCTCGGGCTCGGATGATGCGGGTTCGGGCGGCGCGGGTGGCCGCGTCGTGGGACGCCGGTCCGGTGGTCGCCCGGGTGAGGGCGACCGTCGGCTCCGGCGGTACGGAGGAGGCGGCGCGCGTTCTCGGCGCCGCCCTCCGGGCCGACCCCCAGGACCGTTCGGCCCGGCGCGAGTTGGTGCTCCTGCTGGTGGCCTCGGGGCGTTGGGAGGAGGCGCTGCCGTGGTGCGACGAACCGGGCGCGGGCGCGGGTGCCGACGCGGCTGTGGGCGCGGATGCGGATGCGGGCGCCGACGACGAGGAGTGGCTGCCCGAGGCGATCACGGTGGCCCTGGAACGCCGCGACTTCCCCCTCGCCGAGGGATGCGCCCTGCTCTTCGCCCGCCTGCGCTGGGGCTCCTCCGACCCCGCCGTACGGTCGGTCGTCCCGCTGAGCGTGCCCAAACTGCGGCACGACATCGACCAGATGCTGCACCTCCGGCACCTGGGCGTGCTGGGTGCGGAGTACGACCCGGTCGTCGACGCCTACCGGTCGGTGCACGACCGGCTGGCGGCCGACGGCCCCGGGGCACGGGAGCCCCTCGACACCGACGCCAACCGGGCCATCGCACCCACGTACAACCGTCTCCTGCACGTCCGGGACACCCCGCGCGTGGCGCGTGCCCTGTCCGGCCGCTGGGATCCCGCCACGGTCGAGGAGCAGTACGTGGCGAACGCACCCGGCGTGGTGACCGTCGACGACTTCCTCAGCCAGGAGGCGCTGGACGAGCTGTACCGGTTCAGTCTGGAGTCGACGGTGTGGTTCGGCAACCGCTACGACCACGGCCGACTGGGCTCGCTCATGCAGGACGGCTTCGTCTGCCCCCTGCTCACCCAGATCGCCGAGGAACTGCGGGCCGCCCTGCCGCGGCTCATCGGGGACCGGTACCCGCTGCGCCAGATCTGGGGCTTCAAATGCGGCCCCGAGGTACCGGCCGACGTCACCACGCACGCGGACTTCGCCGCCGTCAACGTCAACTTCTGGATCACGCCGGACGCCGCGAACGCCGACGAGCACTCGGGCGGCCTGGTGGTGCACGACGTGGACGCCCCGTTGTCCTGGGGCTTCGACAGCTACAACGGCCGCCAGGACCTGATCCGCCCGTTCCTGCGCAGCCGCGGGGCCCGCAGCATCACCATCCCCTACCGGCAGAACCGGGCGGTGATCTTCAACTCCGACCTCTTCCACGCGTCGGACGCGGTCCGCTTCCGCCCCGGCTACGAGAACCTCCGCATCAACGTGACCATGCTCTACGGCGACCGGGAGGAGGAACTCCACCACCCGCGGCTGTCGGGCCCCGCCACACCGGGTCTCAGACCGGCCTGGCGTTCGGCCGCCCTCGCCCGTACACGAGCGAGGGCGTGACGCCCCGAACGGCCCTCATGCCGGGCGGACGCGGTTCCGACGGTGGTAGTAGGCGACCGCGAGGACGATGATGACGGGTCCCCACAGGGCGGTCGGAGCGATACACACCGTCGCGAGCGTCTCCCAGGCGTCGTCGGTGTACGCGACGCCGTCGACGACGCCGTACGCGGTCAGCCTGCGTCCGTCGCCGATCGGAACGGCTGTGAACAGCACGGTGAGGATCAGACCGCCGACGAGAGCGGGGACCACGGCTGCCATCGGCCGGACCCGTCTGCCGCCGATGAACGGTATCCAGTGGGGCGCCACCTCGCCCCACCCCCGGACGAGCCCGATGGCCAGGAGCGCGGTCACTTCCGTGAGCACGCTGAGCCCGAGGACGTACGGGATGCTCACCCAGTACGGCGGCATACCGCGCCCCTGCACCTGCCCCATCTCGAAGTGGAGGGCGAAGGGCAGCCGCCAGAGACACGACGGCAGCAGCAGGAGCGGCAACGCGTAGGCGAGGCGCATCGCCCAGCGGGGCACCGGCTGTTCGGTGTCACTGACGGGCGGGGGCATGTGAAGGAGCTTCGGCGACATGGCTCCACCCTCGTGGAACGGGCGTCACGAGGAATCCTCCCCGCGGTCCGGGCAGCTCCGCCGTGTGGGGGAGGTGTCCGTCCCCCGCGAGCACCGGCCTTCGCGGGCACCGTCTCGGGTGGCGTCGTCGACCGGGTGACGTCTGCGCGGTTGCCGCAGTTCGTGCCGCCCGGCCGGCGGTCGGCGGGGTTACGGTCCGCTGCATGAAAGGTGACCGTGGCACGGACGACGACCCTGGCATGGACGACGACCCTGGCACGGAAGGTGGCCCCCGCACCGAAGGCGACCGACAGGGCTGGTTGCGGTGTCTGCTCGCCGGGGCCGTCTTCGTCGTGTGCATGGCCGGCACCACGCTGCCGACCCCGCTCTACCCCCTCTACCAGGAGAAGTTCGGATTCTCCGAGCTGACCGTGACCGTCGTGTACGCCGTGTACGCCTTCGGGGTCATCGGCGTACTCCTGCTCGCGGGCAACGCCTCTGACACGGTCGGCAGACGGCCCACGCTGCTCTGCGGCCTGGGATTCGCGGCGGCGAGCGCCGTGTGCTTCCTGCTCGCCGACACCGTGGGCTGGCTGTACGCGGGCCGTCTCCTCTCCGGTCTGTCGGCCGGTCTGTTCACCGGCGCCGCCACCGCGTACGTCATGGAACTGGCCCCGGCCGGCGGAGCGTCCCGGGCGACGCTCGTGGCCACGGCCGCCAACATGGGAGGACTCGGCTGCGGCCCCCTGCTCGCCGGACTGCTCGCGGAGTACGCCCCCGAGCCCCTGGTCCTGCCGTTCGCCGTGCACCTCGGCCTGGTGGCGATCTCCGTCGTCGTCCTGCTGTGGCTCCCCGAGACCGTACGGGAAAGGCGAGGTCCGTCCGCCGTCCGTCCACAGCTGCCCGCGCTGCCGCCGCAGGTGCGAGCGGTGTTCGTGCCGGCGGCGATCGCCTCGTTCGTGGGGTTCGCTCTCTTCGGGGTGTTCACCTCCGTGAGCCCCGCGTTCCTCGCCCGCTATCTGCACGTCGACGATCACGCCGTGAGCGGCCTGATCGTGGCCCTCGCCTTCTTCGCCTCCACGGCCGGACAACTGGCCGTCGACCGCGTGGGAGTGACGCGCTCGCTGCCCCTGGGCTGCGCGGTGCTCTTCTTCGGCCTCGTCCTCCTCGGGGCGGCGCTGTACACGGACCTCCTGGCGCTGGTCGTCCTGGCCGCCGTGGTCGGCGGCATGGGGCAGGGCCTCGCCTTCCGCGCGGCCCTGTCCTCCGTCGCCGCCGCGGCGCCGCCGGACCGGCGCGCGGCGGTGATCTCGACGCTGTTCGTGGTCGCGTACACCGGCATCTCGATCCCGGTGATCGGCGTGGGCCTGCTGGCCGACCCGCTCGGCCTGGAGGGGGCGGGGCTGGTGTTCATCGCCTGCATGCTGGTGCTCGTCGCCTCCGCCGCCGCGTATCTGATCCGGCGACCGGTGCCGGCGAAGGGGCCGTGACCTGTGCCGGCGAAGGGACCGTGACCGGTACCGGCGAAGGGACCGTGACCGGCGCGGGGAAGAGACCGTGACCGGTGCGCCGCCGCGACACGCGGGTGTCAGACGGCGACGAAGACGTCCCCGGCGGTGTCGCGGAGGACGAACCCGTTGTCGAGCCGTACGCGGACCCTCACCGGGATCTCCGCCTCCTGGTACGCGATCCACGCGGGTTCCAGGGCGGCGACCTGCTCCACCAGCTGCGCCCTGCTCCCCGGCGGCATCTGGTGGCCGAAGTCGTCGAGGAGGGACTTGAGCCGTGCGTACTCGCGGACCTCCTTGGTCTCCTGCCGGTCGTCGTCCACCTCCTCGACGGTGCCCTCGGTACCCGCCGCCAGGGCCAGGAACCCCACGACGGCGGCCGGCTCCGTCGGGGATTCCCCGGCCAGGGCGACCTGTCCCGTCAGGGTGAGCTCCACCGCGAGCTTCACGCGCCCGCCCACTTTCAGCGTCATCGATCCTTCGTCTCTCCGCTCGGCCGGGCCACGACCACGTACGTCCGAGGAACGGCCCGGGGCTGCCATTGTCCCGGGCCGTTCCGGTGCGGAGGGACACGGGGCTCGTCGCCCCACCGTCACCCCGCGCGATCAGCAGGCGGGAGGTGTCGTGCCACCCACCGCGATCCGCAGGTCGGCGCCCTGGGCGCCCACCGAGCACACCGTGACGGCCGCGTCGGCGACCTCGTCCACCAGCGTCCTGCCCACGGCCAGCGGCGCGTCGTCGGTGGTGGACGTCGCCGGTGTCGCGTCCACGAGCCGGTTCCTCACCGTGCCGCCGGCGGTGACGACGCGGACGATGACGCCGTTGACCAGCGGGTCGGTCGCGAGGTAGTCGTCGTAGGGCGGAGTGGCCCGGCGGTACTCCAGGGACAGGAGGCTGCCGTCGGGGCGGCCGATCCGGAACTCCTGGGTGCCGCTCTCCCCGAGCACGCCCAGCTGATAGCTCCCGGCGGCCGTGACGCGCGGGACCCGGGAGTCCGGCACCCAGCCGGCGAACTGCCGGTAGTCGACCGGGTAGAGGTGCATCCCGCCGCCGCCCATGGTGTCGGTCGGATCGTCGCCCCCGGACACCGTGCACGTGCCGTTCACCGTCGTGACGGCGCCCGCGACCGGACAGGCCTTGAGGGTGTCGGAGTGCTGGAAGCCCAGGGAGTGGCCGAACTCGTGCGTCCACATCCATGTCTTGTGCCCCACACCGTTGGAGAGGACCCAGTTGCCGGGCATGGCGGCAAGCCCCTCCCAAGGACACGCCGAGTGGCGGGAGATGTCGACGAACAGGTAGTCGTACGAGTCCGGCTCGACGCCCCGCGCCCGCGCGGCGGCCCGGGCGGCGCTCAGGATGGCCGCCGACTCGCACCCGGTCGGGCGCGCCCCGAGGTCGACGCCGGTCAGCATGTCTCCCGTGAGGTCGAGCGCCCCGCCCGACACCTCCTGGAGATACGTCCGGAGGGACGGCGCGCCTGCCCCCAGGGTCGCCTGCTCGACGGGCGCGGGATCGACCGGCACGGCATCGTCCCAGTGGGTGGCCATCACCAGCGCCCGCTTCTGACCGGTGACGGGGCGGGTCGGCCAGCCGGTGGAGAAGGCGGCGGCGTTCCAGAGGCGCATGGAGGTGTATTCGCCCGTGGCGGGGGTGCAGGTGCCGACCTGGACGGTGTCGTTGCCGCTGAAGGTGCGGAGACAGTCCGCGAGTGCGGCGTCCGCGCGGTACTTGTTCTTGAGGAGGACGTATCCGTTGCCCTGGTCGACGGCCTTCCAGAGGCGCATGGAGGTGTATTCGCCCGTGGCGGGGGTGCAGGCGCCGACCTGGACGGTGTCGTTGCCGCTGAAGGTGCGCAGACAGTCTCCGAGTGCGGCGTCCGCGCGGTACTTGTTCTTGACCAGGACGTAACCGTTGCCCTGGTCGACGGCCTCCCACTGGCGCATGGAGGTGTATTCGCCCGTGGCGGGGGTGCAGGCGCCGACCTGGACGGTGTCGTTGCCGTCGAAGGTGCGCAGACAGTCTCCGAGTGCGGCGTCCGCGCGGTACTTGCTCTTGAGCGGTTGTGCCTGCTGCGCCTGCGCTGTCCGTTGCGTCTCCTGCGAGGGCGCCGCGGTCGCAGGCGTGTAGGAGAACACGGAGACGACCGCGAGAAGTGCGGCCGGTGCGGCCCACGCTCTCACCGAGGTCAGTGGGGCGAACCGTCGTTTCATCGCTCCTCCAAGAGCGTGCTGTCGGATGTGCGGTCGTGAGGCAGCCAGGAAGCCAGGAGGCCAGGAGGCCAGGAAGCCAGGGAGTCGGGGAGTCAGGAACTCAGGAAGTCAGGTCGTCAGCGTCTCGCCGTCCGGGAACGTGATCCGGATCCGGTCGTCCTCCCCCCTCTCGCAGTGGATCGCCGAGCGCAGGGCCTCGGGGTGCACCGCGTCCCGGGTCAGAACCACCAGCGTCACCTGCACGCGCGTGCCGCCCGCGTGCCCGGGATCGAACGGACCGGAGGTCAACAGGTACGGCGTCGCCGAGTGCGGACCGAAGGCGTTGGCCTCGACCTCGCGGGCGATCTCGCCCTCCTCCTCCCAGCCGTGCAGGCCCACCACCGCACTCGTGAGCCCCGCCTCCGTCCGCGCGAGCGCCCAGCCGGGACCCCGCAGGACGTGCGGCGGCGTGACGTCCGCGACCGCGTACCCGCCCTCGCGCACCCGTACCCCCTCGGGGGTACGCAGCCGGTGCACGCGGATCTCCCAGGGACCGTGCAACAGGCTCGTCGACTCGACGGGGAACTCCTCGTCGTACCCGGGGAGCCGTGCGGTGTGGCGGGACGAGGCCGTGCGTCCCTCGCAGGACACCGGATGGATGCGGCTGCGCCGGGACGGCGTGCCGTCGGTGGCGAGGAGCGCCAGATGGCCGTCCACGGTGCGCTCCCACGCGTGGGGGGCCGACTCCGGTGCCGTGGCCGTCGAGTACCCGAACTTCGCGTAGTGCGGATCGTCCTCGCCGGGACCGTCGGGCGGGTTGTGGTCGCTGCCGTGGTTGACGAGCCGGACGATGCCGTCGTGCGGGGTGCCGTGCAGCAGCCAGCCGGGGGCCGGAAGCGCCGTGTACTGCGTGCCCTCCTCCACCGGCAGGGGCTGCTCGCGCTCCGTCCACACGGGATGGTCCGCGGGCAGCAGCAGGCCGAGGAAGGCCTTGCTCGCCCAGTACGGGGACGCCGGTCCCGAGTACGGCTGGGTCGTCGGCAGATGGGTGCCGTACCACCCCAGGGGCAGCAGTCCGCGCTCGTCCGGGACACCGCGCTCCACGAAGTGCCGCGCCGTCCCCGAGGCCAGGCGCCGGGTGAGACCGGGGGCGAGCGGTGTGCAGTCGGCGAGGGCGCCGAGCCACACCGGCGCCGTCGCGGCGAACCGGTACGTCAGCGAACGCCCCTGGTGGACGGGTGCCCCGTCGGCGCCGAAGAACTGCGGGTACGCGGACAGGAAAAGGGAGAGACGCTCCCGGTAGACCGCGCCCCGGCCGCCGTCCCCGTCCGGTCCGGCCATACGGGCCCACAGCAGCGGGTACAGATGCATGGCCCAGCCGATGTAGTAGTCGAAGTTCCGGCCGTCGCCGTCGCTGTACCAGCCGTCGCCGACGTACCAGTCCTCGATGCGCTCCAGGCCGCCCTCGATGTCGTCCTTGCTGTGCGGTGCGCCGACGGAGGCCAGGAACTGCTCCGACACCACCTGGAACAGCCGCCAGTTGTTGTCCCAGGTGCGGGCCCCCACGAAGCCGGAGAGCCACTCGACCACCCGCTCCTGGTCGGCGGAGTCGAGCGTGTCCCAGATCCACGGGCGCGTCTCGTGCAGACCGATGGCGATGGAGGCCGCCTCCACCATCTGCTGCGAGCAGTCGGTGAGCGCCGGCCAGGCTTCGGGACTGTCACGCAGCGTGCCCGCTGTCAGACCCTGCGTATACCTTTCGATCAGACGCGGGTCGACCTTTCCGTCCGCACCCGCGATCCGGAAGGAGGCGAGCAGAAATGACCGTGCGTACCCTTCGAGGCCGTCGGAGACGACGCCCGACCAGCTGGTGCGGCCCGGCAGGCGGTACTGAGCGAAGCCCGGGGTGGCGTACGGGACGAGCGCCTCCAACTGCCGGTCGGCGAGCGCCTCCCAGTGGGCACGCGTCCAGCCGGTACGGGGGGACAGGACGCGGTCGGTCGGCGGCAGGCGCAGATGGGGTGCGGGCACGAGGGCTCCTTTCGAGGGTCCGGGCGGTCCGAGGGGCTATCGGACGAGCTCGGTCGTGTGACTGTGGCCGCGCGAGCCGCCGACCCGGACCGTGAGCACGGTGCGGCCGCCCGGGGTGACGGTGACCGTGTCGTCGGCGCGGACCACGTGGCGGACGCGGAAGGGGAGTTCGACCGTGAGCTCCGTGCCCGTGCGCCCGGGATCGGCGACCGCCACCGACACATGCCGGCCGGTGCGGCGTACGAGCACGGTGCCGGGCCCCGACAGGGAGACGCCTCCCGTGGTTCCCGTCTGCCAGAAGTGCGCGGCGAGCAGGCCGTGCCGGTGGGCCTCGACGGCCTGGACGGTGGCGTTGTTGGCGACCACGACGACGGGGCGGGAGAGCGACCGGACACCGGTCGCCGCGGCGCTCGCGCCGGGGAGCAGGACGTAGGAGTAGGACGCGGACGAGGGGGAGAGGCCGTGGTCGAACCAGAGGGTCAGGAAGCGACGGGTGACCGGGGTGCCGGTGCCGCCGGTGTCCGCGCCGGTGTTGAGGGCACGCCAGGTGCCGGTGCGTTCCTCGCGAAGCGCCTGCAAGGAGCCGTTCGCTTCGGTGGCACCGCCCGGCGGGCGGGGGAACACGAAGCCGCCGAAGCCCTCCAGATGGGCCCACCGGGCACCCGAGAGGTCGGCCCGCCAGCCCTGCTCGTCGGGCTGCAGGCGCCCGTCGACGGTGAAGCGCTGTCGCCCTTCGGCGTGCAGATTCCGGTTCTCGACGACCGTCTCGACGGCCCGGCCGTCGCTCGCCGAGATGTCCGCGCCCAGCGCCACGACGGCGTTGTCGAGGAAGAACCACGCCTTCCTCGCCCGCAGCGTGCTGCCCTGCGCGGCCAGTTCCATCGCTGCCGCGCCGAACCGGCCGTCGAGCGACGCGCCTCCCGCCACGGCGTTCGTGGGGCGGTACGTGCTGGTGCCGGCGCTCGTGCCGAGGTCCGCGCGTGCCCGGGTGTCCACGGTCGTGCCGGGGAGGCGGTACGGGTCGACGGTGGGCCAGAACCCGTCGCCGAAGACCGCCGGGTCGTCGCCGTCGTACAGATAGGTCATGCCGTCGCCGGTGTACCAGCCGTGCAGGTTCTCGCCGTTGCCCGCCTCGTACGCCGCGATGCGCCGGGACGACAGGGAGAGCGCGCAGGCCCAGCGGGGCCGCCGGTGCACCACACGGTCCATGTCGGCGAGGACGAGGTGTCCGGTCGGCCGCTCGGCGGCCCGCACCGCGGGGTCGTCGAGGACGGCCTTGGCGCGGGCGAGCGCCGGAATCCCCACGAGCCCCTCATAGGGCGTCGCCCCGTTGCGGAGGATCCAGCCCTTCGCGAGGGACCGCCAGCGGTCGCCGCGGGCGGCGGGAGCGCCCCCGGCGAGCTGCAGGATGCGGGAGACGGTCACCGCCCCGTCGTGGTGGTCACGGGACCGCTCGCGCGACACCGCCCGGCCACGGACGGCGTCCATCATCACGCCGTCGAAGATCACCGGGGAGAACGACCGCTCCACCGCCTCGTACAGCACGGTCACGGCGGGATCGGACACCGCCCACTCGGACCCGGCGAGCAGTGCGATGAGCTGCCCCGCACCGCCGAGGAGCACGCTGCCGTAGGTGCCGGTGTAGGCGACGCTGCCGTGCTGGACGAACGACCCGTCCTCGTAGAAGCCGTCCCCGGACGTGACGTACCGGAAAAGACTGTTGCGCCCGCCGTCCCGTACGTCGGAGAGGCCGTCGCGGGCGAGGACCAGCGTGGCGGGGTCCCGGGCGAGGAGGCCCCGAAGGGCGACGATGACGGCCTTGTCGGCACGGTTGGCGCCGGTCTCGGCCAGGGTCGGGATGTTCGTACGGCGATCGGGGTTCGGGCAGAACCGGGCGACGGTGGCGACATAGGCGGCGAGGTCGGCCGGGAGCAGATGCGCGCGCAGCAGCACACAGGTGTCCATCAGCGCGCGGGGCGCGCCGATCTCCCAGAACCACCAGTTGCCGGACTCGGCGCGCCCCGGGTGATAGCCGACGCTGTGCAGGAAGCGCAGTCCCTCCAGGAGGGTGTCGAGCACGTCCTGGCGACCCGTCAACGAGGTGCCGGGGGTCGCCCAGGCGGTCGCGATCGTGCGCAGCCGCGGGTAGCTCTGGCCGAACATGCCGGGGTCGGACGCGGGGGAGAGGTCCGCCCACAGGGCTGTGCGTCCCTGCGTGGTGACGAACCGCTCCCACCAGGTGGTGGCCTCGGAATCGAGGGCGGCGAGCGCGCCGGCGAAGTGCGGGTCCGCGAGGTCGAAGGCGCCGCCGGTGAGCTCCTGTTCGGCCCGGGCGAGAAGGGTGTCGTAGGGATCGGCGGAGTCGGCGGGGCCGTCGGCCGCCGCCACGGCGGGAACGGCCGCCGCCACGGGAAGGAAGGAGATGACCGGCGTGGCGCCGGCGAGCGCGAGCAACTGTCGTCTGGGGAGAGCCATGACCGGTAGCGCCTCCTGCTGATCGGCCGAGGAATGCGGGGAGGGGGAGGTGGGGCGGGCGGGGAGCGCCTCAGTCGGTGAGGGCGGACGGGTCGACGGCCGGCTGCGGCAGGCCCAGGGCCGCGAGTTCCGCCCTGCCCTGCTCGTCGAGAGGGAACGCCCACCGGTTCACGAAGAAGTCGGTGAGGTCCCGGCCGGCCACGCGGCTGGCGTAGAGGGCGAGGTAGCGGTAGCGCTTCGCGGTCTCCGTGTAGTCCGAGGCGGGGTTCTCCTCGCGGACCAGCCGGTGCATCCGCGGCCAGAAGTCGGCCCCGAAGGCAAGCTCCAGCTGGCGCAGCGGTACGAGCTTCTCGTACGCCCCGAAGGACTTCTCGTACACGAGGCCGGGTCCGCCGAGCTTGGGCAGGGCCGACTGGAAGGGGGTGAGGCCGGTCTTCGCGTCGGGCAGGAGGAGGTTCGAGGTCTGCCCCAGGGCGCGCTGCACCGCGAGGGAGTAGATGTTCACCGTGACCTCGGTGAGGCCGGTCGGCTTGTAGGCCATCTGCTGGTGGGCGTGGCCGAGTTCGTGGTACAGGCCCCAGCCGCGGGTGCGCAGGCCCTGCACGGTGGTGGCCCGGTCCAGGTAGGCGCGCGGGAAGCCGTTGTAGCCGTGGGTGGCGAAGGCGCCGACCCCGGCCGGGACCACCGACACCTCGGTGAAGTGGAAGCGGCCGGACTTCGGCCGGTGCAGCGGCGAGGAACCGTCGAGGCCGCTGATGTCCTGCTCGGCCCGGACGATCTCCTCGAGCAGCGACAGCAGCGCCGCGTGGTCCTCGCCGCGGTGGAGGAGGGCGCCTTCGCGGGTCAGCGTGACGAGGGTGCGAGGGCCGTGGAGTTCGACCACCGGGACGTCGGCGAGGGTGTCCAGCTGTCGCTGGAACTCCGCCTCCCCGGTGCGGCCGAGCGTGAAGACGGGCATCGGGCGGTACCCGCCCCTGAACCGCACGCCGGCCCGCTCGCCGCGCCCTTCCAGGGTGAAGTACACCGGTCCGCCGTGCGGATCGGTCACGGTGTTGCTGCCGGGCTTGAGCGCGTACCTGCGGGGCTCCTTGAGCGTGCCGTAGTAGTCCCAGTGGCCGATCCACAGGGACGGCACGAGCCCGTCGAACGGCAGGACGTCGAACCGCAGCGGGTTGTTCGCGGTGGCGTACTGGCCGGTGGGCTGGTACTCGCTCGCCCGCAGGGCGGACGCGAGGCGCAGCCGCTCGGCCTCGGCGGAAGGGCGTGCCGTCAGGGCGACCGTCGGCCCGCCGTGGGCGTGGGCCGTACCCGATCCGACGGCGAGCGCGGCACCGGCCGCGGTCATCGTGGCGAGGACCGAACGACGGGACGGGGCGGAGCTGTGCGAGGGGGAGGGGGAGGGAAGCGGGGGAAGCGGGGGAAGCGGGGGAAGCGGAGGAATCTGCATGGTTGTCGTCTCCTGGGGGCGAGGAGGTGCAGAAGGCGGGGTGTGTGCATCCCGGAGGCAGCCCTGAACTCGGCTCGGAGCGAGGCGCGAGCTGCACGGCGCGAGGTTCGGGGAGCTGCGCGCCAGCATGTAAGCGTTTGCTGTCCGTCCGCAAGGGGGCAGGGCGTGTTTCTGTTCGTTACTGCGTCAACAGGCCCTCGTACACGCGCAATCGCTCAGGATCGACGGCGTTTCGCGGTGCGCGGCGGTGCCACCGAGTCGCGGACGACGATATGGGTCCCGAGCCGCAGGGTGCCGGTGGTCGGCGCGCGCCAGTCGTCCTCGTCGCCCCCGTCGACGGCGACCCGCACCGCCTGCCGCCCCAGCTCCTCCAGCGGTACGTGGACGGTGGTGAGCCGCGGCCGCAGCTCCTGGGCGACGGGCACGTCGTCGTATCCGACCAGGGAGACGTCCTGCGGAACGCCGATCCCGGCCTCCTCCAGGGCCTGGGCGGCACCGGCCGCGACGATGTCGTTCGCGGCGAAGACGGCCGTGAACCGCAGCCCCTCCCGGAGCAGTTCGTTCATCCGCCGGTAGCCGAAGGCCCGGCTGAACGCACCCGGCTGCTCCAGCTCCGGGTCGTGGGCGACCCCGCGCAGCTCCAGGGCGCGCCGGTGTCCGGCGATGCGGTCCCGGGTGGTGGAGAGCCCGGGAGGGCCGCCGAGGTAGAGGATCCGCTCGTGCCCCTGCGTCAGGAGGTGATCGGTGATCGCGAAGGCGCCGCCCTCGTTGTCGTACTCCACGCCTACCGTGGGCACGCCCTCGCCGAGCGAGGGTCGGCCGCAGAGGACCAGCTTGGAGCCTCCGGCGTCCAGGTCGTGGGCGCGCCGGGCGAGTTCGGCCCGGTAGGTGCGGTCGGCGACGCTGCCGCCGACGAGGATCACGGCGTCGGCGCGACGCTCGTGCATGAGCTCGATGAAGGCGAGTTCGCGCTGGGGGTCGCCCTGGGTCGTGCAGACCAGGCAGAGCCGGTCGCCCGCCGCCGCCTCGCGCTCCACACCGCGCGCGATGTAGGCGTAGAAGGGATCGACGACATCGCTGATGATGATGCCCACCGTGCGGCCGGAGACCCCGGCGAGGGCGCGCGCATGCGCGTTGACCACATAGCCGAGCCCCCGCATGGCGGCCTCGACGCGCTCGCGTGTGGCGGCCGCGACCGGGTAGTTGCGGTTCATCACACGGGACACGGTCGCCGTGGACACCCCCGCGAGGCGCGCCACGTCCACGACCGTCGCTCGGCGCTGTCCGGCCGCCGTCGAATCCTGCCGGGACATCCGGTCCTCCCCCTGGAGCGTCTCGTCGTCACTGTGCGGGCCCACCGGCGGCCTTCCCCGGAGGGTACGGCCCGCCGGCTCCCGGGCCTTGCTCCGCCCGGTGCCTCCGGACGGACGGCCCCGCCCCGCGTCGGGCCCCCAGCCTAGGCCCTGTCCTGGAGTGCGGTCGGAGCTGCGCTCGGGTACGGGACCGGGAGCGGAGCCGGGGGCCGTGCCGGCGGCGTGGTCGGGCCGCCCGTTCATGCGATCCGCTCCAGGTCCGACAGGAGTACGGCGTGGTGGAGCGGGACCCCGCGCGCGTAGCGGCCGAGTTCGTCGACGGCGAGCGCCCCGAGCCGCCCCGCCTCGTTGCCCTGGGCGCCGGCCAGGTGAGGGGTGATGAACACGTTCGGCAGGTCCCACAGCGGATGGTGCCGGGGGAGCGGCTCCGGGTCGGTCACGTCCAGGACGGCGTCTATCCGGCCGCTGACCAGGTGGGGGACGAGCGCCTCGGTGTCCACGAGCGGGCCGCGCGCGGTGTTCACGAGCAGGGCGCCCGGGCGCAGGAGCGCGAGACGTCGCTCGTCGAGCAGGTGGTGGGTGTCGGGGGTGGCGGGCGCGTGCAGGGTCACCACGTCGCTGGTGGCGACGAGGGTGTCCAGGTCGGTGCCGGTCGCCCCCAGTTCCCGCGCCTCGGCGGGGCTCACGTACGGGTCGTGCAGGAGCACCTCGGCGTCGAGGGTGCGCAGCAGCTCGACGACGCGGCGCCCGATGCGGGAGGCGCCGACCACACCGACCGTGATGCCGTGGGTGCCGAGCCAGTGCAGCCGGTCCAGATCGGCCGTGGTCCGGTGCGACCTGCGGGTGCGGAAGAGCTGGGCGAGCGGGAAGGCACGCTTGGCGCCGAGGATGATCGCGGCGAGCGTGAACTCGGCGACCGGGACGGCGTTGGCGGCGGCGGCCGAGGAGACGGTGATCCCGCGTTCGTAGGCGGTGCTGCTCAGGAAGGTCTTCACTGTGCCCGCCGAGTGGATCACCGCGCCGAGCCGGGGCGCGCGGTCCAGGACGTCCGCGTCGACGGGCGGGCAGCCCCAGCCCGTCAGGAGCACCTCGCAGTCGGCGAGCGCGGCCGTCGCCACGGGGCTGTCGAACTCCTCCACGGGGAACGGAAGCCGCAGGTCGGCGGCGTCCTCCAGCCGGGCTCGTACGACGGGCGGGAAGACGTCGTCGAGCAGCGCGGGGTCCATGGCGAGGAGCGTCCGCGGGCGGCGGGGGAGCGTGGGCGCCCCGCCGTTCACGCCGGGCCGTGCCGACGGTTCGTCAGAGGTTCGCACCATGCCTCCGGATAGTAAACGTGTACTACAGATGACTGCGCACGCTAGGGACAGATGCCCTGGACCGTCAAGCAATCGCCCCTCACCAGCCCGGAATTGGCCAACAGGCAGCCGGAATGGCTAAGAAACAGGCCCAGTTGACCCGGTCGAATCGCGAACGGATCCACACTCGCTCTTGACGCCTGGGTTAACCGCTTACTACGTTGCCGCCGCAGAACGTCACTTCGACTTCCCTGCGCCACCAGCCGAACAGGACTCCTCCATGGCTGACACAGCAACCCCGCTGCCCCGGAAGGGCCGGCGGCAGGACGCCGGGGCGACGGCACCGCCCGTCGCCCTCCGCGGAAAAGCGACCCTCTGGCAGCGGATCAAGCGCGACAAAGTCATGCTGCTGCTCTGCCTGCCGGGTCTGCTCTACTTCCTCGTCTTCCACTACGTACCGCTGCTCGGATACATCACGGCGTTCCAGGACTACCAGCCGTACCTCGGGTACGCGGACAGTGCCTGGGTGGGCCTGAGCAACTTCACGACGGCCTTCGCCGAACCGGCCTTCTGGTCGGCGGTACGCAACACGCTGACCATCGCCCTCGTCGAGCTGGTCTTCTTCTTCCCCCTGCCGATCGCCCTCGCACTGCTGCTCAACAGCGTCGTCAGCGACAGGCTCCGCCGCTTCGTGCAGAGCGTGGTCTATCTGCCGCACTTCATCGGCTGGGTCATCATCGTCTCGATCTTCCAGCAGGTCCTCGGCGGCGCCGGCGTCCTGCCCGAGCTGCTCGACTCGGCCGGCCTGCCCCGGTACGACATGATGAGCGACCCGGACGCCTTCCCCTGGCTGCTCACGCTCCAGCTGGTCTGGAAGGACGCGGGCTGGGGCACGATCATCATCCTCGCCGCGCTGCTCACCATCGACCGGCAGCAGTACGAGGCGGCCGCGATCGACGGCGCGGGCCGGATCCGACGCCTGTGGCACGTCACCCTGCCGGGCATCGCGCCCGTCGTCATCCTGCTGCTCATCCTCAACCTCGGCCAGATCCTCTCGGTCGGCTTCGAGCAGATCCTGCTCCAGCGCGACGCCGTCGGCCCGGAGGCCGGCGAAGTCCTCGACACCTACGTCTACTTCCACGGCATCAAGGACGGCGACTGGGGCGTCTCGGCCGCCGTCGGCCTCGTCAAGGCGGTGGTCGGCACGATCCTCGTCCTCGGCGCCAACAAGCTCGCCCACCACTTCGGCCATGAAGGGATCTACCGTGGCGCCGATCGCTGAGACCTCTCCCGGCGCCGACACGTCCCGTGCCACGAAGACGGTCGGCGTCGCGGACGCCACCCGCCTCGCCGAGACTCCCCGCGGCCCCGGGACCCCCCGCGGCGCCGGGACCGCGCCGCGCGCCGCCGGGAGGAACCGCCGTACCGCCGACGGCCGCCCCCCGTGGATGGAACGGCCGACCCGCATCGGCCTGGCGGCCAAGGGCCTCGCCCTCACCCTCGTGGTCGCCGCCGTCGCCTACCCCCTCCTCGGGGTCATCGGCACCAGCTTCGCCTCCCAGAGCGACATCATCAGGTCCGCGGGCCTCGTCCTCTGGCCCGACCACCCCACCCTGGACGCGTACCGCACGATCTTCACCGGCGGTGTCGTCACCCGCGCGCTCCTCGTCAGCATCGGCGTCACGGTCGTCGGAACCGGCTGCGCCCTGCTCCTCACCATCGGCATGGCCTACGGTCTGTCCCGGCGCGACGTCGTCGGATCCCGCGTCATCCTGATGACCGCGCTCTTCACGATGCTCTTCAACCCGGGCGTCATCCCGAACTTCTTGCTCGTCAACGAACTCGGCCTCTACGACACCTTCGCCGCCCTGGTCATGCCGACCCTGGTCAGCGCCTTCAACCTGGTCGTCCTCCGCTCCTTCTTCATGAACCTCCCCGAGGAGCTGTACGACGCGGCGAAGGTGGACGGCGCTGGCGACCTGCGCATCCTCCTGCAGGTCGTACTGCCGCTGTCCAAGGCCGTCATCGCGGTCGTCAGCCTCTTCTACGCGGTGACGTACTGGAACGCCTTCTTCAACGCCATGCTCTACCTCGGCGACAGCGAGAAGTGGCCCCTGCCGATGGTGCTCCGCACCTTCGTCCTCCAGGGCCAGAGCCTCGACAGCGCCGTCGCCGGCGAGGCCGTCGCTCCCCAGCAGTCGGTCCAGATGGCCGTGCTCGTCGTGGCCGTCCTCCCCATCCTCTGCGTCTACCCCTTCCTGCAGCGCTACTTCACCAAGGGTGTGCTCACCGGCGCCATCAAGGGCTGACCCACCCCACGTCGCAAAGGGCTGACCCACGCCTCTCGTCACAGGAGTCCCCATGTCCCCCTCTTCACGGTCTTCCCGGTCTTCCCGGTCCATCCCCTCCCTCCCGCTCGACCGCAGAACGCTCCTCCGCCTCGGGGCCGGCGCCGGCCTGGGTGTCGCCGCCGCTCCCCTGCTCACCGCCTGTGGAGGCAGCGGGGCCGCGACGGAGAAGGCATCGGTCAAGAGCGGCTCGCTCCTGCCGAACACGATCCTGCGCGACCTCGGCATCACCCCCGACCACCCCGGCACCGCCCAGGGCGTCCCCCAGGGATTCAGCCGGTACCCGGCCAAGCCCGTCCGCTCGGTCCCGGGCACTCCGCTCAAGGGGGCCAAGGCCATCACCGCCTCCTTGGAGACGTTCAAGCCGCCCGCCCCCGGACGCGACCGGAACGCCGCCTGGCAGGAGATCGAGAAGCGGCTCGGCACCAGGGTCGACATCCAGGCCGTCGCCGCCGACGACTGGCCCACCAAGTTCTCCACCATGGTCGCGAGCGACACCCTCACCGACATCTTCATGTACCCGGAGACGGGCGGCGTCGACCACAAGGCCGCGTTCCTCGCCGCCAAGTGCGCCGACCTCACCCCGTACCTCTCCGGCGACAGGATCAAGGACTACCCGAACCTCGCGGCGATCCCGAAGGGCGCCTGGCAGGGGTCCATCTACGGCGGCAAGCTGTACGGCATACCGATCGCGCGCGCCGGCACCGGCGGCGCCGGATACTACCGCCACGACCTGTTCGCCGCGGCCGGGGTCACCAGCCTCGACCAGATCGACGACATGGACCGCTTCTTCGAACTGTGCAAGGAGCTGACCCGCCCCAAGGAGAAGCAGTACGCCATCTCCGCCGGCGTCACCACCCTGATCGCCATGTCGTACGGCGCCCCCTACTACTGGCGCATGGACGCCACGACCGGGAAGTTCACCCTCGACCTGGAGACGGACGAGTACCGGGCCGCGATCGAGATGGCGGCCAAGCTGTACAAGGCGGGCTGCTACTACCCGGGCACCGTGCAGATGTCGGGCGCCCAGAAGGCCCAGTACACCGACCTGTTCAAGAACGGCCGCGCCGCCTACGTCTTCGACGGCTGGCCCGCCTACCTCACCCCCAGCACCGGATACCTCGACGCGATGGCCGCGATCGACCCCACGTACGACGTCCGCCCGATGACACCGATCGGCAAGGACGCCGTCGCCTGGAACAACAACGCACGGCTCAGCGAGTCCTTCGTCAGGAAGGCCGACGCCGGCCGCGTCAGGGAGATCCTCCAGCTCGCCAACTGGGTGGCCGCGCCGTTCGGTTCCGAGGAGTACACCCTCCTCGCCTACGGAGTCGAGGGAACCGACCACGAACGGGACGGCAAGGGCGCACCCATCCTCACCGAGCAGGGCGGCCAGGACGTCGCCGTCCCCTGGCAGCTGATGGCCTCGGCCACGCCCGCCCTCTACTCCGCCACCAACGCGCAGGGCGTCAAGCACCTCCACGACGCCTACGCGCGGCTCATCCCCAAGATGACCCCCGACCCCACGTCCAGCTACTCCTCGCCGACCTGGGACTCAAAGTCGTCCGGCACCCTCAACACCCTCAAGGGCGACTGGATCAAGGACATCGTCACCGGCCGCAAGCCCATGAGCAGCTACGACGGCCTCGTCAAGGAGTACCGCGCCAAGGGCGGCGACCAGGCCCGACGCGAGTTCGAGGAAGCAGCCCAGAAGGGAACGAAGCAGTGACCCGCACCCTGCGCGCAGCAGTCGCCACCGTCGCCGCGACGGCCGTGCTCGCCGTCGCCGTCCCCGCGCACGCCGACCCCTCTCACGCCGGCTCCTTCGGCCCCGGGCCCGGCGCGCCCGGAGCCGGGGACCCGCTGTTCCCCACGCTCGGCAACGGCGGGTACGACGTACGGCACTACGACCTCTCCTTCGACTTCACCCCGGTCACCTACGACTTCACCGGCAGCATGAAGATCAGCGCCCGGGCCACCCAGGACCTGTCCTCGTTCAACCTCGACATCGACTCCCTCGCCGTCGACGCCGTCACCGTCGACGGCAAGGACGCCGCCTGGGCCGTCTCACCCGGCAGCAGCGGCCAGGAGCTCACCGTCACCCCCGACGGCGGCCTGCGCGACCACCGCCCCTTCGAGGTGACCGTCGCCTACCACGGCAACGGCAAGACCAAGCCGATCGGCGCCCCCGGCTGGCGCCACATCAGCGACGGCGGCTTCGCCTCCGCCGCCCAGGCCTCCCGCGCCGACACCTTCGCCCCCGTCAACGACACCACCATGGACAAGGCGAACTGGACTTTCCACCTCACCGCGCCGGACGGCTACACGCCCGCAGCCAACGGCACGGCCACCGGCACCCGTCCGGCCGGCCCCGGAAGGACCACCTGGGACTTCCGGCTCGACGCGCCCATGGCCCCCGAACTCCTCGGCATCTCCGTCGCCCGCCAGACCGTCCTGACCGGACGGGGCCCGCACGGCATCACGCTCCGCCACTACGTCCCCGAGGACCAGGTCGCCACGTACCGGCCGATCGTCGAGCGGACCGCCGGGCAGATCGCCTGGCTGGAGGACACCCTCGGCGTCCGGTACCCCTTCGACACCTACGGGATGCAGATCGTCCGCGACGGCTACGGCGACGCCCTCGAGAACCAGACCCTTTCGCTCTTCGGGCCGAACTGGTTCAAGAACGCCGCCACCTCCACGACGTACACCAACGTCATGATCCACGAACTGACCCACCAGTGGTTCGGGGACTCCGTCACCCCCACGACCTGGCAGAGCGCCTGGCTCAACGAGGGCCCGGCCGTCTACTACGCGGCCCTCTGGGCCGACCAGCAGGGCACCGCCTCGATGCGGGACAAGATGAAGGCGGCGTACACCAAGCTGGACGCGGTCCGGAAGACCGACGGTCCGCCCGGGCTGCCCACCGCGCTCGGCGGCTTCAACATCTACGACGGCGCCGCCGTCGTCCTCTACGCCCTCCATCAACAGGTCGGACAGGAGGAGTTCGACGCGATCATCACCTCCTGGCTGAGGAAGCACCGCAACGGCAACGCCGACTCGCAGGACTTCATCGACAACGCCGTCCGCGTCACGCACGACAGCTCCCTGCGCCCCTTCCTGGAGGAATGGCTCTTCAGCACGGAGAACCCGCCCATGCCCGGACACCCGGACTGGGTGTGAGCGCGATGAGGCGGATCCGTGTCCTGGCCGCCCTGACAGCCCTGGCCGCGGGCCTTCTCGCGAGCGGGCAGCCGGCGTCGGCCACCGGCGGGACGACGCCCAGGATCCTGCATGCCGCACCCGACGGCTCGGGAACGCGGTGCACCACCGGCCACCCCTGCTCCCTCACCGGCGCACGGGACGCGGCACGCCGGATCGAAGGCCGGGACATACGCATCGAACTCGACGACGGCACCTACGTGTTGACCCGGCCGCTGATCCTGGGGGAGGAGGACTCCGGCCGCGGGGGCCACACCGTCACCTGGACCGCCGCGGACGGCGCCGACCCGGTCCTCTCCGGCGGACGCACCCTGAACGGCTGGACCGAGAACCCCGACGGCACCTGGACCACCGGCGTCCCCGACGGCGTCACCCCGCGCCAGATGTTCGTCGACGGAGTCCGGGCCGTCCGCGCGAGGGGCGGATCCTGTCCGGCCTCCGTCTGCGACGCGACGAAGACGGCCATGACCGGCGCCGTGGCCACCGGTATCGCGCACTGGGCCCGGCCCACCGACGTCGAGGCCGTCATCAGCGTCCGCTGGCGCAACTACCACTGCCGCATCACCGGCGTCGACGGCGACCTGCTGACCTTCGCCCAGCCGTGCTGGTCGAACTCCGCCTCCGGAACGGACCGTACGGGGCCGGCCTGGGACACGACGACCGTGGACTCCACCCGCTACACGAAAGTGGCCCACTTCGAGAACGCGAACGAACTCCTCGACGAGCCAGGCGAGTTCGTCTGGAACTCCACGCTGCGGACGATCACGTACCTCCCCCGTGGCGGCGAGGACATGCGCCGCGCGCGGGCCGTCACGCCCGCCACCGAGCAGCTGCTCGTCCTCGACGGCGCCCACGACGTGCGCATCGAGCGCCTCGCCCTGCGGTACGCGGCCTGGGACCAGCCGAACACCGGCGACGGGTACGCCGGTACGCAGGCCGGACTCACCCTCACCGGAGCCACCGGCCCCGTGGACCACGCGGGCCGCCACTACACCAAGCCCGCCGCCGCCCTCACCGTACGCGGAGGCCGTGGCGTCGTCGTCGACCACGTGGACTTCAGCCGACTCGGCGGCGCCGGGCTCGTCCTGGAGGGCGGCACCAAGGACTCCACGGTCACCCGCTCCCGCTTCACCGACCTGTCCTCCGGCGCCGTCTACGTCGGCGACACGGAACCCCTGCCCGACACCGAGCGCGCGGGCGAGCGGAACACCCTCTCGTACAACACGATCCGGCGCACGGGCGTCGAGTACACCGACTCCGTCGGCATCTGGGCGGGATACGAGGCCGAACTCACCGTCGACCACAACACCCTCGCGGACCTGCCGTACTCCGGCATCTCGGTCGGCTGGGGATGGAACCAGCCGGAGGCCCGCACCTCCGTCCTCCGCGACAACCGGATCACCGCGAACCGCATCACCGACGTCATGCGGGTGACGGACGACCAGCACGACGGCGGCGCCGTCTACACCCAGGGCGCCCAGCCGGGCACGATCGTCTCCGGCAACTACATCAACCGCAGCGCCTACGGAAACACCGAGCGTGACGGGAACGGCATCTACCTCGACGAACAGTCCAGCCACATCCGCGTGGAGGGCAACGTGATCACCCGCGTCGGCTACAAATGGGTCTCCAACTGGGCCGACTACGGCATCGACAACCACGCCACGGGCAACTGGACCGACACCGCCGCACCCGCCCTCACCGGCACCGGCTCGACGACGACCGACAACCACACCTCGCTCGACCGGCTCCCCGCCGAGGCCCTGAAAGTGGCCGGCGCGGCGGGCGCGGACGGCCGGGGGACCGTCGAACGACTCCGCCCCGACCTGGCCCGGTCGGCCACGGTGACCCAGTCCTCGACCGACGGCGCCGCCATCGCCGCGTACGCCGTCGACGGCGACACCACCACCGACACCCGCACCCTCTCCGAGCCGGGCGCCTGGTGGCAGGCCGACCTCGGAGCCGTACGGCACGTCGGCCAGGTCGAACTGTGGAACAACACCTCCATGACGACGGCGGACGTCGACGTCCAGCTCGCCGCGTCACCCGACTTCAGCGACGCGACGACGGTGCACGTCACCGGGAAAGCGCTCCGGCCCACCCTGCTGACCACCGACACGGAAGCCCGCTACCTGAGGATCGTGCACCGTGGCACGGGCCGTGTGGCCCTCGCCCACGTCCTGATCCATCCGTGACGCGCGACCGACCCACAGGCTGCCTCCCGGCCCGGAAGGAACGACCATGACCGACCTCCGCCTCGGTGTCCTCGGCTACGGACTGCGCGGCTCACTCGCCCGTACGGCCCACCGCCCCGGCGCCGGCTCACGGGTCACCGCCCTCGCGGAGCACGACGCACGGGCCCGGGCGGAGGCGGCCACGGCCTTCCCCGGCGCGCGGATCTCCACCGACCACCGCGACATCGTCGAGGACCCCGACATCGACGCCGTCCTCGTCCTCACCCCCGACCACACCCACGCCGACCTGGCCTGCGAAGCGCTGAAGGCGGGCAAGCCCGTCTTCGTCGAGAAGCCCCTCGCCGTCGACATCGAGAGCTGCGACGCCATTCTGCGCACCGCCCACGAGACGGGCACCCGCCTCTACGTCGGACACAACATGCGCCACATGCCCGTGGTCCGGCTGATGCGGGACGTCATCGAACGCGGCGAGATCGGCACGGTCAAGACGATCTGGGTCCGTCACTTCGTCGGCTACGGCGGTGACTGGTACTTCAAGGACTGGCACGCCGAACGGCGGTACACGAACGGGCTGCTGCTCCAGAAGGCCGCCCACGACATCGACGTCCTCCACTGGCTCGCCGGCGGGTACGCGGAGCAGGTGCAGGCGCTGGGCGACCTCATGGTCTACGGCGACAACCCGCACCGCCGGGCCCCCGGCGAACCCAAGCCCGACGACTGGTACACGAAGGACGGCCACTGGCCGCCGCACACCCAGCGCGGCCTCAACCCGGTGATCGACGTCGAGGACGTGTCCCTGGTCAACATGCGCCTGGACAACGGCGTCCTCGCCGCCTACCAGCAGTGCCACTTCACCCCCGACTACTGGCGCAACTACACGGTCATCGGTGATGCGGGGCGGCTGGAGAACTTCGGGGACGGTCCGGGCGGGGCGGTCCGGGTGTGGAACTCCCGCCGTTCGGGCTACCGGGAGGAGCCGGACGCCGAGTATCCCGTACCGGCGGCGGAGGACAACGCCGGGCACGGCGGCGCGGACCCCCTCCTCGTCGACGAGTTCGTCCGATTCGCCCGCGACGGCGGCCGCACCGACACCTCACCGGTGGCCGCCAGGATGTCCGTGGCGGCCGGTGTCCGAGCGACCGAGTCCCTGCGTACGGGAGGCGCGCCCCGAGCGGTCCCGGCCCTCGACCCCGAACTGATCGCGTACTTCGCCCGCGGCCAGAGCCGCTGACATCGTGGTGCAGCCGTCCTCGGCCACGATGCTCCAGAGGCGAACATGGGTTCGACCTCGACATGGTGACGGTCCGAGAAGCAGTGCTGGATCAGCTGCGATGTACCGCGGAGCTGTGTCCGGAACGGCCGAAGGCGAGGTCGAGGAGGCGTCGCCAGTCCACGGGCGGTGCGGGGACCACGACGCCGGGACGGTCACGTGGCACCAGGACCCGCAGGGCCCCCGGGCGCAGGGTGCACACGACGGGCGTGGGCAGGCGCAGCGCCTCGCCGTCCACCGCCACGGGGATCTCGTGCGTACCGGAGTCGTGCGTACCGGACTCATCCGTACCGGACTCATCCGTACCGGAGTCGTCCGCATCGGGGGCGTTCGTGACGGCGTGGTCCGTTTCGGATCCGTCCGTGGCGGAGGCGTCCGGGCCGGGTTCGTCCGGGTCGGGTCGGTGCGTGGCGGAGGAGGTCACCTCGACCCGTCGGGCGGTCGTCACGGTCAGGCCGGTGGACTGCGAGCCGCGCACGGCGAGATCCGCGGCCTCCGCAGCGCCCTCCACCCGGATCCCCAGCACACCCAGCTCGCCGTCGTCGAGACTGGGCCGGCGAGCGCCTCCGCTCAGCACGTCGGGCGAGGTGTACGCGTTGTTGCTGACCAGGAGCGCCTGCTGGGACATCAGCGGCGTACCGTCGATCCGCACGTCGAGCCTCCGCATCCCTTCGCCGACGAGCAGGTCCGGCATGAGGGTCAGGGCCGTGCCCGCCTTGGCGTCGCGGTACTCGGGGCGCTGTACGACATCGGCGTAGACGCCGAAGGACACGGTGTTGACGAAGGCCCGGCCCGCGACGTCACCGAGGTCGATCCGGAGCTCCTCGCCGTCCGTCAGCGCGTCGAGGCAGCGCGCCGGGTCGGACCGGTCGAGCCCGAGGTCCATGGCGAAGTGGTTGCGGGTGCCGGCCGAGATGACGAGGAACGGCAGGTCGTGCTCGGCGGCGATCGCCGCGACCAGGGCCTGGGTGCCGTCGCCACCGGCGACGCCGAGCAGGTCCGCTCCCTCGGCCACCGCCTCGCGAGCGAGCTCGGCGACGTCGGCGGGGGCGGACGGATCGAGTACGAACACCCGGGCGCCCAGCGCCTCGGCCCGGTCGACCAGCTCGAAGCGGCCGACCTTCCCGCCCCCCGACTTCGGGTTCATGATGAGGAACGGCCGCTGGGGTCGGGTGCTGGCGATCGCCCGTTTGGACCGTCGGGGACGCGCCCTGCGCAGCGCGGCCCGGGCGAAGGCCGCCGCCAGGCCCCAGCACAGGACCAGCACCAGCGCCGTCTGCCACAGACCGTCCCGCGCGAAGAGCACCACGACGCCGACCGGCGCGGCGATGGCGACGAGGGCCCCGAACAGGCGGACCACACCGCGGTGCGCCAGGAACCACCACACACCCGCGGCACAGACGACGAGCCCGAGCAGTCCGGCCCCGACGACCACGAGGCCGCCGTCGCCGATCGCGAGCACCAGCACGACCAGGGAGCCGATCGCCGCCAGCACGGCCAGACGTGCGAGGAGCCGCGCGCCGGCATCCGCGCCGGAGCCCGTCGTCCGCGTCTCACCCCTGCCGTCCTGGCCCATCCCGTGTCCCGCCTCTCAGCCCGGTCCGTCCCCCCAGCGTTCACGCTCCGAGCCCGGCGGGCATCCCTGCGGGGCCGCGCGGGTGAGGCCCGTCGCCGGCCCGGCGGCGCGAGGCCGTTCGTGGCGGGCATGAGGAACGGAGGGGCGGGGATCGCGTCGGCGCTGAACGCGGACGCGGTTCGTGGGCCCGGGGAGAGTCCTGTGGGCCCTGAGGCGGTCCCGAAGCCCGGGTGGTCGACCCCGTTGCGGACGGGGGCCGGGTACCCGTCCGAAGTCGCCGTGTACGGCGTTGCCGCCCTGGGCGGGCCGCGCGGCGATCAGCGCCGGATCGGCCGGCCCGTGGCGGGTGCGGTGGGCGTTCAGGTGCTGCGCGACGGCGGACGGGCCGGTGCGGGACGTCCCGCACCGGCCCGCCCGCCGTGCTCGCCGTGCTCGTGGTACTCGCCGGTGCTTGTCTCCCCGGCTTCAGGACTCCGTCGGCCGGGGCCCGCGCCGTTCGGCGACGAGGTACGCGATGCCCGGCAGGGTCAGCAGGGCGGTGCCCCACAACGGGAGCAGGAACAGCGTCTCCTCGCCGACCAGCTTCTTCGTGAGGAACATGACCGGCAGTCCGACGACGAGCGCCACGATCCAGCCCTTGCCGAAGCCGAGGGTGCCTCGGCGCAGTTCGAGGACCACGGTGGCGACGCCGATGCTCAGCCAGAAGGCCAGCCGCCCGGCGTCGATGTCCACGACCGTCGTCCGGTGGACGAGGTGCGACATCAGCAGCAGCCCGCCCACGACCAGGGGAACCAGCGCCGCCATCCTCAGCACGCGCCGGTGCAGCGGCATCCGCGCCCTGGCCCAGGACGCGGCGAAGGCCTTGACGTCGCGGCCGACGACCTCCTGGGGGGTGCGGCCGGCCGCCGCGGCGTCCTCCAGATGGGCGGTGAGCTCGGCGAGCATCTCCCGGACGGATGCGTCGTCGATGCCCCGGTACTCCCAGTTGCTGCGGCAGACCGCGAGCACGCGCTCGTTCGTCATGGTGTCGGTTCCCCCGTGGGTCGTTCGGTCTCGGTCGTCTCGATCGTCTCGGTGGGCTGCTTCGTTCCGGCCGCGCCGACGAGAATCCGGTCGGCCTGGGTGGTGAACCCCCGCCACACGGCCCGCCCGTGGTCCAGTTCGGCCCGTCCGGCCCCGGACAGCCGGTAGTACTTGCGCGGCGCCCCGCCACTGGACGACGGGGCGCGGAACGATTCCACGAGTCCCGCGCGCTCCATCCTGGCCAGGAGGGGATAGATGCTTCCCTCGCTCACCAGTTCAAGCCCGCTCGCCGTGAGCGCTTCCACGAACTCGTAGCCGTAACGCGGCCGTTCGGCGATCAAGGACAGCAGGCACAGGTCGAGCACACCGCGCAGAAGCTGGCTGCGCCGTTGGTCACCGGCCGTCGACAGCTCCTTTGTCATGCGGTGCATGATAGTCAGGGACTACCTTGCGCCGCAAGAGACTCGTGGTTGTCGTACCCCTTCCCTAGGCTCGGCCCATGAGCGTCTCCCTCTACTACTCCGCCCGCCGGACGACGCCGCTGACGGCTGTCGAGTCCGCCGCCGTCGCGCGCATCGTCGCCGCCCACGAGTCGTCCTTCCCCTATCGGGACCAGGAAAGCCTCTGCCTGTACAGCGGCGATCGCACTCCGCCGGACGAGATCGTGGCCGGGTCCACGAAGATGCCGCTCGACCTCGGGCGGCTCCTGCCGGTGATCGTCCATGTCCTGGACTCCGTGACCGAGTTGCACCGTGCCCTGCCGGGAGCGACATGGCACGTGCACCTGGACGACCTCGACGTCCCCTGGGACGAGAGCGAAGGCTACGCACTTCCCGGCATGTGCGACGCGGACCTGGCGGCCGAGCTGGAAGGTCATTGACCCGGCGGTACGCGGCCGACGACCACGGCCTCCCGGCCACGCTCGGCGCCCGGAACCGGTGGCCGTCGACATGAGTGACCCACATCACTTTCTCCGTCCCCCGGCTTTCCGTTATCGACGGCGCGCCCCAGGCTCTCCCAGGCGTAAACATCTCCAACGGACGGGACGGTCGGCGTGCGGCAGAGCACAGGAATCGAGCGGGACACGGAGCTGGTCCTGGCGGCACGGAACGGTGACCCCTGGGCGCGAGACCAGCTGATCACCGCCCACCTGCCCCTGATCCACACCACCGTGGCGCTCGCCATGAACGGTCGTCACGGTGTCGAGCACGTCGAACACGTCGTACGGGAGACGATGCTGCGCGCCCTCGACGGGCTGGACACCCTGACCGACCCCGGCGTATTCCGGCCCTGGCTGGTCGCGATCGCCGTGGACGGGATCCGGCGGCACCGGCACGCACAGCCGGCCGGCTACGCGTTCGGGGACGTCGCGGCCGCCCCCCTGCCCGCGACGGGCCATGCGTACGAGATCACCGAGGCGGCCCGCTGGCTGGACCCGGACGACGGCGAGCTGCTGGCGTTGTGGTGGCAGGAGTGCGCGGGCGAACTGACCCGGTACGAGACGGCGGCCGCGTTGCGGTGGTCGGCCGAGGAGACGGCGGCTCGGTTCGAGGCGGTACGGGCACGACTCGAAGCCGCCCGGGTCGTCGCCGGCGCCCTGGCCGGGAACCCGACCTGCCACTTCCTCAGCCACCAGGCGGCGGACTGGGACGGCCGACCCTCCGCCCCGTGGCGCGAGCACCTGGCCCACCACACCCTCACGTGCGCGCACTGCGCACCGCGCTGGAGCGGACTGGTCCCGGCGGAGGCAGTCCTCGCGGCCACGCCGCCCGGGTCTTCGGCCCAGGCGGGCCAGGCCGCTGGGGGACCCGCGACGCCGACCACCTCCCCCGCGTACGCCCCCGACCGGCACGGCACCCCGGGCGTGTACGCAACCACCTACTCCGACACAGACGACGACTCCGCATCCGGCTCCGGCCCCTATCGCGCGTCGGAGTTCGGAGAGTTCCCCGAATTCTCCGAGGCCGCCGACACGGCCGTCGCGGCCGATCTGACGGAGCCGTACCTCCTGGCCGGATCCGGATCCGGACTCTCGGAGCACGCCCGCCCCCACATACCCCGGCACGCCCCCGCCTCCTCGGCGCCGGGGCGGAGTGGCTCGCGTGCGGCGCTTCGGCGCCGTCGCCAGACGCAGGAGCGGAGCCGGCGCAGGGCCGTCATCGCGGCCGGTGTCGTGGTCATGGCGGTCACGGGCGGGGCGTTCTCGCTGTACGGCGGGCGTGGCGGGGACGACGAGCTCCTCGAAGCGAACCGTCTGACGGCCCCGGGCCTGGACCTGCCCCTCACGCAGGATCCGTCCACCCACTCCGGGTCCCCGTCGGCGGCGGCGACGAGCCCCACCGCCTCGCCGACCGCGTCCAAGTCCGCCACCGCCCGTCCCTCCACGTCGGCGTCGCCCAGCGCGCGGACGACGACCGCGGCGCCCCGCCCGGTCCGTACCACCGAACCCGTCCAGGTGAAGACGACCCCGCCCCGCACCACGGCACCCACGCCCGGCACGAGGCCGACCCGCCCCAGCACGGGCAATGGCACGGGCAATGGCACGGGCACGGGTTCGGACGGCGGCAGCGGTACGGGTACGGGCGCAGGTCCGCAGAACGACCAGGGTAAGAGCTCGACAGCCGATCAGGTCATCGCCCTGGTCAACGCGGAGCGCGCCAAGGCGGGATGCGGCCCGCTGACCGCCAACGCGACCCTGACCAGGGCGGCTCAGGGCCACTCCGACGACATGGCCGCGCGCGACTTCTTCGACCACACCAATCCCGACGGCGACGGTCCGGGGGAGCGGGTGACGGACGCCGGATACCCGTGGTCGACCTACGGCGAGAACATCGCCATGGGCCAGAGCAGCCCGGAATCGGTCATGGACTCCTGGATGAACAGCCCGGGCCACCGTGCGAACATCCTCAACTGCTCCTTCAAGGAGATAGGCATCGGCATTCACTCCGAGGGCGGCCCCTACTGGACCCAGGTCTTCGGCGCCCGCTGACCCTGCCGCCCCCACGCCCGGACCCGGCCCCGGTCACCAGGTGGTGGGCCCGCTGAGTTCGGTGACGGGCCCGCGCCGGGCGTGGGGGAGGCCGAGGCGGTCTCGGGCGTGGCGGACGGCGGCGAGCTGCTCGATCGCGGACGGGCCCCAGTCGAAGAGATCAAGGGCCTGTTCCGGGGTCGTCAGGATCCGGAGGTACGTACGGCCGGTGGCTGGATCCACGGCCGGCGGGCCGAGCCGGGTGAGTGCGGCGGCGTAGCGGACCCGTGCGCACGGTTCTTCGGGATCGGAGAGGTACCCGACGTACAAGGCTCCGGACAGCTCGGCGGCGGCTCGGACACAAACACGCCGTAAGCGCGCAGGAAGTGTCGATTCCTCTCACGCTGTGCTCATCGGGTGGCATGCCCTCACGGTTTGTGTAACTTGAGGGCGCGCGCCGCCTTGTCGGCTGTGCCTGGGGGAGGGGAGGCCCGAGATGCCGGTGGCCATGGTCGGAGCGGTACGGATCGCACACAGGAACAAGCAGCGGTTCGAGAAGCTCACGCAGCGGCGCAAGAAGCTGGAGCGACACATCCGGCAGGAGAGCGAGGCGCAGGACGCGCGCCGCCGAACTGCCTACGACGAGGCTCTGGTTCCCTTCCAGCAGGTCTTCGCGCGGCTCAAACAGGTGGACCTGGCGGAGCTGGCGCCCGTGGACCCGGCCGATGCCGGGGTATCGGACGTGGCACTGCGCGAGCTGCAGCACGTGGCGCTCACGGCGGTGGCCTCGCTCGCCGGGGGCGCCGCCGCCGGCGCGGGTGTGGGGGCCGTGACGTACGTGGCGGTGGGGGCCTTCGCGACGGCGTCGACGGGTGCGGCGATTTCAGGGCTTTCCGGGGCGGCTGCCACCAGCGCCACCCTTGCCTGGCTGGGCGGAGGGTCCCTGGCGGCCGGGGGCGGCGGTGTCGCGGCGGGCACGCTGGTGATGACCGCCCTGGTGGCCGGCCCGGCGCTGCTCGCGGCGGGAGTCCTGCTGGAGTGGCGCGGCCGCGCGGCGAAGGACGAACAGCGGGCGTTCGCCCGTCGGCTGGCCGAGGCCGACCGGGAGCTGAGGAAGGCCCGGACGGAGCTGTCGGCGGTGTTCCGACGCAGCCGCGAGATCCGCCTGGTCCTCAACGACCTGGGCCGGGCCATGCAGGTCCGACAGGCGGCCTTCGCCGAACTGGTGGAACGCTGCGACGACTACGCGTCGTACGGTCCCGGCGCACGGGCCTTGACGAAGGAGATGTTCGACCTCGCCGTGGCCACGGTCGCGGTGATGGGAGCGCCACCGGCCGGTGAGGACGGCCGCGTCAGCGAGCTCTCGGGCCGGGTGGTCGCCGACGCCCGGGTACGGCTGGCGGCACTGGAAGCGGCAGCGTGAGCGACAGCGCCACGGAGGGGTCCGTGGGAGCCGACCGTGCGGCGTTCACAGTCCCGCCCACCGCGCCGTTCACCACGTCGCCGACCGTTCCGCCCACCGCGTCGCCCACCACACGGTGGGCCGGGGCCGCCGTGGCGTGGTGGGCGGCGGATTCGGCGACCCGGGGGTTCGCCGCCGCGACGATGGAGACGTTGGACACCAGGGAGACCGTGCAGCGCCTCGCCCGGCGCTACGGGGCCATCGCCAACGCCCAGCGGGCCGGCCATCTCTTCGAGGTGGAGCACGCGCTCTCGTTCAATCAGGCCGCGGCCCGGGCGGGATCCGGCGTGCGGGCGGTGGTCACGGAGTGGGCGGCCGGAGGGTCCTCCACGGCCGCCGCCGACATCCTGCTCGTCGAGGGGACACAGACGGTCGGTCAGGTGCAGGCCAAGCTGATGGATTCGGTGTACGGCACCGGATATCAGATTCGACGCGGCCACTACACGGGGATGACGCGCCTGGTGGCCGGGGACAGACTGGCCGCCGTCGACAGCCTCCTTGAGCGGCGCCTCGCCATGAACCCGGACGGGCTCGGCTTTGCCGACTACGCCGACGCCCGCGCGCACCTCGGCGATTCCATCGCCTACGGCGACATCGCCTCGAAGCCGGTGGATCTGGCCGACGCTCACCGCCATGCCGTCGACCCCGAGAAGTGGATGCGCGGCCAGGTACGCAGGACGGTGGGCCGGGAGGCCGCCGCGGCCGCCGTCACGGGGGCGGCGGCAGGCGCCGCGGTCTCCGCCGCCGTCACGGCCGCCGCGCAGCTCGGGCGTATCCGGGCCGGGGAGACGTCAGCCGCCCAGGCCGCCGTCACCGCGGCCGCGGCGGCGGCCCGCGACGCAGCCCGTTCGGGCTCCCTGGCGGGCCTTGGCTCGCTGGTCCGCACCGCGGGCCGCGCGGGTCGTCTGCCTGCCGCCTTCGGCGGCGGCGAGCTCGCGACCGCCACCGCGACGGCGGCCTTCGCCGTCGCCGAAGCCGGCCTCCAGCTCGCGCAAGGGCGCATCGACGGCCAGGAGTTCGCCGCGCGGAGCGGCGAGGCCGCCCTGCGCGCTTCCCTCACCTGGGCCTGCGGCGCCGTCGCCCAGAGCGTGATCCCCGTCCCCGTCGTCGGAGCGCTGGTCGGCGGGCTCGTGGGCCAGGCCGCCGGAACCGTCATCGTCCAGGGTCTGCAGGCGGCCGTCGTCATCGCCCGGGGCACCCGCAGCGCCGGGACGCACTCTCTCGAACACGAACTCCTCGCGGCCTCCCTGACCACCGGCCTGCTGGCCACCGCATCCGCCTCACTGGGCCCGAGCACTCGCACCGGCATCACCGTGCTGCCCGAGCTCACCCCTGTCCGCGACCACCTCACCGGCACCGACCCCGCCCGCGCCCTGTTCTCCCTGGCCGCTGTCACCGCCGAGCATGCGGGTGTCCCCCTCCACCTCACCCCTGAGGAGTTCGACGCCTGGATGGTCGACCCCGAAGACGTCCCCCTCGTGCTGGACCCCAACTGGTGAGATATCAGGGTGGGTTGTGAGGCATGTGACCTGAGGTGCGCGTGGAAGCGGCACGTGCCCGCCCTCCCCGTCCCAGCCCTATGGTGCGCGCGCGTCCGCGGCTCCATGATGGACGGGGCGCGCCGTGCCTGCCGAGTGGAGGTCGTTCATGGATCCCTTGTCCCTCGCCATCGCCGGGGCCCTCGCGGCCGGGGTCGCCACCGGAGCGGGTGAGTCCGCCGGAGTGGCCCTGCCCACGCTGTGGCGGCGCGTCAGGGAGCGCTTCGCGGGTCGCGAGGTCGTGCCCGAGGCGGAGGCCGAGATCGCGACCGCGCTGGACGAGGAGTTCACGCGGGACCCGTCGTTCCGGCAGGAGTGCGAGACGCTGTGGAACCAGGCGGCGGCCGGTGGCGTCGCCAACTCCTTTCACGGCCAGGCGAAGAACGTCGTGCAGACGGGCGAGATCCATGGTGGCCTGACGATGGGGTGATCCCGCTCCGTTCTCACGCCGCGCCTCCGCCCCCGTTTCCGTCCCATCCTCCGCCCCCGTGCACGGACGGCAGGGGCATGTCCGACGTGATGGCCCAGCGCTCGTGGTCTCGCCACACCCCGGCGATCCTGATGAAGCCCGGCGAGAGGCCCTCCCTCCGGAAACCGAGCCGGCGGACCAGTTCGAGGGAGGTCTTGTTATCCGGCTGGATATCGGCTTCCAACCGGTTCAGTCCCATGACTTCGAAGGCATAGTGCACGGCGAGCGCCACTCCGGCGGACATGTATCCCTGCCCTGCATGGGAAAGGAACACGGCATACCCGAGAACGCCCCGCTGATAGGGACCGCGCACGATGCCGTTTATGTTGATCATTCCCACGAGGTCGCCCCGGTCTTTACGGGCAACCACCATGCAGGCGGCATTCACCTGGTCGGATCGAGCCACGTAGGAGGCGAAAACATTCGGCGTACAGGGAAGTTCCACCCACGGATGATGGAACTCCGCACTCTCACGCGCCAGTTCGAGGAATCTCTGCTCGTCGGTCGCGGCCACCGGCCGTAGCACGATCTGTGACACCCGATCACATGCGTTGCGCACGCCGTCGATTGTACGGCAGCGTCCCGAGGAAAGGGATGGGAGAGGAGAGGGACAGACAGGACGTCTCGCTGCTAGCCTGGTAAGGCCAGTGGGTCCCTTCGCAGACCTGAGCACTCTCGAACACACTCGATCGGCCATCATCTCCAGCCGCAGTGGAAAAGGTGACCATGAGCGACATCGAACCTCTCGGGCGTCCGCTTCCCGACCTCAGGAATGTCTCGCTGGCAAGCCTCGTCGCGGATCGCGCCGGTCTGGTCGCGGAATTCCGCATTCACGTCGTCACCCCGGAGACCCCCGTCCGGATGGCGGCGTTCAACTCCGAAATCGGTGGGGACAAGTGCCTTCCTTCATCGACCAGTACGTCCTGAAGGTCCACGGCGCCTGCGATCTGGCCTGCGACCACTGCTATGTGTACGAGCACGCGGACCAGAGCTGGCGGACGAAACCCCGGACCATGAGTCCGACCGTCGCGGAACAGGTCGCGAAGCGCATCGCGGAGCACGTGGAGCGGCACGCGGTACCCACGGTGCGCCTCACCCTCCACGGAGGCGAACCGCTCCTCCTCGGCGTCGAGCGCCTGCACGAGCTGATCCGCACGCTCCGCACCGTCCTGGACGACGTCGTCCAGCTCGGCCTCCACATCCAGACCAACGGTGTGACGCTCGACAAGACGTTCCTCGACCTCTTCGCCGCCTGGGGGGTGCAGGTGGGCGTCTCGCTCGACGGCGACCGGGCCGCGAACGACCGGCACCGTCGGTACGCGAACGGCCGCAGCAGCCATCCCGCGGTGCTGCGCGGCCTGGCCCTGCTGCGCCGCCAGGAGTTCCGCCCTCTCTACGGCGGGATCCTCTGCACCGTGGACGTCGAGAACGACCCCATCGCCGTGTACGAAGCCCTGCTGGAACAGGCGCCGCCCCACCTCGACTTCCTCCTGCCGCAAGCCACGTGGGCGCACCCGCCGCCCAGGCCGAGCGGGGCACCCGCGCCGTACGCCGACTGGCTCGGCCGTATCCACGCACGCTGGATCGCCGACGGCCGGCCCGTGCCGATCCGTCTGTTCGACGCCCTCACCGCGGCGGCCTGGGGCGGTGCGAGCGGCAGCGAGGCCGTGGGACTCCGGCCCGTCGCCCTCGCCGTCGTGGACACCGACGGATCGTGGGAGCAGGCGGACTCCCTCAAGACCGCCTACGACGGCGCCCCGGCGACCGGCATGTCCGTCTTCACGCACAGCGTGGACCACGTCGCCGCCCATCCCGGGGTGGCCGCCCGCAACCAGGGGTACGCGGACCTGTGCGCCACCTGCCTCGCCTGCCCCGTGGTCCGCGTCTGCGGGGGCGGCCTCTACGCCCACCGCTTCCGCCCCGGGAACGGCTTCGACAACCCGTCCGTGTACTGCGCCGATCTGAAGCGGCTGGCATCGGAGATCCCGGCGGCGCGGATGCGGGGAATCGCGGTTCCGCACGACGCCGGTCCCCGTACCAGTGCCGGTGCCGACCCGGATCCCGCCCCGCCCCCCGTCCATCAGCTGCCCGAGGGCGCCTTCGACGGGTTCGCCGCCGGCGCGGGGACGGTCCACGGCACGCAAGCCCTCGCGGACATGCAGCTTTCCCTGACCAGGGCCCTCGTCGCGGGTCTTGACCCGGGCGACGGCGGCACATCGGACCTGGCGGCGGCGGCCGTTCTCGGGTGGCGACTCCTCGTAGAGCTGGACGGCAGCCATCCGGCCGAAACCGCCGAGGTCCTCCGTCATCCGTTCGTCCGGACGTGGGCCCGGGCCCAGGCACTGCGCCGCGAGGCCCCGGCAGGCGCGGGCCACGGGCCGCCGGCCGACGCGGGGGACGGAGCGCGCGACCTGGCACACCTCGCCGGCGTCGCGGCGGCCGTCGCCTGGCGCGCCGGCGTCCCGACCCGGCTGCCCCTCCCCGTACGGGACGGACTCGCGCACCTGCCGGGCCTGGGCGCGGTGCCGGTGGAACAGGCGGGGACCACGGCGGAGGTGAGCGTCGGGGGGACGGACCGGCTGCCCCACCGCTGGATCGGCGTCAGACGCCTGACCACACCCTGGCTGCCCGTCGCCCTGGACGACCTCGACCCCTACCGTGCCCCTCCCGCCGACGACATCACCGGGCACGCCCCCGTGGCCCACCCCACGGTCCGTCGCACGGCCCTCGACCGTCTCTCCCCCCGGCAGTGGACGGCCTGGCAGGTCGCACTCAGCCGGGCGGGACGCGAGCTGACCCTGCTCGTACCGGATTACGCCGCGCCGCTACGGACGGCATTACGGGCCGTGGTCCCCCTGCAGCCGCTGCCGGGGGACCGGCAGGCACACGCCCTCCACCGGCGGCCGCCGTTCGGCGCGGCGGGCCTGGCGATGCCCACGGGAACCACCGACGTGGCGGCCGCGCTGCTCCAGGAGTTCCAGCGCGCCAAACTCGACGCGCTGATGGACGCGTACGTC
Source organism: Streptomyces sp. NBC_00250 (assembly GCF_036192275.1). Taxonomy (NCBI): domain Bacteria; kingdom Bacillati; phylum Actinomycetota; class Actinomycetes; order Kitasatosporales; family Streptomycetaceae; genus Streptomyces; species Streptomyces sp. NBC_00250. Next base: position 633,177 of record NZ_CP108088.1, on the reverse strand, counting down.
TTCTTCGACAACGGCGGGCCCGCCTTCCTCTCCGTGCCGTGGCAGACCGCCCCCGTACCGCGGGAACAGGCGCTCCACGGCCTGTACGCCCAGGTCGCCCTGGCGGAACTCTGGCGCGCACGTGCCGTCGGGCCGCCACGCCGTGAGCGGCCGGCCGGTGCCACGCCTGGGGAGACGTTCGGTGGACGGGACCGTATGCGATCGGCACGGGCCGCCGCGGCCTTCCGCCGCCGTTCGGCGTGGGCCGACGCCGCCGTCGACGCGCTCGCCGCCGAGGCAGCGCCGGCCCCGGCCGGGGCGCGGTTCGTGGCCGGTCTGCGTACCGCGATCGACCGTCTGTCCGCGGACCAGGTCCCGGCGACGGCGGTTCCCCGCCGTAGGGCCACAGTACGAAGGGCGGGCTCGTCCGAGTGAACGCAGACAGCGCAGGGAGCGCAGGTAGCACAAGCAGTGCGGGCGACGCACGGAGCGCAGGCACCGCAGACAACGGGAGCAATGCCTTCGCCGGCCACGCCACCCATGTGGTGCAGGCCGGGGTCATCTACGGTGGCGTGCACGGCGGCCGGGACGCCCCCTCGGCGCCGACCCTGCCGGTGCCGAGGCAACTGCCCCGAGTCGCGACCTGTTTCACCGACCGGTCGGACCTCCTGGCCGCGCTGAACGCGGTCTCCGCCACCTCGAACGGGGTCGTCATGATCTCGGGGACGGCGGGGGTGGGCAAGAGCGCGCTCGCCGTCCACTGGGGACATCAGGCGCGGGACCGGTACCCGGACGGCCAGCTCTACGCGAACCTGAGGGGCTACGACCGGCTCGCACCCCTTGCGCCCGAAGAGGTCCTCCACGGGTTCCTCTCGGCCCTGGGCGCCCCCGCGGACCGGGTGCCGGGCTCGCTGGACGCCATGTCCTCGCTCTTCCGCTCCCTGCTCGACGGGAAGCGGGTGCTGCTCGTCGCGGACAACGCGGGCAGCGCGGACCAGGTACGGCCGCTGCTTCCGTCCGCGCCCGGTTGCTTCACGATCGTCACGAGCAGGAGCAGGCTCGGGGCCCTGACCGCCGTGGACGGTGCCACGCCCGTCGCGATGCGACCGCTGGACACGTCGGACGCGGTGGAGCTGTTCCGCCGACTGGCGGGCGACGACGAGGCGGAAGGCGTGACCGGGGAAGGAGTGACCAGGCTGGTGCGGCGCTGTGGTCGCCTCCCGCTCACCGTCCGGATCGCCGCCCAGCAGGCAGGCGCCGGCACGAGTCTGGGTGAACTGATCGAAGAGCTGGAAGGCGACGGCCTCCGGCTGGAATCGCTATCCATGTCGGACGAGCGAAGCGGAGTGCGCACGGTGTTCTCGTGGTCCTATCAGCAACTCACCCCCGCCGGCGCCAGGGCGTTCCGGCTCCTCGCGCTGCACGCCGGGCCGGACTTCTCCGTGTCGACGGCCGCCGCGCTGATCGACCTGCCCGAGGTGGAGACCCGGCGGGTCCTGCGCGACCTCGTGGCGGTCAACATGCTGGAGGCGGCGGGACCGAGACGGTACGGCTACCACGACCTGCTGCGGGACTACGCCCGGGAGCGGGTCGAGGCGGAGGAGCCCCCCGAGGTACGGGCCCAGGCGCTGGGGCGCGAGCTGTCCCACTATCTGTGGATGGCGGATGCCGCGGACCGGGTCCTGGTGCCCGAGCGCCAGCACGTACCCCTCGAACGCCACGCGGACGGCGCGAACACACCGTTCCCGGGGCCGGAGGCGGCCCTCGCGTGGTGCGACTCCGAACTGCCGAGCCTGGTACCCGCCGTGGGTCAGGCGGTGGAGCTCGGTCTGGACGACGTGGCCTGGAAGCTGCCGGTGGCGCTGGTGTACTTCCTGCGGCTGCGCCGGCACGACACCCACCGGCGGGTCCTGTCGGACACCGCCGTGCGGGCCGCCCGCCGTCTGGACGACCAGTGGGCCGAGACCTGGAGCCTCATCTGTGTCGCCGGGGCGGAGTCGGACATGGGGCTCCACGAGGACGCCATGCGCCACTTCACCGAGGCGCTGAGGATCAGCCAGGCCATCGGCGACAGCCACTGGCAGGCGAACAGCATCTACAACATCGCCTGGACGCTCCGCCTCATGGGGCGCTACGAGGAGGCACTGGAACGCCAGCGGGAGGCGCTGCCGATCCATCGGAGCATCGGCGACCGGCGGGGCGAGGCGATCACGCGGACCGAGATGGCCGCGTCGAGCCTGGCCCTCGGTCGGCCGACCGCGGCGTTCGAGGAGTACGAGCGGGCCCTGGACGGTGCCCGGGTGACGGCCGACCTGCCGACGGAGGCCAAGTCCCTGCACGGGCTGGGCGATGTCTGCCGGACGGTCGGCCGCACCGACGAGGCGATCGGCTGGTACGAGCAGGCGGTCGACGTACGACGGCGCGTCGGCGACCTGCTCGGCCTGGCCCGCTCGCTCGACCGGCTCGCCGAACAGCTCGTCACCGTCGGTCGCACGGCCGACGCCCAGGAGGCCCTGGTCGAGGCGGTCGCGATCCTCGAATCGCTCGGAAACCCGATGGCGGAGGAGGTACGACTCCGTCTCGTGGCACGCGACGGCACGGAGCCCGGGGACCGGCCGGCCGACCCGTCGACCGAGGGGGGTTCGTGAGGGCGCAACGACGCCGGACACCGAACCGACCGGACGTCGATCCGACGGGACACGGAACCGAGTGGGGCGGGCGGAAGGCGGGGCGGCTCACCCCCTGGCGATCTCCTTCCCCGCCGCACCGAGGCGGGCCACCGCCTCGGTGACGGCCTCGGCGGACTTGCAGAAGGCGAAGCGGGCCAGCCACCGCGGGGCGTCGTCGCGGTGGTGGAAGGCGGAGCAGGGGATGGCCACCACTCCGGCGCGCGTCGGCAGGTCGCGGCAGAACTCCACGTCGTCCGTGTAGCCCCAGCCCCGTACGTCCGCCAGGACGAAGTAGCCGCCCTCACCGGCGAGAGTGGGCAGTCCGGCCGCCTCCAGCCCGTCCCGCAGCAGGGTGCGGCGGCCGGACAGCTCCTCGCGCAGTTCGGCGGTCCAGCCCTCGACGTCCCACAGCGCCCCGGCGACGGCGGCCTGGAAGGGCGTGCCGGCGGAGAAGGTGACGAACTGTTTGACGGAGAGGAGGGCGTCCACCAGCGGGGCGGGGCCGCAGGCCCAGCCGATCCGCCAGCCGGTGACGTTGAACGTCTTGCCCGCCCCGGAGACGACGAGGGTGCGTTCCCGCATGCCGGGCAGGGCGGCGATGGTGCGGTGGCGCCGCCCGTCGTACGTCAGGTGCTCGTAGACCTCGTCGGCGACGACGATCACCCCGTGCTCCTGGCACAGGGCGGCGACGACGGCGAGTTCCTCGTCGGTGAAGACCTTTCCGGTCGGGTTGTGCGGGGTGTTGAACAGCAGTACCCGGGTGCGTGGCCCGAAGCCGGCCCGAAGCGCGGCCTCGTCCAGGGCGAAGCCGTCGTCCGCGGAGGCCAGGGGTACGGTCACCAGCCGGGCGCCGGCCAGGTCGGCGCAGGCTGAGTAGGCGTCGTAGCAGGGGTCGAAGGTGAGGACCTCGTCCCCCGGGTCGCAGAGGGCGAGCAGGGCGGCCGACAGCGCCTCGGTGGCACCGGCGGTGATGACCACCTCGGTGTCCGGCCGGTACCGGACACCGGTGGTGCGCCGCCGGTAGGAGGCCACGGACTCGCGGAGCTCGGGGAGTCCGGCCGCCGGGGAGTACTGGTTGAGGCCCTTCGCCACGGCCGCGGTGACCGCGGCCGTCAGGGCGGCGGGGGCGGCCATGGCGGGCGCCCCCTGCCCCACGTCGACGGCCCCGGTACGGACGGCCAGGTCCCGCATCTCGCTGAAGACCGAGGGCCGGAAGTGCTGGATGCGGAGGGCCCGGTCACGGACGGGGACCGTCGGGCGGGAGGCGTCGTGCACGGTGTCCGGGGCCTCTTTCTCGAATGTTCCTGGGGGTCGAGGCGGACTGCCTAACCCTGTGCCAGCTCCGCACGGATGGTGTCCCCGTGGTACCAGGGGTTGCCGGCGGCCTCGGAGATCAGGTTCCGCGAGTCGGTGTCGTAGACCCGGCCGAGGTCGAGGGTGAGGTACTGGATCAGCTCCAGCGCGGTGAAGTACTTCCGCATGAAGGTGGGCTGGTCCAGCGCGATGGTGGTGACCTCGATGTTGCGGTTCTGCGGCAGGTCGCCGGTCAGCAGCCGGATCAGGTTCGCCATCTTCTGCTTGGTGTACTCGTCGTCCTCGTCGTCCTGCAGGATCAGCACGCTGTGCTTGCGCGAGGGGTCGGAGAGGGTCGCGACCTCGCTGTGGCAGAACTCGTGGAAGTAGTTCCGCGTGGCCGGGACCATCGCGATCTCGTTGAGGTGCATCTTGGCCAGCTTCAGCAGGCTCTCGTGCCACTTGGGGGACGCCAGCATGATGACGTTGGCGCCCTCGCTGCGGGCCGCGGCCGCGCGGGCGAGCTCACGGTGGGCGGGGGTGAAGTCGCGCTCCAGGTGGTCGGGGAGCGCTGCCACCTCGGCGCGGAAGTCCTGGGAGATCAGGCCCAGTTCGTAGAACATGTCGAGGAGGATCGCGAAGTACTGGCCGACGTGGAACAGCGGGTACTCGCGGTCCGGCTCGCTGAGCTGCCAGCGGGCGATGGAGACGCCGTGCTCCGTGCCCAGATCGCCGAGCTTGCCGCCCGAGGTGAGCAGCAGCACCCGGTCGTGGGCGTGCGCGAGGCGGTGGAAGACGTGCAGCGGCTCGGTGGAGTGGCCGCTGTAGGAGCTGAGGATGACGAGCGTCCGCTCGTCCTCGATGACGGACTCCGGTATGAGGTAGCGGAAGTCGTAGTCGTTGAAGACGTGGAATTCCAGCTCGGTGTCGATGGAGGTGAAGAAGGCCCGGACGACATCGGAGACGATGGCCGAGCAGCCCATGCCGGTGAAGACGACACGCTTGAAGTGACCGTTCTTCATCCGGTCGCGGAGTGCGGGGGTGATCTCGGCGATCGAGTACTCCTCCGGCTTGCGGAAGCCGCCCCGGTACTGCTTGGTGAGAAACTCCTCGTACCGATCGATACGCGACTGCATGGGGTGTTCCCTTTCGACTGTCCATGTGGGGGAGGTGCTGAGGCAGAGAGGGATCTTCGGTCCGGCGGTTCGCGTCGCTACCACATGAACTGGCCGCCGTCGACGATGAACTTCTGGCCGGTGATGTAGGCGGCCTTGTCGCTCACCAGGAACTCCAGGGCGTCGGCCATCTCCTCCGGGCTGCCGATCCGGCCCTGCGGGATCTCGGCCAGCAGCCGGTCCCGGTATTCCTGTTCGTCCGTGCGGAAACGCGTGCGCATCTCCTCGGTGTCGATCATTCCGGGGATCAGGGAGTTCACACGGATCGCCGGGGCGAGTTCCAGCGCCAGGCATTTGGTGAGGTGCAGCAGGCCGGCTTTGCTGGCGCAGTAGTTGGCTCCGTTGAGCCGCGGCCGGATGCCGGTGGTGGCGGCCACGTTGACCACCGATCCGCCGCCGGCCGCCAGCATGGCCGGGGCCAGGGCCCTGGTCATGTAGAAGGGGCCGGACAGATTGGCGGAGAGGACCTGGTCCCAGTCCGAGGTGGTCATCTCCAGGAACGGTCCGTCGATGTTGCGGCCCGCGTTGTTGACGAGCACGGACGGGGTGCCATGGGCATCGAGGACGAGCTCCGTGACCCGGGCGACGTCGTCGGCGTCGGACACGTCCGCCCGTAACGCCGTGAATCCGGCGCCCAGTTCCTTCGCGGCGAGGTCGGCGGACTCCTGGTCGCCCCGGTAGAGGGCGACGACCCGGTAGCCCGTCGACACCAGCCGACGGCTGAGGCTCACCCCGATTCCCTTGGTGCCACCGGTGACGACGGCAAGGCGATCCTGCAATGGAAGCTCCCTCGAACTGACGGCTGTTCGGGGATCACCCTTCACGGCGGGAGCGCGCGTATCCAGAACGTCGGCATGCTGGTACTCCGACTACCACTCCCGCCGACCGCCCGACGGCACCCGCCGTGTGCTGCCCTTTCGTCGTCCCGGCGGCCCGTCGGCTCAGCCGGGTCGCTTGGCCATGACGACCAGACCCGGCCCGCTGTACTCCTCCGGAGGGAGCCGGAGTTCGGCGACCGGAAGCAGGCCCGCCCGCTCGATCAGGTCCACGATCTGTTCCGGCCGCCATTTGTGTGTCGTCCAGCGCACGGGCACGCCTCCGTACGCCTCGGTCCGCACCATGTCCTCGTCGCCGACGTGGGTGGCCATGATGAAGTGTCCGCCCGGCTTCAACGCGCGGGTGAACTGGGCGAGAACCTGAGGAAGGACGTCACGGGGGAGGTTGAACAGGGACCACCACCCGAGCACGCCGCCGAGGGACGCTTCGGCGAGGTCGAGGTCGGTGGCGGAGGCGACGCTGAAACGGCACTGCGGGTGCAGACGGCGCGCGTTCTCGATCATCCGGGGAGAGAGATCCACCCCGGACACGTCGAGACCGCGTTCGGCCAGGTAGGCGGTGACCGTTCCGGGTCCGCACCCGACGTCGAGGACGGGCCCGAGCCCGCCCACTCTGTCGGCGAAGGCGTCGATCGACGCCTTGTGCCACGGATGGCGACGGATGTCGCCGATACCCGTCGTCAGGACCATGTCGGCGTAGTTGTCGGCCACCCGGTCATAGGACTCACGGACGACGTCGAGATCGGACGGGCGGTCGATGAGGTGTTCACGCATCAGCCAAAGATAGGGCTGCGCGACGGCCTTGGAGTGCGGCCGTCGTCGACCGGCCCGATGCGCGGACCGAAATCGCCGTGGCCGACCGGATCACTCCGTCACGGGCAGGCACTCGGCGAGCAGGTCGACGACGTCGCGCCAGGCTCGCCGTGCGTGCCGTGCGTGGTAGCCGACGCCCGGGACCACGGCCTGGTCGACCGGCGGGTGGTGGAAGGCGTGCAAGGCGCCGCCGTAGACCACGAGTCGCCAGTCGACGCCCGCGGCCTCCATCTCCTCCGTGAACGCCTCCCGCTGCCGGGGCGGCATGATCGGGTCCTCGGACCCGACTCCGGCCCACACCGGGCAGCGAATGCGCGCCGCCTCGCCCGGGCGGCCCGTGGTCAGCGCGTTCACCGTCCCGATCGCACGCAGGTCGACGCCGTCGCGCCCGAGTTCCAGCACGATGGCGCCCCCGGTGCCGTAGCCGACGGCGCCGATCCGGTCGGGGTCGGTCCGCGGTTCGGCGAGCAACACGTCCAGCGCCGCGTGGCCGATGCCCCGCATGCGGTCGGGGTCGGCGAGCAGGGGGGTCACCCGCGCCAGTATCTCCCCGGGGTCGGTGAACCAGCGCCCGCCGTTGATGTCGAAGGCCAGCGCCACGTATCCCAACTCGGCCAGGGTGTCGGCCCGGCGGCGTTGGAAGTCGTTCAGCCCCGGCCCTTCGGGCCCGACCAGGACCGCGGGCCTACGGTCGTCACCGGCCGGGAGCGCGAGGTGCCCGATCATCGTCAGGCCGTCGGCCGGGTACTCGACCGTGCGCGTGGTAACCGTCCTCATAAGTCTGGATTGTAGTGATCGACGACTCCCGTCGGGCTGGTCTCCTCGCCGACACGACCGCGCCGGTGCGCCTCTGACGTGCGGCGATGGCACACAGGATCCCTCTCAAAGCCAGGGCGCCGGAGGGGGTGTCGCCTTGACGGGCGGCGAAGGGGCAGTGGGTCGGCGCCGTCGGACCGGGAGCCTTCCACGCGGTGCCGGGGCCGCCCGCGGACCGCCCGCGGGACCGCCCGAGGTGGCCGGAAGTGGCCGCCCCCGGCCGCGTCATGGACGTCGGTCGGCTTCCCGTCCGCGGACCACCGTTTCCGGATCCGGCCCCTGTCGCCATTCCCGGTACCTGGCCGGTCGCTTCACACCTGGCCGGATTCGTCTCCCGATTCTTTCCCATTCTTTCTGTATGCACCGTTCCTGCTGGGACGACAGTCCACCGACTACGGGGCGTCGGCCCTGTCGCACGCGCAAAAATCCTCGCTTTCAGGCCACTTGAAGATCTGGACGGTGCGATCCTCCGCTCTCAGCGAACTATTCGGCAGCCGTGCAGCCCCCGGCATGAGTGCGTGTTAGCTTCGCCATATGTGAGGGTGGGGGGTGTTCACTCCCGCTTCGCTCACCGAATGGACGGAGCTCGGCCGGACCGGGACCCTCGCAAGGATGAGGAGTGAAATCACATGGGCGCTCAGCAGTTCCCGCTCGCATCGCACCAGATGCCGCCTTACGGCCTCGACGGACACGGTGACGCACCTGCCGGTGAGGCCGTTTACAACCGGCTTCTCAACGACCGGATCGTCTTCCTCGGAAAGGAAGTCGACGACGACATCGCGAACCGCATCACCGCGCAGCTGCTGATGCTCGCAGCGGACCCGACCCGCGACATTTACCTGTACATCAATTCCCCCGGTGGTTCGGTCACCGCGGGAATGGCGGTGTACGACACGATGCAGTACATCAAGAACGACGTCGTCACCATCGCCATGGGATTCTGCGCCTCCATGGGCCAGTTCCTGCTCACCGCCGGCGCGCCCGGCAAGCGCTTCGCGCTGCCCCACACCAAGATCCTGATGCACCAGCCTTCGGCCGGATTCGCGGGCACCGCCTCGGACATCAAGATCTACGTGGACCAGCTCAAGCGGACCAAGCTGGAGATGGCCGAGCTCATCGCCCACCACTCCGGCCAGAGCACCGAGACGATCACCCGCGACTCGGACCGCGACCGCTGGTTCACCGCGCAGGAGGCCAAGGACTACGGCCTGATCGACGAGGTCATGCAGTCGACGTCCGCCCTGCCCGGCGTGGGCGCAGTCACGCCCCGCTAGCTCCCTCCCGCCTCCCGGCGGACCCAGCACCTATCCCCACCCGGAGGACCGCGCGCAATGAGCACGCCCACTTCTTCCCCAGCACCCGGCCCCGCCGGCTCCGGTGCCATGCTCCCGCAGAGCCGCTACATCGTGCCGCGCTTCGTCGAGCGCACGTCGCAGGGCACCAGGGAGTACGACCCGTACGCCAAGCTCTTCGAAGAGCGCATCATCTTCCTCGGCCACGAGGTCGACGACGTCGTGGCGAACGACATCATGGCCCAGCTGTTATGCCTGGAGTCCATCGACCCGGACCGGGACATCTCCCTGTACATCAACTCGCCCGGCGGGTCCCTGACGGCGCTCACCGCCGTCTACGACACCATGCAGTTCGTCAAGCCCGACATCCAGACGGTCTGCCTGGGGCAGGCCAACTCGGTGGCCGCCGTGATCCTGGCCACCGGTACGCCCGGCAAGCGCACGGCCCTGCCCAGTGCCCGGATCCTCCTGCAGCAGCCTCGCAGCCACGGCACGCAGGGCCAGGTCTCCGACCTGGTGATCGAGGCCACCGAGGTGCAGCGCCAGCGTGAGCTGGTGGAGGGCATGCTCGCCCAGCACACCCGGCGGGATCTGAACCAGATCCGTGAGGACGTCGAGCGGGACTACGTCCTCACCGCCGAGCAGGCCCTGGAATTCGGACTGATCGACCACGTCATCAGCCCGCGCTCCCTCGTCCGCGGCTCCTGACGGGCACCCGTCCGCCGCGTCGTCCGCGTCGGCGGGGGCCCTTGCGGTCCCCGCTCTGACGCCCGCGGGCAGCAGAACCCGGCGGGGCCGGGGAGTTCGCTCCCCGGCCCCGCCGTCGTCGTTCCCTCAGTGACCGGAGAGCTGCGGCAGGTGGTAGACGACCTCCAGCGACGGATGCATGCCGTCGGCGAGGATGACCAGTCGCATCGGGACCGTGCCGCGCCGCGGGTGGCGGAGCCGACGGAACTGCGGCTCCGTGTTGAGCACCCGGTACTCGCCCCACAAGGTTCGGAAATCGCAACTGACCTGCTTGAGGTCCTCGACCATCTCGCTGACGGAGCTCCGGCCGGGGAAACCGGCCGACACCGCTCGCAACCTGCCCACCTGGTCCCGGGCGTCGCGCCGCCAGTCGGCCAGCCGAACCCTCGCCTCGGGCGCGGTGAACAGCCACCAGAGCAGGTTCCGGCGGGCCTCAGGCATGCGCCCGAAGTCCGTGTACCACTCGGCGGCGGCCTCGTTCCAGCCGAGGATGTCACCCAACTTGTTGACGACGTAGGCGGGGTTGGGGCTCAGCGAGTCGGCCACCTGCTGCAGCGCGGTCTCGGTCGGGGCGTGCCGTCTTTCGAGGCGTTGCGGGAAGGTCCGGCTGTGGACGAGCTGGTGGATGTATTCGCGCTCGTGTTCGGCCAGATTCAGGGCGCCGGCCAGGCTGTCCAGGACCTTGAATGAGGGGGAAACGTTCCTCCCCTGTTCGAGCAGTGTGTACCAGGTGAGGCTCAACCCCGCGAGTGCCGCCACTTCTTCCCGGCGGAGGCCAGGGGTCCGCCTCCGGGGGCCGTTCGGGAGGTCGACATCCGCCGGGCTGAGACTTTCGCGTCGAGTGCGTAAGAAATGGGCGAGTTCCTGCCTGCTGACTTCGTTGTCTAAAGCAACGCCATTCATCAAGTCTCTTCTTCCCCGATAAGGAATTCCCACGTATCCGCCGTTGTGCGGGGGTACGCCGTGTCCGCGTGGAGTCGGCAGTGCCGGGTCAGGCCCACCGGCACTGCAACCCCCCTGCGTCCAGGGGCATTCCCCGCACTACGAAGGAGTCCAAGTTCCACGGGCAGCCTAATGCATACGTGGCGGATGAACTGAGATGGAGATCAAGGTTTGGGCGTCAAGGCGGGCGGGTATTGCCGATTGGCGTGAGAGTGTTTTTTGGACACTATCGGCCTGATGGTCAACAGGCGGTCATCGCCGCATAATTTCGGGCTGCAAACCCCGTAGGTGTCCCGTCACCGAGTCGTGGTGGTCGAGGAGTGCCGCTCGCAACGACGAGAGCGTCGGCCGGTGATCCCGTACCAGCGCTCCAGGTCACCCCGGCCAGGCCCCCGCCGGGGCCACGTCCTCCGGGCCGCACGTCCGGCCGCCGGGTGGCGGTCGCCGCCCCGGTCAGGCCGCGGCGGACCGCGGGGTCGAACCCGTCGGCGCCGGCGCGGTCGTTCCCCCGCGCTCGGCGCCCGTCGGCGAACTCCGCACTGTCACCCCCGGCCCCCGGCCTCGAAGCCGGGCAGCATCAGTGCGGAGCCGCCGTCGTACTACCTGCTCCCCTCCCCCGAAGTTCCCTCCCGGAAGGGGCGTTCAGCGGCCCGTGCCACATGCTCGGCGACGACGGCGACGTGCGGCTCCTCCAGAAGCACCAAGTGGTCGCCGGGCACGTCGACCACCTCGACCCGGCCGGTGGTCATCTCCCGCCAGCCGTTCGACGGGTCCTCGTGGAGGCTGCTGGCCGCACCGTGCATCGGTTCGAGCACCTTGGGCAGGGGAGCGTCGGCCCGCAGCAGCACGAGGTCCTCGTCGGCCCGCTCGGGCCGGTAGGTCAGCAGCGCGTGCCAGTGCGCCTTGAACATCGCGAAGAGGCGGCGCACCGCGCTCTGCGACCCCTCCGCCGGCAGGATGCCCGCCGCCGTGGCGCGCTCCACGACGAAGCCGAACTTGCCGTCGGCGTCGAGGCCCTCGGGGATGGCCTCCAGCGGGGTCTGCCCACCGCGCTCCATCCACAGCAGTTCCCAGAAGAACCACTCCAGGAGGGAGCCGTCGGCGATGCTCGGCCGGTCCCCGGGGGCGACCGCGATCGGGTCGATGAGGATCAGCGAGGCGACGTCCTCGGGATGGGTACGGCGCAGCTGCCGGGCCATCTCGAACGCGATGAAGCCGCCGAACGACCAGCCGCCGATGACGTACGGGCCGTCGGGCCGTGCCCGCCGGACGGCCTCCAGGTAGCGGGCGGCGATCTCGGGTATGGAGTCGGACGGTTCGACGCCCGGGTGGGTGCCGGCGGCCTGCAGCGCGTACACCGGCTGGTCCTCGGGCAGGTGCTTGGCCAGGCCCAGGTAGCAGAGCACGTTGCCGCCCAGCGGGTGGACGAGGAACATCGGCGGGCGGCTGCCCGTCGTCCGGATCGGGACGACCGGGTCGTAGGCCACGCCCGCCTCCCGCTCCCGCAGCCGCTCGGCGAGCCCGGCGACGGTGGGGGTGCCGATGAGCGCCGACAGCGGGACGTTGACCCCGAAGAGCTTCTCGATCGTCACCACGAGCCGCATCGCCGTCAGCGAGGTGCCGCCGAGCGCGAAGAAGTCGTCGTGCACCCCGACCTCCGGCACCTGCAGGAGCTCGGCCAGCACTCCGGCCAGCGCGCGTTCCTGGGCGTCGCGCGGCGCCACCCGGTCGGCGCTCACCCGGGAGGCCAGGGCCGTGCGGCGCAGCCGTGCGTCGTCCCGCTTCCCGCTGGGGGTCAGCGGCAGCGCGGGCAGCCACTCGAAGTGCGAGGGCACCATGTAGTCGGGCAGGAGCCCGCGCAGCCGCGCCCTGAGGTCCTCGACCGGTGCCGCGCCCACCTCGCCGACGAGGAAGGCCGCGAGGAAGGCGTCGGCGCCGTCACGGTGGCGGGCCACGACCGCGACCTCGCGGACACCGGGGTACTCGTCGGCCAGCTTGGTCAGTGCCAGTTCCACCTCGGCGAGTTCGACGCGGAAGCCGCGCACCTTGACCTGGGAGTCCTCCCGGCCGAGCCAGACGAGGTCGCCGCCCGGCAGGAGGCGGGCCAGGTCGCCCGTGCGGTAGAGGCGTTCGCCGGGCTCCCCGAAGGGATGGGGGACGAAGCGCTCGTCGGTGAGGTCGGGCCGCCCCAGGTAGCCGTGGGCCAGGCAGACGCCGCCGATGTGGATGATGCCCTTCGCGCCGGGCGGTACGGGCCGCATGTCGGCGTCGAGCACGTACAGGTCGATGCCGTCCAGGGGCCTGCCGATGGGCGGCAGTGCCGGGAACTCCGCCGGGTCACCGGACATGGTGAAGCTGGTGAGGAGGTGGGTCTCGGTGGGGCCGTACTGGTTCTCCAGCACCGTTCCCGGCACCGCGGCGCAGAAGCGGCGGATCTCGTCGGTGACGCGCAGCTGCTCACCGGAGGAGATGATCACGCGCAGCGCGGCCGGGCGGATGCCGAGGGCCTCGGAGGCCTCGGCGAGTTGCTGCAGCGCGACGTACGGCAGGAAGACCCGCTCGACCGCCTCCCGGTCGAGGAGTCGCAGCAGTGCGGGCATGTCCCGCCGCTCGTCCTCGCGGACCAGCTGGAGCGTGCCGCCGCCGCACAGCGTCGAGAAGATCTCCTGGAAGGAGACGTCGAAGCTCAGCGGTGCGAACTGCAGCGTCTTGCCACCGGCCGCCCCGCTCGCGGCGGGAATCTGCCACTCCATGTAGTTGGCCAGCGTCCGGTGCGGCAGCACGACGCCCTTGGGCTCACCGGTCGACCCGGAGGTGAAGAGGATGTACGCGGTCGTCTCCCCGGTGACGGTGGGCAGCGCCACCGGTTCCGGGCCGTCGTCCGCCGCGAGCGCCTCGTCCAGCGGAAGCACTCGGGCGCCGGGGAACAGAGCGGCGTGACGCTCGGGAGCGAGCACCCGGAAGGGATCCGCGCGATCGACCATCAGCGCGAGCCGGTCCGGCGGGTACGTCACGTCCATGGGCACGCAGGCCGCGCCGGCCTTGGCGATGCCCAGCAGCGCCGCCACGACCTCGGGGGAGCGGTCCATCGCCAGGCCGATGTGGGAACCGGCGCCCGCACCCAGCCGCACCAGCCTGCGGGCCACCCGGTCGGCGGCCTCGCCCAGCCGCCGGTACGTCCACCGCTGGTCCTCGAAGGCCACGGCGATCGCGTCCGGTGTCGCGGCGACCCGCTCGTCGAAACGGTCGGTGACCAGGGCGGGCAGCTCCGTACGGGGCGCTGGGGCGACCGCCGGGGCGAGGAAACCGAAACCGACGGGCTCGTCGGGCCGTTCGACGATCCGGCGCAGCAGATCCAGGTAGACACGGCCGAACCGGTCGGCCTGCGACCGGGTGAAGACGCGGCCGTCGTGGTCCATGCGCAGCCAGATCCGCTTGTCGGCCGGGTCGACGACCGCGTTGACCAGGAGCTTGAAGTTCGTCTCCTCGTAGGTGCGGAAGTCCGTCAGCTCCACACCGGTGTTCTGCAGCAGCTCGCTGAGGACACGCGGGTTGACGTAGTTGAAGGCCGACTCGATCACGGTGTCGCCGCCGAGGTCCTCCTGGACGGCGCTCAGGGGGTAGTGGCGGTGCGGGTGCGCCTCCTGCTCCTGCAGATGGGCCTCGCGCACCACGTCCAGCCAGCTGCGGTGGCCCGGACCGATGCGGATGGGCGTCGTACCGAGGAACAGGCCCGTGACGCGCTCGGCACCGGCGAGCTCCGGCCGCCCGTGCATGACGAGGCCGGTGACCACGTCGTCGGTGCCGCCGAACAGCCGCAGCAGCAGGCAGTGCGCGGCGAACAGCACGGACTTGATGGGAACGGACCGCTCCCGGGTGAAGCGGCGCAGCGCCTCCCCGAGACCGTCGGGGAGCTCCACCCGGTGCGCGAAGACGCCCTCGGAGCCCGGCGCCTCGTACGGCCGGAAGCCGTCGAACTGTACGGGCTCCGCCCCGGCGAGCTTGTGCCGCCAGAAAGCCCGTCCGGCCTCGGAGGCCAGGGCACGCCGCTCGTCGAGCACATAGTGCGCGGCGGACGGCAGCGGGCCGTCCGCGACGGGCTCCACGTCCTGCCCGGTCTCGTGCAGGTAGTCCTGCAGCAGCTCCCGGACCAGGGTCGCCACGCTCCAGCCGTCGAGGATCGCGTGGTGGAAGCTGAGGACGAGCTCCACCGAGTCCCGCAGGGCGTGGGCGCGGAAGAGATAGAGCGGCGGGTTGTCGAAGTCATAGGCGTGGTGGCGGCGTTCCTCGATGTGCGCCCCGATGACGGCCTCGGCCTCTCCGGCACCGGCCTCGCGCAGGTCGACGACCTCCAGCCCGCCGTCGACCTGCGGGCGGACGGTCTGCAGGGGTTCGGAGAAGCCGGCCAGCGAGAAGCCGGAGCGCAGCACCGGGTGCCGCACCGTGAGCCGGGCGAACGCCGTGCGCAGCGCCTGCTCGTCCCACGGCAGCCGGAGCGAGTAGTGGAAGACGTCGTGGTAGACGGCCGAGTTCTCGTGCTCGCGGCTGTGGTAGAGCAGGCCGAGCTGGAGGCGGGTCGCGGGGTAGGCGTCGGCCAGGCCGGTCAGCCGGGCCCGGTCGACGGTCGGCACGAGGGCGAAGGGCGCCGGCTCCGCCGCGTCCGCCGGGGCGGCGGAGGTGCGCACCCGTCCGGCGAGACCGGCCACGGTGGGGTTGAGCACCAGGTCGGCCAGGGCGAAGCGGATGCCCTGCTTCTCCGCCAGGGCGCGGATGCGCAGCATGAGGATGGAGTCGCCGCCCAGGGCGTAGTAGTTCTGGTGCACCCCCACCCGCTCCACGCCCAGCACCTCGGACCAGATGGCGGCCAGTGCCGCCTCGACCTCGTCGCGCGGTGCCTCGTCACCGGTCGCGGACAGCTCGGGCGCCGGGAGCCTGCGACGGTCGGTCTTGCCGTTCGGGGTCAGCGGGAGCTCGTCCAGCCGCTGGAAGTGGGCCGGGATCATGTACCCGGGGAGGGCGGCGGCCAGATGACCGCGCAGCACCGCCGCGTCCAGTTCCTCGTCTGCGGTGTAGTAGCCGACGAGGTAGGTGCCTCGGTCGGCCGACCGGTGGTCGGTGACGGCCGCGGTCCGGACGCCGGGGCAGGTCGCCAGGCGGTCCTGCACCTCGCCGAGTTCGACGCGGTTGCCGCGGATCTTCACCTGTCCGTCGATCCGGCCCAGGTACTCGATGTCCCCGTCCGCCAGGCGGCGCACGAGGTCGCCGGTGCGGTACATGCGGCCGCCGGGTACGAACGGGTCGTCGGCGAACTTCTCCCGGGTCAGCTCCGGCCGGTTCAGATAGCCGCGGGCCACGCCGACACCCGCGATGCACAGCTCGCCGGGCGCGCCGACCGGCTGCGGGCCGCCGTCCTCGTCCAGCACGTACAGACGGATGTTGTCGATGGGCCGGCCGATCGGCACGCGGCCCACCGGCCGTGCGGGGTCGGCGGGGCAGTCGAAGAACGAGACGTCGACGGTGGCCTCGGTCGGCCCGTACAGGTTGACGAGCCGGGGTGCCGCCCGCCCGGCGAAGACCCGGTTGAATCGGTCCACCAGGGCGGGCGGGAGCGCCTCGCCGCTGCAGAAGACGTGGTGCAGCGACCGGGCGTCGTCGACCAGCCCGGGGGCGTCCTCCAGGAGGTCCAGGAAGCCGGCGAACATCGACGGCACGAAGTGGACGACGCCGACCCGGCGGCGGGCGATCGTACGCAGGATCTCCCGGGGGTCCTTCTCGCCGCCCGGCGGCAGCAGGGCGAGGGAGGCACCCTCGACGGCCCACCAGAACAGCTCCCACACCGAGACGTCGAAGGAGATCGGCGTCTTCTGCAGCAGGACGTCGCCCTCGCCGACGGGGTAGCGGCTCTGCATCCACGCCAGACGGTTGATCACCGAACGGTGCTCGACGACCACCCCCTTGGGCTTCCCCGTGGAACCCGAGGTGTAGATGACGTAGGCGGGGTCGCGCGGGCCGGCGGCCGGCTCCAGGGGTGCGCCGGAGGCCTGCGGCAGCTCCTCCACGTCCAGGACGGGCACCCCGCCGCCGGCCGGCCCGTGGGCTTCGCCGCCGCCCGCCACCAGGACGGCCTTGGCGCCCGAGTCCTCGATGAGGAACCGGATCCGCTCCGCCGGGTAGTCCGGGGCCACCGGCGTATAGGCACCGCCCGACTTCAGTACGCCGAGGACGGCGGCCGGCATGGCCAGGCAGCGGTCCATCAGCACCGCGACGCGGTCACCGGGTCGCACCCCCCGCTCCCGCAGCACCCGCGCGATGCGGTTGGCCCGCTCGTCGAGCGCGGCGAACGTGAACGATTCCCCGGTGGCGTCGTCGACGACGGCCGTGCGGTCCGGGGTACGGGCGACCTGCTCCTCGAACAGCCCGTGCAGCGTCCGGTCCGCGGCGTACTCCACGGCCGTCTTGTTGCAGCCGTCCACCAGCGCGGCCCGCTCGTCGGCGGCCAGCATGGAGATCCCGGCGAGCGGCAGGTCCGGGTCGTCGAGGGTGCGCTCGATGAGGGCCTTGAGATGGCGGCCCACCGCCTCGACGGGGAAGTCCTCGTCGAAGACGTCGCAGCCGTAGTCCACGTCGACGAGGAGGTCGCCGACGTCGTCGAGCTCGTTGACGACGACCGCCAGCGCGTCCGTGTCGTGGGCACGGGCCTGCACCACGGTCCCGTAGGACAGGCCGGGGAGCTCCAGCTGCCGCGGCCAGCGCAGGTGGGCGATGGTCACGTCGAACAGGCGGCGTGGCCCGTCGCTGCTGTGCAGGGAGACGTCCCGCAGCACGTCGCCCAGGGCCAGCCGCTCGTGCGGCTTGAGGGCGCGGGTGGCGCCCCGGATCTCCGCCACGAGCTCGCCCATGGTCTTGTCGCCCGACGGACGTGCGAGCAGCGGCAGGGTGTTGGCGAAGTGACCGACCGTCCGCCGCTGTTCGTCGGTGGGCCGGTTGAGCAGCGGGACGCCGAGCACGATCTCCTCGGTGCGCAGCACGCGGGAGAGGTAGACGGAGAAGGCGGCCGAGACGAAGGCGAAGACCGACTCGCCGCGCTCGCGGATCCGGTTCACCAGGGCCCGCTCGACGACGAAGCTGTGGCGGGCGCTGCGCCGGGCGCCGCTGGCCTCCTTGCGGGGGAAGAACTCGGGGACGACGCCCGCCATGGACGCGCGGAAGAAGTCCCGGTCCGCCTCGTGCTCCCGCGAGGCGCGGTAGTCGCCCTCGGTGCGCACGAAGTCGACGTACTGCGGGGCTTCGGCCGTGAGCGGTGCACCGGTGCGCAGGACGTGCTCGTAGTCGGCACGGACCCGTGTCATGAACAGGTTGAGGCCCCAGGCGTCGGCGACGATGTGGTGGGCCTTGACGTGCGCGTGGACGACGGAACCGGACTCCACGAGGAGGGTCAGTTCGGACGTCCGTCCCCCGCGCAGATCGAAGGGCCGGTCGAAGGAGTCGCGTATCCATCGGCGACAGGCCGCCGCCGGATCGGGCTCGGCGCTCAGATCGACCGTGCGGACCTCCGGCACGTCGGCGAGCCACTGGTGGGGCGTGCCCTCCACCTCGCCGAAACGCAGCCGGAACGCGTCGGACGCCTCGGCCGCCCGGTGCAGGCAGTCCGCCAGTAGGCCGAGGTCGGCGGAGCCCTGGAAGCTGTCGTAGATCTGGCAGTTGAACTGGGGGTTTTCCGGGAAATTGGCGTTGGCCGCCCACACGTCACGCTGATATGCCGTCAGTGGGGTACGCGCAATGGCATTCACAAGCTTGGTCCCCTCGCACAAGTCTGCTGATCCGCGGCCGATCTTGCACGGACGAGCGGAACGCATCCAGAACGCAGGGATCCTGGTAGTCGCAGTACTTGGTTGACTGGGTGGTTTTCGGCCTTGTAAACAAAAGTATTTCGAGCGTCTTCGGGGCTCCGGCGGCCTCAAGTGAAGGGATGCGGAAGAGTGCACCGCACGATTCACGCCACCCACAGTGATCATCGCCGCATGAGGGGCCTTGTGTGACCACCGGAGTTTGTTGTTGCCTCTGTTGCACCGAAGCCCGCTCAGGCCTGTCGGGCGGCGGTATTCGTCGTGGAAGCCGGCCGCGGATGGCGATCCGCGGCGCCGGCTTCCGCTGCCTGCGCCCCATGGGCCATCGATCGGCAGAACCGGACGATGCCGGACTTCACCACGACTCGGCCGAAGGCATACGCCGGAGGCCCGCGATTCCGTGAAGGGGATCATCATGACCGAACCGTCGGCGACCGCCCTGGACGACCTGTGGAATATGGTGTACGGCAGTTTCCGGTTCCCGTTCCTGCATGCCGCGCAACGCCTGGAATTGTTCACCTTCCTCAAGGAGCGGCCGGGCAGCACCCTCGAAGAGATCACCGCCGAACTGGGGCTCGAAGAACGCGCGGGACACGTGCTGCTGCTGGGGTGTTCCGCGTTCGACCTCGTGCGCAAGGACGGCGAGGGATATCACAACACCGCCGCCACCGATCTCCTGGCGGGCGATCCTGACGCCTTCATGCCCGTCATCATCCGCTACACGCAGGAGATGCTGTACCGGCCGGTGGGCTGGCTGTACGAATCGCTGGTGAAGAACGAGAACCTGGGGCTGCACCGCGAGCTGCTCGCCGGATCGTCGGCGACCACGCTCTACGAGCTCCTCGGCGAGGACGAGAACCTCGAGAAGGTGTTCACCGCCATGATGGAGCACCAGAGCCGCTCGGTGGTCGAGGACTTCGTCGACACCGTGGACTTCTCGTCGTACCAGCGCGTACTGGACGTCGGCGGAGGCACCGGAACCAACGCCATCAGCTTCGCCCAGCGCTGGCCGCAGCTCCAGGCGACCATCCTCGAACTGCCGAACGTGGCGAAGATGGCGAACGACCGGATCGCCGAGGCCGGCCTGTCCGAGCGGGTCCGCGCGATCGGAACCGACATCCTGCAGGACGAGTTCCCCACGTCGTCCCACGACTGCGTCGTGTACTCCCGGTTCCTCGAAATCTGGTCCCCGGAGCAGGTCCGCGAGCTCTTCGCGAAGACCTACCGGGCGTTGGAGCCGGGCGGTCACATGGTGATCGTCGCCGTCGCCCAGGAGGACGACGAGACCGGTCCCGCCCACGCCGCGTTCATGTCGGCGTACCTCCACACGGTCGCGTCGCCCGAGGGCCGCACCTACACGCCGCAGGAATTCGAGCGGTGGTACACCGAAGTGGGCTTCGAGCCGATGGATCGCCAGTACCCCGGGCGGTTCGACGTCATCCTCCGCGCCCGCAAGCCCCTGGACGGCTGAGTCCACGCACCTGGTCCTCGGCACGTTCCCGGTGACCACGTGGTCCTCCCGGAGAAATCGCACGTGAACGTCGTCGCCCAGAAGGTCGCAGAAGCGATGGCCGGCCGCCTCGATCGGCGGCCGGCCGATAGGAGCGGGAAATGACGCAGCACTCCACACGCAAGGCCCTCGTCATCGGGGCCGGGATCGGCGGACTGGCGGCCGCGGCCACGCTGCGCCGAGCCGGTGTCGAGGTCCAGATCTTCGAACGGGCTCCCGAGCTGCGACCGGGGACCACGGCGGTCTCCCTGATGTCCAACGCCGTCCTGGCGCTGCGCACCCAGGGCATCGACATCGCCCCGGGCCTGGACAAGCGCGGTGAGGTCTTCGACGAACTGAAGTTCCTCACCAAGCGCGGCCGGCTGATCAGGGCCCTTCCGTTCCGCGAACTCGCGGACCGGCTGGGCGCGTCGAACCACGCCGTCCACCGCGCCGACCTCCAGCAGACGCTCCTCGACGCGCTCGGGGACGACCAGGTCATCGAAGTGAACGCCGCGGCCACGGGGTTCGTCACCGGCGACGACGGGGTCGAGGTCACCTTCGAGGACGGGCGGAAGGCCTCCGGCGACGTCCTGATCGGCGCGGACGGCTTCAACTCCGCGATCCGGCGGCAGGTGGCGGGCGCCGAGGAGCCGCGGTCCGGCAACTACGTGTGCTGGCTGGCGACCGTACCCTTCAGCCATCCGCGGCTGACCAAGGGGTACGCCGCGCACTACTGGGGGCGCGGCCAGCGTTTCGGCCTCGCCGACATCGGCCACGGCCGCGCGTACTGGTGGGGGACGAAGAACGTCCCCGACTGGGTTTCCGGGACCCCGCGCCTCGGCAAGGAGAAGATCGCCGGCGTCTTCGCCGGCTGGGCCGACGAGGTACAGGAGGCGATCAGGGTCACCCCCGAGGAGACGATCGTCACCATCACCGCCCAGGACCGACCGTTCCTGCAGCGATGGGGCACGGGACGCACGACCCTGCTCGGGGACGCTGCGCACCCGATGCTGGTGAGCCTCGGCCAGGGCGCGGCGCTCGCCATCGAGGACGCCGTCGTCCTCGCCGAGCACCTCAAGGACGCGACGGACCTGCCTGCGGCCCTGCGCGGTTACGAGGACGAGCGTCGCCCGCGGACCGAGGCACTGGTCGCCGCGGCCCGTGCGCTCAGCGAGAACGAGCAGCTGGACGGCCCGTTCTCCTCGCGGATGCGCGACCTCTACTTCCGGTTCGCGCCCATGTCCAAGTTCACCAGCCAGAACGAAGCGGTCCTCACCTGGCCCCCGCTGGGATGACCACGCCCCGCACTCAACGCATCCGCGCCCTTCCCGCCGTGATCAGGCCGCGGGCGGGGTCGCCCGCCGGGGTCTGAGGGCCACGACGCCGGCGTCGGTCGCGCCAGCAGGTCGAGCCGCCCCCGGTTCGACCGCGGCGCGCTGACCTGAAGCGTGCGCGGCCCGAGGGCGGGCACCGGCCGCACCGGTCTCACGGAGTCACGATCGGGAACTCCGGCTCGGGGGTTTCGAGGACCGCGAGCAGCCGGGGCAGGAGCGCGCGGTCGCCGGTCATGGTGATGCCGGCGGTGCCCTTTCCGGCCAGCAGGGTGAGGAGCTGGGGCTTGGTCATCGTCATGGTCAGGCCCGCGTCGGCGGCGGGGCGGGTGTCCTTGGTCCAGGTGAGCAGGCCGTTGGCGAGGCGCAGGTGCCAGTGGTCGGCGCCGATGTGCCAGTCCATGGTGATCCGTAGCGACCAGGCCTTCGGGCCGTCGACGCGGACGGCGAGGCTGTCGATGATCTGGCCGACGGTCAGGGCCAGGTACATGTCGGGGCCGAGCGCGGCGGTGGCGTGGGGTGTGATGCCGTGGAGGAGTTCCTGGGCGCCGGTGAGGTAGAAGTTCCGCCAGACGGCGTTCTCGACGGCCTGTCCCAGGCGGGTGTAGAGCGCGGCGAGTTGATGCCTGGCGCGGCTGTCCCGGGGGTCGTTGAAGACGGCGTGGTTGAGCAGGGTGACGGCGAAGCGCAGCTCGCCCCGGTCGGCGTAGTGCCGGGCGCGGGCGCGGACCGCGGCCTGGCCGCCGAGGGACTCCACCCAGAGGCGGGCCTCCTCGGCGGGCGGGTGTTCCCAGAGATGGGCCGGGTTGCCGTCGAACCAGCCCATGTACCGCTGGTAGACCGCCTTGACGTTGTGGCTGAGCGAGCCGTAGTAGCCGCGATTGGCCCAGACGCCCTCCAACTGGGGCGGGAGCCGGAAGGACTCCGCGATCTCGATGCCGGTCAGGCCCCGGTTGATCAGCCGGACGGTCTGGTCGTGCAGGTAGCCGTACAGGTCCCGCTGGTGGGTGAGGAGGTCGACGATGGCGTCGTTGCCCCAGGTGGGCCAGTGGTGCGAGGCGAAGGCGACGTCGGCGGTGCCGTCGTAGAGGCCGATCGATTCGGTGAGGTAGCCGGCCCAGGCGTGGGCGTCGCGCACCTGGGCGCCGCGCAGGGTGAGGATGTTGTGCATGGTGTGGGTGGCGTTCTCCGCCATGCACACCGCGCGCAGGTCGGGGAAGAGGAAGTTCATCTCCTCCTGGCACTCGGTGCCCGGGGTCATCTGGAACCGGATCCGCACCCCGTCGAGGACGACCTCCTCTCCCGTGGTGCCGATGTGCTGGGTGGGGGCGATGAGCCCGACGGTGCCGAGCGAGACCGTCAGTCCGAGCCCGCAGCCGACCTGTGCGCTCGCGTTCTTGGGGAGCGTGGAGCCGTACATATAGGCGGCGCGGCGGGCCATCGCGGTGCCGACGTACACGTTCTCGCTGACCGCGTGCTCCATGAAGCCCTTCGGAGCGAGGACGGGTACGTCCCCGCCGCCGTCCGGCAGCACTCCCCGGCAGCCGCCGAAGTGGTCGACGTGCGGATGGGTGTAGATCATCGCCCGGACGGCACGGTCGCCGCGGTGTGTGCGGTACAGCCGGAGGGCCGCGGCGGCGGTCTCGGCGGAGATGAGCGGGTCGATGACGATGATGCCGGTGTCGCCCTCGACGATCGTCATATTGGACAGGTCCAGGCCCCTGACCTGGTAGATCCGGTCGGTGACCCGGTACAGGCCCTGGCGCGACAGGAGCCGCGCCTGCCGCCACAGGCTGGGGTCGACGGTGTCGGGGACCTCACGCTCGTCCCGGTCGCCTCGGCCGCTCGCCGACTCGGCGAGGAATCGGTAGGCGTCGGGGTCCCAGACGGTCTTCCCGGCGGCTGTGGTGATCGGTCCGCCGGTGAACGCGGCGATGAAGCCGCGTTCCGCGTCGGCGAAGTCGGTCTCGTCGTCGTACGGGAGCCCGTCGGTCCGCGTCGGGGTCCGCACCTTCTGGGGCAGGTGCCCGGCGAGCGCCTGGGCGGTCTGCGGGTTGAGGGAGACGGAGGCGGCCGCGGCGCCCATCGCGGCGGCCGCCGCGACGAAGCCGCGCCGGTTCATCGAAGTCATGGCAGTGTCACGCCCTTCTCGGTGAGGACGCCCACTATTGCAGTCTGACTGCAATACGAGTCAAGAGGTGTGCGGCCCGACCCCCAGGAGCGCCCGGAGCGTGCGGTCGATCGCCGCACGCGCCGCCGTCCCGTCCAGCCCCCGGCGGGAGCGCAGGTGGTCCCAGACCGCCCACGACGAGGCGGCCTCCAGAGCGTCCAGCAGTCCGCCGGCCTCTTCCGCGTCGGGCACCCTGCCCAGCTCCGGCGCGAACACCTCGGCGAGGTCCGCCCGGAACCAGGCGTCCCCCTCGGCCATCACCCCGCGCAGGCCCGGCGAATCCGGTTCCAGACCGAGCCCGATCTTCCGGATCGGCGTCATCACCTCGTACATCCGGCCGCGCTGTGCGAGCAGCGCCTCCACCTTGCGTGCCGTCCGCCACGCGGGCGGCACCGGTTCCGCATGGGCGCGCCACCGCTCGGCCTGCCGCCGGGCGGCCGCCACGAACAGTGCCTCGCGGTCGGCGAAGTGCACGAACACCGTCCGCTCGGAGACTCCCGCCCGCTCCGCGATCGCCTTCCGGGTGGGCTCCCTGCCCTCCTCCGAGACCAGCCCGAGCAGCGCGTCGAGCAGCGCCGCGTACGTCCACTCCGGGTCCCGCCGGCGTCGCCCCCGCCCGCCGGTGTCCGCACGTCCGGGGTCCTTCTCCGCCTCTGTGTCGTTCACCGGCCCATGGTGGCAGAAGGGCAGGTGGACGACGTGTCACTCTCCGGGCGGGTGCAGGCGGTCGGTGAGGAAGGCGAGGATCTCGTCGCGGGCCCGGACGGTGGGGTGGCCCGCCTCGTCGACGAGATGGGCGGTGACGACGCTGTGCGGGGTGCCGACCAGGTCGGCGAAGAAGGGCGGTGGGGCCGGGTTCGCGGCGTCGTCCGGGAGGACGCGCCCGTCGAAGGCGTCGCCGAGGAGCGCGCGGTAGGCGGCGAACCGCTGCCCCGTGCACCAGCGGTCGCCCTCGAAGCGGTAGGCGAGGACGGTGAGTCCGTCGCGGGCGATCCGGTCACGCACCGCACGCGCGTCCGCCGCGTCGAGTTCGAGTCCGCCGGGGTCGTCGAGGGGGAGTGACGGGTGGTTGACCACGGGGGCGATCACCGCCGGTTCCAGGGCCATGGCGAGGGCGAAATTGCCGGTGAAGCACAGGCCGATCGCGCCCACCCCGGGCCCGCCGCAAGCCTCGTGGGCCTGGCGCGCGAGACCCCGCAGCCACACCGTCACCGGGCTGGTGCCGCCGCCGGCGAAGGCGCGGAACTCCGCGCTGACGCAGGCGCGGCGGACGACTTCCCGGCCGCCCGCGACCGTGGGGAAGGCGCCGTCCGTCCCGAACAGGGAGGGCACATGGACGGTGAAGCCCGCGTCCCGCACCCAACGGGCGAGCCGCAGGACGTCGGGACTGATGCCCGGCATCTCGGGCAGCACCACGACGGCGGGTCCGGCCCCGGCCACGTACACGGTCTTCGTCACCCCCTCCACGGCCACGCTCCGGCGGGTGAAATCGGTGATCGGATCATCGGTCATGAGGACAGCGTGGCCCGTGCCCGGCGGTGCGTTGAGGGGCCGGATCGCCAAGCTCGAAGGTAATCTCGCCACGCGACGAGGCGCGCCACGCGGCGAGGAGCGGTACGGGACGGCGACGGAGGCACGAGGACGACGGAGGTACGGGGGCGATGACGGAGGCGACGGGGCGGGCGGAGGTACACGGACGCCCGGGTGCCGAGGCGGGTGCCTTGCGGGTCGGTGTCCTCGCCCACCCGGGCTGCTTCGCGTCCGAAGTCTTCGGAGTCCCCGACCTGTTGACCATGGCCGCACACGTGGCAGGACCCGACGCGCCCGGCTACCGGGTGTCCGTCGTCTCGCCCCGCCGCCGGGTCACCGCCTCGGGCGGCGCGAGCCTGGACGTGCGTCCGCTGCGCGAGGTCGACGTCCTCGTCGTCCCCGGCTTCGAACTGGCCCCGGCCACGGACCTCGACGCACACCTCGCCGGGCTGGCCCCCGAGATCGCCGCGATCCGCGCGCAGGCCGCCGCCGGCACCGCGGTCGTCTCCCTGTGCGTCGGCGCGTTCCTGCTCGCCGACGCCGGGCTGCTCGACGGGCGCCGGGCCACCACGTCCTGGCTGTACGCCGACGCACTGGCGAGGCGCTGCCCGGAGGCCGACGTCCGGCCCGAGCACCTGGTCGTCACCGACGCGGGCGTGACGACCACGGCCGCCTTCAGCGCCATGTGGGACTTCGCGCTGGACCTGATCCGCCGGCACAGCGGCGCCCGGGTGGCCCGGGCCACCGCGCGGGTGGCGCTCGTCGACGACGCGCGGACCTCACAGACCCCGTACGTCGACCCGCGACTCCTGCCGCAGCCCGGCGGAGCGTTCTCCCAACGGGTCATGAGGCGGCTCGACCAGAACCTCGCCGAGCGATACGACCTGGCCGCGCTCGCGGACATCTTCCGGGTCAGCACCCGCACGCTGCTGCGCCGCTTCGCCGAGGAGACCGGACGCAGCCCGCTGGCCCATCTGCAGGCCTCCCGGATCCGCCGCGCCCGCCACCTCCTGGAGGCCACCGACCGCACCGTCGCCGCCGTCGCCGCGGCCGTCGGCTACCAGGACCCCGGCACCTTCGCCGCCCTCTTCGCCCGCCACACCGGCCACCGCCCGAGCGCCTAC
This sequence comes from Streptomyces sp. NBC_00250, assembly GCF_036192275.1. Taxonomy (NCBI): domain Bacteria; kingdom Bacillati; phylum Actinomycetota; class Actinomycetes; order Kitasatosporales; family Streptomycetaceae; genus Streptomyces; species Streptomyces sp. NBC_00250. The sequence continues at coordinate 607,121 of NZ_CP108088.1, read as the reverse complement.
CGCGCCGCCTTCCGCCGTACGGACCGGGCGCTCGCCCCGAAGCGCGACGCCTGAGACGTGCCGCCGAATGCCCCACCACAACAGCACTATCAGGCCAACATCCTGACGATTTCGGCTCCCGGGACAACCGGGGATCCGGTCCCCTCCTCTCACCCCACGGGCGCAGCGAGTGCCTCTCACCGTGCCGGACGGACGGCTCGTGCAGTCCCGTCGGCCGGGTGGCCCGCTGCCCGCTTCCTTCTCACAGCATCCGGAGAACGAGGGAACGATGACCACCACGCGCACCACCCGGCTGCGGCGTCCGCTGCTCGCCGGTTCCACGGCCGTCGCCGTCATGGCAGTGACGGCCGGCATCATGGCCGCGACGCCGGAGCAGGCGAAGGCCGCGACGGGGCCCAAGCTGAGTCTCATCGCGGCGACCGACTCGGTCACGCTCACCTCCTGGAAGGAGGAGCCGGGGGTCTACCTCGACCTGGGCACCTACCTCACCGCGGAGGGCACACCGCTGGAGCTCAAGGTGAACCGGAAGTCCTACAAGGACCCGGTGACCATCACCCAGACCGTCTACGAGGGCGGCAAGGCCAAGGCCAAGGCGCTGCCCCTGGGCACCGTGAAGGACTTCTCCGGGCTGCCCGGCTTCGCGGAGATCACCGTCACCGACAAGACGGGCAAGAAGGTCGTCAGCCGGACGGAGAGCTTCTGTCCGAACAACGCCAGCGGACGGGTCCGACCCGATGCGCCCTCCACCTCGAAGTATCCGGAGAGCTGCCCCACCAACGCGTTCACCCTCGGCTCGGTGTGGGGCGTCGAGAAGGGGTGGGCCGCCAACACCTACGCCGGGTCCTACACCCAGCCGGTGAAGCTCCCCGTCGGCACGTACACCGCCAAGGTCGGGGTCGCCAAGAAGTACCGGGACCTCTTCGGGATCGCCGACAAGCCGGCGACCGTGAAGGTCACCGTCCAGGAGCGCAGCTGGGAGGAGGGACCCGGTGTCTCGGCCGCCAAGCCGGCCACCGCCGGGGAGCACGCCGCGCACGGCAGCGCCCACCAGGCTCCGACCGGTCACGCCGGGCACGGTCCGGGGCACGGTCCGACGCCCGTCCAGGCCGCCGCACCGGTGACCAGCGGCGCGGGCCCCTCGTACAACGTGGGCCACGGGCCGCTGAAGGCCGCGCCGCCGGCCCTGCCGTGGGCCACGAAGAAGCAGCAGGCCGAGCGCGCCGACGCGCAGGACGTGCAGGACCTGCAGGCCGGTGACGCCGCCGGGCAGACCGACGGCTCGCGCAAGGCACCCGCCCTCACCCCGCAGGCCAAGCGGCCCACCGGCACGCCCTCCGTCCCGGCCGTCCCCAAGCCCGACCTGCGGTCGCTGCCGGCCTACGGCATCACCATCAGCGACGGTGCCCAGAACATTCCCGGCAAGGACTACCTGGCCTTCAGCGCCAACGTCTGGAACGCCGGCCCGGCTCAGCTCGTGGTGGACGGCTTCCGTTCGCCCGGCAAGGCCAAGATGGACGCCTACCAGTACTTCTACGACGCCAACGGCAAGCAGGTCGGGTACACCCCGACCGGCACCATGGAGTGGGACCCGCGTCCCGGCCACGTGCACTGGCACTTCACCGACTTCGCCAGCTACCGGCTGCTGAAGGCCGACAAGAAGGAAGCGGTGCGCAGCGGCAAGGAGGCCTTCTGCCTCGCCAACACCGACGCCGTCGACTACACGGTGAAGAACGCCAACTGGCACCCCTTCAACACCGACCTCTCCACCGCCTGCGGCCAGGAGAACTCCATCTCCGTCCGCGAGGTGCTGGACGTCGGCTCCGGTGACACCTACACCCAGGACCTGCCGGGGCAGTCGTTCGACATCACGGACGTGCCCAACGGCACCTACTACATCCAGGTGCTGGCCAACCCGGCCAAGCGGCTGAAGGAGACCAACCTCGACAACAACAGTGCCCTGCGGAAGGTCGTCCTCGGCGGCACCCCCGGCAATCGGACCGTGACCGTCCCCGCGCACGACCTCGTGAACGCGAACTGATCACACACCGCCTACCGGAACACCTGCCGAGCCGCCCTGAGTTCGGCAGAGCCCAGGCAGTCGCGCACCCCCGGGAAGGAGCCTTCCCGGGGGTGCGCCACGACACCGCCCGCCCGTGATTCCGTAGCCACGACATGGCCGGACCGGGTCGGGGGAGCGCCCCGGCGCACAACCTCCGGCCGGCGCGTGCGCTCGCCCGCAGGGGCGGAGCTCGCGCCGAAAACACCGGCCGGTGATCAATCCCGATCGGTGCCGTTTTCCCACCGCACGGAGTAGAAGCGACGACGTCGCCGGAGCGGTACGGGCGGCCCGCCTCGTCGCCGCCGCGGCGCGCGAACGCCCGCTGTCGCCGGGGCCCTTCGGGGCGCGCATCGCGCCGTACGCGCTGGTCGCGGCCTTCCCCGCCCCTGAACCCTCCCCGCCCCCCACCGCGCCGGGACTCAGCCGCACGCAGATCGAGAGCCTGCTCGCCGGTGCGGGCATCGCGGCGCTCTTCCTGTCCTGAACCCGGATCCGAAGCGGCTCGTGGGTCGAGCCGCCGCCCGCCGTGCCCCCGCCGTCCCCGCAGGCCGTCCCGTTGCCGGAAGGAAGCACGTCCCATGCCCGACAGCCCCGTCCGCGTCACGACGCCCGCAGGAAACCCTGACGTCGACGGGGCGCCCGCGGAGCGCGTCACCCCGATGCGCTCCGCGGGTCAACGGCCCTGACGCCGACGTGCGTCGAACCGGAGCAGCACGCGCACCACACGCCACACCGCGGCGGCACCGGCCAGCACGGCCCCCACCACGAGCAGGCCCTTCCCCGCAGGCTCGGAGACACCGACGACCATCGCCGGCACCAGGAGCACACCGAAGACGAGCGCGGCCAGCACACCGGCCGTCACCAGGGCGAACATGATCTCCACCGTCATGGCGTCCTTCTCCCACCGCGACTCGCGCCCTTGGTCCATCCGGCAAGTCTCACATGAAGCCCGGGCGACCGTCAGACCCTCACGCGTGGCGCGGCGGCCGATCCACGTGCCGGCGGTCGGAGTTCGTCGGCCGCCCGGACCCGATGGAGGTGGATGAGGATGTCGTAGGCCCGGCCGAGGGCGATGGTGGGCAAGGGATCGGGGGTGAAGGTCGAGCCCGCGTCGTAGACCGGCCGGGCACGGTCGAGCCAGGCGCGGGCAGCGGCGGGAGCGGTTCGCAGGTCGAGGTAGAAGTCCCGGTACCCGACCCGGTCCAGGACGTGTTCGTTCATGCCGGGGCGTGCTGCCGGGACGGTGACCGGCTTCCACTCCCCTGCGAGGGAGGTGTCCTTGGTGAGGAAGGAGCCGCCGGCGAAGCTGAAGCCGATGGCGGCGTAGCCGTCGCCCAGGCGGTCGCGCAGCACGGCGCCCTGGGTCCGCGGGTACATGTCCGGGTGGGTCGAGAGGTATCCGACGTGGCCGTTGTGGGCCGACAGCAGCATCTTGTGGCCGGTGTGGCGCTGCCACCACAGCACGTTGTCGGCCATGGCCTGGTCGCGCAGCCGCTCGGCGGCGGTGACCGAGGCCGGGTCGGCGAGGTCGACGGTGGCGAAGGCGAAGGTCTGCGCGATGTTCCGGGCGTGCCGCACCGTCCACGCGTAGTCCGTGCCGCCGGACTCCTGGTGCTCGGCCACCAGGTCGAGTGCCTCCTGGGCGCGCGCCGCGTACTCCTCGCGTTCCGCGACGGGTTTGCGCAGGTGGGCGAAGATGTCGTCGAAGGGGCGCAGCCCGGCGTACAGCTCGGTGAGCCGGGGGAGTACCTGGGGCCGGGTCTCGCCGACGGACGACAGCACGCGCGCGAAGACGTGGTCGCCGAGCTTCGGCGCCCCCAGATCGTCCCCCATGAAGTGGACCCGGTGGCCGGGGTGGCGGCGGTTGTACTCCCGCATCCAGCCGATCAGGCTGACGAACTCCTCGCGCTCCCACGGGGATCCGGCCAGCGTCTCCTCCGCGATCGTCCGTGGGTCTCCGGGACCGCCCTGGAGGTACTCGTCGATCCTGAGCCCTGCCGACCAGCTCATCTCCAGGGCGAAGGCGGTGAAGCCGCGCTCCTCGACGAGGTGCCGGAAGACGCGTTCCTTCATGGCGAAGAACTCGTGCGAACCGTGCGTGGCCTCGCCGAGACCCACCACCTTCGCATCGCCGACCATGGTGCTCAGCGCCCGCAGGTCACCGGTCCTGCCGCCGGGCTCCGTGGAACCCAGCGGGTGAGCGGCCCGTTCCAGAGACCGTACGAGGGCTGTTCTCCCGTTCGCCGTGCCGGATTCGGCGGACAGGGTCGATGCGGCGGAGGCGTCGGGTGCGCCCGAGGGTGCCCGTCCGGCCGGTGCCGCGGCGGCCAGAGGGGTGGCCAGTGTCGTGGCGGCGAGTGCTCCCGTGAGGACGAGGAACCCTCGTCGGCCGGTCGTCTTGCTGTACCTGTGGATCCTGATCACTCCTTGTGTGCGGTGGCTCCCCGAGCCTTTGAAGTGATCTTCGTTCGCCGTGACGCGGACCGCGCTGGGGCGACCCACCGACTTGCTCCGGGGGACACCCCCCGGCTGCACGGCCGGGCCGGGGCTCCGCACCCGTCTGCCCGCCGACGCGAAGTCGTGAGGGGACCGGCAACCGCGGGCCTTCTCGGACGTCTGTCGGAATGAAGCCATCGTGTGGCGCTCGGGAGCTGCTTCCGGCGCCACCTTCACCGCTCATGGAGACCGTTCCTTGAATCACCACGACACACCCCCGGCCGCTCGCCGCCGCCTGCTTCGGGCCTGCACCGTCGCCGCCTCCGCGGCGGCCCTCTTCGTGCCGCAGGCCCTGGCGGGGAGCCCCGTGGCCGCCGCGACCCCCCTCGCTCGGGCCGAGGGGCCGCAGGGCGTCGCCGCCGTCACCTACAACCTGGGCGACCAGGCCTATCGGCTGCCGGGCACCGGGGAGCCGGTCGAGATCGCCGCGACCGTGCACTACCCGAAGGATCTCGGCTCCACGCCGCGGCCCCTCATCGTCCAACTGCACGGCTTGCACGAGACGTGCGCGGACCGGGAGGCAGCGGAAGCCCTCCGCGCCGCCGAACTCGCCCAGGACTGGGACGCGTACGAGGCCGCCAGCCTGAAGCTGTTCAGCTGGCCCTGCGCCCCCGGCACCCGCCCCATCGCCAACGACCGCGGCTACGACTACCTCGGCGAGGAACTGGCCCGCCGCGGCTTCGTCGTCGTGTCGATCCGTGCCAACGGCATCAACGCCTCGTCGTCGGAGGGAGACGCGAACGCCTCCGTGCGGGCCGACCTGATCAACAGACACCTGGCCCTGTGGCAGCAGCTCAGCGCCTCGGGCCGCGGCGGTCTCGTCGGCGCCTTCCGCGACGCGGCCACGGGTGGATCCCAGCCCGTCGACTTCAGGAACCACGTCGACCTGAACAACGTCGGCACCATGGGCCACTCCCGCGGCGGCGCAGGCGTGACCTGGCAGGCGGCCGACCGCCACAAGACCCAGTGGCCCGCCGGAGTCAAGGTCAGGGCGGTCATGGCCTTGGCTCCCGCCTACAACGTCATGACCGAGGACATGACCGCGTACGAGATCACGAAGACCCCCGTGGCCGTGCTGCGCGGGACCTGCGACGGCCATGTCGGCCGTGAGGTCTTCTCCTTCGCCGCCGACGCGACCGCCCGGAGCTCCGCCGGATTCCACCAGGTCGCGGTACACGGCGCGAATCACAACTACTTCAACACAGAGTGGTCGCCGGAGAGCGGAGAGGTCGCCGCCGGCGACGACGCCGGCCACGACGACGACCACCCCGGCCAGTGCACCGAACCCGGTGGCTCCGCCTTTGCGCCGCAACTGACCGAGTCCGCCCAACGCCAGGTCGGCGCGGCCTACGTCGAAGCCTTCTTCCGGCGGTACCTCACCGACGACAAGCGGTTCGACGGGATGCTGACCGGCAAGCGGCACCCCCTGGCCCCCATCGCCCGCGTCGATGTGACGGCCGCCGCCCGTCGCTGACTCCGCGCTGACTCCGAGTCCTCTCCTCCCCCGGACGAAGCCCTGGGGGAGGAGAGGAGATCGGCCCGAATCCGGCCCCGCCCGCGGTATATGGTCGCCGGAGGGTGGGCCGGCCACGACGGCCGGACACGACGGGGGGCTCGCATTGGAACGCCTGGCCGAAGGGGACCGGCCCGCACCCGTGGTGCTGCTCCCGTCGTTGCGCGCGTGGCTCGGGCTGACCGCTGTCCTCGGCGCACTGGTCGTCGTCGTGCTCGGAGTCCTGTACGCCGACGCCGGCCGGTCCGGCACGGTGGACGCGCGGATCGTGGCGGCGGTGGAGGGTGTGGGGCCGAGGGGGCGGCAGGTCGCCCTGGCCACGGACTTCCTGGGCGAACCCATGGGAGCCGCGGCGCTGGTCGCGGCCACCGTGACGGGCTGCCTGCTGCTGCGGCGTCCTCGCGCGGCGGTGCTCGTCGTCGCCGGTGTCGGCATCACCGTGGCGACGACGAGGCTCCTCAAGCACCTGGTGGGACGCACCATCCACGGCGAGGAGAACCTGTCCTACCCGAGCGGGCACACCGGCTTCCTCACCGCGCTCGCCCTCGCGGTGGCGCTGCTCGCGACCGGCCGGTTCGGCCTCGGCAGGACGGCCGGCGTCTCGCTCGTGCTCGCGGCGGCGCTGGCCGCCGGTGCCGCCATGGGCTGGGCGCAGGTCGTCCTGGGCGCCCACTACCCGACCGACGTCCTCGGCGGCTGGTGCACCGCGCTGGCGGTCGTTCCGGCGACCGCGTGGCTGGTCGACCGGATCTCCGGCCACGGTCGGTGGCAGCGCCGCTGACGTGAGGTCACGTCATGTCACACCAGGCGGCGGAACACCGGCTTCACCGGCCTCCCGGACAGCCACGGGGTGGGGTCGGAGGCGTCCAGTGCCTTCCGGTACACCGCACACGCCTGGGCCACCACGTCGACGGTGCGGTCGATGTCGGCGTCGTCGAGCGCGCTGCTCACCACGAACGACGGGGCGAGGACCCCACCCGCCAGGAGTCGGCCCAGGAACAGGGTGCGGTACTCCTGCGACGGCTGCCGGTTCTCGTCGAGGGTGGCGAAGACCAGGTTGCTGGCCCGGCCACGGACGACGAGGTGGTCGCCGACGCCCATGGCGGCCGCGGCCTCGCGGACCCCGGCGGCCAACCGCTCGCCGAGGGCGTGCAGCCGCGCGGTGACGCCCTCCTCGACGTAGGTCGTCTGCACGGCCATCGCCGCGGCCAGCGAGTGCGTCTCCGCACCGTGCGTGGTGGACAGCAGGAACACCCGGTCGCCGGAGTGCCGCAGCCCGCCCCACTCCATCAGATCGCGGCGCCCGGCCAGCGCGGAGACGGCGAACCCGTTGCCCAGCGCCTTGCCGAACGTGGAGAGGTCGGGGACGACGCCGTACAGACCCTGGGCGCCCGCCTCGGACCAGCGCAAGCCGGTGATCATCTCGTCGAAGACCAGTACGCAGCCGTGCCGGTCGGCCAGTTCGCGCAGGCCGGCGAGGTACCCCGGCGGCGGCTCGGCGTGGCCGGCGGGTTCGAGGATCAGACAGGCGACCTCGTCCTGGTACCGGGTGAGCAGTTCCTCCGTGGCGGCCAGGTCCCCGTAGGGGAACGCCACGGTGAGCTCGGTGGTCGACGCGGGAATGCCGGCGGACATCGGTGTGGTGCCGATGAACCAGTCGTCGACGGAGAAGAACGGATGGTCGCCGCAGACGGCCACCCGGGGGCGCCCGGTGACCGCGCGGGCGAGGCGCACCGCGGCGGTGGTGACATCGGAGCCGTTCTTCGCGAACTTGACCATCTCGGCGGTCGGTACGGTGGCCAGGAAGCGTTCCGCGGCCTCGACCTCCACGATGGACGGCCGGACGAAGTTGCTGCCGCGGTCGATCTCCCGCCGTACCGCCTCCAGCACACCTGGGTGGGCGTGACCGAGGCTGACCGACCGCAGCCCTGACCCGTACTCGATGTAGCGGTTGCCGTCGACGTCCCACACGTGGGCGCCGAGGCCGTGGCTGATGACCGGGGCCAGGTTCTCGGGGTACTGGTCGTCGCCCTTGGCGTAGGTGTGCGCGCCCCCGGGGATCAGGGCGTGCAGCCGCTCGTTCGCCTGCCGCGACCGGGGGAGGGGGAACTCTTCGGTGTCCACGCTGACTTCATCTCTCCTTGTGCTTCAGGGCTTGGTTCAGAGGCTCCGCTTCAAGGCCTCGGCGAGTCCCGGCGCCTCCCGGTCCCGCTGGGACATCGATACGGCCGGCAGCGGCCATGGGATGGCGAGCTCCGGGTCGTCGAAGGCGATCGTCACGTCCTCGGCCGGATCGTGCGGGCGGTCGATCCGGTACGAGGTGTCGGCGGTCTCGGTCAGCGCCTGGAAGCCGTGCGCGCACCCCGCGGGGATGTACAGGGTCACCTGCGTCTCGCCGGACAGCTCGAAGAAGGCCCGGTTGCGGTAGGTCGGCGAGTCGCGCCGCAGGTCGACGACGACGTCGAAGACCTTCCCGTACGAGCAGCGCACCAGCTTGGACTCACCGGCGCCGGAGCGCAGGTGCATGCCGCGCAGCACGCCCCTGGCCGAGCGGGACAGGCTGTCCTGGACGAAGGCGTCCGGGTCGAGGCCCACCGAGCGGACCACCTCGGCGTCGAAGGTGCGGCAGAAGAAGCCGCGCTCGTCGGCGTACGGTGTCGGCTCGAAGAGGTACGCGCCGTCGATCTCCGGGACTTCGATCGCTTTCATGGGGTCTCCCGCAAGGCGTGGGCGTCGGCGTGGGTCGGGTCGGTCGTCGGGAACAGGGCCGCCGTCAAGGCGGTGAACTGGCCTTCGAGACGTCGGGTGGCGGTCAGGTTCCGCTCGGTGAGGGTCCGCCGCAGCTCCGCCGCGCGCCGCTCCAGCGCCCGGAACTGATCGAGCAGCCGGTCGGCGTCGACCTCGCGAGCCGGGTGGCAGTACGGGGCGAGGCCCATCTCGGTCATGAGGGCGTCGCTCTTCGCGGCGTAGCTGAGCGCGAGCGTCGGCACGCCGACCTTCAGGGCGCAGACCAGGTTGTGGTAGCGGGTCGCCACCACGGTGTCGGCAGCCGCCATCTCCTTCATCAGGTCGGCCAGCGAGGCCGCTTCGGCGGCGGTGACCAGCGGGGAGTCCACCGCGTCGAGGATCGCGGAGACCACCGAGCCGTCGGCCTCGTCGCCGGTGAGCAGCCGGACCGGCCTGCCCTCCTCGACCAGCGCCCGGACGAAGCGGGTCGTCCCGTCGAGGTAGCGCCGGTGGATCTCCTCGGCCCGGGCGCGGTCGTCGTCGCCGCCGTGGAAGGCCATGACGCCGACGCAGACCGGACCCGGCGGACCCGAGGGCGCGAGGGGGGTGCCTCCCTGCCCGGGCGGGGCCGAGAGCCCGGGGGGCGGCAGCGACGGCAGGGCGAAGGCGAGGTCCGGGTGGACCTCGTCGCGCGCGGTGTCCACGCCCATCGCCCGTAGGGCGTCGCGGGACTGGGCGTCCCGGTACGACCGGTACGTGGCCAGCCGCGCCGACCAGCCGACCAAGGCCCGGGTCGCCCGATTGCCGATCGGCGCGGCGCCGACGCCGACCAGCGCGACCCGAGTCCCGAAGAGGCGGCCGGACGCGCAGAGCAGGAACAGGGCGTACGGGAAGCCCCAGGGCCGCAACGGCAGCGTGGCCTCCAGGACGCCCATCCCCGGCACGATCACCACGTCGTGCCGGCGCACCCAGGAGGCGGTGCGGAAGGCGTCGACCAGCTTTCCCAGGCCCTTCCCCGCGACCGCGCCCGCGCGTGACGCGGTCCGGTACTCCCCCCGGTACCAGTGCAGTCGCGTCGCGGGGATCCCGTACCGTGCCTTCACGACCTCGGGTCCGCCGCACAGCGCGTCCACGACCGCCCTCGGGTGCCGTGCGCGGAGGTATCCGAGCACGGCCTCCAGCGACCCGTCGTTGCCGAGGTTGCCGGAGCCGAGCAGGCCGAACACCCCGACACGTACCGGGGTTCCGTCCGCCGACGTCATGCCTGCCGCCTCCCCTCGCGGCCGGCGACCAGGGCGTCGACCGAGACGGTGAGGCGGGCCGGGTCGACCGGGGCGCGGTCCTCGACCCGCTCGCCGGCACCCGGCCGGACCCGGCTGGTCGCCCACGCGGCCAGGTGCCCGTAGCACGCGCGGCGGTCGGCGGCGGACAGCGGCGCCCGCCGGATCGCCGAGACGAAGCCCCAGACGTACTCGGCGAGCAGCCGGGGCGTCGGGTGCAGGAGGCCCGCCCGGCGAGGGTCCAGGTTGACGCACCGGGAGCGCTTGGAAGGGTTGGCCCGCTCGGCGCGGGTGGGGTGGTCGCGGCGGAAGTACAGCAGCTCGGGCACCTGGTGGAAGGGCCCGTGCAGGCCGATCTCGGAGACGAACGTGCGGTCCGCGTGGTGGTAGCTGTCGTGCGGCTTCACCCGGCGCAGCACGTCGGCCCGCATCACCCCGTAGAAGTCGTCGCCGCCGGGCTCGAACAGCATGCTGCGGAAGCGCTCCGGCGCGTGCCGGGAGCTGGTGGCGAGCGTGTACTCGTAGGGGACCTTCACCTGCCCTTCGCCGTCGATGACGGCCTGGTCGGCGTGCGCGAGGATCACCTCCGGCCGCTCGTCCAGCGCCTCCACGCAGCGCCGCAGCAGATCCCGGGCGTACAGGTCGTCGTGGGAGGCCCACTTGAACAGCTCGCCGCGGCACTCGGTGAACACGTAGTTGTGGTTCGGTGCCGCGCCGATGTTCCGGGGCAGCCGGATGTACCGGATGCGTGAGTCCTTGTCGGCGTACCGGCGGGCGATGTCCTGCGTACCGTCGGTCGAGGCGTTGTCGGAGATGACCAGTTCGAAGTCCTCGTACGTCTGGCCCAGCAGGGCGTCGAGCGATTCGGCGAGGTACTCCTCGCCGTTGTACACGGGCAGGCCGATGCTGAGCCGGGGTCGGGCGGTCATGAGGTCCTCACTTCGGGAAGGGGGTTCCGGTGGTGCTCGCGCAGGGCGGAGCGCAAGTGCAGCCACCACACGGCCGAGCCGCAGACCGTCGCGGCGGCGACGCCCCAGGCCGAGCCGACCGTGCCGGCCGCCGCCGCGCCGCCGAGCCCGCCGACGACGTAACAGGCGGAGGCGACCAGCTGGCTGCGCAGGCTGCGCCGGGCCGCGCCGAGCGCGCGCAGCCCGGCCGCCGCGCCGGTGCCGAGGCCGGCGCCCGCGACGCCGACCGTGACCGGCACGATGAGCTCCGATGCGGCGCTCCAGACGCCGCCGAGCACGAGCTCGCCGAACCGGTCCGGAACGAGCAGCAGCGCCCCGCCCCAGAGCACTGCGGCGGCGGCCTGCCCGCCGCCCAGCAGGAGGCAGAAGGCGCCGAGGCGGTGCGGGGAGCGCCGCAGCACCCGCGCCGCCTCCGCGACGGTGACCAGGGACAGACCCATCAGCACGGCGAGGAACGGGCCGAGCAGGAGCTCGGCGCCGCGGATCACCCCCACCGCGCCGACGCCGACGATCACGCCGAGCCCGTACGCCCGCAGCTGGCTCGCGCCGCTGTTGGTGACGTTCTCGACCAGGTACCGGGAGCCGAGGTCGCGGTGCTTGCCCAGCCACTCGCGCGCCCCGGTCGGCCGGGGCCGGATGCCGGACTGGAGGCAGCCGTACACCGCGGCCACCCCGGCGGACGCGCCCCAGGCGAGCACGAAGGCGGCCACGCTGCCCACCCGGGCCGCCACCACCAGGGCGGGGACGAGCGCGACGCCCCACACCATGTCGTTGACGAACGCCTTCCGCCCGGCGCCGGCGGCGAAGAACGCGAACCGCCACGCGTCCTGCAGCAGCAGTCCCGGCAGGACGACGCCGAGACAGGCGAGCGCGGTCCCCACCCGGCCGCCGACAGCGAGGCCGGCCACCAGCGACACCGCGCCGAGGGCGGCGCCGACGCCGAGCGCGGTGCCCGACGACCGGGCCACCGCCGCGCGCCAGGACCCGGCCGACACGCCGCTGAAGCGCACCACGAGCGGATCGGTGGCCAGCCCGCGGGAGACGTTGAGCACCACGCCGTAGGTCACCCAGGCCAGGCTGAACACGCCGAACGCGGTCAGCCCCAGCGAGCGCGCCACGTAGATCCCCACCGCGAAGTTGGACACGCTGGAGGCCGCCTGGTCGGCCAGTCCCCAGGACAGCCGGCCCGCGACGGCCCGCTTGGCGGTCCGCCGCTCCGCCGGTGTCGTCGTCTCCCCTTCGGTGGTCATCGGCGTCATGCCTTGATCAGCCCGGCGGCACCCAGGGCATCGGCCGCGACGACGACCGTGTCGAACGGCAGCCCGGACCGCTCGGCGACGTCGAGCAGACCGTGCTCGCCGTCGGAGAGGCTGAGCACCCAGAGCATGGCCATCTGGGCCTGCTTGGCGTCGCTGCGGCCGCCGAGCGACTCGTACAACCCCCGCCGTCCCAGCTGCGGTTCGCCGTAGGGGCTGAGGTTGAGGTACCGCCGGTTGCGGTCGAGGACGGCGAACGCCTCGCGGCAGACGTCGAGCGTGTCCGCCATCGCCGCCGGGGAGACGAAGTCCGGGTTGTCGGCCGAGGTGTGGTACTCGGGATACCCGGCGTACGGGGTCCGGCTGAGCGATCCCACACCGAGATCGAACCCGGGCGAGCAGTACTGCCGCTCGTCGTAGCCGTACGGAGTGAACTCGGTGACGTGGTGCGGGCGTTCGGTGGCGGCGAGGACATGCCTCATCACCTGGTCGATCTCCGCGTCGCCGCGTCTGCTCTGCTTGTACGTCAGCCGGCCCGAGTCGCCCGCGCAGGCCAGTACGAGCCCGTGCTTGACCCGCTCGATCCGCTCCGCGTTGCGGGCCAGCCAGGTGATCGCCCCGATGGTGCCGGGCGCGTAGATGAACCGGTAGGTGTAGTACGGCGTCCCCTGCGCCAGCGCCCTGGCCAGGAACGTCGCCACCGCGATGCCCGCCAGGTTGTCGTTGGCCAAGGACGGGTGGCAGACGTGGCAGGAGACGATCACCTCGTCGGGGACCTGCCCGGGGACCACGTGCTCGGCGTAGGTGAGGTGCCCGTCCGCGAGCGTGGAGTCGATGCGCACCTCGTACTCGCCGTCCGGCAGCGCGTCCAAGGTCTCCTGGGCCAGGCAGAACCCCCAATCCGGCGTGTAGTAACTGGTGCGGTACGGCACCCAGCTCGGGTGGTCCGGCAGGGTGTGCAGATGTTCGCGCAGCTCGGCCAGTGGCATCGTCCGCGACACCGGCACGCTGTAGCCGAGTACGTGCAGGCTGGACGCGGCGAAGTCGACCACCCGGTTGCCGGCGGTGTCGGCGACGTACGCGTCCCGGATGTTCCACTCCTGCGGCACCGTCCAGTCGAGCACCTGCGTCCCGGTCGGCACCTCGTGCACCTCAAGCGGAACGTACTCGCCGATGATCTCCAGGGTGGCGCGCACACCGTCGCCCGTGATGCTCCGGCACAGCGGGTACAACCGCTCCACCAGCGCGTGCATCTCCTCACCGATCGAGGTCATCGGCGCCACCGCAGGGTGCTGTCGACGGCGCCGGCCTCGGACGCCGCGCGCAGCACGGCGAGACGGGTGAAGCGCCGCGCGAAGTCCTCCTGGGTCAGCCCGAACTTCCGGTAGGCGTCGGCGAGTTCGAGCGCACCCTGCTTCACCGTCCACTCGCAGTCGAAGTCGGGGATCGCGGCGCGGAACCGGGCGAAGTCCACCCGGTACGACCGCGGATCGGCACCGGTCTCCCCGGTGATCACCACCTTCGAGCCGGACACCGCCTCGGCGACCTGCTCGGCGATCTCGGCGACCGTGACGTTGTTGATCTCGCTGCCGATGTTGAACGCCCGGTCGTGCACCGCTTCACGCGGCGCGGTCAGCGCGGCCGTGAAGGCCCGTGCGATGTCGGCGGCGTGCACCAGCGGGCGCCACGGGGTGCCGTCGGACATCACGAGCACTTCGCCGGACAGCAGCGCGTGACCCACCAGGTTGTTCAGCACGATGTCGGCGCGCAACCGGGGTGAGAAGCCGAACGCGGTGGCGTTGCGCATGTACACCGGGGTGAAGTCGCCGTCGGCGAGCGCGTGCAGGTCGTCCTCGACCCGCACCTTGGACTCCGCGTACGGCGTCACCGGGCGCAGCGGGGCGTCCTCGTTCACCAAGTTCGACAAGTCGGGGTCGCCCGAGGCGCCGTAGACCGAGCAGGTGGACGCGTACAGGTAGCGTCGCACTCCGGCGTCGCGGGCCAGCTCGGCCAGCCGTACGGAGGCGTGGTGGTTGATGTCGTAGGTGAGGTCGGGCGCCAGCGATCCCAGCGGGTCGTTGGAGAGCGCGGCCAGATGGATCACGGCGTCCACCCCGGCCAGGTGCTCGGCCGTGACGTCGCGCAGGTCCACCCGGTGCCCGGACGGGTCCGCGGGCGGCGGGCCGAGGACGCAGTCCGCGAACAGGCCCGAGTCGAGGCCGACGACCTCGTGTCCGGCGGCCGCGAGGACGGGAGCCATCACGGTGCCCAGGTAGCCCTGGTGTCCGGTCAGCAGTACGCGCAAGGTTCATTCCCCCAGGTCGAGAGTGAGTTTGGTGACGGCGAACGCCTCGGCGTAGCGTGCGTGGCATTCGATTCCGCGGATGCGTGCGAGGCCGAGGAAGGCCTCCCGGTCGTACCAGGGCCGGTGCCGTTGCGAGGGGTAGTGCTCCTGCAACAGCCGCACCTTCTCTTCGGCGATCTCCGGCGAGAGCGGCTGGTACGCCGAAGGACGGCCGAGATCGCCGTCCCACTTGACGATCTCGTAGCCGAGCACCAGGTGGTCGCGGAACGCGGTGGGCATCAGCCGCGCCAGGCCGCGGTGGTCCTGGTGCGCGTCATCGGTGCGGGGCGCGAGGACCAGATCCGGATCGGTCTGCCCGCGCAGCTCCTCGACCGCGGCCTTGGCCTCCTCCCAGTGGGTGGGCATCCGGCCGTCCGGCAGCTTGAGCACGGTCAGCCGCAGGTCGGCGCCCGGACAGAAGGCGGCGAGCGCGGCCCGCTCCTCCTCCTCGCGCTCGCTGCCACCGCCGGAGAGCACCAGCGCGTCGACCCGCACACCCGGCCGGGCGAGGCACAGCGTCAGCAGCGTGCCGCCGGCGCCGATGGCGATGTCGTCGCAGTGCGCCCCGACTGCGACGATCCGCTCCAGGCGCCCGGCGCCGAGCCGGATCACGCGGTCGCTCCCGCGGTGTCCCGCTCCCACACGGCCCAGGGGCGGTCGCCCCGGGCGTAGGAGGCGTCGAGCGCCGCCCGCTCCTTCACGGTGTCGGTCGGCTTCCAGAAGCCGCGGTGCTGGAAGGCCGACAGCCTCCCGCGCTTGGCCAGTTGGGCACAGCCGTCGGCGACCAGGTCCCCGTTCTCGGGTATGTGGTCGAAGACCTCCTGGCGGAGCACGAAGTAGCCGCCGTTCTCCCACAGCGGCATGTCGCTCACCGCGGTGATGCCCCCGACCAGGCCGTCCTCGCCCAGGTCCACGCAGTGGAACGACTGCTGCGGCGGCACCACCATCATCGACGCGCCGGCGTCGCGCTGCGCGAAACGGTCGATCATCTCCGGCAGCGGGGCGTCGGTGAGCACGTCGGCGTAGTTGGCGAGGAACATCTCGTCGCCGTCCAGATGGTGCCGGACCCGGCGCAGCCGCTCCCCGATCGGCGACTCGATGCCGGTCTGCGCGAACGTGATCGTCCAGTCGGATATGTCGGTGGACAGCAGCTCGGTCCGCCCGCCCCGCAGCACGAAGTCGTTGGACGTCGTCTCCTCGTAGTTGAGGAAGAAGTCCTTGATGTGGTGCGCGCCGTACCCGAGGCACAGGACGAACTCGGTGTGCCCGTAGTGCGCGTAGTAGCGCATCACGTGCCAGATCAGCGGCCGCGGGCCGACCATCGCCATCGGCTTGGGCACGTCGTCGGAGGTGCCGTTGCGCATCCGCATCCCGTAACCGCCGCAGAACAGGACGACCTTCATGCCTTCACCTCGACAACGCTCAGTTCCGGGATGGGGAAGACCAGCCGGCCGCCCCACTCGTGCACGAAGGACAGCTGCTCGATCAGCTCGTCCCGCAGGTTCCACGGGAGAACGAGGACGTAGTCGGGCCTGTCGGCGGCTATCCGCTCGGGCGGCAGGATCGGGATGCGGGTGCCCGGCGTGAACCTGCCGTGCTTGTAGGGGTTGCGGTCGACCGTGTAGGCGAGCAGGTCGGGCCGGATGCCGCAATGGTTGAGCAGGGTGTTGCCCTTGCCCGGGGCGCCGTAGCCGACGACCGTCTCGCCGCGTTCTGCCGCCTCGATGAGGAACCGCAGGAGGTCCCGGCGCACCTTGGCCACCCGGGCGGAGAACTCGGTGTAGCCGGACAGCTCCTGCAGCCCGGCGGCCTTCTCCCGGGCCAGTACGTCGGCCACCCTCGTGGTCGGCTCACCGGCCACCTCGGCCGGCCGGGCCCACAGCCGGATGGAGCCGCCGTGCGTGGGCAGCAACTCGACGTCCACGAGCGCGAGTCCGCCGCTCGCGAGCGCACGGATCGCGGACGCGACCGTGTAGTACTGGAAGTGCTCGTGGTAGATCGTGTCGTACTGGTTCTCCTCGATCAGGGTCAGCAGGTGCTGCACCTCGATGGAGACCCAGCCGTCGTCGGCGACCAGGGCGCGCAGGCCCTCGGTGAAGCCGACCACATCGGGGATGTGCGCGTACACGTTGTTGGCCACGACCAGATCCGCCGGACCGTGCTCGGCGCGGACGGCCGCACCGGTGTCCGGGGACAGGAACTCCGTGAGCGTGGGCACACCCGCGTCGCGCGCCGTGGCACCGACGTTCACCGACGGCTCGATGCCGAGGCAGCGGATCCCCCGGTCCACCACGTGCCGCAGCAGATAGCCGTCGTTGCTCGCGACCTCGACCACGAAGGCCTCGGGGCCGAGCCCCACCCGCTCCACGGCCTCGGAGACGAACACGCGCGCGTGCTCCACCCAGGAGGTGGAGAAGGAGGAGAAGTACGCGTACTCGCTGAACGTATCCTCCGGCGTGATCAGCGGCGGTATCTGCGCGAGCCAGCAATCGGTGCAGACCCGCAGGTGCAGCGGGTACGCGGGCTCCGGCTGGTCCAGTTGGTCCGCGGCGAGAAAGCTCTCGCACGGCGGGGTCGCCCCCAGATCGACGACGCCGGCCAGCGCCGCCGAACCGCAGAGTCGGCAACCAGTCATCTACTGCCCCCATCCCTGCTCGCGCGGGTGACCCGCCGCGAGCCAGTGTCTTCGTTCCCTACCGGCGGCGCGCCGCGCCCGCCGCCGGACCGCCCCGCGATCGCGGTGCGGTACTCCTCCACCAGGCGCTCAAGCCCGACGGCCGGGCTGAACCCCTGCTCGTACCGGCGCCTGGCCGCCTCGCCCATCTCCCGGTTGAGGCCCGGCTCGGTCACGACCCGGCGCATGCGGGACGCGAGCGAGGCGGGGTCGCCCGGCTGGTGCAGCAGCCCGGTCACCCCTTCGTCGACGAGTTCGACGAAGGCGCCGTGACCGGCGGCGATGGCCGGGACCCCCGCCGCCATCGCCTCCGCGACCACCAGACCGAACGTCTCCAGGGCCATCGAGGGAGCCACCACGGCGACCGACCGCGCGACGCCCTGCCGGCACTCCGCCGGGTCCCAGAGCCCGGCGTACCGCACGTCGTCCCGGCCCGCCGCCCAGGCGGTCACCTCTCGCTCCAGCGGCCCCGCGCCGGCGATCACGAGCGGCACGCCCACCCCGCCGTCCGCGGCGATCTCGTCCCACGCGGCCATGAGCAGCCGCACCCCCTTGGCCTCCGCGAGCCGACCGAGGAAGAGCAGGTGCTCGCCGGCGCCGTCGCGGCGGGTGCCCGGGTCGGGCACGAAGTTGTGCTTGACCACCAGCCGCTCGGACGGCATGCCGGACCGGACCAGGACGTCGCGCTGTGCCGCCGAGATGCAGAAGAACCGCTCCACCCCTGACCACCACCGCCGCCGGTTGACCGACAGGCTGACCGCGAGCGGAACCGTCGCCAGCCGGGAGTTCCGGTAGCAGCCGTGCCGGACCGCGGGCAGCGACGCCTTCGATCCGACGCACTCGGTGCACTGCCGGCCGTCCCTGTGCAGCGTGCCGGGCGGGCAGACCTGGGTGTAGTTGTGCAGCGTGGCGACGACGGGCACACCGACGTCGGCGCAGGCCGCGAGGACCGCGGGGGACAGCAGCGGGAAGACGTTGTGGACGTGCACCACGTCAGGCCGGTCGGCGCGCAGCCGGGCGGCGAGCTCCGTGCGGACCCCCGGGTTCCACGGCACCAGCAGCGGCACCGCGGCCTTCCCGAGCAGGGACCGGGCGGCGATGTCGTCGCTGCGCCGCTCGAAGACGTCGACCCGGTGGCCGGCCGCGCGCAGCAGCCCCACCTCTTCGTCGACGACCCTGTTCTCCCCGCTCGGCTGCGCCGACGAGTATCGGTTGTGCACCACAAGGACATGCATGCTCAGGTCACCTCCTGGCCCATCGCGGGATACGTCGTCGGGGGATTTCGGCCGTAGGGAGCGGCGTCGCCGGTGCCGGTGCCACCAGGAGCGAGGCGGCCAGGGCCAGATGGAGCAGATACGCCGAGGCGTCACCGAGCCCGACCTCGGTGTACGACGAGATCGCGCAGTAGCTGATCAGGAAGATCGCGCAGGCCCTCGGCAGCGACGGTGGCCGCAGCAACGCGACCCCGCCCAGCACGGCGATGACGGCCGCCACGATGGTGACGCCGATCAGACCCTGCTCGTCGTAGACGGCCAGCCAGCTGTTGTCGATCGGCAGCCCGTCGAAGGACTTGTCGCCCAGGCCCGTGCCGAACACCTTCTCCCCGGTCGACCGGGGCTCCGCGAGGAGGGCGTCCCAGACCTTGGCCCGACCGGTGAGGTTGGCGAAGTTCTGCTGGCTCTGTCCGCGCAGGAACCACGCCCGCAGCGCGGAGCTGAACACCACGGCGGCCACCGTGGCGCACAGCACCGCCCAGGCGAAGAACCGGCGGGCGGCGGCGCTGGTCAGGATGAGCGAACCGATGGCCAGGACCAACCCGATGAGCAGCCCCAGCGTGGCCGTCCGGGTATGGGTGAACGCGAGCAGGACGAGCGACGGCACGATGACCACCACCGCACTGGTCCTGTCGGCCCGGCGCCCCAGCACGAGCAGCACGGTGAGCCCGATGACCACCGCCGCGTACTGCCCGATCTGCGGCGGGGTGAGCGGCCACAACGCGCCGACGAGGCGCCCACCGTAGTACTCGGGCAGCGCCGTGCCCGGTGCGACGACCAGGCCGACGGCCACCAGTACGAGCACCGCGAAGTACATCCGGATGTGGTACCGGACGAACGTCAGGCTGCCGTCCCACCAGCGGCTGAGCAGCCACAGCGTGCCCACGAAGAGAGCCAGCCGGGCGCAGCGGAACAGCGCGCCGAACCCGACGTCCACCTGCACGCTGGCGATCACGCTCGGCACCAGCAGCAGGGTGAGCAGGAACAGGAAGGCGCTGGCCCGGATGCGCAGCCGGGGATTGAGCGCGAGCGCCAGCGCGAACGCGGCGACCAGCGCCCCCATGGTGGCCATCTGGATGAGGGAGCGGGGCAGGGCGACGACGGTCTTCGCCCCGGCGGAGCCGAGCGTGTTGAGGCCCAGCAACGCCCAGACGATGCCGACGGTCTTCGGGGTGCCGACGGGGCGTGGATCGGTGGCGGAGGGTGTGCCCGCCGTGTCCGGTCCGCCCGGCGGCCCGCCGCGCCTCAGGTCTCCGCCCATCTCAACCACCGGCCCGTGGGACGAAGGTGCTGCCCGTGTCCTGGCGGTACGGCGTGCCCTGCCACTGTCCGGAGGAGAGGGTCCGGCTCCGGTCGCCGGCGACGAAGCTCCACGGTCCGCGGTAGACGTTGTCGTGCCAGCGGTTCTGCTGCTGATGGGTGATGGCGTCGGCGACCCGCCTGCCCTTGTACGGTGACCAGTCCGGAGAGGTGCCGTCGTTCGCGAAGACCGCCATGCGTGCGCATTCCGCCGTACATCCGACGACGGACGGGTCGAGGACGAAGCGGTTGCCGTGGATGTCCACCCGCTGGGTCTTCCACCGGCAGTCGGTGTAGAGCGGCGCGGTCGCGATCGCCGGTGGTGCGCAGCGGCCGGTGTCCTTCACCAGCAACGTGCAGTAACCGGTCGACGTGTTGGCCGGGCTGTTGCAGAACCGGTCGGCGTTCTCCCACAGGGTGATCCCGTTCCAGTTGTTCTCCAGCACGTTCCCGTAGATCTCGATCCTGTCCGTGCGTGCGCGGATCCGTGGCTCGCCGCCGGCCTCGGAGACATAGACCGTCGCGTACGGGAAGTCGTCGCCGTCCTTGGCGCCCGCGCGGCCCTCGACCCAGTTGTTCCGCCGGAGCGTGTTGTTCCGGATGACCGCGTTGTAGCTGGTCTCGTAGATGAGCGCGGCACCGTCGTTGGCCTCCAGCAGGTTGTCCTCGATGCGGAAGTCGTTGTTGTTGTTGTCGGCCCACAACCCGGCCCCGCGGTTGTCGTGCACCCAGTTGCCGCGAACGTCGGCGCCGTCGACGGCCCAGAACTTGATGCCCCCGGTGCAGCCGCAGCCCGGCTGCCGCCGCTCCCAGTCGTCGGTGTTGTTGCCCACGATCTCGTTGCCCTCGACCACCAGGCCACGGATGGAGTCACCGGTCTTGTACGCGTTCATTCCGTACTGTCCGTTGCCGCGCAGGCAGCTGGCGCGGACCTGCTGGCGAGCACCGGCCATCAGCCCGGCACCTGAGTTGTACTGGATCGTCGCGTGCTCGATCACCCACGCGTCGGCCATGTCGTGATTGACGACCCCCTCGTCGTGCGGCGCGACGAAACGCTCCACGGTCAGGTGGCGGATGGAGACGTCGCGGGCGGTCCCGCCGAACGCGTACTGGTTGACCTTCCGGCCGTCCAGCACGGCGCCCGGCGCGCCGAGGTAGCGGTTCCCCTCCTTGGCGATGACCTGGGCATACGGGTCCGGCTCCAGCCGGTGCGTGCCCGGCCGGAGCCAGAACGTGGTGTTCGGGGGGCTGCTCTCGGTCTTCGCGGCCAGGTCGCCGACCACCGCGGGGTCGACCGTCACCGCGCCCGGCGGTGCTTTCGCGGGCCCGGCGGCGGGCTTGGAGCACACGCGGGCGGGGGACGTGGCGGGCGCCCCGGACGCATCGGGCGTGGCGTGCCCGTGCCCGCCGGAAGCGTCGGAGGTGGCGGGCGCCACGGACGGCTTCGCTGGGGCATCCGGCGCGCTCGTGCAACCGGTCGCCACCAGCAGCGCGCACGCCAACGCCCACTCCCGTCCCTTGATCCCCACCCCTGCCCCCCCTAGCCGCGGAACCCGAGCACGGTGGTGAACCCCTCCACACCGTCGGCGAAGCCCGTGCCGACCAGCGTGGTGGTGGGTTCCTTGCGCCCGAAACCGGCGGAGTACCAGCCCAGCGGCGGAGCCGTCTCGCCGCGGTGCGCCCGCCAGGACAGCTGCCCGGGCAGGTCGAGCACGGCGGAGCGGTCCTCGCCGTCCAGGGTCCAGCTGAGCACCGCCCGGTTCCCCACCAGGTCCGCGGCGATCGCCGGGCCGAGGTGGAACGCCAGGCGCACGGGCCCGCGCTCGCCGTGGACCTCGTCGACCACGCGCAGCTCCTGGCTCGCGGCGGTCAGCTCCACCCGTCGGCGGTGCACGGAACGCTGGTATCCGTCGTGCTCGGCGCACCAGCGGACGGTCCCCCCGTCGGAGGCGCCGGACGTGTCCGCGACCAGGACGCGGGTGCGGGCGTGCCGGGTCCACAGGAACGGGCCACCCGAGACGGACTGGTCACCGCCGTCCCATTGCAGGGTGTTGTGGCCGAGGGTCGACCGGAAGTACCGCCGCCACTCCGGCTGTCCGTGGTAGCAGTACGTCCCCGGGTCGGCGAGCACATCGACACCGTCGTGCCGGACCTCCACGGACAGCGCGTCCGCATGGGCGTGCGCGGCGATGGACAGGAAGCCGTGCGGACCACCGTCGCAGCGGCACCAGATCTCTCCCGGACCGCGCAGGATCGTCATGCCCGCGTCGGCGAAATGCGCCGGCCGGCTCGCCGGGCGGGTCACGGCCGGTGCGGTCGTGATCTTCGCGAAAGGCCGGATGAGCGCGGCGAGCAGCGGGGTGCGCACGTCGGTGCCGGTCACCGTCGGCCACCAGTCGAGCCGGCCGAACACGGCGTCGCCGGTGGCGAGGAGCGAGGCCCAGCGGTCGGTGCCCGTGCCGTCCACGACGAGTCCGTGCCCGTCGTCCGCGTCGCCCTGGCGCGGCGGCCGTAACCGGCTGTCCACGACGGCCGCGAGCGCGTCGGTCATCCGCAGCAGCACCAGTCGGACCGACGCGGGGACCGGCACGGCGGCGGCATCCGCCTCGGCCACCGCGGCCAGACCGAGTTCGAGGACGAGCCCGTGATATTCGGTGGCCAGCTCGCGGTTGAGGCCGGAGTGGAAGGTGTTCTCGCGCAGATGCCGCTCGAGGGACCGCAGCGCGCCGAAGCGCCAACGCGCCGAGGAGGGGAACCAGGCGAACGCGCAGGCCGCTGCGAACTGCCCGGCGGCCTCGGCGATGACGTGGTTGTTGGCCGACGAACCCCGGCTGGGGAAGGCGGCCAGCCAGCGCTGGTGGTGCCACACCTGGTTCACCGCCACCGGGTTGTCCTCGAACAGACCGGCCGCGCCCGGCCAGCCGTCGAGCAGCCGGCGGATCCACACCCAGGACAGCAGCCGGATGCCCAGCTCGATGCCGCTGATCCAGTGCACGCCGCGCAGCGGCGGGTTGCCCGTCCACCACGACCGCAGGTGCTCGGCCACGCGCTCGGCGTACCGCTCGTCCCCGGTGATCGCGTAGGCGGCGGCGAGCACCGTGAGGTACTGGTGCCGGGAGAGCTCCCAGATCTGCTTGACGTCCCCCGCCGCGTCCTCGTTCCGGTACGGCACGTCGAAGGCGTATCCCGACGGCGCCCGGCGCCCGGTCTTCGGGTCGTACCACCAGTCCGGGTCGGCCAGGTCGTCGCGGACCACCCCGAAGTACTCGGCGTGCCCGGCCATCAGCCGGTCCGCCTCGGCGACGAGCCGTTTCGCGGCGTCCGGAGGTATCGCGGCGATCGTCCCGGCGGGCAGTGCCGCGGTGAACCGGGCGCCGGTCACCCTCGGGCAGTCCGGCGGCGCCGACCGCCACCGGCGCCTGCGTACCGTGTCGCCCACCCGGCCGCCGACCTCCCGCGGTCCCATCCGGGACAACCGCCGCAGGTACCAGCCCGCGCTCATGGTCATCGAGCCCCCGCCAGCGTCACCGGCACGCCGCCGACCAGAGAGGCCTGTACGGCGAGGGTGGCCGCCGTCGTGGCCACGAGCGACTCCAGCGGGACCGGCATCGGACCGCCGGTCCGCACGGCCTTGACGAACGCGGCCAGTTCGGCGTTCTGTCCCTTGTCGCGGGCCTGGGGCAGCCGCGAGCTGACCCAGCGCTTGCTCCCGTAGACCGAGGCGCGGACGAAGTCGTCGAGCCGCAGCACCTTGCCGTCCGCGACGAGGTCCAGCGTCTCCTTCGGGAAGCTCGACGGGCCGGTGGTGACGTAGCTGATGGTGGCGGTGGACCCGTCCGGGTAGCGCAGCACGACCTGCAGGTCGTCGTTGCCGGACGTGGCGACCGCGTACACCGAGACGGGGTCCGCCCCGAGCAGCCGGCTCGCCGTGTCGATGAAGTGGCCGCCCTCGCCGGCGAACCGCGAGCCCTCGGTGCCCTGTTGGAGGTACCAGCTGCCGTGCTGCAGCCGACCCGCGTTGACCAGGTAGCGGAGGTTCGCCGGGCCCGTCCGGACGCCGAACTGCCCCGTGGCCTGCTGCAGCAGCGGCGCGAACCGGCGGTTGAAGCCGACCTGGAGCCGGTCGTTGCCGGACTCCTCCACCGCCGCGAGGACCCCGGCCAGCTCGTCCTCGGAGAGGGCGAGGGGCTTCTCCACGAACACCGTCTTGCCGGCGAGGAGCGCCTTGCGGGTCAGTTCGGCGTGCGAGCTGTGCCGGGTGACGACGAACACCGCGTCGACGGAGGTGTCGCCGAGCACGGCGTCGAGATCGGTGGTCGCCTCGGCGAAGCCGAACTTCCGCTGCGCGTTGGCCGCGGACAGTGCCGTCGTGGTGACGACGGTGGACAGCTCGACGCCCTCCCGCTTGGCCAGGTGCGGCAGCAGCATCGACGTCGCGTAGTTCCCCGCGCCGACGAACGCGAGGCGCACCGGGCTCTTCACCGGCCGGGCCGGGGCCGCGCCACCGCGTCGTACCGCGGGCACGGCCACCGTCGGGGCCGGTGCCTCGGCCTTCTCCTCGGGGTAGCGGAACAGCACCGCCACGGCCTTCAGGTCGCCGTCCTTCAGCCGCCGGTACGTGTCGACGGCGTCGTCGAAGTCGGCGACGTGCGACACCAGGGGCTCCACGTCGACCCGGCCGCGTGCCATGAGGTCGAGGAAGCACGCCAGGTTGCGGCGCTCGGTCCACCGGACGTACCCGATCGGGTAGTCCCGCCCTTCGAGCTCGTACGCCGGGTCGTAGCGCCCGGGGCCGTACGAGCGGGAGAAGCGGACGTCCAGCTCCTTCTCGTAGTACGCGTTCCACGGCAGGTCCAGACGGCACTTGCCGATGTCGACGACCCGGCCGCGGTCGCGGCACAGCCGGGCGGCCAGCTCCACGGGCTGGTTGCTACCGCCGCCGGCGGCCAGGTACACCTGGTCCACGCCGTGGCCGTCGGTGAGTTCGGCGACGGCGGCCTCCACGGCCGTGGAAGCGGGATCGCCGCAGGCCACGGCGCCCAGGCGCTCGGCGAGCTCGCAGCGCGCCGGGTCGGGGTCGGCCCCGACGACGCGGACGCCCGCGGCGGCGAGGAGCTGTACGACCAGCTGCCCGATCAGTCCGAGACCGATGACGAGCGCCACCTCGCCGAGCTGCGGCTCGCCCTGCCGGACGCCCTGCATCGCGATCGAGCCGACGGTGCCGAACGCCGCGTGCCGCGGCGCGAGGCCGTCCGGCACCTTGGCGTAGAGGTTCTTCGGCACCCAGTTCAGTTCGGCGTGCAGGGCGTGCTCGTTGCCCGCGCAGGCCACGAGGTCGCCGACCTTCACGTCGTCGACGCCGGGGCCGACCTGCTCGACCACCCCGCACAGCGAGTAACCCAGCGGGGTGTAGGAGTCCAGCTTGCCCATCACCTTCTGGTAGGTGGCGGGTATCCCGTTGGTGGCCACGCTCTGCATGACCTTGGCCACCTGGTCCGGCCGGGAGCGGGCCTTGCCCAGCATCGACATGCCGGCCTCGGAGACCTTCATGAGCTCGGTCCCGGTCGATATCAGGGAGTAGGAGGTGCGGACGAGCACACCGCCCGGCTTGCACCCCGGTACCGGCACGTCGAGCACCGCGAGTTCGCCGGTCTTGTAGTTCTGTACAACCTGTTTCACCGAAGTCCCCTTGTTTCTAAGCCTTCTCGTGCGTATCCCGGCCGGACCCGGAGGTCGCGCCGCGATACCAGTACTCCAGGGTCAGCACATGCCAGAGATGCTTGGAGAAGTCCCGCTGCCCCGCGGCGTCCTCGGCGACCATGCGCGCCAGCGCGTCGCGGCGCAGGAAGCCGTTCCGGACGAGCACGCCGTCGTTCACCACCTCGCGCACCAGCGGTGCCAGATCCCGGCTCATCCAGGCCCGCAGCGGGGCGCTGAACAGGCCCTTGGGCCGGTACACGATCTCCCGGGGCAGGATCGAGGTGGCCGCCTCCTTGAGGACGGCCTTGCCCTGCCGCCCCACGATCTTGCGGTCGCCGGGCACCGCGAACGCCGCCTTGACCACCTCGACGTCCACGTACGGCACCCGCACCTCGGTCGACGCGGCCATGCTCGACCGGTCCGTGTAAGCGAGGTTCAGGCCCGGCAGGAACATCCGGGCGTCGCCCAGGCACATGCGGTTGACGAAGTCGTCGAGGTCGTTGTCCTGGTAGACGTCCGTGTGCTCGGTCAGTACGTCGTCGACCGTCCCGGCCAGGTCCGGATCGACCAGGGCGAGCAGCTCGTCCTGGTCGTACATGGTGTAGCTGCGCCGGAAGGCGGTCTCCTCCGGCAGGTCGGCGAAGGAGAGGAACCGCTTCGCGAAGCGCACCGAACGGTACCCCCGGCGGGCCGAGGCGACCGGCAGCCGGTCCACGGCAGTGGACAGACCGCGCCGCAGGAGCCGCGGGACGCGCTGGTAGCGCAGCGCGATCAGGTTGGCCAGGTGCTTGCGGTAGCCGGCGAACAGCTCGTCGGCACCCATCCCCGAGAGCATCACCTTGACCCCGGCCTCCCGGGCGGCCTGGCAGATGAGGAACGTGTTGATCGCGGCGGGGTCGCCGATCGGCTCGTCCAGGTGGTACGTCATCTGCGGCAGCAGGTCGAGCACGTTCGGGGCGATCTCGATCTCGTGCAGGTCGACGCCGAACCGCTCGGCCACCTGCCGGGCATAGCGCAGGTCGTCCGGCATCGCCTCGAACTTTGCGTCCTCGGCGCGGAACCCGATCGTGTAGGCGGAGATCCCCGGTCGGTCGCGGGCGGCCAGCGCGGTCAGGTAGCTGGAGTCCAGACCGCCGGAGAGGAAGGTCGCCACCGGTACGTCGGAGAGCAGGTGGCGTCGCGTCGACTCCTCGACGACGGCGGCCACGTCCGGCAGTTCGCCGCTCCTGGCCCGCTCCCGGCCCTCGGCGGCGACGTCCCGGAGGTCCCAGAACCGGCCGCGCTCCACCCCGCCGTCGGGCCGGAACCGGAGCCAGCTCCCCGGCGGCAGCTTCTCCGCCTCGCGGAACGCGCACCGCGAGTCCGGCACCCAGTAATAGAGGAGCGAGGCCACCAGCGCCGCGTGGTCCACCTCCAGCGAACCGCCGGTGGCGGCGGCGAGCGCCTTGAGCTCGGAGGCGAACACCAGGCCCGCACCGCGCCGGAGCAGGAACAGCGGCTTGATGCCGAGCTGGTCGCGGGCGAGCACCAGCTCACCGGTGCGCTCGTCGAAGATCCCGAACGCGAACATGCCGCGCAGCCGGGGCAGGCAGTCCGTGCCCCAGCGCCGCCAGGCTTCGAGCAGCACCTCGGTGTCGGAGGTACCCCGGAAACGCACCCCCGCGGCCGTCAACTCGGCACGCAGTTCAGGGGCGTTGTACAGCTCGCCGTTGTACGTCAGGACGAGGCCGCCCGAGGCCATCGGCTGGGCGCCGGTCTCGGACAGGTCGACGATGGCCAGCCGACGGTGCCCGAGGTGCACCTCGCCGTCACCGACGGGATGGCTGTACCGGCCCGCCCCGTCCGGCCCGCGGTGGGCGAGCGTGTCGGTGAGCCGGTCGGCCACGACCTTCCCGTCCGGCCATCGGTACGTGCCTGCGATGCCACACATGTCCTACCGCCCGTCCTGGTCGCTGTCCGGGACCTGTGACACCCACATCGGCACCCGCTCCGTTCCCCGCCGTCCCGTCCCGTTCCGCCGGGCCGGCCCCTCGCTCCGGCCGCGCGGCGAGGCGGGCGCCCCGGCCCACAGCGTTCCGTCGGTCCGGTCACGCGGATCGGGGTCGATCAGCACCACACCGATCACCGCGATGCGCTGGTCCGCGAGCTGCCGCGCCACGGTGTGCAGCCACGCGGTGCTGCCGTGCCCGGCCCGTACGACGAGCACCGTCCGGGTGCCGAGGTGGTGCAGGTCGGTCCACGCCGCGCCGGGCGCCACCGAGCCGACGCCGATCCGGCGCTCCTGGTACGGGACGGCCGCGGCATCGTCTCCGCTGACCACGGTCGGATCACCCGGCTTCGGGCGGCGGTCGGCGAGCCGCAGGCCGGGGAGACCGTCGACGATCACCACGGGCCCCTCGTCCGCCAGCGTTCCGGCGAGGTCCAGGGCGATCATGCTCGTGCTGTGCTCACTGCCCAGTTCCAGCAGCGACATCGGTTCGGCGGAGCCGCGCATGGTGCGGGCCAGGGACGAAGCGAGCCTCGCCCGTGCCGCCCGGGTCCGTCGGCGCCGCCACCACCCGCCCGTCCCGCGTGGCAGCTCGGCGATGACCGAGGCGCCGAGGTTCGCCGCGATCTCCCGGCGCAGCACCGGGCGGTCCGCCACCACCGCGCCGACCGCGGCCACCGCGAGTCCGAGGGCTAGTCCGAGGGCGATCCCGATCCCGCCGTTGGTTGCCGCGGCCTTGGGCAGGGAGTGCCGCACCGCGCGTGGGGCGTCCACGACCTGGGTGCGGGCGACGAGGTGAGGCGTGCCGATGCGCGCCTCGGCGGCGCGCTGGCCGAAGTCGGATATCTGCGAGGTGAGTTCGGCGCGGCGGGCGAAGAGCGACTCCATGTTCGCCGATGCCTTCGGACCGTTCTCGGACGATCCTTCCCCGATCGCCCTGTTGACCTCGGCGAGGTCGTCCCGCAGCCGGTCACGCTGGTCGAGCAAGGCCTTGGCCTCGGCGTCCGCCGCTTCCCGTATCCGCCTGACATGGTCCGCGACGAACGCGTCGGCCAGTGCCTTGGCGCGGGCCACCGCCTCCGCGTCGCTGTCACCTGTCACATCGATCTGCAGCAGGTTGTTGGTCAAGCCGACACCTTCGTACTCCTTCATGAAGTCCTCCGGTTTCTCCGAGGACTTGAGGGACCGCAGGGCGCTGCCGGCGATCCGGGTGGTGTGCAGCAGCGCGGCGTCGGTGCGGATCAGCGTTCCGGGGTCGTTCGGCTGGTCCTCCTGGTGCGCGACCAGCACCTTGGTCACCGCGGTCGGCGGCGGCGGCAGCAGGACGGCCACCGCCGTGCCGCCGACCAGGCCGAGCACTGCCATGGCGGACCAGAGGCGGCGCCGTCTCCGTACCGCCACCACCAGCGACTGCAGGTCGATCAGCGGCGTGGCCGACGGCTCCGACGTCGTACGCGTCGTCACCCTTTACCTCCTGGCGCGTCGTCGCCCACTGCGAGCGCCGGTGTGGTGTCGTCCGCCGCGAGCGTCGGCGAAGGGTCGTCCGCCGCGAGCGTCGGAGTGGTGTCGTCCGCCTTGCGCTTCCCCGCGGCGGCTTGCCGGGCACGGCCGGCCGGCCGCGTCGGACGGGCCCAGACCGTGCCGGCCAGGACGATGCCGACGACCTCGTGCCGGGCGTCGGTACACGCCTCGGCGATGCCGGCGAGCTCCCCGGCGGTCCAGCTGCCCGCGCTGAGCACGACCACGGCACCGGACTCGTCGTCGGGGTCCGGCACCATCGGCCGGGACACCGATACCTCCATCACCCGCAGCAGCGGGCGAGCCCCGTTCGAAGAGCTCGGGGAAGGAGCGCTCCCGGCCTCGGTGACGAGCTGATCGGCGGCCCGGCGGGCGACCTCGTCACCATCCGGAACCACGA
Organism: Streptomyces sp. NBC_00250; assembly: GCF_036192275.1. Classification (NCBI taxonomy): domain Bacteria; kingdom Bacillati; phylum Actinomycetota; class Actinomycetes; order Kitasatosporales; family Streptomycetaceae; genus Streptomyces; species Streptomyces sp. NBC_00250. The sequence goes on along the minus strand of NZ_CP108088.1, from coordinate 577,626 downwards.
CCAACAGCCCTCTGGAGGAGGGCAGTCGGTCCCGGAGGCGGGCGTACACCCGCCGGTAGCGGATCTGCCTGCTCGCCTCGTCGCCGGAGCGCTGCGGGGTCGGTATGTCCCACCGGACGTCGACGCCGAGCAGTCGGCGGATCCGGGCCCGCGGGCCACGGCCCCCGGGCCGGTGCTCGGGCCACTGCGCGGGTACGTCGACGGTGCCGAGCAGCGTGGAGCCCAGCGCCGCGGTGATCTCCGGCTCGGTGCGCAGTCGGCGGCTCACCCGCGCGGCCGCGAGATGACCGAGGACCGCGAGCACGAAGGACAGCAGCGCTCCGGCGACGACGAGCTGCGTCCTCGTCGGCGGTGCCTCGCCGGTCGGCCGGGCCGCCGGTCCCAGCACGACCATGCTCGCCCTTCCGGCGGCCGGCTCGGCCTTGTCCAGCTTGTCCACGGCCTCCTGCAGCGCGGTGCGCAGCTTCGCGAGCTCGGTGCGGGTCTGCACGCTCTCCACGCTCTTCCCCGACCCGGCCTCGTCGGCCAGCTCGGTGATGCGGCGGCTGGTCCGCTCCACCAGCTGCCGCAGCGCCTCGGGCTGCCCGGCCGCTTCGGGGTCGGTGCTGTCGCCCGAGATCTGCGCGGCGAAGGCGACGAACTCCTCGGCCACCTGGTCGGCGAGGCGCTGGGCGCGCGCCGGGGTGTCGGCCGTCCCCGAGATCTTGATGATGTTCCCGTCCGCGGCCTTGGCGCTCAGCTGCTCCCGCAGCTCGTTGCCATCGACCCCGGGCCAGCCCAGAGCGGCGGCCGCGCGGTCCACCACCACCGACGTGGTCGCGATCTCCGCCTGGGTCAGCAGCTCGCGCTCCTCCCACGCCCCCGGCAGCAGAACCGACGCCGATGTCGTGTACCGCGGTGGAAGCAGCAGCGAGGTGCCGTAGCCGACCAGCGCACCCATCACCACGAGGATGACGAGAAGCCGTCGGCGCCGACGGATGATCCGTCCGATCGTGACCAGACGTATGGTGTCGTCGCTCAACGGTGCGGCCTTCTCCCTGCCCGGCCCTGACCGGCCGACGACACGGGAGTGCGGTCACGGCAGGCGGCGGCGTAGGCGGCCAGCAGTGATTGCTGCGAGTGCCGCCAGGAGAGCTGCCCGCTGATCCGCTCCTGACCGGTCTTGCCCATCCGGGCCCGCTCCTCCGGATCGTCGAGGAGCAGCGCGATGAGCCGGGCGAACTCGGCCTCGTCGTTGGCGGGCGCGTAGACGGCGGCGTCACCGGCGGAGACACGCGCCTCCCGGAGGTCGAACGAGACGATGGGCCTGCCCATCACCATGTATTCCAGGACCTTGTTCATGGTCGACACGTCGTTGAGCGGATTGCGCGGGTCGGGGGAGAGGCACACGTCCGCGGTGGACAGGTAGCGCACCAGGTCCGCGTCGGGAATGCGACCGGTGAACTGCACCTGCTCCGAGAGCCCGAGCTGCCGGGACAGCTCGACCATCGCGTCGAAGGCGTCGCCGGCGCCGACGAACACCGCGTGCCAGTCGGTCCGCCCGAGCTCGTCGCGCAGCTTCGCGAGGGCCCGCAGGGCGTAGTCGACGCCGTCCTGCGGCCCCATGACACCGAGGTAGCACAGCAGATGAGGCTTGCCGCGCTTCAGTTCCGGCTCCGGCGGCACCGGGTGGAACCGCTCGATGTCGGGGGCGCTGCGCACCACGAAGACGTCCTCCGGCCGTCGGCCGCCACGGCGCAGCGCGACGTCCCGGTAGCTCTCGTTCGTGGCGAGCACGACGTCCGCGGCCCGGTAGGTCATCCGTTCCAGCGCGCACACGGCGCGGTAGAGGAGGTCCTCGCCGCGGTCGAACCGCGAGAGGTACAGCTCGGGCACCAGGTCGTGCTGGTCGAAGACGAACCGCGCCCCGCGCCGCTTGAGCCACCGGGCCGGCAGGAACAGCAGGTCCGGCGGGTTGCAGGCGTGGACCACGTCGACCGGGCCGACCTCGCGGGCCAGCCGGATCGTGTGCCACAGCGCCGATCCGTACTCCCGCAGGTAGCCGGCCGGCCCTCCGGTGGCCGCGCGCAACGGGTAGCGGTGGATCCGCACCCCGTCGATCACCGCCTCCGGTTCCGTGTCCCGCTTCTCCCCTCGGGGACAGATGACGTGCACCTCCCAGCCCGCGTCGCGCAGCGTCGTGCACTCCTGCCACACCCGCCGATCGAACGGCACCGACAGGTTCTCCACCAGGATCAGCGCGCGCCGGGTCGGCCCGGCGCCACTGGTCGTATCACCAAGCAAGGCCCACGTACCCCGGTTCGGCCCGGCGCACGTCGGCGTCGGGAAGGTGGATGAGGTCGACGATCACCGGGCCGTCGCCATGGGGCAGCGCCGAAAGCACGGCCGGATCCCTTGTCCCGACCAGGCACACCTCGGCATGGTCGAGCACTTCGGCGACGGAGTCCGAGAGCAGCTGCGCGAGGTGCGGCAGCCGGGTCTCGATGTACTCGCGGTTCGCACCGAGCAGCCGGGAGAGGTTCACGTTGGGGTCGTAGATCCGCAGGTCGTACCCCTTGCCGAAGAGCCTCTCCGCCAGCTCGACGAGCGGGCTCTCGCGAAGGTCGTCGGTGCCGGGCTTGAACGACAGGCCGAAGAGGCCCACCCGGCGCTTGCCGGTGCGCTCGACCAACTCCACCGCGCGCTGCAGATGATCGGAGTTGGAGGGCAGCACATGGGCGAGGATGGGCACCGAGACGTCGGCCCGCTGCGCCGCGTGGACCAGGCTGCGCAGGTCCTTGGGCAGGCAGGAGCCACCGAACGCGAAGCCCGGCCGCAGGTAGGCGGGACTGATGTTCAGCTTGCGGTCGGCCAGGAACACGTCGATCACCTGGTGCGAGTCCACCCCGAGCGCCTGGCACACCGCGCCCAGCTCGTTCGCGAAGCCGATCTTGAGGCCGTGGAAGGCGTTGTCCGCGTACTTGATCGCCTCGGCCGTCGGGACCGGCACCCGGAACACCTCGCCGGGCAATCCGTCGTACAGCGCCGCCACCACGTCGCCGCTCGCCGGGTCGAGCTCGCCGATGACGGTCTTGGGCGGGTCGAAGAAGTCCAGCACGCTGGTGCCCTCCCGCAGGAACTCCGGGTTGACCGCGACCCCGAAGTCCACCCCGGCCGTGCCGCCGACGTACTTCTCCAGGATCGGCACCAGCAGGTTCAGGCAGGTGCCCGGGAGCATGGTGCTGCGGAACACGATGGTCTGCCGCCCGCCCCGCTCGGCCACCGCGGCACCGATCTCCTCGGTGACCCGCTCCAAGTACGTGGTGCACAGGCTGCCGTTGGGCTCCGACGGGGTGCCCACGCAGATGAGCGACACCTCGCTGCCCGCGATCGCCTCGCGGACGTCGGTGGTGGCGCGTAATGCTCCGCTCCGCACGACCTCGGCGATGAGCTCGCCGATCCGCTCCTCGACCACCGGCGCCTTGCCGTCGTTGACCAGGTCGACCTTCACCTGGTTCACGTCCACCCCGATGACCTCGTGACCGAGGCTGGCCAGGCACGCGGCCGACACGCAGCCCACGTAGCCGAGCCCGAAGACGCTGACTCTCATGACCCGTTCCTCCCCCTGGGCAGGCCCTTGTGGCCTGCCGTCCCTGAGCCGAACTGACGACGCCCCCCGCGCATCAGTAGGCCCCCTGCCCGTAGAACACCGCTCGCAGCGTCTTCCACAGAATCACCGCGTCCAGTGCGAGCGACCAGTCCTCCACGTACCGCAGGTCCAGCCGCACCGCCTCGTCCCACGGCAGGTCGCTTCGTCCGCTGATCTGCCACAGGCCGGTGAGACCGGGCTTGACGAGCAGCCGCCGCCGGATGTCCGGGCCGTACGCGGCGGACTCCTCCGGCAACGGAGGCCGCGGACCGACCAGAGACATCGAGCCGGTGAGTACGTTGAACAGCTGCGGGAGCTCGTCGAGCGAGTACCGGCGCAGCACCGCTCCCACCCGGGTCACCCGTGGATCCCGGCGGAGCTTGAACAGCAGGCCGGCGCCCTCGTTGCGGTGGGCCAGCTCGGCCCGTGCCGCGTCGGCCCCGACGACCATGGTGCGGAACTTGAGAATGGTGAACTCGCGGCCGTCCTTGCCGACCCTGCGCTGGCGGTAGACCGCCCCGCCCCGGCTGTCCACCAGCACGAGCAGCCCGACGAGGAGCATCAGCGGCGCGAGCAGCATCAACAGGACCGCCGCGCCCATCCGGTCGACGACCTCCTTGACCGCCCGGCGGCCCCCGGTGAAGGTCGGCATGCTGACCCGCAGCAGGGGGATCCCGAGCACCGCGTCGACGTGCAGTCGCGGGCCGGCCACCTCCATCAGCACGGGAGCCACGACCATCTCGGCATCGCTGCCTTCGAGGTTCCAGGCCAGCCGCTGCAGCCGGTCCGGTGACCAGTGCGGGTCCGGTGTGACCGCGACGACACGGTAGCCGTTGTGACGGACGTGGCCCGCGACGTCGGCCAGCCGGCCGACCACCGGCACTCCGTCCACCTGGTCACCGTCGAGCCCGGGACTGTCCGCCGTGCACACCGCCTCCACCCGCCAGCCGAGGTGCGGGAACTTGCGGGTGCGGGTGATCAGGTCACGCACGGTGGCCGGGCTGCCGGCGGCGAGCACCGGGCGCAGGCACCGTCCTTCCTTCCGCTGCTTGTGCAGCCAGAGGCGCAGCAGATACCGCTCGGTCATGGTGACGAGGGCGATCACCGGGATCGCGACGAAGATCCAGAGCTTGATGTTGCGCGAGGTGAGAGCGATCCCGAGGAGCGCCAGTACGACGGCCGCCGTACACAGCGAGCGTCCGAGCCGGCGGAATTCCTCGGCGCCCTGGCCGAGCACGGCCGGAGCCCATGACCGGCTCACCGCAAGCGCTCCCAGCACCAGAAGTTCGGTGCCGAAGGCGAGAATCCTCCACTTCTCGTGCCAGTTGGCCGCGTCCCGGACCCCGAAGAAGCTGCCGATGGCCGCCACGAGGACGGCGGTGACCACGATGTCGCTGGTGATCACTGCCCGGCGGTACCGCTGCTCCCAGTCGACGTCGGCCCGGCTGATCGCCCCGTTCTCCAGCCGACCGTGGGTCGATGGAAACGGGCTGACTAATTCCCCCTGCTGCACGGTCCCCCCCAGGGCGCCAGTGGTCTCGACGTGTTGGCTCCACACGGTTCCTCCCCCCGGGAGGCCCCCGCCCCCCGCGCTGTTCCTCCCCTCAGGGGCCCCCGCCCCTGCGCGCCGCGCTGTTCCTGTCTCCGGGAGGCACACGCCCACCCCGTGCATGACGTACCGACCGTTGCAGCGCTACATGAACACCCTCACTCAGGCGACGGCGGACTCGTGTGTCCTGCCAGAGCTCCGAGGTGTGCCGGAACCTGTCGGAGTTTCGGGTGCTCCCCACACCCGAAGCCCCAGTCGGGCTCCAAGAATCGATCACCCCCACGTCTGGCGCCGGGGACGCTACTACTGGCCGTCCATAGCGCTGGATCGAAAGATCATCATTTGTCGCCTGGTGTCCGAGCTTGTGAAGCACGGTCAATCTAGAGCATCGGAGACCCTCTGAAGAGGGATGTGCACAATTTGTGCTGAACCTTTGAAGGTTGATCCACCGAAGGGTGACCGCCCGGTGGAGCCCTCACGGTGGAGACATGCGTCGTGACCTGTGGTGACGGCAGTTCGCGAGGCTGCCGGAACCGCCAACTCCGGGTCAGCCCGCCGCTGTTGGGCCGGCAGAGCTTGGCTTGTTCTTTAACCTGCCGGGCTGGAGCCGGTACGTCGATCGCGGGACTCCGGCGCCCGATGCGCCTGCCCCCGACTGCTCCGGGGTCTGTCCGTCACCGCGCGGGGCGGTCTCCGGGGGCTGACGGGTCGTCCCCGCGCAGTCGGTGTCCCACGGTCTCCAGGGCGTCGGCGAGCAGGGCGATCTGCTCGGGTTCGAGGGCGTCGACGAACAGCTCGCGGACGAGGGCGACGTGCCCGGGGGCGGCGTGGTGGAGGGCCTGGCGCCCCTCCTCCGTCAGTACGGCGAAGGTTCCGCGTACGTCGGTGGGGCAGGTGCGGCGGCGTACCAGGCCGGCCTTCTCCAGCTGGGTGATCTGGTAGGTGAGGCCGCTCTTGGAGGTGAGCACGGCATCGGCGAGCTCCGTCATGCGCAGCTCGCCGTCGGGTGTCGCCGACAGTCGCACGAGCACCTCGTACTGGGGGTGGGAGAGGCCCTCGTCGCTCTTGAGCTGCTGCTCGACGCGGCGCGACATCAGGCTGCTCGCCACGAGGAAGCCCTGCCAGGCGCGCATCTCGACCTGGTTCAGCCAGCGCGGTTCGTCCATGGGGCCACTCTACCTCGGTTGTTCAAATTCGAATCAATATGTACAGTCGTGGCCGGTTCAAATTTGAACTACCTGTCTTTCCGTGTGGTCGTAGCGAACCGGGGCGGACCCCATGACGCACACCACCTGCCTCTCGACACGAAGGAACCACCCCGTGACTTCCCCCGCGATCGACCGCACCCCCACCGCCGCGGCGCCGTCCCCGCACACGTACGACATCGGACTCCTGGTCCTGCGCGTGGCCCTCGGTCTCACCGTGGCCGTCCACGGCAGCCAGAAGCTGTTCGGCTGGTTCGGGGGCGGGGGCATCGACGGCACCGCGCAGTTCTTCGCCTCGGTCGGCTACCCCGCGGGGAAGGCGATGGCCGTCGTGGCCGGCCTCACCGAGACCCTGGGCGGGCTCGGACTCGCCCTGGGGCTGCTCACCCCGCTGGTGGCCGCCGGCCTCGTCGGCACCCTGGTCAACGCCCTGGCGGTGAAGACGGACGCGGGCTTCTCCTTCTTCGCCCCTCAGGGAGTGGAGTACGAGCTGCTCCTGACCGTCGCCGCCGTCGTGCTCGCCCTGACCGGGCCCGGCCGCTACGCCGTCGACCGCTTCCTGCCCGGGCTCCGCTCGCACCGCCTCGCCCACGGCGTCCTCGCCGTGGTGCTCGGGGCGGTCGCGGCCGGCGTCGTCCTGCTGGTGCGCGGCTGACGGCCGCCTCCGGGTCGTCGGCGATCCGCGCCGAGCCCCCGCCCCTCAGAAAGGAACCGAGCGTGCCCAACCAGCCTTTCCCCGTCATTCGTTGGTCGGCCGACGAGGGGGAGCGCGCCGGCACTCCGCTGGTCGTCGCCCTGCACGGCCGCGGCGCCGACGAGCGGTCCTTCGCCGGCCTCGCCCCGCACCTCCCGTCCGGGACGACCGTCGCCTCCGTCAGGGCGCCCATCCCGGAGGGCGGCGGCTACGCCTGGTTCGCCAACCGCGGTGTCGGACGCCCGCTGCCGGACTCCCTCGCCGAGACGTCCGACCGGCTCTTCGGCTGGCTGGACACGGTGGAGGCGCGGCACTCCTCCGTGGCCGTGCTCGGGTTCTCCGGAGGAATGGCCATGGCGGGCGGCCTCGTCCTGGCCGAACCCGGGCGCTTCTCCGCCGCGGTGCTGCTGTCCGGCACCCTGCCCTGGGACGCCGGTCTCTCCGAGGAGACCGACCGGCTCGCCGGACTCCCTCTCTTCTGGGGGCGCGACACCGCGGACGCCGTGATCCCCGCCGATCTGGTCGCGCGTACCGGCACATGGCTGCGGGAGCGGTCCGGAGCCGACCTGCGCGAGCGGACCTATCCGGGCATGGGGCACGGCGTCTCCGTCCAGGAGCTCCGGGACATCCACGACTTCCTGGCGACCGCGCCGCCGCGCGCCCCGGGTGGCCGTGTGACGTCCTGAGCGGTGTCGGCCCCTCAGGGCCGGTCGCGGCGATTCTGTTCGCTCATGTGTTCGGTTATTGGTTACGCTGGACCCATGAGCGCAGCGCGACCCGCCCTGCCCGGACTCCAGGGCTCCCTCTTCGACCAGGGCGACGACATCCGGTTCGGCCCACTGGACGGCCTCCGGCGGACCGTGCTGGACGGCGGCGCCTGGGTCGACCACCTCCCCGGCTGGCTGCAGGGCTCCGACGCGCTGTTCGAGGAGCTGGTCGCCGGGGTGCCCTGGCGGGCCGAGGAGCGGCCGATGTACGACAACGTGGTCGCCGTGCCCCGGCTCCTGGCCCACTACGGCGAGGGCGTCCCCCTCCCGCACCCCGCCCTCACCGAGGCGAGGCGGACCCTCGGCTCCCACTACGGCCCCGAACTCGGTGAACCCTTCGTCTCCGCCGGCCTCTGCCTCTACCGCGACGGCCGGGACAGCGTGGCCTGGCACGGCGATCGCACCGGCCGCTCCGCCGCCCACGACACGATGGTCGCGATCCTCTCCCTCGGCGATCCCCGCGACCTCGCCTTCCGCCCGCGCTCCGGCGGCCCCACGGCTCTGCGTCTCCCGCTCGGCCACGGAGACCTCGTGGTGATGGGCGGTTCCTGTCAGCGCACCTGGGACCATGCCGTCCCCAAGACGAGCCGTGCGGTCGGGCCCCGCATCAGCGTTCAGTTCCGCCCGCGGGGAGTCCGCTGACCTTGGCGACCGCGGGGAGTCCACCGAGCCCGGCGCCTGTGTGGAGTCCGCCGGACCCGGCGTGTGCGTGGAGTCCGCGGAGCGCGGCATGTGTGCGGAGTCCGTCGACCCCGGCGTGCGACCCGATCGGAGGTTCCCGGTCGGCCCGTCCTCCTACGCCGTGGTGTCGGTCGGCTCCTCGTCGGAGGCGACGATCGACACCTCCAGCTTGCGCAGCAGTCGGGCGAGCTGACGGCGTTCGGAGGGGGAGAGCCCGCCGAGCATCCGCTGCTCGTTGTCGAGGTGCTCGGCGAACACCACGTCCACCGTCGCGAGGCCCTTGTCGGTGAGGCGGGAGTACACGACCCTGCGGTCGTCGTCGTCCCGTTCCCGGACGATGAGGCCGTCCTTCTCCAGGCGGTCGATCCGCAGCGTCACCCCCGCGGACGACACCAGGCCCGAGTCGGCGAGCTGCCCGGCGGTGAGCCGGTGGGGGTGTCCCGCCCGCCGCAGCGCCGTGAGGACGTCGAAGCCGGCCACGGACAGGCCGTGGCGTTCGATCGAAGCGGTGAGCCGGGTGTTGTAGCGCAGGTAGGAGCGGTGGAGGCGGGCGAGGACCTCCAGCGGGCTGGTGTCCAGCTCGGGCCTCTCCCGCGCCCAGTCCTCGATCACGCGCGCGACGGCGTCATGGTCCGACGGCCTCGATCCAGCCATGCTCTTCCCCTCGTCCTGCCTCGTCCCCCGACTTCTCACAGCACTGAGAATCTTAGTCCTGAGGTGAAAACGCGCGGGCGCCCGCTGTGTGCCGGGCGCCCGCTCTCCATGGGGCGCCCGCTCTGCGCAGGGCGCCCCGCTCTCCGTTCCGGGCGCCCGTGCAGTCCGGGGCCCCCGCGCCTTGCCGGCCGGCTCAGGCGTTGAGCTCCTCCAGCGTCCTGCCCTTGGTCTCGACGGCGAAGCAGGCGATCGCCGCACCGACGACCGCCACGACCGCGAGCTGTGCGAAGACCAGGGACAGGCTGCCGCCCGCGCCGATGATCGCGCCGACGGTGATGGGGCCGAGGATGACGCCCAGGCGGTTCCACACACCGCCGAACGACGCGCCCCTGGCCCGGTTGGAGGTGGGGTAGAGCTCGGGGGAGTACAGGTAGAGCCCCGCGTTGATCGCGTAGAGGAAGAAGGTCGTACAGGAGGCGAAGACCGCCACCTGGCCGCCGGAGGTCGCGCCCGCCAGGGCGAGCACGCCGAGCGAGAGCACGGTGCCGACGAGCGCGCCCACCAGGGCTGGCCTGCGGCCGACGCGGTCGATCAGGAGGGCGACGACGAGGGTGCCGAGCAGACCGGTCACATTGCTGAGCAGGCTGTAGACGAGGGCGGTGGTGAGGTCCAGGCCGAAGGTCTTCGTGTAGAGCGAGGGCAGCCAGGTGGAGATGCCGTGGTTGACGTAGTAGGCGACGAACCACAGACCGGACACGACCACGGTCCGCCGGAGGTAGCGTCCCCGGAACAGATCGCCCAGGCGGCCGCCGGCCGGCTCGTCGGGCAGGTCCGCGGCGGGGGCGGGCAGCGCCTCGGAGGTGGAGCGTGCGACCTCCGCCTCGATGCGCGCGATGACCTCCTCCGCCTCCCGGACGCGTCCGCGGGACAGCAGCCAGCGCGGGGACTCGGCGACCTGGCGGGGGAGCACCGCGGCGAGCAGTACCGGGACCGTGCCGATGACGAACATCGCGCGCCAGCCGAAGTGGGGCACCACCCAGACGGCCACCAAGGTGGCCGCCGCGAGGCCGGCCGGGAAGATCATCTCGTACAGCAGGACGAACCGGCCGCGCTTGTCGGAGCGGGCGATCTCGTTGATGTACGTGGCGGCGACGGGTACGACCCCGCCGATGCCGAGGCCCTGGACGAACCGGAAGAGCGAGAAGGTCTCGATGCTGCCGGAGAACGCGACGGCGAGGCTGGCGAGGCCGGTGATGCCGACGCCCAGGGCGACGGTGCGGACGCGGCCGATCCGGTCGCCGAGCCAGCCGGCCGCCAGGGCGCCGAGCAGCATCCCGATGGAGGCGGCGGTCACGGCGAGGGTGGCCTGGCCGGTGGTGAGGTGCCACTCCTTCATCAGGACGGGCAGCGCGGACGCGGCGAGGAGCTGGTCGAACGCCTCGAAGAAGGTGACGGCGCCGATCAGGAACCGGACTTTGACGTGCCACCGGGAGTGCGGAAGCCGTTCAAGTCGCGCGGCTACGGAGCCGAGGGCTTGCTTACCGGCCACAGTCGTCATGGAGGGGGTCCTTCCGCGGGCAGGGGAGTTGCCGAGACAGTAGGGGTCCTTATCTAAGCGGTCAATGGTTAAGCGCCTAGAGATCTCTGTCTCGCGGGCCCGGTAGTCATCATCGGCTTCACGAAGGGCGTGCTCAAGGCCGATTCGGCAACGATCTCGACTCGGGGTCTTGTCGAGAAATAGTTAAGCGCTTAGATTTCTAGTGCTTCGACGATTCCGATCTCGGGATCGCGCCGGACTCCGTCCGTGCCCGGAGCCAACTCCCCTTCCGCCCCTGCCCGGAGGTCCACCCGTGCCGCTCCTTCCCACCGACATCCTGATCGCGGGCCAGTGGCGACGCGGTGCGGGCGAGCCCGTCGACACCGTCGATCCGGCGACCGGGCGCGTCCTGGCCACCGTCCACTCCGCCTCCGCCGCCGAGGTCGGCGAGGCGGCCGAGGCCGCGGCGAAGGCGGTCGCGGACCCCGCCTGGCGGGACCTGCTCGCCCATGAGCGCGCTCGCCTCCTGTACCGGATCGCCGAGCTGACCGAAGAGGCCGCCCCCGAGCTCGCCGCGATACAGACCGCCGACACCGGCAAGACCCTCACCGAGACCAGGGCCCTCGCACTCAGCGCGGCGGGCACCTTCCGGTACATGGCCGCCTCCCTGGAGACGGCCGAGGACACGCTCACGCCGTCCCGCGGCCCGTACGTCACCATGAGCGTCCACGAACCGATCGGCGTGGTCGGCGCGATCAACCCCTGGAACTCCCCGGTCGCCAGTGACGCCCAGAAGATCGCCCCCGCACTCGCCGCGGGCAACGCCGTCCTCCTCAAGCCCGCCGCCTGGACCCCCCTGGTCTCCCTCGCCCTCGGGCGGCTGATCACCCGGGCACTCGACGAGTTCGGCCTGCCGACCGCCCTCCTCTCGGTCCTGCCCGGCAGCGGCCGGATCGTCGGCGACGCCCTCGTGCGCCACCCCCTCGTCGCCCGGATCGGATTCACCGGGGGCACCGAGACGGGCCGGTCCATCGCCGCGATCGCCGGCGAGAAGCTCGTCCCCGCCTCGCTGGAGCTCGGCGGCAAGTCGCCGACCATCGTGCGCGCCGACGCCGACATCGAGCAGGCGTTGGCCGGGGTGCTGTTCGGGATCTTCTCGTCCAGCGGCCAGTCCTGCATCGCCGGCTCGCGGCTCTTCGTGGCACGCGAGATCTACGACACCTTCGTCGGCGAGCTCGTGGAGCGGGTCCGCAAGCTGCGCGTCGGCCCCGGCACCGACCCCTCCACCCAGGTCGGCCCGCTGGTGCACCACCGCCACCGCGACTCCGTCGCCGCCTACGTCGACCTCGCCCGCTCCGAAGACGCACGCGTGCTGTGCGGCGGGTCGGCGCCCACGGGGGAGCGCTACCAGGACGGCGCCTACTACCTCCCGACCGTCCTCGACGGCCTCGCCAACACCTCCCGCACCTGCCGGGAGGAGATCTTCGGCCCGGTCCTCGTCGCCCTGCCCTACGACGACGAGGACGACCTCGTCCGCCAGGCCAACGACTCCGTCTACGGCCTCGCCTGCGGCATCTGGACCCGTGACCTGCGCGCCGCCTGGCGGATCGCCCGCCGGATCGAGGCGGGCACCGTCTGGATCAACACGTACAAGCAGTTCAGCGCCGCCACCCCGTTCAGCGGATGGAAGGACAGCGGCCTCGGCACGGAGAAGGGCCGGGACGCGATCCGCGCCTACCAGCGACAGAAGTCCCTGTACTGGGGCACCTCCGACGCCCCGCTTCCCTGGGCCGGCTGACCCGGCACGCCCCCGAGCCAACCGTCCGGGCACGCCCCCGGCCAACCGTCCGGCCCCCGGCCAACCGTCCGGGCCCCCGAGCCAACCGTCCGGGCACGCCCGCCCGACTGGAGAGACCCATGCAACCCTCACCGCCCGGCCCGATCGCCCGGCTCCGCTCCCTGCGCTACGTCGAGCTGCACACGCCCGCCTTCACCGAGGCCGCCGACTTCTACGAGGAGGTCTGGGGGCTGGAGACCGTCGAGTCAGACAACGGCGCGCGGTGGCTGCGCGGCACCGGCGACGAACACCACGTCCTGCACCTGACCGAACGCGAGCGCGTGGGCCTCGGCCGGCTCGCCTTCGCCGTCGCCACCCCCGCCGAGGTCGACGAGGCCGCCCGGCGCCTCGAAGCACGCGGCATCGTGCCCGTCTTCGGCCCCGGCCCGCTCGACCAGGCGGGCGGCGGATACGGGCTGCGGTTCGCCGACCCCGAAGGGCGCCTCGTCGAGATCAGCGCCCACGTCGAGGCGGTCGTCCCGCGTGGACGGGACGGCGCCGTGCCCGTCGGCGTCACCCACGCCGTGCTCAACACCGTCGACATCGACGCCGCCGTCGCCTTCTACCGCGAGGTGCTGGGACTGCGCGTCTCCGACTGGTCCGAGCACCAGATGGCCTTCCTGCGCTGCAACGCCGACCACCACTGCATCGCCTTCAACCAGGCCGAATGGACCTCGCTCAACCACGTCGCGTACGAGATGAGCTCGGTCGACCACTTCATGCGCGGACTCGGCCGGCTCCGCCACCACGGCATCACCCCCCAGTGGGGACCCGGCCGCCACGGCCCCGGAAACAACACCTTCTCCTACTTCACCGACCCGTCCGGGCTCGTCTGCGAGTACACCTCCGAGGTCGCCCAGATCGTCGAGGACGCCTGGATCGCCCGCGTGTGGCGACGGGTCCCGGAGCTCTCCGACCTGTGGGGGACGGCGGGTCCGCCGTCGAAGGAGATCCGCTGCCACATGGCGGGCACGCCGGACCCCGGCCCGCTCGCCCCCGTCGACGCCAGGAAGGACAACGCATGAGCACCGCACGCAAGGTCGGAGTCGTCGGCTGGGGCGCGATCGGCAGGATCGTCGGCACCGCCCTCGCCGACGGGCAGGTGGACGGCGCCGAGCTGGTGTGCGTCGTCGACAACCGTCCGCTCGGTGACGCGGCGCCCGCCCCCCAGGTCCCCTTCGAGGAGGCGCTGGAGCTCTGCGACCTGATCGTGGAGGCCGCCGGCCAGGGAGTCGTACGGGAATGGGGGGAGCGCGTGCTCGCCTCCGGCACCGACCTGCTCATCGCCTCCAGCGGCGCGATGACCGACGAGGAGCTCGCGAAGCGGCTGCTCGCGGCGGGACCCGGCCGGGTGTACTTCACCGGCGGCGCCGTCGGCGGACTCGACCTGCTCCAGGCCGCCCGCTCGCTCGGGCCCCTGGACGAGGTCCGGCTGACCACCACCAAACTGCCTTCGACCCTCGAACAGCCCTGGATGGACGAGGAGTTGCTCGCCCGGATGCGGACGGCGACCGGCCCGGTCGAGGTCATGACCGGCACCGCCCGCGAGGTCCCGGCGAAGTTCCCCAAATCGACGAACGTGGCCGCCTCGGTCGCGCTGGCCGTCGGCGACCTGGACGCTGTGCGGGTCCGGGTCGTCGCCGACCCCGCGGCACACCACACGCGCCATCTGATCGAGGCGTCCGGCGCGCACGGGGCGTACCGCTTCGAGGTCGCGCACCTGCCCGACCCGGGCAACCCGGCGACCAGCCAGGTGGTGCCGTACGCCGTGCTGCGCGGTCTTGCCGCGCTGGCCGGTCGGACGGGGCAGATCCTGTGAACACCGACCTCCTCGCCCCGGCGTCCACGGACGTCCACGTCGAGGAAGCCGGCGACCACGGCCCGCTGCTCCTCTGCCTCCACGGCATCGGCTCCTCTTCGGCCGCCTTCGCCCCGCAGCTCGCCGAACTCTCCGCGTACGCCCGGGTCGTCGCCTGGGACGCCCCCGGCTACGCCCGGTCGCCCGACCCCGAAGTCGCCCTCACCCTCGACGACTTCGCGGACACGGCGGCCCGATTGATCCGGGAGCGCGGCGGCAGCGCCCATGTGCTCGGCGTCTCCTGGGGCGGTGTGATCGCCCTGCGGCTCGCCTCCCGCCACCCGGACCTCGTCGCCTCGGTGATCGTCGCCGACTCCAGCCCCGGCTCGGGGACGGACGAGACGAAGGCGGCGGGCATGCGGGCCCGCGCCACCGAGCTCGCCGAACTCGGCCCGCGCGCCTTCGCCGAGGCCCGCGGACCACGCCTGGTGTCACCCGGCGCGCCGGCCGGACTGGTCCGCCGGATCGTCGACACCATGGCGGCCTCGGTACGGCTCCCGGGCTACGGGTACGCCGCCGAGTCCATGGCCTCGGCCGACCTGCGCGCCGAACTGCCCACGGTCACCGCGCCCTCGCTCGTCCTCTGCGGCGACCAGGACGAGGTCACCGGCGTCGAGGCGAGTCAGGCCATCGCCGGGGCCCTCCACAAGACCGCCTTCGTGATCGTCAAGGACGCCGGTCACCT
Source organism: Streptomyces sp. NBC_00250 (assembly GCF_036192275.1). NCBI lineage: Bacteria > Bacillati > Actinomycetota > Actinomycetes > Kitasatosporales > Streptomycetaceae > Streptomyces > Streptomyces sp. NBC_00250. The sequence continues at coordinate 562,531 of NZ_CP108088.1, read as the reverse complement.
GGCCAACCAGGAGCAGCCCGGACGCTTCAACGCCTGGGTCCTCTCCCACCTCCGCATCACCGCACGCATCCCCGAATAGGAGCTGTCTCCCATGCCTCTGACCACCACCGCGTACGACAACGGCGACGACCTCGCCGCGTACACCGACTCCCTCATCGCCACCAAGGCCTCCCGGGTCGCCGACTTCGACACCCTCTCCTTCCAGGAGAAGGCCGGCCCGCAGTACCGCCGCGGCCAGATCCGCTACGTCGGCTCCGGCGCCACCGGCAACCACGAGGGCGACAGCCGCATCATCCCGTCCGGCGGCTTCACCTTCTCCAACATGCTGCTTCCGCCCGGCGCCGAGGGCCCGGCCCACACCCACCACGACGTCGAAGAGGCCTTCTTCGTCCTGGAGGGCGAGGTCAAGGTCGGCATCCACCGAGGCCCCGACGAGGTCGAGTACCGGACCCTCGGCTACCGCGACATGATCGTCGTCCCGGCCGGCGTGACCCGCTCCCTGAAGAACGAGGGGGACACCGACGCCCTCTTCTGCGTCGTCATCGGCACGCAGAAGCCGCAGGTCCCGACCTACCCCGAGTACTCGCCGATGCACGGCGTCACCCGTGGCTGACCTGCCCCCTGCCGACGCACGCACCGTCGTCGTCACCGGAGCGGGCCGTGGCCTGGGACTGGCCATGGCCCGCCGGGCGGGCGAGGACGGCTTCCGGGTCGTCCTCGCCGAACTGGAGCGGGAGCGGGGCGAACACGCGGCGGCGGAACTGCGCGCGGAGGGCATCGACGCCCACTTCGTGCGGTGCGACGTCGCCGACCCGGAATCGGTGGCCGCGCTCGCGGCCGCCGTGCGGGAGCTCGGCCCGCTGTACGGCCTGGTGAACAACGCGGCGCTCGCCAACGGCGTGGGCGGCAAGGAGTTCCAGGACATCGACATCGAGGTGTGGGACCGGCTGATGACGGTCAACGCCCGCGGCCCCTGGCTGGTCTCCAAGGCCCTCCACCCGCTCTTCGCGGAGCCGGGCCGGATCGTCAACATCGCCTCGGACGCCGCCCTCTACGGCTCCCCGCGCCTCGCTCACTACATCGCCTCCAAGGGAGCGGTCATCGCCCTCACCCGGGCCATGGCGCGCGAACTCGGCGACAAGGGGATCACCGTCAACGCGGTCGCCCCCGGACTCACCGAATGCGAGGCGACCGAGACCGTGCCCGCCGAGCGGCACGACCTCTACCGCCTGAACCGGGCCGTCTCCCGGCCGCAGCAGCCCGACGACCTCACCGGGATCGTCTCCTATCTGCTCGGCGAGGAGTCCCGCTATCTGACCGGACAGGTGATCGCCGTCAACGGCGGATTCACCATGAACTGACAAGCAGGAGAACCCCGTTATGGATCTGGGCCTCGCCGACCGCACCATCGTGGTCACCGGCGGCAGCTCGGGCGTCGGCCTGGCCACGGTCCGCGCCCTGCTCGACGAAGGCGCCCGTGTCGCCACCTGCGGCCGTGACGCCGACCGCCTCGCCAAGGCGGCCGCCCGGCTCGGCGCCGGACGCGACCGCCTGTTCACCGGCGTCTGCGACGTCCGGGACGCCGACGCCGTGGACGGCTTCGTACGACGCGCCGCCGACACCTTCGGCGGCGTCGACGGACTCGTCAACAACGCCGGACAGTCCCGCATGAAGGGCCTCGACGACTCGACCGCCGAGGACTGGCGCGACGAACTGGAGCTCAAGTTCGCCGGGGTGCTGAACCCCCTGCGTGCCGCCCGCCCGTTCCTCGCCCGCTCCGGCGCGGCGAGCATCGTCAACATCAACGCGGTCCTCGCCAAGCAGCCCGAGCCCCGGCTCATCACCACCAGCGCCGCCCGCGCCGGCATCCTCAACCTCTCCAAGTCCCTGTCGGTCGAACTGGCCGGCGACGGCATCCGGGTCAACTCCGTGTGCCTGGGCCTCATCGACACCGGCCAGTGGACCCGCCGCCACGCCGCGGCCGCCACCGGCACGAGCTACGAGGACTGGCAGGCGGAACTCGCCGCCGACCGGGGCGTCGCCCTCGGCCGGCTCGGCCGGGCCGACGAGGTCGCGTACGCGGTCGTCACCCTCCTCTCGCCCCGCGCCTCGTACATCACCGGCACCAGCATCGACGTCTGCGGCGGCGTCGGCCGCTCCATCCTCTGAGGAGACACCATGCGATACGACAACGGAGGCGATCTCCTCGTCGCCGTCCTGCGCGAACTGGGCATCGACACCGTCTTCGGCATCGTCAGCGTGCACAACCTGCCGCTCGTCGAAGCCGTCGACCGCGAACTCCGCTTCGTCCCCGTACGCCACGAGGCATCGGCCGTGAACGCCGCCGACGCCTACGGACGGGCCCGCGGCTCCCTGGGCTGCGCCCTGACCTCCACGGGAACCGGCGCCGGCAACGCCGCCGGATCGCTCATCGAGTCGCTGAGCGCAGGCAGCTCCGTCCTGCACGTCACCGGCCAGATCGAGAGCGAATTCCTCGGCAGCGGACGCGGGTTCATCCACGAGACCAAGGACCAGCTCGGCATGCTCAGCGCCGTGTCGGCCCACGCCGCGACCGTGCCGGACACCGAGAGGGCCGGCCAGATCCTGCGCGAGGCGGCGCGCGCCGCGCTCGGCGGGCCCGGCGGCACCGGCGGACCGGCCAGCGTGGAATGGCCCATCGACCTCCAGTACGCGCCCCAGACCGACGGCCCCGTCGCCCCCGAATACCCCGCCGTGCCCGCCCCCACGGACGGCGAACTCACTGCCGCCGGCGCGCTTCTGGCCTCCGCCCGCCGACCGCTCGTCTGGGCCGGCGGCGGCGCGACCGGAGCCCGCGGCGAACTCGCCCGGCTCCTGGAGGCGACCGGAGCGGGACTGCTCACCTCCAACTCCGGGCGCGGCACGGTGCCCGAGGACCACGAGCAGGTCATCGGCAACTTCGCCACCACCCCGGCCGTCCGCGGCCTCCTCGCCGACGCGGACGTGCTCGTCACCATCGGCACCCACTTCCGCTCCAACGAGACCGCCGACTACACCCTGGAACTGCCCCCGGCGCACATCCAGATCGACCTCGACGCGGCGGCGCTCGGCCGCGTCTACCCGGTCACGCACCCCCTGCACGGCGACGCCGCGCCCACCCTGACGGCCCTGATCAGGCACGCCGCACCCGCCGAGGACGGCTGGTGCGAACGAGTCCGCGCCGCCCGCGCCGACGTACGGGCGACCCTGCACGACAACATCGGCCCGCAGGCCGCGATCTGCGACGCGATCCGCGCCGCGCTGCCCCGTGAAGCCGTCGTCGCCCGCGACGTCACCATCCCCTCCAGCAGCTGGGGCAACCGCCTCCTTGAGATGTACGACCCCCGGGACAACGTCTTCCCGCGCGGCGGCGGCATCGGCCAGGGCCTCGGCATGGGCATCGGTGCGGCGCTCGCGCGGCCCGACGCACCCACCGTCGTCATGGCCGGTGACGGCGGGCTCGCCGTCCACCTCGGAGAACTGCTCACCCTCGCCCAGGAGCGGCCCCGCCTCACCTTGATCGTCTTCAACGACGGCGGATACGGCGTGCTGCGCAACATGCAGGACCGCCACAGCGAGCGGCGCTCCGGAGTCGACCTGGTGACACCCGACTTCGAACTCCTCGCCCGCGCCTGCGGCCTGCCGTACCTGCGGATCGCCGCCGAGGAACACGCGGCACCGGTCATCGCCGAGGCCGTCGCCTCGGACGGGCCGACGCTCGTCGAGGTCGACCTCGCGGCCCTCGGCCCGATGAAGAACCCGTTCACCCCACCCGTGCGGATCCCGGTCAGGTAACCCGGTCCCGTCCCGCACCCCGCACTGCCCGACCGCCGGTAAGGAGGCACCAGGCCATGAGCGAGAACCCACTGCACCTGATCGTCCACCGCATGACATGGGAGGCCGAGGGCGTACTGTCCGTCGAGCTCACCCACCCCGACGGCAAACCCCTGCCCGCCTGGACGCCCGGCGCCCACATCGACGTGCACGTCGGCGGCCAGATCCGCCAGTACAGCCTGTGCGGCGACCCGCACGACCAGGGCGCGTACCGGATCGGCGTCCTCAACGAACCTTCCTCGCGCGGCGGTTCGCGCCACGTGCACACGAAGTTGCGTCCCGGCCAGTCCGTCACGGTCTCCGCACCGCGCAACCACTTCGCCCTGGAGGACGCCGGCTCGTACGTCTTCGTCGCCGGCGGCATCGGGATCACGCCCCTCCTCGCGATGGCCCGCGAGGCCGCCCGCCGGGGCGTCGAGTGGCGCATGGTCTACGGCGGCCGGAGCCGAGCCTCGATGGCCTTCACCTCCGAACTCGCCCTGCTCGGAGGTGAGGTGACGCTCGTCCCGCAGGACGAGCTGGGCCACATCGACCTGGACGCGGTGCTGACCCGGCTGCCCGACGGCGCCCTGGTGTACTCGTGCGGGCCCGAGCCCCTCCTCGCGGCAGTGGAGGAGCGTGCCCCGGAAGGCCGACTGCGCCTGGAGCGGTTCGCCGCACCCACCGTGGAACGCGCCGGAGACGACGAGGAGTTCGAGGTCGAGTGCCGCACCTCGGGCCTGACGCTCCGGGTCGACGCGAACACCTCGATCCTCGAAGCCGCGGAGAGCGCGGGAATCGGTGTCGAAAGCTCCTGCCGCGACGGCATCTGCGGATCCTGCGAGACCCGGGTGCTCGACGGCACGCCCGACCACCGCGACTTCCTGCTCAGCGATGCGGAGCGGACCGCCGGCGCCACCATGATGATCTGCGTCTCGCGGTGCGCCTCGGGCCGGCTCGTCCTCGATCTGTGACCCCTTCCCCCGCCTTCTCAGGAGACACCGTGACCGACACCTGGCCGTACCTGGACGTCCACCAGTCCCGTACGCACGAGCCCACCCCGTACGAGTACAAGCTCGCCGCCACCCTCGAAGAGGTCTTCACCCACGAGGGCCACGAACTGACCGACGTGGTGCGCGGACTCAACGCCCGCAAGGTGCACACCGCCGACGGCGCGCCCTGGACCGAGGAGTCCTTCCGCGCCGAGATGAACCGCCTGGGAGCCTGACATGACGCTGACGTCCTTCACCACCGCGGACCGCATCTACGCCACCGGTCTGCGCAACCAGTGGCACCCCGTCGTCCCCTCGCGCTTCGTCGCCCCCGGCGCCATGCGCAAGGTGACCGCGCTCGGCGAGCAGTGGCTGCTCTTCCGCCGCTCCGACGGAGCCCTCTCCATGCTCGCCGACCGCTGCCCGCACCGCGGAGCGCCCCTGTCGCTGGGCAGGCACCTCGGCGACCGGGTCGCCTGCTGGTACCACGGCGTCGAGGTCGGCGCCGACGGCACGGTGACCTCGGTGCCGGGCCTGCCCGGCTGCAACCTGGAGGGCAAGAAGCTGGTCACCTCGCTGCCCGTACGCGAGGTCGGCGGCGCGATCCTCGCCTGGTTCGGCGACGAGGAACACCCCGAGCCGGCCGAACTGACGCTCCCCGACCCGCTGACGGACCCCGCCGCCGACGCGTTCCTCTGCTACGCCGAGTGGGACGTGCCCTGGCGGTACGCCGTGGAGAACCTGCTCGACCCCATGCACGGGGCCTTCCTCCACCACGAGTCGCACACCATGTTCGCCGGCGACACGACCGCCAAGTTCCGCATCCGGGAGACCGACCGCGGCTACTTCTTCGAGAAGACCGACCAGCGGGGCGTCAACTTCGACTGGGTCGAGCTGTGCCGCACCGGCGTCGACTGGGTCGACCTGTCCATTCCGTACCCGCCGTCCGCAGGACCGGGCGGACCGTTCGGGATCGTGGGCATGGTCTGCCCCGTCGACGAGCACCGCTCCGGAGTCTTCTTCTGGCGCTACCGCCGGGTCGAGGACTGGCAGCGCGACTCCTGGCGCTTCCTCTACAAGACGCTCATCGAGAAGCGCCATTGGGAGGTCCTGGAGCAGGACCGCGTGATGCTGGAGGCCATGCCCGCCGACGCCGACCAGCGGGAGAACCTGTACCAGCACGACCTGGGAGTGGTACGGCTCCGCCGGCTGTACCGCGCGGAGGCCGAGGCCCAGTCGTCGGCCTGACGTCGCCGAGGCCGGACGGGAAAACCGGGGGTCACGTTCTCCGCCTCGGGAACCATTCCTCGGGGCGCGCTCCTCCTGTGGTCGGAGGCGATCGCGACCGGCGGAGGGATTCGCACAACTGCACGCTGAGCAAGGGTGCATGAGACGGATCTTCCGCCTCCCGCAAGGACCTGACTCACTGTGCGAAGCAGACGAATAGCACCCCTCGTGGCCATCAGCGCGGTCGCGACGCTCGTGCCCGCCCTCACGCCCGCTGTCGCATCCGCGGCCACCCCGGCACCCCGACGGACGGTCTCCGCCGATCCCCTGAGGCTGTACATCCAGCAGCCGCCGCGCTGGAAGCGCTGCGCGGCCGAGACACCGGCGAACTACCAGTGCGCGACGCTCAAGGTGCCGCTCGACTACACCCGGCCGAGCGGCAGGACGCTCGACGTCGCCGTGTCCCGGATCAAGGCGACCAGCCCCCAGAAGCGGCGCGGAGTCCTGCTGCTCAACCCGGGCGGCCCGGGCGGCCCGGGCCTCGACATGCCCCTGTACATGGCCTCGGAGCTGCCGACGGCGGTGAAGGAGCAGTACGACCTGATCGGCTTCGACCCCCGGGGCGTCGGCCAGAGCTCTCCCGTGAGCTGCGGTCTGAACGACGACGAGCGGAACTGGCAGCGCCCGTACAAGGCCGCGACGTTCGACAAGGACGTCCGGTGGGCGCGGACCGTGGCCGACAAGTGCCGGGCGAAGGGCGGTGACGTCCTGCCCCACCTCACCACGCGCAACACCGCACGGGACATGGACGTCATCCGCGCCGTACTCGGCGAGAAGAAGATCTCGTACCTGGGGTACTCCTACGGAACGTACCTGGGCGCCGTCTACACGCAGATGTTCCCGAAGCGGTCCGACCGGTTCGTGCTGGACAGCGCGGTCGACCCGCAGCGGATCTGGCGCGGCATGATCCAGGTGTGGGCGGAGGGCGCGGAGCCGGCGTTCAAGCACTGGAGCGAGTGGACCGCCGAGCGGCACACGACGTACGGGCTCGGCGACACCCCGGCCGAGGTCGGGAAGACCTACTGGGACCTGGTCGCCCAGGCGGACCGCAAGCCGATCGACTTCCAGGGCACGCTCCTGACCGGCGACGACATCCGGGCCGGCCGGGCCGTGTTCTTCGACGTGAAGGGCGCCGCCGAGGCGATCGCCGAGCTCAAGAAGGCCGCCGCGGGGACTCCTGCCCCGGCGGCGTCCAGGCGGAGCGAGTCGCCCCGTCCTGTACCGCCGTCCTTCGCCCGCGCCGTCCCCTCGGACAACTCCGACGCGGCCTTCTGGGCCGTGGCGTGCGCCGACACCCGCTCGTGGCCGCGCGACCCGGAGCAGTACCGCCGCGACGCGATCCGCGACAAGGCCAGGTACCCGCTGTACGGCGACTTCGCGTCGAACATCATGCCGTGCGCGTTCTGGAAGAACGGGTCCGAGCCCGCCACCCAGGTGAACAACACCGTCGGAGCGCTCGTCCTCCAGAACGAGTGGGACTCCCAGACACCGTTGGTCAGCGGCCAGGGGCTGCGCCGGGCCATGAAGGGTTCCCGGATGGTCACCGTCCTCGGCGGCCAGGGCCACGGCATCTACGGTTCCAAGTCCTGCGCCGACAAGACCGCCACCGCCTATCTGACGACGGGCAGGCTGCCGGCCGCGGACGTGACCTGCCGGGCCACGCCGGCCCAGGCGCAGAACCGTCTGGACCTCCCGCTGCCGACACCTCCGGGTCTCCCGGTGCGGCAGGACCGCTCCTGACCGACACGGCCGTCCGTCCGTGAAGTGGGGCCCTCGATCCACGAGGGCCCCACTGCCGTACCCCTCAGTGCGCGTGGAGCGAACCCCAGTCGAAGTTCTGGCCGAGACCGGTCCCCGAACCGCCCGTGTGGACCTGGTCGGCGGCGTAGTACGTCGCCTTCACATCGGCGTTGCTGTTGATGTCCGTCCTGGTCGTGCCGGAGCCCCAGACGTTCCAGATCACCCACGGGCTGCGGGTCAGCGCGTTGCGGCCCGAGGCCGTGATCGGCATGTTGAAGGTCTCCGCGAGCATCCGCGGCTTCGCGTAGTCGACGAGCCCCGTGTAGTACGTGTGCGTGAGATTGGAAACGGCGGATGAGGGGTCGTAGTCGTCGACGCCGACGACGTCGACCACATCGGCCCCCGGATAGTGGTTCCACGGCACGTCGTCGCCCTGCGGGTGCCAGGCGTTCGGCGACCACACGAAGATCAGGTTGTGCAGGCCCTTCGTCTTCACCAGGTAGTCGTACGTGATCCGCCACAGCTTCTGGTAACTGGCCGGGGTCCTGCCTCCCCACCAGAACCAGCCGCCGTTCATCTCGTGGTACGGCCGCAGCAGGACGGGAATGTCGTACGCGGCGAAGTACGACAACGAGGCGGCGAGGAAGCCGAGGTCCGTCAGGAGGGCCCGGTACTCGGGCGTGTTGGACTCCCAGTCGACGACCCGGTCGAACCACGCCTGGTCGGTCGTGAGGGTCGCGACCGGATTGCCGCTGCTGCCGCCCGGGTGCTCACCCCGGACCTGCGTCAGCACCCGGCTCCAGTCCTTCAACGGCGAACCGGGGTAGGGCTGGTGGAAGCTCAGCCCGACGATTCCCGCCGCCGCCCCGCCGTTCGCGAGCGTCGCGCTCCCGCCGTCGGAACGGACCATCACACCGGCCGGGTTGTACGTGCCGTCCGCCGCGCGCGGCAGCCCCTTCCACACACCCGTCGCGACGTCGACGACATCGTCCACGTACTGCCACTGCCGCCGGCCCGTCGGCAGCCCGAGCGGCCGGTTGTACGAGCGGTCCCCGTACGCCCCCCAGCCGTCGGCCGCGCCGTATCCCGGCCCGAGGTCGATCTCCAGGAAGCCGGGGAGCTTGCCGGTGATGTCACGGGCCTTCTTATAGTAGTAGCCGACGTGCGTGGTGCCGCCCGTGTCGCCGTAGGAGGCGTTGTACAGCTCCTGCTGGCCCTCGATGTGCTGGCCCATCACCGTCATCGGCCGGTTCCCGGAGCGCGCGTCGTTCTCCAGCTTCACCAGATGCGCGTACACCGCACGGGCGTTGAGCGAGGCGGCCGGGTCCCGGCCCGTCAGCGTGGGCGTGATGAGCGGCGCGGCGGCCGCGCTCCCCGCGGTGGCGACCGGCAGGCCGCCGGCCGCGACCGCGGCGCCGAGAGCGGTGACGAACGTGCGCCTGCGCATGACCAGGTCCTCCAGGACAGAAGAAACGATGAGTCAGTGATGCTATCCAGCGGCCGTCACCGGAGGTGGGGGCGCCCGGAGCAGCCCGCCCCGCCGGACCCGACGTGAGGTCACGAGCCTTCCAAGTAGCCGGCGAGGGTGGTGCGACGGCGGTGGAGATCGTCGATACGGGCGTCGGTGGCGGCCAGTTCACGCCGCATCAGATCCCGGATGTCAGCGCACCAGTCGAACGCCGTCCCGTCCTCCCCGGTGCAGGGCAGGACGACCCGGATCACCTCGGTGGACAGCCCGCCGGCCAGCAGGGCCCGCACCTTGCGGACGGTGGCCACGGCCTCCTCGTCGTACGCGCGATAGCCGTTCGGGCCGCGCCGGGCCTCCAGCAGCCCCTGCGCCTCGTAGTAGCGCAGCAGCCGGGTGCTCACCCCGGTGCGCCGGGACAACTCCCCGATCAGCATGCGTGCCCCGCCTTCCGCCCCGTCCGGGATCGTTTGACCTTGACATCAGTGTCAACGGTTAGCGTCGAGCCATGACGAATCATTCCCCGCGTCCGGCGGACCGCTCCTTCCTGTTCGTACTGGGCAGCTCGCGCGCCGACGGCAACACCGAGATACTCGCCAGGGCCGCGGCCGAGGCATTGCCCGCCGACATCCCGCAGCGGTGGATCGACCTGAACGGACTGGTGTTGCCGGACTTCCAGGACGGACGCCACGAGGACGGCGACTGGCCGGTCTCGGAGGCCGAGCGGACGCTGAGGGAGGCCACCCTGGAGGCCACCGACATCGTGATCGCCTCGCCGCTGTACTGGTACACCCTCTCCGCCCACACCAAGCGCTACCTCGACTACTGGTCGGGCTGGCTCGGCGTTCCCGGCCTGGACTTCAAGAAGCGGATGACGGGTCGGACGCTGTGGGCGGTGACGGCCATGGCGGACGAGGACGAGGCGGTCACCGAGGGCATGGTGACCACCCTCAACAACACCGCGGCGTACCTGCGGATGCGCTTCGGCGGGGTCCTGCTCGGGAACGGTTCCCGGCCGGGTCAGGTGCGCGGCGACGAGCGGGCGCTGGCCCGGGCGAGGACGTACTTCGAGGGAGAGACCCCGCTCGCGCTGTTCCCGCACGAGAGGCACGACAGGGCCGAGAAGCCCGAGAAGCGCGAGGAGCACGCGGAGCGATCGGTGGAGGCTGTCGGCTCGGTGGTCTGAGCGCGCGGAGGCCGACACCCGGGCGGAGTCAGACACCCGCGCGTCGGCCGGGATCCGTCAGCGCTCAGGAGTCCCGCCGCCCTCCGCGGCGAGCAGGGCGGGAAGGTCGGCGAAGGAGTCGATGACGTGGTCGGGCGTGCCGGAGGCGGCGCGGTGCGTCTCGGGGAGGTACTTGCCCGTCCTCACCAGTACACCGGTGATGCCGGACCGTTGGGCGGCCAGCACGTCGGACTCGATGTCGTCGCCGATCATCAGCGCCTCCGACGCGTCGGTGCCGAGATGGGCGAGGGCGCTCGCGAAGAACGCGGGATCGGGCTTGCCCGTCACCTCCGCCCGGGTGCGGGCGGCCTTCTCGAGCCCTTCGAGGAAGGCCCCGGTGTCCAGGTCGAGGCCGCCCTCGGTGCGCCAGTACAGATTGCGGTGCATCGACACCAGCCGGGCCCCGCGCTGCAGTTGCCGGAAGACCCGATTGAGGGCCGCGTAGCCGAACTCGGCCCCGGCGCCACCGAGCACGACGACATCGGCGTCCCCCTCCGCGACGAGCGTGACGCCCGTCAGGTCCTCCCGAACGTCACCGCTGTTGAGCAGCAGGCAGCGCGCGCCGGGAAAGTGCTCGCGAAGGTACGCCGCCGTGGCCGCCGGGGCGGTCAGAACGTCTCCCGCGTCGACGGGAAAGCCGAGGTCGGCCAGGCGTGCGGCGATGGCGGCCCTGGTGCGGGATGTGTTGTTGGTGACCAGCGCGACGCGGAGTCCCGCGCCCCGCAGCTGCTCCATGGCCGAGACCGCTCCCGGAAGGGCCTTCCAGGAGACGGTGAGGACGCCGTCGATGTCGACCAGGGCCGCTCGGATTCGTTCCATGGAGCCGACGGTAGCCGTGGTGCCGGGCCCCCGCGCCTCACCCACCCGTCACCCGCGCCTCACCTGTGTCGACGACACTCCATGTCATCGCACCTGGGCGGTCCGGGCGAGGGCGTCCAGGGCCGCTTCCTCGGCTGAGGCGCGGTCCTCGGGGACCAGGCCGATCCGGGTGCGACGGTCGAGGAGGTCGGAGGTGTCGAGGGCGCCTTCGTGGCGGACGGCCCACACCAGCTCGGCGCCCGTGACGGGGTGGCCGGGGACGACGGGACGGGCGAGGGCCGGGTCTTCGACACCGAGCGCGTGCACGGCGGGTGCCTCGGAGCCGTAGCGGTGCACGAGGCGGGCCGGGACGTCGAGCCCGGCGAGGACCTGGGGCCGGGCGGCGCCGACGAGGGGGAGGGAGGCGGTACGGCACGGGCCGGCGGTCAGACCGCCGGCGGTCACGACGGCGTCGACGGCGTCCTGGGCCATGCGGCGGTACGTGGTCAGCTTGCCACCGACGACGGTGACGACGCCGGAGGGAGAGGTGAGCACGGCGTGCTTGCGCGAGATGTCGGCCGTGCGGCCCGCCGCGTCCCGGGTGTCGAGCAGGGGCCGCAGGCCCGCGAAGGCCCCGACCACGTCGGCGCGGTGGACGGTGACGTCGAGTGCGGAGCCGAGGACGTCGAGGAGGAAGCCGATGTCGGTCTCGGGGACCTCGGGCACGTCGGGGATGTCACCGTCGACGGGTTCGTCGGTGAGGCCGACGTACACGCGTCCGTCGCCCTGGGGCAGCACCAGCACGAAGCGGTTCGTCTCGCCGGGGATCGGGATGTGCAGGCCCGCCGAGAGCCGGCCGAGGTTCTCGGAGCGCAGGACCAGATGGGTGCCGCGCGAAGGCCGCAGCCGTACGTCGTCGACGAGGCCGCCCGCCCAGACGCCGGCCGCGTTGATGACCGTGCGCGCGCGGATCCGCAGCTCCTCGCCGGTGGTCTCGTCGCGGACCAGCGCACCGTCGCGGTGGAGTTCCAGGGCCCGGGTGCGGGTGAGGACGCGGGCGCCGTAGGCGGCCGCCGTGCGGGCGATCGCGGTCACCAGGCGGGCGTCGTCGGAGAGCTTGCCGTCCCAGGAGAGCAGTCCGCCGCGCAGTCCGGTGGGTCGGAGGGCCGGGGCGAGATGGCGGGTCTCGACGGCGGACAGTGTGCGCGGCTGGGGCAGCGTCCCGCGCGAGGTGCGGGCGCCGACGCGCAGCAGGTCGCCCGCGAGGAATCCGGCACGGGCCAGGGCGGCCTGGCCGCGGCTGACGAGCGGGGTCAGGGGGAGGACGAAGGGCTGGGCGCGTACGAGGTGGGGAGCGGTGCGCTCCATGAGGATGCCCCGCTCGACCGCGCTCTCGTGGGCGACGTCGAGCTGTCCGGAGGCGAGGTAGCGCAGTCCGCCGTGGATCAGCTTGGAGCTCCAGCGGGACGTACCGAAGGCGAGGTCGTGGGCGTCGATCGCGGCGACGGTGAGCCCGCGGGTGGCCGCGTCGAGCGCGGCTCCGGCTCCGGTGGCACCGAGCCCGACGACCAGGACGTCGACCACGCTGTCGGCGTCACCGTCGGCGAGTCGGGCCAGTTCGCGCAGGCGCCGCCGGGCGTTGAGCGAGGAGCCGGGCAGGGCGGGGCTGCTCGTGGGGTTCATGGGGCGATGGTCCTCTCCAGCAGGATGCGCAGCTCGTCGAGGAAGGCGGCTTCGCTCAGTTCGGGATCGGTTTCGTCGGTCATGGTGCGCAGCGAGAGCGTGAAGGACTGGACGACGAGCAGCAGGGACCGGGCCTGCAGGTCCGCCCGGATGCGGCGTACGGAGCCGTCCTCGTGGCCCTCCTCCAGCGCCGAGTGGAGGAGCCCCAGCAGGGCGTCCTGGCTGGCGCCGCGGCGGTCGAGGATGTACGGCAGCAGCAGCTCGGGGTCGACGTCGAGGATCTTGTGGAAGAGCGGGTGGGCCCGGAACGCCGCGGCTCCCGCGACGAGCCCCTCGACGATCCGCTCCCGCTCGGGCCGGTCGTCGTCGGACGGCGGCATGGCGCCGGCGGCGACCGCGATCCACTCACGGGTCATCAGGTCACCCACGAGGCTGCGCACGTCGGGCCAGCGCCGGTAGATCGTCATCCGGGACACGCCCGCGCGCCGGGCGATGTCGGTGAGGGTGGTTCGCCGTACGCCGACGGCGAGCACGCAGTCGCGTGCGGCGTCCAGCACGGGATCTGCGTCTTCATGGTTGTGACGAATGGGCGTCATCTGTCACAGTGTAATGCCAGCGTCGGCCCAGTGGCAGCGCCATCCGTGAAACAGACCGTTAGGAACCCTTTCGAAGTGGACATGTTGTGGAGCGGTTGGGGCGACCCGGCCAAGGCGGCACCCCTGCCCGACTCGGTCACCGGCCTGCTGCGTGACCTGCTCGGCGTCACCCCGCGGGAGAGCGGCCCGTCCGCCCTCACCGACATCGAACCGCCCGCCCCGGCGCTGACCGACGAGGCCCGCACCGCGCTGCGCACCGCCGTCGGCGGGCCCGACGGCCTGCGGGAAGACGCCGAGAGCCGCATCCGGCACACGCGCGGAAAGTCGACCCCCGACCTGCTGCGCATCCGCGCCGGCGAGGTCGACGACATCCCCGCCGCGGTCGTGCTCCCGGGTACCCACGACGAGGTCCTCGCCGTGCTCCGCGCCTGCGCCGACCACGGCGTCGCCGCCGTGCCCTTCGGTGGCGGCACCTCCGTCGTCGGCGGCCTCGCGCCCACCACGAAGCGGCCCTTCGTCGCGCTCGACCTGCGGCGGCTCGACCAGCTGCTCACCGTCGACGAGGTGTCCCGTACCGCGACCCTGCAGCCCGGTCTGCGCGGCCCGCAGTGCGAGGCCCTGCTCAACGAGCGGGGCTGGACCCTCGGACACTTCCCGCAGTCCTTCGAGTGGGCGACCGTCGGCGGCTTCGCCGCGGCCCGCTCCAGCGGCCAGGCATCGGCCGGGTACGGCCGCTTCGACGAGATGGTCCTCGGCCTGACGGTCGCCACCCCCGAAGGCACTCTGGAGACCGGCCGGGCCCCGCGCTCGGCGGCCGGCCCCGACCTGCGCCAGCTGATCCTCGGCTCCGAGGGCGCCCTCGGAGTGATCACGGCGGTGACCGTGCGCATCCGCCCGCTCCCCGCGACGCGGAGCTACGAGGGCTGGCGCTTCGCCTCCTTCGAGGCGGGCACGGCGGCACTGCGCCGACTCGCCCAGGACGGCCCGCGGCCCACGGTGCTGCGCCTGTCGGACGAGTCGGAGACCTTCATCGGTCTCGCGCAGCCGGACGCCATCGGCAGCGCCGAGCTCCCGCAGAACCCGGGCTGCATGGCCATCGTCGGCTATGAGGGCACCGAGGAGGAGACGATGGCCCGCCGCGCCGTCGCCCGCGAGGTCCTGCTCGCCTGCGACGGCGAGTACATCGGTGAGGAGCCGGGCGACCGGTGGGAGCACGGCCGGTACAACGCGCCCTATCTGCGTGACGCGCTGCTCGACGCCGGCGCGTTCGCCGAGACGCTGGAGACGGCGGCCTTCTGGTCCGCGATCCCCGGCCTCTACACGGCGGTGAGGGACGCGCTGACGAGCACCCTCACCGAGGCCGGCACGCCGCCGCTCGTCATGTGCCACATCTCGCACACGTACGAGAACGGCGCCTCCCTGTACTTCACCGTCGTCTCCGCGCAGGGCGAGGACGCCGTGTCGCACTGGGAACCGGTGAAGCGAGCGGCCAACGACGCGATCCTGGCCGCGGGCGGCACCATCAGCCACCACCACGGCGTCGGCACCGACCACCGCGACTGGTACGCCCGCGAGATCGGCCCCCTCGGCATCCGTATGCTGCAGGCCGTCAAGGCCGAGGTCGACCCCTCCGGTGTGCTCAGCCCCGGAGTCCTCATCCCCATCCGCTGAACCCGACTTCTGCCGGCCGGAGGCCAGATCCATGCGACAGTTCACCGCCGTCGTCAACCCCACCGCAGGGGGTTCCAGCGGCACGGCGGGCCTGCTCCCGCTGGCCCGTCTGCTGCGGGAGGCGGGTGCACGGCTCGACACCGTCTACAGCCGCAGCCTGGAGCACGCACGAGAGCTCGCCCAGGAGGCCGGAGCACAGGGGCACGTCGTGCTCGCCGTCGGCGGTGACGGGATGGCCGGCTGCGTCGGCGGTGCGCTCAGCGGCACGGACACGGTCTTCGGCCTGGTCCCGGCGGGCCGCGGCAACGACTTCGCCCGCGCCCTCGGCCTTCCCACCGACCCCGAACGGCTCGTCGAGGTACTGCTGCACAGCGAGCCGCGGGCCGTCGACACGATCGAGGTGGAGTCCGCCGTGCACGCGCGGACCTGCGTCCTGGGAAGCGTGTACGCGGGCGTCGACGCGGTGGCCAACCGCCACGCCAACGCCTCCCGGGTGCTGCGCGGCGCGGCGTCGTACTACGCGGGCGGGCTGCGGGCGGTCCTCGCCTGGAAGCCCGCCGCGTACCGCGTCACGATCGACGGGGTGAGGCACGAGCGCACCGGCTACACCGTGGTCGTGGCGAACTCGGGCTTCTACGGCTTCGGGAGAAAGGTCGCGCCGGGCGCGCGGATCGACGACGGGCTGCTCGACGTCGTGGTCATCAAGAAGGCGCCGAAGCACCTCTTCTTCGCGATGATGAACGAGCTGAAGACGGGCGTGCACGTGAATCGGCCCGAGGTCGAGATCCTGCGAGGCAAGGAGGTCCGCATCGAAGCGGACCGCCCCCTCCCGTACGGCGCGGACGGGGAGGTCGACGCCGTCCTGCCGGTGACCCTCAGGGTGCGGCCCGCCGCTCTGAACGTCCTGGCCTGACAAGACGTCCGCAGGCCCCCGGGCCCTGTGGACCGGGTGCCCGGAGGGAACCACGCCCCCTCCGGGCACCTGACCAGGAGCTTGTGCACTTCCGTACGAATGTGATCGCCGATGCTGAACTCTTGCGCACAGCATGGTGAAATCGGACTGGTACCGACCGGTATCCGGACAGCGGATGCCTAGCCTCCACATTCATGAAACCCATACGCACGGCAGCCGGGCTTGCGCTCGCGCTGCTGTCCCTCGTGCTGGGCATCGGCGCCCAGCCCGCCTTCGCGCACGTCTCGCGCGAACACGCCGAACTCGTGGTCGCGACCCGGGACGACGTCACCAGCGGCCGCCTCGTCGTCCACAACGGCGTGGTGCCGGTCGATCAGGCCGGTGCCTGGGCGGCCGGACTGCTCCGGGCCGGCTGCCCCGCCACCGGCTCCGGCGTGGCAGGCGACAACGGCGGCGTGCCCGGCGGCATCGTCGTCGAGCTCGCCTGGAGCTGCCACGTCGACGCGCTCGACCTCACCCCGCTCATCGAGCGGGGCGGACTGACCCAGGTCGTCGTCGAGTTCGACGGCACGGCCGCCGACGCCACCGCGGACACCCCGCTCGTCGACGCACGCGGTGTCCACCCCCTGCCGTCCTTCCCGTGGACCACCGTGCTCACCGTCGCACTCGGTACGGCGGCAGGCGCCGCCCTGCTGATCGCGGCCCTCCGGCTGCGCCGCACGACGCACCGCATCAGGGCTGCGACCGTGGGCGCCCTCGCGCTCTCCTTCCTCGCGCCCCAGGCCGCGTTCGCCGACGACGCCGCGGACCCCGCCGCGACCGTCACCGTCGAGGGCACCGTCTTCAAGGACACCGACGGCGACGGCAAGCGGGACAAGGGCGAGCGGCCCATGCCCGGCATCGACGTCACCGACGGCTCCGCATGGACCACGACCGGCGCCGACGGCGCGTACCGCCTCGACGTCGACCCCGGGCGACGCGAGACCGACCTCGTCAGCATCGTCTCGCCGGACGGCTACACACCCGCCCTGCGCAAGGACTGGATCCCGCGGTTCTTCCACAAGATCCCCGAGACCGGTGGCACGGGCGTCGACTTCGCGCTCGTTCCCGACCGGAACGCCTCGAACCCCACCGAGAAGTGGGTGATGAACTCCGACACGGAGGTCGGCAACCGCAACGACGACGAAGCCCGTTGCGCCCTGCCCCAGTGGACCGGCCAGGTGCGGGCGATGTCCGAGGTCGACGGCGCGACGATGCAGATCGCCACCGGGGACCTCACCGTCACCGACTACGCCGACGAGCCGCGCCGCCAGGGCGGCTACGACCTCTTCAGCAAGGGCCTGGAAGAGGGCCGGCTCGGCCACCCCTTCTACCCGGTGATGGGCAACCACGACTTCGGCGGCACGGCCACCTCCAAGGGATACGCCGGCAGCCTGGAGTACTACCGCCGCAACCTCGCGCCCGAGTGGTACAGCTTCGACCGCAACGGCCGCCACATCGTCGTTCTGGAGGACAACTACGACGCCGGCGGGCTCAAGCCGCAGCTGGAGTGGCTGCGCCGGGACCTCGCACGGCACGCCGTCGGCAAGCAGGTCTTCGTCTTCGCCCACCGCTCGCTCTTCACCCAGTGGGGCCCGGGCGCGGGCATGCAGCCGACGATCGACGAACTCGCCAAGTACGACGTACGGATGGTCGCCGCGGGCCACAACCAGCAGGCCGAGTTCCGGCGTGGCGCCTTCAAACGGTCCGTCGAGATCAACAACCAGGGCACATACGGCATCGACGGCGCCCGCCCCGACTACAAGGTCCTCGACTTCAGCGGCATCACGGACGACCCGCGCACGCACCGCAACGAGGACACCGGCCATGTGACCGGCATCCACCGCCAGTTCGACATCGACGACGACGCCGCCCTCGTCAGCCCCGCGGACGGCAGCGTCCACGACGAACGGGCCGGAGTACCCGTCGAGGCGTACGCGGAGGACGACGGCCGCACCCCCGCCAAGGCGGTGCTGACCGTCCGCGACGGTCGTGGACGCACCGTCGAGCGCGAAACCGTCCGCTTCGGCAACGGCGCCTCCCGCCCCCGCATCGAGAACTGCTACACCGAGCCCGGCGGCAAGCCCGAGCCCTGCCCCGACGCGCGCGGCGCCTGGACCCGGGCGAGCGGCACACTGCGCGGGCTCCGCCCCGGCATGTACACCGCCGAGTCGGTCGCGTACGACACCCGGGGCGTGACGTTCCCCGTCGTGAAGACCACCTTCCAGGTCGTACGCGACACCGAACTCGACAGGCCCCGGACCGGCCAGGACTGGCTGCGACAGGGCGGCGACGAGGCCGGGCGGTCCGCGAGCGGCGACGCGCCGGGCACGAAGCTCGACCTCAGGTGGGCCCGCCACACCGGCGAGCAGTTCAACCTCAACGGCTCGGTGATCGCGGACGGCCGACTCATCGTCTCCTCCCGCGCCTTCGACTCGCCGTACAGCATGATGCTCGCGTACGACATCGCCTCCGGGCGCGAACTCTGGCGTACGTACCTGGACGGCGACGCCGAGTCGGCGCCGACACTCCACGGCGGCAAGGTCTACCTGACCACCGGCGTCGGCCGGATCTACGCCCTGGACGCGGCGAACGGCCGCATCGCCTGGCAGTCGATCGACCGCGAGGAGACCCACGGGGACACCGTGCGCCGCTACGGCCGCGCGGGCGGACCCGTCAGCGTCCTCACCCTCGCGGGCGCGGACTCCCGCTCGGTCGCCGTCTACCAGGACGCCTCCACGGTGCGCTGCCGGGACGCCGACACCGGCGGCCTGCTGCCCGGCGGCTTCGGCGCCGCGTTCTCCTGGGGACAGGCCCACAGCACGGCGATCCGCGAGCCCGGCTCCAACACCGCGTACCTGCACTCCATGTCGAGCAACACCGTCATCGCCATGGACCTCGCGACCTGCACCCAGCTCTGGGTCAAGGACACCGCGGGTGACATCGACAGCCACTCCTCGCCCGTCCTGACCGACCCGGCCACGGGTACGCCGCAACTGGTGACCTTCACGGCCTCCGGCACCCGCGGCCACGACCCGAAGACGGGAGCCGTGGCCTGGGAGTCCAAGCTCGGCGGCGGCAGCACCTGCGAGCCGGGGCGCGCCCCGCTCACCAGCCCCGCGGCATGGGGCAGCACCGCCTACGTCGCGGGCAGGGACGGTGTCGTACGCGCCTACGACACCAGCTCCGCCGACCCGTCGAGGCCGGTCTGGGAGACCAGTGCCGGATACCTGGCGGGGGAGAGCCCGCTGGACGACAAGTGGCGCGTCGCCATGGGCTGTTCGGCGGGCGACGGCTCGCCGACGACGCATCCGCTGGTGACGAGGGACCACGTGTACCTGGGGACGTGGGACGGGCGCCTGCTCGTCCTCGACCGGGCCACCGGCCGCCGGACCGCCTCGTACAACCTCGGTGCCGGAGTGGCCTCGGCCCTCTCCATCAGCGGTGACTGGCTCTTCGCCCTCACGGACGACGGCACGGTCCACGCGCTCGCCGCACGCCGAAAGTAGAGGGGAAGCACCACCGTGCGAACACTGCGCACCGGGGTGCCGCTCCTGCTCACCGCTGTCCTCGCGCTGCTCCACGGCAGCGCGGGGACGGCGCAGGCGCACCCCTTCGGAACCCCACCCGTCGTGAAGGTCGAGGCGGCCGACACCGCCGTCGACGTGACCTGGTCCGCCGAGCGGGACGACGTCGCCGTCCTGGAGCAGCGGTCCGGCGGTGACACGGCCGGCTACCTGCGCACGCACATCGCCGTGCGCCAGGACGGCCGTGCCTGCCGGGTCGACCGCGCGACCGGACTGACGGTCCGTCTCGTCTGCCCACGGCCGGTGGACCGGATCGACCTGACCGTCACGGCGCTGACGGACGTCGACCCGGAGTACCGGACCCTGTCGGTGACGGACACGGGCTCAGGCGGACTGCACACCGCGAAGGAGCCGACGCGCACGCTGACGCTCACGGCAGGGGCGGCCGCTTCCGCAGCCGCGTCCGGGGCCGCTTCCGGAGCCGGGACGTCGGCGTCGTCGTGGTGGTCGTGGACCACCGATCTGACGTCCCTGCTGGACCACGGAGCGGCCGTGCCGGTGGCACTGCTGGTGGCCGCGGCCGTGGGGGCACTGCACGCCTGCGCCCCGGGGCACGGGAAGTCACTGGCCGCCGGGTACCTGGTGGCGGGCCGGGGCAGGCCGCGCGACGCGGTGTGGCTCGGCGGAATCGTCGCCGTGATGCACACCTTCTCGGTGACGGTTCTCGCGGTCGGCTGGTGGCTGACAGCGAACAGCACGCCGGACATCGCGGCGCTGACGGGCTGGTTGCAGCTGATCGCCGCGCTCGTCGTGGCAGGGGTGGGGGTGGCCCTGCTGCGGCGGCATCTGCGCCACGGAAAGCACGACCACCACCATCACCATCACCATCACGATCACGATCACGATCACGGTCACCGCCACGATCACGATCACGGGGAGGCCGGCGAGCACGGGGAGCGGGTCGGGGACGGCCACAGCCACCACATCCCGGACGCGCCGTCGCTGCTCACCTGGCGCGGGCTGCTGCTCCTGGGCACGTCGGGCGGGCTGCTGCCCTCGCCGTCCGCGTTCCTCGTCCTGCTCACCGGTCTGCTGACGGGGAGGGTCGCTCTTGCCCTCGCGATGGTCGCCGCCTTCGGCCTCGGTATGGCGCTGACGCTGACAGGCGTCGGCCTGGTCGTGCTCCGCGGCCGGGACGCACTCCTGGACCGGGTTTCCCGCTCCCCGGCGCTGCGGGCCTGGGCCCTGAGGGTCCCGCTGCTCGCTGCCTCGGCGGTGGTGGCCGGGGGGACGGCGGCCTCTGCAGTCGCGGCGAGTCAGCTCCTCGCGCCGTAAGGGCGCACGACAGAACAGAAATGAGGCCTGCAGCGACCGACGCGGACATGCTCCCGGCCGAGACACATCTCGGCGTGAGGGGGGACCGTCCGAAGGAGCCGCCCGGCGCGGATCGCCGTCGAGCCGCCCGGCGCGGATCGCCGTCGAGCCGGCCGATCGCGGGCTGGGACGCTCCAGCGCGACCCACTCGGCATGCGCGGGAACGCCCTGGCCCCCCGCCGACCTCAGGTCGGCTTGCGCCACACGGAGATGTGCTTCGCGGAGTCCTGGGTGAACGGAGTCCCGTCCCAGTCCGCGACGCGTCGTTCCAGTTCGAGTCCAGCGATCCGGGCCATCAGGTCGAGCTCTGCCGGCCAGGCGTACCGGTGCCGGGAGTTGTCGCGGCGATAGCGGCCGTCGTCGGCGTCGCGGGTGAAGTGGTGCGAGACGAGAATCTGCTCGACCAGGTCGAAGGTGTCGAAGCCGAGATGCTGATCGGAGACGTCGAACGGCACCGCGACCTGGCCGGGCGGCAGGAACCGCAGCGGCGGCACACCCAATTCGATGACGAATCGGCCGCCGGGCTCCAGATGACGCGCGGCGTTCCGGAAGCACTCGACCTGCTCGTCCTGCGTGAGCAGGTTCGTGATGGTGTTGTAGACGAGATAGACCAGGGTGAACTCGCCGGGAACGACGGTGGTGGCCATGTCCCCGATGGTCACCGGGAGCGTGCGCTCGTCGACCTTGTGCCGCAGCACCGCTGCCATGTGCTCGGACAGCTCGATGCCCACCACCGGCACGCCGCGTTCCCGGAGCGGGACGCCCACGCGTCCGGTCCCGATGGCGAACTCCAGTGCCCGGCCGTCTCCGGCGAGCTCGGCGAGGAAGGCCAGAGTCGGTCCGAGAAAGGCAGCCGATGACGCTTCGGCCTCCTCGGCGTCGTAGCGGTCGGCGGTCGCCCGGGTCCACAGTTCACTGCTCGTCACGGACGGCCACTTTGCCGCGCACCGAGGGGCGCTGTCGACGTATTTACGTTCGCGTCGGCGCAGCGTGCACCGCCCCACGACCCGCGTGACGGCGCCCCCTCGGTCACACCGAGTCAGCTGTCCGGGGGCGCAGTGGGGAATCGCGGGCTCGTTCGTGCGGGTCCGCGTATCCCGCTGCCGTGAGCGACGCTCGCCCGGCCGGCGGTGGCATTGCGGGCGGCGTCGGCCGAGTAGCTGGTGAGGGGCGCTCGCGGACGGTGAGCCGGGGCGGCGCGGCCAGACGGCCGCGGTGGGGTCACGGTCTGATCGCTGTCGCCTCGGCTCTGCCGGTCGTTGCGGACCACGTACGGGACGTTGAGACCACGAGCAGCCCATGGCAGGCTCATGCCGCATGATCGAAGAATTCGCGAAAGACACCATGCACGGGCGACTGAGGCGGGACCGCGAGGCGCTGCTCTGGAAACTCGACGGCTTGTCCGAATACGACGCCCGCCGACCTTTGACCGCGACCGGGACCAACCTCCTCGGCCTGGTCAAACACGTGGCCGCCGTCGAGGCCAGGTACTTCGGTGAGGTCTTCGACCGCCCTTCCCCGGAAGGGCTGCCCCCGTGGCAGGACCACGACGGCAGCGATCTGTGGGCGGCCGAGGACGAGACGCGCGATCAGATCATCGGGTTCTACCGGCGCACGTGGGAACACTCGGACGCGACGATCAACGGGCTTCCCCTCGACGCCCCCGGCCACGTGCCGTGGTGGCCGGAGCCTCATGCCGACACGAACCTGTTCGCCATCCTGGTCCATGTCCTCGGCGAGTCCAACCGGCATCTCGGGCACGTCGACATCCTGCGCGAGGGCCTCGACGGTCGGACCGGGATGCGCCCCGAACACGAGAAGCAGATCGACGAGGAAGCCCGTGCAGCCTACTGCGCGAAGATCGAACAGGCCGCCAGGTCGGCCGCACCGATCAAGGCGTAGGGCCCGTCCGGCGGATCTTGCGGCCGTTCGCGGGTCGGCTCGTCGGCCGCATCGCCTGGTTCGATGGTGAGCGTGGACTCCACGCCCTGCCGGACTCATCAGCATGCGGGGGAGCGCGCAGGAGACCTCCTTGGTTGCCGGGAAGGAAGCACGCCCCGGCACCACCGCCCAGACGAGGGACTCGGACGCTCCCGGGGCGGCCTGACCTGCAAGATCCACCTGGCCGGTGAAGACGGACGCCGCCCCCTGGCGCCGCTGATCACGCCGGGCCGGGGGTCGACGCCCCGCAGCTCGGCCCGGCCAAGGAACACATCCGTGTCCACCGCCCGGGTGGCCGGCATCCGCGCACCCGGCCCGACTACCTGGGCGGCGACTAGGCGTATTCCTCCCGGCGCAACCGCCGCTACCTGCGATGTCGCCAGATCGAGCACACCATTCCCAAGCCTTGAGGTCAGCGAGCCCACCACAAAAGACGAGGCAGCAGGGCGGACGGCCCGGCGGCTTCGACACGACGATCGACGAACGCAGGAACGAAGTGGAGCGGACGTTCGACGCGTTGAAGAACTTCCGGGCCGTGGCCACAAGCTTCGACCAACGCGCCTACGTCTTCCACGGGACCGTCACCCTCGCCTCGATCCCGCTCCGGCTCCGCCCGTGATCAGCCGGGCAGGCCCAGGGACTGTCTCCTTGACAGGCTATGGGCGCCATTCCCGCTGGTAGGCGGGGTGTTCGGCGTATGACTGGCCAAGGACGCGCAGCGCGTATGCCAGACCGGCCGAGCGGGAGTCCGAGGGGTCCATGGCCTTGTAGTCGTGTGCCAGTTGCTCGATCAGGTCGAGCATGGGGAGATGGCTGTCGAGAAGAGCCTCACTGCCCAGGGTGCCGGCCACGTAGGCATAGGCATGATTGTCGTCCATGATGCGTGCGACGAGGAACTTCACAAGATCGTCCATGTGGCCATCTTCGCGGGCAAGGTGCTTCGGCGGTCAAGCGGCTGTCCAGATGAGGATCGCGGCGAGGTGGAGTGCGGCCTGGTAGGCGATGGTGAGCTTGTCCGTTCGCATGGCCAGGCCGCGCCACTGCTTGAGTCGGTTGATGCACCGCTCGACGGCGTTGCGCTGCTTGTACGCTTCGGCGTCGAAGGCCGGTGGGCGCGGCCTCCGTCGCGGCCTCGCCGCAGTCGCTGGCAAGGTGGACCTTCATGCTCAGGCCGCCGCGGGAGCGTCCGAGGGCGTGGGGTCCCACATCGCATCAGTGATCACTGATCGGACAGGCGCGTCCGATCAACTGACCAACCGATCAATGAGACACGCTCGAGGGGACGCCTTCACGTCTCGGCCCGGCGGAACCTACGGCTTGTGGGATACCCAGAGCAGTTCCGCCGGCCAGCGGCGTGCCCAGTCGGGTGGGTCGGTTTCGTTGTAGCCGTTGGGTGTTCCGAGTTCGGGCCGCGGCTCGATGAGGTCGTCGATGACGAGACCCGCGCCGCGCAGGACCTTGACCCAGTCGCCGTAGGTGAGCTGATAGCTGGTCGCGCCGTCGCCTTCGGCGATGGTGTTCAGCCCGAAGTAGTCCTGCTGCAGCGTCGTGGTCACGCGGCTGGCGGCTTCGTCGTAGCAAGCTTCGAACCATGGGCTGGCGACGTTGAACACCAGGCGCCCGCCTCGGCGCAAGACGCGGGCGGCCTGCGGGACGGCCAGGTGCGGGGGCGCCCAGCTGAGCCCACCGAAGTCGCAGAACACCAGGTCGAAGCTGTCGGCGACGAAGGGGAGCTGTTCGGCGGCACCTTGCACCAGCGGGTAGCGGGCCGCTCCCATCGCGCGGGCGGCTGCGGCGAGTTGGGCTTCGGACAGATCGAGACCGACCACGGTGGCGCCCTCGGCGACGAGCGCCCTGGACCACTGGCCGGCGCCGCAGCCGAGTTCGAGGACGCGTTTGCCGGTGACGTCGCCCAGGGCCTGCAGGTGCGCGTCGGGGATGGAGTACATGCCCCACAGCCGGGGTGAGGCACCGATTCGCGGGTCGTGCCTGTGCTGGTAGGCGCTGCTGATCTGGTTCCAGAGCCGCCGGTTGGCGGGGATGCTGTCCACCTGCCGACTCCAGCATTGCCTGCCAGGGGCGGTCAACACGATTAGGGCGCCGACCCGCCCTTGCCTCGGTCCGGCCCTGGCGCGGCCCCATGATCCGCCGGACGAGCGCTAGAGGCCGCCTCACGTGACGTGCACGTCGCCCGCCTCCGCGCATCGCGGCTTCACGGTAGCGACCGAGGCCGACTTGTGGCCTCGGCCGCACCGGGCGGTGCTGGACGAACTCGGGGCCCGGGGCGAGGTGGGTCAGGACCTCGGCGATCGTCGACACGGCCTCGGGTCCCGCCGGGGACCACGGCGGCGCCGACCCGTCGGACTCCACGCGGACGAGGCGTACCCCTCCGCCGAACACCCGGCCTGGCCGCGCGAGCGCGGGCTCGTCGCGCGTAACTGTTCGTTTCAGAATGAACTGCTTGGCGAGGGAGCTACACGCTGCGACGATGCGGTCTCGGCCGGACGATGAGGGAGCGGGGACACCAGATGACGCAGTGGCGGCTCTTACACGGACACATCCTGGTCGGTGAGCTCAGTGAGTATGACTGCGATCAGCCGTTCTTCCTGGCGCGCTTCACCCCGGGGCCGGGCTGGGAGAGCGTGAGGGCTTTGTTCGAGGCGTGGGCGGCCTTCCACGGCCCGGACCCGGACGGGTCCAAATTCGTCGCCCTCGTCAAGCCGTTACAGGACTTGGGGCTCACACTGGCTCAAGTTGACGGCCGGCAGCCTCCGTTGGAGCTTTTCAAGAACTGCATCGTGCGTATCAACGGGGCGGAGGCTCGCCTCCGCTACTGACCCGGCGATGGGCCGTCCGTCGGAGCCGGCGGAGGCATACGAGGCTGCAGGCCGGTTCGAGCAGTCCCTGGTGGAGATCTGCTCGTCGTACGTAGCGGGTGCGGAGCCGGTTGAACTGATGCATCCAGGCGAATGCGCGCTCGACCACCGAGCGCACCTTGCCCAGTCCGGAGCCATGGGCGACGCCGCGTCGGGCGATCAAGGGTTTGATGCCGCGCTTGCGCAGCAGGCGGCGGTACTTGTCAAAGTCGTAGCCCCGGTCGGCGTACAGACGCCGGGTGTGCTGCGGGGGTGTCCCCGAACTCCCCGGATCGAGGGGATGGCGTCCAGCAGCGGCAAGAGCTGGGTGACGTCGTGACGGATACTGAAGGTGACGGTGACGGCGAGCGGGGTTCCGTGGCGGTCGACTCCGTCGGAGTCGGCGTCGTTGTGGGCTGCCTCCTCGATCTCGGCGACAGGGAGTGGATGTTCAGGCGACGCCGTTGAGGGTCGACAAAGAGCCCCCGGAGACTGCCCCCGGACGCCCCGCTCCGGCAGGCGAAAGAGACGGTGCGAGCCAGCCGTACGCGAAGCGTGGGTGGCGGCCACGACGCTCCCGGCCGGACGGATGCCTGCCCAGAGGCACAGTCGTTGTAGGGCCTCCGAGTTCGGCCGGGTTCCGGCCGGGCCTAAAGGGCGTCTTGTGGATCACGTGTCGAGCCGGATGACGGTGCTCGCGGGGGTGACAGCGGCGAGGTAGCGGTCGGGGCATTCGAGGCTGGACGTGGCGCTTGGTCACGCCCCGCACATGGCGGTGGCGATGGCGCCGTCGATTCGGCAATGATGGGCTGCAGGGGCAGTCCGTTCGATGGGAGCTTCGTGGCGGATCTGATGTGGGGCAGTCCGCTGGGCGGCGGAGACCCGATGATGGTGGGTCCGTATACGTTGCTGCGGGTACTGGGGCAGGGCGGAATGGGCCGTGTCTATCTCGCGCGTGGCCTCGGCACGCGGTTGTACGCGGTCAAGGTGATCCGCCCGCATCTTGCGGACGAGGACGGGTTCCGGGCACGTTTCGTGCGGGAGGCATCAGCGGCTCGGGCGGTGAGCGGAGCGTTCACCGCGCCTTTGGTCGAGGTGTCTCGATCGGACGCGGAACTGCTCTGGTTGGCCGTTGCCTTTGTTGCCGCGCCGCCGCTTGACGTGCTCATCGAGCGGGCTGGGGTACTGCCACCGACAGGCGTGTGGTGGGTCGCGGCCGGCGTCGCGGAGGCGCTGATGTCGGTCCATGGCGCTGGGTTGGTGCACCGGGACCTGAAACCGGCGAATGTGCTGGTGACTGCTGACGGGCCACGAGTGATCGATTTCGGGATCGCCAAGGCGCTGGACGCGGCAGGCACGGCTTCCACGAGTGTGATGGGCACCTCGGGGTTCATGGCCCCTGAGCACATCAGGGGAGCCGCCGAACCGGCCAGCGATGTGTTTGCGCTGGGTGCGCTGATGGTGTTCGCGGCGACGGGGCACGCACCGTTCGAGGGACCGAGCGCGGGCGATGTCCTGGCACAGACTCTGTATCAGCCACCGAATCTCCATGGTCTACCGGACGAGCTGACTGACGTGGTAGGGCGGTGTCTCTCCAAAGAGTCGGCAGCGAGGCCCACCCTGAGCCAGATTCTGGAGGAGTTCAGGCACCATCGGGACCGGACTGCCGCCCCCCCACGTCGCGGCGAGCTGGCTCCCTGCCACCGTGTCTGCGGTGATCGAGGGCTTCGGCACTCCGGCATCCGCAGCCCCGACCGCCCCACTCCAGCCACCGGCGAAGACACGTTCCATGACAGCGGACCTGCGAGAACGCGCCCTTGAGGCAGAGATGCTGGCTGAGGCGGGTGAGGCAGCAGCTGCGCGGGATCTGCTCGCCGGTATGTTTCGTGATCGTAGTCAGGTGCTCGGCCCGGACCACCCTGACACGTTGTGGACTCAGGAGCAGCACGCCTGCCGCACGGTGGACGCGGGGGACGCGGCGGCTGCGCGGGAGCTGTTCGCGAATCTCGTTCGTGACCGTACTCGGGCACTCGGCACTGACGATCCCGAGACGCTCCGTACGCGGGGCTGGCATGCCTGGTGTACGGGTGAGGCGGGTGACACGGCAGCCGCGCGGGATCTGTTCGCCGATCTACTTCGTGACCGTACCCGGGTACTCGGCCCCGACCACCCCGACACCCTGTTCGTACAGCGCGAGCACGCCCACTTCACAGGTGAGGCGGGTGATGTGGCAGCGGCAGGAGAGCTGTACGCGAATTTGGCTCGTGACCGTGGCCGGGTACTTGGCGCTGACGACCCCGAGACCTTCCACGCCCGGTATTGGCATGCCTTCTGTACGGGGAAGGCGGGTGATGTGGCGGCTGCGCGGGATCTGTTCGCCGATCTGCTTCGTGACCGTACCCGGGTGCTCGGCCCCGACCACCCCGACACCCTGTGGACTCAGGAGCAGCACGCCGGCCGCACGGTGGACGCGGGTGACGCGGCGGCTGCGCGGGATCTGTACGGGAATCTGGTTCGTGACCGTGCCCGGGTACTTGGCGCTGACGATCCCGAGACCCTCCGTACACGGGACTGGCATGCCTGGTGTACGGCTGAGGCAGGTGACGCGGCAGCGGCGAGCGAGCTGTACGCCGATCTGCTTCGCGACCGTACCCGGGTACTCGGCCCCGACCACCCCGACACCCTGCATGCGAAGCACCAGCACGCTCACTACACGGCCGAAGCAGGATGACGAGGCTGAGGGCTCCCGACCAAAGCAGTGGCTTGACCTGGTCAAGGGTCAGTACCGCGCACGAGGCTGTCGGGTAGCGGGACGCGGTCGGCTGCGTCATCGCATGCAATAAATCTGGCGACGCCGGCGATCACCTCCGGGATACTGGTCGCCCATGGACGAGGTTGAGGTCGTCGTTGCCCATTCCGAGCGCGCAACCCTGCGCGTCGGCGACGTGTTCCTGAAGGTGGACACCGATCAGGCGCGGATCGACGTCGAGGTCGAGGCGATGTCCCGCGCGCCGGTCCCGACCCCGAAGGTCCTGTGGCGCAAGCCACCCGTGCTCGCGATCGCCGCACTCCCAGGGACGACGCTCGGGCGCCTCGGGGGGCCGTCGACCGGGTCGTCGGCGGCGTGGGCTGCGGCGGGCGCCGCCATCCGGAAGCTGCACGACGCGCCGCTGCCGCCCCACCCCGGCCGGGCCGGCCGGAGCATCGTCGCGCTGGCGGCGGAAATCGACGACGAGTGCGAGTTGCTCGTGACGAATGGCCTCCTGCCTGCCGACCTGGTCACCCGTAACCGCCAGGTCGCCGAGGCAGCGCTCCGGCCGTGGACTCCGGCGTTCACGCACGGCGACCTGCAGATCGCGCATGTCTTCGTCGACGGCGATGAGGTCACCGGCATCATCGACTGGTCCGAGGCGGGCCAGGGCGATGCCCTGTACGACCTCGCCACCTTCACGCTCGGACACGAGGAGCACCTCGACGACGTCCTCGCCGGCTATGGCACCGACATCGACCTCGACGTGATCCGCGCTTGGTGGTCGTTGCGAAGCCTGCTGGGAGTTCGCTGGCTGATCGAGCACGGCTTCGACCCGTTCGCGCCAGGCTGTGAGGTCGACGTGCTGAGGTCCCGGATGTGAGGCGCTGCGCCGGTACGACTGCTATGCGTGCGTTCTGACGCATCGAGCAGGCCGCCCGTCCCCTCGACGATCGCCCGCCCCCACTCTGAAGGAGAGTGTGAAACGCAGTCGCCGCCAGCAGATGACGGCGCAGCCGGGGGTGACGACCGCGTGGTGTGGACTGTGCACGTCGAGCAATGCCGACCCGTCCTCTCGGACGAAGGGATGGAAGCCGTTCAAGATCTGCTGGCTGAACGCGGCATGAGCGTCATCCAGTCGATCGCGATCACTCGCGCGTTGCTTGGTTGGCAGGAGACGTCTCTGCGTATCGCCATCGACGTCGTGACCACGAGCTCCTCTCGCACAGCCGTCAGCGACGCGGACTAGAACGTCACTTGGTGAGTCGTCGGTGGTTGATGAGGCTGGTGGCGATGGCTGTGAAGGCGAGGAAGCGCTCTGGCTTGCGTTCGTAGCGGTGGTGGAGCCGGCAGCAGCCGACCAGCCAGGAGGTGGTCCGCTCGATGACCCATCGGGGGCGTCCAAGTCGTCGTGATGTCTCGATCCCTCGGCGGGCGATCCGTGGCGTGATGCCGCGGGAGCGGAGCCATTGCCGCAGGGGGGTGGTCGTAGCCCTTGTCGCCGTGGAGTTTGTCGGGCCGTCGGCGGCGGGGGCCGCGCCGGCTGCGGATCGGTGGTACCGACGCGACGAGCGGCTTCTGCGCGAGACTGTCGTGGGTGGTGTTGGCCGCGGAGATGGCGACCGCGACCGGAAGGCCGGACCGGTCGGTCACGAGGTGGATCTTCGATCCGTTCTTGCCGCGATCGGTCGGATTCGGTCCGGTCAGCAGCGCCCTTTGAGAGCCCGGACCCTCACCGAGTCGACGACGAAACGCGACCAGTCCAGGTCCCCTTGGGCCCCTTGGGCCCCGAGTTCATCCAAGATGACCCGGTGAAGACGGGCCCAGACCCGCTCCTTGCTCCAGCGGGCGAAACACCGGTAGACCGCCGGCCAGGCCGGCCGGAACCATGGCGGCACCTGCCGCCATGTGCAGCCCGACGTGGCCACGAACACAATCGCGGCCAGGCACTCACGATTCCCCGCCCGTCGGCCACCTCCCTGCGGCCGCACCACTACTGCCTAGTACTCCAGGCGTAGATCGTGATCTCGGTAGTGAGGGGCGCCGAGGCGGCAGGTGGCCAGCGTCGATCATCTCGCCCGAGATCGCCCACGCCGTCGCGGGCGTCGGCTCCTTCTCCGTCTACCCGAGTTCACCGAGACGGAGGGCATCCCTTATCTCGCTGAGCTTCGCGGTTGTGGCCGGGGTCCGCTCCTGCGCTTGTTCAGCGAGTCGGAGGGCGTCGTCGATCTCGCCGAGCTTCACGGAGGACAGGACGGCCGCCCGCTCTATCAGGTCGTCCCGGGACACAGTGGTCAGCCACGTGCACGGGGTGAAGCCTGGACGCGGGAACGCGAGCCGCAGCACGCCTTCGAACGGCAGTCCTTCACCGGTGCCGACCGCCACTTCGATGCCCAGATCGCTGATGTCGACGCCCGCCGGAGCGACGACCTGCATCACCCGGATCCCGGACGTGTCGTCTCCCGACAGCAGTACGACCAACCTCCGCTCGTCGAACTGGACCCACCAGACTTCGCCACGTTGCAAAAGTCCTCCAGACACATGACGGCAGGCAGACGGTGCGCGGCCCTGACGCGCTGTGGAGACGGTGCGGCCGCCGTTGATCATCGGTGTGTGAAGACTGAAGATCATGCGGTGGCCGCAGGTCACAGCGTAGACCCTGCCCGCTGGCAGGAGGCGTTCCAGACGCCCTCATGCCGCTCACCTGCAACGAGATCCAACGGCTGTTCATCACGCTCGTCATCCGGCCCGCCTTTGACCCGGTCCACCGGCTCGGCTGGTCCGACTGGCGACGCCGCCACCAGGTCCGATCCCAGACCAGCCACTACCGGCGGCAAGCCGCTCGAACGTGAAGATCACGATCTACTGCTGGAGTACTAGGGCACCGCCCTGCGGAACAAATTCCACAACTCATCCCGCACCAAGCGCTGGGCAAGGCTCGTCATGCCCAGCACAACGAACTAAACCGTCAAGGAACCAACGTCTAAGACGTCGGTCGCGAAGAACACGCACGGTCCCCACAACTATGGCTACCCATGCGATTGTTGAGTCTTTGAACCTGAATCCCCTGCCGCTGCGAGAGCTGACAAGGCGCAAGATTACCCAAGGGACAGTAAAGAAGCGGCATGGATGTGCGGACACAGATTCATTGTTCACGCCTGATCAGAGCCCGTCGCGGAGCGGCGTACTTAGGTAGGTGGGTCCGCCATGATAGGGGGGCGGGGGTGGGTCGGACATTGATCGCCGGTACGTTGAAGCGCGACGGCAGGGGAGTCTCCATAGGTCGACCGAACAAAGGAAAAGCCTTGACTGAAACGATTTTTGGACGCCAGGTAGAGATTTTCTGGCCCGACCTGGGCATCACCGTGACCGCGGAACTCGATGGCCGCAACCCTGGGCTCGCCGACGTGCTGTAGGAGGCATTGCCCTACCAGAGCCTGGAGGGACACGCGCTGATAGCGGGGGAGCATCTTTATCGCGCGGCACCTACCCCGCCCCTGCTGCATCTGTCCGCGTCCACTCGGAGAACGGATCGACGCGACGCTCCCGCCGGGACCTTGTTCTGCTTCGGTCTCCAGCCTTTGGACATCAAGTGCGGCACGTTGACCGAACCGCTGCCGGCTCTCCCGGTGGGTCGGATCCGGCAAGAGGGCGTGCCGACGCTGCTGGAGGCCGGGCAGGCGATCTGGGATTCGGCCTATTCGGCGGAGCAGCAATCACCAGCGGTGGCCCGGAGGGTTGGGCTGGACACGGCTGGTGCTCCGGGGTCGTTGAAAACCCTTCGCAGTGTGGAGGCGGTTCGTTCCAACTGTTCGACCCGCCTTCCGTCACTGGGGCAGGGCATCTCCGGGGCGTCGAACTCGGCCTTCGCATAGCCGGCGCCGAGCCCGAGCTCCGCACGCCCGTCGATGAGTTGATCGGTGCTCGCCACGTCACGCCTTTCGAGAAGGGCGGGGTTGTAGAACGGCGTGTCAAGACGAACGTCGTCAGCCGTACCTGCTCGGTCGCTTCGGCTGCGTGCGCCACGGCTGGAAAGGGTGCGGGGAATCCCAGGTGGTCGGCCGCTCCGACTCCATCAAAACCGATTTCCTCCGCTCTGCGGAACTTCGCGCGCGCCACTCGCTTTGCGAACCGGGGGCGACAGTATTGACGCCGAAGCGTAGTGGGAGTTGGGGCGACATTGCGCTTACGTCTGTGCACCACAAGTCGATTCTCCCGTCACCCCGCAGAGTGGGACAGCGCGATCCCGATCAATTGTCCACCGAGGCCATTTCGGCCACGCCGACGGTGTCGTGCCCGCCGTGCGCGGGCGGGTCGAGCCACCCACAAGGGGGCCTGCGTCCTGGGGCCCTCAAGTACAGCGTGCTGGTGCTGTGTTGGTTCGTCGATGGCGCCCGGCTCGTCCAACTCGCCGTGGGCGACGCCTTCGTGGCGAGGGGAAGGTCCGCGTCACTGGGCGGTACGCCTCAGGGATGCGAGGTTTCGTTCTAGACTCGGGTCAGGGTTTGGTAAAGCCAGGTACGGCGCGGGGGAGTCCCGCACAAAACGATGGGGTATCCAGTGGTTCTGAAGACGTTCGGCTGGTCGTTCGCGGTGACCGCGCTCGGCCTTGTCGCGGCGGTGATATACGGGGGATGGGCAGCCTTCGGGATCGTGGCGATCCTGTCCATCCTCGAGATCTCGGTGTCCTTCGACAACGCCGTGGTCAACGCCGGGATCCTGAAGAAGATGAATGCCTTCTGGCAGAAGATCTTCCTCACCATCGGTGTGCTCATCGCCGTCTTCGGCATGCGACTGGTCTTCCCCGTCGTGATCGTGGCGATCAGTGCCAAGATCGGCCCGATCGAGGCCGTCGATCTCGCCGTCAACGACGCCGAGCGCTACGAGCAGCTCGTGACCGACGCCCACCCGTCGATCGCGGCCTTCGGTGGCATGTTCCTGCTGATGATCTTCCTTGAATTCATCTTCGAGGACCGTGACATCAAGTGGCTCGCCTGGCTGGAGCGCCCGCTGGCCAAGCTCGGCAAGGTCGACATGCTGTCGGTCTGCATCGCGCTGGTCGTCCTGGCGATCAGTGCCATGACCTTCGCGACCCAGGCCCACCAGCACGGCGGCCTGCACGTCGACAAGGCAGCGACCGTTCTGCTCTCGGGCGTCTTCGGCCTCATCACGTACCTGATCGTCGGCGGCCTCTCCGGCTACTTCGAGAACAAGCTCGAAGAAGAGGAGGAGCGAGAGCACGAGGCCGAGGAAGAGGCCCGGAGGAGCGGCAAGAAGGTCCCGGCGGTCGTGATGGCCGGCAAGGCCGCGTTCTTCATGTTCCTCTACCTGGAGGTCCTCGACGCCTCCTTCTCCTTCGACGGCGTCATCGCCGCCTTCGCCATCACCAACGACATCGTCCTGATGTCACTCGGTCTCGGTATCGGCGCGATGTACGTCCGCTCGCTCACGGTCTACCTGGTCCGCCAGGGCACCCTCGACGACTACGTCTACCTGGAGCACGGCGCGCACTACGCGATCGGCGCGCTGGCCGTGATCCTCATGATCAGCATCCGGTACCAGATCCCCGAGGTGGTCACCGGTCTCATCGGTGTCGTCCTGATCGCCTGGTCCTTCTTCTCCTCGGTCCAGCGCAACCGCAAGCTGGCGGCGGCCGAGGGAAAGGACACGGGGTCCCCGGAGAGGGCTGAGGTCTCCTCCGGCGTCTGAGCCGGCCGCCGGCGCGGGGCCGCATCGCGGCGGGGCATCGTCTCCGTCATCCGCCGTTCTGCTGTGCCTGCGCCTGGGCCTGTGCCTGCGGCCGCACCCGCCGGACCGCCGACAGCCAAGGTCCGCACAGGACGGCGCATCGTGCCCTCCTGCTGCATCAGGGCCCATGCGCCGAGCTGCTCGGTCGGCGGGAGCGCTCGATGAGAGATGTCCGCCAGTGGGTCACCCGCCCGGACCGGGCGAGCACCTCCCTCGCGATGGCGCTTGCGGGGGTCCGGCGCGGGCCGACGAGCACCCTGGGTCGTCCAAACCTAGCGTGGAGGGTGGGAACCCATCCGCGACGGAGGGATCACGGACATGAGTGACGCCATGGACAAGGTCATGGGCAGACTCAAAGAGATCACCGGGAAGATCACCGGCCACGAGCGTCTGGAGGCCGAGGGCAGGACGGACCAGGCGAAAGCCAAGATCCGGGAGAAGGCGAAGAGCGTTCGACACCGCGCCGAAGGTGTCATGGACTCGCTCAAGCGCGATCGCTCCTGACCTCGCGCAGGCTCACGGCCGTGCGGCCGGGACCGGGCGCACGCCGTGAGCCCGGTCCCGGGCAGGCGCCTGCCGGGCGCCCGGTCCCGGTGGCCGGTAGCGTGGATCAGCGGGAGGGGTGACACGATCCGCCGTCGTAGCAGAAGGACGGACTCATTCTGTGTCCTGCCGCGATTCCGACGACGCAGACCGGCCCGCGGTACGAGGGCCCCGTTCCGTGGACCACCTCCCGCGGAGCCGATGGCGCGGGCCGATCGGCACCTGGCAGGCCGTCGTGCTCGTGGTCGCCGTTCTCGTCGCGGCCAACCTGCTCCTCAACCGCTGGACCGGCCCGCCCCGCCTGATCGCTGCCGTCACGGTCAGTGCCCTGCTCCTCGGCGTGCTCCGTTGGGCGGGCGGCACCCTGGCGGACGCGGGGCTGGCCCCGGGGACGCTCGCCCGCGGTGCCAGGTGGGCGTCGGTACTGATGGGGCTCGTCGGCGTCGTCTATGCCGCCGGGGCGCTGCTGCCGGCCACCCGCTCGCTGTTCGAGGACCAGCGGTACGACGGGATGACCGGGAGCGAGCTGGTGGCGCGCGTTCTCGTGGTGGTCCCCGTCGGCACGGTCCTGGTGGAGGAGATCGCGTTCCGCGGCGTGCTCTACGGACTGGTGAGCCGGGCCCGTGGAACGGTCTGGGCGACCACGGTGTCGAGTCTGCTGTTCGGCCTGTGGCACGTCTTGCCGTCCCTGCACCTGGCGACCGCGAAACCCGCGCTGACCGGCGTCTTCGGAGACTCCGCGCTCGGCTCGTTCCTCGCGATCACGGCTGCGGTGCTGTTCACGGCGCTGGCGGGCGTCCTGTTCTGCGAACTGCGGCGCCGCAGCGGCAGTCTGCTGGCCCCCATGGGCCTGCACTGGGCGGTGAACGCGTTCGGCTACGTCGTCGGCTACCTGTTGTGGTGACCACGTACCTGTCGCAGTGACCACGACCTGTTCTGGTGACCACGTGACTCTGCCCTGCCCGGCTCGGCCCGGGTGAATCAGGCTCAGTGTTCCGGCTGGATGATCTCCCGCAGCCGGTCCAGGTCCTGCGGCGTGAACCCCGACGGCCGCATAACGGCGTTCCAGCCGTCGACGTACGCCGCCTTGTACGTGTGACCGTGTCCGTCCGGCACACCCGTGGAGAACGGCAGGTCGGCGGTCACCTGCCAGAACGTCACGAAGGGGATCCAGACCATCTCGTCGAGCACGTCACCGCCGGGCGCCTCGCCGATCCAGTCGGGCTCTGAAAGGGCCAGCTGAGGGCTCCACCAGACGATCGGGTCGGACGGGTGCATGAGGTACAGCACCCGCGTGCCGTTCCACGGCTCGCCCTTGGGCAGAATCCCGGTCGTCGGGTCGTCGGTGAACCGTACGGTTCGCCCCTCCCTGTAGACGGGTTCGATCTCCGGGCTTCCCGCGTCGCGGTGATCACTGAACTCGCGGAACAAGGTGTTGAAGTTGGGCGGCCCGGCGAACAGGGTGCCGGCGGTGCGGTTGCGCAGGTCGTACTCGCCGCTGAAGGCGGTCTCTCCGCCGAACGATCCCAGGCTCTCGCCCGCCACGAACAGCCGCGGACGCTCGTCGGCGGGAAGCTTCGACCAGACGTCGTAGACCGCGTCGAACAGCTCGCGGCCGGCCTCGCGCGCCTTCGACTGGTCCACGAGGTAGGACAGCCACGACGGCAGGTACGAATACTGCATCGCCACGGTGGCCGCGTCTCCGTCACCGAGGTACTCGAACGAGTCCACGGCGGCGGGATCGACCCAGCCGCTTCCCGTGGTGGTCGTCACGAGCAGATTGGCGCGCTGGAAGCCGCCGGCCCGTTGGAGGTCCGCGACGGCGCGCTCCGCGCGGGACTCGGTGTCGTCGGTGGTTTCGAGTCCGGCGTAGGCCCGGACGGGTTCCAGTGCCGGGCGGTGGGTGAACGTGCCGATGTCGGCGGCCGAAGGACCGCTGCCGGTGAAGGCCCGGCCCTGCCTGCCCAGTGAGTCCCACGGCACCAGCGACCCCGGTCCGCCGGAGCGCAGAGTGGACGTGGGCTGGTGCACGCCTTCGGGTGTCTCCGTGTCACGTACCGAGAACGCCTCGTTGGTCGCGTTGACGAAGCCGGCCAGCAGCACCCCGCTGACGACGGCCCACGTCAGGCCCGCCACGACGACCCAGCCGACCACCCGCGCCGCGCGCGGGCCGATCCAGCGGCGGAGGAGGCGGGCGAGCCAACGGTACAGGCGCCGGAGTCCGCGGGCCGCCAGCAACAGCAGCCAGAACACGACCGCGGCCACGAACGGGCAGGCGACGGTGGTGAGGACGTTGTAGTCGGTGACGTCCATGAGGCGGCGGATCTCGTGCTGCCAGTACTGGCCGAAGCCGAAGGACAGGCCGAACAGCACGATCGCGCAGATGATCAGGACGCGCCAGGACGTGCGCGACGCGCTCCGCGCCTCCCGGTCGGCGAACGCCCGCCAGATGTAGGCCGCGGTCACGCCGAATCCGTACCCGATGGCCGCGCTGATACCGCAGATCAGCCCCTGGAGGACCCCTCCGCGAGGGAGCAGCGACGGGGTGAAGGAGAGGCAGGCGAGGATCAGCGCACCCCAGCAGCCGGGGAGCGTGAGATGCAGCGACCGACGGCGCTTGCCGGAGCCGGGGGCCGGCTCGGCGCCCTCGCTCCCCGCTTCCTCGCGGCCGGAAGTGCCCTCCGGCGGGGATGGGTGCGGGTCAGGAGTCATGGCTGTCCTCCGGGGGAAATGATCCCAAAGCCCGCCCCGACGTGCCACCCGGACTCGACCCCTCTGACCTTGCGGCACCGGGTGACGGCCCGCGGCCGGGAGATCTCTCGGATCGGGCGTCAGCCTCGTGCGGCGGGGCGCGTGCGGCCCGCCCCGTGCGGTACGGAGTCGAGCAGGCCGGGAAACAGTGCCAGGTGGTCCCGGCGCGGCCGCACCAGCCGTGATCGTCCCTGGATGGTGGTCCAGGTGACACCTGCCTCGCGGAGTACGCGGTAGTGGTGGGACAGCGTGGTCCGCCGCACGTCCAGGTCCTCGCCGATGGCCGGGCTCGCGGCCGCCGGCGTCACCGCCCTCACCTCTCTCCGGCACCTTGCCACCACACGCCGCGCCACCACCACGCCCGTCCGCACGGAACCGACTCCGTCACCCCGCAGGCACCGCGAGAGGCTCTGACGCTCGGCCGTGGACTGCAGGGTTCGGGTGGGAAGGGTTCAGGCGGGACGGGGTTCAGTGCTCACAGAGCGAGAATTCTCGTTCGTAGAGCTGCTCGTTGTGTTCGTCCACGAAGAACTTGCGTTCCCGCATGAGTTCTTCGCGGAACTGCCGGGCCTGTTCCAGTGTCATGGTCGAGGTGTCGGACCAAGGCTGCTGTGGTGGTACATCGGATGTCGAGACGATCTTTTCCGACGGGTCGACCAGGAAGAAGGCGAGAATCTTGCGATGTCCCGGACGGGTGGGATCCGTGAGGCGGAATGAGCCGACGCGGTGCTGCAGGACGTTCGGGAAGGCCAGGCAGCGGCCCGCCGGGGTCGAGGTCGATCCCAGCATCTGGTTCAGCGCGTCCTCGTCCTCCAGGCCGTAGACGTCACGCAGACCGTTGTCGTCGTTCTGTTCGTAGTCCGGGTCGTCGAGTGCCGCCCGGAAACTCAGCCGGCTCTCGGTGATGTTCTCGCTGTCCCAGTAGTAGATGCCGGTCGAGACGATCCGTTCGTTCATCATCCCCTCGACGTGCCAGGAACCGCCCTGGTACTCGGGCTTGTCCGGGGTGAGATGAATGGTGGCGAGCTTGACGATGACCTGGAGAGTGCGGCCGCGCAGGTCGACTCGGGCGGATTCATCGGGCAGCTCGGGCGGCGTGAAGGCCGGGGCGTCCGGGACGACCGGACGGCGGTTCTCCCACCAGTCGTCCTGGGCCCTTTCCCATGCGCGGCAGGCCTCTGCGTAGGCTTCGTCGTCACTGAAGGAGGATTTGTCCGGCTGCTCCGGCTCGGAGTCGTACCACCCGTAAGGATCGGCTTCGATCCGCGGCGGCCGCGGATGACGCAGATCGGTGAGTACGTTCTCCAGGAGCGGGCGCATGCGCGCGAACAAGTCCGGCAGGACGGAGATCAGTTCGCGATGAGCCTCGGGGTGGACGTTGTTCACGTACGAACGGAAAGCGACATCGCCGTCGTCGCTGACGTCGACGTCCGTGGGCAGCCACTGGAATTTCTCCGAGAACTCGTACTTCGAGTAGTGGCTCGTCGGGTTCTGCCATGCCCGTTCGGGCGCACCGCTCACCTCTTTCACGAGGCAGAACAGGGAGGGGTGAACCAGATCCAGTACCTGGCCGTCGGATCCGGGATGCCAGTCCTGCTCCGATTCGGGGACCTCTTCCAGAACACGGACCGCCTCACGCAGCCGGTATGCGAGTTTGTCGTCGACCAGCGTGTCCGACTGCCAGACGCCGTCGACGGCGGACACCTCGATGCCGGTTCGTGCGTCCCGCAGCGCGGAGTAATGCGCGAGTTCGTCAAGGACGTAGCGAACCTGTGCTTCGGTGAGGCCTTGGGCGACCGCCTCCCGCGTCCACCTGGCGACGATGCCGGCATCGTCCCTCTTGTCGAACCACCCCGGCTTCGACCGAATGTGTGAGCTGCACTGCATCATCTGAATTTCCCGCAGCGTTCGGGGTTGCGCGAACGGCAGCGAACGGGAAGCTCGGAAGGGCAGCGGGAAGGCAGACAGGCCGGTCAATTCTCTTGGTCCTCCGAGTCGGTGTGCGGTGGCGGGAAGGATACTTCAGCGGACTGACACCGCATCCGTGGCCCCTGTCAACGCCGGTCCGGCAGCCGGGGATTCGACGGAGTCGCCTGATGTCCGGACCACGGTCGGCGGTTCGGCACCGCCCGCCGACCGGCCCGCATCCTCGTCGCGGGGGAGAGGGGTGAAGCGAGAGCGGTCGCGCCACGCCACACGTCAGGAGGGGCCGCCCCTACAGCGCGGCGTCCGCTTGCGTCTCCTGTCCGCGTGGGCTCGCGCCCGCTTCCGGCTTCCGCTGCTCGGCGCCGCCCATGGGGACGCGTACCGTCGCGACGACGACCAGTGAGGCCACCGCCCCCAGCGCCGCCGCCACGACCAGCACCGCGTTCAGGCCGGACGCGAACGCCTCACGCACCAGGTGCGCCATCTCGTCGCGCTCACCTTCCGGCCAGCCGGCGACGAACGGCCGCGCCTGTCCGCCGCTCAGCGCGACGGCCGCCTCGTGCGGATCGGGGACGCCACCGTCGGCCTTCAGCACACTCTCGATCCGCGACTGGAAGATCACGCCGAACACGGCGATCCCCAAGGCGAAGCCCAACTGGCGGAAGGTGTTGACCGCACCGCCCACCATGCCTCCGCGCTCCGGCGGCACCGTGGCCAGGGCCGCCGCCGACAGACTCGGTGTCACGAGCCCGACCCCCAGACCGGCGACGACGAGCCCCGCCACAAGACTGCTGCCCGAAGACCCCGCGTCGAGGGTGGCCTGCATCGCGGAGCCCAGGGCGATGAGCGCCAGCCCCCCTCCGATGGTCGACCGTGGGGGCCAGGGGCCGAAGCGG
Source organism: Streptomyces sp. NBC_00250 (assembly GCF_036192275.1). Lineage (NCBI taxonomy): Bacteria > Bacillati > Actinomycetota > Actinomycetes > Kitasatosporales > Streptomycetaceae > Streptomyces > Streptomyces sp. NBC_00250. The sequence goes on along the minus strand of NZ_CP108088.1, from coordinate 521,981 downwards.
CCCGCGAGCGCCGACACGACGAACGCCGAGGCGCACATGGGCAGGATGTACAGACCCGCTTCGACGGGCTCGTACCCCAGGACCGACTGCATCCACAGGGACTCGTACAACAGGTAGGCGAACGCGGCGCCTTGCAGGAACAGAGCGCTGACCATGATGCCGGTGAACGACGGTCTGCGGAACAGCGACAGGTCGAGGACGGGGTGCTCGTGCCTCGTCTCGACCACGACGAAGAGGGCGAGGGCGATCGCCGCCGTGGCGAACAGGCCGAGTGTGAACGGTGTCGCCCAGCCGTCGGAGTGGGCGCGGATCAGCCCGAACGTGAGGGCCCCGCTCGCCACCGTGAAGGTGACCGTGCCGAGGACGTCCGCACGCTGCCGGCCCTGGCCCTTGGCCTCCCGCACCGAACGAAGGGTCATCACGACGGCGGCCAGGCAGACCGGCAGGTTGACGAAGAAGATCCATCTCCAGTCCAGGTACTGGGTGAGGATTCCGCCGACCACCGGTCCCGCCGCCGCGGCGACCGAGTTGGTGGCGCCCCACACGGCGAAGGCCACTCCCCGGTCCCGGCCGCTGTAGTGCATGCCGAGCAGGGCGATCGTCGTACCGAACATCCCGGCGGCACCCAGTCCCTGTACCGCCCGGGCTCCGATCAGCACACCCGCGTTCGGGGCGACCGCGCACACCACGGACGCCGCGGTGAAGACGATCAGCCCGACCAGGTACACCTTCCTGCGGCCGATCCGGTCGGCGCGGGAACCGACGCCGAGCAACAGCGACGCCAGCGCCAGCGCGTAGGTGTCGACCACCCACTCCAGGTCGGAGAGCGTGGTGCCGAGGTCCGCCGCCATGGCGGGCAGCGCCACGGTCACGATCGTGACGTCCAGCAGGAGCATGAACGTGCCCAGACAGATCGCGGCCAAGGGCCACCACTTACGCATCCGAACCCCTTCGCTGTCCGCTGTACCGAAGAGGCGCCCCCGGCGGCCCCCCATGATTCACGGCGGAGCAGCGTTTTCGCCCAGGACCCGCGCGCCACGCCCATCACGTGGACCGCAGGGAGGTATGCCTAGGTCCGCCTGGAGGATCAGCGGTGGCGGGGCCGAAGGGCCGCTCTTAGCTTCGCCGTATGACCAAACGACAGCTCGCCTACCTGGCATGCACCGTGACCCTCGTGGTCGCGGGGATGGGTGCCGCCGCTCCGACGGCCCACCATCGGACGGTGCACCGGGTCAAGCTCGGCGAATCGATCCAGAAAGCGGTGGACGCGGCGAAGCCCGGGGACACGGTGATCCTCTCTCCCGGCACCTACCGTGAGAGCGTCCGCATCACCACGTCGAACCTGACCCTGCGGGGCTCGACCGTCTTCCCCACCGTCCTCGAACCCGGCAAGGCCGCCGCCGACGACATCTGCGCCACGGCCGGCCACGGCATCTGTGTGACCGGCAAGGACGGCAGTCCCGTCCAGGGCGTCACCGTGCGCTCGCTGACGCTCAAGGGCTTCACCAAGAACGGCCTGTGGGCCTCGCGGACCGACCGGTTGAAGATCCACCGGGTCACCGCCGAGAAGAACGGCAACTGGGGCATCGCCCTGGAGCGGTCCGTACGCAGTGTGCTGACCCACAACGTCGCCCGGGACAACGCCGACGCCGGACTGTTCGTCTCCAACACCACCGACACGGAGGCGGGCGCCGTCGACACCGAGGGGACGGTGATCAGCCACAACCGCATGTCCGGCAACCGGATCGGCGTCACCGTGCGGCGCCTGCGGAACCTGACCGTCGAGCGCAACGAGGCGACCGGCAACTGCGCCGCCGTGTTCGTGGTGGGCGACGAGTCCACGCCCCGAGCCGGGGCGATGAGCCTGCGCCGGAACTACATCCACGCCAACAACAAGAACTGCCCCAAGACCCCCCGGCTGCCCTTCCTGCAGGGCTCGGGGATCGTCCTCACCGGTGCCGAGGAGACGCTGGTGGCCGAGAACAGGATCGTGGACAACGTCGGCGCCTCGCCGCTGTCCGGCGGAATCGTGCTCTTCAAGAGCTTCGTGGGCGCCCTCAACGAGCGCAACGAGATCCGCGACAACGTCGTGCTCCGCAACGGCTCGGCCGACCTCGCCAACCGCGACACCGGCAAGGGCAACACCTTCCGCGGCAACACCTGCGGGGTCTCGGAGCCCGCGGGCATGTGCTGACGCTCGGACCCGCTCCCCCCACCCACGGCACCACAGCACAGACAAGGCGACAGATGACGACTGTTGATCCGGTTTCCCCCACTCTCGATGCGACTCCTCCGCCGCCCATGCGGCTCAGGGAGCTCGTGTTCGGGGCGGCCTGCGCCGCGGCCGTACGCGCGGCCGTCCGCCTCGGAGTGGCGGACGCCCTGGGCGACACGCCCATGACCGTCGAGGACCTGGCGGCCTCGGTGAAGGCCCAGCCCCGGACCCTGCGGCGGCTGCTGCGCGCGCTCTCCAGCCAGGGCGTCTTCACGGAGCGCCCCGACGGCACGTTCGCCCACACGGAGATGTCCCGACAGCTGCGCGAGGACGACCCGCACAGCCTGCGCTACATCGCCCTGTGGTGCACCGAGCCCTGGACCTGGGACGTCTGGCCCAAGCTCGACGAGGCGGTGCGCTCCGGCCGCAACGTCTTCGAGGACGTGTACGAGAAGGAGTTCTTCCCGTACCTCAACGAGGATGCGCCCGAGTCCGCGTACGTGTTCAACCGGGCCATGACGACCTCGAGCCAGCAGTCCGCCCGGGACGTCGCCGACCTGCTCGATCTGCAGGGTGCCTCCTCGGTGGCGGACATCGGCGGCGGTCAGGGGCACGTCCTGGCGAGTCTGCTGGAGCGGCACCCCACCCTGAGCGGCACGCTCCTCGACCTGCCGGGCGTGGTGGGCAACGCCGATCCGCGCCTGCGGGACGGCGGCGCGCTGGCCTCACGGGTCCGTGTCGTGGCCGGCGACTGCCGTGAGGACATCCCGGTCCAGGCGGACGTCTACATCATCAAGAACATCCTGGAGTGGGACGACGACAGCACCCGCAGGGCGCTGGCCAACGTCCGGAAGGCTGCGCGGCCCGGCGCCCGGGTCGTCGTGATCGAGAACCTCGTCGACGACACCCCGTCGATGAAGTTCACGACGGCCATGGACCTGCTGCTGCTCCTCAACGTCGGCGGTGCGAAGCACACCCGGCAGAGCATGGTCGACCGGCTGACGGCCGCGGGGCTGGTCATCGGCGAGATCCGCCCGGTCAACCCGTACCTTCACGCGTTCGAGTGCACCGTCCCCGCCTGACGGGGAAACGAGGACAGAGCAAACCCGAGGCCGCCCGCTCCGCGTCTTTCGCGGGGCGGGCGGCCTCGGGTTTCTCCGTCGAGCGTGAGCTCAGGTGCTCAGGAAGCGGAATCCCGCTCCCAGCGGTAGAAGCACTGCGCCATGGCGTCCTTGGGGCTGCGCCACGTCTTCGGGTCGTACGCGCTGACGTACGCCGAGAGCTTCTCGCTGGCGTCCCGGAACTCGGGGTGCCCGGTCAGCTTCGCGATGGCCGGCCCCGGGTCCTGGTCCGACTCGATGAGGTGCAGGTACACGTCGCCGAACTGGAAGAGGCGACGCCGGGTGACGCCGACCAGGTGGGGGAGTTCGCCGCGGTCGGAGGCGGCGAACACGTCGGCGATCGCCGGCGCCGAGTCGGGCGCCATGCGGGCGACGATCAGAGCGTGGTGCATCGAGCGTCCTTCCTGGGGGTGCGGAGGTGCGGGGGTACGGGGGTGCGGATGGGCGGACGTACGCGGTCAGCCGGGCAGGACCGGGGCCGTCCGGAGCTCGCGGGCGACCTGCTCGATGCGGTCCCGGATGAGGGCCATCTGCGTGCGGGAGTTGCGGTTGATGTTGTCGGTCATCCAGGCGTCGTCGACCGGAGCGTCGGGCTTCATCGCGAAGTCCTGCACCCAGCGCATGTGGACGCCGGCCGGGGTCTCCTCGTACTCCCACCGGATGTTCATGTGGTCGAACGGGCCGGTCTCGACGCGGCGGGCGCGGACGGTCCGCCCGGGACGGTCCACGGTGCGCTCCGACACCCAGCTCCAGACCTTCCCGGACTCGTCCGGGTGCATGGTCAGGCGGAAGGTGGTGGAGTCGCCCTCGCGGGAGAGGACTTCGAGGGACGCGTACTCGCTGAAGAGGTCGGGCCACTTCTCGATGTCGTTGGTGATGTCCCAGACGAGGTCGAGCGGGGCGTCGATGGTGATGCTGTTGTCGGTGTGGCCGGCCACGTCAGACTCCCGTCTTGAGGGCGCTGTTGACCAGGTCGAGGAACTCGGCGGGCGTCTTGCAGCGCTCGGCGTCGGTGGGCAGCGCCACGCTGTACCGGTTCTCCAGCTCGCCGACGATCCCGAGCAGGCCGAGCGAGTCGAGGCCGAGGGTGGTGAACTGCGCCTCCGGCGCCTTCTCCAGTTCCCGTGCGTCGACGGTGACCCCGGCCGCCTGCTTCATCAGCGCGGCGAGTTCGTCGAAGGTCAGTGCGGTGGTGATCATGATTGCTCTCCTTCCCGCCCGGTCCTACCGGGCGGAGTCGTCGCCGCGGCGCACGACCAGCGCCGCGTTGGATCCCATGAGTCCCCGGCTGAGGACGAGGGCCGTGCGCAGCTCGGCGGGCCGAGCGCGGGACATCACCAGGTCGAGGTCGTGGCAGATGTCGAACACGTTGGGGGTGGGGGGCACCACTCCGTGCTCCATCGCGAAGACCGCGGCGGCGGTGTCCAGGACGGGTGCTCCGCAGTAGGCGCGGCCGATGCCCGTCTTGGGCGCCGTGACGGGTACGCGGGTGGCGTGCGCTCCGAGGGCGTCGGCGATCGCCAGCGCCTCGGCGCGGTCCGCCTCCGGGACGCCCAGGGCGTCGGCGAAGACGACGTCGATCTCCTCCGGGGCGCACTCGGCCTCGTCGAGGGCGACCCGGATGGCACGGGCGAGCCCCTCCCGGGACTCCTCCCAGCGGGAGGCGCCGGTGAACGTGGCGCCGTGGCCGGCCACCACGGCCCGGACGGCCGCTCCCCGGTCGCGGGCGCGGGACTCGTCCTCCACGACGAGCATCGCGCCGCCCTCCGCCGGGACGAAGCCGCAGGCGCCGGCGGTGAAGGGCCGGTAGGCGCGATCCGGCTCCTCGACGGTGCTGAGCTCGGGGTATCCGAGCTGGCACACCATCGAGTACGGGGCGAGGGGCGCCTCCGCGGCGCCGACGATCACCGCGCCCGTGCCGCGTCGTACGGCCCGAGCGGCGTGGGCGATGCCGTCCAGGCCGCCCGCCTCGTCGCTCGCGACCACGCCGCACGGTCCCTTGAAACCGCTCCGGATGGAGATCTGACCGGTGCTCGCGGCGTAGAACCAGGCGATGGACTGGTACGGGCCGACGAACTTGGATCCCTGGCCCCAGAGCTTCTGGAGCTCTCGCTGGCCGAACTCGCCGCCTCCGGACCCGGCCGCGGTGACCACGCCGATCTCGAAGGGCTCCGCGGGGTCCTCCCGGGCGAAGCCGGCGTCGTCGATGGCGAGTTGGGCCGCGGCCATGGCGTAGTGGCTGAAGCGGTCGGTCTGGACGAGGAACCGGTCCTCGATCAGGGCGGAGGCATCGAAGCCGCGGACCTCGCCCGCGACCTTGAGAGGCAGGTCCGCGCAGCCCTCACGGGTGATCCGGTCCAGTACGCCGAGCCCTTCCCGGACGGACTTCCAGTACGCGTCGGCGCGCAATCCGTTGGGGGCGATCACACCGATCCCGGTGACGACCGCGCGCCGTGGGCGCTCACTGCTCATCGTGTCCTCCCACCCGGCCCCGTCAGGAGGACCGCGGACTGGAATCCGCCGAATCCGCTGCCCACGGAGAGCACGTTCCTGAGCTTCCGGGGGCGGGCGGTGCGCGGCACGTAGTCCAGGTCGCACTCGGGGTCGGGGGTCTCGTAGTTCGCCGTCGGAGGTACCACCTGGTGCTTCAGGGCGAGGACGCAGGCGGCCACCTCGATCGCGCCGATCGCGCCGAGCGAGTGCCCCACCATGGATTTGATGGAGCTCATGGGCGTGTCGTAGGCGTGCGCGCCCAGGGACCGCTTCACGGCGGCGGTCTCGTGGCGGTCGTTCTGCCGCGTGCCCGAGCCGTGCGCGTTGACGTAGTCGACCAGCGTGGGGTCGATCCGGGCCTGGTCGAGCGTGGAGTCGATCGCCCGGGACATCTCAAGGCCCTCGCCGGTCAGACCCGTCATGTGGTACGCGTTGCCGAAGGTGGCGTAGCCGCCGATCTCGCAGTAGATGTGCGCACCGCGGGCCCTGGCGTGCTCGTACTCCTCCAGGACGAGGACGGCCGCGCCTTCGCCCATGACGAAACCGTTGCGGTTGTTGTCGAAGGGCCGGGAGGCGTGTTCCGGGTCGTCGTTGTCGGGCGACGTGGCCTTGATGGCGTCGAAGCAGGCCATGGTGATCGGGGATATCGGAGAGTCCGACGCGCCCGCGATGCAGACGTCCGCCCGGCCTTCCTCGATGGTGTGGAAGGCGTAGCCGACGGCGTCGAGGCCGGAGGTGCAGCCGGTGGAGACGGTCTGCACCGGGCCGCGGGCGCCGAACTGTTCGGCCACGACGGAGGCGAGCGTGCTCGGCGAGAACGCCATGTGCAGCTTGGGGTCGGCCGCGCGATGGTCCACGTCCCACCGCCGACCGCCCTCGCTGACGAGGACGTAGTCGTGTTCGAGCCGGGTGGTGCCGCCGACGGCGCTGCCCAGGGAGACGGCGACGCGCCAGGGGTCTTCGGTGTCGGTGTCGAGTCCGGAGTCGCGGACGGCTTCCCCGGCCGCGACGACGGCGAACTGGATGTACCGGTCGGCGTGCCGGCTCAGGTCCGGATCCAGTCCGTGGTCCGCCGGGTCGAAGTCGCACTCGGCGGCTATGCGCGAGCGCAGCCCGACCGGGTCGAACAGGGTGATGCCGCGGGTCGCGGTACGGCCGGCGGCGAGGAGGTCCCAGAACGCCTTCGCTCCGGTGCCGCCCGGAGCGACCACACCGATGCCGGTGACGGCCACTCGCCGGGTCACTCGATGGCCCCGCTTCGCTCGGACACCCGTCCCGGGTCGTGCACGGTCAGGTGCGGGCCCGCGGCGGCGAGCTCGGCCTCGTCGGTGACCTCCGTGTCGACGTGGCCGAGGCTCGGCCGGGGGGCGAGCGGGCCCAGGTGGAAGACCATGCGGGCCTCCACGTCGCCCACGTTGCGGAAGCGGTGCCGCACGTCGATGGGGATCAGGAGGCCCTGATCGGGCTGGAGGGCGTACGTGTCGCCGTCCAGGTCAACCTCCAGCGCGCCCGAGACGACGTACACGAACTCCTCGGAGTACGGGTGGTAGTGCTCGCCGATGCGCTCGCCCGGCTGGACGATGGCCAGGCCCATGAAGCCGCTGGTGGAGCCCACGGTGGCCGGCGTGAGCATGGCCCGCAGGTCACCTCCGCGCCTGCGGTTGGGTTCCGTCTCGCTCAGGGTCACGATGCGTGGACGCTGCTTGAGCATGGTTGATACCTCCAGATGTGGCAGTGACGTGCTGGGGAGCGGCTGCGGCCGGAGCCGCGACCGGCCGTCAGGTGTTCGCCGAGCGGTCCGTGACGGGCAGCATGTCGGCGTGCGACAGAAGCCGGTTGACGTTGCGCTCCGTCTCCAGGGATCCCTCGACGCCGATCGCGGCGCCGTCGAGGAGACGTTCCAGCTGCGCGGCCTTCCCAGAGCCCTTGAGCCCGAGGGAGGCGACGGGGTCGAGGTCGAGTTCGCCCGTGACGTCGATGAGGCGCACCACGATGTCGTCGCGCTGGAACACGGTGCTGCTGTGCACCGGGCTGTTCGGATCGTCCGTCGCGTCCCGGTCCTGATGGGCGAGCAGCCGGGCGAGCTCCATCCCGTGGCCTTCCTTGGCCGGGTAGTACAGCGCGTGCCGTCGCAGGCCGGCCGGCGTCGGCCGGTCGGACTCCACGTGGTGGACGGCCGGGAGCGCGGCCCGGGTGAAGAACACACGTGCCGACTCGGGGTCGGTCAGGTCCCGGTCCTGCTCCAGGTACGGGTTGATGGCCTCCTCGACCGCGCGTACCTCGGGCTGACGGGCGACGTGCCGCAGTGCCACGAGCAGGTCGCCTTCCACCTCCACGGCGCGCACGACGCGGTTGCCGTGCATGAAGAGGGACGTACGGCGCAGCCGTGTGGTCTCGTCGACCTGGGCCTGGGGCGACTGGTACCCGGCCAGGATCTCCGCCACCTTCGACTCGGAACCCGGCTTGACGGTGAAGGTGAGGGCGTGGCGTGCCACACCGTCGCCCACGCGGGCCTTCACCTGCACGCCGCCCGATGCCGCGGTCCGCGGGGCCGGCTGACCGGGGCTGGTCTCCCGGAGGATGCTGTAGCGCATCGAACGGGTGTCCCGGACACAGCTGTGCATCGGCTTGACTGTTTCGACGTGCTCTTCGCTGTTCACCCACGCGAGGAACGGCGGCGCGCTCTCCCACTCGCTGGTGATGAGCCACTGCGAGGGGTTCTCGATGGACTGGCAGAGCTGGTCACTGATGTGACCGGGAACGGAGGCGACCTGCTTGCGCATGAGTTCGTACGCGTCGAGGAACTGCTCCTGAGCTCCCTCGTACAGGTCGAGCAGGAGGATCACCCGCAGCCTGGAGCCGTCGAACACAGACTGCGAGATGCGTCCCGAGGGGGCCATCCGGCACACCTCTTCTCTTCTCAGGGGGGAGGGGGGAACGACCTACGTGGCCGAAACGCCGAGGCCGTCATGTGTTGATCCTTGACACGAGGGCCGAGAGCGCGCGAGCCCCATGAAGCGGACGAGTGAACCACGTGTCATCCGGGTGCCCAGGGCACACGGACCCGTCTCCGAAGGGCATGAATCTGCATCCCAACCCCAACTCGCGTCGCAGGTGACGCCGGAGACGAGCAATGAACCGATTCGACGCGGCCGGCGAAGCAACCGGTCACCGCACCCCCGTACTCATCGTCGGCGGCTCGCTGGTGGGCCTGTCCACCTCGCTGTTCCTGGGTCGTCTCGGAGTGCCGCACACCTTGGTCGAGCGCCATACGGGCACCTCGATCCACCCGCGTGGCCGCGGCAACAACGTGCGCACGATGGAGCTGTTCCGGAGCGCCGGGGTGACGCGGTCCATCCAGGAGGCCGCGTCGGTCCTGGCGCGCAACAACGGCATCCTGCAGACGCCGAGCCTGGTGGGCGACGTCGGCGAGTGGCTGTTCAGGGAGATCGACCCCGGTGGCGGGGTCGCCCGCTTCAGTCCCGCCGGGTGGTGCCTGTGCAGCCAGAACGATCTCGAACCGGTGCTGCTCGAGCGCGCCGGCGAGCTGGGCGGAGATCTGCGGTTCGCGACCGAGCTGATGTCCTTCGAGCAGGACGCCGAAGGGGTGACCGCGCAGGTCAAGAGCCGCGGCACCGGTGAGCACACCACCATCCGAGCGGACTACCTCGTCGCGGCGGACGGCCCGCGGAGCCCGATTCGCGAGCAGCTCGGCATCGGGCAGAGCGGTCCGGGCGACCTCTTCCACAACGTGAGCATCACCTTCGTGTCCCGCGGTCTCGCGGACGTCGTCGGCGACCGGCGCTTCATCGTCTGCTACCTGACGAACCCGGAGGCCGACGGGGCCCTGCTGCCGGTCGACAATCAGGAGCGTTGGGTGTTCCACGCTCCTTGGCACCCCGAACACGGGGAGACGCTGGAGGAGTTCACCGACGAGCGGTGCAGGGAACACATCCGGCGGGCCGTGGGGGTGCCGGACCTCGATGTGGAGATCACGGGCAGAGCCCCCTGGCACGCGGCCGAGAGGATCGCCGAACGGTACGCGGACGGCCGGGTGTTCCTCGCCGGCGACTCCGCCCACGAGATGCCGCCCACCGGGGCGTTCGGCTCCAACACCGGTATCCAGGACGCGCACAACCTCGCCTGGAAGCTCGCCGCCGTACTGGGCGGCTGGGCCGGCCCCGGCCTGCTCGCGTCCTACGACGCGGAGCGCCGGCCGGTCGCGGAGACGACGAGCGCGCGTGCTTCGGCGCGGTCGGTCGAACACAGCCACCCCGGGTACGTTCCCGGCCCCGGAGCCGGCGGCCCCCAGGGCAAGAAGGGCGGCATCCTCAACGAGGTGCTCGGCTACCGCTATCCCCAGGGCGCCGTCGTGGGCGCCGACCGGACGCTGCCGGTCGTCTCCGACGGACTGCGTCTGACGGGCGAACCCGGAAGCCGGGCACCGCACATGTGGCTGAACCGCGCCGGTACCCGGGTCTCCACCCTCGACCTGTACGAGCGGTCCCTGGTGCTCCTGAGCTCCGAAGACGGCCCCGGTGGCTGGCACACCGCGGCGACCCGCGTCGGGCGAGAACTGTCGGTGCCGCTCGACTCGTACCGGATCGGCGACGGGCCCGACGCGGAGCTCGTCCCCGAGAGCGACACGGACTGGGCGGAGGTTCACGGCGTCACCTCGGACGGCGCGGTGCTGGTCCGTCCCGACGGGTTCGTCGCCTGGCGGTCCGAAGGGGCGTCGCCGGATCCCGGAGCGGCGTTGCGACAAGCCCTCACGGCGATCCTGGGCCGGAACTGACCGTCGTCTCTCGGCCGGCACGGCAGGGGTTCCCGGGGCGCCGCGGTCATCGGTGGTACGCCACTCCGACGACCGTGCCCCGGGACATCCTGTTCGGTAGCCCGGGAGTCCCTTGCGCGATGGCCGCTCGGCGGAAGAGCCGGCTGAGATTCCACCCCGGCCTGCCGTGTGCTGCCGGGGCAGGGAGGTGGTGGGGGAGGGAGCCGGCGACAAGCAGGACGCGGCTGCCACTTGGAGGAAGAACTTCGGGCACCACCCGCCCATGGGATTCGTCGACCACGGCACCGGCGGGTCCGGCGAGCCGGTGGCCGCGGTGCTACGGCCCGGAAACGCGGGGGTGACGGCCGTGGCGGCGGAGGTGGGCAGCGACACCGCCGCCGCCCCCATCACCACCACCCAACTGGCCCTGGCCCGGCTGCCGAAGACCTACCGGTGAGGCCGGCGGACACCGATCCGCGCCGATTCCGGCGGCGGCACCCACGAGTTCATGGCCTGGCCGGCCCAGCGCGGCCGGTGTCTGTCGTACACGGTCGGCATGACCATCACCGCCGCCTGCCACCAGGCCGTACTCAAGATCCCGGCCCCGGCCTGGACACCGGCCGTCGAGCCCGGCGGAGACATCCGTGACGGCACCTGGGTCGCCGACATCACCGGTGACGCGCTGAACGGCCGGCCCGCGGGGATGCGGCTGATCGTGCGGAAGGAACGGCCGTACACCGGCACGCCCCTTCTCCGCCGCCGCCCAGATCGTCACCACCGCCCGCCGCCGGCATCTGCGGTTCGCTCGCCACTGGCCCTGGACCGACCTGATCACCGACGCCCCGGCACGAAGCGAAGCCCTCCCGAACCCCGGCTGATCAGCACGTCCCCGTCCCTGCGAGCAGCACCACCCGACCAGAGCCGTGGAACCTGGCGCCCACCCGACGCGACAGCCGGGCCATCAGCCTCGCCGCCACCGGCCCGAACGACCGAGACGGCCCGCCGGAGAAACCGACGGACCGTCACGAAAGGGCGAGGCTAACCCGTTCGCGCGCAGGAGGCCATTCTTTCCCGAGCACCGCAACGCCCACTGTGACCTGCGGCGGTGATCACCGGGGAGGACGATCAAGACCCCAACCGGGGGACATCGCGCGCGATCTTCCCGTTGCGGTGATAACCGGTCGGGGATCTTCTCGTACAAGGAGCACAGCACCGGAGCCGCGCGGTCCAGCCGGCCAGGAAAGCTCCGCCGAAGGAGAGAACAAGCATGCGTCTCGCACGTACGGGTACCCAGCTCGCCCTGGTCCTGGGCGCCCTCGTCCTGTCCGCACCCTCCGCCGTCGCGGCGCCCGCCGGTGAGGTCCAGGTCAATCCGGGGAAGGCGGCCCCTGGCACCACCGTCACCGTCAGCACCACCGCCTGCGGTAAGGAGACCTACGGCAAGGGTGAGTCGGAGGCGGGCGGGAAGTTCCACCTCCTGCCCGGTGACCGGAAGGGCGTCCTCGTGGGTGAGTTCACGCTCCCGCTGGATGCCGTCTCCGGCACGGACACCGTGACCCTCAAGTGCCCGCCCCGCATCAAGCAGACCGTCACCTATCAGATCTCAGGCCGGCCGATCGGTGCCGTGGAAGCAGGCTTCGGCTGGGCCGCGGGCGCAGGCGCGGACGGTGACGACGGTGGCAGCCCGTACGCCCTCGGCGCCCTGCTCCTCGGTGGCGCCGCCGCGGGCGTCCTGATCAGGATGCGCCGCCGCGCCACCGCCGCCCGGAACTCCGTCTGAGCCCACGCCCCACGCCCCACGGCCAAGGCCCCGGCTCCGCGAGGAGATCCGGGGCCCGCCATCCAGCGGAGGCACGAACCACATGAAGAACGGCTCCGCGCCGAAGCCCGGCGGAGCGCCGTCCCGGAGCGTCCCCTCGGTCAGGACCCTGGCCTGGACGACGCTCGTCGGTATCGTCCTGCTCGCCCACGTGCCGGACGGCGACGGCTCGCGGCCGCCGACGACGACGCAGGCCTCACCGCTGCTCGCGCGGCCCGCCGCCGGAGCCGATCGGGACCGCTCCGAAACTCGGCCGCTGCCCGCGTCCGACGCGACGCGGATCAGGATTCCGACCATCGGGGTCGACGTCGCCCTCGTCCCCCTGGAGCTGGACGGCGCCGGAGCACTGCGCCCCCCGCCCGCGACGGCCCCGACCGTGGCGGGCTGGTACGCCGACGGCACCGCCCCCGGGGCGCCGGGCACGGCCGTAGTGGCGGGACACCTGGACACCCCCCTCGGCCCCGCCGTCTTCCACCGGCTCAACACCCTCTCGCGGGGCGCCAGGATCGAGATCGACCGCGACGACGGCCGTACGGCCCTCTTCACCGTCGACGCGGTGGAGGCTCATCCCAAGGACCGATTCCCCGACGAGAAGGTCTACGGCGACTCGGGCCGCCCCGAGCTGCGTCTGATCACCTGCGGCGGCGACTGGTCCAGCGACACCGGCTACCGGGCCAACACGGTGGTCTACGCGACCCTGACGGGGACGAGATAGCGCCGAAGAGATCGGCGTACGCCTGACACTCAGGGCGCCTGCCGGGCGAAAGCCCAGGGCAGGCGCCTTTTCCCGTGCCTCGTCGTGACCTGCGCACTGCTGGCTTCCTTAGCCCCCCTGCTGACCGCGGGGCAGGCGCAGGCGGCGCCCAGAACTGATCTCCGCGCGGTGACGTGGAACGCCCAGGGCGGAAACAAATGGGAAACAGTCAGGTCCTACCTGCTCAAGGATGCCGACATTCTGGCCCTGCAGGAAGTCAACACCCCGCCGGTGGACTTCGTCACGCATGACGAGATGACACGGCTGAGCAATACGGGCGACACCTCCACGACGCCCAGCGGTCTGCCGAGCCTGAAGTACAAGGTCTTCACCAAGAGCTACGGCGCAGGTGACAGAAGCGGCGTCAACGGCCGAATATTCTACGTGGACATCCTCGACAAGAACCTGTGGGGCTCCGGAGGGAGCGGGAACGACGAGGACCCGGACACACAGAAGAACACCCAGAAGTCCATGGCCATGTGGGTGAACAGTGCAGTCGCCGCGAACTTCGACGCACTCCAGGACATCAAGATCGTCACCCCGCGCTCGGACAACAACAAGTGGATACGCTCCCGTCCTGCCGTGGGAGTGCGCATCAACGGCACCTGGTACTTCAACATCCACGCGGCGTCCATCCGTAACGATGTGATCCCCAACCCGCACGCGAAGGCGCTGACGCAGGCGGTTGTCGACGCCGTGGGCAACGAACCGTGGCGTGTCCTGGGCGACTTCAACTCCGAAGCCCGGTCCTTCCGCAAGCAGGTCAGGACCAGCACCTACTACGCGGCCCGGAACGGCAAGCCGGACGGAGTCCCCGTGGGGACCCAGCAGTCCGGGTTTTCCCTCGACTTCATGACCGCCGGCGAGCAACTGACCAACCTCGCCGTCTCCATCAGCAGCCGGGGCGGATCGGACCACCAACCCGTGCGGTTCGCGCCCGCGGGCACGCGAGAGTGCATGCCCGACTGGGACAGCCGGACCCTCTACGACCCTGCCGCCCTCGCCGCCCGAGCGGCGCAGAGCGAGGACGCGTGCGTCGGCGTCGACGCGGTGGTCTCCATGGGCGACAGCTACATCTCCGGTGAGGGAGGGCGCTGGCAGGGCAACGGTGCCGGCGAGCTGTCCTACCGCAGCCGTCAGGGCTCTGCCTTCGGCACCGACCGGGCGGCGTTCGACTGCACCGGCACCGGCAGCGGCAAGGACGAGGTCTGCGAGCACGACCCGAAGCGGGTCTACGGCGAGAGCGCGTCGGGGGCGGAGATGTGCCACCGCTCCGATCTCGCACCGATCAAGAGCGTCGGGGACGTGCTCGGCATCCCGGCCGACCGCCGGTTCAACATCGCCTGCTCGGGGGCGACCACGACGGATGTCACGGACAACACCTTCAAGGGCGAAGAGCCCCAGGTGAAGCAGCTCGCCAAGATCGCGGCCGAGAACAACGTGAAGTAGTGGTGCTCTCGATCGGAGGCAATGACTCGGCTTCTCCGACATCGGCGTCAACTGTGTCCTGGGCTACGTCGGCAACAAGCCGTGCAGCACGAACGGCCGGTCCGACGTCTACAAGAAGACGGTGACCATCAAGGAGAAGGTCGCCAACACGATCGCGAAGATCAGAACCACGTTGAACGAGGCGGGCCAGGAGAACCCGAAGATCATCCTGCAGGCGTATCCGAATCCGCTGTCCTCGGTGGCCAACAACCGGTACCCGTCCAAGGCGCTGAGCTGGGCACGCATGATGACCGGTGGATGCGCTCTGCTGGACCCGGACGTCGAATGGCTGCACTACGAGGTCGTTCCGGAGCTGAACCAGGCTCTCGCCGACGCGGCGCACGACCAAAGGGCCATCTTCCTCAACACCCAGAATGCCTTCGCGGGCCACGAGTTGTGCGCCAAGGCTTCCTCCCAGGCGTCCGGGCTCAACTCGCTGGGCAACCCGCCGCAGGCGAAGAGCTCCGAATGGGTGCGCTGGATTCCCGGCCTCGCCAACTGGCTCCCGTACACCCAGGGGGACAAGCAGGAGGCCATCCACCCCAACGCCTTCGGCCAGCAGGCGCTGGGCACCTGTGTGAAGAAGACCATCGAAGCCACGAGCTCGCAGTCGCAGGGCTACTTCACCTGCGCCGGATCGGCAGGTGCCACCCCGGAACAGATGGAGGTCACCGAGAAGCGGGAGGACACCCTGTGGCCGGGCGGCACGACGGGCCCGGTGAGCAAGAACATGCAGCTGCGCAGCGCATCCACCGGCGACCTGATCGACGCCGACTGGGGAGGCGACGGAGCCTGGGGCAAGGCGACGGCCGCGGACGGCTCCGCCCGCCAGCAGTGGCACGTGGACGACCACCAGAAGCTGGACGGAGACCTGATCCCCGCCATGCCGGTCCGAGCGGTCGCCACGATCAAATACGGTGACAACTTCCTGCACACGGACGAAGGCGACGACTGGGCGAAGCTCGTCGCGGGGAAGAGCGGAAAGCCCGTGTCCTGGGCCGTGGGCCATACGCTGTACGACGGCTCCTCGCAGCTCTTCGCCTACGAGAGCAACGGCAAGGGCGCGTACGACATCACCGGCTGTCTGACCCAGACCCCAGGGCTGATCGGCAAGGACGACCACCAGAGCTGGCTGAGCGTCGAACACTGCACCTACGACATGAACCAGCAGTGGTGGTTCGAGGACCCCAACACCCTGGGGGCGCAGCCCAACGAGGACGGCTGGTCCACCTCTGCGTCCGGACGCATCACGTCGTCCGCCGCACAGACCTGCGTCAGCGGTGGCCAGGTGGATCAGGTCCAGCTGGCGCAGTGCGGGGACGGCAAGGAGCAGCAGTGGCAAGCCCGCGCTTCGATCACCGCCGGCTCCAGCGGTGAATCCGCGTCTTCAGCCGCCGCACCGCCTGTGCCGGGCAGCGACACCGCCGCTGTCCGCAGCGGCCGGGCAGACATCGCGTCCGGTCCGGCCGCAGCCCCCAACGGGGCGTTCATCTTCGTCAACCAGAGTTCCGGGCAGTGCCTGGACTACGACCGAACGAACGACGAAGTCCTGCAGTGGGAGTGCAACGGCGGAGACAACCAGCAGTGGTACCACTACGGCGACACCCTGCGCTCCGTCTACAACGGACAGTGCCTGAAGCCGGGCGAGAGCAGCACCCTGGTGACGACCGACTGCTCCACCGCTCCCGAAGAGTGGGAGGGCGGCATCGAGCCCAAGGACAAGGACCGCGTGTCGTTCCAGTCCGCGACAGGGCCGGCCATGGACCTCACCGCCGGGGACACCTCAGCGGGAACCAAGATCCTCGGCTGGACGCCCTGCAGGTGCAAGAGCAACCAGGTCTGGGATCTGCACGCCGATGCGCAGGGAATCTGGCGCATGGCCCCCTTGGCGCTCGACTCCCGGCACGTGTCCTACGACGCGCAGGACAAGACCGTCACCCTGATGGACTCGGTCGCCGACAACAAGGGCGAGCAGTGGCGCCTCGAAGCGGTCGGAGGCGGCTGGTACCGCATCGTCAGCGCCCTGGACGGCACGAACGTGACCGCCGTTGAACACGGCGAGCCACTGTCACTCAGGGAGCCGTCCAACGACCTGGGCCAGCTCTGGAGGATCACACTGAACAACCTGTAGACACGACACACCCTCCATCGCGCCGGTCGGCGCGGCCAGTGGGCGCCTGCCGGGCATGAGCCCAGGTCAGGCGCCCACTTCCGGGCATGAGCCCAGGTCAGGCGCCCACTTCCGGGCCCCTGGAAGAAGCCGAGCCGAGCCCTGCCGGGGTGGCGTCAGGTCATCGGCTGCGGTCCGGGCCCCGCAGGGAGCTCCCGGCGGCCTGGCCGTCGCGCAGCCCGCGCGGACGTAGGGGGTTGGTCGCCGAACGGTCTTGGACGCTACGGGTACGTCCGCACGTCGTCGTTGTAGTCGCGGGCCCGGTCCCGTACGAGCTCGGGCAGGGTGCCCGTCGCCAGATCCGCGAGGGTCGTGCCCTCCAGGACCTGGCGCAGACTCGTCCGCACAGCACGCCACACATCCGGCATGGGAGCCGCCGCACCCTGGTACTCAAGACCCGTCAGCTTCAGGTCCCGCACACTGACGAGCGGTCCGTCCATCGCGCGGATGACGTCGGCGAGGGTGATCTCCACGGGCGGCCGGGCGAGGGAGTAACCACCGTCGGGCCCGCGCACGCTGAGCACCAGACGCGCCTGCCGCAAGTCGCTCAGCACGACGAAGAGGAAGCGGACGGGGATGTCCTGGCGTCCGGCGATGTCCTCGGCCTTGAGAGGCCGGTCCGGGGAGCAGGCCAACTCGGCCATGGCCCGGATGGCGTAGTCCGTTCGTGCTGAGATCCTCACGGACTCAATGTCTCACGAGGAGCGCGAACCTGACCTGCGGCGGTGCTCACAGGCCGTCAACAGCACTCTGGCGCGTCGTTGTTGTCCGGAAGCGGCGTTGCAACTCCACTTTGTTCATCGACATAGTGAACATTGGCTGTGCAGTACCCGCCCCTGGTCGGAGGTTTCCGTGGTACCTGTCGTGTCCTCGCCGTCCGCCGAGTCCGCCCGTCCTCGACCGACCGTGGCAGTCGTCGGTGCGGGCGCGGCCGGTGCGCTCGTCGCCGTCCAGCTGTGCGAAGGGGCGGCCCGGCGCCGAATCCCGCTCGATCTGATCCTCGTCGACCCCGCGCCGGAGGCGGGCCGGGGCACCGCGTACGCCACCGAGGTCCCCGAGCACCGGCTCAACGTGCCCGTCGGCGGCATGAGCTGCTACCCGGACGATCCGGGTCACTTCCGGCGCTGGCTCTGCCGGCACGGCGATCCCACCGTCACGGCGGCGGACTTCGCCTCCCGGTACCGCTTCGGCTCGTACCTCGCCGACACGCTCGGCCGGGCCATCATCACGGCGCACGGCACGGTCTCCGTACGGCGGCTGCGCACCAGGGCCACGGGGTGCGCCGACGCGGCCAGGGGGCGTCTGGAGCTCCAGCTCGCCGACGGCGGCACGGTGACGGCGGACAGCGTGGTCCTCGCCACCGGGCCCGCGGCGGGCCGGTCCGGCTGGGCCCCGGCCGAGCTGGTCGCCTCCGACCGGTTCGTCCCCCGCCCCTGGACGCCGGGCGCGCTCGACGCAGTCGGCGAGTCGGACGACGTCCTGCTCGTCGGCACCGGACTCACCGCCGTCGATCTCGCGCTCGTCCTCGACCGTCCCGGCCGCACGGTGCACGCCGTGTCCCGTGGCGGGCTGCTTCCCCAGCCGCACGCGGTCGCCCCGCTGCCCCCCGTACCGCCGCCGCCGGGCCTCGCCGCCCTCCCGTTCCACCGACTCCGCAGGGAGCTGACGCGGCACTTCGCCGCCACGCGTCGCGCCCACGGCGACTGGCGGCCCGCGCTCGACGGGCTGCGGCCCGAGATCGTACGGCTCTGGCAGGGCCTCACCGACGACGAGCGGGCGGAGTTCCTCGGCCGTGACGCCACCCCGTGGAACGTGCACCGGCACCGCATGGCACCCTCCACCGCCGAGACCGTCGCCCGGGCGCGCACCGCCCGCAGGCTCCGCGTCCACGCCGGCCGGGTCGCCTCCGCGGCACCACAGAAGGACGGCGGCCTGATCGTCTCCCTCGCCGACGGCCGTGAGTTGCGCGTGGCATGGGTGGTGGACTGTACGGGGCCGGGGCTGCGGGCCGACGGCGGCGGCGACCCGTTGTGGAGCGGGCTGCTGTCCGACGGCCTCGCCGCACCCGGACCGCTGGGCATCGGCGTGTCCACCGACGGAGGCAGGCTGCTCGACGCCCAAGGGCGCCCGGAGCGGCCGCTGTTCACACTGGGCGCGCCCCGCCGGGGCGAGCTGTGGGAGACGACCGCGATCCCCGAGATCCGTCAGCAGGCCAAGGAGATCGCCGAGGCCGTACTCACCCCGCTCACCAGCGCCCCCCGGTCGGTACGCCGCCGGCCCACCGACCAGTTCGGGCTGCCGCTGTCCACCCATGCCGCAGCTGCGGCGTCCTTCCGCTGCGGGCTTGCCCGGGTGATCACCGTACGGGCGAAGGCGGCCGAGTCGTTCGCGCGTGCCACCGAACTGGACCCCGGGTTCGCGCTCGGGCACGCCGCACTCGCCCTGCTCGGTCACGAGTGTGGAGCAGACGTCGATGTCGCCCGGGAGCTGGCGGACGCACAGCGCAGCGTGCGGGAACGCGGCGACGAGCGGGAGCGGTCGTTCGTCGACGTCGTGACGCGCCGCATCAGGGAGCACGAAGCCCACGCGGGCACCGCGGGCGACGGAACCGGCGACGGCGACACGGCTCTCGTCGACCACCTCGGCCGCTTCCCCGCCGACGCCTTCGCGCTCGGCATCGCCGTCCCCACCATCGCCTTCTCCGGCGTCGCGGATCTCGACGGCACACTGGCCCTGGGTCTGGTGGAGCGGACCGCGTCCGTCTACGAAGGGCACTGGTTCCACACCTCGCTCCTCTCCTTCGTCCGGCAGGAGCAAGGAAGGATCGAGGAGGCCGGCGAGCTCGCCCAGGCAGCACTCGCCGCACAACCCGCCTCCGGCCATGCCGTGCACGCCCTCGCCCACGTCCACTACGAGTCCGGTGAGCACCGCACCGGCCGGGACTGGCTCGACGGCTGGATCGGCGGCCAGGGGCGGGGAGCCGTGCACCGGGCGCATTTCTCCTGGCACGTGGCGCTCCACGAACTGGCCCTCGACGACTCCGCGGCGGTGCGTCGCCGTTGGTTCGCCCAGCTCGCCCCGGGCCAGGTGAACGGGGTGCGGGCCCTCGTCGACTCCGGCTCCCTGCTGTGGCGGGCCCGCATGTCCAGGAACTGGACCGGTCGGGTCCCCGTCGACGGCGTGCTCGACGCGGTCGCCCGCGATCTGGTCGAACGTCCCTCGACCGCATTCACGGCCCTGCACAGCGCCCTCGCCCTCGCCGCCGCCGACGACCTCCCCGCACTCCGCCGCCTGCGCACACACGCGGCCGGCGCGGACCCGGTGCAGCGGGAGGTCGTCGTCCCGCTGTGCAGCGCGCTGGAAGCGGTCCTGGAGGAGGAATGGGCCACCGCGGTGCGGGAACTGCGCGAACTGCTGCCCTCGCTGCGCCGCGTGGGAGGCAGCGCGGCACAGCGCGAGGTCATCGAGGAGACATTGCTGTACGCGCTGGTGGAGGCAGGTCACGGCGACACCGCCCGCCACCTCCTCGAACAACGCCTCGATCGTCGCGCGTCCCCGCTCGACCGGCGCAGGCTGGCCGGACTGAGCCTCTGACGGACGGGAAGGGATGCGACGCCGACCATCTCGCCACCCTCGATCGAGCCGACGGCAACCGCCGCTACGGAGCCGAAGGCTTCACGGCCCACCCGCCGTTCGCCAAGGGGCCCCGCAGGACAAGGCAGCCGTCACCGCAGGATGTCGAACCTCCCGCAGTCCCCGCACTGTGACTCGTTCCAGGCGGGCAGCAACAGATCGATCCCCGGGGGGTGATCAGCAAGCTTGCGGGGCGGCCTGTCTACTGACGGGCCATGTGCATGCGCATCTCGATCCTCGGCCTCGGTGAGTAGCCGCCCCGACCCGGCGCAGTAGGCAGCCGCGTGCGTCGTCCCAGGACTCGGCCTCCTGGAGGTGCCGAATGGGGACGCCGTCGAGGAGGGATGTGCCGGCCGGTCTGAGCGGCCACCAGCAGAACCCGGTCCTCCAGCGGAATCCTCACGGCCGGCATCGCCGAGCGATGTCGGCGCTTCGTGCCGCAGTGCACGCACCACCCGGTCGAACCGGCGCGGAGTCACGCCAGTGAGCGGGGCTGTCCTGGACGGCTCGGACGCCGTGATCACGCGGTCCAGCGCCCACACAGCCTTGTCATCGCACAGATCCGCCCCCCGGGGCGAAGGCTTCGCTCCACCCACGCCCGGGTGTTGGACCAGCCGAAGTCCTCGACGGAGCTTCAACAACCGCCGTGTTCCGGCTCTCAGCCGTGCTGTCGGATTGGCGACAGTGCCGGGAAACCGGTGTACCCGTGCGCTCGTGCTGCCCCTACTGTCTGGGCCGACATCCCCACCCCCACTTGGGAGGAAGCATGAGACGGTTCGCGATATCTGCGGGCCTGACGGCGGCAGCAGCTGCGGTGTTCGGCACTCTTCCGGCGGTCGCTCAAGGCGTTGAAGCGGCGCCGCAGGAGGGCGCGCGGTACGTCGTCGTCCTGAAGAACGGCACCGCCGCCGATCCGGTCTCGGTCGCCCGTTCCGCCGCGGGCGTCGAGCTCGGCTCGGTCTACCGCTCGGCGCTCGAAGGGTTCTCCGCGGAGCTGACGCCGACGGCCGTGGCCGCGCTCCGGGCCAACCCGAACGTCGCGTACGTGGAGAAGTCCGCGGTCGCCCACGCCCACGGTCAGGCCACACCGAACGGCACCGCCCGGATCGGAGCCACTGCCAACTCCGGTCTGAAGGTGGGTGACGGGCGCGACGAGAGGGTCGACGTGGACGTGGCCGTCATCGACTCGGGCATCGACTACACCCACCCGGACCTCAACGTGGTCCGCCGGGTGAACTGTGTCGCCGTCACCTCCTGCGTGGAGAACGCGGGCATGGACGACAACGGGCACGGCAGCAACGTCGCCGGCATCGTGGGCGGCCTCGACAACGGGATCGGGTACGTCGGTGTCGCCCCCGGCGCGCGACTCTGGTCGGTCAAGTCGCTGAACAGCAAGGGCAGCGGCAGCACGGAGGAGATCGTCAACGGCATCGACTGGGTGACCGCGCACGCCGCCGAGATCGAGGTCGTCAATCTGAGCCTCGGCTTCGACGGCACCGTCCAGGCCGTCGACGACGCCGTCAACCGGGCCATCGCCAAGGGCATCGTGGTCGTGGTCTCGGCCGGAAACGACAAGCGTGACGTCGCCGACCAGAGCCCCGCCAACGTCGCGGACGCCATCACCGTCTCGTCGCTCAGCGACGGTGACGGAAAGCCCGGCGGCCTCGGCGACTTCGCCTGGTGCAATGCGAAGAACACCAACAAGGACGACAGCCTCTCCAACTTCAGCAACTTCGGGCGCGGCGTCGACCTCGCGGCACCCGGCGACTGCATCCGTTCCGCCTTCAAGGACGGCGGCTACTCGAACTACAGCGGTACGTCCCAGGCGGCGCCGCACGTCGCCGGTGCTGCCGGCTGGCTCACCCGTGGCAGCGCCAAGCCCACCAACAGGGCCGGCGTCCTCGCCGTCCGCGACCGGCTCGTCGCCACCGGCAACGCCACATGGACCGACACCTCCGGCGACGGCGCCAAGGAGCCGCTGCTCGACGTGACCGACACGGCGGCGTACCCGGCCGGCGGCACCGGCGCACCCCAGGCGACGTTCGTCTCCGACTGCGACCGGGCCACCCGGGCCTGCACCTTCGACGCCTCACTCACCGGCGGCAGCGGGCTCTCCTACCGCTGGGACTTCGGCGACGGCACCACCGGCACCGGTGTCAAGCCCACGCACTCCTACGCCGCCTACGGCACCTACACCGTGAAGCTGACGGTCAGTGACTCCTCCAGCCGCACCGGTGGCAACCAGACCACCTTCCGTCTGCTCGCGCCCAACCACAACGACAAGCCCACTGCCAAGGTCGACGGTTTCTGCACGGTCAACGGGCACTGTTCGCTGAACTCCGCGGGCTCCTACGACCCGGACGGCACCCTCACCTCGTACCGCTGGAACTTCGGTGACGGCACGACGGGCACCGGTTCCGAGATCAGCCACCAGTTCCCCGCCGGCTCGTCCGGAACCTACCGGACCACGCTCACCGTCACCGACGACAAGGGTGGCACCGGCAGCGCCTCAACCACGGTCACCTGCACCAAGCAGCAGTGGTACATGACCTGCTCGATCGACTGACCTGCCCCGCTCGTTCCTCGGAAGGGCCGTTCTTCCTTCCGAGTCGCCTGGTACGGCGCGCTGCCGTGCCAGGCTTCTCCCTGTCCGCCAGGGCAGCAAAGCAGCCCAAGCCTCAGGTCTCCCGGTCGCCGAGATATCCCTTCAGGCCGGCCTGGAGGCCGGCCTGGAAGCGGGTGCGTGCGCCGAGGGCGTCCATGATGCGGCGCATGTGGCGTTCGATGGTGCGTTGGTTGAGGCCGGTCTTGCGGGCGGTGACCTCGTCCGTGCAGCCGACGGCCGCGTAGCCGAGCAGCAGTTTGTCGAAGTCGCTGAGCCCGTCCGTCTGCTCGGGCCGGCCGGTCGGCCACAGGGGAGTGGCCCGCTGCCACAGGAGCTCGAAGAGGGAGACGAGCGCGTCGAGCAGCGGCGAGTCGCGCAGAATCACCGCGTGCCGGTCCTCGGTGAGCTGGACCGGGACGAGGGCCGTGGTGCCGTCGGCGATGAGGGCCTTGAGGGGGACGCCGTCGAGGACCCGGGCCTGTTCTCCGTGGGCCGCGAGCTCACGAGCGAGAGCGTGCTGCTCCGGTTCGAGCAGCGACTCCCGGTCGTAGAGGGTGCGATAGCGCACCCCATGGGCCATGCGATCGCGCTGGACCTCGGCCTGCCTTCCGACCCCCTCGACGACGTACGGAGGTTTGTCGAAGGTGAGGATCTCCTCGCGGGCGGATCGCTGCGTCTGCAGGAAGAGCTGGATGTTTGCCTCGGCTCCCTGGACGACCTCGACCGCCGGTTCCCGGCCCGTCCCCTCTTCCCACAGCTGGGTCAGCTCCTTCGCCTCGGAGCGGGTCCGGTCCAACTGCTCCTGTCTGCGGGCGATCAGGACGTCCACGGCCGGTCCGGGAGGCGCCGGACGGTAGCGGACGGGACGGGTCGGGGTGCGGGAGACGAGCCCGGTGTCCTCCAGCGCCCGCAGCCGCCGACGCAGCGGTGCCGGTGGGGCGCCCAGCGCCTCCGACAGGTCGGCCAGTGTCCGGTCGGGACCGGACAACAGGAGTCGGTACAGGCGCTCCTCCTCCTCGCCGACTCCCAGTGCCTTGAGCGCTCCCACCGCGATCTCCTCCTGTCGGGTTACCGACATCGACGGTATTCCGGCGGTTCATTCTTCGCCAGAGGGTCGCTGATTGCACGGCATTCCCACACCAGCCCCCTTGTCCAGGAGGAGAGATGAGACGAGCTGCGATTCTGGCCGGCCTCACTCCGACGACTGGCTGTCACGCTGCCGGTCCTGTGCCGGTGCGGCGGGCGCCTACGGCGGACCGGCGCCCCGGTGACTACCGAGGCGGGCGGCCGACCAGGAACACCAGCACCAGCGTGAGCGCGCCGCCCGCGCCACCGATACGCCCCCGCCCCAGCCGCACCGTGTGCCCCCACCAGGGCATGCACGGCGGCTTGCTTCAGCACCTGCGCCTGGACGCCCTGCCCCGGCAGCGCCGCGTCGCCGTCCGCGGACCCCACGGCCTGGGCAGGACCACAGCCTTGGGGTGGCGTCAGCGTTCGTCGGGCACGGCCGACCGTGCCCGACATCGTGGTCGCACTGACCCTCGGATACCTGCTCTACCAGCAGCCCAGCGTCCCTGAGTGGCTCAGTCGTACGGCGCGTGCAGGACCCAGGCAAGGTCGTAGGCTATGTGGCTGGCCGAGCCTCGGCTTCCGCCGCTGCCACGACCTGGCGTACGAAGGGCATCACGAATCCCACGCTGCCGCTGCCCTCATGGCGGATTTCGATCGTGAGGTTGCTGATTCGGACGAGGGCCACCACGGCGTTGGATGTCCCTACGGCCTCCGCCTGATCCCCAAGCGCGGGGCTTGTATGACCAGTCGCATAGCGATACCTGCCAATGGGACCGTCGGGTTCCTCGAACAGGTCGGTGGCCGCCTTGACGCTCCCATGCACCATGACTTCCACGAGCAGACTGTCTCCGTCGCTGTCGCTCTTGAACTCGCACTGGTTCACCGCCACGGTGTTGATCGGCCCGCCGCTCGCCCGTGGCTGCGACACCAGTTTGCCGACCTGGTCCGTGCTCATGAGACCTGACTGGCAGATCTTCGGGGCCGCCTTGAATCTGTTGGCCTCCGGGGGCTTCGAAGCGGCCTCGCCATCTCCACCGGTCAGCTGCATGCCTATGGCTATCCCTCCGGCCACGAGCGCCACGGCTGCCGCGGAGGCCACCAGCCACGTCAGTCCTCGTGGGCGGAGCGGGCGAGCGGGGGCGTCGCCGGCCTCGGGCGTGGCTGCCGGGGGACTCTGGTTCCATGAAAAGCGCGGGGCCGGCACGGTCGGCGCCTCCGGACGCGGTGCGAGAAGTGCCATCGTGTCGAGGTCCAGCCTGCCTGCGACGACCGCTTGCAGGTACGCCTTGGTCGCCTCCGTATCCCAGCGTGTCCCGACGTCTCGGATCAGCAACCCCGCGATGGCGGGCGCGAGCGCACCGGCCCGGCGCATCGGCTCGGGGTCACGGGTTGCGACCGCGGCGATCATGGCAACGACATCGTCGGCGTTGTATGCCGGGCGCCCCTCGACCATGAAGTACAACGTTGCGCCGAGCGACCACAGATCCGCCTTGGGACCCACGTCGGATCCTGACAACCGCTCCGGGGCAACGTAACCCACCGTGCCCACCACCATCCCGGTCGCCGTCAAGGGCTGCGTGGTACCCATGACGGAAGCGATTCCGAAGTCGGTCAGCACTGCCTTGCCCTCATCATCCAAGAGCACGTTCTGTGGCTTCACATCCCGGTGCAAGATGCCTTCGGCGTGGGCGGCTTCCAGCGCCGCGAGGATCTCCAGCCCGATCTCGGCCGTTCGCTGCGGACTCAACGCCCCTGACGCATCTACCTCCTGCGCCAGAGACCGCCCAGGCACCAGGCGCATGACGATCCACGCACGACCGTCATCCTCGATCACGTCGTACACCGGTACGATCCCCGGGTGGTCCAGACGAGCAGCGGCCCGCGCCTCGACCATCACTCGCGCCCACTGCCGGGCACGATCGGACTCGCTCAACCCCTCGGCAAACCGAAGCTCTTTCACGGCGACAGCGCGCTTCAGTTTGCGGTCGTAGCCACGCCACACGGTCCCCATTCCGCCTGACGCGATCGGGTCACGGTCAAGGACGTAGCGACCCTGATCTAAGTCCCCCTGCATAGCCATGGTCGCAAACCATAGCCGACGTCGGTGTGGTCCGGGTGTGGTTCGGATCTTGGTGACCCAAGTGCTGCGTCGGGTGAGTCGGAGGACCCATCTGGTTGCTTCACTCGGGTTCGGGGCGCTGCGGGTCTGGCGCCTCGGCGGTGCCCTTCGGCCGCCGGGGTCGGGAGGCCGTACGAGCCGGCCGGTGGCTGTCTGCGGCTTGCCGAGGTGGTCGAGGACGAAGGTGAGTTCGGGAAGGTCGGCGGCGATGGAGACGGCGGCCGCGAGCTGGTGCGGCTTGACGACCAGGTCGTAGATCAGCCCCGACTCGGCCACAGCGATCAGCCCGCGCCGGACGTCGGAGCGGAGTAGCCAGTCGGGGTCGGGCTCTTCCCGGACCCGGTGACGTATGTCCACCAATCGTTCCCCGCCTGGGAGTTCGCGTAGGCGGGCGAGGTCGGGGCAGTCAGGTCGGTCCAGCCGACGACGCCCGCCACCAGCGGGTCGGCGGCGGCCAGCGCAAGGAGCTCGGGGGTTTCGGCGGCGACCGTGACCGTCTGTACCAGGACCGTCGGGGCGACGCCGGCAGCCTCGGCCTCGGAACGGGAACGCGGCGCTCGGCCCCGCTCCGGATGCTCCGCAACCGGTCCGCCCACCCGCCTCCCGACCCCGCTCCGCCCCGCCCCGCCCAGTCCATCGGGCGCCACATCGGGCTCCGGGGCGAGTACGTCGACCCGTCGGGGGGAACGCGGCAGCCGGAACGGATCCGGACCCTCCCTCCGGATCTCGCGAGGGACCCCGACCGCGGTCGGCTTGCGGGGCGGCGGCGACGGTCGCATAGTCCGAGGTATGGACGCGCGTGAGGAGGCGCTCCGACGGGCGTACGACCATGCTGCCCGGTGGCTGGCGAGCTTGCCCGACCGCCGGGTTCCCGCCCGCGCCTCGGTCGACGAGATCGTGAGTGCGCTCGGTACCGAACTGCCTGCCGGACCCAGCACTCCCGCCGACGTCGTCGACCTGCTGGCCACGGCCTGTGAGCCGGGGCTCACCGCGTTCCCCAGCGGCCGCTTCTACGGGTTCGTGGTGGGCGGCACCGAGCCGGCCGCGCTGGCTGCTGACTGGCTGGTCAGCGCCTGGGATCAGAATTGTGTGATGCGCACCGTCTCGCCCGCGTACGCGGCGGCGGAGGAGATCGCCGGCGCCTGGTTGCTCGATCTGCTCGGCCTGCCGAGGGACAGCTCCGTAGGCTTCACCACGGGTGCGACGATGGCGAACTTCACGTGCCTCGCCGCCGCGCGGGACACGGTGCTGCGGCGCACCGGCTGGAATGTCGCCCGCGACGGCCTCACGGGTGGCCCGCCCGTGCGTGTCGTCGCCGGCGAGTCCCGGCACATGGCCATCGACCTGGCCTTGCGCTACCTCGGGCTCGGGCGGCCCGACCTGGTGGCGGCGGACGATCAAGGACGCATCGAGCCTGAGGCCCTGAGGAAGGCGCTGGCGGACGGCGGACAGCGCCCGACGATCGTGATCCTCCAGGCCGGCGACATCCATTCCGGCGCCTTCGATCCCTTCGCCGCGAGCATCCGTGCGGCGCGCGAGGCAGACGCCTGGGTCCATGTCGACGGCGCGTTCGGACTGTGGGCAGCCGCCTCGCCGGGCTGCGGCCACCTGACGGCGGGCTGCGCGGACGCGGACTCCTGGGCGACGGACGCCCACAAGACGCTGAACGTCCCCTACGACTGCGGACTCGCGATCGTGCGCGACGCGTCCGCGGTCCGGGCGGCCATGGGCCAGCGTGGTGACTACCTCATCCAGCACGAGCACGGCGACCCCATCGACAAGGTTCCCGAACTCTCCAGGCGCGGCAGAGCGTTCACCGTGTGGGCCGCCCTCAGGTCCCTCGGCCGATCAGGAGTCTCCGACCTCGTCGAGCGGCTGTGTCGCCACGCCTCCGCGTTCGGCGCCGGCATCGCCGAGATCGACGGCGCGACCGTTCTCAACGAGGTCGTGTTCACGCAGGTCTGCGCCGAGTTCGGCAGCGACGAACGCACCGACCGGGTGCTCGCCCGGCTGCTCGACGACGGCACGGCGTGGATCAGCGGCTCCACCTGGCACGGCAGACGCGTCATGCGGATCTCGGTGAGCAACTGGTCGACCACCGACGACGATGTGGCGCGCACACTCGACGCGATCCGGCGCGCGACCGCCGGGGCCTGACGCCCGTCGAACCGCCCCTGCACTGGCGGTCGAAGACAGCGGTGTCGTCGAAGAGCCCGGGCCGGACGGAGCCCGACTGCCGTCGGAGGTCCGCTTGAGCACGCTGCTCAGCAACCCATGGGGCCCGGGGGGACGAGGGGCCGCGAACGCTCCCTCCAGGGCGGCCTCGGGAGACCTGGTCCGTACCGGCGGCCGCTTCGGCCGTGCCGAGCCGCACGTTCCACCGACTCCCGCCCTGGGCATAGTGGTGGGGTGATCACCAAAAGTGGCGAGGCCGGCGACGGCCGCGACGCCGGCAGCTCGGGCCCTGAAGGCGCCGGTGACGAAGAGGCACAGGTCATCGTGGTGGGGGCGGGTCCGGCGGGTTCCGCCGCCGCGGTGCACCTCGCGAGAGCGGGTGTGGACGTGCTGCTCCTGGAGAAGGGCGGGTTTCCCCGGGAGAAGGTGTGTGGCGACGGGCTGACACCGCGCAGCGTGTACCAGTTGGTGCGGATGGGCATCGACATCGATGCACCGGGGTGGATGCGCAACAAGGGCATGCGCTGGGTCTGCGGCGGCCACCAGGCGGAGCTCGACTGGCCGCGCCTGGGTGCCCTTCCCGATTTCGGACTCACCCGCAGTCGGCACGACTTCGACGACCTGCTCGCCGCTCACGCCCGCGCGACCGGAGCGCGCCTCCGTACCCACGTGAAGGTGACGGGCCCGCTGACCGACCGGGCAGGACACGTCATCGGCGTGTCCGCCTCCCGCGGACCGGGGCAGGAGCCGGTCCGCTACCGGGCACCGTTGGTGATCGCCGCCGACGGAGCCTCGGCGCGCACGACTCTCGGCCTGGAGTTCGAACGAGACGACAAGAGGCCCGTCGCAGCCGCTGCCCGACGGTACTACCGCAGTGAGGCCCGTACGCACGACCCCTACCTGGAGCTCTGGGCCGACCTGCGCTGTCCTCGTACCGGACGGGATCTGCCCGGATACGGATGGGTGTTCCCCCTGGGGGACGGGCGCGTCAACGTGGGCCTCGGCGTCCTGCCACAGCAACGGCGGCGCAGGCCGGTGGACCTGCGAGCGGCGCTGGACCACTGGCTGCCCCGCCTGCCCGCGGACTGGGGGCTGGACGAAGAGACCGCCGACTCGCCTCTGCGCAGCGCGCCGCTGCCGATGGGACTGAACCGGCGCCCGCAGTACCGGCGGGGAGTGCTGCTCGTGGGCGACAGCGCCGGCATGGTCAGTCCGTGGAGCGGCGAGGGCATCGCCCAGGCCATGGAGGCCGCCGAGGTGGCGGCGGACATCATCGTCCTGGCACTGGCCCGCCCGGCCGGACCGCGCCGGGAACACGCGTTGCACCAGTACCCGGCCGAGATCCAGCGCCGATGGGCGCGCTACTACCGGCTGGGCAACCTCGCCGGGGATCTGGTCTTCTCGCGCTACGGCTTCCGGCCCGTCCTGCACCCCCGTGTGATGGCCTCGCCCCACGTGCTGCGCACCCTGGCCCGCCTGCTCACCCATGTGACCGAGGAGCCCGCGCACGACACCATCGACGCTGTCCTCCACGGGCTGCTTCGCCTCGTTCCCACTCCACGGAGGTAGACCGCTCGCACCGACGCCCCCGGACCGGGCGCTCCGCGGGCTCAGACGCGGACGATGACGAGGGCGATGTCGTCGCGGGCTCCGCTGGCGACGCCGAGTCGCGCGAGCAGCGCGTCGGCCAGCTGAGCCGGTTCAAGGCCGGTGAGGTCGCCCAGGGCGGTGGTCAGCCGGTCCAGGCCGGTGTCGATGTCCTCGTCACGGCGTTCGATCAGTCCGTCGGTGTAGAGGACGAGGGTGTCACCCGGGCGGTAGGCGGTACCGGCCTGCGGCCGGGGAACGTGCTCGGGTCTGGCTCCCAGCGGCGGGTCGGTGGCCTGGTCCAACAGCTCGCACGTGCCGTCCGTGTGCAGCAGCACCGGCGGCGGGTGCCCCGCGCTGGAGTAGACGAGCAGTTTGGAGCGGGTGTCCACGAGCACGCTGACCGCGGTCGCGGCGAGCGCGCCGTCCACGGAGCGGGCGTACATGCCCAGCACCTCCAGGGCCCCGGCCGGCCCGGCCACCGCCCGACTGGCCGCGGACAGCGCGCTGCGGAGCATGCCCATGACGGTGGCCGCCTCCAGCCCGTGCCCCACGACGTCGCCCACGGCGACGGTGAACCGCCCCTCGTCCAGGTCGACGGCGTCGTACCAGTCGCCGCACACGTTCAGCGAACCGATCGCCGGTAGATAGCGCACCGCCACGTCACTGTGCCGGGCCAGGTCCGGGGAGTGCAGCATCGCCTCCTGCAAGGTGACGGCGATCTCCCGCTCCCGGGCGTGCGCCGCCCGCAGCTCCTCGTTCAGCCGCTGCAGCTCCCGCGCGCGGGCGTACAGCTCGGCCTCCATCCCCTCCTCGCGCTCGGTCATCCGCCGCCCCTCGTTCCGGCCCCGGAACCGGCGGGACAGCATGAACGCCGTCACGTCCTCCACGCGGTGGATGATCCACGTGACCCGCCCGTCCGCGTTCTTGACCGGGGTGTTCACCGGGGACCACCAGCGTTCCTCGAACACACCGGGCTGCGAGACGACGGGGATGTCGTACTTCTGCACCGCCATGGTGTCGGCCTCACCGGTGGCCAGCACCCGCCCCAGCGACGCCCCGAGGTTCTTCACCCCGTCCGCGCCAGGGTCGCCGGGATTGTCGGGGAACGCTTCGAACACGTGCTGCCCGAGCAGATCCTCCCGGGTGCGACCGGTCGCCCGCAGGTACGCGTCGTTGACATCCACGATCACCAGGTCCGGTGCCAGCACCAGATACGGGCTGGGCGTCGCGGCGAACAACGCACCGTGGTCGATCTCCGGCCTCACAGACCTTCCGATCCTCGTCCCGAGAGGAGCCCCCTCCGACCAGCGTACGCAGCGCTCCCGCCGACCGCGCCCCAGCAGGCCCGTCCGGCGGGACCGGCCGCCATCACCCGGCCACTCCCCTGCGGTGGCCGGGTGGGTGGGGTGGGCGTTGCATGGGAGGCAACGCGGTCCACCCGTCTCGTCGAATGGGCGTTCACACAGTGGTCGGTGAAGATCATCCGGACAGCCGGTCCGTCCCCGAGGGTCTGGGGGACGCGGTACTGGACGCGCTCTTCTCCCAGTCGCCCATGGGCCTGCACGTGTACGACCAGGAGCTGCGTCTGGTACGGATGAACACGGCGGCCCGGCTGATGCGGGAGTTCCCGGTCGACCGGTTGCTCGGCCGTACGCTGCCGGAGATCCTGCAGTCCTTCGACATCACCGACCCCGCGGCCGTGGAACGGGCCGCCCACCGGGTGCTGGAGACCGGCGTGCCCGAGCTCGATATGAGCATCCGGTTCCGCGACCACCGTGTCCCCCCGGTCGAAACCGTCTCCTCGGTGTCCGCGTTCCGCCTGCAGCGGGCCGACGGCACCGTGCTGGGGCTGGCTGCCGCGCTGACCGACATCACCGCCCGGGTGCGGGCCGAAGCGGAGGTGCGCCTGCAGAACGAGGCGGCCGCGCGGATCGGAACCACGCTCGACATCTTCCGTACGGCGGACGAATTCTGCGAGGTCGTCTGTCCGGCCCTGGCCGACACCGTGACCGTCGACGTCTACGACGTGGTCCTGGGCGGCCGGGCTCCCATCGCGGACGCTCTCGACCGGGATCAGACCGTTCGACGCGTGGGATACCGATCGGTCGCCGGACCGGACCAGCAGGGCGTCCCCGCCGTCGGCGAGGTGGACGTGTACCCGCCCGGCACGCCTTACCGAACCGTCCTGGACACCCTGGCCCCCAAGCTGATCCGACGCCTGCGCCCGGACGCCCACTGGCTCGATCCTCGGCGTCGGCGTGATGCCCGGATCCTGAGCTCGCGGGCGCATTCCATGCTGCTGGTTCCCATCCGAGCGCGGGGTGTGGTGCTCGGCCTGGCCTGTTTCTACCGTTGGCGTGAACCGGCCCCGTTCGACCATCGGCACCTGAGGCTCGCGCAGCAGCTCACCACGCACGCGGGCCAGTGCCTGGACAACGCTCGCCTCTACGGGCGTGAGCGCTCGGCCGCCCGCATCCTGTCCGGTGGTTTCGCCCAGGCGCAGGCATCCGTCGTGACTGCCGTCGAACTCGCCCGCACCCACCTGCCGGCCGGCACGGGCGGCGGCTGGTCCGACGTCATCTCCCTCTCGGGGTCCAGGGTCGCCCTCGTGGCCGGGGACACCACTTCCGGGACTTCGCGTCCGGCGGCGATGAGCGAGCTCCGCGCGGCGATCGAGGCGCTGGCCGACCTCGACCTGCCGCCGGACGACATCCTCCAGCGTCTTCACGACCTCGCCAGTCGCCCGAGCACCCCGCCGGACACGGCTGCACCCGATGCCGGTGACGGAACGCCCGCCACCTGCCTCTGCCTCGTCTACGATCCGGTCACCCGCCTGTGCACCGCGGCGAGCGCGGGACACCCGTCACCGGTTCTGGTGCATCCGGGCGGCGCCGTCGAACTGCTGAATGTCGCGGCCGGACCACCTCTCGGGCAGGGCCTCGCGGAGTACGCGGTCACGGAACGCGTCCTGCCCGAAGGGAGCACCCTGCTGATCTGCAACACCGCTCTGCTGACCGCGGCCGGCGGCCGGGAGTCGCTGCTGAGTCGGTTGACCGACCTGTTCGCCGAACCGGAGCCCTCTCTTCAGGTCGCGTGCGACAGGTGTGCCGAGGCCCTCGCGCCCGAGCAGCCGCTTCGCGACGCCTATCTGTTGCTGGCCCGAACCCGCACGTTGGGCGACTCCCAGACGAAGGCGTGGACCTTTCCCAACAGTCCGGAGAGCGCCGGGCAGGCGCGCAGGAGAGCCGTGGACCAACTCGCGGAATGGGGACTGGCCCAGGACGTCATCGACGACACCGCCCTCGTCGTCAGTGAGCTGGTCACCAACTCCGTGCGCTACGCGAAGGGGCCGATCCAGTTGCGCCTCATCCACGACGGCACGCTCGTGTGTGAGGTCACCGACGACAGCAGCGCCAGTCCGCACCTTCGCCGCGCCCTGGGCACGGACGAGAACGGCCGGGGCCTGTTCATCACCGCCCACCTCACCCAGCGCTGGGGCGTGAGGCCCTCAGGACGAGGCAAGACGCTCTGGGCGGCACGGACCCTCGCAACGGCTCCGGCCCTCGGTCACGACCCCGCTGCCGAGGCGTGACCGGGGGCCGGCCCGGACAGGGTAAGGATCTTGGAGTGCGTGGTGCCCAGGCAAGGTCGGGACGGGTGCGAGGGAACGCTGTCTTCACGAAGGCAGCGACGTCCTGGCGGCGCAGACCGACGACTTCGGCCGTCCGCTGCGGACCACTGACGCCAAGGCGCAGACGACGACCCTGACCTGGAACGCCGACAACAACATCACCTCCCTCGAAGAGGCCAACGGCGCCACGACCGCGTACTGCTACGACCCGAAGACCGACTACCCGCGCACGGTCTGCTCACCAAGGTGACGGACGTCAACGGCAACCCCACCACCAACAGCGAGTTGGGGACGACCGGATACCCGGCGAAGACCACGGACGCGCTGGGCAACACCACGTCGTACACCTACGACGAGCGCGGCCAGGTCACCCAGGCCACCGACGCTCTCGGCAAGAGCACCTCCCGCACGTACGACAAGGACTCGCTCCCCGTCGCCACCAAGGACGCCGAGGGCAACGAGGCCCTGATCAGCTACGACGAGCGGGAGGTGTGGGAGAACTTCGTCGGCGGCGTGACCCATGTCTACGGGGGAGCGGATGGTGACATGATTCCAGCCGCCCGGGGGCGGGTGGGGGCATGAACGGCACCCGCTCCCCGGGCGGCACCCCATCCGCACAGTCCTGAACGACGAATGGAGCAGCATGTCCTACGACGGGGCGTTCCTGTGGGGCCCGGCGAACTTCTCCGGACGACCGCCTACCCGGCTGGTGGTGGAGGGCGTCGTCGTGGGCGTCGCTACGGCCGGTCTGGTCGCGGGTTCCGCGGTGACGGGTGTGCTGACCGGCTTCGACACGATCGGCACGGTGGTCGGAGCCGTCGTGGCCCTGGCCTCCGCCGGCCATCTCTTCTCGACGAACGCGGGACGTGCCCTGGTCGCCGCGGTCGCCCTGCTCGGCGGGGCCCTCGCCTGGTGGATACCGGGCCAGACCGCTCAGGCCGTCCTGGCGGCGCGCGGCGAGAGCCGCGTCGTCGTAGTGACCGAAGTCCACGCCCACCGCTACGAAGGACGGAACTACGTCAAGAACTAGTGCTCGGTAGGTCTCCCCGACGGCACCCCGGTCCCGACCGAAGCCTGGCGCACCTGCGGCGCCGACGCCCACCCGGGCCGGCACCTCACGATGGTCTTCGACCCGGAGGACGCCGTCCCCCCGACCGACCGAATCCTTCCCGCCACCGCAGCCGAGGCCCTCGCGGGACCGGCGGCGGCGAGTTTGGCGCTCGCTGCGCTGTGCTGCGTCGCGGTGATCAGGTCCCAGCCGTGAGAAGGGAGCGAAGCATCCGGGGCATCGGTGTGGACAGCAGGGGACGACTGACTGGACTGTGCCCGACGTCGGTGCCGCTGACGGGATGCGGGCCTGAGGGAGCCGCGCCCGCGGATGAGGGCAAGCCTTCGCAAGGCCGGTCCACGGCACCTCCGTCGGGGGAGCGGACGGCGCAGACGGCGTTCGACCTGCTCCGCGACACGGACGCGACCGGGAGGGCGCTCGACAAACGTCCGTGCGGGGCGCGCGGAGGCGTGATCTGGGTGTCTTAGGGCCGGCGGGCAGGACGGTCTTTTTTGGCTCGCCGGCCACCAGCGGCGCGCCGCCGGTCGTCCCGACCGTGCGGGATGACCGCGACCGCCCCCCCCGACCGTGCGGGGTGGCCGGTCGGATGAACGTGACCGGTCACCTCGGCCGCAACTGTCGGTCAGGCCCGCGGGGAGCGTGGCTCCAGCCGGAAGTCGAAGGCAAGGGTGCCGGGGTCGAGTACGGTCGCGCCGCCGTCGACGGTGAGCACCGCACCGTTCACGAACGAGGCGGCGGGCGACAGCAGCCAGGCGATGGCCTCCGCGACCTCTTGCGGCTCACCGGGCCGCCCGGCGGGCAGGACCCGGGTCACCTCTTCGTACGCCGCTTCCAGACCGTCCCCGCCCAGGCCCGCCTCGTCGGCGAACCGGCTCATTCGGCGGTCGGCCATATCGGTACGCACCCAGCTAGGGCACACGGTGTTGGCGCGCAACCCCGCGCTCCCGTAGTCGACCGTGAGCGAGCGGCACAGCTGGAGCAGCGCCGCTTTGGAGGTGGCGTAGGCGGCGTTCCCGACGCCGTTGCGCAGGGCGGACACGGAGGCCACCGCGACCACCGCGCCTCGGGCGTCGAGCAGGTGGGGGAGCGCGGCGCGCAGCAGCAGGAAGGGACCGGTGAGGTTGGTCCGCATGACTTCGTCCCAGTCCTCCGGGGTCACCTCTCCCACCCCGCCGCCCCGCCCGATGCCGGCGTTGAGCACGAGACCGTCGAGCCGTCCGTACGTGCCGACCACCGTCTCGACGAGCGAGGCCACCGCGGCGGGGTCGCCGATGTCCGACGGTACGGGCAGGGCGCCGGTCTCCTCGGCGACCAGCCGCAGCGGCTCGGGACGGCGCCCGGACACCGCCACCTTGTGTCCCGCCCGGGCCAACGAAAGCGCGGTCGCCGCCCCGATCCCTGTCCCGCCCCCGGTCACCAGGTACACGCGCTCGTCCGCCATGTCCGCCGCCTCTCCCGTGTCTCGTCCGCCGTCGCCCGTCCCGGTGATCTTAGGCGCGTGAGGCTCCGGGGCCGGGCCGGCCGGCGAACCATCGCCGAGCGGCTCGGCCCCTGGTGCGTCCTGGGTCGCTTCCGCCGCCTCGTTGCTGAAGACGTCCTCGTGGCGCGGTCGGCTGCTCTCGCGCACCGCGAGTTTCGGATCACCAGGGTGGCCGTGGACCTGGCGGCTGCCGTAGCCCGTTGTGCTGTGGGAGCAGCGGCCCCAGGATGTCGCCCTCGGTCTCCGGCGAGATCACCCGACCCCGTGCCCGGAGCAACGACCAGGGCACGAGGCAGGCACCCGATCGGACGGACAAGCCCCAGGGCGCGTGCATCGGGCGTCGTCGTCGGGTTCGTCATCGGGCGCGTCCTTGTCGTCGGGCTTCTTCTCGTGGTCGGTGGCCCGGTAGTGGTACGCGTCCGCCCACCAGTCGTCGTCCATCCAGTCGTCGTCCTCGTCCTCGGCACCGTCCTCGTCGAGTCCCTGGTCGGTGCCCCGCCACCTGGTGTGGTCTCCGATGCTCCTGAGGACGTGGAACCGCTGCTGCTGGTCCAGCGCCGCGAGGGACGGATGCGGCGGCTCTGCGCCGATCCGGTCCCCCAGCGGGTCTTCGCAGGCCGTGCGGGTAAGGACCGCCTGGTGGGCATCGTCGGCGAACCAGAGCGCCGCCAGGCCCGCGGCGGCGGCCGCGGCGGCCGCCCATTCCAGGACACCGTGCGGGCGCGCCATCACCAGCAGCACGGCCGCCACGGTCCAGAAACTCAGCAGCAGGGTGACGCCCGTGCAGGCGCAGCAGGCCAACAGCTTCCGCCCGTCGCCGTCCGGCATGCGCGGAATATCGGGCAGCAGGGCGTCCCGCTCGCTGCGG
This sequence comes from Streptomyces sp. NBC_00250, assembly GCF_036192275.1. Lineage (NCBI taxonomy): Bacteria > Bacillati > Actinomycetota > Actinomycetes > Kitasatosporales > Streptomycetaceae > Streptomyces > Streptomyces sp. NBC_00250. The sequence continues at coordinate 484,906 of NZ_CP108088.1, read as the reverse complement.
TACGCGCTGCGTCGTGCCCGGTACTCCTCGTCGTGCCAGTCGATCCAGCCGATCGACACCGGCTCGGGATCGTGCCGACGCACGGCGTCGAGCAGGGCGGCGGGCAGCGGATGGACGGGCGTCCGGCCGGGGTCGCGGCCCGCCTCGGCCAGGAGCGCCGCCCCTTCCCCGTCGATGTCGAGGTACCCGCCGAGCAGCAGCTCGGCGGCGGCCGCCTCGGTCGCCCGCGACTCCGTCGCGGCGGCGTGGTACGGCTCGAGGTCGAGGGCGCCGACCACCCCGAGGATCTCGCGCCGGATCCGGGCACGGCGTCGCCACCGGAGGCCGATGGCCGCGTACACGGCGGTGGCCACGGTGAACACGGATGCGGCAAGGACGAGTTGGAGCACGTCGTCGAGGCTACGTGCGCGGGCGTCGGAGCCGACATGGAATTTCGGCACGCCGCGTGATCGCTTCGCGTGACGCGGATTGTTCACGGTCGCTGACTTCCTGTAGCGGTGCTGGTCGTGCTGCCCGGCGCGTCCCAAGGGCGTGGGCGCATACTGGCCGCATGGGATGGCCGCCTCCCACCGTGGACGACTTGAGGGAACGGCTCGGCAGCGAGCTCTTCCGGCGCGTCGCCGGTCCTTCGGGCGAGATGACGCGCGCCCGTATCCACGAGACGCCCGGACCCCGGTGGTTCGGCCCCGACCGTCCGATCCGCGCGGTCCACGGCGACGCCGCGATGTTCACCGGGGGGCTGGCGGCGCTGCTGCTGCAGTCGCTGCACCCGCTGGCCATGGCGGCCGTGACGGCGCATTCGGGGTTCCGGGGCGACCCGTGGGGCAGGCTGCAGCGGACCAGTACGTTTCTGGCGGTCACGACGTTCGGTACGGCCGATGACGCACGGCGTGCGGTGGAGCGCGTCCGTGGGGTCCACGAGCGGGTGCGGGGCACGACGCCCGACGGGCGGGAGTACCACGCCTCCGATCCGCATCTGCTGGGCTGGGTGCACGTGGCCGAGGTCGACAGTTTTCTGCGGGCTCACCGGCGTTACGGGACGTCCCCGCTCGCCCTCGCGGGCTACGACGACTATGTGGCGGACACGGCCCGGATCGCGGAGGAGCTGGGCGTGGAGCGCCCGCCCCGGAGCCTGGCCGAGCTGGCGCGGCGGATGGAGGCGTACCGAGGCGAGCTCGACGGGACCCGCGAAGCCCGGGAGACCGCCCGTTTCTTGCTGTTGAGCCCCCCGATCCCCTGGCAGGCCCGGGTACCCTACGCGCTGCTCGCGGCGGGTGCGGTGGAACTGCTGCCGTCGTGGGCGCGTGGTCAGCTGGGTCTTCCCTCGCTCCCCTGGCCGGTGAGGGCGGCCGCGCGAGTGGGAGGGCGGATGGCGACCGTGGGGATCCGTTGGGTGATGGCTCCGCCTACGCCGGACGCGGTCACTCTCCCGCGTGCGCGGCCCGGCGGACCGTCGCGTCGGTGAGGGCCGCGAGGCCCGTCGGCGGTACGGCCCGGTGCGCGGGTCCAGACGCCGATGAGGAGGCGACCGGGCCGCGCGGCACGCGGGCGAGGGCCGTCACCGCGGGACGCGACGCGACGCGCGGCGAGTGGTGCCGCGAACTACAACGAGGCCGTGGCCGTGGCGGGGCGCCGGGGTCACTCCGCATGCTCGCGTGGGCCGCGGAGCGAGAGAAGCAGGGGAAGTACGGCGAGGAGTTCACCCAGGGCCCCGGCCCACAGAGCCGAGCGCGCGCCCAAGTGCTGTCCCAGGAGACCTCCGAGGAGTGCGCCCACGGGCATGGACCCCCACACCACGAAGCGAAACGTCGCTGTCATGCGTCCGAGAAGCGGTGGCGGGCAGAGCCGTTGGCGCAGGGCGACCGAAGTGACCTTGAAGGTCATGAAAGCCGTCCAGCCCAGACCCTGGAGGGCGACGGCGACCGCGAAGCGCCAGTCGGCCTGGAAGAAGGGGAGAGCCAGCAGCCACAGCAGACCACTGGTGATCACGGACGCGGCCATCGCCCGCTCCTGACCGAACCGTCCGGCGATCCGCAGGGTGAGCAGACTTCCGAGGAAGCCGCCGAGGGCCTCTGCCGTGAACACCAGGCCACACAGGAACGGTGACAGGCCCAACTCGCCCGCGAGCAGCACCAGCAGCATGGAAGCGCCGATCGTTCCGCACAGATTGGAGATCGCGGAGGTGAGGGTGAGTGCGCGCAGCAGCGGGTGGCCGAAGACGAAGCGCAGCCCTTCGGCGATCTCACCTCTCAGACGGACTCCGGGGCGGGACTCGGGTGCGGCATCGGCACGGCCACCGCGGATACGTGCCAGGAATGCGGCGGAGACGACGAAGCTGACGGCGTCGACGACGATCGCCACGGGCGCGGTCAGCGCACCGACCAGCGCGCCGCCGGCTCCGGGGCCGCCGGCCGCGGTGATGGTGCGAGTCGCCTCCAGAGCGACGTTGGCCTCCACCAAGCGGTCCTCGTCGACCAGTTGGGGGAGATGGCTCTGGTAGGCGATGTCGAAGAACGCCGTACAGACGGACACCCCGAAGGCCACGACGTACAGCTGAGGAAGCGTCAGGACGTCCAGCAGAGCCGCGGCGGGCACGGAGGCGAGCAGGACGGCACGACCGAGATCGCCCGTGATCATGACGCGGAGACGGCGCATCCGATCCACCCAGGCGCCTGCGGGCAGACCGAGGAGCAGGAACCCCAGGTACTCACATGCGACGAGCAGGCCCGCCTCGAAGGGCGAGGCGCCGAGCGTGCCGATCGCCACGAGCGGGAGCGCGAGCAGGGTGACGGCCGTGCCCGCCTGGCTCACGGTGTCGCCGATCCACAGACGGCGGAAGTCCGCGATCCGCAGGAGTCCGGGACGGGCGGCGGCGGCTTCGGGGCCGCCCTCGTCGCTCTGTTCGCCGGTGCCGCCGGCAGGGGTGGTGGGAGAGATCGTCATGGCTTGAACACCACCACCCCCGGGGAGACGTAGCCATTGTTTTAGTCTGGGCGAAAACATCGCCGTGATGAGGGCCGGGGGCAGCGGTATGGGCAGGGTGCGGTTCGGGGTCGACGACATGGCGAACCTCAGGTTCGCGATATCCCCGCTGTGGGAAACCGTCGCCAGTCTCCGGGCGACGGCCGATCCCGGGCGCCACGCCATCCATCTTCCCTGGATCAAAAAGGCGTTGGCCCTGCAGAAGAACCCCGCGCTCGCCGGACACGCGGCGGCGCTCGCCGCGCTGGCACCCCGGGACGGCGTGGTGCGCGACTTCCTGACTCCGTCTCCGCGCTGCCCGCTGGCCGAGATCGAGGAGGAACTCGCCGTCCTGGCGACGCTGCCGGCCGAGCGGGTGCGCGCGGGGCTGGAGACGGTCGCCCGGCACACCCGGCTCTCCGTCTTCGAACGGAGGCTGGCCGACGACCCGGAGCGGGTGCTGCCCGAACTGGCCGATGCGGTACTCGCCTGGTGGCAGGCGAGCCTGAAGCCGTACTGGCCGAGGATCCGTTCGGTACTGGAGGCCGACCTCGCGCACCGTACCCGGCAGCTCGGCGAGGACGGCATCCGGGAGGTGTTCGCGCACCTCCATCCGTCACTGCGCTGGTCCGGCGACTGCCTCGTGTCGGCGGACCTGCCCGCCAGGGGACTCGACCTGGACGGCGGCGGCATCACCCTGGCACCGAGCGTGTTCGCGGCCCGCTGCCATCTGCTCGCCGGGCGACCGGGGACCATCCCGTGTGTCGTCTATCCGTCGCGAGCGGTCGCCACCGTGTGGGAACGGCGCGACACGGCCGAGGACGGACTGGCCCGCCTCCTCGGCCGCAGCCGGTCGCGACTGCTCGCCCACACGAGCTCACCCTCCACCACGACCGGACTGGCCCAGCTGACCGGGCTGAGCCTGGGCGCCGTCTCGCAGCACCTCGCCGTGCTGCGCGACGCCGGGCTGGTGACCAGCCACCGCTACCGGCGTGAGGTCCACTACACCGCCAGCGAGCTCGGTGTCGCGCTGCTCGACCGGGCGTGAGGGCCTCGGCGCTCGCCCTCGATGAACGACAGGAGGTCGCCGTTCAGTTCGTCCCCGTGGGTGATGAACAGTCCGGGGCCCGCCGTCGCGAATTCCTCGTAGGTGGCGCCGGGGACGAGCCGGCTCGTGCGCTGCTCGGACAGTTCGATCGACCCCCTACTACCGCCGCCGCGGACAGCCTGATCGCTAGCGGCAGTTCAACCGCGAACACGCCCGACTCCGGGTGCCTGGCGAGCGCGCTCGCGAGCGTGCGACCTGAGGGGTCATTCGTGCCTGGTGACCGGCAGGAGGCAGACAGCGGCGCCGGAGTGCACAAGTGCGCATCGGGGGCGGTTGGCAGGGTTCGGCGGCCGCCGGTGCACGCCCGGTGCACATCGCGTGACGCGCGTGCCGTCACGCGCCTCCGGGGAGCTCCGCGCGCCCTACCGGTGCCCACGGGGCGACGGAAAGGATGATCGCACGCACATGAACCAGGTGATCCGCACCCCTGTCCTCGGCCAGGTGGACATGCGGGCGGAAGGAGCTCACGGTGTTGCTTCTCATTTCCCCGGACGGTGTCGAGGAAGCCCTCGACTGTGCGAAGGCCGCGGAACACCTCGACATCGTCGATGTCAAGAAGCCCGACGAGGGCTCGCTGGGCGCCAACTTCCCTTGGGTCATCCGGGAGATCCGCGACGCGGTGCCGGCGGACAAGCCGGTGTCCGCCACCGTCGGGGACGTGCCGTACAAGCCCGGCACGGTGGCGCAGGCCGCGCTCGGCGCGGTCGTCTCCGGCGCCACGTACATCAAGGTCGGCCTGTACGGCTGCACGACACCCGAGCAGGGCGTCGAGGTCATGCGGGCGGTCGTCCGCGCGGTGAAGGACCACCGCCCCGAAGCGCTCGTCGTCGCCTCGGGCTACGCCGACGCCCACCGCATCGGCTGCGTCAACCCGCTCTCCCTGCCCGACATCGCCGCCCGCGCCGGTGCCGACGCGGCCATGCTGGACACCGCGATCAAGGACGGCACGCGGCTCTTCGACCACGTCCCGCCCGACGCCTGCGCCGAGTTCGTCCGGCGCGCCCACGCGTCAGGTCTGCTCGCCGCCCTCGCGGGCAGCGTCAAGCAGGCGGACCTCGGTCCGCTGACCCGCATCGGCACGGACATCGTGGGCGTACGGGGAGCGGTCTGCTCGGGCGGTGACCGCAATGCCGGGAGGATCCAGCCGCATCTGGTCGCCGCCTTCCGGGCGGAGATGGACCGGCAGGCCCGAGAGCACGCCGTCGGCACCTCGGCCGTGAACTGACCACCGGGATGCCGACACCAGAAGCCGGTCGCGTCCCCGGGCGTCGTGCCACACGCCTCGCCGTCCTCGACCCGGCCACCGGGGAGGCCTTCGACGAGGCCCCCGACCAGCGGCCGGAGGAGTTGGACGAGGTGGTCGCCCGGGCCCAGCGGGCCTGGTACGGCTGGCGCGCCGACACCGCCGCCCGCACCACCGCCCTGCGCGTCGCCGCCGACGCCGTGGAAACAGCCGGCGAGGACCTCGCCAGGCTGCTCACGCGGGAACAGGGCAAGCCCCTGCCCGAGTCGTACGCCGAAATCGCCCGTACTGCGGCCCGGCTGCGTTATTTCGCCGACCTGGCTCCCAGGTCCCGCCGGATCGACGACGGTCGACCCGTGCACAGCGAGGTCCGCTGGCGGCCCGTCGGGCCCGTCGCCGCGATCGTGCCGTGGAACTTCCCGCTCCAGCTCGCGGCGGCGAAGTTCGCGCCCGCGCTCGCGGCCGGCAACACCGTGGTCCTCAAACCGTCCCCTCACACCCCGCTCGCCACTCGGCTCCTCGGCTCTGTCCTCGCGACCGTCCTGCCCGAGGACGTCCTGACCGTCGTCACCGGCCGCGAACCCCTCGGTGCCCGTCTCGCCGCCCACCCCGGCATCCGTCACGTCACCTTCACCGGCTCGGTGCCCACCGGTCGGGCCGTCGCCGAGGCCGCGTCGGGCTCGCTCGCCCGCGTCACCCTGGAACTGGGCGGCAACGACGCCGCCGTCCTCCTGGACGACGTCGACGTGGAACGGATCGCGGACCGGCTGTTCTGGGCCGCGTTCCGCAACTGCGGGCAGGTCTGCATGGCGGTCAAACGCGTCTACGCCCCCGCCCGGCTCCACACCGAGGTCGTCGAAGCCCTGGCCCAGCGCGCGAAGGCGGTCGTGATCGGATCCGGACTCGACCCGGACACCCGGATCGGTCCGGTCAACAACGCTCGCCAGCTGGCCCGGGTCGAAGAGGTCACGCGGCAGGCCCTGGCGGCCGGCGCCCGGGCCGTGGCCGGCGGCCACCGACTCGACGGAGCGGGCTACTTCTTCGCTCCCACGATCCTCACCGACGTCCCGCCCGACAGCCCGGTGGTGACCGAGGAACAGTTCGGACCGGTCCTGCCCGTACTGCCGTACCGGAACCTCGACGAGGCCGTCCACGCGGCCAACGGCACCGGCTTCGGACTGGGCGGCTCCGTCTGGGGCACCGATCTCGACCGGGCCGAGGCAGTGGCCGACCGGCTCGAATGCGGCACGGCGTGGATCAACCACCACGCCGAGCTCTCCCTCGCCCAGCCCTTCGCGGGCGTCAAGGACAGCGGCGTCGGTGTCGCGGGCGGACCGTGGGGCCTCTACGGCAACCTCCGGCCGTTCGTCGTGCACCGCCCGCGGGAGGAGGAAGCTTGACGAGGAGGTTCCAGGCGGCCGTACTGCGCTCGTACGAGGACCCGTTCACGGTAGAGGAAGTGGCCCTGAGCACGGCGCCCGGCCCCGGCGAGATCCTGGTCGAGATCGCGGGAGCCGGGATGTGCCGCACCGACCTCGCAGTACGGCGATCGGCCGGCCGCAGCCCGCTGCCTGCGGTTCTCGGCCACGAGGGCGCCGGGGTCGTGGTGGCGACGGGCGGCGGCCCCGGCATCGCGCTCGGCGTCGGCGACCACGTCGTGCTGAGCTTCGACTCCTGCGGACACTGCCGGAGCTGCCGCGCCGCCGCCCCCGCCTACTGTGACTCCTTCGCCTCCCTCAACCTCTTCGGCGGGCGCGAGGAGGAACCACCGCGCCTCACCGACGCGGCCGGAAAGGCGCTGGCTCCCCGGTGGTTCGGCCAGTCCTCCTTCGCCGCGTACGCGCTCGTCCCGGCCCGCAACGCCGTCCGGGTCGACCCCTCCCTGCCGCTCGAACTGCTCGGGCCGCTCGGCTGCGGCTTCCTCACCGGTGCCGGAGCCGTACTGAACACCTTCGCCGCAGGCCCAGGCGACACCCTCGCGGTCCTCGGCGCGGGGGCGGTGGGCCTGGCCGCCGTGATGGCGGCCACCGCCGCCGGCATGCGGACCGTGGCCGTCGACCGGCATCCCGAGCGGCTGGACCTGGCCGAACGGTTCGGTGCGACCCCGCTGTTCGCCGGATCGCACGGACTGCCCGACCGGATCCGCCGACTGACCGACGGCGGAGCCCAGTACGCCCTGGACACCACGGCCTCGGCCCCGCTCATCAACGACGCGCTCCAGGCACTGCGCCCCACCGGCACCCTCGGGCTCGTGGCACGCCTCCACACCCCGCTACCGCTCGAACCCGGCACGCTCGACCGAGGCCGCGGCATCCGCCACATCTGCGAAGGCGACGCGGTACCCGGACTGCTGATACCCCGGCTGACCGGCCTGTGGCAGGCCGGCCGCTTCCCCTTCGACCAGCTGATCCGCACCTACCCGCTGGCCGACATCAACGAGGCCGAACGCGACTGCGACGCCGGCCGCGTGGTCAAACCCGTCCTGCTGCCGGAAAGAAGAGAACGATGAGCGAAACCTTCACCACCAAGGAGCCCTCCCCCTCCGCCACCGGAGGAGACTCGGCCGCCACGTCGACTCGGCAGGCCGACGCGGAGGGCGTGGACGGAGGGGTGGGGCTGACCGCCCTCCTGGTCGCCGCGGCCCGGGCGATCGAGACCCACCGCCACGACAGCCTGGCCCAGGACGTCCACGCCGAACACTTCGTACGCGCGGCCCCGGCGTGCGTGGACTGGCCGGTACGCATCGGGCAGGTCCCGGAGGGGGACGACAACCCGCTGTGGGGCAGGTTCGCCCGCTACTTCGGGCTGCGGACCCGGGTCCTCGACGACTTCGTCCTCGGGTCGGTCCTCGACGGTGCCCGTCAAGTGGTCCTGCTGGGCGCGGGTCTTGACACGCGTGCCTTCCGGCTGGACCTTCCGTCCGACTGCGTGGTCTTCGAGATCGACAGGGCGGGTGTGCTGGCCTTCAAGCACCAGGTGCTCACGGACCTGTCGGCAGCCCCGAGGGTGAAGCGCGTCCCCGTACCGGTCGACCTGCGTGCGGACTGGGCCACCGCGCTGACCTCCACCGGCTTCGACCCGGCCGCACCGAGCGTCTGGCTGGCCGAGGGGCTGCTCTTCTACCTGCCGGGCCCCGCCGAGACGTACCTCATCGACACGGTGGACCGGCTGACCACCGGGGGCAGCGCCCTGGCCTTCGAGGCCAAGCTGGAGAAGGACCTGCTGGCGTACCGCGGCAGCGCGATCTACACGGCGACGCGGGAACAGATCGGCATCGACCTGCTCGACCTCTTCGACCTGGGACCGCGCCCCGACTCGGCGGCTCACCTGACGGCCAAGGGCTGGTCCACGTCGATGCGCACGCCCTTCGACTTCACCCGCCGGCACGGACGCGGCCCCCTCCCCGAGCCGAACGACGCCCTGGAGGGGAACCGGTGGGTCTTCGCCCACAAGCCCGGACCGTGACGTCCTTCGGGCCGACGGTGTCCCGGTGCGGCCGACGCCGCCCCGGGACGCTCGCGACCGGGCCGTGTCAGACGGCCGGGGCGCCCACCAGCCGGTCGCCGGGAATCCCGGCCAGCTCCGGTGCGTAGTAGTCCTCGATGCCGGCGGCCCACGTGGCCACGGTGATGCGGTCCTCGGCGTCCGGGCCGAAGGCGTCGAAGAGCGCGTGGATGTTCGCCTTCTCGAAGCCGATCGCCGTCATCAGCGACAGGAAGAGCGGACGCTCGATCAGGCCGTCCCCATCCGGGTCGCCGAGTGCGGAGAGAGCCTCCGCGAACGCGGTGATCGTGGGGCCGAAACGCTTGGGGTCGAGCACGAAGGGGCGGAACTCGTCGACGGTGATCACGCCGTCCCCGTTGACGTCCAGTTCGGTGGCCAGCGTCGTCCACCAGCGGCGGAACGCGGTCCGGATGGCCTCCTTGGCGCCGTCTTCCGATGCGACAGCCGCCTCCAGAACGCGTTCCGTCATGAGGTCGAAGTCACCGGAGTCGATGACTCCGTTGCCGTTGGCGTCGAAGAGGGAGAAGACCAGCTCGACCCGCTTGGCGGCCTCAGTGCGCATGTCCGTCACCTGTCTCGTGCGGCCCGTCGGTCCCGGGCCTGGCTCCATGAGTGCTTCTACGTAACGGTGCTGGGGGAGTGCCGTGACGGTGCGGCGGTCGCCGGTACCGGAAGGAGTGAGTTCGCCGACAATCAGTCCGGGCGGCTCGGACCGGCCACCTGCGGCAGACCGCGCGGCAGATCTTCTTGATGGCCTCGTCGGCCGGGGCCAGGCGGACGTCCCACAGCCGCGCCCGTGCGGTCGACGCTGCCCGTGGGGAGGCAGCGGCCATCGGGGCTGAACGCCACCGAATACACCACGTCGGAGTGCCCCGCCAACGAAAGGCGCGCCTTGCCCGTCAGGGCGTCCCACAGCCACGCTGTGCCGTCCCAGCTGGCGGTGGCGAGCGTGCGGCCGTCCCGGCGGAGAGCCACCGACTGCACCGCTCCGGCTTGCCCGCCGGCATTCTGCGGTACTGCCCGGTAACAGCGTCCCAGACTCGCGCGGTCCGGTCCCAAGTCACCATGAAGACGATCAAGATCGAGGGCGACATGGGTGCCCGTGCAGGCGGACGTGGGGAGCCGGAGCGGCCGGTGGCCGTAGGCGCCACCGGTCATCACCGGTCATCACCGGTCATCACCGGTCATCACCGGTCATCACCGGTCGTTGTCCGACGTACCGGTGAGAAGTGGCTGTTCGGTCCAGATGACCTTGCCGTCCGCGGTGTAGCGGGTGCCCCAGCGGTCGGCGAACTGGGCCACCAGGAACAGGCCCCGTCCGCCCTCGTCGGTGGTCGCCGCGCGCCGCAGGTGCGGAGCGGTGCTGCTGCCGTCCGAGACCTCGCAGATCAGGGCGCGATCGCGGATCAGACGTACGCGGACGGGCTCGGCGGCGTAACGGATGGCGTTGGTGACAAGCTCGCTGAGGATCAGCTCGGTGGTGAACGACTCCTCCTCCAGACCCCACTCGGCCATCGTGCGGGCGACGGCGGCTCGAACCTGGCCGACGGCCGACGGATCGGACGCGACGTCCCAGGTGGCTGTACGGGCGCTGCCGAGCGCACGCGTGCGGGCGACCACCAGCGCGATGTCGTCCGAGGGCTGCTCGGGCAGCATTGCGTCCAGAACCGCGCTGCAGGTCTGCTCAGGCGTGCGGCCGGGGTGAGCCAGGGTGCGCCGCAGCAGTTCCAGCCCTTCGTCGATGTCGCGGGTGCGGTCCTCCACGAGACCGTCGGTGTAGAGCACGAGGCCGCTGCCCTCGGGGAGCTGGATCTCGGCGGTCTCGAACGGGAGTCCAGAGAGCCCGAGGGGCGGGCCGCCCGGTACGGCGGCGAACGCCGCGCTGCCGTCGGGGCGCACGATGACGGGCTCGAGGTGGCCGGCGCGGGCCATCGTGCACAGCTGGGTGCCCGGGTCGTAGAGCGCGTACAGGCAGGTGGCGCCCGTGACCGGAGCGCCGCCGCCCCCGCCGCTCTCGTCCTGGTCGATCCGAGTGACCAGTTCGTCGAGGCGCCACAGGAGTTCGTCGGGCGCCAGGTCCAGGGAGGAGAAGTTGTGGACCGCGGTGCGCAGCCGGCCCATGGTGGCGGCGGCGTGCAGGCCGTGGCCGACCACGTCCCCCACGACGAGGGCGACGCGGGCGCCGGGTAGCGGGATGACGTCGAACCAGTCCCCGCCGACACCGCCGCTGCCCGCATGCGCGGGCAGGTAGCGGTGGGCCACGTCGAGCGCGTTCTGCTCCGGCAGGGCGCGGGGGAGCAGGCTGCGCTGCAGGGCGACCGCCAGGGTGTGCTCGCGCGTGAAGCGGCGGGCGTTGTCGATGGTGACCGCCGCTCGGGCGCCCAGTTGCTCGGCGAGTGTCACGTCGTCGTGCTCGAAAGGCTCGGGCTTGCGCGACCGCCAGAACGTGACGACACCCAGGATGACTCCGCGAGCGCGCAACGGAGCCGCGATCATCGAATGGATGCCGGCCTCGACAAGTCTCCGGGCCCGTTCGGGGTCTTGAGCCTGCCACCCGGAGAAGGCGGTCATGTCCGCCTCCAGGACCGTCTCGCCCGAGCCGTAACCGAGGCTCTGCGGGGTGGACGGGACGAAATGGATCAGTTTGCCGGGCGGGTACAGCGGTGTGTCGTCCCGGATACCCCGGAACGCGACACGGCGCATCGCTGCACCCCCCGACGGCTCCTCGCCCCGCAGGACGGGGTCGGCCAGGTCGACGGTGACGAAGTCGGCGAACCGGGGGACGGCGAAGTCCGCCAGCTCCTGGGAGGTCCGCTCTACGTCGAGGCTGGTGCCGATCTCCAATCCGGCGTCGAACAGCAGTTTCAGGCGCTCCTGCGCCACATCGGCCCTGCCGGTGACCGTCTGCAGCTCGGTGGTGTCCCGCAGCGTCGCGACACAGCCGGACGGCCCGCCTCCGGGGTCGGTCGGCCGCTGGTTGACGGCCAGCAGCCGGTCCCCGGCCAGGTGCACCTCGTCGGTGGCCGCGCGCCCGGAAGCCAACAGCCGGGCTATGTCCGGGGCGAGGCCCAGCTCACGGGCGAGCAGGCCCTCCGCGTCCGGGCTCAGACCGAGCAGCCTGCGGGCCTCGTCGTTGGCCAGCTCCAGCCGACCGTCGCCGTCGAGGATCAGAACGCCCTCGCGCACGGCGTGCAGCACCGCGTCGTGATGCTCGTACATGCGGGTCATCTCGGCGGGACCCAGGCCGCGGGTCTGGCGGCGCAGTCGCCTGCCGACCAGAGCGGTACCGAAGGTGGCGACTGCCAGCGCCGCCGCCGCGGCACCGAGCAGCAGGGGCAGCTGATGATCGACGACTCCGCTCACGGCTTCGAGCGTGACCCCGGCGGAAACCAGAGCGATGACGTCGCCCTCGGCGTCGGTCACGGGGACCACGGCGCGGGTGGACGGGCCGAGGGTGCCGGTCACGGTCTCCCTGACGATCCCGCCTGCCGCAGCAGGGCCGATCGTGCCGATGTAGCGCTTTCCGATCTGTGCCGGATCGGGGTGGGTGATGCGGATCCCGTCCGTGGTCATCGCCACGAGAAAGTCGACGCCGGACGCCTTTCGCGCTTCCTCGGCGCGTGGCTGGAGCACTGCGGTCGGGTCGGGACCGGCCAGGGCCTCCTCGAGTCCCGGGGCGTTGGCGAAGGTCTCGGCCACGGCGAGGGACCGGTTGCGCGCTTCCCGCTCGCTGTCCGCCCGGGACTGCAGTACGAGAGCAACCACGGCGGCCACGACGAGGAGCACCACGATCGCCGCCTGTAGGGAGAAGACCTGGCGGGCGACGGTGCGGACGCTCAACGCGGAGCGCAGGCGGCCGAGGAATCCGGCCATAGTCCATGTCTAGCACCGGCCCGAACGGCGGGCGAGCGGGCGGCCCGGGCACGGAACGGACCGACCCAGGGGTACGCACTGCTGATCGGCCTGAACCGCCCGCCAGGCCCACGCCTTCACGGAGCAGATGAGCAGCGAGCTGTCGGCCGCGTACGGTCCGGCCTGATGCAGGAGCCGGCGGCCGCCGGACCGGCCGCCGGCGCGTGCCCCCGAGCCCCCGCCAGTCGGCGGCGGCTCCTGGGTCCACGATCTCCAGGGCCTCGTCGACCCGGCGCTCCGCAGGCCGGTGGCGCGGTCCAGGAGCGCGAGGTGTGTGCGGCTGCGGCGGCCGGAATGTGCGCCGACGGCCTCCAGGCAGCGCCGACCGAGCGACGCGGATGGGGGTAGGTCGAGCAGGATGCCTCTATGGCGACACGGCACGATTCTCCGGGGTCACGGTCTACGGCGACACCGACCGCGAGTTCGACGTCTGCATCAACTACCAGGGGGTGAGCAGCGCCGAACCGGTGAAGACCGGCAGTGGCCCGGACGCCACCCACTGCGACTGCATCCACGCCCCCACTGACATCTCTACGTGGACTGATCCCCAGGCTGAGGGGGCTATGGTCCACCCGCCCTCGTCCGGGGAAAGGCCCAGGTCAGGCCCACACCCGACTGCCTGTAGCCGGCTCGGGCAGCGGGCCCCCGAGATGACCGAAGACCCATGGGGGCGCAGCGATCTGGTCGCGATGGCTGTCGTTGTCCGAGAGGGACGACGGCAGCGTGTTCCCGTGCTCGGCGACGGTGGTGCGGTCGGTTGAGAGGTGGCGTGACGGGTGGGGATCACGGTGACGACCGCGGGAGCGATATCCAGGGCTGCCGCAGCCATCAGGCAGTGCCACGATGAAGGGAAGGAGATTTGTCGCCAGGCGCTTCAGGGAGGCGGCCATGGGCCGCGAGTATCACTTTCATGCCGAGCACGCAGGCTGCTCGGTCACGGTGGGCCTGCGGGTGGGCGGGACGCGGGAGCTGGAGCTCCTCGTGGACGGGAAGCAGGTCGCCGCCGCCCGCGTCCATGGCCACCGGGCCCAGACGGCGGTGATGACCACAATCCTGCCCACCGACCCGCCTCGCGGCATCGAGGTCGAGGTGACGCTCCCGGGCGCTCTCGGCGGCGATCCGGCAAGCTTCCTGCTCGCGTCTGGCGAACGCATGCCCATGCTCGCCCGGGACGTGCCCCGACGGGCGCGGGCGGTGGAGGCCGACTGGTACTCCTGACCGCGTCGGGGCGCCAGGCACGGTCGCGTACTTCTCCGCGAAGTCGCTCAACGCCCGGTCGAAGGAGTTGCCGCCGCCCAGGTAGCCCGCGGGGCAGTGCTCGGCATGGCTCGACCGAGGCATCCGGGCGCGGGCGGCTCTTCCGGAGGTAGCGCGTTCGCGTGGGCTCGTGTCGATCCGCTGGAAGTCCTGCGCTCGCACGGCTCCTTGGCGCGGCGGTGCTTGTGCCCGCTCTCCGCGATCAGCCTGGTGCCCACCACCGGCTTGACGAGCATCGCCGTCGACGAAGCCGACCGGTGGGCCGACGGCTGACCACGGGACGCCCTCGATGATCACCAAGGCCTGGCGGGCGGCCGAGCGAGTGAAGGCGCGCCCCTTGTGTACGCCCGTGGTTCACGCCCCGCTCGGCGGACAGCAGCAGAGCGAACGCGTCGAGCGGAATCGGACCATGATGCCCCTTGGTCCTCACGATGCCATCAAGAACTGAGATCAAGAACCAGGGTGGTTCCCGGACCGGATCTCGCTTGCGCCAAGCGGTACTTGACGGTATGTCACCTCGTCGTCGGTTCCCTGAGCGCGGGAGCCTGCGACGCGCCGGCCGGTGGCGGGCTGAGTCGTTTTGACACGACATAGGCGACCACGACCGTGACGATGACGAGTGGCATGACGGTGAGGCCCTGCGACCCCAGCAGCAGGGTGGCCAACAGCACCGAGGTAAGCGGGAGCCCGAGCATGGTGACCGACATGGCTCCGATCCCCATCGCGAACGCGGGGGTGAGCTCCAGCCCAGGAAGGTGGGACAGCGCGATCCCGCCCGTCGCCCCCAGGAACATCGCCGGGAAGATCGGGCCTCCTCTGAACGCGCTCAGTGAGGCGCAGTACGCCAGCCCTTTGCACGCGACGAGCAGGGTCAACGTACCGACGGAGTAGTCTGCGCTGTTCGCGAGCAGCGGGCCCATGGCGGCCTGCCCCGAGTACAGCACGTCGGTCGCGGCTTTCCCCGTGCCTTCGGCGAAGGCGATGGCGAGCCCCGCGACCGCCAGGCCCATCAGCACGGTGGCGGTCACCCGGTGCCGCTCGACACGGGGCTGCGCCAGGAGGGCGAGCCGCCGGATGCCCGTGCCGACGAGGGCCGCCGCCAGTCCGATGACGAGTGCCCAGCCGAACTCGGCGACATCGGGCGCGTTGGCGTGCGGGACCTCCGGAAGCGCCAGCGAGTACGTGCCGAGACCGGTCCAGCTGTCCAGGCCGGTGAAGACGAGCGAGCCGATGCCGGCGGCGAGCAGGCCGGGTACGAGCACGACCCCGAGCATCGGCCCGCCGATTCCCGAAGCCTCCATGAGCAGGAACGCCCCCGTGATGGGTGACCCGAGCAGGGTGCTCACCGCGGCGAAGCTTCCGGCGGCTCCGACGACGGCCCCGGCCCGCTCCGGCAGGTCCGGCTTGAGCAGGCGTACGAGCCAGATGGCTGTGCCGCTGCCGAGGGCGATGAGCGGTGCCTCGGGACCGAGGACGGCACCGAGGGCCAGCGTGGCCACGGCGGCGACGAAGATGCCGGGAAGCTCGCGCGGCTTCGGCGCGCCCGTCGTCGACAGCCCCTCGGCGGGCTTGTGGCCACCGATTCCCGGAAGGTATCGGATGGTCGCTCCGACCAGCAGGCCTGCGACGGCGAGCAGCGGCAGGGGCCACCAGGGAGGGGTTTCCTGGAAGCCCAGCGCCTTGGGCAGATCGGTGTAGGTCCACGGCTGGAGCTCGTTGACCAGGGCGAGGAAGCCGTACGCGGCTGCTGAGATCGGCACTCCGAGCGCCGCCGCCATGACCAGGATCCCGACGTAACCGCGGGTCCTGACCATGGCGAAGGGATCTGGCGTCAGCTCGCCCGGTGCTCCGACAGGTCTGTCGGCCGACATGCGCATCAGCTCCTTGGCTCGACATTCATCGGGATCGCGGCGGTCCACTGGCGTTTTACTGACGTGGTACCACGCGGCGGCCGCTGTACCGGGCGGGCTCACCGCCTTTGTGCGGTGGTGGAGTGATGGTCATTCAGGCGGACCAAGGTCCTCGTCGGGTGGCTCACCCGATCGGGCCTGCACCGTCGGCGAGCCGGTCCCGTCCCGGGGGGGCGGGGCGTGCGGCCGGTCGAGTCCCACGCGGACAGCGCCCAGGACGGTGTGTGCGGCGCCGCCACACGTCGTTCCGCCTGCTCGACGGCTCCCTGCGCTACGCCGCCTTGTGGGGCGCCATCCATCCGGGCAGTCGGCATGAGGGCCGACGAGGGTCGTCGGCCAGGGCCGCGACCGGCACGGCTTCCACGCCCATTTCGCCGACGATATGAGATGCGCACGTCGGTGCGGTGGCGCTGGTACCCCATGCGGACTGTGGTCGCTTGAACAAGGAGCTGACCGGCTTCTGGCCGGAAGCGAGGGGCGGGTAGCTGATCAGACGAGCCGTTTGAGGACGGCTTCGACGGCGTCGACGAGGGTGTCGCCCTCGGTTCCGGGGCGCCTGATCAGCCCGAGTTCGACGTCGGGGAGCGCGGGAAGGCCGTGTACGGCGGTGCCCGGTTCGACGGTGGCCGGAAGGAGGGCGGCCGCGCCGAGGCCGGCGCGGACGGCCGCCCGGACGCCGGGCACGTTGGTGCTCTCGAATGCGGTGCGCCAGCCGCGTCCGGCGGCTTCGAGGGAGTCGAGGAGCGGTTGGCGCCAGCGGCAGGGCTGGGAGAAGAGGACCAGGGGGAGGGGGTCGAGGGTGGTGTCCAGGCTGGGGGCGGCGGCCCAGGTCATAGGGAGGCGCACCGTCCACCGGGGTGGCTCGGGGAGATAGGACGGGTCGCACAGCGCCAGGTGTATGCGTCCTTGGCCGTATGCCTCGCGGAGTACGGGGCCGGGGCCGCTGATCAGCTCCAGGGTGGCCCGGGGGTTCATGCGGGTGAAGTCGGCCAGGGCCTGAGGGAGCGGCGCGGTGGTGAGGTCTTCGAGCAGGCCCACGCCGCAGTGCCCCTGGATGGCCGGGCCGGTGGCGCCGAGTGCCTGGGTGGACAGGGCCAGGATGCGTTCGGCGTACGGTAGCAGCGCTTCGCCGGCCTTGGTGAGGGTGACGCCGGTGGCGGCGCGGTGCAGGAGTGGCTGCCCGACGGTGCGTTCCAGCCTGCGCAGTTGCTGGCTGAGTGCGGGCTGGCTGTGCCCGAGCGCGGTGGCGGCGCGGCTGATGCTGCCGGAGCGGGTGCAGGAGACGAAGACCCGCAGCTGTGCCATGTCCAGATCCGATCCCATAACCAGACGTTATGTGGGATCTCCGGGATTGGCCAGTTCCTTATGGCCTGGTGGGCTCGTAGCCTCAGCCGCATGTTCTACCACCACGTCGATGTCTTCACCGGCCTGCCCTACAGCGGCAACAGCCTGGCTGTCTTCCCCGACGCCGCCGACCTCAGCGGCCCCCAGATGCAACGGATCACGCAGGAGCTGCGCCACTTCGAGTCGATCTTCCTGACCCCGGACAAGACGTCGGGGGACTCGGGCCGGCAGGCGCGGGTCTTCGACCTCATCGAGGAACTGGACTTCGCCGGGCATCCCGTCATCGGGGCTGGGTGTGTGCTGCACGCCCTGCACGGTGCCGGCGAGGAGGAGACGTGGACGCTGCGCTTGAAGGCCCGCACCGTGGAGGTGACCACGAGGCGGCTCGGAACCGGACGGTACGCCAGCGTGTTGGATCAGGGCCGGGCCGCCTTCCTCGGCCGCCCCGAGCCCTCGGCCGCGAAGGACCTGGCGTCCTTGTTCGGCCTCGACGCCAAGGACCTCGATCCGGACCTGTCCCCGGAGGTCGTCTCCACAGGGCTGCGCTACCTGGTGCTCCCGGTCCGCGAAGGCGCCCTTGACCGTGCCCGCATCGCCTTGGACATCAGCACACGACTGGCGGACCTCGGCGCCCAGTTCGCCTACGTCCTCGATGCGACCGCTCTGGAGGCGCGGCACTGGAGCAACGACGGGCTGACCGAGGACGTGGCTACCGGCAGCGGAGCCGGCTGCGCCGCGGCCTACCTGCGCCGTCACGGCTGCATCGGCGACGGCGAAGCCGTGACCCTGCGCCAGGGCCGGTTCACCGGACGCCCCAGCGAGATGACCATCAGTGCCCACGGCCACGGGGAGGACATCCACTCCGTGCGGGTCGGCGGCGAGGTCGCCTTCGTCGGCGAGGGACGGCTGGAGGTGCTTCCTCAGTGAGCGCCGCGACCCGGCAGACGGTGCAGGCGATACCGGCATACGTCGGGCCGGACACGATCCGCGCGCTCGTGGGGTACGAGGACGTCGTCGAGGAAGTGGCGGCGGCCTTCGCCGCCTTCAGCCGCGGACTGGGGGACTCGCCTGTGGCGGTGTTCGCGCCGGCGGGCCGGGATGGCGACGTGCACGTGAAGTCGGCCTGGCTGCCGGGCCGTTCCGTCTTCACGGTGAAGGTGGCCACCTGGTTCGCGGAGCGTGCCCGGCGTGGCGGCCCGCCGGGAGCCGGTGCCGTCGCCGTGTTCGACGCCCGGACCGGGGACCTGCGGGCCGTGCTGGAGGACGAGCACCACCTGTCCGACATCCGCACCGCGGCCGCCGGCGCGCTCGCCGCGCGCACGCTGGCCCGGCCGGACTCCGCCGTAGTCGGCGTGCTGGGTACCGGAGTTCAGGCGTATCTGCAGATCCTGGCGGCTGCCGACGAACTGCCGATCCGGGAGGTGAGGGTCTGGGGCCGCCGCGACGAACGCGTGCGCCGCCTGGCCGCCGCGCTGGTCACACGCCGCCCCGACCTGCGGGTGACCCCGGTGGGCGCCGCCCGGCAGGCGTGCGAGGGCGCCGACGTGCTGGTGACGGCCACCGCTAGCACCGAACCGCTGGTCGACGCCGAGTGGCTGGCTCCCGGCCTGCACATCACCGCCGTAGGAGCCGACGACCCGACCAAGGCCGAACTGTCTCCGTCCTGCCTGTACCGCGCCGACCGGATCGTGGTCGACAGCCGCGCCCTCACCGCCGTCCACGGAGACCTCGCGCGGGCCCAAGCGGCCTTCCCGGAACCCACGGAACTCGGCGAGGTGCTTGCGGGGTCGGCACCGGGCCGCGAACGGGCCGACGAGATCACCGTCTGCAAGCTCATCGGCCTGGGCGTGCAGGACCTCGCGGCGGCCCAGGTCACCCTGGACCTCCTCCGAGGCAAGGGCCCGCAGCGCAGTCGGCCACCGGCCAGTGCGACGGACCTGTCCTTGTCCAATGCGCCACGGCAGGGAGGGCCCGCGCCTGCGCCACCTCGCGGGGTGTCATCCGCCGGATGGGGTACTTCGGCAGCGTCGCCGAACGCTGCGCACACCATTTGTTTCAGCGACTCGGTAGCTTCTCGACCAGGTGCCCTCGCACAAGGGTGCCCATCGGCGCCCCTGTGAGGGCCTGTCGACGATGGCCCGAGGCGAGGAGAGCGGCGTGTCCCGACCTGTCACTGTGGGGGTGGACGGCTCTGAGGGAAGCGTGGCGGCGGTGGACTGGGCCGCCGACGAGGCGGCGCTGCGCGGCGACGGCCTGCGACTGGTGTATGCCACACGGTGGGCGGAGCATCAGCTGGGGGCGATGAAGGTGTCGCACGAAGACCGCGCCGGCGCGGCGGAAGGTGTGCTGGCCGAGACCGAGCGGCGTGTCGGGTCCCGGCAGCCGGGCCTTGCCATGACCGCTGACGAGGTCGAAGACGCGCCCGCCAGCGTGCTGCTCGCCGCAGCTGCCGCGGCGGATCTGCTCGTCGTGGGCTCTCATGGGCTGGGGAGCGTCCGCGGGTTCATCGTCGGTTCGGTAGGACAGGAGGTCATCGCGGCAGCAGAGCGTCCCGTGGTGCTCGTTCGCCCCGGATACGAGAAGGACAGCTCCGGTGGATCCGAGGGGAACAGCCGCCGGAAGGTGGTCCTCGGTCTGGATGTGAACGAAGCCGAGGACGAACTCCTGCACTTCGCGTTCGATTTCGCCGGGCGGCATCGCGTCCCGCTGGAAATCGTGCACACGTGGCATGAATCCTTCGTTCACCACTCCAGCGCAGCCGCGAAGGACGAGAAGGCGGCAGCGCTCGCCGGCGCGGTTCGACCGTTCCGGGACAGGTTTCCGGCGACGGAGGTGGCGGAGGTGTCCGCCCCGGGGCGGGCGGCCGAGCATCTCATCGAGGCCGCGTCGGACGCGCGCCTCGTGATCGTCGGCCGGCGCAGGGCAGCCAGGGGCGCTCACATCGGATCGGTCACCCACGCCGTCATCCACCACGCCTCCTGTCCTGTCGCAGTCGTACCGCACACCTGACAGGTGAGGACACCGGACATCCAAGGAGTCCACGTTGCACTGTCCGCGGGGCACCGGAGCCGGCACAGGCGCGTGTCGTGAAACCGCCTGAGCACCGCGCCGAAGGCGCGGGACCGTTCACCACCCGGCTCACCTGGCACCGCGCGGAAGGGCAGACGGTGGTATGGGAGTCGCGGCTCGCGCGCAAGCGCGGGGCGCTGTCCGTCCGCGGCCCCGGGGGCACGGACGCGATGTCCCCGACTGCCGACGCCGAGGCCCTCGGTCGCCTCCGGAGGCTCAATTCCGTCGCATCGGGTGCGTTCTTCCTCGGCGGAATGCTCTTCGCTCTCGGCGCCGGGGTCGCCCAGTTCGGCTCGGGCGACCCGGTCGAGAGCGCCTCGATCTACTTCGCGGGCGGGCTGTGCTTCAACATCGGCGGCTACACCTCGCTCTTGCAGGTGCTGAACGCGCCTCGCCACAACCCGGCGGGCGGCCCACTGGCGACGACCGGCTGGCGGTGGTGGGGGTACGAGCCGATGCGTCTGGACTGGCTCAGCACGTTCGTGCTGTTCGCCGGGACGCTGGTGTTCGGAGTCAACCTGCTGGATTCCTTCCTGCAAGGGCTCACCGTCCAGCAGACCAACCGGCTGATCTGGACCCCCGACGTGGTCGGGTGCGTGCTGTTCCTGGTGTCGGGTCATCTCGCGTTCGCCGAGATCTGCCATCGCTCCCGGCCCTGCATCCGCTCGCGCAGCCTCGGCTGGTGGGTGGTCGCAGTGAATCAGTTCGGGTCGGTGCTCTTCATGGTCTCTGCGTTGGCCGCCTTCACCCGGCCCAGCACCCAGAGCCTGGTCAACACCGACATCGCCAACTGGGGGACGTTGTGCGGCGCGCTGTGCTTCGCGCTCGGTGGCGTACTGCAGGCATTCGAACGTCCCTAGAACGCGTCATCCCGGCCCGCCCGGGATTGTGGTGAGCGGCAGGCGCCTGGCGGCGACGCCGAGATGCGTGAGCTGGTCTGGACGCGGGCCGCGCCGATGACATCACCTTCATGCATGCCCCAGTGGAGGGGACCGGAGGGGGAGCCCCAGATGGGGCCGTACCTCGCCCGGCCCCGCCCTGGCCTGTATGGCGCACCGAGCTCTTCCTGTCGGGTGATTCCAGTGGCGCGCGTCCCGCGATCACGGGTGTCTGGACGAAGGAAGCACAGGCAGGAAGCGGGAGACCATGGAGCGGAAGCACAAGCGCCTCGCGACGCCGTGGGCCGCCGGGGTGGCAGGGATGGTGTTCGCGATCCTGACGGCCGCGGCGATCGTCCTGGTACGCCTCGCCGTGCCGAGCGGCGTCGACGGGGCAGAGGTGACCGTGGACGCAGGGCAGCGGAGCGCCGTGCGGACGGCGCTGGAGCTGATCCCGTACGCCGGGATCGCGTTCCTGTGGTTCATGGGCGCAATGCGCGAGCAGATGGGCGAGCGCGAGGACAAGTTCGTCTCCACTGTGTTCCTGGGCAGCGGTCTGGTCTTCGTCGCCACCCTGTTCGGCGCTGCGGCGGCGGCCTGGAGCGCGCTCGATGAGGGTGGACAGGGCTCCTCCTTCGGCCGCGATGTCGCTTACGCCCTGCTGACCACCTACGCCATGCGGATGGCAGCGGTGTTCGTCATCACGACCTCGACCATCGGCCACCGGCTCGGCGTCCTCCCGCGCCCGCTCACCGCCGCCGGATACCTGGCGGGCCTGACGCTGCTCGTGGTGGGAGCGAACGTGCCCTGGTCGGAGCTGGTCTTCCCGGCCTGGGTGCTCGCTCTCAGCCTGAACACCCTGTGGGGCCGGCATTCCGCCGCGTCACGGACCGCCGCCTCGACCTGATCGGGCCGCACCGCTCACTCGATCGGTCCGCTCCCCGTCGCTGTGGCCCTCCCGGCAGATGAGAGTGGGCGCAGGGGGCTCGACCGGGCCATTGGAGAGGACCGATCCCGTGGTGAGCATTGCCGTCGATCTGAACCGCTGCCAGGGGTACGCGCAGTGCGCGTTCCTCGCTCCCGAGATCTTCACCATGCACGGCGACGAGGCGCTGCTGTACGACCCGGATCCTGACGAGGCACAGCGCGAGAAGCTGGCCCAGGCCGCCGCGGCCTGCCCGGTGCAGGCCATCCTCGTCGATGCCGTGGACAAGCCGGCCGAGGCGGTGCCCGGTGCTCGGTGACGGAGCCTTGGAGCAGCTCAAACGCGAGGGCCGCATCGTCGTCGTCGGCGCCTCGCTGGCAGGCCTGCGGGCCGCCGAGACCCTGCGTGCCAAGGGCTTCGTGGGGTCTCTGACCATGATCGGTGACGAGCCGTACGAGCCGTACGACCGGCCCCCGCTGTCCAAGGGGGTGCTGCTGGGCAGGGCGCGCGCCCATCGCACCGCGCTGCCCCGGCTCCGGTCCGTCGACGCGACCTGGCGGCTCGGCGTTCCCGCCACCGGCCTGGACATGGCCGCGAGGAGGGTGCGGCTGGCCGACGGCGACGACGTGCCGTACGACCGGCTGCTGATCGCCACCGGTGTCCGGGCGCGGCCGTGGCCGCGCCCGGAGGAGGCGGAACTCGACGGCGTCTTCGTGCTCCGGACCCGCGACGAGGGCGCCGCGCTCGCCCGACGGCTCGACGAGGGACCCAAACGGGTCCTCGTCATCGGGGGAGGGTTCGCCGGCTCGGAGGTCGCCTCCGCCTGCCGCGAACGCGGCCTCCCCGTCACCGTCGCCGAACGAGGCGCCGCGCCCCTGGTCGGCGCACTCGGCGGGGTGGTCGCCGCGGTGGCCGCCGGCCTCCATCGCGAGCACGGCGTGGACCTGCGGTGCGGAGTCATGGTGACCGCTCTGGAGGGTGACGCCTCGGGACGGGTGCGCGCCGCGCACCTGTCCGACGGCTCCACCGTGGAGACCGACGTCGTGGTCGTCTCGCTCGGCGCCCTCCGCAACACCGAATGGCTGAACGGTTCCGGGCTCGGCGCCGGGCCCCGCGGCATCGCCTGCGACGCCGGCTGCCGGGCCTTCGACATCCGCGGCATCGTCACCGACGACATCTACGCCGCGGGCGACGTCGCCCGCTGCCCCCATCCCCTGTTCGGGTACCAGTTCCTGTCCCTGGAGCACTGGGGCAACGCCGTCGCCCAGGCCGGGATCGCGGCGCACAACATGCTCAGCGAGAGCATCGACCGACTGCCGCACATGGACGTGCCCGCCTTCTGGTCCTCCCAGTTCGGCGTCAACGTCAAGTCGGTCGGAGTGCCGTCGATGGCGACGGACATCCTGATCTCGCAGGGATCTCTGGACAGCCGCCGGTTCGTCGGCGTCTACGGATACCAGGGGCGCGTCATCGGCGCCGTTTCCTTCGACCACGGCCGGTGGCTGCCGTTCTACAAGGAACTCATCGAGCGCACCGCGCCGTTCCCGCCGCAGTTCCCCACGGTCGACCGGCACACGGACGGACAACAGCCGATGGACGCGGACTTCCCCGACCCGTCGGTCCCCAGCCACGGCCCCACCGTGACCCTCAGCGGATACTCGCCGGCCGACCGCCGCATGACGTTCACCCCCGCGCACTGACCCGCTCGGCCACAAGGACCTGCCATGACGCACACCCTGCTGCACCAGATCCTGGACTACGCCAACCGGGCCGACCCGTACCCGATCTACGAAGAGCTGCGGAGGACACCGGTCCACCACGAGGCCGACGGGCCGTACGTGATCAGCACCTACTACGAGATCCGCAGCCTTCTGCACGATCCCCGGATCAGCTCCGACGCCCGCAACCAGGCGTCCGCCGGCGCTGACCCGCTGGCGGAGTCGGCCCCTGAGGGGAGCGCCCTGCCGCCGAGCTTCCTACGCCTCGACCCGCCGGAACACGACCGGATGCGACGCATGACGAACCGGCATTTCGGCCCGCCGCACTCCCCTCACCGGGTCGACGCGATGCGTCCGGAGCTCCACGACATCGTCGCCGGGCTCATCGACGGCCTCGGAGACCCGGGCCGGATCGACCTGGTGGAGGAGTTCGCCTACCCGTTCCCGGTGACGGTGATCTGCAGGCTGCTCGGAGTGCCGCGCGAGGACGAGGCACGCTTCCACACCTGGGCGGACACCCTCGCCGCAAGCCTGGACCCCGACCCGGACGCCGATCCCGCCGAGCGGGGCAAGGGCGCGCACGAGGCCCGGATGCAGTTGGGCATGTACCTGGCCGGCCTGATCGAGGAGCGCCGTAAGAACCCCGGGGACGACATGCTCTCCCAACTGGCGACGGCGAAGGGCCAGGACGGCCCGATGACCACGATGGAACTGCTCAGTACCGCTGCTCTGCTCCTGATCGCGGGGCACGAGACCACGGTCAACCTCATCAGCAACGGAATGCTGACCCTGCTGCGCAATCCCGACGTCCTGCAGCGCCTGAGGGCCGAACCGCGACTGGCCGTGCCCATCGTCGAGGAACTGCTCCGCTTCGAGCCGCCGGTGCAACTGCTGCCAGGGCGCACCACTCTCGCCGACGTTGACGTCCGCGGCGTCACCATCCCCAAGGGCTCCACCCTCTGGCTGGTCCTGGCGTCCGGCAACCGCGACCCGCAGCGCTTCGAGAACCCGGACCGCTTCGACCCGGACCGCCCGGACATCCAGCACCTCGGCCTGGGCAGCGGCATCCACAGCTGCTTCGGCGCACCGCTCGCCCGACTGGAAGCCCAACTCGCCCTGTCCGAGCTGGCCCGGAGACTGGAGAACCCACGCCTGCTTGACGACCCGCCCCAGTACCGCCAGAACGCCGTACTGCGCGGGCCGCGCCATCTGCGGATCGCCTGCGACGGGATCCGACCCTAGAGACTCCGGCGCATTCAGTTGTTGCAGTAAACGGCAGTCATCCCGTCAACGATCCGCTGTGCGCGTACCGCGTACCCACCGCATGGCGCAATGAGTATTGCCCTCGGGTGCCTGCATACTGCCGGGCAGGCAGTCTCCGACGGTACGGGCAGGGCGCCGGTCTCCTCGGCGACCAGCCGCAGCGGCTCGGGGCAGCGCCCTGACACCGCCACCTTGTGTCCCGCCCGGGCCAACGAAAGCGCGGTCGCCGCCCCGATCCCTGTCCCGCCCCCGGTCACCAGGTACACGCGCTCGTCCGCCATGTCCGCCGCCTCTCCCGTGTCTCGCCCGCTACGAGCGCTCCTGGCTGCGTGGCGACCTGCTGGCGGGCGTGACCGTCGTGGCGTATCTCGTGCCGCAGGTCATGGCATAGGAGTGGGGGGATCGCCCTGGTCGCCGCCGGGTCGGCCCTCCCGGGCAGCGTGACCGGGTTGGTTCATGTGTAGCGCCAGCAGGCGGCAGGCCGCCGCAGAGGCCGCCCCGGCTGTTCCAGGCCCAGGGCGCGGTCGATCTCGAGGGCCCCGCCCAGATCTCCGAGGCGCTCTGCGAAGCGACGTACGCAGTCTCCTTGCTTCGTGCGGCTCGCGGGGCGAGGAACGCGGAAAGCGCGGCCGGTCGGGGCACCGGGGCTCGGGTGGCGTTCATCCGGACGGCGCAAGAAGTAGTCGAGGAGATGGGCGGTGGGGCCATTCGGCACCACCGCAACCGCCGCAGCCCTCACCATCCGGCTCCGCACATGATCGACCCGTACAAGTCCTGGTGGCCACTCTGAAAGAGCTCACCGAACCCTCCGTACTCTGTCCGCCCTGTGCCTTGGCCGGGGCCGCCCCGAGGGGCCCTCGCGCACCTCTACTGCACGGTCGCCAGGCCGGCTGGAGGGAGAAAGTGCCCGGCGGAGCGTGTGTCGGTCAGGTTCGGGGGTGGTTGGTCATCCAGCGGGCGGCGAGGAGGCCCGAGGCCGCGGTGAGGACGGCGGCGGCGAGGACGGTGGCGTCCAGGCCCAGCGCGTCGGCGAGGACGCCCGCCGTCAGGGCGCCGGCGGCGTAGCCGATGTCGCGCCAGAACCGGTACGTGCCGAGGGCGTGGGCCCGCCAGGAGGGGTGGGCGCGGTCGGAGACGGCGGCGATGAGCGCCGGATAGACCAGTGCGGTGCCGAGGCCCAGGCCGACGGCGGAGAGGACTCCGGCGAGAAGAGGGCGGTCGAGGAGGAGGGCGAGGAGGAGTGCCGCGGCCTGGACCAGCATGCCCGTCACGACGAGCGGCTTGCGGCCGATCCGGTCGGCGAGGTGGCCGGCCGGGATCTGGCCGATGCCCCACAGGAGCGGGTAGAGCCCCTTGATCAGGCCGATCGCGGCGATGCCGAGTCCGTGGTCGGCGAAGAGGAGCGGGAAGACGCCCCAGGTCAGGCCGTCGTTGAGGTTGTTGACCAGGCCCGCCTGGCTGGCGCCGCGCAGGGACCGGTCGCGCCATGACGTAAGGGCGAAGGTCTCCTTGAAGGACGGCCTGCCGTTCCCCCCGCCCGGGCGCGCCGGGTGGCGGGAGAGTTCGAGGGCCAGGTGGGCGGCGGTGTCCTTGGCCAGGAGGGACAGTCCGAGGCCGGCGGCGAGGAAGACCACGCCGATGAGTTCGGGGGCGGGGCGCAGCCCGTAGTGGGTGGCGAGATAGCCGGTGAGCAGGGCGGTGGCACCGACCGAGACGTAGCCGGCGGCCTCGTTGAGGCCGGTGGCGAGTCCCCGGCGGCCGGGTCCCACGAGGTCGATCTTCATGTTGACGGTCATCGACCACGTCAGCCCCTGGTTGACGCCGAGCAGGACGTTCGCAGCCACGATCCACCACCACGAGGGCGCCCAGGCGAGGACGAACGGCACGGGTGCGCCGATCAGCCAGCCGGTCAGCAGGAGCTGCCTGCGCCGGAAACGGGCGGTGAGCGCACCGGCGGCCAGGTTCGTGAGTGCCTTGGCCAGGCCGAACGCGACGATGAACGAGAAGACGGCCAGGTTCCCGGCGAGCCCGAAGACCTCGGTGCCGATCAGGGGGACCGTCGTCCGTTCCAGACCGACGAGCGCCCCGACCGCCGCCGTGACGAGGACGAGCAGGACGAACTGCGCCCTGTTCTCCCGAAGGCCCAGACGCACGGTGCCGGGCGAGGGGGTGACGGGGGGCGGGGGCCGCCTCGCCGTGATCCCTCGTGCCATCTCGATCTCCTGTCTGTTCCGATAACCGCAGACCACCATACCCCCATGGGTATTTTTACCCTCCCTGTCCGCAGGGGGTGGGGCTGTGATGCGCAATACCCCTAGGGGTATTTGACTTCCCTCATCACCGCTGCTTACAGTCGGCGGCGTAAGTACCCCGGGGGGTATCCGAAAGGGTGATCTTCCATGCATGAAGTGGATCTGGACGTCTTCGCCTCCGAGCTGGCGGAGGGCGCCTTCGCCATCGACGTACGGGAACCGGACGAGTACCGCGCCGGCCACGTACCGGGGGTCCGCACCGCACCGCTCTCCGAGCTCGGCGCCCACCTCGCCGCGCTCCCCGCCGACCGGCTCGTCTACGTGATCTGCGCGAGCGGCAACCGGAGCGCCTGGGCCGCGGAGCACCTGGAGGCCGCCGGTTTCCGCGCGGTCTCGGTCGCGGGCGGCACCTCCAGGTGGGCCCGTACCGGGCGCCCGGTCGTGCGCGGCACGGACGCCCGGGCCGCCTGAACGGTCGGCCGCCCACCCTCAGCGCACTTCTTCCCGTCTCGCGGTGCTCCGCTCCGCGACTGCTTTCTCCGTCGAAAGGTTCGCCGTGTTCTTCGCCCAGTACTACCTCGACTGCCTGTCCCAGGCGTCGTACATGATCGCCGACGAGCAGACCGGTCAGGCGGTCGTCGTCGACCCGCGTCGGGACGTGTCGGAATACCTCGCCGATGCGCGGGCGCACGGGTTCACCGTGGTCGGCGTGATCAACACCCACTTCCACGCGGACTTCGTCGCCGGCCACCTGGAGATGGCCGACGAGACCGGCGCGTGGATCGGTTACGGCTCGCGGGCGGAGACGGAGTACCCGGTCCGTCACCTCGCCGAGGGCGAGCGGATCGCCCTGGGCGATGTGGTGCTGGAGGTAATGGAGACACCGGGGCACACCCCGGAGTCGATCAGCGTCCTCGTCTACGAACACGCCGCCGACACCGTCCCGTACGGGGTCCTGACGGGTGACGCGCTGTTCATCGGTGATGTCGGCCGCCCCGACCTGCTGGCGTCGGTGGGCGTAACGGCCGAGGAGCTGGGCTTGATGCTGCACGACAGTGTGCAGAACAAGCTGATGGGCCTCGCGGACGAGGTCCGCGTCTTCCCCGCCCACGGCGCGGGCTCGGCCTGCGGGAAGAACCTGTCGACGGAGAGGTCCTCCACGATCGGTGAACAGCGGGCGACCAACTACGCCTGTGCCCCGATGGGCCGGGAGGAGTTCGTCGCGCTGGTGACGGCGGGACAGCCCGCCGCGCCGGGCTACTTCGCCTACGACGCCGACCTCAACCGTAAGGAGCGCCCCCTGTACGACTCCGCCGCCACGGCCCGGCCGCTGTCCCTGGAGGAGTTCGCCGGGCTGCGGGCAGGTGGCGCGGTGGTGGTCGACACGCGTGATCCGCAGGAGTTCGCGGCCGGGCACCTGACCGGTGCGGTGAACGTGCCGGCCGACGGCCGGTTCGCCGAACAGGCCGGCACCGTCCTGGACCCCGCGGAGGAACTGGTGGTGATGGCGCCTCAGAACCGGGAGGAGGAGGTCGTCACCCGCCTCGCCCGCATCGGCTTCGACCGTGTCGTGGGCTACGTCCGCAACCCCGAGGACGCCCTGCGGGTGATGGAGGGCGAGGTCACCCCCGCCAGCCGCCTCACCGCCACCCACCTCAAGGCCGCCCTCGCCGGAAACAACCCGCCGCTCGTGGTGGACGTCCGCACCTGCGGCGAGCGCGAGGCCAACGGCTTCATCCCCGAGGCCCTGCACATCCCGCTGAGCGAACTGCCCTCCCGGGTCGGCGAACTCCCCACCGACCGGCCGCTGGTCCTGCACTGCGCGGGCGGGCACCGCTCCTCCATCGCCGCCAGCCTGCTGCGCCACCGCGGCGTCGAGGACGTCTCCGACATCCTCGGCGGCTGGGCTGCCTGGGCCCTCGCGGCCGAATCCGCCAAGGTCTGAGCGCACCCGACCGTCCACGAACCGCCGGCCCGTCACGGCTGCGGGTCCTTCCCGCCGTGCACCGCCGGACGGCTGGCGGAGCCGGCGGCCGCACTGCCCCCGCTCCTCCGCCCCGTCCCGGGCGGGGCCGCACTGCCCCGCCCGCGACGGGCCCCTCACCCCTGTGTGGGCCGTCGCCACGGCTCACTGTGTGCTGCATACCCCCACCCGTATACGCCCTCCGGAGTCCCGCATGAGCGCCGAGCGCACCATCCAGTCGATCACCCCCGCCGTCCTGCACCGTCTCGTCCAGGAGGGCCACGCCCCGCGCCTGCTCGACGTGCGCACCCCGGGCGAGTTCCGCACCGCCCACATCGCCGGCTCGTACAACGTGCCGCTGAGCACCTTGCGCGAGCACCGCGCGGAGCTGCGTTCGCACCTGGACGAGGAGGTGGTGCTCGTCTGCCGTTCCGGACAGCGGGCGAAGGAGGCCGAGCAGGCCCTCGCGCAGGCCGGTCTGCCCAACCTCCGCGTCCTGGAAGGGGGCATCACCGCCTGGGAGGCGGCGAGCGCTCCCGTGGAGCGGGGCCCCGAGCGGTGGGACATGGAGCGCCAGGTCCGCCTCGTCGCGGGCTCGGTCGTCCTGGCCACCGGCCTCATCGGCATCGCCGTCCCCGGCGTCCACCTCATCGGCACGGCGATCGGCGCCGGCCTGACCTACGCCGCGCTGAGCAACTCCTGCGCCATGGGCGTGCTGCTCTCCAAGCTCCCCTACAACCGCGGCCCGCGCACCGATGTCCGCAGCGTGATCGCGGAGCTGCGGAGCGCGTCGTGACCGCCGTCATCATCGCGGCCTCCCTCCTGATCGGCGTCAGCCTCGGCATACTCGGCGGCGGCGGGTCCATCCTCACCGTCCCGATCCTGGTCTACCTCGCCGGGCAGGAGACCAAGGAGGCCATCGCCACCTCGCTGTTCGTCGTCGGCGTCACCAGCCTCGCCGCCCTGATCCCGCACGCCCGCGCCCACCGGGTCCGCTGGAAGACCGGACTGCTCTTCGGCGCCTTCAGCATGGCCGGCGCCTACGCCGGGGGCCGCGTCGCCGAGTACATCCCCGGCACCGTCCTGCTCGTCGCGTTCGCGCTGATGATGCTCGCCACCGCCTACGCGATGCTCCGCAAGTCGCGTGACGGGGCGAAGAAGGCCCGGCCCGCCCGCAGTGACCTGCCGCTGAAGCACATCGCGGTCGAGGGTCTCGTCGTCGGCGCCGTGACCGGCCTGGTCGGTTCCGGCGGTGGATTCCTCGTGGTTCCGGCCCTGGCCATCCTGGGCGGACTGCCGATGGGCATCGCGGTCGGCACCTCGCTCCTGGTCATCGCGATGAAGTCCTTCGCCGGACTCGCAGGTCACCTCTCCGGCGTCTCCATCGACTGGGGCATCGCCGCGACCGTGACGGTGGCGGCTGTGATCGGCAGCCTGATCGGCGCCCGCCTCGCGGGCCGCATCCCGCAGGGCGCGCTGCGCAAGGCGTTCGGCTGGTTCGTCGTGGTCATGGGCTTCTTCGTCCTCGCCCAGCAGCTCGACACCGCGGTGTGGACCCATCCCGCCACCTGGGCCGTACTCGGAGCCGTGGGGACCGTCGCGGTCGCCACCCGAATGCGGAGGCGCTCAAGGGCGTTCCACTCTCGGCCGATGGTCCGTGCCGGTGCCCGTCAGGGCGCATCATCGAAGTGACGTAAGAATGCATGCCTCCAGGGGCATGCCGGGTGGGGCGAAGGAGGAGGAGTCCTGTGCAGGTGGACGAAGAATCGATGAAGCCGGTCCTGAACCGCCTGCGGCGGGCGCAGGGACAGCTGGCCGCCGTGATCGCGATGGTCGAGTCGGGCGGGGAGTGCCAGGACGTCGTCACTCAGCTCGCTGCCGTCTCCAAGGCCCTGGACCGGGCCGGGTTCAAGATCGTGGCTAGCGGAATGCGCCAGTGCCTCAGCGACGACTCCGGCACGCCGCCCATGACTCAGGAGGAGCTGGAGAAACTCTTCCTCACCCTCGCGTGACCCCTTCCGTCCTACCGGACGGAGAGAAACCCGTACGGCGGCACCACCCCGGAACACCCGTGGTGCCGCCGCACGCGATTCAGGTGGTGCAAGACAGCACGTGATGGGCGCATCCGGATCTTCCTACGAGGTGCGGCCATCGGGCGCGAGCAGTCGACGCGTGGCACTCGCCGCGAAGTCGGCCACGGTCGCCAGCTCGTCACCCTGGTCGATTCTGCGGATGCAGGCGTCGACGACGGCTTGGAGCACGGCGACGGTCAGCTCCGGCTGCGGATGGCCCAGCTCGCGGACGATCTTGGCGAGTGCCTCGTGCAGCGAGGTGTGCAGGTCCCTCACGCGCTCCCGCGCCGACGCGGAGAGCGAGCCTCGTGAGAGCGAGGCCCACCAACGGTGGGCGCCGCGTGCGGCCTGTTCGAGGTTGGCCCTGACGTAGGCGGCCGCCTGGTCCTCGGGGGTGGTCTCGGCCGCGATGGCCCTCTCCACGGCGTCGACCCAGGCGGGGAACTCGCGGGTCACGACGAGTTCGAGCAGGTCGTCGATGGAGTCGAAGTAGCGGTAGATGCTGTTGCGGGCGATGCCGGCCCGCGCGGCGACCGCGCCGGCGGTGAGGCCCTCCACACCAGCCTCGTTCAGGATCGCCTCAGCCGCGTCGATCAGCTGAGCGAGCCGCTGGGCCCGGTGCTCGCGGACGCTGCCGGCTTCGATTCTGGGCATTCTCTCCGCTCCACCTCGGGCATTACGCCGTCTCACCGCAATCTACCCCCTCGTCCGGGACGTCCAGGGAGCGCGTGCTAGCTTGGCGCCCGCTTAGAGACACCCCTGTCTCTAAGTTCTGTCCGTGCTTCCGGTCGAGGGTTCCCTGATGCAACCGATGTACTTCCGCATGGTCCGATGTCTCCTGGGATCGAGGAGACGTGCCGCCGTCGTGGTGGCCTTCTGGGTTCTGATCGCGGGACTCCTCGCCGGGGCCGCCCCTGCTCTCGAATCCGTCGAGGACAACGCCTCCGCCAACCTTCCACCCGCCGCTTCGGACTCCATGAAGGCCCGCGACCTCGTCCGCGCGGAGCTTCCGGGCCAGGACGCGACGCCGGCGGTCATCGTGGTGCGCGGCGAGGGCGCCGACGCGGCGGCGAGCGCCAGGAAGGCCGTCGCCCGCATCACCTCGGGCCTGTCGGAAACCGCCCGGCCCGACCAGGTGACGAACGTGATCTCCACGGTCACCACTCCCGACGCCGCAGCCGAACTGGTCTCGCAGGACCGCGGCAGCCAGCTGGTCATCGTTCCCATGACCGGCAGTCCCTCGGACGAGTCCTTTCAGCACGCTGTCGACCAGGTGCGTTCCCTCGCGTCCGACCGTGCCGGGCCCACCGAAGTCGCCGTGACCGGCCCCGCCGGAATCGCCACCGACACCGTGAAGGTCTTCAGCGGCGGTGACAAGGTCATGCTCCTGGCCACCGTCCTGCTCGTCCTCGTCATCCTCCTGGCCATCTACCGCTCACCTCTGATGGCCCTCGTGCCCCTCCTCGCCGTCGGCGTGGCGATGCGGGTGTCGGAGACGACCGGCGCGCTCCTCGCGGACGCCGGAATCATCACGGTCAGCTCCCAGACGGCCTCGATCATGACCGTGCTTCTGTTCGGAGTGGGCACGGACTACGCGCTGATCATCACCGCCCGCTACCGCGAGGCCCTCTTCGACGAGCCGAACCGCCCACGCGCCATGCAGACCGCCGTGCGGCGCACCGCCGAATCCGTCCTCGCCAGTGCGTCCACCATCGTGCTCGCCATGTTCGTCCTGCTCGTGGCCGTCTCCCCGGCGCTGCGCGGCTTCGGGCCGTACCTTGCCCTCGGCGTGGCTGTCATGGCTCTGGTGGCGTTCACCTTCGTTCCCGCGCTCGTCCTCCTGCTGGGCGGAGGCGTCTTCTGGCCGGGGGGCGTGGACAAGGCCGCCGAACGCGGTCGCGGCGCGGGCGTCTGGCACCGTATCGCCGCTCTCGTCGCGCGGGCTCCGGTCCGGGTCGCCTCGGCCGTGGTCGCACTGCTCGTGGTGATGAGCGCAGGCCTGCTGGGCTACCACGAGAGCTTCAACACCCTCAGTGGATTTCGCACCGCCACCGAGTCAGAGCACGGGCAGCGGCTGATCCAGGAGGAGTTCGGGCCCGGCGAGATCGCACCCAGCACCGTTGTCGTCCGTTCCCAGGGCGACCTGCGCTCCACCCCCGCGGCCGCTGCCATCGGCGCCTCGCTGGGAGAAGCCGACGGTGTCAGCCGGGTCGGCGAACGTCCCCGCTTCGGTGAGGACGGCAGAACCGTCTTCTACGAGGTCGTCCTCGACCTCGACCCGTACAGCTCGAAGGCGCTCGACGGGATCGGTCCGCTCAAGGAGGCCGCGCGGGCCGCGGCCGACGCGGCCGGCGTGGAGGACGCCACGGTGCTCATCGCTGGTGATACGGCGCAGAACGCCGACACCCGCTCGGCCCTCGACCGCGACACGACCTTCATCGTGCTCCTGGTCCTGGCCGTCGTCACAGCGGTCCTCGTCCTCCTGCTGCGCTCGCTCCTCGCACCGCTCTACCTGGTCGCGACCCTCATCCTGTCGTTCCTCGCCACCCTGGGCGCCACCACCTACTTCACCCTGAACGTCCTCGGCGACGAAGGCATCGGCAACCGCGTCACCGCATACGTCTTCGTGTTCCTCGTCGCACTGGGCATCGACTACAACATCTTCATCATGAGCCGGTTCAAGCAGGAACTGCGCACCCTGCCTCCGGCCAAGGCCATCAGCGCCGCCCTCACTCGCACCGGCGGCGTCGTCTCCTCGGCGGGCCTCATCCTCGCGGCGACCTTCGCCGTCCTGATGACCCAACCGATCCGCGAACTGTTCCAGTTCGGCTTCGCCATGGCCTTCGGCATCCTGCTGGACACCTTCCTCATCCGGCCACTCCTGGTTCCCGCCCTCGTCCACCTCTTCGGCGACCACGCCCTGTGGCCCGCCCGCCCGACACACCCCAGGACGCCTGCCACACTCGCCGAGCCCGCTGCCACAGCGGCCGCGGCCCCGCGTCCCACTCCTTCTCGCTAGCGGAGCACCCGCATACAGCCCCCGGCGCCGCCCCGGCGCCGGGGAGCTCTGGCCGACTCTTCGCGGGTTGTTCTCGTCGCCAGTCGGCGAGCCGGAGACTGGGGCGTCGCCGTGACTGTGGCGGCGGTGGCGGGCAGCCTGATCGGCGCGCGCCTCGCGGGACGCATCCCCCAGGACGCCCCTGCGCGACACACCCGCAGCCGGCGCCCCCGCGCCCGCCAGGACACGGCAATGAAAGGGAGGTTTCCTGCTCGCGAACGTTGCGCTTCACGGTCGCGTCGTAGTCGCGTTGTTTCCGGTCGTCGTGGCGGGCTGGGAGGAGGGTGGTGGTGAGGACGGTGAGCAGCCCGCCAGGTGGGGCACGCTCAAAGAGGCGGCTGCTGTCAGCAGCGCGCCGGGCATGACGGCACGCCGGCTCGGCAGGGCGGCATGATGTCGTGGCGTGATCATGGCGGACGGCTCCCGGCGGCCGTGAACAGCGCGGGGCCGGGCGGATGCCCCTGGCGTTCGGGGCGCCCGCGGCCGACCAGGGGTGTCTTGCCTTCAGGTGTCCAGACGGCGCCCGGCGAGCCAGGTGACCATCTCGGGGTCGTGGTGGTCGAAGAACAGGGAGCTGCCGGTGTCGAGGGTGGCGATCCGGGCCATCTGCTCGTCGGTGAGCTCGAAGTCGAAGACATCGATGTTCTCGGCCATGCGCTCGGCGCGTACGGACTTGGGGATGGCAATGACGCCGCGCTGGGTGAGCCAGCGCAGGACGACCTGGGCGACCGACTTGCCGTACGCCTTGCCGATCTCGGCGAGCAGCGGGTTGGTGAACAGGTCTTCCTTGCCTTCGGCGAACCCGCCCCAGGACTGGATCTGTACCCCGTGCTCGCGCATGAGGTCCTGGTAGTCGGCGCGCTGGAAGAAGGGGTGGGTCTCGATCTGGTTGACCTGCGGGGTGATCTCGTTGTTGACGATCAGGTCGATCAGCCGGTCGGGGTAGAAGTTGGCGACGCCGATCGCCTTCGCCGCGCCCTCCCGGTGGAGCGCCTCCATGGCGCGCCACTGGCCATAGACGTCGCCGAAGGGCTGGTGCATCAGGTACAGGTCGAGGTGGTCCAGGCCCAGCTTGGTCAGGGACGTCTCGAACGCGCGGCGGGTGTTGTCCTGGGCGGGGGCGTCCTGGACCCACAGCTTGGTGGTGACGAACAGCTCCTCGCGCGCGATGCCGCTGGCCTTGATGGCACGGCCTACGGCTTCTTCGTTGCCGTAGGCCGCGGCGGTGTCCAGCAGGCGGTAGCCGACGGCCAGGGCCTCGGAGACGGCACGCTCGGTGTCCTCGGCGGGGATCTGGTAGACGCCGAAGCCGAGGAGCGGCATCTCGACGCCGTTGTTGAGGGTGACGGTCTGCATGAGCGGGATGTCCTTTGCTGCGCGGGTGGGTGGTCAGGGGCGGAGGAGTGCCTTGAGGACCTGGCGGTCGGCCATGGCCCGGTACGCGTCCGGTGCCCGGTCGAGGGGGAATGCCTGGTCGAAGACGCGGCCGGGGCTGATGGTGCCGTCCAGGACGTCGGCGAGCAGTTCGGGGATGTAGGCGCGGGCAGGGCTGGCGCCGCCGGCCAGGGTGATGTTGCGCATGAACTCGGCCGGGCCGATCGGTCCCTGCTCGTACTGGGGGACGCCGAGGCGGCTGATGGTGCCACCGTCCAGGACGGCGCCCAGCGCGGTGTCGAGGGCCTGGCGGGTGCCGACGGCCTCGATGACCTTGTCCACTCCGTCGGTCAGCTCGCGGATCCGGGCGATGCCCTCCTCGCCGCGCTCGGCGACCACGTCGGTGGCGCCGAACTCGCGGCCCAGGCCGGTGCGGGCTTCGTGGCGGCCGACGAGCACGATCCGCTCGGCACCGAGCCGCTTCGCAGCGATCACCGCGCACAGACCGACCGCACCGTCCCCGACCACCAGCACCGCATCACCTCGGCCGACACCTGCGGTGACGGCACCGTGGTGGCCGGTGGTCATCACATCGGAGAGCGCCAGCAGCGACGGCAGCAGCGCGGAGTCGGCAGCCACCGGCAGCTTCACCAAGGTGCCGTCCGCACAGGGGACGCGGACGGCTTCGCCCTGGCCGCCGTCCACTCCGTCGAAGCCGTACCGGCCGCCGTTGCGGCACGAGATGTGCAGGCCCTTGACGCAGTAGTCGCAGGTGTTGTCGCTGTAGGTGAACGGGGCGACGACCAGGTCACCTGAATTCAAGCCGGTCACGTCCGCGCCGATGTCCTCCACGACGCCGAGGAACTCGTGGCCCATGGGGCGGCCGGTGTCGGTGGCGGGCATCGACTGGTAGGGCCACAGGTCGCTGCCGCACACGCATGAGGCGAGGACGCGGACCACGGCGTCGGTGGGCTGGACGATCTTCGGGTCGGGCCGGTCCTCGACGCGGACGTCGCCGGCTCCGTACATCACTGCTGCACGCATGAAAGGTGTTACTCCAAACGAGGGCGGGGGGCGCCACGCAAAGCGCGGTGTGCCGGGGCGGGGTCAGCGTTCGAGCATGCGGGCCTGGGCCTCGGTGTGGGTGTCGCCGGCGGCAGGCGGCAGGTTGGAGAGCTTGTCGAGCTGCTCGGCGGTCAGCGTGACGGCATCGGCGGCGGCGTTCTCCTCGACCCGGCTGACACGCTTGGTGCCGGGGATCGGGGCGATGTCGTCGCCCTGGGCGAGCAACCAGGCCAGCGCCACCTGACCGGGCGTGGCACCGGCTTCGTCTGCCAGGGCCTTGACCTCGTCGGCGACCGCCAGGTTGTGCTGGAAGTTCTCGCCGGTGAAGCGCGGGTTGTCGCGGCGGAAGTCGTTCTCGTCGAACTGGTCGGTGGAGCGCACGGTGCCGGTCAGGAAGCCGCGGCCCAGCGGGGAAAACGGCACCAGGCCGATGTTCAGCTCCCGCAGGACGGGCAGGACGCGGTCCTCGATTCCCCGGGTGAACAGGGAGTACTCGGACTGGACCGCGGTGACGGGCTGGACGGCGTGGGCCCGGCGGATCGTGTCCGGGCCCGCCTCGGAGAGCCCGAAGGCGCGGACCTTGCCCTGGTCGATCAGCTCCTTCACGGCGCCGGCGGTCTCCTCGATCGGCGTGTTCGGATCGACGCGGTGCTGGTAGTACAGGTCGATGTGGTCGGTGCCCAGCCGCTTCAGGGAGCCCTCGACCGCCGTGCGGATGTTGGCCGGGCTGGAGTCCACGTTCCACGCGCCGTCGCCGGCGTGCGAGACCAGGCCGAACTTGGTGGCCAGCACTACCTTGTGCCGGCGGCCCTTCAGAGCCCGGCCGAGCAGCTCCTCGTTGGTGTAGGGGCCGTAGATCTCGGCGGTGTCGATCAGCGTGACGCCCAGCTCAAGGGCTCGATGCACGGTCCGGATCGACTCCGCGTCATCGGTGCCCGAGCCGGTGTAGCCGTGGGACATGCCCATCGCACCCAGCCCGATCCGGGAAACCTCCAGGTCACGCAGCTTGATGTACCGCATCTCGCCCTCTCCGCTCGATGGCGTTGCCCGTCCCCTCACTCTTGCCCGGCCCGGCAGGTCATGTCGGTCGGAACCTGGCGACACCAAGGGGGCGGCTTCCTCATCAACCGTCGCCCGGATCGCCCCGGTGTGGCAGGGCGGACTCTTCGGGGGTAATGACAGGACCCCCCTCCCGTCCGCACGCCAAGTGCCGAGCGGGTGAGACTGGAGCCATGGCATCCCAGAGCGTGAACAGCGAGGGCGCCGAGCTGGGCCGCTACCTGCGCGCCCGCCGCACCCAGACCAGCCCCGAGCACGTCGGCCTCACCGTCGGCGCCGGCATCCGCCGCACCCCCGGCCTGCGCCGCGAGGAGCTGGCCACCCTCGCCGGCATCAGCATCGACTACTACGTGCGCCTGGAACGCGGCAAGGAGACCCGCCCCAGCCCCGCCGTCCTCGACTCCCTCGCCCGCGCCCTGCACATGGACGACCAGGAACACCAGCACCTGCGAGAGCTCGCCGCCCGGGCCGCCCGCTACGCCCCCGAACCACCCCCCGCCCCCAGCCGCACCGTGCGCCCGCACCTGAAGCTGCTGCTGGAATCGCTGCGGCCGAACCCCGCCTACGTCATCAGCCGCAGCATGGACATGCTTGCCTGGAACCCCGGCGGCCTCGCACTGTACGCAGGCCTGGAGGACTGGCCCGCCAAGCACCGCAACCTGGCCCGCTACCTCTTCCTCCACCCGGCCTCGCGGAACCTCTTCACCGACTGGGACCGCCAGATCACCGCCTGCGTCGCCCGCCTCCGTGCCACCGCCGGTACCGCTCCGGACGCCCCGGACCTGACCAACCTCGTCGGCGAGCTCCTCCTCAAGAGCCCCGACTTCGCCCGGCTGTGGGAACGCTACGAGGTAACGGGCCGCAAGCCCGCGCAGAAGACCTTCCACCACCCCCGCGTCGGCACCATCACGCTCACCTCCCAGTCCATGCAGCTGGAAGGCACCCCCGGACAGCGCATCGGTGTCTACATCGCCGAACCCGGCACCCCCGACTACGACGCCCTGCTCCTGCTCGACATGGCCGCGCCGGTAGCCGCGCCCAACCGGGAAATCCCGCAGGCATCGCCCTGACCGCCCATCTGCTGGGCCTACCGGATTGGTCGAGGCGGGCCGGCGCACGTGGCGCTCGGTGAGCCAGTCGGCGATCAGCTGGTGGGTGAAGGGATCGAGGCCGACTACTCGCCGTCCGAACCCGCGGCGGACGGTGAGGGTGTCGTGCGCCAGGTCGACGTTCGTGAGCAGCAGCGCGCGGATTTCCTCCCCGTTCAGGGCATGCACAGTCACCAGGGCGATGGTGAGGCGGGCGAATGCGGGTCTCGCCTGACTGAACATGAGCGGCAACAGATCGGTACCGATCGCGGGATCGCGGCGGAACGCCGTACACGGAGCCGGCGAGCAGGGTCGTGGAAGATGACCCGTTCCTGCTTCAGCGCCCGGAACAGGATGCGCAGTGGGCAGTCGAGCCGGCCGCTGCGGGCTCCGCTGCGGACCCGGGCGGCCTGAGTGACGTCGTCTTCAGTTACCTCGCGGAGGCCGACCACGCCGTTGTCGGCCCATGTGGCCAGTGTGGGGAGGAGCGTGATCAAAGAGGTCCGGATGCACCGGTCATGCCTGGTCTCGGTCACGATGGAGCTCCGGAGCGATGACGAGCAGGCCGTGGGCCTGTAGGAACTCGCACACCGATCGTGCGTACGGCCCCGCACCTGCGCGGGTCAGATCCACGACGTCGTGCTCCCAGAGCGGCGCGTCGCGATCCCAACTCCAGCGGCGAGTATGGCCTGTGGCCCTACCGGCCAGGTCTGCTGACGCTGCAGCGTTGACGACGTGACACCGGTCCGGCTCCGATGCGGAGCCGGAGTGGAGGGATCGGCGGACGGCCGAGCCCGCCACGGCCCGCGACCTCTCCGCCGGAGAGGACGCGGTGGTCACGCTGCCCGCCCCGTACCGCTCGGCGAGCTCGGATGACGGCGCGGTGCATGAACTGCACTCGCTCAAGCTCCGCGCGGCTATCACCACCCGGCCCGTGCCCATCCCGCCGCGGTTCGTGCGTGTTCTCCGTGCACACATCGACCGCTTCCGCGTGGCACCGGACGGCCGGCTGTGCCGGAACCAGGCCGGCAACTACGTGGACGCAGCGGCCCATGGCACGACGTGGGCGCGGGCGCGGGTCTCTGCTGCATTGCGTATGTCCGCCAGTGGTCGTCGGCGGAGAAACCGCAGCAACCAGCCATCAGTAACTGTCGTAGCTGGGTTGGCCGGTCGGCCGGTAGACACCGATCACGGTGCCGCCCTTCGTCGTCGAGACGCTGACCGGCTCCAGCGCCGTGGGGATCGCACCATCGGCGAACAGGCGCTTGCCTGTGCCGATGATCACCGGGTGGATGGTCAGCCTGTACTCGTCGACCAGGCCGTGCCGCATGAGGGTCTGGGCGAGGTCGCCGCTGCCGACAACGTTGATGCTGCCGCCGTCGGACGCCTTCAGCGCCCGTACGGCATCGACGGTGTCGCCCTCCAGGAGCGTGGAGTTCTGCCACTGGACGGACGTCAGGGTCCGAGACGCCACGTACTTGTGCATGCTGTTCATCCGCTCGGTGAACGGGTTGTCAGGATCGGCCGTCGGCCAGTACGAGGCGAAGATCTCGTACGTCTTGCGCCCGAGCAACATCGCGTCGGAGCGCTCGTACCAATCGGCGATGGCCGCGCCGACCTCGTCGTCGTCCACCGGCTTCTGCCAGCCGCCGTGCTGGAAGCCGCTCTCCGCGTCCTCGTCCGGACCGCCCGGTGCCTGCATGACGCCGTCGAGCGTCAGGAACGTGCAGACGATGATCTTGCGCATGGTGTGCTCCCTTCGTCTACGGGTAGACCACGCAACCGCCGGAAACTCATCGCGCCACTTCCGCGGCACAGCACTACGGGGTCGCACCGCGACATCGGATCCGGTATCCGTGCGACATCGACCGTGACATTCGGGCACGACATCCGAGACCCTGCAACTCGTGGGTACGCCCTCGCGGCGTCGTGCGCCGTCACTGTGACCTGGACGTTCCTCGTGGATCCCGCGCCCTGTCGCCCGCCGGCCCGGAACAGCGCCGCGATCAGCACCACGGTCTCGACGCGGGTGCAGGCGTCGCGGACGCGTAGTTCGAGCGTGCGCAGGTGGGCGGAGGGGCGGACGTCGTAGGAGAGCGTTCCAGGGTCGCCGATGACGCCGGTGGCGATCAGTTCGTCGACCGCGGTCCGCAGGTGGGCCGGCGCTGCCAGATCACGCTGCGCCGGCTCGCGTGACCCGTGTCGGCTCCGAGCCAGTACGGGGAGCTCGCGGACAGCGCCGGAAGAGGCGGAAGCCCGGGGTTGATCACGCAGAGCGCCCGTACGGGGCAGTCCCGGTCGGGGACGTCCACATGCATCTGGGCGCCGCAGATCAGCTGCTCGTCGGCGACATGCCGGTATGTCTCGCTCATGAACCTGACGGACCAGCGGCGCACGAAGTGGGAGGAGGAAGGCGGCCCGGCGAAGTCGGTGACGCTGAACATCGACGCCGACGCAACCGACGCCGTGAAGGACGGGGACAGTGCCGATGTCGTCATGCGCGTCGGCGCGGTCGTCGCCTACCTCGACGCGGACGGCTCCTCACCGGATGTGTGGGCGAAGCCGTCCTGGCTGGCAACGTCCTCCGCATTCCGCTTGATCCCGAGGAGCTGGAGAGCCTTCGGTCGGACCGGGCCGAAATCGAGGCCGTCATCGAGGCGCCGGCCGAAGACGGCGCCCGGTTCCGCGAGGTCCTCGCGCAGGTGCTCGCCCACGGGCGGGCGGATGCCTTGCCCACGCGGCCTGAGGTCAGTCGAAGGAACGGCCGGAAATCCCACTTCCGCAGGCCACACCACGCCCTAGACTGCGACCGCTCCAAGACCTGGAGATCATCGGGAGGGCGTGCAAGATGAGACGAGCACTGATCAGTGCATTCGCGGCCGCGGCGTTAGTGGTGTCCGGGGGGAGTGTCGCCACCGCTTCCGACAGCGCTCCGCCGCGCACCACGCACGGTCCTTGCCAGTACAGCCAGACCCCGGACGAGCCGCCGGCGCGCCGTGTTCCGCTGCCGCCCGACCCACGGCACACCCCTGGTCGTGGCACGGTCGACTTGGCTGTTCCGACCAGCCAGGGCCCGCTTCCGCTGCGCTTGGACCGGGCCAAGGCGCCGTGCACGGTCCAGAGTTTCCTGCACCTGACACGGCACGGCTTCTACGACCGTACGGTGTGCCACCGCCTGACGGCGTACCCGACGCTGAAGGTCTTGCAGTGCGGCGACCCGACCGGCACCGGTGAGGGCGGGCCCGGGTACAAGTACAAGGACGAACTGCCGGTGGACCTGCCGCCCGCAGCCACCGATCCCACGGGCACGCGCCGGCTCTACGGACGCGGCCTGCTGGCAATGGCCAACGCCGGCCCGAACACGAACGGCTCGCAGTTCTTCGTCGTCTACGGCGACTCCGCACTGCGACCGAACTACACGGTGTTCGGCACGGTCGGCCCCGCCGGTCTGGCGACACTCGACAAGGTCGCCGCCGGAGGCATCGAGCCGACCGCGGAGAACCCGGCACCGGTCGACGGCACACCCGCACTGCGGACCGAGCTGCTCCACGTCCGGCTGTCCTGCCGGCACTGACGCACCGTGATGTCGCCGCGTCCACGACGAACATGCCTGGCGGCGTGCGGGGTTGGCTTGCCGTGACACTCGAAGGCCCAGTGAGTCCCCTGGCTCCTCCATGGAGTCGGATCGATCGCGTCGCCTTCGCGTCACATCCGGGTCGGCAGCAGGCCCTGGTCCTTGACCCGGTTCAGTTGCGTATGCCGCTCGGTTCCGTGTCCGCCTCCGTGGTCCGCGAAGGGCCACACCTGCGTGTCCTTTGTCCCGCGGTATCGGTTGTAGGCCGCGAACACCGTGGACGGGGGACAAGTCGGGTCCCCCCAGCATCGGAGCCAGAGTGGCCACCAGGCGGGCGCCGAGGTCGCGGCGAGCTTCTTGATGTCGACGTGGACCAGTTCGCCGGGTCGGTCGCGCTCGAAGCGTCGGATCGGCTCGCCGGTCGGCCGGTCGAGCCAGGCCAGGTGGTGCAGGCCGTGACGGGTCAGGATGCGGTGCACGGTCGAGGCAGGAAGGCCCAGTACGGGCCCGATCCGGGCCGGGCCGAGCTTGCGGGCCTGGCGCAGGTCGCAGACACGGGCCGCAAGGGCGGCCGGGGTGCGGTGCGGCGTCCTGCGCGGCCGGCTCGAGCGGTCGTGCAGCCCTGCCTAGCCCTCGGCCCGCCACCGTCGCACCCACTTGTGGGCGGTGGCTCGCGAGATGCCCATCTCGGCCGCCACATGCGCAACCGGACGACCTGAGCGGACACGTTCGACCAGTAGCCGTCTCCCGAAGACGGTCAGCCGGGCATTACGGTGGGACACGAAGACCTCCGGTGCGGTGCAGTCCTAGACAGCTCCACCACACCGGAGGTCTTCGCCATGATCAAGACCCCCGACTGGCAACAACGCTCGTGATCAATACAACTAGGGCGTGTCCGGCGGGTCGCCGATCCCCGCGTACCGGCAGAGGCTGATCCACCCCTGCTCGTCGAGCCCGAAGACGTGGGCGATCTGCGTCTTCGGTATCCGACCTCGGCCTGGGGGCGACCTCTCTCACCGCCCCTCGCGGGGGCCCGGAAAGTCGGATGAGGCGCCACGATCTGATGATCAATCTGGACAAGCCGCACACACCGGTATAGCCGCCTTGACCCCTGTTCACGGACCCTGCATCGTTCCCGACCGTATGCCCGCTGAACGATCGGCGGGCCTGTGCGAGGGGACACTCGAACCGCATGTCAGACATATCCGCGAGACGCGGGACCACCCGGTCCCGCGTCCGCACCAAGGCCGCCGTCGGCCGGGGGATGGTGGCCGTCGCCGCCGCGTTCGGCCTCGGCATGAGCGCCGTACCGCTCGCCGCCGCCGTGACCCCGGCCGTACCGACCCCCGGTACGCCGGCCACGATGAGCACCCAGGGCCCGGCCGGTCCCCGGTCCACCGCACAGCCCCCCACGGGCGCGGACACCAAGGCCGCCAGGGCCGTCCAGGAAGCGCTGCGCAAGGCCAAGGCGACCGGCAAGCCCGTCACCGTCGACGCCCTGACGACCGAGACCTCCGAGACGGTCGCGGGCCCCGACGGCCACCGCCTCACCACCCGGAGCCACACCCAGACCGTACGGGTCAAGCGCTCCGGCCGCTGGCAGACCCTGGACGCCACCCTCGCCGCCGGGCCCGGCGGTACCGTCGCCCCCAAGGTCACCGGTACCCGGCTCGTCCTCTCCGGCGGCGGCACCGGTCCGCTCGCCACCGTCACCACCGACGACGGCAAGCAGTTCTCCGTCACCGCCCCGTTCGCGCTGCCCAAGCCCGCCCTGAGCGGCGCCACCGCCACGTACGCCCGGGTCCTCCCCGACGTAGACCTGAAGGTCACCGCCCTCGCCGACGGCGGCTGGCGTGAGGTCGTCGTGGTCAAGACGGCCAAGGCCGCAGCCGACCCCCGGCTCAAGGAGCTGCGCTTCCCGGTCCGTACGAACGGGCTGACGCTCGTCGCCGACCGGGCCGGCAACATCGCCCTCAAGGACGCGCGCGGCAAGGTCCGGATGCACGCCCCCACCCCGTTCCAGTGGGACTCCAGCCACGCCGCGCCCACCTCGCGCTGGGTGAAGGCGGCCGCCGCGGCGAACACTCCCGTGGCCACGCCGACCGCCCCGGGCGTCCGGTCCTCCGCGGAGCAGCCTGGTGACGGCGCCACCGTCTCCACCATGAAGGTCGCCGCGACCGCGGACGCCCTCGTCCTCACCCCGGACCCGAAGACCTTCGGCAAGGGCACCGGCCCCTGGTACCTCGACCCG
The DNA here is from genome assembly GCF_036192275.1 of Streptomyces sp. NBC_00250. Taxonomy (NCBI): domain Bacteria; kingdom Bacillati; phylum Actinomycetota; class Actinomycetes; order Kitasatosporales; family Streptomycetaceae; genus Streptomyces; species Streptomyces sp. NBC_00250. The sequence goes on along the minus strand of NZ_CP108088.1, from coordinate 440,058 downwards.
ACCTTCGGAGCCGAGGCCAAGCGCCAGGTCAACGCCCAGGTGCAGGAGAACCACAAGACGACGTCGAACGTCAACACGCTCTCCAGCCTCGGCGTCGGCTACTGCGGCTACTCCGACTGCACCGGCTACGGCCGCTACCGCTCGTACTTCCAGCTCGGCATCCCCTCGGTGCTCTACGGCGACGGCTCCCGCGGCACCGCGCAGATCGCCCGCGCCACGCTGGTCGCCAACGTGGTCAGCTCCTCGGCCCCGGGCACCAACAAGGGCGTCGCCCTGTGGAACACGCCGACGATCCCCGGCGGTGCCACCTGGAACAACCAGCCCTGCGGCACCGGCTACATGAACGGCTGCGACAAGGTCGGGACGCAGTGGATCACCGGCAACGGCAACATCTACTACGACGTCAAGTGGTGGGTGCAGCGGGCCGCCGACCAGAAGTGGTCGAACTGGACGGTCGGGTTCTCGGGTGAGGACGAGAACAACATGTACTACCGCCATCACCTCGGCGCCGACCCGTCCATCGTCATCGAGTACGACATCGCGCCCACCATCTGGTACCCGCGTGCCGTCCCCGCCCCGTCGTTCGCCGACAGCGGCAACACCAGCGAGTGCCAGACCCCGGGCGGCAACCCCTGGGACAACCCCGGCTGGATCGGCGCCAACCAGTACGTCAAGCTGCGCGTCAACACCTGGTCCCCGACCGGCTGGAACCAGCTGTACACCAAGTTCCACGTCTGGGACGACAACGACTCCACCTGGGGCGTCAACCAGGACGTCGGCCCGACCGGCAGCTACGGCGAGGTCGACTACTGGGCCGACCGGCTCGCCGACGGCCACCAGTACGGCTGGAACGCCGAGGTCAGCGACGGCTGGCTGTCCTCCGGCGGCACCGCGTGGTGCTACTTCCGGATCGACAAGACACCGCCGGTCGTCTCCGTCCGCTCCACCGACTTCCCGGCGAGCGGCACCCTCAACGTCCGGCCCAAGCTGAAGATCAACGAGACCGGCACCTTCACGGTCGACGTCACCGACCCCGCGCCGGGCGCCGGGCTGCGCGCCTCCGGCCCGGCCTGCGTCCGCTGGAGCACCGACCCCACCCCGGTCACCGGCTGGAAGTGCGGCGACCCGGGCGTCATCCGGGGTTCGGGCGGCAGCTTCGCCTACACCCCGCGCCTGTGGGGCACCAACATCCTCTTCGTCCAGGCCATGGACGTCGCGGGCAACTACAGCCAGCCCTTCCCGTACACCTTCTACGTCCCCTGGGACCCGGCGACCGGCAAGGCGGTCCCCGGTGACCTCGACCAGGACGGCCGCGGCGACATCCTCAAGCCGGACGCGGCGGGCAACCTGCTCCACATGACGGCGGACACCGATCCGACCCTCGCCCAGGCCGCCCTGCTCGGCCTCGCCCCGCAGGGCACCAACTGGAACGACGTCCAGACCAGCCACCGGGGCGCGCTGCGCTCCATGGGCGTCGACGACGTCTTCGCCCACACCACGGCCAACCCGGCGCTCAAGGGGAACCTCTACCTCTACCCCAACAAGGGCGACGGCACCTTCCACACGTACACCACCGTCGACAAGCCCACGACCTGGGCCGCCCCCGACGGCACCCCGCTCGACGGGCCGCCCGCGTCCTGGGTGCCCGACTGGTCCGAGGCGACCCAGATCCTCGCGCTCGGCGCGCCCAAGGCGACGCTGAACGACTTCGACGGCGACCTCGCCCTCGACCAGACCGCGGTCCTCGCGGTCGAGCGCGGCAACCTGTGGCTCTACCGCTCCAACAGCATCAACACCCTCGACGCCGACGCCGTGCTGGTCTCCGGCACCGGCAACTGGGGCGGCTTCGAGCTGATCAACCCCGGCTCGGCGAGCGGCACGGCCCAGCCCACGCTGTGGACCCGCAGTCTGTCGGACGGCGCGATCCGCTCGTACCGTATCGGCACCGGTCCCGACGGCAGGCTCGACCTGTCCGGCCTGGCCGACCCGCTGGCCCCCGCGCCGATCCTCACCGGGATCACCACGGCCGACTACCCGAAGGTCGGCTCCGTCGGCGACGCCACCAAGGACGGCCGCGCCGACCTGTGGGCCGTCGCCGCGGGCACCGAGACCCTGAAGTTCTGGCGCGGCACCGCCGCCCAGGGCGCCCCGGCGGGCGCCGTGACCGGCTTCGACGCCCCGGTCGAGCTCGGTGACACCACCGCGCCCGTGGACCGGATGCGGCTGGCCACGCAGGTGGGTGGCAAAACCCCGGACGCGTACGGGAAGTTCTCCGGCACCGTCAAGGGCGGGGTGAGCTTCACCGACGACACCGTCAACGGAGCTCCGGCGAAGGTCGCCACCTTCAACGGTACGGACGGGGTCATCGAGTCCGACGGACTCAAGGTCGACCCGACCAAGTCCTTCTCGATCTCCCTGTGGACCAAGGCGAACGCCCTCACCGACGGCGTCGTCATCAGCCAGGACAACACCCAGGCCAGCGGCTTCATGGTGTGGCCCGCCACCATGGCCAACGGCTACGTCAACTGGCACCTCGGCATGGCCACCGCCGACAATGGCGGCTGGCCGTACGACACCACGGACGCGCGCAGCAGCGCGGCCCGGGTCCAGGTGGGCGCCTGGACGAAGCTGACCATCAGCTACAACGCCACGACCGGCCAGACGGCCCTGTACGTCAACGACGCGCTCGCCGCGTCCGGCGTCCACACCACCAAACTGGCGGCGGCGGGTTCGCTGGTCCTGGGCCGCTACAAGTACCAGGGCCGGGGCAGCAACTTCTACAACGGCGCCATCGCCGACGTCGTCGTCCACGACTACTCCGTCGACCCGGCGGGCACCACCGGCCCGATCGCCTCGGACCAGGCCGCCGGCTCCTGCCTCGACCTGGTCGGCAACGTTGCCGAGCAGGGCCACGCGGTCCAGATCTACTCCTGCAACGGCACCGGGGCGCAGGCGTGGACGGGCATGCCCGACGGCAGCCTGCGGATCAAGGGCTACTGCTTCGACGCCCCGGGCAACACCTCCCTGGGCAACGGAACCCCGCTGCAGATCTGGTCCTGCAACGGCAGCGCCAACCAGAAGTGGTACTTCCGCGCGGACGGCTCGATCTACAACCCGGCCTCGGGCCGGTGCGTGGACGCGCCGGGCGGGAACACGCTCCAGCTGTGGGACTGCAACCAGACAAGGCCGCAGCGGCTGATGCCGGTGCCGGTGACGTGATCCGCCGGGGCCTGTCCGTGCCGTACGCGACAGACCCCGTGACGCACGCACTGCGCCCCGCCGACCAGTCTGGTCGGCGGGGCGCAGTGGCCTCAGTAGCCCTTCGGGGCTACTGCGGACGCCGTCCGTAGTAGGCGCGGACGACAGGGGCGAGCTTCCGTTGGACGGACCGGAACATCACGACGGTGGCCTCGTCCGTCAGCCCGGTCGTCACGGACCAGTCGACACCAGAACCCGACAGATCGCTGATGAAGACGATCTCGGAAGCCAGGAGGATCCTGGCCCAATCGGCACCGGGAATCGGGGCGTCCTCGGCCATCAGGGCCCGGAGTTCGTCACTCCGCCCGAGAAGGTCCGTGAAACCGGAGAAACCGAGTGCCACGGCCATCTCGTCGCCACAGCGTGCGGGCCCTCCCCATTCGAGGAGCGCACGCTGCAGAAGCCCGATCTCCACCTCCGCGAGCACCTCGCTCGGCCGGGGCGATCGTTGGTTCGTCAATTCAAGCCGTTCCAGTAGTCCTGCATCCTTCCCACCCCTCGATTGAACACCGTACCCATGTCCGGGTTCATCGGGTCATGGATGACCACGGTCGCTCCGTCCTGGCCCTTGTAGGCCTGCCTTCCGCTGCCCAGTGGCTTGACCTCGGCCGGATTGCTCATGGTGTTCCGGACGTGGTCGTCGAGATCGTCCGCCGACATGCCGGGGAACTCGCTGCCGTGCTTGCTGTTGGCGTGCCCCCGGGCGATCGATCCGGCATCCCCGATCCGCTCAGAATCGCTGATGCCGCCATGGCTGCGAGGGGCCGCGGGCGGGTCGGGGACCTCGGCCATCGTGACGTCCCCGATGCCCTCGCACGTGCACTCGTCCGCGTGGCCCGGGAAGTAGCCACCGCAGTTGTGCACGAGGACCGGAGCCGTACCCGCGAGGACGAAGTACGTGTGCAGGCGGCTCACCGTGAGGTCGTACGTGACCACGGCGTCGTGGTAGTTCCGTACGCCGGTGACGGTGACGCGGGCCCCGCCGGTGCTGCGCAGCTGGTGGCCGGTGGAGAGCTCGCTCGCCTTGGTCCAGCGGCGTCCCGACGCGTCCCAGAACGGGTGGTGCCACGTCGTGGTGAGTTCGGTGACCTTGCCGTCACCGGATTCCAGGACGAGCTCGGTGAACTCCTTGTCGTCCGGTGTGGTGATCAGCTGCTCGACCGTCTCCGCGCGGGTCACGCCGGTCTGCGGGTCGGTCGCGAGGACCTTGTCGCCCTTCTTGACCTGCTCGATCGGCTTGGTCGTGCCGTCCGCCAGCTTAACCGGGGTTCCGGCCGGGAAGCTGTGCGGTTGGATCGGGCAGGAGCCCGCGTTGTCCGCGGTCTTGGCGGCCTCCGCGGCCTGCGCCTCGGCCGTCACCGCCGCCTGCTCCGCCGACGCCGCCTCGTCCGCCGTCTTCCGCGCGACGACCAGCGCCTCCTCGGCCTCTCGGGAGATGCGTTGCGCGCTGCGGATGGCGTCGTAGGCCTTCTCGCCCTCCTTCCAGAGCTTGAAGGCCTTGATGCCGACCTTCACGGCCTTGAAGACCTTCGACCACGGGACGAAGTTCAGGGCCGTGTTGACGCAGCCCATCACGTCGCCCTTGGTGAAGCAGTCGCGCGCGTCGTTGAAGCCGATCAGGTCGCCGACCACGTCGACGATCTTGCTCATCAGCTCTTCGCGCTGCTGCTTCGCCTTGGCCAGTGCCTCGTCGGCGGCCTGCTTCTGGCGCAGCGCCTCCGCCGCCGCGGCCTGCTTGGCGGCGTTGTCGTTCTTCGCCTGCGTGGTGGCCGGGGTGCTGCCGGTGTCGGTGCCGCTGCTGCCGGTGCCCGTTCCGGTCCCGGTCTCCTGCTTGTTGTAGTACTGCGACCACGCGGCCGCGCTCATGCAGCGGCCGCTGCCGTCGTCGGCCGGGATGCACGTACCGCTCGGGTCCGCGTTGACGACCGGGTTGTTGTTGGCGTAGGCGTATCCGTTCCACGACTGCGGGTCGCCCGCGGTGAACACGGGGTCGACCGACAGGAAGCGGCCCGTCGCCGGGTCGTACTGTCTCGCTCCCAGCGTCGTGAAGCCGGTGCCCTCGATGGTGCCGCCGACGAAGCCCCGGCTGCCCGCCCAGACCCCGGCGCCCGGCTGGGTGCCGCGGCCGTTGCCGAACGGGTCGGTCGGACGGCGGGTGGAGAGCAGGGTGCCCGCCTCGAACTGCACGCCGTTGGTGCCGTGCGGGTCGGACGCCTGGTAGTAGAGCTTGGCCGCACCACCCTTGGTGACGCGGGTGACGGACAGACCGCCAGGACCCGGGTAGGTGCGGGTGTCGGTGACGGCACCCGTGCCCTTGTCGAGGGTGATCTCGTCCGCGCCGAGGAACAGGGTGACCGTCTTGTCGGTGCGCCGGATGAGCTGGCCGCCACCGGCGTCGTAGACGTACTTCGTCGAGCCGCTCGCCGTGTCGTCGACGGCGTCGATGCGGCCCTCGGCGTTCCAGCTGAGCTTCTTGGTGCCCGAGGTGTCGGTGATCGCGGTGGTGTTGCCGGAGGCGTCGTACTGGTACGTCGCCGTCTTCACCGCACCGCCGACGGTGGTCCGCGACGTCATCAGCGCGTGCGGGCCGCCGGTGCCGCCGCCCGTGTCGGGGGCGCTGGTCGGGGTGTTGCGGCCAGTGGCGAAGGTCTGGTCGACCGTCTGGTCCTTGGCCGTGTTCCCGGTGGTGTCGTGCCGGACCAGCTTGGTGCGGTTGCCGGTCAGGTCATAGCCGTACGACTGCCAGTACGGGGCCGGACCACCGACCCGCGCGGAGGCGTTGCCCGCCGTCGGCTCGTTCGGGTTGACGCAGCCGCCGATGCCGGAGACCGAGGGCGCGGGCGCCGTGCTGGTCCCGGCCTGGTCGGTCCAGGCGGCGGAGAGCCGGCCCAGGTAGTCGTACGTGAAGCACTGCGTGTCGACGGCCGTACCGTCCTGCACGGTGCTCGACGAGGTGAGCGAGCCCGCCTTGTTGTACGTGTACGACGTCAGGTCGACGTGCGTGGTGTCGCTCGTCTGCTTGTCGAGCGTGGACTGGACCACTCGGCCCGTCCCCGCGTCGTACAGCTGGGTGGCGACCACCTGGGTGCCCCACGGGCCCACCGTCGTACGGGTCGGCCGTCCGAACGCGTCGTACTGCACATCCGTCACCAGCGCGGACTTGCCGCTGGAGCCGATGAAGTTGCCGTCGACGTCGTAGGAGTTGGTCAGCCGCTCGGCGGTCAGACCCGCGCCCGTGATCGCGGGTAGGGTCGCGGTCTTGGGCAGACCGAGCACCGGGGTGTACGTGACCGACGAGGTGTACGTGCCGGCCAGCGCGCCCTCGCTCGACGGGATGACCTTCGACACACCGGTGGGCCGGTAGCCGATGTCGTAGCCGTTGACGGTGGTCTTGTACGCCGCGCCGTTCACATAGCGGGTGGACGAGTCCGGCTTGCCCTTCTTCTTGCCGTCGTAGGTCCACTCAAGGGTCTTCTTCGACGCGTCGGTGGTGTCCGTCCCGTCGTACACGGCGGTCTGGCGGCCCAGCAGGTCATAGGTGACGCTGGACGTCCTGCCACGGGCGTCCGTGGTGCTGGTGATCCGGCCGGCCGCGTCGTACTGACGGCTCAGCTCGCCCGAGTCCGGGTCCGAGCTGCTCGTCGCCTGACCCAGCAGGTCGTAGGTGTACCGCCACTCGTTGTTCGACGAGTCCTTGCGCAGCACCACCCGCCCCGCCACGTCGTACGACGTCAACGTCGCGTCGTACGCCCCGGTCGGCGTGCCCCCCTTGTACTGGCGCACCTCCGTCGTCCGCCCCAGCGCGTCCGAGATCGTCGTCGACGCGAACCCGCCCTCCGGCGGCGTCACGTCCACCCGGTCCGCACCGGCGTACGTCGTCGACGTCCGCCACTGCTCCTGGCCGTACGACATGAACTTGCTGACCGTGACCCGGCCGAGGCCGTCGTACTCGTTCCAGCTCTGCGCCGGGATCTGCGCGTCCTGCGGGTCGAAGACCGTCGCCGTCGGGCCCGAGTCCTTGTTGAAGTACGACGGGGTCGTCTTGACCTGGCGGCCCTGCGAGTCGAAGATCGCGTCCGAGATCAGCCGGCCGACGGAGCCGAACGGCGGCATGGACTGGGTCTGCCGGATCCGGCCGAAGCCGTCGTGGATCTGGATGCTGGTGCCGTAGCTGCCGTCCTCGCGGATGTTCTGCGTGGTGATGGCGGCGGGGCCGTCGCGGTCGATCTTCAGGTCGTACGTGAACTTCTGGTGCGGGCTCTGCGTCGCCTTGTCACGGCCCGGCTTCCACACCGCGATCAGACGGCCGAGGGAGTCGTACTCCTCGTCCGTTGCGTGCCCGTTCTCGTCGACCGCGCGCGTGGGCAGGCCGCGGCCCGGGTCCATCGTCGTGGTCGAGGACCAGCCCAGCGGGTTGGTCACGGTCAGCGCGGTCGGCAGGGCGCCCTCGGACGGCGTGTAGGCCGTCTTCGTCTCGCTGCCGTCCGGGTGCGCCGCGTCCTTGTTGTTCGGGTCGACCGTGGAGATCTGACGGCCGTACTTGTCGAAGGACGCCTTCACCGTCGTGCGGTACTGCGGCGAACCGTCGCCCGCGTACGAGGCGAGGACCTGGGTCGACGTCTGGAGCGCCCGGGCGCCCACCGAGCCTACCTGCTGCTCGTCGTAGAGCGTACGGGTGTCCGCGATGGTGTTCGCCGTGTTCGGCGTCGCCCCGCACCCGCCCGCAAGGGTCAGCACCCGGTACGGCAGCTCCACCAGCATCGCGTTGGCGCCCGTGGTGTACGACGTCTCCGTGCACTGGCGCTGCTCGGGCTTGGTCACGTCACCGAAGACGTCGACCTTCAGGACCCGGCCCGCGTGCGTGCGGTCGGTGTCGTACGTGACCTCGCGCTTCGTCTCGCGCCAGCTGCCGTCGGCGAGCCTGGCGCGCTCCCGGACCTGGGCCGTGTTGACGAAGCGGGCCGTCACCTTCGGGACGCCGGAGACGGACGGGGTGTGGGTGACCGTCGGATCCGAGCGCCACGGGGTGCTCAGCTCACCGCTGAGGACCTTGGCGTCCGGCGCGACCGACTCGAAGGTCTGGGTCTCCCGGACGAAGCCCGCGTACTCCTCCTCGTCGGTGATCGAGCCGCCCCACGAGTCGGTGACCTGGCCGCCCATGCCGCGCAGGAAGGTCGCGACGGACTTGCTCTTGGGGCCGTCGGCGAGGGTGCCGTTGCCGGTGGTCGTGGTGACGGTCGCGTAGCCGCGGAAGTTGTCCCAGGTACGGGACTCCTCGTCGGCGAACTCGGAGTCGTTGCGGTGCCACGCGGCGCCGCCGCCGTACGCGTACTCGGTGATCCGGCCGACGCCGGAGGTGACCCGCGACTCCTGGCTGATGGAGCCGACAAGGTACTTGTGGAACCAGTCGATCGACGGCTTGGTGTTGGTGGGGGAGCCGGGCTTCACCCACTTCACCGGCATGCAGGGCAGGCTGTTGGTCTCCGCCGCGGACGGCATGGGGCCGTTGATCCGCGAGCAGCCCACGTCCTTGTAGCCGATGTTGATCCGGCCGCCGGTCTCGGTGAGGATCTCCGTCATCCGGGGCCGGTAGAAACGCAGGGCGGTGACCACGGGCTCGTCGACGCGGTTGGGCATCTGGATGCCCTTGAAGGAGACCGGCGGCAGCGGGGTCGCCGTCTTGCCGTTGGAGCCGGTGCGCTGGATCGAGTCGAGCCAGAGCGTGGGGCTGCCGGTGCCGTCCTCGGGATACGACCAGCTGTGCTTGAGCGTCCAGGTGTCGACGGTGCGGTAGCCGCCGTCGACCAGGACCTCGGTCTTCACCTCGGCGAGCCGCTTGGACGTCCAGAAGGTCGGACCGTAGACCGTGCAGGTGCCGGTGGCCGCGCACGCCTGGTCGAGCGGGGAGTCCTTCCAACGCGACTTGTTGTCGAGGGTGCGGTCGGCCTCCTCGCAGTCGGTGGCCGCTTCGAGGCAGCGCTCCTCGGCCTTGAAGCTCATGACGACGGCCGGCTTGAGGGTGCCCTTCGCGGCGATCTGCTCGGGCAGCCGCTGACCGTAGGAGACCGTGCGGGGCAGCGAGTAGCGCTCGTACTTCGTGAGCGAACCGGTGCCGTTGTTCTGGCCACCGCCGCGCGCGTAGTTGTTGGTCTCCGGGTCGTACGTGTACGAGATCAGGTTGCCCTGGAGGTCGACGATGTGGTCCAGGTTCCACTGCCAGCCCATCTGGCACCAGGAAGCGGCGCCCTTCGCGGAGCTGTAGCAGGGGTCACCGGCCTTCGGGTGGTACACCGGGACGGTGGACACGGACTTGGTCGCCGGGTCGCTGCCGTCGCCGCCGGGCAGGTGGTTGGCGCCGAAGTAGTACTCGGTGCCGTCGGTGGTGGTGACCTTGAAGCCCTCGCCGTTCCAGGCGCCGTTGTTCAGGCCGGTCAGCGGCGTGATCTTGGTGCCGTCGTCGCCCTGGAGGCGCAGCTCGCCGCTCTGGTCGTCCTTGACGACCTGGCCGGAGTGGCCCGCTAGGTTCAGGGAGAGGAACTGGCCCGCCCAGCACTCGTCGCCGGACATGTCGATGCCCGCCTTGAGGCACGGCGTGTACTGCCGGGAGATGAAGCCGGGGTGGTAGTTCCAGCCCTCACCGAGCCATGACGACTGCGAGTTGGACGCGGCCGTCATGCCGTCGACGGTGGAGGAGTCGTAGCCCAGCATGGCGCTGGGGGCGGCCCCGCCGATCGAGGTCGGCAGCGAGAGGGTGTAGCTGTAGGTGAAGTTGCCCGCGTTCGAGCCCGCGCTCCACGACGCGGAGGGGGAGATCGGGGTCGCGGCGAACGAGCCGCCGGAACCCGAGGCGGCGGGCTCGGCGGCGAGCAGCACGGCACCCGCCGGCTGCGGGGCGGCGGCGGCGAGCGCGCGCGGCGCGGCGGCGGCGCCCTCCGTGGCCTTGGCACGCTGCGCGGCCGTCGTGGCCGGGGCCTGGGCGGCGGGCAGTGTCACGTCGGCCGTCAGCTTGCCGGTGACCGGGTCCACGGTGGACGCGACGGGCGTACGGGTACGGCACGCGGCTTTCGCCGGAGTCGTCAGCGCACAGGCGGGCATGGCCACGAGCCGGGCCCGGTCGTGCCAGTCGCCGGTGCCCTCAAGGGTCTTCACGTCCAGCTCGACCCGGACGGAACGTCCGCCATCGGTCGTGGGCGACGCACCGCGCACGGTGATCAGGTTGCCGAACGCGCCCGCGGCCTTCGACGTGGCCGTGTCGTGCACGGTGACGCTGACGGTGGCGCCGCCGGTGGGGGTCTTGGCGGCGCGGTGCGGGGCGCCGAGGTCGGCCACGGCGACGGGCAGTTCGCCCGCGCGGATCACCGGCGTCCCGGGCTTGCCCGGGGCCTTTCCGCCCGGGGCCTTGGCGGCGCCCGGGGTGCGCAGGGTGACCGTGGCGGAACCCGTCGGGACCTCCCGGCGGGCGAGCCGCCAGCGGCTGTGGCCCGGCTTGCGCGAGGTGGTCGAAGTGCCCAGCTCGCCCGGGTCGTTCGAGCCCGCGACCGACCGGGTCTTGTCCAGCTTGGTGTTCGGCGGCGTCCACACCTTCGGGTGCGGCCCGGCCGCGGCGTCCGCGACCGGGACCGTGACCAGGGACAGCAGTACGGCGAGGACCGAGGCCAGGACCACGGCCATGGATCTCTCCCTGCGTCTGGACCACGGGGATGGGTGGGCGTACCAGGCCCTCATGACGACTCCAAAAACTTTGAGGCAGCACAAAACAACGCCCGTCCGGAATGAGGGCGGGCGTCATCGCGCGCGGTGCGCGATCAAGCGCACCTTATGGACGAACGAGCGCCCAACACCACGTGCTACCAGGGGATTTGACGTTGGCTTTACTTTACGGAAAGGGGAGAAAGAGTGGATATCGCGGATATCTGCCGGGTTGGTACGCGCTGTGGCCCGGCGCGGACGGCAGTGCCGGCGTCCGCGCCGGGCCGCTCCCGGTCAATTTCCGCGCCGGGCCGCTCCCGGCCGCCGCTGCCGCGCAGACGGATGTAGCAGGACTCCTCGACCCGGCCGAGGGGGATCCGCAGCGTGAAGCGGCCGGTGCGGCCGGACACGTCGGAGGTGTGCACGACCCGGGTGTCCGGCGCCCGCCAGGAGTCACGGTCGGCGACCGGTCCCGTCACCGCGCCGCGGATCACGTCCAGGTGGGGCGAGGCGGCGGAGTTCGCCGTGCTGGTTGGGGCGCGAGGCGGTGTTCACGGTGACCGTGAGCGTGACGTGTTCGCCGCGCCGCACCCGCAGCCGGCCGCCGAGCGTCCTGCCCGGTCCTCGTGGTCGTGGGTGCGTGCCACCCGTACCTCGACGCCGTCGACCCAGCTGACCGTGGTGTGTCGAGCTGGTCGCACCAGCGGCGCCTGACGGGCAAAGGCCCAGGTCAGGCGCCACTGTTCGTGCTCCTAGAAGAAGCCGAGCTTCTTCGGCGAGTACGACACGAGAAGATTCTTCGTGTGCTGGTGGTACACGCCTCGCATGGCCGCTGACCAGCGGAAACGGCCCCGATTGGGCCAAGCTGCAGGCGGCTGGTCCGCGTATGGCCCGGATCTTGGTCGGCACGGAAGACCCCTGACCGTCGCCCGTGGCGGCGGCAAGGGGGCACACAAACGAGGGGTGTGCCGACAGGGCTCCACGGAGCATGCCTCGACATGACGCTGGACTGCCGACCGCCGATATAAGTGCGAACCATGGCGGCATCGCAGCCCTTCAGCCGTGCGGAGCTGGCCGACGGGCCTGACCCAGCGGAGCGGCGTGCCGATTACTCCGGGCGAGGGCTGATGGTGCTTCGGCAGCCCAACTACGGGTATCGGCGGAGAGCCGCCGGTCATGGGCCGAAGCGGCGAGCGGCTGCCTTGTGCTTCCTGAGCATGAGGGATCAAGGACCAGCAACAGTAGCGCGGCCTCGACTCCTTCAGCAGGACGTACGACGGGGCTCCGGCGACCCCGTACCGCCCGGTCGCGGCTGGACAGCGCGTGATGTCGGCGCGGACGGCCGTCAGGCGGCCCGCGTACTCCTCGGCGATACCACCCACCAGGAGGTCCATCGCCCAGCCGGGATCGATCGCCTTGGGCCATGTCCCGGGTGAAGTACGTGAGGACCTGGGCGTCGCTCATCCCGAGGATGAAATCGAACTCCGCGTCCTCACGGGGTTGGTGCACCCGCTTCACCACGAAAGCTCCTGACCTCGCGTTCCGTCGTTCCACCCAAATCATCCCCCGCGCGCCGCGAACCCGACGCTCAGCCGGTTCCCCTCGGTCGGCCCGGCCCTGGACCTGTCCGACCCTCAGCGCCCGACCCGTAGGCGTACGGGCGCGACTTCCCGCTCGTACAGCGGCAGCGACACACCGGACGGCCGGCGGGACGTTCGACACACGCCCTACGTCAGCGCATCGCCTGCCAGGTCGTCCTCGTCCCCGGCCAGCCGCTCCGGACCTGCCGGAGCGGTCCGCGGCGAGCTCCCGGCCCGCAGGGCAGCGACCTCGCCCCGGAGCTCAGCCAGTTCCCGGTGCAGTGCCTGGATGGCGACGATGGCCACGCCGTTGGCGTCGGTGCAGCAGATCGTCCTGTCGTTCTCACCCACCCCGAACGCTTTCCACCAGTCCTGCGCCATGGGTCCCAGGTGGCGTACGTGGGGAGGGTCCCAGTGATATCGCCACGTGCTGACGGGCAGCCGCACCACCTGTTCCAGCACCCGGTAGCCATTGACCGGATCGCTGGCGCCCACCACCTCCGGCACGGCCCCCGACGCCAGGCCAGAGGCGGAAGCGCCCTGTCGAAGACGCTTCCTGACCAGGGGCGGCATCCGCAGCCCGGCCAGGGTCTCCCTCAACCACCGGCCGCTCATCGTTCCCAGACCACCGCGACGACGTCGGTCTTCAGCCCGCGATCCGAGAAGAGCAGGCTGCCCCCTCCACCGCGGTTGGCCGGGTGGTTCACCGGGAGTTGGACGAGACCATTGCCCAGCCCGCTGCTGTGGGTGGTCTCACCGACCGCCGTGACGTCCCGCTCCTGGTTGATCATCGTGGTGTCGTAGGCGGGATTCCCGACCGCCAGCACGTTCGTGCTCGCCACGGCCGGAACGCTCAAGGCGCCCGTGCAGGTGGCCGCCGTGGCCGACAGCACCAGCAGGCGACGGGTGACGCGCTTCGTGGACATGGGGCGCTTCCTTTCGGTCGGGACGCCGTGTGCGTCCGCGATACCGCTAACGGCCTAACGGCGCGAAAGGTACGTGGCCTGCGCGCCGCGCTCAGGCCGCGGGCACCGAAGCTGCCAGTACTACGTGACACCAGCGCCGCCCGCCGGCGGCATCACATCCATGCCGGACGCGCAATCGCGAGGGGTCTCGTCCGCTCGATCACCGTCGTGCGCGACGGATTCAAGTCCTCGGGGGAGCGATCATCACCTGCCCGCGAGTACGGGTGAAACGCCGCTGTTCGGCGCACGACGCAGCGAGAATCCGACAGCCTGAACGAGGGGCCATGTGAATCCGGCTACTTCAGTGCGACAGGCATCAGGGCGTCTCACGACGGCGGCATAAGTGCCACGGGCGTGTCATCGAGGCTGAGGCTGTGCCACGAATCTGAGGACCTACATCCGTGTAGGGTCTCGTGGCTCGTGGCATGACGCAGCGTGCTGACTCACTCCCCAGCTTCAGGTGAGCAAATCCGTAATACCGTGTCGGAGCCAGGCAAGCCCTGACATCATCCGCGAATGATCGTCACACCGATACCCGGCGCTCACCGCGGCAACGTCCTCCAGGTGCTCCGGAGCGTTCACACCGCCGCCATCAACCTGGGCAACTACCACCAGCCCGAAGAGAACCTGCTCAAGTACCTGACTTGGGCGACCGAGTCGGTCCGCGTCCTAAACTCGCAGATCCGCCCCAAGGACATCGACGCGCTCGTGCGCACCCCGCAATACTGGGCCCTGCTCGCCGGCGCGGGGCAGATCAACGGCCGGCTGGAGGCTGCGCTGTCGAATGGGCTCATCGACCTTGAGGTCCGCCAGCGCGTGGAAGCGTTCGACCTGGCGGTCAAGGCGTTCACGGAACAGATGACTCGATGGCCCGAGTCCACCTCCGTGCTCGTGCTCGACACAGGGCTGTTCATCAAGCACCCGACGAAGTTCGAAGAGACCGACTTCGCTGCCCTGGCCGGCACCGAACGAGATATCCGGATCGTCGTACCGATGGTCGTCGTGGAAGAGCTGGACCGGCTCAAAGAGTCCGGCAATCAGCAGGTCCGTTGGCGCGCGGGCTACAGCCTCGCAGTACTCGACCGGCTTCTTGAAGAGCGGGCGCCTCTGCCCACGGCCACGGTGGAAATCCTCATGGACAACCCCGGGCATGCGCGGCTGTCGGAGGCGGATGACGAGATCGTGGACCGAGCGCTCACCGTGCGCACGATGGCGGCTGGCCCAGTCCGACTGATCACGTACGACACGAGCATGGCGATGCGAGCGAAGTTCGCGACCCTGCCCGTACTGAAGCTGCGCACGGGCGCAGGCACTGGCAAGGAGCCGGGGAAGAGATAGAGCCCCTCACGCACCAGCGGGGCGCGAGCCACCCAAGCGTCCCCGCGTCATGGCGGAGCGCAGGTCAGGCCGTGAACGGGCGAGCAGCAAGGAGTTCTTGGACCTCGCGCAGAACCGTCGAGGGCGGCAGGGTGCCGTCGACGACGAGCTGGGCGCACGTCCAGGAAGCGCAGCCGGACGCCGGGCTGCCCCGGATCCCGTGTCGTACGGTCTGAATCGCGGCCGCCCACCGTCCGCAACGGGTCTCACCGGACCCGGCGGTGCCGCTGGTACGGCCGAAAGATCTGAACCAATACCGGGAATCAGGCCGCGACGACCTCCTGCTCGCGGTCCGGCGTCTTGACCTTGGGCTTCTTGTTCGGCAGCGAGAGCCGGAAGACCTTGTGCCACGCGGAGAACACCTGCTTGGGCAGCGGCCCGGTGACGTACTCCAGCTCGTACTTTTCGAACAGCGCGCGCACCTTCACCGCGACCTCGGCGTACCGGTTGCTCGGCAGGTCCGGGAACAGGTGGTGCTCGATCTGGTGCGACAGGTTGCCGGTCATGAAGTGCATGGCCCTGCTGCCGCTGATGTTCGCCGAGCCCATCATCTGGCGCAGGTACCACTGGCCGCGAGTCTCGCCCTTGATCGACCGGCGCTCGAAGACCTGCACGCCCTCGGGGAAGTGCCCGCACATGATCACCGAGTGGGACCAGATGTTGCGGACCAGGTTCGCGGTGAACGTGGCGGCGAGCGTGGTGAGGAACGACGGGCCCGACAGCAGCGGGTGGATCACGTAGTCCTTGAGCACCTGCTTGCGGATCTTGCGGCCCACGGCCTTGGCCCGCGCGCGGAACTCCGGGTTCTTGCGGCGGCGCCTGTGCAGGTTCTTGCCGAGCTCCAGGTCGTACGCCGCGATGCCGTACTCGAAGAAGCAGGCGTTGATGAAGTTCCACAGCGGCTGGCCGAGGTGGAACGGGTGCCACCTTTGGTCCTCGTCGACGCGCATGATGCCGTAGCCGAGGTCGTTGTCCTTGCCGATCACGTTGGTGTACGTGTGGTGCAGCTCGTTGTGCGAGTGCTTCCACTGCTCGGACGGCGAGACGTGATCCCACTCCCAGGTGGTGGAGTGGATCTTCGGGTCCCGCATCCAGTCCCACTGGCCGTGCAGGATGTTGTGGCCGATCTCCATGTTGTCCATGATCTTCGCCACGGACAGACCGGCGGTGCCGAGCAGCCACGCGGGCGGGAAGAACGAGAACAGCAGCACGCCCCTGCTGACCAGCTCGAGCTTGCGCTGCGCCGAGATGACCTTACGGATGTAGGCCGCGTCCTTCTCGCCACGGTCGGCGATCACCTCGTCGCGGATCGCGTCCAGCTCGCGGCCAAGCTCCTCGATCTGCTCCGCGGTCAGGTGGACGGTGGGGTCGATGGCGGTCAAGGTTGTTCCTACCGTTCGATGTCGCAGGGGCCCGCCGCGGCGGACACGCAGGTCTGGATGAGGACACCCGGCTCGGCCTCGGTGATCTCGCCGGAACGCACGTCGCGGACGGCGCCCGCCTTGAGCGGCGTGACGCAGCCGAAGCAGATTCCCATGCGGCACCCGGACGGCATGAGCACGCCGGCCTCCTCGCCGACGTCCAGCAACGGCGTGGCACCGTCCGCGTCGACGGTCTTGCCGGTGGCGCTGAACGTGACCTCGCCGCCGTCACCGGCGACGACGATGCTGGGGCGGAAGCGTTCGGTGTGCAGGCGCTCTTGCACGCCGTATTCGCTCCAGAGCTCTTCGGCGGCGTCGAGCAGGCCCGCGGGCCCGCAGGCCCAGGTCTCGCGCTCGGCCCAGTCGGGCACCAGTTCGTCGAGACGGGCGATGTCGAGCATGCCGTCCGTGTCAGTGTGCACCTCGGTGAGCCGCAGCTTCTCGTCCGTGACCAGGTCGTGCAGTTCGTTGCGGAAGATCACGTCTTGCGGCTGTGGCGCGCAGTGGACCATGACGACGTCGTCGAACTCGATGTCACGCAACATGCCCATCACAGGCGTGATGCCGCTGCCGGCCGTCAGGTAGAGCACCTTGGCGGGCTTGGCCTCCGGCAGCACGAAGTCACCGGTTGCCTGGTCGAGCTGGACCATCGTGCCCGGTTTCGCCCTGCGGACCAGGTGGTTGCTGACCTTGCCGTCCGGGATCGCCTTCACGGTGATCGTGACGCGGCCGTCCTGGCGGTTTGTCGGCGAGGTGATGGAGTAAGCACGCCACAGGCGCACCCCGTCGACGTCGACCCCGATCCGCACGTACTGACCGGCCGTGTGACCGCGCCAGCCCCGTCCCGGCCTGATCACGACAGTAGCGGCGTCACCCGTCTCGGGGCGCACGGCCTCGATGCGCCCACACAGGTCAGCGCCCGCACGCAGCGGGCTGACCAGGTCGAGATAGTCCGACGGCAGCAGCGGCGTCGTGACCATCTCCAGCAGTTTCCACGCCCTGCTGCGGAGGGCTGCACTCGTCATGACTCCAGCTTGCTGCGCCTCAGGGCGTAAAGTCCTGACCGTAGGACGTAAATCTGGTCGGCTGAATTGTTCGCAGGGAATAAAGCATGAGCCATCCAATCCGGAGGGTCACCGAACTGGCCCTGGATGAGACGACGGTCACCGCACTTCGGGCCGCGCTGAAGACCACCGCCGACGAGGTCGTCCAGGCGATCATCGACGAGGTCCCTCCCTACGCCAACGCCCTTTCGGGCCGCATGGGCGGCACCATCCGCCGAGCCGTCCGCACCGCCCTGGGGCACTACCTGGACCTCGCGAGCGGGAACGCCACAGGCGGCGACGCCGGTGACGCAGCCTACGAGCTGGGCCGCGGCGAGGTGCGATCCGGCCGTTCGATGGACGCCCTGCTCAGCGCATACCGCGTCGGCGCCCGCGTGGCCTGGCGATGCCTGGCAGCGGGTGCAGTACCCGCAGGCCTGCCCGCCGCCGAGGTCGCCAAGTTCGCCGAGCTGACCTTCGCCTACATCGACGAGCTCTCCGCCGCGAGCGCCGCGGGCCACGCCGACGAACTGGCCGCCCGGGGCAGGGCCCACGAGCGCCACCTGGAACACCTGGCCCGCGACCTCCTCGCCGGCGCGAGCCCGGACGTGTTGCTGGCCTCTGTTCAACGGGCCGGGTGGCAGCCTCCGGTTTCGCTGACCGCGGTTCTGCTGCCCGCCGCCCAGGCTCGGCCTGCCTACCGCGCGCTCGACCCGAGCACCCTCGTCCTCGACGATCTGCCGGACGCCTTCGGTGTGCTGCTCGTCCCCGATGCCGACCGGTCACATCTCTTGCGGCAGCTGACCGACCGCACCGCCGTGGTCGGCCCGGCCCGGCCATGGACTCGTGCGTCCGCCTCGTACGCACGCGCCGTACGCGCGCGCTCCCTCTCCCCTGATATTCGCGACACCGAGGACCACCTGCCCGAGCTGGTGCTGAGCGCCGACGTGGACGCGTTCGCAGACCTGCGTGCCCGAGCCCTCGCACCGTTGCGGACCTTGTCTGTCGCGACCGCACGGCGGCTGGAGGAGACGTTGCGGGAGTGGCTGCTGCACCAGGGCAGGCGTGACGAGGTGGCGGCGGCGTTGTTCGTCCATCCCCAGACCGTCCGGTACCGGATGTCGCAGCTGCGGGAGCTGTTTCCGGATCTCGCATCGCCACATCGGGTCCTTGAACTGACGCTGGCGGTCGGTCTTCGGGTCAGCTGACGCATACTTCGACCGTCCACGACCGAGTCCGCGAGCGATCCACTATGGCCCGTGTACGCAATCGACGCTGAGAATACGGTGCCGTTTGTAGGGTCTCGCACTTCGTGGCACGGGTCGGGCTTCTTCGAACCGTCTCACAAACGTGGCATTTCTCGGAGAGAGCCCTTGCTGGGCGGCGGTCGGCCGAGCGGGTACATCCCGGCCCCACTCGCTCTGACGGAGGCCGTGACGCCGGCCGGAGCCTGACCGCCGTTGGCTTGCCCTCGGGAGAAGAGGTGCGCCGTTCTGAGGTCAGCAGCCCTGCCGAGGTGGCACCTCAGCCCCTGCGGACTCGCCGGGGCCGAGTGGGTGCGCGGCTCCCACGACGTCCTCCTCGGCGACCTCTTCCGGCACTACGCCAAGTTCCTGGACGGCGTGCGAGCGCAGGCCAACCGCCTCAACGAGAAGTCCATGGAGGAGTGGGACCGTGTCAGCCGGGGCCAGGCGCCTGAGCGGTGAGTCCGGAGTTTGGTCCGTGACTGGTCCGGAAGTGCTGGTCAGGGGTGGGACACCGGTGGGACGAACTGGGAGTTTCGGCGCAAACGAGCTCCCTCCCTGTGCGGTGTCAGCGAGAGGCGCCTGACCGGTGAAAGCCCAGGTCAGGCGCCTCCTTTTGTGTCCCTAGAAGAACCCGAGCTTCTTCGGCGAGTAGCTGACCAGCAGGTTCTTCGTCCGCTGGTGGTACAGCAGTTGCATCCGAGCTGACCAGGGAAAACAGCCGATTGCGAAGCTTGTTGGAGGAGCTGGTCCGGAAATGGCCCGGATCATCATCCGGTTGTGGGCGTCGACCGGCACCGGGCGAGCCCCGTCACCTGTTCGACGTCGTGGTCGTCGGCCAACCCCACGAGCACGTGGTCTTGGGGGTCGGCGTGCACAGGGGAGGTCGGGGAGGCAACCGGCGTGGTGAGGTGTCCGGGCCCCACGCCACACACGGAGGTGTTCGTGTCCCGCCGGGGCAGCGATGCCTCGATCACCTCGTGCAAGAACTCGGTACAGCGGTCTGCGGTCGTCCCCCGGGACGACCGCAGACAGGGGCAGCCCTGATGCCTCCGTTGGCGGTCGGCGGGGCTTGCGCGCTTGGGAGGGATTGAGGTGCCCACGCGGTGTGTCGGCCCCAGAATGGGAAGAGGCCTCATGGGAACCAGTTGGCCTGCGAGTTGTCGCGGGCGGGGGCGTGGTAGGGGACCGGCCTCACGTGATCCGGCAGATCAGTGCACTGCGGCAGCATTCCGCGTCGAGCGCGTGCCGGTTGTGCGCGCCCGCTATAGCAGCGATGGCCATCGCGCGTGGTGACACCGACATCTGCGGGATGAAGCAATGCGGCCCCTGCCGGGGCCTATGCGATGGTGCGGATGAGCTTCTTGTTGACGAACTCCTCGATACCCGCTCGGCCCAGTTCTCGACCGAATCCGGAACGCTTGACGCCCCCGAAAGGGAGCTCGGCCCCCTCGGCGCCGACGCCGTTGATGAAGACCATTCCGGCTTCGATGCGGTCGGCAACGCGCGCGGCCTGTGCGGGATCCGTGGTGAAGACGTGGGCGCCGAGGCCGTAAGGGTGTCGTTGGCGATGCGCAGCGCGTCGCCCTCTCCGGTCGCCGGGAAGATCACGGCGACCGGACTGAAGAACTCCTCACGTGCCGCGGCGTGATCGGTGGTGAGCCCGGTGAGCACCCCGGCCAGGAAGTAGGCGCCGTTCCGCTCGCCCTCGGGTCAGCCTGGAGCTCGAAGCGGTGGTGAAGCGCCGGCCCATCTCGTGAACGCAGACGGCACGATTGCGTACCGTCGGACTGCGACGCTTCCGCCGTGCAGCTTCTCTCGTCAGGAACTGCTGAGCGCCGGCCGTCGGCGACTCGGGGACCCGGTCGATCCGGAGCACCCGCGGGCTGAACCGCGGATCGTTCCGCCCGTCGGCGAGATATCCGAACACCTCGTCGATGTCCCGGCCCACGTCGACCCTCGCCTCGAACTGTCCGGACATGCCACTCCTCGTCGGGGTCGCACCCGCCCGGCGCAAGGGGCAGGCTCCCTCCAGGGTGGAGGACCCGCCCGCCCCGCGCACCTCGAACCGGTCGGACGGCGGATGCCAGGTCCAACGAGCTCGTACATGGTTGGCGCTGGGTTCTGGGGTCTCTCCGCTCACCGGCATCCTCGACGCACTTCTGGCAGCTACGTGGAAGCAGCGGGTCGGCGGGAGGGATTGCGAGCGCGCGGCGGCCGACAACGGCAGATCCCGGAGACGAGTGTCGGCATCCTGCGGATGCTTGCCGAAGCGTCCGGTCCGGACCGCGCATGGTCCGGGAAGCGCGCCTGGAGCCGGCTACGCGCTACACGTGGCAGCCGGGTGATGTCGCAATGTGTCCAAGCGCAGGAGTCCCTGGTGGGACGATCTTCCCTCCAGGCACCCGACTTCACTTCCCAGAAGAGCTCAAGCGCCTTGGGGAGTAGCTGCAACAAAGGTTCTTCGTCCGCTGGTGGTGCAGCTGATGAACCCGCGCTGACCAGCGAGATCGGCCCCGGCTCGGCGGCGGGTCAGATCCAGCCGCGGCGTGCCGCGACGACACCGGCCTGGAAGCGGTTCACCGCGCCCAGAAGGTCGTGGAGGCGGCTCATGCGCCGGCGCACGGTGCGGACCGACCAGCCGAGCTGGCGGGCTATGGCCTCGTCCTTGAGGCCGCTGACCAGCAGGGTGAGCACCAGACGGTCCTCCTCGCCGAGCGGGTCCTGGGCGGGGGCGTCGAGCGGCAGGGCCTGTTTCCAGCACAGTTCCCAGTAGTCGGTGAGGGCGTCCAGCAGCGTGGAGGGGCGGATGACCGCAGCGCGCACGCCATCGAGGTCCAGGGAGAGCGGCATCAGCGCCAGCCGGCGGTCCGCGATGGCCAGTTTGATCCGCAGGCCCGGCATCACCCGGGCCTGCTCGCCACGGCTCACGAGTCCTCGGATGTCCTCGAGCACCCCCGGCCACTCCAGCGCCTCGGGGGCGTAGACCGCGCGGTAGCGCACCCCGCGCCCCAGCGCGTTGCTCTCCACCGGGTTGGACGTGGTCAGCGCGTACGGCGGCCGATCCAGTGTCATGACGTCCTCGCGCGCCTCCTGTTGGAGGCGGACGAACCAGCGACCGAGCGCCTCGCGGCCGGTGGTGATCTCCACCTCGTCCTCCCCGGCGGTGCCGGCCTGGGCCGCCGCGAAGAGGCGGGACAGCTCGCCCGCCGCCGAACGGACCCGGTCCAACTCCGCGGTCCTGGTTCGTACCAGTGACTCGACCGCGGCTCCCGGCTCGATCGCCGCGTACCGGCGTCGGACGCCCGCGAGCCGCCCGACCAGGCCGTGGTCGTGCAGTCGGTCCAGTGCCCTGGCGACGCGGAGAGGGGAGCAGCCGAGGTCGGCGGCGAGCTCGGCCGGGGCCGCCGTACGCCGGGTCAACACAGCCCGGTAGACGCTCTCGTCGAACGGATCGATGCCTGCCGCGGTGAGCTCGTTCGTCATGTGCGGATCCTGGCCCACTTGTGCCAAGTGCAGCAATGGGCCGCCAAGATCCGTTGTACGGAGCGTGACTTCGGCGCTAGGACTTCTGCCTATGGCCAAGAACCCACGAAGAAGCCGACGCCTGGCGGCGGCCACGGTCACCACCGTCGCGCTGGCCGGGACGCTCACCGCGACACCCGGCGCCGCGACCGCGAAGTCACCCGACCCGAACCAGCGGGTCATCGTCGAGCTGTCCGGAGACGCAGCCGTGGCAGCCGCCCCAGGCGGCTCGCTCACCTCCCTGACCGCCGGCACCGCCTCCGCCGTCGGCGATGCCCGACGGGCCCTGGCGGCACGGCAGGACGCCTTCGTCAGGACGGTGGGGAAAGCCGGACTGCACCCCGCCTCGCCCCGCAGACTCGGCCTGCTCGTCAACGCCGTGGCGATGACGGTGCCCGCCTCCGAGACGGCGCGGCTGGCCGCGTTGCCGGGCGTCGTCGCCGTCCGGCCCGACACCCGGATACAGGTGCGCACGGACATCAGCGTTCCGCTGACCGGTGCGCCCGAGGTCTGGAAGCGCGAGGACCCGGCCGGTGTGAAGGCCACCGGCAAGGGCACCGTGGTGGCGGTCCTGGACAGTGGCGTGGACTACGGCCACCCCGACCTGGGCGGTGGCTTCGGCAAGGGGCACAAGGTCGTCGGCGGCTTCGACTTCGCCAACGGCGACGACGACCCGATGGACGACAACGGTCACGGCACCCACGTCGCGGGCATCATCGCGGGCAAGGCGGTCAGGAAGGGAGGCGTCACCGGCATGGCGCCCGACGCGCGCCTGCTGGCCTACAAGGTCATCGGCGCCGACGGCAGCGGCTACACCTCCGACATCATCGCCGGCATCGAGGCGGCGGCCGACCCCGCCAACCCCCAGCGGGCCGACGTCATCAACATGAGCCTCGGCGGCCCCGGTGACGGCACCGACCCGCTGGGCCGCGCGGCGACCGCCGCCGTGCGGGCCGGAGTGGTCGTCGTCGCCGCGGCCGGCAACGACGGTCCCGGCAGCGGCACCGTCAACACTCCGGCGTCGGCCGACGGCGTCATCGCGGTCGGCGCCTCCACCAGCGGGCTGCGGATACCCAGCGCGTACCTGGCGGGCAAGGAGCCCGAGCTGATCCAGACGTACCGGGGCGTCCTGTCTGCGAACCCGCCTCGGGAACCGGTCACCGCGCCGCTCGTGGACGTCGGCGCGGGCACGGCCGAGGACTGGAAGCGGGTCGGTGACGTACGGGGCAAGATCCTGCGGGCCGACATCCTCGTCGCGCCCAGTACGGATGTCCTGAGCCAGAGCGACATCGACTGGGCGCGCGAAGCCGAAGAGCGCGGCGCGCTCGCAGTGCTCGGCGGCCTTCCGGCCGGGGGCGGACCCGTGCTCGCCGCCACCCCGGGAACGGTCGGCGCCACGACCACCCCCGCCCGCCCCGACCTCACCCGGACCGCCGCCTCCGGCGACTCGCTGCGCATGGACCGCCTGGTCGTCATGGGCATCGACACGACCCAGTACGCCCAGCTGAGCCGCGAACTGGCCGCTGGGAAGGTGTCCGTCACCCTGCGCGGCACCGACTCCACCGACCAGATCGCCTCGTTCTCGGCGCGCGGACCCGGCACCGGCTTCGGCCTCAAGCCCGACCTGGTCGCACCCGGCGTGGAGATCCGCTCCACCATCCCCACCTCGATGTACGCACCCGGTGTCTACCGCATGTCGGGCACCTCGATGGCGAGCCCGCACGTCGCCGGAGCCGCCGCCCTGCTGCGCCAACTGCGCCCGGACCAGGACCCCGACGAGATCAGGTCCGCGCTGGTCGGCACCGCGAAGCAGCTCGCCGGCACCGGCCCCACCGCCCAGGGCAACGGACGGCTCGACGTGGCCGCCGCAGCGTCGGCCACCCTCAGCGCCTCCCCGACGACCGTGTCGTTCGGCCTCGCCGGCCTGTCGGACAGGACCGTCGGCGGCACCGCGCAGGTACGCCTGGCCAACCCCGGCAGGACACCGCTGACCGTCACCCTCAGCAGTACCGGGCCCACCGCCGTGTCTCCGCCGCGTGTGACCGTCCCTGCCGAGGGGTCGGCAACCGTCGACGTCACCCTGCGTGCAGACCGCCCGGCCACCGACACGGAGATCAGCGGCCGGATCACGGCCACCCCCGTGCGAGGCCCGGCCCTCCGGGTGCCGTACCTGCTTGTCGTCCGGCACCTGGTCGTCCAGGCGTCCCCCGACCCGAGCGACGGCCGCTCCACCGTGCACATCGCCGCCCCGGCCGCCCTGAACGCGCCGCCGGAGATCAGGGTCACGCCGCCGCACGGCAAGGCCTTCACCCTGCCCACCACCATGAACGGCGCCAGCTACTACCAGGCCGACGTGACCGGGAAGGCGGCCGGCGCCTACCGGTTGGCCGTGCGGGCCACGACCACCGACGGCCGGCGGATCACCGGAACCGGCGCCTTCGAGGTCACCCCCGCCGACAGCCGCGGCAACCGCTGGGAGCCCATCGGCCCGAACAGCGAGGCCGGTCACGTCGCGCTCTCGCCCGCCCGGCCGAAGCAGGCCGTGGTGACCCAGTTCCGGAAGGCCGCCCCCTGGCTGACCACCGACGGCGGCGCCAACTGGCGCCAGGTGGGCAGGCTGCCGATCGCCGACGGCAACGGCACCGGAGCGGTCGTGGTCGACGCCCGCCGCCCCGATCGCTGGTGGTACGCCGTGAACACGGCCGCCGACCCCACCCGCCGGGGCACGATCCTGCGTACCGATGACAACGGCCGAACCTGGCGCAAGCTCGACGTGCCCGACGCGCACATCGACGAGTTCGTCGCGGACGAGCAGACCCGTACCCTCGCCGCGATCGTCGACGACACACTGCTGGTCAGCACGGACGCGGGCGACAGCTGGGCGGCGTACCCCACCGGCGTGACCGGTGACGTCCGCGACGCGACCCTCGTCGGCGACACCCTGTACCTGACGACCTTCGACGGCGTCTGGCGGATCGACGGCGTAGGCAAGGGCGACCCTGGTACGGCGCACCTCGTTCTCGACGAGCCCGTGAGCACCATCCGCGGCATGGCGGCCGACTCCACCGTGGTGGCGGCCTACGTCCCCGGTACGGGCGTCCGCGGCTCCTACGACAAGGGCCGCACCTGGTCCACCCTGCTGCCCCTGACGGAGGGCGGCAACGGACTGTCCGCCTCCGGTGGCGACCTGTACCTGCGCGCGCTGTTCGGCGCCGGGCAGGTGAGCCACGACCACGGCAAGACCTGGAAGCCCGTGCCCGCCCCCTCGAAGGCCGCCATCGCGATGGACTACGACCGCTGGGCCGACGGCTCGGTGACCGTTTCCAGCGAACAGGACGGCCTGTACCGCGGCTCCGCCGACGGCACCGGATACCGGAGGATCGGCGTCCAGGGCCTGACCACCTTCGCCCTCGCGGCCGGCGGCGACCAGCTGCTCGCCGGAACGGTGAGCGGCACCTACCGCACCGCGATCCCTGTCGCCGGCCCCGAGTGGGGCCAGTCCGGGGCGGAGGGCAGGACCGGTCGCCTCACCTCGCACATCGCAGTGTCGCCCGAGGACACCAAGGTGGTGTGGCAGGTCCGGCGCACCGCGACCGGGCTCTTCGAGGTCTCCCGCAGCGGTGACGCCGGCCGGACCTGGCAGGTGAAGGGCACGTCGTCGGAGATACCGACCTCGATCCTGGTCCACCCGGCCGACCCGGACCGGGTGGCGATCAGCTTCAGGAGCATTTTCGGCGACGGGCTGTTCGCGACGTCCGACGGCGGCAGGACGTGGAAGAACCTCTTCCACGAGAGGTCCTTCGATGCCATGGCCGGTGACCCGCGCGACCCGCGGCGCCTCTGGCTCGGCAACGCTTCGGGCCTCTACCGCTCGGACGACGGCGGCGTCACCAAGACCAAGGTCGCCGAGGGCCCCGTCTCCGCGATCGTGATGGATGGCCGACGCCTGGTCGTCGGCGGATCGTCCGTCCGGGTCAGCACCGATGACGGCAGGACCTTCCGCACCGCCGACACCGGCCCGCTCGTGCTCCACGTCTCGGACCTGCTGCGGGTGAACGGAGCGCTCTACGCGGCCACCGCCGGCTCCAGGCAGTCCGGACTCGTCCAAGGCGGCCGGGGTGTACTGCGCAGCACCGACAACGGCCTCACCTGGGAGAACATCTCAAGCGGCCTGCAGAACACCGACACCACGAGGCTGGCCGCCGCCCCCGACGGCCGCACGCTCTACGTCGGCACGGTCGACGGCGGGGTGCACCGCCTGAAGCTACGCCGCTGACCCACCGCGCGCATGACGCGTGTGACCGCATGACCGGCGCGAGCGTCGACCCGGCCCGGAACTCCCGGGTCCGGTCGACGCTCGCGCGCGTGGCCGAGCGGGAGAATCTCCCGCAGGCCCCTCTTTCTGTGGCTCCAGAAGAAGCCGAGCTTCTTCGGCGGGTAGCTGACCAGCAGGTTTTTCGTCTGCTGGCGGTACACGCCTCGCATGTCCCCTGACCGCGGAAACGGCCGCGATTCGGCCAAGCGCAGGCGGCTGGTCCGGGAATGGCCCGGATCTTGGCCGGCACGGAGAGGGCCTCTGACCGATGGCGCGAGGCGGCGGCGAGTTGGCACACAGCGAGGGGGATCCCGCGTCTGCGCAGGTAGGCGCGGTTGGCCTTGGACGAGGAGGCATGGTCCGCGGCCACCGCCATGGGTCGGGTGCGTGGCCGGCCGAGTGAGCCGGGACCTGGATTCGGCCGAGTGCTGTGGGAATGGAGGGCTGCCCCTGGGGCGGGTGAACTCCCGCTGCTGCAGGGGCGGCGCCTGGGGTCTCGGCGTCGGTGACGAGGGCACCGTCGTATGCCGTGTCCGCTCCCTCCCAGCGCTCAGCGAGGGCAAGGGCGGTCGCCGCTTCGCCCCACATCGCGCCCGACGACCACCCACTCATCATCAGGGAGCGGGGTCCGGGGAAAGGTGGATCCGGGCCGCTACCGGAAGGTGGTCGCTGGCCGTCGCGGGGAGGGTCCATGCCGAAGCGGCCCGGACGCCCCCGAGAAGGATCTGGTCGATCCGGACGGCCGGCAGGCGCGCCGGCCAGGTGAAGCCGAAGCCCGCGCCCGCCGAGGCCTGTGCGGAGACGAGACGGTCGGTGAGGGGCCGCAATGCGCGGTCGTCGGTGGAGCCGTTGAGGTCGCCCATGACGACGACGCGCCGGACGGGCTCGGCCCGTACCTCCGCCGCCAGCAGGCCCAGTGCCTCGTCGCGCGCCCCGGCGGTGAATCCGGCCGGGCCCACGCGGACGGACGGCAGGTGGGCGACGTACACGGCCAGCCGCCCGCCGGGCGCGTCGACCGTGGCCCGCATCGCCCGTGTCCACGGCATGATCGGCACGGCCCGCGCGTCCCTCAGCGGATGGACGCTCCACAGGCCCACCGTGCCCTGGTAGAAGTGGTACGGGTAGGCCTCCGCCAGGGCCTGCTCGTAGGCGGGCGCCGTGGCCGGGCTCAGCTCCTCCAACGCCAGTACGTCCGCCCCGGCGGCGAGCAGGCTCCGCACGGTTCCCCCGGGGTCGGGGTTGGCCTGGTTGACGTTGTGACTGACCAGCGTGAGGTCCCCGCCGGGGGACGTCTTGTCGGCGAGGACTCCGCCGAAGACCGCCAGCCAGGCCGCCGCCGGCACCACCAGGGCCACCGCCGCCGCCACCTGCGCCCGCCGCAGCAGGGCCGCGGCCACCAGCACGGGCACGACCAGCGCGCTCCAGGGCAGCAGGGTCTCGGCCAGACTGCTCAGCCGTCCGGGCAGCCTGGGGAGCAGCCCGTGGCCCGCGACGCCCACCGCGAGGAGGACGGAGCAGCCCGTGACCGCCGCCCCGCGGCGTCGCCACCACCGGCGGCGCGCCCCGGCGTCCGCCGCGCGGTCCGGGCCGACCGTCGTGCCGCCCGCCCCGGTGGAGGGAAGGGTCCCCGCCGCCGTGCCGTCCGGTGCGGCGGCGGGGACCGGGCGTGTCGTCGCGGTCATCGTCCCCGGCCCTCCGTTCCGGCGGCGGCCAGCCGGTCGCGGACGGCGGTGAGCAGGCCGCGACTGGTGTCGACGGCGGCGCGGAGCCCCTCGGCGGGCGTGGTGTTCGCCCGCTGGTGCAGGACGGCGCCCACCAGCAGCCGGGGCGTACCGCCGACGCGCACCTCGCAGGCCCACAGGAGGTTCCCGCCCGCCGGTGTGCTGGAGCCGGTCTTCACGCCGAGGACGCCCGGGGTGTCCAGCAGGGGATTGGTGTTGGTGATCGTCCCGAGGCCGGGGACGGTGGTCTCGCGGGTGGCCACGACCGCCCGGAAGACAGGGTCCTCCATCGCGGCCCGCGTCAGCCGCACCTGGTCGGCCGCGGTGCTCGTGGTCGTCGGCTCGATGCCGCTCGCCCCCGTGTAGACCGTGTCCTTCATGCCGAGCCGTCCGGCGGCGCGCCGCATCTTCACCACGAAGGCAGCCTGGCTGCCGGAGTCCCAGCGGGCCAGCAGACGGGCGACGTTGTTGCCGGAGGGGATCAGGAGCAGTTCCAGGAGCCGGCGCTGGGAGTAGCGTTCGCCAGGCCGTACGGGGACGGTCGACTCGCCGCCGACTCCCGCCTCGTGCGCGGCCGTCCGGTCCACTTCGATCAGGGGGCCTTCCTCGTCAGGCCGCAGCGGGTGCTCCTCCAGGATGACGTAGGCGGTCATCACCTTCGTCAGGCTCGCGATCGGCACTGGCCGCCGCCCGCCCCGCTCGCCCAGCGAACCGGTCCCTTCGAGGTCGACGGCGCTCTGGCCGTCCCGCGGCCACGGGAGCGGGCCGATGTCGGAAACCGGCCTTCGCTCGTCACCCGGCGTCGGAGGCGCGCCGGAGGGGGAGGCGACGGCGATGCCCAAGGCCGTCAGCAGGGCCAGGAACAGGGCACCGCCGACGAGGCGGTGACGGGGGGTACGGGGAACGGGCACGGGCCGCCTCCAGGGGCTGCGGTACGGGATCGGTACGGCAGCAAGACTCCGGGGACGAGGTCTCCGTCCCACGGTCGGAAGAGCGCGGCCCGCGCTCGGGAACCCATCGGTCGTGTATCAACGGGGCGGCGAGTGGACGTGCGCCAGCCGGCGCGTTCGACGCATCGGCGGGGGCGGGTCGGGGCCCCGGCTGGAAGAGCGGAGGGGGTGCGCATCGCGCCGGGCGGCCGTCCCGGCGAAGGCGATCGATACGGGACGGCCTCGTCGGCGGACGGAGCCGTCCCCGGACGGCGGAGCCACGCACCGGCGGGCCGTCCGAAGCGCGGGGACGTACGCCGACAGGTGACCGTCGAGGACCGTGCGTCGGCATGCAGGCCGTACCGGTACGTACCCCGACAGGCGGACCTCCCGGGACGCCGAGGAGCGTCCCGCGGCGGGCAGGCCGTCCCGGTACGGCCGGGTCACCCGCCGGCGGGCGGTCCAGGGACGCGGTCACGCCTCGGACGGTGGCCCGTCCTGGGGCAGGGTCAGGGTCGCGACCGCCCCTCCGTCCGGGGCGTTGGCGAAGTCCAGGGTCGCCCCGATCACCCTCGCCTGGCCGGACGCGATCGTCAGGCCCAGGCCGTGCCCGTGCCCCCGCTCGGCCGTGCCCGTACGGAACCGCTGGGGGCCGTGGGACAACAGGTCGGCCGGGAAGCCGGGGCCGTGGTCCCGGACGGTCACCGTCCGACCGGCGACGGCGACTTCCACCAGGCCCGCGCCGTGCCGGTGGGCGTTGACGACGAGGTTGGAGACGATACGGTCCAGGCGCCGGGGGTCCGACTCGACCACCGCCGTCTCCCGTTCGGTCACCCGTGCCGCGAGGCCCGTCCGCGCCACCGAGTCCCGGACGAGGGCGGCCAGGTCGACCGGTCCCGGCTGGGACGTCTCGGCGCCCGCGTCGAGACGGGAGATCTCGAGGAGATCCTCCACCAGGTCCCGCAGCACCTGCACCCGGCTCTGGACCATGTCCGTCACCTCGCCCTCGGGCAGCAGGTCCGCCGAGGTGACCAGACCCATCAGCGGGGTGCGCAGCTCGTGTGCGACGTCGGCGGTGAAGCGCTGCTCGGTGTCGATCCGCTGCTGGAGGCTGTCGGCCATCGAGTCCACCACGGCTGAGATCTCGGCGACCTCGTCGCCCCCGCGGACCGTCCCCGTCCGGGCGTCGAGGTCGCCCGCCGTGATGCGGCGGGCCGTGCGGGCCACCCGGCGCAGCCGCCGGGCGGGGAGTTCCGTCGCCAGGGCCGTGGCGGGGACGACGACGCCCAGGGTGAGCAGCGAGTACTTCCACATGTGACGGTCCAGGGCCTGCCGGGTCAGCAGGTCGGCGGTCATGTCGACCTCGACCGCGTACAACTTCCCGCCCTCCCGCCGGGCCGCCCAGAACACGGGGGCCGGTGGCTCGTTCTCGTAGAGCGTGGCCTCGCCGTCGTGCTCGACCTGCCGCAGCAGGGCCTCGGGCAGCTCCCCCGGGGAGGCCCGGGGGCCATCCTCACCCGCGGCCGCGGCCTCCTCTCTGGCCTTCGCCAGGGCCGTGACGGCTCTGCCCGCGCCCTCGTGCATGGACCGCCGCAGCACCGAGTCGTGCACCAGCACGCCGACCGTCAGCGCCATCGAGGCACAGGCCAGCGCCACCAGGAGGACGATCTTCCAGCGCAGCGAGCGGGAGTGCGGCACCAGGCCCGCGACCGCTCCCCGGGGACCCCGGCTCACCGCTTCCACTTGTAGCCGAAGCCCCGGACCGTCTCGACTCGCTCGGAGCCGATCTTCTTGCGCAGTCGCTGCACGCACAGGTCGACGACCCGGGTGTCGCCGTCCCAGCCGTAGTCCCACACCTCGCGCAGCAGGGTCTGACGGTCCAGCACGATTCCTGGGTGCGCTGCGAATTCGAGCAGCAGCCGCAGCTCGGTCGGGGCGAGCGCGATCCGCTCGCCGCCCCTGCGGACCTCCAGGGCCGCGGGGTCGAGGGAGAGGTCACCGAAGACCAGCGGGGCGGCCGGCTCCGCGGGGCCGGCCGGTTCGGCCGCCGGGGGTACGAAGGCGGCCCGGCGCAGCAGCGAACGGATCCGCGCCACCAGGACGGCGGTGTCGACGGGCTTCACCACGTAGTCGTCGGCCCCCGCCTCCAGGCCGGACACCACGTCGAGGGCGTCGCCGCGCGCCGACATCATCAGGATCGGGTCCGTGGCCGTCTCCCGGATGCGCCGGCACAGCCCGATGCCGTCCAGGCCCGGCAGCATCACGTCGATCAGCATCAGGTCGTGCCGCCCCTCCCGGAAGAGTTCGAGCCCGGTCAGGCCGTCGGCCGCGACGAGCACGCGGTAGCCGTAGCGCTCCAGGGCCATCGCGACGGACCGCCGGATCACCTCGTCGTCCTCGACGAGCAGGATCGTCACGGGCGCGGGCGCGGGCGCGGGCGGGGGCACGGCATCAGGCATGTACATCCCTCGGGGCACGGGACGGGAAAGGTCCTCCATCATGCCTCACCCTCCCGCACCCCCGGCGGCGCGGGAGGGCTGTCGGCACGCCCCCGACCTGGTCTGATACCCGCCTGATACACCACCG
The DNA here is from genome assembly GCF_036192275.1 of Streptomyces sp. NBC_00250. Lineage (NCBI taxonomy): Bacteria > Bacillati > Actinomycetota > Actinomycetes > Kitasatosporales > Streptomycetaceae > Streptomyces > Streptomyces sp. NBC_00250. The sequence goes on along the minus strand of NZ_CP108088.1, from coordinate 408,405 downwards.
CGCGGGGGCCGACGCACATCCGAGCCGGTACGGACACGGAGACGGCGCGCCTGACACCGGCGCCGCGACAGCCGCTCCGGAGCCCACCGTCGCCGGACGAGTGACGTCGGTTGCCCCGACGGCGTCGTCACCCTGTCGGAAGGTGCGCTCGCCGCGCCGTCCGCACGCACGTCGTGACGCAGGGCCTCCACGACCTGTCGGCCGGCGCCGCACCAGAAGCACCGGCCTGGACGTCGACAGGTGGGCGGTCTGCACCGGGTGCCCGGTCACCCGGGGTGATCGGCCGCGGGCCGGGCGGCGAGGTCGTCGCCGACCGGGTCGTCCGGTCCGGGCTGACCGCCGCCGTCGTCCGCGGCTAAAGCGTGTTGCAGAAGGCCTCGGTGCGGGCATTTCCCCTGTATGCGTGGGGTGTTGAGGGCTGAAGCGTTGTGGGTGGAGACGTTCACCGGTCTGCGGATGCGGCAGTTCGAGTGGCTGGTGAAGGTGGTCCGGGAACGCGGTGGCAACGGTCCTGGCGGTGGCCGGCCGTGGTGTCTGCCGCTGGCCGACCGGGTGTTGCTGGTGGCCGTGTACTACCGCACGAACCTCACCATGCGGCAGCTCGCGCCGCTGTTCGGCTGCTCGCCCGCGACGGTGTGCCGGGTCATCCAGCGGCTGCGGCCGCTCGCCCGGCCGACTCGGTGGAACGCTTGTGGATCGTGGACGGCACGCTGATCCCGGTCCGGGACCGGAAGACCGGAGCGTCCTCGCGTAACTACCGGTTCTCGGCGAACGTGCAGGTCACCGTCGACGCCGACACCAAGCTGGTGATCGCCGCGGCCCGGCCGGCACCGGGCAACACCGCGGACGCGAGGGCATGGCGGGACTCCGGCCTGGCCCAACGCTGCGAAGGCGTGACCGTGCTGGCCGACGGCGCCTACGTCAACACCGGGCTCGTCGTCCCGCACCGCAAACGGCCCGGACGGGCCCTGCTGCCGGGCGAGGAGGAGGACAACGCCGAGCACCGTAAGGTCCGTGCCCGCGTCGAGCACGCCTTCGCCCGCATGAAGCACTACAAGATTCTTCGCGACTGCCGTCAGCGCGGCACCGGTCTCCACCACGCGGTGCAAGCGGTCGCCCACATGCACAACCTCGCCATGGCCACGTGAACAGACCGGCCTCGAAACCGGCCCTGACCTGCCCGGACACAACCTTCTGCAACACGCTTTAGCCGCGGACGACGGAGACCCGATATCGGGGCCTTGCGCAGCCACTTGCATGTGACCAGTACGGGTCATGGGAGTGGAGGTGTGGGCTCGAGTCGTACCCGATTCGGGCGGTGGCGCGGGTTCCCGCCGGGTCAGGCTGGGCAGAATGAGGGACCTACGCGACCGTCGGCCTTGCGGGTGAGCAGGTTGATGCAGGGTGTGGGAGCGGGGCGTGAAGCTGGGCGTCCGACGTGAACGACGCTGTGCTGACGGAGCTCGTCGCCGCGGGGGCCGCGATCGGCGGCGGAGCGGCTGACGGGGTGTTCGCCTTCGCTGCCGCGAAGCGGCAGGCCGCTGCCGCCTGGGAGGCCGGCTGACAACAGGCGGCCGCCTGGGACGCGGGTCGGCTCCAGGCCACAGCGCAGCTCGACCTGTCCCGTCGGACGCTCACGGAACAGGCGCTGACGAACCAGAGGGCGGTGCGGCGGGCGGCATACGTGACGTTCCTGGGCCGTACCGATAGCACTCAACTGGCTCTGGCGGCTTGGCAGAGCGCCATCGGCACGGCGGACGAGTCGCCACGCCGAAGGGAGTACGAATCGGCGCTGGCGGCGGTGGGGGAGGTGCTCGGCAAGCGCCGCACAGCCGACTGGTTGTGCGGCGCCCGCGAGGTCGACGAGCTTGCCGTGGCGAGCCGCGCCCGGGGCGCGGGGATCGACGCCCAGCTGCTGGACGCGGTCACCGCCGGCCGGGGACCGTCTCTGCCACGTCCGGACGGCGTGGCAGACTGGCGGCTCACGCAGCAGCGGTGAGCGGGGGTTGATCCGGTTGGGGCTGGAGATCGAGAGCCGCCCTTCGGAGCTGCCGCACATCGAGCGGGTCTGGCGCAGCCGAAGCGATGACGTGGGGCGGATGACGTCGATCGCGAACGCGCACTGGGAGCTCGTCTTCTGGGAGCACGACGGCCGGGTGCAGGCTGCGGTACTCGGCCCGGAGCCCAAGGCCAGCGTGGCGCCCGTCCCGAAGGACGCCACGTTCTTCGGCATCAGCTTCGCCGTCGGTACTTCGATGCCGCACGTACCGATCAGTCGGCTGGTCGGCAGCGGTGTGGAGATTCCCGACGTCACGCGGCGGTCCGTGTGGCTGAGGGGCTCGGCGTGGCACGTGCCCGATTACGACAATGCGGAGGCATTCGTACGGCGCCTGGTACGCGAGGGCATCGTGGACCGCGACCCGATCGTGCCCGCCGTCCTCGACGGGGCGGTTCCCGACGTCTCCGAACGCACCCTCCAGCGGCGTTTCGCCGCCGCGACGGGCCTCACCCAGGGCGCCATAGGGCAGATCCACCGTGCCCGCCAGGCGGCGGTACTGATCCAGGAGGGCGTTCCGGCACAGGACGTCGTACACCGGCTGGGGTACTTCGACCAGCCGCACCTGGCACGGTCCCTGACCCGATACATCGGCCGCACCGCCACTCGGCTGAGCGCCCCGGACACGGCCGAGCCGCTGTCGCTTCTGTACAAGCCCTCGCCCTCGGCGCCCGCATAGCCTTCCTGACGCAGCGACAAACCCGTACGTATCATGGAGGAATCATGCGCAAGGTCGTTTCCGGTCTGTTCGTCTCGCTCGACGGTGTCGCCCAGTCGCCGAACGAGTGGCAGTTCGCCTTCGACGAGGAGATGGGCGCCGCGCTGGCGGAGACGCTGGAGACGGCCGACGCGATCCTGCTGGGCCGTGTGACGTTCACCGAGTGGGCCGGGTACTGGCCGACGGTGACCAGCGGGGAGGACGCGGCCTTCGCCAAGTGGATCAACGGCTCGCCCAAGTACGTGGTCTCTTCCACGCTGGACAGCGTCGACGGCTGGGCGAACAGCACACTCGTCCGTGGCGAGCTGGCGACCGCGATCGAGGAGCTCAAGGCGGGCGAAGGGAAGAACATCACCATCGCGGGAAGCCCGACGCTGGTGCGCTCGTTGCTGGAGCTGGACCTCCTGGATGAACTGGTCCTGCTGATCCACCCGGTGGTGGCCGGTGAGGGGCGCAAGAAGCTGTTCGCCGATGATGCCGCCCTGAAGAAGTTGGAGCTGGTGAGTGCCCGGCCCACGAGCAGCGGAGTGATCATCGCGACCTACCGACCGGAGCGCTGAGAGGTCCTCCGTGGGGCCTCTGCGGTGTGCAGGCCGCTGATCTTGAGTGCTTGGCCTGAGGAAATCGGACTGCTCCGCCCCACCGCCGAGGCCCGGCTGCGCCGGGCGGCGTTGTGGGCCGTTCTGGCCTGGGGGGACGCCCCGCGGGGAACTCGGGGCCGCTACTCCGCTCACGTCTCGGCGGTGGCCCAGTGCCGCGCGACGGCCGGCGACCGGCTGCGCGAGGCGCTCCGGCGTTCGGGCCCGGGCGTCCGGAGGCCACGGTCCAGGGCATCACGGTCTGGGGCGAGCACCCCTCACTGAACGGGTCGGACGGATTCGCGCGGGTCGAGCGGCTTGTGCACCCGGTGGGAATCCGGGACTGCTCCGCGGCGGTGAGCGGGAACGACCGCCGTCATACGCGAGCCGGCGCAGAGAACCGGTCCATCCCGCCTCCGGTAGGTCGATCCTGACGGTCTCGCCGGTGGGGCCGGCTCCGCCGCACCACCAGCGGGAGGCGCCTGCCCGGCCGGAACCCGGGCCAGGCGTCTCTCTGTATTCCTAGAAGAACCCAAGCTTCTTGGGACTGTAACTCTGCAATATGTTCTTCGTCTGCTGGTAGTGGTCCAGCATCATGCGGTGGGTCTCGCGGCCGATGCCCGACTGCTTGTAGCCGCCGAAGGCCGCGTGGGCCGGGTACGCGTGGTAGCAGTTGGTCCAGACGCGGCCCGCCTGGATGGCGCGGCCCGCGCGGTAGGCGGTGTTCGTGTCGCGGGTCCAGACGCCGGCGCCGAGGCCGTACAGGGTGTCGTTGGCCGTGCTGATCGCGTCGTCGAAGTCGGTGAAGGAGGTCACCGCCACCACCGGGCCGAAGATCTCCTCCTGGAAGATCCTCATGCGGTTGTCGCCTTCGAACACGGTCGGCTGGACGTAGTACCCGCCCGCCAGTTCGCCGCCGTGCTCGACGATATGACCACCCGTCAGGATCCTCGCGCCCTCCTTCTGCCCGATCTCCAGGTACGAGGCGATCTTGCGGAGCTGCTCGGCCGAGGCCTGGGCGCCGATCATCGTGTCCGTGTCCAGGGGGTGGCCCGGGAGGATCTTCTCCGTACGGGCTACCGCCGCCTCCAGGAACTCGCCGTAGTGGCCGCGCTGGACGAGCGCGCGCGAGGGGCAGGTGCAGACCTCGCCCTGGTTGAGGGCGAACATCGTGAAGCCTTCGAGCGCCTTGTCGCGGAAGTCGTCGTCCGCCGCCCACACGTCGTCGAAGAAGATGTTCGGCGACTTGCCGCCCAGCTCCAGCGTCACGGGCTTCAGGTTCTCGGAGGCGTATCCCATGATCAGCCGACCGGTCGACGTCTCGCCGGTGAAGGCGATCTTGGCGACGCGCGGCGAGGACGCGAGCGGTTTGCCGGCCTCCTCGCCGAATCCGTTGACGACGTTCAGGACACCCGGCGGCAGCAGGTCCGCGACCAGGCTCAGCCAGAAGTGCACCGAGGCCGGCGTCTGTTCGGCCGGCTTGAGGATCACCGCGTTGCCCGCGGCGAGCGCCGGTGCCAGCTTCCAGACCGCCATCAGGATCGGGAAGTTCCACGGGATGATCTGCGCGACGACGCCCAGCGGCTCGTGGAAGTGGTACGCGACGGTGTCGTCGTCGATCTCGCTCAGCGCACCCTCCTGGGCCCGCAGCGCCCCCGCGAAGTAGCGGAAGTGGTCGATCGCGAGCGGGATGTCGGCGGCCAGCGTCTCCCGGACGGGTTTGCCGTTGTCCCAGCTCTCCGCGACCGCGAGCGCCTCCAGATTGCCCTCCATCCGGTCCGCGATCCTCAGCAGGACGGCCGCGCGCTCCGCCGGAGCCGTCCGCCCCCACGCGGGGGCCGCCGCGTGCGCCGCGTCGAGGGCGCGTTCCACGTCCTCGGCCGTGCCGCGCGCGACCTCCGTGAAGGGACGTCCGTCGACCGGGCTCGGGTTCTCGAAGTAGCGACCGAGCGCCGGAGCGACGTACTCGCCTCCGATCCAGTGGTCGTAGCGGGCCTCGTACGACATGATCGCGCCCTCGGCACCGGGTGCGGCGTAACGGGTCATGGGCATGGCCTCCCTGGGACGCGCCGGCCGTCCCTGACCGGCACTCACCGGCGAGTGTGCGGACCCGGACGTTGCAAGACCGTTGCGCCGGCGGACAGTTCCGCCTCCAACGCGTCCAGGCGTGCCCGTACGGGCGGGAGTCGGGACGCCGGAACCGCCGCGCACAACGCGTGCCAGACGACCCGATCGTCCTCGCCCCAGGCGCTGTACGCCCAGTCGGCGAGCAGCCCCGGATCGCCCCTGTCCACGAGCGCCGCCCGCAGCCGGTCCGCGAGCCGCTCCCGCAGCCGTACGACCCCGGGGGCGGACGAGGAGGGCAACAGCGGACCCGCGTACTCCCCGGCCGCCGCCGCCACGCCCCCCGAGGCGAGCCGCCGGTCCACCGCCGCGAAGTCCGCGTCCACCACACCCGCAAGGCGGTACGGACGCGACCGCACCAGATCCGGACCCAGCAGCGCCCGCAGCCGGGACAACTCCGCCCGCAACGTCACCGGAGTGACCGACTCGTCCTCGTAGAGCAGCATGAGGAGCTCCTCGCCGCCCACTCCCTCCGGGCGGTGCGCGAGCAGCACCAGGATCTCGCTGTGGCGGCGGCTCAGCCGGATCCGCCGGCCGCCGGTCGAGAGCAGCGCCTCGTCGCGTCCCAGCGCCGCGAGGCTGAGCCTGCCCGCCTCCGGGACCGGCCCGAGAAGCGCCAGCTGTGACTCGGCCGCCCGCGCCACCGCCTGGACGAAGCCGAGACTGTGCGGGTGCGCGAGCCGCCGCCCGCCCGTGATGTCGACCGCGCCGAGCACCCGCCCGCTGCGCGGATCGTGCACGGGCGCGGCGGCGCACGTCCACGCCCGCACCGGGTGCCGGAAGTGTTCGGCTGCGACCACCTGCACCGGGCGGTCGACGGCGAGGGCGGTCCCGGGCGCGTTCGTCCCCGCCGCCGCCTCCGACCAGCGCGCCCCGGCCACGAAGTTCATCCCCCGCGCCTTGCGCAGTGTCGCCGGGTGACCCTCGACCCACAGCATCCGCCCGGCGGCGTCGCAGACCGCGAGCAGATGCTCCCCGTCCGTCGCGTACGCCCCCATCAGCTCCCGGATCACCGGCATCGCCGCCGCCAGCGGATGGCCCTCCCGGTACGCGGCGAGCTCGTCCTCGTCCAGCTCCACCCGGGCCGCGCCGTCCGGGCTCACGCGCGCGCGTGCGGAGCGCCGCCACGACGCGGCGACCAGCGGCCGGACCTGCCCGGAGGTGAGGGACCGGGGCGAGTCGTCGGACGCCCCATCGGGACCGGAGAACGCATCACCAGGCCCGGTGGTTGCATGACCGGGGTCGGAGGATGCCTGACCGGGCCCGGTGGATGCCCCACAGGGCCTGGAGGACGTCTCTCCGGGGGCGGATGGTGCCTCCCCGAGGCCGGCGAGCGCCTCCCCGGGGCCAGGATCCCCTCGGCGTGAATCCGCCGTCTCCGCCCGCCCGGCCACCCACGTATCGCTCAACTCGGCCTCCTCGTCGAGGTCGTCCCGGCCCGTCGGGCTCATCGTGATGCGCGGGGACGCCGTCGACAAGCGGCCGGGCACCCGGTCATGCGCACCCTGTCCGGGACCGGCCCCCGACCGCTCACGTACAGTAGGGCTCGGGCCGTGACTGGCGCTTGAGGTGGATCACCACCGGGGAGCGGCCCGGCGGGAGCGTGCTCCACCGGCGCGACCGTACCGATGCCGTGCGCCTGGGCGAATCACCGGTCAGAGACGACGCCCAGGAGTTGCCATGTCCACCAGCACCGCCGCCCTCATGGACGGCACGGCCCTCGCCCGCCGTACGGTCGAGGAGACCGCCGCCCGGGCCGCCGAGATCACCCGCCGCACCGGCGTCACCCCGTGCCTCGCGACCGTCCTGGTCGGCGCGGACCCGGCCTCCGTGACGTACGTGAAGATGAAGCAGAACCGCTGCGCGAAGGCCGGAATCCGCTCCAAGCACGTCGAGCTCCCCGCCTCCACGACGACCGAGGAACTCGTCGCCGCGATCACCGCGCTCTCCGAGGACCCCGAGGTCCACGGCATCCTCCTCCAGCACCCCGTCGGCCCGCACATCGACGAACGCGCCGCCTTCGAGGCCATCGCCCCGGAGAAGGACGTCGACGGCGTCACCATGGCCTCCTTCGCGGCCATGGGATTCGGCCTGCCCGGCTTCGTCTCCTGCACGCCCGGCGGCATCATGCGCCTCCTCGACGCCTACGACGTCGAACTCCGGGGCAAGCGCGCGGTCGTCGTCGGCCGCAGCGCCATCCTCGGCAAGCCGGCCGGGCTGCTCCTCCTCGGCCGCGACGCCACCGTCACCTACTGCCACTCCCGCACCGAGGACCTCTCCTCCGTGGTCCGCGAGGCCGATGTCCTCGTGGCTGCCGTCGGCAAGCCGAACTTCATCAAGGGCGCGGACATCAAGCCCGGCGCCGTCGTCGTCGACGCCGGCTACAACCCGGGCAACGTCGGCGACGTCGACTTCGCCTCGGCCGCCGAGCGCGCCTCCCTCATCACCCCGGTCCCCGGCGGTGTCGGCCCCATGACCATCGCCGTGCTCCTCGCCCAGACGGTCGAGGGCGCGGAGCGTCAGCTCGGCCTGTAGGGGCGGTTCGTGACGGGGCGACGGAAGGAGCGGGGGGCGGGAGCGCGGTCGGCGATGGTCACGTTTCCGTACAGGCCCCGCTCGGCGTTCCCAAAGGGGTGGCAGCGGAGCCGTCGAGCGGCGAATCTTGACCTTGTGCCACACCCGTCGCCAGCCGCCCCGCCGCCGGACCGCGGGCCGGGCGAACCCGACCCGCCCGGCCAGTCCGACCCGTTCGCCGGCTCCGACCTGCCCGCCCCCTCGGACCGGCTCGGCGTGCCCGACCCGCACGACGCGGAGGACTCGCTCAGCGCCTCCGGCCCGCTCGACGCGCCCGGCCCGCTCGACGCGCCCGGTCCGCGCGGTGCTTCCGGTCCGCACAGTGCCTCCGGTACGAGCTCCGGGATCCGGCCCGCCGCACCTCCGCGGTCCGGTTCCGAGTCCGGTTGGTCGCCCCGCCTCGTCCGGCTCGGCGCGCCCCGCCCAGGACCGGCCGCCCGCCGTGCCCATCGGTTCGGCGTGCCGCTCGTCCCGCTGCTCGTGGCCGCGCTCGTGGCGACCGCTTTCCTGGCCGCTCGGGGCGGAACCGAGCAGAGCCTCTCCACGGCCGGAGGTCCGGGCGGTGACGCGGTCGGCGTGCCGTCGCCCGTGGTCACCGGCGACGGCCGGCCCGAGACCACCCCGCCGGGTGGCGCCTCGGCCGACACGCGCACGGGTGACACCGGGGCAGTCGGCACCCGCACCGCCGACACGCCGACCGCCGACGTGACCTCGGGCGGTACGCGGAGACGTAGCGAGTCCCCCCGCCGGTCGGCTTCCCCCGGGGAGGGCACGTCCGCGTCGCCGTCCGGCGCCGAGAGCACCACCACCCGGCCCCGGCCCACCGGCTCCGCGGCGGGCGGCGGCGGTGGCTCCCCCCGGCCCGTCTCCTTCGAGGAGCTGCACGCCGGTGACTGCTTCGACATCGACCGCGACGCGCCGGGCACCGCCGTCCGGCGCTCCTGCGACACGCCGCACAACGCCGAACTCGTCGCCCGGCTCCGTCTCACCGGTCTCCACGCGACGGACGCGGCGATCCGCGAGTCGGCCACCCTGCTGTGCCGCGAACCGCTGCGCCGCAAGGCCGCACGGCAACCGCTCGGCACGCGCTGGACCACCTTCGTCCAGTACCCGTACCGGACGAGCTACCTCCTCGGTTCGGACACCGTCGCCTGCAGCCTCGTCGCGCCCTCCGCCGGCGGCGGCACGCTCAGCCACCCGCTCCATTAGGACCGGCGGCGAAGGCCGTCGCGAGGGCCGTCGCCGGATCGCGGTCCGGCGGACCGGCGGGGGACCACCGCGCACCGGACTTGAGGTAAGGCCACCAGCGCCCGTCCTCGCCGAGCCGCAGCTGGGCCTCCGCGCCCACCACCGTCCACCGCGCGCCGCCCGCCCGTCGTAGCACCGGCCGGTCGTCGTCCTCCCAGGCCTCCGCGAGCCTGGCCGCCGCCCAGGCGAGTGCCTCGGTGTCCGGCGTCCACTCCTCCTCCAGTACGGCGAGGGCGGCAGCGCCCCCGAAGCGCCACGCGCGCGTGGCCAGGTCCATCTCCGCCCGCGTCCGGCCCGAGCCGGAGACCAGACGCGCCGCGATCCACGGTGCGGGGGAGTCCGCGGCCAACCGCACCGCGTCCTGAGCGACCGTCAGCGGAGGCGCCGGCACCGGCGCCGTGGCTACGCCGCTCCCACCGCTCGTCCCCCCGGCACGCGGCGGCCCACCGCCCGTACCCCCACTGCTCGCGATGCCGGTGCGCGAACCGACGCCGACCGGCGCGCCGCTGCCCGGCGCTCCGGAGTCGAGCGCCTCGACCAGCATCCGGTACGCGCGGCCCGCCGCGTCCGACGCGAGGAATTCCAGCGCCGCCGGGTCGACCCCGGGCTCCGGATCCGTTTCCGTGTCCAAGGACGGTGACCTGCCCGGCGAGGCCGGAGCGACCGGAGGCGCGGGCAGCGGCGGCAGGAGGAACCCGGCCGCGTAGGCCTCCTCGGCCGACACGCCGGGCATCCCTCCGGTGCCCTCGGCGTCGTCCGTGTCCGGCGTGTCGTCCGCTCCCCGCCCGCCGCGCGCGGCCCGAGACGTACTGCGCGCCTGCAGCTGGTCCAGCAGGGTCCGCTCGCCGCGCCCCCGCATGAGCAGCAGGACGAAGGGATCCTCGTCGAGCAACCGAGCCACCTGGTAGCAGAGCGCCGCCGTGTGCGGGCAGTGGTCCCAGGCCTCGCAGCCGCACTCCGGGTCGAGGTCGCCGATTCCCGGCAGCAGATCGAGCCCGGCCGCCGCCGCGTCCTCGACCAGGTGCGGCGGCATCTCGCGGTCGAGGAGCGCGGCGATGTGCCCCGCGCTGTCCACGGCGAGGTCCAGGAGCCGCTCCCACTCCTCCTCGGAGAACTCCCGCACCAAGACGTCGCTGCGGTATGCCGTGCCGTCGCGGTCCTTGACGACCGCGGTGATGCGCCCGGGCCGTACCGACACGGCGCCCACCGCCCCCGCGCGCGCGTGCCGCCGTCCCGCCTTGAGCTGCTGGCCGTCGAGCGCGGTGTCCTCCAGGGCCTTCAGCCACGCCAGGCCCCACCAGGTCCTGGCGAAGGCCGCACCCTGCGAGGGCGGCAGCGCCGCGAACGTCCGCTCCTCGCCCTCGTGTCCGTACCCGCTCATCGTCCGTCCCCCCGCAGTCGTACGAGCTCCGCCAGCTCGGCATCGGTCAGTTCGGTCAGCTCCGACGGGGTGTCCCCGCCCGTCCCGAGGACGGTGTCCGCCAGCTCGCGCTTGCGGTCGAGCATGGTGGCGATCCGGTCCTCGATCGTGCCCTCGGCGATCAGCCGGTGGACCTGCACGGGGCGGTCCTGCCCGATCCGGTACGCCCGGTCGGTGGCCTGCGCCTCCACGGCCGGGTTCCACCAGCGGTCGTAGTGCACGACGTGTTCCGCCCGTGTGAGGTTGAGCCCCGTACCGGCGGCCTTCAAGGAGAGGAGGAAGACCGGAACCTCGCCTGCCTGGAAACGCGCGACCATCGCCTCGCGCTCGGCGACCGGTGTCCCGCCGTGCAGGAACTGAGTGCGTACGCCCCGCGCTGCGAGGTGCGCCTCCAGGAGCCTGGCCATCCCCACGTACTGGGTGAAGACCAGCGTGCACGCCCCCTCGGCGAGGATCGTGTCCAGCAGCTCGTCGAGCAGCTCCAACTTGCCCGAACGGCCCTCGATCCTCGGACGGTCCTCCTTGAGGTACTGCGCCGGGTGGTTGCAGATCTGCTTGAGACCGGTCAGCAGCTTCACGACCAGGCCGCGCCGCGCCATGCCCTCGGCCTCGGAGATCGCCGCCAGGGTCTCCCGTACGACCGCCTCGTAGAGACCGGCCTGTTCCGGCGTCAGGGAGACGGCCCGGTCGGTCTCCGTCTTCGGCGGCAGCTCGGGTGCGATGCCGGGGTCCGACTTGCGGCGGCGCAGCAGGAACGGGCGGACCAGCGCGGCGAGTCGCGCGGCGGCGGCCGGATCCCGGCCGCCCTCGACGGCGGCGGCGAACCGCGTCCGGAACGCGCCCAGGCTGCCCAGCAGACCCGGCGTGGTCCAGTCGAGGATCGCCCACAGCTCGGAGAGGTTGTTCTCCACCGGTGTGCCGGACAGCGCCACGCGGGCGCGTGCCCCGATGGTCCGCAGCTGCCTGGCCGTCGCCGAGTACGGGTTCTTGACGTGCTGAGCCTCGTCCGCGACCACGAGTCCCCAGCTCCGGGCGGCGAGCCGCGCCGCGTCGAGCCGCATGGTGCCGTACGTGGTGAGCACGAAACCGCCGTCGGCGAGGTCCTCCAGATCACGGGTGGCGCCGTGGAAGCGGCGCACCGGCGTGTCCGGCGCGAACTTCTCGATCTCCCGCTGCCAGTTGCCCATGAGGGAGGTCGGACAGACGACGAGGGTGGGTCCCGCGGACGCCGGGTCGGACTGCCGGTGCAGATGCAGCGCGATGACGGTGATGGTCTTGCCGAGCCCCATGTCGTCCGCGAGACAGCCGCCGAGGCCGAGAGAGGTCATCCGGTGCAGCCAGTCGAGCCCGCGCAGCTGGTAGTCCCGCAGGGTCGCGGTGAGTGCCGGGGGCTGGGAGACCTCCGGGCGGCCGCCCTCGGGTTCGGTGAGCCGCTCCCGCAGCCGCTCCAGCCATCCGGTCGCTGCCACCTCCACGGGCCGGCCGTCGATCTCGGTGGTTCCGGTGAGGACGGCCGAGAGGGCGTCCACCGGGGTCACCGTGCGGTCCTGCTGCGCCCGGGCACTGCGTACTTCGGCGGGGTCGACGAGAACCCAGCGGTCCCGTAGGCGCACCAGGGGCCGCCCGGCCTCCGCGAGCCGGTCGAGTTCGGCGCGGGTCAGCTCCTGATCGCCCACGGCGAAGCGCCAGTTGAAGCCGAGCAGGGCGTCGGCGGAGAGGAAGGAGGGGAGCACGGAGGAGGAACGAGCGTCCTCGGTCTCCTCGTCGGAGCCGAACCCCTTCTCGCGGGAGGCGAGCCCCTCGGCGGAGCCCTTGTCGCCGACGAAGTCCTGCGCTGCGGGCTTCTCCCCGCCCACCGGGCCGATCACCGCACTCGCCGTCAGCCGGTCGGCGAGTTCGCGCGGCCAGTGGACCTGGACGCCCGTCGCGGCGAGGTCGCGGCCCGCCGCGCCGAGCAGCTCCGCGACCTCCTCGTCGACGAGTTCGACGGTGTCGGGTACCGCCGCCGTCAGGAGCGGGGTCAGCGGGGGCCAGGCACGCGCGGCGCGCCGGAGCGCGAGGAGTGCGTCCATCCGGGCCCGGGGGCCGAACGCGGCCGCCGGCCGACCGGAGCCCGCCCACACCTCCGCCGCGTCCGCGACCAGGGTCGGATCGGCGACGGCGTGCAGCTGCAGCACGGCCCGGAAGTCCGGCGCCTTCTCCGACTCGGCGCTGAATCCCGGCAGTTCGAGCCGGAGCGAGAGCCGGACACCCGCGTCGTGCACCGCCGCCACATCGGCGGCCCACGCCCGCTGCTCGGGAACCGGCTGCGGCTCGTCGGCGGCGAAAGCGGGCCCGCCGGCCGCGAGCGGAGCCGCCGGGGTACGGGGCAGGCTGTCCGCGACGGCATCGGCGAAGGCGCGCAGCAGGCCCTCGGGCTGGGGGAGGAGCAGCGGCTCCTCCGGTGAGAGCGGTACGGCGTGCGCCTCGGGCGGCATCGACGCGGCGAGCGTGCGCAGTTCGGCAAGCTCGCCGGGCCCGAGCGGACCGGCCCGCCACGCGTCGACGTCGCCGGGGGTGAGGCCGGGCAGGAGCAGGCCGCGTGCGACGAGGTCGAGGGCGAGGAGAGTGGCGGCACCCCAGAAGGCGCTCGCGGGGGCCGCGGTTTCGGAGAAACGGGCGCGGGCGAGGAGCGGCAGGGCGTCCCGTACGGAGAGGGAGTACGCGGGGACGGTCACCGGCCGGAGGCTCTCCCCGTCCACGACCGTGAGACCGAGTCCGCTGCCGAGGTCGGTCGTTGTGGCTTCCAGGTCCGGCAGCGTGTCGTCGCCGTCCGATGACCAGAAGGCGATCCGTCCGGCGCGGGGCGGATCGGCGGGGAGGAAGACGGCGGAGTGGCGGGTGAGTTCGCGGGAGGGTTCCTGGGCGGGCTCGCGGGCGGGATCATCGGGTCCGTACGACAGCGACAACGCATTCCTCAAATTTGACTACCTGAAGTCCGAGCGGCCGAGGGTACCTCACGGCACCGCCTCGACGTCGTACGTACCTCGCGTGATCCCCACCACAGCCGGAGCGGGGTGGGGATCGCCCTACCCCCGGCCCCCGGCGCACCCCCCGCCGGGCTCGGGTGGTGACGCCATGGCCCCTGGAGATCACCGATCCGTACGTTCTCGGTAGGCACCCGACGACCGTCGACGACCGTCATTCATCGCCACCGACCGAGTCGCCGCCGCACCCCGACCGACAGAAACCGGAGCCCGCCATGTCCCAGGCCACCGTCCTGCCCCCGGCCGCCGCCGCACCCACAGCGGCGCCCGCCCGTGCCAGGGGCGGCAGCGAGTTCACCCCGCTCCTGCGGACGGTCAGGTCACAGGGCCTCCTCGAACACCGCCCCGGCTGGTACGCCCGCGGAATCGCCGTCAACCTCCTCGGCATCGCCGCCGTCGTGGCAGGGCTCGCCCTGATCGGCCCCTCCTGGTGGGCACTGCTGCTCGCCGTACCCCTCGCGCTGCTGTCCGCCCGGGCCGCGTTCGTCGGCCACGACGCCGGCCACGCCCAGATCACCGCCAACCGCAAGGTCAGCCGGATCCTCCAGCTCGTGCACGCCAACCTCCTCCTCGGCATGAGCCGGGAGTGGTGGAACGACAAGCACAACCGCCACCACGCCCACCCCAACCACCTCGACAAGGACCCGGACGTCGCGGCCGACATCCTCGTCTTCGCCGAGCATCAGACGGCCGGCCGTACGGGGCTGCGCGGTTTCCTCACCCGTCACCAAGCGTGGCTGTTCTTCCCGCTGACGACCCTGGAGGGCATCGCACTCAAGGTGTACGGGGTCCAGGCCCTGCTGGCCGAGGACGGGCCCTGCCGTACCCGCCGCGAGCGGCTCGTCGAAGGCGCGCTGCTCCTCGCCCACTTCGCGGGCTACACGGCCCTGCTCCTCACCCTCCTCACCCCGGCCCAGGCGCTGGTCTTCGCCCTCGTCCACCAGATGCTGCTCGGCGTACACCTGGGCATGGCCTTCGCCCCCAACCACAAGGGCATGGAGCGCCCCGACGAGCACGCGGACGGCGACAGCTGGGGGCATCTGAGGCGCCAGGTGCTCACCTCCCGCAACATCCGGGGCGGCGCCCTGACCGACTGGTTCCTCGGCGGCCTCAACTACCAGGTCGAGCACCACCTCTTCCCGAGCATGCCGCGCCCGAACCTGCGCCTCGCCCAGCCCGCCGTCCGGGCCCACTGCGCGGCCCTGGGCGTCCCGTACACGGAGACCGGTTTCGTGGACTCGTACCGTCAGGCCCTCGGCCATCTGCACGAGGTGGGCGCGCCGCTGCGGTCCGAGTGGTCCGAGTAGGGTCGGGGCAGGTCACACCTGGTGTGATCATCGGTTCGGCGGTCGGTGCTCCGGCCTCCGAAGATCGGAGAAGGGGAGCTCCTCGTCATGAGCGGCGGCACGGTCACCACGGTCAGCAGCAACGGCACGTACTCGTTCACCAAGCCCAACAGGGAGGGCATCACCCTCCTCGCCGGACTCGGTGTGGAGGGCGACGTCCACGCGGGCGTGACCGTCAAGCACCGGTCACGCGTCGCCCAGGACCCGACCCGGCCGAATCTGCGTCAGGTCCACCTCATCCACGCGGAGCTCTTCGACGACGTCGCCGGATCCGGCTTCGAGGTCGCTCCCGGCGACCTCGGCGAGAACGTCACCACCCGGGGGATCGACCTCCTCGGCCTGCCCACCGGCACCCGCCTGCACCTCGGTGCGGACGCCGTCGTCGAGGTCACCGGACTGCGCAACCCGTGCGCCCAGATCGACAACTTCCAGCACGGACTGCTCAAGCAGGTGCTCGGCCGCGACGAGAACGGAGACGTCGTGCGCAAGGCCGGGATCATGGGCATCGTCCTGACCGGCGGGGAGGTGCGGCCCGGCGACCCGATCCGCGCCGAGCTGCCGGAGGGCCCGCATCGCCCGCTGGAAAGGGTCTGACCGAGCCCCGTGGGCCCGCCAGGGCGCCCGGCTCACTCCTCCAGAGCGGCCAGGGGCCCCGGCTCACTCCTCCAGGGCGCAGGAGTTGACCACGTCACCGCTCGCGGGCCTCGCGATGGTGCGGTCCGCCGGCGGAGCCGTACCGTCCTCGACCCAGCGGGTCAGCGCCTCGAACGCGGAGCGGTAGCACGGCAGGATCGGACGCAGACGGTCCGGATACGTGTCGTAGAGGCCGTCGGTGTGCGTCCCGTCCTGCACCGTGTAGTACCGGTGCAGCCCGCCCCGGCCCCGCGCGTCGATCATCCCCGTGTACACATCCGAGTCCGTGGCGATGGGCAGCAAGGTGTCCAGGTCGCCGTGGAGCGTGATGAGCGGCCTGCCGATCCGCCCGGTGAGCGCGACCTTCGCCACCGCGCGGTGGACGGACGCCGGGCGGGAGACGTAGTCGTACGAGGCGTCCGAGGCGCAGGGCGCGAAGATCTGCTCCACGGTCCCGCCGGCGGTGGAGCCGGGGCAGGCCGGATCGTACGAGGGATCGAACTCGGCCCGGAAGATCTTCTGCGTCAGCCCCCAGTACGCCTTCTCGTGGTACGGCCACAGGAAGCGCGAGCCGGGTGCGAAGCCCGCCCCGATCAGATCCTCGTCGGTGGCCTGCCCGAGCGACCGGGCCACCGTCAGGGGCAGGCTCGTCAGGAGGTTGGGGCCACGCGCGGTCCACAGCACGCCCTCCCAGTCGACCCCGCCGTCGTACAGCTCGGGCCGGTTCTCCAACTGCCAGCGCGTCAGATAGCCGCCGTTGGAGATGCCCGTCATGTACGTGCGCTCCGGCGCCCGGCCGTAACGCTGCCGCACGGCCTTCTTGGCAGCCCGCGTCAGCTCGGTCACCCGGCGGTTCCACTCGGCGACCGCGTCGCCCGGACCCCGTCCGTCGGTGAAGAAGTCCGGTCCCGTGTTGCCCTTGTCGGTGGCGGCGTAGGCGAAGCCCCTGGCCAGAACCTGGTCGGAGATGAGCGCGTCCGTGGAGTACTGCCGCCGGGTGCCCGGCGCGCCGGTGACGACGAGCCCGCCGTTCCAGTGGTCGGGCAGCCGGATGACGAACTGCGCGTCGTGCGCCCAGCCGTGGGTGGCGTTGAGGCGCGAGTCGTCGGGGAAGTAGCCGTCGATCTGGACCCCGGGCACGCCCGAGGGGTTACGGGTCCCCCGGGCGGCGAGCCCGGCCTGGTCCGCCGTGTCGGTGTACTGCGTGCCCGCGAGCCCGGCGGTCGTCAGATCGGCCAGGCAGGCGGACTGCTGGTGCTCGGCGCCGGGAACGCGCAGTCGGTCCTGCCGCGCGCAGTGCGCGGTGGCCCGCCCCTCCGCCCCGGCGGGACTCGCGGGGGCCAGGACCGTGACGGCGGTCAGCAGCGCGGTGAGCAGGGGGACGCCTGGGAACAGGCGCATGGTGGGCCTCCGAGGGGACGGCGGGAAGGGGTGCGGCGCCACATCCTGCGGCGCACCCCGACCCCCGGGCCATGGTCCCGGACCACACCTCGGGCCGTCGTTCCGTGTGGAGTGGCGTGACACCCCCCAGGGGACGTCACGCCGAGGCCGCTCAGGAGGGGCGTACGGCGATCGCGTCGAGTCCTTCGAGGATCGCCGGCAGCCGCGGCCCCCGGGCCACCGGCAGCACCTCGCCCGGCAGCTCGTCGAGCAGGACGAAGGCCATGTCGTCCGTCCGGGCCACCAGCGACCAGCCGGGGCCGTCCGCCCGCAGTGTCCGCACGCCCTCGTCCGTGCCGGCGTCGGACCGCACGCGCCCGACCGGCGGCGGCTCCTCCAGGTAGCGGAGCGCCTGGTCCAGGGCCCTGCGGACTCCGGCGTACGGGTCGGAGACGGTGTCGGGGGACGGGTCGGTGTCGAGGGCCGGTTCGGGGGCGACGTCGGGGGAAGGTTCGGGTGCGACGACCGCGGACGGCGCAACCTTGGAGCGGGAGGCCGGTTCGAACCAGGCAGACGTCCTGGACGAGGCGGGGGTCTTGGCTGCGGCCGCGCTGTTGGACGCGGCGTCGGTCTCGGGGGAAGAGGCCGTTTCGGGCGAAGGCGCCGCTTCGGAGGAGGCCGCCGCGGGCGAGGCGCTGGTCTTGGGCGAGGCGCCGGTGTGGGGCGAGGCCGGCGTGTCGGGCGAGGCGCCCGTCCGTTCCCCGGCCGGAGCGCCGTCCTCCACCTGGCTCCGCCAGTCCGCCCATTGGAGTGCCACCTCGTCGGCGCCGAGGCGCCGCTGGGCCGGTCCCCAGGCGTCGCCGGAGGGCGGCGTCAGCGGGGCGGAATCGCCCTCTTCCGGCTCCGGGTCGTGCGGGGCCGGTACGCCGGGGGCGCGGGCGACCAGGTCGAGAGGCCAGCCCGGCAGCCCGGCGACCACCGAGCGTTCGTCGGGGGAGAGGTCGTAGGCCATACCGCAGTCCCAGGAGGAGATGGCCACCGCGACGAGCGACACGTCGTCGACGACGACCGTCCAGCGTGCGCCGAGCCCGTCCTGGCCGAACACGAGCCCGTACCCGTCCGTGTACGGCTCAAGCCCCAGCGCCGCGCAGGCAGCCGGGTAGTCGTCACCGAGCACGCTCGGGAAACGCGCGGGCGTCAGCAGTGCCGCGGTCAGCACAAACAGCGCGTCGGCATCGCCGACGGCCTCGGCCTCGGCGATCGGGTCCGTCCCAGCCACGCATGCCTCCCCATCTGGTTGTCGGCGCACCTTAACCAGTGAGTAGGGAGGCCTGTCCATAGCTCGGCGCCGTGACCTGCATCGCCGACGGATGCGAAGCCGCCGCCCGCGCTCGTGCCCCCGCTGTGGGCGGCGGGCCCTACGCGTCACCCGCCGGTGGCCTCGCCGGGTCCGCCCGCAGTCCGAGCAGCGAGCGGGCCACGGTGCTCGGCGACTGGTTCCGTTCCCGGGCGAGGGTGAGCAGGGCCCGGCAGGCCAGTTCGTTGACCCCGAACGACAGCATGCCGGGGGATACCCGGCTGGCCGCCTCCTCCGCCCGTGCCGGGTCGTCCTCGGCGCACGCGGCCACGTACTCGGCCGCCGCCTCGAACAGGTTGTGCCCCTGCCGGGGGCGCGGTGACGCCGGCGCGGCGGCCTCGGGTGCCCGCCGGGCGGAGGGAAGGAGTCTGCGCAGTCTTTCGGGTACCCGTGCCACGCCCCACCGCCTTTCCCGGGCACGACTGCCCGGTACATCCACGGTAGTCAGTGAAGTGCCGGGAAAGAAGGGTGCGTTGGCCGCGGCTAGGAGGGTCCTTCGCTGGAGGACCACTGCTGGACCGGCGGCGTGGCCGTCCGCAGGAGCGGGAGGTTCTTCTCGACGGCCTTCTTCCAGGAACCGTCGTCGATCATCTTCTGGAGAACCCGCTGGATGGTGCCCTCGCGGTCGCCGCCCTCCGGAACACCGATGGCGTAGGGCTCGTCGGTGATGCGGAAGCCGGCGATTCTGAAACGGCCCTTGTACGCGTCCTGCTGGGCGTAACCGGCGAGCAGCGTGTCGTCGGTGGTGACGGCGTCGACGGCACCCGAGGCGAGGTCGCTGATGCAGCGCGCATAGCTGTCGTGGGTCACGACCTGCGCCTGAGGGGCGAGATTCGTCCGGATCAGGAGCGCGGTGCTGGAGCCCGTGGCCGTGCAGACCTTCAGGCCGTTGAGATCCGTCCGGCTCTTGACGAAGGTGTTGTCCGCGGCGAGCAGGACGTCCTGATGGGCCATGAAGTAGGGACCGACGAAGTCGACCTTCTTGTCCCGTAGGGAATTCATCGTGTACGTGGCCACGACGAGGTCGACGTCGCCCCCGGAGAGGAGGGACTCGCGGGTGGAACTCCGCACCTCCTTCCACAGGATGTCGGAGGGGCGGTAGCCGAGTCCCGAGGCGATGTAGGTCGCCACGTCCACGTCGAGGCCCGCGTATGTGCCGTCCGGGTTCTTGAAGCCGAGACCGGGCTGGTCGAACTTGATCCCGACGGTGAGTGTGTCGGCGCCGCCGGACGGGTTCGCCGCAGACGCACCCGTGGACGGCGTGGACGGCGATGAAGACGAGGACGAGGAGGACGAGGGAGAGCCCTGGCCGCTGGGCTTGCCCGCGGTGCGGTTCCCCTCGCCGTCGGACTTCTCCCCGCCGAGGGGAAGGAGGTTCCAGACGAGCACACCGCTCAGCACGACGGCGGCCCCGGCCGCCGCGGCATAGGTCCCGCGGAGCCGCTTCCGCGTCGTGGACGTCGTGGGCGGCTGGGGCGGCGGTGCAGGTGGGGCGGGCGGTGCTGAGGCGGGAGCCGGGGGCGCGAGACGGAAGGCCGTGGCGGTGTCGGCAGCGGCGACGTCGACGCCGGGGCCGGACGGTGGGACCGACGGGGAGGCCGTCGTTCCCCGTGCGCCGACGCCCTGCGGGAGTGCGGTGGGCTGCGCCGATCCCTGTGCGCCCGAGTCGGGTCGGATCTCCGCCGGCGGCGTCGGCGCGTGTGTCCCGGCCGAACCGGCGCCCGCCGGTACCGCGTCCTTCGGCTCGGCGTCGACGGCGCGGTGTCCACCACCCCCGGCCGCGACCGAAGTCTCGGCCTCACGTGGAGCTTGAGCTTCTGCTGCCGTCTCCGTTTCGACCTCGGCCAGCATCCGGTCGAGCACTGCGCCTTCGGGACGCGCCGCCGGGTTCCGTATCAGCACGCCCGTCAGGACCCGCGTCAGCGGTCCCGCACGCCGAGGCGGCGGCACGTCCTCGCCGAGGACGGCCGCGAGCGTGGCGAGCGTGTTGGCCCGGCGCAGGGGATGGTGACCCTCGACCGCGACGTACAGCGTCATCGCCAGCGACCACAGGTCGGCGGGCGGCCCGCCCTCCTCGCCGGCGACGCGCTCGGGCGCCATGTAGTCGGGCGTGCCGATGATCGAGCCGGCGGCGGTGAGGGCGGTGGCCCCGTGGATCGCCGCGATGCCGAAGTCCGTGAGCACGGGCTGTCCGTCGGGCCGCAGCAGGATGTTCGCGGGCTTGATGTCCCGGTGCTGGATGCCTGCTGCGTGGGCGGCGCGTAGGCCCGCCAGGATCCCGCGTCCCAGGGTGGCAGCCTCGCCGGCGGTGAGGTCGCCCCGGTCGAGCCGGTCCTGGAGCGAGCCGCCGGCGACCAGTTCCATGACGAGCCACGGGTAGGTGCCTTCGCCGCCGTCGACGATGTGATGGATGGTCACCACCTGGGGGTGCGCCACGCGGGCGAGTGCCCGGGCCTCCCGCAGAACCCGGATGCGGAGCTCCCGGGCGCCCTCGGGGTCGTACTCGGCCAGCGCCGGGTCGGGCGGGCGGACCTCCTTGAGGGCGACCTCACGGTGGAGTGCCAGGTCCCGTGCTCTCCACACGGTCCCCATGCCGCCCCCGCCGAGCCGCGCCACCAGCTCGAACCGATCGTCGACCACCCGTGCCACCCGCAGCCCCCTCACCCCGATACGGCCACCCGGTGGGATGTGATGCGTCCCGCGGCGTCAGACCGTCGACCCCGCCCCGACTCTGCCACATCCGTGCGGGGGATCCGGCCTGGTCCGCGACCGCTATCGCTAACGCGCCCGCGTCAGTGCCAGCCGCGTCCGAGCCGCGACCGCGGCGGCGACCCCGACGGGGTTTCCTGGATCAGCTCTCGCGGACGGCCATGGCCAGAAAGCGCGTGTCCTCGTCGACGTAACTGACGAGCCGCCAGCCCGCTTCGGCGAGTACGAGGCGAAGCCGGGGCTCGGCGCGCAGGTCGTCCGGGGTGATCTGCCGGCCGTGCCGGGCCGCGAGCGCGGCCCGGCCGATCGGGTGGAAGAGGGCGAGCCGGCCGCCGGGCCGTACGGCCCGGGCGAGTTCACGCAGGTCGGCCACTGGTTCCGCGAGGTGCGAGATGAGCCCCGCGCCGAAGACGGCGTCGAGGGAGCCGTCTCCCACCGGCAGGCGTCCGACGTCGGCGAGCAGCAGCGTCGCGGTGTCGTCCGTGCCGCCGCGCCCGGCGGCGACGGCCCGTTCGAGCATCTCGGGGGTGAGATCGGCGCCGAGTACGGTTCCGGAGGGGCCGACGGCGGCGCGGAGCGGCGGCAGTGCCCGCCCGGTCCCGCAGCCGGCGTCGAGCACCGCGTCGCCCGGGCGCAGTCCGAGCTCGTTCACCGCGGCCGCGTACGCGGGGCCGTCGTCGGGGAACCGGCTGTCCCAGTCGGCGGCGCGAGCGCCGAAGAACTCTCGGACGTGTGTGGGGTCATCGCTCATGCGCTCATGATTCCGTACCCGGAGGGGTGAACGTTCTGTGTGAACATTTTGTGCGCATGTTCTGTGTGCACGTTCGAGCCCGGTGCGATCGTTCGGGATCATCTCTCTGTCATATTCCATCAGCTTTCGAAATGCGCCCCTGGTGCGCCCCCTGATGCGCACTAGCGTCCGGGAGCCATGGGACACCTGGACCACGCCACCTTCGGCTGGCTGACACCTGCACTGTCGTACGCGATGGCCTGCGTCGGCGCCGCCCTCGGGCTGCGCTGCACCGTGCGAGCGCTCGACGCGACCGGCCGCTCGCGGCGGAACTGGCTGCTCACGGCGGCCTCCGCGATCGGCACCGGCATCTGGACGATGCACTTCGTGGCGATGCTCGGCTTCGGTGTGACCGGCACCGACATCCGCTACGACGTTCCGCTCACCATTCTCAGCCTGGTCGTCGCGATGGCCGTCGTCGGCCTCGGCGTGTTCGCCGTCGGCTACGGACGCGACAGGGTCCGCTCACTCCTGATCGGCGGGCTCACCACGGGCATCGGCGTGGCGAGCATGCACTACATGGGCATGGCGGCCCTCCGACTCCACGGCGAGGTCCGGTTCGACCCCCTGCTCGTCGGCCTCTCCGTGCTCATCGCCGTCGTCGCCGCCACCGCCGCCCTCTGGGCGGCCCTCAACATCCACTCGCCCGCCGCCGTGGCCGTCGCCTCGCTCGTGATGGGCGCGGCCGTCAGCAGCATGCACTACACGGGCATGTTCGCGGTGCGGGTGGATGTGGTCCCCTCCTCCGCGACCCTGCCCGGGGCCACGGTCATGCAGTTCATCTTCCCGCTCGCCGTCGGCCTCGGCTCGTACCTCTTCATCACCTCCGCCTTCGTCGCCCTTTCCCCCACGGCCAGGGAACGGGCCGCGTACGCCTCGGCCGGGCGCCTCACCGAGCCGGACGAGCGCGCGGTGGACGTCGCACCTCCCGGCTTCCGCACCGCCCGGGCCGTCCGTACGCCCATGAACTGACCCGCCCCCGTGCTCCAACCCGCTCGCGGGACCCACCGCACCAGACACCGTCGCAGCCGGAACGAGGAGGCCATGCGAACTCCCCGCAGAACCAACGACGCCGAGGCGTCGGCGCCGCCGTCGGCGGCCGCGCGCGGGCGGCGCGCACACGCCGGGCCGCCCGCCGACGAGCCGGGGGAGCCCACCCCCGAGGCCTTCCCGACCACCGCACGCACGGCCGCCACCCACGCGCCGCCCGCTCCTCCCGCCGCCGAGGCGGGTCCCTTCCGCCCGCCGCGTGGCGGCCTGCGCCCCCGTACCGTCCGCGCCAAGATCGTCTCGCTCCTGATGGTCCCGGTCGTCTCGCTCCTCGCGCTGTGGGGATTCGCCACCGTCACCACGGCGCAGGACGTCGCCCGGCTCCGTCAGCTCCAGCGCGTCGACGCCGAGATCCGTGAACCCGTCACGGCCGCCGTCGCCGCCCTCCAGGCCGAACGGCGCGCTGCCGTACGGCAGATCGCGGCACCAGGCGCCACCCGGGTCGCCGAGCTCAAGGACCGGATACGCCGCACGGACGAGGCCGTCGACCGGCTCCGGCTGAACGACACGCACACCGTCGGCGACGCCGGAGACCTGCCCGGGGACGTCGGGGAGCGGGTGACCGTGTTCGTCGGCAAGGTCGCGGGCCTCGCCAGGCTCCGTACCGCCGCCACCGACGGACGGGCCGACGGGAACCAGGTGTACGAGGAGTACACCGCGGCGGTCTCCGCCGCCTTCGCCGTCGGCGGTGCGCTCACCGGCATCCAGGACACCCGACAGGGATCCGACGCGCGCGTACTCCTGGAATTCGGTCGGGCCGGCGAGATGCTGTCCCGCGAGGACGCCCTCCTCACCGCCGCCCATCTCGACGGCCGGTTCGCCTCGGACCGGCTCCGCGCCTTCGCCGGCGCCGTCGAGACCCGGCGTACCCTCACCGCCTCGGCCACCGCCGACCTGCCCGCCGCCGAACGCGCCGCGTGGGCCCGGCTCGCCGCCGGCGGAGACCACACGAGGCTCACCCGGGCGGAGGGCCGGATCCTCGCGGCCGACCCCGGCCGCCCCGCCGCCCAGGCGGTCACCTCCGCGGACTGGGACGACACCCTCGCCGCCGTACGGAGCGGCCTCACCGCGATCGAGACCGACGCGCGCACCGTCGCGGCCGACAGAGCCGACCCCTTCGCGGGCGGTGTGCTCACCGCGGGCGGCGCGGCGGTCGTTCTCGGCCTCGCGGCCGTCGCCGCCTCACTCGTCATCTCCGTACGGATCGGCCGCGGCCTCGTCGTCGAACTCGTCAGCCTCCGCAACACCGCCCTCGGCATCGCACGCGGCAAACTCCCCGCCGCCATGCGCCGGCTGCGCGCCGGAGAGGAGATCGACGTCCAGGCCGAGGCCCCGCCGGGACCCGTCTCCCAGGACGAGATCGGTCAGGTCGGCGAGGCCCTCACCACCGTCCACCGCGCGGCCCTCTCCGCCGCCGTCGAACGCGCCGAACTCGCCAGCGGCATCTCCGGCGTCTTCGTCAACCTCGCCCGCCGCAGCCAGGTCCTCGTCCACCGCCAGCTCAACCTCCTCGACAGCATGGAGCGGCGAGCCGACGACCCCAACGAACTCGGCGACCTCTTCCGGCTCGACCACCTCACCACCCGGATGCGCCGCCACGCCGAGAGCCTCATCATCCTCTCGGGTGCCGCTCCCGGCCGCGCCTGGCGGATGCCCGTCCCCCTCACCAACGTCGTCCGCGCCGCCGTCTCCGAGATCGAGGACTACGCGCGCGTGGAGGTGCGCCGGCTCCCCGAGACGGCCGTGGTGGGCGGCGCCGTCGCCGACCTCACCCACCTCCTCGCCGAACTCATCGAGAACGCCGCCCAGTTCTCCCCGCCCCACACCAAGGTCCGCGTCAGCGGCGAACCCGTCGGCAACGGCTACGCCCTGGAGATCGAGGACCGCGGACTCGGCATGGGCAAGGACACCCTCGCCGAGGCCAACGCACGCATCGCCCAGTCCGAGGCCCTCGACCTCTTCGACAGCGACCGCCTCGGCCTCTTCGTGGTCAGCCGGCTCTCCTCCCGCCACGACATCAAGGTCCAGCTGCGGACCTCCCCGTACGGCGGCACCACGGCCGTCGTGCTGCTTCCGACCGACCTCCTCCAGGGCGCACTGCCACCCGGCCGCGGCACCCCGGCGACCGGCAACGGAACCGACACGCCCCACACGGGAACGCCCCAGGTGCGCGATCCCCGGATGCCGGCCGCCGGCGGGGGAGAGCCGGGCGCGGACCACCGACAGAGCCGCGACGAGCAGGTGACGGGCGACCGGTTCGGCCCCGACGGCTTCAGCGCCGACCGCCTCGGCGCCGACCGGCGGACGGACGACGGGCGCGCCGCACGAGAGCGGGAGGAGGCGCATCGCGCCGAGGCGCGCCGCTTCGGCCGCCCCCAGGTGTCCCGCGCCCCGGCGCAGGCCGGTCCGCCCGCCCCCGCCATCGGTGGAGGAGCCCCCGCCGGGCCCGTTCCGGCGCCCCGCCGGACCGCTCCGCAGCCGCCGACCGGCGCGCGGCCGGGAGTCCTGCCCAAGGAGGCGGGTGGCGCACGGCCGCCGCTCCCGCCGCAGGCCGCACCGTCCTCACGGCCGCAGCCCCTGCCGCGTCCGACCGCCGTCCCCGCGCTCGCGCCGTCGCCGCAGGCCGGGCCTCCGCCCGCCGGGGTCACCGAACTGCGCCGCCGCGGTCCCTCCGTACCGCCGACGGCACGGGAACAGCAGCCCGGCACGCCCGCAGGCCACGCGGGTTCTGCCGGACGCGGCGACGACCCGGAGGGTGAACTGCCCCGTCGCGTACGGCAGGCGAACCTCGTCCCGCAGCTGCGCGAGGCGCCCGCCGCCGCACCCGTCTTCGTGCCGGCCGCGCCGGAAACGGACGCCCGCACCCCGGAGGTGGTACGCGACCGGATGGCGGCCTACCGGGACGGCTGGCAGCGCGGCGGCGGCGCGGCCCCGGGCAGCAGACGCCCCCTCGGCACCGGCACCGGACACACCCCGGGCCACGGCACGACCCCCCTCGACGACCCCCGCCCCGAAGGAGACCAGGCATGATCGACCACGAGAGGATCTCTCACCACCGGTCCGGTGAACTCGACTGGCTCCTCGACGACCTCGTCATGCGGGTCCGGGAAGTCCGCCACACCGTCGTGCTCTCCAACGACGGACTCGCCGTCGGGGCCTCCAACGGACTCAGCCGGGAGGACGCCGAACATCTGGCCGCCATCGCCTCCGGCTTCAACAGCCTCGCCAAGGGCGCGGGTCGCCAGTTCCACACGGGCGGCGTCCGCCAGACCATGGTCGAGATGGACGACGGCTTCCTCTTCGTCGCCGCGGCGGGGGACGGATCCTGCCTCGCCGTCCTCAGCTCGGTGAGCGCCGACATCGGCCTCATCGCCTACGAGATGGCCCGCCTCGTCAAGCGCGTCGGCGAGCACCTGCACACCCCGCCGCGGCTCACGGTGACCCCGCCGGCCGCCGGCTGACCCGGAGACAGCCATGAACGAGGACAGCACCGGCGGCGGCCCGCCCGTGCCGGGCAGTCAGTGGTACGACGCCGACGCCGGACCGCTCGTACGCCCGTACGCGATGACGGGTGGCCGGACCAAGCCCGGGCCCAGCAACGTACGGTTCGACCTCATCGCCCTCGTCGTCGTGGACGACGACCCTCCCGGACCGGCCGAGGAGTCCCTCCTCGGACCCGAGCACCGGTCCCTGCTCGCCCTGTGCAGGGCCGAGACCCAGTCGGTGGCCGAACTCTCCGCCGACGCGGACCTGCCCGTCGGTGTCGTCCGGGTCCTCCTCGGGGACCTCCTCGAATCGGGCTTCGTGCGCGTCAGCCGGCCCGTACCCCCCGCACAGCTCCCCGACGAAAGAATCCTGAGGGAAGTAATCGATGGCCTACGAGCGCTCTGAGAGCACCGGCGCGGACGACGGCGCGGACACCACCGCCCTCGCCCTGAAGATCCTGGTCGCCGGTGGATTCGGCGTGGGCAAGACCACCCTCGTCGGCGCGGTCAGCGAGATCCGGCCGCTCCGCACCGAGGAACAGCTCAGCCGTGCGGGGGAGTCGGTCGACGACACCGGGGGAGTCGACCAGAAGACCACCACGACCGTCGCCATGGACTTCGGCCGCATCACCATCCGCTCCGGGCTCTCCCTCTACCTCTTCGGGACACCCGGCCAGGACAGGTTCTGGTTCCTGTGGGACGAGCTGTCACAGGGCGCGCTGGGGGCGGTCGTCCTCGCCGACACACGGCGACTCGAGGACTGCTTCCCGGCGGTCGACTACTTCGAGCACCGGAAGATCCCGTTCGTCGTCGCCGTCAACTGCTTCACGGGCGCGCGTACGTACGGAGCTGCCGACGTGTCCCGCGCGCTCGACCTGGACCGGGGCACGCCCGTCGTGCTGTGCGACGCGCGCGACCGCGACTCCGGGAAGGAAGTGCTCATCCGCCTGGTCGAGTACGCCGGACGGATGCACACCGCCCGGCTCCTCGACACGGTCGGCTGAGCCCGGTGGTCGCCTCGGCGCGGCGGCCTCCGCGACCCGGGCGGGACACCCCCTAGTCGGCCACGCCGGCCTGGGCGACCACCTTGTGGATGCGTACCCGGACGAGGAGTTCGCCCGGGACCGCATTGCGCTCCCCGAACTCGTCCGCCCGGTCCTCGCCCATGTAGCGGGCGCCGATGCGACCGGCCCAGTGCCGCAACTCCGCCGTGTTCTCGCTGAGTTCGGCGTGTCCGCTGAGCGAGACGAAGGCGAAGGGCGGGGTGTCGTCGTCGACGCACAGGGAGACGCGTCCGTCGCGGGCGAGGTTGCGTCCCTTCACCGTGTCCTTGCCCGTGTTGAACACGAACTCGTCCCCGTCGAGAAGGAACCAGACCGGTACGACGTGCGGACTGCCGTCGTCGCGGACGGTCGCAAGCTTGCCGGTACGGGTTCCCTCGGACACGAAGGTCCGCCACTGATCGTCGGTCATCCTCGTCATGCCCCCATCCTGCGGCACGCGCGGGCGTGGTGCAGTGCTTGCCCTGTTCACGACAGTGCGTAAGGCTTGCGGCGATACGGCGGACCACTGCGGCCCCGAGACGACGGGAATCCCGGTCGACGGGACGCACCACCCAGGGGGAGGACCACTGATGGCGTTGGACAAGGGACTGGACTGGCTTCTCGACGACCTGACTCAGCGGGTCGGATTCATACGGCACGCGCTCGTGCTGTCGAACGACGGCCTGGTGACGGGCGCGAGCAGTGGACTCGCACGTGAGGACGCCGAGCACCTGGCAGCCGTCTCGTCGGGCCTGCACAGCCTGGCCCGGGGCTCGGGCCGGCACTTCAGGGCGGGCAGGGCACGGCAGACGATGGTCGAGTTCGACGAGGCGCTGCTCTTCGTGACGGCGGCGGGCGAGGGCAGCTGCCTGTGCGTCCTGAGCGCGGCGGAAGCGGATGTGGGTCAGGTGGCGTACGAGATGACGCTGCTGGTCAACCGCGTCGGCGAGCACCTCGGTGTGGCAGCCCGGCAGCCGGGGCTCCCGGGCGGCGGCCTGCTCTGACGTTCCGGCTGTCGACGTTCCGGTTGTCGACGCTCGGGCTGTCGGGCTGTCGGGCTGTCGGGCTGTCCGCTTGTCCGCTTGTCCGCTTGTCCGCTTGTCCGTCGGTCTGTCGTGCTGAGGTGTTGTCCACAGGCAGTTGTCCACAGGTCGTGCGAGGTTCGTCACTCTGCGTTACGTTTTCGGTGGTGGGTCGGAGCGATCCACGACACCGAGAGAACACGGACGTACGGGGGAGGGCCACGGGATGACGGTGGACGAAGGGGCGCGCACGGTGACACCGGGACGGGCCGCGCAGGAACTGGAACTGGGGCGCGACGAGTTCCGGCTCGCGGTCCAGCTCGGCCTGGTGAGGACGGTGCCGGTGGGAGAGGGTGGACGGCGGCGGGTCGAGCGGTGCGAGCTCGACCGCCTCAGGGCCGCGCCCGACTTTCCCGCCGGCCTGCGTGAACGGGTGCACGCGATCGGCACCGGGGAGGCGACGGCGCTCCTGGAGATCACGCCGGAGCGCTTCACCCGGCTGGCCCGGGCGGGCTACCTCAGCCCCGTCCGGTTCTCCCTGAACCGCTACCGGGCGGTGGTGTGGACGTATCTCGCGGAAGAGGTCGCCGAGTTCGGCCTCACCTGCCCCGCGCTGCTCACCGGGCGACTGCCCATGGAACTGCGCGAGCGCCTCGCCGCGCAAGAGGACCTGCGGCCGAGGAACTGGCGGGCGCGGCGGCTCGGAGTGCTGCTCCGGGCGACGGAGGACCCTTGGGCGCGGGCCGCCGCCATCGCCTCGCTGCTCGACCCGGTCCAGGTGGCCGAGGTCGTCGACGACCCGTACGAGCGCACCCACCTCGACCGGCTGCGTCCGCCGCCCCCTCCGGGAATGCCGCTGCAGGCGCCGGCGCGGGACATCGCCGAGCGGCTCACACGGGCCGACGACCCGGACGAGATCCTCTGGCACCGGATGAGCCTGGCTCTGGCCCTGGACGAGGCGCGCGGCGAGCAGCCGGCGCCGTATCCCGGGGACTCGGGATGGGCCGGGGGACGGTCCGGCGTGAGGGTCCCCGGGCCGCTGCCCCGACCGCCGGTGCTGACCATGGCCCCCGTACCGTCCGTGCCGACCGCCCCGCGCGTGCCTTCCGAGCGTCCCGCGGAGGTGGTGCCGCTGGGCGCCGCGGTGTCGTGGGGTCGGCAGGCGGTTCCGCCGCCGCCTCAGCCCTCGACGCCACTGGCGCTGCCGACACCGCTTTCGCTTCCCGTGCCACCGGCGCTGCCGACACCGCCTTCGGTTCCGACACCACCACCGTTGTCGGCGGGGCGGCCGGCGGTGCCCGATCGTCCACCGGGCCGTCCGGGTCGCACCAGGCTGCTTGACCGGCTGCGGCGCAGGAGGGTGGCCGACGGCGGACGGTCCGGCGGACGGCGACGCCCGGTGTCCTGGCCCTGACAGTGTCGGCGTGCGGCGTGGGCGGGGTGTGGGGAGGATGGCCCCATGCTGCTTGCCCGTGTCGCCGCGGTGTCCCGGGAGGTCGCCGCCGCCTCCGCGCGCTCGCGCAAGATCGGCCTGCTCGCCGAGCTGTTCGTGGAGGCCGAGCCCCAGGAGAGTCCCCTCGTCATCGCGTATCTCTCGGGCCGGCTTCCGCAGGGCCGGATCGGGGTCGGCTGGAGCGTCCTCAAGGAGGTGGCTCCGCCCGCGGTGCCGCCCGCCGAGCGGCCGGGCCTCACGCTCGGGCGCGTCGACGAGGCGATGACGGAGCTCGCGGCGGTTTCCGGAGCCGGCGCTCGCGCAGAGCGGACCCGGCTCGTCCACGCCCTCTTCGCCGCCGCCACCGACGACGAACAACAGCTCCTGCTGCGGCTGCTCACCGGGGAGGTGCGCCAGGGAGCCCTCGACGCCATCGCCCTGGAAGGCGTTGCCCAGGCCGCCACCGTGCCCGCCGCGGAGCTGCGGCGGGCCGTGATGCTCGAAGGCTCGCTGCCCCCGGTCGCGCAGGCGGTGCTGGCCGAGGGCGCGACCGCGCTCGACCGGTTCACCCTGCGGGTCGGCAACCCCGTACAGCCCATGCTGGCGCACACTGCCGGTTCCGTCACCGAGGCGATCACCGCCCTCGGGCCCTGTGTCGTCGAGGAGAAACTCGACGGCATCCGCATCCAGGTCCACCGGCGCGGCGACGACGTCCGCGTCCACACCCGGTCACTCGACGAGATCACCGACCGGATTCCCGAAGTGGTCGCGACCGCCCGCGCCGTGGCGGGCGACGCCTTCATCCTGGACGGCGAGGTGATCGCGCTCGACCCCGGCACCGGACGGCCGGTGTCCTTCCAGTCCATTGCCTCCCGGGTCGGCTCACGCGCCGATGTGGCCGGTGCGCACGCCACCCTTCCCCTCACACCCGTGTTCTTCGACGTCCTCGCGGTCGACGGCGAGGGCCTGATCGACCGGCCGGGGCGTGACCGGCACGAGGTCCTCGCCCGGCTGCTCCCCGAGTCCCATCGGGTCCGGCGCCTCATCGTGACCGATCCCGCCGACCCTGCGCAGGTCGAGGCAGCCGAGCGGTTCTACGCCGACACGCTGGCCCGTGGGCACGAAGGCGTCCTGGTCAAGGCGTTGGACGCGCCGTACGTGGCCGGCCGCAGGGGACGCACCTGGCTGAAGGTGAAGCCCGTCCACACCGTCGACCTCGTCGTCCTCGCTGTGGAGCGGGGCCACGGGCGCAGGACCGGGCTCCTCTCCAACCTGCATCTCGGCGCACGTACCGCGGACGGCGGTTTCGCCATGCTCGGCAAGACCTTCAAGGGACTCACCGACGACATGCTGCGCTGGCAGACCGAGCGGCTCGGGGAACTCGCCGTGGAGGACGACGGGTTCACCGTGCGGGTGCGGCCCGAACTCGTCGTCGAGATCGCCTACGACGGACTGCAGAGATCGACGCGCTACCCGGCGGGTGTCACCCTCCGCTTCGCCCGCGTCCTGCGCCACCGTCCCGACAAGTCGGCCGCCGAGGCCGACACCGTCGAGGGGATCGTCGGGCGTCGCTGAGCGGACGGCGACGGACCTCGCGGGACGACGCTCCACGAGGGATGCTGGAGACGTGGCACGACGAGCGCCGGTACGACGTGCGTGGGGTGCCACCAGCGACCGGCGGGCCGCGAGGAGATGAGCGACGTGTACGACTTGCACATCGACACCGACGTGACCGTGCAGCTCAATGACTGCAGCCGGGAGGACGCGCAGGCCGTCTTCGGCGTGCTCGACGGTGTCTATCAGCTGGAGGACATGGAGACCCCGAGCCCCCAGGCGACCACGGGACCTTCCCCCACCGTCTGGACGGCCACCTTCGACACGGCCGGCGGACGCCACCAGGAGGTGCGGCCCACCCATCTGACCTCTCCGGTCGGCGCCACGCTCAGCGGTGGCTACCACGCCGTCGACGAGGTCGAGAAGGTGCTGGCCGTCGGCTTCGACATCCAGTCCCTGCAGTCCGTCTCCGGTGACCAGGAGACCGAGGCCCGACTGCTGCTCGCCTCGCGCTGAGCCGGAGGCGTGAACTCCCCGGACGGAGCGGACGGGCGCCGTCCGGGGTTCACGTGTGCCCCGTAGGACCCGCCTGCCCGGAACACCCACCTGCGCGTAAGACCCACTTGCCTTGAAAGACACGCCTGCCTGAACGACCCGCCTGTCTGAAGGCCCAGCTGTCTGGAAGACCCCGCCCGCATCCCCGGTATACACCGTGTGTAGTGTGCTTCGTCGGCCGTGAGTGCCGCCCTGACCAGGCGATTTCCGGCCGAACCGAAGACATTTCCGGGGAAAGCGGGTTCCACCATGTTCCGATTCAGGCTGGGCCGACGCGGGGGGAAGGCCACGGTCCTGCTTGCCGCGGCGTCGCTGATGCTGACGCTCGGCGGCTGCGGAGTCGACACCGTCACTCCGCAGGACGCCCGAGGGGAGGGCGGGACGGACGACAAGGCGGGCGCCACGGCTCGTCGCGTCGACTGCGACAAGGTCAAGTGCATCGCGCTCACCTTCGACGCGGGGCCGGGCGAGGACACCCCGCGGCTCCTCGACACCCTCAAGGAGAAGCAGGTCCCCGCGACCTTCTTCCTGCTCGGCAGCAAGCACGTCAACCGCTACCCGAAGGTGGTCAAGCGAATAGCCGACGAGGGTCACGAGGTCGCCAACCACACCTGGACCCATCGGATCCTCACCGATCTCGACGAGGCGGAGGTCCGCGACGAGCTGTCCCGCACCCAGGACGCCGTCGAGAAGATCACCGGCCGCAAGCCCACCCTCATGCGCCCGCCGCAGGGCCGCACCGACGAGGCGGTGTCCGACGTCAGCCGGGAACTCGGGCTCGCGCAGATCCTGTGGAGCGTCACCGCCAAGGACTACTCCACCAACGACTCCGCCCTCATACGGCAGCGCGTGCTGGAGCAGGCGCACGAGGACGGGATCATCCTGCTCCACGACATCTACGACGGCACGGTTCCGGCCGTCCCCTCCATCATCGACGAGCTCAAGCGGCGCGGCTTCACCTTCGTGACCGTGCCGGAGCTCCTCGCCCCCGGGAAGGCCGAGCCGGGCGCCGTCTACCGCCCCGAGAAGGACTGACAAGACCTGCCGAAATCGGGTGAGGTGACTCACACCGCCCACGTGGGCACGCTTGGAACATTCGGGGATGGTTTACCGTTCATACGTATGTGACTGCGAAGGGGCCTGGTCCCCAAGGTCCCCCCCTGAGGTGACCGCCCTTCGCGTCACGGCGATCGGCCCCGGTTGGAATCCCCCGTCCAACCGGGGCTCTGTCGTTTCCGGTCACTCTCCCGCACGGCACAGCGACGGCGCCCGAGAGGCGCGCACCCCGGCGCGTTCGACCCGTTCGAGTGAGCTCCGGCATGGTGGCTCCGCACTCGGGCAGTGATCATCCCGAGTCGCCGAGCCGATCACTGGCCGGCCGCTCCCACCAGGGACGATCGAAGGGGGACCCCGTGCTCCGTACCGCCGCGCGCGCCCGCCGCACCCGCGATGCCTTCCTGGCCGCGGCCGCCGCACTTCTGCTGTCCGGCTGCACCGCCGTCGGGCCCGAAGCGATCGGGGCGCCCGGCGTTCCCTCCGGCAAGGCAGCTCAGGACGCGCTCCTCAGGGCCGCCGAGCACCGGCTCGTCGTGGACTGCCTCAACGGCCAGGGACTCTCGCTGACGTCCAGGCCCCGCGCCCCGGACGAGGAGCGGACGCTCCAAGCGGCGCTCTTCGGCGCCGGTCCCCGGGAACTCTCCGTCACCCTTGCCACGGGCGCCACCGTCACCGCCCATGAGGACGGCTGCCTCGCCGGTGCCAGACAGCGGCTCTACGGTGACCAGCGCAGCTGGTTCAGGGCTCAGGTCGTCGTCGACAACCTGCGGGCCGAGGCCCAGGCCCGGATGCGCGCCGACCCCACCCACCGCGCGGCACTCGCCCGATGGACCCGGTGCGTGACCCCGCCGGGCAGCCCCCGCCCCGACCGTCCCGATCCGGCGGTCGCCACCCGCTGCTCCCGCGAGAGCGGACTAGACGAGGTCCGCGCCCGGCTGGAGGCGGCCGAGCTGGTCACGGTGCGTGCCCTGCGCCGGGACGAGCTCACCACGTACCGGCAGCTGCGCGACCGCGCGCTGCGGCGGGCAGTCGAACTGCCCGCGCCCACCCACCCGAAGAAAGGCACCACCCTCTCGTGAAGCGACTTCTCGTCACCACCGCCGCGGCCCTGTTCGCCGCCACCGCCGGCCTCGGCCTCGCCACCTCCGCCGTGGCGGCCGAATGCCCCAGTGGTGAGTTCTGCGTCTGGCAGGACTCCAATTTCGGTGGCCAGCGCGCCAACTGGAGCGGCGACGACGGCTGGTGGGAGAGCTGGATCTCCGACACCGACTCCTCCTGGGCCAACCACGGCATCTCGGGACCTGGCATCAAGGATCACGTCAAGGTCTACGAGAGTGCCTGGCAGGGCGGCAGCATGACCATCTGTCTCGCCCCCGGCCAGGAGGTCGGCTACAACGGCGCGGCCAACGACCGCGGTGACTCCCACATCTGGTCCATGGGCTGCTGACCCCCGGCACGCCCACCCCTCACTTCACGCACCGCGGCGTTTTCGTCCGTCCTCCGCCCGTCGTCTGCACTCCGCCCGTCCTCGGCCGGTCCTCGGTGCTCCGCCCGGCGGTCGACCCCGCTCACCGTGCGGGGAGACGGGCGGGGTGGCGGAGGGCGGAGGTGAGCATCAGGCCGGCGCCGCGGACGACGCTGGTCGACGGGTCGTTCGCCAGGCGGATGCGGGCGCGGAGGAGGTGGGCGAGGCGGCCCGTCACGTCGAGCCGCAGCGCGCCGCCGCCGGTCACCAGGACCCCGCGGCGCAGCGCCCCGCGTACGGCGCCCGTGGGGTCGTGCCGCCACAGGTCGCTCACCATGTCGGCGGCCGTCCCGGCGACCGCGTCCGGCACACTGCCCGACTCCGGCAGGTCGTCGACGCCCACCTCGGCCAGCCGGGCGTCCTCGACGAGGCCGTCCACGACCAGTGTGACCTCGGTGAGCTGCGCCCCGAGGTCGACCACCAGCAGCGGGCCGCCGCCGGGCGGAGCCGCGTAGGCGGCCGCGGCGCGGGCGCTGTCCACGGCGATGACCCGCGCCGGACCGAGCTCGTCCACGACCCGTCGTGCCGCCGCCCGCTCCTCGGGAGCGGCGAGAACGGGATGAGTCAGCATGACGACCGTCTCGTACCCGTCGTCGCCCGGGGCGGAGGCGGCGAGGCGCCGGAGCAGGCGGAGCTGGGAGGCCGCGTCGGTCACGCGACCGCGCCGCACCGGACCACTCGGCACGTCCGCGAAGACGCCCGCCCCCGGAGCCCAGGCCCGGGTCCTGGAGCTGCCGATGTCGAGGGCGATCCCGCGCACGGGCCGCCCCGTGTCCCGGCCGCCGCGTGCTGATCCGAACGAGCCCATCGCTTCCGTCCATTCCCTGCGAACCCGCTGATTGCGAGGCTGATATGGCACCTCACTATGCAGTATCCGTGCCAGGAGCGCCATGGAGCTTATGGATCGAAGGAGCTCGGGTGAGACTTGGTCAGTTCTCGGCGCCCAGCCACAGGTCGGGGCCGAACACCTCGTAGTGGATGTCGGCGGCGGCGACGCCCCGGCCGACGAGGTCGCCGCGGACCGAGCGGAGGAAGGGCAGCGGCCCGCACAGGTACGCGGTGACACCGGCCGGCAGGTCCAGTGCGGTGATGTCCGCGCGGCCCGCTCGGGCTCCGGAGTCGCCCGGCTCCTCGTACCAGAGGTGCAGGGTTCCCTGCGGCAGCGAGTCCACGAGGCGCCGCAGCTCGGCGGCGTGCGCGTGGGACGCGGGGGTGCGGTCGGCGTGGAGGACCATGACCGGCCGGGTCGATCCGGTGGCCGCCAGGTGGTCGAGCATCGCCAGCATCGGGGTGCTGCCGATTCCCGCCGAGGCGAGCAGCAGCGGGCTCTCGCCCTCGGGCAGGACGAGGTCGCCGAAGGGGGCGGAGACCTCCAGGGTGTCGCCCACGCGCGCGTGGGCGTGCAGCCAGGAGGAGACCTCTCCGGCCGGGTCGCCGTCCACCCGCTTGACGGTGATCCGCCACTGGGGGCGTCCGGGAGCGGTGGAGAGGCTGTACTGGCGGATCTGCCGGGCGCCGTCGGGCAGGGGGACCTGGACGCTCACGTACTGGCCCGGCCGGAACGCGGAGGTGGGGGTCCCGTCGGCGTGACGCAGGACGAAGGAGACCGTGTCGGCCGTCTCCTCGCGCCGCTCGGCGATCTCCATCGAACGCCAGACCTGGCCCTCGGCCACTCCGGCCTCCTGGTAGAGCCGCGACTCCACCGCGATCAGCGCGTTCGCCATCAGCCAGTAGACCTCGTCCCAGGCCTGGGCGACCTCGGGGGTCACCGCCTCGCCGAGGATCTCGACGATCGCCGCGAAGAGGTGCTCGTGCACCGTCTTGTACTGCGCGGACGTGACTCCGAGGGAGGCGTGCTTGTGCGCGATGCGCGACAGCATCACGTCCGGGCGGGTGTCCGGCTTCTCGACCAGGGCGACGGCGAACGCGGCTATGGAGCCCGCGAGCGCCTGCCGCTGCTCGCCGCCGGCCTGGTTGCCCCGGTTGAACACGTCGCGCAGGAGCTCGGGATGGGCGGCGAAGAGACGCCCGTAGAACCGCTCGGTGATCAGGTCGAGCGCCCCGCCGACGGCGGGCAGAGTGGCACGGACGACGGGGACGGCCTGCTCGGACAGCATGAGAACTCGCAATCTGGTAGATGATCTACGTATTTAACGGTGAGCGCGAGTGCCCCAGGGCGCGCACGGCTCAGAGGGTGGGGCGAGGGGTGAGGGAGAGGAGCAGCGGTCCGGTCGGCGATTCCACCAGCTCCGCCACGGTCAGCGGGTCGAGGGCGCGGTAGAAGGCCTCCTGTGCCTCGCGCAGCGCCCCGCGCAGCCGGCACGCGCTGCGCAGCGGGCAGGGAGGATCGCCCTCGCAGGCGACGACCTCCTCCTCGCCCTCCAGGGTGCGGGCCAGCCAGCCCACCGAGGAGCGACGGCCCCGTTCCGTCAGGGCCAGCCCGCCGCCGCGGCCCCGCCGCGCCTCGACCACGCCGAGGTGTTGCAGCCGGGTGACGACCTTCGCCATGTGGGCGTAGGGCACGTCCATCGAATCCGCCACCTCGCGGGTGGTGACGGATTCCTCCGGAGCGGTGACCGCCAGGCGCATCACGGCACGGAGCGCCAGGTCGGTGAACTTCGTCAGCCTCACGCCATGACCGTATCAAAGCGGTATCCGGCATACGCATTAAGGGTCGCGATGTACGCATGAGGATCCCGGTACGCGTATCAGGAGCGACGTTTGTGGTGCCGCCAGAGCCACCAGCCGCCCGAGACGAGGCAGCTGGTGGTGAGGACGATCCCCAGGACCGGCCACCGTCCGCCCGCGATATGGATGTCCGTGACGACCACCAGGAAGATGGCGACCGTCGGCAACAGAACGGAACCGACCGCGCGCAGCCCGGCGCGAGCCATGACCGGGTCGAGCCGAACACCGCGCGGGGAGCGTGGGTCGGGGGAACCGACGTAGTAGACGGTGGCGCGGTCGGTCAGGCGTGTGGTGGCGCGGTAGTACCCGGTGGCCATGTAGGGCAGCCAGACCAGTGGCGCCACCAGGCCGACCAGGAACACGGCGCCGAGGAGTGCCCACCTGCCGATGCGGACCCAACGGCCCGCCCCGTCGTCCGGCGTGACAAGGCCGAGGAGCCGCGCCATCCGGGTGATCAGGTCCTGGAGTGCTGCCACGCGCCCCCGGCCGCCACCGGTACCGGGCCGGGTGCCGGCCGGGTCGAGCGCGGCCCGGGCGGTCTCGGTGTCCCCGTACACCCCTTGCAGAACGAGGAGTTCGGCAGCGCGTTGCGGGTCAGTGGAGTCCCACCCCTCGACGACGGCGATCTCGAGCACCGTGCGTACCTGGGTGAGGAGCGCGCCGCAGAAGGCCACGGGGATGAGCAGCAGGAAGGGGCCGCCGACGAAGGCGCCCTCCGCCGTCACCGACCGTCGTCCCCGAGTCACGACCAGGGCCCGGAGGGCGGCCGCGTCGGCCTCGGGGTGGGCCTCGCGGAGGCGGGCGACGGTCGGACCGGCCCCCGGGCCCAGATGGCGCAAGGCGAAGGACGCGAGC
The DNA here is from genome assembly GCF_036192275.1 of Streptomyces sp. NBC_00250. Lineage (NCBI taxonomy): Bacteria > Bacillati > Actinomycetota > Actinomycetes > Kitasatosporales > Streptomycetaceae > Streptomyces > Streptomyces sp. NBC_00250. Next base: position 370,181 of record NZ_CP108088.1, on the reverse strand, counting down.
GACTCCGGAAGCCTGCCGGGCTCCGCCAGGACCTCCTTCAGGAGGGAACCGGCGAGTCCGGCGGCCGGTGCCGCCCGCGTCCTCTTCCGCACGTCCGGGTGCGCCTTCTCCTCTTGCTCCTCCTGGGCCTCAGGCCAGGACCTTGGCCTTCGCCTGCTGGAACTCCTCGGGTGTGATCGCGCCCTTGTCCTTGAGCTCCGCGAGCCGGGCCAGCTCGGCGGCGGCGCCGCCCTCCTGCGTTCCGGCGGCCTCGCGGATGTAGCTCTGGAAGGCGGCCTCGCTCTCCTTGGCCTGCTTGACGTCACGTCGACTCATGCTCTTGCCCCGGGCGATGACGTAGACGAGTACGCCGAGATACGGCAGGACGAGGCAGAAGATCAGCCAGCCGGCCTTGGCCCAGCCGTTCAGATCGTGGTCGCGGAAGATGTCGGTGACCACCTTGAAGAGCAGGAACAGCCACATGATCCAGATGAAGAACCACAGCATGGTCCAGAAGAGGTTGAGGAGGGGGTAGTCGTCCATTCCTGCACACTCCGTTCCCACGCCGGCGGGAGAGGCCAGGCGTTTCAGTGAGTCTCACCCAGCCCGCGGGCCCCCGCACGTCGTGGCCGCTCCGCATGCGGGCCACCGCCCGCCGTGTTCGGATGGTGGCCGCGGACCGCGTGCGGCACCGACGACCACACGCGGAGCCGTGGACGGACACGAGGGACGGAGCGCCATGGGGCCGGTGGAATGTGTCGTGCTCGCCTTCCCGGGGGAGCGGCTGAAAGTGGCGGCGGTGACGGCCGTCGCGGACCTGCGCAGAGCGGGTCAGGTGCGCCTGATCGACTCGCTCGTCGTGGTCAAGTCCGTCAGTGGTGAGGTGTCCACGTCCGAACTCGTCGAGTACGAGGAGTACGACGAGGCCACCGCAGAGATCGGCCCCGAGATCAATCTCCTCGGCCCCCAGGACGCCGAGGAGGCGGCCGAGACACTCGAACCGGGCTCCTGCGCGCTGATGCTGCTCGTCGAACACGTCTGGGCGGCACGGGCGGTCGACGCGATCCGCGAGGCCGGTGGCCGTATCGCCGGGAGCGTGCGAGTGGCGCCCGAGCATGTCGACCAGGCGAGGGACGCTTACCGCGAGGCCGTGGCCGCCGACTCGGCAGTAAGGAGCTGACGATGTTCATGCGACGCCGTCCCCTCGGCCGGCCCGTCATCCGGCCCGCCGGAGCCCCCCTCCTGCGCGGCGCCCTGGTCGGCGGCGCGGCCTATGCTGCGGGCCGGAGTTCCGCCAGGGCCGCACGCCGCGAACAGGACCAGGAGGACGCCATCGCCGAACTTCAGTCCCAGCAGCAGCCCTTGGCCGCCGCGCCACCGGCCGCCGCGCCCGCTCCCGCCGCGCCCGCTCCCGCCGCGCCCGGCTCCGGTGCGGCGCCCTCGGTGACCGACCAGCTCGTCCGACTCGGCGAACTCGCCCGGCAAGGACTGCTCACCCCCGAGGAGTTCGCGGCCGCCAAGGGCAAGATCCTGGGCGTCTGAAGGAACCTCGGCCGTTCCGAGGAGGAACGGTCGTGTTCAGGGACGGCGCAGGGCCGCGAGCGCACGGTCGGCATGGGCGCTCATGCGCAGCTCGCTGCGCACGACCTCACGTATCCGCCGGTCCTGCCCGATCACGAACGTGACCCGCTTGGTCGGCGCGAGCGAGAATCCGCGTTTGACGCCGAACCGTTCGCGTACGGCACCGTCCGGGTCGGAGAGCAGGGGATAGCCGAGCGAGTGCCGCTCGGCGAACTCCTGCTGCCGTTCCACCGGGTCCGTGCTGATCCCGACGGGCAGCGCGCCGACGGCGCGGAACTCGGCCGCGAGATCACGGAAATGGCAGGCCTCCGCGGTGCAGCCGGGGGTGAGTGCCGCGGGGTAGAAGAAGAGGACGACCGGACCCTCGGCCAGCAGGCCGGTCAGGGAGCGCGAGGCGCCCGTCTCGTCCGGAAGGCTGAAGTCCTCGACGAGGTCACCGACGTTCATTTGAGGCCCGTCCTCGATCCGTACGTGGTCCGCCACCGGCGCGTCCGGTGGCCGGCGGGTGACGTTACCCCAGAGTAGAACTCGCCGTCACCCCTCCTGGCGGTCGTCGCCCTCCTGGCGCTCGCCACCACTCCACGGGGACCCGTCAGCCCTGATGTGCCGCCGCGGCCCCGGCCTCCGCCTTCCCGCCGCGTGCCGTGGCGCGCCGGTCGAGCACGGCGAGGGCCCGCTCGCCCCAGCGCAGGTTCTCCTCCTCGAAGAACCGGCCGCGCATCAGCGTGAGGTACGGGCCGACCCGCTCCGCCTCGTCGAGGTACTTCTCCTCGTCCCGTCCGGCGAGCATCCACTCCCGCAGCCGGTCGTAGCGCGCCAGCTTCGCCCGAGCCGTCTCCATCCGCTGGGCCACGAACCCACGGACGGCCGCCGTGTCGCCCTCGTCGCAAGCCTGGACCTGGACCATGAGTTCGTCCCGCACGGCGCTGGGGCGCGGCGGTGTCGACGTGTACGCCGTCAGATCCAGCATCCCGGGCTCCGTCAGGCTGAACATCCGCTTGTTGGGGCGGCGTTCCTGCTCCACCACGCGCGCCGTGATCAGGCCGGCCTCGGCGAGCTTGTCCAGCTCGCGGTAGAGCTGCTGCGGGGTGGCGGCCCAGAAGTTGGCGACGGACACGTCGAAGATCTTGGCCAGGTCGTATCCGGATGCCTCGCCCTCCAGGAGAGCTGCGAGGACGGCGTGCTTGAGCGACATCAGGACAAGCTAGCAGCACGTTGAATAGTTTCCTCCGCACCTATTCAACCGGCGATCCGGGCCGGACGGGGGTCCTACGCTGGCACGTCCGTCCGGCGCCTGCCTAGGCTGGAGGGAGGGGACGGCAGATCCGAGGGGCAGCGCGATGGACAGCCATACGTTTGTCTACACCACCTATATCCGGACGACTCCCGACGAGCTCTGGAAGGCGCTCACCGACCCGGCCTTCACCCGCCGGTACTGGGGCGTGGCCTTCGAGAGCGAGTGGACCCCCGGTGCCCCCATGGTCTGGGACGAGGAAGGGCGTCGGACCGCAGACCCCGAGCAGGTCGTCCTGGAGGCCGAGCTCGGCCGCCTCCTCTCGTACACCTGGCACACCTTCACGCCGGTCTGGGCAGAGGCCGTACGTCTGGAGCAGGACGTCTACGAGCGCCTCGCCCGGGAGCCCCGCTCCAAGGTGACCTTCCTGATCGAACCCTCCGGCGACACGGTCAAGCTCACGGTCACCCATGGCGACCTGGCCCCCGACGGCCTGATGAAGGGCATGATCGGCGAGGGCTGGCCCGCGCTGATCTCCAGCCTCAAGTCCCTTCTGGAGACGGGTGAGGAGCTGCCGGAGCCGCCCCGCTGACCCCCGGTCCGCATCAGCCCGCTCGGCCCGTATCCACGTCCACCCCACCCCCACTCACACTGCCGCACTCGGTCCGCAGCCGCCCCGCTTGGACCATTCGAGTCGTCTCGGCCGCCACTCCGCCGCCACGCCCGGTCTTTTGATCATCTTTTTCTCCTTTCATCCGCTTTGATGCTGCGGTCGGCACCGCCTGCCGACGTCATTCGTCATCGTCGTCGTCGGAAAGGGGAGGGTGTGTCGGACGTGTCGTCCCGCAGATACGTACGGGGGTGGGGAGCGCTCCCCCTGGCCGTCGGAGCCGTCCTCGTCAGTACTGCTGCCCAGTCGTCGCCCGCCGGGCCGGACGTGAGAACAGCCTCTGCCCCGGAACCCACCGCCGTCGTCTCGCTGGACGGCTGCCCGGTCACCGGCGCCGGCCTGTGCTCCGCACCACGCCACACCGTCGTGCTCAGCGGCCCGCGGGTCCTCACCGGTCACCCGTTCACGCTCGGCACCGAGGCGTCCGGGCCCGTGGAACTCGCGCTGCGCACGCCCGGAGTGCTCGCCGACGTCACCGTCACCGACCAGCGCGGCCGTCGTGTCGCCGGGACGCCGAGCGCCGACGGCACCCGATGGACGAGTGTCGCGCCGCTGCCCGCCGGGGCTCGGTACGCCGCCCGTCTCGTCGTCGAGCGGGCCGGGGCCGAAGGGTCCGCCCGCCACCGCGCCCGCCTGGACTTCCGTACGGCCGCCGCCCCCGCCGGGGAGCGGCTCACCGTCACCTTCGGCCCGGACGACGGCGGCACGTACGGCGTCGGGCAGCCGGTCACCGCCGAACTCAGCCACCCCGTACCGGCGGACGACCCCGACGCCCGCCGGGCCGTCGAGCGCGCCCTCCAGGTGCGGGCCGAACCCCGTGTCGAAGGCGCCTGGTACTGGGTCGACTCCGGCACCCTCCACTACCGCCCCCGCAGCTACTGGCCCAGCCACGCCACGGTCCGGGTGCGCAGCGGCCTCGAAGGGGCCCGGGTCTCCGGCGGCCTCTACGGTGGCCGCTCACAGCCCGTCACCTTCGCCACCGGGGCCCGGATCGAAGCCGTCACCGACGTCTCCGCCCTTCGGATGACCGTGTACCGCGACGGACTGCCGCTCCGCACCTTCCCGGTCACCACCGGCAAGGCCGGATACCGCACTCGGGGCGGGACCAAGGTCGTCCTCGGCAAGGAGCCGCTCGTCCGGATGCGCGGCGACTCCATCGGCATCGCCCGCGGCAGCGACGACTACTTCGACCTCAAGGTCCGTTGGGCCACCCGGGTGACCTGGAGCGGCGAGTACCTGCACGCCGCTCCCTGGTCGCTCGACGCCCAGGGCAGCGAGAACGTCAGCCACGGCTGCACCGGCATGAGTCCCGCGGACGCCGCCTGGCTGTTCGGCACCGTCCGCGAAGGGGACCTCGTCCGCGTGATCAACGGATACGGCGCACTCATGACGCCCTTCGACAACGGCTTCGGCGACTGGAACCTGAGCTGGCCCGAGTGGCGCCGGGGGAGCGCCTTCGACCCGAGCGCCACCCGTCCCCGTCCCCGTCCCGGAACGGCCGCGGTCGCCCTTCGCCCCGGGCTGTGAACCCAGGAGGGTCTCAGCGGCCCGGCGCCGACTCCGCGAGCGCCCGGCGCCGGGTCCGGCGCGGCGGGGGCCGCCGGCGCGGGCTCGCCGATGCTCATCCGGGGGCGCCGCTGGAGGCCGGCGCCCACCAGGACCCCCAGCGCGATCGCCGCCACGGTGATCACCGTGCTCACCACGCAGCAGACCGACGCCCGCGCCGAGCACCGCGTACCCGACGACGGCCGGCACGGTCGCGTGCCGCATCGCGCCCAGGCCGACGGTGAGCAGGACATAGCCGAGAACGGTGGCCGCCGGACTGAACCGCTCCGGGCGTTCCCCGACGTCCCGCAGTGCTTGCGACGCGTCCTCGAACGGCACTTCCTCGGCGCGCATCCGACTCACCAGCGACTGCAGGGCCTCCACCTGGTCGAGCCGCAGATCGGGCCCTTCGACCGGGGCGAAGTCCAGTTCGCCGCCCCGGCCGTCGGGGCCGCCGCCGACCCGGACGAAGAGCCCCGTGGGCACCACGAAGGACCGCACACGCATCCCGTAACGGGCGGCCACGTCGTGCAGCACCGGCTCCACCTCGGACGTCTGCTCCCCGGCCCGGAGCAGCACGGCGCCGAGCTCGCAGAGCAGCGCGGCCAGGTCCCGCAGCCGCTCCCGGCCGGCGTCCTCCGCCTCCGGAAGGGTGAGGGTGTCCCTGCCGCGCCGCCGTGCCCGCAGGGCGGCCGCCCTGCGGGCGAGGGCGCGCACATCGACACGGGGCGAAAGGCGCATTCGGGGAAAATGGCAGCACGGTGGGACGTGTACCCGGCAGCGCTCCACGCACCTGCCGCGCCCTGGCCTCCGAACTGCCCGGTCGGCCGGAGTACCCTCCCGGCCGAAGTGCCCCGACTACCGGTACTCGACCGTCAGTGTCACCGGCGCAGCCTGGTTCACGAAGAGATACGCGGTGGCGCTCGGCGCCGACGCGAAGCCGAGCCGGAACTGTGTGACGCCGCCCCTGTTCAGCGCCGCGAGCGCCCCCGTCGACAGGTCCGTCGACACCGTGCTCCCGGAGGAGAACGCGTCGATCCGCGCCGCGCCCGCCACCGACGCCGCCGCCGACCAGTCACCGGGCTCGACCGCGCACCCGCCGAAACAGCCCGTGCGCAGGTCCACCAGGAGCCGGTTGCCCGCAGGCGAGGCCCAGGGATCGCCCGAGCCGCTGGACCGGGTGACGGTCAGCCAGGCCCGGGTGATCTCCTTGCCGGCCGGAATCCGCGAGGTGTCGAAGGAGACGACCGACCGGTTCACCTTGCCGTCCGTGCCCCGGCCGAGCGCCAGCCCGTACACGTCCTCCAGCGTGCCGACCGCCGCCCCCGAGCCGTCCGCGGCCGCCTTCACGTACCCGTCCTCGGCGTCCGTGCTCGACAGGACCGTCCGATCGCCGGTGGGCGGCTCGGTCCCCGTGCCGCGCAGCGCCCGCACCATGCCCATGATCGCCTCGATCTGCTTCCCGCCGTGGCGGGCGTAGGCCGTGTCACCGAGGTAGCCCCACCAGTTCCAGCAGCCGTTCGGGTTCTCCAGGGTCGCGGTCGGTGCCGCCTGCGGATACAGCACGATCATGTCGTTGGTGTCGGCGTACTCGTTCAGGTACGCGTTCTCGACGAACCGGGTCCCGAACCCCTGGTACGCGTACCCCTGCTTGCAGCCGTGCAGCGCCACGAGCAGCTTGCAGCTTGCCCCCTGCGCACAGGACGCCGGGACGTACGCGAAGCCCTCGGCGCCCATCGAGAGCGCGGTTGCCGAGCCGCCCGGTGCGTACGCGTTCTGGTCGAAGCGGATCAGTGAGCCGCCCGTGCCGGAACCCGGCGCCGCGACCGACCCGAAGAGATGCCCGAGCAGCGCCCCTTCCGCGTCGATTCCGCAGTTGTTGAGGAACGGAGTCTGCGTCACCGTGCAGGAGTTGGGGCCGAGCGGAGTGATCCAGGCGTGTCCCGCCGCCGTCGACCGGTTGTACTGGACCCGCGCGCCGAAGCGGCCGTAGTAGTCGGCGAGCGCGTCCGCCACCGGCCGCTTCACCGTCGAGTCGCCCGAGCCGCTGAACACGTACACCGGGTCACCGGCCAGGTTCTCCACCGGGTCGACCTGGCCCTGCGCGGACCGGTCGCGGGTGGCCTGCTCCAGGGTGGCGAGCTGAAGGTTCTGCGTCGTGTCCATACAGGCGTTGAGCGCCGTGGCGAGCAGGCCGCGCGCGCAGTCGTACGGCCCCGAGGCGAAGGACGCCGAGCCCTCGAACGTACCCGAGTACGCGACGTGCAGCTGGGTGGCCATGTAGCCGCCGGACGACACGCCCGCGCTGAACACGGAGCCGATGTCGTACGCCTGGAGCGTGCCGGGCACGGGCGGGGGAGCGGAGGCCCCGGCGGGGACCGCGGTGGGAAACAGGGTCGCGGCGACGCCCAGCAGCAGCGCCGCGAAGCGGCGTGGCCCGCGGCGACGGGCGGGACGGGGTGGAGAGGTGGGGCGGGGTGAACGCATGGGATCTCCCGGATGGCTTGTTCCTGACGGAGGTTCGGCCGGGAGGCTATGGGCGGTCCGGGGCCCTCCTCCATGGGCGAGGACGCCACAATCCGGCCCGCCCGGTATGGCGGCCCGTCACCTGGCAGCCGTCGTGTTGGCGCCCGGCGCGAGCTGCGAGGATGCCGCCATGGAAGATCACGAGGAGAAGAACGGCACGCTGGCGGAGGCGGTCGCGCTGCGCGAACAGGGCCGGAAGGAAGAGGCACGCGAGCGGCTCGTCGCCCTCGCCGCACAGCACCCGGACGACGCGGGGATCGCGTACCAGACGGCCTGGGCGCACGACGTCCTCGGTCTGGAGGCGGAGGCCGTGCCGTACTACGAACGCGCCCTCGCGGGCGGCGGGCCCGCCGGCACAGGGCTCTCCACGGAGGACCGGCGCGGGGCGCTGCTCGGCCTCGGCAGCACCTACCGGATCCGCGGCCGTCACGAAGAGGCCGTCACCCTCCTGACCGGCGCCGTCGAGGAGTTCCCGGAGGACGGCTCCCTGCGGGCCTTCCTCGCGATGGCCCTCTACAACACCGGCCGCCACCACGAGTCGACCCGCCTGCTGCTCCGGCTGCTCGCCGCCACCAGCGAGGACCCGTCCGTACGGGAGTACCGCCGGGCCATCGAGCACTATGCCGAGGACCTCGACGCCATCGAGTGAGGCGAGGGCGGGCCGCGTACAGTCCGCTGTTCACCGGCGGCGTGGGGTCACCGCCGTCATGCGGTCCGAGGCCCGCCGTCATGGGTCCGAGGCCCGTCGGTCGTTCACCGCCGTCAGTCGTTCACCGCCGTCAGGAGCACCACCGCGTCGTCCAGGGCGGTGATCCCGTGCCGTTCCCTGAGCATCCGCAGCGTGCCGGTCGACAGTTCCTCCGCCCGGCCCGCCATCGTCAGGTTCACCCGGCCCCGCAGCACCTGGAGGCTCGCCGCCGGAGGCGCATTGTGCTCGTCCAGGGACGTGCCCGCCGTCAGGGCGATGACGGACTGCCGGAGTACCCCGTCGTGCATGATCAGATGGGCGCTGCGCCCGTGCGGCGCGGTGCGGGCCGCGGCCATGTGCTCGTCGGCGAGGGCGGTGAGGTCCAGCTTCATGACTCTCCCTGCGGGATGCGCGGGCGGATACACCCAGCCTCCCGTGTGGCGTCCGGGACGCAACTCGGGACCGCCTGTCCGGAACGCACCGCCACGATCCCGCCGACGGCGACGAACACCCCGGCGGCGACCAGCGCCGCGGACCAGCCGTGCTCCGCGTACAGCCAGGACCCGGCGAGCGAGCCGAGCGCCCCGCCGCCGAAGGTGGCCAGCATGAAGACCGTGTTGACCCGCGCCGCCACTGTCCGGCCGATCCCGAAGATCCTCGCCTGGTTGGCCACCTGACAGGAGCTGACCCCCACCACCAGCAGATTCGCCCCGGCGACCAGGCCGACGGAGGAGTACGGCACCAGGCCGGCCACACCGAGCCCGAGCCCCGCCAGCCCCAGCCCTCCGGCGCTCACGAAGGGAGCCCCGTACCGGTCGGTGAGCGGCCCGGCCGTCGCCGAGAGCAGCGCGGCGGGCAGGGTCAGCACCCCGAAGAGCCCGGCGGCCCCCGGCCCGTACCCGAGCGGCGGCGCCGCCAGATGGAAGGCGAGCACCGCCCAGAACACGCTGAACGCGGCGAAGACGCAGGCCCCGAGCAGCGCCGAGACGCGCAGCTCGCGGTGGACCGCCAGGAGCTTGGGCAGCCCGGCCAGCAGCCGGGCGTACGAGGTGTGCCCGGGCGCCCCCAGCCGTTCGGGCAGCCGGCGCGGCAGGACGCACAGCAGGGCCGCCGTCGCCACGGCGGCCACGACGTAGGCCGTCCGCCAGCTGCCGCTCACGTCGGTGACCGCGCCCGAGACCGTACGCGACAGGGTCGAGCCGAGCGTGAGCCCGAGACCGACGAGGCCCACGACCCGGCCCTGCCGCCCGGGGCCCGCGAGCACGGCCGCCACCGGGGTGAGGATCTGCGGCAGCACCGTCGTGGTCGACAGCGCGAGCGTCGCGACCGTCAGCGTGATCACTCCGGGCGCCGACGCCGCGACGAGCAGCGCGGCGGTGGTGAGGGCGAGCAGTACCGAGGTCAGGCGGCGGAGCCGCGCGGTGTCGGCCAGCGGTACGAGGAGCAGGATGCCGAGCGCGTACCCGATCTGGGCAGCCGAGGCGATCAGCCCCGCCGTCCGCTCCGAGACGTCGAGACCCCGGGCGACAGCGGCGAGGAGCGGCTGCGGGAAGTAGATGTTGGCGACGGTGACGGCGCCCGCGACGGCGAAGAGGAGGACGTTCACGGGCCGGGCGGGTGCGGGGGAATCGTCGGGGGCGGCGGGGCGGAACGGGTCCACGAAGTCTCTTCCGTACGGGGGAGGGGGCCGCCTCCAGGCTCCCCGCCGCCGCCCCGGCGGAACAAGCTGTCATCATGAAACCGGCGTTGAGCCACACTCAACGATCAGAGCAGTCGCACAGGGGGCCCGGTGCTCGAACGGTACGAGCTGGAAACGTTCCTCACACTCGCCGAGGAGCTCCACTTCGGGCGCACCGGCGAGCGTCTCGGCGTCTCCACCGGCCGCGTCAGCCAGACCGTGAAGAAACTGGAGCGCCGCATCGGTACCCCGCTCTTCGCCCGCACCAGCCGCAGCGTCGGCCTCACCCCGGTCGGCCTGCGCCTGTACGAGGACCTCCTGCCCGCCTACGCGCAGCTCCGTACGGCCCTGGAGCGCGCCACCGAGGCCGGGCGCGGCGTCCACGGGAGACTGCGGGCCGGCTTCGGCACTCCCTGGGACGCCGAACTGCTCACGGCTGCCGCCGACGCTCTCCTCAGCCGCCATCCCGGCTGCGAGATCACCGTCCGCGAGGTACCCCTCGACGGCGGAGTCAGGCCCCTCCTGGACGGCGGACTCGACATCCAGCTCGCGGCCTTCCCCGTGCGCGAGCCGGAGCTGACCACCGGCCCCGTCGCCGTCCGCGACGACCGGGTCCTGCTGCTGCCCGCCGCCCACCCGCTGGCCGGACGCCCCTCCCTCGGCCTGGAGGACCTCGCCGAGCTGCCCCTGATCACCCCCGCGGGCGCCCACCCGCGCCACTGGCTCGACCACCACTACCCCCGGCACACCCCCTCCGGGGCCGCCATCCCGCGGGGCCCGGTCGCGGCCACCTGGCAGGAGGTCCTCTCCCATGTGACGGCGGGCCGGGGCGCCACCCCGGGCGCGGCCCTGGGCGCCCGCTACCACCCCCGACCCGGCATCGCCTACGTCCCCCTGCGGGACGCCCCGCCCCTCGAGTACGGCCTGGTCTGGCCCACCGCCGCCGACTCCGCTCTGATCAGGGCGTTCGTGGCCGCGGTCGGCACAGTACGGGAGGCCTGACCCCGACCGTTCAGTCGCCGTCGCGGGGGACGAGCGCACCCGTCAGATGGTCGTACGCCACGTGCGCGTGGAGCCGGACACCGGTGACGAGGGTGTCGTCGTCCGCGTAGAAGTGCGGGTTGTGATTGGTCACCAGACCGCGTCCGCCGGGCACGGGCACCGGCCGCCCGGAGGCGTCCAGGGTCGCGTCCTGGACACCGAGCATCACGTACAGACCGCCGAAACGGCCGACGAACTCGGAGACGTCGTCGTACCCGAGTGTCGCCCCCGTCTCGACCACGCGTTCCTCGCCCGCCACACGACGGAGGGTCGGAAGGCCCGCCTCCACCCACGGCCTGCTGTTGTGCACGGGCGGCACCGGCTGCAGGTGTTCCACCGTGGCCGTCGCCCCGAAGGCCGCCGCCGAGTGCTCGACGAGCGTCGTCAGGCGCGCCTGGACCCGCGCCATGTCGGACTCCACGGCACAGCGGACCGTGCCCCACAGCGTTATCGTTTGCCCGACGATGTTGAAGCGGCCGACGTCCTCGACGTGCCCGATGGACACCGTGACCGGGTCGAAGGCCGAGACCTGCCGGTACAGCTGGCCGATGCCCGTCAGGACCGCCCCGACCGCCGGCATCGGGTCGATGCCCTCCCAGGGCGTGGAGCCGTGGGTCTGTCTGCCGGTGACGACGATACGGACGAGGGTGGAGGCGCCGTACTGGTTGCCGATGCGGTAGCCCACGTACCCCTTCGGATGCGGTGTCACATGCAGCCCGAAGACCATCGTCGGCACCGGGTCGGTGAACGCGCCCGCCTCGACCATCGCCCGCGCCCCGCCCTCCTCGGTCACCGGAGGGCCCTCCTCGGCAGGCTGGAAGACGAAGAGCACGGTGCCCGGCAGCCGGTCGCGCACCCCGGCGAGGACCGTCGCCGCACCGAGCAGTGCCGCCGTGTGGCAGTCGTGGCCGCAGGCGTGCGAGACGGGGAACGGGCCGCCCGGGTAGTCGGCGTCGACCACCTCGGAGGCGAAGTCCGTCCCGCACAGGTCCTGGACCGGCAGCGCGTCCATGTCCGCGCGCAGCGCCACGACCCGCTCACCCGCGGCACGGCCGCGCAGAACGCCCACGACCCCGTGCCCGGCGATGCCCGTACGGACCTCGTCGAGGCCGAGGGCGTCGAGGTGGTCGGCCACGAGACGGGCCGTGTTCACCTCACGGTTGGACAACTCCGGATGCCGGTGCAGATGGTGCCGCCAGGCGATCACCCGATCCGCCACCTCGGCCGCCCGCTTGTCCAGTTCCTCGTGGATCGCCTCGCTGCCCAACGGGACTCCCTGTCGTTCCGGCCGATGCCGATGCCGATGCCGATGCCGATGCCGATGCCGATGCCGATGGCCGTGGTCGTGGTCGTGGGGTACGTGCTCCCTCAGGCTGCCATCCGGAGCGGCACCCGTCACCGTCCGGCGCGCCCCCGCCGTACCTCTCACGACCGTCTATCCGATCGTCACCACGCGTGCCCAGTCGGGCGGTGTGTCCGGTTCGTAGTCCGGATCGTTCTCGACCCACGAACCGCCGCGCGAACCGTCCCGGGGGAACAGGCCCACCACCGTCCGGCACGGCGGCCGGTCGTCCGGCCAGGCAGTCTGGCCGTCCGTCAGGACCACGATGACGTCGGGCCGGGGCGCCGTCCGCAGCGCCCGGGAGAAGCCCGTACGAAGATCCGTACCGCCGCCACCCACCAACGGGATGTCCTCGGCCCGGCACAACGGATGCACGGTGCGGGCCGCCGCGTCGCACGACATCACCGTCACCAGGTCGCGTCGCCCGCCCACGGCCCGGGAGATGGCGGCCACCTCCAGGAGCGCGCCTCCCAGCTCCGCGTCGCTCACCGACCCGGACGTGTCCACGATCACCGTGACCCGGGGCGGTCTGCGCCGGAGGCTCGGCAGCACGGCACCGGGCACCCCCGCCGAACGCCGCGAAGGCCGGCCGTACGAGTAGTCCTCACCCGCGCCGGAGGCGGAGGCCGCCGAACGGACCGCCGCTCCCAGCAACTCCCGCCACGGCTGCGGCGGATGGAAGGCCTCCTCCGCCCACCGCTTCCATCCCTTCGGCGTGCTCCCCGGTCGACCCTTCACGGCCTGCGCCACCCGGAACCGGACCGCGTCCTGCTGCTGCGCGCTGAGGCCGTGTGCGCCGTCGGACCCCAGATCCCACTCCCGGTCCAGCCCGTCGGCACCGCTGCCGCAGTCCAGCCAGGCGAGATGCTGCATGCCCGAGCCGAGGCCGATCCGGCGCAGGTAGTCCTCCATCAACTCGCCGGACGTGAGCCCGAGGGAGTCCGGAGTCACGGCGCCCTCGGGCATGACCAGTCCGTCCCCGAACACGTCGTCGTTGATCTCGCAGTCCGCCGCGATGTTCATCAGCAGCCTGGCGCCCGGGCCGGTCAGACCGCGCTCCCGGGCGACCCGGTCACCGCGCCCGTGGTGGTCGCGCAGGAGGTGCGACACCTCGTGGACCCACACCCCGGCCAGTTCCTCCACCGGTGTCCGGTTCACGAAGACCGGCGACACGTAGCACCGCCAGTGCCGGTCGACGGCCATCGTCGGCACCCGTCGCGACTCGACGACGTGCAGGGCGAACAGGGCGGTCGCCAGGTAGGGCCGGGTCCGGACGGCGAGCAGCCGGGCGGCGAAGAGCTTGTCGAGGTCGAGGTCGAGTTCCCCGGCTGTCCTCGCGCCCACCGTGTCCCCGGCCGTCCTCGCGCTCACCGTGTCCCCGGCTGCCTTCGTGCTCACCGTGCCACCGGCTGCGTCCGTGCTCACCGTGCCACCGGAGCGTTCGCGACAAGGGCCGCCGCCTCGTCCGCGCGCCGGGACATCGAGACCGCCCCCGCGAGCCGTTCGATGGTGGGTGGCACGTCCCACTCCGCACGGCGGAGCGCGGCGAGCGTGGTCGCCGGGACGACGACCAGATCCGGCGCGCCGGTCTCCACCGCCCTGGCGAGCAGCGCCCAGGCCGCATCCCAGCGGGACTTCTCGGGGCGCGCCCCGACCGCGGCCACGACGCCGTCGAGCGCGGCCTGGCGCAGATCACCCCGCTCCGGCAGCTCGGCCCCGGCCGGGTCGGCGAGCAGCGTCTCGGGGTCCGGGAGGTCCATCCGGTCCAGGCTCGCCAGCAGTTCGAGCCCCGGACCGTCCCCGACGGTGCCCCTGACCAGGAGCGAGATCACCTCGCGGGAGGATCCGGCGGCGGTGGCGAAGGCGATGAGGCGCAGGCTCATCTCCCAGCTGCGGGGCGAAGGCCAGGCGCCACCCCGCCGGGTCTCCCCGCTGGGCAGCCGGTGGACGAGCGTGGGCCGGGTGGCGAGGAGTCCGCACACCGCGCGCCGGGCGTGGTCCACGGCGTGGGGCAGGCGCTCCGGGTCGAGCACGGGCAGTGTCGCGCGCGGCCAGGTGCCGCCGAGGCCGCGGACGACGACCTCGTGGTCGTGGGTCCACTGGAGGTGGACGAAACGGTTGGCCAGCGGCGGACTCAGCTCCCAGCCGTCGGCGGCCGAGGCCCGCGGGTTGGCGGCGGCCACGATCCGCACCCCGGCCGGCAGCCGCAGGGCGCCGACCCGCCGCTCCAGGACAAGGCGGAGCAGAGCCGCCTGCACCGCCGGTGGGGCGGTGGACAGTTCGTCGAGGAAGAGCAGACCGCGGCCGGCCTTCACCAGCCGCACCGCCCAGTCCGGCGGGGCCATCGGGACGCCTTGCTCGGCGGGATCGTCCCCGATGACGGGCAGCCCCGAGAAGTCGGACGGTTCGTGCACGCTGGCGATCACCGTCGTCAGCGGGAGGTCCAGGGATTCGGCGAGCTGGGTCAGCGCGGCGGTCTTGCCGATCCCCGGCTCACCCCACAGGAGTACGGGCAGGTCGGCGGCGACCGCGAGGGTCAGGGCCTCCAACTGGTCGTCGGGGCGTGGCTCGGTGGTGGAGTCGCGCAGCAGGGCGAGGAGTTCGTCGGCGACATCGAGCTGGGCGGGGGAGGGGGAGCTCAAGAGCATGGGTGATCACCTGTGGGTTCGTCGTCAGTGGGCCGATACCGGTGCGCGGTTCGAAGCCGCTTCGGTCAGCGGCCGAAGGAGTGGCGAGGGTGGGTGCGGTGGTGCTGAGGACGGTCGGGCCCGGGCCGCACACGACCCGGGCCCGGGCCGTAGAGGTCCGCTCGGTAGAGCCCGTACGCGATCCGCCGCCGGGCGGCCGACTCCAGTACGTCCCGTAGCGCGCCGTTGCGCAGGGCGGCGCCGGGACCGAGCAGGCCCTCGACGACGGCCAGCGCGCCGGCGGTGTCGCCGTGGTCCAGGCGCTCGCGGACGCCGGTGAGGCAGTCCGGACGGCGGTGGGCCTCGTCGATGGCTTGCAGACAGGGGAGGGGCGGCCCGCCCAGCGCGACCAGGAGCTCCTCCCGCCGGATCTCCGCGGGGGCGTGGTCGAGCGGGGCGAGTACGCCGTCGGACAGACCGATCCGATGCCGCACTCCCCGGCAGTTCACCAGACGCGGCTGCCCGGGCGGGTCCGTGACGGGCGCCGGTCCGGCGGGCCGGTGGTCGGGTACGAGCGCCGAGGCGACCAGCGGATGCAGCTGCCCGGCCTCGATCAGCCCGGCGCGCAGCAACTCCAGGTCGGGCAGCACCCAGGTCGCGGCGTCGGGCAGCGTGGGCAGCGCCTGGGATGCCGACGCGGACATGGCAGCGGCGTCCGATGCCGATGGCGGTGCACCGCCCGGCGGCACGTCGAGAACCAGCTGCTGCCGCGCTCCGAGCCGTACGCGGACCTGTCCGGAGTCCCGTCCCTCGGCCCGGAGCAGGATCCCCGCCTCCGCCGCCCAACGGTCGACGGCGCGATCGCGCAGTTCCTCGTTCACCGGCGGTGGATCCGCGGACGGCCCCGTATCGGCCCCGGAGCGGCTGCGCAGCTCGCCGCTGCGCTGTCCGTCCCAGAGGTGGCGGTGCAGATCCAGGCGGTACCGCCGGCTGGGGCGCGGATGAGGATGTCGGCGCTCACCGGCCGCGGAACGGGATCCGTCCCACAGGGCGAGACTCATCCGCTGTCCGGAGTCCGCCCACGCGGGCGGGGTCCGCACCACGAGGTACACCGGGTGGGGGTCGTCGTCCCCCGAGAGGTCGTACCGCGCCAGGGGGACGGTCAGTCCAGGCCGAAGCAGGCCGTCGGGGGCGATCCGCGGCATGTGCCAGCGCAGCAGGTCGGGAGCGAGGCGACGAAGGTCCGCCCGGACCAGGGCGGCGAGTTCCCGCCCGTACGAGTGGGTGGCGGAACGCAGGTCGAGATCGACGTCGACGCCCGCGGCGGCGCAGGCGCCCGACCAGTCGCCGACGGAGCGGCGGCGGGCAGCGGTCTCGATCATGGAGGGCGGCACGGCGAACTCGCGCACGCGCAGCCAGAGGGAAAGGTGGGATTCGCCGTTCGCGGTGGGAGAGAGCATCAGCACTCACCTTGCGCGGACGGGACCCCCGATCTGATAGCAGAGTAGGTCGTCATCACGATGATCGTATCGAGGCGTGTGCGGCGGGGCCAGCTGTTTTTCGCCGCATGCGGCAGGCCCCGCGCCAACACTTCGTCGGCCGGTGCCGCTTCGCCGGACCGGCCGACGAAGCCGCACCATCAGCCGCTCCCTAGCCCGCGCTCACGGCGTCCGGACCGCTCCGCGCGATGATCGCCGCCGTGTCCACGCCCGCGGGGAGCGTGCCGAACGCGAGGCCGCGGTCGCCGTCGAGCCGCGACGCGCAGAACGCGTCCGCCACCGCCGGGTCCCCGTGCCGTACGAGCAGCGAGCCCTGCAGCACCAGAGCCAGGCGCTCGACCAGCCGCCGCGCCCCGTACGCCGCCGCGTCCGGGTCGCCGAGCCCCGCCAGGTCCTTGCGGAGTCCGGCGATCGCCGCGTCCAGGCGCCGGTCGGCGCCCGCTCCCCGGTCGACCTCCGCGAAGAAGGCCTCCACCGCCTGCGGCTGACGGGCCATCGCCCGCAGGACGTCGAGCGCGGCGACGTTCCCCGAGCCCTCCCAGATCGACGGCAGCGGCGACTCGCGGTACAGCCTCGGAAGGCCCGAGTCCTCCACGTAGCCGTTGCCGCCCAGGCACTCCAGGGCCTCCGCGGCGTGTGCGGGCGCCCGCTTGCACACCCAGTACTTGGTGACCGCGAGGCCGAGCCGCCGCAGCTGCTCCTCCTCCGCGTCGCCGCGCGTCGCCCGGTCGACCGCGCCGGCCAGGCGCAGCGCCGCGAGCGTGGCCGCTTCCGCCTCCACCGCCAGGTCGGCCAGGACGTTCCGCATCAGAGGCTGGTCGACGAGCCGCGCCCCGAACGCCTCGCGGTGCGTGGCGTGGTGCACGGCCTGGACGAGCCCGAGGCGCATGCCGGACGCCGAACTGATGGCGCAGTCGAGCCGCGTCATGTTCACCATCCGGATGATGGTGGCCACCCCGCGCCCCTCCTCGCCGACCAGCCGGCCGAGGGCACCCTCGTACTCGATCTCGGAGGAGGCGTTGGACCGGTTGCCCAGCTTGTCCTTGAGGCGCTGGAGGCGGATCGCGTTGCGGCTGCCGTCCGGCAGGACGCGCGGCACCAGGAAGCAGGAGAGACCGCCCGGCGCCTGCGCGAGGGTGAGGAAGACGTCCGACATGGGCGCCGAGGTGAACCACTTGTGGCCGGTCAGCGCGTACAGGCCGGGCTCGCCCGCCGGGACCGCCCGCGTCGTGTTCGCCCGGACGTCGGAACCGCCCTGCTTCTCGGTCATCGACATTCCGGCGATGATCCCGCGCTTCTCCGTCGGCACCCGGAGCCCGAAGTCGTACGACGAGGAGGTCAGCAGCGGCTCGTACACCTCGGCCAGCTCCGGCTGGGCGCGCAGCGCCGGGACCGACGCGTACGTCATGGAGACCGGGCAGAGGTGCCCGGCGTCGGCCTGCCCCCACACGAACACCTTCGCCGCGCGGGCCACGTGCGCGCCCGGCCGCTCGTCGCGCCAGGGGGTGCCGTGCAGCCCGTGCCGGACGGCCACGTCCATCAGGTCGTGCCAGTGCGGGTGGAACTCGACCTCGTCGATCCGGTGGCCGTACCGGTCGTGGGTGTGGAGCACGGGGGAGTGGCGCTCGGCGAGCCGCCCCCATTCCTGGGCCTCTTCGCCGCCGGCCCGCGCGCCGAGCTCGCGGACCTCGGCCTCGGCCCAGCCGGCGCCCTCCCGGCGCAGCGCCTCCAGGAGCGCGGGGTCGGCGGAGACGTCGTAACCGGTCAGGGGCGGTACCTGGTTGGTGACCTCATGGGTGGTCGGCATCGGGGACTCCCAGTGCTCGCAGGGTGAAGGTGACGAGTGCGGGTACGGTGCCGGGCCCGACGGACCCCTCCGCCAGCGGGCCGACGAGCGCTTCCGCGCCCGCCCCGACCAGTGCCGAGGCCGTCAGGACCGGGTCCTGGGGCGGCAGCTCGCCCGACCGCACGCCCTCCTCGACGCGCGCGGCGAACACGTCCCGGAACGCGCGCCGGAAGACCAGCCGCTCGGCGTCCACGGCCGGGTCGACCGGTTCGGCGAGCAGCGCGTAGGCGAGGCGCGGCGACTTCAGGGCGCGCAGGGCGAAGGTCTCGATGACGGCGACGACCCGCTCGGCGGCCGAACGGTGCCCGGGGTGCCCGGCCGCCTCGGAGACGGCTGCGACCTCACGGCTCACCACGGTCCGGAAGAGCTCCACGGAGAGCTCGGCCTTGCTGGGGAAGTGGCGGTACACGCTGCCCGTGGCGATTCCGGCACGGGTGGCGACGGCCGCCATCGTGCATCCCGCGTATCCCTGCTCGGCGAGCAGTTCCCGGGCGGCGTCGACGACGGAGGTGCGCTGGGCGTCGAGCCGGGCCTGGACGGCGGGGGTGCGTCGGTAGGGCATGGAAGAAGTGAAGCAGTGATTCATTGCTTCATCAAGGGTCGGGAAGCGCCGGTGCGGGAACGGGCGCGGGAACGGCGAACGCCCCCACCCTGTGGGGGTGGGGGCGTTCGCCGTGCGGTCGGACGACCGCTGTCAGCCGGTGAAGACCTCGGTCAGGGACCAGATCGCGAGGCCCGCCATGCAGATGCCGCCGATGCGCTGCACGGTCTTGAGCGGAACGCGCTTCGCGATGAAGCGGCCCGCGACCAGGGCGAGCGCGGAGACGCTCATCAGGGCGGCGAGGGAGCCGATCGCCGTCGACCAGGTGCCGTTCGTGGCGGCCAGGTTGGCGGTGGTGATCTGGGTGAGGTCGCCCCACTCGCTGATGAACACGGCCATGAAGGCCGTCGAGAAGACGGGCAGGAAGCCGGTGACGGTCCTGCCGCCCTCGTCGGCCTCGTCGTCGTCGCCCCCGCCGCGCAGCAGCATGAACGCACCGAAACCGAACAGCAGGGCGGAGACGAGCTTCACCGACCAGCCCGGGAGCAGCCCGAGCAGGCTGCCGGCGCCGACCGCGATGGCGACATGCGCGAGGAAGGCGGTCGAGGTGCCGATCCATACGTAGAGAGGACGCATCCGTGTGCCCATGGCGAGGGACGCGAACATCGTCTTGTCGGGAAGCTCGGCGAGGAAGATCAGCCCGAAGGCGGTGAGGATCGCCAAGGGGTCGAGGTGCATACCGGGGCTCTCTGCTCGGTCCGGGCCTGTGGACTCGGCACGACACCTCGGTGGGCGACGGGAGGACCACTCGGCCCGGCATGACGGACCACGCCCACGGAAGCGCGGACGCGGTTGATGCCTGGCCGAAGGTCTCGCCCGTCCGCGTCGAACGCGGACCCGGTCACCGGGAACCCGAGGGCTCCAGTATGTCGACGACCGATTTGCAGGGCTACTCCCCTTCGCTGTTCCTCAGTGTAGCGGGCCGGGGCGCGAGGGTGAGGGGGCAGGGTCTGCGCGTGATCGAGTAGACAATGCCTACTCGATCTTGGTAGACACTGTCTATGCGTGAGGAAACCGAAGATCACCAGATACCCGCGAGCGACGGCGGCGACCGGAGCGACGGCGGGCTGCGCGAGCGGCTCGTCCGCGTCGGCGTCGAGCTCGTGAACGCCGAAGGCGCCCAGGCCCTCTCGCTGCGCGAGATCGCCCGCCGCGCCGGCGTCTCCCACGGCGCCCCCCGCCGCTACTTCCCGACCCACCTCGAACTCCTGTCGGCCATCGCCCGCCAGGGCTTCACCGAACTGGCCGCCCGCGTCACCGCCGAGGACCGGGAGACGGCCGCGCCGCGCGAACGGATCGCGGTCCTCGCCCGCGTCTACCTCGACTACGCCGGCACCCGACGTGGCATGTACGAGCTGATGTTCCGACACGACCTGCTGGAGAGCGGCAGCCTCGGACTCCGGGAGACGAGCCTGCCGCTCTTCGCCCGCCTCACCGAACTCGTCGCCCGCGTCCGCCCCAGCGCCGCCGACCCCACCGTCCTCGCCGGCGCGCTCTGGGCCAACCTCCACGGCATCGCCCAGCTCTGGCACTGGGGCAGCCTCCGGCTCGCGACCGGCGGCGACGACCCCGCCCCGCTCCTGGCGGCCGCCCTCGACGCGCACCTCGGTCCCGCAAGGCAGGCCCCGTGACCGCGCGCCGCGCCCCCGTCCTCGCGTGCAGCGTCGTCGGCGCCGCCGTCGTCGCCCTCGACGGCACCGTCCTCACCGTCGCCCAGCCCGCCCTGCAGCGCGATCTGCACGCCGATGTGGACCAGGTCCAGTGGACCAGCACCGGATACCTCGTCGCCGTCGCGAGCCTCCTGGTCTTCGCCGGACGGCTCGGCGACCGCTACGGCCACCGCCGGGTCTTCGCCGTCGGCGCACTCGGCTTCGCGGCCGCCTCCACCGGAATCGCCCTGGCCCCCGGCATCGGCACCGTGATCGTGCTCCGGGTGCTCCAGGGAGTGTTCGGGGCGCTCCTCCAGCCCGCCACGCTCGGCATGCTCCGGACCGCCTTCCCGCCGGAGCGGCTCGGCACCCCCATCGCCGTGCGCACCGCCGCCATCGGTCTCGCGGCCGCGGCGGGCCCGCTCGTCGGAGGCGCGCTGGTCTCCGCGTACGGCTGGCGCTCGGTCTTCCTCCTCGGCGTCCCCCCGACCCTCGCGATCGGCCTGCTCGCCCTGGCCACCCGCGAACGACCCACCGAGCCGAGCGCTTCCCGCGGAGCGGGTCCCCACCTGCAGCACACCGAGCCCAGTCCTTCCCGCGGAGCGGGTCCCGCCCCGCGGCCCGCCGCCACCGGCCTCTCCGCGCTCGACCCCGCCGGTGCTCTGCTGCTCGCCGTCACGCTGGGGCTGCTCGTCCACGGGCTCGTCGAGGCCGCCCGTCCCGGCGGCGCCCCCACCGGCCTGCTCGCCGTCGCCGGGGCCGTCGCCGTCGGGTTCGCCTTCGCCCGCCACGAGCGTCGCGTCGCGCGCCCCCTCCTGCCCCCGGAGCTGCTCCGGAGCGTGCCCGTCGTCGCCGGCCTCGCCGTCCTGCTCGCCGCCTCCGCCGCGCTCTTCGGCTCGCTCTTCGTGGCCACCTACTTCCTCCAGGACGTCCAGGGACTCGACCCCCTCGACTGTGCCCTGCGCGTCCTCCCGCTCGCCGTCCTCATGGTGCTCGGCGCACCGCTCTGCCCACCGCTCCAGCGCCGGTTCGGCCCCCGGAGTACGGCGACCGCCGGCGCGGTCCTGCTCACCCTCGGCGTACTGCTCCTCTCCCGGCTCGACGCCACGGCCGGAGCCACCGTCGTCGGGATCAGCGCCGCACTCCTGGGCGCCGGGTTCGTCACCCTGATGGTCACCGCGACCTCGGTCGTCGTGCACCGCGCGCCCGAGGCCCACGCGGGGGTCGCCGGCGGTCTCCAGCAGACCGCGATGAACATCGGCCCGGCGCTCGGCGTCGCCGCCGCGACCCTTCTGCTCGCCCTCGTGCCGCACGGCGGCTTCGTACCGGTCCGTGGTGCCGCCCTCCCGGCCCTCGCCGTGATCGCCGCTCTCGCCGTCCCGGCCGCGCTCGCCCTGCCCGGCGGCACGGACCGGCCGCGGACACGCCGAGGACCGACGCCACCCCGGACCGGACGCGGCGCGTGCGTACGATCATGAAATGCCAGCAGGTCAGCGGGGCCGTCCCGACGCACCGGCGCGCACCCAGTTCAACCTCGGTCGCGCGCTGCCGTTCCTGGTCCTGGTCGTGGCGTTCGTCGCGGATCTGTTCACCCCCGACCGGGATCGTTTCGACCGGCTGCTCGTCGCCGCGCCCGCGCTCGCCGCCGTCACCTGGAGCGTGCGCGGGACGATCGGCATCGGGCTGCTCGCCATCGGCGCCCGGGCGCTGCTCAGCGTCATCAGGGGTGAGTTCCCCGCGACCCCCGAACTCGTCACGAACCTGATCGTGATCGCCGGCGTCACCGCCGCCTCGGCCTGGGTCAGCCACGTCCGCACCCGCTACGAGCAGGACATGCAGGAACTCACCGCCGTCGCCGAGGTGGTGCAGCGTGTCGTGCTGCGCCCGCTCCCCGCCCACCTCGGCCGCTACGACCTGAATCTGCTGTACGTGGCCGCCGCCGCGAAGGCCAGGATCGGCGGTGACTTCTACGAGGCCGTACGGGTCCCCGGCGCCGTGCGGATCATGCTCGGCGACGTCCAGGGCAAGGGCCTCGGCGCCGTCGAGACCGCCTCCGTGCTGCTCGGCTCCTTCCGCGCCGCCGTCAACGACGCCCCCGACCTGGCCGTCCTCGCCGACCGGCTCGACGAGGGCCTCGCCCGCTACGGAGCCTGGGACCCCGACTCCGACGCCGCCGAACGCTTCGCCACGGTCGTCCTGGTGGAACTCCCCGACGGCGAGGACATCGCACGGCTCCTCAGCTGCGGCCACCCCGCCCCGCTGCTCCAGCGCGGCAGCGAGGTCGAGTCCGTGCACTTCGCCGACCCCTCACTGCCCGTCAACCTCGCGGGCCTGGCCGACTCCCGCCACCGCATCGAGGAGGTGGCCTTCGGCCCCGGGGACCGGCTGCTCCTCTACACCGACGGCGTCAGCGAGACCCGCGACAGGGCCGGCACCTTCTACCCGCTCGAACTGCGCCTGCGCGGCTGGGCACGGGAACCGGCCAAGGAGCTGCCGGCACTCCTCCACAAGGACCTCGTCCACTACGGCGCCGACAGCCTCGACGACGACGTCGCCGCCCTGCTCGTGGTGTTTCCTCCCGAAGCACGCTGAACCGGAACCGTCCCCGTCGTCCCCAAACATCGAGTTCGGGGCGGCTTGTGTCGTTCCCGCCCGGTTGTGTGACGCGTGCGCTGTTCGTGCGCTCTGGTCGCCCCGCCCCGCGTGGGTGAGGGTGGTGACCGTCCGCATGCGGACGGTCACCAGTCCAGTCGAGAGGAACGGGTGCACGTGCCCCAGGAGAACCCCTTCACCACCGGCTCGTCCGAACACTTCCCCGGTTTCCCGGACGTCACGGCGGCCCTGACCGCCGCCGAGACCTCCCGGATCACCGGACGCGGCCTCTGGGCCGCCGACGGAACGGTGGACCCAGGCGCCGTCCGGCTCGGCCAGACCCTCGCCAACGCACTCCTGAGGGAGACGACCGACAGTCCGGACGGCACCGACGGTGCCGACGCGCTGCTCCCCGCCGAACTCGCAGCGGTCGTCGAGGAGGTGCGCGGCCTGGCGCTGCCCGCCTACCACCGCATCGAAGGGGCCGCGGAGAGCGAGGGGTCCACGGAGCACGTCCGCCTCTCCGCCTTCAGCCTCCGGCAGCTCGGCCCCGGCCCGCACCCGCTCGTCGTCGTCCCGGCGGGCTGGACCCCCTTCGGCTGGCCGCTGTTCCTCTGGTCGTACCTCGTCCTCGCCCGCAAGGGCTACCACGTCCTCGCCTACACCCCCCGAGGGCTCGGCATCCCCGGCCTGCCCTCCACCTCCAGCGGCCTCATCGACGTCGCCGGACCCCACGACTGGGCCGACGGATCCGCCGTCATCGACTTCGCCGTCGACCACTTCGCCCCGAGCGTCGTCGGCTTCATGGGAGAGTCCTACGGCTCCGGCATCAGCCAGCTCGTCGCCGCCCACGACGACCGGGTCGCCGCCGTCGTCGCCCTCAGCACCTGGGGCAACCTCGCGACCAGCCTGTACGACAACAAGACGCGCCACCTCGCGGCGGTGAAGGCCCTCCTGGCCCTCACCGGCGGGCTGCCGGAGAACAAGTTCGACGAGGAGAACCAGCGGATCCTCGCCGACTTCCAGGCCGACCGGAACCTGGAACCCGACGTCGTCGACTGGGGCCGGCTGCGCGCCCCCGAGTCGTACCTCACGCTCACCAACGACAACGGCACGCCCACCTTCTTCTCCAACACCTGGCACGAGAGCCTCTTCGCGGTCAACCAGACCCTGGAGACCTTCAACGGCCTCGACGTGCCCAAGCGGCTCAACATGTGGATCGGCGACCACGCCGCCCCCGAGGGCCCCGCTCTCCTCGGCCCGCCCACCACCCCGGGTGAGGTCAACCTCCCCATGGCGGAGGCGTACGCCTGGCTCGACCACCACCTCAAGGGCGAGCGCAACGGGGTGGAGGACTGGCCCGAGGTCTGCAACCAGGTGATGTTCACGTACGTCACGGAACCGGTCCTGGACCCGGACACCGGCGAACCGACCGGCGACAACAGGATCGTGACGCCCGCCCGCCGCGAGACCAGCCCCGGCTGGAGCGAGGTCACCCGCGGCACCGAGGTGTTCGGCCTCACCGGCGACGGCGCGGCCGGCACCGACGGCCGCCTCGTCCCCGTCGGAGGCGAGGAGCCCGCAGCGGAGGAGACCGGCTGGCGGCGCGCCTTCCTCGCGGGCGTCGACACCGAGGCCACCGCCATGGACCAGATCATGAAGACCGGTCAGGCGGAGTGGAAGGGCAACCCCAAGATCTACGACACCCGCAAGATCGACCGCCGTCACGCGGTCGCCTGGACGACGGAACCGCTCGTCTCGCCCGACGGGGAGGCGGGGACCGGCCGCCGAGTCCGGGGCATCCCGCGGCTGCGCCTCACGGTCCGCTCCACCGCGACCTCCGCGAGCCTCTACGCCCACCTCCTGGACGTCGCCGAGGACGACACGGCCCGGATCATCAGCCATGAGCCGCTCAACGTGTACGGCCTGACGCCCGACCAGGACACCACCGTCACCTGGAACCTCCAGGCCGCCGCGTACGACATCGCCTCCGGACACCGGCTGATGCTGGTCGTCGACAGCAAGGACCCGCTGTACGGCGACGCCTCCGTCACCTGGACGCAGACCGTCATCGGCTCCCCGGAGGACGAACCGTCCCGCCTGGAACTGCCTCTCGGCTGACCGCCGGAGGCCGTACGGCGGACGGGCACGCGGCTCCACGCGCGCGTGCCCGCCCGTCGTGGGGGTCACACCACCGGGGCGAGCCCCAGATGCTCCCGGAGCGTCGTGCCCGAGTACGCCGACCGGTACACGCCCCGCTCCTGGAGCTCCGGCACCAGCAGCTCCACGATGTCGTCGAGACCGTCCGGAACCAGATACGGCGAGACGTTGAAGCCGTCGACGGCCCCGTGCCGGACGAACCGGGCGAACTTCTCGGCGAGCCCTGCCGGGGTACCGACATGGCCGCGCTGCGGACCGAGCTCGATGACCGTCTCGCGCAGCGACCAGCCGTTGGCCCCGGCCTTCGCCCGCCACTCGGCCACCACCGCCCGGGGATCGTCCACCCAGCGCGTCCCGAACGTCCCCGTGTCCCGGGCGACCACGGGCTCCTCGGCGGGCAGCGGCCCGTCGGCGTCCCGGCCCGAGAGGTCGAAGCCCCACAGGCGGCTCGCGATGCCGAGGGCCACCGCCGGAGTGACCTGTTCGAGGCGGACCCAGCGGGCCTTCTCCTCCGCCTCCTTCTCGGTCGCCCCGATGACGATCTCCGTACCCGGCAGGATCCTCAGCGCGTCCTCGGGCCTGCCGGCCGCCCGCAGTCTGCCCCGGATGTCCTCGGCGAAGGCGAGCGCGTCGTCGAAGTCCGTGCCGTGCGCCGAGAACACCACGTCCGCGTGACGGGCCGCGAAGTCCCGGCCCTCCCCGGAGTCCCCCGCCTGGAAGATCACCGGGTGTCCCTGGGCGCTGCGCGGCAGTGTCGGGGCCAGGTCGACGTCGAACTGGGTCCCCTTCGCGCGGACGCGTCCCACCGCGTCCGGCACCGACCAGGAACGCGCGTCGACGGACCCGGCCACCGCGCCCTCCGCCCAGCCGTTCCACACGGCGCGCGCCACGGCCAGGAACTCCTCGGCGCGCCGATAGCGGTCGGCGTGGTCGAGGAAGCCGCCGCGCCGGAAGTTCTCCCCGGTCCAGGCATTGTGCGTGGTCACCACGTTCCAGCCGGCCCGGCCGCCGGAGAGCAGATCCAGACCGGCGAGCCGACGGGCGAGGTCGCCCGGCTCGTTGAAGGTGGTGTTGGAGGTCGAGACGAGGCCGATCCGTTCGGTCGCGGCGGCCAGCGCCGACAGCTGGGTGATCGAGTCGGGCCGGCCGGCGACGTCCAGCTCGTGGATGCCGCCCTCCGACTCGCGCAGCCGCAGACCGTCCCCGAGGAAGAAGGCGTCGAAGAGCCCGCGTTCGGCGGTCCGCGCCAGGCGGAGGAAGGAGGCCGGGGCGATCTGCGAACCGCTCGACGGGTCCGACCAGATCGTCCAGTGGTTGACGCCCTGGAAGAACACCCCGAAGTGCAGCCGGGCGTCCGGGCGGGGGACATCGGTGGGATCGGTGCGGGTCATCGGGTCTCCTCCCGTACGGGCGCGGCGGTGATGTCCGTCGTGAAGCGGCTGAGGGGCCGGGTGAGGCCCAAGGAGGCACGCAGGGTGGCGCCCGGCAGCGGCCGGGCCGCGATCCGCCGGAGGAAGAGCTCGGGCAGCACGAGCCGGGAGAGCACGGCGAGGTCCTCGTCGAGGACGAGGGGACGCAGCCGCACCCCGTCGACGCGGCCGCTCAACTCGGCGAGCAGGGACACCAGTCCCGACGCGGGACCGGTGTAGCGCAGCCGGTCCGGGCGGGCCGTCCACGGGGCGTACCGCTCCAGGTCGGCGATCCGCTCCCGCGCCGTCCCGCCCGGGGTGTCGAGGGCCACTTCGATCTCGGCGAAGGCGAGCGGCGGACCGCCGTCGGACCGCGCGGCAGCGGCGGCGTCGCCGGCCTCGGTGGCGGTGGTACCGCCGACCAGCGCCACATCGGTCAGCTCGGCCGGTACGGTCCCGTGGCGGGCGAGGACCACGGGCCGCCCCTGCGGCGGGCGCGGCACGATCGACGGGCCCTTCACGGAGTACGTCTCACCGGTGAAGTCGATGGAATGGAGCCGCGACCGGTCCAGATAGCGGCTGGTCGCCACCGACCGGATCACCGCGTCGTCCTCCCAGGAGTCCCACAGGTCCCGTACGACCCGGAGACCGTCGCGGGCCTCGCGGGCCAGCGCGTCGGCTCCTTCGACGGGTGGCCGCCCCCACGCGCGGGCGGCGGCGGGGTCCTCCTCGACTCCCACCACCCAGCCGGCCCGGCCGGCCGAGACATGGTCGAGCGAGGCGAGCTGCGAGGAGACGTGGAACGGCTCGGCGTAGGTGGTCGCCAGAACCGGCGCCACCCCGAGGACGCTCGTCGACGCGGCCACGAACGCGGCCCGTTCCACCGCGCCGATCCGTCCCACCGGATCGGCACCGGAACCCGGCGGCAGGATCGAGTCCTCCAGGGTGACCAGGGTGAACCCGGCGTTCTCGGCGACGGCCGCCACCCGGGCCGACCGACGCGGGGTCAGCAGCTCGCCGGGGGAGTGCGCGGCACGGCGCCACGCGGCCGGATGGGCGCCGTCACCGTCGATCTCGACGGCCAGGCGCAGGGCAGTGCGGGGCATGGGAAGTCCTTCCGGAAGACAGGAGCACGCGGCGGCACCCACGGGCGCGCGCGGGCGCGCCGACGCGGTGCCGGGCGGCGGGACGTCAGGGGACGCGCGGACCCACGCGGGGCGGGTCAGGCGCGGAAGGAAGGACAGATGGCCGAGGAGGTACGGCAGAAGTCGACGTGCCGTCGGCAGACGAGCCGCGCCCCCGACCGGCCGGAGCCGTGTGACGCCGCGATCGATGCGCGCACGTCCGCCTCCCCGCAGGTCCGGGCCCCGGGCCCATGTCCCGTCCACGTCCGGAAGGGAACGCCTCAGCTTAGGCAGGCCGCCTTCCGCGCTGTCAAGGCCGTCCCGGGAGACGGGCGGGTGGACGGACGTGGACGGCACGGGAGTTCGCCCGCGGAGCCGGCAAGTGGGCCGGGCCCGGGGCCGCTTCCCCCGGACCGCGGTGCATCCGACCCTGGTACGACGGCACATGGGCCCGGAGTCGGACGCGCCGCGGCCGCCGCGACCTCTAGCGTTCCCTCATGATCCGAATCACCAGGGCGGCCGTCGCCGCTCTCCTCGTCTGCTCCGTCGCCTTACCTGCCGGTGTCGCCGCCGCGGCCGGCCCCGATGCCCCGCCGCCGCTGTCGGCCGCCCAGCCGACGAGGGCCGCCGCGCTGCCCGCGCCCACCGGTCCGCACTCCGTCGGAAGCACCGTCCTGCCGCTCGTCGACCGCTCCCGCACCGACCCGTGGGTTCCCACCGCCGACGGACGCGCGCTCATGGTCACCCTCCACTACCCGGCGGCACACACCGGCGGTGGCCGCCCCGCCCCGTACGCCACCCGGGAGGAGGCGCGACTGCTCGCCAAGCAGCTCGGGTCCGGTGTCTCCGGCGACCTGCTCGCCCGGACGCGCACCCACAGCAGGACCGACGCGCGGCCCGCCCCGGGCCGGCGCCCCCTGGTGCTGCTCTCACCGGGCTTCGGCGTCTCCCGCTGGACCCTCACCCATCTCGCCGAGGACCTCGCCTCCCGCGGCTATGTCGTCGCCTCCGTCGACCACGCCTACGAGTCCTACGGGATCAGCCTCCCCGGCGGCCGTACCCTCACCTGCGTCGCCTGCAAGGCCCTCGACGAGGGCGGTGTGCACGGCAGCGTGGTCACCTCGACCCGCGCCGCCGACATGCGCTACGTCCTGGACCGGCTCACCGGGCCCCGGCCCGTCTGGAAGCACGCCGACGTGATCGACGACCGTCGGATCGGCATGGCGGGCCACTCCATCGGCGGGGCGAGCGCGGCTTCGGCCATGGTGGCCGACCCGCGCATCGACGCCGGGATCAACATGGACGGGGCCTTCTGGGAGGACCTGCCGGCGGAGGGCCTGCGGGGCCGGCCGTTCATGATGCTCGGCACCCACGACGCCATGCACCTGCCCGGCGGCACGGACACCACCTGGGACGGGACGTGGACGGCCCTCGACGGGTGGAAGCGCTGGGTCACCGTGGCCGACTCCGACCACTTCACCTTCTCCGACGGCCCCGTGATAGCCCGCCACTTCGGTCTGCCGCAGCCCGAGCTGCCCACCGACCGTGCCGTCGACATCACCCGGAGGTACGTCGCCGCCTTCTTCGACCAGCACCTGCGCGGACTCTCCCGCCCGCTGCTCGACGGCCCGTCACCGGCGAACCCGGAGGTCCACTTCCAGCACCGCTGACCCGACCGGGTCCGGTGTGTTCGGCAGCGGTAGCGGGTGTTCAGGAGCGGCACGGAGTGCTCAGGTGCGGTACGGGGTGTTCGCCTCCGCCCAGTCGGCGAGCGCCCGCGCGCACTCGGCGACCGATTCACGCCAGGTGCGCGCGGCGCCGTCACCGGCCTCGTCGCTGACGTGCTTCACGATGCGCAGCGGCACCCCGGCCAGCTCCGCGGCCGCCGCGAGGGCGTACCCCTCCATGTCGACCAGCGGCGCCCGCTCCGCGAGCCGGGCGCGGGCGGTCTCGTCGGAGATGAACGCGTCCCCGGTGGCCAGGACCACGTCGCCGCCGTCCGGCAGCGCCAGCGGCGCGCCGTACGTCTCGCCGGTGAGGGTCGCGAGCAGCCGGCTGTCGAGGTCGTGCTGCAGGACCGTGCCGACGACATGCGTCCCGGTCCAGCCCGGGCGCAGCGCCCCGGCCGTTCCCAGGTTCACGATCCCGGACGGCCGGGGGCCCCGGCCGAGGACGGTCGCGAGCGCGGTCGCCGCGTTCACCTTGCCCATGCCGGTCAGCAGCACGGGCAGCGCCGTGTCCAGGAACTGCGCCTCCTCCTTGACGGCGAGGACGAGCAGGGGACGGTCGGCGGTGATCTCTCCCAAGAGTTCCATGGAGGTCACGCTAGTTCGACGGCCCGCCTGTCGTACAACCGAGACCCGATTCCGGTACGCCCCGGGGCTCACCCCAGCGACAGGCCGCGCTCCGCGAGCACCTCACCGAGCACGCGCAGCGCCTTCGGTCCCACGCCGTGCAGGGCGGCGAGCTCGGCCGCGGGGACACCCGCGAGCTGGTCGAGCCGGGTGTACCCGGCCGCGGCGAGCGCGCGGGTGGCGGGTGCGCCGATGGCGCGGGGGAATTCCGTCTCAGGACGGTCGGATCCGGTGGCCACGAACCGATCGTGCCACGCGGGGGAGCGCTCGGCCCGCTCCCCGTCGTCGTGCCACGTGTGGTCACACGGGCAGGACCGGCGGCACATCCTCGGTCACACCGGCAGCGGGCGGCACACCCACGGTCACACCGGCAGCAGGCGGCCGATCAGTGCCCCCAGCTGGCGGGCGTTCCGGCACGGGCGCATGTCGACGAGACCGGCGTAGGCCGGGGCCACCGAGTCGCCCGTGCCCCACAGCGAGGGCTGCTCGGGGTTGAGCCAGTGGACCCGGCGCGCCCGGTCCGCGATCCGCTTCAGCGCCGCTAGGTTCGGATCGGAGCCGTTGGTGCGGGCGTCCCCGAGGACGAAGACCACCGTGCGCGGGCCCAGCGCCTCCACATACCGGTCGGCGAACTCGCCGAGCGCCGTCCCGTAGTCACTCTGCCCGTGCCACCCGGTCAGCTCCGCCTCCGCCAGGATGCGGTCACCGAGCCCCGCCGGGTCGGCCGAGTCCCGGGCGATCAGCCCCGTCACCTCGTCGACCCGGTTGACGAAGGCGAAGACGCGCACCCGGCTGAACTGGTCGTGCAAGGCCTGCACCAGCAGCATCGTGAACTGCGCGAAACCGGCCACCGACCCCGACACGTCGCACAACAGGACCAGCTCGGGCCGCCGGGGAGGGCGCCGCCGCAGCACGGGCCGCACCGGCACGCCCCCGGTCGACAGCGAACGGCGCAGGGTGCGCCGCAGATCGATCTCCCCGCGCGACGCCCGGCGGCGCCGGGCCGCGAGCCGGGTGGCCAGCTTCCGCGCCAGCGGCCGTACCGTACGCCGCAACTCGTCCAGCTGCGCCCGCCCGGCCAGCAGGAAGTCCACGGAGTCCGCCGTCCCCGCGACCGCGCGGCGCGCGACCAGGTCCCGGCCCTGCCGTTCGCTGACGCGCCGCCGGGCCTCGGTCCGCACCCGCTCGCGGAAGGCCTCGATGCGGCGTCGGATCTCGTCGTCGAGCAGCCGCTCGGTGAACTCGGGGTCCTCCGGTCCGGGAGCCGCCCTCAGCCGCTCTCGTACGCGGGCGAGCAGCGTCTCGGGGCGCAGTCGGGAGAGGGTCTGGTACGAGGACCACCCGTCCGACTCGGGGCCGGAACCGAAGCCGCCGAAACCGCCCACCGCCTCGGCGGCCAGCCGGTCCAGGGCATCGCCGTCCCCGGCCGTGAGGGCCTCGGCGAGCCGGTCGCGCAGCGCCGCGAGATCGGCCGCGGTGTCCTCGTACGTCTCCGTCGTGGTGGTCCGGCCGAGGGGGAAGTACAGGTCGAAGACGCGATCGAACACCGGGCGCTGGCCCTCGCCGTGGAGCAGGGTCGCGGCGAGAGCCTCCCGGACCCGCTCCCGGTCCGTGAACCCGACCGCTTCGAGGGCGTGCCCGGCGTCCACGGTCTCGCCGGTTCCTATGCCGAATCCGTGGGCACGCAGCGCCGCCACGAGACCGGTGAGCCGCGCGGCCGTGGCCGCCGGTGCCGGTTCCGGTGCAGTGGAGGCGTCCGTGGCGCTCACACCGCGTCCAGGTCGAGCTTGGCCGCGGCCTTCACGATGTCGTCCTGGTGCTTCAACAGGACGCCCAGGGTCTCCCGTACGACCTGCTCGTCCAGCCGGTCCGCGCCGAGCGCCAGCAGGGTACGGGCCCAGTCGATGGTCTCCGAGACGGACGGCACCTTCCGCAGGTCCATCGCCCGCAGGGCTCCGACGACCCGCACCACGGACGTGGCGAGCGCGGCATCGAGTCCGGGGACCTTGAGGGTGACGATCCGCCGCTCCAGCTCCTCCTCGGGGAAGCCGATGTGCAGGAAGAGGCAGCGCCGGCGCAGCGCCTCGGACAGCTCGCGGCTCGCGTTCGAGGTGAGCACGGTGAAGGGGCGCCGGGTCGCCGTGATCGTGCCGAGTTCGGGAACGGTGATCTGGAAATCGCTCAGGACCTCCAGGAGCAGGCCCTCCACCTCGACGTCGGCCTTGTCGGTCTCGTCGATCAGGAGCACGGTCGGCTGCTCCGAGCGGATCGCCGTGAGCAGCGGCCGGGGGAGCAGGAACTCCTCGCCGAAGATGTCCGTCCGCGTCTCGTCCCAGGACTCGCCCCGCCCGGCCGTGATCCGCAGCAGCTGCTTGGCGTGGTTCCACTCGTACAGCGCGCGGGACTCGTCGACGCCCTCGTAGCACTGCAGCCGGACCAGTCGCGCGCCCGTCACCTCGGTGACGGCCTTGGCGAGCTCCGTCTTGCCGACGCCCGCCGGGCCCTCGACGAGGAGGGGCTTGCCGAGGCGGTCGGCGAGGAAGACGGTGGTGGCGACGGCGGGTGACGCGAGGTAGCCGGTCGTGGCGAGCCGTTCGGCGACGTCGTCGACGGAGCTGAAGAAACCGGTCGTCATGGCTGTCCCCCCGGGGAGCGAAGTCTCGTACTGGCCAGTAGCCTCTGCTTGTACTTGATCAGATCGAGCACCGCCGCACAACCGCCCGGCGCCAGGTCCGTACCGCGCGCGGGGCGCCGACCGCTGGTGCAATGGGGGGACCGGGTGGACCGCACGGCGGTGGAGGTGTCGTGGCGGAACGGGACGCGGAGCGGGAAGAGGCCCTCCTGACCAGGGTGCGGGCCATGGAGCAGGCGATCGGCGAGATCGGCACGACGCTCGACGAGACGACCACCTGCCGCGAACTGGCGACCTTCGCCGCCCGACGCCTGCGCGCCTCGGTGACGATCGACCTCCGGACGGAACCGGGCGCCCCCGCTCGACGCGCGGCCAGGGCGGACCCCGCCCCCGGGCCGGGTGAGCGCGCCGTGGATGCTCCCGTCACGCCGATCGCCCTCGGGGCCCCCGGCGAGTCCGGTCCCATCGCCGGCGGGTCCGCCCCCGGTGAGTCCGGTCCCATCCCCGGCGGGTCCGCCCCCACCCCTGGCGACCCCGCCGCCGGAGTCGCCCACCAGCTCGTCCTCCCCCTCGCCGTCCACGACGAGGAACCGCTCGGGACGGTCACGCTGACCCGTGTCGGCGGTGCGCCCTTCTCCGGCGGCGACACGGCCCTCCTCCGACAGGCCGCCCGCCTCGCGGCCCGGCACCTCGGGCACGCCCGTCGTCTCGCGGCCACCGAGGACACCGCGCTCCACCTCCAGCGCGCCCTCGTCGCCGAGCCCGGCCGGCCGCACCCCAACCTGGAGATCGCGGGTGGATACCTGCCCGCCGGGCCGCGCGCGCTCGTGGGCGGTGACTGGTTCGAGACCGTACGGCTCCACTTCGGCCGCAGCCTCCTCGTCGTCGGCGACGTCATGGGCCACGGCCTCGACGCCGCCGTCGACATGAACGCCTACCGCACCGCACTCCGTGAGGTCGCCGCGACCGACCTGCCCCCGCACCGGGTCCTGCGCCACCTCGACTCCGTGGTCGCCGAGGACGACGCCCGCCGCCCCGCCACCGTTCTGCTCGTCCGGGTCGATCCGGCCCGGGGCACCGCGACCTTCGCCGGCGCCGGGCACCTGCCGCCCGTGGTGTTCGCCGCGGACGGCTCCGCGGAGCTGGTCGACCTCCTCGTCGGCCCACCGCTCGGCACCGGCGTCGGAGGCTACGAACCGACCACTCGCCCACTCCGCCCCGGCGACACCCTGCTGCTCTTCACCGACGGACTCGTCGAACGGCGCGGCGAGGACATCGACGTCTCCCTCGCCCGGCTCGCAGCCCTCCGGCTCCCTCCGGACTCCGGTCCCGACCAGGTCGTCGACGAGGTGCTCCGCCGCCTCGGCGCGCACGGCGCGGAGGACGACGTGGCCGTCCTCGCGGCGCGCATCCGCGCGCGCCCACCGCAGTGACACGGGGTCACCTCCTCCCCGCACAGCGTCGTGACGGACGGTCACACCAGGCCCGTCTCCGACCTGTTTCGGCCCTGAGCCGGATTCTTCCGGCCGGACGCTTGTGCACGGCCCCCGGGCCCGTCACGCTCCTCGTATGAACACGGCCAGGCATGCCAGTGAACGTCTGATGAGCTGGCCCTCGCTGACCCCCGGCCGCGCCCATTGCGGCGCCGCGCTCGGACTGGGCACCGAGACGCAGGAAATCGTGCATTTCCACGGTGAACACGAGGCCGACGTCCACCTCACCCGCGCCATGATCGCGAAACTGCGCCCGGCCCTCCTCGGGTCGAGCGCGGTCCGCCTTCGCGCCGGATCGGGGTGGGTGACGGTCCGCCTCGACATGGGCTCGGACATCGACCTGCTCGCCACCCTGGTGAGCGCGGCCCTCCAGGCCAACGGCGTCCCCGATGTGGCCCCGGACGGCTGCACCCGCACCCGCCCGGTCACCGGGATCCGCTGAATCGAGCCCACACGGAATCCGGCGCTACGCGCGCGTGCCCCCCGAACCCTCCGCCGGGACCGGGAACAGCATGCACGTGCTGGTCGCGTGGGCGAGCAGTCGGTCCTCCGCGTCGTACAGGCCCGCCTCCGCGAGCGCGGTCCTGCGCCCGCGTGAGATCACCGTGCCGATCGCCCGGACCTTGCCCGTGCCGGTCGTGATCGGCCGGAGGAAGCGGGTCGACAGGTCGAGCGAGGTGTACGCCGTGCCCAGCGGGAGCGTCGAGTGGACCGCGCAGCCGGCCGCCGAGTCGAGGAGGGTCGCGTACACCCCGCCGTGCACACTGCCGATGGGGTTGTAGTGCTCCTCGCCCGGCTCGAAGGCGAACACGGCCCGCCCGTCCTCGACCTCCTCTAGGCCGAAGCCGAGGAGCGCCGCGATCGGGGGTCCCGGCAGCCGTCCCGCCACCATCTCCCGCAGGAAGTCGAGGCCCGCCATCGTTCCGGCGGCCCGCGCGCCGGCCCCGGGGTCCTCCCACTCGACCGTGCGCGACCGCCCCATGACCACTCTCCGCCCGACATGGCCGGCTGACGTCCAGCTGGCTCTGTACGGCGAAGCTAGCTGTCCTGAAAGCTGACTGTCAACGACACAGTCAGGTGGCTACAGTGTGACGATGAAGTGGCTGGAGACGGACACGGAGAACTGCTCGGTCCGCCGCACCCTGGACCTCGTGGGCGAGAAGTGGACCCTGCTGATCCTGCGGGACGCGTTCAACGGCGTCCGCCGCTACGACGAGTTCCGCCGGCACCTCGGGCTCTCGGAGGCAGTCCTCGCCGACCGCCTCCGCAAGCTGGTCTCGGCCGGTGTGCTGCGGGCGGAACCGTACCGAGAGCCCGGCGCGCGCACCCGGTACGAGTACCGGCTCACCCCCAAGGGTGTCGACCTCTGGCCCGTCCTCCTCGCCCTGAAGCAGTGGGGCGACACCCACGCAGCGGACCCCGAGGGCTCGGCCCTCGACATCCGGCACACCGACTGCGGGGCCCCCGTCCGCGTCGTCGTCCAGTGCGAGGGCGAGGAACGGGCCACCCTGAACGCCCGTGACGTCACCGTCCGCCCCGGCCCCGGCGCCCGCCCGCTCCGTTCGTGAGCCGGATTCCTGCCCCGAAACGGATTCCTGCTCCGAGACCGATTCCTCCCCGAAACGGAGTCCTGCTCCGAGACGGATGGCCGTCCTGACGCGGATGCGCCTCCGCCCGGCACCCGTTCGGCCGCACCCCTGCGATGGCCCGCCGCCCGGCCGGGTACCGAACGAGGCATGCCCTCCACACCCGGTCCGCCGCACGACGGTGCCCCCACCGAACACGGCGCCGAACACGGCCACTGGTTCCAGCGACTGTACGTCCGCGTCCTCACCTCGCCCGTCGGCCTCGCCTGGAACCGCGGCCGCGCCATGGAACTCATGCACCGCGCCATGGGCTTCGCGGCGCTCAGCCTGCTCACCCTCGTGCCGCTGCTCATCGTCGTCGCCGCGGCCGACCTCGCCAGCGGCCAGGGCTTCGCCCGCTGGCTCGTGCAGGGGCTGGGTGTCTCCGAGGTCTCGCAGGAGGAGGTCGAGCGGCTCTTCGGCCAGCCGGGACAAGCCCTGCAACGCACCACCGCCTTCGGTCTCGCCGCCCTCGCCGCCTTCGGCGTCACCTTCGGGTCCGCCGTACAGACCGGGTACGAACGCGCCTGGGACCTCCCCACGGCCCGCTGGCACACCATGTGGCGGCACGTCGTCTGGCTCGCCGTCCTCGTCGCCTGCCTGCTCCTCTTCGTCGCCAATCCCGCACCGGCCGACTCCCCGGCCGGTGTCACCGCCCTCGTCGCCCTCGGCGATCTCCTCGGCACGTTCTTCTTCTTCTGGTGGTCGCAGCGCTTCCTGCTCTGCGGACGCATCCGCTGGCGTGCCCTCGCCCCCGGGGCCGTACTGACCGCGCTCGGCCTGCTCGGGCTGCGGATCTTCTCCCAGCTCGTGTTCTCCCCGCTGATCGCCTCGAACGCGGTGACGTACGGCCAGTTCGGCACCGTCCTCGTCCTCCAGTCGTGGCTGGTCGGCGTCGGCTTCGTCGTCTACGGAGGCGCCCTCGTCGGCCGTCTGGTCCACGAGGACCTCGTCCGCCGACGTCTGTACCGCGACCGAGCGACGGCCGCACGACCTCGCTGACCGACCGTCCGAGGGACGCCCCCGCGGCACCCCGGCGCGGCGGGAAAGTGATCACACGATCCGGTGATCCGCCCGTGAGCGGCCCGGTGCCGTCCCCCGGACCGCTTGGATGAAGGTGATCCCATCGGCCCGTCGAAAGAGAGCCGCCCATGGCGAACATCTGGCTGCCGCCCGTCGAGTACGTCGCGACCCTGCCGAGAGCGACGGCGTACGCCTGCCTCTACTTCACCGACACCCGTGGCCGCCCCTTCCAGCTGCGCGCCAGCTACCGCACCGAGCTGTGGCAATGGCCCGGCGGGAACATGGACCCGGGGGAGACTCCTTGGGAGACGGCCGTACGCGAATGCCACGAGGAGACCGGGATCACCTACACCGGCGAACCCCGGCTCCTCGGCACCCACTTCGTCACCGACCGGGGCGACGACTGGCCTGCCAACCACATCGGTTTCGTGTTCGACGGCGGTGAGCTGACGGACGAGCAGATCGCCGGCGTCGTCCTCGACCCCGAGGAGCACAGCGAGTACAGCCTGCGCACGCTCGACGAGTGGGAGCGGGAGATGGAGCCGCGCGAGTTCGCCCGCCTCGCCGAGACCGATCGGGCCCGCAGGACGGGCATCCCGTTGTACCTGGAGGCCGGCCCCGAGGGCGACCGGATGTAGCCGTACGGGGGTGGGGGCCGTCCGGAGGGACGGCCCCCACCCCCGGTTCGGCCCTTCAGGCCCGGCAGCCCACGGGGTGGGCGATGTCGACCACGAAGCGCTCGGGGGAGTGCAGCCGGAAGGTCTTGTACGCGGGCTTGGTGTCGAAGGCGGCTCCGATGGAGACCACGCCCTCGAAGTCGCCGGTGAGCGCGACCCCCTTGAGCGCGGGCAGATGGATCTTCAGCAGCCGGGGTCCCTGGTAGACGGACTTTCCGGCGTCGTCGTGGGCGGCCGCGGGGGAGAGGCGGATCTCCAGGAAGTACTTCCCCGCCAGGGGGACCTTCTGTCCCGAGCCGTCGTAGTACAGCGCGCCGGCCTGGTGCACGGTGACCGGGGGCACGGCACCCCGTATGTCGATCACGAGCCGGTCGAAGGTCGCGTGGCCACCCCAGCGGGCGTTGACGACCAAGGCCGTGGACGGGGTCGCCGAGCTTGTGGACGGGGCGCTCGCGGTGCCTGCCGGGGCTGTGGCGCCGGCCGGGATCGTGGCGCCGATTCCGGCGGTCAACAGGATTCCCGCGGCGACGGCCGCGAGGGTGTGACGGTGATGCATGACGTCCCCCAATTCTCCTGCTCCGGGGACAGTGGTGTCACTGAGAGAGACATCCACCACAACCATACGGTTCCACCCGATATGGGGTAAAAGTTCCGCTGTCCTGTGCGCGCCGGTCGGACTCCTCGCCGCCGTCGCCTCCCCGCTGCCGCTCGTCCGGATCCGGCGACGGCCGTAACTCCTCGGCCGCTCAGTAGTTGACCCGGTCATGAAGAAGCGCAGCATGCTCGCCATCGCCTCCCTCGCCGCAGGCGTCGTCACCGCCCTCGTCACCCCTCCGCCGCAGGCCAGCGCCGCCGAGAGCCCGCTGGGCGGCGCGACCGGCCTCCTCCAGGAGGATCAAGGCGTCGAGACCGTCCTCCATGACACCGTCCAGGGCGCCGAAGGCACGCTCCCGGCCCCCGGGACCGGTGGACTGCTCTGATCCGTGCCGCTCGCGGCGACCGGTGCCCCGCGCCCCCGACGGGCCGCGGGGCACCGGCACGCCGTGACCCGGGAGGGGGCGGCCCGTGCGCGCGCAGTGCGTGAGTAATGACAGGATGTCCCCATGAGCGACAACGTTTACTTCGACATCACCATCAACGACGAGCCCGCGGGCCGGATCACCTTCCAGCTGTTCGACGAGGTCGTCCCGGACACCGCGAAGAACTTCCGCGAGCTCTGCACCGGCGAGCACGGCTTCGGCTACGCCGGCTCCCCGTTCCACCGCGTCATCCCGCAGTTCATGCTGCAGGGCGGCGACTTCACCCGTGGCAACGGCACCGGCGGCAAGAGCATCTACGGCGAGAAGTTCGCCGACGAGAACTTCAAGCTGAAGCACGACCGCCCGTTCCTGCTCTCGATGGCCAACGCCGGCCCGAACAGCAACGGCTCGCAGTTCTTCATCACCACGATCGTCACCGACTGGCTCGACGGCAAGCACGTCGTCTTCGGTGAGGTCGTCGAGGGCCAGGACCTGGTCAAGAAGATCGAGGGCCTCGGCTCCCGCTCCGGCGCCACCAGCGCCACCATCAAGGTCTCCGAGTCCGGCATCGTGAAGGCCTGATCGCCTTCCCGAGCTGAGCCGAGGGCGCCGAGCGCCCTCGCTCGACCCACCCGGCCGGGGCGGGGGACGCCGTCCGTGCGACGCGCGTCCCCGCCCTCGCCGAGGTGTCCCGCGGCCTGCGCAGCCCTCCTTCACGAGGCTCGCTCCCGGGGCCCGTACCTCATGTGAAGGCGGGCGCGTTCCGCTCCGCCCACGCAGAGAAGGGGCGCGGCGCCCGGCCGAGGACACGCTCCACATCGGGACTCACCCGCTGCTCCTCCGCGCTGGGCGCGCCCATCACCGACAGCATCCCGTCGACGGCGGCCTCCGGCAGGAACCGCACCAGCTGGGACCGGGCCTCGCCCGCGCTCAGCGCCACGAACGAGACCGGGTCGCCCACCACTCCGGCCAGCGCCCGCACCTGCTCGCGCGGTGACACCGCCACCGGTCCGGTCAAGACGTACGTCCGCCCCGCGTGCGCCGGGTCGCGCAGCGCCTCCGCCGCGACACCCGCGATGTCCACCGGGTCCACCACCGGCAGCGCCACATCGGCGAACGGGGCCGCCACCGTACGCGCGGAACGCACCTGCTCGGCCCAGAGGAAGGCGTTGGACGCGAAACCGCCGGGCCGCAGGACGGTCCAGTCCAGCCCCGACTCGCGCACCGCCGTCTCGAACGTACGCAGAAGGTCGTGCGACACCGAATCGGTGCGGGTCCCCACCAACTGCGAGGACTGGAACACGATCCGCCGCACCCCGGCGGCCACCGCCGCCGCCACGATCTCCCGCGGACTCAGCTCGTCCCCGAGACCCGCGACGAGCAGATACACCGCCTCCGCACCCTCGAACAGGCCCTTGAGACCGTCCACATCGGCCAGATCCCCCTGCCGGTGCGTCACCCCGGCGGGCAGCCCGCCGGCCGGCTTACGGCTCACCGCCGTCACCTGCTCACCGGCCGCGGCCAGCAGCTCCACCAGCGGTCGTCCGACGTTTCCGGTCGCTCCGGTCACCACGATCACAGCTGTTCCCCTCCAGGGAGTCCCACGGCGGAGCGCGATCCGCTCCGCCGTCTTCGTGACCTCATCCTGGAAGGCGAACTGGCCACCTTCTGGCCAGTTTCACGAGCGGGATCCGAAACTTCCCGCGAGGCGAGGCGAGTGCGCCGGCGGGCAGCGGGAGGGGTCAGGTCTCCTCGCCGAAGCGCCGCTCGAACTTGGCGATCCGGCCCTCGGAGTCCACCGTCCGTGCCGTGCCCGTGTAGAAGGGGTGGCTCTCGGAGGAGATCTCGACGTCGATCACGGGGTACGTGTTGCCGTCGTCCCACTCGATGGTCCGGTCGCTGGTCGCGGTGGACCGGGTCAGAAAGGCGTACCCGGCCGTGCGGTCACGGAAGACCACCGGGCCGTACTCGGGCTGCTTGTCCTGCTGCACGTGTCCTCCTCGGGCTCACGCCCTGACTCGTCCGGCCTGGTCGGCACGGCACCCCCAGCCTCCCCGCGCCCACGACGGCCGACCAGCGCCACGGGCCCGACCGGGTGACTCCCGGGGGTGTCCTGCCGATCAAAGCCGGGCACGCGGCGCGCCCTTCCGGACACCCCCAGGTCGTGTCCGGAAAGTCCCGCCTGGCCTGCGGGCAGACGGCGCTGCTTCCCGGACACCCCCTAACCGCGCTCCGGCCAGCGCGCCGCGAGCAGCAGCGCGATGTCGTCCGGGCGGGACGTGACCTGCCGGGCGTCCCGGATCACCCGGTCGGCCGCCTCCGCGAGCGGCAGCGAACCCGTCGAGGCGAGCGCCCGGCGCAGCAGTTCGATCCCCTCGTCGATGTCCTGACCGGGCTTCTCCACGAGCCCGTCCGTGAACAGCGCGAGCACCGCACCGGGAGCCAGCCGCAGCCGCGTCACCGGATACGAGGCGCGGACGTCGATCCCCAGCACCATCCCGCCCGCCAGTTCCACCCGCTCCGTCGTCCCGTCCGGGTGCATCAGCAGCGGCGGGGGATGGCCGGCCCGTACGGCCCGCAGTTCCCCCGTGTCCGGGTCGAGGAGTACGTAGCAACAGCTCGCGAACTGCCCCGGATCCAGGTCTATGAGGAGCCGGTTGGTGCCCCGCATCACGTCCTGCGGCCGATGACCGGCCAGCGCGAAGGCCCGTACCGCACTGCGCAGCTGACCCATCGTGGCCGCGGCCGCCACCCCGTGGCCCTGGACGTCGCCGATCACGAGCGCGAGGCGTCCATGCCCCGTCTCGATGACGTCGTACCAGTCCCCGCCGACGTCCATGCCCTGCGTGCCCGGCAGGTAGCGGCCCACCGTGTCCACCCCCTCCCACACCGGCAGCCGGTGCGGGAGCAGCGCGTCCTGGAGACCGCGCGCGACCGCCGACTCCGTGTCGTACCGCTGCGCCCGCTCCAGGGCCTGCGCGATGAGGCCCGCGAGCGCCGTGAGGACGGTCCGCTCCTCCGAACTGAACCCGCGCGGCCGGTCGAAGCCGAGGATGCAGGAGCCGACCGGCCGGCCCG
Organism: Streptomyces sp. NBC_00250; assembly: GCF_036192275.1. Taxonomy (NCBI): domain Bacteria; kingdom Bacillati; phylum Actinomycetota; class Actinomycetes; order Kitasatosporales; family Streptomycetaceae; genus Streptomyces; species Streptomyces sp. NBC_00250. The sequence goes on along the minus strand of NZ_CP108088.1, from coordinate 328,489 downwards.
AGGCGATCAGCGGCAGGAACGCCCGCGCCCCCGAATGCGCGTCCAGCGGAAGCTCCGGATACATGCGGCCCAGCTGCTCCATCGACTCGAAGAACAGCGGCCTGCCCGTCGTGAGCGTCTCCACCCCCGGCACCCGCGCGTCCAGGGCTACACCGTCGAAGGGTTCGAGGAAACCCGGCGGAAAACCGGTCTCCCAGGCCAGATACAGGCGCCGGTCACTGAGCAGGTAGATGGCCAGCTGACGCCCGCCGAACGCCGGAAGCAGCTCCTCCGTCACCACGGCCGACACCTGGCGGGCCGTCACCGCCTCGGACAGCGCGATCGCGAGGGCCACCGGCCGGTACAGGGCCGAGACCTGGTCGTCGGGCAGGGAGAGACTGTCCTGCGTCCCCTCGACGTTCCTGGAGGCCGGTGTGGGGTGGGCGATCGCATCGTCCTGCGGGACCAGCACCATCGTCACGCCGTCCCGCCCCGGATGGAGGGAGACCGACAGCCATCGGCTCCGCTCCGGGCGGGCGAGGAAGCGCACCGGGTCACCCGAGAGCATCGCGGCGCGCAGCTGCTCCTCGTGGAAGGGGAGGTCGAACCAGGGCAGCGCCTCCCACAGCGGCCTGCCCGCCAGGTCGCCACGGGGGCGGCCGAGCAGCCGCTCGGTGCGCTCGTTGACGTACGTGATGCGTCCGAGGCGGTCGATGGCCAGGATCGCCCGCGGCAGCCGGTCCGTGGCGTCGGAACCGATCAGGCCCGTGCCGAGGTCGACGAGGGTGCAGGTGAGCCGCAGGCCCGTGCCCGCGCCGTCGGCGCGGGCACCTGCCCCGCTTCCGGCTGCCGTCCAGGTCTCCGCGTCCGGTGAGGTCGTACGCGCCCGCGTGGAGACCTCCAGCAGGTGGAGCCCTCCGTCCGGCCCCTTCAGCCGGATCCGGCGCACCGCCGGACGTCCGTCCGGCCCCGTCGCCTGCCGGGCGGCCGCCCACAACGCGTAACCGTCCTCCGGCTCCAGGAGCGACGTGAGCGCACCGATGGAGCACGGCGAGGTCACCTCGGCGCCGAGGATCCCGAGGAGTCCGGAGTCCATCGTGACCATGTCGGTGTCCAGGTCCCAGTCGAACGAACCGAAACGGACCGGCGGCGCCCCCGCGGTGGACAACTGCACACACACCGGCTCGCCGGCCCACTCGATCGCCGTGCCGTGACGGGCCAGATCGGCCAGGGTCTCGCCGAGGTGGAGGCCGCCGCGCGTCATCCGTTTCCTGTCCCGGGTGTCCACCGGGACACCGGGAGTCGGCGCCCGCAGCGCCACGAGCACCCCGAAGCGTTCACGGCCCGCGACGACCGGCGCGTACAGCGAGGCGAAGGGGAAGGGGAGACTCGCCACCAACTGCGGAAACCGTCGCATGGCCTCCTCGACGTCGTGGAGATGGACGGACTGCCCGGAGCGATAGACCTCGGCCACCGGAAACGGCCGGTTCGTGTGCATGCGCGTCCACGGCCGGAACAACGCCCCCGGGAGGCCCACCAGGATCCCCATCCGCAGCAGCCCGGGGGTTCCCGAGCGGAGGTACACCCCGCCCGCGTACCCGCCGACGTCTTCGACGGCCCGCAGCGCCGCCTCCGCGAGCGTCCAGGTCAGCGCGCCCGAAGGAGGCCCGTCGACAGCTCCGTTCCGGGAGGGACGCCCGGTGCCGCCCGCCGGGCCTGGGCCGGACGTGCCGTGCGAGGTCACACAGCCAGGATGCCCCTCACGGGAAAGGCACCGCATCCCGGACCCGGGCCGCGCACCCGCCCCGAGGACCGCCACTGTTGACCGCACGCGTTCGCACCGTCACACTCGGTCGTCGAAAGGCGCCGTGGGGCGCGCGAAACACCACCTCATGAGCAGGGGGCACGATGACGGGCCAGGTTCTTCCGTACGACGTTCAGGGCGGTGGCCCCCGGCGGGCACTCGTGCTCCACAACTGGTTCGGCGACCGCACCAGCTTCGCCCCGCTCCGCGCCCATCTGAGCGACGCCGACGGCTCGTACGCCTTCGTCGACTGCCGCGGTTACGGCGAGGCCCTCGACCACCCGGGCGAGTACACCATGGAGGAGGTCGCGGCCGACGCGCTCGCGGTCGCCGACGACCTCGGCTGGGACTCCTTCTCCGTCATCGGCCACTCGATGGGAGGCAAGGCCGCCCAGCTGATGCTCCTCGACGCCCCCGACCGGATCCGCTCGATCGTCGGCATCTCGCCCGTCTCGGCGGCCGGATTCCCCCTCGACGGGGAGACCTGGGAGCTCTTCGCCGGCGCCGCCGCGGATGCGGCCAACCGGCGCGCGATCATCGACAACACCACCGGCGGCCGGTACGACGACGCCTGGCTGAGCAGCCTCGTGGAGCGCTCCGTCGGGCGCTCCTCCGCGACGGCCTTCCGCGCCTACCTGGACTCCTGGTCGCGCACCGACTTCCACGAGCGGGTCCGTGACAACCCCGTCCCCGTGCTGCTCGTCGTCGGCGCCCACGACCCGGCGCTCGGCGCCGAGGCGATGGAGGCGACCTGGCTGCGCTGGTACCCCAACGCGCGCCTCGCGGTCCTCAAGGACGCCGGCCACTACGCGCCCGAGGAGACTCCGGAAGCCCTCGCAGAGGCCATCGAGGCCTTCCTCGCCGCCTGACGGGACCTCGGCGAGTCGCACGGTCAGGTCGAGGGTCGAGGGTCGAGGGTCGGGCTGAGGCTGAGGCTGAGGGTGAGGGTGAGGCCCTGGCTGGGGGTGTGGGCATGGGTGAGTGCGAGGGTCGGTGCGGGCGGCGGTCGGGCCGATCTCATCCGAACGTCGACGGAAGCGACGACTTTCGAGGACAGCGATACGCCCCCTCGGCATCGGATCATCGTGTTCACGACCTCACGGGGCGGTTCTCCACCGGCCGCCCACGATCAGCAGGAGCACGTTCGATGGGCCTCGCACAGACGCAGCACCGCTTCCTCGTCCGGCAGAAGGTGACGCCCATGGCCAACCGCTACCTGGTGCACACCATGGGGGCGGACGGTGAAGAGGACGAACTCGTCGCCTTCGCCCACCAGAAGCGCATGGCGTTCAAGGAGCACTTCACCTTCTACACCGACGAGTCGCAGCGCCAGGTCCTCTTCACCTTCAAGGCCCGCCAGGTGCTCGACCTCGGTGCGACCTACGACGTGCACGGAGCGTCCGGCACCCGGCTGGGCGGCTTCCGCAAGAACTTCGGCGCCTCCCTGCTGCGCAGCACCTGGCATCTGAACCGGGAGGGCGCCGAGGGGGAGATGACCGGGCAGGAGCGGAGCGAGGCCCTGGCGCTGCTGCGGCGAGCCTGGGAGTTCCTGCCCTTCACCGAGATGCTGCCCTTCGTCGTGCCGTACCACTTCGACTTCACCGATTCGGGGCGGTCCGTGATGTCCGTCGACAAGCTCCTGGGCCTGCGCGACCGGTACGTGCTCGACATAGCGGACCCGGAGCTCGATCGGCGGCTCGCGATAGCCCAGGCCGTGGCCCTCGACGCCCTGCAGTCCCGCTGACCGGTGCCCACCGCCCCTCGTGGCCGTCCGTCCACCCGCCTGCCGCCGAAGGGTCGTCTTACCCTGGAGGCACGGGCAGGGGACGGGACACACCGTTTCTCCCCGAGTCCGGAGCCGTGGAGGCGGAAGGGCGGCGGGCCCATGTACTTCAGCGATCGCACCGACGCGGGCCGGCAGCTCGCGGCCCGACTCGACCACCTCAAGGGCCATGACGTCGTGGTGCTCGGTCTGCCGCGTGGCGGAGTGCCGGTGGCGGCCGAGGTGGCCGACGCGCTCGACGCCCCGCTCGACATCTGTCTCGTACGAAAGCTGGGCGTGCCGACGCAGCCGGAGCTCGCGATGGGCGCGCTCGGCGAGGGTGGGGTACGGGTGGTGAACCAGCGGGTGCTCCGCGAGGCCGGGGTGGGCGCGCGGGATCTGGCCGCGGTCGAGGAGCGCGAGCACGCCGAGCTGGAGCAGCGGGCGCGCCGCTACCGGGGCAGCAGGCGGTCCGTGCCCCTCGAAGGCCGGACGGTCCTCGTCGTCGACGACGGTCTTGCCACGGGTGCGACGGCTCTGGCGGCCTGCCGGGTGGTACGCGCCAGGGGCGCCGCCCGGATCATCCTCGCGGTGCCGGTGGCGCCGAAGGGCTGGACGGCCCGGCTCGGCGGCGAGGCCGACGAAACAGTGAGTGTCCACGCGCCGGAGCTGTTCTACGCGATCGGACAGTTCTACCGGGACTTCGAGCAGACCCCGGACGCCGAGGTCCTCGCCTGCCTGGACCGGAACCGCGCCGCGCACGGCCCGGTCGTCCAGGACGCGGACGTTCGGATCCCCGTCGCCGACGGAGTCACGCTCGCCGGGCGGCTCGCGGTGCCCGAGGGCGCCACCGGCATCGTCCTGTTCGCCCACGGCAGCGGCAGCAGCCGCCACAGCCCCCGGAACCGGGCGGTCGCGACGGCGCTCAACGGGGCGGGGCTCGGAACGCTGCTGTTCGACCTGCTCACCGAGGTCGAGGCGGTCGACCGGGCGCATGTCTTCGACACCCCGCTGCTCGCCGGCAGGCTCGCCCGTGCCACGGAGTGGCTCGCCGAGCGGCCCGAGAGCGACGGCCTCCCGCTCGGCTACTTCGGCGCCAGTACGGGAGCGGCCGCCGCGCTGTGGGCCGCGGGCGACCCCGGGGCCACCGTGGCCGCCGTGGTCTCACGTGGTGGCCGACCGGACCTCGCGGCCGACCACCTGGCCCGGGTCAAGGCTCCGACGCTCCTCGTGGTCGGAGGCAGGGACGCGCTGGTCCTGGACCTCAACCGGCGGGCCGAGTCGCTGCTGCGCTGCGAGAGCAGGCTGGAGGTCGTGGAGGGCGCCACGCACCTCTTCGAGGAGCCGGGCGCCCTGGAGGAGGTGGCGGAGCTCGCCACCTCCTGGTTCACCGGGCACTTCCGGGGTCAGTAGGCCCCGTTGACGTTGTCGATGGAGCCGTAGCGGTCGGCCGCGTAGTTGCAGGCGGCGGTGATGTTGGCGACCGGGTCGAACAGGTCCATCGACGTGCCGGGCACGTGATAGGCGAGGAAGGTCGGCTCGATGACCTGGAGCAGACCCTTCGAGGGCGTGCCGGCCACGGCGTTGGAGTCCCAGAGGTTGATGGCCTGGGGGTTGCCGGAGGACTCGCGCATGATGTTGCGGTGGATCCCCTCGTACGAACCGGGGATGCCGCGCAGGGCCATGATGTCCAGCGACTGCCGGATCCAGCCGTCGAGGTTGTTCGCGTACTGGGTGGCGGCGACGGGAGCGGCCTTGACCGGCGCGGCGGCTGCGGGAGCGGCGGCGGAGGCACCCGTGCCGGTGGCGACGGCCGGGGTGGCCGTACGGCGCTCGGAGCGGCTCGCCCGTTCGGTCGTGGAAGCCTTCTTCGCCTGTGCCGGGGCGGCCTTCACGGCATCCCGACGAAGCGTCAGTTCAAGGCCCGGGTGAATAAGTGACGGATTGTCACCCACGGCGCTCTTGTTGGCCCGGTAAAGGCCCTTCCAGCCGCCCTGAATTCCCTTCTTCTGGGCGATCAGGGAAAGCGAGTCGCCACTGACGACCGTGTAGGTGCGCGCGGCGGCCGGGGCGGCGGGAGCCTTGGTGAGGGCAGTTGCGGCGACCGGAGCGGCGACGGTCTTGACGGCGATTTCCGGGGCTCCGGAAACGGGCGCGGCACCGGCCACTGCGGGGGCGAGCAGCGGGAGGGCAAGGGCGGCTCCGCCCGTACCGACCAGCGCGAGTCCGCGGGAGACGGAACGGCGACGGGGGCGGCGGTGCTTACCGTGAGCAGGCATGACGGATTCCTCTCCGGCGCCTTCGGGGTGAGCTGTCGGGTTCGGACTGGAGATGTCCGGCCGCGCGCACGCGGCTTCACCCCGAGCCGTCCCGGAATCCGGGCCGGCGTATTCGTGGGTCCCCCGCTCCTGCCGTCGGGTGAAAGGGAGGTATTTCGAGCGGTGGCAGGATTCGGCGATCCGCTCGAATGGAGGTGACCGTAGGCCAGTAATGCGACGGAGAACAAGAGGATCTGAGTCCAGGGGTCGGTGAAAGGATCACCGAATTCATGGAATTCAAGATCGACCGCGACTCCGGGGCATCGAACTTCCTTGTCCCGCAGGGCCTGCGCGGATTCTGATCACCCGGGAGTCTCCGGGAAAGTGAGTCGCATCACCACGTACTCAATGTCCGAATATGCACGGTAATTCTGTTAATGGGGGAGTGGGTGATAAAGACCCGTTCGGCCCAACGGGCACTCAAGGGCATAAGTCGCAAAACCGACATTCGTCCTGAAAGATGGAGTAACCCCGACCGAGGAGCCGCCCGGATGTCGCCCCCCACCTCCCTGCTCGACCCCGACGCCCTCGACCGTGAGGCCGCCGTCCTCTACGAGAGCGCCACCTGGCAGCGGATCGTCACGGACTGGGCCGAGCCGCCGACGACCGCACCCGCCGCGGAGGGCTGGCGGGACCTGCTCTCCGTGCCGGTGGACCGGCTCGTCGCCGAGGCGCTCGAAGCCCTCCCACCGCCCCTCCCCGCCGAGCGCCGGCTACCCGGCAGGATCGGCGCCGTCCTGCCCGACCGGCTGCACGCCTGGCGCCGCATCGGCCGGCCCGAGCTGCGCCCCTCCGTCCACCTCGGCCATGCGCGCCTCGTACTGGAGGAGTGGGGCTGGCAGAACGCCCCGTACAAGCTGCGCGACGCTCGCGGGGCCCGGTGCGTCTGCGGTGCGCTCCTCGCCGCGCACCGTCTCGGCTACGGCAGCGCGACGACGATGAACGAGGCGGCCGCCTGGATCATGACCGAACTCAGGTCACGGGGGTGGAACGAGCTGATCGGGCCCTGGAACCGGGCCCCGGGCCGGACGGCCGCCGACGCGGTGGCCCTCCTCGACGCCACGATCCACCGCGCGGCGAACGCCGGGCGGTGAGGCCCTCCCCGGGGTGCGGTGCGGCGGACGGCCGTCCCGCACCCCGGCGCCGGGCTCAGCCGGTGATGCTGGGGGCCCCGGTCTCGATGTGGCCGGTGTACCGGCGCGACCAGGTCCCGTCGATGTCGGCGAGGATCGTGAAGTCGTACCAGCCGTTGTTGTAGGCCACCGCGTTGAAGAAGTCCTCCCGCGTCGACCCGGCCGGAACCGTGTAGGTCCAGGGGCCGTCCGTACGGTAGGCGTTCGAGCGGATCGTGAAGGTGACCGGTCCGGTGGAGGTGTTGGCCAGCTTGAACCACAGGGCCGTCCGGCCCGTCCCCGGCTCGGTCGCGAACCGTGACGTCACCTCGATGGCCTTGCCGGCCTTGGAGGCGTCCCCGATGAACCGCCGCAGGAACCGGTTGGGGCCCATCATCGAGATGTCGTACTTCCCGGACCCCGACCCCAGGCCGATGTTGAAGTAGTCGGTGGCCGTGCCGCCCGGGTCCACCGTGTACTGCCAGGCGGCCGTGTCGCGGTGCTGGTGCGGGTGGATCGAGAAGTGCGCCGCCCGCTTGGCCTCGGTTCCCTGGTTCGTCATCGAGAACCAGGCGAGGATCTTGCCCGCGGCCCCGAACTCGAAGCGGTCGAGGTTGCCGTTCGCCTGGTACGGCAGGGCGCGGGCCGGACGGGTGCCGGGCTCCTGCCCGGGCTGGGCGTTGTTCTGGGGGGCCGGGTTCGGAAGGGGCCCGCAGGTCGCCTGGCCGATGACCTTCGCCGTGGAGGGGAGGCCGGCCGGCACGCCGTACACGGGGTGGGCGAAGTCGAAGACGCCGGTCAGATCGCCCGTCACCTTCCGCCGCCAGGCGCTGATGTTGGGGCAGGTGGCCGGTGTGCCGAGGGCCGTCGTCCAGCTCTCCATGAAGCGCAGGACGGAGGTGTGGTCGAAGACCTCCGAGCTCACCCAACCGCCCCTGGTCCACGGGGACATGACAATCATCGGGACGCGGAAGCCCAGGCCGATCGGGGCGCCGTCGAGGTACTCGCCCGGAGTTCCCGGGGGAGCGACCGGCGGCGGCACATGGTCGAAGAAGCCGTCGTTCTCGTCGTAGTTGAGGAAGAGCACGGTCGAGTCGAACACCTCGGCGTCGGCGGCGAGCGCGCGGTAGACGAGGTCGACGAAGTGCGCGCCGTCCCCGGGCGGCGCGTAGGGATGCTCCGAGAACGCCTCGCTCGCGACCACCCACGACACCTGGGGCAGGGTGCCCGCGAGGACATCGGCGCGGATCGCGGCGGCGATGTCGTCCGGGGTCGAGCCGGTCACCTTGGGGACCGAGCCCATGCCGCGGTCGTACAGCGGGTCGCCGGGCCGCGCGTCGGTGAACTTCTTGAAGTACGCGAGGCCGTTGTCGCCGTAGTTGTCCTGGGCGTTCTGGTAGACCTTCCAGCTCACCCCGGCCCGCTGGAGCGCCTCCGCGTACGTCTCCCAGGTGAGGCCCGACTCGTCGCCGCCGTCCTTGCTGGAGCCGTCGATCTTCCCGCTCCACAGGAAGGTGCGGTTGGGGCCGGTGGCACTCAGCGCCGAGCAGAAGTACGCGTCGCAGATCGTGTAGTGGTCGGCCAGCGCGTGGTGGAAGGGGATGTCCCCGCGGTCGAGGTGGCCGAGCGTCCGGGTGTTGCCCACGCCGGTGACCCAGTTGTCGAGGCGGCCCTTGTTCCAGGCGGCGTGCTGCGAGGTCCAGCTGTGCGGGAGGTCGCCGTTGCACTGGGCGAGGGTCTCGCCGTCCACCCCGCCGGCCGGCGGGGTGTCGCTGAGCTTCCACGGGTACTGGCGGCCGCCCCAGTTGGGCTGGTTGAACATGCCCCAGCCGCCCGGCAGATTGCCCGCGGCGCGGTCGGCGAAGCCACGTACCCCGCGCAGGGTGCCGAAGTAGTGGTCGAAGCTGCGGTTCTCCTGCATGAGGATCACCACGTGCCGGACGTCGGTGAGGGTGCCGGTGGCCGCCCTCGCGGCGGCGGAGGCCGGGGCCGCCGGCAGCGCAGCGCCCGCCACGAGCCCCGCGCCGATACCGACGAATCCTCTGCGGCTGATGGGAATCATGCTCCGCCTCTCCTGTCACGGTGTGCCCGTGCGGCACGTCGGAGACATGATGGGGGAGGGGAGCTTAAAGGTATACAGCCGTGCGGTAATAACTGGACCAACATCCTGAAGACAGCTAATCCCTGGCTTCAGATTGGTTCAGATGCATACCAATGACGGGTGAGAGGTTCAGACGGTGAGGACCTTCACCCCGGCCTCGGTGAGCTGGGCGACCGCCTCCGCGGCGATGCCGGTGTCGGTCACGAGCAGGTCGATCCGGTCCAGACCGCAGATCCGGGCGAACGCGCGGTGCCCCATCTTCGACGAGTCGGTCACCACGATCACCCGGCTCGCCCGTTCCGCGAAGAGTCGGCTGATGCTCGCCTCGTCCTCCTGGTGCGCCATGACGCCGAGAGCGGCGTCGACCCCGTCCACCCCCAGCACCACCACGTCGAGCACGACCTCGTTGAGCACGCCGACCGTCAGGGGGCCCACCAGCTCGTACGTCTGGGGGCGGGCGACCCCGCCGGTGGTCACGATCTTGATCTGCGGGCGCACCGCCAGCTCGCCCGCGATGTTCAGCGCGTTGGTGACCACGGTCAGCGCGGGCCCGGAGGTCGCCGGGCCCGCGGTCCCCGCCGTGTCCGCGCGGCCGCTCGCGAACCGCAGGGCGAGGGCGCGCGCCACTTCGGTCGTCGTCGTGCCCCCGTTGAGCCCCACGACCTCGCCGGGTGCGATCAGGTCGGCGGTGGCCTCGGCGATCCGCCGCTTCTCGGCGGCGTGCCGGGTGGACTTGTAGCGCAGGGGCAGCTCGTACGAGACGCCGTGCGCGACCGCACCACCCCGGGTCCGTATCAACAGCTGCTGTTCGGCGAGCTCGTCGAGGTCCCGACGGATCGTGGCGGCGGAGACGTCGAGCGCGGTCGCCGCCTCCTCGACCTCCAGCTTCCCCGAGGCCGCCAGTAGTTCAAGGAGCGTGTTCCACCGCTCGTGCTTGGACATGGGTCCCTCCCTCGGGCTCGTGCGCGCGTCCGATTCTATCCGCCGACGCGCGGGGGATCTGGAAAGCTGATGCGTGTTTCTGCTTGAATGGCATCGACTTCAAGCATCTTCCATCATTCCTGCGCACTCTTCTTGCAAGGAGACCGGTCATGAGCACCACCCGCACCGCCGTGGAGATCGCATCCCAGCCGACGACCTGGCGTCAGGCTGCCCGTACGCTGCCCCAGCACACCTCCGCGCTGCCCCGGCGGGGCGAGCGGGTCGCGGTGATCGGCTGCGGCACCTCCTGGTTCATGGCCCTGGCCTACGCGGAACTGCGCGAGTCCGGCGGTCACGGCGAGACCGACGCCTTCGCGGCCTCGGAGTTCCCCTACGGGCGCCGCTACGACCGGGTCGTGGCCATCACCCGCTCGGGCACCACCAGCGAGGTCCTGGCCGTCCTGTCCCGGCTGCGCGGCACGATCCCCACCGGCGCGGTCACGGCCGACCCCACGACCCCGGTGATGGACCTCGCCGACGAGGTCGCGGTCCTCGACTTCGCGGACGAGGAGTCGGTGGTCCAGACCCGCTTCGCGACCACGGCGCTCGCCCTGTTCCGTGCGCACCTGGAGGCCGAGGACGCTCTGCCCGAGGGCGTGGCCACCGTCGAGGAGGCCGCGCGGGACGCCGAACTCGCCCTCACCTCCCCGCTCGACGAGAACGTCCTCACGGCGGAGCAGTTCACCTTCCTCGGCCTGGGCTGGACCTATGGACTCGCCCTGGAGGCCGGACTGAAGATGCGCGAGGCCGCGGGCGCGTGGACGGAGGCGTACCCGGCGATGGAGTACCGCCACGGCCCGATCAGCATCACCGGCCCCGGCCGGGTCGCCTGGGGCTTCGGCGCCCTGCCCGCGGGACTCGCCGACGAGGTGCGCAAGGTCGGGGGCACCCTCTCCGAGAGCGACCTGGACCCGCTCGCGGACCTGATCAGGGCCCAGCGCCTGGCCGTCGCCGTCGCCGAGGCCCAGGGCCTGAACCCGGACACCCCCCGGAACCTGACCCGTTCGGTCGTCCTCACCGACGTCCCCGCCTGACCGCCGCCCCGCACCGCAGTCGCCCCGACCCCGCCCCGCACCCGCTCAGACCCCCGGAGAAGGACCATGCCGTTGACGCCGACCGATGAGATCGTCCGCCGCGCCCGCGCGGCGGGCACCGGCGTGGGGGCGTTCAACGTCCTCCAGCTCGAACACGCCCAGGCCATCGTGGCCGGCGCCGAGAGCGCCGACCGACCCGTCGTCCTCCAGATCAGCGAGAACACCGTCCGCTACCACGGCGCCCTGGAACCGGTCGCCCTCGCCTCCCTCGCCATCGCCCGCGCCGCGAAGACCCCCGTCGCCGTCCACCTCGACCACGCCGAGAACCCCGACCTCGTCCGCGAGGCGGTCGGACTCGGCCTGGGCTCGGTGATGTTCGACGCCTCGAAGCTCCCCTACGCCGAGAACGTGACCGCGACCCGCGAGGTCGTGGAGTACTGCCACCAGCACGGCGTCTGGGTCGAGGCCGAACTCGGCGAGGTCGGCGGCAAGGGCGGCGCCCACACCCCGGGCGTACGGACGGACCCCGACGAGGCCCGCGCCTTCGTCGAGGCCACCGGCGTGGACGCCCTCGCGGTCGCGGTCGGCAGCTCCCACCAGATGCTGACCCGGGACGCGGTGCTGGACTTCGCCCTCATCGCGAGGCTGCGTGCCGCCGTCGACACGCCGCTCGTGCTGCACGGCTCCTCGGGCGTGTCGGACGCGGACCTCACCGCGGCCATCGCGGCCGGCATGACCAAGGTGAACGTCTCCACCCATCTCAACAAGGCCTTCACCCAGGCCGTCCGCACCCACCTCACCGAGCACCCCACCGCGGTGGACCCGCGCCACTACCTCACCCCGGCACGGGCGGCCGTGGCCCGGGAGGTCGCCCACCTCCTGACGGTCCTGTCCCCGGCCTGACCTCGCCCCAGGGGCTCACACCTCCTGGAGCGTGGCGAGGAGGCCGCGTACCGCGGGCAGGGACAGCGAGGACTCCCGGACCGCCGCGTGGATCGAACGGACCGGCTCCGGGCCGCGGACCTTGCGGACGGCCACGTTCGGGTGGCGGCTGCCCAGGCCCATCAGCGGGATCAGGCTGACGCCGAGACCGGCAGCCACGAACCCCTGCGCGGTGGCGTACTCCTCGCACTCCACCGCGATGTCAGGGGCGAACCCGGCCGCCGCGCACGCCTCGAGGACCGCGTCGAGGCAGGGGCCGGGCCGCTCGCTGCCGACCCACGGCTCGGCGGCGAGTTCGGCGAGATCGACGGCGGTACGGCGGTCGGCGAGCGGGTGGCCCTTGGGCAGCACGGCCCGGTAGGGGTCGTCGAGCAGATGGACCAGCCGGAGACCGTCGCCCGCCGAGTCCGGGCCGCCGCCCCGGGGCCGTACGACCAGGGTGAGGTCCGCCTCCGGGTCGGGAGCGCCGTCGGCGATCCTCAGGTCGACACGTACGCCGGGGTGTTCGGTGCGGAACCGGGCCAGGGCGGGGGCGACGAGATCGGCGCCCGCGGTGGCGAAGTAGCGGACCGAGATCTGTCCGGTGCGGCCCGCCCGCAGATCGGCGAGGGCGGTCTCGGCCTCGGCTACCTGGCGGCCGATGACGGCGGCGTGCTCGGTGAGCAAGCGTCCGGCGGCGGTCGGCCGCACGCCTCGGCCGAAACGTTCCAGCAGGGCGATGCCCGCCTCCTTCTCCAGGACGCCGATCTGCTGACTCACGGCGGAGGGGGTGTAGCCGAGGTTCGCGGCGGCGGCGGTGACGGAGCCACTGGCGACGACGGCCCGGAGCACCTGCATGCGTCTCACATCCAGCATGTAGCACAGCTTAACGCCGGCTGCATGATTCATCGCTTGTCCTGTCGGATGGGGCACGGGACCGTGAGGACATGACATCGGCGATACGCATGGGAGTCCTGGCCCTGCTCTGGGGCTCGGGCTTCCTCTGGATCAAGATCTCCCTCAACGAGGGCCTCACCCCGGGGTGGATCACCTTCGTACGGTGCCTGCTCGGCTCGGCGGTGCTCCTCGCCCTCGCGTACGGGGCGCGACAGCGGCTGCCACGGGACCGGGCCACCTGGGGGCGGCTCGCCGTCGCCGCCTTCCTCTGCAACGCGCTGCCGTTCCTGCTCTTCTCGATCGGCGAGCAGACCGTGGACAGCGGAGTGGCGGGCGTGCTCAATGCCACCACCCCGCTCTGGTCCCTCCTCATCGGCCTGGCCCTGGGCGCGGAACGGCCCCTGCGCGCCACTCGTTCTGCCGGCCTCCTGCTCGGCTTCGCCGGAGTGCTGCTGATCTTCGCGCCCTGGAGTCACGGCTCCGGCCTGATGAGCTGGGGCGCCCTCGCCCTCCTCGGCGCCTCCGCGAGCTACGCCGTGGCCTTCGCCTACATGGCCCGTCACCTCACCGGCCGGGGCACCGCGCCACTGGCCCTCTCCGCCGCACAACTCCTCACGGCGACCGGCCTCAGCACGCCCGCTCTCGCCGCCGGCGGAGCGGCGACGGTGACCTGGGCAGGGGTCGCCGCCGTCGCCGTCCTCGGCGTCTTCGCCACCGGGCTCACCTTCCACCTGAACTACCGGATGATCGCGGAGGAGGGCCCGACCGCCGCCGCCACGGTCGGGTATCTGCTCCCGGTCGTGTCCGTGACCCTGGGCGCGCTGGTCCTCGGCGAGCCGCTGACGGTACGGGTGGTGGCGGGGATGGCGGTGGTCCTGGTGGGGGTGGGGCTGACGAGGGCGCGCATGCGACCCCTCGGTGTGCCGGCCGGCGCCCACGCCGGAGCCCGGGCCGGCACGTCGGCCGGCGCGCCGGTCGACACCACGGCCGACGCGCCGGTCGATACGCCGGACAGTCCCTACTCGACCCGCTCGACCACGAAGACGGGGATCTCGCGGTCGGTCTTCCGCCGGTAGTCCGCGTAGTCGGGGAAGGCCGCGACGGCCCGCTCCCACCACGCGTCGCGCTCCTGGCCGGTGACCAGACGGGCCTTCATGTCCCACACGTGCGTGCCGTCGCGTACCTCCACGAGCGGCGAGGCGACGAGATTGTGGTACCAGACGGGGTGCTTGACCGCCCCGCCGTTCGACGCGACGAGTGCGTACGCCCCCTCGTGCTCGACCCGCATCAGCGGGGTCTTGCGGAGCTTGCCGCTCTTCACGCCGAGGTTCGTGACCAGGACGACAGGCATGCCCCGCATGGTCGTGCCCTTGGTGCCGCCGGACGACTCGTACAGCTCGACCTGGTTGCGCACCCATGTCGTCGGGCTGGGCTCGTACTCACCTTCGAGGGGCATGAGGGTCCTTTCGTATGGTCTCCGGCGCGGCCGGCCGTGCGTCTGTACCCCACCGACGCTATCGGACGCTCCGCCTCGGGGCAGGCGCTCCGGAGGGGCGCGCTGTCAGTGGCGACTCATAGGGTGGCTCGTGACGGTTCGACAGTGGCGCGACACAGGGGAGTGGACGGCATGCGGGAGTTGTTCCTGACGGATCAGCAGGCGTACATCCGGTGGATCGACCTGCCGGGCGACGGGCCCGTGCGGGTGTTCGTCCACGGCCTCGGGTGCACCTCGACCTCGGACTTCGCCCATATCGCGGCGCACCACGCCCTCGAAGGCGGTCGGGCGCTGCTCGTGGACCTGCTCGGGTACGGGGTGAGCGACCGACCCGCGGACTTCGACTACCGCATGGAGTCCCAGGCGGCGGTGGTGGCCGCCGTCCTCGACCACCTCGGTCTCGCGGGGGTGGACCTCGTCGGGCACTCCATGGGCGGTGCGGTGGCGATCCATCTGGCGGCGGCGCGGCCGGAGCTCGTGGCGAGACTCGTGGTGGCGGAGCCGAACCTGTACGCGGGCGGGGGAGCCTTCAGCTCCCCGGTGGCCGCCCAGGACGAGGACGCGTTCGTGGCGTCGGGGTTCGCCCGGATACTGGCCGTCACCGACCGCCCCGACTACGCGGCCCGGCTGCGCCTCGCCGACCCGAGGGCCCTCCACCGCAGCGCGGTCGCCCTCGTCGAGGGGAGCACGCCCGCGCCCGGTGACCTCCTCGCCGCGCTCGGGCTGCCCCGGACGTTCCTGGTGGGGGAGTGGAGCCTGCCGGACCCCGAGGCGGAGAAGGTGGCCGGCTTCGGCGTCCCGGTGATCGAGATCCCCCGCGCCGGACACAATCTGACGCTGGACAACCCGGACGGCTTCGCGACGGCCCTCGCTCGTGCTCTGTCGGCTGACCAGGCCCCGCTTCCCGGCCACGACGGCAGCTGATCCGGCCACTTCCCCAGGGTTCGACGGGGGTTCGATTGCAGGCGTATGGCGGATGCATGACAAGGCCTCAACTCCCTTGAGCTACGCCCGTAGAACGGCCAGGCTGCTGATCACGCCGGGACCGGAACCACCGGTCCCGGCCGTGTACGTGGCCCCACGTGCACCCCCCCACGGTCGCGCCGTCCCACCCTGCCGGTCGCGACGTCCATGAGGAGGAATCCCTCGTAATGGCACTCCCGAAGAACACCCGGACCCGCTTCGCCGTCACGGCCTCCGTCGCCTCCGTGGCCGCCCTGGTCGGCACCTTCGCCGCCGTCCCCGCCCAGGCGGCGCCCGCCGAGGGAACCGTCCTCGCGGCGGGTTCGGCCGACGCGGTACCCGGGAGCTACATCGTCACCCTCAAGCAGGGCGCGGGCTTCAAGGCAGCCTCCGCCAAGGGACGGAAACTGATAGCCGGTTACGGCGGCACCGTCCGCAAGACCTTCGGCTCCGCCGTCAACGGCTACACCGCGACCCTCGGCGAGACGGAGGCCCGACGACTCGCAGCCGACCCGGCCGTCGCCTCCGTCGAGCAGAACCGGGTCGTGCACGCCGACGCGACCCAGACCAACGCCCCCTGGGGCCTGGACCGCATCGACCAGGCGAACCTGCCGCTCTCCGGCACGTACACCTACCCCGACTCCGCCGGCAGCGGCGTCACGGCGTACGTGATCGACACCGGCGTCCGGATCAGCCACTCCCAGCTCGCCGGGCGCGCGGTGAACGGCTACGACGCCGTCGACGGTGACACCGTCGCCCAGGACGGCAACGGGCACGGCACCCACGTCGCCACGACGATCGCCGGAACCACCTACGGCGTGGCCAAGTCGGCGAAGATCGTGGCCGTCCGCGTGCTCGACAACAACGGCTCCGGCACCACGGCCGGCGTCATCGCGGGCATCGACTGGGTCACCGCCCACCACACCGCCGGTGCCCCGGCCGTGGCCAACCTCTCCCTCGGCGGCGGGGCGTCCACCGCGCTGGACAACGCGGTGAAGAACTCCATCGCCGACGGCGTCACCTACGCCGTCGCCGCGGGCAACTCCGGGGTCAACGCCTCCTCCTCGTCGCCCGCCCGGGTCGCCGAGGCCATCACGGTCGGCGCCACGAGCAACACCGACGCCAAGGCGAGCTGGTCCAACTACGGCTCGGTCCTCGACCTCTTCGCTCCCGGCGTGTCGATCACGGCGGGCTGGAACACCAGCGACACCGCCACCAGCACCATCTCGGGCACCTCGATGGCCACCCCGCACGTCGCGGGCGCCGCCGCGATCTACCTCGCGGGCCACACCTCCGCGACGCCCGCCCAGGTCGCCTCCGCCCTCGTCAACGGCGCGACGACGGGCAAGGTGACCACCCCGGGCAGCGGCTCCCCGAACCGGCTCCTGAAGATCGTCCAGTAGCCCCGATCCGACGACGCGACCACCCCGGAGGCAGCCGGCGCCTCCGGGGCGGCGCCATGCCCGGCCCCGTGGCGGGGGACCGCACTCCTGAGAGGATCGACGACATGACCGTCCCGTTCCCCTCCGGCCCCCGACACCCCCACCCGCTCCAGGAGCCCCCGGTGCCCAGCCCCCTCGCGTACGCCGACATCAAGACCGCCGCCGATCGGATCGCCGGACACGTCCGCCCCGTCACGGTCGCCCCCACCGACCCCGGCGCGGAGCCGTACACACTCCACCTCGCCCTGGAACTCATGCAGCACACCGGCTCCTTCAAGGCACGCGGCGCGCAGAACTTCCTGCTCGCCCACCGCGAGGAAGGCACCCTCCCCGCCGCCGGCGTCACGATCGCCTCCGGCGGCAACGCGGGGCTCGCGTGCGCCTGGGCCGCACTCCGGCAGGGCGTCCGGGCCACAGTCTTCCTGCCGACCACCGCGCCGAAGGTGAAGGCGGACAAGCTCGTCGGCTACGGCGCCGACGTCCGGCTCGTCGGCACCGAGTACGCCGAAGCGCTCGCCGCCTGCGAGGCGTTCGCCGCCGACACAGGGGCGCTCGCGTCCCACGCGTACGACCATCCCCTGATCGCCGCCGGGGCCGGCACCCTGCTCGACGAGATCCACGACAGGATCCCGGACCTCGACACCGTCGTCGTCTCGGTCGGCGGGGGCGGCCTCTTCGCCGGCGTCGCCACCGCCGCCCGGCACCACGGCATCCGGACCGTCGCCGTCGAACCCGAGAACAGCCGCGCCCTCGACGCCGCGCTCCGGGCCGGACACCCCGTCGACGTGACCGTCGACTCCGTCGCCGCCGACTCGCTCGGTGCCCGCCGAGCCTCCGCCACCGCCCTCGCGGCCGCCCGGCGGGACGGCGTCCGTACCGTCCTCGTCACCGACGCCGAGATCAGCCGTGCCCGCCGCGCCCTGTGGGACGACCGCCGCCTCGCCGTCGAGCACGCGGCCGCCACCGCCCTGGCCGCCCTCACCGCCCCGGACCCGCGGGGCGCGACGGACACCGGCTACCGCCCGGCCCCGGGCGAGCAGGTCTGCGTCGTACTCTGCGGCGCCAACACGGACCCCACCGATCTCGCGCACACCGCAGAGACGGCGTAACACGCTCATGAGCCGTCCGCACCCCGAAGGACCCCTCGTCCATCCCGACGACCCGGCGTTCCGGGCCTGGCTCCGGGAGCTCTCCCGCGCTCTCGACCGCGACTTCGAGGAGGACCTCGGCTCACCGGGCGGCCTCGGCTTCCTCCGGTCGGCCTTCACCCACAACGGTGCCGTGCCGGCGCCCTACTTCGCGCCCGTCGTGGACGAGCACCGGCGGATCCACGCCGAGCGCATCGTGACCGTGCTGCTCGCACAGGCACACAGGGACACGGGCCGGGCCTTCGAGGTACCGGTCCGCCACGAGTGGTCCGACGAGCGCGCTGCGATCGGTCAGGTCACCGTCGGCCACGAGACCGTGTGGGGCCTCGACCCGGTCGACATCGCCGTCGAGGCGGCGGAGGGCGTGCAGTGCCACCTGGCCGACCGCGAGCGAGTGGTCTGGCCGCTCTGCCCCGCCCACCGCACCGGACCCCACGCCACCCGCACCCCCACCGGCGCCGCCTGGGTCTGCTCGGTCACCGCCCACGTGGTGGCACCGATCCAGGCCTGAGCCCCCGGAGCCGGTGGCGTGGAGCGCTCGCGCGGTACGTCAGGATGGGGGCATGACCGAAATTCGTACCCCCCGTCTCATCCTCCGGCGCTGGAGCGACGACGACCTTGTCCCGCTGGCCGAGATCAACGCCGATCCCGAGGTGATGCGCTGGATCGGAGACGGCTCGGTCCGGGACCTGGAGCGGACCGCAGAGGACATCGAGCGGTACGAGGAGGACTGGGACGAGGAGGGCTTCGGGATCTTCGCCGTCGAGCTCATCGCCTCGGGCGAGCTGATCGGCTTCGCCGGACTGTCCCTGCCCGAGTTCCTCCCCGAGGTGATGCCGGACGTGGAGATCGGCTGGCGGCTCGGCAGGCAGTTCTGGGGACAGGGATACGCCTCCGAGGCCGCCCACGCGGTCCTGGAGTTCGCGCTCCAGGACCGCGGGCTCGACAGGGTCGTCGCCATCACCCACATCAGCAACCAGGCCTCCGAGAACGTCATCGGCAAGCTCGGCATGACCGAGGAGCGCGAGACGAACCATCCGGTCTTCGGAGTTCCCCTGCGGGTCTACGCGATCGACCTCACCGAGTACGAGGCCTGACCCCCGGGGCCTGATCCCCGGGGGCGAAGGCCCCTCAGTGGCGCTCGGGCAGGTCCCGCTCGGCCGGGAGCGACGTGAGGTCGCGGGCCGTGGGCGAGGCGGCGGCGCGCGAGGACGCCGCGGGCGCCGGCTTCTTGCCGCAGAACGCGGCCTCCAGCGTCCCGCCGAGCGCCGTGTTGGCGGCACCGTGGTTCGAGGTGTTCGCCATCGCCGAGAGGCTGCGCTGCCCGTCGCGGGTCGAGAAGGCGTAGGTGTAGAAGCCCTGCACGGTGCCGGTGTGCCCGTACACCTGCGTACCGCACGAGAGGTTGTAGCGGCGCAGGCCGAGCCCGTAGAACCGGGTGTTGGTGGCGTCGGTCGGCGTGACCGTCGTCATGGCCTCCATCATCGCCGGAGACAGCAGCCGGCCGCGCATCAGCGCGCTGGTGAAGGTGTTCAGGTCGGCGGGGCTGGAGATGACGGCCCCGGCCGACTGGGCCCAGGACACGGTCTGCTCGGTGGAGTCTACGAGCGCGCCGCCGTCCTCGTCGGGGTGCAGGTAGCCGCGTACGTGGTTGCCCTTGATCCGGGTGTCGGGATGCACGTACGAGGTCTTGCCGAGCTTCAGCGGCTCGAAGATGCGGCGCTTGTAGGCGTCGGCCACGGGCTGGCCCGTGAGCTCCTCGATCAGCATGCCGACGACCACGAAGTTGGTGTTCGAGTACTGGTAGGAGGCGCCGGGCTGGGTGGTCCGCGGCTCGCTCAGCGAGAGGTCGACGAGCTCCTGGTAGCTGAACACCCGGTTCCGGACGGCCTCGAAGCCGGGCACCGTGTGCTCGAACATCGCGTTCGTGTAGTCGGCGAGACCGCTGCGGTGGGTCAGCAGATGACGGACCGTGATGCGGTCGTCGGGGAGCAGGCCGGGGAGGTACGTGTTCACCGGGACGTCCAGCTCCAGCTTGCCCTCCTCGACCAGCTGGAGGAGCACGACCGCGGAGAACGTCTTGCTGACGCTGCCGATCCGGAAGCGCGCGTGGCTGTCCATGGGATTGCCCGAGACCCGGTCCTGGACACCGGCGATGCGGATCCGGACGCCGTCGGGGCCGGTGAAGCGGGCCATCGCCCCCGGAGCCCCGTTGTTCATGGCCGAGTTCAGCGCGGCGACCACGCCGTCCATGTCGGGTGCGGGGACGGCGGGTGTCTCGGCGGCGGCCGCGGGGACGACGGGAGCGGCGAAAGCGCTGGTGGCGGGGGCGACGCCCGCGGCGAGCGCGGCGATCAGGGTGGCGCTCACGGCCAGGCGTCGGTTCGACGACAGGGGCACGGTGATTCCTCGACTTCTTCCGAATCGTTCGGCACGGCGCACGGCAGCGGTGCGCCGAAGGGCACGGAACACCTGACCGCGAGGCCTGGCTCCGGTACCCATGGATCATGAGTGCCAACGTCCGAAAACGGTTCCTGACACGGGAAACGGGTTGTGGATCCCGTAACTCCGGATCCGCCGTCCGCCACCGCTGTCCGTGATGCGCCGTCCGCCGTCCGCCGTCCGCCGTCCGGCATGCGCCGGGCCCGGCCGACTGTTGTGCGTCGGCCGGGCCCGGGGGGCAAACAGGGATCAGACGAGGTCGAACCGGTCCAGGTTCATGACCCGGGTCCACGCGGAGACGAAGTCCGTCACGAACTTCTCCTTCGCGTCGTCGCTCGCGTAGACCTCGGCCAGCGCGCGCAGCTCGGAGTTCGAGCCGAACACCAGGTCCGCGCGGGTGCCCGTCCACTTGACCTCGCCGGTGGCGGAGTCGCGGCCCTCGAACGTGGTCGCGTCCTCGGACGTCGCCGTCCAGGCCGTGCCCATGTCGAGCAGGTTGACGAAGAAGTCGTTCGTCAGGGAGCCCGGGGTGGTGGTGAGGACGCCGTGCGCGGACTGCTGGTGGTTCGCGCCCAGGACGCGAAGGCCGCCGACGAGGACCGTCAGCTCCGGCGCGCTCAGGGTCAGCAGGTTCGCGCGGTCGACCAGCAGGTACTCGGCCGGGAGGCGGTTGCCCTTGCCGAGGTAGTTGCGGAACCCGTCGGCCTGCGGCTCCAGCGCGGCGAAGGACTCGACGTCCGTCTGGTCCTGCGCCGCGTCGACGCGACCGGGCGTGAACGGCACCTCGACCTCGAAGCCGCCGTCCTTGGCCGCCTTCTCGACAGCCGCGGAGCCCGCGAGCACGACCAGGTCGGCGATCGAGACCTTCTTGGCGCCCGCGGCGTCGAAGGAGGCCTTGACGCCCTCGAGGGTACGCAGCACCTGCGCCAGCTCGTCCGGGCTGTTGACCTCCCAGTTGCGCTGCGGCTCCAGGCGGATGCGGCCACCGTTGGCACCGCCGCGCTTGTCGCTGCCGCGGAAGGAGGAGGCCGAGGCCCAGGCCGCGGAGACCAGCTGCGCGACGGTGAGGTCCGAACCGAGGATCTGCTCCTTGAGGGAGGCGATGTCCGCGGCGTCGATCAGCTCGCCCTCGCGGGCAGGCAGCGGGTCCTGCCACAGGAGGACCTCGGAGGGGACCTCCGGGCCGAGGTAGCGGACGGCCGGACCCATGTCACGGTGCGTCAGCTTGTACCAGGCGCGGGCGAAGGCGTCCGCGAACTGCTCCGGGTGCTCGTAGAAGCGCCGCGAGATCTGCTCGTACGCCGGGTCGAAGCGCAGCGACAGGTCGGTGGTGAGCATCGTGGGAAGGTGCTTCTTCGACGCGTCGTGGGCGTCGGGGATGATCGCCTCGGCGTTCTTCGCCACCCACTGGTTCGCGCCGGCCGGGCTCTGGGTGAGCTCGTACTCGTACTCGAAGAGGTGCTTGAAGAAGTCGTTGCTCCACCGGGCCGGGGTCGTGGTCCAGGTGACCTCGAGACCGCTGGTGATCGCGTCGCCGCCCTTGCCGCTGCCGTACGAGTTCGCCCAGCCGAAGCCCTGCGCCTCAAGGGGCGCGGCCTCGGGGTCGGCGCCGACGTTGTCCGCCGGGCCGGCGCCGTGGGCCTTGCCGAAGGTGTGGCCGCCGGCGATGAGGGCGACGGTCTCCTCGTCGTTCATCGCCATGCGGCGGAACGTCTCGCGGATGTCGCGGGCCGCGGCGATCGGGTCCGGGTTGCCGTTGGGGCCCTCGGGGTTGACGTAGATGAGGCCCATCTGGACCGCACCGAGCGGGCTCTCCAGCTCACGGTCACCGGTGTAGCGCTCGTCGCCGAGCCAGGTGGTCTCGGGGCCCCAGTAGACGTCCTCGTCGGCCTCCCACACATCGGCGCGGCCACCGGCGAAGCCGAAGGTCTCGAAGCCCATCGTCTCCAGGGCGACGTTGCCGGTGAGGATCATGAGGTCGGCCCAGGAGATGTTCTGGCCGTACTTCTTCTTCACCGGCCAGAGCAGACGGCGGGCCTTGTCCAGGTTGCCGTTGTCCGGCCAGCTGTTCAGCGGCGCGAAGCGCTGCTGGCCGGCGCCGGCGCCGCCGCGGCCGTCGCTGATGCGGTACGTACCGGCACTGTGCCAGGCCATGCGGATCATCAGCGGGCCGTAGTGGCCGAAGTCGGCGGGCCACCAGTCCTGCGAGGTGGTGAGCACCTCGGCGATGTCCCGCTTCACGGCGGCGAGGTCGAGGGAGCCGAAGGCCTCGGCGTAGTCGAAGTCCGCGCCGAGCGGGTTCCCCACGACGGGGTTGGTGGCGAGGATCTTCAGGTTGAGCCGCTCCGGCCACCACTGGCGGTTGCCGCCGCCCTGGGTCGGGTGCGCGGCACGGCCGTGCGCCACCGGGCAGCCGCCCGACTCCTGGGATGCGGCGTCGGTGACGGTGGCGTCGTGGTTCTCGGACATGGAAATCCTTCCGGACGGGGCGGATCGCGGTGCTCAGCCGGGGCGGGCACCAGCGGGGCCTTGCGCCCGACCGGAGCCATGATGTGCCTTGGCTATTGCCGGAACCGATCCTACGATGGACAGAGTCCAAGTCAAGAACCACGCGAACCATCCGAAGGGGTGAGCCGAAAATGAGCGACCTGCTGGAGCGCCTGCGTGCGCGCGGCTGGCGGATGACGTCCCAGCGGCGTGTCGTCGCGGAGGTCCTCGCCGGCGAGCACGTGCACCTCACGGCCGACGAGGTGCACGCCCGCGCCGCGGCGCGCCTGCCGGAGATCGCGCGGGCGACCGTCTACAACACCCTGGGCGAACTGGTCGCCCTAGGGGAGGTGGTGGAGCTTTCCACCGACGGCCGGGCGAAGCGGTACGACCCGAACGCGCACCACCCGCACCAGCACCTGGTCTGCTCGAACTGCGGCATCATCCGCGACGTCCACCCGACGGGGGACCCGCTGACGGTCCTCCCGCCCGCGGAGCGGTTCGGCTTCACCGTGTCGAAGGCGGATGTGACGTACCGCGGGCTCTGCCCCGCCTGCGCCTGACCGGGCCGTGCCCGACCGGCTCTGGAAACGGCCCTGGACGGGGCTCTGGAAACGGCACTCGACCGGGCTCTCGAAACGGCAGGAGCCCCTCCACCGGGTCGGTGGAGGGGCTCCCGTGCGTCTGCCGTGATCCGGCGGCGTTCCTACTTCAGGGCCGCGAGCGCGTCCTCGTAGCTGGGCTCCTCGGCGATCTCGCCCACGAGCTGCGCGTGCAGGACGGTGTCGTTCTCGTCGAGGACGACGACCGCGCGGGCGGTCAGGCCGGCCAGCGGGCCGTCCGCGATCTCCACGCCGTAGTTGGTGTGGAACTCACGGCCGCGGAGCGTCGAGAGGCTCTTGACGTTCTCAAGGCCCTCGGCGCCGCAGAAGCGCGCCTGGGCGAAGGGGAGGTCGGCGGAGATGCAGAGCACCACCGTGTTCTCCAGCTCGCCGACCTTCTCGTTGAAGGCGCGCACGGAGGACGCGCACGTCGGGGTGTCGACGCTCGGGAAGATGTTGAGGACCTTGCGCTGACCGGCGTAGTCCTTCAGCGACGTGTCCGCGAGGCCCGCGGCGACGAGCGTGAAGTCAGGAGCCTGGCTTCCCGGGGTCGGCAGGGTGCCGTTGACCTGCACCGGGCTGCCCTTCAGCGTGACCTGGGCCATGGGGGATCTCCTTCGGACGAGGTAGGTGACAACGGGGGAATCGTACGGCGTGCCGAGCTGCCCACCGGACATCGCCGTCCGGTCGCGCCCGGCGGTGCCGACGGTCTGTCATTCACACACATGAACGCATGGCGCGCTCCCATGTGCGTCCGAGCTGGTGAAACCGTTCATCCGGCACTCATCTCACCGTCTTGACGTCACTGGTTCAGACCTTTAGGTTCCACCCTCGACAGTCACCAAGCGTTCATATATCTGAAGAAGGAGCAACCCCATGTTCATGTGGCGCGATGGTTCCCACGCGAAGCGCAGGGGAAGGAGTGCGCTGCTCGCCGTCCCCGCACTGGCCGCCACGCTCCTGGCCGCACTCGTCGCCGGCCCCGGGGGCGGCCGCGCCGAAGCGGCCCCCACCACGTTCGTCCACCCCGGCGTCCTGGTCTCCCGTGGCCAGCTCGACTTCACCCGGGAGCGGGTCGATGCCGGGGCGCAGCCCTGGAAGGGCGCCTACGACCAGATGATGGGGAGCAAGTACGCCTCGCTCTCCCGGGTCCCGAAGCCCCGCTCGGTCGTGGAGTGCGGCTCGTACTCGAACCCGAACAACGGCTGCACCGACGAGCGCGAGGACGCCATCGCCGCGTACACGCTCTCCCTCGCCTGGTACGTCACGCGGGACAGCCGGTACGCCCAGAAGGCCATCGAGATCATGGACGCCTGGTCCGGGGTGATCACGGACCACACCAACTCCAACGCGCCCCTGCAGACGGGCTGGGCCGGATCCTCCTGGCCGCGGGCCGCCGAGATCATCCGCTACACCTACACCGGCTGGCCCCAGGCCCGCGTCGACCGCTTCAAGACCATGCTGCGCACGGTCTACCTCCCCGAGGTAACCAACGGCTCCCACTCCAACGGCAACTGGGAGCTGAGCATGACCGAGGCCGCCATCGGCATCTCCGTCTTCCTGGAGGACCGCGCCGCCTACGACAAGGCCGTGGGCAAGTTCCGCGGCCGCGTCCCCGCGTACATCTACCTGGCGAGCGACGGCGCCCTGCCCAAGGCCGCGCCCGGCAGCGGCCTCGACACCCGCGACGAGATCGTCCGTTACTGGCAGGGCCAGACCACCTTCGTCGACGGCCTCACCCAGGAGACCTGCCGCGACCTCACGCACACCGGCTACGGCCTGTCCGCCATCTCGCACATCGCCGAGACCAGCCGCATCCAGGGCCAGGACCTCTACCCCGAGGTCGCCGACCGGCTCCGGCACGCCCTCGGCCTCCAGGCCAAGTACGAGCTGGGTACGGCGGTCCCGAGCTGGCTCTGCGGCGGCACGCTCAAGGATCACCTCGGGCCGGTCACCGAGGTGGGGTTCAACGCGCTCCACCACCGCATGGGGTACGGGATGACGAACACCCAGAACCTCACCGAGTCGCGGCGTCCGGCGGGCACCGACAACCTCTTCGTGGCCTGGGAGACCCTCACCCACGCCGGCAACTCCCGCTGAGCCGAGGGTGCGAGGGAGGGCCGTACCTCTTGACGCCCCCTTACTTCACTCCTTAAATCATGGGGTCTGTCAAGGCTCTTGCTGTGTCATGCGCATGGCAAGAGCCATGTCCCCCACACCCGACGGAAGTGAGAGTACGGAAGTGAGAGTCATGCCCTCCTCCCGATCGTCACGGCGCCCGCTGCTGACCGCCGTGACGGCCCTCGCCCTCGCCCTGGCCACCGCGGCCCTGGGCCCCACCGGTCTCACCGGCCCCACTGAGCGTGTCGCCGCCCTCCAACCCGCGGCCGAGGCCGCCGCCGTCACCTTCTCCGACGACTTCGACGGCGCCGCGGGACTCCCCGTGGACGGCTCGCGGTGGCAGATCGAGACCGGCGACAACGTCAGCAACCACGAGCGGCAGTACTACACGGCCGGCAACCGCAACGCCGCCCTCGACGGCCAGGGCCACCTGGTGATCACCGCCCGCAAGGAGAACCCCGGCAACTACCAGTGCTGGTACGGCCGGTGCGAGTACACCTCGGCGCGGCTCAACACCGCCGGGAAGTTCACCGCGCAGTACGGCCACGTCGAGGCCCGGATGAAGGTGCCGCGCGGCCAGGGCATGTGGCCCGCCTTCTGGATGCTCGGCAACGACCTCGGCCAGGTCGGCTGGCCCGCCTCCGGCGAGATCGACATCATGGAGAACGTCGGCTTCGAGCCGTCCACCGTGCACGGCACCCTGCACGGCCCCGGCTACTCCGGCTCCGGCGGCATCGGCGCCGGCTACACCCTGCCCGGCGGCCAGGCCTTCGCCGACGCCTTCCACACCTTCGCCGTCGACTGGTCGCCCGGCAGGATCACCTGGTCCGTGGACGGAACCGTCTACCAGACCCGTACGCCCGCCGACCTCGGCGGCCGCGCCTGGGTGTTCGACAAGCCGTTCTTCCTCATCCTCAACCTCGCGGTCGGCGGCTACTGGCCCGGTGACCCGGACGGCTCGACCGCCTTCCCGCAGCAGCTCGTCGTCGACCACGTCCGCGTCACCACCGCGGACACGCCGACGACCGGGGGGCCGATCACCGGAATCGGCGGCAAGTGCGTCGACGTGGCCGCGGCGAACAGCGCGAACGGCACCGCCGTCCAGCTCTACGACTGCAACGGCACCGGCGCCCAGCGGTGGACCGTGGGGACCGACGGCACGATCCGGGCTCTGGGCAAGTGCCTCGACGTCACCTCCGCCGGTACGGCCGACGGCACGCCCGTCCAGCTGTGGGACTGCAACGGCACCGGCGCTCAGCAGTGGACCGCCAACGGCGCCCGGGACATCGTCAACCTCGGATCAGGCAAGTGCCTGGACGCCACCGGCAACAGCTCCGCCAACGGCACCAGGCTGCAGATCTGGTCGTGCGGCGGCGGCGCGAACCAGAAGTGGACGGTGACGCGCTGACCTGCTGAGCCGCCTGCGGGCGGCGCGGGCCGCCCGCCTACGCTGGTAACCGTGCCGCCTACCCCCCGCCTCCACCGCGTCGCCGTCCTCGTGCTCGAAGGGGCGAAGCCGCTCGACGTCGGCATCCCCGCGCAGGTCTTCACGACCCGCGCGAGCATGCCCTACGAGGTGAGGGTGTGCGGCGCGGAACCCGGTCTGGTGACCGGGGGCGACGGCCTCTCCTATGCCGTCGCCCACGGCCTCGACGCCCTCGCCTGGGCCGACATCGTCTTCGTCCCCGGCTACCGCTATCCCGACCGCGAGGACCCGCCGCAGGCCGTCGTCGAGGCGCTGATCGCGGCCCACGACCGCGGCGCCCGCCTCGCCGCGATCTCCACGGGCGCCTTCGCGCTCGCCGCGACCGGCCTGCTCGACGGCAAACGCGCCACCACCCACTGGCACTACACCCAGGCACTCGCGGTGAAACGCCCCCTCGTCCACGTCGACGAGAACGTCCTCTTCGTCGACGAGGGGAGCGTGCTCACCTCGGCGGGCGCCGCCTCCGGCATCGACCTGTGCCTGCACATCCTCCGCGGCGACCTCGGCGTGGCCGCCGCGAACCATGCCGCCCGACGGCTGGTCGCCGCCCCCTACCGCAGCGGCGGCCAAGCACAGTACGTACCGCGCAGCCTCCCCGAGCCGCTCGGCGAAAGGTTCGCCGCCACCCGTGAATGGGCCCTGCACCGGCTCGGTGAGCCGCTCACCCTCGACGTCCTCGCCCACCACGCGGCGGTCTCGGCACGCACCTTCTCCCGCCGCTTCGTCGAGGACACCGGGTACACGCCCATGCAGTGGGTGATGCGCGCCCGCGTCGACCTCGCCCGCGAACTCCTGGAGCGCTCGGAGCGGAGCGTCGAGCAGATCGCCGCCGACGTCGGCCTCGGCACCGGCGCGAATCTGCGACTGCACTTCCAGCGCATCCTCGGCACCACGCCCAGCGAGTACCGGCGCACCTTCACCAAGGGCGAGTAGCCCCTCGCCGAGGCTTGGCGCGATCCTTGCGGACCGTGGCGATCCCGCCTCTGTCAGGACCGTTCCCGCCGAGCGAACCTGGTGGCGACGCAGAAGTTGAAGGGACACCATTCATGACTCGCATCGCCATCAACGGATTCGGCCGCATCGGACGCAACGTGCTCCGCGCCCTGCTGGAGCGCGACACCGACCTCGAGGTCGTGGCCGTGAACGACCTGACGGAGCCGAAGGCCCTCGCGCGACTGCTCGCCTTCGACTCGACCTCGGGCCGCCTCGGCCGGCCGGTGAGCGTCGACGGGGACACCCTCGTCGTCGACGGCCGCCGCATCAAGGTCCTCGCCGAGCGCGAGCCGGCGCAGCTTCCCTGGGCCGAGCTCGGCGTCGAGATCGTCCTTGAGGCGACCGGCCGCTTCACCAACGCCAAGGCCGCCCGCGCCCACATCGACGCCGGTGCCAAGCGCGTGCTCGTCAGCGCTCCCGCCGACGGTGCCGATGTGACGCTCGCCTACGGCGTCAACACCGACGCGTACGACGCCGAGCTGCACACCATCGTCTCGAACGCCTCGTGCACGACGAACGCCCTCGCGCCCCTCGCCAAGGTCCTCGACGACCTGGCCGGCATCGAGCACGGCTTCATGACGACGGTGCACGCCTACACGCAGGAGCAGAACCTGCAGGACGGCCCGCACCGCGACCCGCGTCGCGCCCGCGCCGCCGGCGTCAACATCGTCCCGACCTCGACGGGCGCCGCCAAGGCGATCGGCCACGTGCTGCCGAACCTCGACGGCAAGCTGTCGGGCGACTCGATCCGCGTGCCGGTCCCGGTCGGCTCGATCGTCGAGCTCAACACCACCGTCGCCCGTGACGTGACGCGCGAGGACGTCCTGGAGGCGTACCGCGCCGCCGCGGCCGGCCCGCTCGCCGGTGTCCTGGAGTACTCGGAGGACGCGCTCGTCTCCTCCGACATCACCGGTAACCCGGCCTCGTCGATCTTCGACTCGGAGCTCACCCGCGTCGAGGGCCGCCACATCAAGGTCGTCGCCTGGTACGACAACGAGTGGGGCTTCTCGAACCGCGTGATCGACACCCTCCAGCTGCTGGCCCGCTGACCCGGCCGCCACCACCGCCCGCTGCCCCCACCGAACCACGGATTCGGCGGGGGCGGGGGGCGTTCTGGGCAGATGCCCAAGGAGACCCCGGAAGGTCTGGGCTCCTGCGGACAGACACTCGCCCCCGCGAGCTCGATCATGGCCTGGTCACGCTTGCGAGGACGCGCAACGTGCCTGATCCGTGAAGGAGTTCGTATGCCAGGGAGAACGAGCCGTGTGTTCGGCGGCCTTCTGCTCGCCGCCGTGATGGCCGTGTGCACCACGCCGGGCACTGCCGGCGCGGCCGCCGACGCCGGGACCGCGGGCAGGATCCCGTCCGTCGGCACCGACTGGGGCCGGACGGGCCCGTACGAGGTGAGCGTCGACATCGAGGCCGTGCACACCTTCTACTACCCGCGGACCATGGGGCAGTCGGGCGAACGCCACCCGGTGATCATCTGGGGCAACGGCACGGGCGCCGTGCCCGGCATCTACAGCTCGCTGCTGCGCCACTGGGCGAGCCAGGGCTTCATCGTCGCCGCCGCCAACACCCCCACGTCGAACTTCGCGATCAGCATGCGCGCGGGAATCGACGTCCTGGAGCACCGCAACGCGGACAGCTCCAGCAAGTTCCACGGCAAGGTCGACCTCGACCACATCGCCTCGGCAGGTCACTCGCAGGGCGGAGCCGCTGCCGTCAACGCGGCCGTCGACCCCCGGGTCGACACCGCCATCCCGATCCAGCCCGGTCCGCTGACCGATCCGGACCTGATGGACGAGCCCGTTCTCTACCTGGCGGGCCAGCGCGACCTGACGGTGTGGCCGGCCCTGGTGAAGGCCCTGTACCGGGACACCGACCACGCACCCGCCGTGTACGGCGAGGTCCGCGGCGCCGGGCACCTCAGCTCCATCGGCGACGGCGGGGACTTCCGCGCCCCGACCACCGCCTGGCTGCGGTTCTGGCTGCTCGGCGACGAGAACGCTCGCGGGGAGTTCTTCGGCCCCGGGTGCGGCTACTGCGTCGACACCGATCTGTGGTCGGGTTGGGACCGCAACGCCAAGGCGCTCCAGATCCCCGGGGCCTCCGCCTGACGTCACCTCGGCACGTACGAACGGCTCCGGGCCTCCCTCGGCAGGAGGGCGTCCCGGAGCCGTGTCGTGGCCCGGCGTCAGCGGCGTACGGCCCGCAGCAGGAGGACGGCGCCGAGGGTCGGGACGCCCAGCGAGAACACGAGGATCAGCAGGACCTCCATCGGCCCGATCCGGGACGCGTCTCCGAGAAGCGCGCCCAGGAAGACCGCGACGGGCAGGGCCACGCCGGTGGCGGTTCCGATGAGCTTCTGACGGCTCTCCCACTGGGGCGCGCCCCACAGCAGCACCAGGGCGACGATCAGCGCGGCCGCCCCGACGTACGGGTTGAGCAGGAGGAGCACCCCGGAGACGCCGAGCAGGATCGCGGTCAGCTTGGTGCGGCCGGGCGCCGGGGCGGACACCGAGCCGGCCGGCGCCTCCTCGGCGAGGGCGGAGGCGGCGACGGTACGGGGCTCGCCGAGCTCGGCGAGGACCGCGCGGACCTGGTCGTCGCCGTCCGCGCCGCTGACCTCGATGTGCTCGCGGAGGTCCGCGAGGAGCTCGGCCCGGCGCTCGGCGGGCAGCTCGGCCGTCTCGCGCGCGACGGCGTCGAGGTAGGCGGCGACGAGTGGGTGCTGGTCGGTGGCGTTCATGCGGAATCCCCCTGTGGGTCGGTGAGGAAGTGGTCGACGGCGTCCCTGAACAGCGGCCACGCCTGGGCGAACTCGGCGAGGGAGGCCCGGCCGACGCCCGTGAGCGTGTAGTAGCGGCGCGACGGCCCGCTGGGGGAGTCGCGCAGCTCGGTGTCGACGAGTCCTTCGCGCCGCAGCCGCGACAGCAGGGGGTAGATCGTGCCCTGGCTGGTGGTCATGACGCTGACCGCGGAGAGCTCGGCGACGAGCTCGACGCCGTACTTCGGCTCGTCCCTGAGCAGCGCGAGGACGCAGTACTCCAGCACTCCCTTGCGGAGCTGGCTGGGGACCCTGTCGCCCGCCTCATTCATTGCGTTACCAGGAACCATGCAATGCAAGATAGCGCGGGCGGGCGGGGCCCGACAAGCCCGACCCCCGGGGCGCGAGCTCCCCCGGGGGTCGGGTCACAGCGACACCGGTCAGCCCGCGGCCCGGTACGCCTCCGTCAGCTTGCCGACCGCGCCCCCGAGATCACCCGTGAGCAGCAGATGGTCGGCGTCGGCGAACGGCTTCGCCGTCGCCTCGGTGATGTTCTGGCCGATCCTCTTCTGCGCGATCTGCCGCGCCACCGCGACGAGCTTCCGCCCCTCGGGGGAGTCGCCCCGGCCGATCGCCTGGAGTGCCTTGGCCGCGACCCGCAGCGCCCGCAGCGCGGGCTCCCCTCCGGTCGGCGCCGGGGTGAGAGTGGTCAGCCCCCAGCCGTACGGGTACTGCGGGTCGTAGCTGCTGTCACCCACGTTGAGGGGCAGCTGCGCCTCCGACTTCGGCCAGGTCACCGGAAGCTGACCGGTGAACGGCCGCCTGCCGTAGAGGACGTCGGCGACGCCGTCGCCCTCCGTGCCCGGCAGCCAGGACGCGACCAGGGCGTCGACGGCCGGCAGCCGGTCGCCGATGAGCTGCGGCCGTCCCGACACCACCAGGACCGCGCACGGCATCGCCGCGCAGACCGTGTCGACCGCGGCCTTGTCGGCGGCCGTCAGTTCGAGGTCGTTGCCGTTGCCCACGTCCCCGAACCCTTCGGCGTACGGGGTCTCGCCGACCACCACCACACCGACGTCGTAGCCCTCGGTCGGCGCGGAGGCGTCCTTCGACCAGCCGATCTCGGCCCCCGGCGCGGCCTTCCGCATCCCTTCGAGGATCGTCGTACCGGTCGTCGTACGACCGGAGGAGCCCTGCCAGCTGATCGTCCAGCCACCGGCCTGGTTGCCGAGGTCGTCGGCGTTCGACCCGGCCACGTACACCTTCTGGGAAGGCTTCAGCGGCAGGACGGAGCCCTCGTTCTTGAGGAGCACCTGCGACTTCGCCACGGCCTCCCGCGCCACCGCGCGGTGCTCGGCCGAGCCGATCGACGGCAGGTTCGTGGTGTCCGCGTACGGCTTCTCGAACAGACCGAGGCGGAACTTCTGGGTCAGGATGCGGGCCACCGCGTCGTCGATCCGCGCGGTGGAGATCCGACCGGCCCCGACCTCGGCGGTCAGGGTCCGGGTGAACTCCTGGTAGTTCGTCGGCACCATGATCATGTCGAGGCCGGCGTTGACCGAGGTGCGCACATCGCTGGGGTAGTCGCCGGGGATCTGGTCGATGGCCTGCCAGTCGCTGATGACGAAGCCCTCGAAGCCCATCCGGTCCTTCAGGACGCCGTTGATCATCTCGGCGTTGGCGTGCATCTTCACCGGACCCTGCTCGTCCCCGAGGATGTCGAGCGAGGAGTACGAGGGCATGACCGTGCCCGTACCGCGCTTCACCGCCTCCGCGAACGGGGCCAGGTGCACGGCCTCCAGCTCGGCGCGGCTGACCTTGGTGACGCCCTGGTCGATCGTGTACGAACCGGTGGCCGATGAGCCGAACGCGGTCCCGCCGTCGCCGACGAAGTGCTTGGCGCTGGTGAGGACCTTGTCGTTGCGGTCGAGGTCCTTGCCGTTCGGCGCGCCCTGCATGCCGTTGATGACGGTCTCCATCGCGGTGACGAGCGCCGGGTCCTCGCCGAAGGCCTCGTAGGAACGGCCCCAGCGCTCGTCGCGGGTCACACAGAGACACGGGGCGAAGTCCCACGGGACGCCGGTCGCCCGTACCTCCTTCGCGGTCACCGCGCCGGTCCGCGCGGCGAGCTCCGGGTCACGGCCCGCGCCGATGCCGATGTTGTGCGGCATGATCGTCGCGCCGATGACGTTGTTGTGCCCGTGCACCGCGTCCACGCCGTAGATCAGCGGGATCTGGAAGCGGGTCGCCTGCGCGCGCAGCTGGTAGGCGTCCACCATCGCGGCCCAGGCCGCGGGCGTGTTGGGCGTGGGGACCGAGCCGCCGCCCGAGAGCAGGGACCCGAGGGAGTATCCGGCGATGTCGCCCGGCGCCCGCAGCGCGTTGCGCTCGGCCTGCGTCATCTGGCCGGCCTTCTCCTCCAGGGACATCCGGGAGAGGAGATCGGCGACCCGCTTCCGTACCGGCAGCCTGGTGTCGAGGTACGGCAGGCCGTGCGCGTTCACCACGACCAGCGGGGTCTCGGCCGGTGCCTTGGCGCCGTCCACCGTGAGCCGCAGCGGAATCGTCTCGGCGGACTCGGCGGCCTTGTCCTTGAGGGTCTGCACGGTGATCGAGCGGGTCGTACCGGAGGGCGTCCCGGCGGGGAACACGATGCTGCCCGTGACCGGTCGGTAGTCCTTCCCGGGCTCGGCGCCGCCGCCGGTCTCCGTCTCGTACGCCACGGTGACCGGCTCCCCGATCGGCCCGGAGCCGGTGGTGGCCACCGAGACGTCGACCCGGGCGCTGCCGCCCTCGTCGACGGGGTGCACGACGGACTTCGTGACCACCTTGGTGTTCAGGGCGGGCTCCGCCGTGCCGTACAGCTCGACGCCGTCCAGGGCGAACGCCCCCGGCGCACCGGTCGGGAGCGTGACGGCGTACCCCCACATCCGGTCGAGCCCGAGCACCTGGTCGATTCCGCCGACGGGCTGGTAGTCGGCCCGGTACTGGAACGTGGAGAACGGGATCTCCACGAGGTGCCAGCCCTCCCAGTCGTCGGTGAAGGAGGTCGTCCACAGCTCGGACGCCTCGCCGTTCGCGCCGCCGTCCTTGATCTCCAGGGCGATCCGCTTGCCCGAGCCGGGCGGTAGTGGCGCCGTGTTCTGGCCGTACCACCAGAAGCGGATGCCCCTGTACGCCGTCCAGTCGTGCGCCGGCTGGTCGAACGCGAAGTCGTGGGTGAAGCCGCCCCAGCCGCTGATGTCGTAGCGGCCTTCGAGGACCTTGCCGCCCTCGGGGGCGTCGGCGCGCTCCTTCAGTTCGAGCTTCGGGTGGGACTCGGTGGCATTGCCCCAGGTGAACAGGCCTTCCGCGGGCGGCGGTGCGAACGGGATCTCCCCTTCGAACCGGTCGACGGCTCGGGGTGCGGGTTCCTGGGCGGCGGCACTCGGCAGGCCGCCGGTGAGCAGACCGGTGAGTACGGCGGTCGCGGCGACGACCGCGGCGCTCACCGTTCTTCTGCTGGGACGAGCGGGGGACATGCGGGCTCCTTGAAGGGCCTTCTGAGGGGGAGGAGGGCGGAGAGGGCAGGCCGGGTCAGGCCGCGTTGTGGGTCCACTTCTGGTTGGCCCCGCCGGTGCAGGACCAGATCTGGGCCCGAGTCCCGTCGGCGGAGGAGTTGCCGGTGATGTCCAGGCACTTGTTCGCGCCGGTGTTGACCACGTCGTGCGTGGTGGCGTTGTACGTCCAGCGCTGTGCGGCCGTGCCGTTGCAGTTGTACAACTGGACCTGGGCGCCGTCGGCCGTCGAACCGCCGCTGACGTCGAGACACTTGCCGAGCGCCCGCACGCTGCCGTCGGCGGCGAGCGTCCAGCGCTGCGCCTCGGTGCCGTTGCAGCCGTACAGCTGGACGGGGGTGCCGTCGGCGGTGGCGCCACCGGCCACGTCCAGGCACTTCCCGGCCAGACCGGTCAGCGTCCCGGCGCCCGTCTCACCGCCCCCGGTCGTCCCCGACCAGGTGAAGGTCGCCGTGGTGCGGGCGGGCAGCGTGTACGTGAAGGACTGGTTGCCCCAGTCGACCCGGACGGACTGGGCGGAGGTGCCGCCGTTGTGGGCGATCAGCGCCTTGGAGCCGTCGGCGTTGCGCCAGGCCACGTTCTGGACCGTGCTGTTCGCGGTGGAGTCGATGCGATACGCGCCGGGCTTCACGAACTTGGTGAGGTGACCCGTCGTGTAGTACTCGACCGTGTAGTCGACCTGCCCGGCCCGGGCGCCGCCCTCCTGCACGGTGATGAGACCGGTGCAGGTGCCGCAGCCGCCGTTGTGCGGGCCCATGCTCTGGTTGAGCCCGAGGCTCCACTTGACCAGGCTGCCGCTCCAGTTGCGGGCGTAGTTGACGATGTCGCTCAGGTCCTCGTTGTGCTGGTTCCCGATCCAGGTGCCGCCCGAGTGCTCGGTGCTGAACTGTTTCACCGACGGGTACTGGTTGTGGACCTGGGTGCCCACGGCCGGGTCGCCGGCGTAGCCGTGCCAGGCGATGCCGCCGAACAGCGGGTCGTTGCGCACGCCCGCGTCGTTGAGGATCCCGGCGCCGAAGTTGGCGTAGTCGCCGTAGTTCCAGTCGTGCACCAGGACCTTGGTGGTGATGCCCGCGGCCCGGAAGGCCGGGTAGACGTGGTTCTTGGTGAACTCGACGAGCCCGGCCGGGTTCCAGCTCATGCCCGGGTAGTTCATGGCGGTCGGGTTGCCGGCCTGACAGCAGTTCGGCTCGTTCTGCACGGAGAGGTAGTCGACCTTCACGCCTGCGGCCTGGTAGCTCTGCACGTACTTCACCAGGTACTGGGCGTACAGCGGGTAGTACTCCGCCTTCAGCCAGCCCATCTGGTCCATCCGGCCGTTGTCCTTCATCCAGCCCGGGGCGCTCCACGGCACGCCCTTGACCCGGAGGGCCGGGTTGAGCTGCTTGGCCTGGGCGGTCAGCAGCCGGACGTCGGTGTCGTAGCCGTTGCTCCCGAAGTCGCCGAGGTCGCAGCAGGTGTCGTCGAGGGAGACGTTCCCCGGCCGGGAGAGGTCCGAGGCGCCGATGGGGTTGCGGACGAAGGACAGGCCGATGCCCTCGGTCGGCGAGAACAGCTTGCGCATCACCTCGTCACGGGTGGCGGCGCTGACGGCTCCGCCGCGCAGCAGATGGGCGGTGGTGTCGGTGATCGACGCGCCGCCGCCCTCGAACTGCTGGTACGTGGTGCTCTCGTTGACGGTGATCGTGTGGTTCGCGGTGCCACCGGCCGGGCCGAACGCGAGGGGCGCCTGCTGGGCGAGACCGCGCGTGACGGTACGGCCGCCGGAGTCGGAGGTGGTGGTGAGCCAGACGTCGACCCGCTCGCCGGCGGCCTGTGCGGTGCCGGGTCCGGTGAGGACGAGGCTGCCCGCTACGAGGGCTCCCGCGGTGAGTGCGGTCAGCGGCCGGAGGCGGCGGGTGCGGGGCCCGGCGTCCGCTCCTCGCTCCGCTCTCCCCGCTCCTCGCCGGAGGAACGTGCGTACCCGCATGCGTGTGGTCTGCACCTGACAACCCTTTCGCCGTTTCGCGCCCGACGGACAACAACAGCAAGCCTTTTATCAAGGCCTGAAGTTATGAGGCGCCCTTCT
Organism: Streptomyces sp. NBC_00250; assembly: GCF_036192275.1. Lineage (NCBI taxonomy): Bacteria > Bacillati > Actinomycetota > Actinomycetes > Kitasatosporales > Streptomycetaceae > Streptomyces > Streptomyces sp. NBC_00250. The sequence continues at coordinate 292,006 of NZ_CP108088.1, read as the reverse complement.
GCCCGTCAACCCTTCAAACGTTGTCGGCTCTCATGGGTTGCGTTCGTCGACCGCAAGAGCATGCCAAGGACGCAACTCGCTTGCGAAGTTTGCGATACTCTTGCGTTCATGACGCGACGACTTGCTCAAGTGGCCAAGAAGGTGGGAGTCAGCGAGGCCACGGTCAGCCGTGTCCTCAACGGAAAGCCCGGTGTCTCCGAGGCGACACGGCAGTCCGTTCTCACCGCGCTCGACGTGCTCGGCTACGAGCGGCCCACGCAGCTGCGGGGCGAGCGCGCACGTCTGGTCGGCCTGGTCCTGCCGGAGCTGCAGAACCCCATCTTCCCCGCGTTCGCTGAGGTGATCGGCGGCGCGCTCGCGCAGCAGGGCCTCACTCCCGTCCTGTGCACCCAGACCAAGGGCGGCGTCTCCGAGGCGGACTACGTGGACCTCCTCCTCCAGCAGCAGGTGTCCGGAGTCGTCTTCGCCGGCGGCTTGTTCGCGCAGGCCGACGCGCCGCACGACCACTACCACCAGCTGGCCGAGCGCAACATCCCGGTGGTCCTGATCAACGCCTCCATCAAGGGGCTCAACTTCCCCTGCGTCTCCTGCGACGACGCCGTCGCCGTCGAGCAGGCCTGGCGCCACCTGGCCTCCCTCGGGCACGAGCGGATCGGCCTCGTCCTCGGCCCCGGCGACCACGTCCCCTCGCGCCGCAAGCTCGAAGCGGCCCGGGCCGTGGCCGAAGCGGCGGGTGGTTCGCTGCCGGACGAGTTCGTCGTACGGTCGATCTTCTCGCTCGAAGGCGGGCAGGCCGCCGCCACCCGTCTCCTGGAGCGCGGTGTCACCGGCATCGTGTGCGCCAGCGACCCGCTCGCCCTCGGCGCCATCAGGGCCGCGCGCCGCCGCGGACTCTCGGTCCCCTCGCAGGTGTCGGTCGTCGGCTTCGACGACTCCGCCTTCATGAACTGCACCGAGCCGCCGCTCTCCACCGTGCGCCAGCCCATCGAGGCGATGGGTCGGGCCGCCGTCGAGCTGCTGTGCGCCCAGATCTCGGGCACCCAGACGGATCCCGGCGAGCTCCTCTTCGAGCCCGAACTCGTGGTGCGCGGCTCGACGGCGCCGCCGCCCACCGTCTGATCCTTCCGCTCTCCGTACCCCGGCTCCGGCGCCGGGGAGGCCTCACCGCCTCCCCGGCGCCGGAGCCGTTTGTCGTTGACCTGCGCGGATGTGAGCCCTCAACTTCCGTTTTTGCCACGGCTGTTGACAAAGCGGTGACCTGCTAGAAACCTGACACCCCGGCGGCGCAAAAGATTAACGAAAATGCTCAATAAGTCTGTATCTAGCCGTCATTCATTGTCAGAGTTCCGCTGGGTTCCTAGCGAGAGGCCCTGTGTCGGCTCCGAGCCGTGGCCCAGCAGACGGAGAGGCCCCTATGAGAGGCAAAATCCTGAGCTGGCGGCTGACGGTCGGCGTACTGATAGCCGGACTGATCGCCGTCGGACTCCTGCCCGTCACCGCGTACGCGGCGGCCGCACCCGACCTGGCCCTCGGCAGAACGGCGACGGCGAGCGGCGCCCACGGCGCGTACCCGGCCGGCAACGTCACCGACGGAAGCCAGCAGTCCTACTGGGAGGGCCCGGCCGGGTCGTTCCCGCAGTGGGTCCAGGTCGACCTCGGCGCCGGAACCCGCGTCGACAGCGTCGTACTGAAGCTTCCCACCACCTGGGAGGCCCGCTCCCAGACCGTCGCCGTGCTCGGCAGCACCGACGGCGGCACCTTCACCACCCTCGCCGCACCGCAGTCACGGGCGTTCGACCCCTCCGCGGCGAACACCGTCACCATCGGTGTCACCTCCGCCACGACCCGGTACCTCCGCGTCCGGGTGACCGCCAACACCGGCTGGAACGCGGCCCAGCTCTCCGAGGTCGAGGTCTACGGCCAGGGCGACCAGGGACCGGTCGACCCGCCGCCCGCCGGCACCAACCTGGCACGCAACAAGCCCATCGAGGCGACCTCGACGACCCAGACGTACGTCGCGGCCAACGCCAACGACGACGCCACCGCCTCCTACTGGGAGTCCGCGGGCTTCCCGTCCAGCCTCACCGTGAAGCTCGGCGCCGACGCGAACGTCACGGGCGTCGTCGTCAAGCTCAACCCCGACCAGGCCTGGGGCCCCCGGACACAGGCGATCCAGGTCCTCGGGCGTGAGCAGGCCGCCTCCGGCTTCACCTCGCTCAAGGCGCGGGCCGACTACGCGTTCAGCCCCTCCACCGGACAGAACACCGTCACCATCCCCGTGACCGGCAGCTACGCCGACCTGCGGCTGACCTTCTTCTCCAACACCGGCGCCCCCGGCGCGCAGGTCGCGGAGTTCCAGGTCGTCGGCACGGCGGCACCGAGCCCCGACCTCACCGTCACCGACCTGACCTGGACTCCGTCCGCCCCCTCCGAGACGGACGCCGTGACCGTCGACGCCACCGTGCGCAACGCCGGCACCGCCGCGGCCGCCGCCACCACCGTCGAGGTCGGCGTCGAGGGCGCCGTGGCCGGGTCCGCCCAGGTCGGCGCGCTCGCCGCCGGTGCCTCGGCGACCGTACCGGTCACCATCGGCAAGCGGCCCATGGGCTCGTACACCGTCTCGGCCGTGGTCGACCCGACCGACACCGTCCCCGAGCCGGACAACGGCAACAACAGCCGGACGGCCTCGACGAAGCTCGTCGTCGGCCAGAGCCCCGGCCCCGACCTGCGGGTCACCGGCATCACCACCAACCCGACCAGCCCCGCTGTCGGCTCCGCCGTCACCTTCACCGTCGCGGTCCAGAACCGCGGCACCACCACCGCACCCGCCGGCACGATCACCCGGCTGACCGCCGGAGCCAGCACCCTCAACGGCTCCACCGGCGCCATCGCCGCAGGCCAGACGGTCAACGTGCCGATCTCCGGCAGCTGGACCGCCACCACCGGCGGTGCCACGCTCACCGCGACCGCCGACGCCACCGCCACCCTCACCGAGACCGACGAGAGCAACAACGTCTTCTCACGCTCCCTCGTCGTCGGCCGGGGCGCGGCCGTGCCGTACACCGAGTACGAGGCGGAGGACGCCCGCTACCAGGGCACCCTGCTCACCGCCGACCAGAAGCGGACCTTCGGGCACACCAACTTCGCCACCGAGTCCTCCGGCCGCAAGTCGGTCCGGCTCAGCTCCACGGGTGAGTTCGTCGAGTTCACCTCCACCGACCCGGCCAACTCCATCGTCGTCCGCAACTCCGTGCCCGACGCGGCCGCGGGCGGCGGCGCCGACGCCACGATCAGCCTCTACGCCAACGACGTCTTCGTCCGCAAGCTGACCCTGTCGTCCAAGCACAGCTGGCTCTACGGCAGCACCGACGACCCCGAAGGACTCACCAACCGCCCCGGCGGCGACGCCCGCCGCCTCTTCGACGAGTCCCACGCCCTGCTCGCCCAGTCGTACCCGGTGGGAACGAAGTTCCGCCTCCAGCGCGACGCCGGGGACTCGGCGTCCTTCTACGTCATCGACCTGATCGACCTGGAGCAGGTCGCACCCCCGGCCGCCAAGCCGGCGAACTGCGTCTCCATCACCGAGTACGGCGCCGTCCCCAACGACGGCATCGACGACACCGACGCCCTCCAGCGCGCGGTGACCGCCGACCAGAACGGCCAGATCCCCTGCGTCTGGATCCCTGCCGGCCAGTGGCGCCAGGAGCAGAAGATCCTCACCGACGACCCGCTGAACCGCGGTCAGTTCAACCAGGTCGGCATCCGCGACGTCACCATCCGCGGCGCGGGCATGTGGCACTCCCAGCTCCACACCCTCACCCCGCCGCACGAGGCCGGCGGCATCAATCACCCGCACGAGGGCAACTTCGGCTTCGACATCGACCACAACACCCAGATCTCCGACATCGCCATCTTCGGCTCCGGAGCGATCCGCGGCGGTGACGGCAACGCAGAGGGCGGCGTCGGCCTCAACGGACGCTTCGGCAAGGACACCAAGATCAGCAACGTCTGGATCGAGCACGCCAACGTCGGCGTCTGGGCGGGCCGCGACTACTCCAACATCCCCGAACTGTGGGGCCCCGGAGACGGTCTCGAGTTCACCGGCATGCGGATCCGCAACACCTACGCCGACGGCATCAACTTCGCCAACGGCACCCGCAACTCCACCGTCTTCAACTCGTCCTTCCGCAACACCGGCGACGACGCCCTGGCCGTCTGGGCCAGCAAGTACGTCAAGGACACCTCGGTCGACGTCGGCCACGACAACCACTTCCGCAACAACACCATCCAGCTGCCCTGGCGCGCCAACGGCATCGCGGTCTACGGCGGTTACGGCAACACCATCGAGAACAACATCATCTCGGACACCATGAACTACCCCGGGATCATGCTCGCGACCGACCACGACCCGCTGCCCTTCTCCGGCCAGACCCTCATCTCCAACAACGCCCTGCACCGCACCGGCGGCGCGTTCTGGAACGAGGACCAGGAGTTCGGCGCCATCACCCTCTTCGCCCAGGGCCAGCCCATCCCCGGCGTCACCATCCGGGACACCGAGATCCTCGACTCGACGTACGACGGCATCCAGTTCAAGACGGGTGGCGGCGAGATGCCGGACGTGAAGATCACCAACGTCCGCATCGACAAGTCGGTCAACGGCTCCGGGATCCTCGCGATGAGCGGCGCCCGCGGCAGCGCGACGCTGACCGGCGTCACCATCACCAACTCGGCCGAGGGCGACGTCCTCGTCGAGCCCGGTTCCCAGTTCGTCGTCAACCGGACCGGCTGACCCCGTGCCCATGAATCGAGAGCGAGGACGGATGAGTTTCCGCCACTGGAGATCACGGGGTCTGAGCGCCGTGATCGCCACCAGCCTCCTGGCCCTGGGAGGACCGCTCGTGTCCGCCCAGGCGGCGGGCGGCCCCAACATCGCCCTGGGCGACGCCACCGCGGCGTCCGGATCCCACGCCGAGTACGGCGCCGCGAACATCACCGACGGCAACCAGGGAACGTACTGGCAGAGTGCCGGCAGCACCCTGCCCCAGTGGGTGCAGGTCGACCTCGGCGCCACCACCCGCGTGGACGAGGTGGTCCTGAAGCTGCCCGCCGGCTGGGAGAGCCGCAACCAGACGCTGTCCGTCCAGGGCAGCGCCGACGGCACGAGCTTCGCGACCCTCAAGAGCTCCGCCTCCTACACCTTCGCCCCGGGCGCGGCCAACACCGTGACGGTCTCCTTCCCGGCCACCCAGGCCCGGTTCGTACGGGTCGACATCACCGCCAACACCGGCTGGCAGGCCGCGCAGCTCTCCGAACTGGAGGTCCACGCGGCCGACGGGTCCTCGGCCGACCTGGCGAGCGGCCGCACCCTGACCGCGAGCAGCCACACCGAGGTGTACGCGGCGGGCAACGCCAACGACGGCAACCGGGCCACCTACTGGGAGAGCGCCAACAACGCCCTCCCGCAGTGGATCCAGGCCGACCTCGGGGCGTCCGTCCGCGTCGACCGGGTCGTGCTCCGCCTGCCCGACGGCTGGGGTGCGCGCAGCCAGACCCTCAAGATCCAGGGCAGTGCGAACGGCACCGCCTTCACCGATCTGACCGCCTCCCAGGTGTACACCTTCGACGCCGCCGGAGGACGGGCCGCGACCGTCACCTTCGACGCGACCACCACCCGGTACGTCCGGGTCCTCGTCACGGCGAACAGCGTGCAGCCCGCCGCCCAGCTCTCCGAGCTGGAGATCTACGGACCGCAGACGGGCGACACCCAGGCCCCGACCGCCCCGGCGAACCTCGCCTTCACCCAGCCGGCCACCGATCAGATCCGCCTCACCTGGAACGCCTCCTCCGACGACACCGGCGTCACCGGCTACGACCTCTACGCCAACGGCACCCTGCTGACCAGCCTCGCCGGGAACGTCACCACCTTCACCGACACCCGACCGGCGAACCAGACGGTCACCTACCGGGTCCGCGCGAAGGACGCGGCGGGCAACCAGTCGACCGACAGCAACGCCGTCACCCGCACCGGCAGCGGCGGTGGCGGCTCCAACCTCGCCGTCGGCAAGGAGATCAACGCCTCCTCCGTCGTCCACACCTTCGTCGCGGCCAACGCCAACGACAACAACACCAGCACCTACTGGGAAGGTGCCGGCGGCAGCTACCCGAACACCCTGACCGTCAAGCTGGGCTCCAACGCCGACGTCGACAGCCTCGTCCTCAAGCTCAACCCGGGCACGGCGTGGTCGACCCGCAGCCAGACCGTCGAGGTCCTCGGCCGGGAGCAGAGCGCCACCGGCTTCAGCGGCATCACGGCCGCGAAGAGCTACACCTTCGACCCGGCGAGCGGCAACACCGTCACCATTCCCGTCTCCGTCCGCGTCGCCGACGTCCAGCTGAAGTTCACCGCCAACACCGGCTCCGCGGCGGGCCAGCTCGCCGAGTTCCAGGTCGTCGGCGTTCCCGCCCCCAACCCCGACCTCGAAGTCACCGGCCTCACCACCACACCCGCCTCGCCCGTCGAGTCGGACCCGATCACCGTCAGCGCCACCGTCCGCAACAGCGGCCCGGCCGCCGCACCGGCCAGCGCCGTCGCGCTGCGCCTCGGCGGCACCAAGGTCGCCACCGCGCAGGTCGGCGCCCTGGCCGCCGGCGCCCAGACCACGGTCAGCGCCTCCATCGGCGCCCGCGACGCGGGCAGCTACCAGCTCAGCGCCGTCGCCGACGAGGCGAACGCCGTCATCGAGCAGAACGAGTCCAACAACACCTACACCCGCCCCACCGCCCTGGTGGTCACACCGGTGTCCAGCTCCGACCTGGTCGCCGCCTCGGTGACGACCTCGCCGTCCAGCCTGTCCGCCGGGGACACGGTCACCTTCAAGGTGGCCCTGAAGAACCAGGGCACCGCGGCGAGCGCCGCGGGCGGCCACGGCGTCACCCTCACCCTGACGGACTCGACGGGCGCCACCGTCAAGACCCTGACGGGAGCCCACAACGGAGCCCTCGCGGCCGGTGCGAGCGCCGAGGTGAACCTCGGCCCCTGGATGGCCGTCAACGGCTCCTACACCGTGAAGACGGTCGTTGCCGACGACGCCGACGAACTCCCGGTCAAGCGCGCCAACAACACCTCCACCCAGCCCCTCTTCGTCGGCCGCGGCGCGAACATGCCGTACGACATGTACGAGGCCGAGGACGGCACCGTCGGCGGCGGAGCCACCGTCGCCGGGCCCAACCGCACCATCGGCGACATCGCGGGCGAGGCCTCCGGCCGCAAGGCCGTCAGCCTGGACGCGACGGGGGAGTACGTCGAGTTCACCACCCGGCGCTCGACCAACACCCTGGTGACCCGCTTCTCGATCCCGGACTCCGCGGGCGGCGGCGGCATCGACTCCACCATCAACGTGTACGTCGACGGGGTGTTCAAGAAGTCGCTCCCGCTGACGTCGAAGTACGCCTGGCTGTACGGCGCCGAGGCCGGACCCGGCAACTCCCCGGGCTCGGGCGCGCCGCGCCACATCTACGACGAGGCGCACCTCCTCCTCGGCGAGACCGTCCCGGCGGGCAGCAGGATCCGGCTCCAGAAGGACGCCGCGAACACCTCCACGTACGCGATCGACTTCGTGAACCTGGAGCAGGTCGCCCTGGTCGGGAACCCGGACCCGGCCACCTACACCGTGCCTGCCGGATTCGGGCACCAGGACGTGCAGAACGCCCTGGACAAGGTCCGGATGGACACCACCGGCACGCTCGTGGGTGTCTATCTGCCGCCGGGCGACTACCAGACGGCGAGCAAGTTCCAGGTGTACGGGAAGCCGGTCAAGGTGGTCGGCGCCGGACCGTGGTTCACGAGGTTCCACGCGCCGTCGACCCAGGACAACACCGACATCGGCTTCCGCGCCGAGGCGGCGGCCAAGGGCTCGCTGTTCAAGGGCTTCGCCTACTTCGGCAACTACACCTCGCGCATCGACGGACCGGGCAAGGTGTTCGACTTCGCGAACGTCTCGGACATCGTCATCGACGACATCTGGAACGAGCACATGGTGTGCCTCTACTGGGGTGCCAACACCGACCGGATGACGATCAAGAACTCCCGGATCCGCAACATGTTCGCCGACGGAATCAACATGACCAACGGCTCGACGGACAACCACGTCGTCAACAACGACGCCCGGGCGACCGGTGACGACAGCTTCGCCCTGTTCTCCGCGATCGACGCCGGCGGCGCCGACATGAAGAACAACGTCTACGAGAACCTCACCACCACCCTGACCTGGCGAGCGGCGGGCGTGGCCGTCTACGGCGGCTTCAACAACACCTTCCGCAACATCCACATCGCCGACACGCTCGTCTACGCGGGCATCACCATCTCGTCCCTGGACTTCGGCTACCCGATGAACGGCTTCGGGACCGAACCCACGACCTTCGAGAACATCTCCGTCGTCCGGGCGGGCGGCCACTTCTGGGGCTCCCAGACCTTCCCCGGCATCTGGGTGTTCTCCGCGTCGAAGGTCTTCCAGGGCATCAGGGTGAACCATGTGGACATCGTCGACCCCACGTACAGCGGGGTGATGTTCCAGACGAACTACGTGGGCGGTCAGCCGCAGTTCCCCATCAAGGACACCGTGTTCACGGACGTCTCGATCACGGGGGCGCGCAAGAGCGGCGACGCCTTCGACGCCAAGTCCGGATTCGGCCTCTGGGCCAACGAGATGCCCGAGTCGGGGCAGGGGCCCGCCGTCGGTGAGGTGACCTTCAACGGACTCCGGCTGAGCGGCAACGCCGTGGACATCCGTAACACCACGTCCACCTTCAAGATCAACGTCAACCCGTAGCCCCGGTCCAGTCAACGTCAACCCGTAACCCCGGCTCAGTCAACGTCAACCCGTAACCCCGGCCCTCCTACCCCGCGAGACCGATGCAGGTGGCTTGCAGTCACTTGCATCGGTCTTGCGTGCGTTCTGCCCACCTCGTGAAACCGCCGAGCCTCTCGAAGGCTACGACAGACCCCTGAACTGTCGGTTTCCTGAGCTACTGGCCCCGCTCATCTCCTGGCGACTGTCAGGCAATTACGAAATCAGCGCGATATCTTGCGTTCACTTGTTGAGGGTGGTTGAGTGTGCGGCGCCCCACAACGCACAGGCGGTGGGGCGACCTCCACGTTCAGGCCCGAAGGGGACCACCCATGAGAAGAGCCCGGTTCCGCCGTACGCGCCGCGCCAGCGCGGTCACCCTCGTCTCCGCGCTCACGCTGACCGCGCTCGCCGCCTGCGGCACGAGCAGCAGCAACAACGGCAGCGGCGGTTCCGAGGGCGGTGGGTCCTCCGACCCCACCGCCCCGCTGGACCCGAAGACCAAGGTGACGCTCACCATCGACTGCATGCCCCCCGCGGCGAAGGCGGCCGAGCTCAAGGAGTGGAAGGAGGACGTCGCAGAGTTCAACAAGACCTATCCGAACGTCACCATCGAGGGCCGCTCCACCCCCGGCCAGTGCCTGGAGCCGCCGCGGTTCACCGCGATGCTCAAGGCCAAGTCCCAGCCGGACGTGTTCTACACCTACTTCACCGACCTGCCCCAGGTCCTCGACAACGACGGCGCCGCGGACATCACCGCGTACGTCAACGACAAGAGCGTGCCGCTCCTCAAGGACATCGACCCGAACGTCCTCGACTCCCTCAAGCAGGACGGCAAGCTGTACGGCCTGCCCACCAGCAACTACACGATGGGCCTGCTCGTCAACCGCAAGCTGTTCACGGACGCCGGCCTGGACCCCGACGCCCCGCCGCGCACCTGGGCCGAGGTCCGCACCGCCGCCAAGAAGATCGCCGGGCTCGGCAACGGCATCGCCGGCTTCGGCGAGTACAGCGCGGGCAACACCGGCGGCTGGCACTTCACCGCGCAGATGTACAGCGTCGGCGGCGAAGTCGTCGACGCGAGCGGCAAGAAGGCCGCCTTCAACAACGAGCTCGGCAAGCAGGTCGCGAAGAACCTCCACGCCATGCGCTGGGAGGACGACAGCATGGGCAAGACCCAGCTGCTCAAGTGGGGCGACCTGCAGAAGCAGATAGCCACCGACAAGCTCGGCATGTTCCTCGCCGCCCCCGACGACATCGCGTACATGGTCCAGCAACTCGGCGCGAAGTACGAGAACTTCGGGATGGGACCGATCCCCGGCGAGAAGAACACCCTGGCCGGCGGCAACAACTACATGATCAAGAAGGGGATCTCGGGCGACAAGATCAAGGCCGCCGTTGCCTGGCTCAACTTCAAGAACCTCACCGTCGGCAAGGGCCAGTTCGACTGGGCCCGCACCAAGCAGGACTCGCTCCCCGTCGGCGTCCCGCAGCCCAACTTCTGGCTGAACGACTCCAAGGCCGAGGACGACGCCGCACGCGTCACCCACGCCACCATGCCGGTTCAGAACTTCAAGTCCTTCATGGACAACCCCGTCGCCGGCAAGGCCGAGCCGCCGAAGGCGCAGGAAGTCTACAAGGTCATCGACAACGTGATGTCCGGCCTCCTCACCAACAAGGACGCCGACATCGACAAGCTCCTCGCCACCGCCGAGGCACAGGTCAACCAGGTCCTCGCACAGCAGTGACGGGCCCCGGCGGGGGCGGATCGGACCGCCCCCGCCGGCCCCCGCACCCCACCCAGGACTCCACCCCGGCAGACCAGCACCAAGGAGCGACGATGTCGGCCCCCAGCGTGACCCCGAGCAAGGCGGGCAGCCCCCGCCACTCCCCGCCGCCGGCGACGGCGGGCCCCGAACTCCCCGGTGGCCGTGACCGCTTCGCGAAGAGCCTGCGGCGCAACCTCACCGCCCACGGCTTCCTCATCGGCGCCGTCCTCTGCTTCGCGTTCTTCTCCTGGTACCCGATGGTCAGGGAGTTCCTCCTGGCCTTCCAGAAGACCGAGAGCGGACACACGACCTGGGTCGGCCTGGACAACCTCGTCACCGTCGTCAACGACCCGGCCTTCTGGCAGGCCTGGCGCAACACGCTCCTGTTCACCGTCCTCGCGCTGGTCTTCGGCTTCGCGGTGCCCTTCGCCGTCGCCCTCGTCATCAACGAGTTCCACCACGGCCAGGGCTATCTGCGGCTGCTCGTCTACCTGCCCGTGATGCTCCCGCCCGTCGCCTCGGTCCTCCTCTTCAAGTACCTGTACGACCCCGGCTACGGACTCCTCAACGAACTCTTCCGCTTCCTCCACCTCCCCGAGCAGCAATGGCTCCAGGACCCCGACCTCTCCCTGCTCTCCGTCGTCATCGCGTCGACCTGGATGAACATGGGCGGCGCGGCCCTCATCTACCTCGCCGCGCTCCAGAGCATCCCCGGCGAGCTGTACGAGGCGGCCGAGCTCGACGGCGCCGGGCTGTTCCGCAAGATCTGGCACGTCACCATCCCGCAGACGCGCCTGATCCTCTCCCTGATGCTGCTCATGCAGGTCATCGCCACCATGCAGGTCTTCGTCGAACCGTTCCTGCTCACCGGCGGCGCGGGCCCCGAGGGATCGACCACGACCGTCGTCTACCTCATCTACCAATACGCCTTCAACTTCAACAACTACGGTGCCGCGGCGGCGCTCGGTCTGCTCCTGCTCGTACTCCTCGCCGGATTCTCGGCGGCGTACGTGAAGCTCAGCCGCGCCGAGGACGAGTAGGACCGGGGAGACCAGCATGTCCACACGCACACTCATCTCGCCCGCGCAGCTCGCCCGCCCGCGTGGCAAGGTCCTCTACCGGGTGGTCTTCGCCGTGGTCGTCGGCGGCTTCACCCTGGCGTTCCTCGGCCCCCTCTACTGGATGGTGTCCAGCGGCTTCAAGGACACCCAGGAGGTCATCCGGACGCCGCCGACCCTGGTGCCGGAGACCTTCGCACCGGAGAACTACTCCCGCGCCTGGGAGGTCATGGACCTCTCCACACTCCTCTTCAACACCCTCTACTACGCGTTCGGCGCGCTCGCCTTCCAGCTCGTCCTGGACGTGGCCGCCGCCTACTCCCTCTCCAAGCTGCGGCCGATCTTCGGCAAGGCCGTGCTCGGCATGATGCTCGCCACCCTGATGATCCCGGCGACCGTCCTCGTCGTGCCCCAGTACCTGACCGTCCTGGACCTGCCGATCTTCGAGCGCAACCTGCTGAACTCACCCTGGGTGATCTGGCTGCCCTCGGTGACCAACGCGTTCAACATCTTCCTGCTCAAGCGCTTCTTCGACTCGATCCCCAAGGAGCTCCTGGACGCCGCGTCCATCGACGGAGCGTCCCCGATGCGGATCCTGTGGTCGATCGTGCTGCCCATCTCGCGGCCGATCCTCGGAGTCGTCTCGATCTTCGCCGTCGTGGGGGTCTGGAAGGACTTCCTCTGGCCGATGCTCACCCTGCCCGACCCGGCCGGCCAGACCCTCAACGTCGGCATCTACTCGCTCTCCAACGGTGTCCCGGTCAACGTCCTGATCGCCGCGCTCGCCATCGCGTCCGTGCCGACCCTCCTCATCTTCCTTGTCTTCCAGCGCAACATCATGAGCGGCCTCACGGCGGGCGGCCTCAAGGGCTGACCGCCCTCCCGGGCCACGCGGGCCACCCGTGCCGTCCAGGCCGGCCGCGCCACCCGCGTCACGCCGGCCACCCTCACCACGGCCGCCCGCGCCCCCGGCCCCTCCGCACCACCCCATGCCTTCGTCGCCGGCCCGTCCTCCATGCCCCGCAGCATCCGGGCCGGCGACGAAGAACCCCGACCTGCCCGAAAGGACCGTCACGTGGCAGCCCCTCACTCGCATCGCACCGACGACTGGTGGCGCGACGCCGTCATCTACCAGGTGTATCCGCGCAGTTTCGCCGACGGCGACGGTGACGGCACCGGGGACCTCGCGGGAGTCCGAGCGAGACTGTCCTACCTCGCCGAACTCGGCGTCGACGCCGTCTGGTTCACACCCTGGTACCTCTCGCCGCTGGTGGACGGCGGCTACGACGTCGCCGACTACCGCACCATCGACCCCGCCTTCGGCACCCTCGCCGAAGCCGAGAAGCTGATCGCCGAAGCCCGCGAGCTGGGCATCCGCGTCATCGTCGACATCGTCCCCAACCACGTCTCCGACCAGCACGACTGGTTCCGCGCCGCCCTCGCGGCCGGCCCCGGCAGCCCGGAGCGGGAACTCTTCCACTTCCGGCCCGGCCGGGGCGAGAACGGCGAACTCCCGCCCAACACCTGGCCCTCGCAGTTCTCCGGACCGACCTGGACCCGGGTCGAGGACGGCGAGTGGTACCTCCACCTCTTCACCCCCGAACAGCCCGACCTCAACTGGGCCCACCCGGCGGTCCGCCGGGAACACGAGGACGTCCTGCGCTTCTGGTTCGAACGAGGAGTCGCCGGAGTACGGATCGACTCCGCCGCGCTGCTCGCCAAGGACCCGGCACTCGCCGACTTCGTCGAGGGCGTCGACCCCCACCCGTACATCGACCAGGACGAACTCCACGCCATCTACCGGTCGTGGCGCGCGATAGCCGACGAGTACGGCGCCGTCTTCGTCGGCGAGGTCTGGCTCCCGGACTCCGAACGCTTCGCCCGCTACCTCCGCCCCGACGAACTCCACACCGCGTTCAACTTCAACTTCCTCTCCTGCCCCTGGGAGGCGGACCGGCTGCGCCGCACCATCGACGACACCCTGGCCGAGCACGCCCCCGTCGGCGCCCCCGCGACCTGGGTCCTCTGCAACCACGACGTCACCCGCACGGTCACCCGGTACGGGCGCGCCGACACCGGCTTCGACTTCGCGACGAAGACCTTCGGCACACCCACGGACCTCGCCCTCGGAACGCGACGGGCCCGCGCGGCGGCCCTGCTCACCCTGGCACTCCCGGGATCGGTGTACGTGTACCAGGGCGAGGAACTGGGTCTGCCCGAGGCGGAGGTGCCGCTGGACCGGATCGAGGACCCCATGCACGCCCGCTCCGGCGGCACCGACCCCGGCCGCGACGGCTGCCGCGTACCCCTGCCGTGGACCGCCGGAGCACCCTGGTACGGGTTCGGCTCGGACTCCGGCTCCGAGCCGTGGCTTCCCCAGCCCCGGGACTGGGACGACCACGCGGTGGACCGACAGCAGGCGGACGGGGCGTCGATGCTGGCGCTGTACCGCGAGGCACTGAGGCTGCGCGGCTCGGTCGAGGGCTTCGGGGACGGTGCCATGACCTGGCTGCCCGCGGCGGACGGAGTACTCGCGTTCGCCCGCGGCGAGGGCCTGCTGTGCCTGGTCAACCTCTCCACGACCCAGGCCGAGCTCCCGGCGTACGAGCGCCTGCTCCTGGCGAGCGGCCCCCTGGCCGCCGACGGCCGCCTGCCCACCGACACGGCGGTGTGGCTGCGCACCTGAATCCGGCGGGCGACCCTCCGGGTGCTCCCGGCACCGACACCGGCGCCGGGAGCGCCGTTCCGCGTCCGATAGTTTGACCGGCGTCACGCATCGGCGGCCGGCTCGGGGGACTTGAGGTGTCGGCCCTGCACAGGGGGAAGCACATGCGGCAGCTCACGCCCGACGATCCGACACACATCGCCCGCCACCGGCTGCTCGGCCTGCTCGGCGAGGGCGGGATGGGCCGGGTGTACCTCGGGCGGTCCGAGAGCGGGCGCACCGTCGCGGTCAAGGTCATCCAGCGGGAGTACGCGCGGGACCCCGAGTTCCGGCGACGGTTCGCGCGCGAGGTCCAGGCCGCCCGCAGCGTCGGCGGGGAATGGACCGCCGCCGTCCTCGACGCCGACACCGAAGCCGCCGTGCCCTGGGTCTCCACCCAGTACGTCCCCGGCCCCGATCTGCACACCGTCGTCTCCCGGGACTACGGCCCGCTGCCCGAGCACTCCGTCCGTACCCTCGCCAACCGGCTGGCGCTCGCGCTCCAGGCCATCCACGGCGCCGGCCTTGTCCACCGCGACCTGAAGCCCTCCAACGTCCTGGTCACCGTCGACGGCCCCCGTGTCATCGACTTCGGGATCGCCCGCGCCCTGGACGCCCTCGCGGGGGACACCGTCCTGACGCGCAGCGGAGCGATCGTCGGCTCGCCCGGGTTCATGTCCCCGGAGCAGGTGAGGGGCGAGGAACTGACCCCGGCCAGCGACGTGTTCTGCCTCGGAGCGGTACTCGTGTACGCCGCGACGGGCCGCCAACCCTTCGGCGGCACCGCCGGTGGCAGCCCGCACGCCCTGATGTTCCGCGTCGTCCAGGAGGAACCGGATGTCACCGGTGTCCCGGACACCCTGACCGCTCTCGTACACGCCTGCCTGAGCAAGGACCCCACGGCCCGGCCCACACCCCGGCAGATCGCCGAGGCGACCGGCACCCTGCCCGCCGGGACATGGCTGCCCGGCGAAGTGCTGGCCCAACTGGGCAGCCACGCCGCACGATTGCTCGACCTGGAACCGGGGCCGGAACCGCAGCCCGCCCGGCCGACACCGACGGCGTACGACAACCCGGCGGCTCCCCTTCCGGCCGCACCGGTCCCCACGTACGCGCAGCCCACGCAACCGGCCGCCGTGCCGCCTCCACGACCGCCGATGCCGGCCGCTCCGCCGGCGGGGGGACCCCAGGGGCAGCCCGGCGCCCCGGTGCGGAAGGTCCGACGCGGCCCCCTCGTGGGCGCGGTACTGACCGTGCTCGCCATGCTGGCGCTGTGGGGAGGCGCCCTGCCGCTGATGGCCTTCCAGATCCACCTCTGGACGGGCGACGGGCGGAGCATCGACGCCAACGAGTCGACATACGAACTGCTGGGCCTCGACCAGTTCCCCGAACCGGCCCCGCAGAGCAGCCTGCTGTCCTGGTCCTGGCTGCTCCTCGCGCTCCTCGCGCAGGCCGTCCTCGTGTACCGGGCGACCGAACCCCGGCTCCAGCCCGTCCTCTTCCTGCGCCTGCTCGGCTACGCGTGCGCGCTCGCCCTCCCGGTCCGCCTCACCGCGGCCCACCTGTCGTGGGACGTCCGGGACCTGACCAGCTCGCTCCCTTCCCACGTCGCGGAGAGCGCCACCCTCTCGTACGAGGGCGGCTGGTGGCTCCTGCACGCGGGCGCGCTCCTCGGTCTCGCCGCCTTCGTCTGGCAGGACCTCCGTTCCTTCCGTACACCAGCGCCCCGGCTCTGATTGCCGCCGGGCGCCGACTCAGACCGAGTCGCCGTACCGGCGGAGGACCTGGGGCAGATAGTCCGCGCCCGGGCCGAGGCGCGCCGCCTCGGCGGGCGAGGCCACGAAGGCCACCGCGTCGAGCTCGGGCCCGGCGCCACGCCCGGTCTCCGCGGCGACGAGCTCGGCATGGCGACGGCGCACGAGGGCGCCGGCCACGGGCGGAGCGAGAAAGTGGAACCCGAGGCTGCCGAACCGGCGCCCCCGGGTGACCGCGAACAACCGCAACTCCTCGGCGGCGATCCGGACCCCGACCTCCTCGGCCAGCTCACGCACCGCCTCCCGCCGCAGGCCCCCCGCATCGAGGGGCCGACCCTCCTCCGGTGGCTCGACCGCGCCTCCGGGGAGAGTCCAGCCGCCGGGGGCGGCAGTGGAAGGCGACCCCCGCCCGACCACGAGACCGGCCTCGGTGGGCAGCAGAACGGTGACGTAGAGAGATCCGGGCACGTCCTCGGGAGGCCGGAGCCGCCGCAGCGCCCGGTAGCGGTAGGTGACCCGAGCCCATCGCGCCACCAGCGCACCAGGTGCGGGGAGTTCGATGCCCAGGCTGGCGACCAGCGGGCCGTCGAAGGTGTCGGGGTCACGGGCCCGCGTACCCACCCAGATCCGGTCCATCTCCTTCCGCTCCGCCGGTGACAACACGGGTGGCGGATGCTCGACGAAGGTGATCCGGCGGGCATCGAGAAACTCGACGGGCGCGATCGGGCCGAGCCGGGTGGGACGGTCACTCATCAGGGGCGAGACCTTTCGTCGGGAGGGGGCGGAACGAGGACGGACTCCATCCGAGCCCTCCGTCCTCCGGCGAGCCGTCGTTCACCGAGTCACCGTCGCTGCCGGGCGACGTCCACGTCGTGGACGAGTTCGACGTCGCCTGGTTCGATCAGGAGCCCGGCTTCCTCCCGTGCCTCACGGACGCGGCACGCGACGGCCGACTCGGCCTCGCAGTGCCCGGCCAGGAAGTGCCAGGTGTTACCCGCGAACGCGGAATCCGGGTGGCGAAGCCCCAACAGGACCTTGCCGTCGCGCTCCAGGAACAGGTGCACGCCGACGACGTGCAGCACGGTTCCGTCCCGGTGCGCGGTGTTCGGGTCGATGCCGAGGGGAGGCGTGGGTGACACGGGCGGTACCTCACGTGGGTAGGGGAGCGAGTGACGGGGGCTTCGGAGAGTGGGTGACGGGGACCGAGGACAAGGCGCGCGCTACCTGAGGTGGTCGCGGAGGACCTCCTCCGCCTCGTCGAGGCGCTCGCGCAGTTCGACCGCCGCCAGGGCGCGACTCCGGGCGTACGCCTCCAGGGACGGTGTGACCGGTCCCAGCCCGTCGGCGACGGTGTTCAAGGGGTAGACCGCGCACCCGAGGTACGCGGCCGTCAGCCGCACCACGCTCACCAGCTCCTCCACCGGCAGCGTCGGGTGCAGCTCGTGGTAGGCGGCGGCGAGGCGGGCGAGTCCTTCCGGCCAGTCCGCTTGGGTCAGCACGGTGCGCGGGTCGAGCGCGAGGCGCCCCAGCTCCCACATCGGGTCGCGCCGGCCCGGCGGGTGGAAGTCGATCACGGCGGCCACGCGGTCACCACGCAGCAGCACGTTCGGCCCCGACAGGTCCCCGTGCACGATCTGCGACGTCGTCACCGACGGCGCCTTCTCGAGCAGCCGTTCCACGAGCGGCAGCGCGGCCAGCCGTTCCCTCGCGGTTCTCGACGCCCACTGCTCGAAACCGCTGCGCGGCGGCTCCACCTCGTACCGGCGTACCAGGTCCGCGAGGCGCACACGGGCGCGCGCCGGGTCGAAGGACCGATCCCGCGCCCCGAGCGCGGGCGGGCCCAGCGGGTGGCGGGCCAGGCCCCGGTGCAGACGCCCGACCGTCGCGCCGACCGTCTCCCATCTCCGGCCCACGAGCTGTCCGTCGGCCGTGACCGCCCCGGCGACGTAGGCCGTCACGGAGAGGGCCGTTCCCTTGTACGAGGCGACCAGTCGCTCCTGGTCGACGACCGGGCGGGCCCGCGCCACGGGGACGCCGCAGAGCCGGGCGTACTCGCTGAGCCCGGCCGCGGCCTCGGCCCGCGCGAGATCCGTCCCGGCCGGGTACGTCTTCACGAACCAGCGGTCGCCCGCGGCCGTCTCCGCCACGTAGTTGCGGGTCGCCGTACCCGCCGGCCCCTCGGCGAGGGAGGCCGGAACGATGCCAAACTCGCCGGCGAGCAGGAGTGTCACTCGGTCGAGCAGGGAGCGGGAGCTGATGGTCACGACACAGCCTTCCCGTTGCACACGGCGATATACGTGAACCAGCCGTCTCCGGATCTCCTGCAACGCCTGCCACGTTCCGCGTCGTGACACGTGGGAACACAGGGGGTGGCTGATCCTGCGTGCCGCAGGGCCGCCTAGAGCCGGGCTTCGTCCACCCTCACTCCCGCATCCCGGATCGTCACCATCACCGCCCCCGACACCGCCTGCATCCGGGGCTTGCGGAGGTCGAGGACCGGCGTCGGGTTCGAGACGCCGTGGGCGACGAGCAGGTTCATCAGGGGCCAGAGGGCCTCGGAGCGTCTCGGCAGGGGGATCACGCGACCGTCCGGCGCGACGACCCGGGCCGTCGTGACGCCGGCGAGAAGATTGGTGCGGGCCCAGTCGACCACCTGGGACCTGCCGTTCGGGCTGACCCGGAGGACGACGTCCCTCGTGTGGTGAAGGACCGAGAGGTAGTTCATCGGGACGGTGAGACGCCGGGTCACGTCGTACGCGCGAGAGCCGTCCGCCGGACGGACGCGCAGCAACGTGTCCAGGACCGGACCGTGGTCCTGGAAGGTGGTCCGCCCGCGCAGTGCCAGGAAGCGGGCGAGCACCAGGTGCCCACCGCGGCGCGACCAGCGGCGGGGGACGGAGCCGAAGGCCCCCTCGTCCCCCGGGAGGAACTCCGCGAGCCGGCGGGCCTCCTCGCCCGGCTCCGCCACCGGCGCCCGTTCCTCGGTGACGTCGCGGGCGACGGCGGCGTACCGAGCCGCCGTGTCCGGGTCGAGCAGCCGGAGGTCGATGAGGTCGCCGTCCATCACGACGCCGCCGACCGACCGTGAGATCCGCATCTGCTCCAGCTGACGACGGGCGTGACGGGTCACGTCGGTCATGTGTCCGTCGAGGTCGATCACCCGGCAGGTTCTCGTCCCGGCGAGGAGGAGGCTGCGCGGCCAGTGGACCGTGACCCTCCCCGGCGTCGGCGCCTCAGGGGGATCGACGAGGACGGCCAGCCGCCCCGCCGTGACCGCCGACAGGCACAGGGACGGCACCTGGACCTCTTCGGTGACCTCACGGCCCCCGGAACCCCGCCCGGGGTCCTCCCCGTCGTGGACCGACAGCCTCAGCCCGACGGTCGCCTTGAACTCCGCCGGATCGTGATCGCCCCCGTACGTCGTGAACGTCGCACCCCCTTCGGGGCTGTACCGCACGAACGACGCCGCCAGGACGTCCGCCCGTACCAACCGCGCGCCCGGTGCACCCTGCGGGGACCGGGGCGCCCACACCACCGAGGTGTCGTCCCCGTACGCGGGGCCCGCGTCCCCCGCACGGTTCCGCCGGGTGATCCGGGGAAACTCCTGCCGCGCGCTCCGGACGGCAGTGAAGGGGATCATCGCCGTGCCCACCGCCCCGATGCCCGACGCGCCGGCCACCCAGAACCATTCGGCGCCCTCGACCCAGGCGACATACGCCACGACGAGGAACACCGGTCCGGCCAGCCCGGCGAACGCGGCGAGGATCAGATTGCCGATGAGCACGCCGGTGTAGCTGCGCATGGCCCCCTCCTTCAGTCAGGTACCCCGGGGATCATCGTTCTTCCTCGTCCCGTGCCTGAGAAGGGGTCCCGGCGCGATTTCCGGCCTTTCCCGCTCGCACGCGGTCAGGACACGGACCTGCCGAAGAACTCCAGCTCCGCGACGGCCACCTGCTTCGTCGGGTCGGCCCGCCACGCCGTGCGCAGCACCAACTGCACCGTCAGCGCGTCCCGCACCCGCACGTCGACCCGCTGGGTGCCGCCGTCGTTGATGCGGTGCTGCGAGACATGCGTCTCGCCCGAGGAGTCCTTGACCACGAGTTCGAACGTGCGCGGGGTCGCCTGGCCGTCCGCCTGCGTGGTGTTCTTCGAGCTGCCGGGGGTGATCAGGACGCTCAGCAGATCGGTCGGCTCGGCGAACCGGGCCTCCATGTACTGTCCCGCCGAGTCGCCCGCGTACCCGGTGCCCCACCAGGTGTTGGAGTACCCGTCGCCCGCCAGCTTCGCGTCCTGCTTCGGCGCCGAGTGGGAGGCCGCCCAGGCCACGGGGTGGACCGGAACCCGCTTGGCGAAGTGGTCCTGGACCGCGCGGACGGCCGGCGGGCCGCCGACGATGCCGCCGACGACCACGACCACGATCCCGGTGACGATCAGGGCACGGACGATCCATCGGCTCCGGTCGCGGGCGAGCCCGGGGCGCCGGCCCGCGTACGGGCCCTCGGCCGTCGACAGCTGCTCCGGGACCATGGGGGTGGCGCAGAAACGGCAGAAGTGTCGGCCCGGGGTGTTGGCGAGCGAGCAGGCCGGGCAGGGGGTGCCGCCCTCCACGGGGGCGGGCGCACCGGCGGCCCGCACCGTCGGCCGGGCGGCCTCCGGTCGCGCGGGGAGCACGGGCGCGGCGACGGCGGGCTCCGCGGGCCTGTTCCCGGGGACCGGGACGAGGAGGGACCGTACGAGCGTGTCCGAGGGCCCCTCGGTCGCCGGGCTCGCCTCCGGTACGGGGGTGGGAGCGGGCGTGGGTGTCTCCGAGGCGGGAGACACGGCGGGCAGCGGGGCGGTCACCTCCTCGGGGCCGACGGAGGGTTGGCCGTCCGTCGCTTCGGCGGGGGAGTCGGCCGGACTCGGCGCAGTGGCGGGCTGCGGCGCTTCGTCCGCCGACGCGGTGTCCGGCTCCTCCCGGACCGTCCCCACGGATTCCGAGGCAGACGGGGCGGACGGGGCTGACGCGGCGGCCGCGGCGGACGGGGCGGCGGCGGACCCGCCCTCCGTGCTCGCCGCTCCGGCCGGGCTGTCCCAGCGCAGGAACGCCCCGCAACTGTCGCAGAACGACTGGTCCACCGCACGCACCGGGCTCGCGCAGTCCGGGCAGGGACGGGACTGGGGCGCGTCACTCATCAGGGTCAAGCTCCTTCGGATGTACGGGAAGAGGTCGCCGACGGCGGCGGGGAGGTCGTCACCGAGACCGTGAACGGCAGGTGCGCGGGGCGGGCCGCGGCCACGACCGCGCGCAGTCGGTGCGGATCGACGGAGGCGGGGTCGGCGACCCTGAGAACGACGTGCAGCCCGGCCACCGGCGCCCCGGGGAACGGACCGAGCGGCGCGGCCGACCAGCTCGCACCCCCGCTCTCGGTGATCTCCGGAGGAACACCGAAGGCGAGCCGGACCGCGGCCGCCAGACCCTGCCGGGTGCCCCGGACCCGGTGCAGCGCCACGGCCGAGGCGACCGCGTGCCGACGCAGCGCCAGCGGCTCGTCGCCGTCCAGCTCCGCGCCGACCCAGGTCGCGAGATAGTCCACGAAATCGTCGGGGGCGAGCGCGGGCGAGAAATACGCCTCCAACGAGTCGAGGACGTTGAAGAGGGGAGCGAGGACGACGTCCAGACCGGACACGAACCGCTGCCCGAAGTCGTCCTCCGCGTAGACGGCGGGCAGCGCCGCACCCAGCGGGTACGGGGTCGCGAGCCCGGGAACCGTACCCCGCGCGGACCCGCTCACCGCGCCTCGATCACACGGACACGGTGATCGAACGGGAAGAGCAGCGCGGACGGCGTCAGCTCGATCCGGTCCGTCGTGTCACCCCTGCGGCCGGTCAGCGGGTCGGCCGGATGCAGCAGGACCTCGTCCACCAGCTCCACGCCCGGCACCCGCTGGAGCGCTGCGAAGACCTCACCGGCCCGCAGCGGACGCCCGAACGGCCAACCCTCGCCGTGCGCCCCGCCCGTCAGCGGGTCCAGGTACGCGTACAGCGTGTCGAGCGCGTCGGCACGTACGCGCTCCGCCTCGGCCGCCCGGAAGGAGTGCAGCGTCGCCACCACCGTCACGCCCTGGTAGAACGGCGGTCCGACGGCGAGCCGGGTGCCCAGCGGGCGCCTCTCGTCGAGGAAACCGGTGACCCGGGACAGGAGTTCCTCGCCCGGGACGAGCTGCTCGAACCGCAGCCGGCCGCCCCGGTCCGGAACGGCCTGCGGCACGACCAGGACCCGGACCGCGTTGTCACCCGCCTCGGCCGCGTCCGCCGCCAGGCAGGCGATACGGGCGGCCTCGGGCGCCGCCCGTCGGGCCAGCTCCTCGTAGTCCCGGGCGGTGACCGCCCGTTCCTGTGCCCGCAGGCTGATCGGCGCCCGGGACTTGGCCTCCTCGACGGTCTCCCCGTCGACCCCTCCCCGTGCCGCCTCGCGGTTCTCCACCCGCGCGATGTACGGGATGGAGCTGCGCAGCACCGTGATCGTGGAGCGGGCCACGTTGCCCGCCCGGCCGCCACCGGTCCCGTAACGGACCGCGCGGATCGCCGCGCCCTTCGGCGGCACCGCCCCGAACTGCCGCAACGTGCCGTCCGGTTGACGTACACACGGCCCGAAGGCGATCTCCCCGGTGGTCGCGTCGAGGGTGAAGTGCCGGTCGCCGGGGCGAGAGGAGGCGAAGTCGCGGACGACGGTCCACTCCTGCCAGCCGGCCTCGGGGTCCTCCTCGTCCATGCCGCCGTCCGCCCGCTCGGCGACCTGGAGCAGCAGCGGCGGCCGGTCCACGACCGGCGCGTGCGCGAGCCGCACCCGCTGCGCGGGGACGCCCTCGGACTCGCCGAGCTGCTCGCTCCGAACCGCTTCGGCGTGCGCCGCGCGGACCGTCCCGCCGATGGTGAACGCCCCCGCCGCCCGTACCGTCGGCGACTCGCTGTACGAGGGCAGACCCGCGGCGGGCTCCACCACCCGGCAGCGCACCCAGCCCGCCTCGTGCCCCCCGAGGCGGGAGACCGCGTGACCGGACGGCATGTGCAGGACCACCTCGCCCGGGCGGTTGAGCCCGCCCGTGGAGTCCTCGTCGATCTCGCACACGACCCAGCCCTCGGACCCGGTCCACGCCTCCCACACCAGCGGAGGCCGGCGCGGGTCCACGCCGACGCCGTCCACCCGGCTGTCCAGATCGAGGACGAGCACACAGTCCGGCACGGCCGCCGAGAGGCCCAGCAGCAGCAGATCACCGACGCGCGGCAGCGGAGAGAAGGCGGGGACGTCCTCACCGCCGAGCAGATCCTGCGAGCGGTCCTCGGGGGAGCCCCCGGCCTCCTGGCGCAGGAGATGGGTCAACGAGCAGGGCACGACGGTCAGATCCGCGGACGTCGCGAAGACGACCGCCTCCTCCGTCTCCGTACGCCCCGTGGACACCTCCGTGCCCGTGGGCAGCACCACGGGCTCCGGCTGCGGCGCGGAGAGCCGGAAGGTGATGTCGGCGCGGGCGGCGGCGGGCGGGAACAGCGTCACCCCGAGCAGGTCGAGGAAGGCCAGATGGTTCTTCTCCGGGACCCGGTTGAGGCGGTAGACCAGCTGGTCCGCCATGTGCGCGACCGCCTCGACCAGGGTGACACCCGGGTCCGAGACGTTGTGGTCGGTCCACTCGGGGCACGCCTGCTGGATGTAGCGCTTGGCGTCGTCGACGAACTGCTGGAAGCGGCGGTCGTCGAGATGGGGTGCGGGCAGGGCCATGGCGGCTCTTTCAGTCCTCGGAGGGGATGACGTAGAAGGGGAAGACGAGGTTGCGCGGGTTGTTGGCACCGCGCACCCGGTAGCGGATGTCGATGAAGAGGGTGGTCGGTTCCCCGGGGGCGGGAGAGACCGTGACCTCCTCCACGTCGATGCGCGGCTCCCAGCGGTCGAGCGAGGACATCACCTCGTACCGGACCCGGCCCATCGTCGAGTCGTTCACCGGGGCGAACACCAACTCGTGGACCGCGCAGCCGAACTCGGGCCGCATCGGCCGCTCGCCCGGTGCGGTGGCGAGGACGAGCCGCATCGACTCCTCGATCTCCCGGTCGCGTCGGACGAGCGCGATGGAGCCGCTCGGACCGGTCCGCAGCGGGAAGGCCCAGCCCGCGCCGACGAAGTGCTCACTCAAGGGAAGGTCCTCCTCTGGATTCCGTGGGACGGGGCGGTGGGGGCTGTCATCAGAGCGGCATGTTCGCCATGACGGGATTGGGGAACGGGGCGGTCGACGTGTAGAAGAACGGCGAGTTGACGACGGCCTGCGTCAGCGCCGACACCTTGAACTTCGCCCCGGCCTTGATGTCCACACCGAGCCCCGCGTTCAGCGTGATCCGCCCCTTGGCGGAGAGCGTCAGATCGGTCCCCGACTCGACCGTGACCCCCCGCGCCCCCGAGATGGTGACCGTGCCGTCGCTGTCGATCGTCAGGGTGGTGCGCGCCTCGTTCAGCTCGACGCTCAGCGCGCCCTTCGCGGTGCGCAGCCGGATGCCGTGCGAGGCACGCGTCCGGCCGCCCTCCTCGCGCAGCTCCACGGTGTGGCCGGTACGGGAGGTCAGAGCGCGCCACTGGACCCGTCCGCTGGTCGGGTCGACCGGCGGCACCCGGTCGGTCGCCGGAGTGTGCTTGTCGACGCCGTTGTACAACCCGGCCAGGACATAAGGGTGTTCGAGGGAACCCCGGTCGAAGGCGCACAGCACCTCGTCGTCCACCTCGGGAAGCATCAGGCCCCCGCCACCGCGTCCGCCGAGCTGGGCGACCCGGCACCAGCCGCTCTCGTACGTCGCCGAGAGCCACGGGAAACGCAGTCTGACCCGGCCGAGGGAGAGCGGGTCCTTGGTGTTGGTGACCAGCGCGACCGCGACACCGGGCATGGGCGGCGCCGCTTCACCGCCGCCGGACGCAGTCCCGTACAGCGAACGGAACTGCCGGCCGGACACGGTCAGCCAGGTCGCGAACTGCCGTCCCGACGCGAAGACATGACGCACGCCCGTGGCCGTGTATCGCCCCTCGAAGGGGAAACCCGCGCCCTTCACGGCCACCGGCTGCCCCGGCTTCAGGGACGGATTTCCGGTGACGGCGACCTCCACCTCCGCGAACGAACCCGTGACGTCGTCGGCGAGCGCCGTGGCCGCCTGCGTCACCTCCGACTGGGTGGTGAACGGCGTGTCCGTCACGGCCAGTTCGGCCGGACCGAACGGGGCGGAGAGCTGCGCCGGGGTGATGTCGGAGACGATCTCCTTGCTCGCCACGGCGGGCGTCGGCGAGGACAGCGCCTGCTTGGTACGGGGATCCCAGCCCCGCACGTCCACCTTCCCGACCTGCCCGGCGGCGGTGACCGACACCCGGCTCTGCAGGGTGTTGCTCCCGAAGTCCAGGACGTACGGGCTGGCCGCGGCCGGCGTGGTGTCGGCGGGCGCGGAGGAGGCCGGGGGCAGCGCGGCGAACACCAGGCGCCCCGCCGTGTCGAGGGAGAGCCGGACGTCGTTCTCCCGCGCGAGCCGGGACAGGAAGTCCCAGTCGGTGATGTTCGGCTGGGTCGCCAGCTCGTACACCGTCGGAGTCGCGTCGATCCTGCCCAGTGGAATGCGGTTGAGTCCGGCGAGCTTCCGGACGATGTCGGACGCCGTCATGTTCGGGTAGCCCTCGACGCGCCGGCTGCGCAGCAGACGGTGGCCGGGGTCGTAACCACGCACGATCAGATACCGGCCGTGGCCGGGAGCCGCGTCCACCTCGACGGCCGTGACCTCGCCGGTGAGCATGGGCTCGCCGAGCTTCCCGTCGGTGAAGGGCGACAGCACCGCCATCGCGCCGACCTTGAGGAACGGGAACTTCGTGGTGAGGGTGCCGTCCTTGTCGCTGAAGGTCAGCTGGAAGGCCGACGGGACATTGACACTCGCGTCCACCCAGCCCTCGGTGAGGCGGACCGCGAGCGGGTCCGGCAGCGGCGTGCCGTCGAGCTGCACGTGGAGGACGGTGGTGAAGGTCTTCTCGCTCATGAGGCGCCCTCGGTCTCCGGCGTTTCGGTGGTGGACGGGAGCAGCAGTTCCGTGCCGGGCCGCAGCCGCATCGGATCGTCGATGCGGTTGGCCTCGGCGATGACACGCCAGCGGGTCGCGTCGCCGTACTCGCGCCAGGCGAGGGAGGCGAGGGAGTCCCCGGCGACCGTGCGGTGCACTCGACGGGCCGAGAGCGCGCCGGACGTCGGATTCTGCTTCTTGGTCGCGCTGGAGATCTCCGTGAGGGAGAGCGAACACGTCGCGCGGATCGGAATGCCGCTGGGGCTGAAAAGGGTGTACGTCGCCGACACGGAGGTCACGTACGCGACGAACTGCACGGTCGAGAACGACCCCCAGGAGAACTGCACCCACGGCGGCGACGGCGCCTTCGCGGCGATGCTCTGCTGGGTCACCTCGCAACAGGAGAGCAGCAGTTCCACCTGCTGCTGCACGTCGTTGGAGGACGGATCACCCGAGCGGTCCAGGAACACCTCCAGCTGGAGCTGGGCCGGCTCGCTGCCGGTGAACTTCGGCGGCGCACCCCGGTCGTACGCCACGGCCTGCTCGGTGAACCAGTGTGCGGACCTGCTCAGTTGGAGCTGGTCCGGATTGAACTCGAACTTCACCTCGCCGAGCTTCCCGCCGTACGAACTGGAGAGGTCGGTCGGCGGCTGGTGGATGGCGAGCGAGGCGCGGGAGAGCCCGCTGGCCATCAGCCCGCCGAAGGACGGGGCCATCTCAGGCGCCTCCCGCGTCGGTGAAGCCGTGGTGCGCGATCTCCAGGGTCTCGGTCGCGACGGCCGGGTTGGCCGGGTCGAGCGTCGGCCCCGTCCAGCGGACCGGCAGCACCTCGACCAGGCCCCACTGGGCGACCGTCGAACCGTCGGCACGCAGCGCCGCGATCTGAGCGGTCGGACGGGTGATCCCCGTGGCGAGCGACGAGATCCAGGCGGCGACCTGTGCCGTCTCGGGAGTGAGGGGGCGGGTGAGACGGATGGTGGAGAACGTGACGCGGGTGGGCAGCTGCCAGACGAAGCCGTTGTTGCCCCCCTCCCGGCGCTGCTCCACCTCCACCTCCGAGGCGAGACCGTCGCAGCTGTTGAACAGGCCGAGGTCCTCGCCGTCGATGGTGAGCTTGAAGAAGACGGTGGATGCGGGGTCCAGCTGCTGGGGCATGGTGGCGGGTCTCTCGGATCGTCGGTCTGTGGTGGTGGTTGACGGGCGGTCGGTCAGCGGCCGTGGTCGCGGAGGCGGCCCACCCGCTCGCGGTCGGCACGGAGCTCGGCGCGGAGGAGCCGCGAGAGCGGGGTGACGAGACGGCGGGCCAACTCGTCCAGCTGGGTGGGCGATTCGGAGTCGGCGGGGGCGGGGCCCGGGGAACGCTGCACGGCGACCTCGGCGGATGTGGTCCGGCTGACCGTGGTGACGCGCGGGGCGTGCGAGGCCGGAGCAGGGGTGGCCGAGGTCCGCTGGAGCGGGGTCGGGGCCGGAGGCGGGGTCAGGGCCGGGGTCGCCACGGGAGGGGCCGACCTTGAGGCGGTCACGGCTGCCGGGCCGGCCTCGGGAGCGCTCTGACGCTGGACCACCACCGGCCGGGCGACGGGCCGCGCGGCGGAGGGCGGGGCGAGGGGGACGACGGGACGGGGGGAGGTGAGGGGTGCGACGGGAGCGCGCTGGACGGTGGGGGTGGTCGGCGCGGTCCGGGCAGTCGAGCCGGTCGAGCCGGTCGAGCCGGTCGGTACGGAAGGGGCGGGGGCGGCGGCGGTCGGCGAGAAGAGGGGAACGGGCGCGGGCGCGGCCGGCTGGTGGCCGGGTGAGGTGCGGGCGGCCGGGCTGGAGGAGTTACGGGGCTGGGCGGGCGCGCTCGCACTGCTCGGCAGACTCGGGGTGAGCGGCCGGTCGGTGGCGAGCGGAAGTGTGGCCCGGCGCTGCACGGTGGGCGCGGTGGCCCGGGGGAGGTCGGCGACCGTGACCACGGGCGTGGCGGGCTTGGTGGCGGGTACGCGGACGGGCGGCTGCGCGGCGGACGGGGTACGCGGGCCGGTGGCCGCCGGGGGAAGGGGGGAGTCGGCGGGGCTCTGAGGTCGGGGTGTGGCCGTGGCGCGCTGGACGACGGGGGGAGCCGGCGTGGCCGGAGGGTGACCGGCTGCGGCGGCTCGCGGAGCCGAAGCAGTCGAGGGGGCGGCCTCTGCGTGGTGCTGGTGCGCGGCCGCCCGCTGCAGGGGCGCTGGTGCGGCCGGGCTCGGGGCCGCGGCGGCCCGTGGGGGCGCCTGCACCGGCAGCGGGGCACCGGCGACGGGGTCGACCGACTGAGGGGCGGGCGAGGCGGGACTGCCAGGGGCGGGCGAAGCCTTGACCGGAGGGGCGGTCGTCTCCCGGCTCGTGGACGCACGCGTGATCGGCGCGCCGATCGGGGACCGTCGCGGAGCGGGGTTCGCCCGCGGTGCCGGTGCTTCGGCGGTGGCGCGCTGAACGGGTGCACCGAGTCCCGGCCGGACCGGGGGAATTGCGGTGGCCGGGTTCGGCCGAGCTGCCGGGGCCGTCGGGGTGACGGGGTTGGTGGCGGGGGCCCGAGCGATCAGGGGAGCCGGGGCTGCCGGGCTCGCGGGGGCCGTCGCCGAGGTGGGAGAGGCGGGACGTACGGGCGTGGCCTTGGCCGTCGGCAAGGTGGCAGCAGAGGGGGCGGGGGATGATGCCGGGGCCGCCGGGGGCGTCGAGGATGCCGGGGCCGCGGGAGTGGCGGGGGTCCGAGCGACCGGTGTCGCCGGTGTCGAGGGGTGCGTGGGTGTGGCGGGACCGGCTTCGGGTGCCGCAGCCCTCGGGGGTCCGGGCGTGACGGGGGTCCTGGCCACCGGGGTGGCGGGCCCTGCCGGAGCGGTGGAAGCAGCCTTGGGTCGCGATGTCAGAGGCCCGGTGGGTGCGGCGGAACTGCTCTTCGGCGCCGGACCTGCCGGAGCCGCCGGACCGGAGGGAGCGGTTGCCGACGCAGGACCGGCGGGGCTCGCCTGCGGTCGTGGAGCCACCGGGGCCGGCGGGGCGACTGGGGCCGTCGGAGCCACGGGAGCCGCCGGGGCCGCCGGAGCAACAGGCGGCGTGGAAGCCGTCGTGCTCCAGTCGGCGCCCGGGGCGCGTCGCGAGCGCCGTACGGGAGGGCGTCGCTGCACCGGAGTGCTCGGCGCGCCGTCGGGAGTCCCGGGCCCTACTACGGGGGAAGCGGGGCCCGGGACGTTCTGGGGCCGCCCGGCAGCCGAGGGCTCCGGTGCGGCGGTGACGGGCGCGGGCAGGGGCGTCGCCGCGCTCTCGGGTGTACGGGCGGGTTCCGCCGCCCGCTGGACGGGGGGTGTGCCGACAGGCCGGGTGGCACCGGCCGGGGCGAGCTGCCGGGGCGGTTGTACGGGCCGGGCGGAGACCAGCGGCGAGCGTCGGACGGGCGCGGGACGTACGGGGCCCGGGCGTGGGGCATCGGCGGACGGCATGGCCGCACCAGGCTTGTCCGCGCCCGGGGTCGCGGAGGTCCGAGCAGCCCGGTCCGGACCACTGGCGGGCACAGCGGCACGCTGAACCGCCTGAGGCGCGGACGGGGACGCACCCGAGGCCGCCGTCGCCCGCCGCTTGCCGCCACCCCGTACCGGAGCGGCCGGAACCTCACCCCGTACGGGACCGCCGGACTCACTCCGTACGGGACGAGGGGTCCCCACGCTCCGACCGTCCGGCGCCGCGACCGCGCGCTGGAGAGCCGACGGCGTGGCGCCACGACTGCCCGCATGCGCACGTGCGCCCGCACCCGGGGCCGACGGCCCGGGGCCGCCCGCGGCCGCAGCGGACGGCGAAGGCCTGGCGGACTCCGCCGCCGGGCCCGCACCCGTCGCCGAGCCCGCCACCGGCAGCCGCAGCCCCGGCAGCTCCGCCCTGTCGGCGGGGCCCGTCGACTCCCGTACGGGAACGGGACGTACCGCGTCCAGCATCACGCCGCCGGGCGCGTCAGGTACCGCCCCATGGCCCAGGTCGGTGTGGAAGGAGGGGTTCCACTGGGTGGCGAGCGAGGTGGCGAAGCCGTGCTCCGAGACCGTGCGCGGACCCGAGTCCAGCACCCGCTGCACGGGCGGCAACCCTCGCCACGCGTCCCCGGGCGCCGCCGCGGGCGCGCCGGGAGCCACGCTCTCGGCGGGCGCGCCGGCCCCCACACTGTGCGACCCGCGCGATCCGCGCGCCGCCCGCCACTTCCCGAACATCCCCACTGACTCCTCCAACCTCCCTTCCCTGTCCTGCTGTTACGCCTGTGACCGCTCCACCAGCGAGGCCACCTGGGCCACGTACTTCCGCCGGTCCGCGTGTTCCAGATCGAGGATGTCGTCCATGCCCCAGTGGAAATGGAAGGCGAGGTACGCGGTCTCCTCCTCGATCCGGTCGGCCGCGTACGTCACGATTCCCCCAGGCGGCTCCCGGCCAGCTCGACCTCGAAGGACTCCTCGCAGTGCGGGCAGGCGACGGCGGCCCTGGTGTGGCCCTCCGCGTTGATCTGCCGGTAGAAGTCCTGGAGGAACGCCAGGTCGGAGGCGAACATGTTCTCCACCGTCCCGTCGTGGACCGACGGGAGCGTGCCGAGCCGGGTGATCACCCGGCCGAGCAGCACCACGGACAGGTACGCCGGGTTCTCGCGGACCCGGATGTCCCGCAGCGGGAGCAGTTCGTCCCTGGCCGTGGCCAGCCGCATCGCCCCGTTGCGGTGCACGGTGCCCGCCTCGTCGACGAACCCGCGCGGCAGCTCGAACTCGAACTCCGTCCGGAGCGGCTCCTGTTGGCGGCCCTGCAGTGCTCCCGCCGATCCCTCGCGTCGCATCAGCCGAGCGTCAGCTCTTCGAAGGTGATGGTGACCTGCTCGGTCAGGGCCGCGGCGTCGCCGGCCTTGGTCGCGCTCAGCTCCACCTTGGTGCACCAGGCGTTGCGCAGGTTGTACCGCTTCACCTCGGTGAGCTGGTAGTCCAGGAAGATGATGGACGCGTCCTTGCGGGCCGAGCCCATGTCGCCCGCGATGGAGGACGTGATCCACTCGGTGAAGGCGGCGGACTGGGTGGCGCCGCGGGTCACCGTGCACTCGCCGGCCTTCTTCACGCCGGGAAGCTTCTTGATGATCGGCTTGCCGTCCGCCGAGACCTGCTGGAACTCGATGACGTCCTGCTCCATCGAGAGGCCGCTGATCTCCTGCAGGGTCTCGACCATGACGCCGTCGATCTGCAGGCCGAAATTGTGGGTAGTGAGGGCGTCACCGGTGTCGAGGGACATGGGGGTTCACTCCTGTTCAAGGGGTGGATCCGCGCGGCAGGCGCACGGACCCGAGGTCGGAAGGGGGCGGGGCGACGAGAGGACGGGGAGGACTACTCCTCCAGCTCGCCCCCACCGCCCTGGATCTGCGCGAGCCGGAAGACCACGAACTCGGCGGGCTTCACCGGGGCGATGCCGATCTCGCAGACCACGCGGCCGAGGTCGACGGACTCCGGCGGGTTGGTCTCGGCGTCGCACTTCACGTAGAAGGCGTCCTCGGCACGCTGGCCGAACAGGGCCCCCTGACGCCACTCGTTGACGAGGAAGGCGGAGATGTTGCGGCGGATACGGGCCCACAGCGACTGGTCGTTCGGCTCGAAGACGACCCACTGCGTACCGACGAGGATCGACTCCTCGAGGTAGTTGAAGTAGCGGCGGACGTTCAGGTAGCGCCACGCCGGGTCGGAGGCCAGCGTCCGCGCGCCCCACACCCGGATGCCGCGGCCCGGGAAGGCGCGGATGCAGTTCACGCCGATCGGGTTGAGGAGGTCCTGCTCGCCGCGGGTGATCTGGAGCTCCAGGTCGACCGCGCCACGCACGATCTCGTTGGCGGGGGCCTTGTGGACTCCGCGCTCGGCGTCGTTGCGGGCCCAGACGCCGGCCATGTGGCCGGACGGCGGAACCGTGCGGGTCTGTCCGCCGGCCGGGTCGAAGGACTTGATCCACGGGTAGTAGAGGGCCGCGTAGGCGGAGTCGTAACCGGCGAGCTCCTGACGCCACTTGCGGACGTCGCGGGCGTTGAGCGACGGCGGCGGGTCGAGGATCGCCATCCGGTCGCCCATCAGCTCGCAGTGCGCGATGAGGCCGATCTGGACCGCCTTGACCTGCTCCAGGTCGATGAGGCCCTGCTGGTAGGCGGCCATCAGGTCGGGCACGGCGACCATGTTGATCTCGTCGTACGCCTCCAGGCCGCCGAAGCCGGTGCGGTCGGCGGAGTCGCCGATGAACTGCCCGGACTCCAGGGCGGCGACGTCGGCCCGCGCGTCGACCTGCGCCGGAATCTGCACGGGCGGGGCGAGGGTGACGGACTGCGCGTCGGGCTTGGCGAGCTGCCCGCCGGCCACGGCCTCTTCGAGGACGATGGTCTTGGAGCGCTGCTTGACCTGCGCGACGACGTAGTTGCGGGCGCTCTTCTTGGCGGAGGCGTCGAAGCTCTCGACGACCTTCTCGCCGTCCTTGACCACCAGCTTGAAGCGCTCGGTCTCGCCCTCGACGTCCTGCACCTCGACGGTGAGTGCCCCGCCCGCCTCGGATCCGGCGGCGATCGCGGCGACCTTGAAGGTGCCGAGCGCGACGGCCTCACCGGAGACGAGCTGCGGCGCGGCGGCGACGGCGGCCGCGGCCGATCCGACGGCCCGTGTGGAGCCCTGTGCGTCCCCGCCGCCGACGCGCACGACGTACGCGGCGGTGCCGCCGTTGTTGAAGAACCCGTACACGGAGTGGGCGAGGTAGTACCCGTCCGTGAAGTCACCGAACGACGCCACGTACTGGGACCAGTTGGTGACGAGCACGGGCTCGTTGAGCGGCCCGACGGGCGAGAGCCCGACGAACGCGGCGACAGAGGTTCCCAGGCCCTCGATGGGACGGGAGCCGCTGGCGACTTCCTCGACGTAGACGCCGGGGGACAGGTACGTGGGCATGGTGCGTGTTCTCCTCGGAGAGCGTGGTTCTGCGGAAAGCGGTGGCTCTGCGGTGTCACAGCGTGGGGCGTGCGGTTGCCCGCGTCCGGCGTGCTGCGGTGCTCGACCTCATCCCGCTCGCCCTCCCCCCGACCGTGGACAGCGGTCGTACGCCTCCGACTCTCGCCGAACCGCGCCGCCCCGAGCAGGGGAGAAGGGGCGCTCACGAGGGCAGGGCCGATTGCCCTCGCGGACATCGGACACCCGACGTCCGACCCTCGGTTCGTGTGCCGGGGGCCCCGAGCCCGGGCGCTGCCGCGGGCCCCCCGCCGCCGACGGGCCGCCGGGGCACGTCGCGCTGCCCCCGAGCAGGGACTTTCGGGCAGCCGGACACCACCCGCGCGCCCTTAACGTTCGCCCATGACCATGTGGACCTCTCTGGACCCGGCCGAGGTGACCGTCGAGCCCGGAGCACGGGCCGGCGCCCGACTGCGGGTGCGGAACACCGGCGACACCGTCGAGGAATACCGCCTCTCGCTCGTCGGCAAACCCTCGGGCTGGTCCCGGATCGAGCCGGACGTGCTCCGCCTCTACCCGGGCAGCGAGGGAACCGCCGAGATCTCCTTCGCCCCGCCCCGCTCCTCGGACGTGGAGGCAGGGCCCGTCGCGTACGGCATCCGTGTCGACCCCCGGGAGAACGCCGGCGCCCGCGACGTGGTGGAGGGCCGGCTGACCATCACGCCCTTCACCGAGACCCGCGCCGAACTGCTGCCGCCCGCCCTCCTCGGCCGCTTCCGCGGACGCGCCCGGATCGCCGTGGACAACCTCGGCAACATCCCGCTGACCGCGTCCCTCGTGGCGCGCGACGAGGCGAACCGGCTCACCTTCGACGTCACACCGAACGCCGTACAGATCGCCCCGGGCCGAGCCGCCTTCGGCGAGCTCGTGGTGCGACCGCAGGCCGTGCGATGGACCGGGGCCGAGGAGTCGCACCGGTTCACCGTGGCCGTACGGCGGGCCGGCGACGACACCGCCCTCGACCTCGACGCGACGTTCGACCAACGCCCCGTCTTCGGGAACTGGCTCGTGGTGGCGGGCGGACTCCTGCTGACCGCCGTGATCGCCTTCATCGTGCTCTGGATCAACTTCTCCCCGACGATCGTCAGCGCGGCGAAGGAGGCCCGGGCGACCAACGCGCCCAGGCCCGCGCCGCAGGGCAAGGGGGACACGCTCCCCGACGCGCCGCCGCCGCCCGGCGAGTCCGGTGGACCCACCCCCGGCGGGCCGCCGCCCGGCTCCCTTCCTCCCCTGACGGACGACGGGCCGCCTCCGGGTGGCGGAGACGACGGGACGGGTGACGGCCCGGGCGGCGGCGGACCGACCGACGGCGGCGCCCCCGGAGGTGGTGGCGGCAACGGCGGTGGTGGTGGAGACGGCGGTGGCAACGACCCGACCGAAGGCGGCCAGGACCCCGGTGACGGCGGGGTCCAGCAGCCCCTGGCCCCGACCGCGCCGGCACAGCAGGTCACCGTGCCGCCGTGGCGCACCGGCTACCCGAAGGACCCGGTCGTCGAGTTCGCCCAGGAACGCCTCGCGGCCCTGGGGAACAACGCGTGCACGCTCAAGCCGGGCTGGAGTCCCGGTGTGATCGACGCGCGGACCCGGGCCTCGATCGCCTGCTACCAGCACGCCGTCGAGGACGACGGAGTCAACAACAACAAGAACTCCGCCGCGATCCTCAAGACGGACAAGGAAGGCGAGCTCGGCCGGGCCACCCTCACCTCCCTCTGGGCCCAGCGCATCACGCCCGACTCGGTGAAGTCCGGTTCGAGCACCATGCAGACCACCCAGCTGATGGCGGCCTTCTGGTGGGCGTACAACCGTCAGTTCAGCCCGAGCGACCTCGACAAGGCGCGTGAGCGCGCCCGGATCGGCATCGACTACTTCCGCACCGGCAAGCAGACGCCCACCCGGTACGGCAGCAGCGTCGCCGAGCACATACGCCAGTACCAGACGGCCGTGGGACTGTCCCCGACCGGCACGGCCGACTGGGCCACGATCCGCATGATGGTCGGCGGAAGCGTCATGTGACCTGACGGGCAAGGGATCCGACAGCGCACGAGAGGGGGCCACCCGCACCGGGTGGCCCCCTCTCGGCTGCCTCTGCAACCCTTCACACCGTTACGGGGCCCAGGGCGCCCCCGCGTCCGGGACCAGCCGCCCCGCCTTCCGGTACTCGCGCCGCGCCCCGGCCCGCACGTCCTCGCCGGTCACCGCCGAACCACGGGCCGCCGCCAGATACCCGGCCGTCACCGCGGCCGACCGGATCGCACCGCCCGCCAGCTCGAACTCCTCGGCGCAGCGGACGATCTCCTCCTCCACGTCCCCCGCCTTCGGGGTGCCCGCGAGGCAGGAGTGCCAGAGCGAGACCCGCTGCTCGGGGTCCGGGAACGGAAAGTCCACGACCAGGTCGAGCCGGCGCGTGAACGCGTCGTCGATGTTGGCCCGCAGGTTGGTGGTGAGCACCGCGATCCCGTCGAACGCCTCAAGACGCTGAAGCAGGTACGCGCTCTCCAGATTGGCGTACCGGTCGTGCGAGCTCTTCACCTCGGACCGCTTGCCGAAGACCGCGTCGGCCTCGTCGAAGAGCAGCACGCAGTCCGTGCGGTCCACCTCGACGAAGATCCGCTCCAGGTTCTTCTCCGTCTCGCCGACGTACTTGTCGACCACCGACGAGAGGTCCACCACATAGAGGTCCAGGCCGAGTTCGCCCGCCACCACCTCGGCTCCGAGCGTCTTGCCGGTGCCCGACTCCCCGGCGAACAGCGCGACGACACCGCGCCCCCGCCCGCCGCCGGTGCGCAGCCGCCACTCGCCGAGCACCCGGTCCCTGTTGCGGGCCCGGCCGGTCAGCTCGTGCAGCAGCCCCAACGGCTCCTCGGGAAGGACGAGATCGGGGAATCCGACCGCCGGCCGGATCCGCCGCGCATGACTGTCGAGCAGCGGCGCGGAGACCAGCCGAGCGCTCTGCTGCACCTGCGCCAAGGTCACGGCGGTGCCCTCGAACGCGGCGAGGGCCCGCGCCGCCCGCGCCGCACGACGGATCTGATCGCCGCTGAGGCGGTACGGGGCGGTGGCCTCGGTCAGATCGAAGTCGCCTTCCAGCGCATCGAGTTCGCGATGCCACAGACCGGCCGGTCCCGCCCCGGCATCCGGTGCTTCAAGGGTCACGAGCTCCGCGTCCGGCGCCCATCCGGGGTCGGGCGCGTCACCGCCGGCGAGGACCACCGTCGTACCGGACGAGGCGAGTACCCGCACCAGCGGTCCGGGCCGCGACGGCAGTGGCTCGACGACCACGGCGGCGCCACGCAACCGGGCCTCGCGCAACAGCGCCCGCGCCACCACCACGTCGACGGAGTCAGGGCGGTACCGCAGCACGGGCCGCCCGGCGCCGAGCAGCGCGGCCACCACGTCTTCGGTGGCGGCCCCGGGGACCCGCTCCCGCAGATGGACGGTGACGGGCCCGGCAGCGGCGACACGAGCGCCGAGGGAGGAGGGGGCCGCGTCCGACACCGCACCGACGGAGAACGGCATCAACAACTCCACGCCGACTCCGGCGAGTTGAGGATCCATCCGGGTGTCGTCACCCAACAGGTGCGCCACCACCCGCTCCGGTACGCGCAGCGCCCGCCCCGGCAGCGGCCGGTCCTCGTCCTCGACGTCGAGCAGACCCCCGGAGCGCAGCGGCGCGGCCGGATGGAAACGGTCACGGCCCACCGGGTCGTGGGGACCGGTACCCGCGAGGTCGAGGGCGAGCGCCACGGTGGCGCGCCGCCGCCCGACGTCGTCGTTGAGATACCCGTACAGCGCCTCGAAACCCCGGTCCACGTCGGGCGCGAGCGCCGCGAGCAGGATGTGCGCGTCGAGCGAGGACAGCCCGAAGGCCCGCGCGAGCGCGCCGAGCCGATCGTCCCGACCCAGGTCCGGCAGCGGCACGCCGACGGCGTGACCCGCGTGCCCGTCCGGCCCCGAGGCGATCCGACGGGCCGCCTCCTCGGTGACGTAGAGCCCGCGCATGGGATCGCCGGCCGTGGGGTCCCCGGCACTCCGGGCGTCCACGAGCGCGGCGACCCGTGCGCGCAGGGCCTCGATGGAGTGGAGGACGACGGAAGGCTCGCTCATGTGTCGCCGCCCCCGTCCCGCGATCCGGCGACAGCGCTGCCGCTCTCCTCTTCCTTGCTCTCCCCGGTCTCCTTGATCACCGGGCGCCGGATCATCCGGGGCCTGGACGCGGCGGGCGCACCGCCGATGCCCCGTACGACGATCTCCCCCTCGGTGACCGGCGGCGCCACCTCGTACACGGGCGTGACCGGGAACGGAGTGGTGATCACGACGTCGAGCGAGGGCTTGAGCTCGCCGCCGAGCGCCGACCAGATGTCGGCGAGGGAGCGCGACTCGGCGGGCGGGACCGCGACGGAGATCGGCAGGGAGGTGGCGATCGGGCGCACCGACTCCGGTACGGCGTCCCTGGGCAGCACCTCGTGGGGGAGCAGCAGTGCCATCGCCCCCGACAGCAGCCGGTGCTCGTCCTCGGGCCGGGAGGTCCAGGCGGTCACCAGGTAGGAGAGCCGGAACCATCGCGGCGGCTGGCGCCTGCGCGTCACGATGCCCTGCGCGTCCCACTCGGCGTAGGCGCCGCGCTCCCGCCGGGCCACGTCCTCCCGGATGTCGTACAGATAGGCGTTGAGGGTCGGGGCGTTGCGGCGGGCCGCCCAGTCACGGGTCGGCGCGTCGAACGCGACGTCGCCGGTGACGGCGGGCGTGAGCAGACGGCGCAGCGCCTCGTCTATCTCATGGATCATCAGATGTAGCCTTCGCGGAGCGCGTACGCGACGGCATGCGCCCGGTTGGTGAGCTGCAGACGCGTCATCAGCGCGTGCAGGATGTTCTTGACGGTGCGTTCGGAGTAGGCGAGCTTCTCGCTGATCTGGCGGGTGTCGAGGCCCTCGGCGAGCAGCCGCAGGACGTCCACCTCACGCGGCGCCATCCCGAAGAGCGGCGCCGCCCCACCGGTGGCCGCGCCCGCCGTCGTCGCCCGCTGCAAGCGGCCCACCTGGTTCAGGAGACGGCTGACGAGATCCGGCGGGAGCTCTCCCTCCCCGCGTGCCGCGCTGTGCACGGCGCTCAACAGTCTCTGCTCGGTGGCCTGATGGCGCCAGATGATGGCCCGCACCCCGTACTCGACCACGGCCAGCAGGTCGGGCTCGCGCAGTTCGCGCGCGACGAGCACGACCCGCTGGTCCCTTCCTCGCAGCAGGCGCCGCAGTTCGGCCGTGGTGGGATCGTCGATCCGTTCCGCGAGCATCACCGCCACCGCCGGGGCGTCCCGGCACCCGTCGTCCTGGTCAGGAACGACGTCTATGGTCGGCTGGTGCCGCAAGTGGCTGATGAGGCCGGCCCGACTGAGTGGGTCGGATGCGTGGACGGTCACCGTCACCCGCTTGGTGAGCACTTCCGCTACCTGCTCTTTCTCACTCGCCTCGACGTCCGGGCGCGGCCGGGACGCCCGGCCGCGGCCGCCGAGGCGACCGCTCCGTCGTCTTCCGGCCGATGGTCGGCACGCATGGTGAGGTCCCCGTGGTCTGCTGAATTACCGGTCTGCTGTGGTGCTGTCCGTGGCCGGCTCGCCGGCCACGGTGGTCCCCTCCAGGTTCCCGTGCGCCGCTCACGTCCCGCTGCCGCCGTGCTAACGCATCGCTGTCGTCGTTCAGAACCAGGGCGCCAGGGCCTGAACAGCCAATCCTCATGTGGTTCAGCTCACTTGTGGCCGTCTGTGATCCGCTCCACGTCCGCCATCAGCGAATCCAGCCACTCCACGGCCGCGTAGTACGGCCGAGGAGCACCCGGTGGCTCGGCGTCGAAGTCGGAGAAGGCGCGTGCGCCGAGGGCGACCGGTGCGCCGGGTGTGTCACCGCTGGGGTCCAGACGGGCGGAGACCAGCAGCATGCCCGCGGCCACCCGGTCGCCGATCCGGGTGACCGCCTCGGCCGGTTCCTGCGGCAGGGGCGGGACGACGGCCGGCTCGGGCGGCACGAGCAGCCGGTCCGCACCCCACAGGGTGTGGTGGCCGGACATCAGGGCGGCCTGCCAGTCCCGTGCGTCGTCCGGCGGCGCGTTCAGCTCCTTCGGCTCGCTCCGGTACTGCGCGTACGCCGCTTCCGCCATGATCAGGGCGTGCTGCAGGGACCGGTGGCCCGGCGCGGTGGGCACAGGGGCACGGGCACCGCCCGTGGCGAGCTCTGCGGTCGTGGCCACCACGGTCTCCGCGGCGCTCCGGAGCATCGTCGCCACAGACCGCCGCAACTCGTCGTGGGCGCCCCGGGGCCAGGCGAGCAGCCCGAACACGGCGCCGACCGCGCTGCCCGCGATCACGTCGAGGAGCCGGAACTCGGCGAGCCGCCAGGTCGCGGGGGCCAGCTGGGCGAAGACCAGCGCGATGACCATCGTGAACATCGCCTGGGCCCACCCCACCCCCTTCACCGGCCCCAGCGTGAAGGCGACCAGCATCAGCGGAGGCAGCGCGGCGGCGTACACCGTCGTGTCCGTCCCGACCAGGGCAAGGAACGCGGCCACCACGAGCGCCCCCACAAGGGTCCCGGTGAGCGCCACCCGCACCGTGCTCCTCGTCTCCCGCGCCGTCGTACGGGTCAGGGTGAGCGTGGCGAGAAGCATCCAGAATCCGTGCGGAAGCGTGTCCAGGCCGGCGATCGTCCGGGCCGCCGCGAGGGCCAGAGCGATGCGCACCGCGTTCTGGAAGAACACCGACCGCTGCCCCGCATGCCCGGAGAGCCGCCGCCACCACAGTTGGGGCGCCCGCATCCGCGCGTACCAGAACCGCCCCGGGGCCGCCGCCGGGGCCGCCCTGCCCCGGACGGCGATCTCCGCCGCCATGGACATCGCAAGCGTGGCGTCGGCCACCTCCAGGACCGCCGCGTGGCGGCGCAGCGCGGCGGCCGAGGCATCCGGCTCGGCGCCCGCGGCCAAGGCCTGACGGGCCTCCTGGAGCCGGGAGCGGGCGTCTCCGGACTCGGCGACCGCGTCCCGGCCGCGCAGCAGGGACGCGGTCTCCAGGGACGTGTCGCGCACCGCGAGCAGCACCTCCGGCCCCGCCCGGCCCACCCCGGGGTCGCCGGAGAGCCGCGGGAGCGACGTCAGCCGTCCGAGGAGGGTGCGGGTGGCCAGACCGGTGTGGGCCAGGGCCCGGGCCCTGACCCCGGGACCGGCGGGACGTTCCGCCTCCGGCACCCGCGAGGACCGCAGTCCACCGCTCACCTCGCGGGCGGACCGCAGCGCCGTGTCGCCGAGCGTGTACGGGGCGGCGGCCAGCTCGTCGGCGCAGCGTCCCGCGCGGTCGGCGGCCCGGGCGGCCAGCTCGCGGTACGGGACACGCGGCGCGCGATCGGGCAGCAGGAACGCCTCGGCGAGGATCAGCAGGGCCAGGCCGACCGTCGCTCCCACCAGCCGCTCGCCGAGCGACTCGGGGACGTAGGGCGGGAAGGACGGCAGGATGTACATCAGTTGGAGCCCCGGAGCGGCCCCGGCCGGCCGGGGCCCTCCCACGGCCATGAAGGTCAGGACGAATCCGACGACCAGCATGCCGAGGACCGCACTCCACGTCCGT
The DNA here is from genome assembly GCF_036192275.1 of Streptomyces sp. NBC_00250. Lineage (NCBI taxonomy): Bacteria > Bacillati > Actinomycetota > Actinomycetes > Kitasatosporales > Streptomycetaceae > Streptomyces > Streptomyces sp. NBC_00250. Next base: position 251,221 of record NZ_CP108088.1, on the reverse strand, counting down.
ACGGACAGGTAGGTGCCGATCGTGATGAGGATCCAGCAGGCGGGCACCACGGGCAGCAGGGTCGCGGCGCGTTGCCGCCCGGTGCCGGGGATGTGCGACAGACCCGCCATCGCGACCGCGGCGAAGAGGGCGTAGGTGGCGGCGACGGCCGAGTCGAAGCCGTACAGGAAGAGATAGAAACCGGCGGTACCCGCGAGCGTGACGCGTACCGATCGCCGTACGGCAGCCGCGTAGGCGGGCGGGAGCCGGGCCTTCGACGGCCGCACCCCGGGAGTGCCACCCATACCCCCAGGATCCACCGGGACGCTCCGTCCGGCATGTGGCGGCGGTCCTGCCACCCTGCCGAGCGGTGAGCGGCCTCCGGGCCGGCGGAGGGCCGGGAGAGCGGGGTGGAGACCACCGCCCGGCTCTCACACGGCGTGTCGCCGTCGCTCAGACCCCGGCCAGCAGGGAGGCGCCGAGCGGCGTCACGCTGTGGAGCACGGACGTGCCCGTCCGTACGGTCGTGATCAGCCCCGCTCCCCGCAGGACACCCGCGTGCTGGCTGGCGGCCGCGAGTGAGACTCCGGCGCGCTCGGCGAGGGCCGTCGTGGTGGCCGGAGCACGCAGCAGGGCGAGCACCTGCGCCCGGGTGCGGCCGAGCAGCGCCGCCAGCGCCTCCGGCCGGTCGTCGGACCCGCCCGCCGAGCCGGCCCCGGCACCGTCGTCGTACATGGGGTAGACGAGCACGGTCGCCTCCCCGGGGCGGTACATCACCATCGGACCGGTCGCGAACCACGAGGGGACGAGGTGCAGTCCGCGCCCGCACAGCGGGATGTCGTACGTCGACGCGGAAGGCAGGTGGAGCGTCGGCGCCTGCCAGCACCAGGTCGTGCCCAGGGTGGTCAGAAGGGCGTCGACACCCCCGCGCAGCAGCATCTCCGCCCGTAGCGCCCGATCGGTCAGGGCATCGCTCCGGATCCGTGGCCAGAGCGGTTCCACCGCCAGCCGGAAGTAGCGGCGCGTGTCGTCGACCAGCGCCGTGGACGCGGCGGGGACGCCCTGGGCGAGCTCGTGCGCCCACCGTCCGGGCTTGGCCAGAGCGCCGTTCCAGCCGGAGGCGTCCGGTATCCCGAGGTCGAGCGCCAGCCGCTCGGTGGGCGTCGAGGCCGCCGACTCCAGGGCGTCGCCGAAGTCCCGCGCCGACGGCTGCGTCAGGAAGTCGGGGACGAAGCCGTCCTGGGTGACCAACTCGGCGAGAACGCCCGCCCTGGCGCTCGCGCCTCCCGGCAGGGACCGGTGCCACTGCCGGGCTGCCGTGCGCGGCCGCCCGGCACGCGGACCGGTACGGAGGCCGAGGCGCAGGCTCAAGGCGGTCTCCGAGAGCGCGTCGGCCGTCGGCGCGAGCGTGACCCGGCGCAGATCGGCGGCCGTGAAGTGAAGGCGGATCATGCCGACCGATTATCGGCCCGACGGACCCGTTCACCCAGAGGTGAGAGCAGAACCCTTTCACCCAGACGTGAAAGGCCATGCGTTCGGCAGGACGACGGAGCACGCTCCCGGTGTCCACCTCGCCGAACTCACCCGCGCCGGGCACCGCCCGCCGTCACCCTGCTCGCCGCATTCCTGCTCGCCGTAACCGCGCTCCCCGCATCCCAGCTCGTCGTCCCCCTGCTCGCCGTACCCCCTCCGGAGGTCACATCCATGCGCCGCGCCCCCACCCGTACCGCCTGCGTCGCCGCCGCGGTCCTGCTTGCCGCCCTCGCCGGCGCGCCCGGCCCCGCCGCGGCCCGGGACCTGCCCGACACCTATGTCGTCTCCCGCGCGCCCGGGGTGCTCCCCGAAGGGATCGCCGTCACTCCTGACGGCACCCTGTACGTGTCCTCGGACGGCACGGGCGCCCTGTACCGCGGCCACATCGGCCGCCCGGATCTGAGGCCGTTCCCCGCGCGGGGCCTGGAGAGTCGTCCCAGCACCCTCGGCGTCCACACCGACCGGCGCGGCCGGGTCCTCTCGGTCGGCGGAGCGACCCTGACCGTCCACGACCGGCACGGGCGGCTGCTCGCCACCCGCACGGCCCGGAGCGGCCCGCTCGGCGCGCCGCACCTCAACGACCTGGTCGTGACGAAGGACGCGGTGTACGTGACCGACTGGGCCAACCCCGTGGTTCACCGGGCGGAGCTGAGAGGCGGCACCGTCGGCCCCCTCGAACCCTGGCTCGACATCCGCGACGCCTTCCCGCAATTCCCGGCACAGTACTGGCTGTTGAACGGCATCGTGGCGAACGCGTCGGGGAGCACGCTCCTGGTCGCCTCCAACGGCACCGAAGCGGTCTGGCGGATCGACACGGCCGATCGGAAGGCCACTCGACTCGACCTGGGCGAGCAGTCCTTCGGAGCCGACGGCATGGTGCTGCGCGGCCAGACGCTCTACGCCGTGCTCAACTATGGTGCCCCGCACGGCGTCTACATCGCCCGCCTCGACGAGGAGCTGCGTACGGGCACGGTGACCCACCGCCTGACGAACGAATCCCTCGGCGGTGAACCCTTCGACCTGCCGACCACCCTCGCCCGGCACGGCTGCCGCCTCTACGTGGTGAACAGCCAGCTGGACGAGCCGCCGGGCCGGCCCCCGTACACCGTGAGCGCGCTCGACGACCCGACCTGTGACACCCCCTGAGGCAGCCGGACCCACGAACCCCACGACACCTCGGCACCCGGCCCGACCCGCGACCACCTCCTGCCGCAGCCCGGCGGGCCGCCGCCCCCGCGGGGCGACGGCCCGCCGGAACGTCCTACTGCGCGGACGGCACGGTGTCCTCGAAGGCCGTGCCCGCCGCCCGGTAGGCCCCGACCTTGGCGGCCACCTGGGCCGGGGTCAGGACCTGGTCCTTGACGTGCAGGACGTAGTCGACCTTCTGGTCGTAGGCGCGCGGGGTCGTCGAGGTCTGGCCCGCGAGGTCGATCAGCCACTGGTTGAAGTTGATGGACATCGGGCGCTCGGGCAGGTAGCGGGCGTCGTGCCGGCCGAACTCCTGGCCGTCGACGTAGTAGACGATGGTGTTGTCGTCGATGGTCAGCACGAGGTCGTGCCAGCCGGCGTAGCTCGTCCGGGACTCCGAGTGCTGGTTGACGGCCTCCCAGGGGTCGGGCCGGTACGTCTCCCACGAGGTCGTGTAGAGGATGTCGGCGGGCTCGCCCCAGCCGCCGTTGGGGAGGTACTCGAAGTCGTACTCGGCGTAGTCGTCGGCCATCGGCGCCTTGAGGTCGTTGATGGTGAAGAAGGTCTGCACGACACGGTCGCCGTCCGGGCCGGACACCGGCGCGTCGGAGAAGCGCACGCGCGCCGCGTAGGTGCCGTTCTTGAACTTCGTGGCCCGCGTGAGGATCTCGGTGTGCCGGGTCGACTCGCCGGTTCCGGTGGTCGAGCTCCGCAGGTTCATGATCGAGTTCGTGCCCTCCTTGGCGAAGGTGACGTTCTCGGGGGCCCAGGTGGCGCCGGGCACTCCGGGACCGCCGGAGTTGGAGCGGACGCTCCAGCCGTGGGCGTCGATCGCCGGGTCGGTGTGGCCGGTGTAGTCGAAGTCGTCGAAGAGCGCGGCCCCGGCGGGCGGCGGGGTCGTGGGGTCGGTCGGTGTGGGCGTCGGGGTCGGTTCGTTGCCCGCGGGGGCGGCGCCCCAGACCGGCACGCCGCCCACGGTCGCCGTGACCTTGGACCAGTTGGCGTACGTCGTCTGCGCCGGTCCGAAGGAGTAGTCGTCGTTCTGGTTCAGCGGCTGCCAGTTGGAGCGGTGGAAGCGCAGCTGCATGTCACCGGTGTCGGCGCCGGGCGCGAGGGAACCGGCACCGGCGGTGAAACCGACTTCCAGGTAGCGGTCGGCGGTCGCCGTCGGGTTGGCCGGTGTGCCGAACGTACCGGTGAGGTTCGCGCAGCCCTTCACGGCCCAGGAGCAGGCGTAGGTGTACGAGGCTCCCGCGTCGGCCTTGAAGTAGTAGCGCACCTTGACCTGGCTCAGCGGGACGCTCGACGAGCCGGTGTTGACCACCTTGAGCCAGGGCTCGACCTGGTCGCTGCCGGTGGCGCTCTGCCGGTACTGGACGGTGACGGCCTCACCGGCGGCCGCCGCCGGAAGTGCGGTGAGGGCGGTGGCGCCGAGCCCGGTCACCGCGGCGACGGCGAGCGCGGCACGGATCCGCAGGTTCCTGCTCCTTGTGGTGTCGTTCATCGTTGTTCCTCTCCTCGGGTGGGGTGGTTCCCCTGCACGGGGTACGGGCGGGTGGTCATGGAGCGGGGGTGAGGAGCGGCGCCGGAGTGGTGGCCAGGCGGCGCGGCACCCCGAGGACGTCGAGCCGCGTCCTGTGGTGGCGCAGGCGTTCCTGGAAGCCCGGCCAGTCGTGGCGGCCGGTCCAGACGACCTCGGCGAGGGCGCAGAGCCGAGGGAACGTGAGGTACTCGGCGTGCGCGGTGGTGGGCACGTACTCGGTCCACAACTGGACCTGGGAGCCGAGGACCCGGTCGGCCTCCTCGGGGCTCCAGTCCGCCGGCGCCGGTTCGTTGCCGTGGACGGTGCGCAGGTCGACGACCTCGCCCGCCTGCCCGGGCGGCTCCGTGGGGCTGGTGGACTGCGGGTAGTCGAGGTAGGTGGTGCGGTGCGGCGCCATGATGACGCGGTGTCCGCGGCGGACGGCGGTGCGCCCGTGGTCGGCGTCGCGCCACGGCATCACGGTGAAGTACGGCGGGAGATCGGCGCCGTTCTCGGTCCAGCTCAGCGGCCGACGGCCGGCGTCGACGAGATGGCGCCCGATCCGCTCCATGAACCAGCCGTGCAGGGCTGCGGGGCCCGGCAGTCCCTCCTCGGCGGCCCGTCGGCGCGCGGCGGGCGAGTCGTGCCACTCGGTGGTGGGGCACTCCTCGCCGCCGACGTGGACGTACGAGGACGGGAAGACGTCCATCACCTCGTCCAGGACGGTGCGGCAGAAGTCGAGCGCTCCGTCGTGGACGCCGAGGATCGTGTCGCACACGCCCCACCGCTCCCAGACGTCATAGGTGCGGCCCGGGTGGTTGCCCAGCTCGGGGTAGGCGGCGAGGGCGGCGCGGACGTGGCCCGGCATCTCGATCTCGGGCACGACGGTGACACCGCGCTCCGCCGCGTACGCCACCAGACCGGTGAGTTCCGCACGGGTGTAGGCGCCGCCGTGCGGCAGCCCGCCGATCTCGGTCAGCCGGGGGAGCGCGGCGACCGGCATGCGCCAGCCCTGGTCGTCGGTGAGATGGAGGTGGAGGACGTTGAGCTTGTGGAGGGCGAGGAGGTCGACGTACCGCCGGAGATAGGAGACGGGGCGGAAGCGGCGGGCGACGTCGAGCATGGAGCCGCGCCAGGGGAAGCGGGGGGTGTCGGTGATCTGCACGCAGGGCACGGACCACACGACTCCGGGCACGGGTTCGGCGCGGAGTGCGTCGACGGGCAGCAGCTGGCGGAGGGTCTGGACTCCCGCGAGGAGCCCCTGGGGTCGGGCCGCCCGCAGCAGCACCCCTTCGGCGCCGATGGTGAGGCCGTACCCCTCCTCGCCGAGACCGGTGAGCGCGCCGTCGAGCGCCAGGACGACGGAGCCGTCCGCACGCGCGGGCAGCGGCAGTCCGGTGGCCGGCCCGAGGAGGGTGCGCAGCAGCCCGGCCGCGCCTTCGGCGCCGGGCGAGACCTTGAGCGCGGTCGAGTCGTCGAAGGTGAACCTGCCGGGCAGGAGCTGGAGATGGGTGGGTTCGGGTACGAGTCGGGGCTGGGGCATCGCTGAGCGTTATCCCTTCACGGCTCCGCCGGTCATTCCGGCGGCGACCCGGCCCTGCAGGACCAGGAAGAGGACGAGGACGGGCAGGGCGAAGAGGGTGGAGGCGGCCATGGTGGCGCCCCAGTCGGTGCCGAAGACATTGGAGAAGGACGAGAGCCAGACGGGCAGCGTGCGGTCGTCCTGGTTCTTGATGATGAGCATGTTGGCGAAGGCGAACTCGTTCCAGGCGGTGATGAATCCGAAGAGCGAGGTCGCGAGCAGCCCGGGGGCGAGCAGCGGGAGGGTCACCCGGCGGAAGGCGGCGGCACGGGTGCAGCCGTCGACCTGCGCGGCCTCTTCGAGCTCGGCCGGGACGGCGGCCAGGAAGGAGCGGAGGGTGACGATGGTGAAGGGCAGGGTGATCATGAAGTAGATGAGGCTGAGGGTCGCGAGCCGGTCGAGCAGGTCGGCGTCCCGGGCGATCACGTACATCGGGATCAACAGCGCCTCCCAGGGCGCCACTTGGGCGATGAACACCATGAGGATGAAACCCCGCCGGCCGCGCCACCGCATCCGGGCGACGGCGAACGCGGCGGCGAGCGCCACCACGAGGGCGAGCAGGACGCACCCGGCGGTCACGAGCAGGCTGTTGCGCCAGAAGGTCCAGAAGCCGTCGGCGGCCACCGCGTTCCGGAAGTGCTCCAGGGTGACGGACACGGGCAGGAACCGCGGGGTCTCGGACTGGATGTCGCGGGTCGGCCGGAAGGCCGTGAGGACCATCCAGTACACCGGGAAGACGGCCAGGGCGAAGACGAGCGCCGCCGCGGTGTTCAGGGGGAGTCGGCGCAGGGCGCGCGGGGTCACCGGTCGGCCTCCTGTCGGAGCATCTGACGGAAGTAGGCGATCAGCACGGCGACGAGGAGAAGGACGGTGAGCGTGGAGACCGCCGCCCCGAGGTCGTAGCGGTGCAGCGACTGGGCCACGCGGTAGGCGTACACGGGCAGGGTGGTCGTCGCCTCGCCCGGCCCGCCCTTGGTCACGGCCCAGATCTGGGCGAAGCAGCGGAACACCCAGATGACCTCCAGGCACAGGACGAGACCGAAGATCGGGCGCAGCAGGGGCAGCGTCACCGAGCCGAAGATCCGCCAGCCCCCGGCACCGTCGAGCCTGGCCGACTCGTAGAGCTCGGCGGGGACGGTCAGCAGCGCCGAGTGCAGGGTGATCGCGGCGAAGGGAACCGACTGCCAGACCACGAGCAGCACCATGACGGTGAAGGCGGCGGGGCCGTCCGCCAGCCAGGAGTAGCCCTCGAAGGACTCGAACCCGAGCTGGACGAGCACCCAGTCGACCACGCCCAGACGGGACGCGAAGAGCCACTGGAAGACGGTCGTGGTGGCGATGACCGGGCTGGCCCACGCGAGGACGAGTCCGGTCGTGACGAGGATCCGCATCCGCCGCCCGAGCCGCTGCATCATCAGGGCGACCAGGGTGCCGATCACCATGATCAGTACGACGTTGACCAGGGTCCACCAGAAGGTGCGGCGGACGACCTCCCAGAACTCGGGGTCGGCCAGGACGGCCCGGTAGTTGTCGAGCCCGACGAAGTCGGCGTCGCCGCGGATCAGTTCGCCCATGCCGTACTGCTGGAAGGAGATCAGCAGGTTGCGGACGAAGGGGTATCCGAGCAGGAGCGCGCCGCCGAGGACGGTGGGGGCGACCAGGAGGTAGGGCCAGAGGGCGGCTCCCCGCGGCGGGCGCGGCCACCCGGGCCGGTGCGGCCGTCTCACGAGCCGAGGGTCTTGGTGATGCTCTGCGAGGCCGTCGCGGCCGCCTGCGCGGGATCGGTGCCGGTGAGCACCGCCGTCATGTACTGCTTGATCGGGTTGGTCGCCTCGACGGCCGCCCACTGCGGGGAGTTCGGCGTGGCCCGGCCCTGGGCCGCGCCGGCGGCCATGGCGGCCGTGCCCTCGTCGTCCTGGATGACGCGCGCGAGGGAGGTGCGGTTGGGGACGTAACTCATCGTCTTGGCCATGTCCGTCTGCCACTTCTCGCCCGCCAGCGCCTTGACCACCTCGTACGCGGCGTCGGGGTGGGTCGACGCCTCCGGCACGATGAGGTCGGAGCCGCCGGTGAACACCGCACCGGGCTTCCCCGCGGTCTTGCCGGGTACGGGGAAGAAGCCGAGCTTGCCCTTGAGCGCCGGGTTGATCTCCTCGACGATCTTCGCTCCGCCGGGAACGGCGATGATCTGGGCGACCTCACCCTTGGCGAACACCTCCGCCTGCGGGGGCTTGGCCTCGTCGGCGTCCTTGGGTCCCTTGCCGAGGGCCTGGAGCCGACGGTAGAAGTCCATGCCGGCGAGGGCCTGCGAGGTGTCGAGCGCCCCCTTCCACGCGGCGCCATCCTTGACCGCGAGGTCGCCGCCCTCCTCCCAGACGAACCCGGACAGGGTGTACCAGTTCTGGCCGGGCAGGTAGATGCCCTGCGTCCGGCCCTTGTCGAGCTTCGCGGTGACGGTGAGCCACTCGGCCTGCGTCTTCGGGGGAGTGGTGACGCCCGCGCGGGCGAAGAGGTCCTTGTGATAGATCACGACGCGGTTGGCCGCGTACCAGGGGATGCCGTACTGCTTGCCGTCGACCTTCCCGGGCTCGGCGAGCCCCGGCAGCCAGTCCGCGCCGCTCAACTCGGCGGTGCGGTCGCTGAGATCACGTACGCCGCCGCTCGCCGCGTACTGCGCGACCTGGGTGTTCCCGACCTCGATGACGTCAGGGGCGTCCTTGCTGGCGAGGGCGGCCGTGACCTTCTCACCGATGCCGTCCCACTCCTGGATCTGGATGTCGAGGTCGATGTCCTTGTGCTCCGCCTCGAAGCCGGTGCGGAAACGGGTGAGGAAGGCGTCGGTGACGCTGTCCTTCATGATCCATACGGTGACCTTCTCCGGTCCGCCGGAGACTGCCGGGTCGCCCGACCCGCCACAGGCGGTGGCGGTGAGTGCGACGGTCGCGGCGAGCGCGACGGGGCCGGCGAGGGGACGACTCTTCACGAGCACCTCGATGGATGGTTGACCAATTGGTCAAGTGGTCAGGTGTGTGACCAGAAGGTGGCATGGACCGCTGGAGTCGTCAATCCCTTGAAAAAGATGGGTTGTTCACCCAGTGACAGGTCAACCGCTTCGGCTAGTATCGGACTTACCAGTTGACCAGTCAGGGTGAGGGTGGGCGGCATGAAGGACGGCTCCTCCAGCGGGGTGCTGAAGAGGGAACGGGTGCGGGAGCACCTGCTGGGCCTGATCGAGGCGGGCGGCCCCGGCGACCCGATCCCCTCCGAGCGCACGCTCTGCGCCACCCTCGGTGTCTCCCGCCCCACCCTGCGCGCCGCGGTCGACGAACTCGTCGCCACCGGCGCGCTGGTGAGGGAACACGGCCGCGGCATGTTCGTCGCCCCCGCCAAGATCACCCAGCGGCTCGCCCCGGACGACGCGGCCTTCACCGTCCCCCGCGCGTCGGGCACCTGGTCCAGCGCGGTCCTGGAGTCCGCCACGGTCCGGGCCGGAGCCCGCATCGGCCGCAGGCTCCGCCTCTCACCCGCCGCCGAACTGCTCTACGTCGCTCGCCTCCGCCTCGTCGACGGCTCACCCATGGCCATCGAGCACCTGCACATCCCGGCGGACCTGGTGGGCGCGTCGCTCACCCCGGAGGAGCTCGAAGCGGGCGACCTCTACGACCATCTGCGGGAGCACCACCGGGTCCACGTCCGAGAAGCCACCCAGTCGATCGAGCCGACCGTCGTCAGCGAGGACGAGGCCGCGCTCCTGGACGTCCCCGTCCTCTCGCCCGCCCTGCTGATCGAACGCCTCACCCTCGACACCGCGGGCCGCCCCGTCGAGTACGTCCACTCGGTCTACCGGGGTGACCGCTACCGCATCGTCTCCCGGCTCGACTTCACCGGCGACGGTCTCGTGACCTCCTCCACGGAGGGGGATGCATACTGACCGGCAGCGAACGGCGTACGGGGGAGTGGACGGCATGGAGCTCAAGCGGGAGCGCGTACGGGAGCATCTGCTGACCGTGATCGAGAGTCGCCGCCCCGGCGACGCCATCCCCTCCGAGCGCACCCTCTGCGCCACCCTCGGCGTCTCCCGCCCCACCCTGCGGGCCGCCGTGGACGAACTCGTCGCCACGGGCCTGCTGGTACGGGAGCACGGCCGCGGCATGTTCGTCGCACCCGTCAAGGTCACCCAGGAGCTGGTCGCCGAGCACCAGGCGGCCGGCGCACCCCGGAGCCGGGGCGACTGGACGAGCACGGTCCTCGAACTCCGCACGGTACGGGCCGGCGCCCGGATCGGCCGCAGACTCGCGATCTCCCCGGCGGCGGAGCTCGTACACGTGACCCGGCTCCGGCGCGTCGACGGCGCTCCGATCGCCCTGGAGCACCTCCACGTCCCGGCCGACCTGGTCCCCGGACTCACCGCCGCCGACATGGAAGGCGGCTTCTACGCCCACCTGCGCGAGCGGCGCGGCATCCGGCCGGCCCACGCGGTCCAGTCGATCGAGCCGACCGTCCTGAGCGAGGAGGAGGCGGCCCTCCTCGACGTGCCGGTCCTGTCACCCGCACTGCTCTTCGACCGGACCACCACGGACCCGAGCGGCAGACCGGTCGAGTACGTCCGCTCCCTCTACCGGGGCGACCGCTACCGCATCGTCTCCCGCCTGGCCCTCGGCGACGGCGCGACCGACGACCCGAAGGGCGACGGTCCGAGGGCCGACGAGGCGCGGGGTGGGACGTGGTGGGGGACGGTGGAGTGACGCCGCTCATCCGTCGAGCGAGGTGCCGAGGCCGGTTCCGCGCGGTGGGGATCCGCCGCGAAGTTCACCGGTGCCGGCGGTGAGGGGACCGTCCGGCGCGTGACCGTGAGGCGGTCGCCCTCACACCCGTTGGCCCGCCGTCGCCGTGGCGGCGTGGCGTGAACCGGGCACCAGCGCAGGGGCGAGCTCGCGCCACTCGCGCTCGGGCAGCGCGGCCGGGTCGGCCGTCAGCACCTGCAGGCAGACGTGGTCGGCCCCGGCGTCGAGGTGCTGTCGTACGCGCCGCAGGGCGGCGTCGGTGTCGCCGTACGCGACGATCGCGTCCACCAGCCGTCGGCTCGGCCCGCCGACGAGGTCCTCGTCGCCGAAACCGAGCCGACGCATGTTGGCCGCCTGGTGCGGGGCGGCGGCGATGTACATGGCGACATGGGCCGTGGCCACCTCCCGTGCCCGGTCGACGTCCGTGTCCAGGACGACGGCCTGCTCGACGCCGAGAAACGCCTCGGGGCCCATGATCCGGCGTGCCCGCACCGTGTGCTCCACCGGCACGAAGTACGGGTGCGCACCCCAGGTGCGCGCGGCGGCGAGCTCCAGCATCTTCGGGCCGAGGGCGGCCAGAACGCGGCGCGGCGCCGGGTCCGGCACCGGCCCCTGGGCGGGGGCGGCGTCCAGGGCGTCCAGGTAGGAACCCATCGTGGTCACCGCCTTGCCCCGGGTCGGTACGGGGAACCCGTCGACGTGGTGAACGGTCTCGTCGACCCGGTGGCCGCCCAGACCCAGCAGATACCGCCCGGGAAACGCCTCGCCGAGGGTGCGCTCCGCCGCGGCGAGGGTGATCGGCTCCCGGTAGGCGATGTTGGCGATGCCGGACGCGACGGTGATCCGGCGCGTCGCCGCCAGCAGGAGCCACGCCTGGCCGATCGTGTCGCGACCGAACGCCTCGCCGTGCCAGATGGCTCCGTACCCCAACTCCTCCAGCTCCGCGGCCGATTCGCGCACCCGCCCGGCGGGGTGTCCCTCGTAGGCCATGGTCCAGATCCCGACCGGGCCGAACGCGGCCCGTGCAACGTCTGTCATCGAGTACTCCTCGCAAAGCAAACCGGAGAGGTTCTCCGTTTGCTGGAGGGTACGATACGGAGAAGGTCTCCGTTTGGCTACGGGGATGATCGAGAGGCAGGACGATGTCGACGAGCCAGGGCAGCACCAGCTCCGCCCCACCCCCACGGCGCACCGACGCACGCCTCAACCGGGAACGGCTCGTCGCCACGGCCCAGGAGGTGTTCGCCGAGGCGGGCCCGGGAGCCTCGCTCAACCAGATCGCCCAACGCGCCGGTGTGGGCCCGGGGACGCTCTACCGCCACTTTCCGAACCGCCAGGCACTCCTGGCCGCGGTCCTGAGGGACCGGATCGAGAAACTCGTCGAGCAGGCGGACGTCCTGATCGCCACGGAGCCACCCGACGAGGCCCTGACGCAATGGCTGCGCGCCCTCCTGGCCCACGCCCGCCTGAACCAGGGCATGGGCAGCGCGCTGATGGTGGAAGATCCCGAAGCGCTGGGCATGGACTGCCATCGCCTCATCCTGGACGCGGCAGAGGCGGCCCTGGCCGGAGCCCGGACCCGGGGCACGGCCCGCGCGGACCTCGCGGCGGCGGACCTGGTCCAACTCGTCGCCGGAATCGCCCTGTCAACGGCCCACACCCCGGACCCCGGCCAACCGAACCGGCTGCTGGAGCTGGTGCTGGACGCGACGTTCGGGACAGCGCGCTAGATCGTGTCCGGAAATTCCCGCCTGGCCCGCGGGCAGTCGGCGCTGTCTTCCGGACACGACCCAGGGGGTGTTTGAAAGGTTGACGGCCACCTGGCCAAGCACGGCCAGGGACCGGCCGGCGCCGACCGTGCACCCCTCGTCACGCACCGAAGCCCGGCCAGGTCCGCGCTTGACGACAGCCCGGCACGGGGCTGGACTGGACTCATGGACGCTGCGGCAACTCCGTCCTAGGGAGAGCAGCGATGACAACCACGGAGAGTTTCGACCTTCTGCAGCCGTACAAGATCGCCGAGGAGACGTTCGTCATCCCGTGGGCCCTTGAGGCCCCGCCGGTCGGCCACTTCCCGATGAACTCGATGGTGATCCGGGGAACCGAACCGGTCCTCGTGGACACCGGGGCGCCCGCAGTGCGCTCCCAGTGGCTGGAGGCGGCCTGGTCCGTCGTGGATCCCCTGGACGTACGGTGGATCTTCCTCACCCACGACGACCGCGACCACGCCGGCAACCTCCTGGCGGTCCTCGCGGAATGCCCGAACGCGACCTTGCTGACGACATGGTTCTCCATAGGCCGCATGGCCGAGGAGTGGGAGACTCCCATCAACCGGTGCCGCTTCATGACCGACGGCGACACGATCGATGCGGGCGATCGCACCCTGGTTGCCAAGCGACCACCCCTGTACGACAACCCCACAACCCGCGCCCTCTTCGACCCGAAGGCCAACGTCCTGTGGGCCGTGGACACCTTCGCCACGAACGTGCCGACCCCCATGCCCGAAACGGCAGCGCTGTCGCCGGACGAATTCCGCGACGGCCAGCTCTTCGGCGGAAGGCTGGTCTCCCCCTGGGTATCCCTGCTCGACGCCCAGAAGTTCGGGACGGTCGTCACCGACTTCCAACACCTGAACGCCGAGGTCATCGCCGGCTGCCACTGCCCGGTCCTCCGCGGGGCCCAGATCCCCGAGGCCTACGACCTCCTCCGCCGACTCCCCGGAATCCCACCCTGGACAGAGTTCACCCAGACCGACCTGGACCAGTGGATGGCGGTTGCCGAGAGCTCGGTTCCGCCGGAGCAGCCGCGACCGTCGGGGACGTGAGCGGCTCTGCCGCGCGGCGTGGGGATCTGCTGCCCTCCGGCGCCTCAGACCGGAATCCTGCCGCGCGGCCAGGTCGTGCTTGGAACGTGGCTGAGCCTGGGGCCGTGCGGAGTGCCGCGCCGGGTGACCTTGTCATCGGTGCAGGCTCCGCTCGCTTGCGAGAATCATGCGCTCTCACCGCATGATCTCACTCGACCGCTCCCGCAGACTGCGTCGGAACCGTCGGTGAGACTGCCCGGAGGAGCCCCTACGACTGCCGCGGCCCCCGAGTGGCGGTCCGCGACAGCCACTGCCGCACGCTCGGGGACGTGTCCAGGAGGCGTCCGACCCGCAGCCCCTCGGCGCGCGAGGTCACCTTCGGCAGCGGCGCGAAGTCCTCGGGCAGGACGTCCAGGAGGCTCATCACGTGCTCCTCGTCGCGAAGCGTGATCAACAACTCGCACCGCAACTGCCTCGGGACCTCAGGGCGATGGGGCAGGCTGTTCCACAGTGCGGGCCACAGATGGTGCCTACCGCCGGGTGCCGCGTGCGCCTCGACCCACACCGGATCCAGCCGCTGATGGAGCCCGAGCCCCAGAGCCCGCTCCTCCAGCGCGAGCAGCGAACCCGTGTCCAGGACCTTCAGTTCACGCGGCACCGACGCGTCGGGATCCATCGTCACGGCACGCCCGGCGGCAGCGGTTCACGGGCCGCGTGCCAGGCGGCGGGGAGGTCGTCCACTCCCGTGCGCGCGGCGATCACCCCGCCCGCGATGGCGCACGTCGTGTCGATGTCACCGCGCCCGGCGACGGTGATCCACAGACCCTCCTGCAGGTCGTCGAGGTGCCCCGCCGCGCACCAGAGGGCGTAGGGGACGGTGTCGGGCCCGGACATCCTGTACCCGGAACCCAGGACCTCCGCGGCGTGCCGGACCGAGGTGTGCTCCGGCATCCGGGCCGCGACCCGGATGCCGGACCGGACGTCGCTGTCGGGAAGCCGAGCAGCGACCGCCCGGAGGAACTCCGGCCGCGCCAGAACGGGTCCGCCCCGGCTGCGTGTTGCCAGCGCCGCGGCGAGGGCGACCGCCACAGCCCCGGCTACCGCCTCCGGATGGTGGTGCGACACCGTGCTCTGGCGGGCGGCCTGCTCGGCGACGGCGTCGAGGTCGGCGGCGTGCCAGGCGCCGAGCGGGGCGACGCGCATGGCTGCGCCGTTGCCCCACGAGCCCTGGCCGCCGAACTGCCCGGCGACCACGTCTCGCCAGGACTCGCCGGCGCCGATCCGACGGAGCACGTCATGCATCGAGGCGCCGTATCCGCGGTGCGTGTCGTCGGCGTAGGCCGCCGCCAAGCGCCGGGCGAGGCGGTCCTGGTCGACGCTGCCGCCACCGTCGGCGAGCTCCCGGACGAGAACCAGTGCCTGAGCGGTGTCGTCGCTCCACTGCCACAGGGACTCCGCGGGCAGCGTCCGCGCCTCCAGAGCCGCCGGGCCGTCCCGGCGCAGGATGCCGAACCACCGGTCACCGAAGGCGTCACCGAAGGCAAGCCCGTGCAGCGAGTCGAGGACGGCGTGAGGGACGTTGATCATCGGATGAGTATCACAGCGGGACGAGGCTCCCGGCACGGCGTTTTCGAACCGACCCGCTCCTCCCGCCGAATCCGTCGTCTCCCGCCGCCTCCACCGAATCCGCCGCCTCCACCGAACTCCGGCGGCTCGGTCGGCACCTGCGGCACGATTCCCGCAGCTCACGCTCGATGGCGACGCCGACGCCGACGGAGCTGCCGACTCCGACCGGTGATGGCGACTCCGACGGTGACGGCGATGGTGATGGCGCCGTTCTCGACCTCGGCGGTACGCACGTCCTGCTGGACCTCGACCACGACGGCCCGCGCCCTCCGGTCGGGCCGGGCGGCTCCTGGGTCGGACTCCGGGTCCCCGCCCACCTGCCGACCTACTGGCCGTACGACCTCTGAAGCCCCCGGCCGCACGGCGGTGAGCCGAGCGGCCGGGGGCGTGCGGAGAAGCCGAGCGCCTTGGCGTTTCTACGCCGCCGCCAACGCCAGCGTCGGTGACAGTCGTGACGCCCTGACCGCCGGGTACAGCCCCGCCACCGTACCGATCGCGAGCGTCGCGCCGAAGCCGCCGCCCACCGCCCACAGCGGTACGACCCACGGCAGCCCGCCGGTGGACGCGTACACGCCCGTCGCCGCTCCACCGAGCGCCACGCCCGCCAGGCCGCCGAGGCCCGACAGCATCAGCGACTCCGTCACGAACTGGATCCTGATCTGGCCCCTGGTCGCGCCCAGGGACCGGCGCAGGCCGATCTCGTGACGGCGCTCCAGGACCGAGATGATCATGGTGTTGGCGACGCCGACCCCGCCCACCAGGAGCGCGATTCCCCCCAGCCCGAGAAGCAGCGTGGAGAACGCCCCCTCCGTCGCCGCCTTGGCCTTGAGCGCCGAGGACGGATCGCCGACCGACACGTTCTGCGGGTTCTGCGGGTCGATCGTGGGGGCGAGGAGCTGCTGGACGTCCTCCACGGACGCGTCCGTGGACCGCTCGTACACGGTCGTCGGATGCCCGTCGAAGCCCAGCAGCCGCCCCGCACCCTCCCAGCCGACCAGCGCCGAGCGTTCGATCTCGGGCGCGAGCGGCAGCGGATCGAGGATTCCGATGACCGTGAAGTACCGGTCGTCGACCCAGACCTGCCGGCCCGGCTCGGTGATCCCGAGCCGCTCGGCCGCGACGTGGCCGAGGACCACGGACGGGTAGCGGCCGGTGGCGGCGTTCAGCCAGGTGCCGGACGCCGGCCCGCCCCTCAGAACGTCCAGGAGGCCCTCTGTCGCCGCCTTCACCGCGATTCCGCCTGTCTCCGCCTCGGGGATCTTCTCGGAACGGCGTACCGAGCTCTTGAGGTCACCGGTCCCGGCGGCCTCCTCCACCCCCTCGATCCGGCCGACCATGCCCACCGCGTCCTTGGGCAGCTTGACCTCCTGCCCGCTGAACATCCCCTCGCCCGGCTTCGCGACCAGCATGTTCGTACCGAGCGCGTCGAGCTGCCGCAGCAGCTGGGCCTGGCTTGAGGCGGAGATGCCGACGACCGCGATCATCGTGGCGATCCCGATGGCGATGCCGAGCGCGGACAGCACCACGCGGACGGGCCGGCTGCGCAGCCCGGCGGAGCCGACATGGAGGACGTCACGCGGGCCGAGCCGAGCGGCCGTGAGTTTCGTACGGGCCATCAGACGGCGACCTTCCCGCCACCGGAAGCGCCGGAAGCGCCGGAAGCGCCGGGCGTGCCGGGCGCACCAGGCGTGCCGGACGTGCCGGATGCAGCGGTCCTGCCGGATCCGGGGCCGGCTGCACCGAACCCACTGGTCCCACCGCCCGCTCCAATTTCGCCGGTCCCATCAGCCACACGGGTCCCACCAGCCATACCGGTCCCGCCGATCTCCTCGTACGCGTCCGGGCCCATCCCTTGGCCCCCGGAGCCGCTCCCCGTGTCCTCCACCACCCGCCCGTCCAGGATCCGCACCTGCCGTGGCAGCCTGCCCGCGATCTCCGTGTCGTGCGTGATGACCGCGATCGTCGCGCCCTCCGCGTTGAGCTCGTGGAGCAGGTTCATGACCGCCTCCCCGGACGCCGAGTCCAGCGCGCCCGTCGGTTCGTCGGCGAGCAGCAGCGCCGGTTCGCCGACCACCGCGCGCGCGATGGCGACGCGCTGCTTCTGGCCGCCCGACAGCTCGTGCGGCCGGTGCTTCATCCGGTCGGCGAGGCCCACCCGGGCCAGCGCCTCGGCGGCCATCTTCCGCCGCCGGGATCGGGGAAGTCCGGAGTACAGCAGGCCCTCGGCCACGTTCTCCAGCGCGCCCACACCCGGTACCAGGTGGAAGGCCTGGAAGACGAAGCCGATGCGCCGGGCGCGCAGCGCGGACAGCCTGCGGTCCGTCAGAGAGGCGATGTCGTGCCCGGCGATCTCGACCGTCCCGGCGCTCGGCCGGTCCAGGGTGCCCACGATGTGCAGCAGGGTCGACTTCCCCGAGCCCGACGGCCCGACGATTCCGAGCAACTCCCCTTCCCCGATGGTGAGATCGACGCCGTCGAGGGCCCTGACGCCGCCCGCGTACTCCTTGGTGACTCCGCGGAGCCGTACGACCGTGGCCCCGGGCGTGGCGGCGGCAGCGGTCGTGGTGGCCGTGGCCGTGGTCGGGGTCATGCGGACGGCACCCCGACCTTCATGCCCTCGCGCAGCCCGTCACCGCTGACCTCGACCCGGCCCTGCCCGAACATGCCGAGCTCGACCTTCACGTCCCGGGCCGCTCCGCTCTCGACGACCTGGACGCCGAAGCCGCCGCCGGGCAGGGCGAGCAGCGCGTTGACGGGTACGGTCAGGACGTCCCGGCGCGTCTCGCCGGTGAGGTCGACGGTGACCGGGGACTGGTCGATGCCTCCGACCTTCTCCGGCTGGTCGAAGGAGACCGTCACGGGGACCTTCGGGGTGCTGTCCTGCGGGTTGTCGCCCGCCGACGCGGTCTTCCCGACGGCCGACACCTTCCCCGGAAGCTCCGTACCGTCCGGCAGTCGGACCTTCACCCGCGTGCCGGTCTTCGCCGACTCGGCCTCCGACACCGGGATCTCGAAGCGTACGACGCGCTCGGAACCGGTCACGGTGAGCACCGGACCACCCGGCCCGATCCGGTCGCCGGGCGCCGCGGTCGCCTCCTTGACCCGTACCGCACTGCCCGCGAACGCGATCCGGTCCGGCCCGAGGGTGCCGGTCTGCTTCAGATCGTGGGACTTCTGCCAGCGCTTCACGGCGGCGGCCGTCTTGGCCGTGTACTCCTCGTCGACGTCGAAGCCGACGTAACCGAGGGCCGCGAGGTTCTCCTCCAGCTGGCGGACGTCCTTGCCCTTGTCGCCCGTCTTCAGCGTCCGGTACATGGGCTCGGCGCCGTACATCAGCCGTACCGGACCGCCCTCGACCTCGTACAGCCGCTCGTCCCGCTCGACGACCGAGCCGGTGGCCGCGATCCAGGTCAGGACCCCGGCCGGACCCGCGTTGATCTTCCGTTCGCCGAGGTGGCCGAGCGTGCCGTCCTGCTGGGAACTGCTGCTGAGATCGCCCCGGGTGACGGGGGCGGTCTCCGCCGGCAGCCCCTTGGTTCCGGTGGAGCTCCCGGACCCGTCCTGCGCCTTGTCGGGCGCGGACACGGCGGTGACGGCCGCGCCACCGCCCGCGACGGCGACGATCGCCGCGAGGGCGAGCACCAGCCGACGGCGGGCCATCGGGCGCTCGCGGCCGCTCATCGGGCCACGCTCTCGCACGCCTTGGCGGCCTTGTCGAACTTCTGCTTCTCCGCGCCCTGCGGTATCGGCATGGCGGCCTGCGCGCCGCCGTCGAACTTCGGGTCGGGCATGTTGAAGCCGTTCTCGCGCATGCACTTCGCATACGCGAGCGCCTTGTCCTTGTCGGCCTGCGTCGGCTCCTTGCCGAAGCCTGCGCCTCCGGCCTTGCCCTGACAGGCCTTGAACGCCTTCTCCATCTTCTCCTTCGACATGCCGTCACCGCCGATGGTGAGCCCGACGCCCTGCTCGCCCGGCTTCGGCTCGGGGACGTCGAGACCCTGCTCGCGCAGGCACTTGCGGTGCTCGAAGGCCTGGTCGGCCTTCTTGCCCTCGTCGCTCACGCTCCCGTCCTTCTTCCCGCTCCCGGAGGAGGCGGAGTCGGAGCCCGATCCCGAGCAGGCGGTGGCGAGGAGGGCGAGGGCGGCGGCCAGTGAAGTGGTGGCGGCGGCCCGGGTGATCCGTCGAATCATCATGGCGTGGAGCGTGCCGCGAAGGGGTGTTTCGTTTCTCTCAGCGGTTTCGTTTACATCGGCGAAAGGTCCCTTTCGGATACACAGGGGTCATGCGCGTACTGGTGGTGGAGGACGAGGCGTTTCTCGCCGAGATGATCGCCGAGGGGCTGCGCCGCGACGCGCTCGCCGTGGACATCGCGGCCGACGGCCTCGAAGCCCTGCGGAAACTGCAACTGGGGGAGTACGACGTGCTCGTCCTGGACCGAGACCTGCCCGGGATACACGGGGACGACGTCTGCCGCCGTGTGGTCGAGCAGCGGCTGATGACCCGGGTGCTGATGCTGACGGCGGCGGGTACGGTACGGGACCGCGTCGAGGGCCTCGGCCTCGGCGCCGACGACTACCTGGCCAAGCCCTTCGCGTACGACGAGCTGCTCGCCCGGGTCCTGGCCCTGGGCCGGCGTGCCAGGCCCGCGCTGCCTCCGGTACTGGAGCGGTCGGGCATCGTCCTGGACACCGCCCGCCGTCAGGCCAGCCGGGACGGGCGTCATCTGCAGCTGTCGCGGAAGGAGTTCGCCGTCCTGGAGGCCCTCCTGCGGGCCGAGGGCGCGGTGGTCAGCGGCGAGGACCTGATCGAACAGGTCTGGGAGGAGCACACCAGCTACCGCACGAACGCGGTCCGGGTCACGCTGAGCAAGCTGCGCGCGAAGCTGGGCGAGCCGCCGGTGGTGGAGACGGTTCCGGGCTCGGGCTACCGGATCGGGTCGTGAAGCCGGTGACGAGGGCGGCCACGAAGCGGGTCACCGGGCCGGTCATGAGGT
This sequence comes from Streptomyces sp. NBC_00250, assembly GCF_036192275.1. Classification (NCBI taxonomy): domain Bacteria; kingdom Bacillati; phylum Actinomycetota; class Actinomycetes; order Kitasatosporales; family Streptomycetaceae; genus Streptomyces; species Streptomyces sp. NBC_00250. Next base: position 231,211 of record NZ_CP108088.1, on the reverse strand, counting down.
GGGTCTCCGAGTCGCTCGTGAAGCGGGTGACGACGCCGGTCATGAAGCGGGTGACGACGGGGGAGCGGGCCCGGCTGACGGCCCTGTACGGCGGGCTCCTGCTGTTCGCGGGCGCCCTGCTGACGGGCGTCGTCTACTTCCTGGTCAAGGAGGGCCTGTACTCGTCCATCAGCCTGGCCGTCACCGGGACCGTACCGGCGCGGCGGCTGGAGGAGCTGCCGACCGCGTATCCGACGGCCTTCGCCAGCGCCGTTCCGGCCAGTCCGGTACCCGCGAGCCAGGCCCCGAGCGGCGCGGCCCGGATCCCCAGCGAGGTGCTGGCCATCACGCGGTCGGTGAGCGGCGCGGCCGAGTCGGCGGCCCTGGAGCGTCTTCTGACGGTCTCGTTGATCGTCCTGCTGGTGTACGCGCTGCTCTCCGTCGTCCTCGCGTGGTGGATGGCGGGCCGGGTCCTTCGGCCGGTGGCCGTGATCACGGAGACGGCCCGCCGGCTGTCGGGCGAGAACCTGCACGAACGGATCGCGCTCGAAGGACCGCCGGGCGAGCTGAAAAGGCTCGCGGACACGTTCGACGGGATGCTCGGCCGGATGGAGGGACTGGTCTCCGCCCAGCAGCGGTTCGCGGCCAACGCGGCACACGAGCTGCGAACGCCTGTGGCCGTCCAGCGCGCGGCGGCCGAGATCGGGCTCGCGGGGGAACCGTCGCCGGAGCGGGTCGCCCGCATCCGGGCGAAGCTGATCGAGGTCGCGGACGACAGCGAACGGATCATCGAAGGCCTGCTGCTGCTCGCCGCCTCCGACCAGGGCCTCCGGGAGCGACGTCCGGTGGCCGTCCACGAGGTGGCCCGCCAGGCCGTGGACGCGTTGGCGGCCGAGGCCGCGGAGCACGAGGTGACGGTCTCGGCGCGGACCGGGCCGCTGACGGTCGACGGCGACGCGGTACTCCTCGACCGGCTGGTCCACAACCTGGTCGTGAACGCCGTACGCCACAACCTCCCCGGCGGCCGAGTCGAGGTCCGTACGGGCCGAGGAGTCATCGAGGTGTCGAACACCGGCCCCGATGTCCCGCCCGCCACGGTCCCGCTGCTCTTCGAGCCCTTCCGCCGCCTGACGGAGCGTACCCACGCCCCCGGCGAGGGTGCGGGCCTCGGCCTCTCGATCGTCGAGTCGATCGCCCGCGCCCACGACGCCACGACGGAGGCGTTCCCGAACGCGGAGGGCGGCGGGCTGACCGTGCGGGTGCGGTTCGGTACGAAGGGCTGACGCCCGGCGCCCGAGGCCGACGGTCGAGGCCTGACGCCCGGAACTTGACGGTCGAGGCCTGACGCCCGGCGCTTGACGTCCGGCGCCGGTCCGTTCCGGAAGAGAGGAACCGACGTCAGCCGACGGTGGCGGGCCTGCCCTGTTCCCCCAGCACCTCCAGGTAGTGCGGGTTGTGCATGATGCCGAGGACGACGCCGAACGGGTCGAGTACGGCTCCGGCGCGGAAGTCGGCGTAGTCGCGCAGCGGTTCGTGCTCCTTCGCGCCGAGGCGCAGCAGCCGTGCCAGTTCGGCGTCGACGTCGTCGACGGCCAGGTTCCGTCCTCGATCACATGCGAGTCGCACGCGTCGCATCTCGCCGGCCGCGCGGCAGTTTCATGATCAACATATAGGGCGTCGGGGGGCTTGTGGCAAGGCCGGGAGCGTGCCGCAGAATCACCGACCGAGACCCAGGACGTGCTGAGGAAATGGGGAGCCGCGAGATGCGTGTGTTGCTGTCGACGTACGGAGGGCGCGGGAGCGTCGAACCGATGGTGGGACTCTCCGTCCGGCTGCGGGAACTCGGTGCGGAGGTCCGGGTGTGCGCGCCGCCGGACGACGAGTTCGTGGATCTCTTCGCCGGGGTCGGTGTGTCCCTGGTGCCGGTCGGCCGCCCCGTGCGTCCCATGGTGGCCTCCGTGGAACCGGGCTCGGCGGTGGGCCTGGCCCAGCGGGCGGCGGAGCTGATCGCCGCGCAGTTCGGCACGGTCGCCGCGGCGGCCGAGGGATGCGACGCGCTGGTGGCGACCGGTCCGTTGCCGGTGACGGCCGGCGCGCGATCGGTGGCCGAGAAGCTGGGCATCCGTTATGTCCACGCGAGTCACCAGCCGATCATCCTGCCCTCGCCGCACCAGCCGCCGCCCGCGCGGCGGGGCCGGCCGCTGCCGCCGGGGGTGACCGACAATCGCGAGCTGTGGGACGTGGACGCCCGGAACGCGAACGACATGTTCGGTGCGGCGATCAACACCCACCGCGCCGCGATCGGCCTGCCGCCGGTCGACAACGTCCGCGACTACGCCTTCGGCGACCAGCCGTGGCTGGCGACGGACCCGATCCTCAGCCCGTGGCCGAGGCTGACGGAGCTCGACGTCGTGCAGACCGGTGCGTGGACGAGGCCGGACGACCGCCCGCTGCCGCCCGGCCTCGTGGAGTTCCTGGACGCCGGCGCCCCGCCGGTGTACGTGGGCTTCGGCAGTACGCCCCTGGGCGCCGACGCCGCGAGGAACATCGCCCGGGTGGCCGTCGAGGCGATCCGCGCGCAGGGTCGCCGTGCGGTCGTCGCCCATGGCTGGGCCGGTCTTGATCTGATCGACGACCGGGACGACTGCTTCGCCGTGGGTGAGGTCAACCAACAGGCCCTGTTCGCCAGGATGGCCGCGGTCGTGCACCACGGCAGCGCGGGCACCACGACGACGGCCACCCGGAGCGGCGTGCCTCAGGTGGTCGTCCCGCAGGGTGCGGACCAGCCGTACTGGGCGGGTCGGGTGGTCGACCTCGGCATCGGAGTGGCACACGACGGCCCGACCCCGACCCTCGCATCCCTGTCGGCGGGCCTGGAGACGGTCCTGGCGACCGCGACCCGTGCCCGTGCACGGGTCGTCGCGGCCACGATGGGGACCGACGGCGCGATGGTGGCCGCGAGGCGTCTGCTCGGCGAGACCGGCGGCGAGGGCCTGCGGCTCCTGTCGTGAACCACGGCCGGCCTGCCCGGGCAGCTCGGGCACCGCGGCGGCTCCGGCACCCGGGCGGTCAGTCCGCCCGGACCGGGGCCGTACGTGCGAAGTGGCGGACGGTGGGTACGAGGGCCGCCGCGGCCGGTACGAGGAAGCAGGCCCCGGCACACGCGGCGAGGACGGCTGTCACGCCGAAGTGCTCGATGGCGGGGGCGATCAGGGCGAGGCCGACGGGTGCGAGGCCGTAGGACACCAGGAAGTCCAGCGACGAGACACGGGCCAACTTGTCCGGGGCCACCTCGCGCTGCGTGGCGGTGAACCACGGCACGTTGAAGAGCTCGATGCCGATCCCGGCCACGGCGTACGCGGCCACGACCACGGCCGGGTGCACCGGCAGCATCAGGCTGAGCGGCGCGACGGCGTACGTGCCGAGCCCGGCGAGGGCGGCCCAGCCCTGGGAGCGCGGCCGCCACCGGGCGATGACGAGGGCCCCGCCGAGGGCACCCACGGTGTACGCGGTCATGGCCGCGGCCAGGACCCACTCGGTGCCGTAGCGGTCACGGCTGATCAGGGGCAGCGCGACGCTGGTGGCGGAGTAGCCGAGCGCGATGACGGCGACGAGTGCGCCGAGTCCGGCGAGGAACCAGGGATGCCGGCGGGCCTCCCGTATGCCCTCAAGGAATTCGGCGCGGAACCCGGGACGGGTCCCGGCGTGCGGGGCGGGTTCTCCGGCGGACTCCGCGTCCCCCTCCGCGGCGACGGCCGTGCCGTTGCCCGGGGCGAGTGCCGCGACCAGCCAGAGCAGGCCGATGCCGAGCAGCAGTGTTCGGACGTCGAGGAAGGCCGCGAGGAGCGCGGTCAGGGCGGGTCCGGCGAGTGTGGAGCCGCGTACCGCCATGGTCATGGCGGCGTTGGCCTGCTGGCGCCGCCCTGGTTCGACGGTCTCGGCGGTGAGTGCCTGGAATGCCGGACGGCAGGCGCCCTGCCCGGCCCCGGCCAGGGCCGCGGCGAACGTCATCAGCGCCAGCGAGCGGCCGAGTCCGGCGGCGAGCAGGGGCGCGGCGGCCCCGGCCGCGAGGGCGGACCAGAGGACGACCGCCCGACGGGAGTGCCGGTCGGCCAGCACGCCGCCGACGGCGACGGCGGCGAGGAAGCCGACCGTGCGGGCGGCGAGCACGAGGCCGAGTCCGGCGGCGCCGAGGTCGCGGTGCAGTACGGCGAGCCCGAGGACGAAGGGGAGGGCCCAGGTCGCGAGGCCGGAGGCGGTGGTGCCCGCCCACAGGCGCAGGAAGGCGGGGTCCCGGAGGACCGAACGCGGGGGCGGGGCAGGGGTCTTGGCGGCTGTCGGTATGGGTGTGTCGGCCACGGTGCGCGTGCTCCTCGGTGGTGGGGGAGCGGTTCGGTGAACCGACCCCGAGGTCGTTAATGAAAATGATTGCCATTACAGTACCCTTCGAACGCGGCACTCCTGCCCGGTGCACGACCACACCCATGCCCGCCCTTCCCAGACCGGAGAACCCATGCGCCACCCCGCCCGCCTCGGCATCGCCCTGACCCTCGCCCTCGCCACCGCGGGCTGCTCCACCGCAGCCGGTGGCGGACCCGAAGCGGACACCAAGCCCGCGACAAGCTCCGCCTCCAAGCCCGCCGCCGGTGCCGCGGGCGTGCCCGGCGCCGCGAAGCCGGCCTCCGTCACCAGCTGCGGCCGCCAGGTGTCACTCGCCGGGCCGCCGCGGCGGGCCGTCGCCCTGGACCAGAGCTCGACCGAGACCCTTCTCGAACTCGGCCTCCAGGACCGGATGGCGGGCACGGCCAACCTCAAGACGAAGATCCCCGCTCCGTACGAGGCCGCGTACGCGAAGATCCCGGTCATCGCCCCGAAGATCGCCACCGGCGAGCAACTGCGCGCCGCGACGCCCGACTTCGTCGTCGCCGGCTCCACGGACCTCTACACCGAGGACCGTGCCGGCACCCGCGAGGAGCTGGACGCCGTCAAGGTCCCCACCTTCGTCAGCGCCGTGGACTGCCCCGAACACAACCCGCCCGGCACGACCCCGTTCGAGCTGCTCTTCTCCGACTACGAGAACCTGGGCAAGCTCTTCGGCGCCGAGGAACGAGCCGGAAGACTCACGGCGAACCAGCGAGCCGCAGTCGCCCGGGCGGGGGAGAGCGCCTCCAAGGCGCCCCAGGGGGCGGACCGGCCCACCGTCGTCTACCTCTACTCCGTCTTCAACGGCATGCCGTACGTGGCGGGGAAGACCGGCCTGCCCAGCGAGATGAGCCGGATCGTGGGCGCGAAGAACGCCTTCGACGACGTCGACGAGGACTGGCCGGAGGTCTCCTGGGAGGAAGTCGCCCGCCGTGACCCGGACTTCATCGTGATCGGCGACCTGTCCGAGCGCGGCCGCCCCGGCGACAGCGCCGAAGAGAAGCGGGCCACGATGACCGAACACCCGGTGATCTCCCGGCTGGCCGCGGTCCGCGACAACAAGATCCTCGAAGTGCCGGGCATCGAACTCGACCCCTCGGTGCGCTCCGTACACGCCCTCGGACTGCTCGCCCAGGGCATGAAGGACCTCGGCCATGTCCGCTGACCCGTCCGTCCCGACAGGCTCGGCAGATCTCCTGCTTCCCGCGGCTCGCGCAGACGGACCGAAGGCGTCCCCCGCCATCCCCCAGCACCGGCAGCCCGGCACGCCGAGCCGTTCCCATCAGCACCCTCACTCCCACAAGCACCAGCGCCCCCTCCTCCTCCTGCTCCTCTCCATGGCAGCCCTCACGGTCTCGATCGCGGCAGCCGTCCGCACCGGCACCGCCGACATCGGCTGGACCGACCTCGTCCGCGCCTTCGGCAGCCACCTCGGCCTGGCCGTCGAGCCGCTGCCCCCACTGGTGGACTCGCTCATCTGGGACCTGCGGTTGCCGCGCGTGCTGATGGCCGCACTCGTCGGCGCCTCGCTCGCCGTGTGCGGCACGGTGCTCCAGGCCGTCACCCGCAACGCGCTCGCCGACCCCTACCTGCTCGGCGTCTCCTCGGGGGCGTCGACCGGAGCCGTCACCGTCGTCGTCCTCGGGATCGGCGCGAGCACACTCGGCGTCACCGGCGGCGCGCTCGCCGGTGCGCTGCTCGCCTTCGGCCTGCTCGTCGTCCTGTTGCGGCGCACGGGCCTCGACTCCGTCCGTATCGTGCTCACCGGAGTCGTCGTCGGTCAGCTCCTCACCGCGCTGACCTCATTGATCCTGATGGCCTCGGCGGACGCGGACACCACACGGGCCGTCACCCACTGGCTGCTGGGTTCGATGGCACCGGCCCGCTGGAGCACCGTCGTGGTCTGCGCGATCGTCACGCCGCTGGGCCTGGCCGCCGCGTGGCTGTGCTCGAACGCCCTCGACGGTCTCGCCTTCGGCGCCGACACCGCAGCCTCCCTCGGCATCGGCGTACGACACACGAGGATGCTCCTGCTGGTGGTGACGGCCGCACTCACCGCGGTCGCGGTCGCCACCGTCGGCGCCATCGGCTTCGTCGGACTGATCGTCCCCCACGGGGTGCGGTTCCTCGTCGGACCGCTGCACCGGGTGCTGTTGCCGTACGCGGCGCTCGCGGGCGCGGTGTTCCTCGTGTGGACGGATGCCCTCGCCCGGGTCGCGTTCGCACCCCGCGAGGTTCCCGTCGGCGTGATCACCGCCCTGCTCGGCGTACCGCTCTTCCTCCTCGTCCTGCGCAGGAGGGGTGAACTGTGAGGATCACCGCCGAGAACCTGAGCTGGTCGGTGGCGGGCACCCCGGTCGTACGAGGGGTCAGCGCCACCATCGCCCCCGGCGAGACGGTCGGCCTGCTCGGCCCCAACGGCTCGGGCAAGTCCTCCCTGCTGCGCTGCCTCGCCGGCCTCCGAGCCCCCGACACGGGCGCGGTCCGTTACGACGGCGCGTCCGTACGGGACTGGAGCGCCCGCCGCCTCGCCCGCCACGTCGCCTTCGTCGCCCAGGACTCGGGCGCCGACAGCGACCTCCGGGTCGCCGACGTCGTAGGCCTGGGGCGCACCCCGTTCCGGGACCGCTGGCGCGGATCCGGCGCCACCGACCGCGCGGTGATCGCCGCCGCCCTGGAGGTCGTCGGCCTCACCGCACTCGCCGACCGCCCCTGGAAGGCGCTGTCGGGCGGCGAACGGCAGCGCGCGCACATCGCCCGCGCGCTCGCCCAGCAGCCGTACGCCCTGCTGCTCGACGAACCGACCAACCACCTCGACGTCAAACACCAGCTGGAACTGATGGAGCTGCTCACCGGCACCGACCGGACCGTCCTGGTCGCCCTGCACGACCTGTCGCTCGCGGCCCGGTACTGCGACCGGCTGCTGCTCCTGCATCACGGCCGCCTGATCGCCTCCGGCACCCCGGGGGCCGTCCTGACGGCCGACCGGCTCGCAGAGGTCTTCGAGGTCGACGCCGAACTGACCACCGACGCCCTTGGACACCCGACCGTCGCCTGTCGCCGCCCTCTCGGCACGCCACTCCCGGCGCCCGAACCCACCCACTGAAAGGACACGACCTTGATCACGCCTGCGATCACCCCCTCCGGCGCCACACCCCTCCCCACAGGCCCCGTTGCCCCCACCGCTGCCCCCACCGTCTCGCTCTCCCTCTCCCTCTCCGTCGACAAGCTCATGGCGGCGGCCCTGGCCGGCGAACACGGCCCGCTCCCCTCCGACCTCATCGCGACGAGCGTGTTCTGGATCCACCACGGAACCCGCCTGGCCGGCGGCGACACCACCTACCTCAACCAGTACGTCCTGGTCCGCCTCGGCGGCTCCTTCGGCGGCTGCGCGTTCGAGGCCGGCGAGCTGGCCCCGGAGGTCTGCCGCGACTACTCCGGGCAGCCGCTCGACGTCCTGCTGCGCGAGGCGCCGCGCCCCCTGCGGATCGCCGCCCTGGACGCGTACCTCGCCCACGCCCGCCCCCACCGGGTGGCCGCCGAGGAGGGCGACGCCGAGCCCGCCACCCTCCCGAGCGGGACGCCGGAGACCCGCGCGAGGGCCCGCGACGCGGCCATCGCCGGGCTGCTCGACGTCGAAGACGGCGCGACCGTGGGACTCATCGGCGTGGTCAACCCGCTGGTCGCGGCGATCCGCGAGCGCGGCGGCGAACCCCTGCCCTGCGACTTCAACCTCAGGCAGACCCAGTGGGGCGATCCCGTCACCGACGACATGCACGACGTCCTCGACCGCGCCGACGCCGTCGTCGCCACGGGAATGACCCTGAGCAACGGCTCGTTCGACACGATCCTGGAGCGCTGCCGCCACCGTGGCATCCCGCTGATCGTGTACGCGCAGAGCGGCAGCGCCGTCGCCCGTGCCTTCCTCGGCTCGGGTGTGACCGCCCTGTCGGCGGAGCCGTTCCCCTTCTCCCAGTTCAGCGCCGAGGAGACGGTCCTGTACCGCTACCGCACGGCGGCCGGCGCCGCCGCATGACCCGCGACACCCACCCGACCCCACCCGCGGCCGAGGCCGACGCCGACGCCGCACGTACCGGCGCACGCGCACGCTTCGGCACGGACGCAGGAGCCGACGTCCTCCCCACCGGCACCGGACACGCCGCCTGCCACCACGGCGAACTCCTCCAGGGCGTCTTCCTGGACGCCGACGGACGCCGGTGCGCAGGCCTGGTCACCCTCCCCATGGCCGGCCCCGGCAGCCGGGCCGAGTTCGTCCGCCGCCCCGGCACACCGCCGGAGACGCTCACCGTCGTCCCCGCCGACCGCGGGAAAGCCGCTCGGGCCGCCGCCTTCGCGGTGGCGGAGTGCGCACGACGGGCCGGACTGCCGCCCAGCGGCGGTCAGTTGAGGCTCACCGCCGACGTGCCGGTGGGTCTGGGCATGGGCAGCTCCACGAGTGACGTGATCGCGACCGTCCGGGCGGTCGCCGACTCGTACGGACTCCGCCTCGCCCCCGACACCGTCGCCCGGCTCGCCGTCCGGGCGGAACGGGCCAGCGATCCGCTGATGCTCGACGCCCGCCCGGTCCTCTTCGCCCAGCGGGAGGGCAGGATCCTGGAGGTCCTGGGGCAGGTCCTCCCGCCCCTGGTCGTCGTGGGCTGCGTACTCGGCGGGGGAGCGCCCGTCGACACCCTGGCCCTGCCCGTACGGGAGGCCACGGACGCCGACATCCAGGAGTACGAACGACTGCGCACCCTGCTGCGCCGTGCGATGGCCACCGGCGACGCACGGCTGGTGGGCCACGTGGCCACGGCGAGTGCGCGACGCGGCCAAGAAGTCCTGAAACACCCGGAGTTCCAGGCGCTGATCGCGATCGCCCGCCGCTCCGGAGCGGCGGGCGTGCAGATCGCGCACAGCGGCGCCGTGGCAGGCGTCCTCTTCGACCCGGCCGCACCGGGGCACCTGCCGTCTCGCGTACGCGGCTGCCGGCACGCCCTGAACACCCACGGCATCCCCACCACTCGCACGTTCACGACCTTCGCCCACGCCTCCAAGGAGTTCCCCGATGGACGAGCACATCGCCGACGCGATCGGCCGGCCCGACCTGATACGCCTCGACGACCGGCTCGTCTGCCTGCGCTTTGAGACGATGAAGGTGGTCTCCGCGCTGGCCGCGGTACGCCACCTCCTCGACACCGGAGCCGTACGGCGCGGGGACACCCTCCTCGACAGCTCCAGCGGCATCTACGCGTACGCCCTGGCCCTGGCCTGCCACCGGCACGGCATGCACTGCCACGTCGTCGGCTCGACGACCGTCGACAAGACCCTGCGCACCCAGCTCTCCGTGCTGGGGGCCACGCTCGAACAGATGGAACCCTGCGACGACCTCAAACTCGACCAGAAGCGACGCGTGGAGCGGATCCACGAGATCCTCACCGCGCACCCCGAGTACCACTGGATGCGGCAGTACCACGACGACATCCACTACCTCGGCTACCGCGCGATCGCCGACCGCATCGGGGAGGAGACCGGCACGGACCGGCTCACCCTCGTCGGCGGAGTCGGCTCGGGGGCCTCCACCGGCGCGCTCACCCGCTACCTGCGCGCGGCGGGCGACGGACCGGCCGACGTCGAACTCGTCGGCGTCCAGCCCTACGGAAGCCTCACGTTCGGAGCCGAGCACACCTCGGACCCCGAGATCATCATCGCCGGGATCGGGAGCTCCATCCCCTTCGGTAACGTCAGCCACGAGCTGTACGACACCCTGCACTGGATCTCCTTCGACGCCGCCCTGTCCGGCGCCGTCGACCTCCTCCGCCGCCACGCGGTCTTCGCGGGTCTGTCCACCGGCGCGGCCTACCTCGCCGCCCGCCACGAACACGACCGCGCTCCCGAACGGACCGTCCTCTTCATCGCCCCCGACACCGGCCACCGCTACGTCGACACCGTCTACAGCCGCCACCGCGAAGCCACGCCCGTCACCCACCTCACCCCCCGGGACATCGTCGACCGGACCGATCTGGCCCTTCCCTGGTCCCGGATGCCCTGGAACCGAACCACGGCCCCGTCACTCGCCTCGTAACACCCCCACACCCCCAACGCCCCAACGCGCTGACACCCCCAAACCCCGGGCCCAGGAGCCGGCTCCGTACGCCACTATGGGATGTTTGCTGTGTTCACCCCCATAGATGCGGAAAATACGGAAAGCAGGGAATGGTGCGGAACGGTGGCAGCTACGGCGAAGACACCACGGAACAGGGCGACGGCTGGCTCCGGATCCTGCTGTACGTGGCGTTTCTCCTGCTTCTGGGCTCCGCCCTCACCCGCTTCCTGATCCGGCACACGGGCGAGAACCTCGCACCCTGGGTCATCTCCCTCTCGGCCGCCCTGGCGGTCCTCTACGTCGTCGAACCGTTCCTGGGCCCTCGCCCGTCGAGGCGCAGATACGTGTGGCTCGGGGCGGTCGTCGCCGTCTGGTTCGCCTTGGTCTGGCTGGCGCCGAGCTTCGGCTGGTGTGCGGTCCCGCTCTTCTTCATCGGCCTGCGCACCCTGCGCCCACCGGCCGCGATCGTGCTCATCGCGCTGGTGACCGCGGCCTCGGTGACCGCACACCTGCGGCTGGCCGGACGCCTGGACGTGGACGTGTTCCTCGCACCGCCGGCGATCGCCGCGATCGCCGTCGCGGTCTTCGTCCAGATGGATCGCCAGGCGCGGCGCCAGCGCGAGCTGATCGACGACCTGATCCGTACCCGCCGCGAACTCGCCGCGACCGAGCGCCGCGAGGGCACTCTCGCCGAGCGTCAGCGCCTGTCCATGGAGATCCACGACAGCCTGGCCCAGGGGCTGTCGAGCCAGCAGATGCTGCTCCAGGCCGCAGACCGGGTCTGGGGCACCGACCCTGCCACCGCCCGCACCCACGTACACACCGCCACCGCGATCGCCGAGCACAACCTCGCCGAGGCCCGCCGCTTCGTCCACGACCTGGCCCCGGCCGACCTCGCCGACGGCAACGGCCTCGACCAGGCCCTGCAGAAACTCGCGGAGCGCGAGACCTCCCACCGCCTCACCGTCCGCTGCCACATCGACGGCACCCCCGCCGAGCCCCTGCCCGAACGAGTCCAGTCCGCGCTGCTCCGCATCGCCCAGGGCGCCCTCGCGAACGTCCGCGAACACTCCGGGGCGACCACCGCGGCGCTCACCCTGACATACCTCGACGACCAGATCGTCCTGGACGTCGCCGACGACGGACACGGCTTCGACCCCGCCCTCGACCCAGCCGACGCGCGGCACGGCGAAGAGGCGGGCACACGCGGCCACGGCCTCCCCGCCATCCTGACCCGCACCCGCCAACTCGGCGGCACCCTCACCATCGAATCCCTCCCGGGCGAGGGCACGGTCCTCTCCGCCGCGGTCCCCGTCCACCCCGCGACAACCTGACCCGGAACGCCCCGCCCCGCACCTGCTTCACGCGAAACGCGGATGCCGGCCCGGGCCGCCCGACGCGTCGGGATGCCCACGGGGCGCCCTCGGGTGTCGGCGTCGTCAGATGCCGCAGCTGGACGCGGACCAGAAGCGGCTGCCCCGGTGGTCGAGGTGGGTGTGGTCGCCGTGTCCGGGGTAGCCCGGGCCGAGGATCCCGTTGAAGCCGTGGTTACGGGCCTGCTGGGCCAGCAGACACAGCGAGTGGGGTCCGGAGCCGAGGTCGGCCGCGTCGCCGTAGAGGTGGCGGCTCGACGCGGCGCCGCCGACGGCGTCGTTGCAGGCATGGCTGCGGAAGCCGCTGGTGACGCGGATGCTCTGGTCGCCGAGGGCGTGCCGCAGGGCCTCCAGCTTCCACATCGTGCGCAGGGCGTTGGACTTGGCGGTGGCCGCGCTCACCGCCCCTCCGGCCCAGGTGGAGTTGCAGTCGTTGAGCTCGGCGTAGGAGAAGTGGACGGGGGTGCAGTCGTCGTCCTGGAGCGCGTAGATCTTGCTGAACGTCGCGGGGCCCGCGACACCGTCGGCGGCCAGCCCGTAGGCGGCCTGGAAGCGCTTGACGGCGGCCGCCGTTCCGGGGCCGTAGGCACCGTCGATCACGAGCACCCCGCCGTAGCCGGGATACCCGGCGACGCGAATCTGCAGCGCCGTGACATCGGCGCCGGAGGCGCCCTCGGAGAGGGTGCGCGACCAGGTGTAGCAGCCGTCGGCCTGGGCGGTGCCGGCGGTGGCGATCACCCCGCCCAGGGAGGCGGTCATGATCATGACAAATGAAAGGAGTAGGCGCAGCGGCAGGGAACGCAGGGGGCGTCGGGACATCGATCCTCCATGGCCTCACGGATCCGAGGTGACCCAGGGGTGAGAGTCCCCCCGAGACTGACGGCCCGGTCGACGCGCGTCAACCACGCCGGAGCGGGCGACATTTGTCGGGCCAATGGCGCCCGGATGAACGAGAGGACCCCCCGGGTCTCCGCGCTGACCCCGTCCGGTCCGTGGGCCTCGCCACTGGGTGAGCGAGGCCCACGGACCGGGAGGCGGAGAAGGTGGACCACACCACCTTCGATCCCCGCGCGTCAGAGGCGCTTCGCGCTGCGCAGGGTCTTGGCGTAGTAGCCGTTCCCGTCGAGCCGGGAGACTCCGCCGACGTCGCCGATCGTCGGACCGTTGACCTCCTCGCGGCTGGAGATGAAGATCAGGTGTCCTTCGGTGTCGTGGCCGAGAACCATGCCGACGTGGTCGAGTCGCTGTCCGGTACGGGTGTCGAGCTTGAAGAAGACGAGATCCCCCGGCTGCAGCTGGTCGATGGCGGAGGGGCGGTCCCCTTCCGAGACGCCGGCGAGCGGCAGGACGTCCACACCCTGGTCGGAGCGCGCCATGCCGTTCGCGGTGCGGGGCAGGCCGTCCCCGGCGGTGTCGGAGGACATCAGCGGGTAGCGCGCGCGGTAGCCGAGCACCATGCGGATGTAGCCCGAACAGTCCAGGGACCGGGCGCGCATGGCCTCCGGCGAGCCGACGGCGCCGTTCCGGAACGAGTACGGGATCCCGAGGTAGTCGTAGAAATCGGACTGTTCGAGACGCAGATCCCCGCCCTCGGCCCCCGAGGTGTTCAGCGGCCCGAAGTTCGCGTCACCCGCGTAGACGACGCCCTTCTCGTCCTTCTGCTGCGGCGCGCCCGCCACGTACTGGTTGGCGAAGGCGAAGATGTCGTCCTCCTCGCTGCCCGCGTACTCCGCGTACCAGTCCTTGAACCACTTCCGCTTCTCCGCGCCCTTGGCCCAGGGTTCGGGCATGAGTCGGACCCAGTCCGTCGTCGAGACCTTGGACGCCGTGGAGGCGGGCTCGGCGAAGGTCCGCGCCGGGCCCGTCAGCTTGGCCGTGCGGGCCCCGTCGGTCAGGACCGCCTTGACCTGGCCGTCGGCACCCCGCAGCACGCTCCGGGCGGGGTTCGCGAGCCGCGTCCACCGCTCCTCGCCCGTCTTCTCGGACGTGCCGGCCTGCCCCCGGACTCCGGTGAGCACCCCGACGTTGCGCACCTCGGTGACGCCTCGCTCCTCCTGCTTGCGCAGTTCGAGGGTGAGGTATCCCGAGGTGGCGACGAGCCCGAGGACCACGAGGCCCGTGAGGAGCGGGCGGGTCTTCTTCTTCCCTGCCATGGTTGGTTCTCGATTCTCAGGCGGCGGGCATGACGCCGAGCAGCAGGCCGGCGGCGATGACGATGTAGGCCATCAGGGAGACGGAGGCCGTCGCCAGAAGCGTGGGCCCCTTGGGCTGGCGGACCAGCTGGTACGCGATGAGGCCGGGGACGATGAACCCGAGGGTCTGGTTGCCGTACAGCAGCGGGAACTCGAGCGAGAGCACGATCATCACCGTGGCCTGCAGCAGGACGCCCAGGAGGACCACCGCGGCGAACAGCCTCTTGCCGTAAAGGATCACGAGCCGCTGCATGACCTTCGTACCCGCGTACGTCAGGGCGGTGACGCCGACGACCATGGCCGCACGCTGCAGGTCCTCGATGAGGGTGAGCGCGAGCCAGCCCGGCGTGATCATTCCGCCGGGGGAGAGGTTGGTGGTGAGGTAGCACAGAAGGGAGAAGAGCAGACCTATGGCGATGCCCAGGGCGGCCATCTCGGGGGTCAGGGCGGCGGTGGTCAACAGGGGGCTCCGGGCGCGGGTACGGGTTCGGGCGGGACGGTCGGCAGGGCCGGCGGCGGTCGGCGGCCGTCGGGGTCAGGAGCGCGGGTGTGGTTGTCCGCCCTCGTCGGAGGGCTGATGGAACCAGCCGAAGGCCTCCTCGGCCGCCATCCCGCTGCGCCCGTCCACGATCCGCACCATGGGGACCTCCTGGGTCCGGGCGGCCTGGTAGGCCTCCTCGTAGGCCCGGGGATACGAGACATAGGGGTCGATCCAGGACGGCTGTGCGGGCACCACAGGCACCGTGCGAGCACCGGCCGTGGGATTGCCGATGCCCGTGTGACCGCCGACGTCCACCTGACCGCCGACGTCCACGTGAGCAGGGGCGTCCGGGTGAGCGCGGTCGTCCGTGGGATCGCTGTCGTCCGCCGGAAGCCCCGCGAGGTACTCCAGCAGCTCCTCGCCCTGGCCGTGGATGTTGCCGATGGCGACGAGCGAAGCGCCGTCGGACATCCGGCCGAGCATCGCGGGCATGAACTCCTCGGCCGGGCGCCGCTCGCCACCCAGATCGACCGCCCGGTCACGCCAGGAGGCCGGAATGGCGTCGACGGCGCTCTTGGCGGGGTGCCCGATGACGAACACGTTGTCCGGGCGCAGGGCGGGGATGATCTCGCCCATCTGGCCGTTGCGTTCGACACGGTCGGGCCGGCAGTTGATCACGACGTTCACCGGACGGCTGATGGCGCCGAGGTCGAGCAGCTGGTTGACGTTCATCAGCGTCGACTCCGGGTCGTTCGCAGCGAAGACGTTCGCGAAGGCGAGCCGCTTGCCCTCGGGCGTCACGTAACGCTCGACGGACAGGACACCGGGGTCCGGAGGGGCGTCGTACATCCCCTGGAGAGCGACCTGCCGGTCGATGCCGAGGAGCTCCGCGACGGCCAGCGCGATCGCGACGTTCTCCTTGAAGGTGAACCAGCTGAAGCCGCGCAGCTCGGCGTCGGTGACCGACTCGGGGTCGGCGTACACCAGACGGCAGTCGCGGGCGTCCGCCTCCTCCTGCAGGATGTGGAAGCGCTCCTTCTCCGCGGTCACGCAGATGCCGTGCTCCGGCATCGAGCGGCACAGGGAGCGGGCCACGTCGTCCAGGGTGGGGCCCATCTCGGCGAGATGGTCCTCGCGCACGTTGCACAGCACGCCGATGGTCGAGCGGATCAGCTTGCTCTGGTTCACCTCCTGCAGGGCCGGCATGACGGCCATGCACTCGATGACGAGGGCGTGGGGCCGGTACGAGGCGGCCCGGCGCACGATGCCGATCTGCTCCACCACATTGGCGATGCCGAATTTGCGGTAGACCGGCTCCTCGGTCGCGTCCGGGTGGATGAACCGCGCGGCCGTCCCCGTCGTCTTCGCGACGGTGACGAGACCACCGCCGCGCAGGGCTCCCGCGCACAGCCGGGTGATGGAGGACTTGCCGCGGATGCCGTTGACGAGCACCCGGGTCGGGATGGTGTGCAGGGCGGCGTAGTGCCTGCGTTGTTCCACGATGCCCGCGATCAGCAGGAACACCCCGCCGGTCAGCAGGACGAAGTAGAGGTAGAGCACGGCCTTGTCACCTTCCGCCGTCGCCGGACCGGGGCGCCGAGCTCCGGCGCGCGTCGCTGGGCCGGTGGGCCTGATGTCTGTGGGCCTGCGCCTGCTGGCGCAGCAGTTCGAGACTGCGGACGACGGCTCCCACCTCGTCCTGGTACCGCGGGTACAGCACGGTCTTCAGGTCGCCGTCCGCGAGCCGCTCCGCCCCGGCTGCCAGCGCCCGCAGCGGCCGGACGATCACGAGGTAGACCCATCCGAGGCAGAGGATGATCGCGGCCAGCCCGAGCATTCCGGCGAGGACGCTGCGGTCCTCGCGCTCGTACGGGGCGATCTGGAAGCGCTCGGCGTCCTGGCTGCTGACGACGGTCCAGCCGATGTCGGCCGTGACGCCGCCACCGGAGAACGGGGCTGCCGCGGCGACGGTGACGCCGTTCCCTTCACGGATGAGCAGGGCGTTCTCGACGGGGCCCGCTCCGACCCGGACACCGGCCGCCCGGACGAGATCGGTCAGCTCGGTCGGCAGTGCCTCGAAGGCCAGGAATCCGCCGCCGGCGGCGATGGTCAGGCCGTCGGAGTCCACCACCCGGACCTCGCCGAGACCGGGCCTGGCGAGCAGCGAATTGAGGAACTCCACCCGGATCTCGCCGACCAGGGTGCGGCCCTTGTGCCCCGGTACGGGAGCCCCGGCCTGGATGACCGGCTCCTTGCCGCCCTTCCCGGACACGCGTACCAGCGGCAGCTCCTCGCCCTGACTCCAGGCATGCGGGTCCGAGCCCGCACGGGCACCCACCGAGCCGTCCACGTCCACGACGTACAGGGCCCGATAGCGGGAGTGCTTGGCGAGGGTGTCCTCCAGCAGGCGGGTGGCGTCCTCGCTGTCGTCCGCCGCGATCAGACG
Organism: Streptomyces sp. NBC_00250; assembly: GCF_036192275.1. Taxonomy (NCBI): domain Bacteria; kingdom Bacillati; phylum Actinomycetota; class Actinomycetes; order Kitasatosporales; family Streptomycetaceae; genus Streptomyces; species Streptomyces sp. NBC_00250. Next base: position 214,215 of record NZ_CP108088.1, on the reverse strand, counting down.
GGAGGTGGAGACGAGGTCGGCCTGCGCCTCGTTGAGGGCCCGGCGGAGCCGGTCGGCGATCAGATCCGTACGGTCGCGCTGGTCGTTGACCATGGTCGTCGGCACGCTGACCGACTCGTCCGTACGGTTGAGCAGCAGCCCGACGGGCACGCACCACACGAGCAGCAGCGCGGCCGTCAGCGCGAGCGGCCCGCGTCCGCCGATCCGGATCCGCCTGCGCGGGGTGGCGTCCGGCCCGTCGTCGTCATCGTTCAGCCGACGGCGCAGACGCTCCAGAGCGGCGCCGATGCGGGCGGCCTCCCCCCAGCGGGGAACCGTGACCGGCCGGGTCAGATCGCCGCGTGCGAGCCGGCGGGACTCGAGGAACAGCCGCAGGAGGGGTCGCTGCACGGTCGCCCACAGCACGCCCGCCGCGAGGAGCCCGAGCAGGACGAGGATGCCGGCCGCCACGAGGCCGTACAGCTCACGCCCCTGCTCGCCGGTCTGCTGCTGGACGACGGGCAGCAGTGCCACGACCGTCAGCCCGAGTCCGGCGGCCACGCTCTCCTTCTCCTCGGGATCGGAGGAGGCGAGCGACGCGTAGCCGGCGGTGGCCACCCGGCCGTTGTACGCGCCGCCGACGAGGGTGCCGCTGACGCCGGGGTAGCCGCGCGAGCCCGGCTCCTTGGCACGGACGGGATGCTGCTCGGTCCGTTCGGCCGCCTGGTCGGACAGCCGGCTCATCTGCTTGTGGAGGAAGGAGAGCTCCTGGCGTTCCTGGTCGGAGTTGAGCGCCTCGGCGCGCTCGAAGCCGGCCGTGCCGAGGATCTCGCCGCCCCGTGCCACGACCGCCATGGTCCGGAACGGGCCGAGGTTGATCGCGGGCACGGAGAGGCTGCTGGACGCGATCAGAAGCTGCTGCGGCCGGTCCTTCCAGTCGAGTACGGCCATCGTCATCAGACGAACGTCACCGGTCTCCAGCCGCACCATGCGGGGCGTCAGAGCCTTGTCGCCGGTGAGGACGTCCTTGTCCAGCCAGGCGAGGGGAATCGTCTCTCCCCGGGTGGCGAGCACCTCCGCGCTCTCCAGGTCCAGCACGGTGGTGCCGGTCCACTTCTGGTACGTCCGGCCCAGGTCCGAGAGGATGCGCTCGGGCTCGACCGGGCTGCCCGCGCTCAGTGCCGTGGCGGTGCGCTGCAGGTCCGTGACCCGCTCGTCGATCGAGGCGCGCAGGGCGATGGCGCCGTCCTCCGCGAAGTACTGCTGGGAGGACAGCACCGCCTTGGGCGCGACCGTCTCCTTGCCGGGGCCGAGCACCCTGGCCGTCAGACCCGCCAGAGCGAGGACCAGGACGCACAGGAGCGCGATCGGCGGACGGATGCCGCCGAGGAGCGGCATGTCCGCGCGCCTGCGGATCCGCCGCCGCCCTCCCCGTACGGAGTACGCGGCACTGCTCGATGTCACGACTGCTCTTTCCTGAAGTCCTGCGGCCGCGGCACACGAAGGGGCGGTGCCGAGGCGGGCACCGGGACGCCGGTGCCGAGAATGATCGGGGAGATCGCCGGGCGGTTCGCCCGGCGGCGGTACGCGGTCGGGGCCGGCGCTCAGTCCTCCGGGGAGAGCTCGGCCAGACCGTCGCCTCCCGGAGCCCCCCGGTTGAACAGGAAGCCACGCGTACGTTCGGCGGCGAGGCGGTAGCGGGCGAGCCTGTCGGCGGACAGATCACCCGGATCGGCGAGCACCCGCCCGACATCGACGAGCCGGTGGTCCTCGACGGCGCCCCGGGGGAGCTCCTCCCCGGGCTCCGCCTCGGGTGGGATGTCCACCAGAGTGGTGCGGTAACGGGCGGCGACGTCCCACCCGGAGGCGGTCTCCCGGAACTCGAACCAGCCGATCGCGCCCTCTTCGGTCAGCCCCGTGGGCGTCGAGTGCCGGGCCACCTGGTTGCCCAGGCTGTAGGCCACCCAGGTGCCGTTCAGCTTCTGGATCGGCTGCACCACGTGCGCGTGGTGCCCGATCACGAGATCGATCCCGGTTTCCTTCGTGATGCGATCGGCGAGCTGCAGCTGGGGGACGCTCGGCTCGTTGTAGTGCTCCAGGCCCCAGTGGAGCGAGAGGATGACGACCTCGGCGCCCTGCTTCCGGGCCCGGGCCTCGGCCTTCTTGATCTCGTCCGTGCCGATCCGGTTGAAGGCCCAGCGCTCCTTCTGGGGCGTGGGATTGAGGAACGACTCCCACGAGTACGCGAGGTGCGCCACCTTGACGCCCTTGACGTCGCGGATGTTGATCTTCTCTGCTTCCTCGGGCGTACGCGCCGAGCCGGCATGGCCGAGCCCCACCCGGTCCATGGTGTCCAGGGTGCGGGTGACGGCCTTCAGACCGTGGTCGTAGGTGTGGTTCGACGCGGTCGAGCAGGTGTCGTACCCGACGTCCTTGAGCGTCGTCAGGATCTGCGGCGGCACCAGGAACTCCGGGTACCCCTCGAAGGGCCCCCGTGGTGTGCCGACGGGCGTCTCCATGTGACAGATGGCCAGGTCCGCCTTGCTGATCACCGGCCGCACGCCGGACATCAGCGGGTCGAAGTCCAGCCCGGCCTCCCCCTTGCCCGACCTCTTCGCGTCCTTGGCGGCCTGCTGCACCAGCTCGGGGTGGATGAGAACATCTCCCGCGGCGGCGACGGTGAAAACGCGACCGCCCGGCCTGCTCTGCGACTCATCGGGGGACGCCGCGCAGCCGGCGGTGAGAACGGCGAATACCGCCACCCCTGCCAGTGCACGACCCATGCGGAGAGAATCACAGAATGTCACCGGCCGATTTTCACACGACTCACAAGATCGACTATTCCTGGGGCGTCACGAGATCATCACTTTCTCTCCGCATTCTCGCTTCTTTTGGTATCGCGACGATGTTGATCGCCTGCCAGGCGACACCGAGTAGCGAATCGGAAGCAGAACGTCCGAATCGGCGCGAACTCGTGAACATCGAAGACCGGATCCTCGACTACGCCGAGCGGGCGAAAGCTCGCATGCCGTACACGCCCCCCGATGAAGCCCACCGCGAACACCTCGTTCAAGGTGTGGGTCACCTCCTGGACGGCGATACGCGAAAGGCCGAAGAGCTCCTCCGTGACGTCGGCCTGAAGGTGACCGGTCTCACGGATGCGACGACCGGTCGACGCTACGACGAGGTGGCTGCCCGAAATGTCAGGGGAGTCGAGGCGGGATGGGGGAGGCTGTACGTGAACGCCGACACCGGCGTCCGCTGGAGCGTGCAAGTGCCGCACCCGGTGGCCGACAGTGACACCGAAACCCTGGCGGCGCGGCTTCTGGAGGACACGCCGGGCGGCGCACTGGTTCTGGCCGGCGCGCACCGCACGGCCGGCCGCGGAGACGGGGCGGACGTCGCGCACCGCACCGACAGTGCTTTTCACGCGATCGTCGCGGAACTCCAGAAAAGGGGCATTCCGGGCGCGCAGTTGCACGGCTTCGCCCGAGCCGCCGACCGCCCGTACGACGCCGTCATCTCCACGGGCGCCACTCGGACGGCACCCGCCGAGGCGACGGCGCTGGCCGATCGCATGCAGGGCGACGGCCTCAGGGTCTGCAGGGGATGGTCCGACCGCTGCCCCCTGGAAGGAACGACGAACGTCCAAGGGAAATCAGCGAAACGCCACGACGCGACATTCCTCCACGTCGAACTCGCCCCACGAACGCGCGGCAATGGCAGCCAGGCGGAAAAGGCGAGGACCGCCCTCTCGGGCCTCCTGGCGACGTGGTCCGAAGCGGGACAGTAGCGATCTCACGCCCTCACGCCCTCATGACTTTCAAGCTCCGAGGGAACGCGAATGAATTCTGATTCCCCATCAGTCGCAAGCTCGTCATCATGGCGCGAGAAACCCGTGAACAGAGGATCGCTACGAGGCTGCGAACGGCGGGAGTGTCGGTCCATCGGTCCATGGGTCCATCGGTCGGTCTGTCGGTCCGTCAGGCCGACGGCGACGTCGTGAACGCCGAAAACCGGTGGCGAGCCCGGCGCGACGGATGTGAAGCTGACGCCAGTTGAAGGGGTGTAGCTCAGAGGCCAGAGCGCCGGTCTCCAAAACCGGATGCCGCAGGTTCGACTCCTGCCACCCCTGCCACCGAGTCGGCAGTTCCCTCACCGCCGACCGACCCACTGGACGCGAGGGGCGTTCCGGGACGTGAGGACCCCGTGCGGAGGTCTGCCGTCCTCGGGGGATACGGGGAAGAGGACAGCCCGATGACGGGACGTGAGATCGCGGCTAGCGAACTGCTGGCCGCGGACGAGATCACACTCCTGCGGCGAGCGCTGCTGGAGTGGGGCGGTCCGGCCAGGTGCAGTGATCCCATGGCCGTCGCCATGGGATTCGCGGACAGCCGGGACCTGCTCGACCAGTGCGGGCGGCTGAGGAGTGCGCTCCACGACGACGAACCGCTGGCTCCGGTGGACTGGGCCCGGACTCTCCTGGCGGTGGAGATCGTGTTCGTCAGCGATCTCGCGGGTTCCGGCGTCGAGTGGCAGACGACCACAGGACGCTCCGACGAGTCGACGATCCGCTCCCTGCGGTCGATCCAGCGCAAGCTGTCCAGAACCGTGAGCGCCTACTACGGCAGATGCCCGCGGGCGTGACCAACGGCCATTGTCAGACCCGCGCGAGAGGATCACCTCATGACGATTCTTCCCGCCGAAGAGGCGCTGTCCGGCCTGCCCACCCCGTCCGACCTGTCCGGCCGTGCCGAGTACGAGGCCGCGCTCCAGCGCCTCCGCGAGGCCTCGCAGTCCTACTACGGGGACGGCGACAGCACCATGGACGACACCTCGTACGACCGACTTCGGCAAGCCGTCCTGGCCTGGGAGGAGGAGAACCCGGACGAGGTCTCCCCGGACACTCCCACCGGCCTGGTCGCCGACGGCGCCGCCCCCGTCGGCGACATAGCGCACACCACCCAACTGCTGAGTCTGGACAACGTCTTCGACGTCGAGGGCCTGATCGCCTGGGGCGCCTCCGTCGAGCGTCGTCTGGGCCGTGCCCCGGCCGGCGGCTTCACCGTCGAGCCGAAGATCGACGGCGCCGCCGTGGCCGCGCGCTACCGCGAGGGCCGCCTGGTGGAGGTCATCACCCGCGGCGACGGCAGGCACGGCGAGGACGTCAGCCATGTGATCGGCCAGATCGACGGCCTGCCGGAGCAGCTCGCCCAACCGGTCACCGTGGAGGTCCGCGGCGAGGTCGCCTTCACCCAGGAGCAGTTCGAGACGGCGAACGAGGTCCGCACCGCCCACGGCGCGCAGGTCTTCGTCAATCCCCGCAACGGCACGGCGGGCACGCTGAGGGCGAAGGGCCGCCCCTACCGGCTCCGGATGACGTTCTGGGCGTACGGCGTCGTCGAGCTGGACGACGTGCCGTTCCTGCCCGAAGGAGCGACCCACGCCGAGGCACTGGCCGCGGTGGCCGGCGCCGGAGTGCAGACGACCGCTGCCTCCCCGGCGGGCCTGCTCGTCGTCTCCGACCTGGCCGAAGCTCAGACACAGGTCGACGCGATCGCCGCGATGCGCGCGGAACTGCCCGTGGGAATCGACGGCCTGGTCGTCAAGCTGAACGAGGCCGCCGAGCAGGAGGCGGCCGGATACGGCTCCCGGTTCCCGCACTGGGCCATCGCGGTCAAGTTGCCCGCGGTCGAGCGGCAGACGGTGCTTCAGGACGTCGTGTGGGAGGTCGGCCGCACCGGGGTCCTGGCTCCCACAGCCATCCTCGCGGCGGTCGAGATCGACGGGTCCACGGTCACCAGGGCCACCCTGCACAACCCCGCGGACATCCGCCGTCGCGACCTCCACCTCGGCGACACCGTCACGGTGTACAAGGCCGGCGACATCATCCCCCGAGTCCAGGCGGCCGTCGTCCAGCTCCGCCCGGCGGGAGCGAAGCCGGTGCCGCTGCCCGAGATGTGCCCGCGCTGCGGTGGCGAGATCAACACGACCCAGGAGCGGTGGCGTTGCGCACAGGGCACGGCGTGCGCGCTCCCGGCACTGATCGAGTACGCCGCCGGGCGCGAGATGCTCGACATAGACGGCCTCGGCAAGACGTACGTGGCGGCTCTGGTCACGTCCGGCGATGTCCGCGATGTCGCCGACCTTTTCACCCTGAACATCGAGCAGCTCACCGCCGCCTCCGGCAGCTCCAAGCGCGCTGCGAAGCTCGCCGAGCAGATCGCGGCCGCCAAGGACCGCCCCCTCAACCGTGTCTTCTGCGCGCTGGGAGTGCTCGGCACGGGGCGCAGCATGTCGCGTCGCATCGCCCGGCACTTCGGCACGATGGAAGCGATCCGACAGGCGGACGCGTCCGACATGCAGGACGTGGAGGGGATCGGCCCGGAGAAGGCCCCGGTCATCGTCGAACAGGTCGCCGCGCTGGCCCCCGTCATCGACAAGCTGATGGCGGCGGGTGTCAACATGAGCGAGCCCGAGGACCCGTCGGCGGCCCAGGGCGGACCGCTGGAGGGCAAGGTCGTCGTGGTCACCGGCAAGATGACCGGGCCACTGGACGGCTTCGGCCGGTCCGAGATGAACGCGCTGATCGAGAAGGCCGGCGGGCGGGCGGGCAGCAGCGTCAGTGCCAAGACGTCCATACTCGTCGCGGCGCCGTCCGCGAACGGCAAGCCGAGCTCGAAGGCGGTCAAGGCCGCCGAACTCGGCGTCGAGGTCCTCACCCCGGAATCCTTCGCGGAGCGGGTGGCCGACCACCTGACCTGACGCCCCGCCACGCCGGGAATCCGTACCACCACCGATCCGACCGATGAGTTTGTGCTCCGTGCCCGGTCTACCTTTCAGAGCCACCACCCCCAAGGAGCGGCAGATGACTGATCGGACGACCCTCGACCTCGGACCACAGGCCGGCATCGTGGCCCGCGTCGCGGCGGGTGTCCCCGACGCGCGGCTCGCCGACCGCACGCCGTGCCCCGACTACACGGTCGGCGACCTGCTCGGCCACCTCACCGGCCTCGCCGTCGCCTTCCGTGACGCCGCACGCAAGGATCTGGGCCCGACGACGGACACGGCCCCCGACTCGGCGGCACCGTCCCTCCCCGCCGACTGGCGCCAGGTGCTGCCCCAGGTGCTCGACGACCTGGCCGAGGCCTGGAGGGAACCGGGCGCGTGGACGGGCATGACCCGCGCGGGTGGCGTGGACCTTCCCGGCGAGATCGCGGGTGTGGTCGCCCTCGACGAACTGGTGATCCACGGCTGGGACCTGGCCCGGGCCACAGGCCAGGACTACACCCCTGATCAGCCCGCACTGCTCGCCTCGCACGCGTTCCTGCTGGCGGCCGCCGAGGAAGGGGACCGCGGCGGTGGCATCTTCGGAGCCGTAGTGCCCGCGCCGGACGATGCTCCGCTGCTGGACCGTGCGGTCGGTCTGAGCGGGCGAGACCCGAACTGGACGGCAGGTACGAGCTAAGGCCTGCGGGCGGCCGGTCCGTCGGCTCAGGCCCCGGGTGCAGCCGACGGGCCCGGGCAGAAGGCCCACAGGCCGTCACCGCCCGAAGTCCCCGAAGCCGCTACCAGATCCCGTGCTCGAGCTCCTCAAGGGTGAGGTTCCACTGAGAGTCTTCACTTTCGAACGGCGTGGGATCGAAGGCTTTCACCGTGTCGTGGAACCGAGCGGAGAGTTCCTCCGGCTCGACGCCGTTCTCGTGGTCGTTCTCGACCTTGCGGAACTCGACGAGAGCGAAGACGAGCGACTCGACATCGCGGTGGAGCTTGACGTAGCCGAGCGCGCCTTCGGGGAAGGCGTAGATCGTGCCTGACGCGGGGTCGAGGGCGAGCAACGAGGTGAACAGGTACCCGAGGGGCCACCACGCGCGGCTCTCCGCAGGGCAGTGCAGGCCGCAGTGGTCGAATCGGTCTCCGATGGTGGAGACGTCGGCGTCGGGACCGTAAGGGTCCTCGACATTCATGCGCGAGGTGAACACATCGGAGGACGGAAGCCCGACGGTGCTGAGAAAGCTGGCCGTACGGGCATCGAGTTCGCCGCCGTCACGGTGAGGGAAGTAGGTGACGCAGCGCAACCCGTAGACGCCGGTCACGATGTGCGGGGTTACGGCGAAGGTCACGTGAGCTGCCCCGTCGTCGATGATGCGGAGTGGTGCCGCAGCGGAGCTTCCGCAGGAGGCGCCGGCTTTGGCCGGGGACGGGGCGACGCAAGCATGCGAAGCTCCTGGCAGACACGGGTGATCTTGGTCGAGAACCCGCCTACCAGGAGCTTCGCCGTTGCGCAGGCATGTCCGACTCGCGGTCCGCAGATGCCCGCAACACGCTGAACCGGCCAAACGGAAGGGCGGCCTCGGGTAGCCGGGGCCCTCCCCTTCATTCGCCGACCGCACCCGCCTCGCGCGCTTCGCCCTTCTGCACAGGCCGGAGCAGGCCGAAGAGAGCCCGCACTACCACTGCTGGTTCGGCTGGCCGGTGCAGTCCCACTGGCGGACCGGGGCGCCGTTGTCCGTCCGCCAGTCCGCGACCTCAAGGCACTTGCCACTGTGCTTGTTCACGACGACGACCCCGTGGGTCGAAACGCGGACCATCCACCGCTGGTTCGGCTGGCCGGTGCAGTCCCACTGGCGGACCGGGGCACCGTTGTCCGTCCGCCAGTCCGCGACCTCAAGACACTTGCCGCTGTACGCGTTGACGTACTTCATCGGCGCCACTGCGGATGCGGGCGAGGATGCCAGACACAGCGCTATGGAAGCGCCCGCCGTCGCTACGCCAACGGCTCTGCGAACCGTACGGCTGATGCCGTTTCTCATGAAGATCCCCCTAGACACGGCCGGCGGTCCCGGCCGAGACGTTTCTGCGTGGACCCTATCTTGATCTTGCGTGTCACGGGCGTCATATCTGCGGGCAGGACCGGCCGCGGCCACCGGTGGATCCTCCCGTGGAGATGCCCGGCAGCGGGCTGAGGGAAGGAGGTGACACCGGACAGCCCGAACGTGCGCAGTAGCTCGTCGGCCGGAATGCTGAACGGCACGTCTCAGCCTTCCTCGCGGATGCGCCTGGCCTTGGCGCCAGGGCCGTCCGGTCGTAGGTCACCTCACGGTTCGATGTCGATGACGGCCATCAATTCCGTCCGGTATTCATCGAGTTCAGGGTGGTTCCAGTATTCACCCGGGCGGATCTTGTGGAACCTGAAGGTCGCGTTGGTCTCGTTCGTGGCGACGATGCAGCGCACCGGGCAGGGCCGGTCAAGCCCGTAGACGAGTCGGCCGAACTCCAGGGCGAAGGCGATGCCATGGAGAAGCAGGATCCGCTGGTCGTCGTCCGTGATGCGTGGAACGCTGTCGACGAGTTCGACCTGAACCGGGACACAGTCCTCCAGGTGGAAGGAGCTGTCGGAGCATTCCCAGGCGGTGAGGTCGTTGAAGAACGAGGGGGCGCCACCAGCATCGCCTGCGGAGTCGGCCCACGTGAGTACGTCTCCTCGGTGGCTGATTCCAGTAGAAAGCTCGTCGCGCAGACCTGGTGCGAGCCCGCCGGGCGGTGCCGCGGCATCCAGTCCGGCAAGCACTCCCACCGCCCGCACCGCGGCGTCGTTCAACTTCAGCGACAACATGATGAGCATGATCGCAGCCGCTGCCTGCCCCCACGAAACGAAATATCACCCATCACACATGGGCACACGGCAGGAGGCCCACGTGCGGCGAGTGGGGTGCTGCGTTTGCCCGTTCGGGTGACTGTGGGTCCGCGTCGCCGGTCTACCGTACGGACGCGCCGTGCTGTCTGCCGCGGTCGCCCGAGGAGGAATCCTGTGTCATCGCCCTGCGACCCCCAGCATGCTCCCGCCGGTGATGTGGGTGCGGCACTCATGGTGATCGATTCTCGGCTCAAGGCCATCTATGACGGCAGGACCGAAACGGACCCCGAACAGCGGCAGTTGATCGACCAGTTCACCGCGTCACTGGGTCCCAGGGAAGCTCGTGATCTGCTGGACGGCGCATGCACGCTCATCTTCATGTTCATGAAGTGGCTACGGATGGCCTGTGAGGATCACGACAAGGACGTCATCGAGTACGTGGTGCCGAGTTTCGTGGCCACGATGCGCATGATGCCCAAGAGCGTGCCTCCCGAGGCCATCCCGACCATGGCCGGCTTGCTGGTCGCGGCGGGCACCGGTCTGAGCCCCAGCCTGTGGCGCCGGCAGTACGGGGATTGGACCAGGGAGGAGATGAATCCTCTGGAGGCCACGGCTTTCCTGCTGGCGGAGCACATCAACCGGATCACCGACGACCGTGACTTCGCGACCCGCCTGATCACCGAAGCCCTGTCCAGGGCGGACCAGGATTGATTTCCCGAGCCCTGTGCAGCGCGGACCAGGGCTGACTTCGCGGGCCACCGGGCAACCCGGGGCCTTGTAGGGGTCCGCGTCGCCATCAGGGCACGCGCTCTTCGTGCAGCCGCGGCGGTGTCTACGACCGCTGTTAGCCTGCTGCTCATGATCAAGCGCAGCCACTTCGACCGAATAGCCCGCGTGGCGGGGGACAGCAGGCCTGAGCGTGTGCTGGTCGCCGCCAGTTTCGTCAACCGGGTCGGCAATGGTCTGTTCAACGCGGCGTCGGCCCTCTATTTCACTTTCGTCGTGGGACTGCCGGCCATGCAAGTCGGCGCGGCGCTCACCATCGCGGGATTGATCGGCCTGTTCGCGGGGATACCGGGGGGACATCTCGCCGATCGGCGCGGGGCGCGCACGATCATGATGCTGGCCCTCGCCGTCCAGGCGGTGTCGATGGCGGCTCTCGTCCTCGTCGACAGCTGGGCCGCGCTCACGGCCATCGCGACCGTCGACCAGATCGCCGCGTCGGCCGGCGGGGCGGCCTGGGGCGCTCTGGTGGTCCGGGTCGGGGGTGATCGCCCGGCCATGTTCCGGGCGAAGCTGCGCACCTTCGTCAACCTGGGCGTCGTCCTGGGAACGGTGGGCGCCGGGCTGGCGCTGGCCGCGAACACCCGCGGCGCCTATGTCACGCTGATCCTCGGCAACGCGGCGAGCTTCGCCCTGTGCGCGGTGCTTCTGCTCCTGCTGCCCCGCTATCCGGTACTGGCAGCACCGCCGCAACAGCGGCGCTGGCTCGCTTTCGCGGACCGTCCGTTCTTGGCGTTCACCGCCCTCTACGGGGCCATGGGACTGCAATACCCGGTGGTTTCCCTGCTCCTGCCGATCTGGATCTCCGAGCACACCGAAGCGCCGCGCTGGACTGTGGCCGCGCTGTTCGCCGTCAATTCCGCCTTCTGCGTGCTGATGCAGACCAGGATCGGCTCGCGTATCGAGACCCTGCACGACGGCGGCAGGGCGTTTCGCACTGCGGGGCTGCTCTTCCTCGTCAGCTGCCCGATGATGGCGGTGGCGGCGTACACCCCGGTCTGGGCCGCGGCGGGACTGGTCCTGGCAGCGATCTTCGTCCACAGCCTGGGAGAGGTCTGGGAGTCATCGGCGTGCTTCGCCCTGGGCTTCGGTCTTGCCCCCGACCACGCCCAGGGCCAGTACCAAGGTGTCCTCGGTCTCGGCTTCAGCGCGGGCCAGGCCCTTGCCCCCGCGATCCTCACCACTGTGGTGCTCGGCCTCGGGACGAAAGGCTGGTTGCTGCTGGCGGTGTTCTTCGCGGCGCTGGGTGCTGCCGGCCCGTCTCTCGCCCGCTGGGGCGAACGGACCCGGCCGAAGCCGGGTGTTGCTGCGGAAGTGGCGGGATAGCCAGAGGGCAGGCGTCAGGAGCCCCCCCGCCCGGCGTGGAGATTCGGCGAGGACTGAACCGCCTCCGGAGCCGGGCGGACGACCGCGGCCACCTCGCGGATTGCTCCGGGGTCGTGGTGCGGTCGTCCGCTCTGGTGGTCAGGAACCGTAGATGTTTCGGCAGAGGTCTCCGGCTCCCATGGGCGTGTGGATGCGCTGGGCCTGTCGGCAGAGCTGGCGCATTTCGGGCACCTGGCCGGCTGCCGGGAGCTGCCGGGGAGCGGGCGCCCGCTGCTTTTCAGGCGGCTGCGGTGCCGGGTCGTCGCCGGTCTTCCGGACAGACGGGCGAGACGGCTTCCGCGTCGCCGTCTTCGGCCGGTGTTTCTTCGGCGCGGCTTCCCGTACGGGCTTGGCGTCGTCCGACTGCCTCGGCTGCCCTGCGACATGACGGGCCGCTGGAACAGCAGGCGGGGGCGCGGGCGCGGTCTTGGGCGCGGTCCGGGGCTGGGATCGGGGTTGGGGAGGGGTGGTGGCCAAGTCTTCGCGGGGCGCCGCCGGGGTGGCGTCGGGCCATGCCGGGATGGCGGTGGGGGGCCGCTCGGCCGCAGGCGCGAGCTCTGCGGGCCGGACCGGCGGACGTGAGGCCGGGGAGTCGGGGATGGCGACGCATCCGCTGGTGAGGAGCGCGGCGAGGATGAGGGACGTCGTACGGCGGGGCTGCATGACGATCACGCTGCCCGAGCGGTCCGGGGCCTGACCACGGCATCACCCCGCGCCACTGGGAAGAGTGAACAGCCCTTGCCGGTGGACATGGTCGGGCCCGCACGGGGGCGGGGCGCGTGGCAGGCGGGGCCGCGCTCCGAGGACGGACAAGAGCGGAAGTTCGGTCGTGGGCATGGGCATGGGCACGCTGTGGACCGACTGGAGGCGGGGCGCCTGGCAGCCCTCTCCGTGTTCGAGCGTTCTGAGATGATCACGTCATGAGATCGAACACCGAAAGGCCGACGCCCTTAGGGGCAGCCGAAGTCGACATTCCCGCCCCGGGCGGCGGCCGGCTGTGGGCCGAACGCCGCGGCATCGGCAGCCCGGTCGTCCTGCTGCACGGCGCGGGCATGGATGCCCGCCTGTGGGATGCGGTTGTTCCGGAACTGGCCCGTCACCACGACGTCGTCCGCTACGACGCCCGCGGTCTGGGGCGCTCCAGCCTGCCGGACCGGCCCTTCGACGACGTCGAGGACCTGGGCGCCGTCCTCGACCACTTCGGCCTGGATCGCGCCGCGCTGGTCGGGCTGAGCATGGGAGGGGAGACGGCGCTGGACTTCGCGCTGGCCCACCCCGCCCGGGTCAGCTCACTGGTCCTGGTCGGTGCGTCGGTCAGCGGACACGTCTGGCCGCAGGACCCGCACTCCTCGGCCTACGCCGCCGCCCGCCGACAGCGGGACGCGGCGGCCCTCGCCGCGCTGGAACTGTCGGTCTGGGCTTCGCTGGGCCGCACGGCGGCCGGCGGAGAGCTCATCGAGGCGATGGTGGCGGACAACGCCGAACGCCGAGTCGCCGGCGAACCGTTCTTCGCACGCTTCCCGGACCGCAACGCCGAATCGCGACTGTGCGACATCGCCGCGCCGGCCCTGGTCGTCCACGGCGAGCAGGACCACCCGGAGATCGCAGCGATCGCCGACCGGCTGGTCGCCGACATACCCGTTGCCCGCGGCGTGGTCGTCCGCGACGCCGACCACTACCTGCCGCTCCGCAGTCCCGAACGACTCCTCGAACTGTTGCTTGCGCATCTGGCCTGACCGAACGACTGCAATCGATCAACCACCATGGACGATCACACCCGTCCTCGGACGGCCTTCCGTAGCTGGACGGGCCGGGCTGTGGGGCTCTCTGCGGGCCGGTGTGAGGTCCGACGTCGAGCTGCCAACGGCTACGGCCATCGCATGTCGATGGCGGACAGCCGCTCGGTCCGCTCCCGGGTCAGGGACGCGGCTCGGGTGCGCTGGTTGTTGATCCAGGCTCCGAGCTTGATCTCGCGTTCTTCTCGGCCGTCCCCGTCCCCGTCCTCGTCCCCGCCCCCGTACCTGCTCAGGGTGATGGTCTCGATGTGTTTGCGGGGTACGTCCAGGTGTCCTTCGCGTGTGTGGAACTGTCGGGCCGCGGCGTAGTGGACGGCCCACTTCTCCGCCTGGCTCGTCCGCGGCTTGGGCTTCTCGTCCTCGCCGGCGGGCCTGATGCCGAGGACCTGCTCGCACATCCACTGCTGCACGCTCGTGAGCTTGTCCCAGCCGAGGCGCTGCGCGCGGACCCAGCGTCCGAGATCTTCGCCCTGGTGCATGACGACGCCCGGGCGGGTGGGCAGTTCGCTGCCGATCTCCTCGAGGTGGAGGCGGGTGAGGTGGAAGGCGCGCTGCCATTCCACCGGCCAGGCCGGGCACCAGGAGGGGTCGATCGTTTCGAGTTGCTCACGTCGTTCCGGCGGCAGGGTCCGGGTCCATGACTCGACGGGGAGTCCCTGGGCCTGGCGTTGTTCGAGGTCCTGGGCTCGCCGGTTGGCGGCGCGGGCGTTCTTCAGCCAGATGCCGACCTTGTAGCCCTGGTGGGCGGCGTCGAGCGGGGCCAGGAGGTGGCCGTGCTCGGCGGCCCACCCGCGCGCCGCCGACAGACCCTCCTCCCAGGCGACGTCGAAGTGCGACCAGACCATGCCGAGTGTCTCCAGCCGGGCGATACGGCCTTGGTCCATGTCGCCGCGCGCGTACAACCGGCGCGCGTCGGCGGTCCACTGCCCGAGGGGGAAGCCTGCGAGCGAGGTCGGCCACCCGACTCCTTCCGCCTCTTCACCCTCTGGGACGCGGTACGTGAAGGGCACGCGGAGGTCGCCGTGCTCGCGGGCGTAGATGACGGCGGCTTCCACTCCGCGCCGCCAGTGCTCGTGCTCGGGGTCGAGGACACGCAGGCTGATGAACGCGGCGAGGACGGCCGGGTCGCGCGGCGTGGAGAACTTCAACAGGGCCTTGGCGGGGGCACTGACGCCCCCTGAGCTCCCTTCCGGCCTCCTGCCTTCCTCGTCTGTCACGACGGGCTTGGAGTGGCTGGGGGCCTGCTGCTCGGCGAGGGCTTCCACGACCCGAGCGTCGTGGGCCCGCAGCGCCTCCAGGAGCTTGGCGAGCCCGCCGTAGGCCCGGGAGGTGAGCATGGTGTCGGCCGTTTCGCCCGGTCCGAGGAGGATCGGTACCACGAGCGACGCCGTCTTCCCTTCGCCCGGCTGCATCCGCAGCGCCCGCCCTACTGCCTGGACCAGGTCGGGCATGGAGCCGCGTACGTCGGCCCAGTAGACGGAGTCGCAGTTCTTGGTGTCCACGCCTTCCCCGAGGACTCTCACGGACCCCAGATAGCTCTTCTCCACCACGGTGCCGTCCGAGGCGATCCCGTCGGCGAACTCGCCGAGCACGCGGCGCCGGTGAAGCGGCTTGTGCTCGCCGCACAGCCAGTCGGCCCGGATCGTCTCGGGGTACAGCTCGGGGTCGGCGGCGTGCAGCTGTGCGGCGACGGCCGCAAGGCCGGCGGCGAACGCCTCGGCCTCCTTCACGACGTGGTGGAAGACGAGCGTCCTGCGGAAGCCCTCCTCGGAGGACGCCTTCACCAGGGCGGTCTGCAGGGCGGCGAGCCGGGCCCCGCGGACCTCCTCGGAGCGCCCTTCCGTGCCCAGGAGCTGCGCGGCTTGGAGCTGGGTGTCGGCGACGTCGACGCACACGACCTGGTAGGGGGCGCAGATTCCCCGGTCGATCGCCGCGGAGAGCGTCAAGGTGTAGCAGCGGCTGCCGAAGGCCCCGCCGGGGTCGTCGTCCATGCTCGCGACCAGGTCACCGGGCGCGCTCGCCCCGTCCTCGTCCCCGTGCTGCCACAGTCGGGGCGTGGCCGTCATGTAGAGGCGGCGCAGCGAGGGAATTCTCTGGTTGTCGTGGACGACCGCCCAGGGTTTCCCGATCCGGCCCGAGGTCCGGTGCGCCTCGTCGACCACGATCAGGTCCCAGGCGGAAAGCCCGGCGGCATGCGCCCGCTCCAGCGTGCCGAGACCCAGGCTGGCGTAGGTGGCGTAGACGGTGACTTTGTCCAGGCCGCGGGTCCACTCCACCAGCTCGTCGACGTCCGTGGTGTTGGGGAAGGACGCCTCCTCGCCCCGTAGGGAGGAGACCCCGATCATCGGGCCACGACGGCCCCCCGCACGCCATGCGGCCTCGGTCTGGGAGAGCAGGTCCAGTGAGGGCACGAGTACCAGGACACGGCCGGCATGGAGCTCCTCCGCGCTGCGGACCGCCACCCGGGTCTTCCCGGATCCTGTCGCCATGATGACCTGGGTCCGGAGCCCTCGCTCGGGCACAAGTGATCGTGCGGGCAGTTCGAGGGCCCGCAGGACCGCGTCGACGGCTTCACGCTGAGCGGCTTCGCGCTGATCGACGCGGCTTGTGGTCGACATGTCCCGCCTGCCTTGTCCTGGGCGCCGTCCGGTCGGTTCGGGCGGCGATAAATGGTAAACCCGCACGCGGAAGAGCCGTAAAGGTTGTGGCTCGGCTGGTGTGGTGGAGCGCTCTCCCGGCTTCCTGGAGGTTCCGGGGCGCGCGGTCACGCCACGCAGCGGATGGTCACGCTACCGGGGATGCCGATCCCCTGGAGTACGTCGGATCCGGGGCGGTCGCCGGTCGCCGACAGCGGGTGAGGAGCGGTCACGGGCGTGCCCCATGAGCGAGCGGGCGAAACAGTAGGAGGTCGGAAGCCACACGGCGACGGCGATCCACAGCAGTACGCGCCCCAACGCTTCCAGCCACGCGACTCCGGTGGCGGCCGCGACCGAAAGGGAGGCCACCGCCGTCATGCCGAGCGGGAAGACCGTCGCCCAACGACGGACGTCGTAGCCGAGGCGCGGGCGGGCGAACTCGGCGCACAGCAGCACTGCGTACCAGGCCAGATCAAGCGCCACCAGGACAAGGGTGGTCGTGCGCAGCGTGGTGGCCGCGCCGCCCGACCAGATGCCCGAGGCAAGGAGCTTCGATCCGGTGAGCGCCGAGATCGCCAGGGCCCCGCCCGCGATCCATTGGTCGCCCGCGCCCGTCACCACCTGGCGAACATCGAATCTGGCCAGGGCGTCGACGTACAACACGAGTCCCAGCAGGAACAGGCCGAGGGCCACCCGAGCAAGCCAGTCGCCGGCTTCCGGCGCGAGGACGGCACACAGCACCGCGAGCCCTTGGGTGGCCACACAGATCAGGAACACGGCGCCCGGTGCCCGCCGGGGCAGGTGCCGGAGGACGGCGACCAGCATCACGGGCCACACCACCGCGGCGAGCACCAGGAGTGACACGGCCACCGGAGTGAGGCCGAGGCCCTCGAAGCGGACGCCGAGCACCGTCGTGGCAGCCACCGCGGTCAGGGCCGGAGGGGTGTCGGCGGTCACCGCCCAGCGGCGCCGGTCCCCGAGGAGCAGGGCCGTGAAGCCGAACGCCAGCAGCAGCCACAGCGCCGTGGCCAGGCACAGCGCCACCACGGAGACCACCTCGAAGCCGGCCAGGCTCAGACCGACCGACAGGATGCCGGTGGCCATGACCGCGGCACCGGTCACCGGCGGCCACGCGGCCCAGTGCCCGGCGTACCGGTTCATGACATGCTCGCGCTCCTGCATGTCCCCATCGCATCGCTGCTCCTGGCGCCCCGCCAGTCGTCGGGGCGGAGGAACGGGTGGAAACGGGTGGAGGGGCACTCTCTCGGCTCTACGGGGAATCCGGTACGACGGTTCGCGGAACTGGAGACCGCGGTCGAAGGGGCGCTGCTGAACGACCGGACGGCGGGGACGGACGGCGCACCGCGAGAGCGGGTCAGCGTCGCAGGGCCGTGCGCAGTGTGAGTCCGTGGTGGCGCCGTAGCCGGTACAGCTCCCAGCACGACAAGGCCGTCACCGTGACGGGGGCGCCGAGGATGAAGATCACCCGGGCTCCCGTCGGGACCTGGTCGTAGGCTCCGGTGATCACATCCAGCAGGGCCATCTCCCACACCAGGACGCCGGCGAGGATCGGCGGCAGCACTTCGTGGATGTCGGCGGTGCGGAACACGTGCACCAACGACAGTCCGATGCCGTAGAGCGCGAAGCCGATCGACCACAGGCACAGCACGACGATGAGGATCCTCCCGGGAAGCCCCACGGCGTCGCGCAGGCCCGCCAACTCCGGGGCCATGGCGAGGGCGGAGGTGCCCATGGACCCCATGATGGCGAAGACCGAGCCGAGGGGACGCAGGGCCCGGCGCAGGTACACCCGGCGCAAGCCGTCCCTGGCGGCTGCCACGAAGGCGCCGACCACTACGGGGAAGGTGCAGACGAGTACCAGCACGCTGGACCAGCTCTGGTCGAGGCGCTCGCTCGCCACGCCCTGGACGTCGTCGGCGGTCGCGATGGCCTTGTAGGTGAGCATCAGACCCACCCAGGCGACGAGTCCCAGCCCGGTCCGCCACAACTGGAGCCTGCGGACCTCCCGATCGTCGACGATCCCGGGGCGCGAAGGGCGGAAGGTCCGCTGGGCGGCGTACAGGGGGTTGTAGAGGCCGCGGAGGATCTTCCGGGCCCGCGAGGGCTCTGCGCGCGGCATCGGGACCGGTGCGTATCCCGGCGCGTACGGGTATCCCGGCGGAGGGCCGGATTGTGTGTACGGGTATCCCGGCGGAGGGCCGGACTGCGCGTACGGATATCCCTGCGGCGGACCGAAGGGGGCGTTCGGGTGCCCCCGCGGGGGCACTGGAGGCGCATAGGGGCGTCTCTGCGGTGGGTTCGCGCCGCTGCTCGCCGCCGGGTCGCCGTACCCACCGCTGCCGTAACCGCTCATGCCACGTACCCCCGATGCCCCGCACGTTCGAACCCGGGCATCCTAGGCCCTGGACGTCCGGCGGCGGGTCTCCGGCCAGGGATCGTTCCACGGAGGCGGGCGGTTTCATGCGAGAACGCACCACCGGTGGAACGGTGAGGCAGATCATGGCACTTCGCCGGATCGCGCATGTCCGGGTGGCGCCGGCCGTGCCGGTGGTGGCTTCATGAGGGGTGCGGTGGTGTTCCCGCTGCCCTGCTTCTCGTAACCACGCCGTGGACACGTCGAGGTGATCTCTGATGGTGACAGACCGGTACGGCAATCCCTTGCACGAGTGCACCCAGGAGACGGCAGCACACTGGACCGGGCCGTCGACTCCCTGCTCCACTTCGACCCCGAGGTGGAGCAGGCGGTCGGTGACGCTCTCGAAAGCGCGCCGACCTCACCTCTTGTCCAGTCCTTCGCCGCCTATCTCGGGGCGTTGGGCACGGAGCCCGGCGACGCCCTCGCCGCGCGGCAGCGGTTCGGCCGGTACGCGGCCGGCGTGGACGGCTCGTCCCTGCCCGTGCGGGAGCGCCTGCACGTCGCCGCGGCCGAGGCATGGCTGGCCGGAGATCTGCACCGTGCCGGCGGGCTGCTGGAGGAGTTGTCCCTGGTGTGCCCGAGGGACGCGCTCGCGCTGGCCGTGGGGCACCAGCTGGACTTCTTCACCGGCGACTCGGTCCGCCTGCGTGATCGCATCGGGGGAGCCCTCTCGGCCTGGGACGCCGCCGACCCCCACCGCGGCCTGGTGTTGGGCATGTACGCGTTCGGGTTGGAGGAGTCGGGTCACTACCGCTTGGCCGAGGAGGCGGGACTCGCCGCGGTCGAGCAGAACCCTCGCGACGTCTGGGCGATCCACGCCGTGGTGCACACCTACGAGATGCAGGGACGGGTGTCGGAAGGCATCGGCTACCTCGATGCCCGCCGCGAGGACTGGGCGCAGGGCAATTACCTGAACGTGCACAACTGGTGGCACTACTCCCTGTACGCCTTGGAGGCGGGGGACACCGACACCGCCTTGAGCATCTACGACGCCGCCCTGCACAACGACGGGTCGGCCGGCGTGGCCATGGAACTGCTGGATGCCGCAGCGCTGCTGTGGCGGATCCGACTCGCGGGACGGGAGTCCGGCCCGCGCTTCGTGGCGCTGGCCGATGCGTGGGCTGCGCGAGCCGATCCACCGTTCTACGCGTTCAACGACGTGCACGCCGTCATGTCCTATGTGGGCGCCGGGCGACTCGCGGAGGCGGCGCGGCTCATCGCCGACCGACGGCGATGGCTTGCCCAGGGGGGTCCGGACAGCGTCACCAACAGACGGATGACCGCGGACATCGGTCTGCCCGTGTGCGAAGCGCTGGTGGCCCACGGGCAGGGGAAGCACGCCACCGTCGTAGAGCTCCTGTGGCCGCTGCGCCGTAGGCTGCACGAGTTCGGGGGCAGTCATGCGCAGCGCGACGCGCTCCAGAAGACCCTGATCGACTCCGCCCTCGGCTCCGGACGGCATGAACTGGCCCGCGTGCTCATCAGCGAGCGGATCGGGCTTCGGCCCGACAGCTCGTACAACTGGGCGGCTCGGGCTCGTCTCGCCGATTCGCTGGGCGACGCCACCCTGGCCACCGCCGCTCGCGGCCATGCGAGGGACGCGGCTGCGGCAGCCGCCGAAACACTCCTGCCCCTGTCCCTTCGTCCGGACGTCCACGCACCGTCCGGCGAAAGTGCTGCGCCTGGAGGCGGTCCCGTATCTCGGTGAATCCCGGAGTGGCAAGGGTCTCCGTCTTCCGTCGTCTCCGCCTTCCGTCAGCGGCCGGAAGGCGGAGACCACCGCCACGAGGGTTCGGAGCTAGCTGAGCGTCTTCACCGCGGCCGCGTCGTACGGCTTGAGCTCGTCGGTCCGCCCCGCCAGGACCTTCGCCGCCCACTCCGGGTCCTGGAGCAGCGCGCGGCCGACGGCGACCATGTCGAACTCGTCCCGCTCCAGGCGGTCGAGGAGGTCGTCGATGCCCTGGACCGGGGCGCCTTCGCCCGCGAAGGCGTGGATGAAGTCGCCGTCCAGTCCGACCGAGCCGACCGTGATGGTGGGCCTGCCCGTGAGCTTCTTGGTCCAGCCCGCCAGGTTCAGGTCCGAGCCTTCGAACTCGGGAATCCAGTGGCGGCGGGTGGAGGCATGGAAGGCGTCGACGCCGGCCGCGGCGAGCGGGGCCAGAATCGCCTCCAGCTCCTGCGGGGACTGGGCGAGCCGCGCGTCGTAGGCGTCCTGCTTCCACTGCGAGTAGCGGAAGATCACCGGGAAGTCGGGCGAGACAGCCGCGCGGACCGCGCTCACGACCTCGGCCACGAACTTCGTACGGGCCACGGGGTCGCCGCCGTAGGCGTCGGTACGGCGGTTCGTCCCCGCCCACAGGAACTGGTCCAGGAGGTAGCCGTGGGCGCCGTGCAGCTCGACGCCGTCGAAGCCGATGCGCTCGGCGGCCGCGGCGGCCTCGGCGAAGGCGCCGATGACGTCGTCCAGGTCGCTCCGGGTCATCGCCTTGCCCGTGCCCTCGGTGCCGTCGGTGCGGATTCCGGAGGGGCCCACCGCCGGGGCGTCGGCGTAGGGAGCCTGGCCCTGCTGGCGCACCATGCCGATGTGCCACAGCTGCGGGACGATCGTGCCGCCCGCCGCGTGCACGGCCTCGGCGACCTTCGCCCATCCCGCCAGCTGCTCCTCGCCGTGGAACCGCGGCACACGGTCGCTCTGCCCGGCCGAATCGTGTCCGACGTAGGTCCCCTCGGTGACGATCAGGCCCACGCCGGCGGCGGCGCGTCGGGCGTAGTACGACCGCACGTCCTCGCCGGGGACTCCGCCGGGGGAGAACATGCGCGTCATCGGCGCCATCGCGATGCGGTTCGGGACGGTCAGGCCGTTCAGCGAGACGGGCCGGGACAGGATCTCTGCAGCGCGGGAGGTGGGGGACGCGGTGACGGTCACAGGGGCGCTCCTCGTGGCGATTACTTGACAACCTTGATGCTTGAGAACTTCATGCAACGAAGGGACGGTAGAGGCCAATGCTTGAGATAGTCAAGCATCTCCGGTTAGAGTGACCCTCATGACAGAAGCTCCCGGCGTCGACACGGCCCAGCTCATGGAGCTGCTCTCCGTGTCGCTCGGCGTCTACTACGGCGACTTCACCGTCGCCGCGGCGAGCGAGAACCTCACGGCGAGCCAAGGCAAGGCTCTGACCGTGCTGCGCCGGGGACCCGCCGCGATGCGCTCCCTGGCCGAGACCATGACCTGCGACGCGTCCAACATGACCGGGATCATCGACCGGCTGGAGAAGCGGGGCCTGGTGCGCCGCGAGGCCAGCGCCTCCGACCGGCGCGTCAAGAACGTCATCCTCACAGCCGAGGGCGAGCGCGTCACCGACGCGATCCGCGCGAAAATGCGCACCACGCAGGAAGGCCTGGACAGGCTCACCGGTCAGGACCGGGACTCCCTGTACACCCTGCTGGATCGGGTCTTCGTCTCCCCGCCCGACGCCTGACCTCCGTGGCCCTACCCGTCCTCAGCGAAGCTGTTCGGCCAGTCCGACGATGATGCCCTCCGGGCCGCGGACGTAGCAGAGCAGATAGCTGTCCTCGAACCGCGCGATCTCGCCGACGAGTGTGGCGCCGTGAGGGCGCAGGCGGGCAACGGTGTCCTCGATGTCGTCGACGGCGAACATGACGCGGTGCGTGCCCAGAACGTTGTGCGGCCGATCGCGGGGGCCGCCGCTGATCACCGCGGGACTGCGGTACTTCGCCAGCTCGAGCCGACTGTGGCCGTCGGGGGTCCGGATCATCGCGATGTCACAGTGGACGCCTTCGAGTCCGGTGCACTGGTCGGCGAAGAGGCCCTCGACCTCCCCCCTGCCCTCCAGCTCCATACCGAGTTCCACGAAGAACGCGATGGCGGCATCCATGTCGTCGACGACGATGCCGACGTTGTCCATCCGCTGAATCGCCATGCTGGCTTCTCCTTCTTCCTCGTGCGGCCGGTGGTGGCCGCTGATGACCCAGGGACGGAGCCGGTGGCGCGTTCTCGACATCCTCGGACCGCCGATCTCCGAAGAATCTGGGTCGTGTCTCGGCACCGATACAGCAACCGGCGAGCCAAGGGTGAGTGCGGGGGCCGGCGCGGTCTCAGCTGCAACAACACCGGGGATGGCATGCGTGCCGTCCAGCGGGGACCCGCCGGCCGAACGTGTCGTCTGTTCGTGACACCTGCCCGAGCGACGCGACCCGGAGGCGGTCCGGCTCGGGAACCCGTGACGGCGTCACGGGTTCCCGCGGTGCGTACACGAGCCGGGATCGCCCGGGGCCGGGTCCTCACCGCGCCTTCACCGCGCGGTGGTGCAACCGCCGCTTCAGGCAACGGCGTTCGTTCTCGTCGAGACCGCCCCACACTCCTGTCACCTGACGGGAGTCGTCCATGGCCCAGCGAAGACAGGCCTCCTGAACGGGGCAGCCCCGGCAGATGTGCTTGGCCTCTTCGGCCTGGACCAGAGCGGGGGCGCCGGTCCCCACGGGGAAGAAGAGGTCGGGGTCGACGTTCTGGCAGGCGGCGGATGCGCGCCAGTTGTCCATGTCATTCCTCCTGTCTACGGGTGCGGGGGTCGTTCCATTCGGCTGACCGGTCGATGGCACTTGAAACGCTGCCAGCCTCGCGAGTACGCCCCTATTCCGGCGCGCCGAAGGGCGACCACCTCGGCAACCGGGCTCGGTACGGTTGCCGGTTCGCGTGTTCCGCTGGACGCTAGGGCCTGGAAGGTCAACGCCGAACTCCCCGGCCCCGCAGGCTTCGACCAGGCCTCGCAGGCTTCGACCAGACCTCGCAGCACACCAGGCCCGAAGACGTCGCGGATGCCGTCCGCTGCGGCGACGACGTCAAAGTTCACCGCTGTCCGGACCCGCCTCGCTGAACGCGCGCGTGCCGGGGGCTGCCGGGTCGAACCGTCGTCGGCGGCGATGCCGGCATCCGTTGGCTCATCTCACTTGTGACGAGATGCCATAGGGGACATCCGGGTGGCTTTCTCCCTGGTTCGCAACGGGTCGCAGTACCCACGTCGTCATCATCTGCACGTTGCACGACGACTGAGGAGACGCTCATGACCGAGTTCCAGGCGCTCACCACGACTCCGCGCGCACTGTTGGATCTCGACCCGTACCGCTTCCCTGCCATGTACGTCGACGACCGGCCCGGGGAGGCATCGGAGGCCTTCGGCGTCATGGAGTACGACGACTACCCCGAGCCGGAACCTGCGCCTTCCAGCAGCCTGTCCGACCGTCTCCAGCCGGCCGACCGCCGCCGGCTGGAGCTGCACGCCGCCCTCACCACGGCGGGTATCGCACCCCTGCCGGGCGATCTCGACGTCATCGAGGTGCTGAGCGCTCTGGACGACACCACCCACCGTGCGCTCCGTCGATGGCTCAGCCGGTCTGGCACCCACTGACACATCACAAGAGTCGGCCGGGTGAATTCGCCATGCCTCGCCTCCCTGCCGATGCCGCTCCTGGTCCGGGATAGTCAGCCACTTCGTCGGCTGATCCAAGGAACGAGGTAGGAAGAGATGTATTCCTCTTTGCGGTCGGTGCGGTGGCTGGCTTCCGTCTGCGACGACCCCAACACGTGCCTGAGCGAGTGGGGGCTGAGCGATCGGGGTGTGGCGCTCTTGCCGGTGGGGCGGCTCTGGGACGCCCTTGCGGTGCCGGAGGCGCTGGGACACGGCCTACTGAACGCTGTCGCCCGCCACGGGCGTTCGACGACCGGCCCGGTGCTCCGCAACAGCAGGCGTCAGGAGCTCGTGCTGCTGATGGCTCCAGGCGGCCCCGCCACGAAGCTGGGGAGGGTCGCTCGGTACCTGACGACGGGAACCTGGCTGGCCGTCCCCGACCCCGGCCGGAAGGTGACCGGCCTTTCGTGGCTCGTCCCGCCCGACGGGCGGGGAGCGCTCTTCTCCCCACGCGAGGTCTATGCCGCACTTGAGCCACGGGCCGGAAGATGAACGAAGGAGCGAGGAGCGGGAGCCGCCGCGCGAGGCCGGGATGCGTACGCCACCGGCCCGCCCGGCCCGCCCGGTCGGCCGCACGGCCGCGTCAGGCCGAGGAGATCGTCCCGCAGCCGCGGCACAAGACCGAGTCTTGTGCTGGTGGGTTCATCGGTGCAGAGGGTGCCATTCGGTGAGGAGAAGGGTGCCGTGCACCGCGCGGGGCGTCGCCGCACCGGCCCGCTGGCGGGGTGAGCAGCCGTCAGCGGTGGCCGCGCACCTTGGCGAGGAGGCGCCGCACCTGGGTTCGCCTGCCGGGGTCGGCGGCGGCCCGGCGTACGGACGCCGCCGCCCTACGGCCCTGAGGGCTGTGGGCCAATCGCTTGATACGGGTCAGCAGTGCGCTCATGGGATTCTCCTTGGATCGGAAGGGCGGGACGTTCCCGCGGGGGATCGCCTATCGGAAGAACGCCAGGTAGTAGTCGACGAACCCCATCCGGTGCGGCTGCTCGTCGTCCCGGTCGTGGTGGGGGCCGGGTTCGAACGGCGGGGCCTCCTCGATCTGTTGCTTGGAACAGCCGATGCGGATCCTCTCCGTGTCGGGGTCGACCGCGGTCACGACCCCCGCCGGGACGATGACGCGTCTGCCGGGGATCCAGGGAGCCGTGTCCACCACGACATGGGCACGGCTGGCCGTGGGCTCGTGCGTGTCGACCGTGCCCGCGTAGCCGTCCGTGGCCTCGACCCTGTATCCGGTCAGGTCGAGACGTGATGCGTGGGCCGCGGTCTCCCTGTAGGTCCAGATGTCGTGCGCCATGGCGTCCTTCGTTCCGTCGAGGGCGAGTACCAACGGGCTTGGTGTTCTGTCACTCCGTGTTGCCCGTGGCAGCCGTCCCACACCCTCCGGAGCTGCCGGATCGCGAAGCTCGACGGGCGCGTCGGCGAGGACGCGGGCGCGGCCGGCCGCGCGCCACCACACCGGACACGAGGCGCCGGTTCGGTACGACGCACCAGGTTTACGCCAGGCGCATTCGGTGAGACGGCCCTCATGAGTGCTTCGGAGAAGAGTGGACAGAGCCTGTTCCCCTGGACCGGACCGTATGCCGTGCCGGACTACCCCGACATGACGGAGAGGTACGACCCCGACATGACGGATCGGTACGACCCCGACACGGCGGAGGCGTACGGCCCCGACACGGCGGAGATCCACGCGGACATGGCGGCCCCGTTGCCCGAGAGGGCTCGTTCAGCCGCGCAGGCGGCCCGGGGCGCCGCGAACACGCTGTGGACCGCCGTGCGCGCACACAAGGCGGTGACGGCGGGTGCCGTCGCAGGCACGGCGGCCGCGCTCACCCTTGCGTACGCGCTGGACCGCCGTGCGCGGCGACGCGGCCTCGTACCGGCGGCCCTGCTCTTCGAACGCCGCTTCTGAGGGGGCGAGGTTCCCGGCCCTTCCCGGCGTCGCCTACTGACCGAACCCCGTCCATCCGTCTCCTTCACCACCCGTCCTCGGGGAGGTGGACGCGCATGGTCCCGCTGCTTCTCGTCCTGCCGCTCTTCGGCGCCGGCTTCTCGGCCAAAGCGCATTGATGGATCGCCGTCCCCGGTCGTCCACCGGTGGAGGACGGTCGAGTTCCCGGTGACCTCGCCGGGCCGCGGACGCCGCCGGGGAGCGTGTACCGGCGAGGCGCCTGCGCCGGGCGACGGCCGCGCGAGCCGGTCGGGGAATCAGTCGATGGGGAGCCCCTGCATCTGCGCGTAGGTACGGGCTCCCCAGCCGTGGAGCAGGGCGCCGTCACAGGCGGGCAGTTCGGCCCGCACCTTCTCCAGTCGCGCGGCGTCCACATAACCCACGGGGATGTCGCCCTTGTCGGTGAAGTCCTTGGTGTAGCCGCGGTCGTTGTCCGTCCCCATGGCCAGCAGGCGCTTGCTGTCGAGGAGCACGCCGTAGTACAGCCTGTCGGAGTTCAGCTTGTCCACGGAGGAACAGAGGACGGGTACTTCCTCGCCGCGCCGCGGGTGGCAGTTCGGCTTCGCCTGATTGCACAGTGCGCTGCCACTGACCTTGATCACCTTGCAGCTGTCCTCGGACTCGCCCGTGCAGGAGACCGGCATCATGTTGAGGGGCGGGCTCACGGTGGGCCTGGTGTAGACGCTGGCCCAGGCCGCCTTGACGGCTGTCCGGTGCACTTCGGGACGCGCACACAGGTCGATGTCCGCCGTCCCTCCGAACTTGTCGTCCTGCACGGTCGCCGCGTGCTTGTCGGGGCAATCCCCTGACGCGCCTTCGTCGACGGCGCTCCCGTCGGCCACACTGCCCGCGGCCGTCGAGCCCGGGACGGCCGGGTCCTTGTCCGCCGTGGATCCGCAGGCGGCGAGGGACAGCGTCAGGACCACTCCGAGGATGGTGGACACGAGAACGCGGTGTGACACGGAAGACCTCTTGTTCGACGGGGGAATCATCCGGCTGCCGGCAGCGACGGGCACGTGGCCGTGCTGCGACACGGGGGCCGATGCTCGCAGGATCCGCCGGCGAGGGCGTCGGTGGAACCACGTACTTCGCTACGTAGTCGGCCGGCCGGCCGGCTGCACGCACCCTGGATTACGTAGGGCATGTCAGGGAAACCACGGACTCGCGGCCACGCATCGGGTGGGAGAGTCGTGGCCGGTTCGGTGAGCCGTACACATCACAGGCGGTCGGCGCGACGGCCGCCTTCCAGGGGGGGCGGGCGGTGTGGCGCGAACGTCAGAGGTGTGGGCGCGGAGGGTGGGCCGGACCGGAGCGGTGGCCAGTCTCGCGGTCGCCGGGTGGCTGATATGGCTGCTCCCGGGCCCCCACCTGGCGGCCGTCCTGGGATTTGGCCCAGTGGACGGCGTCATGACGATCAGCTCGTGCTACGAAGCCACCGACCTGGAGGGGAATTCGGACGGCACCGACTGCAGCGGCACGTACACACCGCGTGCGGCGGGCGAGCCCCGACGTCAGGTCACGCTGGACAAGGCTGCCACCCTGCACAAGCCCGGCAGCACCTTGGAGGTGCGGATGGCGAGGGGCAGAGCCCACGAGCTGTCGGGCTATGCGCTGGGTACGTGGCTCACCGTCACCGGGCTCATCCTCGCACCGTTCCTGGCCCTGTCGCTGTCGTTCCGTGCCAGCGCGCGGGACGGCACGTTCAGCCACAACGGCGACTACGTCCTGCTCTTCATCGCCGCCGAGTTCGCCGCACTCGTCCTCGGAGTACTGGTGGGCGTCGTCGTCTCGATAGCCATCGCCTTGTTCGCCTTGTTCGGCTGAGGAGACGGCGGGCCGCAAGGCCCCGGATCCTCGGCGCAGGTACCGGACGCGGTGTGGGTCGACTCTCGAACGGTCTTCCGTTCGACGTGATAGACAATGCCGTGGAGTTCGGTAGAGAGATCACACGCGTCGGAACCTCGCAAGACGGGGCCACGCAGCACGGCAGCGGGAGCCCTCTCGTCGGCCGCACGGCCGAACTGCGGCTTCTCGACACGGTGATCGACCGGCTGGGCCACGGCGCCCCGTCCTTCGTCGACATCACCGGCGCGGCGGGGATCGGCAAGAGCCGGCTGATGTCCGAGTTCTGCCTCCACGCACGGCGACGCGGGTTGACGGTGCTGCGCGGCCGGGCGGCGGAGTACGAGCGGCACCTCCCGTTCCATCCCTTCGCCGACGCGTTCGCCGATCTCGACCACCGTCCGTCGCACGCCCCCGACCTGCTGGACGCGGTCTCCCACGTCCTGGGCGGCCGTGGCGGCGGGCCGTCCCCCGCGCCGGCGCCCGCCACCGGCGACCGCTTCGGTCTCCACCGGTCGGTGGCACGGCTGATGGCACAACTCGGCCGGTCCGGCGGCCTGGTGGTGGCGCTGGACGACGTGCACTGGGCGGACCCGGCCTCCCTGGAGCTCCTGGACCATCTGGTCCGGCATCCCGTACCCGGCCCGGTCGTCCTCGTCGTCGCCCGCCGCGACCGGCAGACACCGACAGCGCTCACCGCGGCGCTCACGCGCGAAGCCGACACCGGGGCGGTCCTCCGGATCGGTCTGGCGCCGCTCGCGGAACAGGAATGCGTCGAAGGGCTCGCGCCCGATCTGCCGCGCGACCGGGCCGCGGAACTGTACGCGGCAGGAGAGGGCAACCCGCTCTACTTCCTCTCCCTCCTGCACGCGTACCGCGAGGATGCCACGCGTCGCCGTACGTCCTCCTCGGCCTCCGCCGAGATCGGCCTCGGCGAACTGCCTACCGGTCTCGGAGCGCTGCTGCTGAAGGAGCTGGCCCCGCTGACCCCGGCGCAGCGCCGGACCCTGGAGGTGATCGCCGTGCTCGGCGATCACGCCGTGCCCCCGGTGATGCGCACGGTGACCGGCCGCACCGACGCCGATCTCGACGACGATCTGGAGACGCTGGCGCGACGTGACCTCGTGCGGCCGGGCCCAGGCGGTCGAACAGTGCTGCGCCACCCGGTGATCCGGACCCTGGTCCACGAGTCCACCGCGGTCCGGCGGCGCGTCGAGATCCATCACGCCGCCGCCGCCGAGCTGGCCCGCACCGGCGCACCGGCCGTCGAGCGGGCCCGGCACGTCGAACGGTCGGTGACCGCATGGGACCCGCAGGCGTACGCCGTACTGAGGCAGGCGGCCGACCAGACCGCTTCGACGGCTCCCACGAGCTGCGCACACTGGCTCCGGGCCGCACTCCGACTGCTGCCCGACACGGCTGAACACGCCGCCGAGCGACGCGACCTCATGCTGCGGCGCGCCCGAGCACTCGGTGTGTCCGGCGGTCTGCGGGAGAGCCGCGACCTGTTGCACAAGGTGATCAGCACGGCCGGCCCCGACGAGACCGGCGTCAGGACGTCCGCCGTCGTGCTGTGCGCCTCGACGGAACGGCACCTCGGAAGATATCCCGAGGCCATCGCGCTGCTGCGCCGCGAGTTGCGCAGGCAGCCGGAGCTGTCGCCGTCCGACCGGGTGTCGATCGGCCTCGAACTGAGCTCGTCCGCACCGCACAACGCCTCGTACCCGCAGATGCGGGGCGAAGTCGCACGGACCCTCGCGGACGCCCGCCTCCTGGGCAACGAACTCGGCGAGGCGGGGGCACTGGCCGTCGCCGCGTTCGGCGAGGCCTACGAGGGCGACGTGCCCGCGGCGAGCGCGTACGCGGCGCAGGCGGCCGGGCTGCTGGACGGCCTGCCCGACGACGACCTCACGGCGCTGTGCGAACCACTGGGCAGACTGGGATGGGCGGAGGCCTTCCTCGGCCGCTTCACCGACGCGGAACGCCACGCCGACCGGGGCCTCGGCATCGCCCGGCGCAGCGGCCAGATCTACCTCCTGCCGCTCCTGCTGCTGTGCAAGGCACACGTACGGATCCAGACCTGCCGACTGCAGTCGGCCTGCGAACTCGCGGACGAGGCCGAGGACATCGCCCGCGGGATCGGCAGCGGTGAACTGCTCGCCTTCGTCCTCGCCAACAAGGCCCAGGTGCGCGTCGCGGCGTCCCAACCCGGCGACCCGGAGGCACTGGCGGCCGCGGAGGAGGCCGTGGCGACCATGGGACCGAGCGACAACTGGCGGGCCTCCATGGCCTGGTGCATGCTCGGCTACGCGGCGCTCACCGGCGGCGATCCGCATCGCGCCCGGGACGCCCTCCTCAGGGCCGGGGGAGACGACCTGCGTGGCCTGCAACCCTCGATGCGCCCCCTCCTGACGGAACTCCTCGTCACGGCGGCCCTCTTGACCGGGGACGTCCCCTCCGCGTCCGCATGGTCCGAGCGGGCACGCAGGGAAGCGGAACAGCTCGGCCTGCCCGTGCAACGCGCCTCAGCGATGCGGAGCGCGGCACAGCTCGCCCTGCACCAGGGCGACGCCGACAGGGCGGCAACGCTGCTCTCCGAGGCAGCGGCGGAATGTGCGCGGTCCGGTGCGGTGTTCTGGGAGGCGCGGTCACTGCTGCTCGCGGCCCCGGCGATGACGGCCGCCGGGTTCGGAGCGCGCGGGGAGGCCATGTGGCGGCAGGGGCACCGGCTCGCCACAGGCGGTGGCGCGGGTCTGCTGGTCGGTCTGGCGGAGATGACACGGCCGTCCGCACCCCGCACGTCCTCCACCACCCCGCCGCGGCTGGCCTCCTTGACGGCACGCGAACGGGAGATCGCCGAGCTGGTGGCCGAGGGCCTCACCAACCAGGCGATCGCCACCAGGCTCTACCTCAGTCCGCGTACCGTCGAGACCCACCTCTCCCGGGTGTTCCGCAAGACCGACGTCGCCACACGGGCCGGCCTCGCCGCCCTCATGGCCCGCTTCTGACGCCGGGACACCTCATGGTCGCGGACCCGGCGGCGGGTGACCGGCGGCAGGTCGCCCACCGCCGGTCCGGCACGTCCTCAGGGCGTGGTGCGCACGGGGAAGCTGAAGGTGCGTCCCTGCTCCTTGAGCCACGGCAGAACCTGCTTGAGGGCCTCGACGGTCTGACCGCGGTCGCCGCCGCCGTCATGGAAGAGGATCGTCGGCCCGTTGGACAGCTCGTTCTTGACCGTGCTGACGATGGCGCCCGTGCCGGGCTTCTCGAAGTCCTTGGTGTCCACGTTCCACCCCAGCGGCCGCATCCCCGCCTCGGCGGCGATGCGTCGGCTGTCGGGGGTGAACGCACCGCCCGGCGCCCGGTAGTACTCCACCTCGGCGCCCCCGGCGGCGTCCTCGATCATCTTCTTCGCGTCCAGGATCTGCTGCCGCTGGTACGCGACGGACTTCTTGTCCATCGCGGTGTCGTGGGACGTGGTGTGGTCGCAGAGACGGTGCCCGTCCGCGACGATCCGCCTGACCAGGTCGGGGAACTCCTTCGCCCGCGGCCCGACCATGCAGAAGACCGCTTTGACGTCGTGCTGCTTGAGGACCTCCAGCACCTTGGGCGTCCACTGCGGGTCGGGCCCGTCGTCGATGGTGATGTTCACGGCCTTCCCGCCCGCCTCGGCGGCATGCGCGATCCCCTGAGGCATCCTCACCTTCGCCACCGGCGGCGGTCCCTGCGCCGGCTCCTTCGTCCGTCCCTCGGGCGTGCCCTGCGCGCCCGCCCCCGTCCGGGCGGCGGCCTCGGTGTCCGTCAGCGTGGTGGCGCCCCACGCCGCCAGGCTGATCGCGACCGCCGAGGCCGCCACGGCTATGTGCGCGGTGTACTTGCTCTTCAGCCCCATGTCCTGCTGCTCCTCGCCCGTTCTCTACGCTCTCCCGGAGAAGGGGACGGAAGAGACGACCGAAAGGTTTCACCCGACCCGGCCCCAAGAGCGTAAACGTGCGGAGTGAGGAGCTCAGACCGAGGTGCCCCTGCTGAACCAGCCGCTGAACGGCGGCGCTCCCGCGGTGGATTCCGCCCCGGCGTCGGCGCCTTCGCCGAGGGCGTGCCGCTCGGCTCTCGCCAGTACCCTCTCCGCCTCCGCACGCCAGGTCGCCGCATCCGCGTCCGGACGGGGCGGCGGCAGGTACGGGCCGCGGTCCGGTGCTTCGGAGGCCGCTCCGAAGAAGTCACCGCCCTTGCGCTTGAAATCGTCCGTGCCCCACGGCCGGCCGTGGCCGCGCGCGGGGACCTTCTGGAAGTGGGGGATGTGCTTGGCGCAGTGGATGTACGCCTCCTCGACCGTGATCACCACCCACACCAGCGCCCGTCGGCCGGGCACTTGGTCGGCCGGGAGCCAGGGGTGGGCGCGGCGCATCTCGTCGTCGGCCACGCTCCTGGCCCTGCCGTTGACATGGAGCCCGATGCGGTCCCGGAGGAAGTCGACCATGAGGATGCCGACCTGCGGGTTCTCCTCGATGTTGCCGAGGCTGGCGTGGACGCCGTTGCCCCGGTACTCGGGGTAGGTGAGCGTCGCGTCGTCCAGGACGTGGAGGAAGCCGGGCGGGCCGGCGCGGAAGGTGTTGTCGCACGCACCGTGCCGGTCGGCGGTGGCCAGGAAGAACATCTCCTGCCGGTTCACGAACTCGCGCATCCGGGGGTTCAGTCGGTCCAGGACCTGATCGGCGTAGAAGCGGTCCGCGCGGTCCGTGGTGCCCATGCGCTGCTGGACGAGGTGTTCGCCGTCACTGCCCGGGCGGGTGGTGCGCAGGGTCGTCGCCTGCTGTCCGGCGTGTTCGAAAGTACTCACGTCGTTGCCCCGACCAGTTCTTCGATGGAGTCGTGCCGTATGCGGTGGGTGGGTATGCCGATGCCCACGAGGGTGTCGACGCTGCACCGGATCATTCCGGGCGGGCCGGACAGGTACGCGTCGTGGGTGTGCCACGGGCCGAACTCGCGTACGGCCTCCGGGATACCGCCGGACAGCAGGCCGACGGGACCGTCGTCGAGGACCGGGCGCACCGAGAGCCAGGGGTGCGCCTGCTGCAGCCGGAGCATCGTGTCGATGTCGTACAGGCCCTGGTTCCGGCGAGCGCCGTAGAACACGTCGACGGAGCGGCGCCGACCGTGCTGGGCGACATCCTCCACCAGGGCCTTGATGGGCGCGATGCCGGTGCCGCCGCCGAGACACAGCAGCCCGTTGTCGCTGGTGTGGTCCACGGTCATGGAACCGGCGGGAGGACCGAGCCGGATGACGTCTCCGGTGCGGGCACGGTGGACGAGGGCGTTGGAGACCCAGCCCGCCGGTACGGCCTTGACGTGGAAGGAGAGGAGTCCGTCGGAGCGGGGCGCCGAGGCGAAGGAGTAGTGCCGCCAGATCCGCGGCCACCAGGGGGTCTCCAGGGCCGTGTACTGCCCGGCGAGGAAGGGGTACGGCCCGTCGGGCCGGACCGTGACGACCGCGACGTCCTTCGTCCGCATGACATGGGCGACCACCTCCGCCTGCCACCAAGCGGGCGCCCGGAGCTCGTCCTCGGTCGCCGCGTCGATCATGATCTGGGAGATCGTGGTGTAGGCGCCCACCCAGGCGGCCTCGGTCCGTGGCCCCCAGGTCTCCGGGGCGTGGCTGGCGAGGGCGCCGATCAGGGCCTCGCCGACGGCCGGGTAGTGCTCGGGGAGCGTGCCGTACTTCCGGTGCCCGCGGCCGAGGTGGGTCAGATACGTGGTCAGGGTGACGGGGTCGTCCGCGTGGGTCGCGGCGGTGAGCAGGGCCTTGAACAGCCGGTCGCGCTGGGTGTCCATCGCGGCGGGGAAGAGGTCCCGCAAACCGGGGTGGCGGAGGAAGAGCAGCGCGTAGAAGTACGAGGTGACCCGGTCGGCGATCGGCTCGATCTCGGCCATCGTGCGGCGCAACAGCTCTGTGGCGGACGGGACCGCTGCCGGTGCCGGGGTCGGGGTCGGCCGGCGTTCCGCCGGGCGCGCGGATTCCGGGGCCGCCCTGACGGTCTCCGGATGCCCGGACCGCCGAGGCCCCTGCGCTCCCTTCGGACCTCGCGCGAACCAGCCCCCGTCCTGACCGCCGGCAGTGGCGGCGGCACCGGAGCCGTAGCCGTCGGCCGACGGGGTGGTCGGAGCTTCCATCGGTCTGCCTCGCCTCGAACGTCTTTGGTCGGTCTTCGCCCACGGGGTCTGCATGTGCCCCGTTTTCCTCGTTTTCCTTGTGGCCCACGGCGTTCGACGAATACTCGGACGGGTGAGCGGGCCCGACCATACCTCGCCCGTCGGAATTCCGGGGATTCCCGTGACCGCCCCCTCGGAGAGGGCGTTTTGGCTGTTCAGAGGCTGGTTACTAATGAGTTGGAAGGGTCCGAAACTGTTTCCGGTGAAGCATGGTTGAGGAATTCGCCGACCGAAAACTCACGCGGTGACCCGAACTTCTCCACATCTGCGTCGACCAGATCAGCGAGCCGCCGGCAGCGGAGGTGTCGGTGAAGCATCGGTGAAGCCGGACCAACCCGAGTGTTTTTGAGGCCGCGATCTTCGCGGGGTGTGGCGTACCCCGCCACGCCATCGCCCGGATGGCCACCGACAATTCCCGCAGAGACCAGACGAAGAGTGGGAATACGGCCGGCATGTAGGGCGTGTATTCCGTCTCCTGGAACCAGAGGGAGACGAGCGTGGTGGTGGTAGCGGCCGGTGCGGTGAGGATTCCGATGAGGACGATTGCCCCGGAGATGCTCAGGCCTCGTCTGCCCCACTGGTCGAAGACCGCCACGGCTGCCGCGGCCTCGGCCACGCCACGCCACGCACCATGAAGACGAATCCCATGATCCGCCCCGCGAACGTCAGTGGTTCGAAGGCGCCCGGGATGCCGATGGCGGTCAACTGGACCCAACCGCCCAACCGCCCAACCGCCCAACCGCCCCGCCACCATCGACACGATCGTCGCGCGTCTGCGCCGGGTGTGGTCGGGCCAGGTGTCGCTGCCGACCCCTTGCCGTCAAACGGAGGACGGGTCCTCCAGATCCAGGTCCTCCGGGTAGCCGCGGCGGTGGGGAATGCGCCGCAGTCCTTGAGGGGGCCAGGCGCCGCCCACCGTCTCCGCACCTCCGCCGTTCCCGCTCCCCACGGCGCCCCTGTCGATGGCCGGAGCCGCCCCAGCTCCCACGCCGACCGTTCCCTGACGGTGTGTCCGCGTGCACCCGATGAAACACATCGGTCCGACCCTGTGTGACCCCTTGATCGCCGGGAGTTGGACGGACATACTCTGGCCACCGTTTGAGAGCGCTCGCAAAGAGTCGGGGTACGGCACCTTTCCGGCGATCCCGGCCGCGCTGCCCTCCTCCCCTCCTCCCGTCCTCGCGGAGTGAGCCCCTGCTCGGCATCCTCCCGATCCCGCCCAGTACCAAGGAAGCGTCATGGCCTCATCGCGTGTTCGTACCTCCGCTCGTACCCGCACCCGGCCCGTCGAGCTCGTGGCGACCGGGATGGTCGCCGCACTCGTCATCACCGGCTGCTCCTCCGCCGCCAGCGGCTCCCGCGGCCCCGCTGCAGGAGAGCGGGTCACCCTGACCATCGGCACCTTCGGGACCTTCGGTTACAAGGAGGCCGGCCTTTTCGACGACTACATGAAGCTGCACCCCGAGATCACGATCAAGGAGCATCAGAACGCACAGGAACCCGACTACTGGGACGCGCTGCAGCCGCGGTTGTCAGGGGGCGGAACGCTGTACGACGTTCAGGCGCTCGAAGCCGGCCGCATCTCCCTGGCCACTTCCGACAAGCACGCCGGAGCCTTCGCCGACCTGTCCGACGCGCCCGGTGTGAAGTACAGGGACCACCTGCCGTGGAAGTGGGACCAGGCCACGGCCTCCGACGGCCGGACGATCGGGCTGGGCACCGATGTCGGCCCATGGCCGTCTGCTACCGGCAGGACCTCTTCGAGGCCGCCGGTCTGCCCTCCGACCCGGATGAGGTCGCGGCGCTGTGGGAGGGCGACTGGGCCGAGTTCGTCCAGGTCGGGAAGACCTACCAGGCCAAGGCGCCGAAGGGGACCTACTTCATGGACACGGCGGCAGGCCTGTACAACGCCGTGGTCTCCAGCAGCACCCAGCAGTACTACGAGGACGGCAAGCTGATCTACAAGGATTCCCCGAGCGTCAGGAAGGGCTGGGGCCTGGCCGTCGAGGCCGTCCGGGCCGGCAGCAGCCAGGGCCTCAAGGAATTCGATCCGCCCTGGCAGAGAGCCTTCGCGAAGTCCACCTTCGCCACGACCATCTGCCCCTCCTGGCAGCAGGCCAACATCGAGAAGTTCTCCGGCGCCGCCAACAGGGGCAAGTGGAACATCGCCCAGGCGCCGGCCGCGGGTAACTGGGGCGGCTCCTTCCTCACGGTGCCCTCCTCCGGAAAACACGTCGAGCAGGCGAAGCAGCTGGTCGCCTGGCTCACGAGCCCCGAGCAGCAGGTGAAGGTCTTCCAGAAGGTCGGCAACTTCCCCGCGAACCGAGCCGCCTACCCCCTGCCAGGCGTCGTGACGTACACGAACCCCTACATAGGCCCCGAGGCCCGCAGCGGAATGATCTTTGCCATGGCGGCCATGGCCATCCAGCCCGCCGAGACCGGACCGCGCGCGGGCGAGCTGAACAACGCCATCGGCGACGGCATTCTCCTCATGGAGCAAGACGGCAAGACATCGGACGAAGCCTGGAACGCCACCGTCCGCCAGATCGACGGCAACACCCGCTAGGGTCCGTCCGTTCGATCGCGTTCGGAGCCCGCTGGTGAGAGCTGCGCCCCCAGCACGTGGCGAATCGGCCGGCCTTCGTCGCTGACATCGTGCCGACGGAGGACGAGACGCCGACACCGTCCGAACCGGACCGCGCGGCCTCGGCGTCTGCGCCGCGCCCGCCTTCCTGCCGCGGCCCGACCACTCGCCGCCCGGCGCTCACCACCGGCCTGCCGGCCGTAGCGGCCCCAGGGGCTGTCAGCGCAGGTCGAGCCGCATCAGGACCCGGGGATGACCGGCCAGTACCGAAGTGGTGTCGGCGGCGTGGGTGAACCCGGCGCGTTCGAAGTTCTTCCGGATCCCGGCGTACGCCATCGTCGCGTCGACTGTGGCGCTGCCGTTGTCGAGTGGGTACGCCTCGATCGCCGGTGCGCCATGGGCGCGGGCGAACTCGACCGCACCGGCAATGAGGGCGTGCGAGATCCCCTTCTTGCGATGACCGGGGCGTACGCGAATGCACCACAGCGACCAGACCGGCAGGTCGTCGACGTGCGGGATCTTACGGCTGTGCGCGAACGAGGTGTCCGAGCGCGGTGCCACGGCGGCCCATCCGACCGGCTCGTCACCTTCGTAGGCGAGCACCCCCGGAGGGGGCGCCGTCCGGCACAGCTCGGCGACGTACTCACCGCGGGCCGGCCCACGGAGCTCGTTGTTGAGCTTGGACGGGATCCGGTAGCTCAGGCACCAGCAGACGTTGGCCCCAGGGGACTTCGGGCCGACGAGGGTCCGGACATCCTCGAAGACTGCAGCCGGGCGAACCATGATGGTCATGGCACCACGATGTCACGCGTACAGGGCGGGCCCCGCTCGATCTCCGATGCCGTGCACCACCACATTCGTCGGCGCGATCCGCACGTACGTTCCGGCCCCTCGGGCGGCCCACCTCGGCACGCGTGCGGAGCTCGTGGCGCAAAATGATCACGAGTGGTGATCTTCATGTGACACGTTGTCAGTGGTGGGTGCTTTCATGAGCCGGTCGCGCAGGGAGGCGTGACTCGACTGATGAGGGGGCCACAGCTGTGCCTGTGATCGAGCAGTATGTGAAGTCCGACGGAACCGTGGTCACGAGACACACACGCCTCCCGGCAGGCGCCCGTCGGCAGACGGCGATCGCGGGGGTGATCGTGGCTGGGGTGCTCGTCTTCGGTGGTGGAAACACGACCACCGGGGCGAGTGAACAGCCGGGGCAACACCGGTTACCCGGGCCGCAGTCGACGGTCGTCTATCCGATCAAGTGGCCCGGATGGGACAGGCCGGTGGTCCGCTCGACACCGACCGTCTCGTATCCGATCGTCTTCCCCGGCTCAGGGAGCAGCCGATGAGTCGCCGTCCCACCCGCCGTCGGCCCGCCCGGCGCGGGCCGCGTCGTCGCAAGAGCCCGGTTCCGGTCAACATGTGGGTGCTCGGACTGAGCGGGATGGTGGCCGTGAGTCTGGTCATGGCCGTGGTGTCGTGGCTGGCCGCGCATCCGTGGGTGGTCCTTCTGGCGCTCCTGCTCGCGGCAGGTGCTGGAGCGCTCTGGACGCACCGACGGCAGGAGGCCGCGCGGTGGAGCCGCGTCAGGGCTCAGGGCCTGCGGTATGCCGTCGAGCACCTGGACGGCCTGCACTACACCCAGTTCGAGTACGCCGTCCGCGACCTGATGCGCCGAGACGGCTGCCAGGACGCCCGACAGGTCGGCGGACGCGGCGACAACGGAGCGGACGTGAAGGCCACCGACCCGTTCGGAAGACGCTGGGTGATCCAGTGCAAGCACCGCAAGGCGGGCTGGTCGGGTTCCGCCGTCGGCACCCCGGACCTCCATGTCCTCAACGGCACCGGTCGACAGATCCACGGCGGCGACGTCCTCGTCATGCTCACCAACGGCCGCTTCTCCGCCCCCGCTCTCGACTTCGCCTCGTCCCAGCGCCTCCATCTGGTCGACCGCCACCTCCTCGCTCAGTGGGCCGCCGGATCGACGCCCCTGTGGGAGTTGCTGCGGGCCGTGCCGCCGCCGCGTAGGCCCACCGCACTCTCTTGACGTGGGCAGCGGAGCACGATGGAGCCGAGGGGCCGTCAGCGAGTACCCCCGTCGCGAGCGGTCATTCGTCCGCGCGGCCGGGCCGGCGCATGGCCCACCGGTCACGGAGGGCGAGACGGCGTCGGCGGTCACTGCGCTCGCGGACCCGTCGGTCCAGCTCCTCCATCAGTCGATGGCCCCGGTGCTCGGGGTCGAGTTCGTCGAGGATCCGGTCGACCTCGGTGAGCAGTGCCCCGTACAGCTGCCAGCGGCCGGGATCCGCGAGGGCGAGGGCGAGGAGCCGGTCGGCGGCGTGGTCCCTGCAGGCCCTGGCCGCCCGCAGCTCGCCCGCGAGCCGGGTCTCCGCGGCCTCGGCGCCCTCGCTGCCCTGGGTGGTGACCAGGACGGCGAAGCTGACAAGGGCGTCGGCCGTGTACTGGGCGGTCTCACGGATGGCCAGGGCGGCCGGCTCGGGCAGCAGCTGGTGCCCATCACGATGCTTCGCCAGGTCGGTGAGGGTACGGGCGAGGACCCGCAGGACGACGGCGCAGATCTCCAGGGTGTCGAGGCCGGTACGCAACACCACCCGGTGCAGGAGGCCTTCCTTGACGCGGGGGTTGAGCCGCAGGCTGTCCTCGGCGGTGCGCAGGGCCCCGTCGACGTCGGCGACGTCGTTGTCGAGACGGCGGGCCTCGTGGAGCCGGATGGCGGCCTGTTCGACGGGGGGTGCCCCGGTGAACTCGTCCGCCACGTCGAGGAGGAGCAGCCGCATCCGTCGGGCGAGGTCCTCGATGGAGTCGCCTGCGGTGTCGACCCAGACGGGCGGGGCGAGAAGCAGGTTGAAGAGCATGCCCACGGCGGCGCCGATGAGGGTCTCCAGGACGCGGTCCCAGGCGGTGTCGGAGACCTGCGTGACGCCGAGGACGAGCATGGCGCTGATGGCGACCTCGGGGATGAACTCCTCGACCTTCACAAGCCGGCCGACGAGCAGCGAGGCCAGGATGACGAGGGCGAGACTCCACCAGGAGAGGCCGACGACGGCGCTGAACGCGATGGCGATGAGGACGCCGACGACGACCGAGTTCACCCGGCGCAGGCTGGTGGTCACGGTGGAGTAGAGCGTGACCTGGACGACGAGGAGGGCGGTGAGGGGTGCGGTGAGGGGCACCGGTTCGCTGCTGAGCCGAAGGGCCACGACGTAGCTGAGGGTGGCCGCCGCCGTGGACCGTACGGTCTGGACGGCGAAGGGGTCGCGCCGGAGGCGCGCGAGCAGCCCCTGGCCCCGGTCGTGCTGTCCTTTGCCGAGTGCCACGCCCCACCTCGTCCGTCGCCGCCCCGCAGGGGCCGTCTGGACGACCGCCTGCCCGGACGACCCCGGGTTCATACGTGGGTACGCCCGGGCGGACGAGGGATCACCCCCGCTTCGGGGACGGCAGCTCCGGAAGGGAAGGCGTTGATTCCGGAGCAGGCCATCGGAGACCCGCCGCCCTCCTCGCCGTGCGAGCTCGCTGGAGGCTCGATGGCGCCTGGCCTTCGGCGAGGGCATCGGTCACGGTCGGCGGCAGGGGTCTCGGTCTCCGGCCCTCACTGGTCTTCCTCCATTCGGATCGCTCGCCGTAGCTCGTCGGCCGCTGTGTGGCTGGTGCCTTCGCGTTGCTCCAGCAGGGCTGCTGCGATGGCGTCCAGCTTGCGCTGAACGGCGTGCGCGTCACGCCGTTCGGTGTTCTTCAGCAGGGCGAGCAGGAGGAGGTTGACGGCCGTCATGACGTCCCCGGCGAAGATCAGCCAGGACAGCGGTGGGTGCATGAAGTGCAGGACGACCGTGCCGAGGACCAGGAGTACACACAGGACGTAGAACAGCGGGGAGCTGGAGATGTTCGACGCCCGATCGGAGAACGCGGCGAACCGGTCGCGCCCGGAGCCGCCGCGCGAGGCGGGATGATCAGTGGTCATGCCGCCATGCTCGCTGTCCTCTTCCCATCGGTTCGGGACCATGGAACGGCGCGGCGGGACGGGCTCGGGAAAGGAGATGATCACTTCATGACTGAGATCGTTCTGATGTCCGACCCGAAGGTCGCAGCCGTGCCCGTCCGGGAGTGCGGCGAACGGCTCGTGGATGTGCGACGAGGCGTTCCCCTGCTGGTCGACGAGCGCAAGCGGCAAGGCTCCGCCGGTGCCTTCGCGCACCTGCGGGAAGGAGTGCTCGATCGACTCCTCAAGGCGCAGACGCAGCTGCCTGAGGGGCTGCGGTTGCTGTTCGTCGAGGGGTATCGCCCGCCGTCCCTGCAACGCCACTACTTCGACGAGTACGCGGCCCAACTGCGTGCCGAGCATCCGGATTGGGCCGCTGAGCAAGTCCGGTCGGCAGCCAGCCGCTACGTGTCCCCGCCCGAGATCGCACCGCACAGCGCGGGCGCGGCTGTCGACCTGATGCTCGCGGACGACGAGGGGCGCGAGCTCGACATGGGCACGCGTATGAACGCCTCCCCCGAGGAGAGCGCGGGCGCTTGTTACACGCAGGCCGACAACATCAGCGCCGAGGCTCGCTCCCATCGGGACGTCCTGAGCGCTGCGCTGACCGCGGCCGGCCTGGTCAACTACCCCACGGAGTGGTGGCACTGGTCGTACGGAGACCGCTACTGGGCTTTGGGTACCGGAGCAGCCGTCGCCCACTACGGGCCCAGGGAGCTCGACTGACCGCAGACCTCACGACGGCCCCGCACCATGGCCGGCCGTCCTGGTGCGGGCCGGAGACCTCGGCCCGCACCTGAGGACGTGAGACGTTGTTCCGCGCGGAGGGGAGGCGACCCCACTGCGGGGTTCCCTCCCCTCCGCGCGGCCGTCAGGCCAGTACGACCGGGAGGTCGAACAGATCGTTCTGCGTGACGACCGGCTTGTTCCGGAGCTTCTCGGGCGCGACCGCGAGACGCAGCCCCGGGAAGCGCTCGTACAGGGCGGGCAGGGCCACCGACGCCTCCAGACGGGAGAGAGCGGCGCCCGGGCAGACGTGCGGGCCGTGACCGAAGGAGATGTGACGGTTCGGCGTACGGGTCACGTCGAACGAGCCCGCCGTCGGGCCGTGCTGCTCCTCGTCCCGACCGATCGCGCCGAACGAGACGATCAGGGCCTCGCCCTTGGGCAGGACCCGGTCGCCCACCTCGATGTCCTCGGTGGCGAAGCGGATCAGCACGTGCGAGGTCGGCGTCGACCAGCGCAGGGTCTCCTCGATCACGTTCGCCCACGGCACCTCCCCGGAGAGGACGAGGGCACGCTGCTCGGGGTGGGTCTCCAGCGCCACGACGGCGTTCACGATGAGGCTGATCGTCGTCTCGTGCCCGGCCGCCACCATCAGCTGGAGGGTGTTGGTGATCTCCTCCGTGGTGAGCCGGTCGCCGCCCTCCGACGCCTCGATCAGCGCGCTGGTCAGGTCGTCACCGGGCTTCTCGACCTTGCCCGCAACGATCCCCGCGAACAGCGTGCCCAGGTCCGCCATCATCTGCGGCACCTCCTCGGGCGGCGTCTGCGTCGAGAAGAACTTCTCGAACAGGGCCTTCATCCGCGGGTGGTCGACCGGGTCGACGCCCATCAGGTCGCTGACCACGTTCATCGGCAGCGGGTAGGCGAACTCCGCCTTCAGGTCGACGGTCTCACCCGCCGGACGCTCCGCCAGCCGGTCCAGCATGCCCGTGGTCAGGGCCTCGATGCCCTCGCGCAGCCGCTCCACCCGGCGTGCGGTCAGCGCCTGCGCGACCAGTGTGCGCAGCCGCCGGTGCTCGTCGCCGTCGACCGTCAGCATCGACCTGCCGGGGTTGGCGAGGCCGATCAGCGGCCAGTCCATGGGTATCTCGCCGCGCGTCCAGGCCCCCCAGACGTCGATGTCCTTGACCAGGCGGGCGTCGGTGAGGAGCCGCCGCGCCTCGGCGTGGTGGGTGACGGCCCAGCAGGCCACCCCGCCGGGCAGGACGACACGGGCCAGCGGGCCCGCGGCCCGCAGTCGGGCGCTCTCGCCGTCGAGGTCGGTGACGAACGGGTCCAGGACGATGGCGTCGGCGGCGGACGCGGCGTGGGCGTGCGGGCAGGTCATCCGAGGGCTCCAAGGGCGGGGGTCGGGGTGTAGGTCACGGGGAGCGCGGTGAGTCCGCGCAGCCAGGGCGAGGGGCGCCGGGCGAGGTCGGCCGCGGGGACCGCGAGGTCGACGTCCGGCAGCCGGTCGAGCAGTACCTCGATCCCGGTGCGGGCGATGGTCTCGGCGACCTCCTGCGCGGGGAAGGGGCAGCGGTGCTCGCCGTGGCCGAAGGAGAGGTAGGCGTTGTTGCCGCCGGTGAGGCGGCCCGCGTCGGCGCGCACGTGCGGGTCGGAGTTGGCGGCGGCCAGGCCGAGCAGCAGCAGGTCGCCGCTGCCGATCCGGCGACCGCCCAGGTGGGTGTCGCGCGAGGCCCAGCGGCCGGCGACGTTCTGGGTGGGGGTGTCCTCCCACAGCACCTCGTTCATCGCCTCGCCGACGCTGTGCCGGCCGCCGGACAGCGAGGCGGCGAACCGGTCGTCGGTGAGCATCAGCCGCAGCGAGTTGCCGATCCAGTCGGCGGTGGGCTGATGGCCGGCGGCCAGCATCACCATGAGGTCCTGGGCGACCTCCTCGACCGTGAAGCCGGCCGTGTTGCCCAGCATCCGGGAGGCCACGTCGTCGCCCGGCTCCGCCGCCTTCGCGGCGAGCAGGGCGAACATGGACTCCGCCAGGTGGCGCTGGCCCTCCAGCGCGCCCTCCTGGCCGTTGATCATGTCGTTCAGGGCGGTGACGAGCCCAGGCCCCTGCTCTTCGGAGAAGCCGTAGACGCTGGCGAGGACGCGTACCGGCAGCAGCATCGCGTACTCGGCGATGATGTCGCAGGACCCCTTGCCGCACAGTGCGTCGATCAGCTCGTCGGCGAAGCGCTCGGCCCGCTCCTTCAGCACGAACGGGTCGACCCCCTCCAAGGCCGTGGAGATGACGTTCGCGCGCTCGCGGTGCCGCTCCCCGACGGTGTAGAGGATGGATGGCTGCTTGCGGCCGATCATCGGCAGCAGCGGCCAGTCCGCCGGTATGGAGTCCCACTGGTTCCACAGGTCGGAATCGCGGGAGAAGAGGACCGGGTCGCTGGTGACCTGGTGGAGCTCGCGGTAGCCGAGGACCAGCCAGGCCGGTACGTCGCCGTCCAGCACGACGGGGGCGACGGCCCCGTGATCGCGCCGGATCTGCCGGTACAGCTCGGTGGGGTCGGTCTGGAAGCGCGGCCCGCTCAGGGGGACGGGCGGGTGCTCGGGGAGGGTCACGGGGCGGGCTCCGGGATCGGCTGCGGGTCCGGCCGCGTGGCCGGGGCGACGACGGTCCGCAGGTGCTCGACGAGCGAGATGAGGACCTGCTTGCTGGACTCCCGCGACCGGGCGTCGCAGAAGACCAGCGGAACCTCGTCGGCGAGGTCGAGGGCCCCGCGGATCTGGGCGGGGGTGTGGGCGGGACCGCCGAAGTCGTTGCAGGCGACGACGAACGGCGTCCCGTGGTGCTCCAGACGGTCGATGGCGTACCAGGAGTCGGCGAGCCGACGGGTGTCGACGAGCACCACCGCGCCGAGCGTCCCGGAGAACAGCCGGTCCCACAGGAACCAGAACCGCTCCTGGCCGGGCGCCCCGAACAGGTACAGGACGTTGTGGGTGTCGATCGAGATCCTGCCGAAGTCGAAGGCCACCGTGGTGGCCGACTTGGCGGCGACCCCGGCGGTGTCGTCGACGTCCTCGCCCGCCTGCGTCATCGTCTCCTCGGTGTTCAGCGGACGGATCTCGCTGACCGAGCGGACGAGGGTGGTCTTGCCGACTCCGAATCCGCCGACGACGACGATCTTCAGTCCGTTGTCGGCGGTGCTCTGCAGGGTCTGGCGCTGTTCAGAGGTTACGGAGTCCAACGAGCACCTGCTCCAGGATGTCGTGATCGGGAAGGCGGTACGACGCACGGGGATGCCGGGCGCTGATCCGGCCGGTGTCGTGCAGATCGGCCAGGAGGATCCGGGTGATCGACACAGGCAGGCCGAGCCCGGCCGCGACCTCCACCACCGCGGTGGGGAACCGGCACATGCGCAGGATCGCGGTGTGCTCGGACTGCATGCCGGGGACCGGGTCGCTCTCGGAGACCACCAGGGTCACCAGGTCGAAGGCGTCGGACCCGGCGCGGCTGCGGCCGCCGGTCAGGGTGTAGAGCCGGTCGGGGGAGTCGTCCCGGCCCGGCCTGC
The DNA here is from genome assembly GCF_036192275.1 of Streptomyces sp. NBC_00250. Classification (NCBI taxonomy): domain Bacteria; kingdom Bacillati; phylum Actinomycetota; class Actinomycetes; order Kitasatosporales; family Streptomycetaceae; genus Streptomyces; species Streptomyces sp. NBC_00250. The sequence goes on along the minus strand of NZ_CP108088.1, from coordinate 169,235 downwards.
CGCGGCTCATCCCCGGGGCCTCGCGACCAGGTGCTCGCCCAACTGCTCCACCAGCTCGCTCATGTTGTGGCCCACGAGGCCGGCGTCGGCGTCCTCGTCGGCGACGACCGCGAGGTGGGCGCCCTCGCCGGCCTCCACGATGAAGAGGATGCCGCCGTAGAACTCGGCGATCGCGGAGCGGACCCCGCCGGTGCCGTCCCCGAACTCCACGGAGGCACCGTGCGACAGGCTCTGGATGCCGGCGGCGATCGCGGCGAGCTGGTCGGCCTGGTCGACGGAGAGCTCGGGGGTGCGGCAGAGCTTGAGGCCGTCACGGGAGAGCACCAGGGCGTGCCGGGTGCCCGGGGTGCGTTCCAGCAGGCCCTCCAGGAGCCAGCTGAGCTTCTCGTCGGTGGTGGAGCCGGTCATTACGAGGTGCCTTCCGGGTACGGGGGGTTCGAGGTCGGCGGCGGTGTCCGCGGAGCGGACGTCGGGCCGGCCGGATCGGTGGGTACGGAGGGGGAGCCGGGACGATCGGCGCCGGCGGTCGCGCCGGACACGGCGGGGTCGGACGCCGTCGCGGTCTCCGGCACGGGGCCGCCCTCGGGCTCGCCGTCCGGCCGGGCGGTGGTGCCGCGGACCGCGCGGCGGAACGAGCCGAACCGGTTCGCCGCACCCGCGGCCGCGCCCGTGCGCGGCCCCTCGGCGGGCGCCTTCTCGGCGGCCTGCGGCCCCTCGGGGTGGGCGGCGGCCATGGCCCGGCCGCGGCGGCGCTGGGGCAGGCCGCTCTCGCCGAACCGCGGGTGCTCGCCGGTGCTCTCGGCCGCGCTGTCGTGCTCGGTCTCGGGCTCGGGGGCCGTGGCCGGGGTGCCGGTCGTGGCGGGCGCGGACAGGCCGCGGCCCGAGACCGGCGGCAGAGTGTCCTCGGGCGTGGCCGCCGGCTCCGCGGGGGCGTGGCTGATGAGTTCCTGAGGCAGCATCAGGAGAGCGCCGGTCCCGCCGCGCGCGGAGGGGCGGAACGACACGGTGAGGCCGTGCTTGCGCGCCAGCCGGCCGACGACCGCGAGGCCGAGGCGGGTGCCGGAGAGGCCGGCCAGGTCCTGCGGTGCGGAGCCGACGGCGGCTTCCGCGCGGCGCTGCTGCACGTCGCTCATCACGAGGCCGCTGTCCTCGACGGCGATGATGACGCCGGCCGGGACCTCCTCGACGTAGACGTGCACCTCCGCGGTGGGCGGCGAGAAGTTCGCCGCGTTGTCCATGAGTTCGGCCAGGGCGTGCATGACGCCCTCGGCCGCGTGCCCGGCGACGGCCGCGTCGCTGCTGGAGTGCAGTCGCACCCGCTGGTAGCCGCTGATACGGCCCATGGCGCCGCGGAGTATCGACTCCATGACGATGGGGCGGGCCCAGCGGCGGCCGGACCTGGCCCCGCTGAGCACGGCGACGGAGTCGGCGAGCCGGCCCGCCTGCGCGGTGCGGTGGTCGAGGTGGAGCAGGTCGGTCAGGACGTCCTCGTCGGCGTGCCGGTGCTCCATCTCCCGGAGGTCGGCGAGCATGCTCGTCGCGAGGGCCTGCATGCGGCCGGCGGCGTTGGCCGCGGCGGCCATGGCGGCGGACCGGCCGGACTCGGCGCGACGCAGCCGGGTTTCGAGCCGCGCGGTCTCGGCGGCGCGTTCCCGGCCCAGCTCGGCGATCTCGGCCGCGTGGGACCGGGCGAGTTCCTGGGCCTGGGCAGCGTGGGCCGCTCGGGCGGCGGCTGTCTCCGCCTCCTGGCGGTCCTTGAGGGTGGCCGTCTCGCGCTCGGCGGTGGCCGCGAACCGGGCGACGTACGCGTCCTTGGAGGCGAGTTCGGCGGCGAGGGTCTCGGCCCGCCGGGCCAGTACGCGCGAGGTCCGCCCGTACCAGGTCACGGCGAAGGCCGCGGCCGAGAGCAGCAGGACGCCACAGGCGGCGAACCAGCCGAGCGGGGCACGGACTCCGCCCGGTGCCGCGGCGACGGCGGCCACGGCGAGCGCACCGCCCGCGGCGGCGGTCAGGAGCGAGGCGGTCAGGGCAGGACGGAAGGGGGTGGGTGACGCCGACATCAACCAGACTCTCGGGAGCGGGCACGCGGGGAAGGGAGTCGCAACGACGGCACTATAGATGCGTTGTTGATCAGTTCGGAACTCTTGTGATCGGATCGGCATTCAATGAGGGGAATATTCTTCCGGTACCGCGCCCAAGAAGCTCCGAACTTGGTGACCCCGCAGGAAGTACCGGTCGGCAAGCGCTTCCTGAGTGCCCCTCGGTTCCACGCTCCGTGGGGAACCCGCCGGTCGGCCGCAGCCCTCGACGGGGAACTCGACGGGGAACCCGACGGGGGAGACGAACGCCCGCAGGGCAGGCCGCTGGAACCGCTCGCGGCCTCCGACCCCCGTCCCGCCGTTCCGGCGCGGGAAATCGGTTTGTGCTCGGGCTGCGCCGCCGACAGGATCGGGAGCACCGATGAGTTCTTCCCGGCGCCGCCGTCTGCCAGTGTGAGCTGCCACGTGCGGAAGACACTCACATGACGGAAGGCGCCATGCCCGCACCACACACAACGCCCACCCTCCCGCCCACCCACGTCACCGCCGTGCTGCGGATTCTCGTCCTGTCCACGTTCGTCGTCCTCCTCAACGAGACGATCATGGTCAACGCGATCCCGCGGCTCATGCGCGAGTTCGAGGTCACCGCGGCAGCCGCTGGATGGCTGTCCACGGCCTTCATGCTCACCATGGCTGTCGTCATCCCCGTGACGGGCTGGTTCCTGCAGCGCGTGACGACCCGGACCGCCTTCAGCCTGGCCATGGCACTGTTCCTGGCCGGTACGGCGCTGGCCGCGGCCGCGCCCGCCTTCCCCGTGCTGCTGGCCGCCCGCGTCATCCAGGCCAGCGGCACCGCCGTCATGATGCCGCTGCTCATGACGACACTGATGACCCTCGTGCCCCCGCACGACCGCGGCCGTGTGATGGGCAACATCACCCTCGTCATCTCCGTCGCACCCGCGCTCGGCCCCGCGGTCTCCGGCGTGCTGCTGGAGCTGGGGACTTGGCGCCTGCTGTTCCTGGCCGTGCTGCCCATCGCCGGAGCGATGGCCATCTTCGGTCGGCGCAAACTGGTCAATATCGGCGAGCCGCAGGCCGGCCCGATCGACTGGTTGTCCGTCCCCCTGGCGGCAGCGGGCTTCGGCTCCCTGATCTACGGCCTGAGCGAGCTCGGAGCCGGAAAGGCGTCCCAGGCCCCCATGTCCCCGGTGGCCATGACCCTGACCGGCGCCGTGCTGGTCGGCCTGTTCGTATGGCGACAGCTGGCACTTCAGCGCACGTCCACGCCGCTGCTGGACCTGCGCGCCCTGGCGTTTCGTCACTTCTCCGTGGCCCTCGGCCTGATGTGCCTGTCCTTCATGGCCCTCATGGGTGCGTTCATCCTGCTGCCGATCTATCTGCAGGAGGTGCGCGGCCTGACCTCACTGCAGACCGGGCTGCTCCTCATCCCGGGCGGCTTGACCATGGGCCTGCTGGGACCACAGGTCGGCAAGCTCTACGACCGACTCGGCGCACCACGCCTGGTCGTACCCGGAGCCGCACTCACGGCGCTGTGCCTCGCGCTGTTCGCCCTCACGGACCAACACACCTCGCCGTGGCTGGTGCTCGCCCTTCACGTGGTCCTGAGCGCCGGTATGGCGTTCGTCTTCACCCCCGTGTTCACCTCGGGCCTGTCCGTGCTGCCGCCGCACCTCTACCCTCACGGCTCCGCCATCCTCGGCTCGCTCCAACAGGTGGCTGCCGCCGCCGGCACCGCCCTGGTCATCAGCGTCATGTCGGGACACACCGCCACGGCAGCCGCCGACGGCGCCGACCCGACCGGTGCCCTGGCCACGGGCATCCGATGGGGGTTCGGCGTCGGCGCCGTGATCGGCGCCCTGGCCGTACTGGTCGCGCTGCTCGTCCGCACCCCGCCCACTCCGCAACAGCCTCCTGTGTCGGAGGCCCAGGACGACGGCGGCACCACGACGAGCAAAACCGCCCCCACACCCACCTGACACCTGGACGGGAGGCCGCCCGCCCCTCGCTCCCGTACGGCGGGAACGGCGGGCGGCAGCCCGTCTTCAGGCGCCGGCGGGGCGGGGCGGGTCGTGGGCCTTGTACGGGTCCTCGGACCGCCGCCCCTTCCCCCGCCTGGACCCGCTCACTGGGCCGCTCCGTGGCCGTCGCCCTAGGGTCGAGACATGCGACGCCGACAGATGCACATGTCCCGCGAGGCCCAGGACACCCTGATCAAGGCACTGCAGCAGCTCCGGGCAGAGTTGAAGGCCTCTACGGAATTTCCCGCGCATGTGCTCGAAGCGGCGGAGGCCGCCAAGGCCGCGGTCCAGATGCCGGCCAAGGACGCCACTCATCTGCCGTTGTTCACCATCGACCCGCCGGCGTCGAAGGACCTCGACCAGGCCATGTACCTGGAGCGGCGGCCCGGTGGCGGGTACCGCGTGCACTACGCCATCGCCGACGTGGCGGCCTTCGTCAGGCCAGGTAGCCCGCTGGACGCCGAGGCGCACGACCGGATCGAGACGCTGTACTTCCCCGACCTCAAGGTGCCCCTGTACCCGCCCTCGATCTCCGAGGGACCGGCCAGCCTGCTTCCGAACCAGGTCGTACCCGCCCTGCTGTGGCAGCACGACCTCGACGCCGACGGCAACGTGACCGACTCGACCGTGAGCAGGGCCAAGGTCCGCAGCTTGGCCAAACTCAACTACAAGCAGGTCCAACAGGACATCGAGGCCGGAACCGCCGAGGAGTCCGTCGCCCTGCTGCGCGAGATCGGCAAGCTGCGGGAAGCCGTCGAGGCCGCGCGCGGCGGGGTGGCGGTGAACCTGCCGGACCAGGAGGTCGACACCCTGGAGGACGGATCGTTCCGGCTGAGCTACGTGGCGGCACTGCCCGCGGAGGGCTGGAACGAGCAGATCTCCCTCATGACCGGAATGGCTGCGGCCCGGATCATGCTGGACAGCGGTACCGGGATCCTGCGGACCCAGAAGGAGCAGGCCGACCCGGACGTGGTCCGGCGCGTTCACGACATCGCCAAGCTCCTGGGCATCGACTGGAAGTCCGGCGTCTCGTACGCCGCGCTGGTCAACTCCCTCGATCCGGCTGACCGCAAGCACATGGCCTTCCTCAGCGAGGCGACCGCCATGTTGCTCAAGGCGGAGTACACCACCTTCCGTGACCACCACATCCCGGAGCACACGACGCACGCGGCGATCGCGGCTCCGTACACCTACTGCACGGCCCCGTTGCGGCGCCTGATCGACCGATACACGGGTGAACTGTGCGTGGCCGCGTGCGCCGGCCAGGCCCCGCCGAACTGGGTGCTCGACGCCCTGTACTGCCTGCCGTGCGACATGGCGCGGGGGAAGGGGAAGGTGGCGGACCGGCGCGCGGTGGACCTGGCGGAGGCCGCGGTGCTGAAGAACCGGGTGGGCGAGGTCTTCGGCGGCATGGTCATCAACACCGACGCGGAGTTCGACGAACCGAAGAAGGGCACGGTGCACCTGGCGGAACCCGCCGTGATGGGCAGGATCACGTCCGGCGTCCCACTCGATCTGGGGGCGAGTGTCCAGGCCAAGCTCACACGGGCCGACCCCTTCTTCACCGGCCAGCACAAGATCCTCTTCAATACGGTGTAGCGGCCCGTCGCCTCCGGCGGGCCGGGCGCCCGCGCGGCCCGCACCACCGCGGCGAGGGCCGCCGACCACTTCTAGGATCTACGGCATGGCGACACGACTTGTGCAGATCAACATGAAGGCCCAGGACGACTCTGCGCTCGGCCGGTTCTGGGCGGAGGCACTGGGTTGGGGTGTCGACAGCGAGGGGCCGGGGGTGACCAACCTCGAACCGGTGGGTTTCGCCTATCCCGACCCCGTGGCCGTCTGCATCGACATCGTCGCCCGCCCGGAACCCAAAACGGTGAAGAACCGGGTACACCTTGATCTGGCCACCACCTCGACCGCGCATCAGGCGGAGTTGGTGGCGCGGCTGAAGGATCTCGGCGCGACGCTCGCCGACGTGGGTCAGGGCGACGTCCCCTGGACGGTCATGGCCGACCCGGAGGGCAACGAGTTCTGCGTCCTGGAGCCCCGTGCGATCTACCGGGACACCGGGCCGATCGCCGCGGTGGTGGTCGACTGCACCGACCCACGGGCGATGGCCCGGTTCTGGGGCGAGGCGATGGACTGGACGCTGCACGAGGTGGCCGACGACCACGCGTCCATGCGCTCCTCTCAAGGCGTCGGCCCCTACCTGGAGTTCATTCGCACCTCCGACACCAAGACCGTGTGGAACCGTGTCCACCTCGACGTCCGCCCCTACCCCGGTGACGACATGGCGGCAGAGGAAGCCCGACTGCGTGCCCTGGGTGCCACCGACCCCGGCATCGACCGGTCCGCCATCTCCTGGACGGTTCTGGCCGACCCAGAAGGCAACGAGTTCTGCCTCCTCACCCCCAGCTGACCTCGAGCAACGACTCCGGCCGCTTTCGGGCCGGCGGCGAAGACCGTGTCTCATGACCTTCACGGGAGCCCCCCGGCCGCCGGCGAGCCAGCCGCCTGCCGCGGAGGTCCATGGCTCGGGCACAATCAGGAGCCGTGCCTACGCCTCCCGATCCCGCTGTCCTGTACTCCGATGTCGCGGCCTCCGGCAGCCTCGCCGCAGCACTCCGGGCCGAGTGGGAGGGCTGCCTCGACGCCGTCCCCGTCACGGCCTCAGCCTTTGCCCCGCTGCTCGAAGCGACCGTCGCAACCACCTTGCCGCACCGCAAGCCACTGGAGATCAGCGCTTGGAGGCACGAAAGGCGGTGGTCGATCCGCGGCACGGAGCCGTTCCAGAACCTGGCCCTCATCGGCGGTCAGACGGACGACCTGGCGCAGGTCGCCAGGGCCGCCCGGGCCTGGCACGACGGAAAGTCCCTGGACGACATCCGCCGGGCGGCACCGTTCGTACACCCGACCGGCCGGTTCGAGGTACCGGACAACGATCCCGCGCGCCTGACGGATTCAGAATGGCAGCACCTGCGCCAGGAGGCGGGCGAACTGGACTACGCCTGGCAGGAGACCTACGAGGCCCTGATCGAGGCGGCGCACTCCGAGCCGGCGCTACGAGCCCTCTACCCGTTCACGAGCCACTGGACGCTGCGCTTCGCGACCAGCACCCGTCCGAGCCTGACCATCGTCGGACCGTGCCTGACCGCCCACAGCGACGGCACGTACGGGGTGGGCGCGGGCATGAGCAGCGATGACCTCGGCCGGTTCGCCACGGCACAAGACGCCGTGGCTGTGGCCCTGCGCAACCTGCCGTCCGACGTGGGCCCGCCCACGCTCGGCTGATGACTTCAGGCGGCAGGTACCAGGTGTATTGATCACGAGCCTTGCCAACGCTGTCTGGCCTTGATGATGGTGACCGCAGGCCGGCGCGGGGAGTCGCCGCAGTTCGAACCCGTGCTGGAGAAGGTCCGCGTGCCTCGCATCGGGCCGGGTCGGCCACGCGTCCGTCCCGATCGCGTGCGAGCTGACAAGGCGTACGCCTGGGGCCGGCAGCCCGGGGCGGAGTCTTCTGCGGGTGTGGCCCGGCGTCAGAGGGTGCCGTCCCCGGTCTCAGTGCGTAGAGCCCGCGCCACGCGCTCCTCGACGACGCGGGCGACGGCCCAGCAGGCCGCCGCGTCGAGCTGCTTGTACGTGGCCGCCGGACGCGCCTCCACGACGGCGGCCGTCTCCTTTGGTCCGGTCGTGACGCGGACACGCACGAAGACCGTCGAGGCCGACGGTCCGCGCAGGGTCAGGTCCAGGATGCCGTGCCCGAACGCGGTGACCTCGTCCACCCGCAGGACGGGGTCCTCCTCGACCACGTGCCGCACGCTGTCCGTCAGCTGGAAGGCGGTTCTGCCCTCGATGGTGGGCATCCGCACTTCGCGGACGGACGGCAGGGCCACGGCTTCGGGGCCGAGCGTGAGCCCGTACCGGCGAGCCGTGCGGGCGGCGCCCAGCACTGTGGTGACGGTCAGTACGGCGGCGAAGGCGAAGGCGACCGCCGCGCCCGCGGCCAGGGCCTCGGGAGCGGCCCCGCTCCACGGTGTGCCGTCGACCAGGACCAGCGCGGCGGTCATGGCTGCCGCGAGCACCGTGCCGGTCGCCAGCGCGGGCAGGGCCAGTCGGCGGACGACCGCCAGGCAGTAGCCGAGCATCGCATCGTTCCTCTCACAGGGGGTCGAACCACAGGTGCAGGGGCTGCCGCCGCGTCCACACCTGCGGACGACCCGGCTTGATGCCCCGCGGCAGCAGCGGCTCAAGCCGGGCCCGCCGGCCGTTCGTCAGATCCCCACGTCCCACAAGTGATCATCAAAGAACAAGATCCACTTTCGCAACAGACCTTAGTGGCGCAGGAGCGGACCGAGCACCTGACATGGCGAGCGGTGCCAATTGGGGTGCTCAGCCGCCCCGCGACGGACCTGAGCCTGGGCTGCCATCACACCCTCAGACGGAGCTGCGGGCCTCTTCGTGGTCCGGCTCCGGTGTCGACGCCTTCTTCCTTCCGGCAGCAGGCAGGGCAATCAGCAGCACAGCTGCTCCGAGGAGCGCGATGACCGCGATCCAGCCCGCGCCGACGTGCATGGCATGGATGAAGGCGTCATCAGCAGCCTGAGCAAGAGCGGGCCGGTGGATGGTGGTGGCGACGTGGCGGGCCTGTTCGGCGGACACTCGCGCCTGATCCTGCACGGGACCGGGTGCACCCTCCAGCGAAGGTTCGATCGCACGTCGGTACATGATCGACATGATCGTGCCGCCCACCGCGATTCCGATCACACTGCCGGTTTGTCGCACGGTGTTGGTGACGGCCGATCCTGCACCGGCCTGCTCCAACGGCAGGTTGCTGATCAGTGCGGCCGTGACGGGGCCGATCACCATGCCGATCGAGAGACCCTGTACCAACAACAGGATCTCGATCCAGACGAGTGGAGTCTGGAGTCCGAGGAACCCGTATCCGCCCATGGTCAGCGCAGCCACGGTGAGGGCGGGCACGGTGACAAGACGGAGCGGCAAGCGGCGAACCAGGCGTGAGGCAAGGGGCGCCCCCGCGAGCGCGCCGAATGCGGTCGGAATATTGGCCAAACCCGCCTTCATCGGCGAAAGCCCGAGCGCGCCTTGCAGGTAGAACGCATTGTAGAAGGTGATGGCGGCCACGCCGAAGAGCAGCAATCCAAGCGCTATATTGCCGCCACCGAATGTGCGCTGTGCGAACAGTCGCGGATCAAAGCTGGGCGCCTTGAGGCGGAGTTCGACGAGCACGAAAACAGTCAGCAGGACCAGACCGACAGCGATCGGCGCCCAGACGTCGATACGACTCCAGACCGCCACCTGCCCCGCCCGGATCAGCCCGAAGGCCAACGCCACGAGGCCACTGATCGACAGCAACATTCCAGCGGGGTCCAAGGAGCGCGGAGTGGGGCTGCGGAAATTCGGAATCAGCACGGCAAGCCCGACCAACGCCAATGCCGCGACCGGGACATTGATCAGAAAGACCGAGCCCCACCAGAAACGGTCGAGCAAGAACCCCGCCAGCACCGGGCCGGCAGCCATTCCGACACCGGCCGACGTCGAGAAAATGCCGATCGCGGCAGCCCGCGCGGGGCCGGTAAAGGTCCACATGAGGATGGCCATCATGGCGGGCGTGATCAGCGCACTGCCCACCCCCATCGCAGCTCGAGCCGTAATCAGCTGGCCCGTATCGCCTGCGTACGCCGCCCACAGCGAGGACCCGGCGAAGACCACCAGCCCGATGGAAAACACGGTCCGGTGGCCGAACCGATCGCCCAATGAGCCCGCGGTGAACATCAATGTGGCGAAGGCCAGCGTGTACGAACCCGTCGCCCATTGCAGCTGACCGGGATTGGCCCCCAGCCCGCGGACCGGGTCCGCAAGGGTCTCCAGGGTCGTGCTCAGGACGGTATTTTCCAGCCAAATCAGCAACGAACACAACATAAGAACGGCAAGAATCAACTGCTGCCTGAACTTCGGCAACGTTGGAGGCGTGGTCATGAATACCTTCGGCTATCGAGCGGCGGGAACCTGAACGACTGGACCATAAGCAAACTCCGCGACGCCGTCAAGCTTTAATTTTCCCGCCGATACTGTTGCGACTGGACGAGTCGTATGCCCTCCACCGGATTTGTAAACAGAACAATTTTGTGCCCTCGGGCGGATTTGCGAGTCGAAGGAATTCCTGACTTCAGGCGGGTTGCGACCGGACGGATTTCATGCCCTCCAATGAGCCGTCGCATCGCGCCCTGCGCCCCCGGCTCGGTGTGGCCACGCCACACCGCAGCTCCTGTCCGCCCAAGACCGCCGGAACACGGACGCCTACCCGAAGCTCTACCGCCACCATTTCCCCGACTCCGAGCTCGAGTGGCAGGAACGCAGGATCCTGGAGAGATGGGTGCGTCGATGGCCGTCCGCGGCTCCAGCCCGACCAGTAGACGTCAAGGCACCGCAGGCGGAGGGATCCTCGGCGTGGCGGCAGCGCTCGACCCCGCCTGCATCGCAGCGGCAAGCGGGGTCGTGGCGGATCCCCCCGACGGGGGTGGCGGGGAGGCCGTGGCCACAGCATGCACCTGGTATCAGCCACGGGGCTAGAGGTCTGGCGGAAAACGGCCGAGCGGCCCTGCCTGCTCATGGGGGCGCACCTGACACACAAGGGCGCCGACCGGTCGGCGCACCTGACCCACAAGGGCGCCGACCGATTCGTCACGACCTGGTGAAGACCGCTCACGCACTGTCCACGCGTGGTCTACCGTGACCTGCCTGTACCGGCACCACTCGGGGGGAACCCGTGCGTACCCGCGTCATCACCACCACCTTGCTCTGCGTCATGCTGGGCGGAGCCGTCGCCTGCCAGCCTGCCGACGACGCCAAGTCACCCGCCGTGAGCGGCCCGTCGGCAGCCCCGTCGCCGTCGACGCCCAAGGCTCCGGCGAGCAGTAAGCCGGCCAAGGGCGCGAAGGCCACCGTGCCGAACTTCGTCGGCATGGGCCTGCAGTCCGCCCAAGACGCCGCGCAGGAGCTGGGCTTCTACGCTCTCACCTCCCATGACGCGCTTGGTCGCGGCCGCGTGCAGGCGCTCGACCGGAACTGGAAGGTCTGCAACCAGAGCCTCCCTGCCGGTGCGTCCACGGCGGTCACCACCAGGCTCGACTTCGGAGCGGTGAAGCTGGAAGAGGCGTGCCCGGCGAAGGAAGCCGAGGCACCGTCCACCGCAGGCGGGAAGATGCCCGATTTCACAGGGAAGTCGGTGAAGGCCGCCCGCGGCGCGCTCGACGCGAGCACGTCGATCACCGTCACCGACGCTACAGCGGACGGTCGCATGGTCCTGATGGAGTCCAACTGGCAGGTGTGCGGCCAGACGCCCTCACCCGGGGCTGCACTGAACGGGCAACCCGTCGAGTTCACGGCCGTCAAGTTCGGTGAAGACTGCCCGTAGTTCCGAGCGCAGTCCCCGCAGGTCCCGCAGTCCCCGCCCCCGCAGGCCGCGCAGTCCCCGAAGACCGCGCAGTCCGCGCAAGCCATGAAGCCCAGACGCCCGGCAGCCCGGAATGAGACCAGGGCTGCCGGGCGGACGGGGGCCGAGCGTCGGCTTTAGCAGGGGGCCGGTGCCGCGGTCTGCGCCTTTTCGGCCGTACGAATTTCTCGACGGATCACCGGCTTGGGGCCGGCATCCACCTCTCCGGGGCGACAAGGTCACACGGGCGCGACCACCGGCCATGCGTCAACCAGGAGGCAGGGCGCGGACTTCAGTACCGGAAGGGACGAGTGCCCGTCAGGGACCAGGCGCGTGCGCACCGGTCGGAGCGCACCGTCAGGAGGTCGACGCCGCCGACGGAGGCACCGTCAGCCCTGGTTTCGGCCGTCCAGAGAAGCGCTACGTACCCCCGCGTGGGGTCGACGACGGGCTGCCGGTGGAACGTGATGGTGGGCGGGTCGTCGGTTTCGGCCTGTCGCTCGATCAAGTCGGCCAATTCGGAGGGGCCGTGCGCGTCGCCACCCGGCCCGGCGCCCGAGAACAGGGTGAAGTCGCCCGTGACCACGTCCGTGGCCAGCTCGGCCCGGCCGTTGCGAAGCTGAACCCAGCGGTGGCACAAGTCCTCGATCGTGGCCGCGTCGCTCCGACCGGCAGCCTGAGGTTCGGGATCGGATTGCTCACAAAGCCGCTCCGCCACGAAGGTCCAGTTCTCCCGTATGCGGTCGTCCTTGAGAATGTTGACGTCGATGCCGGTCAGTACCTGACCGTCGGCCTTTCTCACATCCCAGAGGTAGGCGAACCGATCACCGGCGTCGACGAGTACCCGCGGGCTGAAGATGTTCACATGCCGCGCGCGGTACCCGGCGACGAACCGTTCCTGCTCGTCCGGGCCGACCACCGAGTCCAGGCTGTCCACGTGATTCGACCACTGCACGCAGTCGTCGGACATCAGGTCGTACGCCAGGGAGGGGTCCTCGTTCCACATGCGGCACCACGTGATCATGCGCTTCTCGTTGTCCATGGTGAGAAGCATCGCGGCCCCTCGCGACACCGTCCTGTCGGTGTTTCAGATCACAGAGCGAACGGTTCGGCATCCAAGCGCTTCAGCTCGGCCCGCCACTGCGGCTCCCGGGGCGCCACTTGTTCGTCCGACGGTTTCAACGAGGTGATCCGGTCGAGCTGGAAGCCCCGGACAGCTGACCGCAGCCGACACCAGGCAGCCAGATACCATCCCTCCGGTCCCCACAGGAGCCCCAACGGCTCGACATCGCGCGTTGTCGCCGCACCTTCCCGGTCCGTATACGTGAGGTGCAGGACATGTCCGGAGACCACCGCCCCGACGATGATCTCGCTCAACTTGCCGCTTCCGACAGGGGTGTGGTCCCCGACTCGGTACACCAGCCGCGCGAGCGCCTCCTCCCGCTGTCTTACGTCGGCGGGCAGCACTGCCAGCACCTTCTGAGCGGCGCGGTGCGCTGCTGCCGCGAACGGCGTGGACGCCGCCGTGCGGAGCGCGACGCTGACGGCGAGGGCCTCAGCGGCGCTGAGCGTCACGGGCGGCAGCGTACGGTCCCGGTCAAGGCTGTAGCCACCAGCCCGACCGGCGTCACTGCGGATCGGCAGGCCCGACTGCCTCAACGCCTCGAGATCCCGCTCCACGGTGCGCACGCTGACCTCGAACCGCCGTGCCAGCCACGGAGCACTGCGTGGCCGGGGCGCCACCGCTCGAAGCTCCTCGACCAGCGCATACAGGCGATCGGTGCGGTTCATCGAACCAGCCTAAGGGCTGTCCGGCAATGATCGCGGCTCCGAGCACGTAGCTACCGGAGGAGCCCATGGGGTGCTCGGCCGGTGCTTGGTGGAGTGTCCAGGGATCGGGCGAATGCGGCCGCGTCGGCGCGGCCCGGTCTCGTCGCGGAGCCCCCGCCCCGGCTCTTCGAGTGCGGTGGCTGGGACGTTGGGGTGGCCTGGGGTCGGGCGGGCGGCGTGGTTCCTGTATCGGTCGGTGCTGATTCCTATGGTCGGGGAAGGTGCGGCACTGGGTCGGCCGCTCAGATCTGATGGGGAGTCATGGTACGTACGACGGCCGGGTCCGCAGCGGTGACGTTCGCGCTTTCGAAGGGGCGTGCCTCGCGCCGATGGGCCCGCCGGCTCGCCGCCGCGGTGGGTCTCGTGGCGCTGTGCACGCTGCCCACGACGACGGCAGGCGCGGCCCCGTCCCAGGACGGTCGGCCCTCCGCGCATGCGCCTCTGTACGTGTCCGACTACGGCAACAACCGCGTCGTCGCCCTGCCCGCGAGGGGTGGTGATCAGACGACCGTGCCCTTTGAGGGTCTCGTACGGCCGACGGGCATGGCCGGGGACGCAGCGGGTCGGCTCTACGTGTCGGACACCGGCAACAACCGCGTGGTCGTGATGGCGGCGCACGGGAGCGCCCAGTCCACCGTCCCCACCGACGGCCTGTCGCGCCCCCTGGGGCTCGCTCTGGACCGGGCGGGGAACCTCTACGTCGCCGACAGCTTCAACGACCGGGTCGTGAAGGTGTCCGTGGCCGACGGTACCCAGACGACCGTACCGACCGCAGGACTGCTGCACCCCTGGGGGCTGGCGCTCGATGCGGCCGGGAACCTGTACATCTCCGACTTCGTCAACGACCGCGTCGTCAAGGTGGCCGGTGACGGGAGCGGCCAGTCCACGATCCCCACCGTCGGGCTCTCCCAGCCGACCGGACTGGCACTCAACGCGAAGGGGGACCTCTACATCGCCGACAGTGGCAACAACCGCGTGGTGAAGATCCCGGAGGGCGGCGGCCAGACCACCGTCCCCACCAGCGGTCTCAGCAGCCCGCTCGGTCTCGCCCTCGACGGCTGCGGCGGCCTGTACATCGCCGACGGCTTCAACAACCGGGTGGTCCGCGTCCAGGAGACAGGCGGTGGCCAGACCACCCTCCAGGCCACCGGCCTGAACACGCCGACGGGCCTCGCCTTCCCGCCGATGGGCACGCGCCCCTGAAACACCACGATCCGGCGTCCCCGAGCCGAGCGCAGGAGCGGGCCCGGCGGGGCGGCGCGGACGCCGTGCCCGCCGGCCGATCAGGCGGGAACGACCGGCGGCTGCGTGCCGATGGATTCGGGCGGGGCCGTGAGGTCATGAAGACCGTTCGTGCGAGCCTTGGAGGGCTCACGAGGCGGCGGTGCCGCCGCCGAGCGGGTGGGTGCCGGACTCATCGCTCGCAGCGGTGCTCACGGCCGTGGTCGTGTCGGTGCGCCTGTCGAACCACGGGCTTTCGCCCGCTTCTCCGATACTCCCGACCTGCCGTCTAACCCCGCGCTCGGGAGCGTCGGTTCGGGCATGGCCGACCGCCAGGTCGGAGGACCGTACGAGAACACCTTCTTCGCCCCCACCGACCGGCGCATGCAGGCTGGCGACGACACCACCGGGGAACGCGCCCTGGCCCGTGCGTACTCCGCCTGCATGAAGCCGGTCGAAGGCGTCCGGCCGGAGCTGTGGAAGGCGTTCGGGAAACGCCTCCGTGCCGACCGCTGCCAGACGATCGACCCGACCCGCTGAGCACCGTGTTGCGGGTCAAGATCCGCGAGTACGAGCGCCGCTGGGGCGTGTGTCGAAAGTGCTCGTCATACGGTGGCGGTGGGCGGCCCCTCACCGGTTCCCCGTCATCTACCTGGGGAAACGACGTCTTCCAGCGTCCGTGGCAGGGGGTAGGTGCGCTCGACAGGAAACAGCCGATGAGCCTTGGCGGCGTGCCCGGTTCGTATCAAAGTCAAGGCTTTGCGGACCTGGGGGGTGAGGTCGGTGAGACTGACGATCCAGTCGTCGGTGAACGTGCGGATCAGGTGGCGACCGATGCCGACCTGGATGCTGTAGTGATTCAGTGCCGCTCCGCGCGGCGAGCGCTCCGGGTCCCACTGGACGTGGACGGCTGCCTGGGCCACCGCCGTCGGGTCGGCGGTCGTCAGCACGGCCTGGGACAGTGCCTCCTCCCAGCCCTCCCGAGCAATGCGCACCGCGAGAACACGTTCCTGGCCGGGCTTGCGGGCCCAGTTGCTGCGGTGCATCAGCCACATGAACGACGGCTTGATCCACGTCATCCGGTGGAACGAGAACGGCGCAACGAAGCGGCCCGCCCGCAGTGCCGCGTCAGCGATGGCAGGCGAGTACGCCTGATAGACCACGATCGTGCGAGCGTCGTAGTCGGCACGAATCTGATGCTGGGGCGTCATGCGCCGCACCCTGCCATCTGGTCCGCCGGCGCGGCGAGCCGATTTCGCCTTACCGCCCCGGGGTCGGTTCGAATGTGCCGCTCAAGGTCACTCGTTGAAGGCCGCGACGAGGACGGTCGCCGCGTAGCGAGCCGCGAGCTTGTCGTAGCGCATGGCCACGGCCCGGTGTCTCATGAGGCGGTTGATGCCGCACGCGACCGCGTGACGAGCCTGGTGATCCTGCGGGTCGAAGGTCAGACAGGACTCACAAACCGCCCGGCCGCCCCGTACGTACCGGAAGACGTCGCGACAGGTATTCCTGTCGCATTCATCTTTCGACAGGTAGACTTGTCGCATGAGTGATGTGAGTGTGGTTCCGACTCCCGACAGGAACGACGAGAATTTCTGGGCCGCTGCCTCGGTCCTGGTGGAGCCTCCCTGGAGCGAACCCGCTCAGGGCGACGCATTCACCATGGATGAGAGCGTCTATGAAGCTGTCCGCGCCCTGGCTGAAGGGATCTCGACCCGCGCATCGGCCTACCGTGCCGCCGGCAAGACCCTCGACCCCGTACTCATGGCAGCGCCCGATGTGCAGCTGGCACTCCTGCGCGCCCTGTACGAGGCCAAGCAGTCCGTCGAACGGCTGGCGGACAGCGCCGCCACCGTCGCCGGCCGCGGCGGAGCCAACTACGCCCAGCTGGGTGCCGCCTGGGGTGGCATCAAGCGTCAGTCCGCTCGTCTCAAGTGGCCCCACGCCGTCGTCAAGAAATCCACCAGCGAGTCCATCCCGCTCCACTACGCCGGTGGCACCGCCATGGTGCACCACGATGCCGACAGTGACGCCTGGTGGTACACCGCCACCGCCGCGGACCATCAGGACACGGAGTCCGAGCCTGTCCACCGCACGTACGCCGAGGCCATCGCCGGAGCGACCGAATACCTGCTCGCGCACTCGCTGCCCGGCCGGCAATCACCCGCGTGAGACTCACTGACCGCCAGCCGGTGAGAGGTGGCCCGCCGTTCCTCCGGGGCGCGGCATGCGCCTTTCGGGCGGCAGGGTAGGAGTGGACCAGAGGGGCAGAAGGGTGCTGTGGATCGCTCCGGAGGTCCGCCCCTGACCTTGCGCGAGCCTGCATCGCCAGGCACAGCGAGCAGCTCCCGGCCCCATGTCTCTCTACGCCCCGTCGCCCCCGTAGAGGCGGCTGGTGGAGCCCGCTCGTCGTGGCGGTGTGCCCCCTTCAGGCCCGGCGAGAGAGCAACCGTCAGGTCGCCGAATGCATCGTGGCGGCGGCCCAAGGGTGGCCCTCCAGCCTGCAGGCGCATGGAGAGCAAAGTCTGCTCTCCGCACAGGGATCGGAGGGCGCAGTGGATCACATCCAGTCGACGCCGGGGGACGACCGAGCAAGCATCACCACAGCCCAGGGACGCTCCGGCCAGGGCCGGTTCGGCCGGTCTGTCGCGGCCGGCAAGGCGCTGTCCAGGCGCTACGCCACGGGGGTCGTCTACGGTGCCGGCACGGCCACCGGGAGCATTCTGATCACCCTCATTGCGTGGTGGATCACGAACCGCTAGCGGCGTAGATCATTTGGGGCTCCGGGTGCACACGGATCCCCGTCGCTGTCTTCGGTATGTGGCCGGTCTTCCCCACCGTTGTTACGTCTCGGCCCCGAGAGTTCCGGCACCATGAGGTCAGTTGCTGATCCAGGGGGTACCGGTGGCGGAGCAAGAGTCTCCTCGAGTCCTGCGCATCACGATCGAGCTGCGAGTGCCCGTCGGCCTGCGCAAGAACGTTCGCTTCGAGCGTGTGAAGACCGCCGCGGAGGCGTTCAAGAGCGCCATCCAGGCCCTCGCGGGGCAGGTGTTCCCTTGGGCGAACGAGATGCGAGTACGTACGGAGTGGTCGTACGCCTGGTACGACGACCAGCCTGAGCCGATCCAGTTGCCGGCGACCGCGGAGAACTCACTGCCGACTCAAAGCGAAGGCGCACCGAAGTAGGCGACTGCTGGCGTCCCGATGCGGTGCTCCGCCGCCCGCGCGCTGACCACCAGGTCACCCGGGCAGGAGGCGCACGTAACGGGCGGAGAAGCCCGAGGCGGATATGCGGATGCACCCAACGACCCATGACACCCCGCCTGTGAGCCCCGAACCCGCCCGAACCCGCAGGACACGCTCATGACCACCCCAGCCCCACAGGACCTGGCGCAGTTGCTGCATGTGTGGCCGTTACGCCTCAACCCGTGGTCCTGAGAACCTGACCCGGCCTCACCGCAGCTCACTCGCGGGGCGGCCATCCAGGCTGCCGGAGTAGGCACAGTGACACGATGGCATCCCACAGTCGGCTGGTTGGTGGTTGGCATGATGGGGCGGCGGCAAGTTCTCAGGTTTTCGCGGGTGTTCGCAGGTGTTTCTGGAGGAGCGACCGTGGCGTTCGAGACCGAAACCGACTTCGACGTCGCCGAACGGGGTGAGTGGTCTTACTCGCCGGCGGTCGGCGTCGGACCGCTCCGGTTCGGTATGACCGTCGACGAAGTGGTCGAGGCGGCTGGGATGCTCGGCCAGACGGAGGTCAGCGATTGTGCACGGGACTACGCGGTCTTCTCGCCGACTTGGAAGATCGAAGTCCACCGTCGCGGGGTGGCTTCTGCTCCGCCTGCTGTCACGGCCTATGTGAGCCAGGCCGTGGGGCTGTTCTGCGTCGCTGCCGATGCGGTGCAGGGTCCCCAGGTCGCTCTCGACGGACTCCCGCTGGTCGGGAGAGACCTGCCGGAGCTGGAAAGCGAGGCAATCGCGTATGCCGAGGCGATGGATGTGCACCTTCGTTACACACCCGAGGGCTACGCAGGACCGGATGACCCCGGGGTTCTCATGCGCGGGCAACTGGTCGGGCAGGTTCTCCGCTCGCGTCCGCTGTTCATGGTGACGCGCGACGGCGCGAACACGGAATGGGACTCGATGCCCTCCGACGAGTATGAAGTCAAGGACAGGTCGTCCATGGTCTGACCGGGCAGTTCTGCCAGGACATCGGGAGCGGCTTCTCGCGTCGGCGCGGCCGCGTTGCTTCAGGTGGGTCCTGGCCGGGCTGGAACGTGACACACGGGCACTGATATCGGGCGCGCCTGAGGCCTCCCGTGGGGAGCCGGGAGGGAGGCGCGGGCCCGCCCACGCGAGAGCGGCGCGGGGCGGGTCCGGTGCGGATCGGGCGCTGCCGAACCGCGTGCCGTCACCCTGCCACCGTGCCGGGCAGGCGCACCAGAGGCGTGCGTGAACCAGTCTCCGGCATACGCGTTGGGGTGAGCGGCGACCTGCGAGTCCCCGGTCGTCGTACGAGCCGGCGCCGGTGGACACTGCGGTCGGGACGGCGAGTTCGTTGAGGGCGGGCACGAGCGCGTCGATCCGGTCTGGGGAGTCCATACCCGGGATCCAGGCGACGAGATGACCCTCCAGCCGCGGGTGCGCTGACCGGTGCCTGCCGGTGCCGCTTGGAGGGGTGGCTGCGCCATCCACATCACGTCGATACGCGATCACGTCGATGGGTGATCGCGTCGATACCGCGCCGGACCGTTACGCCGACGAATCCGGACAGGAGCGTCGCGCCTCCGGCGCCGCCCGGGCCCATCAGCAGATCGCCGAGCGCCTCGGTGGCGTTGTCGCCGCGCCGGGGCATGGCCCTGCAAGGCAGCGGGTCGTTCGGCACCGAGACCGTCGGCCCACGCCACCAGGCGCCGGTGATCCGATCCGCCTCCTCGTCGCGCAGCTGCCCTTCGTACGAGCCGAGCTCGGATTCGGGTTCGAGTTCGGGCTCGAATTCCTGCCTCTGCCACGATCAGCTGCACCCGCTCATCGAGGGCCCCCAGGACCACGGGCTGGCAAGCCGTCGGCACGCGCAGCCAGGCGATCCCGGGTGGCTGGCCGGTTGCTCCCTGCGGCAGCGGGGTGCCCGTGTAGCGGGCTACGGCGATGCTGATGGCGGAATCAGCCTGCTCCGGGGTTCCGACAGTGAGGACCTCGACATTGTCACCGGCTGCCACGCGCGTTCGAAGGTGGATGGTGGTCCCCTTCACCTCGATCGTTCCGTTGACATTGCCGGGGCCGCCTGGAGCGGAACCGAGTCGGATGCTGACCTCGTTGCCGCCTGCGGTTCCATCGGTGCATGCCCGGAACTCTTCCAGCGTCTGGGTGTCGTCTCCGTTCTCCACCACGAACTCCGCGATCTGCTCGCCTTCGTCAGACACGTAGCCGATGCGCTGGTCGGGCTCAGTGCTCACACGTGCGTAGGCCGGACACCCGGGAAATTCAGGCACAGCCTCAGGCCTGAACTCCGCCGGCGTGACCGGGCTTCCGAGGATCTGCTCGGCGTCTGCGTCCGAGATCAGCCCGCGCGGTGGCGGGCCTGTCACGGATGCCGAGGGAGAGGCCCGCGTTGTCGGCGAAAGCCCAGTGGCGCTTCCGCCATCACCACAGGCGGCTGCGAGTGAGACCGCACCTGCCACCGCAACAACCGCCACGAACCGACGTACCTGGCAGCGGCCGGGACCGGGAGGCGCGCTGGGGTGTTCATCCCTTCAGGATGGGCCGCTCCGGCGTGTCGAGCATTTCGCGAGGTCGGCGCTGTTCCGGTAAACCGCTGCCCGGGGGCAGCCTGGTCAGCCAGTTTCTTCGGCCGTACCTGCCAGGTTCTGCCAGGGCCGGGCTTGAACGCCCGCAGGAGGTCGCCGCGGCGGACGCGCTGCTGCGCCGGTCAGGCATCGGGCGAGGAGTGGGGCTGACGAAAGAGGCTCGGGATCTGCTGGGCGCGATGAACACCGTCCAGCGGTCCCGGGCCCGCACCACGACGCCCGGGCGCGGACAGCCGGGACCTCTGCAAGCAGAGTGCCTGGCAGTTCTGCCGGCATCGCGCCCTGCCGGCATCGCGCCCTGCCGACATTGCGCCCTGTCGGCATTGCATAGCCAGTCGACGTGCGACCGCCGAAACCGACGCCCTTTCTGCCTCTGGCCACCCTAGGTACCTACTAGGTACCATGCGGGATATGCCGTCTTTGAACGTCACCTTCACCGATGAGGAGCTGGAGGAAGTCCGCGCCGCCGCGGCCGCCGAAGGCAAGTCCCTCAAGCAGTACGTGCACGACCTGCCGTTGCGTGAGCGCCAGCGCCGCCAGTTCGTCCGCTACGCCGTCTCATGGGGCGATACCCACCGGACCGAGTTCGACGACGCCTTCCCCGACGAAATCCCGCCCGCCACCCGGGAACGCGGGGCGGACGCCGCCTGATGATCCTCCACATCGACGTCCCCTGGCTCCTGGACGTCCAGGAACAGGCTGTCCCCGAGGACGTCAGCGTCGCCGACTACTCCGCCCTCGTCGCCGCCGTCGCCCGCCACAAGACCCGCATCCCGCGCCCCACCACGGCCGACCCTGATCCGGCCTGGCGCGCCGCCGCGCTCCTGCACACACTGATCCGCCTGCAGCCGCTGCCGTACCGCAACAGCCTGTACGCCTGCCAGGTCACCGCCGCATACATGCACGCCTCAGGGGAGGGCATCGACCCTCCTTACGGCGCCATGGTCGATCTTGTCCGCGACGTCCAGTCCGGCAAGGCCACCGTGTACCAGGCCGCCGACCGCATTCGGACCTGGCGCATCTGACGCGGTTGTGCACGTTGGCACGTTGCGGAGGGGCACGGATGCCAGGGATGCATGGGGGTCTGCCCTAGTTCGTAGATACCTCCTGGCCGGAGTTCCGGCTAGCGTCCGCGAAGACGCTTGTGTCTGGCACTGTCATCCGGCGGGGCCGTTCCACGGACGGTGTCGGGTGGCTCCGATACCCGGGCCAGTTGCTTGGCGGGGCGGACCGGCCCTCGGACAGCAGCAGCTGGCCGGGAAGAGAGTTCTCGAGGGCATGGCGATGCCCGGATCACCGGGCACGGGGGGCCTGCTCGTCTCATGGACCTGTTGGTAGGCCGAAAGCGGCACTGGCAGCCGGCGGCGCCCGCCATCAGGCTTGTCCCGACCGCGAGCAGCAATGCCAGACCGCGCCCCGGCGCACCGCGCCGCACTGCCGAGCGATGGGCATGGAGCACCCGGGTGCTCACGTCGAGGGCTGGCAGACGGGCCCGCCTCGGGCATCACGTGGAGTCTCCCGATCCGCAAGACACCCTTAGCCTGGTGGTATGGCAGTGGTGCGGGTCGGTGGCGTCGATGTCGCGTATACGCGGAAGGGGCAGGGGCCGGTCGTGGTCCTCGCTCACGGGGCCGGGCTCGACGGGCGGATGTGGCAGCCGCAAGTCGAAGCGCTGGCGGACGAGTTCACAGTGGTGGCCTGGGACGAGCCGGGGTCCGGGCGGTCCGGTGCGCTGCCGACGGGCTACGGGCTGGAGGATTTCGCGCGTGCCCTGGCCGGCGTGATCGAGGACGTGGGGCTCGGGCCTGCACAGGTCGCAGGGCTGTCCTGGGGCGGGACGGTGGTTCTGGAGCTGTACCGGTGGCGGCCGGACCTGGTGCGATCCCTGCTGATGGTGGACACGTACGCCGGCTGGAAGGGCTCGCTGCCGCCCGGGGAGGTCGCGGCACGAGTCGAGGGGGCGCAGCGGATGCTCGCGGTGCCTCGGGAGGAGTTCGACCCGACGCTGCCCGGGCTCTACGCCGCCGGCCCGCCGGAGCGCTTCACGGTGATGCTGGACGCCATGAATCGGGACGTGCGACCGGAGACCATGGCCGCGCAGCTCTCCCTGATGGCCGAGGCCGACGAGACGGACCTGCTGCCCCGTATCACGCTGCCGACTCTGCTGCTGTGGGGCGAGGAAGACGCCCGCTCCCCGCTGGACGTCGCCTACGCCTTCCAGGACGCCATCCCGCATGCCGAGCTGGTTGTGATCCCCGCGGTGGGCCACATGAGCAACCTGGAGGCGCCGGAAGCCTTCACGGCAGCGGTTCGCGCCTTCTGCCGTGCGCACGCCTAGGGCTGCGTGCGACCGGCCGCAGACGAGACCACCATCGAGCTGAAGATCCTCACAGCCGCCGCACCGACCTCGTCCGCGACCGCACTCGTGCGATCAACCGTCTGCGCTTCGCGCCGACCGGCAATTTCCCCGCCCTGGAACGCGTCCTCGTCCTCACCGGCGCCGGCCCCTCATCCTCCTCGACGGTTATCCAGACTCCGGCCGCTATACGGCGCATGGGCACCGCCCGGTTGACCCGCTGGCTCCGGGCGGCTCCGGGCCCGGGGCGTCCGCACCCCGGAGGAGCACGCGGTCAAGCGGTCGAGGCCGCCGATCAGCAGCAGGCCGCAGTCCCGGTGAGTCGTTCATCGCTCAGGTAGTGCGGACCCTCGTCGCCGACGTGGGAGTGTCGAACGAGGTTCCGACTACCGTGCCCCGTCAGGTGGTGACCGGTCGTGGTGTCTGCCGCTGGCCACACTCACGCGACGACCCAGACGCGCGATGAGGGGCCCGTTGGGGGCGCGGCAGTGTCGTCCCTGGCCCGTTCCATCTCACGGCGACCTGACACCGGTCGTCACGAGGCGCCACACCGAACCCCATCGCGCAGCGCAGCGTCACGTGGGCATGATCCGCCCTGTCATTCCGCTGCGAGCCGCACGATTAAGGCCTAGTGCGGACGCGCCTTGCCGAAGCCTTGGGCCCGGGGTCCCGACCACGAACCCAGGCGCACCGTCCCGGGCGGGCAGGCTCGACTCGTCCACGCCAAGGAGCACTTGATGCAACTGACCCTCCGCACCCGCCCCGGCCTAGGTAGGAGCGGCTACGACCGGAGAGGGAGGAGCTCTCCGGCCCCGCGCAGCTGCTCCCTCATCGTCACCGCCGCGCTGGCCCTCGTCGCCGCCGTCGTCCCGTCGCTGGCCGCGCCCCAGGACGCGGCGGCCCTCGGGCCCTGTGGTGAGCGGCACGGCTGGGTGCCCCAGGGGGAGATCGCCCCCGCGATCCCGGGGATCACCGACCCTCACCTGATCCGCTTCGCCGATCTGGACGGCGACGGTGACGACGATCGCCTGCTACTGGGTCAAGATCGCTCGCAATGGCGCCCTCGATGCGTGGATCAACAAGGGCGGTGACTAGCGAGTGTCTCTTTGATGGGTTGGTCAGTCGATCGGATGTGTCTGTCCGATGAGTGATCACTGATGCGAGGTGGGACCGGATCGCGCCGTTGGTGCCGGCCGATCCGGTCCGCGGACGACGGTGGACCATTCCGGCCGTTGGTCGTGTCGGCCGACCGGGCCTTCTCCTCCCGCGCGATCCGCAGCCACCTGCGGCGCAGGGGAATCCGGGCCGAAGAGGTTCAGTCGGGCAGCGCCACGGTGAGGTCCACCTCGATGAGCTGCCCCGTGAAGCCGAGTTGCGCAACGCCCAACAGCGTGCTGGCGGTGGTGAACGCGAGCCCGAGAGCTGAGTCGGTGAGCCGACTCCAAGCGACGCCCAGAACGTCTCTGTCGTCGCTCCGCACGTAGATCACCGAGCGCACCACGTGTTGCGGCTCGGCATCCACCGCAGCCAGGGCGGCGAGTGCGTTCGCGACGACCTGGTCGACTTGCACCTCAAGCGATCCGGAACCGACGAGGGAACCGCTCCGATCGAGCGGGCACTGTCCCGCCAGGTAGGCCGTACGACCGGTCTCCACCACGGTGATGTGGTGATAGCCGGGCGTCTCATGCAGCTGCTCGGGGTTGATACGAGTGATCTTCGCAGTCATGCCTGCGAGTTTGACCGGCATGCTGCCGGTGCGCATCGCAATTTGTTCCACCGAGCAACACTCGCAGCAGCCAGAAGGTCAAAGAACAAGCTCAGCCCCCGCGTGCCGAGAGGCGGCACAGCCAACCAGTCGCCGAGCCGCCGTCCGAACCGGGAATCGTGGGGCCCACGGGCGGCGGCAGCGGCGCGATCACCGCCCACGCAGCGTCAAGAACGGTGGGTTCACGTGGGACCTGAGCGTCGACTCCACGGTGCGCCACCGCGCCTAGCTGCGCCGCCCCGGGATCCGCTGCACCATCCCGGACAAGGCCGACCAAGCGCGCAACCGCGGAAAACCAGGTTGCCGTGGCGGCCGACCGCCGCATTGCGACCCGGCCGACTATCGCGAGCGCCACGCGGTCGAGTGCGGGCATCGCCTCGGGCGGCAACCGGAGGGCGGCCCGCACGTCGGGTCTTGTCAGCGCCGGCAGAGCGGCGCAGTCTTGCGCCTCTGGCTGTCAGATGAGCCTGGCGTCCCGAACGGGGCCCGGGAGGGGGAGGATCGTATGAGGAAGCGTGATCTGGTCGGCTTAGTGGGCCGTCGGGCAGCACTCCGGTACCTGCTGGCGGGGATCGCCGCTTCCGCGGTGTCGGGGTGCGGGAGTCCGGTGGAGAAGGCGGTCACCGCGTTCGCCGAGGGCTCCTGGAGGTTCACGACCAACACGGGCATCGAAGGGATCCTGACCATCACCAGCGACGGACAGTGGTCGGAGACCCGGTTGGGACTCTCGGGCCGGTGGGAGTACGACGCCTCCCGCCTCACGGTCACCATGGACGGCGTCGACAGTGAGGGCGCGGAGCCCTACCGCATCCCGTCGGTTCCGGAGCCCGCCAAGGAGGCTCTGTCCCGGGAGTACTCCATGCAGGGCGGCTGGGCGGTCGGCCTCGGCGAGAAGGTGAAGGCTCGCAGGGACAAGGACGACGTGGTCCTGGAGTTCGCGGACTTCTCGGACGGCAGCGAGGGCTCACCCGAGCACGTCGAGTCCTTGGTCTTCACCCTCACCCGCCTGAAAGAGGCGCCCTGACCCTGGCTCACCGGCGGCTCGCAGTCGAACGACCGCTGCCTCTCAAGATCCATATTCGATACACGACCGAGGAGCTGACCGGCCGATCACTCCTGGCGCGTCAGGTCGAGAGACCGCTCAGGCCCTGGGCTCAGGCCTCGCTCCGTACGACTGGTACCTGGAGCTGACAGGGCTCAAGCAGGTCGACCGCGCTGTTGGGAGACGTTTCATCGTCCGGATCACGGGCGGCCTCAGCCCGCTTGAGAGCTGGGCTTCTCCGTCGCTCCGCTCTTGCGCCGGTCTAGGCTTCGGCTCGAACACGAGAGTGAGGGGCAGACGGATCAATGGGCGGCAATTGTTGGTGGCAGACGGGACCGTACGACGTTGACCTAGAGGTCGCGTTCCGCCGGACCCAGGAGGCGGAACTGGCCAAGGACGACCACGGCTTCCCGGGCCGCACCGTGACGGAGCTATGGGAGAGCGAGGACTGGGCCGAGTTCATCTTCACCGGTGGCACTGCCACCGTCCTGGACCAGGTCCACACGGTCGATGCGACGGAGCCCGAAAACGGCCCCTACATGCGCCCGGTGACGGAGGAAGAGCTTCACACCTGGTGTCCTCACGGCAGGCCCACCGTTGCGGAGTGGGAGGCTTCCCTGCAGGCCGACCACGAGCTCTTCCCTCGTCGTGGCCTCGGCCGTTGCACCGTCCTGTACGAGGACGGCGAGCCGTCGGCGATCGGCTACTGGGGGGTGACGGCGGACTGAGCGCTGTCCCACAAGGGGCCGCTCATGACTTCGGGCGCGGCAGGGTGCCGTCCATCACCTGCAGCAACTTCCGAGCCGGCGTCGCGTCCTCCGGCCGGACCGAGGAGGCGACGCCCTCGATGATTGACCGGCCTGCGTACACGGCTGTCCTTGCGGCTGCCTCCCAGCCGGATTGCCGCTGGCGACCAGCGTCGTGGTCACGGACCTGGGCCGCCCCAGCGGCGGAGTGCCATGGGTCGGTTTGGTAGATGCTTCCCAGCAGGTCCAGCAGCTCGGCCTTGCAGGCCACGTGCGGGGACCCGGCCAGTTCGAGAAGGAAGGGGACCGTGGGAGCTGTTGCCTCGCCGACGACGAATCCCAGCGCACAGATGGCATCGCCCAGGTCATCGATGGCGATGCGGGCCGTGGCTTCATCCCCATAGGCGATCCGCGACAGCAGAGGGGGAATCCCGTCAGCGGCAGCCCCTGTCGCATCGCGCAGTTCTCCCCAGCGGATCCCGGAGACGCTCCTCAAAAGACTCCCCACGCCCTGCTCCTCATCAGATCCTCGTGCCGGCCCCAGCGGTGCCCTGAGCATTGTGCAGTCAGAGCGAGGCCCCAAGGTGGTGACCGCGCTGCGCCCTGCGGCGGGGTAGGCCGTGGGGGCTGTCGCCGGAGGATCGGGTGCTGCCGGTCACGGCGTACGGGTGCACGAACTTGACGCTGCGTCAGCTTGCCCCGTCCCTTGGGGCATCGCAGGCTGCGGCCGACCGCGTCATCAGACACCTGGGCCCCCTGCTCGCGCTCCGGCCGCGCAAGCGGTTCCGCAAGGAGACTGTGCTCATCGTGGATGGAGCCTTGGTCCCTCTACGCGACCACACGGTGGCGGTCCCGCCCTGCTGCGGGCGGGTGCCCGCGGCCAGATCGCGGTACGCCGTGAACTCGCCCTTGGTCAACGCCAGATGAAGCGTGAGCAGGTGAGATTCCGGGCCTCCGGGCCAGGGCAGGGTGTCGCCGGCGGCCCGAAGGCGTCTCGCTCGGGCAACTCACCGGACCGCCTCGACGTCCCACTCCATGACGGACGGCTGCCGATCACACGGGAGAGAACACGTGGCGAAGAAGGACCGGACGACGGACGCTGCGGGAGAGAAGGACCGCGAGAAGTGGATGGCGCGTTTCCAGGTACGGCTCGCCATGCAGCCGGGCGTGGACCGGGCGGTCGTGCTCCGGGCGGTCAAGGAGGTCACGACGTACTGCGGGGAGACGGGTGAGCATCCGCGGGCCGCCTTCGGCGACCCGGACGCCTACGCCGTGCGAACCGCCGAACGGTTGGTTCCGGAGGACCGGGCGGCGCGCGCGAGGCGGCGCGACGGCGGGGTTGCCGCGCTCGACTCCGTGCTCCAGCGGGCCAGGGACATCACCGGCATGTGACCGGTGAAGAGAGCCGCACGGCGCGGACGGCCCCTTCCATGCCGCGCGCGAAGGGGTGGGCGAAGTCCGCTGCCCGGGCGGGGGCGTCCCGGATGAGCCGTCGCTACTCCTCAGTCCGCCCGCGGCCTCCTGCTCCTCCGGCTTCGCCGTCGTACGGTCCTCCGGTCAGCTCGGGGGCGCGGGGTCGACCGTGAGTGCGGCGGCGACGGTGAAGAGGCGGGCGCAGCGCCGGGTCATGGCCTCCGGTGTCTCCTCGGGATGCTTGACCCACCAGCGGACGAGGGTGCCGACCAGGTCCGTCCAGACGTGGCGGAGCACGTCGGCGTCCATGGGGTCGGTGGATCCGGCGGCGCGCAGCAGCTCGATGGTGCCGTCGGCCGCGAGCGCGTCGATGGCCGTCCGGTAGATCGCCGCCGTCCGGGCCGCCTCACCGCCGGGCGGCAGGGAACGGTCGTAGAGGACGAACCACGCCTCCCGGCGTCCCTCCAGTGCGACGAAGATGCCGCGGAGCACCCGCAGGGGAGTGTGGGGGGTCGTTCCCTCCTCGCCCATGGCCGTGCGGATCGTGTCGAGCAGGCTGTCCCCGACGGGCGCCAGGCAAGCGACGTACAGGTCTTCCTTGGTGCCGAAGTACTGGTGCAGCAGCGTCTTGGTGACTCCGACGCGTTCCGCGACGGCGGCCAGGGAGGCGGCTGCGTAGCCGCGGCTTCCGAACTCCTCCGTGGCGGCTTCCAGCATCTGCTGCCGGCGCAGGTGCTGGGGGACGCCCTTGGTGCCGGCTTTCGAACGAGGGGTTGCCATGCATGGATATTATCAGTAAGTAATTTACCCCTTGGTAAATTCACTCGCGGCCTCTGGAGCGCCCATGTCCGGCACGACGACGCAGCCGACCCCTTCCGCCCCCCTTCGGTCCTGGTGGGGCTGGGGGTGGGAGAGCGCCCACCCCGACGACGCCGAGTGCGTGGCGATGGGCGCCCTGCTGCCCGGAACCCTGGCCCGACCGCTCCCCGTACCCCGTATCGCCGATCTGGACATCGGGGCACCCGCCGTCCAGCCCTCCGCGAGCCTGGCGCGGCTGATCAGCACCGATCCGGGCGACCGCGCGGCCCACGCGATGGGCAAGGCGTACCGGGACATCGCGCGCGCCCTGCGCGGTCGTCCGGGCCGGATCCCCGACCTGGTCGCGTTCCCGACGGGGGAGCGGGAGGTGGCCGACCTCCTGGACTGGGCCGGCGAACACCGGGTCGCCGTCGTGCCCTTCGGCGGCGGGTCCTCGGTGGTGGGCGGGATCGAGTACCGGGGCGACCGCCATCGCGCGGTGCTCTCCCTCGACCTGACCAAGATGGACCGGGTGCTGGAGGTCGACTCCGAGGGCAGGGCCGCCCGCATCCAGGCGGGGACGCTCGGACCGAGCCTGGAGAACCAGCTGCGTCCGCACGGCCTGACGCTCCGGCACTTCCCGCAGAGCTTCGAGTTCTCCACCCTCGGCGGCTGGCTCGCGACCCGGGCCGGCGGCCACTATGCCACCGGCCGCACGCACATCGACGACTTCGTCCAGTCCCTGCGGGTGGTCACCCCGGCCGGCACCGCGGAGTCGTGGCGGCTGCCCGCCTCGGGCGCGGGTCCCTCGCCGGACCGGATGTTCCTCGGCTCGGAGGGCTCGCTCGGCATCATCACCGAGGCGTGGGTACGGCTCCAGGCCCGCCCGGTCCACAAGGCGTCCGCCTCGCTCGCCTTCGACGACTTCGCCGCCGCGCTCGGGGCGGTCCGCGCCCTCGCGCAGTCCGACCTCGCCCCCGCCAACTGCCGGCTGCTCGACTCCGGCGAGGCCGCGCTGGCCGGTGCCGCGCGGGACGGCTCGGCCGTCCTCGTCCTGGGCTTCGAGTCCGCCGACGCCCCGGTCGACGCCCGGCTCGCACAGGCCGTCGACCTGGCTCGCTCCCACGGGGGCCGACGCGAGCCGTCCGGGGCCGGTGCGGACGGTGCTCCCGTCGACGGGGCGGTGAACGCGTGGCGGTCGGCGTTCCTGCGCATGCCCTACCTCCGGGACGGCCTGGCGCGGATGGGTGCCGTCGCGGAGACCTTCGAGACGGCGGCCACCTGGGACCGTGTCCCCGCCCTCGTCGAGGACGTCCGCAGGACGGTCAACGAGGCGGCGCTCAAGATCTCGGGCCACCCGGCCACCGTCAACTGCCGTCTCACGCACGTCTATCCGGACGGCGCGGCGCCCTACTTCACGGTGCTCGCCGCGGGCCGCCCGGGGGACGAGGTCGCCTTCTGGGACGAGCTGAAGGCGGTGGTGGGGGAGGTGCTCCACCGCCACCGGGCCACCATCACCCACCACCACGCCGTCGGCCGCGACCACCGGCCGGGCTACGACCGCCAGCGGCCGGAGCCGTTCGCCCTCGCGCTGCGCGCCGCCAAGGGCGCCCTCGACCCTTACGGCATCCTCAACCCGGGGGTGCTGGTGGACTGAGGCGTCCTCGCCCCGTCAGGCGCGCGGCGGTGTGCGGCCCGGCCGGTGGCGGGCTGGTCCTGGTGCATGCCCCGGCGTGTCGGTCACCGCGTCACCGTGTTCCTGGAGACGAACCGGTCGTCATCGACTGGCGGGCTGCGGGGAGGTGCCGGCGGGGTCTCAGTCGCGGGCGTTCAGTTCCGCGACGATCGAGGCCGGCGTGTGGCCGCTCCCGTCGGATGTCCGGTGGAAGTCGACCGAGACGAAGTTCGGGTCGCGGTCGCCGGCCGCCGGGCGGCATTGCTGGTTGATGCGGTCCCGCAGTTTGGCCCCGTTGTCCAGAGCGGCGTTGATGACCGTGGGAACGTTCCGATGGTGGCTCATGGTGAAGAGCCGCCGGAAGCCCGGTTCCTGACGGTCCAGCGGTACGTCGGACCACCGGCTGACGCAGGAGAGGTCGTTGCCGAGGTCCCCGAGGCTCCAGAAGTTGCTGACGGTCCAGGCCTTGTCGTACATGACCCCCAGGTGCTCACGGTCAGGCGCGTCGCTGAAGATCAGCAGGCGCTTCCCCGAGCCGACGAGGTCGGTCATCCTCGGCCACCCCTGCTGGCGCACGTTCCACGCATCCGGCCGGAAGAGCATCTGGGCGAGGCCGGGTACCCGGCCGAGTGAGTTGCCCAGTTGCTGGGCGCTGACGTAGTCCTCCAGGAAGATGGTCACCACCTCCTGGGGGTTCGCCGCGAGGAAGTCCACCACGGTCTGCATGCTGCTCTGGAAGGACTGACGGGGCAGCGCGTACGTGACCCCGGCGAAGGTCTTGCATTCGCCGTGGCAGAGGTAGACGTCGCTCGGGTAGCAGTCGCTTCCGAAGCTGATGACGCAGAGCCACGTGCTGCGCTCGTACCAGTGGGTGTCCAGGCTCAGGCCGCGCACGCCGTTCTCGAGCTGGTGGCGTATGGACTCGGACTGGCCCACCGAACTCCAGCGGGAGTCCTCGTAGTTGGTGAACGCGTTGTGGGTTCCGAGGAAGGAGACCTGGTCGAGTCGCCGGTCGCCCCAGCGTGCCTGGGCCTGGGCCACGGCGGAGCCGTTCGCCGTGGCGGCGGCGGCCGTGACGGATCGGGCGGGCGGGGTCGTCGCCGCACTGGCCAGGGCCGGTATCCCGAGAAGGCTCAGCAGGAGTAGGAGGACGAAGGAGAACCGGACGGGTCTCGTCGAGGACGTGGTCCCGGCCGAGCACGGTCCGGACCGCGGGGCCGCGCCGAGACGGGGGCTCCGGGATGGCATGTTCATGGTCGGCATGAGGGGGAGCGTAGCGCGCCGACCTTCCATTCAACCCTGTTTGTGAGGCTATTAGTTGATATGGCGTGAAGGCTTCGCCCGTCTCCATCGTCGATAGGCGGAGCGGTGTGCCACGGCCGACCTTCGCGGGGCGCCCCGCTGCCCCTGGCGAACCCGGTGGTACTGAACTACCAGTCAGTCGCATGCATGGTGTGCCCTTGAATCGACTGGCGCAAGACTCCCGGCACACCCCGTGCCGGGAGTCCCGGGCCGTCGGTGGTTACGGTGGACCGTGGGTCGTACGAGGCGGCACTGAGGGCGCGTGCTTGACCTCCTCGGCGTCAGCCATTAGCTTGCGGTCAACGATCACCCATGGCGACCGAGAGGAGGCGACCGGCGGATGTACACCTGCTCCGATCTGAGTCGCCTCGCCCACACCACGGTCTGGGTTCCGGGTCGTATCGCGCACGGCTGCTAGTACGCCCAGTACGCCGTTCTGCTGTGCCCCTCCGCGGCACATACCGCTTCTTCCCCTACCGCCCCGGCCCCGGCACATCGCTGTCGCGTGCCGCTTCGCGCCCGCCTCCGTGGCGTGGCGCCCCCCGAGCACAGAAAGTTGCCGGAAAATTGGCGAACATGATGAATCGACCGATCTCGCACCGAATCGAAGGCCCGTCATGGTAGCCGCGCGGATCACCGTCAACGGGAAGGAAACACCCCTCGCTCCCGCCGCGCCCCACACCACGGCGCTGGACTTCCTGCGTGAACGAGGCCTCACCGGCACCAAGGAAGGCTGTGCCGAGGGCGAATGCGGTGCCTGTTCCGTGCTCGTGGCCCGGCCCGGGGTGCACAAGCCCACCGACTGGGTGGCGGTCAACGCCTGCCTGGTCCCGGCCGCGGCGCTCGACGGTCAGGAGCTCATCACCTCGGAGGGCCTCGCCACGGCGGGCAGGCCCGGCACGGCGCCCACTCTGCACCCGGTGCAGGAGGAGATGGCGGTCCGCGGCGGCTCCCAATGCGGCTACTGCACACCGGGCTTCGTCTGCAGCATGGCCGCCGAGTACTACCGCCCCGACCGCCGTGTGAACGCCGAGTCCCCCCAGGGCGTGACGGACGGTGCCCACCGCACCAGCACCGTCGACACCGCCCGCGGCCACAGCCACCGCGACAGCACCGACCACGAGCACGACCACGAGCACGGTCCGAACGGCTTCGACCTGCACGCGCTGAGCGGGAACCTGTGCCGCTGCACCGGCTACCGCCCCATCCGCGACGCCGCATTCGCCGTCGGTACGCCCATCGCCGAGGACCCTCTCGCCCAGCGCCGAGAGCAGTCCCCGCCCGCGCCGGTCGCCACCGACTACGTACAGGACGCCAATTCGTTCCTGCGCAGGAACACCCTGGCCGAAACGCTGCGGTTGCTGCGCGAGCGCCCCGAAGCGGTGGTGGTCGCCGGCTCCACCGACTGGGGCGTGGAGGTCAACATCCGTTCCCGCCGGGCCGGTTGCGTGGTGGCAGTCGACCGTCTTCCCGAACTGCGGGAGCTGCGGTTCGAGTCCGACGTCATCGAGATCGGGGCGGCGCTGACGCTCACCGAGATCGAGCGGCGCCTCGACGGCGGTGTCCCGCTCCTCGCCGATCTGTTCCCGCAGTTCGCATCCCGGCTCATCCGCAACGGCGCGACCCTGGGCGGCAACCTGGGCACCGGCTCCCCGATCGGTGACAGCCCGCCGGCACTGCTCGCGCTGGAGGCATCGCTGGTGCTCACCGACACCGACGGTGAGCGCGAGGTCCCCCTCGCGGACTACTTCACCGGCTACCGGCAGAGCGTGCGCCGTCCCGGCGAGCTGATCCGAACGGTACGGGTCCCGCTGCCGCTGTCTCCGGTCACCGCCTTCCACAAGATCGCCAAGCGGCGCTTCGACGACATCTCCAGCGTCGCGGCCGCCTTCGCGCTCGACATCGAGGACGGGATCGTACGCAAGGCACGCATCGGCCTGGGAGGCGTGGCCGCCACCCCGATCCGCGCCCTCGCGACCGAGTCGGCCCTGGAGGGCAGGCCGTGGACGGCGGAGACCGTCGAGGCCGCGGCCGAGGTGCTGCGGGTCGAGGGCACCCCCATGGACGATCACCGAGCCAGCGCCGACTACCGCTCCGCGATGCTCGGCCAGAGCCTGTTGAAGACGTACGCGCAGACCACCGAGGCGGTGTCGTCATGAGTCGACTGTCCCAGCGTCCGGAGAAGCCGGTCGTCGGCGTCCCGATGCCGCACGAGAGCGCCGCGCTGCACGTCACCGGCGCCGCGCTCTACACCGACGACCTGGTCCACCGGACCAAGGACGTCCTGCACGCCCACCCGGTCCAGGTCATGAAGGCCCACGGCAGGATCACCGCGCTGCGCACCGAGCCCGCGCTCACCGTGCCCGGCGTGGTCCGCGTCCTGACCGCGGCGGACGTGCCCGGTGTCAACGACGCCGGGATGAAGCACGACGAGCCGCTGTTCCCCGACACGGTCATGTTCCACGGCCATGCCGTCGCCTGGGTGCTCGCCGAGACCCTGGAGGCGGCCCGGCTCGGTGCGGCGGCCGTCGAGGTGGAACTGGACGAACGGCCCTCTCTGGTCACGCTGCGGGAGGCCATCGAGGCCGGCAGCTTTCACGGCGCCCGTCCCGTGATGCTGACCGGCGACGTCGACGCGGGCTTCGCCGACTCCGCGCACGTGTTCACGGGAGAGCTCCAGTTCTCCGATCAGGAGCACTTCTACCTGGAGACGCACGCGGCGCTGGCCCACATCGACGAGGCCGAGCAGGTGTTCGTCCAGAGCAGCACGCAGCACCCCTCCGAGACCCAGGAGATCGTCGCCCACGTGCTCGGGCTGCACAGCCACGAGGTGACGGTGCAGTGCCTCCGGATGGGCGGCGGCTTCGGCGGCAAGGAGATGCAGCCGCACGGGTTCGCGGCCGTCGCCGCGCTCGGTGCCAAGCTGACCGGACGGCCGGTCCGGGTGCGGCTCAACCGGACACAGGACCTGACCATGTCCGGCAAGCGGCACGGGTTCCACGCCCAGTGGAAGATCGGCTTCGACGCGGACGGCCGCATCCGGGCCCTGGACGCCACCCTGACCGCGGACGGCGGCTGGAGCCTGGACCTGTCCGAGCCGGTGGTCGCCCGGGCACTGTGCCACATCGACAACACCTACTGGATTCCGAACGCGCGCATCGCCGGTCGCATCGCCAGGACCAACAAGGTCTCCAACACGGCCTTCCGGGGCTTCGGGGGACCGCAGGGCATGCTGGTGATCGAAGACATCATGGGCCGGTGCGCACCGCTGCTCGGCCTCGATCCGATGGAGCTGAGGGAGCGCAACTTCTACCAGCGGGGGCAGTCGACTCCGTACGGTCAGCAGGTCGTCCAGCCCGAACGGATCTCCGCGGTCTGGCAGCAGGTCCAGGACGACGCGGGCATCGCCGACCGCAAGCGCGAGATCGCCGCCTTCAACGCCGCGCACCCGCACACCAAGCGCGCGCTCGCGATGACCGGCATCAAGTTCGGGATCTCCTTCAACCTCACCGCCTTCAATCAGGGCGGCGCGCTGGTGCTGATCTACAAGGACGGCTCGGTCCTGATCAACCACGGCGGCACCGAGATGGGACAGGGCCTCCACACCAAGATGCTGCAGGTGGCGGCGACCACGCTGGGCATCCCGCTCCACAAGGTGCGACTGGCCCCGACGCGTACCGACAAGGTGCCCAACACCTCGGCCACGGCCGCGAGCGCGGGCACGGACCTCAACGGCGCCGCGGTGAAGAACGCCTGCGAGCAGCTGCGCGAGCGGCTGCTGCAGGTGGCCGCCACCCGGCTGGGGTCGAACGCCTCGGACGTACGCATCGTCGAGGGCGTCGCCCGCACCCTGGGCAGCGACCAGGAGCTGGCCTGGGACGACCTCGTGCGCACCGCGTACTTCCAGCGAGTGCAGCTGTCGGCGGCCGGCTTCTACCGCACCGAGGGTCTGCACTGGGACGCGAAGGCGTTCCAGGGCTCGCCGTTCAAGTACTTCTCCCACGGCGCCGCCGCGGCGGAGGTCGAGGTGGACGGCTTCACCGGCGCGTACCGCATCCGTCGGGTGGACATCGTGCACGACGTCGGCGACAGCCTGTCCCCGATGATCGACATCGGCCAGGTCGAGGGCGGCTTCGTGCAGGGCGCGGGCTGGCTGACGCTCGAGGACATGCGCTGGGACGCCGGTGACGGGCCGAACCGCGGCCGGCTGCTGACGCAGGCCGCGAGCACGTACAAGCTGCCCAGCTTCTCGGAGATGCCCGAGGAGTTCCACGTCACGCTGCTGCAGAACGCCACCGAAGAGGGCGCCGTGTACGGGTCCAAGGCGGTGGGGGAGCCCCCGCTCATGCTGGCGTTCTCGGTGCGAGAGGCGCTGCGGCAGGCCGCTGCCGCGTTCGGTCCGAGCGGGGTCAGCGTCGAGTTGGCGTCGCCCGCGACGCCTGAGGCGGTGTACTGGGCGATCCAGGCGGCCCGCCGGAGCGACGCCTCCCGGAACGGTGACGTCCCGCACGGCCACACCCGCAACGGGCCGGCGGCCGACGGCACGACCCGCGCCGAGGCAGAAGCGCTGAGCGGTGCCTGACATGACATGGGTCGCCGCGGTCACCAGGCTGCGAGCACGCCGGGAGCCCGGCGTACTGGTGACCGTCGCGGCCGTGCGCGGCCACGCACCCCGTGACGCCGGTGCGAAGCTCGTGGTGGGGCGGACCGAGACATGGGGCTCGATCGGTGGCGGCAACGTCGAGGCGGTCGCGATCGACCGGGCCCGGGAGATGATCGTCTCGGCCGAACCCGATCCGGAACTGCTCGACTTCGCCCTGAACGACAAGGTGACCAACCAGCACGGCGTGCAATGCTGCGGCGGCACGGTGTCGGTGCTGCTCGAACCACTCCCGGTGGTACGAGCGGTGGCCGTCTTCGGAGTCGGTCACGTCGGAATGGAACTGGCGCGCATCCTCGCGCGCCAGGACCTCGACCTCCATCTGATCGACAGCCGCTCCGCCATCCTCACCGAGCAGCGGCTCGACGTGCTCGCGGACGCGGTGGCCCAGATCCACGTGCACCACACACCGCTGTTGCCCGAGGACGTGCTCGAGGAGTTGCCGCACGGGACCCACGTCCTGATCATGACTCATGATCACGCCGAGGACGCTGCTCTGTGCGACGCCGCCTTGCGCACCACCCATCTCGGCTCGATCGGGCTGATCGGGTCGGCGGCCAAATGGGGACGCTTCCGCAGACGCCTCGTCACCGAGGGCGGCCACGCCGAGTCCACGATCGACCGGATCAAGACCCCGATCGGGCTCGGCGACATCACCGGCAAGGAACCCGCGACGATCGCCGTGAGTGTCGCCGCCGATCTGCTGCGCACCTTCGAAACCGAGGGGAGCTGATGCGCCCACTGGGCCGACGAGGCACGGTTCGACGATGCGACGTTCTCCGAAGACAGCGTGAAATCGCACATTGTCGCCGCGGGGGATTCGCCGCCCCCGTCGGTGACGTGGTGTCGGCTGCCCCGTACTTCATCGGCTGTGGGGGCGCTGCTGGACCTCCGAATCCGGCGTTTGGGGGTTCGACCCCCGGAAGCGGGTGAGTGTCTTCGTGAGGGTCTTCCATGGTGAAGAGTCCTCCTTGGCCGTCGCCGGCGATGACGTCCGGGGGACGCCCTCGCCGCCGGTCGCCTCGGCGAGGGCGTCGAGCGCCGACTCGGCGGCCTCCCGGTACAGGTCGCAGGACGCCGTCATGGCTTCGAGTGCCTTGGCGTACCTGGTGACCATGGCCCGTGCGTGGTCCAGCTCCTCGGCGGGGGTGAGCAGGTGCCAGCCTTGACGCAGCCGTGTCAGTGCCTGTTCGGCCTCGGCCGGCAGCGGCTGGGGCCGTGAGGCGAACTCCGTGATCTTGTCCAGGAGTTGCGTGGGTTCCGTGCCGTCCAGGAAGACATTGCGTACCGTGAAGCGTTCCGCGTCGTAATCGACGGTCTGCGGTGTCGGGGGCAGAATGACAGCGCCGCCGCGCGGAATCCCCACACCCAGCTCACGCTTCATCACGAAGTCGGCGATCAGTGCCTGGTCCGGAGTGGCCCGGTGTTCGACCACCCGGTGCCGCAGGCTCGGCGGCAGGAACGCGGTGATCGGCCGACGGCCCAGGGTGTCCGGCGTCATCGCCTCGTGGACCACGACATGGATGAACCAGCTCTGCCGGGTGCAGGACCGCAGCAGGCGGCGCAACTCGTCGTCGTCCTTGGGCAGGTGGTTCGCCGCTCGCAGGCGCACGCCGTCCACCGTCTCGTGGTCCCACGCGATCTGGTCGCTGTCGGGCCAGAACACGGTGGCAGGCGAGGGCCAGCCCGCTTCCCACGCCCGCTCGGCCTCGGCGGCGAGGACCCAGTCGACACCTGCGCTCTTCGTACGGCGGGACTCGGTCTCGTAGGTGGTCAGTTGCGCGCGTACCGTGACGCCGTCGGCCACGCGCCAGCGGGCCTCGAAGAGGCGGCGGGCGGACGGGCCGGGGTCGGCGGACTCGTCCCGGGGGTACAGGTCGCTGGAACGCGCCGCCTCGACGGGGTCGAGGTCCAGGAATTCGTCGATCACCTGGGCCGCCTTGAGGGCGAGCAGGTTGCGCCGGACGTCCCGCTCGGGCTCGGGCCCGATGTGGCGTCCACGCCCGAGCCAGGCGGTGTCGGGGACGGTGGTCGATGCAGTGCTGTTCTTGTCCATGGAACCGTTCGGTGGGCGATCAGGGCCCGACCAGTATGGTGCGCAGCCCGAGCGAGGGAAGCCGTACCCCCTCCGCGCCCGATGACTCTAGCCGTGCCCAGGAGTCCCTGACAGGGGGGAGCCGGGGCGTCGTCGGGGCCTCTGCTCGTCCTCCACGTGGCGTCGGCTGATCGTCGCAGAGAGATCGAAGGGCCACGGGTGGCCGTACGCCGGCTGTGTTCCGGCGCTGTCGGGGATCGTGCACCACCGGGATCCGGTCAGAGTGGTGCGGGGCCGTCGACCGTGTAGGTCTGGCCTCCGGCGTTGAGGTTGGCGCGTGCCTTGCGGTAGGCGCGGCGGCTGGGCGGGTCGGCGCCGGCATTCTGTTCGTCGCGGCGGGTGGTCAACGCGGCCAGGGCCTCGCGGGCCTCGACGGTGGTCCAGGCCGGCAGGTCGATCTCGCGGTGCTGTCGGGCCGCCGTCTGAATCGACAGGTAGACGTTCGCCGCGGCGACGGCCTGACTCGCCCGCTGGGGCGCGTTCACCGTGGTGAGGACCGCGCCCAGGCCGGCCGACAGCAGCGCCAGGATGCCGGCGGCGGTCGCGCCCGTGGACTCCACGAGCGCGGTCGTCCCCGCGATGGCGGCCAGCAGGGTCGCGGGGAGGCCGAGAGCCCAGTGCGTCGCCCGCCAGCGCTTGCCCTCTTCGAACTGGCACTGCGCGCTCCACATGGCGCTCTCCTCCAGACGGCGGAACTCCGCGTCGAGGGCCCGGCGGCGGTTCGCCTCGCCGTCGGCACCGGTCTCCGACGCCCCGCCCGGAGGGGCGTCCGGGACGGGGGTCGAGGCGGGGGCTGCCGGGTGCGATGCTGCGGCGGTCGGTGTGGCGTCCACCCGCCCACGGTAGCCGGGCCGGGTACGTCGAGGGGTCGGAACGTCCGCTTCTACGTGTTCTACGTGGGGAGTTCCTCCTCGTACGCGGTCAGGGCGGCGTGCGCGGGATGACGGGGTGGCAACCCGTCGACCAGCTCGTGCCAACGGGCCGGGCCGATCCGTTCGTTGGCCCGCAGCGAGGCGAGCAGCTTCGCCGGAGACACCCGGTCGAGGAAGAGCAACGGCACCGGTGGCCCGTCCAGGTCCACGTCGAACTGCCCGGCCGGAGCGGGGGCGGCGATCCGTCCGTGGAGCACCGGGCCGACATCGTCGAGCACCATCCAGTACCGCTCACCTCCCGGCGCTCCGGCGGCCTCGCCCGCCGGCCCGAGCAGCACGGGCTGACACGGAGGGCCCTCAGCGGCGTCCGGCGCTCGCCCGCCACCGGTCGCGGCCGCCTCCGCCGCGACGATGTCGATCTCCATCTCGACGGTCACCCGTCCAGCGCGCGTGACGGTCACCTCGGCCTCGACGGGCCCCCGCCCGAGCTGCGCGGCCGCCGGCTCGTCGTCCTCCCCGTCGGCGGCGCGAAGGACGAAGGTGGAGTCCATCCGGGCGGTGAGCGCGAGGTCTTCGGCCTCGGCACCGGGCTCCGGGGCGGTCAGCCGGGCGGCGGAGAGCCGCGCACTGTGGTGGAGGGCGGGGCTCGCCCCGATCCGCAGAGCGAGTCCGGCCAGTGCGCCGCGGGCCGACGTGGGCAGCCGCTCCGGATCCACCGCGAGGAGCCCGGTGAGCAGGGCCGACGCCTCCCGGCCGAACCAAGGACCGGGGCGTACGGTGCGGAGCCCGGCCTCCAGGACCGAAAGGGGTCCCGCGAGCGAGGTTGCGGCCGGGGTGAACCAATGGCGCAGTTCACCGTACGGAGCGGGGCGCGGCTCCTGTCCTGTACGGGGCGGGTGTCCGGGTTCGGCTGCGTGTCCGGGCTCGGGTCCGGCGAGGAGGTCGGCCGCCGCGTGGGCGGCGGCCTCGACCCGGTGCCACGGCAGACAGTGGAAGAGGGCGGCCGGCGCCGCCGTCTCCAGTGCGAGACGGTGCAGCAGGAAGTACCGCAGCTCCAGGCTCTCGCCGGCGAGCCGGTCCACGGTCGCGGGGTCGGCGGGGACGTCGGCCCACTGTTCCTCAAGCAGTGCGACGAGTTCCGCGCCGTCCGTCGAGACTTCCACGGGGGCGCCCCGGTCGTCGAGCTCGACCACGAGGGCCCCGTTCGGTGCCCGCAGGGCGAGCGCCCGTACGGGGACACCGGTCGGCCGCCGTACGGCTGCGTCGACCCGGGTCCAGCCGGGAGCGCGAAAACGCGCAGCCGTTCTGGCGTCGGCGCGCTCGTCGCCGTCGTTGATGGGGCCGAGCCGACCGGGTGCACCGGGGGTGCCGCCCGGCTCGACCCGGGCGACCCAGCCGCTCAGGGGACGGTGCGCGGGGAGGGCGTCGGCTCCGGTCACCACGTGCCCCTCTCGTCGGGACGGGCCCGTTCGGCCGGGTGCCCGGGGTTCTCCTGTCGCGTCGGTGCGGCCAGCCGGTCGAGAAGGCCGGACATGGCCGGTCCGTATGCGCGGAGCGACTCCGCCTGGGCGGCCGTCGGCCCTCCCGGCACCCACGCCTCCCACAGGCCCGCGAGCCGCGGCAACCCCTCCGGGCCGCCGTCGAGCCGCGCGGCGAGGTCCGCGGGCAGGTCGGCGGCCCAGGCCCCCAGCGCGGTGTCGTCCAGGCCGGCCCGGGCGTCCCAGCGGATCCGGAACTTGGCTGCCCGCAGCAGGAGTTCGGCGCAGACGTCGGGCCGCTCCGGGGTTCCCGGCAGGGCGAGCCGGAGTGGACGTGGTGTGGCCTCGGCGTGGTGTCCGAGATCGGTGAGGGCCCGCCCCAGCGGGTCGAGGACGAGCCGCCGTACGGGGTCGTACAGCAGGGTGTTGACCGTGAGGTCGCGCTGCCGGGCGTCCTGGAGCAGGTCGGTCCCGGTCGCCGGATACGGCATGCCGGTGAGGCCGAGACCCCGGTACTCCAGGG
This sequence comes from Streptomyces sp. NBC_00250, assembly GCF_036192275.1. Classification (NCBI taxonomy): domain Bacteria; kingdom Bacillati; phylum Actinomycetota; class Actinomycetes; order Kitasatosporales; family Streptomycetaceae; genus Streptomyces; species Streptomyces sp. NBC_00250. Next base: position 128,118 of record NZ_CP108088.1, on the reverse strand, counting down.
TCCGCCGGTCGCGGCGGACGGCGAGCACGGAGCAGACGAGGGAGCGCGGGCTGAAGAGCCGGGGGAGTTCCGCGCTGTCGCCGTCGAGGAGCAGCACCTCGTCGACGATGGTGAGGAAGGCGCCGGCCGGTGCAGTGCCGGTCGCATCCAGGTCGTGTGCCGTGGCGGGGGCGGCTTCGGTCCGCGGGTCGTGTGGCGGGTCGGGGACGCCTGCCGTCCCCTCGATGCTTGCCGTGTCGGAGACGGCCCCCGTCACCAGGTCGCGCGGCACTCCACCGGCCAGCCAGACGCTGTGGCCGTCGGCGGTGAGCCGGTCGACGAGGACGCCGAGGTAGCCGGCGGCGTCCGGCCCGTACAGCAGCCTTTCGAAGGCGGTGACCAGACCGGGGGCGAGGTCGTCCGCGTGGTGCACGTGCCGGTCGTCGAGCTGGTGGTACGGGGGAGGTCCCGCCCGTTCCAGCGTGGGATGGTCGGCGGGGTCGGCGCTCCGTGCGGGCGGTCCGTCGGCGTGCTGGTCGCCGTCGAGCAGCAGCCGGTCCGCGAAGCGGGCGCCGGCTTCTTCGGCGCCGCTCGCGGAGGAGGCGGCGGACGCGGAGTACCTGGAGTCGGCGGAGGGCGCGGCCCCCTCGACATGTCCGAAGCCGAGCACCCGACGGCCGCCCAAGAGGTCGCCGGTCATGATGGGGCCGCCGCCCGGCCGCCGAGAGTCACCCCGGGCCTGCCCCTCAGGGTCCCCGACTTCCCGCTCCGGGACCCCGGCCTCCCGCATCAGGCCGCCTGCGTCACGTATCAGGCTGCCCGCCTCTCGCATCGGGACGCCCGCTTCCCGCATCGAACCGCCCGCCTTCCGCTCCCGGCCCGCGGTCTCTTCCTCCCCGTACTTCCTCGGCGTCGGAACCGCGGCGGAGTCCGTCACCGTCGGGTCGCTCATCCCGCCGCCAGGCCTGTCCACACTGCCGCCCCCTTCGCGTCGGTCCGTACGAGGAGCGGGACCATCGCGGCGCCGCCGCTCCAGCTGTCGTAGACGACGCCGCCGTAGTCGACGTTCCCCTCGTCGGGCCGCAGGCCGAGCAGGGCGACGTCCTCGAGCTGCTGCGGTGTACAGGTGATGTCCTGTTCGGGCTGGTCCACGCAACTGCCCAGCGCGGGGTACATCAGCCCCTCCGTGCCGTTGCGCCCGGGGTGCGCGCGGATGGCTCGCAGGACGGCCGCCGCACCGTCCTTCCCGCGGATCCACTGGTGCACCCCCGGCCGGCAGGTCCCGCACAGGGCGACGAGCCGCTCGGTGTCCCCGCGTGCGGCCGCCTCCTCGATCTGACGGGCCAGCCGGACCACGGCCTCGGGCAGTCGCGCGCCGTGGTCGTCCACGGTGGTCACGGCAGCGCCCGGGGGCTGCGGGGCAGCGGCGGGCGGCTGGGCCGCGGTGCTCTCGGCGGGGGTGAAGGCGAAGGCGGACACCCCCTTCCCCAGCGTCTGTTCCCGGCCGCCCGAGCTCAGGGTCAGGGTCCCGGTGTATCCGGCGACGCCGGACTGCGCCCGGGCGAGGCCGGTGGACGACACGTCCATGGCGAGTCTGGCCACGCGCCCGTCCCCGCCGAGCGCGATCCCGAGCAGGCCGGTGCCGAGGAAGGTGTGGACCCCGCCCCGCACGTAGTAGGAGACGAACCGCTCGGGGCCGATGACCTGGCAGCTCGCGAGAGGGCCGTAGGTGACGGTGAGTCCGTCGCCGGCCCGGGCGAAGGAGCCGAGGGAGCGTTGCCGGTCACCGATCAGGGCCCGCCGGAAGGCGGCATCGTCCGGCAGGTGCCGTACGGGCTCCTCGGCGGTGGCGCCGGAGTGGGTGAGCAGGGTCGACCTCGTCCAGCAGGCACCGCCACTGTCGGAGGTGCCCCAGGCGAGAGCCTTGCCGTCGGGGGCCCGCAGGGCGTCTCTGAACGTGGTGGGCTTCGTCGGCGGCAGGAGTCCGCGGACCGTGCCGCGCCGGTCGACGGCGGACACGGTGCCCTGGCCGCGGGTGACGCCCGGGCCCTCGGGCAGCACGGCGAAGACGATGACGTCGTCGGGCCCGCCGACGGCGAGCTGGGCGTACGCCCCCTGCGCCTTGCCGAGCGTGACGCGATGCGCGCGCTCGGCGGGGTAGCCCGGTGGGAAGAGCGCGAGGGAGGTGCCGTCCGCGGCCAGGGTCGCCACGTCCCGGCCGAGGAAACCGACACCATGGCAGGGGCAGGGCTCGGAGTGCACGGTGCCCTTGGCCACGTCGTAGATGTGGATCTCGCCGGTGCCGCTCGCGTTCGCCTCGTCGAGCCAGGCCAGGCGGCGCGCGTCGGGCGACCACACGACCTCGGAGGGCGGGGGCGCGGCGTCGGTCGGCGCGGCGCGCCAGGTACGACCTGCCGCGTCGGCCAGCATCACGGCCCGCTTCTCGGGCTGGACGAAGGCGAGGACCGGGCGGGTCCGGTCCGGCCCGGACCCGGCGGCGCCGGTGGGCGGGCGGGTCCCGGCCGGGGCGGCGCCGTCGTCGGTGGCTGTGCAGCCCACAGCGGCGATCATCCCCGCGAGGAGGAGGGCCGCCGCCCGGCGACCGGTCCGGTGCCCGAGGCCCGAGGACGGACCCGCCCCGCCCGCACGCCGTGCGCCCGCCCCACCCCCACCTCGTGCGCCCGCCCCGCCCGCACGTCGTGGGGCCGCCGCGGCCTCGCACGGCGGCCCCCCGTCGTACGGGCGGGCCGAGGGCTGTGCGGGCCCCGGTGCCGGTCCGGCCTGCCGGGCTGGTGGTGCCTCGGGTGACCCTCCCGCGCCCGACAGGCGGGCGGGAAGGAGACCGGGGAGACGGACCCATGGCATGGTGGCGGCCCTCATTTCTTCTCGGCGCAGAGATCGATGTAGGGCTCGGTGGGGCCGACGAGGTCTAGCCATTCCTCGGGGGTGAGCCCGGAGCCGGTCCATTGGCACAGCACCTCGCCCCAGTCGATGGCGCCCACCCGCCACAACTCGACCGGTCCGGCGGGCCGGTCGCCTTCGCGGCCGCGCGGGGACCGGGTGATTCCTGCCAGCACCTCGCCGGTCGGCGACCAGCGCAGGTGAAGGATCTCGTCCGTGCCGGAGACCCGCAGCTCGGGCAGGGCGAGGTCGCCGGTGGACGTGTCGCGTACGGTGACCCGGTCGGCGTACCCGACCGCGACCCGACCGCCGTCGGGCGACAGCGCGATCGAGGACGGCGTGGTCACGGCGCCGGTGAGGTGCAGCGGTCGGCCGGTCTCGCGAAGGTCGGCGTCGAGGAACCGCACGGTGTTGTCGAGGCCGAGGAGGGCCACCCGCGACCCGTCCCGGCTCCAGGCGAACCGGAGGACCCGCGGGGCGGCGACCGCCTTGGTGGTGCGTTTGTGCAGGTCCACGAGGACGAGACGGGCGTCGTCGGCACCGGCCCGCTCCAGGGCGAGGGCGAGCGGCCGGCTCTCGTGCAGGGTGAACCCGAGGCCTTCGCTCGCGCCGAGCGGGATGGCGCCCAACGGCTTCCACGTACGGGTGGACCACAGGTACAGGGGGCCGTCGACGTGCCGTGCCACGAGCAGGTCCTCGCCCGGCACGAACCCGACGCCGACGGCGATGCGGTGGGCGCTGGAGGGGGTGCCCTGGTCGGCGCCGGGTGGTTCCAGGTCACGTAACAAGGTCCCGTCCTTGCGCCATACGACGATCTTGGCGGCCCCCTTGAACTGTCCGGCCGAGGCCACGTACGTGGGGGAGGAGGCCGCGTCGTTGATGAACTGGCCCGCCGAATCGAACGTCACGAGGGCCGGGTATTCCGACATCGCCGGGTTCTGCTGGTAGGCGAGCGGCTGAGGGCGCACCTGACGGAGACCGTAGGAGAGTTTCCCGCTGACGCTGCTGAGCAGCAGCGATCCGTCCGTTGCGAAACTGGCGGCGCTCGACGCCCCGCCGGGCAGCAGGCCGAGCGGCCCCGGGCGGCGGTCCAGCACGCCGATCCAGCCGTCCCGGCCGGCCGCGACGACGGTGAACCGGTCGCCGACAGCGGCGGCGCTCGCCGCTCCGCCGCGGGGCCGTTCCATTCCCCGGCTCGTGGCCGCGTCGCCCCCGGTGCCCAGCGGGACCAGCGCGGTGCCTCCGTCGCCCGCGATGACGACGCTTCCGTTGTGTTCGATCATGGCCTTCGGGGGATCGGCCAGTCCGCCGACTGGGTAGTCGAGCGGGCGCCCACGCTGCCGGTCCCAGGCGAACACCCCGCGCGGGGTGGCGAGCACCACGAGCGCGTCGTTGGCCCCGACGGCGAAGGCCTGTCCCGGGATGTCCTCGTCCTTGATCTCGGACGCGACCTTGTGGGTGTCCAGGCCGACGGAGACCACCCGGTTCTCGTCGAGGAGGAGGACTGCCCGCTCCTCGCCCGGCAGTTGGCCGGAGGCCCACGGGGCCCGCGCGACCGCGGCGTCGAGGACCCGCCAACGGGCCTGCGGGGCACCCCCGGGTCCGGCCCGCCGGCAGTCGGACTCCTCTCGCGTGAGCACGTCGAACTGGGCGATGGTGCCGTCGTTGAACACCTCGATCAGTCGGTTCCCGGGCTCGGTGAACGCGGTCGCCACCCGGTACGTGCCCGGGGCCGCGCAGCTCGGCTCCGGAAGGGTTCCGAGGGGCGCGGGCACGGCGCCCTGCGCCGAGTAGAGGTGGATCCCGTCCTCGGCCTCGGCGGCGAGCAGCCCCGCCGGTGCGCTGTACACCAGGCGGCCGACCTCGGCCGGGATCCTGCCCAGAGCCTTGCCGGTCCGGAGGTCCCACGCCTTGAGGTAGGGGTCGTCCCCGGTGGTGTACACCCGGTTCCGTTCGTCGTCGACGGCGATGCTGTCGACGGTGCCGGGGCTCGCCTTCCAGGCGATCCGCAGACCGGAGTTGGTCTCCAGGACGTCCCGCATGGCCTGCTCGGCGTTGGGAGTGCCGGAGTCGATCCGCTTCCCGGCCAGTGCGAGGAGTCCCGCCAGCCTGGGCTCGGTGGCGCGCCGTGTCAGGGCCTCGGTGACGAGGTCGGCGGCCAGCGCCCGGCGCGCGCGCTCCTCGCCGCGGTCCCAGAGCCCGTACGCGGCCGCACCGCCGACCATGACCAGGGCGATCAGGATGCCGATGACCGATGCCCCGGACCGCACGAGGACGTGCATGTCGACCGTGCGGGCGGCCTTCGCGGCGTCGGGGACGGTATCGACGCCCTTCAGCCGGGCTGCCCGGTCGTCCTTCCACACCTCCCGGGCCTTCGGCAGGTCCCCCTCGGGGAGGATGACGGTCTGGCCGTTGTCGGCGACGCGGAGCTTCTTGTCGTAGCCGCCGACGCCGGTCAGCCGGCCTTCGGCGGTCCCGTCGAGCGCGCCGACCAGCGCGGTCCGCGGGTTGAGCCTCCGGACGGTCACGAAACGCCGTAGGCGACCCCTGCTCTGCCGCCGGACCTCGTCCAGGAGAACGGCGAAGGCGCAGCCCAGCGAGGGATCGGCTGCCATCGCGGTGACGCCCTCGTCGTCGGTGAGCGACCAGAGGACGGTTCCGCCGATTCCATCGTTCGCTGCCGTCCAGGCGTTCCGCAGGGAGTCGTGGAACTTCTCGTCGGCGCGGAAACCCGACATGGTGCGGGGGTCCGGAACGAGCGCGGGCGGTCCCTCCGGTAACAAGGTCACGCTCAGCGTGCCGCGCACCCCGATGTTCCCGCCGTCGAAGAGCACGCTCGCCGACGCCACGGGCTCCGGTTCGGGCAGGGCGCCGTCGAGTGTCAGCAGCCAGAGCAGGAGGGGTAGCGCCAGGTCCCGGTCCTCCGCACCGAGCCCCTCGATCAGGCGCCGGATCCGTGCCTGGTGCCCGACCGCCGCGCGCGGGGCGGGGCCGGACAGGAAGCGGTCGAGCAGACCGGACGCCGGCCCGTCGGGGGAGGGTAACTGTGCCCAGGAGTGCCGCAGCCAGCGCGCACCGGTGGCGAGCTCCTGCGAGGCACGGTCGGCATCGTCGACCATGGCGAGACCCATCGCGGCGGAGGCCCGCAGCGCCTGGGAGACGCCCGGTTCCGACTCTCTCGCCGGGCGGTACGGCGGATCGTCCGCCAGTGCGAGGACACAGGTCCGTGCCGCCGCTCGGGGCGTCAGGAGCGCGTGCAGCTGCGTCCTTCCGTCCCGGAGGACACGGAGGGAGGCCACGTCCTCGGCGGCCACCCGCGCACGCAGGTACCCGAGCGCGGGCTGCGCGGCAGAGAGGAGCGTTTGCCGGGCGAGGGCCCGGTCATGGCCCATCGACAGCCTCGGCCCGCTGACCAGGGCGCCGACGTCCAGTGGTGCGGACAGCCCGTCAGCCATCGCCATTCCCCCTCGTGCCCGACCCGCGGAGTGGTGCCACCGCCGGTCCAGGAGGACATAGTGACACCGGGAACGCCCTCGCACAGGGGAGTTGACGTACTACGGAGACACTTCGAAGGGGTCGGCTGTTCGGGAGTCGAACGGATGCTCCTGCGGTGGTCGCGGAGGACGGTCGGCTTCTGGAGCGGCCGCGTCGGCGCCGCGGCGCCTCGCGGGGCCGGATGTGCGTGGGGTGCGCCTCCTCGCCCGCAGTGCAGGGCTACCGATCCGACGGGCGACGGGTGAGGAGTGGGACGGCGGGTGACGGGTCACGGCCTGCTTGCGCGGAGGTGGAGCGGGCGGGTCTGTCGGGACGGGGGGGCCGTACATGTGTGCGTACGCACACAAGCCCGCCCCGGTCCAGTCGCCCCGCTCTGAAGCGCTATGTCCGTCTTGTGTGGATATTCTATCCGGTGTGATCGAGTCTGGACGGGTGTGGCTCCACCGCCGCTACAGCCCGGGCCTGCTTGTGCGGCTGTCGCCGGTCATTCTGACCGTCGTGATCGCCGCACTGGCCTACACCACTCCGCCGGAGCTGGCCTTCAGTCGGTTGCTGCCCGCCGCCCCGGCTCTGGCCGCCGCCATGTGGCCGGTCCTGCCCACCATCCTGCTCGGCACGGTCTGCCTCATCCTGATGATCGGCCTCAGCCTCGTCTTCCCCGACCTCGGAACGTGGTGGACGGTCGCGGGGATCATCGCCGTCACCGTGGCCGCGGCGTACGGAAGCCATGTCCGGCTCCAGCGGGAGCGCACACTCCTCCAGGTACGGCTCGTCGCCGATGCGGCGCAGCAGGTGGTGCTGGGCCCGATGCCACGCCGCTTCAGGGACGTCGAGATCGAGTCGCTGTACCTCGCGGCCGCGGCGGAGGCGCGCATCGGCGGGGACTTCTACGAGGCGATCGACACGCCGTTCGGCGTCAGGCTGCTCATCGGTGACGTACGCGGCAAGGGCCTGCCGGCGGTGGGAGCGGCCGCGGCCATCGTCAACGCCTTCCGCGAGGCCGCCTACAGCGAGACCGACATGATCGAGGTCGCCCGCAGGCTCGACGCCAGCTGCACCCGGTACAACGCTGCCTTTCCCCCCGAGGGAACGATGGAGCGCTTCGCCACCGCGCTGCTCGTCGACATCCCGAAGGAAGGCGGGCGGATCGACCTCCTCAACTGCGGACACCCGCCCCCGCTGATCCTGAACGGCACGACACTCCGCGTCCTCGAGACGCAGGCCCCCTCGCCGTTGCTCAGCCTGGCCGACCTGCTGGGTGATCACTACAACGTCGACAGCTGCGCCTTCGCCCCCGGTGACCTGCTGCTCCTCTACACCGACGGGATCGCCGAGGCCCGCGACCGCGGCGGCGAGTTCTTCCCGCTGGCAGCCTGGATGGGGCGGCAGCCCCTGACGCCACCCCGCGAACTTCTCGCGGCGCTGCACCGCGATCTCCTCCACTACACCAAAGGACGCCTCGACGACGACATCGCCGCCCTCGCCGTCCACCTGCGCGTGCCTGGAGCCGCCTGGTCCCGGTGAGCGCCTCGCCCTGCCGCCGCGCGAACGGGCTTGGCAAGGTGATTCGGGACGTGGGAACACTTCGGCATCAGGCACGGCGAGTGGCCCGTGGCACACTCGACCGGCTCGCCCTGCGGCTCGACCGAGGACCGCCCGGGCCCCCGCCGTCCGGCTGCCCCACGGTCGCCGGGGGCCCGGAGTGCGCGTCCTGGGCCGTCGGGGGCTCGGACCGCGCGTCCTGGGCCGTCGGGCGGCCCAGGTACCAGACGGGTCCGGGGTCGGGTACGTCCAGCTGCTCGAACCCCAGGCGGTCGTAGAACGCCCGGGCCGGTGTGTTCGACCGCACCATGCACAGGTGCACGGCGGGCACGCCGTGCACGTGCAGCGCCGCGAGCAGAGTGGCGATGAGGGCGCGCCCGTACCCCCGCCCCTGCCAGGCGGGCAGGAGGTCGATGTGCAGGTGCGCGGGATGTCCGGCCAACTCGGCGCGGACCATGCGCTCCGGTGTGTGGAGCAGGAACGCCATCGACTCGGCGGGCGTGGCGGCCGCGCCGACGGGCGCCGGGAACCGCTCCGCCGCCCGGGGAAGCCACTCCTCACGGAACCGGGCGGCGAAGCCCGCGGTGTCCGGCACCCCGAGGACATAGCCGACGGCCTGCCCGGCGCCGTCGTCCAGAACGAACGCGAAGTCGGGCTCGAGCTCCACGTACGGATAGGCGAAGATCACGGGCATCAGCTCGGGATCGGGGTAGAGGGCGGAGGAGTCACCGCCCTCGTGAGCCGTCTTGACACAGATGTCCGCGAGTTCGGCGCGGTCCGAGGTCCGGTAGCGGCGGATGAAAGGCGCTGTCGTCATTCGTCCGACGATCCCAGAATGGGAGCGCTCCCGCACGGGATTTGCGGCCGGTGAACGGTTCCGGGCCACCCGGGTGGATCCCGGGGCGGCGGTGGGGGTGAGGCTGACGTCGAGGGTGCGTGCCGGCCGCTCACCGTGGCGCGTTCAGCAGGGCGAGCTGGTCAGCGGCACTCCTCTCGATGGCGCTCGCCAGATCCGTCGCGGCGTCGGACTGGCCCGAAGCGCGTTCGCCGGCGCAGAGCGTGCGGGTCTGGGCGAGGTGGGCGCGCATGCTGTCGGTGAAGAGCCGGTCGAGCTCCTTGCCGGTCGTCGTGGTCACCCTGTCGAGGACGTCGAGGGAGACCATTCCCGGCATGTCGTGCCCCTCGTGCGGGCGGGTGTCCGGGACGCCCGAGAGCTTCAGGAGCGCGCGCAGGCGGGTGAGTTCGTCCTTCAGTCTGGCTTCCGACCCGGTCGCGATCCCGGCCAGGGCCGGGTCGGCGGTCCGTGACGCCGCGAGGGCCGTCAGCTGCTCGGCTCGCTCGTCCATGGGGATCATCAGCTGGATCCAGGCGGTGTCGGTGGCGTTGAACAGCGCTGTGCGTGGCGGGCCGACCGTCGGCTGCTGGGTGCAGCCGACGGCCGGCAGCGCCGCGAGCAGTGCCGCCGCCGTCCGCAGGATCAGAACGTGCCGGCGGAGTTGCACTTGGCGCTCTGCACGACGCAGTCCTTCACTCGCTGTCCCAGGGCCGCGTTGTCCCAGGCGTTGAAGAAGTCGCCGTGGATGGAGGACGCGAGGCCCGAGGACAAGGAGAACCCGGCCGGGCTGCCACCGGTCGGGTATCCGATGACGAAGGAGACGGAGGGAATCGCGACGGGGTGGTCGCCGCCGCACTTGCCGTTGTGGGTGAAGGCGACATGCGACTTGTGGTCCGGACTGTCGAGGTGCTTGCCGTCCCAGCAGTCAGGGAAGAGCAGCTGGTACACGAGCTTGGCGGTCGGGGCGCACACGGGCCAGTTGCCGTCGGCGCTGCGGCCGATCTCGCCGCCCTCTCCGGCGCAGTAGAACTGGTTGGCCGAGCCCGCCGGAGTGGGCACCTGCGACTTGGCGTTGCCCGCGATCATGCGGAAGCCCTGGGGGAAGGGCACCGTCGCCGAGGGATCGAGGAGCCTCGACCCGTAGTAGACGATCACGCCGTCGGGTTCGACGGCCTTGCCTCCTTCGTAGAGGGTCGGGATCCAGTAGGCGGACAGGTCCTCGGCCGGGGTGCAGCTCGTGCCGGTGTGGGCCTGCAGGCTCTGTGCCGTGGTGAACGCGTCGGTGCTCTTGTTGCCGAAGAAACTGTGCATGTGGGAGGCGCCCGGCAGGCCCGGGACGACGATCGGGTCGTCAGGCTTGGAGTGGCTGTAGGTGCACGTGGCGTTGAACTCGGGCACGCGGACCGAGTCGGCCGGCACCGCTGCCGGCGTCATCGCCCGAAACTGCGCGAGTTGCGCGTTCCACGCGCCCTGGTCGACGGCGACCCACCCGGGCGTTTCGCCACCGCCACCGCCCCCGAAGGAGAGCCAGTTGACGTTGACGAAGTCGCCGGGCGTGGCGCTGCGCAGTACGGCGAACACGGTCTGAGGCCCGGTGGGGTGCGTGGCGACGTCGGCGGTCAAGGTCGCCCACGTCTGCCAGCCGCCGGTGGGGGAGACGGAGAAGGTGGCGAGCACCGGTCCGGTCAGCGATCCGGTACGCAGCTCCACGGAGCCGGAGCCGGTGGCGGAGGCGACCCGGGCCGAGACCGTCAGGGGGCCGGCGGCGCCGAGGTCGACGCCGTCGAAACGCATCCAGTCGCCGTCGGCGAGGTAGGCGGCGTTCTGTCCGCCGCCGGAGTCCGCGGTCACCTCCAGGCCGACACCTGACTGGGCGGCGTACGACTCGGCCTGGACGACGACGGTCGCGGCCCAGGCGGGCCTGGTGGTGAGGGTGATGCTGAGGGCGGCGGCCAGGACGACCGCCAGCGCCCCCGCCAGGAGGGTGTAGAGGGGGACGGGATGTCTGCGCATGTCACTTCCTTACGGATGTGGGGTGCGGGGCGGAGGGGTCGGCTACTGGTAGACGCGCACGTAGTCGACGAGCATCTTCGACGGGAACGGCGTCGTGGCGTCGGTCGGGCCGGGCCAGGCGCCGCCGACCGCGAGGTTCAGGATCATGTAGTGCGGGTGGTCGAAGATCCACGGCCCGCGGCTCTGCTCGATCTGTTCCTTGTCGAGCGTGAGGACGGTCCGCCCGTCGAGGCTGTAGACGATCCCCTTGCTGCTCCAGTCCGCCGTCCACGTGTGGAAGTCGTCGGAGAAGTCCGCGTCCTGGGGCAGCCGGTACGGCGCACCGATCCCACCGCCGCCGTTGTAGGCGGGGGCGTGGACGGTGGAGTAGGCCGTCTTCACGTCCTTGCCGAGGATCTCCATGATGTCGATCTCCCCGTTGTACGGCCACGGCCGACCCGTCAGGAAGTCGCCGCCCATCATCCAGAAGGCGGGCCACAGCCCGTTGCCCTTGGGTACCTTGACGCGGGCCTCGATCCGTCCGTAGGTGAACTGGAAGGTCGCGCCCGTGTTCATCCGGGCCGAGGTGTACTGGCAGGTGGTGCTGCCGGTCAGCGGGTCGGGCGGGCACCCCTGGCCCGGGGTCGCCTCCTTGCGCGCCTCCATGACGAGGTGGCCGGCCCCGTCCAGGGCGGCATTGCGGTGGTCGGTGTAGTACTGCAGTTCGGCGTTCTGGCCGGTGCCCGGGTCGGCCCGCCACTTCGCGGGGTCGGGCCGGGCACCGACGGCGCCGTCGAACTCGTCGCTCCACACGAGCCGCGGCGGGTTCGCGGGATCGGCCGGGAGCGGCGGGGCGGGGATCGGCGCGCCACCGGTGCCGTACACCTGGAACTCCCACAGGGAGTAGCCGTAGGCGGTGGCGCGTTCCGTCCCGTACATCCGGACGTGGCGACCGGTGCCGGAGACGGACAGGGTCTGCTTGAAGCCGGCGCCGGTGGTGGTCGAGTAGATCGGGGTCCAGTCGGTCCCGTTCGGGGAGACCTGGATCTGGAAGGACTTGGCGTACGCCGGGTCCCACTGGAGGACGACCTTGTGGATCTGGGCGGTCGCGCCCAGGTCCACGGAGATCCAACCGGGATCGCTCCAGCCCGTGGTCGGGCTGGTGGCCCAGCGGGAGGCGGGATCGCGGTCGAACGCCCGGGCCGGTGTGCACTCCCAGCAGTTGGAGTCGGCCTGGGAGGAGGAGGCCGCGCCCGGTCGGCCGTACGACAGGAGGGTGTCCCCGCCGCCGGGTTGGTCGCCTTCGGCGGTCCGCACGGTGAAGGACCAGAGCGAGTAGCCGTAGGCGGTGCCGCGCTGGGTCGCGGCGAGCCGGACGTAGCGGCCGGTTCCGGCGACGGCCAGATCCTGGGTGCCGCCGGTACCGGTGGTCGTCTCGTGGACCGTGGTCCAGGTGGCGGCGTCGTTCGACACCTGGATCCGGAAGGCCTTGCCGTACGCGGCCTCCCAGGCCAGCCCCACGCCGCAGAGGTTCTTCGCGGAGCCGAGGTCGATCTGGATCCACTGGGGGTCGGAGAACTCGCTGGACCAGCGGGTGCCGGGATCGCCGTCGACGGCGTTCTGCGCACCGAACGGGCCTTCGGTGCTGGACGCGGTGGCGGGCCTGCCGCGCGCGGCGTCCGCACTGCCGCAGACGGCGGCGGCATGGGCGGGTGGGTCGGGAAGAGCGGTGAAGCTGAGCAGGGTGGCCGCGACGGCGACGAATAAACCGAGGCGGCGGAACAGTGGACGCACGGCGGCTCCTCAGGAAGGGGAGGGAAGTCGGGGGAGCGCTCCCTGAGGGGTGAGAATGGGCCGGTCCGCAACGGCTGTCAAGGGCTTGGTTCACACGCCGGAAACGGCGTGAACTCCGCCGCGTCGCACGGTGGAACGGTTTCTCGACGGCCCGTCATGCGGCTTCCTGGCGGGCGGGAACGGGCCCTGCCAGGGCAAAGAACTCCGTTGCGTCCATCGGTCGATCACTCGGCTCCCGCGCAACAGCCCACCTCCGTGTGGGCGTTGACATGGGTGCCGCTCGGACGTCATCCTCGTCAGAAAACGCTCCCCGGAAGCCCCTGGGCACCGCCGACCGAAACGGACTGGGATGAAACGACCCACGCTGGAAGTGGTCGCCGCGCGCGCGGGCGTGTCCAAGTCGAGCGTCTCCCGTGTCGTCAACGGCGAGGCGACAGTGGCGCCGGAGATCCGCGACGTCGTCATGCGGGCCGTGCGCGAGCTCGGATACGTGCCCAACGCCGCCGCCCGGAACCTGGTGACGCGCAGGACCGACGCCGTGGCCGTGGTCGTCTCCGACCCCCCACAGGGCGTCGTCTCCGACGATCCCCTGTTCGCCACCGTCGTGCGCGCCGTGAGCCGGGAACTGGAGGCCGCGGGCAAACAGGTCGTGCTCATGCTGGCCGAGTCCGACCGCAGCCGGGCCAGAGTCGAGCAGTACGTCGCCGGGGGGCACGTGGACGGCGTCATGCTGATCGCCCTGCACGGTACCGACCCGCTGCCGGCGGCACTGGCCAGGACCGGCCTGCCCACGGCCTCGTTCAACCGCACCAACGCACCGGACGTCCCGTACGTGGGCCTGGACAACGCGAGCGGCGCGGCCCTGGCCGTCCGGCACCTGCTGGAGCGGGGCCGACGCCGCATCGCCGTCATCACCGGACCACTGGAGCTCTACGAGTCCCGGGAGCGCCTCGACGGCTACCGGGACGCGCTGCGCGACACCGGGCGCCGGTCGATCGTCGCGCTGGGCGACTTCACCAGGGTCTCCGGGGCCGAGGCCATGCGTCAACTCCTCGACGACGACCCCGCGTTGGACGCCGTGTTCGCGAGCAACGACTTGATGGCGATCGGGGCCCTGCGCACCCTGCGGGAGGCGGGCCGCCGGGTCCCCGAGGACGTCGCCGTCGTCGGCTTCGACGACATCGAAGCCGCCTCGTACACCACTCCGGCACTCACCTCCGTACGCAGCCCCATGGCGGACCAGGCCAGGGCGACGGTCCGGCTCCTGCTGGGACTGATCGAAGGCGGTCCCAGAGAACCTGTGATCATGCCGAACGAGCTGGTGGTGCGCGAGTCGACCTGACCAGTCGCCGTGAACGAGGCAGGGCGGGGTCGGCTGCGGCGAGGGCTCGTACCTCGGGATCCGGGTGACCGATGAGGTGGCTCCGGCCGGTGCGGGGGAACGCCGGCAGGGTCGGCACGTGTGGACGGTGCACCGGACGGGTGACGAAGACGTCCAGGAGGAGGAGGGGCGGAACCGGCGGGTGGTGACAGGCGAGCCGGATCCGTACCTCCTCGTCGTCGTCCTGAGCGAGTGTCCCGACGAGTTCCGCGGCCAGGCCGGGCCAACTCGCCGCCACCCGGCGGAGCACCGGCTCCTCGGACACCGCGCAGGCGGCGAACCAGTCGGTCGCCGGCTCGGTGATCGGGCAGGTGCAGTCCGGGCCGTGCCGGGTCGACGTACTGGCTGAAAGGGCCCGCCCGGCTCTGTGCATCATGTGCCGACAGCCGCTGCCACAAGGGCCGTTCGACGTGCGGGGCGGGCGGTCCTGCGCGGCTGCGCGGGTCGACGTCGAGCCCAACGCGGTTCCGGCGTGCCCTCTGATGATCAGTCGGTGACGACGACGTCCTTGGCCGGCGGGGCTTTTGCCTCGACGGGCCTGTTGTAGTGCGAGTAGGTGGTCGTCCCCGGCGTCTCGCCGCGCGTTTTGACGATTTTCAGGAGGTACGGGGGGCCCTCCGCGGCGACGTAGACGGTGGTCGTCTCGTCGTCACTGCCGACCGGTTTCGCCAGCTTCAGCGCCTTCTGCCCGTCGACGGTGGTCGCCTCGGCCTTCGCGGAGTCGTCGTCCCAGCCGTTCTCCAAACCGGTGCGGGTCCTCTCCTCGCCCGGGGTTCTCTTCCCTCCGCAGAGCGCCAGTTCGTCCGGGGCATCGGGGCCGTCGAGGGGCGGCTTCGTCCAGCGGCCCCTGAGCTCGGAGATCAGGGCCTCCAGGTCCTTCGGGCTGCGGCGTCGCTCCTGCAGGCGCAGGAGCGCCTCGTCGCGGCGCAGGTACACGTCCTTGTTGTCGATCATGATCATTTCGGCCGTGCCCGCTGGGCCGTAGGACATCGTGGCGGTGCAGTTCCCCTGGCTGTCGTGGGAGAGGTAGCCCTTCATCGGTGTCCCCAACGAGAGTACGTCGGTGTGAACGGTCACGGACTTCGCCGACTCCGTCGCCCTGATCGCCCTGTCGAGAATCTCCACTTGGGGCAGGTCACCCAAGTGTGGACTGCAGGCGGTGACAGAGAGAGTGACGGCCACGCAGGCCAGGGTGGCGGCGGGGCGGTGGAGTGCTGCGAGCATGCTGTCAGTGTCTCCGAGGGGGGATGAACGGGGGAAGGGGCCTCGTAGACAAGGCAGTTGCCTTGAAGGCCGGGTGCTGAGCCCCCGGGAAGCAGGTCGATCACCTACCGGGCCCTCGCAGCCCTCAACTGAGGCCTGCGGTTCGTCCACTCCCGGCATCCGGCCCTGGAGACGCCGACCGGGCGACGACAGAGTTCACCTTCGTCATGTGCGGCGAGGTCCAGGAGGCCCTGGAGTACGCCGAGTTCCACCGAGATCGCCGCCCGGGCGCCATGCCCGATCATCCGACGAGCTCCGCGACGTGACCCTCATCTCCCTCCGCGTCCGAGGCCGGCAGTGCAGCCCGTACGTCCCCGCGAAAACCTGTGGAACGCCGGCACCGTCCGCCCGTACCGTGCTGTCGAGCCACGTCGTCGAGCCAAGGGCAGGCCGTTGTACACCGTTTGAGACCCCCGAGCGCTGAATCGTCGCGCGTCGCGCCCTGCGCGCCGCGCTCCTTCTTGCTGCGGATTTCTCACTGAAACCGGTGTACTCCTGTGCTCAACAGCTGGGTGGTCATGCCCACCTGCCTTCCTGTAGTCCTCCGCCGTTGCCACACCTGCGGATCCGAACGCTTCCGGGCGAACGGCAAGTTCCGCGTCAACGCGCACCACAAGCTCCTCGACGCCTGGCTCCTCGTGCTCTGCACCTCCTGCGGGGAGACGGCGAAGCTCACGGTCCTGGAGCGGGCGAACGTCCGCTCCGTACGACCTGAGCAGCTCGACCGGATGCACGACAACGACCCGCGCCTGGCAGCCGAGTTGCTCCAGGATCCGGGCCTGCGGCGTCGCAACCACGTCGCGCTCGACTGGGACGGCGCCTGGCGCCTCGACACCGGCGGATCGGATCACCTGAGCGGCGAGGCCGTCGACGTCTCGGTCCGCTTCGCCGCCCGGATTCCCGTACGGCCGGTGCGGCTGATCGCCGAAGGCTTCGGTCTGTCACGGGCCGAGGTCGAGAGACTGATCGCCGAGGACAGGCTCGTCTCGGCGGCCCGGCTGAGCGGCCGGCTCTCCGGCGACTTCACCTTCATGCTCAAGCGCTGAGCCGTCCATGGGACCAGGGGCCTGTCCGGCAGCATCCGCCGCCGGGCAGGCCCACGGCACCCCTGGGCACGGCAAGCCTTGCGACGTCATGCAGGACTTCGCAGGTGTCGCCGTGCACGTGAACGTACCCAGTCAGGTGCGGACGAGAAGGGGTCGGCTGCGAGGCTCGACGGGCATGTCGACAACGTATCCAGTGTGATCGCGCGGAATCCAGGCCATCACACGTTCAGCGACAGAGCCACTGAACGTGTTCAAGTCCGCAGCTCCGGATCAGTTCTTCCGCCGGTATACGCCAGGTGCGGTTCCGTGCGTGCGTTTGAACGCGTGGGCGAAGGCGAACTCGGACGTGTAGCCCGCTTGGGCGGCGATGGACCTCAGCGGTGCGTCCGATGTCCGCAGCAGGCGGGCTGCCGTGGTCATCCGCCACCAGGTCAGGTAGCCGAGGGGCGGTTGCCCGATCAGCATGGCGAAGCGTCTGGCGAAGGGCGCCCGGGAGAGTCCGGCTTCCGCGGCGAGTTTCGCCACGGTCCAAGGTGCCGCCGGGTCCCGGTGGATGGCATGGAGGGCGGCGGTGACAGGCGGGTCGTTCAGTGCGGCGGCCCACCCCGTGCTGTCTTCTCGGGCGGGTTGCTGAGTGAACCAGATACGCAGGATGTACAGCAGAAGTGTGTCCAGAAGCGCGGGGACGGCCGCGTCCGTGCCCAGGCGCGGGTTCTCCAGTTCGGCGGCCAGGAGTGCCACGGCTGAGCGCAACTCGGGGTGTTGGTGGGAGTCTGCCGGCAGGTGGATCAGGCCGGGGAGGGTCAGCAGGAGGGGGTGCGTGCGGGACGGGTTGAGCTGGTAGGCCCCGCAGAGTACTACCGTGGCCGGACCGCCGTCTCCGCTCCGGTCGACGCTGTCCGAGGCGTAGGCGTCGTACAGGTCGTGGCCGTCGGGGCCGCAGGCAGGGGTTGTCACCGGGGTCTCGGGGCTGTCGGCCAGGGTGTGCCCGTTGCCGTGGGGCAGGAACACCACGTCGCCCTTGCCCAGTTGGACGGGTTCCGCGTCGGAAGGCAACAGCCAGCAGGAACCCTCCAGGATCACCTGGAAGCCCGCCGATCCGGGGACGGGTGTGAACTGCTGTCCCCACGGGGCGTGCCACCGCACGTGCGCAGACCGGGGTCGGCCGGTCCGCGTCACCGCGACCACGTCGCTGAGTAGATCCATGTGCTGAGACTACGGGTGGGTGCAAGACGTACGCGTATGAATTGGGCGGTCTGACACATGGATCGTCTCCATGTGTGATCCGTAGATTCGCGGCATGACGATGATGAAGAGCTCGCGCATCCACGAGTACGGCGACCCTTCCGTGATCCGCTACGAAACTGTTCCCCGTCCGCGACCGGCCTTCGGCGAAGTGCTCGTCCATGTCGCGGCTACCTCTTTCAATCCCACCGAGGCCGCTCTGCGCGCCGGAATGCTGCAGGCGTTCCTCCCCGTGGCCCTGCCCTACACGCTTGGTTGGGACGTCTCCGGCACCGTGGCCGAGGTCGGCGCGGGAGTGGAGGGCTTCGCCGTCGGCGACCGGGTCATCGGGCGGCTCGACAGCGGTGGTGCGGCTGCCGAGTACGTCCGGGCGCGCGCCACCGAGCTGGTCGCGGCGCCGGCGTCCATCCCTCTCGCGAACGCCGCGGCTCTTCCCTTGGCGGGCCTGACGGCCTGGCAGGCAGTGTTCGAACACGGGAAGGTGAGAGCTGGTCAGCGGGTGCTGGTCAACGGTGCGGGGGGAGGCGTCGGAGGCTTCGTGACGCGGCTTGCCAAGCACGCGGGGGCCGAGGTGATCGCCACGGCCGGCCCGCGGAGCACCGCGGCCGTCCTGAGGCAGGGGGCGGACCAAGTGATCGACTACACCGCCAGGTCGGTGGCCACCGCGCTCGACGGTCCGGTGGACACTCTGCTCAATCTGGTCCCGCTGAGCCCGCCGGACGCCGCAGCGCTGGCGCCTCTGGTGCGGCCGGGCGGGAGGATCATCTCGATCGCCACCCCCATCGAACCGGCTGCCGATGCCCGGGTGAGCGCCATGCACATGGTCGCCCGCAACGACGTCGCACATCTCGCGGCGCTGGTGGAACTCGTCGACGCGGGCGCGCTCGGCATCGACATCAGCCGGCAACGTGCACTGGCAGACCTCGCCGACGTCCACCGCCTGAGCGAATCCGGTCAGATCCGCGGCAAGGTCGTCATCATCCCCTGAGTCCGACCGGAGATCCCGACTCCGGTTCGAACTGCACCGCCCCCCGCCTCCCTGCCGTGAGCGTGATCGACACGTGCCTTTGGTCCTGCTCACCGGCCAGGTGCAGCTTCACCGCCCGCGGCGTTCCTTCGTCAGTCCGAGGCACCGCTGCGTCGGGCGTAGGCGCGGGCGGCGCGGGCGCGGTCGCCGCAGCGGGTGGAGCACCAGTGGCGCCGACCGTGGGTGCGCATGAGGAACCGGTCGCAGGGTGCGGAGCCGCACGCGGCGAGGATGTCGGCGTCGGGACCGGTGAGCAGGTCGGCGGCGTCCGCGGCGAGGGTCGCCAGTGCGTGGTTGACGGCCCGGTCGGTGGGGTGCGCCTGGATGCGGCGCAGCCCCTGAGACCCGTCCCAGGCGAGGAGGGGCGCGGTGGGTACGGCCGTGAGTGCCTCGTTCACCGCGCGCAGGGATGCCTCGGGCGGGGTGGTGCTGTCGACGCGGGCGGCGAACAGTGCGCGTACGTGTGCGCGAAGTGTGCGCATCCGCTGGGCGCACACGTCGTACAACTGCACGTCCGGGGTGGTCAGGTCGTGGGCGGCCAGCCAGCGCATGGCGGATTCGGGGGCGGCGAGCAGGTCGTAGCTCTGGCCGGCAGGCAGGGTCGCGGCGGTATCGGCGAAGTCCAGGGAGCGGTACCGGTCGGCACCCGGAGCTGGAGGCAGAGGGGTCTGCGCCGTGTCGGTGGCCGGGGTGTCGTCCATGCCTCTCATGGTAGCGCTTGCGTTTTTCCGTGATGCCCGCCTAGCCTGGCATCACGTTAAACACATAATTTTTACGTGAGAAACAGGGGAGACGTCATGTCCCAGCTCAACGCCGATCAGTTCCCGGTCCGCACGCTCGGCGGCCCGACCGCCCTGTTCGAGTACGGCGGCCTGCGCTTCCTGACGGACCCGACCTTCGACGGCCCCGGCGACTACCCCTCGACCGGTCCGACGCTGACCAAGACCGCCCCCTCCCTCACCACCCCCGCCGAACTCGGCCCCATCGACGTGGTCCTGCTCTCCCACGACGAGCACGCCGACAACCTCGACACCTCCGGCCGCGGCCTGCTCGCCGACGTCCCCCTCACCCTCACCACCCCCGGCGGCGGCGAGCGCCTCGGAGAGCAGGCCAAGGGCCTGGCCGACTGGGAGACGGTCGAGTTGGAGCGCCCGGGCGGCGGCACCATCACCGTCACCGGTGTGCCCGCCATCCACGGCCCCGGCCCGCGCGAGGAGGTCGAGCGGTTCGCCGGCCAGGTCGTCGGCTTCGTACTGACCGGTGAGGGTCTGCCGACGGTCTACGTCAGCGGCGACAACGCCTCCCTCGACGCCGTCAAGGAGATCGCCAGGCGCTTCGCCCCGGTGGACACCGCCATCCTGTTCGCCGGAGCCCCTCGCTTTCCCATGCTCTTCGGCGGCGATCCGATCGTCCTGGACAGCGCGCAGGCCGCCGACGCAGCCCGGATCCTCGACGCCCGCCGTGTCGTCCCGGCCCACCACGACAGCTGGGCCCACTTCACCGAGGGCCGCGAAGAACTGAAGGCCGCCTTCACCGCCGCCGGCCTGGCCGACCGCCTGGACCAGGACTGGACGCGGCGCTCCTGAGCCTGAACCTCCGCCCAGGGTGCCGGTCGGGCATGGCCATGCTCTTGACTCAGGGCGAGTGACTCTCCGCTGCGTGTGCTTCTCCCGTTGGGGGCTCCATGCGCATGCCGAAGTCGAAGGCCGAGCTGTACGCGGCGATCAGCCGTGACCAACGTCAGGGCGGCATCTCGATGCGTGCACTGGAGCACAAGTACGGCGTGACCTGGCGGACCGTCCGCAGGGCTCTGGACGCCCAGTGGCCGGAGCCGCGCAAGAGATCCCGCAGCCTCACATCCCCGGAGCGGAGGCCGAGGTGGACTTCGGGGAGGTGTACATCGTGTTCGCCGGGGTCCCCACCCGCTGCTACCTCTTCTCCTTCCGCCTGTCGTACTCGGGCAAGGCGGTCCATCGACCCGTTGACCGCACTACCGGCGTGTCCTACGCCTCGGCGTGGTGAGGGCGAGGAGCCTCCGTTCGGGATGTTCCCGATGAGACGGAGACGCGATGCATCACGATGTGGTGATCGCCGAACGCGAGGTGTCCGGCCTGGTGGTGGCACGGGTCGGCAGGGCGGAGGCGACCAGTGCTGCCGCACTGCCCTGGGTGGTGCTCGATGGTGCCGGGCGGGCGATCACGCCGCCGGGCGAGTTCCTGCGGGAGTTGCCGGCCTGCGGCAACACGCTGGCTTCGTGCCGTTCCTATGCCTTTGACCTGCTGCGCTGGTTCCGGTTCCTCGACCGCGATGAACGTCGAATGGAGCCGTGCGAAGCGCGTGGATGTACGCGACTTCGTCCTTTGGCTGCGGACGTGCCACAACCCGGCGCGGGACCGGCGCCGCCCGGACGCGCCCGTTCCGCGGTCATTGAACGCGCGCACCGGCAAGCCGTACCTGCGGTCGGGCTATGCCCCGGCGACCATCAACCACGCGGTGTCGGTGCCGGCGGCGTTCTGTGACCACCATCTGCAAACCGGGCAGGGCCCGTTGGTCTCCCCGGCGCCACCGCAACCCCGTGACGGGCGCCGGCTGGAGGCGCATCACAACCCGCTGGAGCCGTTCCGGCTGCACCGTCGGGGCGCCTAACGGCAGAAGCCGGTCGATCGTGAGCCGCGTGCGGTCCCCGACGATGTCGTCGAAGATCTGTTCAACTCGCTGGGCTGCCGCCGCGACCGAGCACTGTTCTGCATGTTCTTGTACAACGGCGCACGGGCCGCCGAGATGCTGGGCATGACGATCGGCGACATCCACCCGGGCGAGGGCCGGATCTACGTGCAGACCAAGGGCTTGGGCGGCGCGAAGGAGGCGTTCAGCCGGTCGTACTCGGCCACCGTGGCCCGCAGGTGGTCGAGGTGCTCCTTCCAGAACTCGTCAAGGGGTGAGGAAGCCGCCCTGCCGACCCAGGCCACGCAACAACGTGTCGACCACGAGCGTTGCCAGTTCATCGACATCGTCGGCGTCATCCGAGCGATTCTGGGCGGCCTTCTCCACCGACGACGACGGTCTACTGGATGCTCGGTCAGGTGCCCGTTCCTCGCCCCAAGGTGTGCTTCATCCCTACAGCCAGCGGCGACTCACCCGCCTACATCGAGCAGTTCTTCGAGGCGTACCGGCCACGTTCGTGCGAGCCCAGTGTCTTGCAGCTGTTCCGGCGGGAGCTCGATGACGACGAACTGCGCACGTTCCTGCTCTCTCAGGACGTCGTCTATGTGGGTGGGGGCAACACCGCGAACATGCTGGCGGTCTGGCGCGCGCACGGCGTGGACCAGCTACTTCGCGAGGCCTTCGACCGAGGGACCTTGTTGTGCGGCATCAGCGCTGGTGCCAACTGCTGGGCCGAGGGCTCGCACACCGACTCATTTGGGCCACTGACCCACCTCTCCGATGGGCTGAGCCTGCTGCCCGGCTCGGTCTGCCCGCACTACGACAGTGAACCGGGCCGACGAGCGTCCTATCAGGCGGCTGTGGCAAGCCGCGCGCTTCCCGCCGGCTGGGCAGTAGAAGACGGAGTCGGCGCCCTTTTCATCAACGGCCATCTGACGGACTGCGTGACACTCACACCTGCGGCTCTGCTGTATCGGGTGGAACCAGACGCAGAAGGCGGGGTTTCAGAACAAGCCCTGCCATGCCGTCTGCTCGCCCGAACACACCAGGTCAATCAGCGGGCGTGAACGGGTGAGGGGCCCGGCGATACACGTCGAGTTCAATTCGTCAGTCGAACTCTGGCCTGACCAGGGTCTCGGACAGCTGCACAGCCCTGGTCAGAGGGCGGGCGCATGCGGCACACAGAAAAGTGATCACACGAAGTTCTAGCCCGCCGAACCCGCATCAGCAAGAGCCTCACGGCTAGGAGCTGTCCGGCCGATCATTGGTGGGTGCGCACGGTCGGTGGAGGTTGTCTGCGCGGTCCCATAGCCTGCGCCCGTGACCACCGAGGAGTACCTCTCGACGATTGACTCGCTGGCCGTGCAGCCGTTCCCGGAGGTGACCTATGTCGACGCCTCCGGGGGCGGTGGACCTGAGCATCATGTGCGCGAACTGCAGGTCAGTCGGGATTTCTGGGATGACGACGACGGGCACGCCTGGGTTGAGGCCGAAGCCGAACTGCAGGCCCGTCTCGACGACCTGGCGGCACGCCTGACGGATCGGTGGGGCAGTGCGTTCGTCGTGGACCTCGGACCGTATCTCAGCGCCAGCTGCGAGGGAGAGCCGGTGCCCGAGCCGCTCGACTACCTCAGCCAGCAGGCCGTGAGCATGCAGGTGTGGCCGCTCCCCGATAACGATCGTTGGCTCGCGCTGGCGATCGGCCAGGCCGACAAGGAGCTGCCTCTCATCCTGTTTGCCGCGGTCGGCCTCCGCACTCGACGTGAACGCGAGTGGGCGGTCATGAGCGGAGCCACACGATGACAGCTGCGGCTGAGACGGTGCCGAGGAACACGTAGCCGCGCTTGTCATACCGCGTAGCCACCGCACGGAAATTCTTGAGCCTATTGACGGCTCGTTCGACGGTGTTGCGCTTCTTGTACCGCTCCTCGTCGAACCCCGGTGGCCGTCCGCCTCGTGATCCCTTGCGCAGGCGGGCTGCCCGGCTGTCGGCCTTCTCCGGAATCGTGTGCCGGATGCCGCGCCGCCGCAGGTATTGACGGCAGGGACCGTTGCTGTAGGCCTTATCTGCTGCGACGCTGTCCGGCGTCTTGCGGGGCCGGCCCGAACCGCGCCGGGGAACCCGGATCTTCTCCAGCACCGGCGCGAACTGGGTGCAGTCGGCCCGCTGCCCCGGTGTAACGATCAGGGACAGCGGCCGGCAGCGACCGTCCGCGCTCAGGTGAATCTTGCTCGTGAAGCCGCCGCGCGAACGCCCCAGGCCCTCGCCTCCTGCACCACCTCCACCAGCCGGCTGACGAGGCTCTGCCACGGAGCTTCGTCCTGGTGTTCCACCGTCTCGTCCCCCTTTGAGCCGGCGATGGCCGGCGGAGGGTCGGTGCGGGCGCCGGCCGCGTGCTGGTGCGCGCGAACGATGGTCGAGTCCACAGAGACGTCCCAGTCGATCTCGCCAGCCGCATCGGCCGCCGCTTGGACCTGGTGCAGCAGAAGTTCCCAGGTGACGTCGGCCGACCAGAGCCGGTGGCGCTCGTAGACCGTCTTCCACGGCCCGAACCGCTCCGGCAGATCGCGCCAGTGAACCCCGGTCCGAACCCGGTGCAGAATCCCGTCGATTACTTGCCGGTGATCACGCCACCGCCCGCACCGACCATTGCTCACGGGCAGGAACGGCCGCAGCCGTTCCCACTCCGCGTCCGACAGATCACCGCGTTCACCCCGCCCCATACACAGGACAACGATCCGACCAGGCGACAGTCACATGATCGGCCGGACAGCTCCTAGTGCATGACCAGCACCATCGTCGTCCGCCGCCGACCACAGCAGTGAACGGGAGGAACCTGAGGGAGCGTCACTTCCGGTTGTCAGGTGACAAAGCGGACGCCGTCTCGCACGAGCCTGACTCCTCGTAATCGAACACCGAGGTAACGCTCCGCGACGGCTCCCCAAGATCTGTGCCAGAACCCAAAACTCGATGTTGATCAACTTTCCGGCGGCCAGGTGACTCCCGAAGTCATCGACGAACGCCTCCCCGGGAGGCTGACATAACCAGCAGGCTGAGGGGGAAGGGGCAGCCGCCACCTCTCCCTGCGTTGCACAACTTGGGTGTGTACGTTTCCGCGTCCGCCCTGGGCGCACTCTCGCGCGAACGCCGACACCCGCCGAGGACTGCTGGCGGGGGAGTGCTTGCCCCGGCCCGATCAGTAGTGCGTGGAGCGGCCCGTTCCCTGGCCGACCGACCTGGCCGTGGACGGTGCCGCGCCATGCCGAAGCGTAGTAGCTGTCGGCATGCCGCTTCTTCTTCGGGGCGGTGCTGCGGCAGGAGAATCTCCTCGCGGCGCGAGAGGGCGAGCGCCGCCTCGCCGGTACGGGGCTCCGTACGCGTACCAGCCATCGTGACGGGTGCAGCGCGGCCGCGGCCGCCGTGGAGGTTGCTGTGCCGCACGCCCCCCGAGGGGGAGCGCTCGGCCGCCGAGCAGCGGCTGCACCATGCAGTGACGGCCAAGGCGGAGGCGGAGGCCCGAGAGTTCGAGTGGGAGCAGCTTCGCGCCGGGCGCACCACAGTGCCCGCCCGCCCGTGCCGCATACGCCTCGGGGCGGGTTCCGTGCGGATCCCGCCCGAGGCTGGTGCGTGGCTCAGCGCGGCCAGGCGCAGTGGACGTGGCGGCCGTGGCCGGCGTCGCCCGGGCCGAGTACCTCCTTCGCGCCGAGCTGCCGGCAGGCCGCCATCAGACCTCGGTGCGGGGCGCCGTCGCCCACGTGTCGGCCGTTGATGTGACTGATGTCGATGGCCAGACCCGCGTAGTGCTTGGAGTGGGAACTGTGGTCGCCGCCGACGAGTTCGGAGACGGAGACCCGGTAGCCGAACTGCGTGCGCAGCTTCAGCAGGCCGTTCAGCATCCGGGTGTCGAGGACGACCCTGCGATTGGGCTTGTCGCCCCACGGGCTGGTGAGCGCGCCCTTTGCGTTGGCCGTGTCGACGACGTTCTGCTTCGCGGTCGATCCGGCGTGCCGGCCACCGGGGTGCACCGTGGCCAGGGTGATGCCGGACGTGCCGAGGATCTTCCGCGCGGTGGTGGCCCGGGAGCCGACCGGAGCCGCGGGCCGGGCGGAGAGGAGGGCCGCCCAGGTCTGCCGGCCGACGACGCCGTCGGCGGCGAGACCGCGGGACTTCTGGAAGGCCTTCACCTTCGCCGCGACGGCCGCCGTCAGAGTGCCGTCGACGGTCACCTTCTGGCCGCGCGCTGTCAGCAGGGTCTGGACGGCCTTCACCGCCGGGCCCCGGCCGCCCTCGCGCAGGGTCGGCACGAGCTTGCTCCACGTGGCAGAGCCGACGACGCCGTCGGCGGCCAGCCGCTGGGCCCGCTGGAACGCGGTGACGGCACGGCCGGTCGACGGGCCGAACGCCCCGTCGACGGCCACGGAGTGGCCCCGTGCGACCAGCAGGTGCTGCAGCGCGGTGACCTCCGCGCCCCGGGACCCGGACTTCAGGGTCGGCCAGGACACGTCCGCCGCTTGGGCCACGGAAGCGGACACGGAATCGGACAGGGAAGCGGCGACGGGGGCGGCGGCCGGGGCGACAGAGCCGGCTGCGGCAGGGACGGCGCCGGCTGTGGCACCGGAGGCGAGCCCCGTGCCGGTGAGTGCGGCCACGGCGAGGACGGAGGCGATCAGACGAGTGGTGGTCTTGGGTGCCGCG
Organism: Streptomyces sp. NBC_00250; assembly: GCF_036192275.1. Classification (NCBI taxonomy): domain Bacteria; kingdom Bacillati; phylum Actinomycetota; class Actinomycetes; order Kitasatosporales; family Streptomycetaceae; genus Streptomyces; species Streptomyces sp. NBC_00250. Next base: position 102,258 of record NZ_CP108088.1, on the reverse strand, counting down.
GCCTTACGTGCGGTGGACGAGAACATGCGTGACTCCTTGGTCCGCGAAGGGACGAACAGGGGATGGGTGCGGCGCTGCCGGATGCAGGCGGAACCACGCCCTGACAGGGCGTGAGAAGAAGGGATGCGTTCCGCTCCGGCGGCCGTGACCTCACTCTGCACGACGTCGTACGACACCGGCCAGCGTTCCGCCCCCGCTCCCTCATGCACCTATGCACGGCGACCTATGCATGGCTCTGACCAGCGCTTATGTAACGGGGGCGGGGTGTGGCTCAGCGCGACACCGGCACCGTGGCGCACACCTCGCCGCGCGGGGTACGGGCGCAGGCCTTCGCGTCGTCCGGGTTCAGCGCCTCGACCATCGTGCTGTGGGCGTCATGGCCCCACTGCTGCGTGTAGTGCCTCGAACGCCCGGCATTGTTCGTGACCCGAACGACGTCACCCTGCGAGGTGCCGCTCATCTTGGCCCATGCGGCCTGGCACATCGCGCTGAACCGCAGCTCCACGCGGATGCCGTGCCCGCTGCCCGTGTAGTAGGTGACGGCGTCCTCCCGGCAGACGGCGTACTTCGGATCCACGCCGAAGCAGGACGCGCCCTGGCACTCGGCGGTGGACGTCGGCGCGGCGGAGAAGGGGAAGGAGGAGGAGAGGGAGGAAGCCGGCGGCCCGGCGGGCGGCTGCGCCTCCTTGCTGCGGTCCCTGTCGCTGTCCAGAACGACGGCACCGACCACGGACATGCCGACAACGACGCACGAGGCGAGCACGATCCAGAGCGTCCGGGCGACACGCGATCCGGAGGTGCTCGACGCGGCAGGCGCGAGTACCGCCGTGGAAGCAACCACGGGCTCAGGAGACGGAGCGGACACCGAACCACGATCGTCGGGGACCGCCGGGACAACCTCGTCCTCCGCTTCGCCCGGTACCTCGGGCACCACCGCACCCTCAGAGGCAGGCACAACTCCAGCCGCAATCGCAGGCGCTTGGGCCTGCGCAGCCGCAGCCGGATCCGCAGCAGCGGGCGCAGGCGGAGACGGCGGCGGAGACATGGCCGCCGGCGCCGATCCGGGCGCCTCCGACGCCTCGTCGTGCAAGGCGAGCGCCGAGGCCAGCTCCTCCTCCGCCCGGCCGAGGACCTCGTGCATCGCGCGGATCACGTCGGTCCGGGCCAGCGTGGGACGAGTCCGGTGCAGATAGCGGGACAGCATCTCCTGGCTCGTACGGACTCCACGCTCCGTGATCCGCCGGGCCAGCGCCTCCTGGGTGACCTTCCCCGGGTGCTGCTCCCACCAGCCTCGCAGGAGCCGGGCGAGCCGCTGCTTCGCGTCCGCCGCGGGTGCGCCGCCATCCACGCCCATTGATGCGCTCCCCCCTGAACCGGCTGCATAAGGCCAGCTCAACACCCATGCATGGCACATGACCTGTGCATGAATCAGCTGACGGCCTGAAAGTCTAGGACCCGCTCGACCAGTGGGCGCATTGTTGAGCCAACCCCCTCTCCCGATCGATCGATCGCCTCTTCCAAGGAGACATCTGTGTTCAGCCATGCCCGCACCGGCCGCGCATCGCACGCCGTCGTCGCCGCCCTGGTCACCGCAACCCTCGCCGTCGGCGGGGCACTCGCCGGCGCGCAGCCGAGCGCCGCCGCCCACCCGGGTACGTATGCCGTGAAGGGAGTCGACACCAGCCATCACAACCATGACGGGACCGGGAAGGCCATCGACTGGAAGCGCGTCGCACGGAGCAACTCCTTCGCCTTCCTCAAGGCCACCCAGGGCAGCAGCTACCGGGACCCCTGGTTCGCCCGCGACTACAAGGCCGTCGCCGCGACAAGCCTGATGAGGGCGCCTTACCACTTCTTCGACCCGAAGGGCACCCGCGACGGCGCCGCGCAGGCCGACCACTTCGTCCGTACCGCCCGCGCGGCCGGCTACACGGGCAGCAGGGCCGGGGAACTGCCGCCCGTCCTCGACGTGGAGAGCGTGTGGGTCAAGGGCAAGGAGGTCTGTCCGAAGGCCCTGCGCGCCGATCAGCTGAGGACGTTCCTCCAGCGTGTGAGGACGGCGTTCAAAGTGACCCCGATCGTCTACACCCGGGCCTCGTTCGTGCACGACTGCATGGGCGGCAACGGCAAGGTCTTCCAGGGCTATCCGCTGTGGCTCGCCCGGTACGGAAGTGGCGCGAAAGAGCCGCAGAGCGTTCCGGGCGCTGGAGCCTGGACGTTTTGGCAGTACACAGAGACCGAGCGGGTGCCCGGCATGCCTGGCCGCAACGGCACCGACGGCAGCGCCGACCGCAACGTCTACCGGGGCACTCTCGCCCAGCTGCGCGCCCTGGCCCACCTGGGCGGCGGCGCCCCGCAGCCCCGGCCCGGTGCCTCCTGGCCGACACTGAAGGCGGGGCAGCGTGGTGCGGACGTGACCACGGCCCAACTCCTGCTCGGGGCGAGGGGATACGCGACAGCTGCGGACGGAGTGTTCGGCGAGGGTACGCAGCGGCAGGTCAAGGCTTTCCAGCGGTCCCGGAGCCTGACCGCCGACGGCATCGTCGGGCCCGCCACCTGGGCCCGTCTCGTGGTCACCCTGAAGTCCGGGGCGAAGGGGCACGCGGTCACCGCGCTCCAGCGTCAGCTCACCGACAACGGCCACGCGGTCACCGCTGACGGCGTGTTCGGCGCTGGTACGGAGACGAAGCTGAGGACCTTCCAGAGGACCCGAGGCCTGACAGCCGATGGAATCGCCGGCACCGCCACCTGGGCGGCGCTGGTGGGCGCCGGCTCAGGCCGCTGACCGGTAGCGCCGGGTCTCGCTGGGCCGACCGCTGACCGGTAGCCCCGATCCCCCCGGTCGAATTCCAGACCGTCTGCCTTCCGCTCTGCAAGAACTACTCGGGGCCGTTCCCCTCTCCGGACCACTACCGGGCGGCCACGGATCTGTTCTACGCGGCGGACGACTACGATCCGACCGCTGTACGTGCCCACCCGGGCACGCTCACCGAGGACGAACTCCGATCGACCGCACAGAGCATCGCCGCGCGGATGAGGAAGCTGCTCCAGTAGGCGGGGAGCGGCGAGTTCTCACGGTCCTGGGCTTGCCGAGGTGTCCCTACGCGGTCGGCCTCGGCACGCCGAACATGTCGGCGACCTGTTGGAGGGCCTTCTCTCCCCCCCGTCGGAGGGACGGGGTGGGTGAGCAGCAGGTCTCCCACAGCGCGGGACACCAGAGGGAGAGCCGCAAGCGAGCGGTCAGGCTCACACAGCTGTGGTCGTCTTGAGCTCAGCGACGCGACCCACTTCGCGGGTCGCTACCCAGCAGCCACAACCGGGCCGGCGGTGACCTGAGGACCGTTGGGGAGCAGCGGCGCGAGGTTGTCCCTGACGAAATCCGCCGCCTGCCTGATCGACTCCTCGGCCCCGGATCGGTCTTCGAAGACGCTGGTGGAGACCATCACCCCGTCCCCGGCGTCCACCCAGTAGTAGGCCACGAAACCGGGGACTCGGCGCAGGAGAGGCACGAAACCCTCGTCGACTCGTCGTCCTGCCTCGGCAGAGTCGACCACTCCCTCGTAACGTCGAATCACTGCGTACATGGCCGATCTCCTCATGGATCACAGGGGCACCTTGCGCGAAACGACATACCCCCACGGAGCGTTTCTCGCTCAGGAGATGTCCGGAGGTGACCTGTATAGGCGCACGGCGAAGCGAACCGGGGTACCCCGTCCGGGTCAGCTGAAAGCGACTGTCGTGGCGTCGTGGCCCAGGCGTTTCCCAGCGGCGAGGCGTGGGCGTCTTCGCGGTCGAAGGCCGGAACGTCTGCTGAGCTGTCGTCCGGCCTGGTGGGAGACCGGCGGGACGTCCGATCGGGCGGAGGTCCGGGACCCGCAGGCGTGGGTCCCGGACCTCCGCCAGATCGGCCCATACGCTCGCTGGCGACCAAGGAGGTTGGATGCGGTACCGGATCGTCTGCGGCGCGCGCGCCGCGGTGCTCGCTCTGCTGATGCTGGTCGGCATGTCAGTGCTCACCGCCTGCGATCCCGATGACCCGGACCCGGCGACCACGACCGCGCCGACCGAGGACACGGACGCTCCACCGACCGAGGACACGGACGCTCCACCGGCCGAAGACACAGACGCTCCACCGGCCGAGGAGAGGCAGGAGCCGACGAACGCGCCGTCTGAGGGCTATGTCCCTCCCGCGCCTCTCCCGCCGACGGAGACCGAGGACGAAACGACTGACCCGCCCTTCGAGCCGAGCAGGTCGCCCGTCGCGCCGACGCCTGAGGAGAACTCACCGGGGAACCCCGAGCTTCCCCTACCGCCGGCTCCCGACGCCACGTGAGCGAGCCTTACGCGCACGGGACGGAGCAGGACCCGCCCGGCGCCGAGAAACCTCGGCGCCAGATCGTGGGCGATCTCGACAGCCCGTCCGCCCTCGTCAAATTGGTCGTCGCCCAGGGGACATTCATCGCCGCACTGATGTTCTATATCGGCGCGATCTACACCAGCACGTACTACGACTACTTCAATCTCCACTGGGGATCGATGAACCTGGGATTCAGCCAGGTCGCGTTGGAGAGCCTGAATCTGCTGAACCTGGACATCATGGTGGCGGCCGGGTGCGTGGTCCTGCTTGCCTGCGTCCCGTGGAGCCGCCGACCCCGTCGCGCGACGCGGATCGAGGCCGCCGCAGCGCGTTGGTACCCGCTCGTCGTGGTCACCGGGATCGTGCTGCTCGCGCTCTGGCACGAGATCCAGCCGTACGGCTGGGCCGGACCGCTGACCATCGCCGTCGGGCTCCTACTGAGCCAGTGCCGGGATGCCGAGGGACAACGCCCTCAAGGTTTCCGCCGCCAGGCCGTGCCGGTTTTCGCCGCCGGCATCTTCCTCTTCTGGACGGTGACCAACATTGCCTGGCAGCAGGGCAGGCAGGACGCTCAGGCACACGCAGCGGCCGTCACCAGCTGGACGGGAGTCCTGGTGCTCAGCACCAAACCACTGAGCTTGCCGACGGCTTCGGTGAAGGTGGAGAAGTTCTCGAACGACCACCTGCACCCTTACCGGTACTCGAATCTGCGTCTACTCGCAGAACACGACGGCCGCTACTTCGTGGTGACGCGCGACTGGGACGCGCAGGTGGACGAGATCTACGTGATCCGGGAGAGCGCGGCCACCTGGATCGCACTGACCCCCGGCACGCGGCCCCGGCTGGTGGACTGAAGGGCCTGGGGTACTCACCGATCAGCCAGTGGCGTGTACGTCCCCGTCGACACGGCCATGCTCACCCGCCCACGACCGGGCATCAACCAATACCCCACCAACGGACAGACCCACGACTCACCTGCCCAACCGCCACGGCGAAGACCGTTGCAGTACTAGTCCTGCCAGTAGAAGAGCAGCGTGTCGACCGTGAGGGGGTTCCGTCCGCCGAAGTGGTAGACACACAGGTCCGTGACCCGGATCGCGCCCGTCTCCCCGTCGATCCAGCCGAAGCCCGCCGATTCGAGCGCACGGCAGGCGGCGTCGGGAGCGTCCTCCTCGGCGGTCGCGAACGGGCCGAGGGTGCTGATCAGCAGCCGGTCCCCGCCGACCTCGATCACGTAGTACGTCCCGTCCCCCTGCTGGTTGTCCTCGCCGCAGGAGACCGGGGGCTTCGGCTCCAGGCCGGCCACCGCGAGGGCGGCCGTCGCCCGGCGGAGCAGGTCCTCCACGTCGGGGCGGGCGGGCGGCTCGGCGCACACGGCCTCGATGCGCCACCGAGGGTCGCTCGCGCGCTGACAGCCGAGACCGTACTCGTGCACGATCGCACGGCGGAGTTCCTCGTCCAGGCCCTCGACCTCGACCCTGGGGTGTCCCAGGCGTTCGTAGACCGCCTGGGCCTCGGCCCTGTCCTCGGTGAGGCGGTACAGCGCGTACGCCGCCCAGACCTGCGCCTCCGTCGTCGGCGCTTCGTCGAGGTAGGCGCGCAGACGGTCCGCGTCGGTCGCGAGCGACTGCGCGGCGTACGCGACCCGCCGATCAGGGTCTGCGAGCGCGTAGGTCACGTCCTCGTCGGCGCGGTACCGCATCCATACGCGGAACTCCCGGTCCTCGGGGCGCTCCTCGCCGAGTTGGGCCAGGATCGCGTCCGCTCCGTACCGGTCCACGAGACCGTCCAGACCGGCATCGCCCGCGTCGCGGTCTCTCCGCCCCGGCGAGGCGGCGAGGGTCGCCAGTTCGCGCGCGGCCGAGCGGTCGCCGAGCAGACCCCGCGTCTTCAGGAAGGCCGCGCCCATGCCGTACAAGGTGTCGGACGCGCGGTCCTCGTGCCGCAGCCAGGGCAGCAGCTCAGTCCGGTCGGCGAGCAGGTCGAGGAGGGCTCGGCGCACCTCGGGGGTGTCCCCGGGGTCCTGGACGCACGCGATCAGCCCGGGGACGTACCGCTCGGGGACCCGGCCGGTCAGCGCGATCACGCACGGCCTGCGGCGCCACCACGGGTGCCCGGGGTCGGCCACGTAGCGGGCAAGTTCCTCCGCGCCGACCTCCCGAGGCCTGTGGTGTCGTCGAATCCGGCCTGCGGTATCAGGGCCTCGATGCTTCGCATCCGGGAATGCTAAGGCCCCGGCAACGCGCTGAGCAGGCGAATCTCACGCACGCGCGCACGGTCTGCCGGATGGGGACACCATGGACGTATGACGCTGCCCACGCTGCCCGGCGAGCGTGGCCTCGCCGTCGTCGAGGCGCCGTCCGTGCTCGGGTTGCGGCCGTCCGGGGTCCAGGAGCTGCCGGAGGCCGTGCTCGGTGGAGTGGCTCGGGTCGCGCGGGTCGAACCGCCCGCGTACGACCCGGCGCGGGACGTCGAGACCGGGGTGCTCAACCCGGATGGCATCGCGCGGTACTCGGCAGAGCTGGCGGACGTCGTCGGCGAAGTCCTCGACTCGGGGCGCTTTCCCGTCGTCCTGGGCGGCGACTGCAGCATTCTGCTCGGGAACCTGCTCGCTCTGCGGCGCAGGGGGCGGTACGGGCTGCTGTTCCTCGACGGACACACGGACTTCTACCAGCCGTCCGCCGAGCCCGCCGGCGAGGTCGCGTCGATGGAACTCGCCCTGGCCACCGGGCGCGGCCCCCGGCAGCTCGCCGATCTGGAGGGCCGGGGACCGCTGGTGCGGGACGAGGACGTCGTCGCGTTCGGGTTCCGTGACGCCGAGGAGTCCGCCGCGGCGGGGAGCCGGCCGCTCCCGCCGGGGCTGTACGCCCTCGCCCTCGACGACGTGCGCGCGGCCGGCGTGGGCGCGGCCGCGCGCGGCGCCGTCACCCGGATCGCCGAGCGGGACGGCTACTGGGTCCACCTGGACGTCGACGTCCTGGACGACGCGATCATGCCCGCGGTCGACTACCGACAGCCCGGCGGGCTGAGCTGGGCCGAACTGGAGGACGTACTGAGGACGGCCCTGGGCCACGAGCGTGCTGTCGGCTTCGACGTCACGATCTTCAACCCGCGGCTCGACCCCGGCGGGACGATCGCCGACCGCCTGACCGAATGCCTCCGGCGGGCCCTGGCGGTCGAGGGCCCGCCGGTCTAGCGCTCTTTCGAGCATGGCGCGGCGGCCCTGACGCCGTCAGCGCCGCCCTCCCCGCCTGCGTCGTATCCAGATCCCGGCGGCGGCTCCGGCCGAAGAGGCGACTGCGAGCCCGACCGTGGTCAGCCACGGACCCCAGGTCTCTTCGTCTTCGTCTTCGACTTCGGCCGCGGAGCGAGACGTCGACGGGGACCGGGAAGCCTCCGGAGCCGACGATGTCTCCGGCATCCCTGCAGGCGTTTCGGTCGGGGTGGCTGCGGTCCCGCCCGGAACCGTCGAGGCACCGGCCGACGACGCGACCGCGGCAACCGTCAACTGCCGCTCTGCGTGCCCCAGCGCGGGCTGTCCGGCCGCCACCGTGACCTTCCAGATGCCGGTCGGTAGGGCCTCGGTCGTGGTCCAGTCGGTCGGGCGGGCGCCGCGGACGAGTTTCCAAGGGCCCGCCGTACGGCGGCCGTCCGCGCTGACCGCACTGACCAGCGCGGCGACCTGCTCGTCGACGGCGTCGCCGTCGTTCTCCCAGGTCACCTTGGTCAGGACGTGGCCGTCCCGGTGACCGGTGATGACCACGTCCAGGTTGTCGCCGTGCGCGGCGGCGGGCTGCGGTACGGCGAGGCCGAGGCCGAGGCCGAGCGCTGCGGTGACGACGCGTGCGGGTCGGGTGGCGGTGTGCATGGCGGTGCTCCGGTCCGGTGCTTGAGGGAAGGCGTGGGCTTGCGGGGCGTGGGCCTGCGCGGCTGGGGCTGACGAGGCGTGGAGCCCGCGACGCGCGGGGGCCCGCGAGGGCGGGCCGCCGATCGGCGGCCCGCCCGACGTGCGACGCGGATGCGACCTTCGGGCCGACTCAGCCGGCCCGGCGGGCTGTCCAGATCTGCGCCTGCCGTCCGTCCACGCGCTGGAGGTCGAGCAGCCAGGACCCGTAGTACGGGCGGCTGCTGACGGTCAGGGCGTAGGACCCGCTCCGGTCGGTGAGCGTGACCGCGCCGTTCGCGACGGTCATCCGCCACTGCTGTGCGGAGGAACCGGCGGCACAGGGCTGCTGGGCCACCCACATGCCGGGGGCCGGCGTGCCGCCGGGCTGCAGGCACTTGGCGGAGGCCGCCGACCGGACGCGCACGAGACCACTTCCCGCGTCGTCGAAGTACCACTGCTGCTGTTCGTACCCGTTGCTCTGAGCACCGACCAGGACCGTGCCGTCGGCGCTCCGGCCGCCCCACAGCTGGGCGCTCAGCCCGGTGCTGCCGTTGGAGAGCAGATAGCGGGTGCCGGGGGTGGTGGTGCCGCCCGCCCCGGCGGTACGGAAGCTCGTCGCCCGGCCCGGTCCGCTGTCACGGCCCTGGCCGTCGCGGACGGAGACGGCGGCGGTGTGCGAGGTGCCCGGCCGCAGGTTGTAGATCCGCAGTGCGGTGCCCTGCACCCAGGTCAGGTGCCTGCCGTCGAGGAGCACCTGGTACCAGGACGCTCCGCTGACCCGCGGCCAGCTCACCACGACGGAGTCCGCCTGGATCTGGCCGACCGTCACGTCCGGCCCGGTGCCGGGCCTCGGCCCGGTCGGCGTCGGCGTGGGCGTCGGCGTGCGGGTGGGGGTGGGGGTGGATGTCGGGCTGGGTGTGGGGTTCGGTGTGGGGTCCGGTCCGGTGCCGCCGCCCTTGGTCCGCATGAGGAACTGGTTGTCGGCGATGTTCCAGTGCGTGGCGAGATAGCTGCCGGCCCGCGGGCTGGTGTGGAAGTAGTCGTCGTGATTGCAGTCGAGGATGTTCTCGGAGGCCCGGTTGGTGCAGACGTTACGCATCTGCGGGTAGTACGGGCTGTCCGAGTAGCACATCACGTCCCACTCGTCCGTACAGTGCGCACCCCGGCTGGTGTTGGGCGCGCTGTTGTTGACCGCGCCCAGGTTGTGGCCGAGTTCGTGGGCCGCGGTGTGCCCGCCCCAGCAGCCGCTGTCCGTACGCCCGTACGAGGGGCCGAAGTTGCTCTGGTTGGACTGGCCCGGCCGCTCGTCCCCGGCGAAGGTGCCGATACCGCAGTACACCTGTGCTTCGGCGAAGATCATGTACTTGCGGTCGCGTCGGTCGAGGCCCTTGGCGGCGAGCGCGCGGTTGGTGGCGCTGAACTCGGACAGTGCGGAATCGGTGAGTTCGATGTTGAGGACCGTGGGCGTGCAGTCCGCGGCCGTCACGTACCGGATGTGGCGGACGCCGCCGGTCTCCTCGGCGCTGACCGAGTAGATGAGGTCGGCGTCGGCGGCCCACTTGCGGAAGGAGGCGAGGTACTCGGAATACCGGTCGCGTCCCGGGCCGTGGACGTACACGACCTGGACTCGGTTGCCGGAGCTGCCGTCGCTGTCGCACTGGACGGTCTGCCCGGCGGGCCCCGCGGCGGTCGTGGTGGTCCCGGTGGCGGCCGGAGCGGCGGCGGTGGAGGGGCTCGGCGACGCGGCGGCGGCCGTGGTGCGCGGGGCCTGCGCGTCGACGGCGGGCGTGTCCCGCGAGGGTCCCTGGCTCTTCCGGGGCGCGGGCTGCGTCGCGGCCGGTTTGGCGGGATCGGCCGCAGGGGTCACGGACTTGACCGCGGGGGGAGTGTCCTTCTTGATGTCGACGCCCTTGGGTGGCGCGTCGGGGCCGTGGGTGCACAAACCGGTGGCTGTGGCGTAGACGCCCGCGCAGCGGTCTCCCTCGGGGGCCACCTTGAGCCCGTCGTACACCATGCCCTTGGCCGGCTCGTTGGTCGGCTTCTTCTGGATCGGCTCGGGCTCCACGCTCCTGGCCGGCGCAGCGGCGGGGACGGCGGTCTCGGCGACCTCCGCGATGTCGGTGGCGGGGGTCTCGAGGCGGGCGAGCGGAGCCTTGCCCGAGTCCGCGCGTCCCGCCCCGTAGGCGATCCCCCCGGCTATGACCGCCGCGATGGCCATCGCGGCGGTCACGCCTATGAAGGGTCTGCGGGGCCGTGCCCCGCGTGCCTGACTCTCCTTCGGCTTCCTATGTCTAGGCATGCACACCTCAACTCTTTGGTCAGAAGACTGGGTGCGCGGAAGCCTGTCAGAACCTCCCGGTGAAGAATTCGGACAAAGGGGAGAGCACTCAAAGAATCCATTCCGTTACCTACGCTTCCGTATCTGATGAACACTCAATTAACTTTAGAATAAGGGTAGTTGGCTTTACTGGGGAGGCTTGGTCCAGGCCTTTCCGGCGGCCCCGTTATGTAATTGAAATAGAACGCTGGTGGCTATTGACGCGAATTCAGTGAAGGATTCACCTAATTTCTCACCTCGCGAATCCCTTCGATCACCACCTGTGATCACCTGGCCCACGCGGCTTTCGATCCTGCCCGGCTCCTGGCCCGGCACGGCCGGCGACGAAGCCATCGACGTGACGCGCCCGCAGGCTGGCGCCGCCACGATCCGACGCCCGCGACGGAGACGGCAGGACCCTCCTCCGCAATGTCCGACCGCTTCGCCCAGGGTCGTCCCCAAGGCGGCCGGGCACCTGGCACACCTCGACGCCTTCACCGCCGCACGTGGAGGCGTTTGCACATGACCGCCCCGGCGGGAGCGGCGTGATGAGCCCGGACGGGCGACCGGCACAGCGAGGACGTCCCTGGACAGTGGGACGAGTGGGAAGGAACGTGCCGCCGAACGGGGCGTTCTCGCGTGTCCCGTCACCACTGTTCACCGGGCAGGCGCCGGGGTGGACAACCCTTGCTGCAGGTTCCTCGAAAGGCTGGCCCGGTCGGGCGGCCGACCGGGTGCCGTCTGATGGCTGTGGAGAGGGCGGAGGTGGGGGAGTTGCCCAGGGGGCCGCTCTTGTCCCTGCGGGGGATCACCAAGCACTTCGGCGGGGTCGTCGCTCTCGACTCGGTCGATCTCCAGGTGGACCGGGGGCAGGTGCTCGGTCTGGTGGGTGACAGCGGAGCCGGCAAGAGCACACTGGTCAAGGCGCTTTCCGGAGTGGTCCCGCCGGATGGCGGGACTATCGAGTGGCAGGGCGTCCCCGTCGAGCTACGCCGGCCCGCCGATGCCCAACGGCTCGGCATCGCCACCGTCTACCAAGACCCGTCGCTGGTCGACCGCTTGGACGTGGTCGCCAACCTCTACCTCGGCCGCGAGCTGCGCAGGTTCGGGGTTCTGCGGCAGATCGAGATAGAGAAGCGGTCCATCGCGCTGTTCGAACGACTCGCCATCAGCCTTCCCGGTATCCGAACCCCCGTGAAGGCTCTCACCCTGGGCCAACGTCAAACGGTCGCCATCGCACGGGCGATGCTGGGCAGGCCTCAGCTGGTCGTCCTCGACGAGCCGACCGCCACACTCACCGTGGGACAGACCTCGCGCATGCTCGACCTGATCGGCCGACTGCGGGACCAGGGGCACGCGGTGATCATGGTCAGCCACAACCTCGACGACGTTCAAGCAGTCGCTGATCGCATCGCCGTGCTCCGGCTGGGCTGCAACGGAGGCGAGTTCGAATCCCGGTACACCAGCCAAGAGCAGCTCGCGGCCGCCATCAGCGGCGGCCATCCGCTCGCGGTGACTCTCCAGCAGAGCCTGCTGCCGCGCGGGCTACCGGCACAGGACGCCGTCGAGGCCGCCCACCGGTACCTTCCCGCACATTCGGGGGTGGGCGGAGACTGGTTCGACGTGATCCCACTGTCCGGAGCCCGCGTCGCACTCGTGGTCGGTGACGTCGTCGGACACGGCCTGCACGCCGCAGCCACCATGGGACGACTGCGTACCGCCGTGAACAACCTCGCCATGCTCGATCTGCCGCCCGACGAACTCCTCACCCACCTCGACGAGGTCGTTGCCCGCATCGACGATGAGCAGACGGCCGGCGGCCGAGAGGACGCTGTCGTCGGCGCCACCTGCCTCTACGCGATCTACGACCCGGTCACCTGCCGCTGCCAGCTTGCCCGCGCCGGGCACCTGCCGGCCATGCTGGTGAGCCCCGACGGCACCACGGACATCCCCGAAACGCCGGTCGGACCGCCTCTGGGGTTGCGCGGGCTGCCCTTCACCACGGTCGAGTTCGACGTCCCCGAGGGCAGTCAGCTGGTCTTCTACACCGACGGGTTGGTGGAGTCACGGACCCACGACATCGACGTGGGCCTGGAGCGGCTGCGCACGATCCTGTCGCACCCCGGGCGCAGTCCGGAGGAGACCTGCCAGGCCGTGCTCAGAGGGATGCTTCCGGCGGATTCGGCCGACGACATCGCCCTGCTGGTCGCGCGTACCCGCGCGTTGCCCGGCGACAGGATCGCCGAGTGGAACGTCCCGCCCGACCCTGCGGCGGTGGCCGCCGGCCGGGCCGCCGCCACGGCCCAACTGCGCCGCTGGGGTCTGGAGGAACTGGTCCTCGGTACGGAGCTGATCCTCAGTGAACTGGTCACCAACGCCATCCGGCACGGTGGCAGTCCGATCGGCGTGCGTCTGGTGTACGGGCGGACGCTGATCTGCCAGGTCGCCGACACCAGCAGCACCTCGCCGCGAGTGAGGGTGGCCGCGGACACGGATGAGGGCGGGCGGGGTCTGTTCCTGGTCGGGCAGATCGCCCAGCGCTGGGGGACGCGGTACACCGAGACCGGGAAGATCATCTGGACCGAACAGCAGTTGCCCTGACGGCAAGGCCGCGCGTGTCGGCGGCTCGCGGTGATGCAGTCCCGAAGCCCGAAGCCCGAAGCCCGCAACTCGAAGCCTGAAGCCTGAGTCCGCAACCCGCAGCCGGGTCGGCGTCCCCGTGCGGCCTCCACAGGGGTGGGCGACGACGATGCGGCGCACGGCGTCGGTAGGGCGAGTCGGGGTGCAACTGCCACGACCGCCCGCCACCAGTGCCCCGACAACGGCGCCCGCGGGTCGAACGTCTGACTCCCGGCCGCCTGCCCGAAAGGATGAACGGCGCCCGTCGACGGCGTTTCGCCCCGGTGCCGCCGTCACCCTGCTGACGTGCGCAAGGAGCTCGATTTCACGGTCCCACCCCAGCGGCCGTCCCGTACCGCGGCCGTCCCGGCCCCGCCTACCCCCGGCTCGCCCCGACACCGGCCCGCGCCTTCGCTGAGGGACCGGACGCGGTACTGGGTGGACCGGACCGTGGTGAAGGGCATGACCACGGTCGCGGGCTGGCTCGCGCTGGCCTGCCTGGCCGTGGTGGCACCGGCGAGCGCCCTCCTCGTCTGGACCGACAGCCGCTCGCCCGACACCGTCCAGGGCAAGGTGGCGACCGTCTGGCGGACCGTCGGCCAGACCCTCCGGCTCGGCGGCGAGGTCGGCCCGCCGCTGCGGATGGTCCTCTCCGTCCTGCTGGCTCTCGTCTCCCTGCTCTACGTCTCCACCCTCGTCGGCCTCGTCACCACCGCGATCACCGACCGGCTGACCGAGCTTCAGCGGGGACAGTCGACGGTCGTGGAGCGCGGCCACTCACTGGTCCTCGGTTGGTCCGAGCAGACCCCGACGCTCGTCGCCGAGCTGCTCGCCGCTCATGCCCAGCGGCGGAACAGTGCGGTCGTGGTCCTCGCCGACCGTGACAAGCTCGACATGGAGCGGGAGTTGCGGGCGGTTCTCACCGCCGTCGGCGGCCGACGCGTCCGGCTGCTCTGCCGCCGGGGCCGCCCTGCCGACCCGGCGGCTCTCGCCCGTGTCAGCCCGGCTGCCGCCGGGGCGGTCGTGGTGCTGCCGCCGGACACCCCCGAGGCCGACACCCAGGTCGTCAAGACGCTGCTCGCGCTGCGGGCCGTGGTCGGCGACGCCAGCCCGGTACGTGTCGTGGCGGCGGTCCGGCAGACCCGGAACGTCGCTACCGCTCGGCTCGCCGCCGGGCCCGGCGCGGTCGTCCTCGACGTCGACGGCATCGCGGCCCGGACCCTCGTCCAGTGCGTCCTCGAACCCGGACTGTCGCGCGTCCTGGAGGACCTGCTCGACTTCGCCGGTGCCGAGCTGCACGTCCACCGAGTCCCCGGGCTCGACGGCCGGACCTTCGCCGACCTGCGGGCGGCCTGCGCGGACGCGTGTGTGGTGGGCCTCGTACGCCCGGACGGCTCGCCGCTCATCAACCCGTCGCCGCAGACAGCCCTCGGCCCCGGCGACGCCGTCGTCGTCCTGGCGGAGGACGAGACCCCACCGACCTGGACCGCGCCCCCGGCAACACCCCTCCAGCCGACCTCGTACGTGAAGGCAGCGGAAGCGGCCGACATCCACACAGCCCCCCGCCGCGTCCTCGTCCTCGGGTGGAACCGGCGCGGCCCGGAGATCGTCGACGGCCTCGCCCGCAACGGCTGGGAGGCGGTCCGTGAGACGGCCCTCCCTGCGCCCGACCCGGCCCGCCGCGTCCTCGTCCTCGGCGGCCCCGACGGCCACCCCGACCCCGACGAGCACACCCTCGTCACCCTCCTCCGGCTCCGCGCCGCCGAGCGAGAGTCGGACCTGCGGAGCCCGACCGTCGCCGAACTGACGGACGCCCGGCACTGCCCCCTCGCCCCGACCGGCCCGCACACGGACCTCGTGGTCGGCGGACGGCTCGTCGGCCTGCTCATGGCCCAGGTCTCGCAGACCGTTGAACTCGCGGGCGCCTTCGACGAGCTCTTCTCCCCGGCGGGCAACGCGGTTCGCCTCCGCCCCGCCACCGACTACGTCCCCGCCGGGACCGAGGCGCCCTTCGCCACGCTCGTCGAGGCGGCCGGACGGCAGGGCGCCACCGCCCTCGGCTACCTCTCCGGCGACTCCCGGATCCCGCTCCTCAACCCGCCGAAGACCGGAACGCGCCGTTGGTCGCACGAGGACACCCTGATCGTCGTCACCACGTCCGGAACCCTCCAGCCCCAGGAGGGCCCTGCCAGGCCGGCCGACACACGGGTCTTTCCCTGAGACGGCACGGAAAGGCGCGGCGGCGCTCAAGACGGCGTCGGGACGGCCACCGACACGGGGGTGACGTCGTGGAGGACTCGGGCGTCCTCCACGACGAGGCTGTCCAGCGGAAGGCGGAAGGCGGAAGGCGGAAGGCGGAAGGCGGAAGTCGGTGGCCGTGAGCGGTGATCCGACCTCCGCCGCGCAGAGGGTGGTGCGGCCGCCCGTGACGTTCGCCCGTGACGCTCGCCCGGCCGACGTGGTGGAGCGCCACGCAGTCGATTCCGTCGCGGTGACGTTCTTCGGGGGACGGGTTGCCCGTGGGCGTCGGCACGCGCGGTGACCCGGACCAGGGGGGCGTCGACCGACCGGTCAGAAATCGAGAAGCTCCGGCTGCTGCCCGGCCCCTAGCGTGATGGTCATGGCAACCACCACTTCCACCGCAGCCCACACGTCCCTCGCGTACGTCACCCTTGAGGTGGCCGACCTCGACGCCGCCCGCCGCTTCTACAGTGCCTTCGGCGTGGACACCCACATACGCCTGCGGGCGTCCGACGCGCACTCCACCGGATTCCGTGGCTTCACCCTGGCACTCACGGTGTCCGGGCCGGCCACGGTCGACCACTTCGTCGGCGCCGCCCTGGAGGCCGGCGCCACGGTCCTGAAGCCCGCTGCGAAGTCGCTGTGGGGCTACGGCGGCGTCGTACAGGCCCCGGACGGGACGATCTGGAAGATCGCGACCTCGGAGAAGAAGGACACGGGCCCCGCCATCCGCGAGATCGACGAGGTCGTCCTGCTGCTCGGCGTCGAGGACGTGAAGGCCACCAAGCAGTTCTACGCCGGCCGGGGCCTGAGCGTGGCCAAGAGCTTCGGTGGCAAGTACGCCGAGTTCGCCCCCGCCGAGTCCAGCCCCGTCAAGCTGGCGCTGTACAAGCGCCGCGCCCTTGCCAAGGACCTCGGCGTCCCGGCTGACGGTTCCGGCTCGCACCGCATCGTCCTGGGCGGCACCGCCGACGCCCTCACGGACCTGGACGGGTTCGCCTGGGAGGCTGCCGCGTCGATCGCCCCCACGCCGTCCTGACCTCCGGCCCATCCCTGCCGATCGACCGGCGAACACGCGCCGATGTGACATCCGAGCCCTGGCCCGGATGCCAGGCACCAGGGGCGAGCCGTCGGAACAACAGGAGCAAGATCATGAAGTTTTCGGCCTACGTCGAGCCCCCTGAGCCCATGCGGGGCCTGGAAGTTCCCTCCGAGGTGGTAGCAGCGCTCGGCGGGGGCCCACGGCCTCCGGTGACGATCACAGTCAACGGGCATTCCTGGAAGAGCAGGGTCGCCCTCCTGCGAGGCCGCCACCTGCTCGGCCTCAGCCGTGCCAATCGGCAGGCCGCGGGTGTCGCGACCGGCGACGAGGTCGAGGTCGAAGTGGAGCTCGACGCCGAGCCGCGCGTCGTTGTCGAGCCGGAGGACTTCACCCGCGCCCTGGACGACGACCCCCTCGCCCGTGCCGCGTACGACAACCTTGCGTACAGCCACAAGCGCGAACATGTGCGCGCCATCGAGAGCGCGAAGAAGCCCGAGACGCGCCGGCGGCGCATCGAGAAGGCCATCGCCACCCTGCGGGGCTGACCCCCGAAAGCAAAGACTCCGGCGGCACTGCCATCGCCGTGCGGAGACCTGACTCTGCCCACTTCCCCCTGAAGGGACACGCATGTCGAAACGCCTCATGACCGGTCTGTACTGGCTCATGGCCTGTGAGTTCGCGCTGGGCGCCGCGACCAAGTACTGGCCGGGCGACACGGTATTCAGCTCGGCGTACTCCGCGAAGTTCGTCGATTGGGGTTACCCGGCCTGGATGCGCTTCGTGGTCGGCGCCCTGGAAGGTGCCGCAGCGGTCCTGCTGGTCATCCCCGACAGGCGAGCACGCTTCCTGGGTGCCACGACGCTGATGTTCGTGCTCACCGGCGCGGCCACCACCCACATCGTCAACCACGACCCGGCGGCGGAAAGCTGGGCCGCACCGACCCACCTCGTCATCATGGGCATCCTCGCGCTGGCCAATTGGCCCGCCGACTGGCGAGACCTCCTGCGTGCTCCTGCCGCGCCGGCAGCCCAAGCACCACGTCGATCCCACGAAACGACAAGGGCGCGGCACCTCGAAGCCGGTTCTTGACCTGCACCGGCCGGCTTCCCGAACCGCTTGCGCGGGTGAAGGGCGAGTATCGCCCCAAGGCGATCGATGCCCCGTTCTGCCGCCGACGTGGAGAAGCGGTCGTTGTGCCAGTGCAGGACGTCTACACCTTCCAGGTGACACAGGGCGGATGTCTTGCCGTCGAGAGTGAGAGTCACAGGCGCGTAGCCGATTTCCGCGGCCTGGCCAGGGACGGCGGCTGCGCCCAGTACTCGTGCCATGAGCTGGGCTCCCGGACAGATATCCAACGTGGGGTGCCGGGCCTCTCTCCGCGTGGCGCGTATGGCCGTTGCGGTCAGGTCGGTCGAGGTCACGCGGCAGTCTTCTCCCGGGTCGGCCGGTGTCAGGTACGCAGGTGGGAGGCGCCGTTGAGGTCGAGGATCGTCCCCGAGGCCCATGTCGCTCCCGGTGAGGCGAGGTAGTGCACGGCGCTGGCGATCTCCTCGGGGGTGCCGACCCGGCCGAAGGGGCTCTCGCTACGCAGTCCGTCCCCCTGGGGACCCGCCAGCTTGGGGCTCTGGCGCTCGGTGGCGACGAAGCCCGGCGCCACAGCGGTGACGCTGATCTTGTACGGGGCCAGGGCGACAGCCATCGACTGCCCGAACGCATGCAACGCAGCCTTGCTCGCTCCGTAGGCGGGGTACTCCGGTTCGCCCCGGAAGGCCCCCCGTGAGCCGATGTTCACTACGTGACCGGCGTTCCCACGGTCGATCAGGTGCCGGGCCACTGCCCACGTCAGATCTGCGGCAGCCAGGAGGTTGACGTCGATCATCTGGCGCCACACCGTGCGCCATGCGTCGAGAGAGACCGTATCGACAGGGTGGTGGGTGGTGAGCGACGGCGCCACGGCGGCATTGTTCACCAGGACGTCTACCCGGCCCAGTCCGGACACCGCCTCATCCACTACCTGCTCGGCTGCGCCGGCCTCGCTCAAGTCGCTGCGAATGAGAACGTGGCCGCTGCCGGGAAGCAGGCGCAGGGTCTCCTCGGCGTCTTCGCGGCGGCTGGCATATTGCACGGCCACACGATCGCCCGCCGCCGCGAACGCCAATGCCACGGCGCGGCCGATGCCTCGCGAGGCCCCGGTCACCAGGACGCCCCTCACAGCGCGAACACCGCCGACTCGTTGGTGAACGCCTTGAATTCCAGGGCGTTGCCTGCAGGGTCACGTAGAAACATCGTCCACTGCTCCGCCGGCTCTCCGGCATAGCGCAGATAGGGCTCGATATCGAAGACGACCCCTGCAGCACGCAGCCTGTCGGCCAGGTCACGGAATCGGCCATGGGACAGCAGCAGGCCGAAGTGGGGCACGGGAACCGAGTGCTGCTCCACAGAGCTGAGCCCGGCTGGGATCGACGGCCGAGCAGCCAGGTGTGTCACGAGCTGATGTCCGTCGAAGTCCCAGTCGATCCAGTGGTCGGTCGAACGGCCTTCGGACAGACCCAGGATCTGCCCGTAGAAGGTGCGGGCGGCGGCCAGGTCGTCGACAGGAACTGCAAGATGGACGGCAGGACGATCGGTCACGGCGGGTATCCCTTTCTCGCGGAAGCGCTGGCAGCGGGCCGAGGCGTTGCGGGGCCGCATGGCACGAATCGAGCGGCCCGCGCCTCTCGTGGCGATCTGGCTTGGCACGATCCGCCCTGCCGCGAGTCCCGTAGGGGAGACAAGCGAGGAGCCGTTCTCTCCCCGGGTTCGCAGCGCCCGAGCACCTCAAGCGTGGAACCCCGGCAGATGAATGTCAACATTCGACATTGACGTCGTCGAGTGGTCGCCGAGACACTGGAGGCGGCCCCCGCGCCAGGCTTGCCGCGCGCGATCCCCAAATGTCAACATTGGGACATGAGTGCCTCCGTGCTGCCCAAAGCCATACGACGGGGACTTGCCGACGAGGCAGCCGACCTGGTGCGCGATGCCATTTTCGCGGGCCGCTTCCCTCCTGGTGCGCAGTTGCGGGAGGTCGGTCTTGCCGAGGAGCTAGGCATCAGTCGCGGTTCCGTCCGTGACGGTCTTGCCCAGTTGGAGAAGGAAGGCTTGGTCCGCAGCGGCTGGCACCGCAGCACCACTGTCATCGATGTCAACCCTCAAGACGTGCAAGAGGTCTACGACCTGCGCGCGGCACTCGATCGCCTCGCAGCGATCACCGCACGTCGGGAAGCCACCGAAGCCGGCCTCGACGAGCTGGACAGTCTCATCGAGGGAATGGAGGAGAAGGCCCGCGGCGGCGCGAGCGACAGCGACCTGGCGGCAGCAGACCTCGCCTTCCACGACCAGATCTACCGCATGGCCGACAACGCCCGCCTCACAGCCGCGTGGCACACCATCCGGTCTCAGATTCGCCTCTTCCACCTCTGCCGCATCGCTGACGCCGCAACCGACTACCGTGCACGCGTCGTCGAAGAACACCGGAGGATTGCCGACCTCCTGCGCGGCGACGATGAGCCGGCCTTGGCCGAATACGTTCAGGAGCACGTGGACATCGCACGCCGTGCACTCCTGGCCGCCATGGAGTGACGGGCTGGGTACTCGGCAGCCGAATGGCAAGCCGTACCTCAACACCCGGTTCGCCGAGAGTCTCGGTGAGGCCAGCGGTAGCCACCTCTTCCTGGAGATCCAGGAGCGCGGCTACCGAGGTAGTCGCCAGGTCGTCCGCAAACACCTCGCCGCCCTTCGCGCCGGCAACGCCGAACCCGTCCGCGCCGACATCCCCAGCCCTCGCAAGATCACCGGCTGGATCATGCGACCGCAGGACACACTCCCGCCCGAACTCGACCGCCGCCTGCTCGAAGTACGCATCGCTTGCCCCGACATCGCCCGTGCCTGCGGCCTTGCCCGAGCCTTCGCCGAACTCCTCCGCCACCGCCGCGGCCTCCTGCTAACCGAGTGGATCCGCCAGGCCGAGCGAGACGCACCGAAGCCAATCAGCGGCTTCGCAGGCTTCCTCCGCCAAGACCTCGACGCCGTCACTGCGGGACTCAGCCTGCGCTGGAGCTCATGCGTCGTCGAAGGCCACGTCAACAGGGTCAAGACGATCGAGCGGGCCATGTGCGGCCGAGCTTCGTTCACGCTTCTTCGGACCCGGATTCTCACGCTTTCCTGAGTCCATCGACGCGCTATGCGTGATGAGAATGCTGGCCAGACCTGCGGATCGGAGAGCCCAGGATGTCATCGATCTTCGCAGATGCGACATCAAGGAGACCCTGACCGAACAGGCACAGTGACCCCTCCCAGGGGTGACCGAAGCTGCCGGTCAGGAAGTCCTCTGACAGGTAGATGTAGTAGTCGCCATCGGGGTACGGGCTCAGGGGCCACTGCTCCTGTTCGGAGCCGCGAACGAGATGAGGCGAGAAGCGGAACGAGGCGTGTTGCCAGTCCAGTGCGAACAGCGTGCCTTGTGGAGGTACGCAGGCTGTAAGGCCCTGCTCGACGACCTTGACGAGCCGGTCCAGCCGCTCATATTCAGGGTCGTCGTCCAACGAGGCCAGGCTCCAGGTGACGGAGTCGAGCGGCTCCTTGATCGCCGGCCATGTGGCCGGGTTCATGCCGGGCCGAAAGGCGAACTCCGCGTAGAAACGGTCCCAGACGCTGCGGTACTCCGCTTCCGAAAGTTGGACCACAGGCTTCTTCATCACCCGCAGATCCTACCGACCAGCCCTCTTTGGTCAGCTCGCGAGCAGCCATTCACGGAACTCCGGTCACAGCCGTGGAATCGGCTGTGACCGCGCTTCCGTGATGACTACGGCTGGATGAGGATTCGGGCTCTCAGCACGCGGAACGAGGCTCGACCGTACATCTGCCTCTTGATCGTCTTGATCCGGTTGACGTGGCCTTCTACGACGCCGGAGCTGTACTGCAAGGTCAGGCCCGCGGTGACGGCGTCGATGTCGAGCTTCATGAACCGGGCGAATCCGCCGATCGGCAGAGGTGCGTCACGCTCCACCTCGCTCATCCAGTCGGGCAACAGGTGGCCCGTGCGGTCGCGGACCAGGGCGGTGTACCGCTGCGCGATCTCGCGGGCGCGGGCGATGTCCGGGCAGGCCAGGCAGACGTCGTTGAGCCGGACCTCATCGACTTCGCTCAACGACTCACGACGACGCATGATCCAGGACGTGATCGCGCGAGGGCTCGGAATCGGCGCCGGCGCGGGTATGGCAGTGGCCCGCGACATGCACCCGCTCGATCCCCGCAAACAGGACGTCCGCGCAACCCCATAGAGAAGTTGTGCCGCGACGAAACGATCCGGTATGCGAGCCTCTCTACGCGCGCGGTCCGTAGGGCCGCTCAATGCCGTGAGCTTCCAACGCGCTCTCGTAGCGGGCCAGCAGTTCATCAAAGTTGGCCAGGAGGATGGTGGCAGCCTCGTGGGCGTCATCGACATCGCCCTGGGCGCAAGCCTCCACGATCTCCGCAACGTCGCCGCGGATGATCGAAAGTGAGTCACCCTGGATCAGAACCCCGGGGAAATGGCGTGGGGGCAGACGGACAACCGCGTCGCTGCCTGGATCCGTGAACAGCTCAGCCTCAATGAGTTCCATCGGGCCATCCAACAGCAGACGCCAGACCTCATCCAGCCGTAGTCATCACGGAAGCGCGGTCACAGCCGTGGAATCGGCCAGTGCTGCTCGTCGTTCCTCAGTCGGTTGCCGTCGGCAACGAGGGCCGGGGTGCCGCAGAATCGCACACGGGCAGGCAGCTGTTCAAGATCACCGCCCAGGCCCCCGGGCTCCGCTACGGATGTGCGGGTGCGGCCGGTAGAACCGAGCCCACCAGCCGACTGACCGCTGTCCTGACTGCCAGTACGCCGAGCACATCGAGGCGGTGAGCGGGGCGTGAACCGCACCCCGCTGCCCGCCCTGGTAACCGCGGGGCAGCGTAGCCTCGGCAGCTACGGCGACCGCCTCTCACGGGCTGACTCCACCTCGGAGCAACTGGCCATCGTCGTCCAGACCGTGGAGGAGGCACGCCGCCTGCTCGCCACCGCGAGGGGTCCGGCCTCCACCACCGCGTCCACCGCCCACCCCACCGGGCCGGTCGACATCACCCGGTGTCCGCACACGAAGCCGCACGGCCGCGCGTACGACGGGCCGGGCTGTAGCCCGGTGTTGGTCGCGTCAGTTCCGGTCTTTGGCCGCCTGCATGGCAGTGAGTTGGCGGACGTACCTGGCGGCGACGACCGCTGCCGGTACGGCCAACACGTGCAGGACCAGGATGAGCCAGGTTTCCGGGTCGAACGCGTACTCGTAGTAGTTCGTGTAGCCCCAGGTCTCTCCTGGCGGGGCTGCGACGGTGATGAACTCGCGATCGAGGAAGGCGGTCCACGGAGTCAACACGAGCGGCCCGGCCACGACGGTGACCAGGCATACGGCCCACCAGCCTTGCAGGAGACGAGAAGCCGGAGCTGTGCCGTCGCTCCGACCGGGTGGGCTGGAGGCGTGCCAGACGTCGTTTGCAATCTGCTTGGGAAGGAAGAGATTCGCGACGGGGATGAACCATCCCACCACTGCCATGGACGGGTGGTAGCGCAGCCGGCCGGGTGTGAACCGCTCGGCGACGGCACGCACCCGGGCGAACCAGAGAACCCAGATCACCACCAGCCCTGCGGCGAAGAGGAGCTGGGCGGCGAACAGGACGTGGAACGGCCCGCTGTACCAGGCCGTCACGTCGGCGACGCCTGCCCAGGCATTGCCCCAGTCCGGGTAGAGCTCGTCCTCCTGCCTGCGCCCTTGGACGGTAGCGAGGACGACGAACTGATGGACGGCCGTGAGTCCCGAGACCAGGGCCGACAGCCCGAGCAGCCAGTAGACGGCGGCCCGGTACCCGTCGGCCGTTTCCGTCCTCCGGCGTGCACGGCGGCGCTCGTCGGCCAACAGCGGCTGCGGCTCCTCCACATGCCCAGTTCTATCGGGCCGGTCCGCTTCCCGCGCCTGGCCGACTGCGGTGGGCGGGTGCAACGACTGAGCCGGGCCCTCCGATGTCGCCGCGTCGGCAAGGCCCACGTCGAGAGCGACGTCGGCGACCGGACCCATCCGGGTGTGCGGATCCTCCTGGTCGAGGAGTTGGACGGCTTCCTGTCCGAGCCGGGTCAGTACCTCCAGCGGCAACCAGGGTCCGAGCGAGCGGTACTGCGTCTCCTGCCGTTCCCGCAGCTCGGCCAGAGGTGGTCGATCCGCCGGGTCCTTGGCCAGGCAGGCCGCGATCAGCTCCCGCAGCGGCTCGGGCACACCGGCGAGGTCCGGTGCCTCGTGCACCACCCGGTACATCAGGGCGTGAGCCTGGCCCTCCGCCACATCGAACGGGAGCCGCCCTGAGGCGGCGAAGGCCAGCACCGTGCCCAGCGAGAAGGTGTCGCTCGCCTCGGTAAGCCGCTCACCGCGGATCTGCTCCGGCGACATGAAGCCGGGCGACCCGATCACCACCCCCGTACTGGTCAGGCCGCCAGTGGTGGAATTCAAGGCACGGGCGATGCCGAAGTCGATGACCTTCGGCCCGTCGATGGTCACCATGACGTTCGACGGCTTCAGATCACGGTGGACGAGACCGGCGGCATGAATGTCACCCAGAGCCCGGCACAGTCCCGAGGCCAGACCACGCACCGAATGCTCGGGCAGCGGCCCGTACTGCTCCGCCACCACCTGTTGCAGTGTCGGACCGGCGACGTACGTCGTGGCGACCCAGGGCAGTGCCGCCTCCGGGTCGGCCGCCAGCACGGCGGCCGTCCAGTCCCCGCCGACCTGCTGCGCCACGGCCGTCTCCTTGGCGAACCGGCGCCGGAAGTCCGGTGCCGCCGCCAGCTCGGCGCGGATGGTCTTCACCGCCACCACCCGGCCCCGCGGGGACCGGGCCAGGTAGACGACCCCCATGCCGCCTTCCCCGAGCCGACCGAGGAGCCGGTAGTCGGCGACCCGGTCGGGGTCCTGTTCCTGCAAAGGCTGCACGACAACTAGCTCCCCTGGAAGGCCACTTCGGTCGATCAAGACTAGCCAAGGCTCAACAACCATCACCGGTGCATGACGCCTCGCAGACCTTTTGAAATACGGCTTGTTACGGCTTGGTCGGGTCAGGCCACGGGATCTTCCGGGCGTAGTGGGACCAGGCGACCAGCGCCATCAGCGCAGCGG
Source organism: Streptomyces sp. NBC_00250 (assembly GCF_036192275.1). NCBI lineage: Bacteria > Bacillati > Actinomycetota > Actinomycetes > Kitasatosporales > Streptomycetaceae > Streptomyces > Streptomyces sp. NBC_00250. Next base: position 77,574 of record NZ_CP108088.1, on the reverse strand, counting down.
CCGTGCCAGCGAGCGTCATGACCATGGATGGGGAGGAGTGGTCAACCACGACACCTCCGACCAGCGCCCCAATGGAAATGGTGGCCTGGAACGAGGCGGTGAAGAGCACGGAAGAGGCTTCGGGCGAATCGGGTGAGGCCTTGGTGAACCAGGTCTGCGCGCAGACAGGCACGGCCCCGTAGGCAACGCCCCACAGAACCAGCAGGGCCGCGGCGCCGAGATCATCCTTGCCGAGCACAGGGAGCAGCACGGTCGCACCGGCGATCATCAAGGCGGCTGCTGCGAAGGTGCCCCTCGGATACCGGGCCACAGCCGATCCGCCCAGGAAGTTCCCGGCAATTCCTGCAGCTCCGTACACGAGCAGATAGACCGTGATGAGCCCGGCGCTGACATGAGTCACCTGCTCCAGGAACGGAGTGACATAGGTGTAGGCACCGAAGTGGGCGAGCACCACAAGGAACGTCATCACCAAGGCAAACCGAGTACTGACACTCCTGAGCATGCCCGTGAGCGCACTCAGACGAGTCGGCTCTTCGGCCGGCAGCGGCGGGACCACCAGGAGCAGCATGACGAAGACGCAGAGAGTCAGGATCCCCATGATCAGAAATGCGGTACGCCACCCCGCGACGTCTCCGATGAACGTACCCAGCGGGACTCCGAGCACGGACCCGAGAGGCACCGCGGAGAAGATCACGGCGGTTGCCCGGCCCACCGATTCGGCAGGAACCAGCCGACTGGCCAGCCCCGCGCCGATGGACCAGAAACCACCGATGGCGATGCCGACCAATACACGCGAGACAAGGACCAGCCAGTAGCTCGGCGCAACCGCGGCCAGGAAATTCGCCAATGCCAGCAACAGAACAAAAGCACCCAGCATGAGCCGACGATCGATGCGCCCCGTGGTGACAGTTACCACTGGCGCCGAGACCGCGGCCAGAAAACCAGGCATGGTCATCATCAGACCAGCCATTCCATCGGAGATGGTGAAAGTCGAGACAATCGAGGTCAAAAGGCCGATCGGCAGGATTTCGGTGGTGACGATCGAGAAGATCCCCAACATCACCGAAATCACTGCCAGCCACGAGACCAATGGTGATCGAGACGGTAATGAAGGCGAGCTGATGGAAGTGGTGGTTGCTGTGGACATGAATCCCGTCCTGTGTTGGGCATCACATGAAGTGTGAGAACTATTTCAGCAGGAATAGGAGCCACCTTCTGGCAGGTTTGCGACGTCAACAACGACTTCCGCGTCGGACACGTCCGAGGGGTATCGGCGCACCCGGTCCGGATGGTCGGCAGCGTTGCCGTACATGTGCGCGAGGAAATCACACGATGGAGCTGCCGAGTTGAACTGAACGGGCTCGGACTTGACGGTTCGCAGTCGTCCGCGCTCGTCCGCCATTGTTCGTCGGCGTTGTCGAGCAGTTGGACGCTCGCCTGGGGTCGCCGTCACTCATCCCCTGAGGATTCCCGATGGCTCGGATGCGTGAGGGGCACCGGGGGCGGCCTCTAGGATTCGTCGTTGGCAGTGCAGATCTACGTAAAGGGGCACTCGTGGACCAAGTCTTGTACGTCCGGTTTCAGGGAACAGTGAGGCACCCGCGAGGACACTTTCCGGGCGTCTTCGTGCTCGCAAACGAACTTGCGGCACGGGGCAAGCTGACCGAGGATCAGCACCGGTTTTGGAGGTCGAATAACGACTGGTACGACAGCAACTACACCAATCCGACTGACGTTGACCCAGATGTATACAACCCTGAGGTGCATCCAGGGGCCGTGGCTTGGTTCAAATCGTCCGCCGTCGACCTCATCAAACGTGTTGACGGATACTTGGGCCTTCTTGCCGCGCATGGTGTGGAGTGCTGTCGCCTGGAGTCTTCGAACCCGGGCAGAATCATCTACGAGGACGAGAACCAGATCGTTGTTGCACCGCCAGGAGAGCCGGGCGGCGTTCGACCGGAGTGACGGTCAGCTGACCTACTTCAACAACCCACCACTCGGCCTCAACTCCCATCCCGTCTGCCGTCGACCCACATGCATGTGGAGCGGGCGCGGTGCCGACCGTACGCCGGTGAGGCCGACCCGTCCTCGCATCGCCGCGCACTGGAACTGTTCGGCTGTCGGAGGCCGTTGTGTGGGCGATGATCGGCCCGCTGGGGACGGGCGGGGCGAGCACGGGGAGGTTCGGCGCGTGGGTGGACGTACAGGCGCAAGGTCTTCTTCTCCATATCTGTGCTCACCGGTGCGGGGCTGGTGGCCGTAGGGACCCACGGAGAGGGCTTCGGCAGGACCGACGACACGACAAGTGCGCGGTCTACGTCGTCGGCATGTCGCTGGCAGTGGTGGGGCCGCTCGGGACCTTCGTGGAGAACCACCTGGCCGAGCGAGCCCGCTTACGGGCACGCGAACGGGCGATCAGGGCCGAGACCGAACTGGCCCTGCTGAGTACCACGGTGCTCCCGGCGATCGCCAAGAGCCTGGACGCCCTCCGCCGGGACCTCCGCATCCGCTGACCGGCGCGAAGAGGACGACGGGGGCGGCGCGTCGGCCACCTGGGCCGACGCGCAGCACCCCTGCGCGCTGACGGGCCGGGGACGTGCCCGTCGCCGTGCTTCGCCCTGGAACGCCGGGGTGGCGGACCCATACCCCGTACCGGTTCATCGGAGATCGCCCGCCGTGCCGTGCGGCTCCGCACGATCTGGCGCGAGCCGTTCGCGCGGTGTTCTCGACGCGGAGAGCGTGACCGCCTCGTGTCCGGCAGTCCTGGGGTCAAGCGCACGCGCCCGGACGGCTCCGTGAGGAGGACCAGGCAGCCCGTCACGTAGTCCTCCGGCAAGTTCCCCTCCACCACAAAGCCCCGCACGCTGAAGCCCCGCACGCCGAAGCGGCATCCGTCGGCCGGCCCGACACGGGACAGGCGCCGGCTCTGCCAAGAGGTGCAGCGCGTGAACGCCCCCATGGGCGTCGCCGGTCTCTGCCGCAGTGTGTACGGCCGCTGAAACGAAGCAGCGCGGGGCGCTTGGACCCTCTGGGTGGAGGGCCAAGACCTTTGTGACGCTCCCTCAGGAAAGCTGGTGTGAAACGGACTTACGCGCATCGTGCTCGCGCCCTGCCCTGAGCTGTTTCGAAGAATGATGAAACGTCTCCCGTGGTTCGGCGCGTCAATGGGGTGAGAGCACGTACGACACCCGACTCCTGCGAGGAATCCCGTCATGAAACTTTCCCTGCCCCGTGCGGCCACCGCCGTCGCCGTCGGCCTCGCCTCGTTCGTCGCCGTCGCCGCGGCCCCCGCCGCCGCGGAGACCCAGAACTGGCGGAACGTCAGCCCGCCGGGCAGCAACGGCACCGTGCTGTTCGACGTCGAGAGCGCGGGCGGTGCGACCTGGGCCGTCGGCAAGCACGACGACGCGACCACCCGGCCCTTCGCGCCGGTCGCGCTGCGCTGGACCGGCACCCGCTGGCAGGCGCCCCCGCAGCCGGCCGAGCACGGCCGCCTGGAGGACCTCGCCGTCGGCGCACCCGATCAGGTGTGGGCCGTGGGCACCCGCCACGAATCCGTCGGCGAGAACGACTGGGACCAGGGGCGCGCGTTGCTCCAGCGCTGGAACGGCAAGGTCTGGAGCGCGGTCGAGCTGCCCTTCCCGAAGGGGGCGGAGGGCACGTCGCTGTCGGCCGTGGACGTGGACGCGCGCGGTGCCGTCTGGGTGCACGGCGGATACACCGACGCGACCGGCGAGTACCGGCCGGCCCTCTTCCGTGGCAGGGCGGACGGCAGCGGCGGCTGGACCCGGCTGCCGGCCGACACCGGGCTCGCCTGGGTCTCCCAGCTGGAGGTGGGACCCGGCGGGGTCGTCCTCGCCATCGGCGACGGCGTCTCGCGGTTCGACGGCACGTCGTGGACGAAGCAGCAGCTGCCGAGCGAGCTCGACGGCGCCATGTACGACGGCATCGAGCGGCGGTCGGCGAACGACATCTGGGCCGTCGGTCACATGCGGGACGAGAACCTGTGGCGCCGTCCCGTCGTCGTGCGTTTCGACGGCCGCGCCTGGTCCACCGTCCGCACGCCCGCCGAGACGGGCCAGCTGTTCGACATCGCCTTCGACGGCTCCGGCCGCCCGGTGATCGTGGGGGAGACCATGAACCCCGACGTCAACCCGGCCGGGAACTACGTCCTGACGCTCGGACCCGACGGCCTGCTCAAGCGCACGGAGAACCCGCGCGGAGCCGGGTACCTCTACGGCGCCGCGACCGACGAGGCGGGCCGGGTCTGGACGGTCGGCGGCGCCCAGGGCGCGGAGGGTGGAATCTCCCCGTCGGCGTACGCGGGCATCCGCCGCTGACCCCACACACCAGGGGAGCCGCTTCGGCCTCGTGGACGGCAGCGACGGCGTGCGGAGGTGCCGTGTGCTGACCGTCCTCGGGCCGAACGGCTCCTGACCGGGGCGGCCCGTTCCAAAGCCTTTGATCTGCAGCTCATCAAACCGAATCGGTGATGCCAGAGGAACGCAACGAGCTGTTCGGCAGAGCGAGAGCCGCTCAGCCTGCCGCCTTGGCGCTGTGACTTCACGTGACCGACACCGAGATCGAGATCACTGCAGAGCTGATCCTGACCCGCTGCAGGAGCAACATCCAGACCTCGCGGGGCTGGCCATCCGCGAGGTGGCGGGAGGCTGGGGCAGCCAGATGCGGCGCCTCGGGGACGAGTTGGCGGTGCGCATGCAGCACATGGACCCCGCGCCGGAACTTCAACTCAAGGAGCGGCGTGGCTATCCGTGCCGGCCCCGCGCCTGCCGCTCCCGGTGCCGACCCCGGTGCGGTTCGGCGAAGTGTCCGAGCGCTTCCCCAAGCACTGGACGGCCCGGCGAGCCCCTGGACCACGGCTCGATCAGCCGCAGCATCCACACGGCTGAAACGCGGGCGGGCTTCCTCCGGGCGCTCCATGGAGAGGAGCCCGCCGAGGCGCCGATCACTACGGACCGCGGCGCCCAGCCCCGAGTCTGCGCGGACGGCTTCGATGACAACATCCAGGCCGATTCCCCCGACGGCATCGCTGCCGACGTCCGGGCCGTCTGGGACGACGCCGTTGCGGCCCAGGAGTGGGAGGACCTGCCGGTGGGGTGCACGGCGGCGACCTCCATCCCGCGAATGGCCTCGCATGGCGCCTGGACGCGCTGGCCCGCGATGGCGTCGTGGCGCAGTGGCTTCATGCTGCGGCCGATGTACCTCGACACGCAGCCTTGAAGACCTGAGTCGGCTCTTCCAGGTCACCGACTGGCACCCTGCCGAGGGGCTGAGTCCGAGCTGGAACGTCGCGCCTACCCAGGAATTGCGCCGTGAGCTGCGGGCACTGCGGTGGGGTCTGATGCCGTCGTGGGCGAAGGACCCGAAGGTCGGCTCCCGGTTGATCGACGCCCGTGTGGAGACCGTGCACGAGAAACCCGTCTACCGACGCGCCTTCGCCAAGCGCCGCTGCCTGCTGCCGGCCGACGGGTTCTAGGACGCTCGGCCGCCCCGTGTGGCCGACTGCCGGCCTTTGGTGCCTACGGGGCGGGGCCGCGTCAGGCCTGCGGGGTCTGCTGCGACGACGGAGCGGCGAGGCCGGCGATCATGAGGCTGAATGCTCGGGCGGCGCGTTCGTCGAGTTCGTCGAGGGGGATGCCGGTGTCGCGGGCGTAGGCCTCGCGGAAGATGACGTAGCCCATTTGTGCCGCGGCGGTCATGACGTGGGCGGCGACGGCGTCGGCGTCCTCGGGCAGCGAGCCGTCGGACTTGTCGCGGGCCAGGCTCTGCAGGGTCTGGGGGAATCGAGGCAGCGGGCTGAAGTTGTCGTCGCGATCGAGCGCCAGGAGCGCTTCGAGCGTGACCAGTTCGGGTTCGTCGAGGCGGTGGTGGAACATCGCGAGCCGTCGGTCGGCGAAGGGCTGTTCCCAGTGGCCGTCGTGGTCTTCGGTCTGGCGCTCGACGAGGTCGGCGGCCGCGGCTCGCAGCAGGGACTGACGGCTGCCGAAGTACTGGTAGATCTGCCCGTGGTTGACCCCCGCTTCGGCGGCGATCTCCCGGAGGTTGACCCCGGCGAGGACTCCGTCGCGCTCGAGCAGGGTGCGTGCCGCGGCGAGAAGGTCCGCCTCCGTCTCCTCACGGCTGCGCCGGCGCCGCCGCGTCTTTCCGGTCCCGCCGGCCCCGCTGTCGGTCATGTGCTGCTCCCTGATCGTTCTGGATCTTCCCGTCCCGGCTCTTGCCGCGCCGCAGGGACCACTCTATGGTCCCACTAACAACGTTTCGTTAATAACGAAACGTGAATAACGTGAACGTTCGAAGGGGCACCCATGTCGACACTTCCGCTGGCGGGCATACGCGTCCTCGACCTGTCCACCGTGCTGGCCGCTCCGGTCACCGCCACGTTCCTCGGCGACTTCGGCGCCGAGGTCGTCAAGGTCGAGGATCCCGGCCGCGGCGACTTCACCCGTGGCACGACTCCGGGCGCCCGGTCCCCGTACTGGGCCCAGGAGGCCCGCAACAAGAAGTCCGTCACCCTGGACCTGCGCACCGAGGCCGGGCAGCGGGTCGCGCGCCGACTCGTTCCGCACTTCGACGTCGTGATCACCAACTACCGGCCGCCGACGCTGAAGGCCTGGGGGCTGGACCCGGACACCTTGCAGGAGCTCGCACCGGACACGGTGCTCGTGTACGTGACGGGGTACGGGTTGACCGGTCCGTACAGCGACCGCGGTTCCTTCGACCGGATCGCCAGTGCGTTCGCCGGCCTGACCTACGTCACCGGAGACGCGGACCGTCCGCCGGTGCGTAGCGGGTACTCGACGATCGACTACATGGCCGCCTACCTGGGCGCGTTCTCGGTGGTCACCGCGCTGTACCACCGGGACACCGTGGGCGGTGGCGGGCAGGTGATCGACCTCGCGCTGTACGAGGCGGGGTTCAGGGCCTCCGAGGACGCGCTCGCCGCGTACGCGACGACCGGCAAGGTCAGGGAGCGCCTGGGCAACCGGAATCCGCAGATCGTGCCCGCCAGTGACTTCACAGCCTGCGACGGGCGCCGCGTGTCGATCCACGCCGGCACCGACGCCCTCTTCGGCCGGCTGGCCGCCGTCATGAGTCGCCCGGAGCTGGCGGAGGACCCCGCGTACGCGACGCGGGCGGCGAGGGCGGAACACGCCGATGCCCTGTACGCGCTCATCGCCGACTGGGTCGCGGGGTATTCGGCGGACGAGGTGACGAAGTTCCTGAGCGACACCGGCATTCCGGCCTCGCCGCTGATGAGCATCGCGGACATCGCGGCCGACGCGCACTACCGCGAGCGGGGCACGCTCGTCACGGTGGACGACCCCGACTTCGGGCCGCTGCCGATGGTCGCGCCGCTGCCCAGGATGTCGAAGACGCCCGGCAGCATCCGTTCCACCGGCCCGTCGCTCGGCGAGCACAACACCGACGTCTACACGGGTGTGCTCGGCCTCGGCCCGGACGAGCTCGCCTCGCTGCGCGCCGACGGCGTGATCTGACCTTCCCTCCCTCAACCCCCTCATCCTCCGGGAGGTCACGCGCCCATGGCCGTCACCCTGCACACCGCCGCACTCGGGACGCGTCTCGACCGGCTCCCGCTCAGTCCTTTCCACCGCCGCCTGGTCGTCGCCCTGGCCGGAATGATCCTCTTTGAGTGGGTGGAGACCTACGCCTTTGCGTTCGTCGCCCCCGCCTTGCGCGAACAGTGGGACATGCCGCTGTCGACCGTCGCCGTCGTGGCCGGTGTAGGTCAGCTCGGGGCCTTCGCCGGCGGCGTGCTCGCCGGCTACCTCGCCGACCGAGTCGGCCGCCGCCGCACCATGCTGGCCTGCGTCATCCTCTATTGCGTCGCCACCGTCGGCTGCGTCCTGGTCCAGAACCCCTGGCAGCTGATCGCCGCCCGCACCGCCACGCACCTCGGCGCACAGGGCATGGCCGTGGTCGCCATCGTCGTTCTCACCGAGTTCGTACCCGCCACCGCGCGGGGGCGCCTGCAGACGTACAAGGTGGCGATCGGCTCGCTCGGTATCCCCATCGCCGCCTGGGCGGGCTACTTCCTGGTGCCCCAGTGGACCTGGGGCTGGCGTCTCGTCTTCGGCCTCGGCCTGTTCGGTGTCGTCTTCGCCGTACTGATCCATCGCTGGGTCCCGGAGAGCCCGCGCTGGCTCGCCTCCCGCGGCCGGATCGCCGAAGCCGACGCCATCGTGCGCCGTGTCGAAGTCCAGTGCGGCGTCGAGTTCCCGGTCGACGGGCCACCCGCTCCTGCCATGACGGCATCGGGTCCCACCGAGACCCCGGACCGGCCACGTATCAGTGAGTTGTGGACCGGCGCCCACCGCCGCAACTTCCTGGTCGTCACCACGATGTGGGTGACCGGACTGCTCGCCTACTCCGCCTACAACACCTGGACACCCACACTCCTCGCCGAGACCGGGCTCGATCTCGACGACACCCTGCTGCTGTCCGCTGCCCTGGCGACAGCAGCCCCCCTCGGCGCACTGGCCGCCGTACCTCTCATCGACCGCTGGGACCGGCGCCGCACCCAACTCGTCCTCGGCGCCCTGTCCGCCACCGCGCTGCTGCTGTTCTCGCTCGTCCGCGCCCCTGCGCTCGTCCTCGTGCTCGGCTGCCTGGTCAGCCTGCTCTTCCAGATGGCCGTGCCCTTCCTCCAGGTGTACTCCGCGGAGATCTTCCCCACCCGGATCCGCGCGCTCGGCTCCGGCACCGCCAACGCACTGTCCCGCATCTTCAACTTCGCCGCCCCGATGCTTGTCGCCGCCGTCTACGCCGGCACCGGCTACACCGCCGTCTTCGTCCTGCTCGCCGCACTCAGCGCCACCGGAGGCCTGGTAGCGGTCCGCTTCGGCCCGCGCACCACCGGCGTAAGCCTCGAAGCCACCTCCACCTGTCACCCCGCCTCGACCCGCAAGGAGCCCCACACGCCATGACGGACCTGTCCTTCGCCTCGGCCACCGAACTCACCGCTCTCATCCGCCGCCGGGAGCTCTCACCCACCGAGCTCATGCACCACACCCTCGACCGAATCTCCGTCGCCGACGCGACCGTCAACTCCGTCGTCGCCCTCGACCCGGAGGGGGCGCTCGCCGAAGCCGCCGCCCTCGAACAGCGCATCATTCGCGGCGACAACGCTGGGCCGCTCGCCGGCCTGCCGATCCTCGTCAAAGACCTCGAAGACGCGGAAGGCCTCCCCACCGCCCGCGGCACCCGCGCCTACCAAGGCCGCGGGCCCGCCGCCCGCGACAGCATCCACGTCGCCCGGCTGCGCGCGGCCGGTGCCCTGGTCATCGGCAAGACGAACACACCGCCACTCGGCGCCGCCGTCCACACCACCAACGACGCCTTCGGCACCACCCGCAACCCCTGGAACCCCGAGTGCACGCCCGGCGGCTCCAGCGGCGGCGCGGCCGCGGCCGTCGCCGCCGGACTCGTCGCTCTGGCCACCGCCGGAGACGGCGGCGGCTCCACTCGCATCCCCGCCGCGCTGTGCGGAGTCGTCGGCCTCAAGCCATCCCGCGGCCGCATCCCGCACGGCCCGGTCCGGATGCCGATCTGGCCCCAGCACGCCTGTCTGTCAGGCATGGCCCGCACCGTACGGGACACCGCACTGCACCTCGACGTCGCCGCCGGCCACCACCCGGCCGATCCCAACTCGTTGCCCGCCCCCGGCCTCTCCTACCGCGACACCCTCGACAAGCCGCTGCCCGCCCTGCGCGTCGGCGTCCTGCGCACCCTCGGCATTGCCGCACCCCGCTCTGAGATCCTGCGCGCCCTCGACCACGCCGCAGCCCTGCTGCGAGGCCAGGGCCACGACGTCCGGGACGACGAGTCGCCCCTGCCCGGCGCCGACGACTTCCCCGCTCCGTTCCAACTGCGGCAGAGGGTCCTGGCGTACGCCAGGCTCCTCGACGTCCTCGACGACTTCACCACCCGTCGCGACACCTTCGAGCCGTGGTTCGCAGACCTCCTCGACGCAAGCCGCTCTCTCACCCCAGCGGACCTCGCCGCCTACTGGGCCCACCGCGCACGCCTCGACCAGTGGGCGGCCGACCTCTTCGACCGCTACGACCTCCTGCTCATGCCGACCACCCCCACGACCGCATGGCCGGCCGAAGGCCCGGACGTGGCCGCGGCCGTGCACGAGCGGGTCCTCCCCATCTCCTACACGGCCGTCTTCAACGACACCGGCCACCCGGCCGTCAGCATCCCCTCCGGAATCGCCCCGGACGGCCTTCCCCTCGCCGTGCAGCTCATCGCCGCTCACCACCGCGACGACCTCGCCCTCGCACTCGCCCACGCGCTCGAGAAGTCCCTTGGCACACAGCACCCGCCAATCTTCCGCACCGAGCGATGACTGGTTTTGCGGCCTGGGCCCAGACCAGGCGGCGGTGTATGGGCGGGGCGTTCCGGCCGGCCGTAGGGCGGTGCCTATGGGCAGGTTGAGCGGCGGCGCTCTCCCCGGGGGAGCCGGCGGAGGCGCGCCGGGCAGCCCGGCTGTATGTCACGTGACGAACAGCCGGGCAGCCCGGCTGTTCGTCACGTGACATCGGACGGCGCACTCTGCTCGGCTCGGCCGCCTTCGGTGGGCAGCCAGCAGCCGTGCAGGCCGAGCGGGACCCGGACGGGGACGCGGGCGCGCGCCATCGGCCCGGAGGCCGGGTCCCCGGCGGGCACGACCAGGAACCAGCTCGACCCGTCGGTGCGGTCGGTGGCGAAGGTGAGCCAGTAGCCGCGCTCCTCGGAGCCGGTACCCGGTTCGGGAGCGAAGACCGGTTCGCCGACCGACAGGTCCCCGGCGTCCCAGACGACGGCGGCCCCCGTCCGCACGTCGTGGAAGCGCACGGCGTCGTACTCGCCCGGCAGCAGGTCCGTCCGGCCGGTCGAGCCGGCCAGAGCGGTGTACCGGTGGCGCCGGCCGATGAGGCGGTCGTCGATGCGAGGGAATTCCACTCGGGCGTCGTCCAGCAGGGTGCGGGTCATGGTGCCTGCCGCGGGGTCGATGCGCGCACGTGTCAGACCGCCGCTGACCGGGTCCTGCACCGCCCCCGGTGCGCTGCCGACGGTCAGCCGGCTCCACTGCACGTAGTCCAGTACCACCGGGGCGTCCGCGCCGGGGCCGTCGTCGTAGGCGTTCACGGTGTGCCACAGCCAGAACGCCTCGTCGGCCGCCCAGCGCGGCGGTCCGCCGTCGCGGGGGATCAGGACCACCCGGGTACCCCGCTCGGGCCGCCAGGCCAGGAACGAGCCGCCCGCCATGGCCGCGTCCAGGTCGAAGAAGGCGGGCGCGAGGACCAGGACGGCGTACCGGCCGGTCAGCGCCATGTCGTGGATCATCATCGGCTCGTCCACGCCGTCGACGGGGGTGGGCCCGCTCGTGACGGTGCCGTCGGGGCCGATGACCGACCAGGTCAGGTACGGCGGCTCCAGGCCGTAGCAGAAGACGACCATCTCGCCCGTGACCGGGTCGGTCTTCGGATGGGCGGTGATCCCCGCGGGCAGGGCCCCTTCGAAGTCCTCGCGGCCGAGGGTCTCCAGCCCGGCGCCGATCCGGTACGGGCAGTCCGACTCGGCGAGGGCCAGCAGCCGGCCCCCGTGCCGTACGACGTTGATGTCGGGCAGCTCCCGGAAGGTCCCCGCGAGCTCCGGTCCGACCTGCTCGGCATCCGGCAGGATCATCGACTCCAGGCCTCCCCACAAAGCCCGCCCGGCCCGTTCCTCGGCCTCCAGGGCAGGGGTGCGCACGAAGCGGTTGCGGTAGCGGGCGCGGCCCTCGGAGAGCCATACCCCGTGCAGCATTCCGTCGCCGTCGATGGGGTACAGGTACGAGCCGATCGGTGTGAAGCGGGGATTGGGACCGTTGCGCAGATACAAGCCGTCCAGGGAGGCCGGGATCTCGCCTGTCACCTCCAGCTCGGCAGCGTCGACCTCCTCGGTCACCGGCGCGAACATGCCCAGCAGGTGGGGGACGCGGGTGGGGTCGAAACGGGGCGGTGTGTGCGTGTTCACGGAACCTCCCGGAGCGGGGGTGCGGCACCTTCCAGCACCTTCCAGCACCTTCCAGTGAAACGCGGCACGGACCCCGGTGCCAGCGGCCCGGGAGGCCACCGGAGTACGAGGAGTACGGCTTGCGCGCGCCTCCGGCCGGCCGCGACCGGGAACCCCCTCCGCACTCCACAGGAGGGTGAATCCATGGCCGCGGAGCGTCTCGGTGGTCTCCTCGGCACCCCCGCCCAAGCCCCGGGTGCACTGAATGCGTCTCGCACTGGACTCCCGATGCGTGCCCCATCCTGCGCCCGCACTGCCGCAGATGACGACGCGCCGCTGGAGAGGCTTCACGCCCTCGCATGGGGTGCCGGAAGTGTGGTTCCCCACCCCACCGTCATGCCGACTGAGCCTTTCCCTCCGATGGCTGTGGCTGAGCCGGAGCGCACGGAACGGCAGACGGTCGACCACCCAGTCCTGCTCTACGAGGCCGACGGTTGGGAGCCGGACTGGGGGCGGAACCTCACGACGGCCTGAGTTACGTAGCGTCGTCGCTGCGCCATCGGCTCTGGACCCGGGCTGACGGGGGCAACGTCTGGGACGCAGCGCTGCAAACGATCAGCGAGGACTGAGCAGCCCACAGACGGTTCGGCTCGGATCAACGTGCTGTGGCGTCTGTCCACGCCGAGATGGCTGTGGCACCCTGCCGGACGGCTTCTTCCGGGTCCCGGGCGAGCTTCCTGCAGACCACAGCGACTTCCAGCCCCGATTTCGAGTCCACGAGCACGTCATGCACTCCGGTCTGCAGCCAGTCAGCCTGGTTGTCGTCAGCTTCGGCAACCGCGAGAGCGATGAGCCTTACGGCGGCCACCGTTCCCACCTGGGCCAGGGCCTCTGCCGTCTCTCGAGTCACCGCGGTGTTCCCGACGTCCAGCAGTAGCGCCAGCAGCGCTTCCGCAGCCTCGGGGACTTCGGCGAAGGAAGCAAGGGCACGCCCGGCACAAGCGCGTTGCGTCCACGAAGGAGATGACGCCTCAGCCAAGGCCGTCCCCAACCCACTCATCATCTCTGGCACAACCAGACGGTCTCATGCCCAGGAAGAAGATCGAACCCGGGCCGAAGCGTTCGTAGAGGCATGGCCGTGTGGCGATGCATTCACCCCGATGGCAGGCGGCACGTCCGGTCTCCGTGACTGGCCAGGCTCATGATCGTTACCCGCAGTGGCAGCTCCGAGGGCAGTGGTACAACCGCCCTCTCGCGCCCTGAACGCGTGTCCGACGTCAGGTCGTCACGAGGAGGAATGACGAGTGGGTGGCTGGATCAGTGTCGGTCTCGGGGCTGCGGCGGCGTTGTGCCCGCTGCCGCACCACGGAGACGTGGCCGTCGTCATGGACCAATCTCCCACCCACGGTCACCTGGTGGTGTGTGCCCCGGACGTATGGGTCGACATGGGCTACGGCGCCGGAGTGACGGAAGCCCCGCGCCCCACGTGCGCTCCGACGACCCGGTCGCCCATGGCGCCGTCTCCTCCGTCACCCACGGCGCCGCCTCACCCGTCGCGGCCGTCATCACCGCCTCCGTCCCTGTCGGTCCCCGAGTCGGCGCCGCCGAGGCCGCCCGCGCTCTCGCCACCGGAAGTCGCTCCGGAACCCGCCGCCCCGGCATCCGCCGCCCCGGCACCCCCGGCACCCGGCCCCGCGTGGGCACCACCAGCGCCCTCGGCGCCGAGCATCACGACCCCCGCTCCGGCGGGGGCGCCCAAGGGGTTCCGGTGGGAGCCGCGCTCGCACTACACGGGGGGTCCGTCCCGTCCCGCTCCGGCCAAGCTCTCGATGACCATGTCCACGGTCGTGATCACCCTGCCGGCTGTTCTGGCCGTGGCCGCCTTGCGGCCCGGGTCGCGTCGCCGCGGCCGCGGCTGATCGTCCGCCTCACGTCCGGCCGCCGGGCCCTTGACCGGCTGACCGCGTCCGCCCCCCGTATCTCAATCTCATACACATCGCCTCGCGCGTCATGGAGTTGTGCAATGCCGGAATGGCTCGTCTACGCCCTGGCCTCGGCCCTGGTCTGCGTTCTCGTCGTCACGGCGACCGTCCTGCGGCACCGCCGCGTGGACGTCGACGAAGACACCTCCGAGACACCGGACGTGCTGGAGTACATGGTCATGATGGTTGGCGTCGTCTACGCCATCGTGCTCGGACTGGCGATCGCCGGCGTGTGGGAGGCCCGTACCGCGGCCGAGGACACCGTCCAGCGCGAGGCCCAGGCCCTTTACGAGATCGATCAGCGCCTGGACGTCTACCCTGCCGCCTTCCGAACACAGATCAAGGAGCACATCGACGCCTACGCCCGGCACGCGGTCACCGCCGAATGGCCCGCTCTGAAGGACGACCTGCCCGTCGACGGCACCGGCGCCGAACTGCTGGGCCGTATCCGGAGCGACATCGCTCATCGCACCCCGGCGGACGAGCTTCAGGCCCAGGCCTACCAGCCGCTCCTGGACCAGGTGGCCGCGGCGGACGACGCCCGTCACCAGCGCCTGGATACCTCCGGCACCACCCTGCCCGCAGCCCTCTGGTTCGGCCTCCTCGCCGGTGCCCTGGTCACCCTCGGCCTGCTCTACACCCTGCAGATCCGCCGCTCCGCGCGCGAACTGCTGCTGGCCACCACCTTCAGCGCTCTGGTGGTCTTCCTGCTCTTCCTCGTCTGGAGCTTCGACGCCCCCCTCGGCCACTCCGGAACGGACTCCGCCCAGCCCTTGAGTGACCTCGTCACCGCCGGGGTCTGACCGGGGCTCACGAAGGAACGCGACACCGCGTGTCGTGAAGCCGGGCCCATCAGCGGCGGCGGGCTGGTACGCCACGGTGGCGGGTACCGGTCCGGCGCCACTCATCGGCCCGATAAACGAGTTCGGCTTGTCTCATCCTGGGCGCCCTCGCCGTCGCGGGCGTCGAGCTCGCCATCCGGGACTGGCCCCGGCGTGACGCAGGCCCGCATGAATGCGCGAGACGGCGGAAGGCACGAGCATGGTGACGCCTGGAGGCGCGTGTGGACAGTCTTGAGTCAGCGGGGACGGTGTGTACTGCTGACCGTCGGGTGGTTGCAACCTGCACAGGCGTGCCCGCGGGCGGAGTGAGGCCGCGGGCACGCGAGGGCGGGTGGGGCGTCGGCTTCAGCGGCCGGTGGCGGCTGCGACCAGGTCTCGTCCGGGGTCGGCGAAACGGCCTTCCAGCAAGGGGGATTGCTCCACAGGATCCGGTGAGCGGCCGGCGGCCGCGGAGCGCCCGGCGAGACCGGCCGACGGGGGCGGGAGCGGGACCGAGACGCAACCGGACCGGTCCGACTCCAACGCGCCGTTGAACGCGGAGACGCAGAACTCGAAGTTCCAGTTGCCCGGGAACAAGAAGGCGATCTCGTGCGAGTTGGTGTCGGTGGAGGACTGGTCCGCCGTGAACGGGCCGCCCGTGGTGGCGTTGCGTACCCACACCCGGTATCCGGCCGCCTGGGCCGAGCCCTGCCAGGTGAGGCGGACGGTCGTGGCGTCGAGGGACTGGATGCTCACGTCCGCCGGCACGGGGGGTACGCCCGCGCCGACCGTCACGGACCTGGCCACGATGGGCATCCCGCCGCCCGCCTGGTTCCAGGTCGCCACCGCTACGAGATAGTGGTGGCCCGGTACGAGGCCGTCGATCCACGCGGATGTGCCCTTGACCGCCGTGCTGTTGATGTAGGAGCCCGGCACGTCCTTGTCCCAGGTGATGATCTCGTACCGGTCGATGCTGTCCGTGTGCGCGCCGGTCGGCGCGTCCCAGTACACATCGAGGCCGGTGGAGGAAGGGCGGGTGGAGACGTTCGTGGGCGGGGCGGCGGTCTCCGGGTGCGCAGTCGCCGAGACCGTCTCGGACCACACGGACACGCCGTCGGTGCCGTTGTCGGTGTTGACCTGGTACTCCCAGGTCCAGCCGTCCTCCGTCCAGGTCGTGTCGTAGCGGTTGGTCGAGACGTGGGTCTCGTTCCAGTTCGCGGCGCCCGCGAGCCGGTACCGGACCGTGTAGCCGCGCGCCCCGAACACCGGTGACCAGGTCACCTTCACCCCGCTCGGGACGGACTCTGCCACGACGCTGTTCACCGGGTAGATCGGCCGCCGGGGGATCGTGGTGGGGATGCCGGGCACGAACTGGCCGATGCCGTAGTCGTCGTGGAGGGTGCGTTCGAAGGCGGACGCGATCTGGAACTCTCCCAGGGCGTTGGGGTGCAGATTGTCGTAGCCACCCGGGCAGGTGTTCGTGTCGCAGCTGTACGCCGCCTCCCAGTCGACCAGCTTCACGGGGGAGGAGAGGGTGCTCCAGGACGGGATCGCGTTCTTGAGCATCGTGTTGTACTGCCTGGTCTTGACGATCAGGTCCTGCCGGCCGTCGATGAGCGGCCGCATGGGAACGTTCGCCACGGCGAAACGGATGTCCCCCTTGGCGGCGCGGGCCCGGTCGACGAGGGTCTTCATACTGTCCAAGGTGCCCGTCGCGTCACTGACCAGCCATCCCATGTCGTTGAACCCGATGCCGAACAGCACAAGGTCGGGCTTGTACTGGGCCACCATGGGCCCGATCAGGTCCTTGTCCTGGGCGGCTTGCCGTCCCCACACGGCGAAGTGATCGCTGTCGAAACCCGCCCGCACACCCTGCGCGTACGCCCCCGTGACGGGAGGATTCGCGACGGAGGGGTTCTCCAGTACCTCCCCCTGGAGACGGGGCGGCGCGGGGGGCCCGGTGGGGTCCGCCTGCTGCTTGGTGCCCTGGTACGGTCCGACGAAGTCGACGTCGACGTGCTGGTCGCGGAACCACTCCCACAGCCGGTACCGCCAGGTCCAGTCACCCTCCATGCCCTGGGTCATGGAATCACCCACCACCATCACCCGCAGGGGGGCGTCGGTGCTGCCGACACCCCGCTCGAGCCGGTGCACCGACGCCAGCAGCTTCGGAGCCAGGTCCTTCATCACGCCGGACATGTATGTGGTGACCGACCCCAAGTACTTGATCTTCGTCCCGAAGTTGCGCAGGGCTTGCTGCACCTGGGCGATGGCCTGGGCGCCGCGCTCCGAAGTCCACGCCAGCAACGCTCCTTGAAAAGCCCCCTTCACAGTCGGCCAGAACGAAGCGGCCAGCGCCCCCGCCCAGACATCCGCGTCGCCGAGCGACCTGTCGTCGTAGTAGGCGTTGAGCAACTCGCCGACAAGCGTGCCGAATCCCTCGGAGACGGCGCCGCACACCGGAGCGGCGGCCGGCGCGCCGACGTTGAACGACGCCATGCACCCGCCCCAGACCAGGCCGGTGACCGCCCATGCGACACCGCTGGCGATGAATTTCTGCATAGGGGTCGCGCCGAAGCCGACGGCATCGGTCGCAGCGACGATCACGAGGCTGTCGTCCACGACGTGCACCGTGCCCTCGAAGTCCCCGCTCCCCTCCTGCGGCGGATAGATCCCGACACTGTGCTCCTGGGCCCGCTTGGTGAAGGCGGCCCCCAGCGTCATGCCCGCGGCCTGATCGGCACGGGTCCGGTCGACCAGCGCCTGCATGAAGTCGCGCACGTGCTGGCGACCCTCGGCAGTGGGCAGGAAGTCGATGGCCATGACCAGGTCGTCGTCCTTCACCGCGAGCGAGCGGAGACCCCCCGCCTCCTTGGCGCAGCCCAGCCGCACCGTCACCGGCGTTCCCTGGTCGCCCTCGGTGGCGAAGGACGTGGCGTGGGTGGCGCACAGGGGCGAAGGTTCGACCGCAAAGCCCGGGGGCGCTGCGGGCCCGGCGATCGTGCCGAGCAGCAAGCTCAGTGAAACCATCAAGGTCACTGCGACGCTGCGGCGCCTGGTGGATATCCTCGCCCCACGTCGCTTGCGGACCGTTTCTGACGTACGTCGCCATAAACGCATGTCGTTCCGTGTTCCCTTCGAGATTTCCGCAGCACCGTGGTCGCGCTGGCGTGTGAGCTGACAGCGGCTTGAACAGTCCGGTGATGAACGGATGGCCGTCGGCGTGAGCGCCAGGGACCCCAGTCAGTGGGTTGGCCGCCGCACCTGCATGGTTGTTCCGGATCTGCACGACCCCTTTGTCGCGTAGATCCCCATCGCATAGCCGCAATGGCAGCTACAGCATCGCACCACTGTCCGAGACGGAATCATGCCGGTGAGCAGTCCGGGTCCGAACCTGATCCCGAACTCGTAGTCGGCTTCAGCACTTTGCCGCCGGAGCCCGTCCCCGTCACGAGGTCCGCCCGTCCGGGTACGGGAGGAGAGGCGGGCATGGGTGGTTGCGGTCATAGCCCCCACACTGCGCTGCGCCACCGGGCCGCCCCTGGGGTAGAGACGTCGGTCACTTCCCCCGAGACCCCTCGGCAGGCCCACTCGGCCCCGAGAGTCTCAAGAGCCTCGCGTTGTAAGGGCGGACGGGGGTCGGAGACGTACGGAACACCGCGGGAATCCCGGCGTGCCTTTCTGCGCGCTGGTGGTTGTCTGGAATTGGCCCTGCGGTGATCGTCATGACGAGGGGTGAGTGCCCCCGGTCAGTAGGCCAGTGCGGTCAAGTGGTCGGGGTGGTGGGCGGCGACGTCGTGGGCGGCTCGGACGAAGGCGGCGACGGCTGCGGATCGCGAGGTCTCCGGCCAGGCGACCATGACCGCGCTGGGGCTGAGGCCGGTGACCGGCCGGTATGCGATGTCCGGGCGCTGGTGCCGCTCGGTGGTGGAGAGTGACAGGAACGCCACCGCCTGGCCCAGCGCGACCACCTCCAGGAGTTGCTCGACGCTGGCCACGAGCGGCCCCTCAGGAGTGTCGGCCGGCGCCAAGCCTGTGTGGCCATCGCCTGCTTCCCCTCCGTCGCATCCTGTGTAGTAGGCGGTGGCGGAGGGGGCGGCGCCTTTCCAGCGTGGGATCGGTTCGCCCTTGAGGTCGGTCAGCCGCAGTCGCGGGTGTCCGGCCAGGCGGTGCGTGGCGGGGAGGACGGCCAGTCGCGGCTCGACCACGAGCGTCTGGGAATCCAGCCCTTGACCGTCGAACGGGCTGCGCAGCAGCGCTACGTCGGCACGGCCGTCCCGCAGCATGGCGATCGGCTCTCCGCTGCCGCCGACGACGACTTCAGGCGGCGGCAGATGCGGACCCGCTCCCCGGTAGGCGGCGAGGATCTCCCGCAGCAGCCCGCCATCGCCTCCCGGTTTGACCGCCACGACGAGCTGGGGTGTCGGCTGACCGGCCCGGCGTGCTCGCCGGGCCGCCGCGTGCACCGCGTCGACCGCGATCCGGGCCTGGTCGAGCAGCACCTGACCGGCGGTGGTCAGCCTCACCTGCCGGGTGGTGCGCTCCAGCAGGCGTACACCGAGCCGGGACTCCATCTGAGCGATCGCCTTCGACAGCGGGGGCTGTGCCATCCCCAGACGTTGCGCGGCCCGGCTGAAGTTCAGTTCCTCGGCGACGGCGATGAAGTACCTCAGCTCCCGCACCTCTAGCTCACTCATATCTGTGGACTATAGATCCAGAGTCTTCTGGTCTTTCCCTGCCGCCCGTGGGTGAGGGGAGGCTGGGTGCCATGACGACTTCGCAGAAGACTGCTCTGATCACCGGTGCGAACAAGGGCATCGGAAAGGAAACGGCGCGCAGGCTCGCAGCTCTCGGCATCACCGTGCTGATCGGCGCCCGCAACGCCGAGCGTGGCGAGGCGGCGGCCGAGGAGCTTCGCGCCGACGGCGCCGACGTACGGTTCGTTCCGCTGGACGTCACCGACGAGATCTCGGTCCAGGCCGCCGCCAAGCACATCGACGCCACGTTCGGCCGCCTCGACATCCTCGTCAACAACGCCGCGATCGCCGCCGGACCGCAAAAGCCGAGTGAAACCCCAGCCGCCACCGTCCGGCAGGTCTACGAGACCAACGTGTTCGGCGTCATCGCGGTGACCCACGCCATGCTCCCCCTGCTACGCCGGTCCGCCGCCGCACGCATCGTCAACATGTCCAGCGAACTCGGCTCCCTCACCCATCTGGCCGACCCGGGCAGCCCGTGGTCCGCCTACTTCTCGATCCTCCTCCCTTACTGCACGTCGAAGAGCGCGCTGAACGCGATCACCGTGCTCTACGCCAATGAACTGCGCGCCGAAGGGATCCTGGTGAACGCGGTGAGTCCCGGCTACTGCGCGACCGACCTCAACCGCCACACCGGTATGCGCACGGCGGAGGAGGGCGCGGCCGTCGCGGTCGGCCTGGCGACTGTGGGCGATGACGGCGCGACGGGCACCTTTGTGGCCGAGGACGGGCCGATTCCGTGGTGAGACCATGCCGCGCCGTCTCCGCCCGAAGCCTGACGGGGGTGTTTCAACCCCCGCCGTGACGATCACTGGCCTCTTGCACGGCACCCATCCCCACGTGCGTTACTGGTAGTTGGTGGGCGCACAAGCCAAGCCAGGCACGAGGTGATCACTCATCTCGCGGAAACAGCGTCAAGGGCTGGGCCGCGAGTCAGCCTGCGGTTTCCATCGCGGTTGTGTGCTCGTCGTGTTCGCGCAGCATGCGCTTGACTGTGGCGGGTGAGGGGTGCTGGCCCCTCTTCGTGCCGGTGGTGATGACGAGGTGTTTGGCGATGTCTCGTCGGGCTCATCTCCTGCTCGCGCAGGTGGAGGGCCATGGACAACATCGACTCGTCGGTGACGCCCGCGCCACCGATCGCGTTGTCGCGCTTGCGGGCGGACTCGTGGCCCTCCAGGGTGCGGTCGCGGAGGCACGGAGTTGGGACACGGCGGTGAGCAGACTGTCGGCATGGCTCTCCAGGTCCGCCCGGGAGGCCGTTCGACCGGTCCGCTTGTAGGTCACGCTCGTCAGCCACCAGGCGAGCAGGGCGGTGAAGACAGCATTCCGAAGTGGTTGAGTGGGTCCACGAGCGCAGCCTCTTTCGTACGCGCGCGAGTAAGGGTGCGCCCTGCTGGTACACAACGACGATCGAGCCGTGACCACTCGTCGGCCAGGGAGGCAGGGCCTCGGGCGCGTCCACGTCGTCGACGAGAGGCTCCGGGACATCGAGGGCCCGCGTGCTTTGCTGCGGCGTGCTGCCGCGGTTGGGCGGGGACCGGGCCCGTGCGCGGCGTCCTTCGCGCAGGTGACGGGCGGGGCGGATGCGGCTGGGGGCCGGTCCCGGTCCAGGGCGGACCGGTCGAACGGTGCCTGCGGCTGCCTGGGGTCAAGTGGACCGCCTCGGCCCAGCCGGGCAGGCCACGGAGGGCTTCGGGATCCGCCGCGCCACCCTGTCCCTGGGCGGCATCACCCTCACGATGCGGCCGCTGGAAGGAAGCCTCCCCAAGTACCGGAGCCTGTTCCCCCAGACCTCCGCCACGTCCGCCCGGCTCGACCGCGCCACGACCGTACGGGCAGTGAAGAAGTGTCAGGCCATCCAGAGGGCCAAGTGGCTCAAGGATGTCCCCGTGGCGTTCGTCTGGGACACCGGCGGCCACATCCCGTTCGCCCCCCGCCTGGAAACGGCCGAAGGCGACGCCCGTACCAAGGGCATGCCCGTCCCGACGACCGTTACCAACGGCAGCGGCGAACGCCTGTACGGCGGCCTCGCAGCGTTCAATCCCTACTACCTCTTGGACGGCGATCAGCACCTTCACCAGCGACACCATCATCCTGCACCTGGGCGAGACGAAGGACGGGCACCTCAGTAGGCCCGGCCTCTTCACCGAAGGCACGGAGATGACGAGGCCGGGACTACAGCCACTTGCTCATGCACGTCCGGCTCAGCTGACAACGCCGAGCCCCACCCCCGCCCCCTCCGGCGGGGAATGGCCCCGGCCGGCCCCGAAGACACCCCAAGGAGGTAGCCCACGGCCGTGACGCTCGACTGGAGGGGAACCCCGATCACACACAGGTCCCACGTCCTTGTCCCGAGGAAGTGGGGGACAGAGCTCCCACTCGACGGAGATGGTGGAAGGAGTAGTCAAGGCCCACACACCCACCGGACGGATCATCGTGGAGGTCCTAGGATCCTCCCGCCCGCGTGCTGAGGGCGGCACCGGCCGCTCCCGCTGCGGCATCGCGGCGCACAGCGTGACGTTTGTCCCCAGCGCGGCCGGCTCCCTTCCGGAGGGCCGCCCAGACAACGACGAGCTGGCAGAGCTCAGCGCATTGTCGAGTCGAACGTCTCGTCGGAGGCGTGGGGAGGTGCTTCCGCCACCACTCCCGTCCGTGGACGGCCGGGGCACGGTAGGCGTCGTAGGCGATGACTCAGTCGAACCCGGTCAGGCCGCTCCAGTGGTGGACGAACCACGCGACCGCTCCTGGATGTAGAAGGGGTCAATTTCGGCGGCGAAGGCGTCCGCGTGGACGCAGGCGGCCTCTGCTTCCAGACGCGCTCTGCCATAGGCCCGTCTGGGCATGGCTACGGTTGCGCCGGGTCCAGCTCGGCGGTGATTTGACCGATGAACACCCGCTTACGTCGCGATCGCCTCGAACTAATCGTTCGGCGGCTGGACCAAGGCCTTCACCGACCCCCGGCTCTGCGCGGCCATCGTCGACCGGCGCACCTTCAACGGCACCATCATCGAGACCGGCACTGACTCCTTTCACCTCGCCAGCACGCGAGCCCGGGCTGAGGAACCCGCCAAGGTCGGCTGAGTGCGATGGCTGCCTGTCTTGACCTGAGTGACGAGGGGGTTGGGGGGCATCGGAACGAAGGCCGGTGCGAGAAGATGGTTGTATGTGGGTTCAGCGTGTGATCGAACTGACCGGGTGGGAGCCGCTCGGGATCTCCGTCGACTGGGCGGCGATCGAGGGAGAGCTGGGGGTTCCGCTGCCGGCGGACTACAAGGAGCTCTACGAGGTGTTCAGCGGCGGCGTCTTCAGTGATTCCCTCTACTTTCTGGGGCGCGACGAAGGCCTGGCGTTCGACTTCCTGACGCAGTGGCGGGTCTTCCTGTCGGTCGACCAGGACAGCAAGTTCGGGAACGTCTCCGCCGTGGAGCCCTATGCGATCTACGCGCCGGGCGGCAAGGGACTGGTCGGGTGGGGCTCTACCGAGTGGGCCGACGAGTACTTCTGGCTGATCGATGCAGAGCGGCCGGGGGAGTACCCCGTCCTCGCGCGGTCCAATGACGTCGGCGCGTGGCACCGGTACGACATGTCCACCTCGGAGTTCCTCTATCGCGTCCTTGCTGATGCCGATTTTCAGCCTTTCGGGATCGCGCAGTACAACCTCGGCACAACGTTCGAGCCCGGCTCCGGCGGCCCCTTCGGCGGCGGGCCACTCTGACGGGAGGCTGGCTGTCCCACGTTCGTGGACACGAGAGTGCCGTAGTTTCTCGGTTCTGGCACTGATCTTGGGGAGCCGTCGTGGAGCGTGACGTCGTTGTTCGATTGCGAGGGGCTGGCTCGTGCGAGACGGCGTACGCCTAGGCGTCTGACAGCCGGAAGCGACGCTCCCTCAGGTGCCTTTCGTTCGCTGCTGTGGTCGGCGGTGGACGGTGATGGTCATGCAGACCGACGCACCGATCTGGGACTCGCTGGTGCTCGCCGGGATTGACGAGACGGAGGTCGAGGCGGCTACGGCCGGCTTCGGCACGGTCGAGGTGGTGGCGGGAGGCCGAGCCGCAGGGGCTGCATGTCCGGACTGCGGCCGCTTCTCGGGCCGGGTCCACGACCGTTATCAGCGCAGGCTGAGGGACCTTCCTCTGGCTGAACAGGGCTTTGTGATCCGGCTGACGGTCAGGCGCTTCATCTGCGGGTCGGCGGACTGCCCACGCTGTGTTCTCGGCGCTGAGCACGATCGACCACGGCGATCGAGCCCGTCGTAGAGCTGTCTGCCCTACTTCGTCGGCACAGCCGGAGGAGGCGTCACACCTGGCTCGATCGTTGACCTGATGTATACACGAGTACGACCTGATTCGAGTGTGTGTGCGAAGAGGTCGACGCAGTACTGGACATCCTTGCCGTAGGGCGATGCGACGTCACCAGGGCAGAAGCCGCCTTCCCGCAGCCCTTGGACGAGCGTCTCCGGCTCGACCAGACCCAGGTGGGAGAAGCCCGCCGTCGCCTTGTAGCCCTTCTGCTGGGGGTGCAGGTTGGGGATCATCTCGGTTCCCTCCGGCCTCAACGGCAACAGATAGGCATCGGCGTCCTTGGTGGGCAGGGTGAAAGCGAGAAGTCCGACGTCGTAGCGCTCGCCGGTCTTGTACCCGGCGCGCCGGTCCGAGGCCTCCGCCGGGACCCTGATGCCGATCTGTTCGCTCATCCAGGCAGGTGTGACACCGCTCGACCAGCAGCAGCTTTCCTCTTGGTTCACGTGGTCGGAAACTGCGTCCTGCACGGCGAGCGCAGCAGCGACGACTGCTGCGGCCACGGTGAGGACCACTCCTGTGAGGACAGCGACTGGGCGGCGCACTGACTACTCCTGATGCGTTGCGGATTCGGATGCGAGCGTGCCGACGGTTGCAGTCGGGTGGTGGGGCCCGTTGGAGAACGCTTCAGCGGTGTCCGCCGTCGTCGCGGACTCCCCCCTGTTCCCGTCCCGGGTCCGTGCGCGTGCCCTCCCGGCCAGGCTCGTCCGGGGCGGGGAGCGGTTGCCCGCTCGGAGCGTAGCCACCCAGGTCGTACTGCTTCACCGAGCTGCTGCCCGACATGTCGAACTCCCGGGCAAGGCCCGTGGTGTGCATCTTCGCCATCTCACCGTCCGGGACCCCCATGCCCAATATGGTGACGCCCTTGTCCTTGTCCCAGTTGTAGCGGTCCCACACATTGGCCTGGTAGTCGAGACGGATCGAGGGCTGACCGTTGGCATCCGGCACCACCGTCACCACCCCGGTCACGTTGGACCTCGTCGACCCCACCGCATAGAACCAGTTCTTGTCCTTGTCCTGATCGAAGCTGAAGTCGTCGTTACCGGTCTCCACCGGAATGGCGACCGGCTGCCCGCCGTTCCGGCGGAACTCCTCCAGCGCCTGCTCACGCCATGCGGCCTGGTGCTTCTCGACCGTTTTGTCGATGTGGGTTCTGAAGTCCTTGTCGTCGGACATCATCTTGTCCACGGGCAGCTTCAGGGGATCGCCGTCGTTGCCCAGATAGTGCGCCATATGGCGGGAGGCGTCGTCGAGACCTCCGAAGTCGGCGCCCTCGACGATCATCTTCATCTTCTCCCTCGTCCACCGGTCCCTCAGGCCAGGCGACTTGACGTCGTATGGTCCCGATCCGGCATCCGGCGCAGCTCGCTTCACCGTGGGATGGAGAAGGCCCGCCGCCAGCAGTTCGTCCTTGCGCGCCATCCACAGCTCGCCCCGCGCGGTCGGGCTCAGCGACTCCCAAAGCCGCCGCAGCTCGCCCCGCTGCGGGTCGGTAGCCTTCCCTCCCAGCGACGCCAGATTCATCGCGCGCGGCAGTTGGTCCTCGTCAAGGGAGGTGTACGCGGCGTGGCCGGCGTTGAGCGGGTCGCCTCCGTGACTTGCCTTGAGGGCGCGAGTGGCGGCGGCGTCGATCTCCGCGGCGTGGGCCACCAGGCCGGTGATCGTGTCGGCGTACCACTGCATCAAGTCTTTGGTGCGCTGTGAGGCCGGTTCCGGCGTGCATCGCAACTCTGTCACGCGCACGATGCCGCCGACCCCGACGGACACCATCAGCGGCGCGGGAGGGGCGCCCCCGGTCCCGTCTCCGCCCTTGGCTTGTTCGGCCAGCGAAATGACCTGCTTCTGAATGTTCGTCAGCTCGGCGTGCGCGTCCTCCAGGACCCGGTGGATGCTCTGTGCCTCCGCGTGCAGATCGAGAAATTCCTTCGCGGTCCCACGTACGAAGTCCTTGGTGACCGTGGCGTTGATGCCTTCCCACTTGGCCGAGTCGGACATCTGCACCAAGCCGTCGTAGACCTCGGTCCGCAGTTTGTCGAGTTCGTCGGCCATGGTCTTCCAGCCGGCGACGGCCGTGCCGAGCTTGCCGAGATCCATCTCGACGAGATCCTTGTATGTGAACACCGCTGCTCCCCCCTTCGGCCCGCTCGTCCTACGACATGTACTTGGAGAGCTCGGACACTGGCATCGCAGAGCCGTCACGGCCACGCATGGACGCCTCGATCAGTTCGTCGTTCTTCGCGTGGGTCTTCTGGGAGTAGTTCAGGTGGTTGGAGATATGGGCGCACATCTGCAGGACGGTCTTGACCTGCGAGTCCCAGACCGAGAGCGTCGTGGATAACTCGTCTCCCATGGTCATGTTGTGCGCAGACAGCTCCTGCGCCGCCTGGGCGGTCGAGCCGGCTCCGTTGGTGTTACTGCCCGCGCCGGCGATGTCGGCCTTCCTTCGCAGCTCGGCGTGCAGCAGGAAAGCCTGGTTGCCGACCGCGCCCAGGTCGTCCTGGGCGACCACTAAGTCGAAGGGCGAACCGGCCCCAGGGGTGCCGGCAGGATTCTCCCCCGCATTGAGTCGCATCCCGACCGGTTGCCGCTCCTTCGCCTCGGACATGAGACCGGCCCACTCCTGATTGAACGTCATGCCCGCACCATCCCCCCGACGGATTACATGAAGTAGGAACAGTACAGCCAGAGTTGACGTTTCGTCAGGTCAATCCAGCACGTCCTCGTGCGCGTGCCGGGAGTCGGGAGACGGGACCACACCGAATCGGCCGCGCCCTTCGCGTACGCCATGTGCACGAGGCGTGTCACCCGCTGGCGTTGATGTGCTCGATGTGGGTGCCCGGGCGCACGCCTGCTACACCCGGCCCACGCCCAGCTCCGTGAGGGCCTCGCACCCCGATCCTGCCGACGGCAAGCTGCACCAGCGTGGAGAGCCCGGCAACCGTCACCATCACCCCGGCGTCCCCGATTGGGCCCTGCAATAGAATCGGCCAGCTCGGACGTGTGGTGACGCCACCGCATCGCAAGTTCAGGAAGTACGCCCCCCACTTGTACGAGGAGATGTACGAACGCCAATGCAAGGCAGGCCCCTCCCGCGGCTTCCGAGTCGAGCACGCCATCGGCCACCTCAAGAACCGGCCGGCACTGACCGCCGCGAGAACGGGAGCGGCATCGTCCAGGCCGTCGCTAGTCTGCTGTCTCATCAGCAGACGGGACCTGATCCCCACAGGCAGAGGTGAACACTCATCCCCGACGGTCCTCGACGTCTCACCGCCTACGGTGCACGAGCCCGCCAGCCGGCCATCCGTCCAGTACTCCCGGTCCTGGCGCGCAATCGGCTCGGGCTACCTTCTGGAGGTGCCCCCCGCCGTCGTGGCCGGCTGATCGGTGTCGCCGTGCCAGGTGGGCCAGCCGAGGAGCCGGGGCCGTTCGGTCACCCAGGCGCGGGTGTCCGTGCCGATCTCGGCGTCGATCAGGGCTTCCAGCCGGCGGGAGTAGTGCAGGACGAGGTCGTGGTGGGCGGGGTCGGCTGCGAGGTTGCGGACTTCAGCCGGGTCTTCCTGGCGGTCGTAGAGCACGACGTCGTTGTCGGCGAACAGATCCTTCAGGTCCGCTGGGCGGTTGGGGTTCAGGGGGGAGAAGTACCGGCCGAAGGTGTAGCGGGCGTCGGTGTAGCAACGGAGGAATCCGCGCTTGGTCCAGTCGGGGCGCAGGGCGCCGCTCTGGACGCGTGCCGGGGCTTCCGGGTCGGCGAACTCGAACCAGAACGAGGCGTCCAGGGTCACGAGCGACTCGACGGCGGACAGCACTCCCTCGCGTGCTGCCGAGCCGTTCAGGGCAGGCAGGAGGGAGCGGCCTTTGAGCGCGGGAAAGCGGGTGGCGATGTCCGCGGGGGCGACACCTGCGCATTCGAGAAGCGTGGGGGCGAGGTCGACCGCCGACGCGAGGGCGTCGGTGCGCGTGCCGCCGTCGATGTCGGGGTGGCAGAGGATGAACGGGACGTGGAAGTTCTCGTCGTAGACGAGATTCCCCTTCTGCCGTAGACCGTGGGATCCAGCCATCTCCCCGTGGTCGGCCGTGAAGACGACGAGAGTGTGGTCCGCCTGTCCGGAGGCTTCCAGCGCGTCGAGCACCAGCTCGACGCTGCGGTCCACGTCGTGCAGGGCGTTGAGGTAGAAGTTCAGGCCGTCGTACCAGTGTGTGTCGTCGGCGACGGGCCCGAAGACGGTGTCGAGCATCCGTGCGTACTCGGCCACGGCGGGAACCGCGCCGGACAGATCGTCGTGCAGGCTTTCTGGGAGCGGGAAGTCCCAGCGTTTCCGGTACACCGGAATGTCGGCCGCCGCCTTGGCCACTACCGCGTGAGCGAGACCGAACGGCAGCTGGACCTGGGGGGAGCCGCCGTAGTCGAAGCTCATGATGTCGTGCGGGTTGACGAAGTTGACGGCCATGAACCAGGGCTGGTCCTCCGCCACGGCGGGCGCCCTGTTGCGTAGCCAGCTCACCGCCTGGCCGGCGATCACCGGGTCGATCTTCAACCCTGCCCATGCTCCTCCGTCGATGTCGCCCCAGTCGTTGAACTCGCTGAACCCGTAGGGCTCCAGTGCGTCTGTCGTCGGTGCGGGGCGCTCCGGCGTGACGTAGGCGTTCGAGAGGTGCCACTTCCCCTGGTAGGTGCAGTAGTAGCCGGCCGAACGGAGCATGGTGCCCAGCGTGCCGAGGCCCGGATCGAGCGGGCGGATGTACGGCATGTTGTCGTTGTCGTAGATCTCGGTGGCGGGCAGGTGCTGGCCGGTGTAGAGCACGGACCGGGCGGAGCTGCACATCGCGGATGCTGAGTAGAACCGGTCGATGACCGTGCCCCGTGCGGCCAGCCGCTCTCGTGCCGGCAGGGAGAAGCCGTCGGGGCGCGGGATCGCCGCCCGCTCCTCGTCCGTGACGATCAGCAGAATGTTGGGGCGACGTGTCATGGCCACTTTCCCTTCGACATGCTGCACCTGCGGTGGCGCCGCGCAGTGCAGGGTGCACCGATAGCGGTGCACCCTGCCCGAACCTAGGTCGCGCAGACACGTGCTGCCTGCGAGGAAGCCATGACGTGAATCCGTCCGGGTGACGGACATGCCGCCTATCAGACGCAGTCTCGCTCCCCGACGGCACGGCCAGGCGGCTGGCACCGGGGCGATCCCGGGCGACTTCGACGGCGTGAGAACAATGTCCTGGTACGGCATTGCGGACCATGTGCGGCCGAACACCGGAGCCGGTGGATGCGGCGGGGTGGCTCGTCCAGTTGCCGCTGTGAGGTCCTCACCCCGAAAGCAGCCGGCGCTCACCGACCGTGCCGTTGGTCACCCTTCGACCTGGAGCGTTCGGACGCAGTCGCCCTGGACCTGCACAGCGTGCCCGGCGGCCTGAGGGACGCCTGGTAGCGCAGGCCCGGACGGCGACTCGTAAGGTGGCGGCATGCCTAGAACTTCACCCGCAGTAGCCCTCGAAACCCTCCTCGCCGGGAACAGCCGATTCGTGGCGGGTACGCCCGGGCACCCCAACCAGGACGCCGCCCGCCGAGCTGAGCTGGCCCCGGGCCAGGAACCGTTCGCTGTCGTCCTGGGATGTTCCGACTCCCGCCTGGCCGCGGAGATCATCTTCGACCAGGGGCTCGGTGACCTGTTCGTGGTGCGCACCGCGGGGCACGTACTCGGCTCCGAGGTACTGGGCAGCGTCGAGTACGCCACCACCGTGCTGGGCAGCCGTCTCGTGGTCGTCCTGGGTCACGACTCCTGTGGCGCTGTCGCGGCGGCACGGGCCGCGGTCGAGGACGGGTTCACGGCGAACGGCTTCGTCCGCGACGTGGTCGAGCGTGTCACCCCGAGCGTGCTGGCCGCGCGAGCTGCGGGCCTGACCAAGGACAGTGACATCATCGACGAGCACATACGGCACACGGTCAGCCTGCTTCTGGAACGCTCCCGCGTCCTGTCGGAGCAGGTCGAAGCGGGTGAAGTCGCCGTCGTCGGAATGGGCTACCACCTCGCCGACGGCAGCGCCCGGATCGTGGCGTCCCACGGAGCCGTCTCCCATGACGCACTGTCGGCCGTGGGGCAGGCCTGACTGTATGACGACGACCCGATAGCCTGCCGAGCCACCGGCCCGTGCGGCCGGACTCCGGGAAGCGGTAGCCGCCTTCCGGCAAGACCGTCGATTCATGCCGGCATTGGCGTCGAGTCATGCGGCCCACGGACACCGTCTACGGCGTGGCCACGGACGCCTTCGCGGCCACGCCGTCGCCGGCCTGCTGGCCGCGAAGGGACCGGGCCCCAGAAGCACCACCGTCGGGCGCTGGGCCGCCTCCTGGTCCCACTCCTCCTGAGGTCGGCTTTCGGTGTCGGCCCCGGCCCTTGCTCATCGCGGGCCGGTCCCACTCGGCAGGCTTCGCCCTCTCGGGCGGCGGTGGGCGTAGAAGGGCTTTGGCAGCGGCCAGGTTCTCGACAACGTCGACCACCTGCCACTCCGTGCCGGTCCACTCTTCGATCGCTCTCGGCGCGGCGGGGTCGACGTGGGCCTCGCGACGAGGACCGCCGCTGAGCGGCACCGCGCGTCGACGCCGTGCCGCTCGGCCCATGGCTCCACCAGCGCCGGCCGCCCGGCCAGGACCGGGTCAGGGAACTCAACCTCTGTGGTCGTCCCTGCTTCTCCGTGAAGCCGTAGTCCTCCGGGGCATCGTGGGGTACTTCGCCCTGTTGGAGCCCACCGAGGCCACCGGCCGACCCGATACCGCCCGCCGGACGCAGGGGGCCGGAGCCAATGCCAGTGGCTCCGGCCCCCTGCCTCGTGACTGTAACCCTCCCGGTCACACGTTCCGGAAGTCCCGCCGGCCGCGGTCCACGGACAACCGCATGGTGTTCCGACGCCGACCGCCCTGGATCTCCCTACGCCGCCGCTTGACGCGCGTACCTGGCGCAATCGGGACGAGTCTACGCGCGGAGACGAAGGGCATGCACTCGAAGCGGAAGACATCCATACCGGGGGCTACCCGCCGGTACGCGCACCCTGCTAGAAGTGTCGCGTTCAACCAACTCACCTCCCACACTCTGGATTTGAGGCTGATCGCCATGCTCTGGCGAAGATTCGTGCTGTCCGCGTCAACCGCGCTCGCGGTGGCCGCCGCGGCCCTCGGAGTCGCCCAGCCGGCCGCCGCCGCCGGCCACCGCTACGTGGCCCTCGGAGACTCGTACTCCTCCGGCGTGGGTGCCGGAAGCTACCTCTCGGACAGCGGCGACTGCCGGCGCAGCACCAACGCGTACCCCCGTCTGTGGGCAGCGGCCAACTCTCCCTCCTCGTTCTCCTTCACCGCGTGCTCCGGTGCGACCACCGGTTCCGTCCGCAGCGGCCAGCTCGGCCCTCTGAACGCGTCCACGACCCTCGTCAGCGTCACGGCGGGCGGCAACGACGTCGGGTTCGCGGACATCATGCAGACCTGCGTGCTCAACAGCGAGGCCACCTGCGTCGCGGCCGTGAACACCGCAGTCGGGAAGATGAACAGCACGCTGCCTGGTGGCCTCTCCGCTCTCTACGGGGACATCCGCAGCCGCGCACCCCAGGCGCGCGTGGTGGTTCTCGGGTACCCCCGGTTCTACCAGCTGTCCGGGAGCTGCATCGCCGGACTCAGCGAGACCGAGCGAGCGGCCATCAACCGGGGTTCCGACACCCTCAACGGCGTTCTGGCGAAGCAGGCCGCGAACGCGGGCTTCACCTTCTCCAGCGTCGTCGACGAGTTCACGGGCCATGAGATCTGCTCCGCGGACTCCTGGCTGCACAGCCTGTCCGTCCCGCTGTACAACTCCTACCACCCGAAGGCCACCGGGCAGTCGGGCGGATACCTGCCCGCTTTCCGTTCGGCTCTCTGACGCTGCCAGCAGCTGCTGACCGGCACCGGCACCGGCACCAAGGCGCAGGCAAGAGCCCGCACGTGCGATACCTGCCTGTACGAAGGGACCGGATCGGCCGCTCGGCGGCCGATCCGGTCCCGTGTCACATCTGGGTCAGTCAGCGCGCGGCCTCGTTCCCGGGCCGCCTCCCAGTCTTGTCGCGGTTGTCGCCGTAGCCGTTGTCGCCGTAGCCGTGATCACCGTTCTTGCAGCCGCCGTAGCCGTAACCGTCGGGCGGGCAGACGGCGGGGATACGGAGCCGGACCGAGGGGCTCTCGACAGCGGAGCCGTCGGGGTCGGTGCCGGTGGCCTTGGCCGTGTTGGTGACGTGGCCGGCGAGGGCGTCGGTGATCAGGACGGTGGTCTGGCCCTTGTCGGCGAGCCGATGGATCTGGTCGAAGACACGCTGCTCAGCGGCCGCATCGAGGGCGCTGGTCGCGATCTCGGCGTTTGGTCCGCCTCCGCGGCTAATGCTGTGACCGTGAACGTTCACCGGGTCGCTCGTTGTGCTGGTTGGAAGTGACGACGCTTCCAACCATCGTGGGGAGGCAGGGTGGCGCATCCGGTCAAGGTCCGTGGGCTGACCGAGCAGGAAGGGCAGAAACTGCAGCAGGTCGTGCGGCGGGGCAGTACCAGCTCGGTGCGGTTCCGGCGGGCGATGATGCTGCTGGCCTCGGCCGGCGGCAGCACGGTCCCAGTGATCGCGCGGCTGGTGCAGGCGGACGAGGACACCGTGCGTGACGTGATCCACAAGTTCAACGAGATCGGGCTTGCATGCCTGGACCCTCGGTGGGCGGGAGGCCGTCCCCGCCTGCTCAACCGTGACGACGAGGACTTTGTCGTTCAGACGGCCACCACCCGGCCGACGAACCTTGGCCAGCCCTTCACCCGCTGGTCGATCCGCAAGCTCGCCGATCACCTGCGCAGGAACATAGCCCGGCCCGTCCGGATCGGCCGGGAGGCCCAGCGCTGCTTACTGGCCCGCCGCGGGATCTCCTTCCAGCGCAGGAAGACCTGGAAGGAGTCTCCGGACCCGGACTTCGACGTCAAGCTCGCCTGCATCGAGTACGCGATCAACGAGCGGACCGACCGCACGTTCGCCTTCGACGAGTTCGGGCCGCTGGGCATCCGCCCGACCGCCGGCTCCTGCTGGGCCGAGCGAGGCCGCCCCGACCGGCTGCCGGCGACGTTCCGCCGCACCCCGCGGGATCACCTACTTCCACGGCTGCTACTCCGTCGGGGACGACCAGATGTGGGGCGTCAACCATAGACGTAAGGGCATCGACCACACCTGGGCGGCCATGCGAACGATCCGGGCGGCCCGTCCGGACGGCGCCCCGATCTACGTGATCCTCGACAACCTCTCCGCCCACACGAACTGGCGGATGAAACGGTGGGCAGTCAAGAACACGGTCGAGCTGTGCTTCACCCCGACCTACGCGTCCTGGGCCAACCCCATCGAGGCCCACTTCGGACCCCTG
Source organism: Streptomyces sp. NBC_00250 (assembly GCF_036192275.1). Classification (NCBI taxonomy): domain Bacteria; kingdom Bacillati; phylum Actinomycetota; class Actinomycetes; order Kitasatosporales; family Streptomycetaceae; genus Streptomyces; species Streptomyces sp. NBC_00250. The sequence continues at coordinate 44,295 of NZ_CP108088.1, read as the reverse complement.
CGGCAGTTCACCCTCGCCAACTCCCACCACCCCAACCACACCGTCCAGATCCGTGCCCTGCACGCCTACCTGCGCTGGCGCAACAACAACGCCCGCCACCCCGACGTCCTGGCCGCCCAGCGACGCGAACACGCCCGCATCCGCAGCGAGAAAGCCATCCGCTGGGGCGGCAGACCCCTGCCAACAGCGGCCTGAGCAGGACGCAGCGTCGGCCTCACCCTGCGGGCAGCGCGGAAATCGGGCTGCGACACACTGACGTGGTGACCGACAACGCCTTCGTGATCGTCTCCGGTCTGCCGGCCAGCGGCAAGAGCACCCTGGCCCGCAGGCTCGCCGTGGAACTCGGCCTGCCGGTCATCGACAAAGACGTGATCCTGGAATCGCTCTACGAATCCCTCGGCATCGGCGATCAGCCATGGCGCTACCGACTGAGCCGGGCCAGCGACGACATCCTGTTCGCGCTCGCTGCCGACGCCGGGCGAGCAGTCCTCGTCAACTGGTGGCACCGCGACACCGCCCCCGCCCGACTCCACCAACTCGACGCCCAGCTGGTCGAGGTGTTCTGCGACTGCGATACCGAACTTGTCGCTGAACGGTTCCGGACACGCAAACGCCACCGCGGCCACCTCGACCAGGATCTCACCCGCGAGGAGATCTGCGACCGCGTCGCGGTCTGGGCCGCCTACCCAGGACCGCTCGGACTGGGCAGGCACGCTTTGATTGTCGACACCACCCAGACAGTCAACATCACCACCCTTGCCGAAGAGATCGACGCTCTCCTCGCCGGCACTCACCAATGAACTGACGGCGACACCACGACCCGAACGGGACAGCTCCTGGCCGGTCTTGGACGAGGCCGTGACGACGAGCAGCCCCGACGGCAAGACGCGCACCCGCTTGTTCTGCAGGTCCGTCAGTTCCTCTCGGCGGTGGAGGTTGTGGTAGGCCAGCGCCAGGGCGAAGGCGTCCCGCTTCCCGATGTTCGTGCTCTCGTCGCACCGTTCCAGGCACCTGAGCAGGTAGGGGATGGTGAGAGCTGCCGATCGTGTGATCTCGCCACCGGCGTCCCTCCACGCCTTGCGCCACACGCGGAGCCTCGCGCGGAACTCGGTGGGGTCGGGGCGCATACCCTCGGTCTGCCAGTCGTAGATGCGACTCATGTACTGGCGGACGGTGTCCGGCCTGAACTCGCCAGCCTTGCCGCGCCGGATCAGATGCAGGCCGCACGAGGTGTACGCAGGCGCGGTGCACAGGTGCGCGACCCGCTTCTGCTCGGCACACCACCGTAAACTCATTGGGTGCTAGCCCGGCAGCGCGACACCCGGGACGGCGGACGATCCAGCGAACCCATGATGCGACCGCGCGAGGGCACCAGGATGTCTTCATGCGCAAAGAGGGTGCGGGACCGGGGCAAGTGGCCGGTGGTGGTGAGGGTTCTGGTGGAGCCGGTAGGGGCCGCGATCGAGGCCGATGCCCTTGAAGCGGTGGTATGCAGCAGCGAGGGGTCAATTTCTGCCATCTTCCCGGTGTTCCCATAACTCCTGGTTGCGTGTGGGTAGCGTCTGCGGTCATCACTCGGCCGGGGTGTGAGTCGGCCGGCGTTGTCCAGAACAGAGGGAGTGGGTAAGGATGCTGAGTGTGGAGACGTCTCTGAAGGAGGCGATGACCTCGATCGAGGGGAGCGTGGCGGTCGCGCTGGTCGATTACACGAGTGGCATGGCGCTGGGAACGCTGGGCGGGGGCAAGGACCTCGATCTGACGGTGGCCGCAGCGGGGAACACCGATGTGATCCGGGCGAAGGTCCGCACGATGGAGATGCTGGGCCTCAAGGACGACATCGAGGATGTGCTGATCACCCTCGGCAGCCAGTACCACCTCATGCGACTGATCAGAGGCCGCGGGGGCAACGGCCTGTTCCTGTACCTCGTTCTAGACAAGGGCCGGGCGAACTTGGCGATGGCCCGGCACCAGCTCAGGAGAATCGAAGCGGGCCTGGAGCTGTAGCCGTCTCCTTGTTTCCGTCTCTGCATGCCCACGAGTTGAAAAAGTCTTCAACTCGGCACATGTGAATGTGATCAGGCCACGGCAGGCCGGGCTGGGAGACGGGAGGATGGGTGCATCTGGGTACCGAGGGTCCGGCAGCTTCAGCTGCCGGACCTGCAATGGTCGAACCGTTGGTTGGGAGAGTTGTTCGCATGCAGGTGCCGCTGTATCAGGCCAAGGCGGAGTTCTTCCGCATGCTCGGGCATCCCGTCCGGATCCGTGTGCTGGAGCTGCTCCAGCACGGCCCTGTACCCGTACGCGAACTCTTGAACGTGATTGAGATCGAACCGTCGAACCTCTCCCAGCAACTCGCGGTATTGAGGCGGTCCGGCATCGTGATCTCCATCCGTGACGGTTCCACCGTCAGCTACGCTCTCGCCGGCGGCGACGTGGCGGAACTTTTGCGCGCCGCACGGCGCATCCTCACCGAACTCCTGGCTGGACAGAACGAACTCCTTGCCGAGCTTCGGCATACCGAAAGCTCGGCGCAGGCGGCTTCGGCTTCCCCCACTTCCGGGAGGTGACCTCTGGCCGCTGGGTCGTTGAAGATGTCGATGCTTTCAGAGCGCTTGGATCCCGAACGGCTGGGCGATCGAGACAACATGATCGGTCTTCGTTTCGGCTGCCGGCTCGATGCCTTTCGACAGCCTGTAGCCCTTCCAACAGGGGGTAACGCTGCAGATCGCTGAGACCGTTCTCGACATCGCTTGATCGGGCGGCCCAATCGTATTGACCATCGACGACGCCCAGCACATCGACCCGAGCAGCAAGCTGGTGATCGATCGGCTCCTGCGCCATCTTGCCGACGCGCCGCTCGGCCTCGTACTCAGCCACACGACGGATGGCGTGCGCGGTGGCGGACACGCGGCCATGGTCGAGGAGATGCTCCAGCCCTGGGCGGACGACGGTGTGCTGGCTCGTCGACAACTGGACGGCCTGCCGGCCGATGCCATCTACGAGTTGGTTCGAAGAGTCCGTCCCACGGCTTCCCTTGCCTTCTCCGAGAAGCTCGCCCGGCTGACCGACGGCAGGAGGCCCGGCCGCGGATCGCGGAGGAACTGGGCATCAGCCCGGGCGAGCTGGCCGGCCTGCATCGCAGGCTCGAGGTCGTGCCCGGAGCGCAAGCCCAAGGCGACGGCCGCCACAGGATTATAGGGCAGCTGGCGGCAGGCCAAGGCGGTCGTGCCATGCCCGACGGCCGACGGGCGTCACGGCGAGAGCGCGGGTAGTGCCGATGCGCGTCATCCATCCAGTGGCGAGCGCGTGGGCGCACAGGGCAGCACCCACTGCGCCCGCCAGGTGGGGACGGCGCTCGGTCCAGTCGAGGCATGCGCGTACCGGCGGTCGGCGTGAGCCGCCAGGCACCGTGATGCCGACCTCGGCCAGCCAGAGGGCGCCCTTGCGGGTCAGGGCCGGCTCGGGCCCCCAGTCCAGCAGCGCGCGCTCGACCATTGCGTCGGTGATCGCGAGCGCGACGGTTCCGGCCAGGTGGTCGTAACAAAGTCGCGCGCGGGCCAGTGCCTGCTGCCGGCCGGAGGCCGACAGCGAACGTGGCGGGGCGCTGCGCTGCGGAGCCAGCGCGGCAAGGCTCTCGATCAGTTCGACCACACTGCGGTCGGCCACCCGAATGTATCGGTGGCGACCGTGACGCTCCTCGACGAGGAGTCCGCCATTCACGAGCAGATTCAGATGCGACGTCGCGGTGGAGGGCGCGACCCCGGCATAGCGTGCCAGCTCGTTCGCCGTCCACGCCCGGCCGTCGAGCAGCGCCAGGCAGAAAGCGGCCCGGGTCCCATCAGCCAGCAGCCTTGCCACGCCCGCCAGGTCTACACCCACGTCCTGACCTGAGCGCTCAATGTTCACCGTCCCATTGTCGCCGAATTCCCTTCGACGCTCGTCGAAGCGTCTGCGTCATAGCGTCGGTATGTGTACAGGGCTCGCCGGCCCTGCACCTGCATCCACCCGCGAGGCGGTGCCGCCTCCGCTCACGCACTGGAGCAACCATGACCGCGTCACCACATCCCGGACTCCGGACGGACCTCGTGGTCACCGACGCCCCCATCCCGGCGGACATCGCGGTTATCTCCGACGCGCTGGACCGTTTCAACATGGAGAACACGGGAGTCGCCGACCGCAAACCGCTCGCCGTCCTGGTCCGTGATCCCCAGACGCACCAGGTAGTCGGTGGACTCACCGGACGCACCTCGCTCGGGCTGTTCTTCGTCGACCTCTTCTACCTGCCGCCTCAGCTGCGTGGCAGCGGGCTGGGAAGAGAGATTCTGCGGCAGGCCGAGGGCGAGGCGCACACCCGCGGCTGCCGCATGGCGGTGCTCTACACGATCACCTTCCAGGCCCCCGGCTTCTATCGGAAACAGGGGTGGAAGCGTCTGGGCGACGTCCCCTGTGATCCGCCGGGCACCAGCCGCGTCTTCATGACCAAAGAACTCACCGCATCGACCGGCAACCCCGGTTGGCCCCGGTAGGTCTGCCGTGCCCATTTTGCTCCTGCCAGCGCCTCGGCCCGTTCCTCGGAGGTGACGTCGTCGTATTCGCCCTCGGGCCGCTGCGACTGCCGGTGGTCGAGGTAGCACTGGTAGTGGCCGACGACGTCCTCCGATCATGCGTGCCGTCCAGGCCGACGCCGACCTCGCGGGCCGGATCGACTGGAGCATGGTCAGCGTCGACCCGAGGTCATGCCGAGCCCGTCAGCACGCGGCCGGGGCCCGAAAGAAGAAGCCACCCGTCTGTTCCGCAAAGTTCAATAACTGGTGCGAACGATCACGCCGACGGAGCGGCCATTAACGCTGAGGACCGATCCTGCGTGCCTAGTACGGTGACCTTCTCATCGACCGAATCCCTCGATGAGATCCTTAGGAGAAGGGGGCCGGCGCAGCCGCGGTGGCGGGGGTGCCAGCGGCAGCTGCGTTCATGGCACTGGCAGGTTTGCAGGTACCGGGGGAGGAGCGAGCGGCGGGCATGGCCTGCGAGAGCCGCCGAGCGTGCGGAGCGGCCGTGAAGGGATTCGGGAACGGAGCTGCAGTGAGGGCAGACGAGCAGAGGGCCTTGAGGCTGGGGCCGTAGCTCGACGACGGGTGCGTCACCCGATTGCCTGCCGCTGCTTGAAGGCCGCTCACGGGCACTGAACCCCTTCCGGCAAGCTTGGATCACCACCCGAGGTGCAGCGATGAACTTTGCAGTGACCATGTCCGAACTCATCAACAGATTCGGCATCACAGGCATCAACCTCTTCCCCCGATACGACCACCTTCCCCCACTGCACGAAAAGACAGCTGCCTTCCTCAGCGCAGTCGGACTGCCTCATAGCGACCAGTTCATGTCCCGCACCGAAGGCGACCCCATCAACCTCGCGGACAGGTTCTCCGAAGAAGACGGAGAACTCCCGAAAGAATGCGGAACATGGCTGGAGATCGGCTGGTTCCAAAACATGATCATCGCCCTGGACCCGGCGGACAGAAAAGTGTACGCATTCCCCGAAGGTACCCCACTCGAGGATTACGAACAGCTGAACCGTGACGTGGAATCCCTCGTCCATACCGTCGTGGCGTTCGAAGAATTTTCCATCGCCTGCCAGGAGGCAGAAGACCTCGACCTCTTGGAAAACCGCTTCAAGCACCAGATCAACCTGGACGACCAGCTCCCGTTCAGCGACGAAGACTCGCAGTGGTCACGCATTACCGATGATGTTCTGGAAGCATGCTGGACCGCCTGACCGACGGATCAGGAGTAGACAGCGGCAACAGCGCGACCCCAAGGCCGGAAACCTCTTTCCAGCTGAGTGAACAAGTCGCTCTGAACGGTCTTCGTGAGGCGGTCCTCGCCCGCGATGCCGAGTACTACCGGGAAGCGGGCGTTGAGACGCTGGCAGTGCTGATGGCGAGCGGTTGGCTGGAGGAGGAACCAGCGCATTCGGCGCTTGACGTCGAACGCGTGGTCCGCTGCGAGGAGGACATGGAGGAGCCCGGCGACGTAAGAGTGGTCGAAGCGGCGGAAGGCGTCGAACTGTTCGGGACGGCGCAGCGCGTGCGGGAGGTTGTCGAGGAAGCGGTTCGGGGCGGGCTGGGTGTGCGTCAGAACTGCAGGTCACAGAGTCTGCTCCCCGCACCCGCAGGGATGGCCCCCCACCACGCTCCTGACGGCCCTCGTCCAGCACACGCCCGGCACCCCGAACCAAGTCGTGCGCGTCCATCAGCTCATCCAGCGCACGACCCGCCACACGCTCACCCCCCCCGCCAATACGACCGGACCGCCCGCAGCGCTGCCGACGCCCTCATCGCGGCCGGCGCCGCCGCCGCGTTCGCCGAGCTGCTCGCCGACCGCGTGCGAGTACAGGGGAAGGATCACCCCGACACCCTCATTGCTCGACACAACCTCGCCCATTGGCAGGGGGAGGCGGGGGATGCGGCCGGAGCTGCCGCGGACCTGGCCGAGCTGCTCGCCGACCAGGTGCGGGTACTGGGCGACGACCACCCCTGCACCCTCGCCACCCGAGGTGACCTCGCCCGCTGGCGGGGGCAGACGGCCGAGACGGGCCCGAGTGTCGAATAACGATCGCACCCTCAAGTGATCAAGCACCCCTACGGGTGATCTTGTGGCCGTGGAGGTACAGGTGCGCACGGGGCCGAGTCCTTGGCCTCCGAGTAGGGCTGGCCCGAAGGCGGGGCGGGCTGGCTGGCCTTCTTGGGCGCGCCAGTGGTGTTCCTCGGCCATGGTGTGCCGACGGGTCCAGCGGCATGGCCATATGAAGCGGCGATGGAAACCGGTGGGGGTGGGGGCGAAGGCGCAGCGGCCCCCAGGCGGATCTGGTCAAGGTGGAACCCTCCGGAGAACAGGCAGCCGCTCAGGTCGGTATCGGTCAGAACCAGGTGCGCGGCGTCCACCCCGCGTACCGAGACCACCCGTACGCCGCTGTCGATGCCTGCCAGCAGCGCCCGCCCCGGTCACCGGCGCGCCCCGGCCCGCCGACGTCCTGGCCTGGATCGACTGCACAATCCGCGCCGTCCACACCGGCGACGACCACCTGATCGTCGTCGGCGCGGTCGAGGTCCTGGGCGCGGAGGACGACGCCGCGCCGCTCCTGTTCCACCGCGGCCGCTTCGGTCGCCTCAGTCCCTGACGGGCTCCTCGCGGGGCTGGTCGTCGGGCTCCAGAATGTACAGGTCCCAGGCGTCGGGGTCGCCGACGAGCACGTACAGCTTCGGGTGCTCGGGGGTCCCGAACACCTCCCAGGGGCCCAGGCTCCCATCGCAGGCGTCGACGGAGACCCCCACATTCTGGGACCACGGCCCGTCGCCCCTGTGGTGGACCCAGGTGCCGGAACCGGTGCAGGGCTGCCCCGCGTCGTGACGGTCGTCGTCGAAGCCGAAGGTCTTGACCCCGTCGGCCGTGACCTTGCCGTCCGCCGTGAAGGTGATCCTGCCGCCGTTGCCGTCGGACCACGTCCCGGCGAGCCGTTCCGCGGTCAGCCGCGGAGGTTCGTACCCGATCCCGGCGTACAGGGCGATACCGGCGAGCGCGCCGGTGACGACGACGCCGAGCGTCCCGCACAGCGCCACCCGGCCGAACACCGCGATGCCGGAAACCCGCGGGCGGTCCGGCAGCACCAGCCTGCGGACGACCAGCGCCGGGATGCCGAGCGCCGCAGCGCCCATGAACCACCCAATGAGGCCCGATGAGACGTTCTCCGGGAACCCGGCGGGCACCATCGACGCCGAGACGAGCCCCGGCAGGGTGCCGCCGACGGCCGCCAGGAGCGGGATCCACCACCAGACGTCACGCCCCGAGACCGTGCGGCCGAGCCATCCGGCGACGGCCACGAGCGGCATCACCACGACGACCGACAGCAGGACGGCGCCGACCGCCCCGGCCGCCACTCCGATCAATCCCATGACGAACAGGAAGAAGATGTTGAACAGGTTGTAGCCGAGGGCCGGGACCTCCTGGGTCTCCATCCACACGTAGAACACGATCGCCCCGATCACGGCCTCGAAGAACAGCACCGAGACCGACGCCGTGAACGCCGAGCCGAACCGGTCTCTCACCCGCACCCGCGTCTGCGCCCGGGCCGGAACCTGTGCCTGCCACGGGGCCCCTGCCTGCACCTGATCCCGCATTTCTGAACGCATTCGAATCCCCTCCGCCGCGCATCATCCTCCATGCGGGGCGGAGCCGCACCCTTGGGGTCGGTGTCGTTGATCATCGTTGCGTGGAATGTGCGGTGCGCGAACACCCCCCCGGATGTGTAGGAGGAATGACGGCCAGCGCCTCAGGTCCCCGGCAAGGCCTCCTACCAGCGGTGGCAGCAGAAGCTCGGCTACTCGGGCAGCGACGCCGACGGTGTCCCTGGCAAGAAGTCGTGAGACGTTCTCAAGGACCCCAAGCAGCTGTAGTCGTTGAACCTCCATGCGCCTGCTCCTCTTGACCCTCACCGTGGCCCTCATCCTCGGAGGGCTCGTCCTCCTGGTGACCGGCAGTTCCACGGCGGCAGCGATCTGCACGGCCTACTTCGCAGTCGTGATCCCGCTCGCCGTGCTCGTCGGCCGGGCCATCAAACGCTCCGACCCTCCATCCTCGGACTGAAGGAGTACTTCGTGCGCAAACGAGCTCCTCTGGCGGTTGCGGCCATGGGGGCTGCACTCGCACCCGTGGAGCCCGTCGACGGCAGCGAATGAAAGTCGCTGGGGATCCAGCCCCCTTGTCCTACGGTTTCTCACCGTAATAGGGGGACCCGGCAGAAGACTTCGAGGTCGGGGAAGAGATCACCGTCGTCGTCGTGGAAATCGAGCGGCCCCCGCCGGGTGTTCCTCGCCGGGCCGGAGAGCGGCCGGCGCGCAGGTGTGGTGCTGGCCACGTGACGGAGGTCGTGCCCGAGTCGTTGATGTGACGCGGCCGCTGCTCGCTTGCCGCCACCTTGGGCGCCTGCGGGCTTGAGGGGGCCTGGAGCTCAGACGCGCCCACCGAGTCCGAAGTGTCTACGAGCACCTCACATTTACCTGCCTGCGAAAGGAGCCGGCCGACCACCCTGTACGAGGTGGGAGACGCGGCGGCGGACCAGCGGCGCAACCCCCGCGAGCCGAGACAGAACGCCCCTGGCCAACGCGGGCTGCGGGAAGGAGGCTTGAAGGAATATGTAGATCGGTCTACTGTTCCCTCATGGGGTTGAAGGGTACGGAGACGCGGGTCCGAATGCTGGATGCGACGCAGGAGTTGATCGAGGCCGGGGGGTACCACGGTGCCGGACTCAACCAGGTGATCGCGGCCAGTGGCGCGCCCCGCGGATCGTTGTACTTCCATTTTCCCGGGGGCAAGGACCAGCTGGTCGGCGAGTCCGTCCGGCGGGCCGGACGCGTGATCGGTGACGCCCTGGAGGGTCTGGCCGACTCCAGCGCGTCGGTGGCGGAGTTCGCCGACGCGGTGCTGCGGCATCTGGGCGGCCGGCTGGAGGAGTCCGGATGGCGCAAGGGGTGCCCCGTGGCCACCGTCGCGTTGGAGACCGCCGCCACCAGTGACCCGCTGCAGGAAGCGTGCTCGGAGGTGTACACCTCATGGGAGGCGGCTCTGCGTGCGCGGCTGGCGGGCCGTCCCGATGCCGATGATGTCGCGGTCGTGATCCTCGCCCTCGTGGAGGGGGCGCTCCTGCTTGCCCGGACGCACCGCAGTATGGAGCCGTTGGATCGGGTCGCCCGCCAGATCCGTGTGCTGCTGAGCTGACATGGCCCGCCGGAAACCGGCGGGCTTTTCCGTGCCTCAAAAATATGTAGACCGATCTATTAAGGATGCTTCATGGACGCGATCGTCTTCGGCGCAACCGGCTTCATCGGCCGCTCCCTCGTCGCCGAGCTGCTCACGCGGGGGCAGAGGGTGGCAGCAGTCGCACGGAACGACACACTCACCCCCTGGCTGATCTCCCAGGGCGTTGACATCGGCGAGCTCGACATCGTCGCCGCCGACATCACCAGACCGCTGACGGAGCTGCCCGAGGCCCGCGACGTCTACAACGCCGCCGGTCGCTTCGCCTTCGGACTCGGTGAGGCGGAGGCGCGGGCGACCAACGTAACCGGGGCGCTCAACGTGGTGGAATGGGCTGCCGGCCTGCCGAGGCTGCGACGGCTGGTGCACATCAGCGGATACCGCGTCAGCGCGTCCGAAGGCCGCCTCGACTACGCCCGGCTGGGCGCCTACGAGGCGTCGAAGATCGAGGGCGACCTCGCGGTGCGCGCCCGGGCGGATGCCTTGGCGGTCCCGCTGACCATCGCCAATCCCAGCACCGTGATCGGCCCGGGCCAGTACGTCGGCATGGCCGCCCTCGTCGAGGATCTGTGGAAGGGACGGCTCCCCGCGCTGCCAGGCGGCCCCGACACCTTCCTGCCGATCACCACGATCGACTACCTCGTACGGTTCCTGGCAGAGATCCCGGCATCGCCCGCAGGCGAGCACTACTGGGTGCTCGACGACGAGACCCCTCTCCTGCCCGAGCTGATCGGCACGATCGCCGACCACATGGGCGTACGAGCACCTCGCCGCTCCATTCCCGCCGGCCTCCTGCGGCGCCTCCCGCGTAGAGTGACCGGCGCCGACCCCGAGACGCTGTCGTTCCTGTCAGCCGACCGCTACCCGACGGCCTCCGCCCGTACCTTCGCCGCGGGCGCCGGCCTGGAGATGCCCCCGGCCGCCGACGCTCTGCGCGCTTGGGCCGACGACCTGGTGGCCGCCCGCTTCGGGGCCGCAACGCCCTGGCTGAGCCCGCACGGCTTCCGCCGCTCCGCGGCCGGAAGCGCGACCTGGGTAGCCGGAGAGCGGCACCACCCCGAGCACGTCCTGCTGCACGGACTGCCGATGAACGCCGACCTCTGGGCACCCCTCGCCGCCCACATACCCGGCCCTGTTCTCGCCCCCGACCTGCCGGGCCTGGGACGCTCGGCCGCCACGACCCAGCCGGTCGACGCGTGGCTGGCCGATCTGCTGATCCCGGTACAGACCCGCCCGACCTTGGTCGCCCATTCCCTGGCCTGCGGACCCGCGCTCCGCTTCGCCGTCGACCACCCGGACCGCATCAGCCGCCTCGTCCTCGTCTCGCCGTCGTTCCTCCAGGCGCCCGCGCCCCGGCTGGCTCGTTCGCCCCTGGCCGCGCCGATGCTGCGACGCATGCCCGCCGCTCGGCTGGCGCGGGCACTCGGCGTCCCCGAAGGGCCGGAAGTGCAGAGCGCGGCAGCGGACTTGCGTCGTCCCGGAGCTGCCCGCCGGGTGGCCGCGGCCGTTCGCACGGATATCGCCGAGCGTCAGCAGTCACGAGCCCTGCTGGACCGGGTGAGCATCCCGGTCCAGATCGTCGTGGGCTCGGCCGACCCGCTGATCATGGCCGTCGACTGCCCGGTTGCCGAGCTCGCCGGGGCCGGGCACTACCCCCAGTTGACTCATCCTTCCCAAGTCGCCCACCACCTCGGCGCTCTCTCCATTTCGACCGGAGGATGACCATGACTTCAGTGCCGGGGGGCTCCTGTCAGGGCATGGCGGGGCTGGACCTGTCGTTGAGTACGTCGTTGCAGGCGGGGTCGGGGTGCGGGGCGACCTGGTGGTCGATGGCACGTGTCCAACGAGTGGTGGCTGTGGCGAGGTCGTTGTCGGCGGCAGTTGCGAACCAGACCCAGCCGTCGTCGTATGCCGCGTCGGGGACGGTGCCGACGACGTAGCGGTGGCCCGGCTCGAGTGGCAGATAGGCGGGCTTGGTCTTCGCGTAGGTGCCGTCGGCCTGCCGCAGGACGGACTGCCCGATCGTCAGCCTCGCGGCCGGAGCGCCCTTGAGCGGCTGGACGACCGTGACCTTCGACAGCAGTGCGCCGCCCGAGGCTTCGTCCTCCTCGCGGTACTCGACCGCGTGGTCGACGGTGACCAGGGCGATGGTGCGGGCGTAGCCGGCCTTGTCCTCGTCGGTGTCGGTCGCGGGCAGGCACACGCCGTGCGCGGTTGTCGGGGGTCCGCTCCCGGCGGGGGTGTCGAGGGTGGTGTACCAGGCGGTGCCGGCGGTGGTGAAGACGCTGAAAGCGCTCACTGCCGGCCCGTCAATCTCCCCGCCGGAGGCCGCTGCCATCGTGCGCCCGCGAAGCGTACGAGCGCGTCATCCAATTCGGGTCGGATCGTCGCGTCGCCCGGGTCTCCGGTGGGGCAGTCGAGCGGCCACAGGGCCACCCAGCCCGCGCTGTTGACACGGATCCGCGGCTCGGGAGTTGCCTCGGCAGTGAGCCGCAGGTGAAGCATGACGGTGCCGTCGTCATTCTTGCCGAGCGGCGGTTCGAACAGGCGCGGTGCGACGTCCGCGACCTCCCGCCACTCGAAGCGGAGCGTCCGCCTACCCAACGCGAACTCGATCCCGTTCTCGTCCAGGCATAACTCGGCGCGCCGCCAGGTGAGGGGCGGGATCAGCAGGTCGATGGCGGGGGGAAGCGCCACGAAGAAGCCCACGGTCTGCAAGGCGCCGGGATCCTGCCAGCCGTCCTCGAAGGTGATGATGCCGACCCACACCAGCGCGATCGTCCACATCCCCACGTACATGGCCGGCTGCCCCCCTCTGGTGATCCGCGGCCCGACGTAACCGGGGATGCGTACGGACTGTGGGGTGGTGCTCGCCGCGGGCAGCGGGCGGACCGGCCAGGGCACGCGGGTGCGGGCGCGCCGCCGACGCGCCGGGGCGCCGCCGCGCTGACGGGCCGCGAAGCCTGCCTGGATCTGGGCGTGGCGGAACTGGTAGACGCCGCCGACCTGTCGCAGCAGACCCACGCGGCGCGCGTCCTCGAGGAACGCCATGGTCGACCATGGCAACGTTCCCAGAGCCGCGAGAGTCACCTTCGCGAGCAGCCACTGCGTCCAGGGGCTAAGCGCCACGATCACCGCGGCCGCCCCGGCGGTTCCGGAGATCCAACTGCCGAACAGCACGCTGCGGTCGGGGGTGTGGACGATGCTGAGGGTGCCGATGGCTCCGATCACCGGTGCGACACCGAGCACCATGAGCACGGTGCTGGCCCGCTCTCCGCTCAGCAGTGCCCGCGGTCCGACGGCCTGCGCGGTGTCGGCGGGCGCGCCGACGACCATCATGAGCAGCGGCGGAACGATGAAGCCCAGCGCCATGAACGGCTTGTCCTGTGCCAGGAGCAAGACGATGGGTGCCAGAAACACAAGAAGCCAGAACAGGCCTGGGATACGCGACCGGTGGCTGCCGAACATGGCGAGCCGACGGGGCAGAGGCCCCTTCCACAAGTGCGAGAGCAGCAGGAGTAAGCCTCCCATCGTCCCGAACATCGTGGCGGCCCAGGCTCCCACGGCTACCTGGAAGGCTTGAAACGCATCGCCTCTGGTGATCCAGTCCTGGAACCACGAGGAACCCGTCATCAGCAGGACATAGCCGATCAGCAGCGCCGGCGCCTTGAGGAACGTCGGCGCCTTCGCTCGGTGCAGCTCCCACCAAGCTAACTCTTTGGTCTTTGCCGCGGTGAGATGGGCGGCTAGGAAGCCAAGGGCACGCTGCGCCTGTGCGTGCCCCCACTCGCGTACTGGATGGGGCTGGTGGGGCGAGGCCGGTCCGGAGGGGAAGGCTGCCGGAACGATGGAGTCGAGCAGGTGCCGTTCGATGGCCACGACATCGGGAAAGCGGGATTCGTCGACGAGCTCGCCGGGATCGGCGTCCGCGCGGGCGTACACCGTGCGGGCCAGCCACAGCATGAGCGGGGACGAGAGGGCCCTGGCCGACACGGCTTCGGGGTGGTGGGTGATGTGGTCCAGGAGCCCCTGCCAGCGCCGGGTGCGCTGGGGATGCGAGGAGCCGCGCAGGTACACGGCCGCCGCGGCCCCTTCCACCGGCTGTGCCTTGATCACGGCCGCCGCCTGTAGCACGGTCTCTTCTTCGACGAGTTCGGCATACTCCGTCGTGCGGGAGGCGAGAATGAGCGGCGCGCTGTCGGCGCCTGTCTTGTTGAGTCCGGCCAGCGCCGCTGACCGAAGCGGACGCGGTAGTTCGTCCAGGCCGTCGAGAACCGGAAGTACCCGCCGGTCGCGCACCAGGTCGCGGATCCGGGCTCGGTCGAGATCCCTGCTCAGGCCGATGTATTCCTCGTGGATGCGGCGCGCGAGCCAGACGTCGAAGTGTTCCTTGCTCGCGTCCCAGGTGGAAACCAGTAGCGGTACGGGAACGGGCCTCGTCACATCGTGCAGGCTCAGCAACTGCAGCGACAGAAGGATCGCCAGGGACGTCTTGCCCGTGCCGGGACCACCGATGATCACCAGACGCTGGGCGGGCAGAGCCTGGAAGGCAGCGGCGAGTTGGGCGAGGCCCGCAGTGCTGCCTGCCACGTCCGCCCCGATGTGCTCGCGGTGATCGGCGACCGTCCAGTCGGCCCGCCAGCCCACCGCGAGCCTGGCGCTTCCGGCCAGGCCGAGAGCCCCCGCCTCGTCCCGCCACTGAGCGAGCACCACGCGCGCCAATTCGGCGGCGGCGCGGTCCTGCGGCGTCTGCGGCAACGGCAGATGCAGGTGAACGGCACTGAAGTCCCGGCCCTGGATCACGTACGTCGCATTGCCCGAGAACACGTTGTGCACGTCGCCCTGTGCCTGCTCCGACATGGCCGCTCAGCCGGTCTCTGTCCGCGGTCTACAGGAAAGCTTCATCTTGTACATCCCCGTTTCGCCCGACGTCGCGTTCCTGCCGCTCCGATATCGGGCGGCGCGCCTCCGGACGTACAGACTCGTGGAGGCGGACTCGTGACGCCACGTCTGGACGCTCCATCACGGCACGGCAGGGCCGACGCCGCGTCATGGCTGGTTGAATGTGATGGGGCTGTGGAAATCCCGCCCCATGATGACGGTGTCCTGCCTGCCGCCCGTGATGCGGTTGTCGACATCACCCGCACCGGTTCGGGCTGCGGCGTCTTCCGCACTGCTCCGCCAGGCCGTGAGATCGTCGCGAAACGCGTGGTCGTACGTGGCCCGCAGCGCCAGCACGCGGGCGAGCGCTCGCGCCCGCTCCATGCTCTCGGCCTGCTCGTCCAGGGCCACGAGTTCTTCCTCCCCTGACGGGACCTCCTCGGGTGCGCCGGGCACCCTGTCCGGTTCGGTGCGACGCCGCACGAGGTCGCGCAGCGACATCCATGCCTGCTGCCCCGCCGCGCCCGCAGTGCCACTGGCCAGCGCCGTGAGGAGCTCGGCCGTGATCGCTTCCATGGGCCCTCCGTCCCCCGTGGTCCCTCCCAAATGCCCTCGCCTCCAATGGAGTTGGACCCGGCGGAGAGGGCGCTACACGAACGGTACCTGCCCGGATCTCACTGCGCCCGAACCTCCGTGCCGGGGAACTGCTGCAACACCCAGCCCCTCGCCGAGTATCGAGCATCTGCGCAGGACCATGAAGGGTGCCCTTCTGTCGGCAGGACAGCCGGCGACCACAACCGGCAAGGCCACCACCGACCAGCGCCGCAGCTGCAAGCCGGTGATCGGCTACAGCTACATCCACTCGGCCGTCGACGATCACTCCCGCCCGGCCTACAGCGAAGTCCTGCCCGACGAACGCCAGCCCACCGCCACTGCCTTCTGGCAACACGCGAACGCATTCTTCGCCGCCCACGGCATCACCGTCGAACGGGTTCTGACCGACAACGGCTCCTGCTACAAGTCCCAGCTGTTCACCCAGACGCTGACCACGGCCGGCATCGCCCACAAGAAGATCCGCCCCTACCGGCCGCAGACCAACGGCAAGGTCGAACGCTTCAACCGCACCCTCCTCGACGAATGGGCCTACCTACGGCCCTACACCAGCAACACCGAGCGAACCGAAGCCCTGACAGGCCTTCCTCCACACCTACAACCACCACCGCTGCCACACCGCACTCGACGGCCACCCGCCCATCAGCCGCGTCAACAACCCTGCGGGTCAATACAGCTAGGCCGTTGTATCGGAAGTGGATCTCGTCAGGTGTCGAGTGGAAGTTCCAGCAGTTCGTCTGGGGGCTGGAAACCGAGGCGCCGATAGAGCGGGGTGCTGCGCTCTGACGGCCAGACGATCAAGCCCTCAAGGCCTGCACTGCGGGAATGCTGCTTCAGCCCCTCAAGGAGCGCGGAGCCGGCTCCTTTGTTCCGCTGTGACGGCAGGACGAAGTAGTTCGTGACATAGCCGACCGGGTTGTTGTCCTCGTAGGGATCCGGCATCCGCTCCACCAGACAGAGGAAGACGTGACCGCAGATTTCACCTTCGGTCTCCGCGACCCAGGCCAGCCAGTGGCCGTCCCTGAGCCGGTCGTGGATCCATTGCTCTGCCTCTTCCAGGGGCCGAGCGGGGGTCGGTGGTCGCCCTTCGTGGTCCTCTTGCTTGAACGTCCATCGGAGTTCGGCCAGGCGGCCCGCATCGGCGGGTCGGGCGGAGCGCACGGTGAAGTCTGTGATCATGGGGCGATTTTCCCGGTCACACCGCGGTGGGGCGATCTGATTTCCGTGCCGGCCACAGCCATTCGTTGATGGCCGCGACGAGGACGGAGTCTTCGTGGCGGACGGCGAGTTTCTCGTAGTGGGTGGCCACCGCCCGGTGCCTCTGGGGTCAAACCTCCGCATGAGCGTCCGAGTCCGCGGCCGGCCGGCTCGATGTCGACACCACCTGGCGGCTCGACCTGCAGTTCCCCCTCTTTTCGAGCCCGGCGGCGTGCTGGTGGGCCCGGCACACCGTGGAGTCGACGTCGATGTCCCACATGATCAGATGCTTTGCGTCGGCCTGGGCCTGCAGCTCGGCGAGGAAGCGTTTCCAGGTGCCGTCCCGCTGCCAGCGACGGAACAGGTCGTACACGCGGCCCCAGGGACCGTACCGCTCTGGCACATCCCTCCACGGCGCCCCGGTGCGTGTCCGCCAGCGTATGCCGTTGATCAGCTGTCGCCGGGTCCAAATCGGCGACCGTCCAGGGTTCTTGCCCGTTGGCAGCAACGGCTCCAGCCGGGCCCACTGAGCATCGGTCAGATCGCCACGTTTCACAAAGTGAGATCATCTCTCAGCGGACTGCCTGACGGGACACCTGGCGGATGGGACGATCCGTGACGTGATCGCTTGGATGCACCGAACCCGACTCCGGGTGGTGATAGTGGTGTGCGCTATTGCAGCCGGCCTGCTTCTCGTTGGCGCCGTCGCGCATGTCACCGACCTTCTTCACCACGGCCTTCAGCCTTACGAATGGGCTCCGAGGTGGCTCAACTTCTACTGGTCCTCGCTGGCGCTCCTCGACCTGCTTGCAGCGGCGCTTCTGGTCAGCGGCAAGCGCCGAGGGATAGACCTCGCTTGCGCCATCATGACGACCGACCTCGCCGCCAACTGGTACGCGACCTGTGGCATCCAGCAGAGCAACCTCGCCGCTCAGCCCGGCCTCCAACGACTGGTCGCCTTCAGCGCATTTGTCTTGGGAACGGCGCCTTTCGTCCGACGACACCTCAGCTGAGCTGACGGGAAAGGGACCCACTTCCGACACACGGCCTACAGCTTGCATTGCATTGCCTTCGAGGTGCCGCTGACCTCCGATCGGTCTGTCGTCGTCGGTCGTTGGCGGCCGTCGTTGAGCCTCCTCGCGCGGCCCCGAGGCGGCCCGACCCGGCCGCGCGGCAACTGATCGTCAGCGCTGCCGGGTCTGCGCCCTGTCTCCGGCGCGTCCTGTTCTGAAGCCGGGCGCATCCCGGCTTAGCCTTTGAGTTCGAGGAGGCCGGGCAGACGTGCGAGCCCAGTCGGCCCCTCCTCGTGGAGCCCTCGCGAGCCATCCGGTAGGCGCACCTGCCGGGGCCGCCCGCAGCATCCCCATCTGATCCACTTCCGCCAGGGCTTGCTGACCCCCGCGTCGCGCGCCGGGGTTCAAGCGTGCCAGGACTGTGGGAAAGACGCCTCGGTTACTTGCGTCCTTCACGGTGATGTAGTCAGGCGTGACATCTACGATTAGCCATCGGGGACGCGAGCTGTACATGACGCTCGGGCAGAGCCGGAGCTCGACGTCGTTCCATCCGGTGTCGGCGTCTCAGGTGGGCGGAGCCGAACAGGTGTCATGCAGCGCGCGCAGCGGATTCAATGGAGAGGCGGCGAAGGTCATACCGTCCGGGCCGCTTTCGTTTCGTCAGCGACCCGGAACCATAGTGGATACCTCGTGCCAGGGGGCCGAAGTGCCAGTCATGCTCTACTACCCGCGGATCGAGCCGCCGACCGAGCTGATCCACCAGGCGCTTCTGTACTGGGACGGTCTTTCGACCGTGGTGCCGGCCGACGGCAACCTTCGGCAACTGGTCATCCCGCCCGTGCTGACCGACCTTCAGGCTCGCGGCTTCTACAAGCCTCAATCCTTGGACGTGGATCTGCTGTGGTCCAACTCCCCAGCCGCGCAAGCCCTGCGCGCAGATCTGTTCGAACTGGCGACACACAGGGCAGACACTCCCGGACTGAACCATCGTGACACCGTGCTCTGGGGGACCAAACTCGCCGGTTGGCTGCGGCGCGAGTTGCAGCGACTCGGCTTGGCTGGTCCGCAACTCACGGCCCCCGACAACAGTCATTACATGCTGGTCCCGCGTGCTGTCTCGCAAGTCGTGATCGGTGTTGTCGCGCGAGAACTCGCAGCCGCTGACTCGTGGTCGTCGCAGATCCCATGTACGGATGACTCGTACTCGGAGGACTCGGCCTTGCGGCACCCCGGCCGACTTTCACGCTGGCCCTCCGGGTGGCGGCCTGCTTGGGAGGTCGAGATCGGCAGGCTGCTACCGCTGCCCGCTTCCTCGACCCCGATCGCGGACGTCATCGCCTTCCGTGAGAAGTACGACGACGAGCGTCAACGGCTCATGCGATGCATCCACACCATGCTTGGTGACCTGCGTCGCGACTACGAGCACCCGGCCGACGTGCTCGCACACCTTCGAGCCGAGATCTCCGAAGCGGCGGAGGACTACCACCGGATCGTACGCAGCACCCGATTCGCCTGGGTCCAACGATCCATCATGGTCACCGTCGCCGTGACTGCGGCCGCCGCAGGCTCGCTCCTCGCCCCGGAGGTGGGCTGGGTGCTCGGCACCGTGAACGGCTTGGCCCTCAATCTCGGTACGCGGGAAATCCGCGGCGCAGGTCGTTTCGGCGAGCGGAAGGACTTCAGCTATCTGCATCGTGTGGGGGCCGAACTCGCCTGAGCCATGAGCCATTCACTGATCTGAGAGCTCTTCCGCAGGTCGCGTCACTGCCGCGGAAGGTCGCCGACGTCCTGGAGGTGCATCGTCATCCCGGAGAGGTACGCACGGCCCTCGGACGTACCCCCTGCGGTATGACCTCGAATCGTGCCTGGTGGGGCCGCGCGGGCCCCCTCTCCCTCCTAGCGTGGAGGGCATGTCGTCGTCACTGTTCACCTTCACCGTCAAGGACTTCAGGGCCCAGCTGCGCCAGCTGGTGCTCACGGGCGCGGCCGTCGCCGTCGGCGTGGCCTTCCTCGTCCTGTCCGTCGGCGGTGCGGGCGCGCTCGTCCGGTCCTACGAGCAGTCGGCCGCCGCCGACGTCGGCGACGCGCCCGTCCAGGTGGTCCCCAGGGCCGGTTCGCCGCTCTCCGCCGACGCGGCGACCCGCGCCGCACGGGTACCGCAGGTGATGGAGGTGGCCGAGCGGCTCGTCGGCCACGCGAACGTGATCGCCCCCTCCGGGCGCCCCCTCGACGACCGTGCCTTGGTCACCTCGATCGCCGCCGATCCGGCCCTGCGCTGGCAGCGCCTCGCCGAAGGCCAGTGGCCCGAAGGCCCCGGCGAAGTCGTCCTGGACCGGAAGAGCGCGCGGCGCGTCGGCGTACGGCCGGGTGGCACCGTACGGCTGACGAAGGCCGACGGCGGCACGGCGGACGTCCGGCTCACCGGGCTCCTCGACACCTCCGCCTCGAACACCCTCGGCGGGCAGCCCGCGATCGGGGTGCCGTACGCGCAGGTGCCGACGTACGCAACGGGGGTACGGGCGGAACGCCTCGACCTTGGCATCGCCCCGGGCGCGGACGACCTCGCGGTGGCGACGGCGGTCAAGAAGGAACTGCACGGCAAGGTCTCCGCTTTCACACACGCCGGGGCCGTCGAGGACGCGAAGCGGAGCGCCGGAACGATGTACGCAATCGTGATGACGGCTGCGCTGTCGTTTGTCCTCATCGCGATGGCCGTGGCGCGCATGGTCGTCACCAACACCTTCTCCGTGGTCCTCGCCCAACGCGCCCGCCATCTCGCCCTGTTGCGGTGCATCGGCACCGACCGCGAGCAGATCCTCCGGATCATCCGCCGCCAGGGCCTCATGCTCGGCGCGCTCGCCTCCGCCACCGGGCTCGCGGCGGGCGCGGCGGCCTGCGCCCTCGGCACGGCACTACTCGCCGGCCTCGCCGACCTGGGCCCCATCGAGGTGTCGCTGATGCCGGGCGGGTGGACGTTCGGGCTCGCCGGGGCCTTCGGGGTGCTGCTCACCCTGTGGGCGGTGCGCAAGCCGGCCCGGGCCGCCGCCACCGTGCCCCCGATGGCCGCGCTCGCGGCGAGCGGGGCGGCGAAGCTGCCGGAGCCGGGCAGTCGGGCCGTCCGGGAGTCGGTCTCCGTACTGATGCTGGTCGCCGGTGCGGGACTTCTTGTGCTGGGCGCGTTCGGCGGCTCGGCACTCTCCCTGCTCGTCGTGACGCTGGGCGCGATCCTCACCTTCTTCGCCGTCCTGCGGTACGCGCGCCATCTGCTGCCGCCGCTCGTCGGACTGCTCGGCCTGGCGCTGCGCCGGCCGTTCGGCACGGTCGGCCGGCTGTCCGTACAGCAACTGCGGGCGAACGCCGGCCGCACCGCCGCCGCCTCCTCGGCGATGCTGGTCGGCGTGACCGTCGCCGTCTCGGCCGTGACCGCGATCGGAGCCGCCAAGGGCGGACTCGACACGCTGCTCGCGAGCCGAATGCCGGCGGTCTTCACCCTGGACACGGACGCAGGCCGGGTGCCCATCGACGCGGTCACCGCCCTGCGCGCCGCCTCTCGCGAACTGACGGTCACGCCTGTGCGTACCGCGACCCTCACCGTCGACGGCCGGAAGACGCTGGTCGCGGCGGCCGACCCGGCGGGCCTCAACCCGGACGCCGAGGGAGTGGCAGCGGCCCGCACCCTGAAGGACGGCGAGGCGCTCACCCTCGCGGGCCGGGGAAGCACGCTGACCGTCGCCGGCACCCGGCTCACCGCCGTACCAGGCGCGGCTTCGCTGCCCGTCTCCCTCTTCCCGGAGGCGACGGTGTACGTCACCGGGGCCACCCTCGACCGGCTTTCGCCGAGCGGAGTCACCGTCTCCACCGTGCTCCTCAACCCTGCGGGGGACACCGGCCACGACGCGGCCCGCGCGGCGGTCGACCGGGCCCTCGCCGCCCACCCGGAGATCCGGATCGCGGACACCGGATCCGACGCCGACCTGATCCGCGGGATGCTCGACCGGATGATGCTCGTGGTCACAGTCCTGCTCGGCTTCTCGATCGCGATCGCCGCGATCGGCGTGGCCGCCACCCTGATGCTCACGGTGGAGGAACGCACCCGCGAGTTCGGGATGCTCCGCGCGATCGGCCTCGCGGGCGGGCAGCTGCGCCGGATGCTGACCCTGGAGTCGGTGCTGCTCGCCCTCACGGGAGCGCTCGCGGGAACACTCCTGGGACTGGTCTACGGCACGCTCGCGGCCCACTCGGTCCTCGCCGGCCACGTCTCCCCGCTGGAAGCCCTCGCCTCCTCGGGCGGCACGGCCCTGACGGTCCTCGCCATCCTGGCGACGACGCTCCTGACGGGCATCGCGGCCTCGGTCGTCCCGGCCCGGCGGGTCCGGCGGATGGTCGTGGTGGACGCGCTCCAGGCGACGTAGCCGGGAAGCTGATGGGAGGCGCTCGGCTCAGCTCTCTGGTTGTGGGGCTTTCCACGCGCGAGCCGGGAAGGGCTTGTCGTGCGAGCCGAGCCAGGGATGATCGACTCATGCGAGGCAGCTTCGTCAGGGTCGCCGAGTACTCCAGCTGTAGATCGTGATCTTCATGTCTGGCATGCGGCTTGTCGCTGGTAATGGCTGGTGCGGGATCGCTGCTGATGATGGCGTCGCCAGTCGGACCAGCCGAGTCGGTGGGCGACATCGTGGAGGGGCTGGAAGACGAGCGTGATGAACAGGCGCTGGATCTCGTTACAGGACAGCGGGACCAGCCCGTTTGGGGCGGGGTTGCGGGCGTGTTCGTCGGCGCGGACGACGGCCAGGAAGGCGTGAGTGAGCATTGCGAGGGTGACCCAGCGGGTCCAGGAGACGAGGTAGACGGCGACCTGGGAGTTCTCGATCCGCCCGGCCGTTCCGGTGTACTGGCGCTGGACCCCGACCGTGTGGGTGCCCTTCTTCACGTCGCCGGTCTCGTCGACGACCAGTACTGCTGCCTCGTCGTGGAGGTGCTCGATGACGTATTCGCGCACGTCGTCGCGGACGGCGTCGGCATCCCAGGAGGCCCGGCACAGCAGATGTTGCATGCCGTGCGGACTGGCCTCCCCGGCCCACTCCGCGATCGTCCAGCAGTTTTTGCGCGGCAGGTCCGACAGCAGTCCGAGCACCGGCCGCCCGACCCGGCGCCGGGGCTCAACACGAGCGAACCGGCCCGCGATGCGGCTTATCAGGCCCTCGAATGCTTCCTGCCAGCGGGCAGGGTCCACGCCGTGACTTACGGCCACCACCTGATCTTCTGTCTTCACGCAACGATGATCAACGGTGGCCGTACCCGTTCCCGCAGCGACCCCGCCAGCAAGATCATGATTTGGCGAGTCTGCCGTGGCAGGTGAGTGCTTCCGCCCCGTTCCCCGAAGGCACCGCCAACCGCGCTGTGGATGCCGTTGACAGCAGGGCTCGGCCAGTCGCTTTACCCGTAGTTCATGAACCAGTGAGTATCGAAAAAGCGGGCCATCGTGAACGGGTGATGCGGATCGATGAGGATGCGGCAGACGAACTCAGCGGCTTGGCAGTCGAAGGCGACATCCTCACCGTCGAAGGACCGGACCACGACAGGCCAACGGTCGGGGTCGCCGCCGTCGGCCCTCCAGCAATACAGGTTCTCGTGCTCCGTGCCTGCCCAGATGAGCAGGCCGTCCTCCCTGAGACTCGTCCACGGCTCCTGGTTCAGGTCCAGGAATCCGTCGAAGGCGCCCTTGCCGAACGTCTGGACCATGCGCTTGTAGTCGCTCGGCAGCGCGGTGCCCAGGCGGGACTCCATCTCCACCCAATCCATCTCCGGCCGCTGGTCAGACTGTGTCCAGCCGGTGATCAGCCTGAGCCGCTCCATCCAGTCGATGTCCTCGTCCTCGTCCGGAGCGACCCCCAAGGGTTTGGGCACCTCTCTGGGAGCGATTACCAGCACCGACCGCTCGGTCCCCTCTGCGTCCCGCGCCGTCCCCGTGCCAACCCACTGATCCCCGTACGCCCACGCCCGTAGCATCACGGCTCGGTCCTCGAAGGGGATGATGAGAGCCGCCCCCCTGGAATCGTCGACCGTCGGATCGGTGAAGCCATCGAGGATGAGGGTGCGCGGGGCGCCATACCTGCCTTCGAGTAGGTCGGTCAGGTCCTGCAGGTCCAGATCGCCGGGCAGGTACATGTAGCTGTTCCCGGGGCCGAGTCGGGCCAGCAGATCGTTGACGTCCGCTTGCGTGAGCTCCATGGCGGACAGTGAAGCGCACCGCACTGACAATGCGGCCCATCAGGCCTTCGAATGTTTCCTGCCAGCGGGCAGGGTCCACGCCGTGACCTGCGGCCACCACCTGATCTTCTGTCTTCACGCAACGATGATCAACGGTGGCCGTGCGCGTTCCCGCAGCGGCCCAGCCAGCAAGATCACGATCTACAGCTGGAGTACTAGCGTGGGGTTGCCGTAGTTGGCCCGTTCCCGGTAGAGGGAATCGGCACTCTCCCGGTCCCCAGCCTCCTCCTGCAGGCGGGCCAAGGCGCATAGATCGTAGGTGACGCCCTGGGCAGCGGCTCCCCGGCAGAGTGCTTCGGCGTACTCCCGACCCCCTCCCCTCTCCCACATCTGTAGTAGGGAGCTGAAGAGGAAGTGGTGGCCCTGAGTGGCAACTTCAAGGCTGAGGGCTTCAGTGCCCTCTCGGTCCCCAGCCTCCTTCCGTATTCGCGCCAGCTCGTGCAGGGCGGAGGTGTCGCTCACCATCAAGGTCGGGAAGAACGCGGGCAAGTCGCCCTCGGTCGCCTCGCTCTACCGGGCGCACGCTGAAGCCGAAGAGGCCGCGGCGGACGATGACCTGCCGCTGTGGCGGCCCAAGCCCGTCCGCATCCGCCGGCCAGAAGACCCGCTCACCCCCGAGGAGATCGAGCTCCGCGAACGCCTCCAGGCCCAGCCCCACCCGAGTCGACGTGGATGCCGAGGAGGAATCCGGCCACGGCGTGCCCGGCCTCGTGGATCGCGACCTCAGCGGTGCGGTTGCGGAGGTCGAGGCCCTCTCCGTGGATGGATGGCGCAGCACAGGCGCCGCTGCGGGGGCCGGTGGAAGTACGGGCCGTGCTCGCCCCAGTAGTAGGGCGGCTGGTCGAGGAAGGCCGCGGGGCCCGGGGTCGTCGAAGTCAAGAGGGATGAGGGTACGACTCGGCGGGGTGATCGTCGGATCGCGCGATCGACCGACAAGCAGATGACTCGACCCTTCGGGTGGACGTCCCCACTTGCCTTCGAGCTCCTGGGCCAAGCGGACGAGTTCGCCCAGGACGCCGCTGGCAATCGGGCTCGCGACGAGCACGCCGGGCGATCGGTGCCAACTCCCGCTCCCGCTCTGTGCCGGGCCGGGCCGGGCCGGGTGAGAATCCCCGCCGCCGGGCCCGGACCGTGCGGCGCAACGGCCGCGACCCACTCGGGCTCGGCGCGGCCATTAGCCTAACGAGGCAGGAGGCCGCCGCGTTTACGGCATGCTCACCTTGAACCGCGTTCTCGATGGGGACGCGTCTACGTGGAAATTACTCCCTGATCAGTGACGGAGCCTTCGTGTCTCTCATCACCGAGTACAGCACCAGTGCCCGGCCGGACCGTGGGCTCGTGGAGGTCTACGACTCGGACGCCTACCTCGGCAGCGACGCGGCGTTCTACCGGTCAAGGACCCAGGTAGTCGCCGGAGACGGCTATCACCTCTACCTCCAATGCCTCCAACCCGGCATCGTGGTACAGGTCGTCATCAGGGTGTGGGACACCCCCCAGAAGCCCCCGGAAGACGCCGAGGGCACGGTCCCGGTCTCTCTGGAATCAGAGACGGGCCAGCTCGTCGTCAATCAGCTCTCCTTCGGGCCGGCGGGCACGATGGACTTGCCCCGACCCGGCGTCTACGACGGGCACGCGGCATGGAGCGGGCGCGAAGCCACGGCTGCCTACTACAACACGTGTACCCAGCGCGGTGCCGAGGAGCAATGGGACGATCAACAGATAGGAGCAGCGTGGAGACAGTGCCCCACGGCTGAGCAGTACACCCTCGACCTCTGGTTCGTACGGGAATCCGAACCAGAGGTCGAGTGGGACGAATAGCCTGCGCCCACCAGCGCATCGAGCGCCTTCTCCAGTTCCCCCTCCGCGCCCGCGGCCGCGTCCGGACCAGGGATCGGCGACGGCAGGGGTTCGGGTCGCGGTGGGGGCCCGCCGCAACCTCGCCGCCATCGCCTTCCCCGACATCGAGGACGGCCAGGAGGACGAGGTGCCGATACCGCTCGAGGATGTCCGAGCCACCCGCCGGAAGCGCCAGTCGGGAAGGCACGCTGGGCGTCGGCTTCAACGACGTCACGCAGGTCCTCGTCGTCGGGGGGCAAGCCGAGCGCGGCTGGTCCTCAGCCCCCGCCCGCTGGCCCGGGGGGTGAACTGGGCGGTCGCGCAGGACCTTGACCACCAGCAGCCCCGGCCGCCCTGTCCCTGTCCCGGTCCAGGGTGCCTTGTTCCCCGCGTGACCGCCCTCGCCGGTAGCACTCTCAATCCCTCATCCTGTCGGATCAGGAGGTGCCCTCGGGGGCGAGCTTTCAGGGCGTCCAGCTCGCCTCACTCACCTGCGGCGGTCACGGGCAGCCCGGACCGTTCGGGTTGACGTTGCAGCTCACCTGCCAATTGCTCCAGGAGCCGTTGGTGTAGCGCACCCGGAACCAGTAGTTGTCGTCGCTGCCGATGGCCGCGATTGTGAAGTTGTAGGGGTTGTCCTGCAGATGAGCGATTTCGATCCCGCTCTTCACCCACCCGCCCATGGATACCCAGCCGTTCCAGGAGCCGTCGGTGTGGGTCCAGTTCGTCCACACCGCATGATCGGAGCCGACGACGAACTCTTCCTTCGTCCCGTCGGGGAATTTCGTGGTCGAGATGCCGTACTCGCAGAAGAACTTCTGGCTCTTGTTCGTGCAGTAGGTCGCCGCCTGCGCCGGCGCCGCGGCGACACCGACCCCGGCGAAGGCGGCCAGGGCCGCAACTGCCGCGAGGGCACTCTTGAATCTGCGCATATCCATGTTCCTTTGCATAGTGGCGTGGTCGAGCCGGGGAAGAGGGTGAGCCAACGCCTCGACGCCCCCGGCATGTCAATATCCTCGACCTCTCCTCTAACGCCACGCTGTCGATTCGCTTACGTCCGCGCGGGACGAGTTCTCGGAGCCCTGGTGGTGGGCATGCGCCGGGAGGTGGAGGTCGCGCGCCAGATGGGCCGCGAGCAGCACGTCCGCCCCGGCCCCGTTCACCTACCGGCGTCTGGACGCGGTCGTGGTCGGCATGTCGACAGCGCACGCAAGCTGCCCAGCGCCGCCAGGCCTGGGCCAGGGCGCGGCTTGTCGTGCTGGTCGGGGAGTGGCGGGTACGGATGACCGAGGAGATGGGCGACACCAACCCGCCGGTGACGCCCATGATTGCCAGAGGCGACCAGTTGGTCGTCCCGCAGGCTTCGAAGGTGACGTACGGCACCGCCTACTTCAACGCGGGCGGCAGCCGATGGAGGGACTGCTGGGCGACCTGTCACTCTCCCAGGCCCCGGCGAAGGAGTTCCCGCCCGTGCTGGACGCCTCGGCCGGCTCCTGGACGTGGTCGGAGGCCGCGTCGGCCTCGCAGACCGGGAAGAGCGGTGATGCCCCGGGGCGCCGGCCGACAGTGTCCCCGCGGCCGCGCGGCGTTGTGACCGGCATGGGACTGGTGGAGACGGCGGGGCCTGGCATCGAGAAGCAGGCCGACCAGGTGGCGGAGGGGGCGTGCGAGCTCGCGGACGCCGCGGCCGGTACCCGGCTGGCAGCACGTCATGAAGAGTGCGGACCACGCGCACAAGGAACGACCCGAGAACCTCGGAGTAGCACCGTGGACCAGCCCGGTGCGGCCCCGCGCGCGGGAGCGGTCCACGGTGATCGGCTGCGGAGTCTGCGGGTGCGGTGGCACGCTGAGTTGGGACGAAAGGTGGGGGTTCGTACGGGGTGACAGGCGGCAGATTCAGACGGCGGTACTGGGCAGCGCGGACTCCGAGGAGCCGCTGATGCTCCCGCTGGAAGCGATCGAGCGGGATGCCTTCCGCCGGCGGCACGAGCACTACGCGTTCTGGTGAGGGCTGCTACTCGGAGGCTGCGGGGTGCGGCTGACCACGAAGCTTTACACCGATCGGGTGTGGACAGTGCCGACTTCGCCCGGCCGGACGGCGTGGCGATCGGATCGGTGGTCGACATCCGGTTGAAGACCCGTGGGCTGCGCGTGCACCCGGACCAGGCAGTAGCGCCCGTGTGGGACGAGGACGGCGTAGAGCCGGTGCTCGGAGCGCCCCGTGCCCGTGCCGCCGCCCGCGGCGTCCACTCAGCCGCTCCCCGTGTGCTGCGGGGCTCCGACGTCGCCTCCGCCGTGCTCGCGCACCGCGATCCGGGCCAGTTTCGTCAGCATCATGCCGTTTCGGATCCGGACGGCATAGTCCATGGGGAGTCCGTGCATCCGGGTGCCGGGGCCCCGCAGGGCGTGCCAGTCCAGGACGAAGAGCGTGTTCTCGCCCCAGGGGATCAGGTTCATGGCGATGCGGGCCGCGCCGAAGGGATCCGCCTTCGCCTCCAGCTCCAGACGGCGCTGCGGTTCGCAGATACGGACGACGCAGCTGTCGTCGAGGGTCAGAGGGCCGAGGCCGACCCGGACCCGCAGCCGGGCGCCCACGTCCGGCCAGTGCAGATCGGCCTCGAGGACCTGTTGGGTGCCGGTCACCCATTCCCCGTAGCGGTGGCCGTCGGCCAGCAGGCTCCAGACCTCGGACGGCGAGCTGAGGACCAGACGGCGGTTCCGGGCCACACCGACCACGCTCCTTCTCCAGGGCAGGCACGACACGCCTCACCGGTTGCTCGGCGTGCTCATCGACCGTAGCCGCGAGGTGCGCAGCACGCACCCGCAGCGGATCCGCCTCACCGGGGTGGCTCTGGTGCCGGTGAGGTCGGGTCGGGTCGCGGGACGGTCGGGCCCTTGCGACAGGACAGGAGTGAACAACTGTGGCGGTGCGGTCCGACAGGAGGAGGGACAGACAGATGAGGGCCTGGATGATGCGGGGTTCGCCCGGATCCGAAAGGGGCGCAGGTAGGGCTTGAGGCCTTGTCTTTCATATGCGTCGTTCCGTCCGCCGTGGGCTGAGGGCGTCTGCGGTCAGTGCGGCATCCGGCTCAGCCGGCCCAGGGCCGTCAGGCTCGGCATGAAGAAGTACTCGCCGCCGCGGGTGACGACGAAGGTGGGCAGGCCTGTCACGCGGCGGCGGATCGGGCGTTCCGCTTCGGATGCCGCCGGGCTTCGCCGCAGAACTGCTGATCTTCATCGAGGGCAGTTTCAGGCCCGATCCGACAGACACATCAGGGCGAAAGCCCTGTCGACTTCCGGTCAGGCACCGGGTGATCGAGATGGGCGAGCGCGGGTTCGATTCCCGCCATCCGCTCCAATGCAAAAGCCCCAGGTCAGCGACCTGGGGCTTTCCATTGCTTGGATCCCTCAGGTTCAGGTGCCCCTGGTCGGGGCTACTCGCCGCGTGGGCGCCAGGTAGACGCCTGGCGGATGGATACCAGCGCACCCCACACCCAGCCTGCGGCACCGATGAGAACGGACGCCGCAATGCACACAAAGAGGAGATCCCCCGAGATGTACGAAGCACCGGATTCGGTGGTGGGGTATGCAAGCCACGCGCCGATGACGGAGCCCACGACGCCAGCCAGGGCCAGGGGTACGAGAACGCTGTGGGCGGCTGTGAACCAGTAGACGCGCGGGCTGCCAGTCAGGGTCGTCACGGGTGCGAGTGCGCGGCCGTTGCGGAGGAACTCCGCCAAGCCGGCGAAGCCTGAAGCCGCCGCCAGCATGGCGATACCGGCGAGGCCGAAGAGAGTGAGCCAGTTTCCCTGGAGTTGGTTCACTTTGGCACCGGTGAGCCATTCGCCGCCGATCGTGTCGACTTCGGCCCCCATGGGGAACGTCCGGTACGCCTGGTGCTTGATCTGCGGTACTGAGAGATCTTCCGAGCTGCGGGACACGAGAACGGTCTGGGTGATTCCTCTCCCATCGTTCAGCGATGTCACCGGGTCGGTCTGTTCGACGCGCACCACATGCCGGCTCCCGTTGTTCCAGCCGAAGAGTTCACGCAGGCGCGGATCCGCGGGCGGCCCCGACAGGGTCGACCGCTTGGGTGAGCATGCCAGCTTGAGGCTCTGGAGCGCGGGGCACTGCCCCCTGATCGTCAGTCGGTTCACCTCAGGGTTGGCGGTCAGCGAAAGAACCGCCGTATTGGCGGGGAGCGAGCGGAAGAACGCCGTCACCTGGCGGGTCGTGGCGGCTCGCGGCTCAATGACGAGGGCCGAGGACCCGATGCGGTCGGCCGTCGCCTGCGCGGCGATGGCGACCGCGCCGTTATGGCCCTGCCAGGCAGCCACCTGGAGGAGCAGCCCGATGGCGACCACCACTCCGGCGGTCATACGGGCCAGGGGGCCGGGGTGGGTCGCCGCGCGGCGGCCAGCGATGAGAAGTCCCGGTCGGCCGAAGCGGCGTCCCAGTCCGGCCAGTTGCTTTCCCAGTGCACCGGTGGCGACGGCGATGGCGGCGGGGAGCGTGGCCAGGGTGCCGGCCGCGCCGACCCAATTGGTCATGACGTGGGCGGTAGTGCCCGGAGTGAAGAGGTCCGGTCCACGGACGGCGATCAGGAGGAGAATCGGGCATGCCACGGCCCACTTCGCAGGAGACCGGCGTGCCCCTCTGATCCGGTTGCCGGTCGCGCGCTTTCGCCCGGTCGCGTCCGACAACACCACGGTCGCCAGTACCAGCGCCGCAGTCGCGAGGACCGCCGGCAGGAACGCCCACCACCAGCCGCGCAGGTCGGAAGCGACCAAGACGTGTCCGGCCCAGGGCAAGCGGATGTCGACGGCCGATGCGACGGCGACCGCGACCAGCGTGAGCAGGGTTCCCGCCGTGGTGGGCCCGAGGGCTTCACCCAGGACAATCACGGCTCGGCGTCGTGGTGTGGCACCGAGCACCGCGACCAGAGCGGTACGCCGGTCCCGGGCGTGAGAGCCGGTCCGCGCCGCCACCGTGAGCAGTACCGTGGCCGGCAGGACGAGGAGCAACCCGGTCAGGACCAGGAACGTCCACTCGGGTTTCGCGTTGTCCGACTGTCCCACTGTGTAGAACGTGGGGCCGGCAGCCGGTCCGTAGCCTGTGATCGGCCGGACGGTCCCTCCCTGAGCCGGACTGAGCGGCACGACGTAGGCGAAGAGCTCGTCGGGCGACTGCAGCCCCTGGTTGCCGATCGTGCCCACCATGCGGCCGTACCGGGTCGTGATGTCCTCGGCCCCAGGGTGATCCCTCAGCGCCGGCGAGAGCACGGCCTCGCCGGGCTCGGGCCAGCTGGACACCCCGGGGGGCAGCGGAGCGTCCTCGGACAGCCGGGTGAGGAAGACGACCGGGTAGGGGGCGCCGCCGGGTACCGAGTCGCCGGCGACGCTCCAGGCGGCAAGGGCTGTACTGCCCGGCACGTCCTCCTGAAATACCGGAGTACGCGTCTCTCCGCGCGACGCTTGCCCTCTGTAGGTGGCATGCGTGGCGAGCACCGACGCCACCGCCAGGGCCAGCATCGACGTGGCCAGGAGCAGGGCGACGAATCGTACGCGTCCCCCTTCGGTACGGCGGCCCGCCGCCGCACCGACGGCGATCAGCTGTCGGGTCAGGCTGTGCTGTGTCATCGGCCCGTCGCCTGCCCTTCGGGGGCTGGGGCCAGAACTCCTCCGGTCAGGACCATGACGCGGTCGGCGCGACGCGCCACCGCCGGATCGTGGGTCACCAGGAGCAGGCCGCAGCCGTACCGCCGCGGCATGTCGAACAAGGTGTCAGCCACCTTCTCCCTGGCCGCCTCGTCAAGAGCACCGGTCGGCTCGTCCCCGAGAAGCAGCGTCGGCGAGTTGATCACCGCACGTGCCACCGCGGCCCGCTGCCGCTCACCGCCGGACAGCTCCTCGCTGGACTCCGCGAGCGGCACTCCCAGCTGCGCCAGCAGCTCCTCCGCCCGTCCGTACGCGTCCTTGCGCCCCATCCCCGCCAGCAGCGCCGCGAGGGCGACGTTGTCCGTGGGAGAGAGCTCCGGCAGGAGTTCGCCAAACTGGAAGATCATACCGATGTGTTCGGCACGGTGCCGGGCCAGGGCCGCGCCCCGCAGACCGGCCATGTCCACCCCGCCCACTTCGACCGCCCCGCCGGAAGGCTGGACCAGCCCCAGAGCGCAGGACAGCAACGTGGACTTGCCCGAACCGCTAGGCCCCATTACGGCGACGGACTCCC
The DNA here is from genome assembly GCF_036192275.1 of Streptomyces sp. NBC_00250. NCBI lineage: Bacteria > Bacillati > Actinomycetota > Actinomycetes > Kitasatosporales > Streptomycetaceae > Streptomyces > Streptomyces sp. NBC_00250. The sequence continues at coordinate 12,448 of NZ_CP108088.1, read as the reverse complement.
CGACCGCGACTTCGAGGTCCAGCGAAACGAACAAGGACCGCCCGGGGACCTCGTACGACAGCCCCCTGATGGACAGCACCGTCTCAACCACAGCGTCCTGCTTCCCACAAGCCTTGCCGTATTGACTCATTCCTGTGCGAGACGGGGTGGCGCGCAAACCGCGCCCGGCAGCAGTTGCCGTCCAGGGAGGCCGTGGCGAGTGCCGACAGCGCATCCGGAAGCGGACCGCGTGCTCCGACCGAACAGCGGTGTCCGTCGGCGCAGGAGACGGAGGTGAGCCTCCGCGAGAGTCCGGGTCCCGACGGCCCCTGGTCCAGGGCGCCCCAAAGCCCCGTTGTCCGGCGGACGGTTCCGCACCGGACGCGACAGAAGCTACGTGGCGGTCACGGAGTCGTCGAGGCGAATTGATCAGACCTTGTCAGGTCCGTTTTCTTTGGATTGTCACGAACGTGATCAATGGAGAGGGGGATGGTGGCGGAGGTGATCGAGAGGGGGTTTAGGCCGCCTGCCTCATGTTTCAGGGGTGTTGCGGGGCGGCGAGATCGTCCGGAGGCGGGGTGAATGGGCGTGGGATGGATCACACACCTCAAGTGGCCTCGCGTAATTCTCGCTTGACTATCCCTCGGGATGTGCCCAGTCTCTTCTCCCGCAAGGACTTGAAGCGGGAAGGCGTGCCCATTCCGCTGCTGTTGTCGACTGTTCCTCGGGGGGGCCGAGGTGACTCGATGGAGGAATTCTGATCGGCGTCCGATTGCCATCCCCCTGTGTCGTGCGGTCGACGCGGGGCTCTGAGGGCCCCGTGCTTTTCGACGTGAGCCAGTTCCGACCTTGGAGAAACACATGCAGTTCAAGAACGTGATTCGTTCCTACGGCGCCCGGGTGGCCGTCGGTGCCGCGGCGGTCGGCCTTCTGACGGCCGGAATCGCGGGCCCGGCCGTCGGGCAGGAGTCGACCGGGCGTTCCGTCGTCGCGGCCCCCGCGGCGAAGGACGCGCGGCAGATCGGCACCGGCCCGCTCGCCACGGTCGGCGGCGTGGCCGTCTCCGCCACGGCCGACAGCGCCACGCGCGAGATCGCCCAGGCCTCTCCGGCGGCCGTCACGGCCACGGCGAACCTGTGTGGCACCGGCTACTACCTGATTCACGCGGAACAGGTGCCGACCCCTGAACAGCGGCTGGGGACGGTCTTCATGTACCGGAAGAACGTCGCTCCCTGGAACGCCTGCGCGATGTTCGACAACAACACGGCCAGCGCCAAGTGGATGAAGCTCAAGATCTGCCCGAACACCGTCGGCGCCACCTGCGACGTGGACGAGGGCCTCTTCAGCCAGTACGCGGGCCCCGTCCGCGTGACGGACGGCTGGTGCGCCCAGACCACTGCGCTCATGAAGACCAGCAGCGGCGCCAGCACCTACCTGGTCAACCGCACGTTCCGTCCTTCCTGTAACTGACCGGAGAAAGGCGGCGGCATTCCGGGGAATTCCCGGTGTGACGCCTCAATTCGCCCGACGGTACCGGGTCCACGCTTCGGCGCGGGCCCGGTCTCGTGCGTCCGCCTGCGATCGGGAGCGTTCGAGGGGTGCCGCACCCGACCCGATGTGCATGTCCTTATGTAAGAGCTTGATGGGCGAATAGGTGAAAGGGGCGGCATGAGTGACAGCCCGGCAGGCCGGCTGCAGGCGCTCTTCGAGGGGCGCCGGCTGACACCGACGCAGCGGCGGATCGCGCACTGCATGGTGCGGCGCTCCGGTGACGTGCCGTTCCTGTCCAGCGTCGAGCTCGCCGAGCTCGCCGGGGTCAGCCAGCCGTCCGTCACCCGCTTCGCCGTCGCCCCCGGCTTCGCCGGGTACCCGGCGAAGCCGGCTTCCCGTACACACGCTGCAACTACCCGCGCCCGGCCTACGAGCCGCCCGGACGGCCCACTGCGCCCGGGGCAGTCCACGAGGTGTATCGCGCCGTCGGCCAAGGCAACGGCCAGGTCAGGGGAGTGGGTGACGACCCTCCCCTGTTCCTCTCACGCGAACTGGATTTGAGGGTTCAGGCAGAGGTCCTGCGGAGGCTTGCCTGTGTATGCGTTGCCACGGTCTGCCAGATGGGTCTGGTGGCCGCTTTGTCGGGCTGGGTCGGATGCCACCCAGTGCACCGGAACTATAGTTGTCGTGACAGCCATTGTTAACTATAGTTGTCGTATGACGTCGATTGAAGGTACCCCCGAAGAGCGGGCTGAGCTGGGTAAGGCCCTGACCGATGCCCTCACCCCGATTGCGGCGGCCATTCGCTCCCGCCAGTCAGGGTTGTCCACGGCCCGCATGTGGGAAGCGGACCCGGTTGATGTGACTCTGTCCGTCCTGGCTGCCTGGAAGGTGGTGGATACGGAGGTCAAGCAGCTGACGGCGACCGCAGCGGCGACAGCCGGCTCCTACGGCGCGAGCTATGAGCAGATGGGGGCGGTCTGGGGCATGACCCGTCAGGGTGCGCGCAAGAAGTGGCCCGACGCGGTTCCCCGCCCCGCGGCCAGGGCGGCGCAGACGGGCGGGGTGCTCGAACTTTTCGGTGGCACCGCCGAACTGGTGCAGGACCCGTCGTCCGGCGGCTGGGCCTGGGAGAGCGTAGGCGCGGACGAAACGCGCGGTGCCGCTGAGGCCGGCACCTGGTACGCGACGAAGGAAGAGGCCGCCGCTCATGCCGGGGCCTTCCTGCGGGAGCACGCCACTCCCTTCTCGTAGTGCTTCAGTGTGGTTTCACCCGGCTCGTCACCGAGCCGGGTGAAAGGAATCAGGTACTCAGCGATCGCCGGGGGCGAGCAGGCTGGTGACCTCGGCGAGCGCGGCCGCACCGGGCGTGAAGTACTTCCGGGCGGCGTGACGGACTTGTGCCGCGACTTCGCCATGAACAGCAGCAGGAGGGGCGGCAGCTCGGCAGCTCAGTGGATCTGCGCAGAGTTCAGAGCGCGCGAGCGTTCGGCCTGCTATGACCACTCCCACCACGCAGGTCGCTACCTCCGACACCACGAAGATGGAGGAAAAGCAGCCCGTAAAGCCGACCGCCCACTTCGCCGGAAGTCACGCGGATATCATCGAAGCCCTGAATTTCGCTGAATTCGGAATTGCCCCGAAGGCACAGCCGCCCGCGCAGCGCGGTGTGCTGATCGAGACCGGCCGGAACCGGATCACCTTCAGCGCCTACGACTTCGAGACCGCCGTCTCGGTCACGGTCCCGGCCACGACGCCGCTCGCGAAGGGCTCCTCGCTCGTCGACTTCCCCGAGCTGAAGAAGACGCTCGCGGCCATGGTCGCCGGTGAGACCAAAGCCGACGCGACCGGGACCTGCGTGTCGCTCGCCGGAGACCTGCTGGCCACCGAGCAGCTCACAGTGCCCGTCACCACGCACGACATCCACGAGTACACGCAGCCGCTGGGCGCCGTGCCCGCCATGGCCACCATGGACGCGCAGGCCTTCCTCCGACAGCTCAACCGCGTACTGCCCGCGGCGGGGCGCGACGACACGCTGCCCGTGCTCACCGGTATCCAGATCACGCTGGACGGCGAGACGCTCACCATGGCGGCCACGGACCGCTACCGCTTCGCCGTCGCGGAAGTCCCCGTCCCCGTCCCCGTCACCGTCGCCGTGCAGCCGTCACAGGAGCCGCTGAACGCGCTCATCCCGGCCGCCACCCTCTCCGCCCTGGCCAAGCGGCTGAAGACCCACGATGGAGCCGTGGGCATCGGCATCCTCGAAGCCGGCCAAGCCGAAGGACAGCCCGGGACCGACCGGTCCACTCCGCGCGCCACGCTGTCGCTGGGCTCCGTCACCGTCACCATGCGCTCGCTGGTCGGCGGCCTCCCCAGGTACCAGTCGCTCTTCCCCAAGACGTGCGAGACGTCGGTCCAGCTCGACCGCGCCACGACCGAACGAGCAGTGAAGAAGTGCCAGGCCATCCTGACCGCCAAGGGTCTCAAGTCCGTCCCCGTGATGTTCGCCTGGGACGCCGACGGCAACCTCACACTCGCCCCGCGCATGGACACGACCGAAGAAGCGGCCCGCACCAAGGGCATGCCCATCCCGACGACCGTCACCCACGGCACCGGCGAAGGCCTGCGCGGAGGCATCGCCGCCTTCAACCCAGCCTTCCTCCTGGACACGCTCGGCACGTTCACCACCGACACCATCACACTGCACCTGGGTGAGATGAAGGACGGACGGCTCAGCAAGCCCGGACTCTTCACCGAGGGGCCCGAGATGGCTGGGCAGGGCTACAAGCACCTGTTGATGCACGTCCGCCTGGCATGAACGAGCAGCAGCCCGCGGGGGCGGGACCAGCCGTCCCGCCCCCACACCCGCCGACGACTTGTCGGCCTCGGCAACGGCACGACGCGCGGTGACAGCCGCCTCGCGTTCGCAGTGATGTCAGGGCAGCGCAGGGCCGCCACCGCCTCGGGCGGCGGCCCTGTCAGCCTTCGCCCGCCGGCTCCTAGTCTTGGGGGATCTCCCCGTCCATGGACTCCAGAAGGTGGTCCTGGCAGTTGGGGCGCCCCTCCAAGGGCGACAGCCCGGCGGCCTCGCCCGCGTGCCAGATCACCTCGACCATGATCCCGGCTGCCTCCATCCACTCCTCGTCGCCGCAGAATCGCACTGCGGCAGCGCGGGCCATCGCCCGGGCAGCCTTCCGCGCCGCCACGGCGGTTGAAGTGTCAGGGCCACTGAGACCGACTGCGGTCTCATAGGCGAACGGGGCGCTGCCCCTGGGAGCGGTGCACCTGAGGGAGCGTCATTTCCGGCTGTCAGACACCAAGGCGTACGCCGTCTCGCACGAGCCAGTCCCTCGCAATCGAACATCGAGGTAACGCTCCGCGACGGCTCCCAAAGATCTGTGCCAGAACCCGTCACTCATCGACAAGTGCTCTCGAACCTAGGTTCTGGCACACATTCCGGATGCTGTTGGTGATCTTGCCGGGGCCTGCTGGCACGGAGCTGAGGCGCTCTGTGCCAGCTGCTTGCCTTGTGCCAATGAGCGAGGCAACTCGGGCCTTCGGCTGTTCTGGTGGAACGGCAGGCAGGGTTCTACGCTCGTGGGGCGAACGGGCGGGCGGTCGAGCCGTGAGGTATCCCCGCGTGGGGAGACGAGGGGGAGTGCTTCGTGACGAGGGCAGCGTTTCAATTTCCTACATTGCAGTCGGACGATCCGGACAGTCTTGGGGGCTTTCAGCTGGTGGCGCGGCTGGGCGAGGGCGGTATGGGGCAGGTGTTTCTCGCTCTTTCCCCCGGTGGGCAGCCAACGGCTTTGAAGGTGATCCGTCACGAGTTCGCCGGAGACGCGGAGTTCGGACAGCGATTCGCGCGCGAGGTGGGCGCCGCACAGAAGGTGCGCGGTGCCCACCTCGCGCCGTTGCTGGACGCCGACCCCCAGGCCGAGCGGCCATGGCTGGCCACGACGTACGTGGCCGGGCCCTCCCTGCGGGACCTGGTGGCCGATCACGGTCCGCTGCCGACCGAGCAGGTGATGCTGCTGGCCTGGGGCATCGCCCACGCCCTCGCCGACATCCACGCCGCGAACGTGGTGCACCGGGACCTCAAGCCCGGGAACATCATGCTGGACGAGAGCGGTCCGAAGGTCATCGACTTCGGCATCGTCAAATCTCTGACCCAGTCGGTGACCTACCGGAGCCATTCCACCCGGATCGGCACCCCGCTGTACATGTCGCCCGAGCAGGCTTCGGGCCGCGCCGTCGGCGCGGCCTCCGACATCTTCGCGCTCGGTTCCACCCTGTACTTCCTCGCCGCCGGCCGTGAGGCGTTCGCCGCGGAGAACGAGTGGGCCGTTGCCCACCGCGTCGTCGCCGACGACCCGGACGTGTCCCTCTTCACTCCACCTCTGCGCCAACTGATCGCCGCCTGCCTACACAAGGACCCCGGCCAACGCCCGACACCGTTACGTGTGCGGGAGTGGTGCGAGGAAGAGCTGGGTAACGCACTCGGCCCGGGCGCCTGGATGGGGATCACCGGTGCCCGCGCGGCTATCCAGGCGCGCACCAGCGCTTTGCGCGCCCTCGCTGTCGACGGCTCGGAAGCGCCAGACGCCGCCTTTCGTAATCAGCCCGATTCCCCGTACATGACGGGTGGCGATGAAGGCGGTGGGACGACGGAGGCCGGGCCTGACACCTCATCGGCTCCCGCCGCGTTGCCGGGTACGCAGATACTGCCGCAGCAGGTGCCGAACCCGATCGGGCCCCCATCGGTGGGTGAAGTGATCGGCACCCATGTGGCAGAGATCCTCGTGGCAGCGGGAGCGCTCGTCTACGCGAGCTTCAGGCCGCTCTTTTCGGAGACATGGAAGAAGGAGCCCTCCGGCACTCAAGTGGCACACGTAGTCGAGCGCTTCAACTGGCAGCACCCTTGGGAAGCGATTCCCAGCGGCATCCCCGGAGTGGAGACGAGCTGGCAGGCGATACCCACCGGGATCATCGGTACAGCGGCCGGCCTCGCCCTGGCACTCCTGTTCCTGCTGAGGCTGGCCGGCAGCCAAGACCTGAAGAAGTTCGGCCTGGCGGCAGGCGTGATCTGTACCGGCTGGATCATCATCGTGACGCTTCTTGGTCTGTGGGTGCTCGCGATGACGTTTGGCCTTGAGCCCTCGGATGACGCCAACCCGGGATACACGATTCGCACCGTGCTCCTGCCTGGAGGGTGGATGCTACTTCTCGCAAACGGCCTGATGGCTGACGCGCTCCGACGCACGCACGGATACCTCGCAGGGCGGGCAGCAGGCAGTCCCTGACGCCCGGATCCGTCCCTCGCCAAGGTGGGTCAGATCGGAGCTGCAGTACCCCGCAGGTCCCAGCCGCCCGCCGCTACCACCGCGACGACCCGAGGCGCTGCATACGAGTCGCAGCGCGGCGCGGGAAGTACAGGCGGCTATCCCACGTCGACCGGACATACCTGCGGCTCGCGACCTACCGGGCCGCAACGCCACGCTGATCGAGTCGGCCCGAACGGGTTTGTCGCCGTGTACTGGCGGCCGGGCGGGCAAGACCGTCCCCGTCCCACGCCCTTCCGGTCGAAGCCGGCGGTCATGCGGCCTCACAGTGGAGGAACTGCGCGGGTCAGGGGGCCGAGGTCGCCGCAGAGGGCGGCGTGCAGCGCGGCTGCCAGTTCGCGCGCCCGTGGCTCGCCGCCGACGCCGTGCAGCACGAAGTAGACCGGGCCCGGCTGGCCGATGGTTGTCGTGGGGCGGCCGGCGCAGCCGCTCCGGCTCCGGGTGTCGCTGGTCCTCAGGCCTGACCGGCCTGGCCACCACTTGTCCCGGCAGCTCCCGGTCCGCATCCAGGTGGCACGAGACGGTTCGTCTTGTTATGGTCGGAGGTATGGGTTCGCACTACGACTTCCGCTGATTCAGGGCGCCACGCCCGAGCAGACCGCACTCCGATGAGCTGCGGCGGCCCGGCGTTCCTTCCGCTCCCCAGTTCGAACCAACCCAGGGAAACGAATCATGCACGCACGCGCCCAGCTGGCGATGAAAGACGTCTCCAAGGCCTTCGGTGACCGCTCCGTCCTGGACCAGGTCACCCTCACAATCCGCCCCGGCGAACGGGCGGGGGTGATCGGCGAGAACGGCTCCGGCAAGTCCACCTTCCTGCGCCTGCTCGCCGGCCTGCAGCAGCCCGACACCGGCGAGCTCACCGTCGCCTTCCCCGGCGGCACCGGCCACCTAGCCCAGACCCTCGACCTCGACCCCGCCCTCACCGTCCAGGACGCCATCGACGAGGCGCTCGCCGACCTGCGCGAACTGGAGCGGCTCCTGCGGGAGGCCGAAGCGAATCTGACCGACGCGGCAGCCCTCGACGCGTATGGGGAGCTGCTCACCGCGTTCGAGGAACGCGGCGGCTACGAGGCCGACGCGCGCGTGACGGCCGCGATGTACGGGCTGGACCTGAGGCACCTCACCACCGACCGGGTGCTCGGCACCCTGTCGGGCGGGGAACGTTCCCGCCTCGCGCTGGCCTGCGTGCTGGCCGCGCAACCTGAGCTGCTGCTGCTGGACGAGCCGACCAACCACCTCGACCGCGACGCCGTCGACTGGCTGGCCGGGCAGCTGCGCGCCCACCGCGGCACCCTCGTCGCAGTCACTCACGACCGCGACTTCCTCGAGCGGGTGACCAACGTGATCCTGGAGGTCGACCGCGACACCCGCTCGATCACCCGGTACGGCGACGGCTGGTCCGGCTACCGCACCGCCAAGGCCGCCGCCCGGGCGCGCTGGGAGCAGCGCCACCAGGAGTGGCTGACCGAGCTGGCTCAGACGGAGAAGCTCGTCGCTTCCACGGGCGAGCGGCTGGCCGTGAGCGGCAAGGACCCGCGGGAGGGCTTCGGCAAGCACCGCCGTTCCCACGAGGCCAAGCTCGGCGGTCAGGTGCGCGCGGCCCGTCAGCAGCTGTGGAAGCTTCAGCAGTCGCCCGTACCCGCCCCGCCGAAGCCGCTGCGCTTCACCGCGGCCCTGAAGACCGCAGGCCCCCAGGCCGAGCCCGCTCTGCTGGCCGGTGTCACCGTCGGAGGCCGACTTCATATCGAGGACCTGGCCGTCGCTCCGGGCGGGCGACTACTGGTCACCGGCCCCAACGGGGCGGGCAAGACCACCCTGCTGCGCGTACTGGCCGGTGACCTGGAGCCCGGCACCGGCAGCGCGAGGCTCCCGGCCCGCATCGGCTACCTGCCGCAGGAGCTGCCCGCCGCGCCCAGCCGGCGCCCCCTGCTCGATGCCTTCGCGGCCGGCCGGCCCGGCCCGGCCGAGGAGTACGCCGAGGAGCTGCTGGCCCTCGGTCTCTTCCACGAGGAAGACCTGGCACTGCCCGTGGTCGCGCTCTCCGTGGGGCAGCAACGGCGCCTGGCACTGGCCCGGCTGGTGACACGCCCGGTGGACCTTCTGGTCCTGGACGAGCCGACCAACCACGTGGCGCTGTCCCTGGTCGAGGAACTGGAGCAGGCCCTGGCCCACTACCCGGGTACCGTCGTCGCGGTCTCGCACGACCCCGGCTTCCGCGCCGGATTCGGCGGGGAAGAACTGCGCCTGCAGGCAGGCCGGATCCAGTAATACCGCGATGCCCGCCGCCGCGCGACAGCCTCTACACGCTGGACACCTGCTGAACCTCGACGTCGGGTTGAAGTCGGAGACGGTCGCGACAGCCGAGGGCGTGCTGCCGCACACGCCGCCGACGTACCGCCGGCTGTCCTCGCGGCTGGCACAGGCCCAGCGGGAGGCCGCTTCCCCGACCTGATCGACACCATCCGCGAAGTCCACGTCCCACCGGCCGGGCCGGACGCCGGCGCGTTCGCCGCCGAGATGCCCGACTGGTTCCGCCTGGACCACACCACGGGCCAGAAGCAGGCCGTGTACGTCGCAGCCGAGAAGGACACCCTCCGCCAGCAGCTGACCGGCTGGCTCGAGTTCGCGGGCAGCCCGGTGCTCGTGGTCCGCGGCTTCAGTACGCCGACGACGTCCGCCACTGCGTCGCCCACGAGCAACGCAAAGCCCGTCTACTCGTGGTCGGCGACTTCGACTGCTCCGGCGAGGACATCGAGCGGGACTGGGTGGAGCGCACCGGCTGCTGGAGCTCGGTGACCGGGTGCTGCTCACCTACGAGCAGATGCGCGCGTACGGGCTTCCAGCGACCGAGGGCCAGCGCGGTGACCCGAGGTGGCCGGCCTTCGCCCGCCGCTACGGCTTCGACACCGAGCGCCGCGGTCCGCCGTGGGCTGGTCGCCGGGGCCCAGCGTTGTGTGGTGAGCAGGGCCGGGTTCGAGGTGTATCCGGCGGAGAAGTGGTGTTTCTCTGTATGGCTGGGCGCCGGCCTTCGTACAGTGGTGGGGGCCTTTCATGTCGATGGGCTTTCGCCAACGGGGGGTCCGTCTTGCGTACACGTCTTGCCGCTGCCGCCGCCACGCTTGCCTTCAGCGCTGGCACGCTCGCTGCCGCACCCGCCGCCAGCGCGGTCGTCCCGGACAGTCAGTTCGACGTCTACTACGGGGAGACGTACACCTGGGGCACCATCAAGTGGTACAACCGTTCGGTTGTGGTGGAGGGGACGCACAAGTCGGTCAGCCCGGCGGGCTGTCGTGGTACCACGGTCTACACCCTGGACAGTCAGGGTCGGCAACTGAGGGTGGACTGGAGCAGGTACGCGGTGTGCGGTGGCAGTGCCCGATTCACGATGACCGTCCCCGCGGACGTTCCCGGCGGAGCGGCGTTCGTGCGGGTCTGCCTCGACAACGGCCGCACCGACCCCCCGGTCACGGCCCTCGCCTGCAAGCGCTACGGACGCCCCTGACGGGCAGGGCACCAGCGGCGCCCGGAGCGCCGCTGACGGCGATGGCCCGCCAGTCCCGTTCCGGGGTTGGCGGGCCCCGCCATTGTCGGGCCCAACTCGCCTGCACCGTCTGGGACGGTACGGCCGGGACACGGACTCTCATGAACGTTCAGTTGATGGTCGGCCGTGGGTTGACGTCACGACGTCACGACGTCATCTGGCCCTGATCCGGGAGCTCGGCTCAGCGGAGACGCCCACGTGGGGTCGTGGCGGGATCTTCTCGTGAGGTGGGCCAGCAGGTGCTCTGCCGCGATGGAGGCAGTGTCTTGCGGCGCGCCGACTGCGGTCAGGGCGGCGGTAAGCCTTGCCGATGCGGTTTCCGGCACGTCCGGGTCGGTGAGGAGGGGTAGCAGTAGCAGGAAGCGGGTGGCCGTGTCCTGGACGCCTTCGGCCGCAAGGGACGGGCTGTCAGCGATCCGGATGAGGTCGTGCCATGTCAGCCCAGTGCCTGAGAAGTCTCCGTCCCAGCTGGCGATCTGCTCGACGTAGCTTCTGCCTGGATGGGTGAGGAGGTAGTCGGTGCCGTAGTCGCCATCCAAGTTGCGGTAGATCACCACGCATCCGGGGCCGTCATGTGCCGGCACCCTGAACACTGGCCAGCGTTCAGGATCGAAGAGGACCTCGGACAGGACGTCGGCATCGGCGCCGTCCTCACCGAACCACTCCGGAACCGGGCGCTCGGCACACCCCCCGTCGCTACACATCGCCAAGAGGTAGTTCGACCAGAAGCCCGGGTGGACCAGCAGTGACTCGCCCGGCACCAATGGGCCTACGTCATATCCCTTGATCAGCACCCCTCGATCCTGTCACCAGCCTCTGACACAGCCCGATCCGGGATCGGCAAGGGGGTACCGCCCAGTTACGGGACAGCCCAAGGACCTGGTGTTGTGCAGTTCGGGTGAGCGGGTTTTTGGCTGGGTGGTTCACTGAGTCTGTGCAGGTTTGGAATGCCCCGGTGGTCTGACCTGTGGGTTTCTGGCTTTGGGCGTGCCTGCGCAGGTTGGTTGAGTACACCGCAAGTTCAGCGATCCCCGGTACGTGGTGGCGGTTACGGCGATGGCGCCATGCCTGCTGGCTGGGGAGCCCGCTCTGCGAGGTGGGCCTCACCGCGGCATGCCCCTGGGCCAGTTTCAATCTGGAGAACAGAATGAAACATCACTGCGAGGGGTGGACTGGCATGATCGGGTGATGCCTATCACTATCGAGTTCTTCGTGGCACCGGATGATGAGGTGGCTACTCAGGTCGGGCCGCGGCAGCGCCGGCATGGGTTTCCCGCGTTCGCGTGCGCGGATTTCTACCCCGACGATGCGGTGGCGGACTGGGAGGTCCTGCTAGTAGGGGGTGTGGCTACAGACTCGCGTGATGTGGTGCCGATGAAGAATGACGGCTTCACGGTGTTCGAGCTCCCTTCTCGCCTGTGCTCCGCTCTGGTGCAGGCGAGCAATAAACGGCTGGTTGAGGTTGCGGGTGCATGGGCTGAGCTTGCCGCAGTCAAGGATGAGGGTGTGCGAGCCGAGACAGCGGCCGGGATCCTGATGGGGCTGGCGGATCTGGCCCGCAGGGCAGAGGGCTTTCGTCAGCCTCTGTACTGCTGGTATTTCGCACCCTGACCGGGAGCCGCGATACGGCAGACACCCCCACCCTGCTGCTGGCCAGGCCCGCGAAGCGGGCTTCAGTCCTGGAGGCGGAGCCGGAAGGACCAGGGCGGGGGAGCGCAGCGGACCCGCGCAACAGGCCATAGGCCCGGACCCCGTGAAACGGGGTCACCCAGGCTCGCGAAGCGAGCCGTTCGGGTGGAGCGAAGCGAAACCCGAACCCGTCCGGCCCGAAGGGCCGGCCCCGGCCCGGCGAAGCCGGGCCCGCCAGCGCAGCGAGGCGGTTCGCTGGCACATTGCGCAGCAATGTGGTCCCGCCCTAAACACGCCCCCTCTTTGAGGCTCGCGCAGCGAGCCTTCCCCACCCGCAACCCGGACCGCGCAGCGGGCCGGCCCCCCTCAGTCCCCGGAGCGCAGCGGAGGGGACCACCCCGCTACGCGGGGTGCGGTGAGCGCAGCGAACCGCTGCGCTTGCTTAGCGCGCAGCGCTAAGGGA